>NZ_CP192021.1:2567500-3652500 GCF_050942205.1 Micromonospora sp. CA-248260 | reverse complement strand
CGATGGACAACGGGTTGATATTCCCGTACCCGCGAAAGAGCGCCCGTGATGAACCTTATTGTGCTAACTGCCCGAACTGTTGGAGGTCTTCGGACTGAGAACGGGGAGCGCAGGAACCTGGTGGGTAGTAGTCAAGCGATGGGGTGACGCAGGAAGGTAGCTGAGCCCGGCCGGTGGTTGTGCCGGGGTAAGCGTGTAGGCCGTGTTGTAGGCAAATCCGCGACACATGAGGGCTGAGACGTGATGCCGAGCCGATTCAGGTGAAGTCAGTGATCCTATGCTGCCGAGAAAAGCCTCTAGCGAGTTCTTAGCGGCCCGTACCCCAAACCGACACAGGTGGTCAGGTAGAGAATACCGAGGCGATCGGGCGAACTGTGGTTAAGGAACTCGGCAAATTGCCCCCGTAACTTAGGGAGAAGGGGGGCCGGAGACGTGAAGCCCCGTGCGGGTGGAGCGTTGTATGGCCGCAGAGAGCAGGGGGAAGCGACTGTTTACTAAAAACACAGGTCCATGCGAAGAAGTAATTCGATGTATATGGACTGACGCCTGCCCGGTGCTGGAACGTTAAGGGGACCTGTTAGCTCTTCGGGGCGAAGCGGAGAACTTAAGCGCCAGTAAACGGCGGTGGTAACTATAACCATCCTAAGGTAGCGAAATTCCTTGTCGGGTAAGTTCCGACCTGCACGAATGGCGTAACGACTTCCCCACTGTCTCAACCACAGGCCCGGCGAAATTGCATTACGAGTAAAGATGCTCGTTACGCGCGGCAGGACGGAAAGACCCCGGGACCTTTACTATAGCTTGACATTGGTATCTGAATGGGCTTGTGTAGGATAGGTGGGAGCCGGTGAAACCTGTACGCCAGTATGGGTGGAGGCAATCTTGAAATACCACTCTGGTTGATTTGGGTATCTAACTTCGGACCGTTATCCGGTTCAGGGACAGTGTCTGGTGGGTAGTTTAACTGGGGCGGTTGCCTCCTAAAGGGTAACGGAGGCGCCCAAAGGTTCCCTCAGCCTGGTTGGCAATCAGGTGTTGAGTGCAAGTACACAAGGGAGCTTGACTGTGAGACTGACAGGTCGAGCAGGGACGAAAGTCGGGACTAGTGATCCGGCACTTGCGAGTGGAAGCGGTGTCGCTCAACGGATAAAAGGTACCCCGGGGATAACAGGCTGATCTTCCCCAAGAGTCCATATCGACGGGATGGTTTGGCACCTCGATGTCGGCTCGTCGCATCCTGGGGCTGTAGCAGGTCCCAAGGGTTGGGCTGTTCGCCCATTAAAGCGGTACGCGAGCTGGGTTTAGAACGTCGTGAGACAGTTCGGTCCCTATCCGCCGTGCGCGTAGGATACTTGAGAAGGGCTGTCCCTAGTACGAGAGGACCGGGACGGACGAACCTCTGGTGTGCCAGTTGTCCCGCCAGGGGCACGGCTGGTTAGCTACGTTCGGAAGGGATAACCGCTGAAAGCATCTAAGCGGGAAGCCTGCTTCAAGATGAGGTATCCCACCCCACTTTGTGGGGGTAAGGCCCCCAGCTAGACGACTGGGTTGATAGGCCGGAAATGTAAGCCCGGTAACGGGTTCAGTTGACCGGTACTAATAGGCCGAGGACTTGATAACAAGGCTGCTACGCGTCCACTGTGCAACTCTGAACAAACACCAAACAACCCCCCACCGTGTGTTGTGTGGGTGTGTGTGTTGTTTGATATGTTCATAGTGTTACGGCGGTCATGGCGGAGGGGAAACGCCCGGTTACATTCCGAACCCGGAAGCTAAGCCCTCCAGCGCCGATGGTACTGCACTCGGGAGGGTGTGGGAGAGTAGGACACCGCCGGACAATCTTTGGTTGAGGCCGACCCTTCGGGGTCGGCCTCAACTGTTTTCACGCCCCGAACACGCCACCGGGCCGCCCCGTCCGCTCTGCTGCCGATTTCGGTCGGCAACAGCAGTCGCGGTTCCTGGCGTTCTGCGATCCGCCCAGGCCTGCGCAGCCCCGACGATACTGCGGCCGTATCGACGAATGCAGATCGCCCCCATTTTTGTTGACCTTTATTGCGTCGTCATTCTGACATTCATGACTCTTTTTCCGTTGTCTCGGGAAGATGTAGTGGATGGACGAACTGACCAACCGGAAGCAGTCGTCGTCGGGTCCGGGCCGGCCAGCAGAAGCCGAATCGTCGACGATCCGGGTCGTCGTGGTGGGTCCACCGGGCCTGTTGCGTACCGCGCTGGCAGCGGTGTTGGCCGCCGCCCCCGGGTTCGAGCTGGCGGGGGAGAGTGACCCCGACCACCAGGTCACCGATCGGGTCGTCACCCGTCGTCCGCACGTGGTCCTGGTCGACCTGGACGGGATCGACGACCCGGCCGTCCTCACCGGACGGTGGCACGCCAGGGTGCCGGAGTGCGCCGTGGTGGTGTTGACGTCCCGGCGGACCGCGCGGGTGCTGCGGCGGGCGCTCGGGGCGCGGGTGCGGGGCATCATCGCCAAGGACGTCCCGCCGCAGGAACTACTGGCTCAACTGCGGCTGGTCGCCGAGGGCAACCGGATGATCGACCCGGTGACCGCGCTGGCCGCGCTCGACGCCGCGGTCAACCCGTTGAACGAGCGGGAACGGCAGGTAACCGCCGCAGCTGCACGCGGTCTGTCGACCAAGGAGATCGCCGCCCACCTGCATCTGGCCCCCGGCACCGTCCGCAATCACCTGTCGGCGGTGCTGGGCAAGACCGGTGCCCGCAATCGTTGGGAAGCTGTCCTGCGCGCCCAGGACGCAGGCTGGATCTGACCAACCGTGAGAAGGGGTGTCGGTTCAGTTACGAGTTCAATAAGATTCCCAACCGTGCGTCATGGGTTGCGCACATTTCGTCAACACCTGCTTGATCTCGGGAGTTGCTTATGGTCCGCACACTGCTCGCTCTCCAGGGCGGGCTGCTTCGTGGCGCCCTCGCTCAGGTGCTCTCGGCCGAGCACGACATCCAGATCGTCGGCGAGGTGGACAGCCCGCACCACCTACGCGCTGCGGTCCGGGCCGAACGCCCCGACGTGGCCGTGATCGAGTTCGACATGCTGACCGTGGCGGAACTGATCCACCTGGCGACTGCCGACCCCGGTGCCGACCCCATGGCCGGTCCCGGAGCGGGGGCCATCGGCCGGGCCGACACCGTGACGGCGGGTTGTGGTCCGGTAGCCACGGACATCGCCGGTGCTGCGTCCCTGCGGCAACGCACTGCTTCTCCGGTCACCCCCGTAGGGTCCCTGCTGGTCCTGGTGGAGCAGCGGCGGGCCGGGCGGCTCGGGTCGGTGCTCGCCGAGTACGGGAACCGGATCGGCTTCCTCAGTCGGGACGTTCCACCCGGGCGAATCGTCGATGGGGTGCGCCAGCTCGCCGAGGGCCGGGTCGTCCTCGATCCGGATCTGGTGGTCGCCGCCCTGGAGGTCGCCGCCAGCCCGTTGACCAATCGGGAGCGTGAGGTGCTCGACGTGGTCGCCGAGGGGCATCCGGTCCAGGAGATCGCTGATCGACTGGTGCTGTCGACCGGGACGGTGCGCAACCACCTGTCGCGGATCATGGCGAAGACCGGGGCCCGGACCCGTTGGGAGGCGGTGCGTATCGCCCGCGAGTCGGGCTGGCTGTGACCCGTCCGCCCTACCTCGTTGCCCGCCCCGCCTCGTCGCGTGGTGCAACCCCCGGTGACGACCCGGCACCGGCGGCCTACGCGGCACCCCCCGCTCCGGTCGTCGACCCCGTTGCGGTCCGGGCTGTCGCATCCGACCCGGCCCGAGCCGTCGCCACCCTCGCGCCCCGGACCGTCCCGGTGCGGGGCGTCCTGTCCGTTCCTACGGCCGGTTCCGTCCCTGGCTTCGACGCCGGGCCGGTCCCCGCCTTGTCGTCCGGTGTCGTCCAGCAGGTGGCGATCGCCGGCGGCTCGTCCTGCGTCTCGCCGTAGCCGACCAGGGCGCGGTAGGCCGCCGAGCGGGTGAGCAACCCTTCGTGGGTGTCCAGCAGCGCGGTCCGTCCGTCCAGCAGCAGGACCCGCCGGGCCCGCAGGGCCGAACTGACCCGGTGTGCGATGACCACCAGGGTGCCCGGGCGGGTGGCGAAGACGCTCTCCAGTCGGGCCTCGGTCGCCGGGTCGAGGTGGCAGGTGGCCTCGTCGAGGATGATCAGCGGGGCCGGGGAGAGCCAGGCCCGCAGCAGCGCGACCTGCTGGCGTTCCCCTGCGGACAGTTTCCCCGGGCACAGCAGCGCGTCGTGGCCGCCGAGCCGGGCCAGCAGCCCGGTCAGGCCGAGCCGGGCCGCCGCCCGGTCGACCGCCTCGTCCGGCAGGCCGGGCGCCAGGTAGCCGAGGTTGTCGCGCAGCGTGCCGGTGAAGACGTACGCCTCCTGGGGGATGAGCACCCGCCGGTCGGCCAGCTCTCCCGGTGTCGCGCCGGTCACCGCCAACCCTGCGACGTGGATGGTGCCGGCCTGCGGATACAGCACCCCGGCGATCAGACCCGCCAGGGTCGACTTGCCGATCCCGCTGGCCCCGACGATCACCAGGTGGTCCCCGACGGGCACGTCGAGGTCGAGGTGGTCGAGCACCGGGTCGGCGTGGGGGCCGTACCGGAAGGTCACCGCACGCAGCGACAACGCCGTCGCGGCCCGCCGCGCTCCGGGGGGCGACCATCCGGGCGGGCCGGCGGCGGGCCGGCAGTCGTCAGGGGGGACAGCAGGTGCGGCAGCGGCCGGGCCGGCGGGCCGTGGCGCGGCGGGCCGGCCGCCGGTGGTGCCGGGGGGTGTGGTGTCCGCCGGTGCGGCGGTACGTAGCAGCCGGTCCAGGGTGACCGCGAACCGGAGGCCACCGGCAGCCACCCCCTGCACCAGGCTGTGCAGCGCCGGCTGCACCCCGCGCGTCACGTAGACCAGCGCGCCGAGCACGGCACCCGGCCCCAGGCCCTGGCGGACCAGCCAGGGCGTGGCCAGCAGCAGCACCGGAACGGGCAGCCAGCCGCCCAGTGCCAGGCTCAGACCGCGCGTCGCCGCCATGGTGGCCAGCCGCCGCTCCACCCGGGCCTGGGCGTCGACGGACCCGCCGACCCAGCCGGTGACCTGGTCCCGTGCGCCGCTGGCGGCGACGTCACGGTGGCCGGTCACCGCGGTCACCACGGCCCGGCCCAACTGCTCGTCGGCCTGCACGTACTCCCGTTGCCGGGTCACCATCACCGGCAGTGCCACGGCGAACAGGACGAGACCGGCCAGCACCGGCACCGCCACCACCAGGGCCACCGGGGCGGCCAGCGAGAACAGACCGAGCACGGCGGCGCCGAGCGCGAACAGGAAACCGCGTACCACCATCAGGAGACCGGCGTAGGTGTCCCGGACCAGCTCCACCTGGTGGGTGAGGCGGGCGACCGCCGCGTTGTCGGCCCGGCCGCCGGCCGCAGCGGCGACCGCGCCGCGTACCACCCGGCGGAGCAGGTCGTCGCGGAACGGCTCGACCACGGCCCCGAGCAGCGCGTACGACCGGTGGGTGCCGGCCGCGCCGACCAGCACCGCCAGCCCCAGCAGGGCCAGCCAGGCCAGCCCGACGTCCGGCCGGCCGGCCAGGAAGCCGCTGTCGACGGCACGGGCGGTCAGCAGCCCGGACAGGGCCGCCGGGAGCACCTCCGCCGCCGACCAGCCGGCCAACCGCCACAGCTGCGCCCGCCGGGCCCGCAGCGCGGCCCGGGTCACCCCGACGACGGTGCTCACGACCGGAACACCTCCCGGTAGTCGGGGTCGGCCCACAGCGTCGGGTGCGGGCCGACCGCCCGGACCCGACCGCCCGCCACCCACGCCACCAGGTCCGCGCGGGCGGCCATGCCGAGCCGGTGACTGACCACCACCCGGGTACGCCGGTCACCGGGGCCGGTCAGCGCCCGGGTCACCTGGTATTCGGTGGCGGTGTCCAGGCTGGACGTGGCGTCGTCGAGGATGAGCAGCCGTTCGGCGCGCAACGCGCGGGCCAGCCCGAGCCGCTGCCGTTCACCGCCGGACATGGCGACCTCGGCCAGCGGGGTGCCGTACCGGTCGGGCAGCCGTTCGACGAAGTCGTGGATGGCGGCGGCCCTGGCCAGCGGCACCGGGTCCACGCCGACCCCGACGGCGGCGCCCACCGTGTCGCCGACCAGCACCGGCCGTTCGAACCCGTAACCCACCGCGGCGTGCAGGGCTGCCGGGGCCAGCTCCGGCAGCGGTACGCCGTCCAGGAGCACCACGCCGTCGTCGGGGTCGCGCAGCCGGCCGGCGACGGCGGCGAGCAGGGACTTGCCCGCACCCGAGGCACCCACGACGGCCAGCAGGGTGCCACCGGGCACCCGCAGGTCCACCCGGTCGAGCAGGGCCCGGCCCTCGGCGTCGCGCACGGTGACACCGCGCAGTTCCAGGGTGCCCGGCCCGGGTGGCAGGGCCCGGGCGCCGTACGGCCGGGCGGGTTCGGCGAGCACCTCGGCGGCCCGGCGGCAGCCGGCGCGTACCCGGACGGCGGTGTTCAGGGCGGCGACCACGGTGCCGAGGCCGGCACCGAGCGCGGCGTACTGGATGGCGGCCAGCAGTTCTCCGGGTGTCAGCCGGCCGGCGGTCAGCGACAACCCACCGACGGCGACGATCGCGACCTGGAGCAGCGGGTTGAGCACGGCACCCCGGGTCGCCGCCCCGGCCAGCACCGTCCAGGTGCGCGCGCCGTGCCGGTGCAGCGCGGCGAGGGGGGTCAGCACCCGGTCGACCTCCCGTTCGCCGGTGCCGGCGGCGGCGATGGTGCGCGCCCCGGCGAGGGTCTCCACCAGCCGGCCGGCGAGGTCGCCCTGGGCCTGCTGGTAGCCGGCGACGGCGGCGGAGGCGTCGGCGACGAAGCCGCGCAGCAGCAGGGCGAGCAGCAGCAGGCCCAGCACGAAGGTGACGCCGAGCCACGGGTCGATCAGGGTGAGCGCCACCAGGCTGCCCACCGGCGGCAACGCCACGGTGGCGGCCGTGACGACCGTGGGCGCGGCCTGCCCGGCGTCGGCCACCTGCCCCACCACCCGGCCGGCCAGGTCACCCACCGGGCGGCGGGCGGCGGTGCGCGGGTCGAGGGCGAACAGGTGCCGGACCAGGGTGTGCCGCAGGTGCGCCACCGACCGGGCGGTGGCCGCGCCGGTGCCGTAGTCGCGGATGACGCCGACGACGACCAGCAGGGCGACCAGGGCGGCGACGGCGGCCAGCCAACGGCCGGGGGAGGACTGCGGGGCGGCTCCGACGGCGGCATCGACGGCCCGTCCCAGCACGGCCGGCAGGGCCAGTTCGGCTGCGGTGCCGGCCACGGTGACCACGGCAAGCGTCGGGGTCCACCAGCCGGCGGCGCGCACGGCCCGCAGCAGGAGCCGGTCGTCCGGTGTCATCGCGCCCCTTCCCACGCCGCGCGGCCCCGGACCGGCAGGTGCCGGTCCGGGGCCATGCGATACCGGTCGATCAGTTGCAGGTGGTGACGCTGAGCGAGCTGTCGCCGCAGAGCAGCAGGCTGGCCTGGCTTCCGCCGCCGGTACGCTCGGTGGCCGGCAGTTCCATCGCCTGGAGGTCGAGCAGAGCCATGGTCTTACCTCTTTCTGTCGTCATTGGACGTGCCTGGTGGTGAACCTCGTCGGGTCGTCGGGTCGACGACCGTCGGCTCAGTTGCAGGTGGTGACGCTGAGCGAGCTGTCGCCGCAGAGCAGCAGACTCGCCCGGCTTCCGCCGCCGGTACGCTCGGCGGCCGGCAGCTCCATCCCCTGAAGGTCGAGCAGGGCCATGTCTTTCCTCCTTTCCACAGGTGTCGGGTCGGGTGGCCCCGGGGTGACCCCCGGGGAGCGGGTGGGCCGTCAGTCGGCCGGGGTGGTGTCGGTCGGGCCCAGCAGCGGCAACCGCACCGGGTCGGTGGGCCGGCTGGCCGCGACGGCGGCCAGCACGCCGGCGGTGCCGGTGGCCAGGTCCATGGAGAGCCGCAGCAACTGGTCGCCGGGGAAGGCGGTGCCCTCGGCGTACGGCAGGGCGTGCCAACCCAGCAGCCGGGCTTGGGCGTGGGCCACCTCGTGCTCGCCCCGGCCGGCCAGGTAGGCCACGATGCCGGCGCGTCCGGCGAACAGTCCGGACTGGGCGTAGAACGGGAAGTCGGCGCAGCGGCGGATCTCCTCGGCCTGCTCGGCGAGGCTCTCGTCGGGCCGGTGACGCAGGTAGCGGTCGAGCACCAGTCCCACCCCGACGCTGCCCTCGGCGAGGTACGGCATGGTCCGCCAGCCCTCGTTGACCTCGAGGTGCCCGTCGTCGCGGCGGACGCACCGGCGCAGGTCCTGCCGTAGCGCGGTGGCGGCGTGGTCGAGTAGCCGCTCGTCGGGTTCCCGTTCGTGCCGGCCCAGCAGCATCAGCGCCACCCCCGCCCCGCCGCGCATCAGTCCCGCGTACGGGTGCCGGCCGCCGCTGACCTCGGCCACCGAGTCGACGTCGCCGAGCCGGTCGACGACCAGGTCGACGGCGTGCCGGGCGGCGGCTTCGTAGCGTTCCTCCCCGGTCAGGCCGGCGAAGTGGGTCAGGTTCAGCGCGATGCCGGGCAGCCCACCGACCAGGTCGTTGCCGAGTTCCGGCCACGGTTCGTCGAGGCAGCGGTCGAGCAGCCGGCGGGCCTCGTCGCGGTGCCCGAGCAGGTCCAGCACGTACGCCACCCCGTGCAGCCCGTCGAAGAAGCCGAGTCGGCTGCCGGAGGCGGGTTCCCGGACCCGGTCGATCAGCCACCGGACGTGGCGAGGGTCGACGGGGGCGCCGGTGGCGTGCAGCGCCCAGAGCACCCCGGCCGCGCCGTGGGCGAGGTTCAGCCCGCCGTCGTTGCCGCTGAACTGCCGGATGTCGCCGGGGAAGAGCCGGTCGTCGCGCTGGGGCGTGGCGCTGGCGGTGATCGCCCGGACCAGCCGGTCGCGCAGGCCCGGCCAGTCGTCCGGGTCGATGCGCACCACGTCCGGGTCCAGCCGGGCCCGGGTGGCCGTGTCGGGAGGGGTCGCCGCGTCGGGTGTGCCGGTGGCCGGCGGGTCGCCGACGATCACCGCGACGGTTTCGTCGAGCACTTCCCGGTCGACCGGGAAGTGCTCGGCCACCACGTCGGCCAGGTGCGCCGCCTTCGTCGGGGCCAGCCGCAGCATCGCGGTCAGCGGCAGGAACAGGGCCAGCCGCAGGCAGGCCAGGGCGTACCGGTCGACGTCGGGGCCGACCCGGTCGCGGGGCGCGGCGAACGCCTGGTTGCGCAGCGCCGGGCGGCTCGCCTCGGCGGCGGGTGCGGCGACCTCGAAGTCGATCAGGGTGACCGCCCCGTCGTCGCCGACCATGATGTTGAACATGTGCAGGTCGCCGTAGACGATGCCGTGCGCGTGGATGGCCTCGACCGCCTCGGCGACCTGCCGGTGCACGTCCAGCGCCCAGCGGGTGTAGCCGGCCCGGTCGGCGTCGGGGTGCACCAGCGGGTAGCGCTGCACCACCTCCTGGTTGAGCGGGCGGCCCTCGACGAACTCCAGGGCCAGGAACTCGTGCCCGCCGAAGCTGAACTCGTCGTGCACCCGGACCAGGTGCGGGACGTCGGCGAGTTGGCGCAGCACCTCGGCCTCCCGGCGCAGCCGGGTCACCGCGTCCGCCCCGGTGGCGTCGAGGCCGGCGTGCGGGCGGGCCTCCTTCAGCACCACCCGGGTGTCGGTCCGGGTGTCCCGGGCCTCGTACAGGCCGCCGCCGTTGGAGAAGTGGACGACCTTCTCGATCCGGTAGGGCAGCTCGGTGGTGCTGGCGGCGTTGCGGGCGGCCAGGTGCGGGGCGAGGAAGTCCGGCAGGGTCACCCAGTCGGGCAGGTGGAACACCGGGTCGCGGCGGTCGGGGACCAGGGTCCCCGTGGCGTCGGCGATCGCCGGCACCACCTGACCCTCGGGTGAGAGGCAGTAGCGGGCGGCGAAACCGCCGTAGCGCAGGTAGACCGGGCCGTCGCCGTAGCGCAGGTCGCTGAGGATGTAGGGCCCCTGCTCGCCGTCGAGCAGCGCCGACAACTCCTTGGCGGTCAGCTCCAGCTCGGCGTCGTCGCGGGGGTAGACGGTGACGAACTTGCCGCTGCCGCCGCGGCGGGCGTACTTGCTGTTGCGCATCAGCAGCATCCGGGGGCCGCGCAGGTGCTTGAAGGGGATGCCGCGCGGCTGGCAGTAGTCCATCACCTGGGTCAGCACCCGCTCGGCGTTGTCCAACCGGGCCGAGACGTGGATCTTCCAGCCCTGGGCGGGCAGGGTGCCGCCGACCGGCGCGTGGATCAGCCAGTCGTCCTTGACCTCGGACTCCCAGCCCGCCGGCTGCGGGCGGTCCGCGGCGTAGCCGATGCCGGTGGCGGTGGCGCTCGCGCTGGACAACGAGTCGTAGAAGAGCGGGTCGACCGCGCAGTACGCGTCGTATCTGTCGTCCATCTCGGCTGCCTCCCATCCCCTGATCGGTTGATGTCAATCCTGCGATCAGTGGGCCGTCGGGCACAGTGCGATGCGTCATCGACCAGCGGTGAGATTCCGGGCGGAAACTCGTGACAATGGCGGAGTTTGAAATCGTGAATACGGCATCACCTGCGGGGCGGCGCAGGTGGACACCCCCGGGCGGTCAGCGCCGTGCCGGGGCGGCTGCCCCGATCCCGGCCCCCTGCGGGCGACGTGGTCGGTGCTGACCACCCGGGCACGCCGACTCCGCGCGTCGCCGGTCGGGCGACGCGCGGAGCCGTGCGGGAGTACGCCGGCCGTGCCACGACCCGGTCGGCGTCGGTGGCCCGGCTGCGTCGCGGGCCGAGGTGTCGTCAGACGGTGTAGAGGACCTTCACGCCGCTGACGGTGGTCGCCGAGACGGCGGTGCCCCGGACGTTGGAGTTGAGGTTGCGCCAGCCGTTGTTGCTGGCGGCCTCGTGCACCAGGCCGCCGACCACGGTGTAGATGATCTTCACGCCGTTGAAGCTGATCGCGGCGAGGGCGTCGGAGTTGACCCCGGAGATGCCGGTCCACAGGTTGCGCCAGCCGTTGTTGCTGTTCGCCTCGTGCACCAGGCCGTTGACGACCGTGTAGATGTATTTGACGCCGTCCATACTGATCACGGCCAGGGCGTTGTTGCTGACGCCGGAGATGCCGGTCCACAGGTTGCGCCAGCCGTTGTTGCTGGCCGCCTCGTGCACCAGGCCACCGACCACGGTGTAGATGATCTTCACGCCGTTGTGGTTGATGGCGGCGAGGGCGTTGTTGCTGACCCCGGAGATGCCGGTGTTCAGGTTCTTCCAGCCGTTGGCGCTGGACGCCTCGTGCACCCAGCCGCCGACCACGGTGTAGATGTACTTGACGCCGCCCACGTTGATCACGGCGAGGGCGTTGTTGCTGACGCCGGAGATGCCGGTCCACAGGTTGCGCCAGCCGGTGTCGCTGGACGCCTCGTACACCCGGCCGTCGTTGACCGTGTAGAGCAGCTTGTTGGTGCCCATGACCATGGCCGCGGTGGCCGAGCCGGTGATGCTGTTGACCGGCAGCATCTGCCAGCCGCTGTGGCTGCCGGACTCGTACACCTGGCGGTTGGCGGCCTGACCGCAGTTCTGGCTGGTCATGTTCCGGGCCGGCGAGGTGGGGCCGGAGACGTAGAGCGGGCCGGTGGACGGGCTGCCGTCGGAGGTGATGCCGGAGGGCACGCCGTTGAAGTACGACTCGGTCTTGACGCCGTCGCGCACCTGCTCGTAGTGCAGGTGCGGGCCGGTGGAGTTGCCGGTGCTACCCACCCGGCCGAGCTGCTGGCCGGTCGACACCCACTGCCCGGCGCCGACCATCGGGGTCTCGATCATGTGCAGGTAGAGCGTCCGCCAGCCGTCGCCGTGTTCGATGACCACGTACCAGCCGCCGCTGCTGCCCCAGCCGGCGAAGGAGACCGTGCCGCTGGCGGAGGCGAGGATCGGGCGGCCGTTGCTGGCCCCGCCGGTGAAGGTCAGGTCGATGTCGTAGTCGTCGTGACCGTAGTAGGTGGCCATCCGCCAGGTCTCGCCGCAGGGCACCGGCATCTGGAAGTTCGGTCGGGGGCCGGCGGCCTGGGCCGGGGTGGTCACGACGGCGGCGGTGCCCGCGAGCGCGAGCACGGCGACGCCGGCGGTCGCGAGCGTCAGCCGGGCGGTGGCGAGGAGTCGGGTGAGTGGACCCGTCATGCGCGGTTCCCTCCAAAGTGGAGTGTGGGGTTGAAGGATGTCGATCCTACGGTCCCGAACCCCGTCCGGAGGGTCCGCGCCGCTCAGCCGACGGCGACCGAGACGGCGACGACCACCATGATCACGGCGATCACCCCGTCGATGACCCGCCAGGCCGCCGGATGGGCGAGCACCGGACCCAGCCGGCGGGCACCGAGCCCCAACCCGGCGAACCAGGCCAGGCTCGCCGTCACCGCTCCGGCACCGAACGCCCACCGGTTCGGGTCCTGATGGGCGACCGTGCCGAGCAGCACCACCGTGTCCAGGTAGACGTGCGGGTTGAGGAAGGTGAACGCGAGGCAGGCCAGCAGTGTCGCGCGCAGCGTGGCCGGCGGACGGTCCAGCGGGGTGAGAGTGGTCGGGCGCAGGGCGCGGCGGGCGGCCAGCACCGCGTACCCGAGCAGGAAGGCGACCCCGCCCCACCGGACCGCGGCCAGGACGGCGGGCGTCCCGGTGAGCAACGCCCCCAGGCCGGCGATGCCGGCGGCCATCAGTGTGGCGTCGCCGGCCACGCAGATCGCCACCACCGGGAGTACGTGCTCCCGGCGCAGCCCCTGGCGCAGCACGAAGGCGTTCTGCGCCCCGATGGCGACGATCAGCGCGAGGGAGAAGCCGAAACCGGCGAGCACGGAACCCATGGCGGCCAGGCTAGGGCGGGCTACTCCCACACTCCAGCTAAAGATTCTTCAGTAGCATTAGAATTGCTCATGTCACTCGACCCGGTCCAGCTGACGACCTTCCGGGCGGTCGTCACCCACGGCAGCTTCGACGCCGCCGCGCAGGCGCTGCGCGTCACCCCCTCAGCGGTCAGCCAGCGCATCAAGGCCCTCGAACGCGCCGTCGGGCAGGTCCTCGTGCGCCGCACCCGGCCGTGTGTGCCGACGGAGGCCGGAGCGCCCCTGATCCGCCTCGGCGGGCAGGTGGCGCTGCTCGAACAGGAAGCCCTCGACGCCGCGCGCGGCGCCCTGCGCGACCACACCCGGGTCACCGTCGTGGTCAACGCCGACTCCCTCGCCGGCTGGTTCCTACCGGCCCTGACCGCCGTCCCCGACGTGCTGGTCGACCTGCGCACCGACGACGAGGCGCACACCGCGCAACTGCTGCGCGACGGCACCGTGATGGCGGCCGTCACCACCGAACGCACCGCCGTGCAGGGCTGCCGGGTCCTGCGCCTCGGCGCGCTGCGCTACCTCGCCGTCGCCACACCCGCCGCCCACTCGGCGCACTTCGCCGACCGTGAGCCCGCCACCGCGTTCCCGACCGCGCCGATGATCCGCTTCGACCGCAAGGACACCCTGCAACACCGCTTCGCCCGTACGCTCACCCGCCGCGACGTCGACCCGCCGACACACTTCGTGCCGGGGACGGCCGCCTTCACCGAGGCGATCCGGCTCGGCCTCGGCTGGGGACTGCTCCCCGAGGCCGTCGCCCGACCTGACCTCGCCGCCGGTCGCCTCGTCGACCTGGCCGCCGGCCGGCACCTCGACGTGCCGCTCTACTGGCAGTGCTGGCGGCTGGAATCCACGGCGCTGACAGCGCTGACGGCAGCGGTCCGGGCCGCCGCCAGCGCCGCGCTGTACTGACCGGACCCGAGGATGGGCGGGCGCGTCGTGGTACCGGTCGGGACTGGTGGGCGGTCCGGCCTGGCGACGAACACGGCGTAACCGCCGTCCAGCCGCTGGCACAGCATCGGGTGTACCGGGGCCGGTCACTCCCGGCGGCGACGGTGCACCACCTGCCGTCCCCGGCGGAACGCCCGTTCAGCCGGGCACCGACCCGGCGACGAAAGTCCTGCGGTACGCCTGCGGTGACACTCCACTGCGCCGCTTGAACTGGACCCGGAAGTGCGCCGGTGAGGCGAAACCGACGAGGTGGGCGATCCGGTCGACGCCGTGGTCGGTGCGTTCCAGCAACTCCTGCGCCCGGCGGACACGCACGGCCGCGACCCACTGCATCGGGGTGAGGCCGGTCTCCTCGTGGAAACGGCGGTTGAGCGTCCGCACACTGAGCCCGGCCCGGGCGGCCACGTCGGCCAGGGTCAGCCGCTCGTCCGCGTGCGACTCCAACCACTCCAGGACCGGGCCGAGACCCACCCCGGCGGGGTCCGCACCGGGGCGCACGATGAACTGCGCCTGTCCGCCGTCGCGGTGCAGCGGGGCCACGGCCTGCCGGGACGCGTCGGCGGCGACCGCCGCCCCGTGGTCACGGCGGACCAGGTGCAGGCACATGTCCACGCCTGCGGTCGCCCCGGCGGAGGTGACGAACTGGCCGGTGTCGACGTACAGCACCGCCGGGTCCACCCGGACGGCCGGGAACATCGCCTGGAACCGCTCGGCGGCGGCCCAGTGCGTGGTGGCCCGCCGACCGTCGAGCAACCCGGCGGCGGCCAGGGTGAACGCGCCCACGCAGATCGAGGCGATCCGGACGCCGGCGGCAGCGGCCGCCCGCAGCGCGTCCAGCACCGCAGCGGGCAGTGGCGCGGCCGGGTCGTAGCGGCCCGGCACGATGACGGTGTCGGCGTCGGCGAGCGCGTCGAGGCCGTGGTCGACGGCCAGCCGCAGCGGGCCGGCGTCGACGACCGGCTCGCTGCCGCAGACCAGCACCCGATAGCCGGCCCGGCCGCCCGGCAACCGCACCCGGCCCAGCACCTCGATCGGGGTGGCCAGGTCGAACGCGATGGTGCCCGGGAGCGCCAGGACCAGCACGGTGTGCACAGCGGCACCTCCTTCGGATCGACGGCGGGCACCCCGCAACGTGCGGGATGGCAAGAAGCCGTCGGGCAATGGCAATCCTGCCACTGGCCGGCGGCTGCGGCGAGGCCGAGGATCGTGGACATGCCGATCCAGATCGTGTTGTTCGACGGGTTCGACCCGCTCGATGTCATCGCGCCCTTCGAGGTCCTGGCCGCCGGCGCCGATGCCGCCGGGAGTGCCCTGACGGTGGAACTCGTCTCGGTCGAGGGCCCCCGGGAGGTGGTCGGTGGCACCCGCGGCCTGACGCTGCGAGCGACCGCCCGGCTGGACCCGGCCCGGCCCGGCTACGTCGTGGTGCCCGGTGCCAGCGGACCCACCACCGGCGACCCCGACGAGGGCGTGGCGACGATTCCCGTGCTGCTGTCCCGGTTCGCCGACTCGGCGGCCGTACCGCTGCGCGCCGCCCTCGACAACCCCGACGTGACGGTGGCGGCCGTCTGCGGCGGGTCGCTCGCCCTGGCCATGGCCGGCCTGATCGAGGGCCGCCACGCGGTGACCCACCACCTCGGCATGGACGCGCTCGACGCCACCGGCGTGCACGCGGTGCCGGCGCGGGTCGTCGACGACGGCGACCTCGTCACCTCGGGCGGCGTCAGCTCCGGCCTGGACCTCGGCCTGCACATCCTGGAACGGGAGTTCGGCCCCCGGGTCGCGCACGCCGTGGAGACCCTCTTCGCCTACGAGCGACGCGGCACCGTGTGGCGTGCCGCCGGCCGGTAGGTGTGGACCCCCGCCTGCACCGGTCGCGTAGGTCGAGCTCGCCCGGGTCGGCGGTCGGCGGGGTGAGGCCGGGACCAGGCCCGATGATCTTCGGGGGGAGACCCGGCGGAGCGGGGGGAGAGCCGTCGGAACCCATCACGCGCCTCCTGAGTGAGATCGGCTTGAGGTGGGAGGTGGATCAGGCGGCGGGGATGCCGACGACCTCGACGTCGACGTCCTCGGCACGCAGCGCCTTCACCGCCCGGTAGAGCGCCACCTGGGCGAAGGTGAACAGCGTGCCGACGGTGACGGCCCGGCCACTGCCCAGGGCGATCGCGTAGATCACCTTGCGGGGTCGGAAGTCCGCGTCGATCTCCCGGCCGGTGGGCTGCCGCCGGACCAGTTCGGCCAGGCGCTCCCGGGCGTCCGCCTCGTAACGCAGGGCGTCCACCGAGGCGGCGCCCTGGGCGAAGAGGTGGCTCAGCGGGGAACTGCCGGAGGCGCGCTTGACGTGGATCAGCTCGCCGTCCGGGCCGAGCAGGTCGCAGGCCTCGATGCCGCGCCGGTGCTGAGCAGTGCGGAGCAGCTTCTTGTCCAGCAGGACCAGGCGGGGGTCGCGGTCGGCGGCGGCCCGGTTGTAGGCGTCCTCGTCGGGCAGGTCGGACGTCCACGGCGGCAGGGCGATGCCGCAGGGGCGGGCCAGGATTCCGGCGATCTCCTGGTGCAGGAACTCGCGGTGCCGGTCGCCGATCTCGTACCAGCCGCCCTCGTGCAGCAGCAGGTGGCTCGTGCCGACCGCCACCTCGGCGGTGATCCAGCGGGAGGCCGGCATCGAGACCAGTTCCTCGGTGCCACCCGCGTCGGCGCAGAGGGTGATCCGTCCCCGCTGGAGCCCGGACCACCGGTCACCGTCGGACGCCCGACGGGTGTGGGCCAGCAGGGCGGGCAGGTCCAGCTCGGGGGTGAGGGTGGCCCGCCGGCCGGACTTCGGGACCTGGATCCGGTAGGACCGGACGTCCTCGATGTCCGCGACGAGATCGCCGGGGACGGCCATCCCGAGGTGCGCCGGGTCGGGCTGGCCGAGCCGCGCGTCCAACTCGGCGGCGAGCGCGGGCAACCGGGGGTCCCGGGAGGAGACCGGCCGGATCTGGGTGACGAAGGCCAGGTCGGCCAGCGGCGACTCCTGCCGGCAGACCCGGTCGATCTCCCGTAGGTCGGCGAGCAGCGCGGCGGGCTGCACGGCGAGATGGATGCGCAGTGCGTCGCCGCCCTCGATCCGGGTGGTCCGGCCGGTGCGGCGGCACACGGTCAGGTTCGGGATGTGGGCCGGTCCGCTGAGCTGCCCGACGATCTCGCCCCACTTGTCGATGCCGAACTTGCGGATGGGCTGACCGGCGGGGACGAGGCTGCGGTCCACCCGTCCGCTGGTGCCGACCATCCGTCGCCGGACCTGGCGGATCTCGCTGGGCAGCAGTGCGCGTACGGCGAAGGAGACCCCGAACGTGGGGTCGACCGCCCCCTGGTCGATCATGTGCCGGCCCAGCGTGCCGTAGGTGAGGGCGTACGCCTGGTCGTCAACGGCGAGCAGGAGCAACCCGCCACCGCTGCTGTGGCCGAGGTCGACCTCGCGGCCGGTGAGTCCGGTGAGGACGTCGCACCAGTCGGCGCGGGGGCGGGGCACGGTGCCGTGCACCAGCAGCGCGGGCGCTCCGGCGACCTGCCGGGTGTTGACCGGGAAGCCGCTGTCCACCAGGTACTGACGGTTGAGCGCCCGGGTCAGGCCGGCGGCGGTCGGGTCGACCCGGAGTCGGTAGACGGTCGTCAGGTAGGTCCCTGGCGGTGGTGCGGGCACCGGGTGCGCGAAGAGGGGAGGCTGGGTGTTGCCGGGTCGGCGGGAGTCGTCCCGGGCGCCGGGGCGGGGGGTCGGGCCGGTCGTCCGGTGGTGCTGGGCGTGACGCATCTTCGCACTCCTCGTCGTGGTTCGGGGTGTTGCGGGGAACATGTTCACATTATCCGTGAACGCTGTCAACGGACATGACGTTTGACGGCTGTGGCATCATGCGAAGATGCAGGAGACGCCGACCGTGACGGCAGCGGAGATCGCCCGGCTCGCCGGGGTGGGCCGGGCCGCCGTCAGTAACTGGCGCAAGCGGCACCCCGACTTCCCCGCCCCGGTGGGTGGCTCCGCAGCCAGCCCCGAGTTCGGCCTGATCGAGGTCGAGCAGTGGCTGCGCGGCCAGGGCAAGCTGCCCGACCTCGACACCGCCGACCGGCTCTGGCGACACCTCGCGGCGGCCGGCGACTCCCCGGCCGCCGCCCTCGTCGCCGTCGGCGCGAGACTCCTCGCCCGCCACCGCGCCCACCCTCCCCGGGAGACCACCCCGCCTCCCGTCGACCCGCAGCGCGGTGCGGCGCTGCCCGCCGAGCCCTGGTCCGCCGCCCTACCGTCTGCGGTCTCGCTTCCCGCCGCGCTGCTGGCCGACCTCGACGCCCTCGCTGACGACCGGGGCGTGCCGGACGCCTTCGACGAGCTGTGGCAGCGGTTCTCCGGACCCGGCCCTGGTAGGCCCCTCGCCACCCCGGACGACCTGGCCGACCTGATGGTCGGGCTCGCCGCCGTGGGTGGCGGCAGTGTCCTCGACCCGGCCGTCGGCTCCGGGGCCACCCTGCGGGCCGCCGCCCGTGCCGGCTGTGCCGCCGCCTACGGGCAGGAGATCGACGCGGACCTCGCCGCGCTCGCCGGACTGTGGTTGGCCCTGCGGGACGTGCCCGGCGAGGTGCGCACCGGTGACTCGCTGCGCGCCGACGCGTTCGCCGGCCAGCAGGTCGACGCCGTCGTCTGCCACCCCCCGTTCGGGGCCACCAACTGGGGCGACGACGAGCTGGGCCACGATCCCCGCTGGATCGTCGGCACCACCCCGCGTACCGAACCGGAGCTGGCCTGGGTGCAGCACGCCCTAGCGCACCTGCGGGTCGGCGGGCACGCGGTGCTGTTGATGCCGCCCACGGTGGCCAGCCGCCGGGCCGGCAAACGCATCCGTAGCGAACTCCTGCGCCGAGGCCACCTGCGCGCGGTGATCGCGCTCCCGCCAGGGGTGGCCGCGGCACACGGTGTGCCGCTGCACCTGTGGGTGTTGCGGCGGGCCGCGACGGAGGCGTCGCCGCCGGCCCGGGTGCTGCTGGTCGACGCAGCCGGTGGCGATCTGGCCGAGACCGCCCCCCGGGTGCTGGGCGTGTGGCGGGACTTCGACGCCATGCCGGACGCCGAGGTCGACCAGGCCGGTTTCGCCCGCACGATCCCGGTGATCGAGCTGCTCGACGAGGAGGTGGACCTGACGCCCGCGCGCCGGCAACCGGCCGTCGGCAGCGAGGTTTCGGGGGAGCAGTTGACACGCACCCGGGAGCGGCTGGCCGCCGTCGTCGCCGCACTGCCGGCGCTGATGCCGCCGGCCACCCCCGCACCGGACGGGGCGGCCGGGCAGTTCCTCACCGTCGGGGAGCTGCTCCGGGCCGGCGCGCTGCACCTGCTCGGACCGGTGCGGGCCGGCGTGTCGGAGCCGGCCCCGGACGGGCCGCCCGTGCTCACCGTCGGGGACGTGCTCGCCGGTGCGCAGGCTTCCGGCCGGATCGACGACCGCTACGGCCAGCAGATCCCCCTGGAGGTGGGGGACGTGGTGGTGCCGGTGGTCGCCCAGCAGCTCACCGCGCGGGTGGTCACCACGACAGGGACGCTGCTGGGGCGCAACCTCTATCTGTTGCGGCCCGATCCGGGGGCGCTGGACCCGTGGTTCCTGGCCGGGCAGTTGCGCACCTCGGCCAACGAGAAGCAGGCGTCGAGCCTGTCCGGGACGCTGCGGTTCGACATCCGGCGGGCGTCGGTGCGTCGGCTGGGTCTGCCGGAGCAGCGGGCGTACGGCGAGGCGGCCCGGCGGCTGGACGCCTTCGAGCAGACGCTGCGGCAGGCGGCGACGCTGGGGGCGGAACTGGTGCAACTCACCGCGGACGGGCTGGCCCGGGGCGCGATTCGGCCGACGTGATCCCGACGAACGGATCCCGGGGTGTGCCGATCACCGACGCAACCGGGTAGCGCGCCGAAGTGCAGAAACCCAGACAACAACCACACCATGCAATTCCCGTGAAATGAGTGTCGCATTGTGGCTGGCTCGTGACCGCAGCCCAACCCGCCTCGGCCGTCGACCTGGCAGCCCGAAGCGGAGGCGTCGCGCGAGTGGGGTGAACCCGTACGTCCGAGTCTGCCGAAACTGTCCGCTCCGCTCTGCGCTGAGCTGAAAATCGGGAATCAATAAAGCTATTCGTGTCTACCCGGTTGACGTTGCAGACGCGGTGTGTTCCCGGAGCGATGCTGACCGTGTACTCAGTAAGGTTGCGGAGAAAAGCCCGGTGAGCTGGTAGTGGGCGGTCGGGTCGAAGTGGCGTGACATCCTCCGGTTGCGCATTCCGTGGGAATGGCCGACACCACTCGGGACGCGTTCACGAGTGATTGACATCAAACGATTTCAGTTTGACGGGGTGCCCGATCCGCCGATTCGACCCGACACGAAAAGAGAAAAAGTTGCGTGAGCTCCTGCGGCGCGGCGCGGTGTGCGCTGCCCTGATCTCCGCTGCTGTGCTGTCCGTACCGGTCGCGGCCCAGGCGGCCCAGCCGAATCAACTGTGCCGCACCGACAGTTCGGCAATTCTCTACACCAGCCCGGATCCGGGGATCTGGGTACCGCAGAACTCGCTGGTCCGCATTCTCGACTACCGCGGGCCGGTCCACTACCTCGCTCGCTACGACGGGACCGTGGGCCAGCTTGAGCGCAGCCGGGTCATCCAGGAGAGCTGCTACTACCAGTGATGCGGTAAGGCCCGCGCCCGCGCCAGCGGCTTCCGTCCCGGTGGCGCGGGCGCGTCGGTCAGAACGAGCACGGCAAAGACGCGGGTGGCTTCGAAGAGGCGGCGGAAGCCTCTTACCTGAAACGGCGGCCGTCTCCACGACGACGGCCGCTTCACCACTGCCCGGAGGTCGCGATCGGACTCAGCAGGGGGTGATCGCGTGCCAACGCCTCCGCAGGCAGCACCATTACCTTTCCGTCCGTTCGTTGGACGAGGCCGATCTCGACATCGGGCAGTTCCGAGGCAGTCAAGGACTCCTCGCTCGCCAGTTGCCGCAGGCGGCCCGGCCAGGCGAGCAGGGTGTTCACTTCGCCTTGCGTCAACAGGCGGTTCGTGAAGCTCTTGGTGGGAGCACGCAGCCGGAGTTCGGCCAGGTCGACCAGGAGCGCGCGTAGCTCACCCTGGAGTGCGTCCACGCTTCGCTGCTCGTCCTGCAACATCGCGGTGAAGCGGTGGAAGCTGAGCTCCGGGGATTTCTGGGCGTGCTCCACGGCTTGGAGAACCGCGACCCGCCGTTTCGTAGCGATGGCCAACGAGGCGAGCCGGAGCTCGACGCGGAAGGCACCGTTGGGTTGGTCGATCCCGGGGAAGGCCTTGATCAGGTCCGCGATCTCCACACCTTCAGGAGAGAACGCGGCGAGTTTCGTCCGCCAGGTGCCGGCCCGGCGGGTGGCTGCGGCGATGGCGGTGTCGACGGCGTTTACTGCGGCGTCCAAGCCCAGGGAGTGCCCGGCCTCACCCTTGTCGAGCAGGAGCGCGGTCGCTCGCTCGACGGCGGTCGTCGCGCCGTTCAGGCGGTCACGCTCCGCGTTGAGACTGTCGGCGGTCAGCTCCTCGAGAAGCTCGGTGACCCGCTCCATGGCCTTGCGGCGCTGCTCTTCGGCGTACAGGCTCGCGGCGGTGGCGACGGCGAGGAGGACGAAGGATGCTGCGGCGGTGACCATGCCGGCGCCGGTAGCTGCTCTCGCGGTGCCGCTCATCATTCCGGTACCGCTTGACCGTGGCGCGTCAACCACCACCGGGACGAAGGTCGCCTGGCTCACGATTCCCGTCCTGCCGAGGATGCCGCCGTGGATCCCACCGGCGACGGCTTTGGACGGTATGGGCCGGATCAGGCCCTTGCCGAGTTGTGCCGCCACTGATCTCGGCACCACCATGCGGTACAGCGTCTCCGTCGACTTCGCGGCGTCGGCGACGCCCGTGGCGGTGTTGCTCGGTAGCTGCAACAGGTTTCGGAGTTCCACGGCGAGCGGCGACGCGGCGTCGAGGAGCCTTCCACCTCGAAGGTGCACCTCTGCGGGAAGCGGATAGGCCTCCACCGTGACGAGTGGCGTGTCGAGAAACGCGGCGAGCGCCTGCCGCAGCCCGGCGAGCCGCTCCTGGGTCATCCCCTTGTGATGCACGGGGAGCTGAGCTGCCAGCGAGACCTTCCCGGGATCTGTCGCCAGGGTCCACACCGGCACCTGCACATGTTCCGTCACGCCGTTTCCGCCGTTCCTAGTCGTGGCGATCAACCTCTCAGCCTAACCATCCACAGTGGTCGCGGTTGCGTCGGCTGTCTCGTGATCCGCCCGGCCGGCGATCGCGGTGGACAGATCCTGGCCATGCGAGCATCACTGTCGGTTCGCTGGCCCAACCGGCCTCACCGGGCCTGGGGTCAGAGCGCGACGACGACCGGTTGCACCTGCACGTTCTTGGCCAGCTGCGCCGGCGAAGGGACAGGCGTGCTGACCTTGACGGAGGTGTTGTAGCCGTAGATGGTGACCCCGTCGAGGTGGTTCGCGCCGGGCCAGTTCGACTCCAGGCGGACCGCCATCTGCGTCGGGAAGTTGGTCACCTGCTCGGCGCACGAGCGGATCAGAATGATGCTCGGGGTGGCGGTCAGGTGGGTGGCCAGCATCCGGGCCAGCTTCTTGTAGGTCCAGCCCCAGTCCTTGGCACCGGCCTCGGCGTCGCCGATCTCCAGGTCGTTGCCGTGCGCGCGGATGCACAGCGCCTCGCCGGCCTGCACCGCCGCAAGATAGGTGGCCAACTGCTGGTCCGCCTCGGCCTGCGTCAGGCCGGCGTCGATGGGCAGCAGCGCGCCCCATGCCTCCGCACCCGATTCGGCCCCCTCGGACTGGCTGCGTGTGTTGGGATCCTGCGTCGCCCCGATGAACACTATCCACTCCCTTGTGGGCGTTGGTCGCGGGCTTTCGACGCAGATTAGCCCGGTCGTCGGTGGAGCACCCTGTCGGCTGTCCTGCGGGCATTCCTCAGTCGGATGAACGACTTCTGGGTGCACGACCGTGATCGCGCCGGGTCCGCCCGACGCGAGCGGCCCCCGCCACCGGGGGTGACGGGGACCTGGATGCGCCACTGTCAGGACGAGATGGTGAGGTGGAACGCCCGGTCGGCGGGCGCGCCCGCCGAGGTGAACGTCTGGACGAAGACGCCGTTCGGCACGCCGAAGCGGCCGACCACCGCGATCTCGCCGCTGGGCGAGGCGCCGACGGAACCGGTCAGACCGATGGTTCCGACGAACGCCGAGCGGGTCACGTCGTGGCTGAACACCACCTGGTACTGCCCGACGGCGACGCGGGTGGACGAGACGACCCCGAAGCCGCGGTTCAGGACCCCGTTGGCCTCGACCACGGCGAAGAAGAGCTGCGCGGTCGGCGGCATGCCGGCGGAGGTGGCGGGGACCAGGAGCGCGGTGGCTTCGGCGATGTCGCTGGCGCTTGCGGGGGGTTGGTCGGCGTGCTTGCTGGACTCGGTGGACATGAGGGACTCCTTTGGGGCTGGTGCCGCGAGGTGCGGTCAACCTGGCGGTAAAAAAGGAAATTTACTGATCAGATATCACTTGCCGGTTGAATCTGATCAATACCCTTTATGGGTCAAACGGTAGTCACCGGGAACCGTGCCGAACCAGGGTGGTGACTGTCCAATCATGGACACTCGACTATTTGATCATGCCACTGAGCTGGGCTGATATCGTCAGATCAAGGACTTCGGCCCCTCGGGTGCCGGTCCCTCTTGATTCGACCGATTGGCGGCGGGCCGAGCCGGCGCTTATCGCAATGTCGACGTCGACATGATCAGTCGGGGCGTCGGGCCGTAACGCGGCGAGATCGACTTCTTCCCGTTCTTGGTCACCATCGGCTGTCCGCAGTTCCGCCGAGTCCGACCCCCCGCCGGGGGGCAGTGGTCTGTACGGGTCGGCGTTCCGGTGGCTGGAGGTCCCCGAGTCGGCAATCCGACAGCTCTCCCGCAGGGGGTGAGGTGCTGGTGGAGTCAATGGCGGACGGACTAGCCCGGGAGGGCCTAAAGCCCTGATCGTGACCGCTCTGGACCTCGGATGTGACCCGGGCGGGCCGGAAGGGGTGTTGTCGTCCGGACCATGATTGGTGGGTCGATTCCACCAATCGGCTGATTTACCACTTTGGGCGGCCAGACATACTCCTCGGGCGGCATCGCTAACAAACGGCACGAATCAGAGTATCGGCACAACTCCTGTCCATCGAAGCCGGACAGTCGACTGTGGTTGTTGGCCTCCCGATACGTGATTCGTAGCGATCACCGCGGACGACGAGCTGGGGGCAATGAGGGTGACGGGGACGAAGGACTGGGTGGCGGGCCGGTTCCGCCTGAACGGCGCGATCGGCAAGGGCAACATGGGCGAGGTCCACCGGGCCGAGGACATGGCGGCGGCGGAGGGCTCGATTGACCGGATCGTCGCGCTGAAGCTGATCCTGCGCGGACGTTCCGGAGGTGTCATCGACACCTCACCCGACAGCAAGGCCCGGCAGCGCTTCGAGCGCGAGATGCGCATCATGCGCCGGCTCGACCATCCCCGGCTGCCCCGGATCATCGCCGGAGCCGTCCAGGACGTGCCCTACATCGCGATGGAACTGCTCGACGGGGAAACCCTGCGTGACCTGGTGGCCGAGTGCCCCCAGCTCCCCATTTCCTGGGTGGCGGCGATAGGGGCGCAGATCGCCGACGGGCTGGCGGCGGCGCACGGCGTCGGTGTCGACGTCGTGCACCGTGACCTCAAGCCGTCCAACGTGATGCTGCTCCGGACGGGGGCGATCAAGGTCCTCGACTTCGGCATGGGCCGGATCCTCGACGACGAAGCCGGCCGGGTGACGAGCACCGGCGTCACGGTCGGCACGGCCCGCTACATGGCACCGGAGCAGTTCCTCGCGGCGGCGGTGACCCCGGCGGCCGACCTGTACGCGCTGGGCTGCGTGCTGTTCGAGCTGCTGACCGGGGTGCCGCCGTTCGTCAGCGAGTCCGCCTACGGGCTGGGTCAGAAGCACCTGCACGAGCCCGTCCCGCCGATCCGGCTGATGCGTTCGGACGTGCCGACCGAGCTGGTACGGCTGATCGGTCGCCTGCTGGCCAAGGAACCGACCGGCCGGCCGGCCGATGCGGGCGTCGTGCGGGACGCGCTGTTGCCCTTCGCCACCGGCACCGCGCAGGTCGCTGGTTGGGAGTCCTTCGACCCGGTGCGTTACCTGGAGCGGGAGCGGGCGGCGGCTGAGGCCGTCACGTCGTCGCCTGCCGCCGAGGAGGTCGAGCCCGCCGAGGCCACCAGCGCCGGCATGGACGTCTTCGGGGTGCATCGGCAGCTCATCAAGGACTACCGCGATTTCACCGAGGGCGGCACGGTCATCCGCGACGACCGGATCAAGCTCTTCGTCGAGGACGACCTAAGCGCCAAGTCGCAGTGGCCCGACCCGTGGGTGTCGCTCAACCCGTTCTTCGCCGCCGGCGGCTCGATCCTCGAACTCGTCACCCAGGGCGTGTTGCACGAGGAGTGCGCCCGGATCTTCCAGGCCAGGAAGACCGAGGGCAGTACGCGCTGTGACGGCCGCCCGTTGACGCTGCACCAGCACCAGCGGGAGGCGATCGACCGGGCCCGGACCGGCGCCTCGTACGTGCTGACCACCGGCACCGGCTCCGGCAAGTCGCTGTCGTACATCGTGCCGATCGTCGACCGGGTCCTCAAGGCCCGTGCGCAGGAGGGGAAGAAGGCCACGAAGCGGGTCCGGGCGATCATCGTCTACCCGATGAACGCGCTGGCCAACAGCCAGCTCAAGGAGCTGGACAAGTTCCTCCTGGACGGGTACGGCGCCGGCCGGGAACCGGTCACCTACGCCCGGTACACCGGCCAGGAGAGCGACGAGCGGCGGCGGGCGATCCGCGACAACCCGCCGGACATCCTGCTTACCAACTACGTGATGCTGGAGTTGATGCTCACCCGCCCGGACGACCGGCGGTCGCTGATCAGGATGGCCAGCGGGCTGGAGTTCCTCGTCTTCGACGAGCTGCACACCTACCGGGGCCGGCAGGGCGCCGACGTGGCGCTGCTGATCCGCCGGGTCCGGGAGGCCTGCCAGGCGCGGGCACTCCAGTGCATCGGCACCTCCGCCACCATCTCCAGCGAGGGCAGCGCCGCTGACCAGAAGGCCACTGTCGCCCGGGTCGCCAGCACGTTGTTCGGCACCGAGGTCACCGAGACCAACGTGATCGGGGAGACCCTGGTCCGGGCCACCGGCCCCGCCCCGGATACCGTGCCGGTCGAGCGGCTGCGCGCACCCGGCGCACCCCGCGCGTACGCCGACCTGGTGGACGATCCGCTGGCCCGCTGGATCGAGAGCCACTTCGGTCTGACCACGGACCCGGCGGGGCACCTGGTCCGGCAGAAACCCGCCAAGATCGAACAGGCGGCGGTGGCGCTGGCCGACGCCTCGAAACTGACCGTCGCCGACTGCGCGAAAGCGATCCGGGACACCCTCAAAGCCGGCTCGGACGCGCGCCACCCGGTCACCGAGCGCCCCCTGTTCGCCTTCCGGCTGCACCAGTTCCTCGCCAAGGGCGACACCGTCTACGTCACCCTGGAGGACGAACTCACCCGCCACCTCACCCGCGACTATCAGCTGGTCCTACCCGGCTCGGACGGGAAGATCCTGCTGCCACTCGCCTTCTGCCGGGAGTGTGGCCAGGAGTACCTGACGGTCTGGCGTACCACCCACAACGGCAGCGTCGTCTACGAGCCCCGGCGGGACACCGTCGGCACGGGCGGCAGCACCACCGACGGCTACCTCTACATCGACTCCGAGCGGCCTTGGCCGACCAGTCGGGAGGAGGCCATCGCCGACCGACGCATTCCCGAGTCGTGGTTGGAGCCCGACGAGCACGGGCAGGAGAGCGTCCGCGCCTCCTACCGGGACCGGCTGCCGACCGCCGTCACCGTCGACCCGTACGGCTACGAGGGCCGGGGTGCGCTACGGGCCGCGTTCATCCCGTCGCCGTTCCTGTTCTGCGCCCACTGCGGGGTGGCCTACGAGCAGGTCCGGGGGAGGGACTTCGCCAAGCTCGCCACCCTCGACCAGGAGGGGCGGTCCTCGGCGACCTCGCTGGTCTCCGCGTCCATCGTCCGGTCGCTGATGAGCGCGCCGCCCGAGGTGCTGGACCCGAAGGCACGCAAGCTGCTGACCTTCGTGGACAACCGGCAGGACGCCTCGCTCCAGGCCGGCCACTTCAACGACTTCGTGCAGATCACCCAGCTACGTGGCGCGCTCTACCAGGCAGCCCGCGACGCCGGTAAGGACGGCATCACGCACGAGGACCTGGCGACCAAGGTGACGGCGGCGCTGGGCCTGCGGGAGGCCGACTACGCCCGGGGCAACGACCTGCCGCCGTCGCTGGCGAAGGCGGCGGCCAAGACGCTGCGGGACGTGGTCGCCTTCCGGCTCTATCTCGACCTTGAGCGGGGCTGGCGGATCACCATGCCCAACCTGGAGCAGACCGGCCTGTTGGAGATCGACTACGAGGATCTCGACTGGCTGGCCGGCAACCAGGAGCGTTGGTCGAGGACCCACAAGCCACTGCTGGACGCCGATCCGGGCACTCGTCTCGACATCATGCGCGCGCTGCTCAACGAGATGCGCCGGTCGCTCGCCATCGACGTGCAGTATTTCCGTGACGACTTCGACCCGCTCCAGCGGGCCAGCGAGGAACGGCTGACCGACCCGTGGGTGCTGTCGGTCACCGACAGCCCGAAGGTCGGCACCGCCTACCCGCAGCCCTCCGGGCGGGGGATGGACCGGACCGGGCTGTTCCTCTCCGGGCGGGGCAAGTTCGGTAAGTACCTGCGCCGGGTCTACTTCGGCAGCAGCCTGAGCTTCGACGACGCGCAGCGGGTGATCGCCGAGGTGCTGGAGGTGTTGGCCGACGCCAGCGTGGTCACCAGGATCGAGGTCGCCCCGCAGCGTGCCGGCCGGTTCCGCGGCCCGGCCGGCCCGAGCAGCACCGGTTACCGGGTGTCGGCCGCCTCGCTGATCTGGCGGGCCGGCACCGGTGAGAAGGGCAGCCACGACCCGCTGACCCGCACCTTCGCCCAGGGCGAAGGCCCCCAGGTGAACGGGTTCTTCCGCAAGCTCTACCGGGAGGCCGCCGGGACGCTTGCCGGCCTCACCGCCCGCGAGCACACCGCCCAGGTCGACCCGACCGAACGGGAGAGGCGCGAGGAGTCCTTCCGCAAGGCGGAGCTGAAGCTGCTCTACTGCTCGCCCACCATGGAGCTGGGCGTCGACATCTCCGAGCTCAACGCGGTCATGATGCGCAACGTGCCGCCGACTCCGGCGAACTACGCGCAGCGCAGCGGTCGGGCCGGTCGCTCGGGACAGCCCGCGCTGGTGACCACCTACTGCGCCACCGGCAACAGCCACGACCAGTACTACTTCCGCCGCTCCGAGCGGATGGTCGCCGGTGCGGTCGCCCCGCCGCGCCTGGATTTGGCCAACGAGGACCTGGTCCGGTCGCACGTCCAGGCGATCTGGTTGGCCGAGGCGGGGCTGAAGCTCGGCCGGGCCATCCCGGAGACCGTCGACATCGCGTACGCCGAGGACTCCCGGTTGCCGAATCCGGCGCTCGCGCTGCTCGACCACATCACCGCCGCCCTGCGCGACACCCGGTCCCAGGAGCGGGCCGCCCGGGCGGCCCGCACGGTCTTCGCCGGCCTGCTGACCGAGTACGCCGAGTCGAGCTGGTGGGACGACCGGTGGATCGAGGACACCGTGCGGACCACGCCCGACCGGTTCGACGCCGCCTTCGACCGGTGGCGCGGACTGTTCAAGGCCGCGCTGGTCGACCAGGCCGAGCAGAACAAGCGGGTCCTCGACCACACCCTGTCGGAGCGGGACCGGCGGATCGCCGTGGGCCGCCGCAAGGAGGCCGAGACGCAGCTCAACCTGCTCAAGAACGAGAGCGTCGACAGCAAGTCGGTGCTGTCGGACTTCAACCCGTACCGGTACCTGGCCAGCGAGGGTTTCCTGCCCGGCTACTCGTTCCCCCGGCTGCCGCTGGCCGCCTACGTCCCCACCACCGGGCGCAGGTTCGGCGACGGCGACTACCTCCAGCGTCCCCGCTTCCTGGCCATCCGCGAGTTCGGCCCCGGCGCGCTCATCTATCACGAGGGGGCGCGCTACCAGGTCACCCGCATCCAGTTGCCGCCGGACGCGGCGGGCGACGTGACCACCGGCGAGGCCAACCGGTGCGAGCAGTGCGGCTACCACCACGACGCCAAGGAGCGGGCCGACCGCTGCCAGATGTGCGACCAGCCGCTGGGGGAGAAGACGACCGGCCTGCTGCACCTGCACACCGTCTACACCACGCGCCGGGAGCGGATCTCCTCCGACGAGGAGGAGCGTCGCCGGGCCGGGTACCGGCTGGTCACGTCCTACCGGTTCCACGACCACGGCGCCCGCCCCGGCCGCCGGGACGCCCTGGTCGCCGACGCCGCCGGGGGCCTGGCGACCCTGTCGTACGGCGACTCGGCGACCGTCCGGATCACCAACGTCGGGCGGGTGCGGGCCAAGCCGGACGAGGCCGAGGGGTTCTGGCTCGACCCGGCCGACGGCCGGTGGATGAACGAGCGCGACGCCGGGGAGGCGGCCGGTGACTCCAGCGAGATGCCGCTCGTCGACGCCGACGGCAACGACAAGCGCCGCAAGAAGCGCGTCATCCCGTACGTGGAGGACCGGCGCAACATCCTTGTCGTCAAGCTCGACGAAGCCCTCGACCAGGACGTGGCGCTCTCCCTGATGTACGCGCTGGAGCGCGGCATCGAGGCCGCCTTCGAGCTGGAGGACTCGGAGCTGACCACCGAGCTGCTGCCGCCGAACGACGGGCCACGGGAGCGGATGCTGTTCACCGAGGCGGCCGAGGGCGGGGCGGGGGTGCTGCGGCTGATGCAGGCCGACCCGCAGGCGCTGCGCCGGGCAGCCGCCGAGGCGCTGGCCATCTGCCACTTCGCCCCCGACGGCACCGACCTCAAGGGACCGCACCCCGACCGCCCCTGCGCGATGGGCTGCTACGAGTGCCTGCTCACCTATGGCAACCAGCTCAACCACCGGTTCATCGACCGGCACGGCGTGCGGGACCTGCTGCTGCGTTTCGCCGCCGCGAAGGCCGCCCCCACCGGCCAGGGCGAGTCGCGCACCGAGCAGCTCGCCCGGTTGACCGCCCGGTCGGACACCGCGCTGGAGGCCAAGCTGATCACCTGGCTCAAGCAGCGTGGCCTGCGGCTGCCCGACGAGGCGCAGACCCTGGTCACCGAGGCGCTGGCCCAACCCGACTACGTCTACCGGCTGCCCGGCGCGACAGTCGCGGTCTTCGTCGACGGCCCGGTGCACGAGCACGACACGGTTGCCCAGCGTGACCGGGAGGCCGAGGAACGGCTCCGCGACGCCGGCTGGGACGTGATCCGGTTCCCGTACGACGCCGACTGGGCCGCCATCGCCGACCAGCACCGGTACTGCTTCGGCACCAGCGCCACCCGCTGACCCCACCCACCCCCCGATGTGAACAAGGGACCGCTCCTGTCGCCCCACGCGCAGGAGGGGGACCTTCCCGACACCGCAGACTGTGCGAGGACCCCTTCATGACCACCCCCTTCAGCGCCGGCACGTTGGTCTCCGCCCGGGGCCGCGACTGGGTCGTACTCCCGGAGAGCGCACCCGACATGCTCGTGTTGCGCCCCCTGGGCGGTGCGGACGACGACGTCGCGGCGGTCTTCCCCGCCTTCGAGCGGGTCACCGGCGCGCGGTTCGCCGACCCGTCGCCGGCCGACCTGGGTGACGCCCAGGCCGCCGGCCTGCTGCGTTCCGCGTTGCGGATCGGGTTCCGCTCCGGTGCCGGCCCGTTCCGGTCCCTCGCCGGCATCGCCGTCGAGCCACGCGCCTATCAGCTCGTGCCGTTGATGATGGCGCTGCGGCAGAGGACCGTCCGGATACTGATCTCGGACGATGTGGGCATCGGCAAGACCGTCGAGGCGGGCCTGATCGCCACCGAGCTGCTCGCCCAGGGCAGCGCCCGCCGGCTCGCCGTGCTCTGCTCACCCGCGCTGGCCGAGCAGTGGCAGGGGGAGCTGCGCAGCAAGTTCGGCATCGACGCCGAGCTGGTCCTCGCCTCCACGGTGTCCCGGTTGGAACGCGCCCTGGACCTGGGCCAGTCGTTGTTCGACCGGCACCCGTACGTGATCGTCTCCACCGACTTCATCAAGTCGACCCGGCACCGCGACGACTTCGTCCGGCACTGCCCCGACGTGGTCATCGTCGACGAGGCCCACACCTGTGTGGCGGCCGACGACAACACCTCCGCCCAGAACCAGCTCCGCTTCGAACTGCTCCAGCGGGTCGCCGCCGACCCCGAGCGGCACCTGCTGCTGGTGACCGCCACCCCGCACAGCGGCAAGGAGGGCGCCTTCCGCAACCTGCTCGGCCTGGTCAGGCCGGAACTCGCCGCCGTCGACCTGAGCTCCGACGCGGGCCGCCGGGCACTGGCCCCCTACTTCGTGCACCGCAAGCGCGCCGACGTGCGGCAATATCTCACCCGGGACGACGGGCTGGCCGACGACAGCCTCGCCGAGACGACGTCGTTCCCCGCCGACCGGCATTTCAAGGACGAGACCTACAAGCTGTCCCCGGCCTACCGGGCGCTGCTCGACGACGCCATCGCGTACGCCAGTGAGCGGGTGACCGCCGCGGACCGGCAGGGGCGGCGGGAGGCCCGGATCGCCTGGTGGTCGGCGATCGCGCTGCTGCGGTCGCTGGTGTCGTCACCGCGTGCCGCCGCGCAGACCCTGCGTACCCGGTCGGCGACCGTGGCGGCCGGCAGCGCCGAGGAGGCCGACCGGCTCGGCGCACCGATGACCAGCGACTCGTCGGACAACGACGCTCTCGAAGGGCTCGACGTCGCCCCCGGCGCGGCGACCGGCGACCCGGCCAGCGGTGTGGACCCGGCCGGCGGCGGCGACCGTGCGGGAGCGCGGCTGGCCGAGCTGGCGGAGCAGGCGGCCAAGCTGGAGGGGCCGACCGAGGACCGCAAGCTCGCCGCCCTGGTCACCCACCTCAAGGCGCTGCTCAAGGAGGGCTATCACCCGATCGTCTTCTGCCGTTACATCCCCACCGCCGAGTACGTCGCCGAGCACCTCGACGGCAAGCTCGGCAAGAAGACGGTGGTGCACGCGGTCACCGGCACACTCTCGCCGCAGCAGCGTATCGACCGGATCGAGAAGCTCGCCGAGGCGGCCGGCGACGACCCGGCCGCCCGTCGGGTGCTGGTGGCGACGGACTGCCTTTCCGAGGGCGTGAACCTGCAACACCACTTCGACGCGGTCGTCCACTACGACCTGGCCTGGAACCCCACCCGCCATGATCAACGGGAGGGGCGGGTCGACCGGTTCGGCCAGAAGCGCAGCGTCGTCAAGGTCATCACCCTCTATGGCGGTGACAACGGCATCGACGGCAAGGTCCTCGACGTCCTGATCAAGAAGCACCGGCAGATCCGCAAGGACCTCGGCGTCTCGGTCTCGGTGCCCGACGAGGCGTCCTCCGGGGTGACCGACGCGATCGTCGAGTGGGTGCTGCTGCGCGGCCAGCAGGCCGAACGCGGCGAGCAGGGCAGCCTCTTCGACGCCGACGAATACCGGGCCATCGACCGTAAGGCCGCCACCCTGGCCGCCGACTGGCAGTCGGCAGCCGAGCGGGAGAAGACGTCCCGGTCGCGGTTCGCGCAGCACGCGATCCGGCCGGAGGAGGTGGCCCGCGAGGTCGCCGCCGTCCGCGACACCCTGGGCCGGGCGGGGGAGATCCGATCTTTCGTACGCCAGTCGTTGCGGGCGCTCGACGGTGTGCTGCGCGACGATCCGGCGCGGCCGGGCGACTTCACCGCGGATGTCAGCGGCACCCCCGCCGGGCTGCGTGACGCCCTGGCCCCGGTGCTCGGCGGTGACGTGGTGGAACTCGGCCGACCGGTCCCGTTCCGCAGCATGGCCGCCGTCGACCGGGGTGAGGCCGCGCTGGTCCGTACCGACCCGACGGTGGTGGCGCTCGCCGGTTACGTCCTCAACGCCGCCCTCGACGAGCAGGCTTCCGGCCCCCGCCCGGCGCGGCGCTGTGGCGTCATCCGGACCCGGGCCGTCGCCGGCCGGACCACGTTGCTGGTGGTGCGCTACCGGTTCCACCTCACCCTGCCCTCGCGCAACGGCACCCGGCAGCTCGTCGCCGAGGATGCCCGGCTGCTCGCCTTCGCCGGGGCACCCGCCAATGCCCGCTGGCTGCCCCCCGACGACGCCCTGGCGTTGCTCGAGGCGACTGCCGACGCCAACACCGACCCCGGCTTCGGCGAACGCACCATGCGGCAGATCCTCGACGACCTGCCGGCCGTCGCCGACCACCTCAAGGGGTACGGCGAGGAGCTGGCCGCCGAGCTGCTCGCCTCGCACCGCCGGGTGCGCAGCGCCTCCGGCGAGATCGTCCGGGGCCTCACCGTCACCGCCCAGGACGGCGCCGACGTGCTCGGTGCCTACGTCTATCTGCCCGCCCCCACCGCCGGAGCCGTCGCCTGATGTCTGCCACCGCCCGCAACCAGGTCTTCACCGCCGTACACACGATTGGTGGGTTGCTTCCCGCCGACATGCTGGTGCGGATCGCCGAGGGTAAGGACGTCACCGGCACCAAGCCGGCCGACTACCGGGTGGTCGGCGCGCGGTCGGTGCGCGACGACGCCGAACGGCACTGGGACTGGCTCAAGTCGGTGTGGAAGGACCTACGCGGCAGCCTGCCCGCCGCCCCGGAGGCCGACACCCCCGCCGACCCGACCGGCCGGGCCGGCACCCAGTGGCTGGCCCCGCTGTTCGACGCGTTCGGCTTCGGTGCGCTCACCCCGATCGGGGCCACCGGCATCACCTCCGACGACGGCGGCAAGACCTTCCCGATCAGCCACCGCTGGCAGCACGTGCCGATCCACCTGGCCCCGTGGAACGCCACCCTCGACAAGCGCCCGGCCGGCGGCGGCAGCGTCCCGCCGCAGTCGCTGGTGCAGGAGTGCCTGAACCGCACCGACGCCCACCTGTGGGGGGTGCTCACCAACGGCCGGCAACTGCGGCTGCTGCGCGACTCCAACGCCCTCGCCACCGCCGCCTACGTCGAATTCGACCTGGAAGCCATCTTCGACGGTGAGCTGTTCAGCGAGTTCGTGCTGCTCTACCGGCTGCTGCACGTCTCCCGCTTCGCGGTGGCCGAGGGCGCGGCCCCGTCGACCTGCTGGCTGGAGAAGTGGCGTACCGAGGCGATCACTTCGGGCGTACGCGCGTTGGAACAGCTCCGCCGGGGCGTCCAGGAGGCGATCACGACGCTCGGCACGGGTTTCCTGCGCCACCCGGACAACCAGCGGCTGCGCGAGGACTTCGACGTCCAGGAGTTCCACAACGCCCTGCTGCGTCTGGTCTACCGGCTGCTGTTCCTCTTCGTCGCCGAGGACCGCGACGCGCTGCATCCGCCGGGCACCAGCGAGGAAACCCGCGAGCGGTACGAGCGGTACTTCTCCTCGGCGCGGCTGCGCGCCCACGCCCGACGTCGCCGAGGCACCGCCCACGCCGACCGCTACCAGGCGCTGTGGATCGTCCTCGACGCGCTGGGCGACGTGAACGGTCGCCCCGAAATCGGCCTGCCCGGCCTCGGCGGCATTTTCGACGACCGGGAGGCGGACGCCCCGCTGCGCGGCCTGTCGCTGGCCAACGAATACCTACTGACCGCCGTACGCCACCTGTGCCAGGTGCGCGACACCGGCTCGCGGCGCTGGCGGTCGGTCGACTACCGGCACCTGGACGCCGAAGAGTTGGGCTCGATCTACGAATCCCTGTTGGAGCTGGTGCCCAGGCACAGCGCGGTCGACCGCTCCTTCGAGCTGGTCGAACTTCCCGGTAACACCCGCAAGACGACCGGCTCCTACTACACCCCGTCGTCGCTGATCGAATGCCTGTTGGACTCGGCGCTCGACCCGGTGATCGACGACGCGGTCAAGCGCGGCGAAGTGGCGGCCACCGCCGCCGGCCAACCCGACCCGTCCGAGACGATCGTCAACGAGCTGCTGTCACTCACCGTCTGCGACCCGGCCTGCGGCTCCGGCCACTTCCTGGTCGCGGCGGCCCGCCGGATCGGCAAGCGGGTCGCGGCGGTACGCGAACGCAACCCCGAACCGACTCTCGACGCGGTACGCACCGCCCTGCACGAGGTCATCGCCCGGTGTATCTATGGCGTCGACCTCAACCCGATGGCGGTCGAACTGGCCAAAGTGTCGCTGTGGCTGGAAGCCCTCGAACCGGGCAAGCCCTTGAGCTTCCTCGACGCCCACATCAAGCACGGCAACGCGCTGATCGGTGCCACGCCCGCGCTGCTCAAGGACGGCATCCCCGACGCGGCGTTCAAACCCATCGAGGGCGACGACAAGAAGTTCGCAAAGGGCCTGGAAAAGCAGAACAGCCAGCAGCGGGCGAATCAGGTCAGCCTCTTCGACTTCGACGCGGAGACGCGGGTTGCCAACACCGTCTTCGCGCAGGGCCTTCGCCGAATCACGGATGCGCCTTCAACCGACCTGAGCCACGTACGCCAGCAGGAGTCCGCCTACCGGGAGTTCGTCGCGTCTGACGATTACCAGCGGGCTTTGCATCTCGCCGACGCCTGGTGTGCGGCCTTCATCTGGCGGAAGACGGTGCACGCACCGCCAGCGGTCACTCATGGCATCTTCCGGGCGATGGAGAACCCGAACGCGTCGGCTGCGTCGCGGGAGACTCACGAGGAGATCGAACGGCTGCGGGAGGAGTACCTGTTCTTCCACTGGCACCTGGAGTTTCCCGAACTCTTCGCGGTGGCGGACAGCGCGATCGACACTGATCCGGCAACGGGCTGGTCGGGCGGCTTCGACTGCATGCTTGGAAACCCGCCGTGGGAGCGCGTCAAGCTTCAGGAGCAGGAGTTTTTCGCCGCCCGCAGCGAGACGATCGCCAAGGCTGCCAACAAGGCTGCTCGCGAACGGCTCATCAAGGCACTGGTGGACAGTCAGGAAGGCGCGGATCGGGTCATGCATGCGGCCTTCGCCGCCGCCCGTCGGCTGGCCGAAGGAGTCAGTCACCTGCTCCGCAACTCCGGCCGCTATCCGCTTGCCGGGCGGGGAGACGTGAACACGTATGCCGTCTTCGCCGAGACTGCCTCCCTCGCGATCGCGCCACATGGTCGCTTCGGGCTGGTCCTGCCTACCGGCATCGCGACGGACGCCACGACCGCGCCCTTCTTCTCCGACCTTGTGCGCACCGCGCGTCTCGTTTCCTTCCTGGACTTCGAGAACGAGGCATTCATCCTCAGCCGGGATGTTGATCACCGGGTCCGGTTTGCTCTGCTGACCGTGGCGGGCAAGGGCGAACGCGTGGGCCGGGCATCCTTTGCCTTCGGCACGCGGTACATCGAGGACCTGGACAGCCGGCGGTTTGCCATGCCACCCGAGGAGATCCTGCTCGTCAACCCCAACACGGGCACCCTCCCTGTCTTTCGTTCCCGGCGCGACGCCGAGATCACTCTTGGCATCTATCGTCGGGTGCCGGTGCTTCTCAAGGAGGGCGACCCGAATGGCAATCCATGGGGCCTGTCATTCATGCGCATGTTTGACATGTCCAACGACTCGCACCTGTTCCGCACCCGTGAACAGTTGGAGCGCGACGGCTGGACCTTGCACGGCAACATCTTCGAGCGCGACCAACAGCGAATGTTGCCGCTGTACGAGGCGAAGATGCTCCACCATTTCGATCACCGCTTGGGTACGTACGACGGCCAGACCGAGGCTCAAGCCAACATGGGTACCCTTCCACGACTGACCCCCGAGCAACACGATGATCCCAGCTTTGTGCCGATGCCCAGGTATTGGGTCCCGGAGTTCGATATCCCTACTGAGAAGCGGGATAAGAAGGGAAACGTCATCTACGATCTAGGCGTCAGTTCCCGGCTTGCTGAGCGGGGCTGGGATCACCAATGGCTGATGGGGTGGCGGGATATCGCTCGTTCTACAGACACGCGAACGATGATGGCTGCAGTGCTACCAAGCTACGGGGTGGGTCATACGAACCCCTTGGTTTTCCCTTTGGGAGCTGAGGCTGCAGCTCTTCTTCAAGCGTGCCTGAGTTCTTTCGTCTTCGACTACGTAATCCGACAAAAAATAGCGGGAACTCACCTTACGTACTCGTACCTTTACCAGTTGCCGGTTCCTTCCAGGGCTGCATTCCGCGCCCTGCATGGCGGGGATCGCTGGTTCATCGACCGTGTGGTAGAACTGGCGTATACGAGCACTGATATGGCCGACTATGCAGAGGAGCTTGGATATGTAGGACCGCCGTACCGCTGGGATATAGGCCGGCGCGAGATGACACGCGCCGAACTCGACGCTAGCCTTTTTTATCTGTACGGACTTAGCCGCGACGATGTAGACCACGTGATGAATACTTTCGACACGGTCAGACGGGCGGACGAGTTCAGCCGCAGCACCTACCGCACTAAGGCTCTCATCCTTGACAGCTATGACCGTTTGACGGAGGCCAAGCAAGCCGGCATCAAGTACGAGACCCTAATTCAACCGCCTCCTGGCGACGGCCTTCGGCACTCTGTACTCTCGGACACACTGTGCAGTGTTTCGCCTGAGTAGCATTCGGCCGACATGATTCGGCATGACCTTCCCGTTGAGGTATGACTACCTCCCGCTGTTCAAGACTCGGAATCATGGAGTCTAGAAAGAGCCGTGGGAGGCCTCTTGGCGATAGGGTTCCCAGACTTAAACCTGTTCAGGAAGTCCTGCGCGTTCCCCTCATACATCCCACTGGAGGTTCGGCTTGCGTATCGGTAGACTTGCGATCAAGAACTTTCGAAACTTCCGCGACCTGGTGGTCGATCCTTTCCCTCCGAATGCTGTCATCGTCGGCGAGAACGGTGTAGGGAAGTCTAACCTATTGTATGCGCTTCGGTTGATCCTCGATCCTGATCTGCCGAATAGTGCACGTAAGTTGCGCGCCGATGATATTTGTGATTTTAGCGGTAAGTCCCTTGCGGATGGCATTGAAGTGCGCATCGAAGTTGACCTGGTGGACATTGACGAAAGCGTCGGCGAAGACGGAACGTGCGATGGCTGCTTCGTCAACCTGGATCCGCTAACCGCCCGTCTGACCTATGTGTTCCGACCCCGTCTGGGGATTGGTGTCACGGCCGAACCACTCGACCGCGACGACTACGAGTGCAGAATCTTTGGAGGCCTGAGTGAGGAAGACGCCCCGCGCCGGTTCAGCGATGATGTGTCGCTGACTGTGCTTCCGCCACTCCGGGACGCTGTCACTGAGTTGTCGCGATGGCGAGGCTCGCCGCTGCAGGATTTGCTGGAGGCTCGCAGCCCATCACGGTCGGCACTGGAAGCGGCGGCTAAGGGTGTGAGCGGGGTAATGGGTGCTCTAGCCGCTGATCCCGCAATCACGGCTGTCGCAGAAGATCTGGGAAGTCGGTTGGTCAATATGGCCGGACCTCGTCTAGATGTGACGCCCACGCTCGGGTTTGCCTCGAGCATCCCGGACCGGCTTCTTCGGTCGATACGGCTTTTCGTTGATGAAAAGCAGACTCGCAGCGTTGGAGAAACGTCCACCGGAAATGCGAACGTGATGTATCTTGGGTTGCTGCTCGAGAGGCTTGCATCGCGAAAAGAGCGCGATATCTTGGTTGCGGCGCTCCTCGCGGTAGAGGAACCTGAGGCCCATCTTCACCCGATCCTGCAGCGTCAACTCTTCCGTTACTTGTTGAATAATGAAACCTCCCTCGTGGTCACTACCCATAGTCCACACATTGCTGCAGTAGCCAGGCTCGAATCAATTATTCTGTTGCAAGCTAGCTCTGGTGGCACTATTGCGGCCTGTGCTGGCGAGGCAAAATTGACCGCAGCCGAGTCCGCCGATCTGGAGCGCTATCTTGATGCTAACCGAGCCGAGGTGCTGTTTTGCTCGGCTACGATCTTAGTTGAAGGGCCGTCCGAAACATATTTGTTGCCGGCGCTGGCTTCAGCGCTCGGCTTTAATCTCGACGCCTACGGTGTCGTGGTCGCAGATATCTCTGGCACAAACTTTGGCCCATACCGTCGAATGCTAGGCCAGAATGCTCTCAATCTTCCCCATGTAATCGTTACCGACGGCGACCCCATCTCTCGGGATAAGTATGTTGCGGCGGGCCTGTTTCGAGCGGCAAAGCTTGCGCAGCGGCCCGAGCTTAGAGACGAGCTTACGGCGAACGCGAATGCTGCTTTGGCGGCAGGTAGCACTGGAGACACGACCAATGCGCGCTTGGCGGCGATGAAGATCGATGTCTTCGTTGGAGTACACACATTGGAATGTGATCTGGCGCCACTCCTGGCTGGCCAGATGATCTCCGCGTATGAAGAACTCGAGGAATCTGATGATCTAGTGAAGCAGTTTACGGCGGCTGCGAAGTCTTTCCAGAGCGGGAGCGCAGGCCAGGTAGATCGAAATGATATATTGAGGCGAATCAAGTCGGTTAGCAAGGGTCGGTACAGCCAGCGGCTTGCTATGCATATTCAGGAAAGCGACACGCAGTCGCTGCTGGTCGACTTTAAATTGACCGGCAAGATCAACATGGTTGACACGGCCGAGTTACTGCTCTCGGTGGGGAGTTACGGCTATGTTCTCGCTGCCATAGACCGTATCTCTTGGATGGTTCGAGGTTATAGTATTTTGCAGATTCTTAATGAGGGAGAGAGCGAGGAGTGAGCATTCCTACGGGGCTGCCACGTCGCCTGGAAGAAGAACTCGCTGCACTTAATGAATCTCAACTCGTAGCAGCGATTCATCCAGGTAGCGTGGTTGTCCAGGCTGGACCTGGATCAGGTAAGACAAGAACTCTCGTGGCGAAGGCTGCCTATACACTCGAGTCGTTGATCCCGCCCCGTCGTGGGCTGGCTGCCATTACGTATACCCGGCACGCTGCCCAGGAGATCGTACATCGACTCGACGTGCTTGAGGTGGATGGCGGTGCGAGGATTGCTGCTGGCACCTTGCATGGCTGGTGCCTACAACGAATCTTGCGTCCCTTTGGGCCGCTTGTCGGTATGGTGCCGCCCGGCATAGGCCATGTCATCGACGACAAGAGTGTCGAGTGGGTGGTTCTCTTGCAGCAGTGCCTCGATGAGGCTACCCCCGGATCGCTTGCCAGATTCGAAAAGACCGAGATTTGTAGGATTCGGCGACGTATGGCTGCGGGCATTACGGAGGATGACCGCGACCCACTGGTGCGGGCTGCCTTGAAAATGGAACAGCGTATGCGCGATCGGAGCCTGTATGACTTCGATCTTATGATTTCGGAGGCATTTGCCCTTTTGCGTCGTAATCCTCGAATCACACAACTGCTGGCTTCGCAATTTCCGATGTTGATCGTCGACGAGTATCAAGATCTTGGGCCAGTGTTACACCAGATTGTCCTTCACCTGCGTGAACAAGGTGGCCTCGAAGTCGCTGCATTTGGAGATCCGGACCAAGCCATTATGGGATTTGCAGGTGCTGACCCTGAATTTCTAATTGAGTTAGCTTCAAGGCGTGATTTTCTAAATGTGAGCCTAAATATCAACTACCGATGCGGTTCCGCAATTATCGCCGCTAGTCAGGCGGCAATTAACGGCAGCCGAGCCTATCACGCTAATCCGCTTCGTACTGACCCCGGCGTCGTAGAGCTAGTCTCAGTTAGTGGTGCAATCGGCGAACATGCCGAGATGACTGTCATGAAAATCGATGAACTTGTCGCCAATGATGTCGAGGAGCATCGAATAGCTGTGCTTTATCCGGGCAAGGGCGCGCTTCTTGATGAGCTCATTACAGCCCTTGACGATAGTATCTATGAGTACGTTCATGAGAACGATCAACGGCTTCCTGGTGGGGAATTCGTAGAGTTCATTCGCCAGTGTGCTGCTCGGGCGATCGCCGGTCCGCAGCCAGTCGGCACTCCTGATATTACCCGTACTTCTGTCGTGCCGACAATCCGCCAACTGGCATCGACCTATAGAGTCCTGCATGAGGGTCTCGGCCAGTCGTCACCGCTGCGCCGGCCAGCGGTCCGGCTGGTGGCTGCGGCCTTGCACACTGTGAGAACCGATGCGGCTTTAGCTCCATGGATTAGTCAACTCAATGCGGTGCTCGGTCTTGACAATCTCGCCTCCCGTAGTCCCCTTAAACGCGACCGCCACGCGGTAGAGTCTCTACTGGATATAGCCGCAGGTAACCGGTTGTGCGTTGGTGATATCGCAGGTGCTTTGCGCGTTGGTAAGATAACCTTGACGACCTATCACGCCGCAAAGGGCCGTGAATGGGACTTCGTCATACTTCCCGGCCTAATAGACGGCGTGATGCCGCGACGCCGCTGGAATGATCTCACTCGTGAATGGGTGCCTGTTCCTGCAGGCGACTTCGAACAACTTCGCCGGGCTTTCTATGTTGGTCTAACACGTGCGAGACAGGCCGTGATCCTTGTAGAGGGCGATCATTGGCTTAGTTCACGAGGTTTATCGAACCGCTACGGAGTGTCGCCGTTCGCTCAAATGGTTCGTTCGCAGCTTCGACGTTCGAGCTAGGACGCCGAATTCAAGACTCGTAGTCCCTGCCAGCGGCGAGCTAGATTCGGCAAGCGGGCGACTCTCGGAGATATTTGTCCATCGACTCTTTGGCAGGGTGTGGTCAGGATATTCGGGACTTCGGCGGGCCACGTCCGCGCCACTGTTATGCAAGGAAGCAGATGGGCCTGTGGAGCCCGCATGGGGAGCATTCTTGAGTCAGATTCGAGGGCTTACCATCAGTTTCGCCCTGCGACATCAGCGACGAACACGCCGATGCCTTGCCGGCCTTCCAGGACGCCTGCCTCGATCAGGATCTCGATGGCCTTCCTTACGGTCACGCCCGAAGTGTCGTACTGATCGGCAAGCTCTTTCGTCGTGGGCAGCTTGTCGCCGGGCTTCAGGAGCCCGGCATCGATCCTGTCCAAAATGTCCTGCCGGATCCTTCGCCACAGCGGCACGTACTGCACCATGGGCCGACTCCATCACAGCCGGCTTCACGTCGTGCAACCTATGCCTTGTTTAAAGTCTATAGCTTGTTTGACGTGTTTAGTTGTAAACTTGCTGGCGAGCAGATCACGGAGGGAAGCGGCATGGGTAGGCGGTGGAAGTGGTTCTTGCGGCCGGGGAGGGTCGCGGTCGACCTGACCGGGCAGGTGGTGCCGGCTGGGGACGTGTCGGAGTGCTGGCGGCGGGAGACGGTCGAGGGCGTCGTACCCGATGGGGTGGAGACGTCGCGGTGCGACGGCGCGATCGTCTACGAGCGGCCTGAGCAGCGGCGGGCGGCGCTTGGGTCGAACCAGCGTGCGGACCGTTACCGGGCGGAGTCGGCCGGTCGGCAGCGTGCGGGGAGGGGCTCCGATGGCTGAGGATGTGGGGTCGACGGTGCCGCGCCGGCAGCTCGGGCGGGCGTTGCGGGAGCTGCGGACCGAGGCGCTGATGACCCTCGACGGCGCGGCGGAGGCGTTGCGGTGGAGTCGGCAGAAGGTGTGGCGGATCGAGGGCGGCGCCGGCGCGGTGCATGGGCTCGACGTACGGCTGATGTGTGAGCTGTACGGCGTGCGGCGTCCGCTGGCCGACGCGCTGACCGCCCTGGCCGGCGAGACGCGGGCGAAGGGTTGGTGGCACTCCTACGGCGGCAGCATCCCCCGCTGGTACGACCTGTACGCCGGCCTGGAAGCCACCGCGACCCGGCTCCGCGAGCACGCCACCGCTCTGGTCCCCGCCCTCCTGCAAACCCGGGAGTACGCGACCGAGGTGTGCCAGCACCGCGTGGCTGGCACCGGTGACGAAAGGGACTGCCTGGTCGAGGCCCGGCTACGCCGGCAGGACCTACTGTCGCGGCGGCTGCCCCCACCGCCCCGCCTCGACGTGATGCTCTCCGAGGCGGTGCTGTTGCGGGTCGTCGGCGGGGCGGCGACGATGGCCGAGCAGCTCCGGCACCTGCTGACGGTGGGACGGTTGCCGCACGTGACGATCCGGGTGGCGCCGCTCGCCGCCGGGCTGCACGCCGGTGCCATCGCCGGAGCGTTCGTGCTGCTGGACTTCCCGCCCGGCAGCCGCATCGAATCCGAACCCCCGGTCGTCTACCGGGAGTCGTTGACCGGTGCGCTCTACCTCGACCGTCCGGCGGAGTTGGCCGCCTACGAGAAGATCTGGGCCAGCCTCGACACCCTCGCCCTCGACGAAGAGCAGTCCCGACGACTCATCACCAAAATTATCGAGGAGGTCCACCAAGCTGAGTGGGTCAGTCGAGCCAGCAGATGACGGCGTCGCCGTCCGTGGCGGCCGCCGCGAAGAACCGCTGTGCGTAGGGGAGGTGGTGGGTCACCCACGACAGCTGGTCCGGCCTGTCCCAGACCATCGGATAGATGTCGGCGCGCTCGAGCTCGGCCTGGTCGACGCCGCGACTGAGGTCCTGTTCGGTGAGCGCACCCAGCAGCGCGTCGGCCGCCGCGACCTGCTCCGCCGTGAGATAGCGGGGCGACCCGTACCCCCAGTCGTGCGCCAGGTCCTCGACGTACTCGTCGTCATTGGGGTCCGCTTCCGGCGTCTCGACGAACGTCTCCGCACCGACCACGATCGGCAGCTCGATGCCGAGTCGGTCGAGGAGGAAATCGAAGGCGTGCCACGCCTTGCCGGTGCCGCCAATGCGATCGTCCTCGCCGTCCATGGCGGCGCGCACGAGGTCGTATGCCCAGTCCAGGTCGTCTTTCGCGCGCGCCAACTCGGCCGGACTGACCCGCATCCAGTTCCCGTTCATGCTCACGCGCGGCAGCGTAGACGCGGGAACCGACAGTTCCTCAGGGCGCGGGCCAGCGAAATCCGCTGATCCACTGTTCGGCGGTGCCTGCGACTCCCGGGCATCAAACCAAGATCAGTCGCTGGCTGGACCGGGGTTGAGCCGACCGTCTCCGGCGGCGTCGAGGCGATCATGCAGGGTGGCGGCGCGGGCGTCGTCGAACCTGGCGAGTAGGTCCCGTGCCTCCCGTCGCGGCGGCTCCGCCTCCTCGGCGCGGCCCGCCTCGACCAGGGCGGCGGCCAGGTTCGCCAGGGTGACCGCCAACTGCCAGGAGTCGCCGAGTCCTCGGTGGGTGGCCGCCGCCCGCAGGTGGAACGCGATGGCCTCCTCCGCCCGGCCCGACTCCCGGTACGCTTCGCCCGCACCGTCGAGCGCCATCGCCTCGCGGCTGCGATCGCCCAACCGCCGCTGGATCATGGCCGCCCGGTGCACCGCCTCCAGCGCCTCCGCCGGCCGCCCCGACGCGCGCAGCACCCGGGCCTGCTCGACCAGCCAGTGCGCCAGCCACACCGGGCTGCCGGCGTCCTCGGCGATGGCGAGCGCCCGTTCGATGGCGGCCTCGGCTTCCCCGATCCGCCCGAGTTCGCGCAGCGCCATGCTGAGGAAGAACAGCGAGTTGCCCTCCTGCCCTCGGTCGGCGATTTCCCGCTGCACGGCGAGCGCCCGGTCGAGCAGCTCGACGGCCCGCGCCGGCTCCCCGAGTTCGTAGCGGGTCTCGGCGAGGTTGCTGAGCAGCAGGGCCTGCCAGCGCCGGTTCCCCAGCCGCTCGAACCGGGCGAGCGCGTCAGTGAAGTGGGCGAGCGCGTCGGTGAGGCGGCGGTGCCGCAGCCCCAGCAGGCCGAGCGCGTTCACCGACACCGCCGTGCCGTGCTCGTCGCCGATGTCGCGCCGGATCGCCAGCGCGGCCCGGTGGTGCTCGGCCGCCTCGTTGAGCTGACGCGCCTGGAAGTGGGCCTTGCCGAGACTTTCCAACGCCTCCGCCTCGCCGCGTCGGTCGCCGAGCGAGCGGGCCGCCGCCAACCCGATCCGCGCGGTGGTGAACCAACCGTCGAAGGCGTTGCGGTGCATGAAGACGCTGCGCAGGATCGCGGCGAGCTGCCAGGCCACACGCGGCGCGTCGGCCTCGGCGGCGGTCCGGGTGGCGGCGACCAGGTTGTCGCGTTCGACGTCGAACCAGGCGTCCGCCTCGGCCGGGCCGGCGAAAGCCAGCGGCACGACGCCGGCCGGTGGATCCAGCGCCACGGTGCGATTGAACGGCAAGCTCTGCGCCAGCGCGGCGTCCGCCGAGTGCAGATACCACTCCAGTACGCGGCGCAGCGCGTGCCGCCGATCCTCCTCGCCCTCGAACTGCCTGACCTGGTCGACGGCGTACGCGCGCAACAGGTCGTGCAGGTGGTAGCGCGCAGGCGCGTGCTGCTCCACCAGGTGCGCGGTGACGAGCGCGTCCAGTGGCTGGCGTACCTCGGCGGCCGGCACCCCGGCCAGCGCGGCGGCGGCCGGCACGCTCACGTCCGGCCCGGGATGCAGCCCGAGCAGCCGGAACAGCCGGGCTGCCGTGGTGCCCAGCCCCCGGTAGGACCAGGCGAAGACCGTACGCACCGCGTCGGCCTCCTCGTCGTCCTCGGCGGTGAGCGCGTCCCACAGCGCCGACTCGTCCCGCAGATCCTGGATCAGGTCACCGAGCGGCATGAACGGGCGGCTCGCGGCCCGTTCGGCGGCGATCCGCAGCGCGAGCGGCAGGCGGGCGCAGAGCCGCGCCAACTCGACCAGTTCGGCGGGGTCGTCGCCAGCACGGTGGTCGGCGGTGACGCCGTGCAGCAGCGCGACCGCGTCGTCCTCGGTCAGCATCGGCAGGGTGAGCCGGCGACCGCCGTCGCGGGTGACGAGACCGGAGAGCATGCTCCGGCTGGTGACGATCGTCAGGCAGGTGTCCGAGCCGGGCAGGAGTGGACGCACCTGTCGGGCGGTGGCGGCGTTGTCGAGGACCAGCAGCACCCGCCGGTCGGCCAACCGGGACCGGTACAGGGCCTCGCGGTCCTCCGGGTCGGCGGGAACAGCGGCGGGCGGCACACCGAGCGCCCGCAGGAACCGGTCGAGCACCACCTCCGGCCGGGTCGGCTCGCCCGGGTCGTACCCGCGCAGGTTGGCGTAGAGCTGCCCGTCGGGGAAGCGGTGCCGGGCGCGGTGCGCCCACCGCAGGGCGAGGGAGGTCTTGCCCACCCCGGCGGTACCCGTGATCACCGAGAGGGTCACCCGGGCATCGTCGTCACCGGTGAGCCGATCGAGGGCGCGCAGCTCCGCGACCCGGTTGACGAAACCGCGTACGTCGCCGGGGAGCTGCTGGGGCGGCAGTTCGCGCTCGACGCCGTCGCCGTGGAAGTGCACCCCGCCGTAGACGTCCCGGGCCTGGACCAGATCGGCGGGGCCACTCAGCTCCGACCGGTTGACATGGCGGGGCGTCGGCTCCTGCCCGTCCCGCTCACTCACGTCATTCGATCCGGGGTGGCTCCAGCGGCGCCACCGCGCGGGCGAAGAACCCGTCGAGCGGCTCGCCGTCGCGGTAGAGCGACTCGATGAACGCCTGGCAGCGCGCCACCACCTCCGGGTCGCGCCAGCGGCGGGCCGCCGCCAACACCCCGTCGGCGTCGTAGACCGCCTCGTACATGACCTCGGTGCCGAGGGTGTAGATCTCCGGCAGCACGCCCGTTGTCTCGGCGGTGGCGACCCGGGCCGGGTCCACCACCCGGGCCAGGCCGCCGTACTCGTGGCGCAGCCGCAGCACATGCAACTCCCACTGGAGGTACGGCGTGAGGGGCTCGTCGACTACCCGTACCCGTCGGGTGGCGAAGCCGCTCTCGGCGACCCGGCGGTAGTAGCCGGCGAACTCCTGGCGGCGACTTTCCAGGATGCGCAGCGAGTCCGCCCAGCGGCCCTCGGCGAAGGCCCGCCAACCCTCGTCACCGGGCTCCTTGAAGGACTGTTGCCGTTCCAACTTCCAGAACCCCGGCGCGGCCGTCTTCCAGAACCGGTCCTCGAAGTCCGCCCAGTATTCCGCCAGGTCGAGCCGCTCGCCGGGATCGCCGCCGAGAAGGTCATGCATCGGGAATGTCCACCTTCGCGGCGATGACGGTGGAGCGGGGAACGATGACCAGTCGCTCGCCCGGGTCGATCGACACCCCGTCGGGCAGCCGGCCGAGGTATTCCTCGGTGGCGTCCTGCCCGATCATCGCGATGTCTCCGTTGCTCAATTCCCAGATGTCCGGGCAGCTCCCGTCGCCGGAGGTGTTGCCCAACTCGTGCGACGACTTTCCCCAGCGTCGCGTGAGCTCGGCGGAGGTGTCCGCCTGCCAACGGTTCCCACTCATACAAACCTCCAGGTGGGATCACGAATGGAACGTCGACCGTATTATCGATTCGGCCGCCTTCGTCGCTCTGCCGGCTGTCGTGTTTCCGACGCAAAGCGCATTCGAGGAGAACCGGATGACGGATCCCATCATGCTCACCGCCGTCACGACACTCGTCACCTGGGGCACCACCCAACTGGCCCAGGGCAGCCGGGAAGCGGTGGGCTCCCTGGTCACTTTTCTTCGCGAGCGTTTCCGGCGCGAGCCGGCGGCGAGGGCAGCGATCGAGGGTGCGTTCGAAGTGCCCTCGCCTGCGGCAACCCGCCTGCTGGCTGCGGTTCTGGCCGACGAAGCGAGCCGCGACCCGGGCTTCGCCGCTGAGTTCCACAACCTGTGGGCGAGGGTGGAGGCGACCCTCGCCGCCAGTGCGGACGGGGTGGTGAACTCGGTCTCCGGTGACGTCAGCGGTCCGGTCGTGCAGGCGCGTGACATCCGCGGTGGCATCTCCTTCGGCGGCTGACGGCACGCACAGATCGCGGAGATCCGTGTTTGCCCCGTCGGTCCTCGGTCTGGTTGTCTTGCCGGCTCAGGGTGGGTCCGAAAGGGACGGGGGCGGAATGGTCGCGGCGCACGAAACCACGTTGCAGGGTCTGCTGGAGGGCACGAGGCAATACCTCGTGCCGCTCTACCAGCGGACCTATTCGTGGACCGAGCTTCAGTTCGCCCGGATCTGGGACGACGTCTGCCAGCTCGCCAGGGACCGGGCCGACCACCCGGCCGCCACCCACTTCATCGGCTCGCTGGTGCTCGCGCCCAGCCCAGCCATGGGTCCGGTCGGCGTCGCCGAGTACCTGGTGGTGGACGGCCAGCAGCGGCTCACCACCCTGACCATCCTGCTCTGCGCCATCCGCGACCACCGGGCCGAGCACGAGAGCCCGAAACACCGGCTCCGGCTCGATCAGCAGTACCTGACCAACCCGTTCGAGGAGCAGCGCTGGTTGAAGCTGGTCCCCACCCAGGCCGACCGGGACGCCTACACGGCCTGCGTGAAGTCGACGCCGCACGTCGGCGGAGACAACCCGGTGGGGCGGGCGTACCAGTTCTTCGCCAAGGCGCTGACCACCCTCGGCACCGCCGAGGAGCCGATCGCCATCGAGCAGATCGAGAGTGCCGTCGTCACCGGCCTGGCGCTGGTGGCGATCACCGCCAAGCCCGGTGACAACGTCTACCGGATCTTCGAGTCGCTGAACAACACCGGGCTGACGCTCACCCAGGCCGACCTGCTGCGCAACTACATCTTCATGCGACTGCCCCACCGGGGGCAGGCCGTCTACGAGTCGCTCTGGTTGCCGCTGCAGCAGCGGTTCACCCCGACGGAGCTGGTCCTGCTCTTCTGGCTCGACCTGGTCCACCGTGACCCGAAGGTCAAGCAGACCGACACGTACTCGTCCCAGCAGGCCCGGCTCGAAAAGCTCCGCACCGAAGCGGACGTCGAGGCCGAGGTGCAACGGTTCAGCCGGCTCGGCGCGCTGCTGCGGGTGATCCTGCACCCCGCCGAGGAGCAGGACCCGGGCGTACGGCAGCGGTTGGAGCGGCTCAGCGCGTGGGGCACCACCACCGTCTACCCGGTGCTGCTGCACCTGCTCGACCGACGGGACCGTGGCACGGCGACCTCCGCGCAGATCGCCTCCGCGATGTTGTACCTGGAGAGCTTCTTCGTCCGGCGGCTGCTGATCGGCCGGAGCACCATGAACATCAACCGCATCCTGCTCGCCGTGGTCACCGAGATGGACCAGGACCTGCCGGTCCACGAGGCGGTGCGGAAATACCTGTCGACGGGCCGCAAGCACTGGGCCGCCGATGCGAGCCTGCGCGCCCTGGTGCGGACCATCCCGTTCTATCTCAACGGCCGGGCCAACCAGCGCAGCCTGGTGCTGCGCTGGTTGGAGGAGTCCCACGACAGCAAGGAGCCGGTGGCGCTGGAGAAGCTGACCATCGAACACGTGCTGCCGCAGGCCCTCAGCGACGAGTGGCGGCGGATGCTCGCCGCCGACCTCGACGCGGACGAGACCCCCGACGATGCGCACGATGCGCTCGTGCACACCCTGGGGAACCTGACCCTCACCGGCTACAACTCCGAGCTGAGCAACAAGCCGTTCGCCGTCAAGCGGTTCGCCCTGGCGAAGAGCGGTGTCCAGTTGAGCCGGGACATCGCCGACCGGCAGCGGTGGGGTCGCTCGGAGATCCTGGCGCGGGCCGACGCCCTCGCCGACCGGATCGTCACCATCTGGCCCGGCCCCACCGAGGAGACCGGCAACGAGTCCGAGGTGCCCTGGGACGTGCTGGCGAAGGCCCTCGCCGAGCTGCCGGCCGGGGCGTGGACCACCTACGGTGACCTGGCCGCCCTGATCGGCACGGCACCGCAACCCGTGGGGAACCGGCTGGCCAACCATCCGACCCTGAACGCCCACCGGGTGCTCCAGGCCGGTGGGATCGTCGCGGGCAACTTCCGGTGGCTCGAACCCGGCCGCAGCGACGACCCGCGTGACGTGCTGCGCGCCGAGGGCGTGACGTTCGACCAGTACGGTCGCGCCGACCAGGCCCAGCGCATCACCGTCGAGGAGTTGGCGCAGCTCGCCGGGGTGACGCCGCCCGACCTGCCCGAGCCGCGATCCCGCGCGCACAGCGAAGCCGACCACGCTGCGCGCTTCATGGAACAGCTCACCGCGTCCCAGGGGCCGGCGGTCGCCACGGCCACCGCCGTCGTGCTCGACGCGTGGACCACCATGGGTGGCCTGTTGGGCTACGGCAACGGCGACGAGACCTCCTGCTTCCTGCTGGCCCGGGGGAAGGAACACGAGTACGGCAACATCTGGCCGGTGACGTTCTATCCCAGCGGGAAGTGCGAGGTGGTCTTCCAGCACCTCAGCATCCGGACGCCGTTCGACGGCGTGACCCTGCGGGAGGAACTGCGGCAGCGGTTGAACCAGTTGCCGGGTGTCGAGATCGCCGCCGCCAAGCTCGCCCTGCGGCCGAACTTCCCGTTGACGGTCCTCGCCGATGCCGAGGCCCGGGACGCACTGCTCGACCATCTGCGCTGGTTCTACGACCAGGCACAGATCAGTACCCCCGACGAAACCGACCTGGTCTAGACGATCCGCATCCCCCGCCCCGGAGGTCCCGTCCGTGCCGCAGCTCGCCTTCGCCAACAGCTTCTGGCACAGCTTCGACGTCCTGGAGAAGCCCGTCAGGGCCGGCGTACGCAAGGCGATGGAGAAGTTCCAGCAACTCACCATCGCCGAGCTGCACGCCGACAAGGGACTGCACCTGGAGTCGGTCAACAACGCCCGGGACCCGCGCATGCGGACCATCCGGATCAACGACTTCTGGCGTGGGGTGGTGCTCGCCCCCGACGACGGCAGCGACACGTTCCTGCTGCTCAACGTCGTGCCGCACGACGGCGCGTACACCTGGGCGGCGAAGCGGCTCTACACCGTCAACACCGCGACGCGGGCGCTGGAGGTCCGCAACGTGGTCGCCATCGAGCAGCTCACCCCGGCGTTGGAGAAGGCGGCGGCGCAGGTGCCGACGTTGCTGTTCGCCAAGCACTCGGACACGGCGCTGCGGCACCTCGGCATCGACGACCAGGTGCTACGGGCCGTCCGCACGATCATCGACAAGCCACAGTTGGAGGCGTTCGGGACGCTGCTGCCCGAAGACCAGTTCGAGGTGTTGCAGCACCTCGCCGAGGGGTTCACCCCGGACGAGGTCTACCGCGACCTGGTCGCCCAACGCCGCCCCGTCGACGCGCCGGACGAACCGAGCGAGAGTCTGGCGATGGCGATCGCCAACACCACCAACCGGATCACCCTGGTCACCCGGCCCGACGAACTGGCCGAGATCCTGGACAAGCCGTTCGCCGCCTGGCGGGTCTTCCTGCACCCCTCGCAGCGCCGCGTCGCCTACCGGGTGTCCTACGGCGGGCCGGCCCAGGTGACCGGGGGGCCGGGCACCGGCAAGACGGTGGCGGCGCTGCACCGGGTCAAGCACCTGCTGGCCCGTACGCCCGACAACCGGGTGTTACTCACCACGTACACCAATGCCCTGGCCGCGACCCTCCGGGAGCACCTGGCGCTGCTGCTCGACGACGAGAAGCAACTGTCGCGGGTGGAGGTGACCACGGTGAACGCCTTCGCCAACCGCACCGTGCGCGCCCTTGCCGGCCGGGTGCCGACCCCGGTCGGTGACCCCGACGAGCGGCAGGTGTGGCGGCGGGTCTGCCGCCGGCTGGCCCTGCCCTGGACCGAACAGTTCCTCGCCCAGGAGTACCGGCACGTGATCCTCGCCCACGACGTGCGCAGCCGGGACGGGTACCGCGCGGCCAGCCGGCGTGGGCGGGGCTCGGCGTTGGGCACCCGGCAGCGGGACCGGCTGTGGGAGGCCGTCGAAATGTTCCACGCGGAGCTGACCGCCGCAGGCTCCGCCACGTACCTGCAGATCTGCGCACGGGCCGCGGACCTGCTCGCCGACGCAGACCCGGCCACCCACGGTTTCGACCACGTGGTGGTCGACGAGGCGCAGGACCTGCACCCCGCGCAGTGGCGGGTGCTGCGCGCCGCCGTGCCGCCCGGACCGGACGACCTGTTCATCACCGGCGACCCGCACCAGCGGATCTACGACTCCCGGGTGTCGCTCGGCTCGCTCGGCATCAGCGTCACCGGGCGCAGCAGCCGGCTGCGCATCAACTACCGCAGCACCGAGGAGATCCTCGCCTGGGCGGCCCAGGTGCTCGTCGGTGCACGGGTCGACGCACTCGGCGGCGACGGCGAGGACAACCTCACCGGCTACCGGTCGCTGTTGCACGGCAGGCGACCGCAGGCGCAGGGACACCCGACGCCGCAGGCCGAGGGGGCGGCGTTGGCACAGCGGGTGGGGGAGTGGCTGGGGCAGGGCGTCCGGCCCGGCGAGATCGCCGTCTGCGCCCGGTTCACCACCACGCTGCGCGGCATGCACGACGAGCTGACCGCCGCCGGCATCCCCACCGCCTGGGTACGGGACCAGCCGGGCGCGGACGTGGACGGGGTACGGCTCGCCACCATGCACGCCATGAAGGGCCTGGAGTTCCGCTGTGTGGCGATGGTGGGTGTCAACGCCAAGACGATCCCCTTCGCCAAGGAAGTCACGCCGGCCGAGGTGGACCAGGTGCAACACGACAACGACCTGCTCCGGGAACGCTGTCTGCTCTTCGTCGCCAGCACCCGTGCCCGCGAGGACCTCTATGCGTCGTGGAGCGGAACACCCAGCCCGTACCTGACGTTCGCCGCCACTGACCGTTAGACCCCGAAGGAGAAGTGTGCCCCAGCCCCTGACTCTCGCCGAGATGCTGGCCGTGCTCGACGACCCCCGGTCGGTCTCCGACCTGCGACGTTACTATCTGGCCACCGGCGACGCGGCGTTCACCGGTGGCCAGTTCGAACACCTCGGTGGCGGCGGCAACCGCCCCGAGACGGCCGGAACCATCACCGCCGAAGACCTCGTCGCGGTGGACCTGCTCGATGTACGGGTGCCGCCCCGGAGCGCGCTCGACCTGTTGCAGGGGGCGCTCGGTGAACGGATCGCCGCCGAGCTGGCGAAGATTCCGGTCGACGTCGCGCTGGGCGCCGACGAGGCGTACCCCCTGGTGGTGGCGGGCGGTGCTGCGGACACCGCGTGGCGGGCGCTGCGCGACGCGGACGGCATCGGGTGGGTCATCGCCGGCAAGCTGCTCGCCCGCAAGCGTCCGAAGCTGGTGCCGGTGTACGACGCGGTGGTGTCCTGCGCCTATCGCACCGGCACCGATTTTTGGGAGTGGCTGCACGGCAGGCTCCGCGAGGAGGACGGCGCGTTGGGGCAGCGGCTGCGCGCACTGCACGAGAAGGCTGGCCTGCCCGAGACGGTGAGCCTGCTGCGCGTCCTCGACGTGGTCTTCTGGATGCGGCACCGCCCCGCGCACAGCAGCCCCTGCACCGGAATCCGCCTGCCGTGAGCCAGGACGAGCGGCAGTTCACGGTACGCCTCCGGGGCGTGGGACCAGATCAGTACGCCGACATCGTCAACGCGGTGTGGATGCAGATGCGGGCGATCGGCTGCGACTACTGCACCGTCACGCCGGACGAGCAGAGCGATGCGGCCAAGCTCGACGCCCGCTGGGACCAGTACAGCGAGGTCTCCTGGACAGAGGGTGGCCAGGGCGGAACGCCGCAGGCGAAGGCGGCGCGCGCCCACCGGACCCACAGCCGTCGCTCCGCCGGCACCGACACATGACGACGCGTAAGCCCAGGCCCAGCCGGCCTACGGGGTGTATCTGCGTCAACTGCGGCGATACCGTCGAGGGCCGGGCGAACACCCGCCAGCGGGGCCCGGACACCGCCTGGTTCGGCCACTGCCGACCGTGCGCGGACCTGGTCGCCGACCAGATGCAACCGCTCGGTCTGCTGCCGGACCGCAGCGTCGACCTCTACCGGTGCCGCACCTGCGGAAGTCTCCGCGTCTGCCGCACCGGTTGGCGAACCCGGTGTCACATTTGTCTGGACGAGCGGTCCGCCGGCCTCAGCCTCGCCGCCGGTGCACGCCTGCTGACCCGGTCGCCGGACGAAACCGGACTCGCGGACCAGGTACGCCGCTTCGCCGGCCTGGCCGACACCGACACCATCCCCACCCGGGCCGCCGCCGAGTTCCAGGCCGCGATCGCCCTCGGCGCGGAACTCGACCGGCACCGCCGCGACGGCTGGGCCGACCTGGCCGGCGACGTCCACGGCCTACCGTGGTACGGCGAACGGCAGGCTCCCTTCTCGCACGGCACCTGGGGTCTGCACCTGCGCTGCGACTCGTGGCAACGGGTCCGCGACCGCAGTTGTGCCCAGTGCCCACCCGAGCCCGATGACCGTACCTTCGCCGCGCTCCGCGACACGCCGTACCTGCTATATCTGGTGCGGCATCGCGGATTGCTGAAGTTCGGCGTTGGCGGAGCGAGCCGGGTACGGCAACACCTGCGTGCGGGTGCCCAACTGGTGGAGGTCGTCGAGGGTCGGCACGCCGACGTCATCGCGGCGGAAGCCGTCCTCAAGCGGCAGAAGCGGGCAGCGGGGGAGTCACTGCGCTGGTGGCGTACCCGGCGGATGCCGGAGTCGTTCGGCGCGGGCACCGAGGTGGTCCGGGCCGGCGTACGGATCCGGCTCGCCGACTACCTCCGCGACGGCAGCGACGTGACCATCCGGTTCACGAACGCTGCCGGCGGAACGTCCGGGAAGGCTCAACCGGCCTCGTCAGGCTCGCCATCAATGAAGTGACGGGGTGGGAGGTCGGTGGTAACCGAGGATTTGCATCGCTTCCTTCCCCGCCGCGCGAAGATCCTCGACCCGCAGTTCAGGAACGTGATAATCACTCGCCCGAATGGTGGCCAAGAAGCCTTCAGGAAGGCGTGCGTGGTAGGTCGCCACGTAGAACCGCAGATCGTCGCGCCACAGCCACTCCCCGTCCGTCATCACGGAGGCTCCGCCGACAAGGTGCCGGCCACTACCCAGGACGTCCATCTCCGCGCCCATCACGTCGATCAGGCCGTGTCCGTCGCGCAGATACTGGACTACCCGATCGGCGTCGGGGAGCGGGTGTGGAGCCAGGTGGGTACGGATGCTCTCGGTGTAGACCGAGACCGGGTCCGGGCCGAGTTCTCGGAAGAAGCCGGCCGTCTTCATCGACGGCCCTCTGGTCGCGGCTCGAAGACCCTCCAGATGCCGCCGGCTTCGACAACCGGCGGCTCGGGTTCGGCCGCCCACCGTTCGGTGCCGACTCGCTTTGTCGGCGCGACCACGGTCACGCCAAGCGCGTCAGCGACCTGTTGCCCGAGCGGAACGGCGTTTATCACCTCGGAATCGATCGAGCCCGAGTAGCAGGACACCAGCCGCACCGGTCCCCCGTCGTAAGCCGGATTGTCCCTGAGCGCCGTAGCGATCTGTGCTGCGCTGGTCGGGTTCCCGTCCATGTCCGCCCCCTCCGACGAGAGCTTACCGGGGATGAAGTAGCCCTTGTCGGTGCCGTGGACGACGACGTCGTGGTGCCCGTCGAGAGGCAGGGACTTCTGCCTGTTCCGCATCGTCCGGGCGTCGTACCCGACGACTGTGGAATGGTCGGTGTGGTAGACCGGATCACCGGCGGGGAGATAGGAATCCGGTCGCTCCTTCGGGCTCATCGGCCGGGCCCGTGGATCAGCCCAGTCGCGGCGTGTGCCCATCCGGTCGTTCGGGCCGATCCGAGCGAGCCGGTGGAGCGCCTGCTTGAGTTGGTCGATGAGGTCGCCGAGTCGGCGCAGCTCCGGCAGCAACCGTCGCAGACTGGCCAACAGGCCACGCAGCAACCGGGCGATCCGCGCCGCCCACGATCCCACCAGCGTGGTCACCTGCTCCACCACCAGCGGTGTGGCGAGCCCGCCGGTGACGAGCAGTTCGCCCGCGTACACGATGAGGCGGGAGACGCAGGCGGCGATGGCGTCGCGGACGAGGAGCCGAACGGCGGCGACCAGGCCGGCGGCGCCCTCGGTGGCGGCGGCGAGGGTGTCGGCGCCCCGGGCGAGGCCGGTGATCGCCCGGTGCTGCTCGGCGGCCCAGGCCCGGTAGGCGGGTCCGGCGTCGCCGCCCCAGCCGGCGACCTCGGTGCGGACCGCGTGGGTCAGCTCGGCGGCGTCCGCGCGGAGCGAGACGGCGACGTTGCGCCAGGTCTGGGCGTGTGCGGTGATCTGGGCGGGGTCACCGGCGAGCCAGTCCAGGGCCTCGCTGAGGGGTTTGATGTGTGCGATGAGCCAGGCGATGCCGTACTGGAGCAGCGCGCCGACCGGGTCGGAGACGAGGGCGAGGGCGTCCAGGCCGGCGCTGACCACGCCGAGGCTGCCGTCGATCCAGCTGCCGGTGCGGACGCCCTGGGCGACGAGTTCGATGTCCTCGCAGATCCAGATCCCGGCCCACGCGCTGGGCCCGGCGTCCGATGGCGTGGCGACCAGCGGGTTGCCGGTCACCGCCGGTCCCGTAACCGGTCGAGCACTTCTGCGGCGCGGGCGTCGGCGGCCCGGTAGCCGTCGGCGCCGGACCGGAGCTTCCCGGCGGTGTCCCGGACCGACCCGGCGGCGGTGCCGACGCCGTCGACCAGGGTCCGTTGGAGGCCAGTGAGTAGCGTCGGCATGATCGCGCAGAGTTGCCCGTACGCGTCGGCGTCGAGCCGGACGTGGTGGCCGGCCTGGCGGGCGGTGTCGAGGCTGTCGGCGCAGCGGTCCAGGTGGGCGGCGTGCGCGGTCAGGTCGTCCGGGTCGACCTGGATGCCGTCACCGGTGGGCATCCGGCGGGCCCTGACCGGGGGCGAGCCGCTGCCGGTGCGACTCGATGATCGCCTGGGCGGTCGGGTCGTCGGCACCGAGGACCCGGGTGGTGGCCTCGGCGAGCTGCCGCAGCAGGTCAGTGCGGGCGGCGCGGGTGGTCGCCAGGATCTGCCGGGCGGTGTGGGCGGCGGAGTGCTGCCGGGTCTGTTCGTCCAGCCGCAGGTCGATCAGCAGGCCGGTGGGGTCGACGGTGACCTCGATGGTCCGGTCGGGGCTGCGGGCGGTGCCGGTCAGGGCCTGCACCTGTGCCGCGAGGTGCTTCGCCCGCTCCGCCCGGTCGGTGAACGACGACTCCCACCCGTCGAGCCGGCGGGCCGCCGCGTCCAGGGCCGCCTCATCCGCCCACATCCCACCCTCCCCAGGGGACAGCCACCGACGCCACGCCCGGTCGGGCCGGGACGCCTCGGTGGACGGCGGACCGCGATCACCGACACCGTACCAACCGGTTACGCAAGGCAGTGTCCCGTCGGAATCGGCCGCGGCGGACGGCCGCGGCGGCCGGCCGCGGCGCGGGGTGTCGAGTCGGCTTCCCGACTGTGGCGCGACCTTCCGAGGGTTGTCCGTTGGCGTCGCACCGTCCATTATGCTCACAGCGCGTGCCGGCGACGATGCCCTCGGTAGTCGCGCGCCTGAACGAAGGGACCTCTGCATGAACTGGACCGAGCGGATCAACCCACTGCGCCGGCGGCGGGGCCCGGGGACCACCACCCCGCTGCGTGCCGCCCTGGCCCTCCTCGCCGTGCTGGTCGCGGGGGTCGCCGCCACGCTCGCCGTCGCGACGCCGGCCAGCGCCGCGACCACCACGATCTGCAAGAGCTCGCCGATACCCGCCGGCTACGTGATCATCGCGGAAGGGTCGTCGGCGTCCTGCCCGTACAGCTTCCCGAACACCTGGACGATCACCACGCCCTCCACCACCTCGACCACCGTGATGTGCAAGGCCTCCGCCGTGCCGACCGGTTACGTGGCCATCGCGGAGGGGTCGTCGGCGTCCTGCCCGTACAGCTTCCCCAACACCTGGACCATCCGGATCCCGCCCACCGGCTCGGCGAGCGTGATGTGCAAGGCGTCGACCCTGCCGACCGGGTTCGTGATCATCGCGGAAGGGTCGTCGGCGTCCTGCCCGTACAGCTTCCCGAACACCTGGACGATCACCAAGCCGTCCACCACGGGCATCACCACCATCTGCTCGGCGTCGCCGATCCCGGCCGGCTACGTCGTGGTCGGCACCGGGTCCTCGGCGTCCTGCCCCTACAGCTTCCCGAACACCAAGAGCATCAAGCTGCCCTGACAGCGGGCTGGGCCACCGCCGCCCCGGGCGGCGGCGGTGGCCCAGCTCACCGCCGCCGCCGTGACCAGGCGTCGCGCCGGTCCGCCCCGGGTGCGTAGAGTTCCCGGGTCGGGCCGGCGGTCGGCCCCGGATGGCAGGGCGGGACGATAGCGGACATGACGGTGGACAACGTCGGACAATCGGGCGACGTCGACAGCCGGGGGCGCGACGCCGGCACCCCGGGTGTCGACCAGGACGAGTTGGCGGTCGCGCTGCGGGTCTTTGCGGCGTTGGAGTCGCTGCCCAGCGACCACCCGGACGTGGTACGGGTGCAGCGGGCCACCGCCCGGCTGTTCAAGATGGTGAAGCAGCGGCGACGCGAGGAGCGGCGGGACACCGTCCTGGCCCACGACCGCGCGGTCACCGCCGCCACCGCCACGGGTGCCCCGGGCCGGATCGACGACGAGACCAAGGGCATCCCGCTCGCCTCGCCGACCGCCGGTGACATCGCCGGCACTCTGATCAATCCGCGTGGCTGCTACATCTGCAAGACCCGCTACCGCGAGGTCGACGCGTTCTATCACCAGCTCTGCCCCGACTGCGCCACCCTCAACCGGGAGCGCCGGGACGCGCGGTGCGACCTGACCGGGCGGCGCGCGCTGCTCACCGGGGGACGCGCCAAGATCGGCATGTACATCGCCCTGCGGCTGCTGCGTGACGGTGCGCACACCACGATCACCACGCGGTTCCCGCACGACGCGGTCCGCCGGTTCACCGCCATGCCGGACAGCGCCGACTGGCTGCACCGGTTGCGGGTCGTCGGCATCGACCTGCGGGACCCCGCCCAGGTGGTGGCGCTGGCCGACTCGGTCGCCGCGCAGGGTCCGCTGGACATCCTGATCAACAACGCCGCCCAGACGGTACGCCGCACCCCCGGCGCGTACGCCCACCTGGTCGCCGCCGAGACGGCGGCGCTGCCCGAGGGGCCGCTGCCGGAGCTGCTCACCTTCACCGGTGGTCGGGGTGTCACCCTGGCGTTGCCGGACGGGACCGTGCCGGCCGCCGCCATCGCCCCGCACGCCCTCACCGCGCTGGCGCTGACCGGCCGGTCCGCCACGCCGGAGCGGATCGCCGCCGCCACCGCCATCGACGCCGGTGGGCTCGCCCCCGACCTCGGCGACACCAACAGCTGGGTGCAGCGGGTGCACGAGGTCGACCCGGTCGAGCTGCTCGAGGTGCAGCTGTGCAACGTGACCGCCCCGTTCGTGCTGGTCAGTCGGCTCCGGCCGGCGCTGGCCGCCGCCCCGGCCGGGCGGGCGTACGTGGTGAACGTGTCGGCGATGGAGGGGCAGTTCGCCCGGGGCTACAAGGGGGCGGGGCATCCGCACACCAACATGGCCAAGGCGGCGCTGAACATGCTCACCCGCACCAGCGCCGAGGACATGCGCGCCGACGGCATCCTGATGACCAGCGTCGACACCGGCTGGATCACCGACGAGCGCCCGCACCCCACGAAGATGCGCCTCGCCGACGAGGGTTTCCACGCCCCGCTGGACCTGGTCGACGGGGCGGCCCGGGTGTACGACCCGATCGTCCGGGGCGAGCAGGGCGAGGAGCTGTACGGCTGTTTCCTGAAGGACTACGCGCCCTGCGCCTGGTGACCGGCACCGGGTGGCCCGGCCCCCGCCGGTGTCAGGCCACCCTGGTGGCCGGCAGCAGGTGGTGCCCGGGGGATCAGTCGGGCAACCGGGGCATCTCCAGACCGGCTCGACGGCCGAGCAGGGTGGCCCGGGTCAGCGCCGCCGCGCCGAACCGGTCCCGGACCGCGTCGACGGCGCTGTCCAGCTCGACCCCCCGGTCGGGGGTGAACGGCAGTTCCGGCTGGACCGGGGCGTCGTCGAGGTTGCCCACCGCCACCCCGACCAGGGTGATCCCGCGGCGGGCCAGCTCGGGCTGGGCCGCCCGCAGCAGTGCCCGGGCGGCGGCCAGCAACGGTGTCGTCCGATCGGTGGCCCGGCGCAGGGTCCGCGACCGGGTGGCCGCGGTGTAGTCGGCGAACCGCAGCCGCAGGGTCACCGTCCGGCCGGACCGGCCGGCGGCCCGAAGCCGGCGGGCCACCCGGTCGACCAGCCCGGACAGGGTGGCGTCGACGTCGGCGGGGGAGTGCGGGCCGGCCCCGAGGGCGTGCTGGGCTCCCATCGAGGATCGTCGGCGGCCCACCTGCACCGGTCGGGGGTCGCGGTGGTGGGCCAGCGCGTGCAGATGTCCGCCGGCGCCCGCGCCGAGCAGCGACTCGAGGGTCGGCACGTCGAGGCGGGCCACCTGGCCGACCGTGTGGATGCCCCGGGCGCGCAGCTTCGCCGCGGTGACCGGGCCGACGCCCCAGAGCCGTTCCACCGGCAGCGGGTGCAGGAACGCCAGCTCGCCGTCGGGCGGGACCTCCAGCAGGCCATCGGGTTTGGCCACCCCGCTGGCGACCTTGGCGAGGAATTTCGTCCGGGCCACCCCGACGGTGATCGGCAGCCCGACCTGCTCGCCGACCATCCGCCGCAGCCGGGTCGCGATCTGCACCGGCGAGCCGGAGAGCCGGCGCAGGCCCCCCACGTCGAGGAACGCCTCGTCGATGGAGAGCCCCTCCACCCAGGGGGTGGTGTCCCGGAAGATGGCGAACACCGCCCGGCTCGCCGCCGTGTACGCGGCCATCCTCGGCGGCACCACGATCGCCTCGGGGCAGAGCCGCCGGGCCTGCCGCCCGCCCATCGCGCTCTGCACGCCGTACGCCTTCGCCTCGTAGCTGGCCGCGAGGACCACCCCGCCGCCGACGATCACCGGTCGGCCGCGCAGGCGCGGGTCGTCCCGCTGCTCGACCGAGGCGTAGAACGCGTCCAGGTCGGCGTGCAGGATGCTGGCTCCGGTCGGCACCGCCCCATGTTCGCACAGGTGTTCGACCGGGGCGCACTGAGCTGCCGGAACGGTGTCCCCGAAGAGACCGAACGGTCACCGGCTGCCGGGCTCGGATCAGCCCTGGGCGGTGGCCGACGGGACGGCGCTGCCGCCCTGCGGCGCCTCGCCGGCCATCAGCCGGGCGATCTCCGCCCGGTCCGCCGCCGACGGCAACCCCCACTGCGGCTGGTAGCCGTAGACCTCCCGCAGGGGGCGGGCCGAGGTCCGGCCGTCGAGGATCTCGACGGCGTCGGTGTCGATCAGCCCCGGATGCTCGACCCCGCACGCCTCGGCCACCTTCACCAGGTCCCGGCGCAGGGTGCCGATGTAGTTCGCCGCCCGCACCGACTTGCGGGCCGGGTCCAGGCCCCGGGCCAGCCAGGGGTTCTGGGTGGCGACGCCGGTGGGGCAGGAGTCGGTGTGGCACTTCTGCGCCTGGATGCAGCCGATCGCCAGCATCGCCTCCCGGCCGACATTGACCAGGTCGCAGCCGAGGGCGAACGCCACCACGGCGTTGTCCGGCAGGCCCAGTTTGCCCGCGCCGACGAAGACGGTCTGCTCGTGCAGCCCCCGCTCGGCGAAGGTCCGGTAGACCCGGGCGAAGCCCTGCTGGAACGGCAGCGACACCGAGTCGGTGAAGATCAGGGGTGCGGCGCCGGTGCCGCCCTCGCCGCCGTCGACGGTGACGAAGTCGACGCCCCGGCCGGTGTCGCGCATCAGCGTGGTCAGTTCCTCCCAGAACCCCAGGTCACCGACGGCGGACTTGATGCCGACCGGCAGCCCGGTCTCGGCGGCCAGCAGCTCCACCCAGTCCAGCAGGCTGTCGCAGTCGGAGAACTCGGCGTGCCGCGACGGGCTCACGCAGTCCTCCCCGGGGGTGATCCCCCGGGTGGCGGCGATCTCGGCGGACACCTTCGCCCCGGGCAGCAGCCCGCCCAGGCTGGGCTTCGCGCCCTGACTGAGCTTGATCTCCAGGGCCCGCACCGGCGCCCCGGCGACCAGGTCCCGCAGCCGGGCGAGGTCGAACCGGCCCCGGGCGTCCCGGCAGCCGAAGTACGCCGTACCGAGCTGGAAGACCAGCTCACCGCCGTGGCGATGGTACGGCGACAGCCCACCCTCGCCGGTGTTCTGCAGGCAGCCGGCCAGCGCCGCCCCCTGGTTGAGGGCGGACACCGCGTTGCCGGACAGCGACCCGAAGCTCATCCCGGAGATGTTGACCACCGACCCGGGGCGGAACGCCTTCGCCCGCCCGCGTGGCCCGCCGAGCACCTTGGCCGCCGGCAGCCGTACGTCGTGCCCGCTGGTCGGCACCGACGACGGGACGGTCCGGGCGAACGTGCGGTGCTTGATGATCGGGTAGCCGGGGCTGCGTTCGATGTCGTTGTCGGTGCCGAAGCCGAAGTAGTTGTTCTCCTGCTTGGCCGAGGCGTAGATCCAGCGGCGCTGGTCCCGGGTGAACGGCCGTTCCTCGTCGTTGCCGGCGACGATGTACTGCCGCAGCTCCGGCCCGATCGCCTCCAGCAGGTAGCGGGCCCGCCCGACCAGCGGGAAGTTGCGCAGCAGCGCATGGTCACGTTGCAGGACGTCGCGGGCGGCCAGGCCGGCGACGGCGGCGGCGATCACGGGTACGGTGCGGCGGGCCCACGTCATGCCGGCCACACTCCCCGTTGCCGCCGCCGCCCAAACCGCCCACCCGCGTGGCGCGGTCAGTGGTGGCGCAACGACTGCCGCACGATGCCGCCGACCAGGGCGCACCAGGTGTCGGTGGAGACCCGGCCGGTGCGGGGCAGCCCGTGCAGACCCTGGAGGTCCTGGACGGCCCTGCGGGTGGCGGGGTCGAACCCGCCGGTGACGGTGACCTCGGCGTATCCCTTCCAGTTCAGGATGAACTGCACCGCCTGCACGGGCAGGCCGGTGGCGTCGCGGTCCAGTGCGGGCGCGAGGGTCTCCCAGGTGGGGGCGGTCAGGGTGGCGTCGACGTCGACCGGGATGCCGTTGCGGGCCTGCCAGTCGGCGACCGCGGCGACGGTGGCGGCGTCGAACGTGCCGCTCGGGGTGACCGGGTAGCCCCGGTAGGCCAGCAGGTACTGGGCGACCTGGACGGTGGGGGAGTTGACGAAGCGCCACAGGTCCGGCCAGCGGCGGGCCGGCACCTCGGCCAGGCGGGTGCCGAGCCGGCGGAAGACCTGCCGGCGGACGCCGGGGAAGAGGCGGTAGAACTGCGCGCCGGGGCAGAGCGTGGTGCGGAAGTCCCAGTGGCCGAAGATGTCGTGGGCGTGCAGCCCGTACTGCCGGCAGATGGTGGTGCAGAGCCGGACCAGCGAGTCGAGCAGGTCCGGTGGCGGGGTGTCGGTGACGTAGGTGCCCTCGTTCTCGATGCCGATGGCCCGACCGTTCTCGCCGGGGCAGTGCGCCGAGATCATCTGCCGGTCGCCGGCCCGCAGTCGGTCCAGGCTGCCGTGCCGTCCCTCCAGGACGTACCCGCCCCGGCTGACGGTGAAGTGCTGGCCGGTGTCGGACCAGCCGTTGCCGTCCATGTGCAGGTCCTGGCAATCGTGGGCCAGCTTGACCGCCTGTTCCCGGGAGTGGTCGGTGACGTTCGGGAAGGCCATGTGGTGCACGATGATCTTGTTGGTCGGGATCGTGCTGACCGACAGCGGGTCGGCCGGCGGCCGGGCGTCCCACTCGTCGCAGCCGATGATCCAGTCCAGGTCCGTGCCGGGGGTTGCCCGGGCCGCACCCGGCAGGGCCAGTTCGGACCCGACGACCGCGACGGTGGCCGCGCCGAGGCCGGCCCGCAGCAGGGTACGTCGGTCGAGTGCGGGGCGTACGTCGGACATGGCATCTCCTCGGCGGCCGGCGGCGCTGACGCCGAATGTGAAAACTAGCTCCGTTGAGCAAGCATGAAGTGGAGGATATTGCCAGGACGGCGGTCGGCGCTAGAGGGCGCCATCGATCGATTCTGCCCGTCTTCAAGGCGTGCCGGGCGGAACTGTCCGAATTCCTGCCGTCAGTGCGGTGGTCCCGAGTCGGCTGCTCAGTCGGCGGCGGCGCACCGGTCGAGCGCGGCCAGCAGGTGTCGTCGGGTCGCCACCGTGCCGAAGTGTCCCGCCCCCTCGACCACCTGCAACTGCGAACCCGGCCAGGCCCGGTGCAGCGCCCAGGCCGTGGCCAGCGGGCCGCCCAGGTCGACCCGGCCGTGGATCAGCACCCCCGGGATGCCGGCGAGCCGGCCGGCCTGCCGGATCAGCTCACCCTCGGCCAGCCAGGCCCCCTGGGAGAAGTAGCGCGCGCAGATCCGCACCATCGCGGTCCGGTCCGCCGACGGGCGGTCACCGTACGGGTTGCCCACCCCCTCGGCGGAGACCACCGCGTCCTCCCAGGCGCACCAGTCCCGTACCGCCCGCTCCCGTACCGCCGGGTCCGGGTCCTCCACCAGTCGGGCGTACGCGCCGACCACGTCGTCGTCCGGGCCGACGCCACCGCCGGCGAGGAACCGTTCCCACTCGCGGGGGAAGTACCGCCCGACGCCCCGGTAGAGCCAGTCGATCTCCGACCGGCGGGTGGTGGTGACGGCGGCGATGACGATCGCCGACACCCGTTCCGGGTGCCGCTGCGCGTACGCCAGTAGCAGCGTCGAGCCCCACGAGCCGCCGTAGAGCAGCCACCGGTCGACGCCCAGGTGCGCGCGGAGCCGCTCCATGTCGGCGATCAGGTGCGCGGTGGTGTTGTGCCGCAGATCGGTGGTCGGGTCACCGGCGTGCGGGGTGCTGCGCCCGCAGTTGCGCTGGTCGAAAAGGATCACCCGGTAGCGGTCCGGGTCGAAGTAGCGCCGGGCCAACGGGCCGCAGCCGGAGCCCGGTCCACCGTGGACGACCAGCGCGGGCCGGCCGGTCGGGTTGCCGCACACCTCCCAGTAGACCCGGTTGCCGTCGCCGACGTCGAGCATTCCGTGGTCGTACGGCTCGATCGGCGGGTACCGCTCGTCCATCGGTGGGCCTCCCCGGGGCGTGAGATACAACAGCGCTGTTACATTACGGCATGGCTGACGAACCGTCCGACCCCGCACTGCTCGGCACCCGGCTGCGCCACCTGCTGGAGCTGCTCGACGGCGACGTCGCCGCCGTCTATGCCGACCTCGGACTGACCGGCTTCCGACCCCGCTACACCCCGGTGCTGATCGCGCTGGACCGGCTCGGGTCGGCATCGATCCGTACCCTGGCCGAGACGACCGGGGTGACCCACTCCGCCGCCAGCCAGACCGTCGCCCGGATGACGGCCGACGGGCTGGTCACCCTCGCTCCCGGCACCGACGCCCGGCAACGCGTCGTCACCCCCACCGACCGGGCCCGGGAACTGCTGCCCGTCCTGCACGCCGAGTACGCGGCCACCGCCACCGCCGCCCGCCGGTTTGAGGCGGAGCTGGCGTACCCGCTGAGCCGGCTCGTCGACGAGGCGCTGGCGGCGCTGCGGCAGCGGTCGATGCGGCAGCGGATCGCCGACGTCGCCCCCGACCTGGTCCCCGCCGGCCCCACCGACGGCGGCCCGGTCACCCCGCCTGACGACCGCCGCCGGCACCAGGGTGACCGGAACTAATCTCCGGGGACAGACGTCCGGACGCGAGAAAACACCCGTTGCGCCGATTCACCGCAGCTCGCCCCGGGTGAGAATGATCAGTGTGGCCCTGACCTGTGACCAGTCCCGGCGGACCGGAAAGGCCGGCGGGTGACCGGCGACTGGCGGTTGTCCGGCTACACCCCGGTACGGCAGCTCGGCGCGGGCACGTCCGGCCGGGTGCTGCTCGCCACCCACGACGCCACTGGCACCCCGGTCGCCATCCGCTACCTCCCGCCGTCCCTCGGCGACGATCCCGCCTTCCGGATGGCCTTCCGGGAGCAGGCGCGACTGCTGGTCGAGGTGGACGACCCGCACGTCTGCCGCCTCTTCGAGTACGCCGAGACGCACGCCGCCGCGGCGATCGTGGTGGAGCTGGTCAACGGCGTGCCGCTGCGTCAGCTGCTGCGCACGCGCGGCCCCATCGGTCCGGAGGCCGCGCTCTGCGTCCTCAAGGGCTCCCTCGCCGGGCTCGCCGCCGTACACGCCCGCGGTGTGGTGCACGGTGACCACCGCCCCGACAACGTGCTCGTCACCCGCGACGGGTGGCCCACGCTTACCGACGTCGGCATCACCCCGCCCACCGGCAACCGGCACTACCAGGCCCCCGAGCAGTGGACCGGGGCCCCCGCCGAGCCGGCCGGTGACATCTACGCCGCCACCGCGACCTTCTTCGAGTGCCTCACCGGCCGACCTCCCTACGACGGACGGGACCTGGCCACCCTGCGCGCGCAGCACAGCGCCACCCCGATCCCCGGCACCCCGACCCCCGCCCCGGTGCACGACCTGCTCCGCCACGGCCTGGCCTGGTGCCCCGCCGACCGGACCCAGCCCGCCGAGATCTTCCTCACCGAGCTGGAACACACCGCCGCCCGCTCGTACGGCGGGGAGTGGGAGGAACGGGGGCGGCGTCAGCTGGCCCAACGGGTCGCGCTGCTCGCCGCCTGCCTCCCCTTCCCCGAGGGTGCCCCCGGGCACGTCGACCCGGCCGCCGTCGACCCCGCCGGGCCCCACCCGGGCCCCCGGCGCGGCGGCACCCGCAACGCCCTGGTCGGTGTCGGGCTGACCGCGGCACTGCTGGTCGGCGTCGTCGGGCTGGGCTACGTCGCCCGCGGGCCCGGGGCGTTCACCCTCGCCGACGGTGCCGTCGGGCCGGGAGCGACCGCCGCCACCACCCGCAGCCCCGCGCCGCTCGCCGCCGCCCCGGCCATCAGCGTCGTGCCGCCGGAGCCGAGCCGCAGCCCCACCCCGGCGGCGACCACGACGGACCCACCGCCCACCAGCCCGGCCCGGTCGGCCACCGCCACCACCCGGGTACGCACCCCGAGTCCCACACCACCGGCCACGCCGATCAGCCCGCTGCTGCCCCCCGACGTGTTCCCGCCGACGGTGTCGGCCGTGGACGCCAGCCCGGCCACGGTGGAGCCGAAGGGCTGCCCCGACGTGGCCACCTCGACCACGGTCACCGCCCGGGTCCTCGACGACGGGGCTGCCGGCGACCTGCTGCGGGTGTCGTTGCGCTACACCCTCGACGGGGCCACCCGCACGGTCGCCATGACCCAGACCGGCCCGGACACCTTCGCGGGCACCCTCGGCGACCTGCCGACGCCCCCGGCGACCACCAGGATCCCGGTCCAGGTGATCGCCGTCGACGACGCCGGCAACGCCTCCGCCCCCACCGGCCCGGTGGTGGTGTCACTGCTGCCCACCTGCACGTCGGGCTGACCGTCCGGTCCGACCGGAGTTTCCGGCGCACCGGCCGGGGGTAGCTTCGGGGGTCGACCGAGCTGACGGTGGAGGACCACGGATGACAGACAACTTCGGCGACGCGGCGGGTGACGCCCTCCGCGCGGTGCTGCTGTTCCTGCCCAAGGCGGTCGCCTTCGTGGCGATCCTGGTGGCCGGCTGGCTGATCGCGAAGGCCGTCCGCAGGATCGTCGACAAGGTGCTGGAGCGGGTGCACTTCGACCGGGCCGTCGAGCGTGGCGGCATCAAGACCGCCCTGGCCCGCTCCCGCTACGACGCCAGCGACATCGTCGCCAAGCTCGCCTACTACGGGGTGCTGCTGGTGACCCTCCAACTCGCCTTCGGCATCTGGGGGCCCAACCCGATCTCCGACCTGATCGCCGGGGTGATCGCCTGGCTGCCCCGGGCGTTCGTCGCCATCGTCATCGTGGTGGTCGCCGCCGCGATCGCCAACGCGGTCAAGGACATCATCAGCAGCGCGCTCGGCGGCCTGTCCTACGGCCGGGTGCTGGCCAACATCGCCTCGGTGTTCATCCTCGGGCTCGGGGTGATCGCCGCCCTCAACCAGATCGGTGTCGCCACCGCGGTCACCACGCCGGTGCTGATCGCCGTCCTCGCCACCGTCGGCGGAATCCTCGTCGTCGGGGTCGGCGGCGGACTGATCCGTCCCATGCAGGCCCGCTGGGAGTCCTGGCTGACCCGTGCCGAGCAGGAGTCCCGCACCATCGCCACCCACGCCCGTGCCTACCAGGCGGGCCGGCAGGACGTCGCTGCCCGGTTGGGCCCGTACGCGCAGGCCGAGCGCACCCCGCCGGTGCCCACCGCCGCCACACCCACCCCACCGACGTCGCTGGACGACGACGCCGAGCGCACCCAGGTGGTGACCCGCCCCGACGACGCCGAGGCGACCCAGGTCCTGCCACGGTCCGACGAGGCGGAGCAGACCCAGGTCGTGTCCCGTCCTGCCGACCCGGAACCGACCCCACCGGCAGCGCCGGGCGCGGACCGGGACGTCACCGACACGTCAGGCGTCGCGGTGCCGCGCCAGGCCGGGCCGGTGGACGGCTCCACCACCGACAGTGAGGCCACCATGGTCATTCCCCCGCTGGACCCGGGCACGCCCCGAGGCTGAACAGCGCAGGCGGCGGGGCGGGACCGGACCAGGGTCCCGCCCCGCCGCCGTGTGCACCCCGCAGGGCCGCACCCCAGGGCCGCGACGGGCTAGCATCGGCGGATGACCTGGCGATGTTGATCCGGCCCTGAAGGCCGAAGCCGCGGGCCGCCGCGGACGCCGTACCTCCCGCGTCCGTTCCGTCCCGTGGAAAGGCCCTGATGACCCTCACCTGCACACGGGTGCCCGACACCCGTGTCCGCCGACTGTCGACCACGCTCTACTGCTACCTGTTCCTCGACGACCTTGTCCTGCTCTATCCGGTGTACGTCCTGCTGTTCAGCGACACCGGCCTCACCGTCGGGCAGATCTCCGGGCTGTTCGTGCTCTGGTCGATGACGGCTGTCCTGCTGGAGGTCCCGTCCGGGGCCTGGGCCGACACCGTCTCCCGCCGCCTGCTGCTCTGCCTCGCGCCGCTGCTCACCGGGGCCTGCTTCACGTTGTGGGTGCTGGTGCCGTCGTGGTGGGCGTTCGCGCTCGGCTTCGTGCTCTGGGGTGCCGCCGGCGCGTTCGGCTCCGGCGCCCTCGAGGCGTTGGTCTACACCGAACTCGACCGGCTCGGCGCTGCCGGACGGTACGCCCGCACGATGGGCCGGGCCCGGACCGCCGGGGTGCTCGGCGTGCTCGCCTCGCTCGGTCTGGCCGGCCCGGTCCTCGCCGTCGGTGGGTGGCCGGTGGTCGGCGCGGCGAGCGTGCTGTCCGGTGTGCTGGCCGCCACCGTGGCCACCCGGTTCCCGGAACACCGTCCCGCCGCGCCGGCCGCCGGCTCGTCGACCGTGCCGGTCCCCGGGCCACCGGACGGCGCGGAGGCCGAAGTGGGCTGGTGGGCGAGCCTGCGCACCGGTCTCGCCGAGGCACGCGCCGACCGGCGGGTACGTGCCGCCGTGCTGCTCGTCCCGGCGGTGACGGCACTCTGGGGCATCCTCGACGAGTACACCCCGCTGCTGGCCCGGGACACCGGTGTCCCGACGTCCACGGTGCCACTGCTGCTCCTGCCGGTCTGGCTCGGGATGACCGTCGGCGGCCTGCTCGCCCCGACGGTGGAGCGCCTGTCCACCCGGGGGTACGCGGCGCTGCTCGCCCTGGCCGCGGTCGCGCTGGCCGGCGGGGCCGTCGTACGACATCCGGGCGGCTTCGTGCTGCTCGGCGTGGCGTTCTGCGCCCTGCAACTGGCCACGGTGCTCGCCGACGCCCGGTTGCAGGCCCGGATCACCGGCCCGGGGCGGGCGACGGTTACCTCGCTCGCCGGGATGGGCACCGACCTGGCGATGATCGTCGCCTACGGCGGTTACGCGCTGGTCGCCACGACGGGCGGGCACGCGATGGCGTTCGCGGCGGCGGCCGGGCCCTACCTGCTGGTCGCCGCCGCGTTGCTGGTGTCGGGGCGGTCCGGTGCGGTGCCGCGGCCCCGCCCGCCGGGGGAGGTGGTTTCGTGAGCCGGCACCGGGGCGGTGAGCGGGCGGCGGCGGACGTGCGCCGTTGCCGAGGGGCCGACGCCCGCCGCCGGGGCTCCCGGGCCCGGGAGCGATCGGCGTCGCCGGGATCAGCCCGGCAGCGCGTCGAGGTAGACCCAGTTGCCGTCCTCCCGGACGAACCGGCTGTGCTCGTCCACGGTGCCCGGCTGCCCGGCGTCGCGGTAGTGGGCGCGGAACGCCACAGTGCCGGTGCTGTCGAGCAGGCCGCCGCGCGTGCGTTCCACGATCTCCAACCGGGTCCACCGCTGGGCGGGATCGAGTCGTAGCCCGCCCGGCCGGGTGCGGGAGTGCCAACTGCGCAACAGGTAGGCGGGGTCGCCGACGGCGAAGGCGCTGAACCTGGACCGCATCAACGCCTCCGCCGTCGGGGCCGTACCCTCGCCCCGGTGCAGCGGCCCGCAGCAGTCGTCGTACGGCAGCCCGGTGCCGCAGGGGCAGGACCGCCGGGATGCGTCTTTGGCCATGACGCCCATCCTGCCGCACGCCCCGTGACCGACGATCGGGCCGCCCCCTGGGTGGGGGCGGCCCGTGTCGGTGTTCGGGGTCAGGAGGTGTAGCCGCGGGTGGCGATCCAGTCGGCGAGGTTGTCGACGCTCATCCGGTAGGACGCGGTGTTCGGGTTGGCGGAGTCGCCGATGGTGACGGTCTTGCCGGCGTCGCGGTAGCCGATGACGCTGATGTAGTGGCCGCCTTCGAAGGCGTGGGTGGTGCCGTCGGTGTCGGTGGCGGTGCCGGCGATGTTGGCGACTACGGCGCGGCCGTCGTCGATGGTGCGGACGATGTCGGTGCGGAGTTCGTTGGTCTGCTTGTCGTCGGCCTTGGTGGTGCGGATTTCGGTGCTTTCGTAGGCTTTGCGGCCGGTCTGCTTGTTGAGTACGGGGGTGATGTCGTTGATGCTGTCGGTGCCGTTTTCGGTGGTGCGCATTTCCTTGGCCATGGCGTCGACGTCGATGTTCTTGCCCTGGACGGACAGGGCGTTGCGGGTGGCGGCGGGGCCGCAGTAGTAGAAGTTGGGCTGGGGCTGGTAGTTCATCGTCAGTTCACGCTCGCCGGCGGGTCGGCGTTCGGTCTGCGCCGTGGTGGGGGTTCGGGCGTCGGCGGCGTGGGCGGTGGTCAGTGGGCCGGCGATGGCGCCGGTGGTGAAGGCGAGGCCGGCGGCGGTCAGGGCGGTCTTGCGGATCAGATCGGTACGCATGGTCGCGTGCTCCTCTGCATTCGGGGGTGTGGCGGACGCCCTCAGGGGGTGGGGCGTGGCCGGAAGTTCAGGGGATCGCCTGGCGGTCGGGGGGGACCTGCTCGGGCGTCCAGGGAGGTGTAACCGACCCGGTGGCGACCGCATTCCGCGGTCGGGGTTCCGGGGCCGTCCCCCGGGGGGTGGGGGAGTGGCGGTGGTATGCCAGGTACAACGCCCCGGCCCCGGCGACGATTCCGCCGTGCGGGTGGCCCCGGCCACGGGACACCGCACCCACCGGGGACGGCCCGCCGATCACCGGACGACCGCGCCGCCGCGGAACCGGACACCACGCCCGAAACCACCTCCACCGGCGTAAGCACCCACCCGGTCCCATCCGCCGCCCGGTGACCGCCACCGCCCGACCCCGCGCAGGGCGAACCCGCCATCCCGCGCGGAAACTGCGGTACCGGCACGAGGCGGGTGCCGGACGGGCACGGCGGCGGGTGCCCGGACCCCTCATCGGTCCCAGCCGGGCGTGCCGTGCCGGGCTGCCGGCGGTCCGGCTGTCGACGCGGCCGGACCCCGGCCGGCGGGATCAGAGCCAGCCGGATCGGCGGAACATCCGGTGCAGGGTGAATGCCGCCGTCGCCATCAACGCCAACGCGGCCGGGTAGCCGTACCGCCAGGACAGCTCGGGCATCCGGGCGAAGTTCATCCCGTAGACGCCGGCCACGGCGGTCTGGGTGGCGGCGATCGCCGCCCACGCCGCGATCTTGCGCATGTCGTTGTTCTGGTCGACCGCGAGCTGGGTGAGCCGGGACTGCAGGATCGAGTTGAGCAGCTCGTCGTAGGAGGTGATCCGGTCGACGGCCCGGGTGAGCCGGCCCTCCACGTCGACGTACCAGCGGCGCAGCCCCGCAGGCGGGCCGTCGTCCGGGCCGGAGACCAGGGCGCGCAACGGCTCCTGGAGCGGCAGCACCGCCCGCTTGAACTCCACCAACTCCCGTTTGAGCTGGTAGATCTGCTGAATGTCGGCGTTGTGCTCCGGGGCGAAGACGCTCTCCTCGACCCGTTCCAGGTCCTGCTCGAGGTGGGCGGCGACCTCCAGGTAGAGGTCGACCATCCGGGCGGTCACCGCGTACGCCACCGCCCACGGGCCCTCGGCGAGCAGCGACGGGCGGCCCTGGATCGCCTGGCGGACCGGCGCGAGGGCGCCGGAGGCGCCGTGCCGGACGGTGACCACGAACCGGTCGCCGAGCAGCACCATCACGTCACCGGTGTCCACCACCTCGGAGGTCGCGGTCAGCTCGCCCTGGGCGACGTAGGCGGCGGTGCGCAGCACCAGCAGGGTGACCGGGCCGTGCCGCTGCACGGTGGGCCGGTGCCCGTCGGCGAGGGCCTGCGCGACAGTCAGCTCGTCGAGACCGAAGACCTGCCCGACGGCGGCGAGCACCGCCGCGCCCGGGTCGTGCAGCCCCAGCCAGACGAACGCGTTGCGGCTGCGCCGGGCCCGGGCGTACGCGTCGGCGTAGTGTGGCCGGCCGGTCTCCCGGCGGCCGTTGACGTAGACCGCGCAGTCGACCACGGCATCGGGGTTGACCCGTCGGGTGGTGGCGGTAGTGGTCTCCCCGGCCTGTCGGCGTAGCCGGCCGACCAGGGTGTGCAGTCGGGGACCGAGCAGGGTCGTCAGCGCTCGCCGCTCCACCGGGTACCTCCGCCTCGCCGCCCGTCCGCCGGCCCACCGTAGTAGGCCGGCGCGACAGGGGTGGGGCCGGGTGACGGTCAGCCGACGGCGGTGGCCCGCACGACGATGTTGTCGGAGTAGTCGCGGGACCGTTCGTCGAACCGCCCCCCGCAGGTGACCAGGCGCAACGCCGGTCCAGGTCCGCCCGGCCCGTAGACCAGCGCGGTGGGGAAGCCCCGCTTCGGGTACGTCCCGACCCCGTCGACGGCGAAGGTGACGGTCCGCCCGTCGGCGCGGGTCACCCGGACGGTGTCGCCGGGGCGCAGCCGCCCGAGGTCGAAGAAGACCGCCGGCCCGTCGCGGGTGTCGACGTGCCCGACGACGACGGCGTTGCCCGCTTCGCCGGGGCTGGCCCCCGGCCGGTACCAGCCGGCGACGGCGGGACTGTCCAGTGGGGGCACCTCCAGGGTGCCGTTCGGATCGCCCGCCACCGGCACCAGGTCGGCGTGGACGCCGATGGCGGCGATGTCGATGCGGACCGGGGTGGAGCGGGGCAGGGCCGGGATCGGGGAGCGGCTGCTGTTGCCGCCGCTGACGTCGATGCTCGGCTGGGGTGGCCCGACCGGTCCGATGGTCAGCCCGGCGGCGAGCAGGGCGATCCCGGCGGCACCGCTGACCGTGACCGCCGTGACGGCGGTGCGGGTCCGGACCGTCCATTCGCGTACGCCCATCGCCCGTCCTCCCCGACGTCCGACGTGGTCGGGGTGCCCGCGCCGGTTCGCGCCGGTGCGGGCACCCGTCCCAGGGATGGTGTGTGGCTCGCCGTCAGGCGACCCGGCGTCGGTCGCGCCGGGGTCGCCGCCGGCCGTCAGCCGACGGTGGCCGCCGCCCGGCGTCGGCGGCGCAGCAGCACGGTGGTGCCGAGCGCGGCGGCCCCGGCGAGCGCGCCACCGGCGGCCAGCAGGCCGGTGTTGCCGGTGCCGCCGCCACCGCCGGCGGGTGCCCCGCCGATCGGTGTGACGGCGAAGGTGGCGCTGCCGGCGGCGCTGCCGTCACCGCAGGTGGCGGCGACGGTGTAGGTGCCCAGCGTGAAACCGGCGGTGAAGAGTTCGGCGCTCAGCCCACCGCCGGCGGCGGCGGTGGTGGAGCGGACGTTCTGGTCCCGGTCCGGGCCGGTGACGTGGAAGAGCACGTCACCGGACTTCGGGTTGCAGGTCGTCGCGGTGAGCACGACCGTTCCGCCGACCGGGGTGCTGGCCGGCGACACCGTGGTGTCCGCGAGCGCTGCCGTCGGGAGCAGGAGCGTGCCGAGTCCCACGCCGAGCGCCGTCGTTACGAGAACCTTCTGTGCCTTCATACGCGTCTTCCCTCACTTTTCGTCCGCTGTCTGCGTGGGACGTCGTTCGGGTGGCCAACTCCGTAACTCACCGGTGTGGCCAACACTAGGAGGGTTGACCCCCCGTAACGGGGTAAATGAGAAATCTTCGTTGCCGTCACGTGTTTTCCCCCGCGCCGCCGGCCGGCGGAATTGCCGGGACAGTGCGGACACCCCGCCCAGACCACAACCCAGCCTCCTAGGACGCCCTAGCGGCTGTGACCCACTGCGCGCGGCACAGACCGTACCCACCCCGACAAACCGCCAGCCGCCTTCCGGGACAGGAGGCGGCTGGCGGACACGGCCCGGCGAAAGGTCAGCGGCGACGGGCCTGGAGGGTGTACGTCTGGGGGAGTCGCCACGGGCGTTCGGTCAGCCGCCACTCGCCGTGCCCGTCGCGGACCTGCCGCCCCGGCAGCGCGTCCCAGGGGGCGCTGTCGTGCTCGCACAGCATGGTCAGCTCCAGCCCGGCGTCGAGCAGGGCGGTGACCACCTCGCCGAGACCGTGGTTCCACTCGTGCGTCGTGTTGTGGGTGAACGTCGCCTCGGTGCTCACATAGGTGCCGCCCTCGTCCCACACCACCGGTTCGGTGCGCTCGAAGTACGGGTGCTCGACGGCCAGCAGGCCGTCCGGGCGGGTCTCGTCCAGGGCCCACAGCATCGGGTGCCCCTCGCGCAGGAACAGCCGCCCGCCCGGCCGCAGCAGGGCGGCGACCACGCCCGCCCAACGCCTGATGTCCGGCAGCCAGCACAACGCGCCGACGCCCGTGTAGACCAGGTCGAAACCGCCGACACCGAGGACGTCGGGCGCGTCGTAGACGTCGGCCTGGACGAAGTCGACGGCCGCGCCGGTGCGCTCGGCCAGCGCCCGCGCCTGGGCCAGCGAGGCGCCGGAGAAGTCCAGGCCGGTCATCCGCGCGCCGAGCCGGTGCAGCGACACGGTGTCGGTGCCGATGTGGCACTGCAGGTGCACGCCGCGCAGCCCGGCCACGTCACCGAGGCGAGGCAGGTCGAACCGGACCACCTCGCTGAGGTACGCCGGGTCGGCGGCGAACCGGTCCACGGCGTAGTCCGGGGAGGCGGCGTGGGCGGCGGCCCGGTCGTCCCAGCTGGCCCGGTTGAGGGCGCGGTAGTCGGTGCCGGGCCGACCGGGGCCCGGGTGGTCGTTGTCAGTCACCGGCTGACGGTGGCAGATGCCGGTGGTCCGCTCAACGGCAATTCGGTGGCCGACCGCCCCGAGCCGGTGGACGACGGTGGGTGTCCGACCTGGCTGGTAGGTTGCCGGACCGTGACGGGGGAGGGCCTGGACGCCCGGTTCGGCCGGCTCTGGGCGGCGAGCACGCTGTCGGCGCTGGGCAGTGGCATGGCCACGGTGGCGGCCCCGCTGTACGCGGCGGCGCGTAGCGACGATCCGCTGGTGGTCGCCGCTGCCGCCGGGGCGGCCTGGCTGCCCTGGCTGCTCTTCGCCCTGCCCGGCGGGGTGCTGGCCGACCGGCTGGACCAGCGGCGGTTGATGGTGGTCATCGACTGGGTCCGGGTGGTCGCCCTGGTGTCGCTGGGCGCGGCGATGCTGGCCGGGCGGGCCGGCATACCGCTGCTGTACGCCGTGCTGTTCGTGGTGAACACCGGCGAGATCGTGTTCCGGTCGGCCAGTCAGGCGATGCTCCCCACGCTGGTGCCGACGTCCCGGCTGGAACGGGCCAACGGCTGGCTCGGCGGCGGCACCACGCTGGCCCAGGGGATGCTGGCGGGCCCGCTCGGCGGGTTCCTGTTCGTGCTCGCCGAGAGCCTCCCGTTCCTGGTCAACGCCGGCACGTACGCGCTCAGCGCGGTGCTCGTCGCGCTGATCGCCGGGTCGTACCGGGGCGGTGGGGAGGCGGTCCCATCGGCGGCCCGGTCGGTGCGCGCGGAGATCGGGGCGGGCTTCCGGTTCCTGCTCGGCCAGCGGCTGCTGCGTGCGATGGCCGTGCTGATCGGCCTGCTCAACCTCACCCTGACGGCCGCGATGGCGGTGCTGGTGCTGCTCGCGACGCAGCGGCTCGGTCTGGACTCCGTCGGTTACGGCCTGCTGTTCACCAGCATGTCGGTCGGTGGGCTGCTCGGCGCGGTGGTCGGTGACCGGCTCATCGCCCGGGTCACCCCGACCTGGACGGTGCGGGTCGGGCTGCTGGTCGAGGCGGGGCTGCACCTGACGCTGGCCGCCTCGACCAGCGCCTGGCTGGTCGGGTTCGCGCTGTTCGCGTTCGGCGTGCACGGCGCCCTGTGGGGGATCGTGTTCCACTCGCTGCGGCAGCGGCTGACCCCGTCGGAGCTGCGGGGCCGGGTCGGTGCGACGACGCTGTTCATCGCGGCCGGCGGCAACTGCGCGGGCGCGCTGCTCGGCGGGGTGGTGGCCGGCACGTTCGGGTTGACCGCACCCTACTGGGCGGGGTTCGTGGTGGCCGTTGCCGTGTCCGCGGCGACCTGGCGGGTGTTCGACCGGTCCGCCGTCGCCGCCGCCTACGCGGGCACGGCACCCCGGCAGCCCGTCACGTCAGGCGGGGACGGGTAGCACCGTCCGTTCGGCGGCCGAGCGGTGCGCCAGCTCGATCAGCTCCACCGTGCGTACCGCGTCGCGGGGGTCCACCGGCAGCGGCCCGTCGCCGCGCAGCGCTGCGGCGACCTGGGCGTAGAAGTCCTGGTAGCGGCCCGGTTCGGTGGGCACCGGCCGGAGGTCGTCGCCCGCGCCGAGCAGGCCGTACCGGTCGGGGGTGACCTCGCCCCAGCCGGGGGTGCCGGGTCGGCCGCCGTGGCGCAGCGCGTCCTCCTGCCCGTCGAGCCCGTGGCAGGTGTATCCGGCCCGGTCGCCGAGGACCCGCAGTCGGGGGCCGAGTCGGGCGGTGACCGCGCTCATCCACAGGTGGGAGCGGACCCCGCCGACGTGGGTGAGCGCCACGAACGCGTCGTCGTCGACCTGTGCGCCGGGTCGCCGCCGGTCCACCTCGGCGTAGACGGTGCCGACCGGCCCGAACAGCTGTACGGCCTGGTCGACGAGGTGGGCGCCGAGGTCGTAGAGGACGCCACCGGCGTCGGCCGGGCTGCCGCCTTCCCGCCAGCCGGCCCTGATCTGCGGTCGCCAGCGTTCGAAGCGGGACTCGAAGCGGGTCACCCGGCCCAGCGCGCCGTCCTCGACCAGCCGTCGTACGGTGCGGAAGTCGCCGTCCCACCGGCGGTTCTGGAACACGGTCAGCGGGACGCCCCGGTGGTGTGCCTCGTCGACCAGTGCGCGGGCGTCGTCGGCGGTGGCGGCGAGCGGCTTGTCCACCACCACCGGCAGCCCGGCGGCGACCGCCGCGCGGGCGTGGGGCACGTGGGAGGCGTTCGGGGTGGCCACCACGACGAGGTCGAGGGCGTCCGGGTCGGCCCACAGCGCCCCGGCGTCGTCGACGACCCGGGCGTCGGGGTGCTCGGCGGCCAGTTGCTCCCGGCGTTGCGGGTCGGCGGTGACGACGGCGCTCAGCCGCAGGCCGGGGGTGGCGGCGATCAGCGGGGCGTGGAAGAACCGGCCGGCGACGCCGTAGCCGAGCAGCCCGACCCGCAGTGGCTGGCGCGTGCTGTCCGTCATGCTGGGTTTCCCCGATCGTCGGCGCTGGTCGTCCGGTCGCACCGAACCTACGCGTCGCCGGTGACCGGCCGGTTCAGGCCCCCGTGGGGTCGGTCACCCAGCCGGCGATCAGCACCAGACCGGTGGGGCGGTGCACGGCGAGGAAACCGAACGGGCGGTCGACGTCGAGGCGGATCCGTCGTCGACGGACGGTGGTGCGGGGTGGCGCGGAGCCGGCCCGCATGCCGATGGCGGTGACGGCTGCGGCGCGGAATCCGGTGGCGGTGAACTCGGCCCGGGCGCTCTGCCGGGCGTCGGAGACCGACAACTGGGGGCTGATGTCGGGGAAGTGGTCGCCGTCGCGTCCGGCGGCGACCAGGCCGAACAGGTCGGCGTGGTCGAGCAGGTCGTGGTCGCCGGTGACGGTGAACCCGACGGTACGCACCAGCAGCTCCGGGCGGTCGTCGTACCCCTGGACGGTGTCCTCGGTGACGCCCGGCCCGGCCGGTGCGGGCAGGGTCGCGGGGTGGTCGAGGGCGGTGAGCGCGGCGGGGAGCACCCGGGCGGCCGGTTGTCCGGCCGGGCCGAGGGCGAGCAGCACGTCGACGTCGGCGTCCCCGGTGACGGTGAGCAGGCTGATCGGGCCGGCGGGGGTGTCGGCGACCCGTAGCGAGGCCGGGTCGCCGCCGCAGCGGTGCAGTCCGGCCAGTGGGCGGCCCTGCCACGGCCCGGTCGTCGGCTGGCAGTGGGCCGGCCGGAACGGGGTGGCCCAGTCGACCAGCACGGTCAGCGCGTTTGCCAGCACCAGGGCGGTGCCCGGCCGGACCTGGATCGGCAGCCGGTCGATCAGGTCGTCGGTCTGCTCCCGTACCCACTGGTCGAGTCGCGGCTGGTCGACCGTCGGGTCGCCGGTCAGCTCACCCCGGGTCGTGTTGTCCAGTTCGGTGCGCCACCGCCGGCCCAGGGGCAGTCCGGCGCGGGACCAGAAGCCGGTTGCCAGCCGGGTGGTGGGGGAGTCGACGGGGGTGGCCGGGGTGGGGGCGACGGCGTGCAGTTCGTCGCGGGCCGGGCCGGTGGCGTACCGGGCGAGCAGGGCGAGCAGCGGGTACACCCCGGCGCCGGACAGGACGGTCTGCCGGTCGTCCAGTCGGGCGGCCCAGCGGGCGGTGAGGGCGTTGGCGGACGGGCTCATGGGGCGGCACGCTACCCGGGTACGCGGCCGGCGGCGTGCCGCCACCGGTGGGCGGCCCGGTGTGGGCGGGTGCGCGTGGTGGGGTGGGGTCCGTGCCGCTGGTCGGTGGTGGTGTGACAGCGTGGCCGGGTGGGTGTGCGCGTACCGGCCGAAGTCGACCTGGCCGTCGTCGGTGGCGGCGGGGCCGGATCGCTGGTCCTCGCGGCGTTGGCCCGGCACGTGCTGCCGGGGCTGCGGGTCGCCGTGGTGGACCCGGTGCGCAAGCGTGGTCAGGACCGCACCTGGGCGTTCTGGGGCACCCCGGGGGGCGACCTGGAGCCGATGCTCAGCGCCAGCTGGTCGCGGGTGGAGGTGGCCACCCCGGCCGTCGCCCGGGTGTTGGACCTGACCCCGTTGCGGTACGCGATGCTGCGCTCCGCGCCGGTGTACGAGCGGGCCGCCGAGGCGGAGCAGCGGCTCGGTGCGGTCCGGTACGACGCGGCGGTGGGGGTGCTCGACGACGACGGCTCGGCGGTGTCGGTGCGCGACACCGACGGGCGGGCGGTGCTGCGGGCCGGCTGGGTGCTCGACTCGCGTCCCCGTCTACCGCGTCGGCCCGGCCGGACGGCCTGGTTGCAGCACTTCCGGGGCTGGTGGTTGGAGTCGTCGACGCCGGTGTTCGATCCGGGGCGGGCGGTGCTGATGGATTTTCGCACCCCGCAGCCGCGACGGGGTGTCTCCTTCGGCTACGTGCTGCCGGTCAGTGACCGGTACGCGCTGGTGGAGTACACCGAGTTCTCCCCGGCGGTGCTCTCCGACGCGGGCTACGACGCGGGGCTGCGCGGGTATGCCGGGCTGTTGGGTCTGGACCTGGCGGCGTTGACGGTGCGGGAGGTCGAGGACGGGGTGATCCCGATGACGGACGCGCCGTTCGACCGGCGGCCGTCGCCCCGGGTGGTGCGGTTGGGCACCGCCGGTGGGGCGACCCGTCCGTCGACCGGGTTCACCTTCTCGGCGATGCACCGGCAGGCCGGGCAGGTCGCCGCCGCGCTCGCCGCGGGTCGGCCGCCGGTGCCCCGGGCGGCGTATCCGGGGCGGCACCGGTGGATGGACGCGGTGGCGTTGCGGGCGTGGGATTCCGGTGCGGTGGGTGGTCCGGAGTTCTTCGACCGGCTGTTCGACCGGAACCCGGCGTCGCGGGTGCTGCGTTTCCTCGACGGGGCGACCACCCCGGCGGAGGATCTGGCGGTGATGCGGTCCAGTCCGCTGTTGCCGATGACCTCGGCGGTGTTCGGTGACGCGGCCGGTCGGTTGCGCGCCCGGTTGACCCGGCGCTGAGGGCACGGCGACGGTCGCCGGTGGACCGGAGCGGTAGGTTCGGTGGCATGGTGGACGCGGCGGCCGGCAGGGTCGTGGAGATCTGGACCGACGGGGCGTGCAGCGGCAACCCCGGGCCGGGCGGTTGGGGTGTGGTGCTGCGTTTCGGCGGGCACGAGCGGGAGTTGTGCGGTGGCGAGGCCACCCCGACCACCAACAACCGGATGGAGTTGACCGCTGCGATCGAGGCGTTGGAGACGCTGACCCGGCCGTGCGTGGTGCGGTTGCACACCGACAGCACGTACGTGCGTAACGGCATCACCGGGTGGTTGGCGTCGTGGAAGCGTAACGGCTGGCGGACCGCGGCGAAGCAGCCGGTGAAGAACGCCGACCTGTGGCAGCGGTTGGAGGCGGCCTGCGCCCGGCACGAGGTGAGCTGGCACTGGGTGAAGGGGCACAACGGCCACCCGGAGAACGAACGCGCGGACGCGTTGGCCAACCGGGGCATGACCGAGGCCCGGTCGGCGGTGGGCACCTCCCGCTGAGTGCCGCCCCGGCTGCCGCCTTCCCGGTGGGCCGCCGTGCCCGCGACCGGTCCCGCCTGCCGCCGGCCCGGGTCGGTGGCCGGCGGTGGGTCGGGTCACTCGGTGGCGGGGTTGGCGGCTTCCTCCTCGGCGGGGTCGCCCGCGCCGGAGACCGCATCGACGTCGTACCCCGCGCGGCTGGTCTCCCGGGCCGACAGGTGTTCCTCGGCGGGCAGGTCGGCGAAGTCGTCGCCGGTGTCGCCGCCGCTGCCCAGCGACTCGCCCGGCGGGCGCAGCGACGCCTCGTACGCCGGTACGCCGTCCGGCTCGTCGGTGTCGGCCCGGTCGGTGTGTCGTTCGTCCGTCATGCCGACCTACCTGCCCGCCACACCGCCGGGCAAACCCGACCCGCCGTGCGGCGGTGCGGCCCGTCGAGCACCGCGCCCACCGGCCGGGTTCCCGCCGCGCTCGGTGCGGCCGGTGGAGCACGGGCCGACCACCGGCCGGGTCCACCACCACCCGGCCGGGATGTCAGCAGCGGGGCGGCGTGCGCGGCGGGTGGCACCCAGGCGGCGGGTCGGGGTGAGGGTCAGCCCGGTCCAGTGCCCGGGGTGGCGCAGCCGGGCGGGCAGCGCGGTGTGCCGGTCGCCCCGGGCCGCTTCCAGCTGCGACTGGTGCAGGAAGAGGGTGCTGGACAGGTCCGCCCCGCGCAGGTCCGCCCCGCGCAGGTCGACGCCGGTGACGTCGGCCCGGCGCAGGTCCGCTCCCCGCAGGTCCGCGCCGACCAGGCACGCGCCCCGCAGGTTCGCACCGCGCAGGTCCGCACCGCGCAGGTTCGCGCCGAGCAGCATCGCGCCCCGCCGGTCGGCCCCGCCGGTGCCGGCGCGGGCGGCCTCGCTGGCGGCCGCGAGCAGCGGGTTCACCCGGCCCCGGTGGGCGTCAACGTCGACCGAGGCCAGCTCCTCGGGGGTGCCGGCGGCCAGGGTGTCGGTGGCGTCCCGGGCGGCGCGCAGCTGGTCACGCAGCGGGCCGTGCGGGGTGAGCGTCATTGCTTCGGTGAGGTACCAGAGCAGTTCGTGCAGCGGCCGCGCCACGGCGAACGCGGCGAACATGCCGGCGGCGGTGGTCGGGTCGTCGCGCCAGTCCCGCCCCGGGTAGGTGACCTGGCTGACCCGCTGGCCGGCGCCGAAGCAGTCGAACACGACGCAGCCGGGGTAGCCGCGTTCCCGCAGCTCGTCGTGGATGCCGCACCGGGAGTCGGCGCCCAGCCGGGGGCAGGGTCGGCCGGCGGGCTTGTCGTGGGCGAAATCGGCGGAGGCGGTGAAGGCGGGCGCGACGCAGCACAGCCCGACGCACCGGGCGCAGTCGGCCCGTAGCCCGCTGGTTTCCGACATGCCGTCCGTTCTCCCCGCCTCGACGCTGGTGCCGGCCGGTCGGGCCGGAGATCCCCGTGGGCCGGCTGCGGCCCCCACCATTGTCCGCCGGACGGCGACGGGGCGGCGACCGGGTGGGATATGGTCCGGTCACCGCCTCGGGACCCGGGAGGTGCGATGGCCACCGAGCATGTCGACGTGCTCATCGTCGGTGCGGGGTTGTCCGGGGTCGGTGCCGCCTGTCACCTGCGACGCGACTGCCCCGACAAGACGTACGCGGTGTTCGAGGCGCGCGACGCGATCGGCGGCACCTGGGACCTGTTCCGCTATCCGGGCATCCGTTCCGACTCGGACATGTTCACCCTCGGCTACTCGTTCCAGCCGTGGACCGACCCGAAGGCCATCGCCGACGGCGACTCCATCCGCCGCTACGTGCGCGACACCGCCCGGCGGTACGGCGTCGACGAGCACATCCGGTTCCGCCACCGGGTGGTCCGCGCCGGGTGGGACAGCGGCACCGCCCGGTGGACGGTCCACGCCCGACGCGACGACACCGCCGAGGAGGTGGTGCTGACCTGTGACTTCCTGTTCACCTGCACCGGCTACTACCGGTACGACGCCGGCTACACACCGGACTTTCCGGGTGTCGAGCGGTACGCGGGCCGTCTGGTGCACCCGCAGCACTGGCCGGGGGACCTCGACCACACCGGCCGGCGGGTGGTGGTGATCGGCAGCGGTGCCACGGCGGTGACCCTGGTGCCGGCGTTGGCGCGGCGGGCCGGGCACGTCACCATGCTCCAGCGTTCCCCCACGTACGTGATCGCGTTGCCGACCCGGGACCGGGTGGCCGACCTGCTGCGCCGCGGGCTGCCCGCCCGGCTGGCGTACCCGCTGGTGCGGGGTAAGAACGTGCTGCTCGGCACCGTCAACTACCAGCTCAGCCGGCGGGCCCCGAAGGCGGTGCGGGCGTTCCTGCTGCGGGCGGCCCGGGGGCGGCTGCCGGCCGGCTACGACGTGGACCGGCACTTCTCGCCCCGCTACGACCCGTGGGACCAGCGGCTCTGCGTGGCACCGGACGGGGACCTGTTCGCGGCCGTGGCGTCGGGGCGGGCGTCGGTGGTCACCGACACCGTCGACACGTTTACCCCCGGCGGCGTCCGGCTCGGCTCCGGCGTCGAACTGCCCGCCGACGTCGTGGTCACCGCCACCGGCCTGCAACTGTTGGCCCTCGGCGGGATGGCCCTCACCGTGGACGGTGTCGACGTCGACCTCGGCGCGACGGTGGCGTACAAGGGGATGATGCTCTCCGGGGTGCCGAACTTCGCGTTGACCATCGGTTACACCAACGCCTCCTGGACGTTGAAGGCCGACCTGGTCGCCACCTACGTCTGCCGGTTGCTGCGGCACCTGGACGCCACCGGCCAGCAGGTCGTCACCCCCGTCGCGCCCGCCGACGGGCCGTTGTCGCCGATCATCGACCTGCGGTCGGGGTACGTGCTGCGCAGTGTGGACGGTCTGCCCAGGCAGGGTCCCCGGACGCCGTGGCGGCTGCACCAGAACTACGTCCGGGACGTCCTGCTGATGAAGCACGGCCGGCTCGTCGACGAGGGGGTGCGGTTCTCCCGGGCGGCCGCCGACACCCCGGTCGGTTGAGTCGACCCACCGTCGACCACACTGCAATCCGTTCCTGTTTCGCAGCGAGGAGGCCGCGTGCGTAGCTTCGTTTTCCCGGCCGGGACCGCCGTGGTCACCGGTGCCGCCAGCGGAATCGGTGAGGCGCTCGCCCACGGGTTGGCCCGGCGCGGCAGCGACCTGGTCCTGCTCGACCGGGACGTCGACCGGCTCGACGCGGTGGCCGCCGCGATCCGTGCCACCCACCCCCGTCGACGGGTCGACACCCACGTGGTCGACGTGGCCGACCTGTGTGCCACCGCCCGGGTGGCCGAGGAGATCCAGGCCCGGCATCCCCGGATCCGGTTGCTGGTCAACAACGCCGGGGTGGCCCTCGGCGGCCGGTTCGACCAGGTCACCATGGACGAGTTTCACTGGGTCGTCGACATCAACTTCCGGGCGCCGGTGCAGCTCACCCATGCCCTGCTGCCGGCGTTGAAGGCCGAGCCGGGAGCGCACCTGGTCAACGTCTCCAGCCTGTTCGGCCTGATCGCGCCGGCCGGGCAGACCGCCTACGCGGCCAGCAAGTTCGCGCTGCGCGGGTTCACCGAGGCGCTGCGGCACGAGTTGGCCGAGGACGGCATCGGGGTGACGTCGGTGCATCCCGGCGGCATCGCCACCCGGATCGCCCGTAACGCCCGGGTCGGCAGCGGGGTGGCCCGCGAGGAGTTCGCGGCCACGCTGCGGCAGTTCGAGAAGTTGCTGTCCATCGCGCCCGAGCGGGCCGCCGAGGTGATCCTCGACGGCGTCGAACGGCGTCGCGGCCGGGTGCTGATCGGCTGGTCGGCGAAGTTGCCCGATCTGCTGGGCCGGGTCCTGCCCGGCTCGTACGGTCGGCTGCTCACCGCCGGTATCCGCCTCGCCGGTGGTGCGGCGGGGCGTTCCGCCCTGTCTCCCCGGTCGGCGGCCCCGGTCCCGACCGACCTGCCCGCCGGTGAGGTGGCGTGAGGGGCCCGCGTCCCGGCACCGCCGGTCAGGGCGGGTTGCTGCCCCGTTTCTCCTCCTGCGCCAGCACCGCCTCCCGGTGCTGCGGGTCGTCCCGGGCGGCCAGTTCCGCGGCCAGCCGGGGGTCGGCCACCAGCTTCTCCCGGTTGTGGTGCAGAAACGCCGCGAACCCCCCGGTGTACGGGCAGGCGAGATCGCCGAGTTCCCGGTCCGGCTGGTAGCGGCAGCCGGTGCAGTAGTCACTGATCTCGTCGATGTACCGGCCGTCCACGGCGTAGGGGCGGGTGTCGACCCGGGGCAGGTCGGCGTACTGGCTCAGGCCGATCACGGTGGTGTTCATCGCCCAGTCGACGCCGTCGACGAAGCAGCGCTGGAACCAGTCGGCCAGTTCGGCGGGGCGCCACCCGCGTTGCAACGCGTGGTTGCCCAGCACCAGGAGCCGTTGGGCCTGGTGGGCCCAGCCCCGGTCCCGGACTCCGGCGAGCACGTCGGCGAGGCAGCGTGCCTCCACCGCGTCGGCGTCGAGGTCGAGGAACCACGGTGGCAGCGGTTCGGTCGCGGCCAACCGGCCGGTGTCCGGCCGGGCCGGCTCGACGTGCCAGTAGAGCTGCCAGAGGAACTCGCGCCAGCCGAGAAGACCGCGCAGGAACGCCTCCACCGAGTCCAGTGGGGCGTCGCCGGCCCGCCAGGCGGCCTCCGCCCGGGTCACCGCCACCGCCGGGTCGAGTAGCCCGAGGTTGAACGAGGCGGAGAGCATCCCGTGGGCCAGCACCGGGTCCTCGGCGCTCATCACGTCGCCGTAGCGGCCGAAGTCGGGCAGCCGGTACCGCAGGAAGTGCTCCAGCCGCTGGTCGGCCTCGGCGTGGCTGGCCGGGTGCGCGCGGGGGGCGTCCCGGCCGACGAACCGCACCCCGTCGCGTTCCCACCGGTCCAGGTCGGCCCGTACCTCGGCGTCGATGTCGTCCTCGACGATCGGCGGTGCGGGCGGTACGTCCAGGGCCCGCCCGCCGGGGGTGGGTCCGGCGTGTGCGGTCGGCCCGGGGCCGGTGAGCACCCCGTGCCGTCGGGTCACGTGCCGGTAGAAGTCGATCATCCGGAGCGGTTCCCGTCGGGGCTGGTCGGCCCAGTGGGCGAAGTCGGCCCGGTCGGTGACGAAGCCGCGGGGTGGCAGCACGGTCAGTCCCGGGACGGACCTGACGAAGTCGTGGGTGGCCCGGGTGCTGGGGTGGCAGACCTCGATCGGGCCGTCGACCGACGCCAGGGCCTCCCGGAAGGTGCCGGCGCGCACCAGCAGCGCCCGGTCGCCCAGTTCGGCGGCGCGGTGGCGTAGGGCGCTGAGGATCAGGTGCGCCTTCTGCCGGTGCAGCCGCCGACGCCGGAACAACTCGCTGACCTCGATCAGCAGCACCGGTTGCCGGTCGTCGTCCAGGAAGTGCGGCCCGAGTTGATCGGCGAGCAACCACCGGCGGGGAGACATGTGTCGATTGTGCCCAGTCAGCCGATCACCCCGCGTGGCGGGGTCGATCGGTCGGGTGATCCTGCCCGGGTGGTCCGCCCCCGCGGTCGGTGCCGGCGCGGGCGACCGGGTGCCGGCGGGGTGCGGGCCACCCGGTGCCGGTAGTGGCGCGGACCACCGGCGGTGCACCCGCCGGGGGCGACCGGGCCCCGGGCGACGCACCATTGCTGCATGACGAAACGCCGTACGCCGGCACGGGTGCCCGCCGCGCGGGCCGACCGGCGGCCGGTCGGGGTGACGCGGGCGGGAACCGGGTCGGCGTGCCGGTGAGCGTCCCCGCCGGTCGTCGGGCCACCGCCGTCTGGGCGGTGGCCGTCACCGCCTACCTGGCGGCGGTGTTCCACCGCAGCTCCCTCGGGGTGACCGGGGTGGAGGCCACCCACCGGTTCGACATCAACGCCTCCGCCCTGGCGGTGTTCTCGGTGGCCCAGCTCGCCGTGTACGCCGCCATGCAGATCCCGGTCGGGGTGCTCCTGGACCGGTACGGCTCACGTCGGCTGCTGCTGGCCGGTGGCGCGCTGATGGTCACCGGTCAGCTCTGCTTCGCCGTCGCCACCGACGTCCGGTTGGCGGTCGGCGGGCGGGTCCTGGTGGGCCTCGGCGACGCGATGACCTTCATCAGCGTGCTGCGGATCGTCGCGTTCTGGTTCCCGGGTCGACGCAACCCGCTGCTGGTGCAGCTCACCGGCACCTTCGGCCAGGTCGGGGCGATCCTCGCCGCGGTGCCACTGGTGGCGTTGCTGCACCTGGCCGGTTGGACCCCGGCGTTCCTGGTCGCCGCCGGGCTCGGGGCGACGGCGGTGGTGCTGGTGCTGGTGGTCGTCCGGGACGGCCCGCACGTCGGGCCGGGCGTCGCCGCCACCCCCGCCCTGTCCACCGTGCGCCGGGAGTTGGCCGCCGCGTGGGCCGAACCGGGCACCCGGCTGGGCCTGTGGTCGCACTTCGTCGCCCAGTTCTCCGGTGCGGTCTTCGCGCTGCTGTGGGGCTACCCGTTCCTGGTGCAGGGGCAGGGCCTGCCGCCGACCGTCGCCGCGTCCCTGCTCACCCTGATGACGGTCGGGGCGCTGCTCGCCGGGCCGTTGGTCGCGTACCTGTGCGCCCGGCACCCGTTCCACCGCTCGGTGTTGATCTTCGTCATCGCCGGGGCCAGCGCCGGGGTGTGGGCGGCGGTGCTGGCCTGGCCCGGCCGGGCACCGTTCTGGCTGCTGGTGATCCTGGTGCTGGTGTTGGCCCTCAACGGCCCCGGCGCGGTGGTCGGCTTCGACTACGCGCGCACGTCCAACCCGGTGCACCGCATCGGCAGTGCCACCGGCATCGTCAACGTCGGCGGATTCGTCGCCTCGATCGTGCTGGTGCTGGCGATCGGGGTGGTGCTGGACGTGACCACCCCGGCGGGTGCGGCCGCCCCACCGCTAGCGGCGTTCCGGTGGGCGTTCGCCGTGCAGTACCTGCTGTGGGTGCTGGGCGCGGTGCAGGTGCTGCGGTACCGCAACGCCGCCCGCCGCCGGCACGCCACCCGGCCGGGGGAAGCTGCGGCGGCGCCCGGCGACGCGGTGTGCGTACCCCGGGGGGAGTGGCCCGACGGCGGGGGTGACGGGCCGGCGGGTGGTGGGTCCGGCGGACCGATGGGGCGGGCGGCATGATCGCGGTAGGTTCGGCGGTGAGCGGGACCCACCCGGCCGTCGTGCCGGCAAGCAGGGAGGACACAACGTGAGCCAGGAAGTCCGGGGCGTCATTTCACGGAGCAAGGGCGCTCCGGTCGAGGTCACCACCATCGTGGTGCCCGACCCGGGGCCCGGCGAGGCGGTGGTGCGGGTGCAGTCCTGCGGGGTCTGCCACACCGACCTGCACTACCGCGAGGGTGGCATCAACGACGACTACCCGTTCCTGCTGGGCCACGAGGCGGCCGGGGTGGTGGAGCAGGTGGGTGCCGGGGTCACCGACGTTGCCCCCGGCGACTTCGTGGTGCTCAACTGGCGGGCGGTGTGCGGGGTGTGCCGGGCCTGCCGCCGTGGCCGGCCGTGGTATTGCTTCGACACCCACAACGCCGCCCAGAAGATGACCCTCACCGACGGCACCGAACTGACCCCGGCGCTGGGCATCGGCTCCTTCGCGGAGAAGACGCTGGTCCACGCCGGCCAGTGCACCAAGGTCGACCCGGCGGCCCGGCCCGCCGCCGTCGGGCTGCTCGGCTGCGGTGTCATGGCCGGCCTCGGCGCGGCGATGAACACCGGGCAGGTCACCCGGGGTGACTCGGTGGCCGTCATCGGCTGCGGCGGGGTCGGCGACGCGGCGGTCGCCGGTGCCGTCCTGGCCGGCGCGACCACGATCGTCGCGGTGGACACCGACGGTCGCAAGCTCGACTGGGCGCGCAGGTTCGGCGCCACCCACACCGTCGACGCCTCCGCCGAGGACGCCGTCGAGGCGATCCGGGCCGCCACCGGTGGGTTCGGCGCGGACGTGGTGATCGACGCGGTGGGTCGGCCGGAGACCTGGAAGCAGGCGTTCTACGCCCGGGACCTCGCCGGCACCGTCGTCCTGGTCGGGGTGCCCACCCCGGAGATGACCGTGGACCTGCCGCTGTTGGACGTCTTCGGCCGGGGCGGCGCGCTCAAGTCCAGCTGGTACGGCGACTGCCTGCCCAGCCGGGACTTCCCGCTGCTCACCCAGCTCTATCTGCAGGGCCGGCTCGACCTGGACGCCTTCGTCACCGAGGAGATCGCCCTGGACCAGGTGGAGGAGGCGTTCCACCGGATGCACGACGGGGACGTGCTGCGTTCGGTGGTGGTGTTCCCGTGACCGCCCGGGTCGACCACGCCGTCACCTCCGGCACGTTCTCCCTCGACGGGCAGACCTTCGACGTCGACAACAACGTCTGGGTCGTCGGCGACGACACCGAGTGCGTGGTCCTCGACGCCCCGCACGACGTGGCCACGATCCGCCGGGCCGTCGGCGACCGCCGGGTGGTGGCGATCCTCGCGACCCACGCCCACGACGACCATGTCCGGGTCGCCCCCGAGCTGGCCAAGGTCACCGATGCGCCGATCCTGCTGCACCCCGACGACCGGGTGCTGTGGGATCTGGTGCACCCCGGGCTGGCCCCGGACGGGGAGTTGTCCGACGGTCAGGAGATCACCGTCGGGGACACGGTGCTGCGGGTGCTGCACACCCCCGGCCACAGCCCCGGGGCGTGCAGCTTCCACGCCCCGTCGCTCGGCGCGGTTTTCACCGGCGACACCCTCTTCGCCGGTGGCCCGGGGGCCACCGGGCGGTCGTACAGCGACTTCGCCACGATCGTGGAGTCGATCCGGACCCGCCTGCTCACCCTGCCGGCGGACACGGTGGTGCACACCGGACACGGCGACGACACCACCATCGGCGCGGAGGCCCCCCACCTGCAGGAGTGGCTGACCCGCGGCCACTGACGGCACCGGCCGGGCGGCCTTCACCGCCGCCCGGCCCCGGCGGGCCCAGGATCGGCCGGGTGACCGACGACAACCGCCCCCCGGGCGTACGGCAGCTGCGCCTGGTGGTGGAGGCCGAGGACTACGACGCTGCGGTCGCCTTCTTCCGGGACGCCCTGGGGCTGCCCGAGCAGGCTGCGTACTCCGGTGCCGGGCAGGCCCGGGTGGTGATCACGGGTTCGGCACCGACGGCTGACGCCGGCACCGGTCCGCCCGCTGGGCTCCTGCTGCCAGCCGTCCGGTGCCCTCCTGCCTGCGCGCGGGCGGCCCACACCCCTCCGGACGGCCACGCCCCTCCGGACCCGCGTCGTGCGATTCGGGTCGTCTGTCCGGTATGAGACCGCGCGAGTCGCCTGCCGGTGACCCGGACCACAGCCCGGGTCGGCCACGGCATTTCCGGAATGACCGACACGCCCGGCTGGTTGTGTCCCCCATACGCCGGCCACCACACCCCGGCTGGCGTGGGAGTTCCCCCGAGGCCCGCTCACCCCGGAGCGCGTCGCCACGATCGAAAGGGCAACCATCGTGAAGCTGGACTTCACTCGATGGCTCCCGGCCATCGCGAAGGACCGCAGGACCGCACTGGGCATCGCCGGCGTCGCCGCCCTCGGCGGACTGGCGTTCGGCCCGGCGGCCGTGGCCGCCCCCGTCACCACCGGCCCCCACCAGGGGGCCCGCGCCGCGATCGACCTGGCCACCGGCAAGAGCCGGCAGGGCGTCACCGTCGAGTCCGGCCTGACCACGGGCAGCCCCACCACCGAGGTGCCGGCCGGCAAGCCGAGCACCGACGAACTCATCCCGCACGGGCTGGAGGGCGCCCAGTCCCGCGTCCCGCTCGACGACGCGCAGGTCGCCAACGCCAAGGCGATCATCGCCGAGGCCAAGCGGACCGGCGTGGGGGAGCGCGGCGCCGTGATCGGCGTGGCCACCTCGTTGCAGGAGTCGAAGCTGTACAACCTGGGGCACCTCGGCGCCTACAACGACCACGACTCGCAGGGACTGTTCCAGCAGCGCCCGTCGTCGGGGTGGGGCAGCCCGGAGCAGATCACCGACCCGCGGTACGCCTCCCGGGCGTTCTTCTCCGCGCTGAAGAACGTGCCCGGCTGGGAGGACCTGCCGCTGACCACCGCCGCGCAGACCGTGCAGGTCTCGGCCTACCCGTACGCGTACGCCCAGTGGGAGCAGCAGGCCGCGGACCTCGTCCAGCAGCACTGGTGACCAGTTGACGCAGCGCCGACCGGCCGGTTCCCGTCACGGGACCGGCCGGTCGGCGTCGGCGCGTCACGTCGGGGCGTCCCCCCGGGTGCGACGTCGGGTCGGCGGGCTCAGCGGTGGTGCGCGGCGCGGTGGTTCAGCACGATGTCGGTCGCCGCGGCGACCAACGCCAACGCGACGATGCCCATGGCCAGCAGCAGGGAATGCCGGAACGCGGCGGCCCACTGACCGTCGGTGCTGGCCAGCGACGAGAAGAACAACGCGCCGACGGCGGCGATGCCGGCGGCCGAACCGATCCGCTGACCGGTCTGCAACATTCCGGCCGCGCTGCCCGCCTGCGGCACCGGCACCTCGGACAGGGTCAACGTCTGGTTCGGGGTGATCACCAGGCCGCTGCCGAGCCCGGCGAGCAGCAGCGGCAGCGCGGTGAGCAGCGGAATCGAGCCGTGCGGGTCGCCGCGCAGCACGAACACCACCCCGCCGAGCCCGACCAGCACCATGACCAGCCCGAGCCCGACCAGCGGCCGGCCGAACCGGGTGACCAGCCGGCCACCGAGGGCGGCGGCGAGCGCCGAGCCGAGGGCGAACGGGGTGATCGCCAGGCCGGCGGTCAGCGCCCGGTAGCCGAGACCGTTCTGGAGGTAGAGGGTGAAGATGAAGAAGATCGCGGTGAAGCCACCGAAGTAGATGAGCGCGATGACCGCGCCGATGGTGTACGACCGCAACCGGAACAGTCCCAGGTCGAACAGCGGTGTCCGGGTGCGGCCGAAGCGGCGCTCCCAGAGTCCGAAGGCGACCAGGACGACCAGCCCGGCGGGGATCAGCGCCCACTTCCACGGGCTGGGCCACTGTTCCCGCTGCACCAACGGCAGCAGCAGGAGTGTCACACCGGCCCCGAGCAGCAGCACCCCGACCGGGTCGAGCCGGTGCCGGTCGAGCCGGCCGGCGGCCCGGGTGGGCAGCAGCCGCCAGCCGAGCAGCACGGCGAGCACCCCCACCGGCACGTTCACGAAGAACACCCACCGCCAGCCGTGGTCCTCGCCGCCGAGTTGGATGAGCAGGCCGCCCAGCAGCGGACCGACGGCGGTGGAGATGCCGATGACGGCGCCGAGCAGGCCGAACGCGCGACCCCGCTCCGCGCCCCGGAACAGCTGCTGGATCAGGCCGGTCACCTGCGGGTTGACCACCCCGGCGGCGACGCCCTGCAGAAGTCGGGCGGCGACCAGCCAGGTCGGGGACTGGGCGAGCCCGGCCAGTGCGCTGGTGAGCGTGAACAGGGCGACCCCGACCACGAAGGCGTTACGTCGACCCCGGGCGTCGCCGAACCGGCCGGCCGGCACCAGGACCAGCCCGAAGGTCAGCGCGTAGCCGGACAGCACCCACTGCAGGTCGCTGGGGCTGGCCTGCAACGACCGGTCCATCGACGGGATGGCGACGTTGACGATGCTGACGTCCAGCAGCGTCATGAACGCCGCGACCAGGCCGACCCCGAGGGCCTGCCAACGGCGGCGGTCGTCCGTCGCTGTCACCACGGACCGGCGATCTGGCGCGTGACGGCGATCGGGCACGCACCGATGATCCCGTACGGACCGGTGATCGGGCATGCCGCAGCGCTACCCGGGGGACGGTGCGGCAAACCGGTGCCCGACCCGGCCGGCCGGCGGGGCGCGACTGCGCTCACGCCGGCTGGCGGGCGCACCAGCGGGGGCCGAAGTCCAGCCCGGCCAGCGGCGAGTCCTCCCGGTGCAGCAGGCCCTTCTCGGTGAGCTGGCGCAGCGGCGCGTGGACGTCCTGCTCGGCCAGCCCCGCCTCCTCGGCGATCAGGTCGGGGTAGGGAACCTGGCTGCGGGTCTCCAGCACGCTGACCGCCTCGTAGACGCGCACCTCGACCTCCGACAGACGTACCTGCTGCATGGTGCCCTCCTTGCCGTGGGCCCGGCCGACCGGTCGGGCGGTCCGGGTGACGCGGTCTACCCACTGGCCACCCGACAATGCCTGCCGCACGGCCGGTCGTACCCCTCGGCGCGGGGCCGGGTGCCCTAGGCTGACCGGCATGATCATCTGGGATCTCGTCGTGGTCGGCGCCGGGCCGGCCGGGCTCAGCGCGGCCCGGGAGGCCGCGGCGGCCGGGGTGCGGACGCTGGTGCTGGACCGGGCCGTGCACCCCCGTTACAAGACCTGCGGGGGTGGCCTGATCGGCACCTCGCTGTCGATGGTGGCCGGCCGCATCGAGGTGCCGGCGCACGACCGGGTCGACCGGGTCACCTTCACCCGGGACGGCCGGTGGGGCTTCACCCGCCGGCACGGCACACCCCTGGTGACGATGGTGCGCCGCGACGAGTTCGACGACCGGCTGCGCGCGGCGGCGGTGTCCGCCGGGGCCGAGGTCCGCGAGGGCGTCGCCGTGCGCGCCCTCGACCAGGACCCCGACGGGGTACGCGTCAGACTGGCCGACGGCACCACCCTGACCGCCCGCACGGTGATCGGGGCGGACGGCTCCGCCGGGGTGACCGCCCGGCACGTGGGCGTCCGGTTCCGCCAGGTGGATCTGGGTCTGGAACGGGAGTTGCCGGTGTCACCCGCCGAGGCGGCCCGCTGGCGGGGGCGGCTGCTGCTGGACTGGGGCCCGTTCCCCGGCGCGTACGGCTGGGTGTTCCCCAAGGGCGACGTGCTCACCGTCGGGGTGATCGGCGCCCGCGGCGAGGGCGACCGGACCCGCGCCTACCTGCACAGCTTCCTCGACCGGTTGGGCCTGGCTCAGGTGGCCGCCGAGCACGACTCCGGGCACCTGACCCGCTGCCGGGCCGACGACGCGCCACTGCGCCACGGTCGGGTGCTGGTGGCCGGGGACGCGGCGGGCCTGCTGGAGCCGTGGACCCGGGAGGGAATCAGCTACGCGCTGCGGTCCGGGACGCTGGCCGGTGCGGCGGTCGCCGCCGGTGACCTGGACCGCTACCCCCGGGACGTGCACGAGCGGCTGGTGCCGTCGATGCGCGCCGGGCACCGGTTGCTGCAGACCTTCGCCCGTCGCCCCGAGGTGTGCCACGCCTTCCTGGCGACCCCGGCCGGCTGGGCGATGTTCGTCCGGTTCTGCCAGGGCCGGTCCAGCTTCGACCGGACCCTGGACCGGGGGCCGGTGCGCGCGACCCTGGCCCTGCTGGACCGGCTGCCCGCCCGGGGCGGCGGGCAGCCGCCGGCCCCCGGCGTCGGCCACTGACCGCACCACCTACGCCGCCGCTCAGGGCACGATCACCGCGCGGCCGTGGATCTCACCCGCGCGCAGCAGGTCGTACGCCTCCGGGGCGCGTTCCAGCGGAAAGGTCTGCACGTCGGCGGTGAGCAGCCCGGCCCGGCCCAGGGCGATCACCTCCTGGAGTTCGGCCCGGGTGCCCCAGAACGGGACCTCGACGCTGGTCTCCAACGGCACGGTGGGCGGCTCGTCGGCGACCGGCCGCACCGGCATGGTGCCGCCGCCCAGGCCCACCAGCAGCAGCCGGCCACCGGTGGCCACGACGTCACGGGCGGTGGTGAGGGTGGCGTCCACCCCGACACAGTCGATGACCACGTCCGCGCCGTCGGGTGCCGGGCCGACGAGCTCCCGGATCCGCTCGACGGTGTCCGCGCCGGCCGGCACCACGTGGTGCGCGCCGACCCGGGTGGCCAGGTCGAGGGCGGCGACGTTGCTGTCCACCGCGATGATCCGCACGGCGGTGGTGGCGGCGAGGATCTGCACCGCCATGTGCCCCAGGCCGCCGATGCCGATCACCACGACCGACGTCCCGGGCCGCAGCACCGGCCGGGCCAGCTCGATCGCGTGGTAGGGGGTCAGCCCGGCGTCGGTCAGCGGCGCGGCCTGGGTCAGCTCCAGGTCACCGACGGGCAGCAGCCGGGAGGCGGGCACCACCACGTGCTCGGCCAGCCCACCGTCACGGCTGAGCCCGATCCCGCCCACCGGCACGGTGCGGCACTGGTTCTCCCGGCCCCGCAGGCAGCCCCGGCAGGTGCCGCAGCCGATGATCCCGTAGACGGCTACCCGCTCCCCGGCGGACCAGCCGGTGACGCCGTCGCCGAGGGTGTCCACGGTGCCGGCGATCTCGTGGCCGAGGGTGATCGGGGTGGGGAAGACCCCCGGCCCGGCGTCGAGGATGTGCAGGTCGGAGTGGCAGGCGCCGACCGCGCCGACGCGTACCAGCACCTCGCCGGGGCCGGGCGTCGGCGTCGGCACCTGCACCTGTTCGAGCACCCCGGGGGCGGTCATCCGTACCGCACGCATGGTTTCGTCCTCTCGTCGCCGACGGAACCGCCCGCTTACCCCTCCCGCCGGCCTTGATGCCGGGTGCACACTGAGCGTCATGAGCGAACCGTTCACCGACGAGCAGCACGCGTTGCTGCGGCACATGCGCTTCGGCGAGTTGCCGCCGCCGGTCCGACCCGAGGACCGGACGACGTCGACCGAGACCGAGCCGCCCCGCTACCAGCCCGACCCGACCCCCGGCCGGCACGAGCAGGACCTGCGTTCGGGCGGCTGAACGGCGCGACGGGCCCCGGGGTGGCACCCCGGGACCCGTCGGGTGTGGCAGTCGCCGGCCGGGGTGGCTCAGAACACCGGCACGCCGGCCCGGACCAGCCGCCAGTTCGGCACGAAGAAGTCGGCCGGGTCGATGGTGCCCCGGGCCTGCGCCCAGTCGATGAGCAGCTGACGGATCTCCTGCTGCGCGTTGTAGACCTGGGTTTTCACGATGCCGGGGAAGTTCCCGCCGCCGCTGCGCCGGTAGTTGTTCACCGCGACGACGAACTGCGCGTCGGCGGCGACCGGGGTGTCGGTGCCGGGCAGCACCAGCCGGGTGATCCGCTGACCGACCGGCCGGGAGACGTCGACGTCGTAGTCCAGCCCGGAGATCACGTCGTAGTTGTAGTCCGGCACGGCCGGGTCGCTGATCGTCGCCGGGTCGACCGGTGCGCCGACCGGCAGCGTGGTGAAGTACTTCGCCGAGAACTCCAGGTACGCCTTCACCTCGGCGCCGGTGAGCACCACCGCCTCCAGGGTGTTGTCGTAGACGTACAGCCCGGCGACGTCACGGATCCGCACGTCACCCTGCGGGAAGACGGCGGTGCGGCTGAACGGCGCGGCGATCGACAGCACCGGCAGCGCCGCGTACGGGCCACCGGTGAGCGCGGCGGTGACCACCTCGGTCTGGACGTGGTTGATGAAGTCCAGAATCGGGGTGTCCCGGTAGCGTGACTCGGCGGCGGACAGTTCCTGCGTGGACCGGGCGACCACCGTGTTGACGTAGCCGACCGTCTTGGCGTGCTGGCCCCGCACGGCGGCGAGCACCTTGGGGTCCTCGACCACGGTGTTGGTGTTGAGCATGGTGGCGCCCTTGCCGACGACCTTCCAGCGGCCCCGCTCCCGGGTCAGGGTGAAGTCCATCCGGGTCAGCCGCTGGCCCCATTTGGAGGGTTCGGCGGTGAGCACCTGCGCCCCGGTGGCGGTGTTCGTGACGAACTTCTCCACCACCTCGTTGTGGGCGTGGCCGAACAGGATCGCGTCGATGCCGGGGACCTGCTGGGCGATCAGCGCCACCGGGTTCTCGTTGGGCAGCTCCGGGCCGTAGCTGGAGGTGCCGCTGTCGCCACCGTGGGCGGAGACGATGACCAGGTCGGCACCCCGCTGCCGCATGACCGGCACCCACTTCGCGGCGGTCTCCACCATGCCCGGGAAGAGCAGTTTGCCCTCCACGTTGCCCTTGTCCCAGATGGCCACGCCGGGGTTGGTCAGGCCGAGGATGCCCACGGTCAGCGTCGGCGTCCCGGGCCCACCGGGCCGCACCCGCTTGAGCACGAACGGCCGGAACGCCGGCTTGCCGGTGCGGGCGTTCACCGCGTTCGCGGCCAGCGCCGGGAAGCCCAGCTGGTCGATCCAGGTCGCCAGCAGCGGCAGCCCGTAGTTGAACTCGTGGTTGCCCAGCGTCACGGCGTCGTACCGCAGGATGTTCATCGCGCGGGCCATCGGGTGCGTCGCGCCGGTGACGGTGATCGGCTCCTGCTTGGCGTAGTACGTGGCCAGCGGGGTGCCCTGGATGGTGTCGCCGGCGTCGAGGACCAGGGTGGCCCGGCCCCGCCGCTCGGCGCGGATCTGGTTGACCAGGGTGGCGAGCTTGGCGATGCCGACGTCGTTGTGCTTGCTGTCGTCGAACTCGGCGTCGCGGTAGTAGTCCCAGTTGTAGACGTTGCCGTGGGTGTCCGAGGTGCCCAGGACGGTCAGGTCCCAGGTCTTCGCACCCTGCGGGCCCTGCCGCTGGGCCGCCTGGGCGGGCCCGCCGGCGATCAGCGGGGCGGTCGCCGCGGCGGCGGCGACGGCCAGCACCTGGCGGCGCGACGCGCCGGAGGAGGAGGTCATGAAAAATGCCTTCCATCGGGGGTGGACGCGCCTCGTGGGGCGCCGCTGCGCACCATAACGAGCAGCCGTCGCTCCCGCCACAGTGGTCGGGGGTGTTTCACCACACCGACCCCACCGGCCATCTCCCTGTCACATCCGGTTCCACCGTCGGGTCCGACTGTTGTTTCCGGCGTACCGGTCGGGGTAGGTCAGCCAGGGACCCAGAACGGACCAAACCAGGCAGGGAGCGGCACGGTGAGCCAGGACCAGTACACCCCGCAGGACCCCACCGAGCAGTACGGCCACCAGGATGGTCAGCCGGCCCAGCAGCAGTCGGCTCCCGGCCGGACCGACCGGATGGGCCCGGCGCCCGACCACGGGGAGACGTCGTACCGGGGCAGCGACCGGTTGACGGGCAAGCGGGCCCTGATCACCGGCGGCGACTCGGGTATCGGTCGGGCGGTGGCGATCGCCTTCGCCCGGGAGGGCGCCGACGTCGTCGTCTCCTACCTCGACGAGGAGGAGGACGCCGACGCCCGGGAGACGGTGCGGCTGATCGAGGAGGCCGGCCGGCGGGGCGTGGCGGTGCGCACCGACCTGACCGACGAGCAGCACTGCCGCGACCTGGTCGACCGGACCGTCACCGACCTCGGCGGGTTGGACATCCTGGTCAACAACGCGGCCTACCAGATGGCCCAGGACGACGGCATCACGTCGATCAGCACCGCGCAGTTCGACCGGGTGATGAAGACCAACCTGTACGCCATGTTCTGGCTCTGCCGCAGCGCCGTGCCGCACCTGAAGGAGGGCGCGACGATCATCAACACCACCTCGATCCAGGCGTTCGACCCGTCGCCGCCGCTGCTGGACTACGCCACCACCAAGGCGGGCATCGCGAACTTCACCAAGGGTCTCGCGGCGCAGCTCGCCGACCGGGGCATCCGGGTCAACGCGGTCGCCCCGGGCCCGATCTGGACGCCGCTGATCCCGGCGACCATGCCACCTGCGAAGGTGGAGAAGTTCGGCACCGACACCCCGCTGGGCCGGGCCGGGCAACCCGCCGAGTTGGCCCCGGCGTACGTCTTCTTCGCCTCCCAGGAGTCCAGCTACGTCACCGGGGAGATCCTCGGCGTCACCGGCGGCCGCTTCACCAGGTGAGCTGCCCACCCGCGCGCACCCGGCCCGGCCTGCCGACCGCCGGCCCGCGCCCCGTGGCACGGGCCGGCGGCGGACGCTCAGCGGGGCCAGCCGGCCATCCGGCGGCGGACCTGCGCGATCTGCGCCGGGTCCAGGCCGTAGCGGGCGAGCCGGCGGTCCGGCAGCCGGTCCAGGTAGCGGCCGGCGGCCCGGACGTCCTCGTCGACCAGCGCCGGGTCCACCTGCCGGGCCAGCGCCAGCAGCTCGTCGACCGGGTACTGCGCCAGCGCGGCGGCGACGTCGATGTAGTCGCGGGCCTCCCGGCGGTTGACCAGGGCGGCGGTCTTGTTGGCGATCAGGTCGCGCAGGTCCATCACCGGGCCGAGGTCCATCACCACCGGTGAGCGGTACCGGTCGAGCCGGGCCAGGCTGAGCCGGATCCGCCGGTCGTCCCGGCCGACGACGAAGTCCCGGATGTCCCGGTCGAAGCCCTCGAACAGGTCACCGAGGTCGCTGTCCGGGTCGGCCGGCGCGACCGTGTACCCGGCCTGTTCCAACGCGGCGCACACCTCCGCCGCCGCCGCGGCGGCCGCCCCCTCCACGTCGGCGAACAGGTCGACGTCCTCGGTGGGCCGGGTGACCAGACCGTGCGCCGCCCAGGCCACCCCGCCGCCGAGGACGAACCGGTGCGGCCCGGCCGCGGTGAGCGCGACCCGGGCGACCTCCCGGTAGAAGTCGTGCAGGTGGGTCACGCGGTCCGCAGGCCCCGGTGTCGGCTCTCCCAGGCCGCCCGTACCCCCCGGGGCAGGTTGAGCCGCCGCCACACCCGGCGCAGGGTGCGCCCGTCGATCAGCGCCCGCAGGTCGTCGGCGCGGGTGGTCTCCCGCAGCACGTTCTCGTACAACCAGAGCAGATCGTCCGGTTCGGCCAGGTCGAAGGTGCGTTCGCTGCTCCACATCAGCCGGACCGGCAGCTCCACCACCCCGCTGGTGGGGCCGGTCAGCTCCGCCAGGGTGCGCGCCACCACCACCGGTCGGCCCGGCCGGGCCAGGTGGGGGGCGGTCGCCAGGGTGGCCTGCATGGTGTCAGGGTAACGCCGGTTCGACCAGCTCAGGTGCGTGGCTTCCGACGAACCGCCGCCGCCGGTGCCCGCGACGGGCGCGCGGAAGGGCCCGGCGGGGTAAGCTGGCGGCAGGAGCGTCGGTGTGTCCAGTGTCCCCGGGCCTCACCTGAATTGCCGTCGCGGAGTTCCGTTCGGCTGGAGCCGCGTTGCGCCACGCGCCGAGAGGCGACATGCACATCGGCGCTCCGCCATCGCGGTACGGCGCTGCCCCCGACCGGTCCGGTCGGGGGCAGCGCCGTATCGGTGCGTGGAGATCCCCGCACCGGGTCGCATCCTCCGCCGCGCTGGCCTATGTTCAGAGGGTCGGTTCATGCCGGGGAGGGAGGAGCGCAGTGGGTCTGCGTACCTTCATCGCGGGCTGGCCGGTCTACCGCCAGCTCACCGGCACCGACCCGCTCGGCCGGGGCGCGGCGGCGCAGTCGGACCGCTCCGCCGGGCTGACCGCCCGCACCGAGACCGCCGACCGGGTGGCCCGCTCGGTCTGCCCGTACTGCGCGGTCGGCTGCGGGCAGCGGGTGTACGTCTCCGACGACCGGGTCACCCAGATCGAGGGCGACCCGGACAGCCCGATCTCCCGGGGGCGGCTCTGCCCGAAGGGCTCGGCCAGCAGGAGCCTGGTCACCAGCCCGCTGCGGCAGACCACGGTCCGCTACCGGCGACCGTATTCCACCGAGTGGGAGGACCTCGACCTCGACACCGCGCTCGACATGATCACCGACCGGATCCTCGCCGCCCGCGAGCAGACCTGGGAGGACGTCGACAGCGACGGCCGGCCGTTGCACCGCACGCTGGGCATCTCCAGCCTGGGTGGGGCGACGCTGGACAACGAGGAGAACTACCTCATCAAGAAGCTGTTCACCGCGATGGGGGCGCTCCAGATCGAGAACCAGGCCCGCATTTGACACTCCGCCACCGTCCCCGGTCTGGGGGCCAGCTTCGGTCGCGGTGGCGCGACGGACTTCCAACAGGACCTCGCCAACGCTGACGTCATCGTCATCCAGGGCTCGAACATGGCCGAGGCCCATCCGGTGGGCTTCCAGTGGGTCATGGAGGCCAAACGGCGCGGTGCGAAGGTCTTCCACGTCGATCCCCGGTTCACCCGCACCAGCGCGGTCGCCGACACCTACCTGCCGATCCGGGCGGGCACCGACATCGCCCTGCTCGGCGGCGTGGTGCGCTACATCCTGGACAACGAGCTGGACTTCCGGGAGTACGTGCTGGCGTACACGAACGCGGCGACGATCGTCAGCGAGCAGTTCGCCGACACCGAGGACGGCGACGGCCTGTTCTCCGGCTACGACCCGAACACCGACAGCTACGTGGAGACCAGCTGGCAGTACGCCGGGCACGAGGGGGACTCCGGCAACGGGCACACCGCCAAGGAACGCGACAACGCGGCCGGCCTGCGGCACGAGTCGCACGGCGCGCAGGTGCACGGGCAGACCCAGCGGGACGAGACCCTGCAACATCCACGTTGCGTCTACCAGATCCTGCGCCGGCACTTCGCCCGCTACACCCCGGAGATGGTGGAGCGGGTCTGCGGCATCCCCCGGGACAAGTTCCTGGAGCTGGCGCGGGCCTGGACGGAGAACTCGGGCCGGGACCGCACCGGCGCACTGGTCTACTCGGTGGGCTGGACCCAGCACAGCGTCGGTGTGCAGTACATCCGCACCGGGGCGATCATCCAGTTGCTGCTGGGCAACATGGGCCGGCCGGGCGGCGGCATCCTGGCGTTGCGCGGGCACGCCAGCATCCAGGGCTCCACGGACATCCCGACGCTGTTCAACCTGCTGCCCGGTTACCTGCCGATGCCGCACCACGCCGACCACCCGACGTTCGACGACTGGGTGGACAGCATCCGCCACCCCGGGCAGAAGGGTTTCTGGGGCGACGCGCGGGCGTACGCGGCGAGCCTGTTGAAGGCGTACTGGGGGGACGCGGCGACCCCGGACAACGACTTCTGCTATGACCACCTGCCCCGGATGACCGGCGACCACGGCACCTACCAGCAGGTGCTCAACATGATCGACGGCAAGATCAAGGGGTACTTCCTGCTCGGCCAGAACCCGGCTGTCGGCTCGGCGCACGGGCGGGCGCAGCGGCTCGGCATGGCCAACCTGGACTGGCTGGTGGTCCGCGACCTGTTCATGATCGAGAGCGCCACGTTCTGGAAGAACGGCCCCGAGGTGGCCACCGGCGAGATCGTCCCGACCGAGTGCCGCACCGAGGTGTTCTTCCTGCCGGCGGCCTCGCACGTGGAGAAGGAGGGCACCTTCACCCAGACCCAGCGGCTGTTGCAGTGGCGGGAGAAGGCCGTCGAGCCACCGGGCGACGCCCGCTCCGAGCTGTGGTTCTTCTACCACCTGGGGCGGCGGCTGCGGGAGCGGCTGGCCGGTTCCCCCCACCGCCGCGACCGCGCCCTGCTCGACCTGGCCTGGGACTACCCCACCGACGGCCCGCACGACGAGCCGAGCGCCGAGGCGGTGCTGCGCGAGATCAACGGGTACGACGTGTCCACCGGCCGTCCACTGTCCTCGTTCACCGAGGCGAAGGACGACGGCAGCACCGCCGTGGGCTGCTGGATCTACTCCGGCGTCTACGCCGACGGGGTCAACCAGGCCGCCCGCCGCCGGTCCCGGCACGAACAGGACTGGGTCGCCGCCGAGTGGGGCTGGGCGTGGCCGGCGAACCGGCGCATCCTCTACAACCGGGCGTCGGCCGACCCGCAGGGCCGCCCGTGGAGCGAGCGCAAGAAGTACGTCTGGTGGGACCCGCAGGCCGGCGAGTGGACCGGTCACGACGTGCCGGACTTCGAGCGGACGAAACCGCCGACGTACCGGCCGCCGCAGGGGGCGTCCGGCCCGGCGGCGCTGGCCGGCGACGATCCGTTCATCATGCAGGCCGACGGCAAGGGTTGGCTGTACGCGCCGAGCGGGGTGCTCGACGGTCCGCTGCCGACGCACTACGAGCCGGCGGAGTCGCCGCTGCGCAACCCGCTCTACGGCCAGCAGGCCAACCCGACCCGCAAGGTGTACGCCCACCCGGTGAACTCGGTGAACCCGAGCCCACCGCAGGAACACAGCCAGGTCTTCCCGTACGTGTTCACGGTCAGCCGGCTCACCGAGCACCACACCGCCGGGGCGATGAGCCGTACGGTGCGTCCACTGGCGGAGCTGCAACCGGAGATGTTCGTGGAGGTGTCCCCGGAGTTGGCCGCCGAGACGGGGCTGACCCACCTCGGCTGGGCGCACCTGATCAGCGGCCGGGCGGTGATCGAGGCGAAGGTGCTGGTCACCGACCGGCTCACCCCGCTGCGGGTGGACGGTCGGATCATCCACCAGCTCTGGCTGCCATACCACTTCGGCTACGAGGGGCTGGTCACCGGCGACTCGGCCAACGACCTGTTCGGCATCACCCTGGACCCGAACGTGCTCATTCAGGAGAGCAAGGTCGGCACCTGCGACGTCCGGCCGGGCCGGCGACCGACCGGCCCGGTGTTGCGGGACCTGGTCGAGGACTACCGTCGACGGGCCGGGATCGTGCCCGGGGAACGCCCGCCGACGGTGACGACCCCGGTGCTGCGGCCGGCGGGTCGCAGCGACGACGGGCCACGGGAGAAGGGCGCCGACCATGCCTGACGGCAACAGCCTCTACGGCCCGCTCGATCCGGCCCCGGACGCGGGCTGGACGGCTGCCGGCCCCCGGATGGGGTTCTTCACCGACACCAGCGTCTGCATCGGCTGCAAGGCGTGCGAGGTGGCCTGCAAGGAGTGGAACGCCGTCCCCGAGTCCGGCTTCGACCTGCTCGGCATGTCGTACGACAACACCGGCGCGTTGACCGCGAACTCCTGGCGGCACGTGGCCTTCGTCGAGCAGCCGGTGCCGGCCGGGCACCGCACCGCCCCGTTCGCCGGGAACCCGACCGGTGCTTCGGCCGGCGCGACGTCGGCGGCGGTCGCCGCCGGCACGACCGGCACCAGCGGCACCGAACCGGGCGTACCCCCGGGCGACGCCGACGCCGCCGCCCGGATGGCCACCGCGCCGGGTGGCACCGTCGGTGCGTCGGCGGGTGGCGCCGGCGGCACGGGCACCCGGTTTCTCGGCATGCCCGGGGCCGCGCCACCCGGCCGGGACACCGGTGTGGAGACCCGCACCGACTTCCGCTGGCTGATGATGTCGGACGTCTGCAAGCACTGCACCCACGCCGCCTGCCTGGACGTCTGCCCCACCGGGTCGCTGTTCCGCACCGAGTTCGGCACGGTGGTGGTGCAGGAGGACATCTGCAACGGCTGCGGTTACTGCATCTCCGCCTGCCCCTACGGGGTGATCGACCAGCGTAAGGGCGACGGCCGGGCGTGGAAGTGCACGCTGTGCTACGACCGGCTCGGCGCGGGGATGACCCCGGCCTGCGCCCAGGCCTGCCCGACCGAGTCCATCCAGTACGGCCCCCTCGACGAGCTGCGGGAGCGGGCCGCGCAGCGGGTCGCCACGCTGCACGACCGGGGCGTCCCGGAGGCCCGGCTGTACGGTCACGACCCGACCGACGGCGTCGGTGGCGACGGCGCGTTCTTCCTGCTCCTCGACGAGCCCGAGGTGTACGGCCTGCCCCCGGACCCGGTGGTCACCACCCGGGACCTGCCCCGGATGTGGCGGCGGGCGGGGCTCGCCGCGTTGGCCATGACGGCGGCGGCCGTCGCCGCGTTCGTCGGAGGGTCGTCGTGACCGCCGGCCGGATTCCGGTGGGGGAGCGGTTCCGGGGCTTCCGCGCCCGGCTCGCCGCCGACGGTGTGTTCCGGCCGCAGCGCTCCTCGGTACGGCTCGGCCACGGCCCGAAGGTCGGTGCCGGACCGGCCGAGGGTGCGCACCCGGCCGGCGCCCCGGGTTCGGCCGACGCGCCGGTGCCGCCCGGGACGTGCCGCCGGTGGCGCGGCGGCGTGGCCGGGGTGGGCGCGGCGGCGAGGAGCTGCGCGTCCCGGAGGCGGAGTTCACCTCCTACTACGGCCGGCCGATCCTCAAGGCCCCGGTGTGGCGGTGGGACATCGCCGCTTACCTGTTCACCGGTGGGCTGGCCGCCGGGTCGTCGTTGCTGGCCGCCGGGGGGCAGCTCACCGGCCGGCCGGCGTTGCGGCGGGCCGGCCGGGTCACCGCGTTGGGCGCGGTCACCGCCAGCGCGTACTTCCTGGTCAACGACCTGGGCCGGCCGGCCCGGTTCCACCACATGCTGCGGGTGGCGAAACCGACCTCGCCGATGTCGGTGGGCACCTGGATCCTCACCGCGTACGGCCCGGCCGCCGGGCTCGCCGCCGTCGCCGAGGGCGCCCGGCTGCTGCCCGGGGGCGGGGTGTCCGGACTGGCCCGTCGACTGCTGCCGCCGGCCGGGCAGGTCGCCGGGCTGGCCGCCGCCGCCGTCGCGCCCGCGCTGGCCACGTACACCGGGGTGCTGCTGGCCGGGACGGCGGTGCCGTCCTGGCACGAGGCGTACCCGGAGCTGCCGACCATCTTCGCGGGCAGCGCGCTGGCCAGCGGCGCCGGTGTGGGATTGCTCGCCGCGCCCTGTGCCCAGGCCGGGCCGGCCCGCCGGATGGCGGTGGCCGGGGCCGCCCTGGAACTGTGGGGTGCGCACTCGGTGGAAACCCGGCTGGGTCTGCTCAGTGAGCCCTACCGGCTGGGTAGGGCGGGTCGGCTGCTGCGCGCGGGTCGCCTGCTCACCGCCGCCGGGGTGGTCGGGGCGCTGGCCGGCCGGCGCAGCCGGGTGGTGTCCGCGTTGTCCGGCACCGCGCTGCTGGCCGCTTCGGTGGCCACCCGGTTCGGCATCTTCCACGGCGGGGTGGCCTCGGCGCGGGACCCGAAGTACACGGTCCTGCCGCAGCGGGAACGGATCCGTCGCCGGTCGGAGCAGGTCTGACACCTCACCGCGCCGTCGGGGTGGCGCTGTGGTTGACTCGGGGGCGGAGGCGTTCAGGCGGCTGGTGCCCCTCCCAGCCTTCAAAGCTGGTGTGGTCCGGGATCCGGGCCAGGCGGGTTCGATTCCCGTCCGTCTCCGCCAACCACCGGGGGAGCTGACACGCATGGGCGAGGCGGCGGTCGATCCGCGACGGCGGGTGCCGCGTACCGACGTGCTGTTGGCCGATCCGGCGGTGGCCGCTGCGGTGGCCACCCTCGGCCGGGCCCGGGTGAAGGTCGCCGTCGCCCGCGCCCAGCAGCGGGCCCGCCACGGTGAGATCACCCCCGACGAGGTACGCGACGCCGTCCTCACCGACCTGCCCGCCCCCGGGCCCCGGGCGGTGCTCAACGCCACCGGGGTGGTGCTGCACACCAACCTCGGGCGGGCCCCCCTGTCCCCGGCCGCCGTCGACGCGCTGGTCGCCGCCGCCGGCTGCACCGACGTGGAACTGGACCTCGGCACCGGTCGGCGGGCCCGCCGGGGCCGCGACGCACTCGCCGCGCTGGCCGCGGCGGTGCCCGACGCCGCCGCCGTGCACGTGGTCAACAACGGCGCGGCGGCCCTGGTGCTCGCCGCGACCGCGTTGGCCGCCGGCCGGGAGATCGTGGTCAGCCGGGGTGAACTGGTGGAGATCGGCGACGGGTTCCGCCTGCCCGACCTGCTGGCCAGCACCGGTGCCCGCCTGCGCGAGGTCGGCACGACCAACCGCACCACCCGCGACGACTACGCCCGGGCGGTCGGCCCGGCCACGGGTTTCGTGCTCAAGGTGCACCCGTCCAATTTCGTGGTCACCGGGTTCACCTCGGCCGTCGGGGTCGGTGACCTGGCCACCCTCGGCGTGCCGGTGGTGGCCGACATCGGATCCGGCCTGCTCACCGCCGACCCGCTGCTGCTCGCCGAGCCGGACGCGGCGGGCACCCTGCGCGCCGGGGCACACCTGGTCACCGCCAGCGGCGACAAGCTCCTCGGTGGCCCGCAGGCCGGGCTGCTGCTCGGCGACGCCGACCTGGTCGACCGGTTGCGTCGCCATCCGCTGGCCCGGGCGCTGCGGGTGGACAAGCTGACCCTCGCCGCGTTGGCGGCCACCCTGCACGGGCCGACCACCCCCACCCGGGCCGCCCTGCACGCCGACCCAACCATGCTGCGGGACCGCTGCGAACGGCTGCGCGACGCCCTCGGTGCCGAGGGACACAAAGCCGAGGTGGTGCCCAGCGTCGCCGTCGTCGGTGGGGGCGGCGCCCCGGGCGTCGAGCTGGACTCGTGGGCGCTGAGCCTGCCCGAGCGGTACGCCGCCGCCCTGCGGCAGGGCGACCCGCCGGTGCTGGGCCGGGTGGTCCGGGGCCGGCTGCTGCTGGACCTGCGCTGCGTACCCGCCGACGCCGACGACACGGTGCGCGACGTGGTGCTGCGGGTGGCCGACTGAGATGCACGTCGTCGCGACCGCCGGGCACGTCGACCACGGCAAGTCCACCCTGGTCCGGGCGTTGACCGGGATGGAACCGGACCGGTGGGCCGAGGAACGCCGCCGGGGGATGACCATCGACCTCGGCTTCGCCTGGACCGCCCTGCCCACCGGTGACACGGTCGCGTTCGTCGACGTGCCCGGGCACGAGCGGTTCGTGCCGAACATGCTCGCCGGGGTGGGACCGGTGCCGGCGGCGTTGGTCGTGGTCGCCGCCGACGAGGGCTGGATGCCGCAGTCGGCCGAGCACCTGGCCGCCCTGCACGCCCTCGGGGTGTCCCACGGGCTGCTGGTGGTGACCCGGGCGGACCTGGCCGACCCGGGACCGGCGGCGGCGCAGGCCCGTGCGCGGCTCGCCGCGACGTCGCTGGGCGCGGTCGAGTCGGTGGCGGTCAGCGCCGTCACCGGTGTCGGCCTGCCCGAGCTGCGCGCCGCCCTGGGCCGGCTGGTGGCCCGGCTGCCCCCGCCGCGCACCGACGGGCCGGTGCGGCTGTGGATCGACCGGGCATTCACCATCCGGGGCAGCGGCACGGTGGTCACCGGCACCCTCGGCGGTGGTGAGCTGCACGTCGGTGACCAGGTGGCGCTCGCCACCACCGGCGAACCGGTCCGGGTCCGGGGCCTGCACCGGCTCGGGACGGCCGCGTCTCGGGTCGCCGCGGTGTCCCGGGTGGCGGTCAACCTGCGCGGGGTGCCCCGGGACCGGCTCGGCCGGGGCGACGCCCTGCTCACCCCCGGTGAGTTCCACCGGACCGACCTGCTCGACGTGCGGTTGGCCGGCGACCCGGCCGGTGACCTGCCGGTCACGCTGACCCTGCACGTCGGGTCGGCGGCGGTGCCGGCGCGGGTCCGTCCGCTCGGCGCGGACACCGTGCGGTTGCGGCTGGCCCGTCCGTTGCCGCTGCTGATCGGGGACCGTGCGGTGCTGCGCGATCCGGGGCGGCACCACGTCTGCGGTGGCGTGACCGTGCTGGACGTGGCACCGCCACCGTTGAGCCGACGCGGTGCCGCCGCCGCCCGCGCGACCGTCCTCACCGACCTGGACGGGCAGCCCGACCTGGCGGGGGAGCTGCGCCGCCGCCGGCTCGTCCGGGCCGGTGAGCTGACCCGGATGGGAGTCACCGGCGCAGTCGCCCCGGTCGCCGGGGACTGGCTGGCCGACCCCGGGCACTGGCGGTGGCTGGGCGGACGACTGGTCGAGGAGGTGACCGCCTGGGTGGCCGCGCACCCGTTGGAGGCGGGCGCCCCGGTGGAGGCGCTGCGGCAGCGCCTCGGCCTACCCGACCGGGCCCTGGTGGAGGCGTTGGTCCGGCCGCCGTTGACGCTGCGGGCCGGCCGGATCGGCACCGGGGCGTCCGGCGGCCTACCCGAGCCGGTGGCCCGCGCGGTCGACCGGGTCCGCAGCGAGTACGCCACCCACCCGTTCCGCGCGCCGCAGGCCGACCGGCTGGCCGCGCTGGGCCTCGGCCCCCGGGAGGTCGGTGCGGCCGTGCGGGCCGGTGCGTTGCTACGGCTGGCGGACAACGTGGTGCTGCTGCCCGACGCGGCCGACGAGGCGGTGCGGGTCCTCGCCCGGCTGCCGCAGCCGTTCACCCTCAGCGCCGCCCGGCAGGCCCTGGACACCACCCGTCGGGTGGCGGTGCCGCTGCTGGAGCTGCTGGACCGCCGTGGGGTGACCCGCCGGTTGCCTGACGACGCCCGCGAGGTGACCGGGACGGGTTGACCGGTGGGCCGGGCCCGCCGGCAGCCGGCGCGGGTCGCAGCCGGCGGCGTTCCCCGTCGACCCCGGTGCCGGGCGGTGGCCCTACCCGACGGTGGGCGCTGAACCTGCCCCCGCCGGCCGGCCGGACCGGGCACACCGGCGAACCGCCCTCCGGGTGGCTCCGGGTCGCCTACCGTGACGCCCATGGACCCTTCGGCGGTCTGGCGGGACCGGAACCATCGCTGGCGGATCGAGGCGTACCGGGCCCCGGACCTGCGGTTCGCCATCTTCGCCACCAACGGCCCCACCGAGAGTGCGCCGCTGTGGTTGTTCGGCATGGCCGCGTTGGCCCGCTGGTTGATGACCCACGCCATCTCCCTGGACGACCTGGAGACCGACTGACCGGGCGGACCCATCCCGCCCCGGCGGTCGGCGCGGTGGACCCGCCCGGTCCGTCGGCGTCGCCCGGAAGGGGGAACCGGGTCTGATCGCCCGGCCCGGCAGGGCGGGTGCTCGTACCGTGCGGGGCGTGAAGGACCGAGGAATGCGGACGTTTCTGGCGGTGGTCGCCGGCCTCGCGGTGATCTACTTCGGGGTGACCGGGCGGAGCTCCACCGAGGACGGCGGTGGGGTCTCCGGCGGGGTGGTGCTGTTGGCCCTGCTCGCCGCCGTGCTGGTGTGGTACCTGACCAAGCCGGCGGGCAACAAACCGGTCGACTGACTGCTGCTCCGGTGGCCCCGTGCGCCACCCGGCTCGTCCAGCGCGATCAACGTCTGCGGCGGCGACGGGATCGCGGCGGGGGCGACCGGTCAGCGGGTCGCGGCGGCGGTGCGGGTCACCTCACCGGCCGACTCCTCCCCGAGGGCCACCCGGACCAGCGCCGACGCCAGCCGGCCGAAGTCCGGTTCGGCGACCAGCCCGGCCAACCCGTGCGGGTCGGCCGGTAGGCCGAGTCGTTTCGCGCCGGCCAGGGTGCGCCGGTCGGCGTACGGACGCACGTCCGGCCAGACCGTCTGCGCCTCCCGCAGGAAGATGTCCGCCCCGGTCGGGCCGATGCCGGGAAACTCGGTCAGCCGCCGTCGCAGCGCCGCCGGTTCGCCCCCGGCCTCCCGGTGCATCCGCCGCAGGTCACCGTGCCAGCGGTCCAGGCACAGGCGGGCCGCGGTGCCGAGCATCGTGGCGGTCCGCTCGTCGTAGCGGCGGTAGTGGCCGCGACCCAACGCGTCCACCCGGTCCTGCCATGGTGCCGCCTCCATCGCCTGCGGGGTACGCCACCCGGCGGCGAACAGTTCCCGGGCGGCGGCCACCGCCACCTGGGCCCGGATCCGGGTGCTCAGCAACGTGGTGAGCACCAGCAGTTGGTAGAGCGGGCCGGGCCGGTCGGCAAGCGTGATGCCGGCCTCCTCGGCGTAGGTGCGGCTCTGCCGGTCCAGCAGCGTCCGGGCCAGCCGTCGATCGTCCCCCATCACCCGGTACTACCCGTCCTGCCGCAGCTCACCCCCGGCCCCCGGGGTCGACCTGCCGGGGCCCGCATGCGGCTCCCGGTGGCGGGTAACCGCTGCCGGGCGCGGAACACCGTGCCCCCACCCGGGAAGGAGACACCCGTGACGAACGTGCAGCAGCCTGAGATGCGCCGCAACGGGAACAACCCGACCGTGCAGGACAGCGCGGGGCCTCCCGCGACCGGACACCCCGCCAACCGGGGCACCTCGCGCGGTGACCGGGGTCGCCCGACGCCCCGCGGCCAGGCGTCCCCGTACGGTCCGGGCGCGCAGACCGCCGACGACGACAGCGACCGGGGCTGACCACCCCGACGGCGGGGCCCGTGCGGGTGCCGGTGCGCTGCCGTCACCGGGCCCGGTTCCACCCGCCCGGACCGGGCCCGGTGCGCTGCGGAAGGGCCGTGATCGGATCGGCACTCCTGTGGCGTGTCGCCCACGTTCCGCAGTCTGGTCACGCGCCGGGCCGGGTGTGCCCGGCGGTGCCGTCAGGTCGGGGTGCGGACCACGGCGACCGGGCAGGCGCTGTGGTGCAGCACCCGGTGGCTGACCGAGCCGAGCAGCAGGCCGCCCAGCTCGCCGTGACCCCGACCGCCGACCACCACCAGCTGCGCCCGGCGGGACGCCTCGGTGAGCGCGGCGACCGGCCGGGCGTGTACGGGCTCCCGGTCGACGGGCACGTCGGGGTGTCGTTCGGCGAGCCCGACGAGGCACCCGGCGAGCACGTCGTCCTCCTCGTCGCGCAGCCGGGACTCGTCGTACACCAGGGGTTGGATGTCGCCGGGGCGGGTGGAGGCCGGGTGGGTGTAGGCGTGCAGGGCCCGCAGTCGGACGCCCCGGGCGGACGCCTGCGCGGCGGCGAAGTCCACGGCGGCGCGGGAGGCCGGCGAGCCGTCGACCCCCACGACCACCGGGCCGTCGGGGTGTTCCTCGCCCCGGGCGACCAGGACCGGACAGTCGGCGTGCGTGGCGACCTGGATCGCCACCGAACCGACCAGCAGCGCGGTGAATCCGCCGAGGCCCCGGTCACCCAGCACGATGACCGCCGCGCCGGGTGTCTCGCCGAGCAGCACCGCCGAGGCCTCACCGTCGATGATCTCTCCGGTCACCCGGACGCCGGGCTGCGCCGTGCGGGCTTCGGCCACGGCCGCCTCCACCAGGTTCTGTGCCTGCTGGCGCAACCCGCCGCCGGGTGGGTTGCCGGCGAGCGGGTCGATCGGCACCCGCAGCAGCGGCCAGATGAAGCCGTGCACCACCCGCAGTGGCCGGTGCCCCCGCACCGCCTCGGTCGCGGCCAGCCGGACGGCGCGTAGCGCCGACTCCGAGCCGTCCACGCCCACCACGACCGCCGCGCCGTTCGCCGAGTTCACCCCGCGCACCTCCCGCCCGCGCCAGTATCTCGGCCGGGCGGGGGTCGGCGGGGCGGAAACCGCCGACCCCGACCCGGCCGGTACGGCTGTCGGCGTCGGTCGGGTCGGGTCGGGTCGAAGGAGGGTGTCGTCGGTTGCGGTGCGGCGGTGCGGGGGGCGGTCCCAGCCGTGGTGACCCCGGTCGGAACGGGGCCGATCGCTCCGTATGATGCTTGCCCTGTAGCAAGAATCTCGGAGGGACGATCATGTCGGATGCGCTCGCAGCGATGTCGCGTGCGCTACGTGAGGCTCCACCCGACCAGGTGGTGGAGGCCGTCGACCGGGCCCTCCGGTCCGCCCTCGACGCGGTGCGGGTCGACGTGTTCCTGGCCGACTACCGGATCAGTGGGCTGTGGTCGGTGCTCGACCCGGAGCTGTCCGCCGGGTCCCTCAGCGGCCAGGGCGCGGCGCAACGCTGCTTCAGCGGCCAGCGACCGGTGCTCGACCCGCACGACGGCGGGCCCTTGCGGGTGTGGGCGCCGCTGACCGCGTGGGGGGAACGCCTGGGGGTGTTCCTGGTCGAGCTGGCCGGTGGTCCGGACCACCCGACCGTGGACCTGATCGCCGACCTGGCCGTCGACCTGGCCACCACGTTGCGGGCCGCCGACCGGGAGACCGACCGCTACCGGCGTACGCGGCGTCGGGAGCGGCTGAGCATGGCCGCCGAGATGCAGTGGGAGCTGTTGCCTGGGCGCAGCGTCACCAACGAGGCGTTCCTGCTGGCCGGGCAGCTCGAACCGGCGTACTCGGTGGGTGGCGACCACTTCGACTGGTCGGTCGACCCGGGGCGGCTCACCCTCACCGTCCTCAACGGGGCCGGGACCGGGTTGGCCGCCGCGATGCTCACCGCGCTCACGGTCAACGCCATCCGCAACGCGAGACGCTCGGGCGGTGGTCTGGTGGAGCAGGCCGAACTGGCCTCGGACACCCTGTTCTACCAGCATCGCGGGCAGCGGCACGTGGCGACGTTGCTGCTGTCGGTGGACACCGCCACCGGTCGCGCGCGGGCGGTCGACGCCGGTTCGCCGCGGGTGCTGCGGCTGCGGGGGAGCGCCATCGAACGGATCACCCTGGAGCCGCAGCTGCCGTTGGGCATGTTCGCCGAGACCCGCTACACGGTCCAGGAGTTCGACCTGCTGCCCGGTGACCGGCTCTTCGTGGTCAGCGACGGCGTGTACGACGCGCAGCCGGGCGGCCAGGAGGCATACGGTGAGCGGGCCATGGCCCGGTCGATGCGGTCGACGCGGCTGCAACCGGCGACGGAGGCGGTCGGTACGGTGATGCGCGAGCTGTTCGCATATCATGCCGACACTGATCTCCGTGACGACGCCGTCGTCGTGTGCCTGGACTGGTGCGGTCCGGGCGGGTGGCGCGCTCGGTGATCGGTCGTCAGCGACACACGACAGCGGAGAATCGCAGGGGACAGCGGGTGGATCGACCTCCGGATCTTGCTGCGGCGATCGATGCCGCCGCCGAGGCGCTCGTCGGTGTGCTCGACTCGGCCACTTCCCGTCACCAGGTGGCGGTCCCGCCGACCCAGCTGCGGGTGCTGGCGTTGATCAGGGAGCGGCCGGAGACGAACGTCAACGGGTTGGCCGAGCTGCTGGACGTGGTGCCGTCGTCGGCCAGCCGCCTCTGTGACCGGCTGGAGGCCACCGGCCTGCTGCGTCGCACCCCGGACCCCCGGGACCGGCGGGAGGTGCGGCTGGTCCTGACCGCCGCGGCGGTCACCCTGTTGGCCGAGGTCCGGGAGCGCCGGCACCGGGCGGTGCAGGCGGTGCTGGACCGGATGCCGGCGCGGGCCCAGCACGAACTGCTGTTGGCGCTGGTGGCCTTCGGTCAGGCGGCTGCCTCGGGCACGCCGCCCCAGACCGACACGGCCGTGCGTACCGCCTGAGGGCGGACCGCGTTCCCCTATTATCCTAGGATGCTTTAGCGGTGGTGACGCAGCACACGACAGACCACGTCGCCGACAGCGAACGCGTCGTACCGAAAGGCCACAACGAGCCCGATATAGTGGCTGCCGGCCCGGGGTGTCGACCGCCGCGGGCCGCATCAGGGGGAGGTCCCGGCCGGGATCACCGAGACGCCGGCACCCGCCGGCCCGGTAGCGCACGACTGATCGCGGCACCCGTGCGGGGCGCCGCGGATCGTGCTGCGGAGGGAGGTTCGGTGTCACGTCGGCCGGCTCGGGCAGAGCATCCGGGTGCACCGGGTGGGGCAGACCGGGTGATGACCCTGCCGAACCTGATCAGCTTCGTCCGGCTGCTCGGCGTACCCCTGTTTCTGTGGCTGTTCCTGGTCGTGGAGGCGGACGTCGCGGCGATCGTGGTGCTCGCCCTCGGCGGCACCTCCGACTGGGTGGACGGGTGGATCGCGCGCCGGCTCGGGCAGGTCAGCCGGCTGGGCGAGCTGCTCGACCCGCTCGCCGACCGGCTCTACATCCTCGCCACCCTGCTCGCCTTCACCGCCCGGGAGGTGGTGCCGTGGCAGTTCACCGCGGCGCTGCTGGCCCGGGAGCTGCTGCTGCTCGGTTCACTGGCGGTGCTGCGCCGCTACGGCTACGGCCCGCCGCCGGTGCACTACGTCGGCAAGACCGCCACCTTCCTGCTGCTGGCCGCCTTCCCGCTGCTGCTCGTCGCGTCGGTGACCACGTCGGTGACGGCGACGACCGTCGGGGCGATCGGCTGGGGGGCGGCCTGGTGGGGGCTGGTGCTGTACTGGGTGGCCGGGGCGATGTACGTGATGCAGGCGACCCAGCTGGTCCGGGGGGCACGGTCGGGTCCCGGGGGAGCTGCCGCGTGAGCGCGCCACAGGACGGGCCGAAGCCCCCGGTCCGGTTGTTCACCCCGGACTTCCTCACCGAGCTGTTCCAGAATCCGTTGGATCCGGGCTACGCCGACGCGGCGGCCCGTCGGCGGGAGGCGCCGCCGACGGCCGGTTGGCGGGGTGGCTCGGCGCGGGTGGTGGCGATCGTGGTGGTCGTCGCGGTGGGTTTCCTGTTCGCGGTGGCCTACCGGGAGACGATGGCCGACGAGCCGAGTCGCAGTCAGGCGCGGGCCGCGTTGATCGCGCAGATCAAGCAGCGGGAGGCGGAGACCGACGCGATGACCGTGCGGGCGGCGCGGTTGCGGGAGGAGGTCGGTCGGCAGCGCGACGCGGCGTTGAGTGGTTCGCAGGCGGCCCGGTTGCGCAACCTGGAGGCGGGGACCGGTCTCGGTCGGGTGCGTGGTGACGGGGTGGTGGTGCGGTTGGCCGACGCGCCGTCGCAGGACGACGGGGCGGTGGGCGGTGACTCGGGGGCCGGACCGTCCCGGGTGATCTACTCGGATCTGCAGAAGGTCGCCAACGATCTGTGGGCCGCGGGTGCGGAGGCGATCGCGATCAACGGTCAGCGGTTGACGGCGACGTCGACGATCCGGTCGGCGGGCGCGGCGATCCTGGTGGACTTCCGTCCGGTGACCAGCCCGTACGAGGTTTCGGCGATCGGGCCGAAGGCGTTGCGGGACCGGTTCGACGACAGCCGTTCGGCGTATCTGATGCGTCGGGTGGCCCGGGACACGGGGTTGTCGTTCGAGGTGCGCCGGGCGGACGACCTCACGCTGCCGTCCGCTCCGGAGCCGCGGCTACGCTACGCGCGGCCGTCGGTGAGTCCGAGTCCGTCGTCGACGGGTTCGGGTGCTGTTCGTTCGTCCGGTGCCGGGTCGTCCGGTCCGGGTTCGTCTTCCCGCCCTTCCGGAGGTGTCCGATGATCGCGGTGCTGGCGTTGCTCGCCGGTGTGGTGCTGGGGATCTATCTTGATCCGACGGTGCCTGCGGCGTTGCAGCCGTACCTGCCGATCGCGGTGGTGGCCGCGCTCGACGCCGTGTTCGGTGGGGTGCGGGCGAAGTTGGACCGGATCTTCGACGACAAGCAGTTCGTGGTGTCGTTCATCTCGAACGTGCTGGTGGCCGGGTTGATCGTGTATCTGGGTGACCAGTTGGGGGTGGGGGGTCAGTTGTCCACGGGTGTGGTGGTCGTGTTGGGGGTGCGGATCTTCGGCAATGTGGCGGCGATCCGCCGGCACCTGTTCCGGGCGTAGGTTGGTGACGTGAGCGACGAGCATCGGGAGACGGGTACCGGGTGGCCGCAGCCGGAGGCGGGTCGTCCGGCGGTTGGCCCGGATCCGCGTCCGGACGCGCCGGATGCGGACGAGGTGAGTTCGCTGGTGCCGGACGAGGGTGGCCCGGGGTCCGGTGACGACGGCGGCGAGACGGTGAACCTGGCGCAGGTGGCGTCGTCCGGGGCGCGGCCGGTGGAGTCCGGGCCGGTGTCGTCGGCGGCGGAGCCCGTGGAGTCGGCGTCGTCGCGGATGCCGGGTCGGAAGGTGTCGTCGGCGGCGGTGATGATCGCGGCGTTGCTGGCGTTGTTGGGGTTCACGTTGGTGGTGCAGTTGAAGACCACGTCGACGGATCCGACCCTGGCGGCGACCCGGCAGGAGGACCTGGTGCGGATCTTCTCGGATCTGGATTCCCGGGAGAAGCGTCTGCAGCAGGACATCGAGGGCCTGGAGGACAGCCAGCGGCAGTTGCGGTCGGGGGAGCAGGGTCGGCAGGCGGCGTTGGAGGAGGCGACGAAGCGGGCCGACGAGATGGGCATCCTGGCGGGTACGTTGCCGGCGCGGGGGCCGGGGTTGGCGGTGCGGTTCGAGCCGGGTGGCAAGCCGATCCGGGCGGACCGGGTGTTGGATGCGGTGCAGGAGTTGCGGGGTGCGGGTGCGGAGGCGATGCAGATCTCGGGTGGGGATCGGGCGACGGTGCGGATCATCGCCTCGACGTACTTCCTGGACGGGTCGGGGGATGCGTTGGTGGTGGACGGGCGGACGTTGACGGGTCCGTTCACGATCACGGTGATCGGTGATCCGGAGACGATGCGTACCGCGTTGAACATTCCGGGCGGGGTGGCCGCATCGGTTCGCGGTGACGGCGGTAACGTGAGCGTCGAGGATCGTGAGGTTGCCGAGGTTTCGGCGCTGCACGCGCCGTTGAAGCTGGAACACGCCCGTCCGGTCTCCTGAGGCCGGCGCGGCCGCGCCGGGTGGTCCCGGTGCACCGATGGATGAGGGACGCGCTGGTGATTCCTGAGGATCTGCGTTACACCGCCGAGCACGAGTGGGTGGTGGGTGCCGAGGGTGGCACCGTCCGGGTCGGTATCACCCAGTTCGCGCAGGATGCGTTGGGTGACATCGTGTTCGTGCAGTTGCCGGACTCCGGTGTGGTGGTGGAGGCCGGTGAGTCGTTGGGTGAGATCGAGTCGACCAAGAGTGTGTCGGAGCTCTACGCGCCGGTGAGCGGGACGGTGTCGGCGCGTAACGAGGCGTTGGGTGACTCTCCTGAGGTGATCAACTCGGATCCGTACGGTGCGGGTTGGTTGGTGGAGATCGTGCCGGCGGATCCGGCGGCGGTGGATGGTTTGTTGACCGCTGACGCGTACCGTGAGCTCACCGAGAGCTGATTGGTGTCGTGCCGGGCGTGGGTGATGTTTGCCGCGCGTCCGGTTGCCCTGCATTTCGGCGCTGGCTAGGCTCGCCCAGTCGACCGAGAACCCCAAATGGTTGAGCGTTGGGTGATTGCCTTCCTGGGCACGGGGAGCCAGCCGCCGGGTGTGTGATCTGCCCGGCGGCCATACCCGCCGTTATCCTGATGCTGACCGAACTGATCCGTGAGGTGGTCCCATGACGCGCCCAGGCGACGAGTTCCCCCCGCTCGACGTCACTTCGACGCTCAATCTCGGTTCGTTGGACGAAGTGCTGGAGGGTCCGGACACCGATGTGGTGCCGAGTCGGATGTCCGGCTCGTTGCCGCCGGGGATGGCGCTGCTGGTGGTTCGTCGGGGTCCGAATGCGGGTGCCCGGTTCCTGTTGGACCATGATGTGACGACGAGTGGCCGGCATCCGGACAGTGACATCTTCCTGGACGATGTGACGGTGTCGCGGCGGCATGCTGAGTTCCATCGGGATTCGGGGACGTTCACGGTGCGGGACGTGGGGAGCCTGAACGGCACCTACGTGAACCGGGAACGGGTCGAGGCGGCCACGTTGAGCAATGGTGACGAGGTGCAGATCGGTAAGTTCCGGGTGGTGTTCATCGCCGGTCCTCGCCCGGAGGAGGAGGCCGGCCGGGGGTGAACGAGCCTGCGGCCTCCATGCCGTCCGGGGCGGCCCGGTCACACCCGCTGATGAGTATCGGTGAGGTGCTGGGTCAGCTGCGGGTGGAGTTTCCGGACGTCACGATTTCCAAGTTGCGGTTCCTTGAGGCCGAGGGCCTGGTGGAGCCGCAGCGGACGGCGGCGGGTTACCGGAAGTACAGCTGGGACGATGTGGCCCGGTTGCGTTTCGTGTTGACGGCGCAGCGGGATCAGTTTCTGCCGTTGCGGGTGATCCGTGAGCAGTTGGCGCAGTGGGACGGTGGTGACGAGACGCCGGGCCGGCAGCGGCCGACGTTGGTGGCGGTGGGTCCCGGTGGTGAGGTGCCGGGCCGGTCGGTGGAGGAGCCTGAGTCGCAGGTGCGGCTCGGGCGGGCCGATCTGGTGGCGCGTAGTGGGATCGCCGAGTCGACGTTGGGTGAGTTGGAGCGGCTGGGTGTGTTGGTGCCGGATCCGCCGGGGTGGTACGACGCGGATGCGTTGATCATCGCGCGGGCGGTGGCGGGTCTGGCGGCGTACGGGTTGGAGCCTCGGCATCTGCGGGGTTACCGGTCGTCGGCGGATCGTGAGGTGGGTTTGTTCGCGCAGTTGGTGGCGCCGTTGGCGCGGCAGTCGGATCCGGCGGCGCGGGCGCGGGCGGCGGAGACGGCGCGTGAGTTGGTGGCGTTGTCGCAGCAGTTGCATGCGGCGTTGGTGCGGGTGGGGTTGCGGTCGACGTTGGGTCGGTGACCCGGTTCGGTGGTGTGCGCGGAAGGTTCTGCCCCGGGAAGCGTGTCGTAGGCTTGCCGGGGTAACCCCTTTTCTGGCGCGGTGCGGGTGCTGGTGCGGATGGGACGGCCGTGTCGAGGTCCGTGTACCGTGCAGGGACAGGCGCGGTGCGGGTGTAGGTGACAACGACACGGAGGCGGCGGTGCGCGAGCTGAGCGTGGTCGGGGTTCGGGTGGAGCTGCCCAGCAACCAGCCGATCGTCCTGCTCAGGGAAGTCGAGGGCGACCGCTATCTGCCGATCTGGATCGGTGCGGTCGAGGCCACGGCTATCGCTTATGAGCAGCAGGGGGTCAAACCGGCCCGGCCGTTGACGCATGATTTGTTGCGGGACGTGCTGGCGGCGTTGCAGGCGCCGTTGCGGGCGGTGGAGATCACCGAGTTGAAGGAGAACGTCTTCTACGCTGATCTGTTGCTGGGTGACGGGGTGCGGGTGTCGGCCCGGCCGAGTGATTCGATCGCGTTGGCGTTGCGGGTGGGTGCGCCTATTCGTTGTGCGGAGCAGGTCCTCAGTGAGGCGGGGATCGTGATTCCCGACGAGCAGGAGGACGAGGTGGAGAAGTTCCGGGAGTTCCTGGAGCAGGTGCGTCCGGAGGATTTCGCCGGTTGAGGCCGGGTCGTCGTGGTGGCGGCGTCGGTGTGTGGTGTGTCGTCGCGCGGCGTGTCGCGGCGGTTTCTCCGTGGTAACCCCTTGGTGCGGCGTTAGGGTTGCCGTGTCGAGGGGTGGGCGTCGGCGTAGTCGACGTGGTGCCGCACTGACGGGGAGGTTGTCGGGATGCACGAGCCACGGGAGCCTGAGCCAGGCGTGGAGCGGGGCGGGTCGGGCGCGGTGTCGTCGTCGCTGGAGGGCGACGGTGCGGTCGGGTACCGGGGTGTGACGGCCTGTTCGGCGGTGGGGATCAGTTACCGCCAGCTGGACTACTGGGCGCGGACGACGTTGGTGGTGCCGAGTGTCCGGGACGCGTCGGGTTCGGGTACGTCGCGGTTGTATTCGTTTCGGGACCTGGTGGTGTTGAAGGTCGTCAAGCGGTTGTTGGATGCCGGGGTGTCCCTGCAGAACATCCGGAAGGCGATCGAGGCGTTGCGGTCGCGTGGGGTGGAGGACCTGGCGGGGATCACGCTGATCTCGGACGGGACGACGGTGTACGAGTGCCGGTCTCCGGAGGAGGTGGTGGACCTGTTGCAGGGTGGCCAGGGGGTGTTCGGTATCGCGATCGGTGGGGCGTTCAAGGAGATCCAGGGGTCGTTGTCGCATCTGCCGGCGGAGCCGGCGGTGGCCGGGGGTGGGGAGTCCGTGTCGGCTGCGGGTGGTGTCGCGCAGGGGTCGTCGTCGGAGGTGGTGGGTGACGAGTTGGCGGCGCGTCGGGCGCGGCGGCGGGCGGGGTGATTCGTGGTGTCGTCGACGCCGCGGCCGGGGTTCCGGTCGCGGCGTTTTGTTGTGTGGGTGGTGGGGTGTCGTATCGATGTGGCTCGTGACCTGGGTGGTGGGGTGGGCGGGTGGGGTCCATGGTGGATGTTCCCGGGTGGAGTCGGGTTTGTTGACAGCGGTGGTTCGGCCGTGAATCCTGTCCAGGGCGATCACCAGAGAACATCGATCGGTCACGGTGAGTGACGGTTGGTGGTGGCGTCGGGTTGATGCGTGGAGCATGGTGCGGGGGTCGCATCCGTGGTCCCGCCGAGGACGGGAAACGAACCACAGTGCACATTGATCACTATGTCGGCGTGGGTGCCGTGCGGGCCGGTGGTGTCGTCGCCGGTCACGATGCCGGGTCGCGGTGTCCGGTCTCCGCTGTGTCGCCGCCGGGTGTCGCGGTCCACTCCGGTGGGGAGGTGGTGGCGGAGGCGACGGAGTTCCTGGAGGCGTTGCACGCCGAGCGGCAGTTGCCGGGGTTGGCGGCGCGGTTGGCGGAGGTGCGCGAGGAGATCGCGTTGACCGGTTCGTACCGGCACACCCGGGAGGAGTTGGTGTACGGGGCGCGGGTGGCGTGGCGGCAGTCGGCGCGGTGTGTGGGGCGGGTGCGGTGGGCGGGGTTGCGGGTGCGGGACCGTCGGCACGTGACGACGGCGGCGGGTATCGCCGGGGAGTTGTCGGCGCATCTGGCGGCGGGGGACAACGGGGGTCGGATCCAGTCGGTGATCACGGTTTTCGCGCCGGACCGGCCGGGGGTGGGTCCGCGGGCGCGGATCTGGAACGACCAGTTGGTCCGTTACTGCGGTCATCTGCGGGACGACGGTGTGGTGGTGGGTGATCCGGCGCAGGTGGCGATGGTGCGGGCGGCTCGCCGGTTGGGGTGGCGGCCGCCGCCGGTGCCGGGGCGGTTCGACCTGTTGCCGTGGGTGATCGAGACGGCGCACGAGTCGCCGTCGGTGTGGCAGGTGCCGCGGGAGTTGGTGCGGGAGGTGGCGTTGACCCATCCGGACCATCCGTGGTTCGCGGATCTGATGCTGCGTTGGCATGCGCTGCCGGTGATCAGTAACATGCGTCTGCGTATCGGCGGGGTCGACTACAGTTGCGCGCCGTTCAACGGTCACTATCTGGGTGATGAGATCGGGACCCGGAACATGGGTGACCGGCAGCGGTATGACCAGTTGCCGGTGGTGGCGGCGGGGTTGGGGTTGGACACGTCGCGGGAGGACACTCTGTGGCGGGAGCATGCGGCGTTGGTGTTGAACCAGGCGGTGTTGCACTCGTTCCGGGAGGCGGGGGTGCGGGTGTCCGATCCGCACACCGAGTCGGAGTTGTTCATGAAGTTCTGTGCGCAGGAGGAGCGGGCGGGTCGTCCGGTGCACGGTGACTGGTCGTGGCTCAACGGGAGTGTGGGGTGGGCGGCGTTGCACGCGGTGCACCACCGCTACTACGACACCCGGGTCCCGAATCCCAATCTTTGGCAGACTGACCGCGCCTACGACCCGGATGGTGTGGTGGAGATGACGTTGCGTGAGCGTCATGACGTGGCTCGCGCGCAGGAGGACTGAGGATGGACAACGCGGCGTTGCGCCAGAGTTGGAGCCAGTTCTCCGCTGCCGGCCCGGAGGCGGCGAAGTATTTCTATGCCACGTTGTTCGTGGTGGCGCCGGAGGCGCGGTCGATGTTCCCGACGAACATGCAGTATCAGGAGGACAAGCTCCTGGCGGCGTTGGGGCACATCATCACCAGTTTGGACGATCCGGGGGCGTTGTCGGCGTTCGCGCAGCGGTTGGGTGCCGACCATCGGCGGTTCCATGGTCAGGACCAGCGGGGTAATCCGGTGGTGTTGGCGGAGCGGCACTACATCTGGGTGGGTCAGGCGTTGCTGGCGACGTTGGAGCGGTTCCTGGGCCCGTACTTCACGCCGGCGTTGCGGGCGCAGTGGGCGGCGGCGTACGAGTTGGTGGCGAAGCTGATGCTCGATGGTGCGGCGGAGGCGGAACGGACGTCGCCGCCGCACTGGGAGGCGGAGGTGTTGACGGCGGAGCGGCGCCGCGCCGACATCATGGTGTTCACGGTGCGTCCGAACTACCTGTGCAGCTACCGGCCGGGGCAGTCGTTGCCGGTGCAGGTGCCGCAGTTGCGGACGTGGCGGTACCTGTCGCCGGCGAACGCGCCGCGTGCGGACGGGACGATCGAGTTCCATGTGCGGGCGGCGGGCCGGTTCTCCACGCATCTGGTGCGCCGGTTGCGGGCGGGTGAGCGGTTGTTGTTGGGGCATCCGACGGGGACGGCGTTGTCGTCGTTCGACCGGTCGCCGCACCTGCCGTTGTTGTTGATCGCGGGGGGTACGGGGTTGGCGCCGTTGCGGGCGGTGGTGGAGGCGGTGCAGCAGGGTGCGGGGCGGCGCACGACGCTGGTGGTGGGTGGGCGTACCCCGGACGACCTGTATGACGAGGTGGCGGTGTCGCGGTTGGCGGCGTTGTCGCCGGCGGCGGGGTGGCCGCACGGGGGGACGGGGTGGTTGCGGTACGTGCCGACGGTGGAGACGGGTTGGGGTTGGCAGGGGGCGATCGGTCGGGCCGGTGACACGGCGGTGCGGTTGGGGCCGTGGGCGGACACGGAGATCCTGGTGTGTGGCAGCCCGGAGATGACCCGGGAGACGGTGGCGATCCTGGCGCGTTCGGGTGTGGATCCGGAGCAGGTCCTGACGGAAAGCTATGATCATTCCCTCTATCCGCCGCTCGCCGAGGCCGGTGCCGGTGCTCCGCGTGACTTCAGTGGGACGGGTGCCCGATGAGCGTGGACCACTCCGATCGGCTCGGCGCGGAGGAGGGTGAGATCGCCCGCCAGTTGTCGGTGTTGGAGGAGCGGCGGTTCCGGGGCAGTCACTGGTTGTCCGCTGATGAGGTCGCGGCGTTGGTCCGGTCGGCGGATGACCGGATCGGGGTGTTGACGGCGGAGTTGGCGCGGCAGCGGCGGGAGAACCAGGGGCTGCTGAGTCAGGTGGAGATGCTGCGGCACGGGACGTTGCCGAGTAGCGCGCCGCAGGGCCCGGATCCGATGACTGTCGAGTTGGCGATGCGGGCGCAGGACGAGGCGAACCGGACGATCGGTGAGGCCAGCGCGGAGGGCGCGGAGATCATCGCGGATGCGCGGCGGCAGGCTGAGGAGATCGTCGCTGACGCGCACCGGCGGGCCGGTGAGGTGGGTGGGGCGGGGCCGCCGGCCGGTGGGGGTCCGTCGCCGGAGTTGGCGGGGAAGTTGCAGGCGTTGGAGGAGCGGCACGCGGCGGCGTTGGCGGCGGTTGCGGCGGCGCAGCAGCAGCTGAACCGGTGGCAGTCGTATCTGGCGGCGCAGTCGGAGCAGCTGCGGGCGGATGCGGCGGCGGCGGGTGGGGCGAGCGCCCAGCTGCGGGCGGTCCTGGGCGGCTGAGTGGACCCGCAGGGTCGCCGGGGTGCGGCGGCTGAGGCAGCATGGACGGGTGACGGAGACGATCGACGCGTTGGCGGGCCTGGTCGCCGCTGGTGGGGTCGTGGTGTTGAGTGGGGCCGGGTTGTCCACGGAGTCGGGTATTCCCGACTACCGGGGGCCGACGGGTGTGGCCCGCCGGCATCCGCCCATGACGTATCAGGCGTTCACCCGGGAGCCGGCGGCCCGGCGGCGGTACTGGGCGCGTAGTCACCTGGGGTGGCGGATGGTCGCGCGGGCGTCGCCGAACGACGGGCATCGGGCGGTGGCCCGGTTGCAGGCCGCCGGTCTGGTCGACGGGGTGATCACCCAGAACGTCGATGGTCTGCACACGGCGGCGGGTAGCACCGGGGTGGTGGATCTGCATGGCCGCTTGGACACGGTGGTGTGTCTGGGGTGTGGTGACCGCACGTCGCGGGAGGAGCTGGATCGGCGGTTGGTGGCGGCGAACCCGGGGTTCGACGCGACGGTCGCGGTGGTGAATCCGGATGGTGACGTGGAACTCGACGATGAGCGGGTGGCCGCGTTCCGGTTGGTCGACTGCACGCGTTGTGGTGCGGGGATGCTGAAACCGGACGTGGTGTTCTTCGGGGAGACGGTGCCCGCCGACCGGGTGTCGCGGTGTTTCGCGATGGTCGACGCGGCCCGGTCGTTGCTGGTGCTGGGGTCGTCGTTGACGGTGTGGTCGGGGCGGCGGTTCGTGTTGCGGGCGGCGAAACTGGGCACGGCGGTGGTGATCGCCAATCAGGGTGTCACCCGGGGTGACGGGTATGCGGCGCTGCGGGTGGATGCCCCGTTGGGGTGGGTGTTGCCGCAGGTGGTGCAGCGGGTGGTGGCGGGCGCGGACCGCGCTGCGGGTGACGGGGTCGGCGGGTCCGCCCCGGTGGTGGCGGTCACGCCCGTGGCGGGTTGATCTCCGCCCGGTGGGGTCGACCCGGGGGGTACGACATCCGCCGGTAACGGTGGCGCTGGTAGCGTTGACCATGCCGACACCACCCACGCGGGAGAGATCGCCCAGCAGTATCCGGGCGGCGCCGAAGGGGCAGATTCTCCCCGGAACCTCTCAGGCAGAAGGACCGCGACGGGCAGGCACTGTGGAGCGCCGTGCGGCGTGACTCAGGGGGAGGCCGATCCGTCGACCTCGCCCCGTGGAGTCTGGAGCGCACGCATGACCGCAGAACAGTTCGCCGACCGGCACATCGGTCCCGGCCCGGATGACGAGCGCCGCATGTTGGACGTCGTCGGGCACGGCTCGATCGACGAGCTGATGGACGCGGCGATTCCCGAGGTGATCCGGTGGCACGGCTCCCTGGATCTGCCGGCGCCGGCTACGGAGCGGGAGGCGATCGCCGAGCTGCGCGCGTTGGCGTCCCGCAACACGGTCGCGGTGTCGATGATCGGCCTGGGTTACCACGGCACCCACACCCCGGCGGTGATCCGCCGCAACGTGTTGGAGAACCCGGCCTGGTACACGGCGTACACCCCGTACCAGCCGGAGATCAGTCAGGGCCGGTTGGAGGCGCTGCTGAACTTCCAGACGATGGTGACGGACCTGACGGGGTTGGCGACGGCGAACGCGTCGATGCTCGACGAGGCGACGGCGGCGGCGGAGGCGATGACGCTGGCGCGGCGGGCGTCGAAGAGCCGCAGCACGGTGTACGTGGTGGACGCGGACGCGTTGCCGCAGACCGTGGCGGTGCTCGCGGGTCGGGCCGAGCCGCTCGGTATCGAGGTGCGGGTGGTGGACCTGGCCGTGGAGGAGTTGCCGGCGGAGTTCTTCGGTCTGCACCTGCAGTACCCGGGGGCGTCGGGTGCGGTGCGTGACCATGCGCCGCTGGTCGATGCGGCGCACGCGGTGGGGGCGTTGGTGACGGTGGCGGCGGACCTGTTGGCGTTGACGGTGCTGCGGGCGCCGGGGCGCATCGGGGTGGACATCGCGGCGGGCACCACGCAGCGGTTCGGGGTGCCGATGGGTTTCGGTGGGCCGCACGCCGGTTACCTGGCGGTGCGGGCCGGGTTGGAGCGGATGCTGCCGGGTCGGCTGGTCGGGGTGTCCCGGGACGCGGCCGGTGAGCCGGCGTACCGGTTGGCGTTGCAGACGCGGGAGCAGCACATCCGGCGGGAGAAGGCGACCAGCAACATCTGCACCGCGCAGGTGTTGCTGGCGGTGATGGCCGGCATGTACGCCGTGTACCACGGGCCGGACGGGTTGCGGCGGATCGCCGACCGGACCCGGGGGATGGCGTTGCGGTTGGCGGCGGGGTTGCGCGCCGGTGGCGTCGAGGTCGTCGACGGGGTGTTCTTCGACACGGTGACGGCGGTGGTGCCGGGTGGGGCGGCGCGGGTGGTGGCGGCGGCGCGGGAGCGGGGGGTGAACCTGCGGCTGGTCGACGCCGACCGGGTGGGGGTGTCGTGTGACGAGACGACCACCGGGGCGCACCTGGCGGTGGTGTGGGAGGCGTTCGGGGTGGATCCGGTCGTCGGTGACGTGGAGGTGGCGTTGCCGGCGGGGTTGGCGCGGGACACCGACTTCCTGACCCATCCGGTGTTCCGCAGTCACCATTCGGAGACGGCGATGCTGCGGTACCTGCGCCGGTTGGCGGACTTCGACTACGCCCTGGACCGGGGCATGATCCCGTTGGGGTCGTGCACGATGAAGCTGAACGCGACCACCGAGATGGAGCCGGTGACGTGGCCGGAGTTCGCGCATCTGCACCCGTTCGCCCCGGATGAGCAGACCGCCGGTTACCGGGAGCTGATCGGGCAGTTGGAGGGGTGGCTGGCGGAGGTGACCGGGTACGACGCGGTCAGTGTGCAGCCCAACGCCGGGTCGCAGGGGGAGTTGGCGGGGTTGTTGGCGATCCGCGCCTACCACCGGGACCGGGGTGACACCCACCGGGACGTGTGTCTGATCCCGTCGTCGGCGCACGGCACGAACGCCGCGTCGGCGGTGATGGCCGGGATGCGGGTGGTGGTGGTCGCCTGTGACGCCGATGGCAACGTCGACCTGGTCGACCTCGACGCGAAGATCGACAAGCATCGGGACGCTCTCGCGGCGATCATGGTGACGTACCCGTCGACGCACGGGGTGTACGAGACGGGCATCGCGTCGTTGTGCGCGAAGGTCCACGACGCCGGTGGTCAGGTGTACGTCGACGGGGCGAACCTCAACGCGTTGGTCGGGTTCGCCAAGCCGGGCCGGTTCGGGGCGGACGTGTCGCACCTGAACCTGCACAAGACGTTCTGCATTCCGCACGGTGGGGGTGGGCCGGGGGTGGGTCCGGTGGCGGTGCGGTCGCACCTGGCGGCGTACCTGCCGGGGGACCCGTCGGGTGCCCGGGTGCAGGGGGCGCCGGCGATCTCGGCGGCCCGGTACGGGTCGGCGGGGATCCTGCCGATCCCGTGGGCGTACCTGCGGATGATGGGCGCGGCGGGGCTGGCCCGGGCGACGGGGGTGGCGGTGCTGGCGGCGAACTACGTGGCGGTGCGGCTGCGGGAGCACTTCCCGGTGCTGTACGCCGGCAACAAGGGCCTGGTGGCGCACGAGTGCATCCTGGATCTGCGTCCGCTGTCGAAGGCGACCGGGGTCAGTGTCGACGACGTGGCGAAGCGGCTGATCGACTACGGGTTCCACGCGCCGACGATGTCGTTCCCGGTGGCGGGGACGCTGATGGTGGAGCCGACCGAGAGTGAGGACCTGGCCGAGTTGGACCGGTTCTGCGACGCGATGATCGCGATCCGGGCGGAGATCGACCAGGTGGCGTCGGGACAGTGGCCGGCCGGGGACAATCCGCTGGCCAACGCTCCGCACACCGCGGCGATGGTGTCGGCCGACGAGTGGCCGCATCCGTATCCGCGGTCGGTGGGGGCGTACCCGGGTGGGGTGGACCGGGCGGGGAAGTACTGGCCGCCGGTGCGGCGGGTCGACGGCGCGTACGGCGACCGGAACCTGATGTGTTCGTGCCCGGCGCCGGAGGCGTTCGAGGGTTGAGGCGCGGTGCCGGGGCGGCGGACGTGCCGCCCCGGTGCGGCGACCGGGGAGGGCGGCCCCTGTCGGGGGGCCAGCCTGCGATGATGTGGCTGGTGACGCCGACGGACCGTGATCGGTCAGGCGACGAGGGCGTGCCGGGCCGGCCCGCGGTGCGGGGCGATGGTGCTGCCGTCGGGAAGGAGTTCACCGGTGTCCTCGAAGACGATGACACCGTTGCAGAGCAGGCTCCAGCCCTGCTCAGGGAAGCAGGCGATGACCCGGGCGGCGTCCCGGTCGGTCGCTTCGGCGGAAGGGCAGGTGATCTGGTGCTGACACATCGGGTTCTCCGGACTGTGGGGGCACTGTGTCATGGTTCACATGACCAGTGACGCACAGTACCAAGGGACAGCGCACCGGATCGAGCAGCCTTCGGTCATGTTGCCCCGAAATCCGCTGAACGGATGAGCAGGAATGGGCCACCCGGCGTGGAAACGCTCCCAACGGTGCCGGTCGACGTACCGGGGGTGCCGGCGCGGTGCCGCAGCGTGCTCGTCGAACGTGACCGCTTCGAGTGGCGGATCACCGACGGTGGTGACCCGGCCGCGCAGATCGCCGGTTTCCTCGCCGCGCACGGCCTGCCGGTCGACGACCTGACCCGCCCGGCGACCCACCGCACCGACGGCCCCTGCGGCGCCGCCCTGTTCGTCTCCGCCGCCGCCGGCGCCCGGATGGTCGGCGCACCCACCGGCGCGGCCAGCCCGGCACCGGACCTGCCCGACGTCGCCGTCGTCGTCTACGACCACGGCACCCGCCGCCCGCCCCCGACCGGGCCGGTGCCGGGGCACCTGCGGGTCGGCCCCTGGCGGGACAGCTGGACCCCGGGCAGCACGCCGACGCGGTGCGCACCGTCCGGGCCGCCATCGGCCGCGGCGACGTCTACCAGGTCAACGTCGTCGGCCACGCCGCCGCCACCTACACCGGTGACCCGCGGCCCGCGCTGGCCCGCCTCGCCGGCCTGCCCGGCGCCCGCTACGGCGGCACCCTGCACGGCGACCGTTGGACGATCGGCTGTGCCTCACCGGAGACCCTCGTCGCCGTGCACGCCGGCCGGGTCGTCACCCGCCCGATCAAGGGCACCCGCCCGGCCACCGCCGCCGGCCGCCGCGAGCTGCTCGCCTCCGCCAAGGAACGCGCCGAACACGTCATGATCGTCGACCTGGAACGCAACGACCTGGCCCGGATCGCCCGCACCGGTTCGGTGACCGTCGACGACCTGTTCACCGTGCGCCGCTGGTGCGACCTGTGGCAGGCCGAGTCGACCGTGTCCGCGGCCCTCGCCGACGGGATCGGCCTGGCTGACCTGCTGCGCGCCACCTGCCCCGGCGGGTCGGTCACCGGCGCCCCGAAACACGCCGCGCTGGCGTTGGTCGCCGCCGTCGAACCCGTCGGCCGGGGCGCCGGCATGGGCGGGTTCGGCTGGATCGGCCCCGACCACCTCGACCTGGGCCTGACCATCCGCACCGCCGCCGCCGACACCGACCGGTTGCACCTGTGGGCCGGCGGCGGCATCACCTGGGACAGTGACCCCGACGCCGAGGTCGCCGAGGCCGCCGCCAAGGCCGCCCCGGTGCGTGCCCTGCTCGCCGCCGACTGACCACCGCACCGGCCGCTATGGTGGCCGCATGCACGTCGAGTACAGCGGCACCGGCGACCCCGCCCGCAGCCTCGCCCTGCTCTGGCGCACCCGCGAACGCACCAGCCGCAGCGGCGACCTGGGCGTCGACCGGATCGTCCGGGCCGCCATCGACGTCGCCGACACCGACGGACTCGCCGCGCTGTCCATGCGTCGGGTCGCCGAACGTCTCGGCGTGGGCACCATGTCCCTCTACACCCACGTGCCGGGCAAGGGTGAACTGCTCGACCTCATGCTCGACACCGTGCACGGCGAGACCCCCCGACCGGCGGACGTCCCGGGCGGCTGGCGGGACCGCCTGGAACGCGTCGCCCGCGACAACTGGGCGCTGTACCTGCGCCACCCCTGGCTGTTGCAGGTCGCCACCACCCGCCCACCCCTGGGTCCGCAGGTCACCGCACGCTACGACCACGAACTACGTGCCGTCGAGGGTATCGGCCTGACCGACCTGGAGATGGACGCCGTGATCACCCTCGTCGACTCCTACGTCCACGGCGCGGTACGCGGCGCGGTGGAAGCCGCCCAGGCCACCGCCCGCACCGGCCTCACCGACGAACAGTGGTGGCACGCCCACGCCCCCTACCTGGAAAAGGTGATGGACCCGGCCCGTTTCCCCACCGCCGCCCGGGTCGGCGCCGCCGCCGGGCAGGAGTACCAGGCCGCCACCGACCCGACCCGTGCCTTCGACTTCGGACTGGCCCGCATCCTCGACGGTATCGCCGCCCTGGTGGCCGACCGGTGCGCCGGTCCACCGCCGCCGGTGACCCCCCGATAGCCTTCCGGGCATGACCGTACGCCCGATCAGGATCATCGGTGACCCCGTTCTGCGCACCGCCTGCACCCCGGTGACCCGCTTCGACACCGCCCTGCAGCAGCTCGTCGACGACCTGATGGACACCCTCACCGGCGAACCGGGCCGGGCCGGTGTCGCCGCCCCGCAGATCGGCGTCGACGCCCAGGTGTTCGTCTACGACGCCGACGGCCACCGCGGCCACCTGATCAACCCCACCATCGAGTTGTCCGACGAGACCCAGGACGACGACGAGGGGTGCCTGTCCATTCCCGGGCTGTACTTCCCGACCCGCCGGGCCCTGCACGCCACCGTGCACGGCGTGGACCGGCACGGCGACCCGCTGACCATCTCCGGCAGCGGGTTCCTCGCCCGCGCCCTGCAACACGAGACCGACCACCTCGCCGGTCGGCTCTACGTCGACACCCTGCGCGGTGACATCCGCCGCAAGGCGCTGCGGGAGATCCGCGCCGGCCGGTTCGACTCACCGAGCCGCCACCGCTGACCGGCCGGCTCAACCCGCCCCGCTGGTCAGCGTGTACTCACCGAACCGTGCCACCGTGGTGAAACCGAGCCGCCCGTAGAGGCGCACCGCCGTGGTGTTGTCGGCCCGCACGTTCAACGTCACGTGATCGACGCTGTCGCGTAGCCGGGCGCACAGCGCGGCGACGACCGCCTGGGCCAACCCCCGACCCCGCGCCTGCGGGCGGGTGGTCACGTTGCCCACCGCGGCCACCCGGTAGGTCGGCGACCACACGTGCACCCCGGCCACCGCGACCAGCTCACCACCCGCACGTACCCCCAGGTAGTGGCCGGTGTCGAGCATCCGCGGGTCGAACCAGTTACCGGGGTACGCGTCGGCGTACAGGGCCCGCAGCGCCGGCAGGTCCGCCCCGGTCAGCACCTCACCCGAGGTGGCGACCCCGGCCAGCCGACCCGGGTCGGTCAACGCCATCCGCAGGTGCGCCCCCGCCGGGGTGATCACGTACCGGCCCGCGAGGACCTGTTCCAGCCCGGGGGACAGGTGCGCGTACAGCCGGGCGGGCAGCACCGGGGCCAGTTCGTCGAGCAGCGCCGCCGCCGCCGGCCGGTCCTCTTCGGCGGCGAACAGCAGCAGCACCGGCTGTGCCGCCCCGTGGTAGAGCAACGCCACCTGCTCACCCCGACGGAACCACGACGTGTAGGGCCAGAAGAAGTCGTCCAGGTCACCCAACTGGTAGGCGTGCAGCACCGGATCGCGCCGCAGCAGCCCGGCCAGCACGGCACGGTCGTGTTCGGCGCGGACCGGCACCGCTCAGCAACGACCTGCGGGAAGGTTCTCGTCGGCCCAGCGGGCCAGCTCGTCCAGCGCCGGCAGCAGGGCGGCGCCCCGGCCGGTCAGCTGGTAGCTGACCCCCAGCGGGGGGCCCTCCCGCACGGTGCGGCTGACCAGGTCGACCCGGGCCAGCTCACCGAGGCGGTCCGACAGCACCGACTCGCTGATCCCCGGCAGTGCCCGGGCCAGCTCGGCGAAGCCCGCCGGCCCCTGGGCGAGGGTGCCCAGGATCATGCCGTTCCACCGTTTGCCCAGGAACGCGAACGCCCGGGACAGCCCCCCGGGACAGGCGCGGGGCCCGTCGTCGATCGGGGAGCACGTCGTCATAAGCCCAGCATACGTGGTCCGTAACTCACCCTAGCCACTTCGAAAAAACTAGCTGCTACTGTGGTCGCAGCAATCGCCGATCCGACCGGAGGACACCATGACCGACGTACTGCCCAACCACCTGATCACCCTCGACCCGCAGGCCCAGGCCCAACTGTTCACCGAAGCCCGCACCGCCAACACCTTCACCGACACCCCCGTCAGCGACGAACAACTCCACGCGATCTTCGACCTCGCCAAGTACCCACCCACCGCCATGAACGTCCAACCCCTGCGGGTGCTGTTCGTCCGCCCCGGCGAAGGCCGCGACCGCCTCCTCACCCACGTCGCCGAAGGCAACCGCACCAAAACCGCCACCGCCCCCGTCGTCGCCGTCCTCGCCGCCGACACCAACTTCCACGAACACCTCGACACCGTCTTCCCCATCCGCCCCGGCATGCGCGAACACTTCGCCGCCGACCCCACCGTCCGCGACGGCATGGCCCGCTTCAACGCCGGCCTCCAGGTCGGCTACTTCCTGCTCGCCATCCGCGCCGCCGGCCTCGCCGCCGGACCCATGGGCGGATTCGACGCCACCGGCGTCGACAACGAATTCTTCACCGACACCGGCTGGAAGTCCCTGCTCCTGGTCAACATCGGACACCCCGGCCCCGACGCCTGGCACCCCCGCCTGCCCCGCCTCGACTACGACACCGTCGTCCGACACGCCTGAACCACCCCAGACCCACCAGTGGCTGGCCCGCCGAGCACCCACCCGCTCAGCCGGCCAGCCACTGGTCGTAACCCAACCGCACCACCAACGCCACCACCACCACCAGCAACACCACCCGCACGAACCCCGCACCCCGCCGCAACGCCATCCGCGCCCCCACCGCCGCCCCCGCCACGTTGCACACCGCCATCGCCAACCCCAACCACCACCACACGTGCCCCGTCACCGCGAACACCACCAACGCCCCCAGATTCGTCCCCGCGTTGACCACCTTCGCCATCGCCGAACCACCCAGAAAATCCGCCCCCACCAACACCGTGAACGCCACCACCAGGAACGTCCCCGTCCCCGGCCCGATCAACCCGTCGTACAACGCGATACCCACCCCCGCCACCCCCACCGCCGCCACCACCCGCACCCGGGTCCGCCGCGCCGGCACCGCCACCGTCCCCAACCGCGGCCGCAACACCACGAACAACGCCACCCCCACCAACACCACCAACACCACCGGCCGGTACGCCCCCGCCGGCACCACCCCCGCCAACGCCGCACCCACCCCCGCACACCCCACCGCCAACACCGCCGCCGGACCCGCCACCGCCCAATCGACCCGCGTGCGCCGCGCGAACGTCACCGCCGCCGTCGACGTACCCGCGATCGCCGCCAACTTGTTCGTCCCCAACGCCGTCGCCACCGGCACCCCCGGCACCGCCACCAACAACGCCGGCAACAACAACAACCCACCCCCACCGACCACCGCATCCACCCACCCCGCCAGGGCAGCCGCAGCCAGCAGAGTCGTCAACGACACAGGATCCACGGCCGGCCATTCTCCCCACCCCACCCGGCCACCCGCCCGCTCAAGTGGCCCACCTCACCGCCCACGTCGCCGCCGCAGCCACACCCCCACCACACCCAACGCCACGAACACCAACACCGAACAACACAACAACTTGATCATTCGGTAACTGTGCCACGGACGTAGGGTGCACAGGTGCGCCTGGCGACCTTCAACCTGCTACACGGCCGCTCCCTGACCGACGGGCTCGTCGACCCCGCCCGGCTCACCGCCGCCGTCCACGCCCTCGACGCCGACATCCTCGCCCTCCAGGAAGTCGACCGCGACCAGTCCCGCAGCGGCCACCACGACCTCACCACCCTCGCCGCCCAGGCCCTCGACGCCCCCGAACACCGCTTCGCCGCCGCCGTCGTCGGCACCCCCGGCGAACACTTCCGCCCCCTACGCCACGACGACGACGGCCACGGCGAACCCTGCTACGGCATCGGCCTGATCAGCCGCCACCGGGTCCGCAGCTGGCACGTCACCCGCCTCAACCCCGCACCCGTCCGCTCACCCATCTACGTCCCCGGCCCCGGCGGCGGCCTCATCCTCCTGCGCGACGAACCCCGCGTCGTCCTCGCCGCCGTCCTCGACACCCCCCACGGCCCCCTCACCGTCGCCGCCACCCACCTGTCCTTCGTCCCCGGCTGGAACGCCCACCAACTCCGCCGCGCCGTCCGCGCCCTACGCGCCCTACCCGCCCCCCGCATCCTCCTCGGCGACCTCAACCTCCCCGCCGGCCCCGCCCGCCTCCTCACCGGCTGGCAACCCCTGGCCCGCCGCCCCACCTACCCCGCCACCGCACCCCGCGTGCAACTCGACCACATCCTCGCCGACCCCCACGACCGGCACCTCCTACCCCCCGTCACCGCCACCGACAACCCACGCTCCACCATCTCCGACCACCGCCCCCTCGTCGTCGACCTCGGCTGACCCACCACCGGTCACCCCCGACCCGCAGCCCGCTGCGCCGCCCGCAACGCATTACGGAACAGCATCGCCACCGTCGTCGGACCCACCCCACCCACCCGAGGCGTGATCGCCCCCGCCACCCGCGCACACGCCTCGTCCACATCCGGCAACAACCGGCGACCCGCATACCGCACCCCACCACCCACCACCACCGCACCCGGACGCACATGCTCCGGCCGCACGATCCCCGGCACCCCCACCGCCGCCACCAGAATCTCCGCCCGCCGCGTGTACCGCGGCCAGTCCGCCACCCCCGTGTGCACCACCGTCACCGCCGCATTCGCCGTCGGCCGCTTCTGCGCCAACAACATCGCCAACGGACGACCCAACGTCGCACCCCGACCCAGCACCACCACCTCCCGCCCCGCCACCGGCACCCCGTGGAACGCCAACAACGCCTCGACCCCCGCCGGCGTACACGGCAACGGCCCCGGCAACCCCAACGCCAACCGGCCCATGTTCACCGGATGCATCCCGTCCACGTCGGAATCCGGATCCAACACCTCCAACGCCCGGTCGTAATCCAGATGCCCCGGAACCGGATGCTGCACCAACACCGCATGCACCCCGGCATCGTCGTTGAGATCCCGCAACACCCGATGCAGATCCGCCTGCGTCGCCGACCCCGGCAACCGCACATGCGGCGACGCGAAACCCAACTCCGCCGCCTGCCGGGACTTGATCCGGATATACCCGACACTCGCGTCGTCGTCACCGACCAGCACCGTCGCCAACGACGGCACCACCCCGACCGCCCGCAACGCCGCCACCCCCTCGGCGACCTCGGCGAGAATCCGCTCCGCCACCGGCCCACCCGGCAACAACCGGGCCGTACCAGACGTGGGGGAGGGGCAAGAGGAAACAGACATGGCACACCTCGACCACGAAGGCCCAGGCGGTCGACCTCCGCGACGAGCTCCCCGATGGTTGACCCATCCCCGTGCCGCCAGTCGCATCCACCCCCACCATGCCACACCCCACCGCCCACCGGGCCCCGCCACCCCACACGCGCCGGGCCCGGCCGCCACACGACGACCGGGCCCCACTGACCGACCTGCTACGAGACCGTGATCTGCGCGACCCCACCAGCCGGATTGCTGATGATGCCGACCATCGACCGACGACACGACCCGATGACCGGATCGTTCGCACACCCCGGGGCGCTGTAGTCCACCGCCACCACCTGGATCCGGTGATTGGCCACCGTCGGCGAGTAGTTGAACGGCGAACCCACCGGACAGCTGCTGCCACTCCACTGCGAACCCAACAGACCCAGATCCGTCCAGACACCCCCGGCGTCCATGTCGTTGATCCAGATGCGCAGCGGCCGCCGGTCGTTGTGACAGTTGTACGTCAACAACGTCCGCACCCCCGTCGCCCCCGAATCCGGCGGCGTGACCATCGCATCACCCGACCAGATCAGGTTGACCCCCCACGGCCGGCTGCCATACACCACATAGTCGTTACGGCTGCGATTGAACAACGCCTGACCACCCGCCGTGGTGATCACGTTCCACTCGTAGACCGCAGTGGCCGACCAGACCAGGTCGATGCCCCAGCTCTGCGCACCCCACCGCAGGTAACCCCCGCCCGGAACCCGCAACGCCACCTTCGTGGTGTTCGTGATCGGCGCGTTCGTCGGCAGACCCTCCCCGTACACCTCCCACCGCGAATTCGGCCAGTCGGTCCAGTTCAGATTGATGCCGTAGTCGCGCTCCGCGTACCGCAGCGCCTTGAGACCATTGCTCTGGTTACGCATCGGGCCGTACCCACCACTCCACGTCGGCAGGCCCTCCCAGTCGACGACCGCACTCGGCGGCGTCGCCAACACACCCGACCCCGCCGACACCGGGACCGCTGACACACCCGACCCCGCCGACACCGGGACCGCTGACACACCCGACCCGGCCGACGCCGGCACCGCACCGGTCAACCCGGCGAGGACCACCGCCACCAGCAGGCAGAGCACTCTGTGAACACGGGACATGTCTCCTCCGAATCAGGACACCAGCACGGACACCCCTAACGGCGTTCCACCCCGTGCCACCCCGTTCCGGCCCCCTCAGTACGCCGCACCCACCTCCTCCGGCGCCCCCCGCGCAATCGCCGCCAGCAACGCCACACTGCCCCGCAACGTCTCCACATCCGGCGACGACGTCGACAACCGCACCGCATCCGGCACCGGCACCCCCACCACCGCATAGTCGGCCGCCGGACTGATCACCACCCGCTGCCGGGCCGCAGCCGACACGAACGCCCCCGTCGACCACCCACCCGGCAACCGCCACCACACGTGGTACGACCGAGGATCAGCACGCACGTCGAACCCGGCCAGCACCTCCGCCACCACCGCCTGCCGCAACCGCGCGTCCTGCTGCTTGAGCCGCACGATCCGCTGCGCCGTACCATCAGCCAACACCGCCGTCGCACACGCCAACGCCACACCCGGCACCCCCCACGTACCGGAACGCACCGCCGCCGCGACCCGCCCGGCCAACCCCGCCGGACACACCAGCAACCCCAGATTGAGCCCCGCACCCACCCGCTTGGACAAACTGTCCACCAGGATCGTCTGCTCCGGAGCATGCGCGGCCAACGGCAACTCCTCGTCGTGCAGAAACGAATTGATCCGATCCTCGATCGCGACCAGACCCAACCGCGCGAGCCGCCCACCCAACTCGATGCGCCGCGCCGCCGACATCGTCACCCCCAACGGGTTGTGCAACGTGGGCTGAAGGTAGACCGCCGCGAGCGGCGCCCGACGATGCGCCTGCTCCAACGCCGACGCACTCAACCCCTCCCCATCCATACCGATCGGCACCAACGTCACACCGTGCCGCGCCGCGATCGTCTTCACCACCGGATACGTCAACTCCTCCACCCCGAGCCGCTGCCCCGGCGCCACCAACGCCACCATGGCCGCCGCGATCGCCTGCCGCCCACTACCGGTGAACAACAACCGCTCAGAGTCCACCACCCACCCCGGCCGGGACAGGAAGGACGCACCGACCCGCCGCGACTCCCGCGACCCGGTCACCGGCACCGGATGCATCGCCGCCTCCAGGCCCGGCGGTGCCAACACCCGCCCCAACGCCCGCGCCACCATCGACGACTGCCCCGGCAACACCGGAAAGTTGGCCTCCAGATCGACCAGGTCCGCGTCCCCCGACCGCACCGAGAAATCCACCACGAACGTGCCCCGACCCACCGCCCCGGCCACCAGACCCCGCCGCGCGAGCTCCTGATAGACCCGGGCCGCCGTCGACACCGCCATCCCGTGACGCCGGGCGAACTCCCGCTGGGGCAGCAGCCGCTGCCCCGGCCGCATCCGCCCGGACCGGATATCAGCCGCCACCGCATCGGCCACCAGCCGGAAATCGTCCCGCACCGTCACCCCTCACCTCCACCGAACCCTGCCCGCACCGCGCCCCCGCAACACCTCCGAGCAATCCGACCACAACCTCGGTGCAATCAACAGACACCCAGCCACGCAAAACCCCCCAATGTCGGATTCCCGGCCGCGAACGCAGTTGACGCCACCAACCAAACCGATGCGAGACTCACCTCAATCACCCCATTGACTCGGTTCATTGAGAGGTGTGACCCGTGAGGACACCCACCACATCCACCCACCCCACCGAACTGCTACGCCGCGCCACCGATGCCCTGTGGACCGACGGCGACCTCACCACCAGCCGCATCCACTTCGACGCCGCCTACCGCGCCGCAGAAGCCACCGGCGACCACCACACCCGCACCCTCGCCGTCACCGGCATGGGCGGCCTCTGGGTCCACGAACACCGCACCACCAGCGACGCCACCCTCCTGCTCCACCGCCTCCACCACGCCATCGCCACCACCGACCCCCACACCCCCCTCGGCATCCGACTACGCGCCCGACTCGCCGCCGAACAGGACTACCGCACCGCCACCCACAACGACACCCTCACCCTCGTCACCCAGGCCCGCGCCACCGGCGACCCCGTCGCCCTCACCGAAACCGCAAGCCTCGCCCACCACTGCCTCCTCGGCCCCGACCACACCCGACTACGCCACGAACTCAGCCAGGACGCCCTCACCGCCGCCCTCGCCACCGGCCGCCCCAGCGACCTCACGGTCGCCCTCCTCTGGCGCACCGTCGACCAGTTCCTCGACACCGACCCCCAAGCCGAACGCAGCCTCGCCGAACTCCACACCCACCTCACCCACCACAACCACCTCGCCGTGTCCTACGTCGCCCACGCCATCGACGTCATGCTCACCATCCGCGCCGGCAAACTCACCGAAGCCCGCGCCCGCGCCGCCACCTGCGCCCAACGCGGCACCACCGCCGGCGACGCCGACACCACCGGCTGGCACGGCGCCCACCTCACCACCATCGCCTGGTACCAAGGCCACCTCGCCGACCACCTCCCGATGCTGCGCGCACTGGCCGTCTCACCCACCCTCAGCACCGTCGACCACTCCTACCAGGCAGCACTCGCCGTCGCCTCCGCCCTCGCCGGACACCGCCGCGAAGCCACCGCCGCCCTCGCCCGCCTCCACGGCAACGACCTCACCACCCTGCCCCGCTCCAGCAGCTGGCTCGTCACCCTCCACGGCATCGTCGAAGCAGCCCACCTCCTCGACGACGGTCACCTCGCCACCGAGGCATACGACCTCCTCACCCCCTACGCCGACCGACCCATGCTCGCCAGCCTCGCCATCACCTGCTTCGGCAGCACCCAACACACCCTCGGCACCGCCGCCCTCACCGCCGGGGAAACCGACCGCGCCATCACCCACCTCCACGCCGCAGTACACGACAACCTCAGACTCGGCCACCTCCCCGCCGCCACCCTCTCCCGCGCCCGACTGGCCCAGGCCCTCGACCAACGCTCCGGCCAACACGACCGCCGAGAAGCCGAACGACAACGCCAACTCGCCCACACCGACGCCACCGAACTCGGCATGACCCTCCCCACCCCACCACCACGCCCACACACCCCCCACCGCCCCCACATCCGATGCCACCGCCACGGCCGACACTGGCAACTCACCCTCGGCCACCGCACCGCCACCATCGACGACTGCGTCGGCGCCCGATACCTCGCCATCCTCATCGCCAACCCCGGACACGACATCCCCGCCATCCAACTCGCCGGCGACGCAGCGGACACCACCACCGACCGCCAACCCGTCCTCGACGACACCGCCAAACGGGCCTACCGGCGACGACTACGCGACCTCGACACCACCATCGACGAAGCCGACAACGCCCACGACCCGCACCGCGCCGAACAGGCCCGCACCGAACGCCAGTGGCTCATCGACGAACTCGCCGCCCGCACCGGACTCCACGGTCGCGACCGCACCTTCACCGGCAACACCGAACGGGCCCGCATCGCCGTCGGCAAGGCCATCCGCCGCGCCCTGGACCGCATCACCACCAGCGACCCCGTACTCGGCGACCACCTACGCACCACGATCAGCACCGGCACCCGCTGCTCCTACCGCCCGAGCTGATCCGACACCAACCCCACCAACACCCGGTTCGTCCGGTTCGACCGCACCGCCGCCCGTTGCTGACCCGCCGTCACCTCGATGTACGTCTGCGACGACGCCAACGACGCGTGCCCCAACAACCGCATGATCTCCGCCGCCCCCGCCCCGTCCTCGGCCAACCGGGTGGCGAACGTGTGCCGCAACGCGTGCAACCGGGCCCCCGCCGGCACCCGGTCGGTGATCCCCGCCCGCCGGTAACAGGAATCCACCAGGTACTGCAACCCGCCCCGACGCAGCGGATCACCCTGCCGGTCAACCAACAACACCCCGTCCGGGCGTACGCTGCGCGCCCCGAACCGCCGCCGCCGACTGTCCAGGTAGGCCGACACCACCTCGTCCAACTCCGGCTCCACCGGCACCACCCTCGGCCGGCCACCCTTACCGGCCACCGCCACCCGCCGCTCACCGGCCCGCCCCGACACCGACGACACCCGCAACGCCAGCAGCTCCGCCAGGCGCAGCCCCGCGCACAACGCCAACGCCAGCACCGCGACGTCCCGCTCCGGCCACGGATCACGCTGCCGCCCGTCCTCCCGCGACACCGACGCCAGCAGCAACTCCGGGGTGTCCTCACCGCGCAACGGCTTGGGCTGGGGGAGCGGGGTACGGGGACGCCCCACCGCCGGCATCGGGTTGCCCGCCACCACCTGCTCGGCCACCAGGAACGAGAAGAACCCGTTCCAGCTCGACCAGGCCCGGTGCACCGACGCCGCCGCCCGGGGTGCGGCGAACCGGGCGAACGCCGCCCGCATCACCCGGGGGGAGAGGGCGGAGATCATCAGGGCGTCCAGGGGCAGGGCAGGGGAGTGCTCCGCGCCGGCCAACGCCGCGACGCTGCGCAGGTCCCGCCGGTAGGCATCCTGGGTGTGCGGGGAGGGCTTACGGGTGGCCCGCGCGGTCAGGAACTCCTCGATGAGTCGTTCAACCGATTCGTGCCGAATGTCATGCATAAGGGATATTATGCAGCTTTCTCGGGTTCATGGCCACCGGGAAGGGGAGTGGCGCGCGGGACGCATGCCGTCGGGCGGATCCCGGCCACACGCTGCCGAAACCGGTCCGGCCCTCCGTGCCGGTCCGTGCGCCACCTGAGGTGGCCACGGGCTGCTCACCGGGCTCGTGATGCCGCTGCTCAGACGGCGGCCAGGAGCGGCTCGCCAGCCGGGGTCCGGGTTTCGTGCCCGCCAGGCCGGACGGCGGTCGACCCATGACGGCGACCGCACCGGCAGCCACGTCGCCACCCATGGTCACGCCGCAGGCGCGGACCATGGGAGGAGCGCCCCGATCCGGTCAACTTTACATAATGTGCATTATCGAATTCTTGGAGAGGGGTCGGCCCGGCAGGTCGACGACCGTTCGGCGTTCAGCCCGGTGGCCCGCAGCGCAGCGTCGGTCGGCCCGGCAGTGTGCGACGGGTGCGTCGCCGTGCGGTTCCGGAGAGGAACCAGGGAGATCGGCGGGCCGGGCGCGGTGTCCGTCTCGGCGTCGGGTCAGCGGGTCGCGCTGTTTCCCTTCTCGACCGCGACCAGGGATCCGCTCTCCATCGCCACCCACACCAGGCGGTCCTCGACCCACAGGCCGTGCGGTTCCCGCCCGGGCAACTGGTGGAGGGTCACGTCTGCGTCCGCGGTGATCCGGGCCAACTGGGCGGTGCCCCAGAGGGTGACCCAGCATCCGCCGTCGGTGTCGGCCGCGACGGCGTGGGGCCGACAGGCGGGGTCGGCGAAGCTGATCTTCTCTGTCGAGCCGGACGAGTCGACCCTGCCGACGCAGCCGCCGGCGATGTCCGCGTACCAGATCCCCGTGGCGCAGGCGGCGATGCCGACCGGTGCGGCCGGTGCCCGGCCGCCGGGTAGTTCGACGGTCCGTACCGCGCCGTCGTGCACGTAGGCGAGGGCGCCGGCAGCGTTGAGCGCGACCCACGGTCGTCCCGCGTCGTCGACGGTGAGCATCGCCGCCCGCGCGTCGGGAATCGGCAGGTCGAGCATGGTGATGTCCCCCGATGTGGTGACGATCCTGCCGATCTGGTTGAGCCCGGGTGCGGTGAACCAGACCTCCCCGTCCGGTGCGGCGGCGATGCCGTAGGGCGCTGAGCCGGGTGCCAGGTCGATCACCGTGTGGTCGCCGTGGAGGTCTCGGCGGCTGAGCCGGTCGTCGGTGCTGGTGCACCAGAGCGCGCCGTCGGGGGCGACGGTCAGCTGCATCGGATGGCCGTGGCTGTGTGGGAGGCGTTCGTGGCGCACCGCGGAGGTGGTCCCACCGCCGGTGGCGGTGTCCGCGGGATCGAATCGTGCGAGTCCCGGCGGGGTCACCAGTGTCATCCACAGGTTCCCGGTGGTGTCCCCGGTCACGGCGTACGGGGCCCAGCCCGGTGGCAGGACCACCTCGCGGTGCGGCGCTGTCTCAAGTGGTGACATCAGCTCTCCTTAAATGCTACGGATGTAGCATTAGCTGCCTGCGTCGGGTGCGCAAGTCCCTTTCCGTGCCCCTGGGCGAGCACCGGGCCGGCTACAGGCCGCCGGCGACGCGCAGCACGGTGCCCGTGGTGTAGGTGGCGTCGGGGCCGAGCAGCCAGGCGACGGCGCCGGCGACCTCGTCGGGCTCGCCGGCGCGGCCCAGTGGGATGCGCCCGGCGGCGGTGTCGGGTCGGTCGGGTACGCCGGAGTCGGCGTGGATGTCGGTGCGGATGATGCCGGGGGCGACGGCGTTGACCCGGATGCCGCGGGGGGCGAGTTCCTTGGCCAGACCGATGGTGAGGGTGTCGGTGGCGGCTTTGACGGCGGCGTAGTGGACGTACTCCCCCGGGCTGCCGAGGGTGGCGGCGGCGGAGGAGATGTTGACGATGGCTCCGCCGGAGGTGAGTCGGCGGGCGGCCTGTTGGGCGCAGAGGACGTAGCCGATGAGGTTGACGTCGACGACCCGGCGCAGGTCGTCGGGGCGCAGGTCGGTGAAGGGGCCGATGGGGCTGGTGACACCGGCGTTGTTGACCAGGGCGGTGAGGGGGCCGAGGTCGGCGGCGGCGGTGAAGAGGCGGTCGATGTGGGTCGGGTCGGTGGTGTCGGCGGGGACGGCGACGGCGCGGCGGCCGAGGCGGTGGATGTCGGCGGTGACGGTGGCCGCGGCGGCGTGGTCGCGGCGGTAGCCGATGACGAGGTGGTGGCCTTCGGTGGCGAGTCGGCGGGCGGTGGCGGCGCCGATGCCGCGGCTGCCGCCGGTGATGATGGTGACCGGAGTCAATGCGGTACTCCCCCTGTGGGCCTGGCGTGCGGTGGGCCGACGGTACCGCGGGTGGGCGGGGTGCACGGGTTGCGGTGCGGTGGTGGGTGGGTTGGTGGGTCGATCGCTTACGCTCACCGCGTTTCGGACGGACCGGTGGAGGTGTGTGGTGGGTGTGAGTGTCGGCGATCTGGTGGAGGATTTCGAGCTGCCGGATCAGACGGGTACGCCGCGGCGGTTGTCGGAGTTGTTGGCGTCGGGGCCGGTGGTGTTGTTCTTCTATCCGGCGGCGATGACCCGGGGGTGCACGGCGGAGAGTTGCCATTTCCGGGATCTGGCGGCGGAGTTCGCGGCGGTGGGTGCGCAGCGGGTGGGGATCAGTCGGGATCCGGTGGCGAAGCAGGCTGAGTTCTCCCGGTTGCACGGGTTCGACTATCCGTTGTTGTCGGATGTCGAGGGTGTGGTGGCGCAGGCTTTCGGGGTGCGGCGGCGGTTGCCGTTGGGGCCGTTGAGCACCCGGCGGATGACGTTCGTGATCGGGGTGGATCGGCGGGTGCTGGCGGTGGTGCACAGCGAGTTGGGGATGAACGAGCACGCCGACGAGGCGTTGCGGGTGCTGGGGGGTTGATCTTCCGGATGTCGCCGTCGACTGGTATCAAGGCAGGAATGACACACGTGTACGAAAGAGGGTTGTGATGGTGGGCCAGGGTTTGTCCGATGACGAGGTACGCGGCATCCGGGAGGCGTTGACGGCGGGGCGCAAGCCGAAGGTGGTGTTCACCGCGTCGGCGGGGCAGATCGCCGGTCAGGTGGGTCAGGTGGTGGAGCTGACCGATCCGGCGGTGTCCGACGAGTTCGTGGTGGTGCGGTTCGGGCGCGACGAGTTGCCCTTCTCCCCCGCCGATGTGGCGGTGGCGCCGCGGGGGGCGGGTCGTCGGGTGGTGGAGGCGAAGGCGGAGCCGGTGGTGGAGCAGGTGGAGTCGACGGCGAAGGCGGAGCCGGAGTTCGTGCTGGACACCCCCCGGGTGCCGGTGCAGCGGCGGGAGGAGTCGAGGGTGGAGTCGAAGCCGGAGCCGGTGGTGGAGAAGCCGGCGGCGCGTCGGCCGGCGAAGGTGGCGAAGCCGAAGGGTCCGGCGGGGTTGACGGTGACGTTGGCGTACGCCGACGGTGAGTGGACGGTGGCGGCGCAGCAGGGGGCGAAGGCGTTGGCGAAGCCGTACGTGGTCAAGCCGGCGGAGGCGTTGCGGATGGTGGCGCTGGTGGATGTGCCGGGGGTGCAGGAGGCGGTGGAGCAGATCCTGTCGGCGGAGCGGTCGGAGGCGGAGCAGCAGGCGGAGAAGTTGCGGGCGGAGTTGGCGGAGATCGAGGCGCGGTTGGCGGAGTTGCGCGAGGCCCGTTGAGGTTGGTTCGTGGTGGGCGGCCCGGCGGCTGTTGCGGCGGTCGGGGCGTCACCGCGGCGCGGGTGGGTGCGTGTGCCGGGGTGGTGTAGCGGCCGGTGTGGTGCGGTGGGGGCGTTGTGGGCGGTCGCGCGGTGGGTGCCGGAACCTGTGGGGGTCAGAAGTAGTCGCCGAGTTGGGCGGGGCCGGCGGCGGCGAGCAGGTCGAGGGGGGCGGGGTCGGTGCCGGTGGGGTGGTGCAGCAGGCCGGCCTGGGCGATGGTGCGGGCGGTGGCGGCGCCGGTGTAGAGCAGGGCGAAGCCGCGCACGGTGAGGTGCAGGTCGGCGGGGGTGGTGGTGCGGCGTAGGTCGGCGTCGCCGTTGGTGATCTCCAGGTGCCAGGTGCCGGTGTTCCAGTCGGCGAGGGGGTCGTCGAGGGTGAAGGTGGTGGTGCCGTGCAGGTGTGCCGGCCAGCCCCGGTCGCGGATGGCGCGGGTGACGTCGACGGGGCGGTGCATCCAGGTGTCCTGTTCGTGTTCGCGGGCCTTCTCCACGGGCAGGTGGGGGGTGAGGGGGTCGCCGGACAGCAGGGTGAGGCGCAGGGTGGGGGCGACGCTGTGCCAGCTGGCGAGGATGCCGACGAGTTCGCGGGCGGCGTCGGCGGTGGTGGCGGTGAGGTCTTCGATGGTGAGGGTGCCCTGGTCGCCGTAGCCGTCGCGGCGGTTCCAGCCGGCGTAGCCGACGAGGTGGCCGTGGTGTTCGACGAGGGTGAGGCCGTCGTAGGGCAGGGTGTTGGCGGTGGTGTGGCGGGCGCGGTGGTGTTCGTGCAGGGGGCCGGTGCGGGCGAGTAGGCCGCGGCGGTGTCGGGTGGTGTGGGTGTGTAGTTCGTCGACGGCGGTGAGGTCGGCGGGGGTGCCGGGGCGGACGGTGAGGTGTGGGCTGGGCTGGTGGCGGGTGAGCAGGGCGGTGGGTAGGTCGACGGTGCGTAGGGTGCCGGCGGTTTCCCAGCCGCAGGCCCGGTAGGGGGCGGCGACGGTGGGGAAGAGTGCGCTGATGGCGGCGCCCCGGTCGTGTGCGCCGCGCAGCAGGGTGGTGAGTAGGGCGCGGGCGACGCCCCGGCCGCGGGCTTCGGGGGTGACGGCGACGCTGGCGATGTCGGCGGCGGCGACGGTGTGGCCGTCCCACCACTGGTCGTGGTGCAGGTCGACGGCTTTGCCGATGAGGCGGCCGGTGTGGTCGAACGCGCCGTAGCGGGTGGTGCCGGGGGTGTTGGTGGGTGGTGGTGGGGGTTGCGGGTCGGAGCCGAAGGCGGTGCGGCCGAGGTGCCAGGCGGCGGTGGCGTCGTCGTCGGTGAGTTCCCGGACGTGGGGGGTGTGGTGCATGCGGGCGACGATAGCGGTGGGTGGGTGGGGTGGCGATCGGTTTGTGCCGGGGCGCGTTGCGGGGCCGGTGCGACCCCCTCGCCCCGGCCCCGCGTCCCCGCGCCCCTCGCGCGCTTTCAGTGTTGCGGGATGTTCTGTACCCCGATTCGCTTGCGGAACACCCAGTAGGTCCAACCTTGGTAGGCGAGGACGATCGGGGTGAAGATCACCGCCACCCAGGTCATGATTTTCAGGGTGTAGGGGGTGGAGGCGGCGTTGGTGGCGGTGAGGGTGCCGGCGGGGTCCAGGGTCGAGGGCATGACGTTGGGGAACAGGGCGGTGAAGAGGGTGGCCACGGCGAGGGCGATGGCCAGGGCGGTGCCGGTGAACGCCCAGCCTTCGCGGCGTACCCGGGCGGCGGCGAGTGCGCCGAGCAGGGCGAGGGCGGCGGCGGCGGTGAGCACGACGGCGGCCGGGTTGGAGCGGATGGTGAGGGTCCAGGTGAGGAAGGCGACGGCGACGACGGCGGTGCCGGCGCCGAGTCGGACGGCGAGGGTGCCGGCGCGGTGGCGGATGTCGCCGGTGGTCTTGAGGGCGAGGAAGACTGCGCCGTGGGTGAGGAACAGGCCGAGGGTGGTCAGGCCGCCGAGCAGGGCGTAGGGGTGCAGCAGGTCGATCAGGCCGCCGACGTATTCGTGGTCGGCGTCGAGGGGTACGCCGCGGAAGATGTTGGCGAAGGCGACGCCCCAGAGTAGGGCGGGGATGGCGGAGCCCCAGAAGATGGTGTGGTCCCAGCGGCGTTTCCAGGAGGCTTCGGGGCGTTTGTGGCGGTATTCGAAGGCGACGCCGCGGGCGATGAGGGCGAGCAGGATGAGTAGCAGGGGCAGGTAGAAGCCGGAGAAGAGGGTGGCGTACCACTCGGGGAAGGCGGCGAACATGGCGCCGCCGGCGGTGATGAGCCAGACCTCGTTGCCGTCCCAGACGGGGCCGATGGTGTTGATGAGGACGCGGCGTTGCCGGTCGTCGCGGCCGAGGATGGGCAGGAGCATGCCGACGCCGAAGTCGAAGCCTTCGAGGATGAAGTAGCCGGTGAAGAGCACGGCGACGAGGAGAAACCAGATGGTGGTGAGTTCCACGGTGGGGCTCCGGGTCAGTAGGCGAAGGCGAGCGGGCGCTCGGCGTCGTCGGTGTCGTCGGGGGTGGGGGTGACGTCGGGTACGCCGGCGCGGGCGTAGCGGATGAGGAGTTTGAATTCGATGACGGCGAGGACGGCGTAGATGAGGGTGAAGGCGGTGAAGGAGGTGAGGACTTCGGTGAGGGAGACGCTGCGGGAGACGCCGTCGCGGGTGAGCATTTCGCCGAAGACGATCCAGGGTTGGCGGCCCATCTCGGTGAAGATCCAGCCGAAGGAGTTCGCGAGCAGCGGCAGGGCGGGCATGATCAGGCCGGCGCGCAGCAGCCAGCGGTTGGTGGGGGTGCGGCCTTTGCGTTGGGTCCAGAGGATGAGCAGGGCGATGGCGGCGGCGGCGAGTCCGAAGCCGATCATGAAGCGGAAGCTCCAGTAGGTGACCGGGATGATCGGGGTGTAGCTGCCGGGGCCGTACTGGCTGGCGTACTGGGCCTGGAGGTCGTTGATGCCGTGGACGGTGCCGTTGGGGTCGCCGGTGCCGAGGTAGGACAGCAGGTAGGGGATCTTGAGGGCGAAGACCTCGCGGCTGCCGTCGAGGCTGCCGATGGTGAGTACGGAGAACGAGGCGGGGCTCTCGGTGGTGTAGAGGCCCTCGGCGGCGGCCATCTTCATCGGCTGCACCTGGGTCATGATCTTGCCTTGGATGTCGCCGGTGAGCAGGACCAGGGTGGAGGAGATCAGGACGACCCAGGCGCCGAAGCGGGTGGCGTACCGGTAGGCGTCGGTGTCGGGGCTGGTGCGGTGGCGCATGAGGTGCCAGAGGCCGACGGTGGTGACGAGGGAGCCGGCGACGAGGAAGGCGCCGGCGAGGGTGTGCGGGAAGGTGATCAGGGCGACCTTGTTGGTGAGGACGGCGACGAAGTCGGTGAGTTCGGCGCGTCCGGTGTCGGGGTTGAAGCGGTAGCCGACGGGGTTCTGCATGAACGAGTTGGCGGCGAGGATGAAGTAGGCGGACAGGTTGGTGCCGATGGCGGCGGCCCAGATGCTGGCCAGGTGCAGGCGTTTGGGGAGTCGGTCCCAGCCGAAGATCCACAGGCCGATGAAGGTGGATTCGAGGAAGAAGGCGACGAGGGCTTCGATGGCCAGGGGTGCGCCGAAGATGTCGCCGACGAAGCGGGAGTAGTCGGACCAGTTCATGCCGAACTGGAATTCCTGCACGATGCCGGTGACGACGCCCATGGCGAAGTTGATCAGGAAGAGTTTGCCGTAGAACTTGGTGAGTTTGAGGTATTTCTCGTCGCCGGTGCGGTGCCAGCGGGTCTGGAGGATGGCAACCAGGACGGACAGTCCGATGGTCAGTGGTACGAAGAGAAAGTGGTAGACGGTGGTGACACCGAACTGCCAGCGGGCGACGTCCAACGCGTCCACCGAGATCCCCCTGCCGTTAATACTACGAGACGTAGTAAATACTACTGCGTGTCGTAGTTCGGGTGGCAGGGCCGGGGGTCCCGATCCGGCCCGGGACCAATGACCCTGATCACCACAGGCCGCACGACCCGGGTCCGGCCCTCCCCCACACCCGTGCGACCATCGGCGACTGATGGACACCCCGCCCCCCGGCTGGCAGCCACCCCTGTTCTGGCGTGCCGCCCAACTGTTCGCCCGGCTGGTCGTCGCCCTGTTCGCCCGGCTGGAGGTCAGCGGGGACGTCCCCGCGCACCTGCGCCGGGGACCACTGATCCTGGCCGCCAACCACATCAGCCCCTTCGACCCCATCGTGCTGGGCGCCGCCTGCCGCGCCCGGGGCATGGCACCCCGCTTCATGGCCACCGGCGGGCTGTTCCGCACCCCGGGCCTCGGCGCGCTGATGCGCCACGCCGGGCACCTGCGCGTCGACCGGGGCACCACCGGCGTACGCCGGGCGCTCGACGCCGCCGCCGCCGCGGTCACCGCCGGGTCGGTGGTGCTGGTCTACCCGGAGGGACGCATCGGCCTGGACCCCGGCATGTGGCCCGAACGCGGCAAGACCGGCACCGCCCGCCTCGCCATGGCCTGCGCCGCCCCGGTGGTGCCCGTCGCCCAGTGGGGGTCGCACGAGGTGCTGCCCTACCGGGCGCCCCGGGGGATGCTGCGGGCGCTGGCCCGGGCGCTGGTGCGCCGCCCGGTCATCCGGGTCCGCTTCGGTGCGCCGCTGGACCTGCGGGACCTCTCCCCCACCGCACCCGGTGCGGCCCGCCGGGGCACCGACCGGATCATCGACGCCATCACCGACACCCTGGCCCCGCTGCGCGCCGACGAACCCGACCGGCCCCGGCACGTCGACCCGGGCCGCCCCGTCGACACCAGCCGGGTCCACCGCCGCCCCACCGTCAGCTGACCCGCCACCCACGAAACACGTTGCCGGTCGGCCACCCGGGGGTCGCCGCGGACGGGCATACTGCGTTGCGTGCTGATCCGTCCCGGTTTCCTGGACGCCCCCGCCCCGCTGGCCTTCGCCCACCGTGGGGGTGCCGCCGACGGAGACGAGAACACCGTCGCCGCGTTCACCCGGGCCGTCGACCTGGGCTACCGGTACGTGGAGACCGACGTGCACACCACCGCCGACGGGGTGTGCGTGGTCTTCCACGACGCCACCCTGCACCGGGTCACCGGGCAGCGGGGACGCATCGCCGACCTGCGCTGGGCCGACCTGGCGTCGGTGCGGGTCGGCGGTGCGACGGTCGTACCCCGGCTCGACGAGGTGCTGGCCGGGTGGCCGCAGGTCCGGTTCAACATCGACGTCAAGGCCGACGGTGGGGTCGCCCCGGCGGTGGCGGCGGTGACCCGGGCCGGCGCGGCCGACCGGGTGCTGCTGGCGTCGTTCAGTGACGCCCGGCTGGCCCGGTTGCGGGCGGCCACCGCAGGGCGGGTCGCCACCGGGCTGGGCATGCGGGGGGTGGCCCGGCTGTGGTGGGCGTCGCGGCACGGCCGGCCGGTGCGGCTGCCGGAGTCGGTGGTGGCGGTGCAGGTGCCGCCCCGCTACGGCGGGGTGCCGGTGGTCGACCGCCGGTTCCTGGCCTACTGCCACCGGTCGGGGTTGCAGGTGCACGTCTGGACGATCGACGAACCTGCCCAGATGCACGACTTACTGGATCGTGGTGTGGATGGCATCATGACCGATCACGTCGGCGTGCTGCGCGACGTCTACCGCAGCCGCGGCCACTGGGCCGCCTGAGCCCCGAGGACCATGATGGCCGACCCGGTCACCACCCCCACCGCCGTCGACGCCCCGGCGGGTCTGCGCCGGGAACGGCGTGGCTGGTACCTGTACGACTGGGCCAACTCGGCCTTCCAGACGACCGTCATCACGGTCTTCCTCGGCCCGTTCCTCACCACCGTCACCGAGTTGGCGGCCGGCTGCGAACTCGGCGCGGACAGCTGCGACGGGTACGTGCACCCGTTGGGCATCCGGATCGCCGCCGGCTCGTACTACCCGTACCTGATCTCGTTGTCGGTGTTCCTGACCGTGTTCGTGCTGCCCGTGGTGGGGGCGATCGCCGACCGGACCCTGCACAAGAAGCGGCTGCTGGCCGGGGCGGCGTTCACCGGGGCCGGGGCGACCGTCGCGATGGCGTTGGTCACCGGCGAGCGGTACCTGCTCGGTGGGGTGTTGTTCCTGGTCGCCAACATCGCCTTCGGGGCGGCGGTGGTGGTGTACAACTCGTTCCTGCCGCAGCTCGCCGGCCCCGACGAACGTGACGCCGTGTCCAGTCGCGGCTGGGCGATCGGTTACCTCGGTGGTGGTGTGCTGCTGGCGTTGAACCTGGTGGCGGTCACGCTGCTCAGCGAGGACGACAACCCGCAGCGCACCCTGGACCTGGCGCGCTGGTCGATCGTGTCGGCCGGGGTGTGGTGGGCGGTGTTCACCCTGGTGCCGTTGCGGTGGCTGCGCGACCATCCCACCGTCGAGGCGGTACGCGGTGCGGGCCGCAACGTCGTCACCGACGGGTTCCGGCAGCTGGGGCGGACCTTGCGGGAGGTCAAGGCGTACCCGTTGACGTTGTACTTCCTGCTGGCGTTCCTGGTCTACAACGACGGCATCCAGACGGTGATCACCCTGGCCAGCCAGTACGGCACCGAGGAGCTGCGGCTGGGGCAGAGCACCCTGATCGTGACGATCCTGCTGGTGCAGTTCCTCGCCTTCGGTGGGGCGTTGGCGTTGGGGGCGTTGGCCCGGCGCATCGGCGCGTGGAAGACGGTGCTGCTGTCGCTGGTGCTGTGGACCGGGGTGATCATCGGGGCGTTCCGGTTGCCCGCCGAGGCGCCGCTGCCGTTCATGATCCTCGGTGGGGCGATCGGTCTGGTCCTCGGCGGCAGCCAGGCGTTGAGCCGGTCGCTGTTCAGCCAGCTCATCCCCGCCGGCAAGGAGGGCGAGTACTACGGGTTCTACGAGATCAGCGACAAGGGCACCAGTTGGCTCGGCCCACTGGCGTTCGGGTTGGTCTTCCAGCTCACCTCCTCCTACCGGGTGGGTCTGGTGTCGTTGCTGATCTTCTTCGTGGTCGGGTTCGCGTTGTTGGCGGCGGTGCCGATGCGCCGGGCCATCATCGCCGCCGGCAACACCCCGCCCCGGGTGCTCTGACCATCGGCCCGATCCACCCGTGCCGATGGGCTAGGCTGCCCCGACGTGACCGACGACGCCGCTGCCACCCCTACCTGCCTGGCCCGCCCGCTTCCCGGCCCGGATGACGGCGGGGCCGGCTGCGCCGCCGCGCGGGGCGTCGACGGCCGCCCGTTGCACGCCGCCGCGTTGAAGTTCTTCTGGGGTCCGATGGACTGCGGCAAGTCGACGATGGCGTTGCAGATGAACTACAACCACGCCCGGCAGGGGCGGCGGGGGCTGGTCACCACCCGCATCGACAGGTCGTTGGGCCCGCAGGTGACCACCCGCATCGGGTTGGCCCACACGGCGGTGGAGGTGACCGACGAGTTGGACCTGCGGGCCCTGGTCCGCGACACCTGGGCCGAGGGGGTCCGCATCGACTACCTGATCTGCGACGAGGCGTCGTTCTACGACGTGGCGCACGTCGAGCAGATGGCCGAGCTGGTCGACGGCTACGACGTCGACGTGTACGCCTTCGGCCTGGCCACCGACTTCCGGTCCTGCCTGTTCCCGGCCGCCCGGCGGTTGTTCGAACTCGCCGACGAGGTGGCCCGCATCCAGGTGGAGGTGCTGTGCTGGTGCGGCCGGGAGGGCCTGCTCAACGCCCGGGTCGTCGCCGGCCGGGTGGTCCGTGAGGGGGCGCAGGTCGTCATCGGGGACACCGTCGACACCGCCGACGTGCGCTACCAGGTGCTGTGCCGGCGGCACTACCGCTCCGGCGATCTCGGCCCCCGGGCCTGAGCGGACGGGTTCAGTACGGGTCCCCGCAGACCCGCCACCTGCCGTCCTCCTTCACCACCGGCAGTTGACGCTGCTCGGCGGCCCCACCGTCGCGGGTGACCCGCACCGCCACCTCACCGGCGGGCCGACCCCCCTTGGTGCGTACCGACACGTCGAGGATCTCGTAGCCGGTGACCACCGGTGGGGTGCGGACCCACCCGGCGAAACCGATCTCGCTCCACCGGCCCCGGGTCTGCGCGCACAACCGGCGGTAGGCCTGCTCCACCTGCCCCGCGGACAACTCCCGGAAGAACCCGTCGGCGGTCTCCCGCACCGGGCCGGTCGCGCCCACCACGACCTGCGCGTTCCACACGCCCAGCCCGGCCACCCCGACCAGGCACAGGCCGGTGGCGAGGCCACCCAGGAACAGCCCGGTGCGCACCGGGCGGTGCCGCCGCGCCGGTCGGGTCCACGCCTGTTCCACACCCATCACCTGCGACGGTATGCGGGCGGGGCGGTGCCGCGCAGCCGCTTCGCCCCTGTCGCGCCGCCGCGCCGATCGTCTACCGTCGGCGCACACCCCTGGTGAAGGAGCGACGGATGAGCCGTTACGTGCAGCCGGTGACGGACATCGACGACCCGTACGCCGGGGACGGGTTGCTGCGGTCGTGGTTGACCCGGCAGCTCGGGCCGGCCGGGCACGCCGCCGCGCAGGACCAGCTGACCGCGCTGGCCGCCGACGTGGTCGGGCCGTTGCGGGCCGCGCACGCCGACGCCGAGGCCCACCCGCCGACGCTGGTGCGTTACGACCCGTGGGGTGCCCGCGTCGACCGGATCGACACCAGCGCCGGTTGGCAGGCGCAGCGGGCCGCCGCCGCCCGGCACGCCGTGGTCGCGTTGCCCTACCTGGAGTCGGCGCGTGGCAGGTGGGGGGCCGCCGCCCGCGTCGTCCAGCACGCCCTGCTGCACCTGTACGGGCCGGAGTCGGCCACGTTCTCCTGCCCGGTGGCGATGGCCGACGGGGCGGCGGCGCTGCTGAGCAGCCCCGACGTCGACGTGCAGGTCCGTGACGCCTGGCTGCCCCGGTTGATCGCCACCGACCCGGACACGGCGATCGTCAGCGGGCAGTGGATGACCGAGTCGCAGGGCGGTTCCGACCTGTCCGGCACCAGCACGCTGGGGCGGCCGGCCGCCGACGGGTCGTGGCGGCTGACCGGGGAGAAGTGGTTCTGCTCGGCGGCCGACGCGACGGTGGCGGTGGCGTTGGCCCGGCCGGAGGGCGCCGGGCGGGGCAGCCGGGTCCTCGCCCCGTTCCTGGTGCCCCGGTACGCCGCCGACTCGCCGCTGGCGGGGAGCACCGCCGCCGCGCACCACCCCGCACCGGGGGTGGTGGTGCACCGGCTGAAGGACAAGTTGGGCACCCGGGCGTTGCCGACCGCCGAGATCGGGTTGCGTGACGCGTACGCGTTGCCGTTGGGTGACCCGGTGGTGCCGGGCCTGGTGCGGGCGATGACCCTGGTGGTGGTGACCCGGGTGCACAACGCCTCGGCCGCCGCGTCGGGGATGCGGCGGGGTCTGGCCTACGCGCTGGCGTACGCGCGCGGCCGGCACGTCGCGGGTGGGTCGTTGCTGGACAACCCCCTGCACCGGGCCACCCTCGGTGCGTTGGCGGTCGACGCGGCGGGCGCGTTCGCCCTGGCCGGGCATGCGTTCGCGTTGCTCGGCCGGGTGGAGGTCGGTGGTGATCCGCAGGCTGCCGCCGAACTGCGGGTGGTCGCGCCGTTGGCGAAGCTGGTCACCGGTCGGCTGGCCGTGGCCAGTGCCGCCGAGTACGGGGAGGCGTTCGGCGGGGCCGGTTACGTCGAGGACACCGGGGTGCCGAGGTTGCTGCGCGACGCCCAGGTGCTGCCGATCTGGGAGGGCACCACGAACGTGTTGGCCCTGGACGTGCTGCGCGCGGTCACCCGGGAGGACGCCGGCGCACCGCTGCTGCGTCGGTTGGCCGGGGCGGTGGACCTGGCCCGACCGTTGTCCCCGGCACTGGCGGACACCCTCGCCACGGTCGTCGGGGAACTGCGGGACACCCTGGGTGAGGTCACCGCCGAACCGGCTGCGGTGGCGGTGCTGGCCGGCGCGCGTAGTCTCGCCCTGCGGATGGCGTACGCGCTGGCCACGGCGTTGCTGGTCGAACACGCCGCCTGGGGTGACGGGCAGGCCGAGGTGGCCGCCAGGTTGTGGGCCCGGCGGTGGCTGCGGCACGAGGACATCTCCGCCGACGCCCACCACCACCTCGACCTGCTCTGCTGACCACGAGGCCCCGCCGACCGCGACGGCCGGGGGTCAGTGGCCGTCGGGGTGGGTGAGTGCGCCGTGCAGGAACAGGTCGACCAGTGCCGTGGTCGACGGCGGTGTGGTGCCCAGCGGCCCGGGTGGGGACAGCAGGCCGAGGAAGAGGTCGGCGAGCCGGTCGGCCGGCAGCCGCAACCGGTCGGCGTCGGGGGTGAACAGCGCGGCCACCGCCGACCGGACCGCCCCCACCGCCGCGCCGGTCGGCGGTGGGGGCTGGCGGGACCGGCCGGCGGCGTGCAGGGCGCCCAGCACCGCACCCAGTCGGGCCAGGTGAGCGTGGATCACCGTGGCGGCCTCGGTGAGTCGGCCGGTGAGGGCCTGTTCCCGGTCGATGCGGGTCAACCGGTCGAGCAGCGCGTCAGGTCGCAGGACCTCGGCGACGCAGGCGTCGAGCAGGGCCTGCTTGTCGGCGAAGGCGCGGAACACCGTCGCCTCGCCGATCCCGGCGGCCCGCGCCACCTCGGCGGTGGTCAGGGCGGTGCCCCGGCGGGTCAACAGCGGCAGGGCCGTCTGCACGATCATGGCGCGACGTCGGTCGGCGCTCATGGCCGGCGCGCGCCGCCGACGTCCCCCGGGTGCCGTCATGACACCAGGCTCGGGAGTGAGCGCTTACTCCGTCAATCGGTTTTCTCAGCTGCGCCGCCGCGCCCGGGCCGCCCAGATGACGTACGCCGGGTCCCGGTCGAGGTTGTGCCGGTCCCGGTCGTAGCGGCGGGTGGTCCGTGGGTCGGCGTGTCCCATCGCGTCCTGGACGTCCTCCAACGGCACCCCCTCCTCGCGGGCGGTGGTGGCGAAGGCGTGCCGCAGCGAGTGCGGGGACAGCTTCGCCGCCGCCGCGATGCCGGCGGTCTCGGCCAACCGGCGCACCAGCCGGAACACCGAGTGCCGGTCGAGGCGGCCACCGGTGGCGGTGGCCAGCAGCGGACCGGTCAACGCGTCCACGCTCACCCCCGCGGTCGCCGCCCGGTCGGCGAGGTAGGCGTCGACCGCGTGGGCGGTGCCGGGGGTGAGCGCGCGACGGCGGGCCTTGCCGCCCTTGCCGACGAACCGGACGCTGCGGTGCCCGCGCTCGGCCCCGAGATCGGTCAGGTCGAGCGAGACCAGCTCACCGACGCGTAGGCCGAGGTCGGCCAGCAGGGCGACGGCGGCCCGGTTGCGGGCGGCGGTCGGGCCGGTGTCGGTGTCGGCGGCGGCGAGCAGGGCGTCGACCTCCTGCGGGGTGAGCCCCACGGTTGCCGAGTGGTCCCGGTCGATGCGTGGCCGGTCGGCGCCGGCGACCGGGTTGGCGTCCACCGCCCGCAGTTTGACCAGGAATTCGTACCAGCTGGACAGCGCGGAGAGTTTCCGGGCGACGGTGGCCGGGGTCAACGGCCGCCCGCTGCGCGCCGACGGGGTCGCCTCCAACTGCCGGGCGTAGGCGTTGACGTCGAGGAAGTTGGCCCGCAACGGGTCCAGGTCCCCGGCGGCGCACCAGGTGAGCCAGCCGGCGATGTCGCGCCGGTACGCGTCGCGGGTGTGCGCCGATAACCGACGGTTACGCAACCACGCCTCGGTGAAGTCGACCGGTGTGCCGGTGAGCGCCGGGCGGGCCGAGGCGCGGGGCAGGACGGGGACGTCGGGACGCAGCATGCGAAAAAGACTCTCAGCCTCGGTGGGGATTCACCGTGAGGCGCGCCGGTGCACCGCTGCTGTGGGGCCGGGCCGGGCCCCACAGCAGCGGTGGCGATCAGGCGGTGAGCTGCTTGCGCCCGTTACTGGCGGTGACGGGAACCCGGCGCGGCTTGGCCCGCTCCGCGATCGGGATGCGCAGCGTCAGCACCCCGTGCTCGTAGGTGGCTTCCAGCCGGTCGGTGTCGAGGGTGTCGCCGAGGAACAGCTGCCGGGAGAAGGTGCCCATCGGGCGTTCGGCGGCGACCAGCTCGACGGTGTCGGTGGTGGCCCGGCGGCGCTGCGCGCGGACGGTCAGCACGTTGCGCTCCACGGTGCAGTCGATGCTGTCGGGGTCCACCCCGGGCAGGTCGAACGCCGCGTGGAAGTGGTCGCCGTCGCGCCAGGCGTCCAGGTGCATCACGGCGGGGCGGCTGGTGGTGCCGAAGAGCTGCTCGGCGAGCCGGTCGATCTCACGGAAGGGGTCGGTACGCATCAGCATGGTCGTGCCTCCTCGGTTTCCTCGGGCCGAAGGTCCTTGAGTTGAGTCAGGTCGACTCAACTCGTACTTCAGTATTTACCGCGTCGCGGCGCGCCCGTCAACCCGAAGATGGCCGACCATCCACCGGTCCCGCCGCCGCCGTCGCACCACCGCCCGCTCGGGGTGACGCGACCCCGCTGCGCCGGCGTCAACCGTCGGACGGTGCCTGTCCGGTGGGCGCGGCGGCCTCGCCCGGACGGATCAGCCCGGTCTCGTACGCCAGGATCACCAGTTGGACCCGGTCGCGGACGCCGAGCTTGGCGATGGCCCGGGTGACGTGGGTCTTCACCGTCAGCGGGCTGATCACGAGGTGACCGGCGATGGCGTCATTGGACAGGCCCGTCGCCACCAGCCGGACGATCTCCCGTTCGCGCGCGGTGAGCACCGCGAGCGGCACCCCGCCGGTGCCGGCCGCCGGCCGGTGGGCGAGTTGCGCGACCACGCGGCGGGTGACGCTCGGGGAGAGCAGCGCCTCGCCGGCCGCCACGACCCGGACGGCCCGGCGCAGGCCGTCCGGGTCGACGTCCTTGGTGAGGAACCCGCTTGCCCCCGCCGCCAGGGCGGTGAAGACGTACTCGTCGGTTTCGAAGGTGGTGAGGATGACCACCCGGCAGCCGCGCAACTGCGGGTCGGCGACGATCTGGCGGGTGGCCGTGATGCCGTCCATGCCCGGCATCCGGATGTCCATCAGCACCACGTCGGGCCGCAGTGCCCGGGTGGTGCGGACCGCCTCGTCGCCGGTGGACGCCTCACCGAGGACGGTGATGTCACGGTCCCGCTTGAGCAGGCTGCGGAACCCGGCCCGCACCAGGTGCTGGTCGTCGGCGAGCAGTACGGAGATCGCCATGGTCACCTGGCCACCGGAATCGATGCCTGGACCGTGAACCCGGCTCCGGTGGCGGGACCGACCCGTAGCAGGCCGCCGAGCGCACGGACCCGTTCCTGCATTCCGGCGATGCCGTGCCCGGCGGTGTCCGGGCTGCCGGGTTCGCCGGCCGGCCGGCTGGTCCCGAGATGGACCGGATCGCCGGTGGTGGCCGGCCGGTCGCACTCGACCGGCGTGCCGTTGTCGGTGACGGTGATAGTGACCTGTGCCGGTTCGTAGCACAGCGTCACCACGGCTCGGGTGGCCGCAGCGTGGCGGACGGTGTTGGTCAACGCCTCCTGCACGATCCGGTAGCTGGCCAGCGCCACCGGGGCGGGCACCGCCGCCCGGTCGCCCGTCTCCTGCAGTTCCACGTCGATCCCGGCGGCCCGCACCTGCGCGACCAGGCCGGCCAGCCCGTCCAACTGGGCCGCCGGTGACTCGATGGTCGCCGTGGACCCGTCGCGTAACACGTCGACCAGGGCCCGCAGGTCGGCCATCGCCCTGCCGCGCACGTCCTGGGCGAGCTGGAGCGCGTCCCTGGCCTCGTCGGGCGCGGACTCCAGCGTGTCCAGGGCCACGTTGAGGTGGACCCCGACGACGGCGAGGGTGTGCGAGACCACGTCATGCAGCTCGTGCGCGATGCGTATCCGTTCCTCCGCCCGCCGACGCCGGGCGTCGAGGTCGCGTTCGTAGGCGGACTGCCTCACCCGGGCGGCCAGTTCCTGCTGCCAGCCGCGCCGGTTGCGGTACGCGACACCGACCGCCACCACGAGAGCCAGCCAGAGCGCCTCGCCACCGACCCGGGCGACAACCAGATCCGGGCTGTGCCCGAGCACCGTCCACTCCCACCCGGCGGCATAGGCCAGGACGACGACGCCGGTCCCGACCGCCCCGCCGATGCGTCCGATCATGACAGCGTGGGCGACCAGCACGGTGGCAGGCCAGATCCAGCCCACCTCCACCAGAGCGGCGCCCCTCATCGCCGCCACCGCTGTGAGCAGCGCGGCGACGGGCCACCGCCGACGGAGCACCACCAGGACGGCGAGCGTCCCGGCAAGCGGAAGGACGCCGTACAGGGTCACGCTGCCACCGGCGAGCGCGGTGGCGGTCGGCACGGCGACCAGAGTCAGCACGGCCAGGACCACGGTGACGGCCCGACGCGGCAGCCCCGTCCCGCTCCCGGGCAGCGCGGCGCAGGAGCGATCCATCGATGACGTAGGACCACACCATCACCCGCTCGGCCAGACCGGTGACGGTCGACCACGCGCCGACCGCCAGGGACGGACCACCCATCACGTCGAAGAACGTGATCATGAACAGTGCGCAGGTGACCACCGACGACGCCGCCGTGACGGCCAGCCCACCGGCGACCGGACGCCACCGGGGATCCCGACGCCACACCCGGCTCAGCACGGCCGCGGCTACGGGCAGCGTCGTGAAGGCGAGCAGCGCGGCGATCCCGTGCAGCGTGCCGGCGATGCTCGGCGGCTGGTCCCACTGGCCGGGCGGGTCGGTGGGGAACACCCCGGCGACCAGCAGGCCGACGGTCCAGACCCCGAGCAGCGCCAGGCCGGTGCGGCCACCCCGGGTGTACCCGGCAGCCAGCCACGTCAGCGTCCCGGAGGCGACGGCCATGCTCAGCGTGCCGAGCGGCACCAACCACCCACCGTGCGGAGCGTGTACGTAGTGGCTGATCATCGTCTCGACCGGACTCCAATCCGGGTTGATCAGATCGGCCACGGCGAAGCCGACCAGCGGCAGGACCAGCCCACCCGCGGCGATGTCCACGGCGATCCGGCGGCCGGTACGCGGCGGGCGCGGCACCGTGGCCGGCGGGATCCGCCGCGCTCCACGGGATGGCGACGAGGTGCTGACCGGGTCGGAGCGGAACATGGGGCCTCCTCGATCGGGGATGCCCCGACGCTAGGGAAGTCCCGTCCTGTGCCGCGTCGTCCCGCGGATGTCACAGTGGTCGACGCCCACCGCGTACTCCCTACACCGATTGGCGTAGGCGTCGCCCGCTCCCGGACACCCCAGGTCCGACAGCCGGGTGGGAGTCGTCCGGCTCAGAGGGCGTGGCCGGTGGTGGCGTCCACGTGCGCGGGCACCTCGTCGTGCCGGTCCCCCACACTGGACGTCCCCGACGGTTCGAACATCAGGATCGACGCCCCGTCGGGAGCGGACGGACGGTGCGCCACCCCGCGCGGCACCACGTACACCGCGCCGCGCGGCAACACCACCGTCCGCTCGCCGGCGTCCTCCCGCAGCCCGATGCGCAGTTCGCCGTCGAGCACCAGGAAGAACTCGTCGGTGTGGTCGTGGGTGTGCCACACGTGCTCCCCGGCCACCTTCGCCACCCGCACGTCATAGTCGTTGACCCGGGTGACGATGCGCGGGCTCCACAACTGGTCGAAGGAGGCCAGCGCGGACACCAGGTCGATCGGCTCGTCGCTCATCGCCCCATCCTGGCACCCGGACCGAGGGCCCACCGCACCGCCGTTCAGAGGAAGCGGTGCATGACGTGCAGCCCGACCCTCCCCCGGGTCGGATGGTCGAAGGCCGCCGGCACGGTGCCGACCACGGTGAACCCCAGCCGCCGGTACAGCCGCTCGGCAGCGTCGTTTCCCTCGACCACCGCGTTGAACTGCATCGCCGCGTAGCCCTGGTCGCGTGCCCAGTCGAGAGCCTCCTCGGCCAAGGCGCGACCGACCCCCCGCCCCCGGGCGTTGCGGGCCACCATGAAGCTGGCGGTGGCGACGTGCCGGCCGGGGCCTGGCCGGTTCGGGCCCATCTTCGCGGTGCCCAGCACCCGGTTCCCCACCACGGCGACCGTGGTCCGACCGGGCGGACGCTCCACCCAGACGTCGCGCAGCGCCTCGGTCGACCACCGGGGGTCGTACGGAAAGGTGTCGCCTGCGGCGACGACGGCTTCGACGATCGCCCGAACCGCAGGCCAGTCGTCCTGGTGAAAGTCCCTGACCGGCATCGGCGCAGGCTACCGCCCCCACGGCCAGGCGGCTGTCCGGTCCCACGACCATGCCGTGGGGTGACCGCGCCCTGCTCTTCCGCGACCCCGACGGCAACATGGTCAACTTCTTCACCCCGGTGACCCCCGAGGCGATCGATCCGCCGCTGACCGGACCGGCGTAGCGGCGGTGCCCGTCGGGGCAGGACAACCGCAGCGGATAGCCAACCCCTGCACCTGGACCGGGAAACAACAGAACAGTCATTATGGTGCTACACCGTTATGCCCGTTTTGGCTGATCCAATTGCTGGTTTTTCATTACTGGTAATCCGTTAATTAATGCAGAGGTGGGTGGGTGACCATCCGGACGTCCTCCCTCCGGATGGTCACCACGGTGGCTCCCGCCGGGACCGACCGCACCCGGGCCACGCAGGATCCGTGCCGGGCCGTGGCCCGGGTGCGGGGTGGGCCGACTCAGCTCGTGTGGCGGATGATCGAGCCGGCGATCCGTTCGGTGAGCCCGGGCGAGAAGAACGGGTGGTGGCCCATCCCGGGCACGATCTCCAGCCGCGCGGTGGGGATCTGCGCCGCGACGGCCTCACCGTGGGCCGGCGGGAACAGCGGGTCGTCGCTGCCGTGCAGGACCAACGTCGCGGCCGTGATGCCAGACAGCGCCGCCCGCCGGTCGTGGTCCCAGCGCCGGCCGGCCAGATCGTGGTTCGCGGCGGCAGCGAGGTTGTCGGCCCGCTGGTGACAGTGCTCGACGAACCGCCGCGCAGCCGGCTCGTCGAAGGGCAGGACACTACCGTTGAGCACCCGCCAGGTCCGCACGTCGGCGTCCACGCGTTGACGGGCCGTCGCGCGGGGCGCCTTCGCCGCGTCCATCAGATGGCCGAGGAACCACGCCGTCGGCGGCGGGAGTTCATCAGCCGCAGGCGGTTGGCCCGCCATCGCCCGCGCCCACGCCGGACCGGGGTTGTTTCCCATCGGAGAGGAGGCCATCGCCGTCAGCGTGCGGACCCGTGACGCCTGGTGCAGGGCGAGCCACTGCCCGATCGCCGCGCCCAGCGACGTCCCCACGACGTGCGCGGCGGTGACGCCGTGACCGTCCAGGACACCTGCCGCGTCGGCCGCCAGGTCGGCGAGCGCGTAGGGGTGCGCCGTGAAATCGACGGAGTCGGAACGGCCGGTGTCACGGTGATCGAAGCGGATCACCTGCCGGCCACTGTCCACCAGTGCCTCCACCAGCTCGTCGGGCCAGCCGATGCCCTGGGTGGACGTGCCCATGATCAATAGGACGGTGGGGTGGTCCGGGTGGCCGAAACGCTCGGTCCACAGCCGGACGTGCCCGCGACGAACGAACTTCTCCTCGCCAGTAAGCATGCCGGCACCGTAGCGGTCACCGGATCGCACGTAATCCACTACCTGTTGTAGTGAAAGAATGCGCTCGTGGGATAATGGAGGGGTAGGGCGGCGGCTGCGGTGAGCCGGATCGCGGTCGCACACCACCGGCCTGACAATCGACGGGTGACGACGGCCCTGCACTACTACGTGGTCCACGACGGTGTCGGCGAGCCCGAGGGGTTGCTGGCCGAGGAGTTCCTTCTCGCGGGGGACCACTCCTGCGTCGGGCTGGTGGGTGGCGGCTGGAGTCGCTCGGAGGGCCGGTGGTGCGACGCGTCGGCCACCAGCCGGCGCCTGCGCTACGGGCCCGGGTGACACCCGTCAGTCGGACCGGCGCGGCGACGCTCTACCAGGAGCTCTGCGGGGCCGCCCTGCCGCACGAGGCCGTGCTGCGGACGTGCTTCGGTGCACCTGCCGTACCGCCGTCGCCGCCCCTGCTGCCCGGGACCGGGACGCCGGCGGGTCCGGGTCGGCTACGGCTGCGGGTGGCGCAGCCGGGCCAGTGACCGGTCGAGCCACTCGGTCAACAGCGTGCGTTCGGCGTCGGTGAGGCCGGGCAGGTCCGGCGTCAGCGCCGCGAGGGTCACCGCGACGGTGCGCAGGGTCGGGTCGGGGGTCACCGGGGCGGCGGTGAGGATGCCGCCGAGGACGGCGTCGAACACGGCGTCACCCAGTCCGGGGTCGCGTTCCGGCGTGGGGGTCCCCAGCAGGGTGAGGATGACGCCGGTACCGGCGGCGTGGATCATCATGGTGGCCCGCTGCTCGTCGACCCGCAGCAGGCCGGCGGCGGCGAGCCGGCGCACCCGCGAGCGCAGCACCGCGAGACCCGCCACCGACGCCGGTGACGGGTCGCCGGGCCCGCGCGTGCCGAGCAACCGGAACAACTCGGGGTTGGCCAGGCCGAACTCCAGGTGCGTACGCCACCCGGCGCGCAGCTCGGCCACCGGGTCCTGCGGGGCGGCATCCGTGAGGTGCGTCTTGGTGGCGACGTAGCTGGCCAGCACGTGTTCGGCGACGGCGTCGACGAGGCCGTTCTTGTCACCAAACAGCCGGTAGATGGTGGGTGCCTGTACGCCTGCGGCCTGGGCGACGGCTCGGGTGGTCACCGCGTGTGCCCCGTGTTCACGAAGCAGGCGGGCGGCTGCCGCGACGATGTCGGATCGCACGTCGTCGCGGGGCGGGGTGTCGGGCGTCACGGTCACGAATCAACGATAACAGCCCCTTGTTAGCGGCGAAATATCGGTGTTAACGTCTACAGCGTAACGTTGATTAGCCGAAGGGGTCGCTCTCGTGTTAGTCATCACCGGTGCCACCGGGCAGCTCGGCTCCCGGATCGTCGACCAACTGCTGGCCCGGGTGCCCGCCACCACCGTGCAGGTGAGCGTGCGCGACGTCGACAAGGCCACCCACCTGGCCGAACGCGGCGTACGGGTCCGCCGGGGGGACTTCACCGAGCCCGCCACGCTGGAGCACGCCTTCGCCGGGGCCGACCGGGTGCTGATCGTGTCCGCCGCCATCCGGGGCGGCGACGCGGTCACCGCGAACCGGGCCGCCGTCGACGCCGCCCGCGCCGCGGGAGCCGCCCGCATCCTCTACACCAGCCACCAGGCCGCCTCCCGCGAGTCGCTCTTCCCCGCCCAGGTCACCCACGCCGCCACCGAGGAGCACCTGGCCGCGACCGGGGTGCCCTTCACCGCCCTGCGCAACGGCTTCTACGCCGGCGCCCTCGGGTCCGTCATCGGCGACGCCCTGACCACCGGCCGCCTGGTGGCACCGGCCGACGGGCCGGTGTCCTGGACCGCGCACGACGACCTGGCCGAGGCCGCCGCCATCGCGCTGACCGGTCAGGGCGTGCTCGACGGCGTCACCCCCGCGTTGACCGCCGGGGAGATGCTCGACCTGGCGGACGTCGCCGGCATCCTCACCGACCTCACCGGACGTACCGTCACCCGGGTCGTCCTCGACGACGACGAGTGGCGGGCCACCGCCGTCGCCCGGGGCATGCCCGGGGCCGCCGCCGACTTCACCCTCGGCATGTACCGGGCGGCCCGGCGGGGCGAGTTCGCCGTCACCGACCCGACCCTGGGGGCACTCCTCGGCCGGCGTCCGACGCCCGCCCGGTCGGTGCTCGAAACCCTCGTGGCCGCCGCGTCTGCCACCGGCCCGCAGCCCGCACGTCGGGCCTGAGCCACGCCACACGGCCCGGCGCACGGGACACGGTGGTGCGAGGATCGGTCGCATGCCCACCGAGGAACGGCTGACCGGTCGCGGGGTCCGGGACGCCATCGACGAACTGACCCGCACGCTCGGCCCGCACACCGACCGGGACTGGACCGCTCCCGCCGGTGACCTGGACTGGTCGTGCTGGACGACCGCCGCGCACATCGCCCATGACCTGCTCGGCTACGCCACCCAGCTCACCGGCCGCCCCGACACCGCCTACCTCCCGTTCGACCTGCGGGTACGCCCCGACGCCACCCCGGCGCAGGTGCTGGTGGTGGTGGCCGCCTGCGGGGGGCTGCTCGCCGCCGCGCTCGACACCGTGCCCGCGCACACCCGGGCCTGGCACTGGGGGCCCTGCGACCCGCCCGGCTTCGCCGCCATGGGCATCGCCGAGACACTGCTGCACACGTACGACATCACCGGTGGGCTCGGGGTGACGTGGCGGCCCCCGGCGGCGCCCAGCGCGGCGGTGCTGGGACGACTGTTCCCCAACGCACCCGCCGGTGATCCGGCCGACGTGCTGCTCTGGATGACCGGGCGGATCGCCCTGGACGGCCGGCCGCGACGCACCGACTGGACCTGGCGGGCCGCCGTCGGCTGAGCCGCAGCCGGGCCGGATCGGGCACCGGCGGGTCGACGGCGGTCGTTCAGGCCCGCCGCCACGGCCAGCGCCACCGTCGCCCGGGACGCGGCGGGAGCGCCCGTGCCGGCGCGGCCCCGGCGGCGGCGTTCCGGGCGGCGCGGTGGGCCCGCCACTGGCGCAGCACCGCCTCGGTGTCGACCGGGCGGACCACCACCCGGGGGCCCTCGGGGTACCGCAGCCAGGCGACGATCTCCTGGTTGAGCAGCCCGACGAACTCCCGGACCGACTCCTCGGTGGGCAGGTCACGGACTTCGTCGGGGACCTGCTCGACCCGGCGGCGCAACTGCAACGGGGTGGGCAGCAGCAGGTCGGTGGGCAGCGCCTCCCGCTCCAGGAAACTCCTGATCCACCAGGACTCGTCGTAGGGGAGGTCCCGGCCGGGGATCGGTTTGCCCATGCCGGGCAGGTTGTCGAACTCGCCGCGCTCCTGGGCGCTGCGGATCTGCGCCTCGACCGCCGCCTCCCACGCGTCCACCATCGCGGGCACCTCCCACGCGTCCACCGTATCCACCCTGGCCGTCACCGGTGCAGCGCCGACGCGGGGGCCGGCATTCCCGGCTGCCCGGTGGCCGGCTCAGCCGCGGTGGCGGACGTGGCGGTGCCCGTCGCGGGGAAACGGTGGCCGGGCGGGCAGCACCTCGACGAAGGGGTACCCCGCCTTCTCCGCCACCCGGCAGGACGCCGGATTGTCGACCTGGTGCAGCAGTTCCAGCCGGGTCAGCCCGGTCGCGGCGAACCGGGTGAACGCCCAGCGGCTCACCGCGTCCACCGCCCGGGACGCGACGCCACGGCCACGGGCCGGCCCGGCCGTCCAGTAGCCGATCTCCGCGTCGGCGCGTCCCGGCACCACGTCCTTGAGCAGGACACAGGCGACCAGCCGTTCCCCGGCGGGCAGCGGCTCGCAGACGGCGAAGCTGAACCGGCGGTCCGCCGCCCAGCCCTGCCGGTTGCCGGCCACCCAGCGTCTCGCCTGCGCCGGGGTGGTCAACGGGTTACGGGTCCGGGCCCGCAGCTCCGGGTCCCGGTGCGCCTCGACCAGGGCGTCGACGTCGTCGTCGCGCCACCAGCGCAGGACCAGTGCAGGGGCGGCGGCGGTGGGGGCGGTCCGCAGGGTCACCGACATCTGAGCAGTGTGGCCGCTGTCATCGCCGGTCCGGAACCCCTGCCTTACCGGGTTCGGGGCCGGCGTCACGTCGTACCGGGACGGCCGGTGACGGCGCGGCGGCGTAGGGTGCGGTCGGGGACGGCGGAGCGGGGGCGGCAATGGTCACGGTCGGTGCGGTGGTGGGAATCGCCCTGGTGGCGCTCGGTCTGGTGCTCACCCCCGGGCCGAACATGGTCTACCTGGTGTCGCGGTCGGTCAGCCAGGGCCGCCGGGCCGGGCTGGTGTCCCTGCTCGGGGTGGCCGCCGGGTTCGGGGTCTACCTGGCCGCCGCCGTCGCCGGCATCGCCACGGTCTTCGTGCTGGTGCCGCCGCTGTACACGGCGGTGAAGCTGGCCGGTGCGGCGTACCTGCTGTGGTTGGCGTGGCGGACGTTGCGCCCGGGTGGGCGGTCGGCGTTCACCCCGCAGGAACTGCCGGTGGACCGGCCGCGCCGGCTGTTCGCCATGGGACTGCTCACCAACCTGCTCAACCCCAAGATCGCCATCTTGTACGTGTCGCTGCTGCCGCAGTTCGTCGATCCCACCCGGGGTGCCGTGGCGGTGCAGAGCCTGCTGCTCGGTGGCACCCAGATCGTCGTGGCCCTGTCGGTGAACACCCTGATCGTGTTGACCGCCGGGTCGGTGTCGGCGTTCCTGGTGCGCCGGCCGGGCTGGGCACGGGTCCAGCGGTGGGTGACCGGCAGCGTGCTCGCCGCGATGGCGGTACGGATCGCCGCCGACCGGTCCCGGGCGGCCGTGGCCAGCGGCTGATCCGCTCAGACCGGCGACGGTCGGGACGCCGCCGTCGGTAGTTCCCGGTTCACCGGGCCGTCCACGGCAGCCACGGCCAGCCCGATGGCGAAGAACATCACCGACAGGTTCATGTCGGTGAACCCGTAGAACGGGGCGAGGGCCAGGGCGACCACCGGCACCACGCTCAACCAGCGGCCGGCGGCGGACACCGCGACCGCCGTGCTGCGGACCAGCACCACGAGCAGCGCCAGCAGGGCCAGCAGCGCGGGGACGCCGTGGCTGTACATGGTCAGCCAGACCTGCCCCTGGGTGCCGAGCGGCTCCGCGCCGGTGGTGGTGTCGGCGCTGCGCGGGGCGCCGTAGCCGAGCAGCGGCGAACGCAGGACCGCGTCGAGGGTCTGCCGGTAGAGGTCGGCACGGTCGCGGGTCGAGTCGGTGTTCTCCACCCTGTTCATGATCATGTCGCCGACCGGGACGACCAGGGTGATCACCCACGCCACCGCCACGCCGGCGGTGATGGTGCCGATGAGCCGGACGTCGCCGCGCAGCAGCGCCCGCAGCCCCAGGTAGGCCAGCCCCACCCCCAGGCCGATGAACATGCCCCGGTTGAGGGTGAGGAACGCCGGCACCAGGGCCAACGGCAGGGACACCACCAGCACCCGGCGCAGCGGGCCGGTCCGCACCGCCGACAGGTACGCCAACACGCACGGCACGAGCAGCGCGAAGCCGGTCCCCCAGTTGTTGGTGTACGGGTACGGGGCCGCCGTACGGAAGTACGGGTTACGGCCGGTGGGGTTGAACTCGGTGGAGTGCACGTGGGTGACCGCCCGGATCATCCGCTGCCCGGCCAGCCCGTCGGGTAGCAGCGACTCCACCGGGGTGGTCAACGCCAGGCGGGGGGCCAGCACGCCGACCCAGCCGAGCGCCACCATCCCCAGCCAGAACAACAGCACCGGCTGGAACAGCCGTTCCCACCGGGCTCCCTGCCGGGCGGCGGTGTAGACGTACAGGTAGACCACGAAGGCGGTCAGCACGAATCCGAGCCGCAGGCCGTAGACGAGCAGCCCACTGGCCTTCTCCAGTCGGGTGGCGCTGATCAGGACGAGCCCGACGAGGACGAACCACAACGCCGAGCCGGGCGGCCACACCACCTTGCCGTGGGTGAGCAGGACCACCGCCAGCAGCATCCCGAACAGCGCCCACCCCAGGTAGAGGCCGCCGAGCAGCCACCACAACGGCATCGCCGCGAACATGGCGTACAGCGGCCAGAGGGGTAGCGCCCGCTGCGGTGCCGTGTTTCTCGTCCACACCGGGGCAAGGGTAGGCGGGGCCGGGCCGGGTGGTCATCGGCGGACCGGCTGTGACGGGTGTCATCGGCGGACCCACCCGCGGGTCATCGGGGGTGCTCGCGCAGCACCGCCGCTGCACCGGCGGGCAGGGTCACCGCCCCGTCGGCGGGGACGCCGGTGAGCAGGTCCAGCCCGTCGGCCGGCACCCGCTGCGGCCGGTCGGTGTGGTTGAGCAGGAACAGCCAGCTCGCCCCGGGTGCGGTGCGGCGGACCGCCTCCACCCCGGGTGGGGCGTCCGGGCAGACCGGGTGCACGCCGGCGGTCCGGGCCGCCTCGGTGAGCAGGCGACGGTAGGTGGCGTCGTCGGGTCGGGTCGACACGTACCAGGCGGTGCTGTCGCCGACCCGGTGCCGGGTCACCGCCGGTCGGCCGTCGAGGACCCCGCCGACGTACGTGCCGACCGGCTCGGCGCCGTGCAGCTGGACGGTCTCCGACCAGATCCGGCCGGTCCCGCCGCCGGAGAGCAGCACCTGCTCGTCGGCGGCGAGCGGATGGAACTCCTCCACCCGCAGGCCGAGCAGGTCCCGGTAGGCGCCGGGGTAGCCGCCGAGGTGGACCCGGGCGTGCGGGTCGGCGACCCCGCTGAGGTAGCTGACCAGCAGGTGCCCGCCCGCTTCGACGTGGGCGCGGACCCAGCCGGCGGTGGTGTCGTCGGCCAGGTAGAGGGCGGGCAGGACGAGCAGCCGGTACCGGTCGAGGGGGTCACCGGGGACGACCACGTCGCAGCCGTACCCGGCCCGCCACAGCGCCCGGTGCGCGGCGGCCAGCTCGGCGTGCCCGTCGAGCAGCTCGGACGGCATCCCGGGGTGGCGCAGCGCCCAGCCGCTGGCGGCGTCCGTGGCCAGTGCGACGGATGCGGCCGTCTCGCCCGCGGTGACCTCGGCGAGCCGGTCGAGGTGCTCACCGAGGCGTACCGACTCCCGGAACACCCGGCTGTCGGCCCCGGTGTGCGGCACCAGGGCGGAGTGGAAGCGCTCCGCGCCGCCGGCCGGGGCCCGCCACTGGAAGAACATCGCCCCCCGGGAGCCGCGGGCGACGTGGGAAAGGCTGTGCCGGGCCATCCGGCCGGGCTCCTTGGTGTGTGCCCGGCCGGGGGTGTGGATCTGGCTGGCGGCGCTCTCCATCAGCAGCCACGTCGCCGGGGCGGTGACGCGGGCCGGGTCGGCGGACCGCAGGCGTCCGTGTCGGGCCCACCCGCGGGCCAGGTCGGCGGCGAGGGCGGTCTGTTCCTCGGCACCGCCGTCGACCGCCGACGGGTAGTGGTCGATGGCGACGAGGTCCACCTCGGCGGCCCAGCGGGCGTGGTCGACGGGCACCCAGTCGCCGAGGACGTAGTTGGTGGTGACGGGGACCGCCGGGTTGGCCGCTTTGAGCAGGTCGCGTTGTTCGACGTACGCGGCGAGCAGGGTGTCGGACCAGAACCGCCGGAAGTCCAGCAGCTGCCCGGGGTTGCCGAGGTACTGGGTGGCCCGGGGGGTGCTCACGTACGCCCAGTCGGCGTAGTGCTGGCTCCAGAAACTGGTGGCCCAGGCGGCGTTGAGGGTGTCCAGGTCGCCGTGGCGGTCGACGAGCCAGCGGCGGAACGCGGCCTCGGTGTGCGGGCAGTGGCAGGTGGTGCCGTACTCGTTGTGCACGTGCCACATCGCCAGCGCCGGGTGGTGGGCGTAGCGGGCGGCGAGGGTGGCGGCGATACCCCGGGCGGCGGCCCGGTAGGCGGGTGCGGCGGCGCAGTAGGTGTCGCGGCTGCCGTGGTGCAGTCGTACGCCGTCGGCGGTGACCGGCAGCGCGTCGGGGTGCGCCAGGGAGAACCAGGGCGGCGGCGAGGCGGTCGGGGTGGCCAGGGCGACCCGGATGCCGCCGTCGTGCAGCAGGTCCAGCACCTCGTCGAGCCAGCCGAAGTCGTAGCGGCCGGGGGCCGGCTCCAGGCGGGACCAGGCGAAGACGCCGACGGTGACCAGGTTGACCCGGGCCCGGCGCATCAGGGCGACGTCCTCGCGCCAGGTGGTGGCGGGCCACTGCTCGGGGTTGTAGTCACCGCCGTGGCAGAGCCGCCCGTCGTCCCACATACCCACCATCCCGTTGACTTTGTTTGATAGGTGTCCAAACTATGAAGACTATTTGCCCATGTCAATCGGTTGCATCGTGGTCCAATCAAACCTAATCGTTGACAGTTCGTTGGGAAGGCAAAGAAACTGTCGGTACCGCCGCAGAGCGCTGCCGAGGAGACGCCGATGCCGTACCGACCACCGTTGGTCCCGGACGAGAAGATCGTGGCCGACCCTTCCCCGGCGGGGTGACACCGGCCCGGACACCCCGACCACCGGGGGCCGGTAGAGTTAGTTGAGTTTCCAGCCGAACAGACTTTCCGACGGTGCACCGGCCCGCCGGGCAGCATCGCCCACCGGCCGACCGGCGTACCCGTGCGGGGGGCCGGCGGTGGGCGACGATGCACCGGCACCACCCACCGTCGGGCGCAGGGAGCGGGCAGATCGTGATCAGCATCCACAACGAACCGCAGCCGACCGACCTGGGCGACGTCCGGGTGGCCAACCGGGCCGTGGTCCTGCGACACGTCCGCCTGCACGCACCCTGCTCACGGGCCGACATCGCCGCCGCCACCGGCCTCAACAAGGCCACCGTGTCGAGTCTGGTGACCGAACTGCTCGACCGGCGGCTGGTCCGCGAGACCGGACTGACCGGCAACCGGGTCGGCCGGCCGGCTACCATGCTCGTCCTCGACGGCGCCCCGTACGCCGCGTTGGGCCTCCAGATCGGCGCGGACGACCTGGTGGTGGTCGCCGTGGACCTGGGCGGCAACCGGCTGCTCACCTGGCGACGGGCGTTCCCCGCCCCGACCGCCTCCCCCGCCGAGACCGTCCGGGCCCTGGTCACCCTGGCCCGGCGGGCGATCGGCCGGGTCACCGGACAGGGGCGAACGGTGCTCGGCCTCACCGTCGGGGTGCCCGGCCTGGTCGACACCGCCGGGGGTGTGCCCCTGGCCAGCGGACTCGGCTGGCGGGACGTGCCGCTCGCCGCCGACCTACGGGCCGCGCTGCGGGAGACCGGGTTCACCGTGGCCGTCGACACCGACGCCAACCTCGCCGTCCTGGCCGAACAGCGACACGGCGGGTACGCCGCAGCCACCGACCTGGTCCACCTCACCGGCGGGATCTCCGTCGGCGCCGGGGTGCTCGCCGGTGGCCGGCTGCTGCGCGGCGGCCGGGGCCACGCCGGCGAACTCGGCCACCTCTGCCTCGACCCGGCCGGACCACCCTGCCCGTGCGGTCGACGCGGCTGCCTGGCCGCGTCGACCGCGCTACCGGCCGTGGTCGACCGGCTGCTGCCCGACGCCGGGCGGGACGGCCCGGTCACCGACTACCTGCCGGAACTCGACCGGATCGTGGCGTCGGCCCGGCAGGGGGACCCGGCCGTGCTGGCCGGGCTCGCCGAGATCGGCCGGCACCTCGGGCACGGGGCGTCGATCCTGGCCAACCTGCTCAACCCCGAGGCGATCGTGGTGGGCGGACACTTCGCCACCCTGGCGCCCTGGCTGCTGCCGGCCGCCCGCATCGAGCTGGTCGCCCGCACCCTCGCCCCGCAGGCCGGCGGGTGCCGCCTGGAAGCCTCCACGCTGGACTCCGCCGCCGCCGCGCTGGGCGGCGCCGCCGCCGCGCTGGCCACCATCGAGGCCGGTCGACTCCCCACCGCCTGATCCGGGTGCCGGTCACCCCTTGACCGACCGACGCGCAGGTGCCAACCTCGAACCGCCGCCCCGTCGTTCGGGCACCCGGGGCGGCATGTTCTCCGCGATCGTCGAAGCGCTTCGCCGCTCCGGGCCGACGACCGCCGCAGCCACCACGACGCGATGCCGCACGTCACCATGGCCGTCGAAGCGCTTCGACCGCCGGCCGGCGCCTCACCGCGAGCCCACCGGAAGGTAACCGCATGAACGACCCCACCGACCGCGCCACCGGCCCGTCCCCCGCCGGGCACGCCGACGACCTGCTGGCCCGGCTCACCCTGCCGGAGAAGATCGGCCTGCTGCACCAGTGGCAGGCCCCGGTGCCACGCCTGGGCCTACCCGGATTCCGCACCGGCACCGAGGCGCTGCACGGGGTCGCCTGGCTCGGCCCGGCCACCGTCTTCCCCCAGGTCGTCGGCCTGGCCAGCAGCTGGAACCCCGACCTGATCCGGGCGGTGGGCGCCGCCGCCGGCGACGAGGTCCGGGTCAAACACCAGGCCGACCCGGCCGCCGTCGGGCTCAACGTGTGGGCACCGGTGGTCAACCCGCTGCGCGACCCCCGGTGGGGCCGCAACGAGGAAGGCTGGTCGGAGGACCCGTGGCTGACCGGCCGCCTCGCCACCGCCTACGCGTTCGGGCTCCGCGGCGACCACCCCCACCGGCTGCGTACCGCCCCGACGGTCAAGCACTTCCTCGGCTACAACAACGAGACCGACCGGGCCACCACCTCCAGCGACCTGCCACCCCGGGTGCTGCACGAGTACGAACTGCCCGCGTTCCGCGCCCCGCTCGCCGCCGGTGCGGCAGTCGCCGTGATGGCCTCGTACAACCTGGTCAACGGGGTTCCCGCGCACCTGAGCCCACTACTGAACGACGAACTGCGCCGGTGGACCACCGACGAGGTGATGGTCGTCGGCGACGCCGGGGCGGTCACCAACATCGCCGGGGTGCAGGGTCACCTGCCCGACCACGTCACCGGTTTCGCCGCCGCCCTACGCGCCGGCATCGACAACTTCACCGAGGACGACACCGACAGCGGACAGACCATCCGACGGCTCACCGAAGCCCTCGACCGGGGACTCATCGACGAGTCCGACGTGGACCGGGCGGTGCGGCGCATCCTCACCCTCCGGATCAGGCTGGGTGACCTGGATCCACCCGGGCAGGACCCGTTCGCCGGGGTGTCCCCCGACGTGCTCGACAGCCCCACCCACCGCGACCTGGCCCGGGAGGCCGCCCGCCAGTCGGTCGTGCTACTACGCAACGACGGGCTGCTGCCCCTGCCGACCGACCCGACGACCCGGGTGGCGGTGCTCGGCCCGCTCGCCGACACCGTCCACACCGACTGGTACAGCGGCACCCTGCCCTACACGGTCACCGTCCGGGAGGGCCTCGCCCGGGCGCTGCCGACGGTCACCCACCACCCCGGCGCCGACCGGATCGCGTTACGCGTCGGCAACCGGCACGTCCGCTGCCCCCGCTCGTCCGAGGGGGGACCGCTGACCGCCGACGAGGGCCGCGACGGCACCTGGTTCGACGTGTTCGACTGGGGACGCGACGTGGTGGCGCTCCGCGCCGTGGCCAACGGCCGGCACGTCGGCGTCGACGACGACGGAACGTTGATCAACGACCGGCCCGGACCGGGCGGCTGGATCGTGCGGGAGACCTTCCGGTTGCACCACCGCCCCGACGGCACGACCCTGCTGCACCACCTCGCCACCGGCGCGTACGTGCGGGTCGGCGACGACGGACGGTTACGCGCCGACGCCACCGACCCGGACACCGCCACCGGATTCACCGTCGAACTCGTCGCCGACGGAGTGGCCGAGGCCGCCGCGTTGGCCGCCGCCGCCGACGTGGCGGTCGTCGTCCTGGGCAACCACCCGATGGTCAACGGCCGGGAGACCGAGGACCGGGTCGACCTGGACCTGCCCGCCGGACAGGACCGGCTGCTGCGCGCCGTACACGCGGCCAACCCGCGCACCGTGCTGGTGCTCACCAGCAGCTACCCGTACGCGGTGGGGTGGGCGCAGGAACACGTCCCGGCGGTGCTGTGGTCGGCGCACGGCGGGCAGGAACACGGCACCGCCCTCGCGCAGGTGCTCCTCGGCGACGCCGACCCCGCCGGCCGGCTCACCCAGACCTGGTACGCCGACACCGCCGACCTGCCCGACCTGCTCGACTACGACGTCATCGGCGCGGACAGCACCTACCTCTACTACCGGGGCGAACCGCTGTACCCGTTCGGCCACGGCCTCAGCTACACCCGGTTCGACTACGCTGACCTGCAGGTGAGCGCACCGACAGTGCCCGTCGGCGACGAGGTCGAGGTGAGCGTCGAGGTGAGCAACACCGGCGACCGGGAAGGTACGGAGATCGTGCAGCTCTACACCCGGCAGCGACACTCCCGGGTCAAGCAGCCCCTGCGGCAGCTGCGCGACTTCGCCCGGCTCACCCTCGCCCCCGGCGAACACCAGCGGGTCACCCTGCGGCTGCGCACCACCGACCTGTCCTGGTGGGACGAACACCGCGACGGCCCCGTCGTGGAGGACGCCACCCACACCCTGCTGGTCGGCCGTTCCTCCCGTGACATCCGGGCCGTCGGCGCGGTGACCGTACACGCCCGCCCCGCCCCGCAGCAGTCCCGCCCGGCGGTCCCGGCCGGCGGCGGTACCCGGTGACCGGCGCACCCGGGCGCGGACGCAAGTCACCCGACCAGGTCACCATCGTCGACGTCGCCCGGCACGCCGGGGTCGCCGTCAGCACCGTGTCGTACGTCCTCAGCGGCAAACGAGCCATCTCCGAGGTGACCCGCACCCGGGTGCTGGCCAGCATCCGGGAGTTGGGCTACCACCCCAACGCCGGGGCGCGGGCACTGGCCAGCCGCCGGGCCAACACCATCGCGCTGGTGCTGCCGCTGCGCGCCGGCATGCAGGTGCCGGTGGTGATGCAGTTCGCCATCGCGGTCGTCACCACGGCCCGCCGCTTCGACCACGACGTCCTGCTGGTCACCTCCGACGAGGGACCGGCCGGGCTACGCCGCATCGCCGGCAGCGCCATGGTCGACGGGATGCTGGTGATGGACGTCGAGCTGGACGACTCCCGGGTGCCGCTGCTGCGGGACCTGACCCGACCCAGCGTCCTGATCGGTGTCCCCGCCGACCCGACCGGCCTGACCTGCGTGGACCTGGACTTCCACCGCGCCGGGCAGGTGTGCGTGGAACACCTGGCCCGGCTCGGGCACCGCCGGGTGGCGCTGCTCGGCGCCCCCGCCGCCGTCTACGACCGGGGCACCGGGTTCGCCCACCGCACCCGCGCCGGGGTGGCCGCCGCCGCCGACCGGCACGGCGTCACCGTCGTCACCCAACCCTTCGAGGAGGGACCCGCCTCGATCCGGCAGGAACTCGCCGACCTGCTCGACCGGCACCCCGACCTGTCCGCGCTGGTGGTGCAGAACGAGGCGGCGGTGGGGCCGGTGCTGGCCTGCCTGCCCACCCTCGGCCGGCGGGTGCCGCAGGACATGTCGGTGGTGGCGATCTGCCCCGACCAGTTCGCCGAGCAGGCCGGGCCCCGGCTCACCTCGGTACCGGTGCCAGCCGAGGAGATCGGCCGGCAGGCGGTGGCGTTGCTGATGCGCAAACTGCACGACGAGGCGGTGCCGGAGGTGACCCTGCTGCCGCCCCGGCTGACCATCCGGGACAGCACCGTCGCACCGACCGTGCGGGCCCGGCCGTGACCTGCGGGCCACCACCGGCAGCACACCGGATCTGGGACGACGCCCCCGCCGTCGACTGGCCCGACGCGTTCCTCACCGGCAACGGCGAGTACGGGCTGATGGTGCACGGCGAACCGCACGCCGAGCGGCTCGTGCTCAACCACCACCGGTTCGTGCTGCCCAACGGCACCCACGACGCGCGGGCACCGCAGCTGGCCGCGCTGCTGCCCCGGATCCGGGAACTGGTCCTCACCGGCCGGCGGGCCGAGGCCGGCGAACTGCTCACCGGCGGCCGGGAGCTGGCGTGGACCCAGCCGTACCACCCGGGCTTCGCGTTGACCGTCGACGCCGCACCCGCCCCGGTGCGTGACTACCGGCGGCACACCGACTTCCGCACCGGTGAGGTGGTGGTGTCGTGGTCCGGGCGACGGCGACGCAGCTTCGTCTCCCGCGCCGACCGGCTCGTCGTCACCCACCTCGACCAGGGCGGGTGTGTCGTCGGGGCCACCGGTGACCTGCCCGGCCGCCCCGACACGGTGCACTACGACACCACCGCCTACCGCCACGACGGGCTGGTGTTCCTGCGGGTACGCGGCCGCTACCCGGACGTCGGCGGGGCGTACGGGTTCGAGGGGGTGACCCTGGTCCGGGGGGATGCCGAACCCGCCGGCGACCGGGTGCTGGTGCACGGGCCGGCGCTGCTGACCACCGTCCTGGACCGCACCCGCAGCCCCCGGTGGCGCACCGCCGCGCAGGAACGTCGGCTGGCCGCCGGCCCGGACGACTACCCGACCCTGCTGGCCCGGCACGTCGCCCGGCACACCGGCCCGTACCAGCGCGTCGACCTGGACCTGGCGGTGCCGGCGGCGGACCGGGACCTGCCCGTCGGTGTGCTGACCGCCCGGCAGGTCGCCGCCGACCGGTTGGACCCGGCCCTGCTGGAACGGCTCTTCCACGCCGGCCGGTACCTGCTGTTCAGTGCCAGCGGGGTGCTGCCGCCCCGGCTGACCGGGATCTGGACGGGGTCCTGGGACGCCGCCTGGGCGGGGGACTTCACCACCGACGCCAACCTCAACCTGCAACTGGCCGGCGCGAACGTCGGCGCGCTGCCCGAGGTGACCGCCGCGCACGCCCGGCTGGTCCGCGCCCAGGTCGACCACTGGCGGGACAACGCCCGCGCCGTCTACGGGGCGCGGGGCCTGCTGGCGCCCAGCCGCACCGACGGCGAACACGGGCACCTGTTCCACGTCCACCCGCACTGGCCGTTCACCGCCTGGCTGACCGGTGCGCACTGGCTACTGCACCCGCTGTACGAGCACCACCAGGTGACCGGGGAGCCACTGGGGGAGGTGGCGGGGTGGCTGGCCGAGGTCGCCGACTTCTTCACCGACGTGCTCACCGACGTCGACGGGCAGCCGGCGCTGGTGCCGTCGTACTCGCCGGAGACCGGGCCGCTCGACGACACCGGGCGGCCGGTGCCCGTCGCGGTGAACGCCACCATGGACGTCGCCGCCGCCCGGCACGCCATGACGGTCGCCGCCGAGGTGACCGGGTCGCAGCGGTGGGCGGCTACCCGGGACCGGCTGCCCGGCTACCGCATCGACGAGCGGGGTGCGCTGGCCGAGTGGGCGTGGCCCGGCTACCGCCCCGACGACGACCACCGGCACGTCAGCCACCTCTATCCGGTGTGGCCGACCGGGGAGGTCGACCCCGACGACACCCCGGAGTTGGCGGCGGCGGCGCACCGGGCGTTGACGGTCCGCGGCGACGAGGACGGCTCCGCGCACGGCACCCTGCACCGGGCCCTGGTGGCGGCCCGGTTGGGCGACGGGCCACTGGTCGGGGCGTACCTGCGGCGCATCGTCGCGGCGGACATGTTCTTCCGGTCGCTGATGAGTGCGCACAACCCGGGCCGGGTGACCTACAACGCCGACGCCGCGCACACCCTGCCGGCGGTGCTGATCGAGGCGCTGGTGCAGTCCCGGCCGGGGCTGCTGCGGCTGCTGCCGGCGCTGCCACCGGGCCTGACCCGGGGGACGCTGCGCGGGGTGACCTGCCGGGGGCGGATCACCGTCGAGGAGCTGACCTGGGACGAGGGTCGGGTCACCGCCCGCCTGGTCGCCGTGTCCGCTCAGCGGGTACGGGTGCGCAGCCCCTACGGCGACGCCGTCTGTGACCTGCCGGCGGGCACGGCGGTGCGGGTGGCCTTCGACGGTCGGCCGGCCGGCACCGGGTGAGCGGCACACCTCCGGCCGGACACAGCGCGTCGGTGGGTCACAGCGCGTCGGGTCGACACAGGGCGGGATGCCGCTCACCGGGCCGCGCATACCAGGGGGCGTCGTCGGGGGCGGCGGCCGTGTCCAGCCGCAACCGCGCCCACTCGTCCAACTCCGGCAACGCGTCGGGGGTGAACCAGCCGACCTCGGTGGACTCGTCACCGTCCGCGCGGGGCCACCCACCGACCGGCCGGCACCGAAACCACACGTTGAGGTACTCGCAGGCGTCGCCGTTGGGGTAGACCACCGGGTGGGTGGCGACCCCCGCGATCCGGTCGACGACGACCCGTACCCCGGTCTCCTCCCACACCTCCCGCACGACGGCCTCGGCGGGCTGCTCACCCGGGTCGACCACCCCGGCCGGCAGCGACCAGCGGCCGTTGTCGCCCCGACGGGCCAGCAGCACCCGACCCGCGTCGTCACGGACCACCCCGGTCACCCCGGGCAGCAGCAACAGGTCGTGCCCGACGTGGGCACGCAACTTCACGATGTACGGGGAGACGGCCACCGGCCCACGGTAACGGTCGTGGTACCGGTGGACCATCCCGACGCCCGCGCGACGCCGCCGCACCCTGGGCCGGGTGCAGCCTCTAGACTTGCCCGGCGATGGACCCGCAGCCCTCCCCCACCGACCTGCGCCCCTGCGCGCACTGTGGACGTGACGTGCCGCAACGTGCCGGCGCGGGACGCCCGTTCCGCTACTGCCGGGACAACGACGGCGCCTGCCAACGGGCGTCACGCAACTCCCGGATGCGCCACCGCAACGCCCCCGGCCTGCCCGGCCAGGTGGCCCGCACCTGGGAGGCCGTCGACCGCCTCGACCAGGTGGTGGAAACCCTCACCGAGGCGCTGCACGCCGAGTTGTCCCCGGTCGGGGTGGAACGGCAACTCGCCCAGGCCCGCGCCGACGCCGCCACCGCCATCGCCCAGGCCCACGCCGCCCGCGACGAGGCCCGCGAAGCCGCCGAGACGGCTGCCGCGGAGACCACCCGGGCCCGGCAGGAGACCCGGGCCGCGGCCGCCGACGCCGACGCGGCGCGGGCCCGCGCCGCGCAGGCCGACGCCCGCGCCGCCGAAGCACAGCAGCGGGCCGGGCAGGCCGACACCGCCGCCGACGCGGCCCGCCGCGACGCCAGCGCCGCGCAGGCGCTGCGGGTGCAGGCCGAACGTGACCGGGACGCCGCCCGGCACGAGCTGCGGACCCTGCGCGCGGAACGCGACGCCGAGCGGCAACGCACCGCCGACCTGACCGCCGAACGTGACGCCGCCCGCGCTGACGCCGCCCGGGAGTTGGCCGACGCGCAGCGCGCCGCCGCCGAGGCCGCCGCCGCCCGCCAGGAGACCCGGCAGGCCCACGCCGACGCCGCGGCGGCCCGCACCCGGGCCGACACCGCCACCGAGCAGGCCCGGCAGGCGGAGGCCACCGCCGAGGCGGCCCGGCGGGACGTCGCCGCCGCGCGGGCCGACGCGACGGCTGCCCGGCAGGAGACCGCCGCGCTGACCGCCCGCGCCGCCGAGGACCTGGCCGCCGCCCTGGCCCGGGTGGACACGCTGACCGCCGAGCTGACCCGGGCCCGCGCGGAGGTGACGCAGGCGCACCGGGCGACCGCCGCCGACCGGGCCCGGCTGGCCGAACTGGACCGGCTGCTGCCGGCGGCGCAGGCCGACCGTGACGCCGCCCAACGCCGGGCCGGTCAACTCGCCGACCAGGTCAGTGATCTGGCCGGCGCGCTGGCCCGGCTCAGCGGCCCCACTCAGCCGGGCTGAGTCGACCCCGACGGGTCACCGCCCGCGTCGCCCGGTCGGCCCACCGGGGCGGGGTGCACCTCGACCCGGGTGTCGTGGAACGTGGGCCCCCCACCGAGGTCGGTGTCCCGGACCCCGGTGACCGCGTTGACGGTGCTGCCGCCGGGGCTCAACCGGGCCCAGTACGCCTTGTAGGTGAACGCCAACCCGGGGCGGGTCGCGTCGTCCACGGCGACGGTGGCGAGGAACTCGCCCCGGTCGTTGTGCACCCGCGCCGGGTCACCGTCGGCCAGGCCCCGGGCGGCGGCGTCGACGGGATGCAGGTGGATGCGCGGCGGACCGGTGCGACCGAGGTGCCACGGCAACGACGCGAACGTCGAGTTGAGGAAGAACCGGCCGGCGGGGGAGATCAACGCCAGGGGGAACCGGCGGGCCAGCGCCGCGTCACCCACCTCGACCGGCGGGGTGTACCCGACGAGCGGGTCGACGCCCTGCGCGGTCAGCCGCGGGTCGTGGAACCGGGCCCGCCCGTCGAGGCTGGGGAACCCACCCTCGGCGTACGGGGCGGACCCCACCGCCACCCCCGTCGCCCGCACGTACGTGCTGCGCACCAACTCGTCGTAGCTGATGCCGGTGCCGTCGAGCAGCTGCCGGGCCAGGTCCTCGTCGCTGTCCCGCAGCCGGGGATGGTCCAGCCCGAGCGCGGCGGCGATCCGCCGGAAGATCTCCGTGTTGGGCAGCGCCTGCCCCGGCGGGTCCAGCACCGGCAGGTTCAGGGTGGCGTAGTGGTGACCGTAGGAGGTGTGCAGGTCCAGGTGCTCAGGTTGCATGGTGGCCGGCAGCACCACGTCGGCGAAGTCGCAGGTGTCGGTCCAGCGTTGCTCCAGCACCACGGTGAACAGGTCACCGCGGGTCAACCCCCGACGCAGCAGGTTCTGGTCCGGGACGGTGGCGACCGGGTTGGTGTCGAACACCACCAGCGCGGTGACCGGCGGGTCCGCCTCCCCGGTCAGGGCGGCGGCGAGTCGACTCATGTTGATCGACCGGGCCGGGGGAGCGGGCATCCCGGCGGGCCGGGCGACCCGGTCGGAGTCGACCCGGTGATGCCCGCTGGTGGTGGCCAACGCCCCGCCGCCGGGATACCGGAAATCCCCGGTGAGCAGGGGGATCGCCGCGATAGCCCGGACCGCCTGCCCGGCCCCGGCGTGCCGTTGCAGGCCGAGCCCGATCCGGATGGCGGTGGGACGGGTGGTGGCGATCCGCTCGCCGAGGCGACGCACCACATCGACGTCGAGGCCGCACTCGGCGGCGGCACGCTCCACCGGCCACTCGTCCAGGCGGGCCGCCATCCGCTCCCACCCGACGGTGTGCGCGTCCAACCACCCACGGTCGACCCCACCGACGTCCCGTACGTGCCGCATCAACCCCAGGGCGAGGGCGGCGTCGGTGCCGGGCAGCGGTGCCACGTGCTCGTCGCTGCGGGCCGCGGTGTCGGTGCGCAACGGGTCGATGGTGACCACGTACGCGCCGCGTTGTTGGGCCTGCCGCACGAACGGCCAGTGGTGCAGGTTGGTGGAGAGCAGGTTCGCCCCCCACAGGACGATCAGTTTCGCCTCGACCACCGACTCCGGTTCGAAACCGACGGACCCGCCGTAGATCGACCCGAGGGCGGCCCGGGACGCCGCGGTGCAGATGGTGGTCCGCAACCGCGACGCCCCCAGGTGGGCGAAGAGCCGCGGACCCATCGACCAGCCCTGCACCAGACCCATGGTGCCGGCGAAGTAGTACGGCAGGACCGACTCCGGTCCGTTGAGGTCGATGCTGGCCCGCAACCCGGCCGCGACCCGACGCACCGCCTCGTCCCAGCTCGCCGGCCGGTACGACACCGGCCCGACCCCCTTGGGGCCGACCCGCACCAGGGGGGTGGTCAGCCGGTCGGGCCCGGTGACCGCGTCGAGATAACGGTTGACCTTGCCGCACAACGCGCCCCGGGTGAACGGGTGACCCGGGTCGCCGCGCAGCGCCACCGGCCGCCCGTCGGTGACGGTGAGCTGCCAGACACACGTGTCGGGACAGTCCAGGGGGCACGCGCCGGGATGCACGGTGGTGGCCATGCCGCGGATGCTATCGCCACCGGCCGCCCCGGCACGGCCCGTCGTCGGCGCGGGACGCACCGGCGGCGGCTACCATCGCGGTGCACACCCGGGACACGGCACCGATGTCGACCCGGCCGCAGACGAACCCGCCGGGGCGGTGCGACGGCGGGCTACCCTTGCGGGGGCCGTCCCACCCGACGGGCGGGAATGCCCCGGCGGTGACCGGCCGTTATACCGGAAGACCAGCACCACGAACGAGGGGAAGTCGATCATGGGCGAGCGCATGCTGCGCGGAAGCCGTCTGGGCGCGGTCAGCTACGAATCCGACCGCAACACGGAGCTCGCGCCGCGCCAGACCCGCGAGTACCTCTGCGCCAAGGGCCACCAGTTCGAGGTCCCCTTCGCCGTCGACGCCGAGGTCCCCACCACCTGGGAGTGCAAGTTCGACGGCAGCGTCGCCCGGCTCGTCGACGGCACCGAACCGGAGCAGAAGAAGGCCAAGCCGCCACGCACCCACTGGGACATGCTGCTGGAACGGCGCTCCATCGCCGAGCTGGAGGACATCCTCGCCGAACGGCTCCAGGAGGTCCGCACCCGCCGCGGCCGCGCCTGACGTACCGCACCACGACGGCGCCCCCGGGGAGGAGATCCCCGGGGGCGCCGTCGTGTCACCACCGCTTCCCTGCCCACCGGGACAACCGGAGCCCACGCCCCACCCGGGCTGCGGGGCGGACCGAAAGGTATGGGACGACAGTGCCCGCTCCTGGGCGGGACCACCGGCCGGTCAGGGCCGGCGGGGCTCCACGATCTCCCCCTCGATGGCCCGACCCCCGTCGACCGGCGGCGGGGCCACCACGTCACCATCGACCGGCGGCGTCGACGTCGCCGGCTCGCCCCGACGCACCCGCACCGTACGCGGGCCGAACAGGTCACCGGCCACCATCGACGACACCCGCCGCTCAGTGGCCCGCTGCACCCCCGAGCGCACCAACCGGCGCACCGGCGGCACCAGCAACACCAAACCCACCACACCACTGAACAGACCCGGCACCGCCAGCAGCAACGCACCAGCCAACCCGACCAGACCATCGGTCACCTGCCGGCCCGGCGGCTGCCGCGACTCCACCGACGTACGGAACCCCCGCCAGGCGCGCATCCCCTCCCGGCGCAGCAACACCAGACCCACCAGGGACGCGGCGAACACCAGCAGCACCGCCGTGCCGAACCCGACGGCCCGGCCCACCACGACGAACACCGCCAACTCCGCCACCACCGCCAACAGCAGGGCCGGTGGCACGAACCTCAGGTATCGGCGCATCTCACCTCATCCGCGTCGCGCGGCACCCGCCCACCACCGTCAACCGGACAGCGCCCGGGGCGACAGGCCCGCTCCTCCAGCATGCCACGCCCCACCTCACGGCCACCGGTCGTGACCGCGACGCAGCCGACCCGGCCGCCGGTCCCGCAGCCCCCAGGTGGTGATCCGCCACAACGCCTCCGCCACGATCAACGGACTCATCTTGCTGGCCCCCCGCTCCCGCTCGACGAACGTGATCGGCACCTCCACGATCCGCACCCCCGCCCGGTGCGCCAACCGCGACAACTCCACCTGGAACGAATACCCCTGCGAACACACCGACTCCAGACGCATCGCCCGCAACGCCGACAACCGGTACACCCGGAAACCACCGGTGGCGTCCGACACCGGCATCCCCAACGCCATCCGCGCATACAGGTTCCCGCACCGCGACAGCACCAACCGCCGCCACGGCCAGTTCACCACCCGCGCCCCACCCACCCACCGCGACCCGATCACCACATCCGCGTCGCGGGCCGCAGTCAACAACGCCGGCAGATCCTCCGGGGCGTGCGAACCGTCGGCGTCCATCTCCACCACCGCGTCGTAGCCGCGCTGCCGCGCCCACCCGAACCCCGCCAGGTACGCCGCCCCCAACCCCTCCTTACCGGGCCGGTGCAGCACGTGCACCTGCGCGTCGGTGCCGGCCATCGCCTCCGCCAACGCCCCCGTACCGTCGGGACTGTTGTCGTCGGCGACCAGCACGTCCACCGCCGGTGCCGCCCGGCGGACCCGGGCCACCACGTCGGCGACGTTGTCGGCCTCGTTGTAGGTGGGAATCACCACCAGCACCCGACCCACCCCGGGCTGCCCCGCGACTGCCTCACCCACGCCTGTCCCCCGTTCCTGCCGGCTCACCCGGCGACGGTGACCTCCCGCCGACGGCGCAGCATCCCCGCGACGACCAACGCCGCCACCGCCAGACCCGCCAGCGTCGACTCCGGCCACCGCCCGGCCCGGGTGGCCGGGGTACGCCCGTCGGAGAGCGTCACCTGCCGCACCACCACCGCCCGGGTGTTGAACCCGGTGGCGTCGCTTACCCGCCCGTCCGGGGCGACGAACCCGGACACCCCGACCGTCGAGGCCATCAACGCCGCCCGACCGTGCTCCACCGCCCGCAACCGCACCATCGCCAACTGCTGCCGGGCCTCCGCCACGTCGAAGGTGGCGTTGTTCGTCTGCACCACCAGCAACTGCGCCCCACCGTCGACGGTGTCGCGCACCAGACCGTCGTAGGCCACCTCGAAACAGATCACGTCACCGAGGACCACCGGGCCCACGTCCACCACCCCCGGGGTCGACCCCGGCACGAAATCCGCCCGCACCCGGTCGACCTGCGACGACACCTTCCGCGCCAACGACCGCATCGGCACGTACTCGGCGAACGGCACCGGATGCCGCTTGGTGTACAACTGGGCCATGTCCGGGCCGGTGCCCGGCCGCCACAGGATGCCGGCGTTGCGCACCTCACCGTCACCCGGACCGGCAAGCACCGCACCGACCAGGATCGGCGCACCGATCGCGTCCGCAGCCGCGGAGATCCGCGCCCCGGCGGCGGCATTGCGCAACGGGTCGATGTCCGAGGAGTTCTCCGGCCACACCACCAGGTCCGGACGCGGCACCGCACCGGCGGCGACCCGCCCGGCCAACTCCACCGTCGCATCGGCGTGATTGTTGAGCACCGCCTGCCGCTGGGCGTTGAAATCCAACCCCAACCGCGGCACGTTGCCCTGCACGATCGCCACCCGCACCGACCGGCCACCGCCGGCACCCGTGGGCACCGCCAACCCCACCCCCACCAGCAGCAACAACCCGACCGCGACCCCGGCCACCGGCCGCCACACCCCGTCCGGGCCCGGCCACCGCCGCCACGACCCCACCACCAGCAACCCGCCGGCCACCGCCACGACCCCGGTGACCAGTGGGGCCCCACCGAGCCACGCCCACCCCAGCAGCGGCGACGCGTCCTGGCTGAACGCCAACCGCCCCCACGGGAACCCCCCGAACGGCGTCCGGTCGCGCAGCGCCTCCTGCCCCACCCACAACACCCCGGTCACCACCGGCCACGCCCACCGCCACCGGTCCACCACCGGCGACACCCACGCCGACGCCGCCCCCAGCAACGCCACATAGCCGGCCTGCAACAACGACAACAACACCCACGGCAGCAGCCCGGTATGCAGATTCGTCCACGCCAACAACGGGGCGAACAACGCCACCCCCGTCAGGAACCCCAACCCCGCGCCGGCCCGCAACCGCCGCCGGTGCACCGCCACCGCCAACCCGGCCACCCCCACCGGCGCCAACGGCCACCACCCGTACGGCGGGAACGCCACCAGCAGCGCCAACCCGGCCGCCACCGCCACCGGCACCGCCACCCGCAACGGCACCGGCCCCCTGGTCGGTCGTACCACCACCGGGGTACGCGTCTCATCCCGGTCGAGCGTCGTCACCGGCACCTCACCACGATCACGGGCCGAAGGCTACCCGCCCCACCCCGGCACCCCCGAACCACCGAGCCGCAGGCCCGAGCCCACCCGACGCCGCCCCGCCCCGCCCCGGACAACGCGACGCCGGTCGGCCCACCCCGGGGAACACCGGTGACACCGACCCCCGCAGCGGGCGGACACGAAATCGGGGCGCGGCCTCAGCCGCGCCCCGATGCTCCCAGGCCCTTCCCGGCCGGTGGGACAAAATGAGCGACGCCGACCTTCGGACCGACCCGACGGTGGACTGGCTGCCCCCGCCCGGCCGTTGTCTACTGGCCGTACCACTCACCCTGCCCGTACACCGGTAACCGCGGCCGGTTCGCGCCGCCCCGCCGACCCCCGCCCGCTGGACCTGGCCGCCGCGACAAATACGCACCAACAATGTCGCTCGGCCAGCGGACGAAGGGACGAAGCGAACAACAGCCGCTTCCCGTAGTAGGACTCAAAGACGGTACGGCCTACACCCCCGCCGCTGTCAACCCACCACCGGCCAGTCACGTCCACCAACCCGGCGTGTCGCGTCGGCAGGTCTCAATCCCCACCGAGATGCCGACGCAACAAAGCCGCCGCCGCCACCGGATGCTCCCCCGCCAACAACCCCCCGGCGGCCAGCACATAATCCACATCCACCACCGGCCGCGCCGCCCGCGGCAACGGCCACCCACCCGCACGATCCACGAGCACCTGCGCCAACACCCCCACCCCGGCACCGGCCGACGCGTGACGCAGCACACCACCGGAACCCACCAGCAGCCGCACATCCCGCAGATCCCGACCCGCCCGCTCCCCCGTCGCCGCACCCCGGGCATGCCGCCGCAACGCCACCGTCGCCGCCAACACCGCGATCCGCCCGTCCACCGCCCGACCCGCCGCATCAACCGGCAGGAACCCCGGATCAGCCGCCCGCACCGCCGCCGCCGCCGCCAACTCCTCCTGCCCGACCGCATCGAGCAACCGTTCCTGCACCGCCGCCCGGACCACCCCCGGCGCGCTCCACCGCATCCCCAGGTCACCCTCCACGGTGCGGGCCCGCCACAACGCCCCAGCCACCTCCCGACCCGGCCCACCCGCCCGCTCGTCCGGCGTCAACACCGAATACACGTCAGTCGTCGCCCCACCCACGTCCACCACCGCCAGATCACCCCCCACCACGTCGGCGAGGACCTCCACCCCGGTCAACACCGCATCCGGGGTCGCCGCCCGCACCAACCGGGCGAACCGGGACCCCCGCGACAACCGCTTACCCCCGATGACGTGCCGCAGGAACACCTCCCGGATCGCCGCCCGCGCCGACGCCGGCGCCAACACCCCGATCCGGGGCAACACGTTGTCCGCCACCGTCACCGGCACCCCCGCCGCCGCCAACACCTCCCGCAACCCCTCCCGCACGTCCACGTTGCCGGCCAACACCACCGGCACCCGCCACCGGGCCCGCGCCAACCGCGTCGCGTTGTGCGTCACCGTGTCGACGTCCCCACCGTCGGTGCCACCGACCAGCAACACCACATCCGGCCGGGCCGCCCGCACCGCCGCCAGCTCCGCCGCCGCCAACCGGCCCGCCGCCACGTGCACCACGTTCGCCCCCGCCGACAACCCCACCCGCCGACCCGCCTGCGCCGTCACCAACGGCTCGTAACCCACCACCGCCAACCGCAACCCACCACCCGCCGACGAACACACGTACCACGGCAGAGCACCCGCACGCCCCGCGCCGGCCCCGTCGACCGCCGCACCCACCGCCGCGTCCAACCCGTGCAGCACGTCCGTACCGACCGTCGTCGGCGCCGACGCCGCCCCCACCAACCGCCCCACGGCCAGGTCCACCACCGCCGCCTTCGTCCAGGTCGACCCGACGTCGGCGCAGACCGCCAGACTCACGCCGCCCCGGGAACGACCACGGTGCCCGTCGCCGTCACCGCCACGACCGGCTCCGCCAACACCTCCGCCGCCGACCCACCCCGCTCCGGCCGCCCCCGACACACCACCCGCGCCACGAAATCGACCGTCCGGCTGCGGGTACCCACCCGCACCACCGTCGCCGTCACCTCCAGCACGTCACCCGCCCGCACCGCCGCCAGGAACTGCACATCCGCGTACGACGCGAACAACCCCTCGTCACCATCGGTACGGATACACACCTCCGTCGCCACGTCCCCGAACAACCCCAACGTGTACGCCCCGTCCACCAGGTTCCCCGCGTAATGGGCGTGCGAATACGGCACATACCGCCGATGCGTCACCGTCAACCCGACCCGCGAATCGCTCATGCCCCCGCCTTCCTGCTCGTCACCAACGCGTGCACCAGATACGACGCCACCTCACCCGGCGTGGTGCCCCGACCGAAGATCCGGTCCACCCCCAACTCCGCGGTCATCGTCTCGTCGAACCGCGGCCCACCCACGATCAGCAACGGCCGCTTACCCGCCGGCAACGCCTCCCGGAACGCCGCCGACATCTCCCGCGTGTTGTGCAGATGCGCATCCCGCTGCGTCACCACCTGCGACACCAACACCGCATCCGCCCGCTCCCGCCGCGCCGCCTCCACCAACTCCGGCACACTCACCTGCGCACCCAGATTGGTCACCTTCAACTCCCGGTAATACTCCAGCCCCTTCTCCCCGGCGATACCCTTCACATTCAGGATCGCGTCGATACCCACCGTGTGCGCATCCGTGCCGATACACGCCCCCACCACCGACAACTTCCGACGCAACCGCTGCTTCACCACCGCGTTGACCTCCTTGGCGCCCAGCAACGGAAAGTCCCGCTCCACCACCTGCACCTGATCCAGATCCACCAGGTGGTTCACCCGCCCGTACACCACGAAGAACGTGAACCCGTCACTCATCGGCTTCGCGTGCACCAGCATCGCCGGATCGATACCCATCCGGTTCGCCAACTGCACCGCCGCACCCTCGGCCCGCTTGTCGTGCGGCACCGGCAACGTGAACGACACCTGCACCATCCCGTCACCGGTGGTGTCCCCGTACGGCCGCACGACCCGCTTCCCGGCGACCGCGCCAGCCCCCACGACACCCGTGCCGTTCCCGTTGGGCATGCCTTCGCGGCCCTCACTGCGTTCGGTGCGCTCACTCATGCCGTTCCCGCCGGGCATGCTCTCGCGGCCCTCACTGCGTTCGGTGCGCTCACTCATGCCGGCTGCTCCAGGATCTCCGTCGCCGGGTTGTAGTAGCCGGCCTCGTGCCGCGCCACCCCCGCCAACCCCTTACCCCGGTCCGCCGGGCGCTTCATGATGCCGAACGTGCCCTCGGCGATCGCCGTCAACAACGACTGGTCCCCGATCCGCTCCAACAACTGCACCGCCTCACCCAACACCCGGTTCGCCCGCTGCTGGATGAACCCACCCGGCGCCGGCACGAAATCCTCGTGCAACCCACCCGCCGCACCCAACACGTACCGCACGTTCTGCAACGCGATGTCCCGATCCGACAACCACGGCGTCACCACCGCCTCCGTCATCATCCCCACCAACAGGATCCCCTGCCCCGTCATCGTGCCCACCAGATTGAAGAACCCGTCCAACAGGTTCCCCCGGAACACGTCACCCGTCATGTGCTTCGTCGGCGGCATCCACTTCAACGGCGCATCCGGAAACAACTCCCGCGCCAACAACGCATGCGCCAACTCCAACCGGAACGACTCCGGCACATCCGGATTGATCTCGAACGCGTGCCCCAACCCCAACTGCCAGTCCGCCAACCCCGCCTCATGCGCGAAGAACTCGTTGAGCAACTGCGACACCGTCACCGTGTGCGCCTCGTCCACCGCATCCGCCGTGGTCAGATAGTTGTCCTCACCGGTGTTGATGATGATCCCCGCCCGCGCGTGCACCTGCCGCGAAAACCGCTGGTCCACGAACGTCCGGATCGGATTGATGTCCCGGAACAAAATCCCGTACATCGAATCGTTGAGCATCATGTCCAGCCGTTCCAGACCCGCCAACGTCGCCATCTCCGGCATACACAAACCAGACGCATAATTCGTCAACCGCACATACCGACCCAACTCCTTCGACGTCTCATCCAACGCCGCCCGCATCAACCGGAAGTTCTCCTGCGTCGCATACGTCCCCGCGAAACCCTCCCGGGTCGCCCCCTCCGGCACATAGTCCAACAACGACTGCCCCGTCGACCGGATCACCGCGATCACATCCGCACCCGCCCGCGCCGCCGCCTGCGCCTGCGGAATGTCCTCATAGATGTCCCCGGTCGCCACGATCAGATAGATCCACGGCCGCCGCACCGGATCCCCGTACCGCCTGACCAGACGCTCCCGCTCCACCCGCCGCCGATCAACCCGCCGCACCCCCGCCGCCACCGCCCGCCGCGACACCCGCCGCGCCGCCGTCGCCGCCCTCCCCGACGGCACCACGAACCGCACCGACCCCGCTGCCGCCTCCTGCGCCAACACCGTCACATCGTCGACACCCTCCCGCGCCAACGCGTCGAACACCGGCAACGCCACCCCGTGCCCCAGCCCCACATCCGCCACCACCGCATCGACCAACCGGTTCACCCACGGAATACCGTCCGGATCCGCCCCCGACACCCCCGCCAGCCGCAACACCGCCCGCTCCACCGACACCGTCGTGTGACTCCGCGCCAGATCCACCACCGGCTGCCCGGCCCGACGCGCCAACTCCCGCGCCCGACCCACCAACACCGGATCAAGACCCAGCTTGCCCGACCCGCCCTGCCGCGCCGTACCGATGGATCGCTCGCTCACGAAACGCCTTCCTCATAGATGACCTCACCACGCAACACCGTGCGCCGACACACCGGCAACGGCGTCGGATCCGCCGGACCCCGCAACTCAGGATCCTCGGCCTGCACCACCGGCAACCCCCGCTCCACCCCCGCCGGACTCGACCACACCGCGAACGTCGCCGGCGCACCCAACGCGATCACCCCCTCGTTGTCCAGATGCACCGCCCGCCACCCGCCCCGGGTGTGCGCCGCGAACGCCGCCCGCACACTCATCCGCTGCGACGCACTGTGATGCGCCGCCGCCGCCCGCACCGAACCCCACGGATCCAACGGCGTCACCGGCGAATCCGACCCGAACGCCAACGCCACCCCCACCGCGTGCATCGCCCCCATCGGATTCGACTCCAACGACCGGGCCAGACCCAACCGCGACTCATACATCCGACCCGCACCACCCCACAACCGGTCGAACGCCGGCTGCATACTCGCCACCACCCCGTACTCCACGAACCCCGCGATCAACCGCTTGCTCATGATCTCCGCATGCTCCACCCGGTGCCGCGCCGCCCGCACCCGGTCCGTGCCCAACACCGCCGCCGCCCCCGCGAACCCCTCCAACACCGTCGAGATCGCCGCATCACCGATCGCATGGAACCCGCCCTGCATCCCGTGCGCCGCACAATCCACCAAATGATCACGAACCTGACCGGCACTCAGATAACCGTGACCGCAACCCTCACCGTCGAGGTAATCCCGCGACACGTGCGCCGTCCGCGACCCCAACGCCCCGTCCGCGAACAGATCACCACCCGCACCCACCGCACCCAACTCCCGCGCCCGCGCCGCCCCCGACAACTCACCCCAGTACCCGTACACCTCCGGCAACCCCGCCCCCGACAACGCCAACAACCCGGTGAAGTCCTCCTCGTCGGAAATCTGCGGACCACCACACTCGTGCACCGCCGCGATCCCCAACGACGCCGCATGCGCCAACGCCACCCGCTGCGCCGCCACCCGCTGCGCCCGACCCACCGAACCCAGCGCCGCCGCCCGCACCACATGATGCGCGTCGCGCCGCAACCACCCCGACGCATCGAAACCCGGCACCACCGCCGCCTGCGGACACGCCGCCAGCAACGCCTGCGACACCAACGCCGAATGGATCGACGCCTGCGACAGGTACACCCGCCGGCCACCCGCCGCCCGATCCAGCTCCACCGCATCCGGCAGCCGCGGATCCCCCCACGCCGACTCGTCCCAACCGTGTCCCAACACCACCGCGTCACCCGGCAGACCCGCCGCGAACGCCGACACCGCCGCCAGCAACTCCCCCGCCGACCGCACCGACGACAGCTCCAGACCCGACAACACCAGCCCGGTATCCGTCGCGTGCACGTGCGCGTCCACGAACGCCGGCGTCACCAACGCCCCGTCCAGCTCCACCACCCGATCGGCGGCCGGCGCATCCGCCGCACCACCCAACCAGGCGATCCGCCCGTCCCGCACCAACAGCGCCGTCGCGCTCGGCTCCGCCGGACAGTGCAGCACTCCACCGCGATACAACGTCGAGGGGTTCGTCATGGCACTCAGTCTGCCGCCAACCGGGACTCGAAGAGACCACGTACCCCCGGCTCCGACCGCAACAACCCCAACGCCAGATCCGCGTGCCCCGGCACGAACCCGTTACCCACCAGCATCGTCACGTCCGCCGCCAACCCCTCCGCACCCAACGCCGCCGCCGCGAAACTCGTCGCCATCGAGAAGAAGACCACCGTGCCGCCGTCCGCCGTGGCCAACACCGCACCGTGCTCACACCCCGGCACGTCCACGCACACCACCGTCACGTCCGCCGGCCCACCCAACGCCGTCGTCACCGCCGACGACAACCCCACCGGATCCCGGGCATCAGCCAACGCCACCACCGACGCCAGACCAGCCGCCACCAGCGCATCCCGCTCCGCCGCCACCGGCACCACCCCCACGGTACGACCCGCACCCGCCCGCCGCGCCGCCGCCAACGACAACGACCCGCTCTTACCGCCCCCACCGATCACCGCCACCGTCACCGCCGACCCGTCACCGGCGCGTTCCCGCCGCGCCACCTGCTCAGCGACCACCCGGGCCGTCAACGCCGGCGCCCCACACACGTCCAGCACCGCCAACGCCAACTCCGGATGCAGGTCCCCCGGCAGCACCGCCGCGATCGACCGGGCGAACAGGATCGCGTACCCGTCACACGGCACCTGCTCGCTGCGCCCGTCCCAGCGGGCCAACCCGTCGAGGATCGTCAACGGCGTCAACGTCAACGACACCAGCGTCGCCACCCGGTCACCCACCGCCAACCCCAACGGCGACCGACGACCGACCTCCTCCACGGTGCCGATCAGCATCCCCCCCGAACCGGTCACCGGATTCTGCATCTTGCCCCGCGTCGACACGATCTCCAGCACCTCGGCGCGGACCTTCTCCCCGTCCCCGTCGTGCTTCTGCGCCAACTGCCGGAAACTCGCCGCGTCGAGATTCAACCGCTCGACCCGGATGCGCACCTCGTTCGGGGCGATCCGGGGGTCGGCGTCCAGCCGCCAGGCCGCCTGCGGCAGCACCCCCGCCGGCTCCACGACACGGTGCAGGCCCACCGGTGACGTCACACCAACCTCCCCCCTCAACCGCCCGAAGCCCCGACCAGGACTCGCATCGCGGGAAAACTTACGGCAGACTAATTTCTTCGCCGGATATTTTCCAGTAGCCTTCGGATCTACCGATCATCAACCGCCGGCCACCCCGGCTCGCACCCGCCGGCCACCCCGGCCACGCACACCACGAGGAGGGGCCGTGACCCAGACCCAACCGATGGCGACCATCCCTGGGCCCCGCCCCGCCCCGGTCGCCGCACCGACCGCCGGCCAGCCCTACGAATACCGCCGCAGCCCCCTGGTCGAGCCCGACTGGACCCGCTTCCCCGGCTGGCGTCACGTCACCCGCGAGCAGTGGGAGAACGCCCAGTGGCAACGCGTCAACTGCGTCAAGAACATCAAGCAGCTGCGCGCCGTCCTCGGCGACACCGTCGACGAGACCTTCTACACCGACCTCGCCGCCGACCAGCAGGCCCTGGCCACCATGTCGATGCTGGTGCCACCCCAGATGATCAACACGATGGTGCCGTTCGCCCCGATGACCACCGAGGCGTTCCGCGCCGACCCGATCCGCCGCTACATGATCCCCGTCGCCGCCGACCGGCGCACCGACTGGCCGTCACACCCCTACGCCAGCCGTGACTCACTGCACGAACACGACATGTGGGTCGCCGAGGGTCTCACCCACCGCTACCCCACCAAGGTCCTCGCCGAACTGCTCTCCACCTGCCCCCAGTACTGCGGACACTGCACCCGGATGGACCTGGTCGGCAACTCCACCCCCGCCGTCGACAAACTCAAGCTCACCCTCAAGCCCGTCGACCGCTACGACGCCCACATCAGCTACCTCAAGGCCCACCCCGGCGTCCGCGACGTGGTCGTCTCCGGCGGCGACGTGGCCAACGTCCCGTGGCGCAACCTTGAGTCGTACCTCATGCGGCTGCTCGAACTCGAAACCGTCCGCGACATCCGGCTCGCCACCAAGGCCCTCATGGGCCTGCCCCAGCACTGGCTCCAGAACGACGTCGTCGAGGGCCTGGAACGGGTCGCCCGCACCGCCGCCCGCCGCGGCGTCAACCTGGCCATCCACACCCACGTCAACCACGCCCAGTCGATCACCCCGCTGGTCGCGAAGGCCACCCAGACCGCCCTCGACGTCGGCGTCCGCGACGTGCGCAACCAGGGCGTACTCATGCGCGGCGTCAACGCCACCACCCCCGACCTGCTCGACCTGTGCTTCGCCCTGCAGGGCGAGGCCGGCATCCTGCCGTACTACTTCTACATGTGCGACATGATCCCCAACGCCGAACACTGGCGGGTCCCGGTCTGGCACGCCCAGCAGCTCCAACACGACATCATGGGCTACCTGCCCGGCTACGCCACCCCCCGGATCGTCTGCGACGTGCCCTTCGTCGGCAAGCGCTGGGTGCACATGCTCACCGAGTACGACCGGGAACGCGGCATCTCCTACTGGACGAAGAACTACCGCACCTCCATCGAGTCGGCCGACCTGGAGGCGCTCAACAAGCGCTACGCCTACTACGACCCGATCGACACCCTCCCCGAGGCCGGCCAGCAGTGGTGGGCCGCACACCGCGACGACTGACCCCACGACACACCCACCCCGCCGCCCCCGACGACCCGACCGGTCCCGGGGGCGGCGCGCGTCACACCCCGCGCGGGGCGTACATGATCACAGCGACGCCGAGCAGGCAGATCGCCGCGCCCGTCAGGTCCCACCGGTCCGGCCGGAAACCGTCCACCAGCACCCCCCACGCCAGCGATCCCGCCACGAACACCCCGCCGTACGCGGCCAGGATCCGGCCGAAGTTCGCATCCGGCTGGAAGGTCGCCACGAAGCCGTACACGCCCAACGCGAGCACCCCGGCGGCGATCCACCACAGCCCCCGGTGCTCCCGCCAGCCCTGCCAGATCAGCCACGCCCCACCGATCTCGGCGAGCGCGGCCAGGACGAACAACACCAACGACCGGGCGACCACCATGCCCGCACGCTAACCCGGACAGCCCCCTGAGCATGCTCAGGGGGCTGTCCGGATGGTGATCCGCTCAGCGCATGGCGTCCCGGGCGTCGCGACCGGCGTCCTTGACGTGCTCACCGGCCTGCCGGGCGCGCGCCTCGCTCTGCTCGGTGGCACCCTCGGCGCGCATCCGCTCGTTGTCGGTGACGTCGCCGATCCGTTCCTTCGCGGCGCCGGTCAGCTCCTGGGCCTTGTTCTTCGCCTTGTCGGTGAAGCTCATGTCGCCTCCTGTCGCTCCGGCGGTCACGGGGCCGATGCCCCGCACCCGTGGCGTCCCCGCTCTGTCCGGCTCGAAACGGATTTGCGCCGTGGGCGCTGATGTTCGTGGTGTGCCGGGGCACACCACCGGTAGGCCATCCTAGGACAATAGGCGGCAAGCGGTGGTCTGCTGCCGGTGGTCAGGAGGGCTGGACCTGGTCGAAGAGGGCGAGGGCTTCGGCGGGGTCCGGGCTCACCAGGCGTTCCAGACCGGCCGTCGTGATCCTCGACCAGGTGGCGGCCCGGGCCCACATCCGTTCCTCGAAGGCGCGGACCGCCTCGTCCAGATTCTCCGGGTCGGCGGCGATGGCCTCCGCGAGCTCGGCACCGTCCAGCATCGCGAGGTTCGCGCCCGCCCCCAACGGTGGCATCAGGTGGGCGGCGTCGCCCAGTAGCGTCACCCCCCGGACATGGTCCCAGGTGTGGGACGCGGGTAGGACGTACACGGGTCGGTGGGCGAAGGCGGTGCCGTGGCCGAGCAGGTCGCGCACGGGAGCGGCCCAGCCGTCGAACAGCGCCAGCAGACCCGACCGGGTGGCCTCGACATCGGCCAGGTCCAGGTGCGCGTGCCAGTCCAGCGGCGCGCGGAGCCTGGCGTACACCTTGACGTGACCGCCGCTGTTGCGTTGGGCGACGAGAGACCGGTTCACGCCGTACACGGACACCGAACCCTCACCGATGAGCCGGGCGAGGTCAGGGTGGCGGGTGTCGACGTCGTCGAGGGAGGTCTCGACCGAGGTGACGCCGGTGTACTGCGGCGTCACCGACGAGACCGCCGGACGGACCCGGGACCAGGCGCCGTCGGCGCCCACCACGAGATCGAACGCCTCCGGCGGCCCGTCCGCGAAATGCACCAGGACGCCCTCCCCCGCCCCCGGCACCACCCGCGTCACCTCCCGCCCCCACCGCACGTCCAGAGAGCCGAGCAGCAGATCGCGGAGTTGCCCGCGGTCGATCTCCGGATTGGCCCGCTCGTCCGGGGCGGGTTTCCAGTCCCGCAGCACGGTCCCCGCGGCGTCCAGGATGCGCATGGCCTGTCCTTCGGGACGGGACAGCGCCTCGAACTCCGCCAGCAACCCCGCCTTGTCCAGGGCCCGCTGCCCCAGCCCCTCGTGCAGGTCCAGCGTGCCGCCCGGAGGGCGGGAGTCGGGCGAGGGATCACGTTCGAGGACGGCGACGGGGTGGCCGTGGCGGTGCAGGACCCGGGCGAAGGTCAGACCCGCCGGGCCACCCCCGACCACAGCAATACGATGTCTCATGGCGATACACCGTATAGCTCCCCTATAATTCAGCGCAACGACAGGGAGTGATCATGAGTGTCTGGGACCGGCCCGCCCCGCCGAACCCCCCCGTACCGCTCGACCGGGGGCAGATCATCGCCGCCGCCATCGCGCTGGCCGACGAGGGCGGGCTGGCGGCGGTGTCGGTGCGTAAGGTCGCCGCCCGACTGAACGCCGGCCCGATGCGGCTGTACGGCCACATCTCCACCAAGGACCAACTGTTCGACCTCATGGTGGACGAGGTGTACGCCGAGATCCTCCCCGGGGAGCGACCCGGTGACTGGCGGGAGGCGTTGCGCGGCCTCGCCCACCGCACCAGACAGGCCGCGCTGCGGCACGAATGGCTGGCGGACCTGCTCGGCGGCCGCCCGGCCCTGGGCCCGAACGGCCTCGCCGTCACCGAAGCCACGCTGGCCGCCCTCGACGGCCTCGCCGACGTCGACACCGTCATGCGCGCCGTGGAGACGGTCAGCGCCTACTTCACCGGCGCGATCAGGCGCGAGGTCGCCGACCTGCGGGCCGAACGCGCCACCGGCCTGTCCAAGCGCGAGTGGCAGCGTGCCTGCGGCCCGCACGTGACGAAGATGTTGGCCACCGGCCGTTTCCCGGCGCTGAGCAGGGCCGTGCACGACGGCACCGAGGTGGCCGCCGAGGTCTCCTTCGCCACCGGCCTGGACTGGGTCCTCGACGCCGTCGCCGCCAGACTCACCCGACCGGCGGGGTGACGATCCACTCCCGCCGCAGGTGGGAACCCCGCAGAACGACGGCACGGTCCCGGTCCCGGTCCCGGTGGCGGCCCCGGTGGCGGTGGCGGTGGCGGAAACCGGCAAACGGACCGGTGTCTCCGCGCCGGGAACTGCGGGCGGAGCCGGGCCGGGCCCGGCGAATGCTGGTTGACTGGGGGGATGAGCGAGATCATCCTGATCCGGCACGGCGAGACGACGTGGAGCGCCAGCCGGCGGCACACCTCGTACACCGACCTGGAGCTGACCCCCGACGGCGAGCGGCAGGCCCGCGCGCTGGCCGGGGTGCTGACCGGCCAGCGCCTCGCCACCGTGCTCGCCAGCCCCCGGCGGAGGGCGCTGCGCACCGCGCAGCTCGCCGGCCTCACCGTCGACCACACCGACGACGACCTCGTGGAGTGGAACTACGGCCGGTACGAGGGCCGCACCACCGCCGACATCCACACCGACCGGCCGGACTGGGACATCTGGACCGACGGCTGCCCCGACGGGGAGGCCCCCGACGAGATCGGCGCCCGGGTCGACCGGCTGCTCGCCCGGCTCACTCCCCTGCTGGAGCGGGGCAACGTGGGCCTGGTCGGGCACGCCCACCAGCTGCGGGTGGTCGGCGCCCGGTGGATCGGGCTGCCCCCATCCGGCGGCGGCAAACTCCGCCTGGACACCGCCACCGTCAGCGTGCTCGGCCACGAACACGGCCGACCGGTGCTCCTGCGCTGGAACGGCCGCTGAGCGGGCCCCGCGTCACGCCACCGACCGACGGCGCACCCACCGGGGGGTGTCAGGCCGACGCCTCCGCGCCACCCCGGGCCCGGGGCCGCAACTCGCCGACGGTGATCTTCGGCGGTCGCCCCTCGTACGGCGTCGACAGCACCACCGTCGTGCGGGTGGTGACGTTCGCCGCGGTGCGGATCTCCTGGAGCACCCGTTCCAGGTCGGCCGGCCCGGCCACCCGCACCAGCAGCAGGTAGAAGTCCTCCCCCGCCACCGAGTAGCAGGAGTCGATCTCGGGCAGGTGGGCCAGCCGCTCCGGCGCGTCGTCCGGTTGGGACGGGTCGAACGGCCGGATCGCCACGAACGCCGTCATCGGCAGGTCCAGCGCCTCGAACGACACCCGGGCGGTGTACCCGTTGATCACGCCGCGCTGTTCCAGCCGGCGGACCCGCTGGTGCACGGCCGAGACCGACAGGCCGACCCGCTCCGCCAGATCCGTGTACGACAGACGGCCGTCGGCGGTCAGCGCGGCGACGATGGCACGGTCGATCTCCTCCACGCGTGCAACCTACCCGGTGGAGCGCTCCCCTGGCGACGACGTCCCGCCGGAGATGACGCTCAGCGGGCCGCCCGGTCGCGCACCGCGTCCGCGGCGAAGTTCAACACCTCGGCCAGATCGTCCTCGTCGAGGAAGGGCAGATCGGTGAGGATGTCCGTCACCGACATCCCCTCCGCCATCATCGCCAGCAGGGTCGCCACCGGGATCCGGGACTGCCGCACGCAGGGTGCGCCACCCATCACCTCGGGGTCGATGGTGATCCGGGGAAAGGTCACCGGCACAGGCTAGTCCCTCGCCAACGCCCGGGAGATCACCAGCCGTTGGATCTGGTTGGTGCCCTCGACGATCTGGAGCACCTTCGCCTCGCGCATGTACCGCTCGACCGGATGGTCGGACACGTAACCGGCCCCGCCGAGCACCTGCACCGCGTCGGTGGTCACCCGCATCGCCACGTCGGTGGCGAACAGCTTCGCCTTGGCCGCCTCGATCGAGTACGGCCGGCCGGCGTCGCGCAGCCGGGCGGCGGCCAGGGTGAGCGCCCGGGCGGCGGAGATCTGGGTGGCCGCGTCGGCCAGCAGGAAGCCCAGCCCCTGGAAGTCGATGATCGACCGGCCGAACTGCTGCCGTTCCCGGGCGTAACCGACGGCGTAGTCCAGCGCCGCCTGGGCCAGGCCCACCGCGCAGGCGGCGATGCCGAGCCGCCCCGAGTCCAGCGCGGACATCGCGATGGTGAACCCCGCCCCCTCGCCGCCGATCAGCCGGTCGGCCGGCACCCGGGCGTCGTCGAAGGCGACCTGAGCCACCGGCGAGGAGCGCAGCCCCATGGTCCGCTCGGCCGCCTGCGGCACGATGCCCGGCGTGTCCCGGTCGGCCAACAGGCAGGAGATGCCCTTCGGGCCCGGCTCGCCGGTGCGGCAGAAGACGTTGTAGAAGTCCGCCACCCGGGCGTGCGTGATCCACGCCTTGACCCCGGTGACCCGGTAGTCGTCGCCGTCGCGGACCGCCCTGGTGGTCAGCGACGCCGCGTCCGAGCCCCCCTGCGGCTCGGAGAGGCAGTACGCCCCGAGCAGTTCCCCGCCCACCAGGTCCGGCAGCAGTTTGCGTTGGGCGTCGGTGCCGAACTCGGCCAGCGGGTAGCAGGACAGGGTGTGCACGCTGACCGCCTCGGCGACCGCGAGCCAGCGCCCGGCCAGGATCTCCAGCACCTGGAGGTACACCTCGTACGGCTGGGCGGCACCGCCGTGCTCCTCGGCGTAGGGCAGGCCCAGCAGGCCCGCCCGGCCCAGGGTGCGCAGCACGTCCCGGGGGAACTCGGCGCGCTCCTCGAAGCCGGCGGCCCTCGGCGCGAGCTCCCGGTCGGCGAGTTCGGTGGCGAGGTCGAGCAGGTCGTGGGCCTCGTCGGTGGGCAGGATCCGGTCGACAGTCATAGCGCGATGAACTCCAGGGTGGTGAGCCGTTGCCCGTCGTCGGGCGCCACCCCGTCAGCTTAACGGTCGTTTGGGCCAGGGCCCAGTCCGGCGGTCGGGAGGCGACCATGTCCCGGGGTGAACCGTGGCCGCGTCGATCTCGTACCACCGGATGCCTTCCCCGGGTCCCGACGAGCCCGACCGGAGATTCCGATGCACCGACGCGCAGCACTGACCTGGACCGGGGTGGCCCTCGCCTCCCTGGTCGCCGGCTGGGCGGCCCTGGCCGTCCCCACCGCGAGTGCCGACACCGAGCCCGCGCCACCGGCCACGGCCGGCCCCGTCGCCACCGACCCGACCACCGGCACCACCGCTCCCCCGGCCACCGCCACCGACGGGCCCACCGCGGGCCCGGCCAGCGCGCCCGCCGGGTCCCCGGTGGCCGTGCACGGCCGGCTGCGGGTGTGCGGGGTGAACCTGTGCGACGAGGCCGGCGAGCCGATCCAACTGCGCGGGATGAGCAGCCACGGCCTCCAGTTCTTCCCGAACTGCCTCAACCCGGACTCGCTGGCCGCGCTGCGCACCGACTGGCGGGCCGACTTCGTCCGGGTGGCCATGTACGTCCAGGAGGGCGGCTTCGAGACCGACCCGGCCGGCTTCACCCGCAAGGTCGACGAGGCCGTGGCGACCGCCAGCGCGCTCGGCCTCTACGTGGTGGTCGACTTCCACATCCTGACCCCCGGCGACCCCCGGTTCAACCTGGACCGGGCCACGTCGTTCTTCGCCGAGGTCGCCGCCCGGCACGCCGACCGGACCAACGTGCTCTGGGAGATCGCCAACGAGCCCAACGGGGTCGGCTGGGCCGACATCAAGAGCTACGCCGAGCAGGTCATCCCGGTGATCCGGGCCGCCGACCCGGACAGCGTGGTGCTGGTCGGCACCCGGGGATTCTCCTCGCTCGGCGTCTCCGAGGGCGCCGACGAGACCGAGGTGATCGACGACCCGGTCGACGCCGCCAACATCATGTACACCTTCCACTTCTACGCCGCGTCCCACCGGGACCTGCAACGGGCCACGGTGGCCCGTGCCGCCCGGAGCCTGCCGCTGTTCGTCAGCGAGTTCGGCACCCAGACCTTCACCGGCGACGGCCCCAACGACCTGGACAGCGCCACCACCTGGCTGGACCTGCTCAAGAGCCTGAAGATCAGCTACGCGATGTGGAGCTACTCCGACGGACCGGAGAGCAACTCGGTGTTCCGGCGGGGCACCTGCGCCGGCGCCGACTTCACCGGCACCGCCGTGCTGACCGAGTCGGGGGAGTTCATCCGCAGCCGGATCCGGGGCTGACCCGGCTGGCCACCGACGGTCGGCGTCGCCGCACGCGGCGGGGCCGACCGTCGGTGGCCGCGACCCACCCCGACGGAGACCGCCGCCCGGCGACGCCACGGCCCCCCGGCGATACCGTCAGCCGGCGACGACGGCGCAGACCCGGCGCGCACGATCGGGGTGGGTCAGCACGTCCACGCTGTCGACGTACTGGTCCACGGCCCCGAGCAGCGGCCGGTCCCGCAGTGCCGGGTCCACGACCGCGGCCCGCAGCGCGGCGGCGAGGCGGGGCGCGTCGAGCACCAGGAAGGGCCGCCCGTGGAAGGGGCGGGCCGTGGTGACGACCGGCGCGGCCAGCCCGGTGGCGTTGGTCCACTCACCGACCGTCTCCAGCGCCCGCACCAGGCCCGCCTGCCGGTGCGGCCAGTCGCCCGGCCCGAGGGTGTCCGCCAGCGCAGCCACCACCGGCCCGGCATCCGGCAGCGCGGCGAACGCGGTGCCGAGCCACTTGTCGTACGGCGGCCAGCGCCGGTGCAGCAGCAGACCGAGACGCATCAGGTCGTGGGCCACCCGGGCGGCCAGCAGGCGGCTGCCCAACGCGTCGCCCACCTCGGCACACCGGCCGACGAGATGCTCGGCCTGCCCCACCCGGGTCCACCCGGCGGCCAGCACGTGCCGCCACACGTCGTCCGGATACCAGGCCAGGCGGGCGCGGACCGCGCCGACCGCGCCGCCGAGCCCGTCGTGGAAGACCGCACCCGCGGTCAGTTCGGCCAGCCGCTGGGTCGGGGTGGCGAGCCAGTCGTCGGTGGTGACCGCGACGGTGGGGTCGAAACCGAGCCGGCCCCGCAGCCAGTCCCGCCAGCCCGCCACCTCGACCCCGCTACGGTCCCCGGCGGCGTCGGGCACCCCCAGCCGGGCGGTCGGCCAGCTGAGGAACCGGGTCGGTCGGCCCAGGAACCGGGTCGGCAGGTCGACCAACGCCGCCCGCACCGACGCCAGGTCGGCCGGCTCGGCCAGAAAGATCTGCGCCCGGGGGCCCCAGTCGTGGTCGGTGGAGCGCTCGGTGTCCAGACCCAGCAGCTCCGAACCGCCGTCGAGCAACCCCGCCGAGTACCGCAGGCCCGGCAGTCGGCTCGCCAGCAGCGGCGCGAGGACCTCGTCGTGGAAGCGGCGGCACAGCACCAGACCGGGCACGAACTCCATGCCCGCAGTCTCGCCCCGCCGGCCGGTGGGTGTCACGCCGGTTTCCCGCCACCACCGGTTACTCGACCGGCTCCGGGTCCGGTATGGCCGGGACACCCTCATCGTGGTCACCGTGCCGGTGCGCTGGTGACCCGACGGGTGCGGGAGACCACCGCGTCACCGGCCGGCCCGAGCTGCGGCCCGGGTCGACCGTCGTGCCGTCCCCCATCCCGTCGGTGGGGTGTGCCAGGCTGTCGGGCGTGGCAGACCAACCCCCGATCCTGCTGATCGACGCCCCCAGCCTCTACTTCCGGGCCTACTTCGGGGTGCCCGAGTCGGCGGCGCGGACCGACGACGGCCAGCCGGTCAACGCCGTGCGCGGGTTCCTCGACATGCTCGCCCACCTGGTCCGCACCCGCCGGCCCGACCGGATGGTCTGCGCGCTCGACCACGACTGGCGGCCCGCCTGGCGGGTGGAGCTGCTGCCGTCGTACAAGGCGCACCGGGTCGCCCCCGAGGGAGGTGAGGAGGTGCCGGACACCCTCTCCCCGCAGGTGCCGGTGATCCTCGACGTGCTGGCCGCGATCGGCATCACCGCCGCCGGGGCCACCGGCTACGAGGCCGACGACGTGCTGGGCACCCTGTCGGTCACCCAACCCGGCCCGGTGGAGGTGGTCTCCGGCGACCGGGACCTGTTCCAGCTCATCGACGACGCCCGCCGGGTCCGGTTGCTCTACGTCGGTCGCGGGGTGGCCAAGCTCGACGACTGCGACGACGCCGCCGTCCGGGCCCGCTACGGTGTCCCCGCCGACCGGTACGCCGACTTCGCCGCGCTGCGCGGCGACCCGAGCGACGGGCTGCCCGGGGTGCCCGGGGTCGGCGAGAAGACCGCCGCCCGGCTGATCGACCGCTACGGCGGCCTGCCCGGCATCCTCGCCGCGCTCGACGACCCGGGCTCCGGCTTCGCCCCGGGGCTGCGGGCCAAGCTCGACGGCGCCCGCGACTATCTGGCGGTGGCCCCGAAGGTGGTCCGGGTCGCCACCGACGTGCCGCTGCCGACGCTGGTCACCACGCTACCCACCGCGCCCGCCGATCCCGACCGGCTGTTGGAGCTGGCCCAACGGTGGAACCTGGCCGGCTCCTGCCGACGGCTGGTCGACGCCCTCGCCGCGCAGCCCTGACCCGGCCGGCCACGGCTGTGCGGGCCCGGCCGGTGGACGTCCCGGCCGGGCCGGGCCCGGTGCGCGCGACGCACGCCCGGTAAGCGCGGCGGGGACAGTCCCGGCACGGGCCCGGTCAGCGCGGGGGCGGGACGTCCCGGCGGGACGGGAACGGGGTGCCCGGCCGACCCAGGGTGGCCGACCGGCTACGCAGTCCCACCGGGTCCGGGGCGGTCTCCGGTTCGACCACCGGCGCGTTGGCCTGCCGGGCGTGCAGGTAGGCGGCGGCGGCCCGGTCGTCGTCGGTGGGGGCGGCGAGCAACGCGTAGACCAGCCCGACCACCACGAGGATCACCGCGAGGACGATCGGCACCAGCAGCGTGCTCACCCCCGCGCCGGTCAGCTCCCCGCGCCGCTCGTGCAGGTGCACCGACAGGGCACTCATCCCGGTGAAGTGCATACCGTTGACGGCGACCCCCATGACCAGGGCCGACCCGGCGATCGCCAGCCCCCGGCGGACGGTCATCGCCAGCCACAGCGCCACGGTGGCCGCGACGACGGCGATGGCCACCGACAGCCCGACCCGGGTGGCGTCGTAGCTCAGGTCGCCGTTGAGACGCATCGCCGCCATCCCCGTGTAGTGCATGGCGGCGACACCGATGCCGGTGAACAGGCCACCGCCGAGGACCTTCGCGGCACCCAGCCGACCGGTGCCGACGATGGCCAAGCCGATCCCGACGGCGGTGACGGCGATCACCGTACTGGCGACGGTGAGCGGAACGTCGTAGCGGATCCGGGTGCCGGTGACCGCGAAGCCGAGCATGGCCATGAAGTGCATCGCCCAGATCGCCGTGCCGCCGATCGCCCAGGCCGCCAGCAGACCCCACCAGAAGCGCTGCCCGGAGCTGGTGGCGGTACGGATCCGCCCGACGCAGACCAGACCGAGGAACGAACCGAGCACGGACAGTGCGTAACTCAACGCGGGTGTGATCCACCCGTACTCAAAGTGATTGATCTCCGCCACGGCGGCCTTCCCCCCACTCATTACCGGCGCGTAGGAGACCGCGCCCGAGCAATGATCGGGGAGGCTCCGAGCAGGCGCAACATCGGCCCCCCGGTTTCCTGGCCGGTGCCGTCACGGTGACCGTGCGATGCGTCGATTCACCGCCCGTCGGTGACCGAAAGTGATGATCAGGCGGAGGTGTAATGGGCAAGTACGCCCCGGTTCACGGCCGCGATCGCCTGCCGCGCGGTGGCCCGCAGCTCGATCGACGCCCCACCGGAGTCGGATAGCTGACCGAGCAGGTCGGCGACCTGCCGGGCCCACCGGACGAAGTCCCCGGCGGGCATCTCACCGTCGATCTGGTGCCCGCTGGCGAGCACCTTGGCCAGGGTCTCCCCCCGCGCCCAGCGGTAGATCGGCCAGGCGAACCCGAAATCCGGTTCCCGGGTCACGGTCAACCCCCGCTGCGCCTCGTCGGCCTCGATCTCGCTCCACAACTTGAGCGTCTCGTCGACCGCGTCGGCGACCGGCCCGCGCGGCAGCGACGCCCGCTCGTCGACGTCCCGGCGGGCCTCGAAGACCACCACCGACACGGCGGCGGCCAACTCCGCCGGGGACAGCCCGTCCCAGACGCCCCGCCGCAGGCACTCGGCGACCAGCAGGTCCGCCTCGGTCCAGATCCGGCCGAGCATCCGCCCGGCGTCGGTCACCCGCCCGTCGGCGGACAGGTAGCCCCGGGCGGTCAACAACGCGACGATCCGGTCGAAGGTCCGGGCCAGCGAGCCGGTCCGCCCCGACACCCGCTGCCGCAGCTCCTCCGTGTCGTTCTCCAACCGGCGTCGCCGCTCCGCCCAACGGGCGTGGTCCTCCCGTTCCGGGCAGGCGTGGCAGGGGTGCCGACGCAGCTCGGTGCGGAGCTGGCTGAGCCGGTGGTCCTCACCGGCGGCCTGCCGGGAACGCCCGCCCCGCCGGCCGCCGTGCCGGTCCAGCCCGGTGCTGCTCACCTCGGCCGCGAGATCCCGCCGGGCGGCCGGTGAGCGGTGGTTGAAGTGCTTGGGCACCCGGATGCGGGCGAGCACCTCGGCCGGGGTGGTGAAGTCGCCGGGACTGATCCGCCCCGCCCAACGGTCCTGGGTGAGCACCAGCGGCCGGGGCTCCCCGAACCCCCCGGTCGCCGGGTCGAGGACGACCGCGAGCCCGGCCCGCCGCCCGGACGGCACCCGGATCACGTCACCGACCCGCAACCGCTCCAACGCCGCCACCGCGGCGGCCTTACGCTGGGTCTGCCCCTGCCGGGCGATGGCCCGCTCCCGGTCGGCGATGGCCACCCGCAACGCGAAATACTCGTCGAAGTCACCCTGGTGGCAGACCGCCTCCGCGCCGTACGCCTCGATGGTCTCGGTGTTGCGCTGCACCTGGCGGGCCAGCCCGACCACCGACCGGTCCGCCTGGAACTGCGCGAACGACGACTCCAGCAACGCACGGGCCGGCTCGACGCCGACGCTGCCGACCAGGTTCACCGCCATGTTGTACGACGGCCGGAAGCTCGACCGCAGCGGATAGGTGCGGGTGGAGGCCAGGCCCGCCACGTGCCGGGGGTCGGTCTCCGGCGACCAGACCACCACCGCGTGCCCCTCGACGTCGATGCCCCGTCGACCGGCCCGCCCGGTGAGCTGGGTGTACTCCCCCGGGGTCAGATCGACGTGGGCCTCGCCGTTGAACTTGACCAGCCGCTCCAGCACCACGCACCGGGCCGGCATGTTGATGCCCAACGCCAGGGTCTCGGTGGCGAAGACCGCCTTGACCAGGCCCCGGACGAACAGCTCCTCGACGACCTCCTTGAACACCGGCAGCATCCCGGCGTGGTGGGCGGCCAGACCACGCTCCAACCCGTCGAGCCACTCCCAGTAGCCCAGGACGCTGAGATCCTCACCGGGGATCGCGGTGACCCGCGACTCCACCACCCGGCGGATCTCGGCGCGTTCCTCCGCCGAGGTCAACCGCAGGCCGGCCGCCAGGCACTGCTGCACGGCGGCGGCGCAGCCGGCCCGGCTGAAGATGAACAGGATCGCCGGGAGCAGCCCCTCCCGGTCCAGCCGGTCGACGATGTCGGGGCGCATCGGGCCCCGCCAGCGCGGGCCACGCCGCCCGCCGCCAGGGCCGGCGCTGCGCCCCTCCCCCAGCTCCAGCCGCCGGGTCTGCTCCCGGGTGTAGCGCAGCAGCTCGGGGTGCACGTCGTGCTTGCGGGCCGCGTCGGCGTCGTGGAAGAGGTCGAACATCCGCTTGCCGACGAGCATGTGCTGCCACAGCGGCACCGGCCGGTGCTCGCTGACCACCACCGCCGTCTCACCGCGCACGGTGACCAGCCAGTCGGCGAACTCCTCGGCGTTGGAGACCGTCGCCGACAGCGACACCAGGGTCACCGAGGAGGGCAGGTGGATGATCACCTCTTCCCAGACCCCGCCCCGGAACCGGTCGGCGAGGTAGTGCACCTCGTCCATCACCACGTAGGCCAGGCCGGCCAGGGTGGTCGACCCGGCATAGAGCATGTTGCGCAGCACCTCGGTGGTCATCACCACCACCGGGGCGTCCCCGTTGATCGCGTTGTCGCCGGTGAGCAGGCCGACCTGCGCGGCCCCGTAACGCTGCACCAGGTCGTGGTATTTCTGGTTGGACAGCGCCTTGATCGGCGTGGTGTAGAAACACTTGCGCCGCACCGGTGGCGTCGCCGGCTCGTCGGCCGCCGCCGACACCGCCGCAGGCGTGCCCCGCAACGCCAGGTGGACGGCGAACTCACCCACCACCGTCTTGCCCGCCCCGGTCGGGGCGCAGACCAGCACCCCGCTGCCCCGCTCCAACGACTGGCACGCCTCGCGCTGGAAATCGTCGAGATCGAACCCCAGGTCGAGGGCGAACTCTTCCAGGGCCGGGAACTGGGCGGCCTGGGCAGCCCGGCGGCGTGCCTCGGCGTACCGCTCGGCGGGGCTCGACATGTCAGCAAGATTAATCGGTACCCCCGACGGCCACCCGCCAAGGCCGTCCGGCAGCGGGGTCGGGGCGGGTCGGTAGGGTGCACGACGTGCCGGATCACGTCGAACCGCCCGAAGCCACGAACGGCGTCGGGGACACCCCCCGAACCGACGCGTCCCGCCGCCCCGTGCAGGCCGTGCTCTTCGACTTCCACGGCACCCTCGCGCAGGTCGAACCCGCCCACGACTGGGTGGTCGCCGCCGCGGCGACGTGCGGGGTGAGCCTGGAGCGGATGCGGGCCACCGCGCTGGCCGACCGGCTGCTCACCGCGGGCCGGGCCGGTGGACCGCTGCCGGCCCGGGTGCCACCCCGACTGGCCGAGCTGTGGGCCGACCGGGATCTCTACGAGCACGCCCACCGGGCCGCGTACACCGGGCTGGCCGAGACGGTCGACGCCGGGATCGAGGGCTTCGCCGAGGCGCTCTACGAACGGGTGCTGGTGCCGCAGGGCTGGGTGCCCTACCCGGACACCGCGCCGGTGCTGACCGCACTGCGGGCCGCCGGGATTCCGGTGGCGGTGGTGAGCAACATCGGCTTCGACCTGCGGCCGTTCTTCGCCGCCTGGGGGCTGGCCGACCTCGTCGACGCGTACGCGCTGTCGTACGAGGTGGGCCGGTGCAAGCCGGACCCGGGCATCTTCCTGCGGGCCTGCGGGATGCTGCGGGTGGACCCCGAGCGGACCCTGATGGTCGGCGACACCCCCGCCGACGCCGGGGCGGTCGCCGCCGGGTGCGGCGCGCTGGTGCTGCCGGCCGCCGGCCCCGGCCGCCCCAACGGCCTCGGCGCCGTGCTCGACCTGGCCCTGCCCTCCCCATGATCGACACTTCCGGCCGGGCGGCGGCGGTCGGACTGGTGCTCGGCGGGGCGCTGTCGGTGCACTTCGGCTCCGCCGTCGCCGCGCTGCTCTTCCCCCGGGTCGGGGTGGCCGGCACGGTCACCCTGCGGCTGGCCATCGGGGCGCTGCTGATGCTGCTGGTGTGCCGTCCCCGGTGGCGCGGGCACGACCGGGCGGACTGGCTGGCCGTCGGCACCTTCGGCCTCGCCCTGGCCGGCATGAACTCGGTCTTCTACCAGGCCATCGAACGCATTCCGCTCGGCCCGGCGGTGACCCTGGAGGTGCTCGGGCCGCTCACCCTGTCGGTGCTGACCGCCCGCCGGTGGACGGCCTGGTGCTGGGCCGGGCTCGCGCTCGCCGGGGTGGCCCTACTGGGCCAGGGCGGATTCGACCGGCTGCACCCGGTCGGCGCCGCCCTCGCACTCGGGGCGGGCGCGCTGTGGGCGGCGTACATCGTCTGCTCCGCCCGGGTCGGCGGCCGGTTCCCCCGCGCCGACGGACTGGCCCTCGCCCTCGCCCTCGCCGCCGTGCTCACCCTGCCGTTCGGTCTGGCCGACGCCGGGGCGCGACTGTGGCATCCGGGGGTGCTGGCCCTCGGCACCGGGCTGGCTCTGCTCGCCTCGGTGCTGCCCTACACCCTGGAACTGCTGGCCCTGCGCCGGCTGGCCACCTCGACCTTCGCGGTGCTGATGAGTCTCGGGCCGGCGCTCGCCGCGCTCGCCGGCTGGCTGATCCTCGGCCAGGACCTGCACCCGGTCGAGGTGCTGGCGATCGGCCTGGTGGTCGTCGCCAGCATCGGCGCGGTCCGGGTCGCCGCCCCGCGCGTCGCCGCCCCTCCCGGCGGGTAGGTGGCCGGCGGGTGGGGGCGGTCCTGCCCTGCCCACACCGGTGCCGCCGCCGCAGGGGCCGCTCAGCGCAGCAGCCGCACCGCCCCGGGCACCGCGGTGATCCGCACCGGCAGGTCCAGGGACCGCTCGCCGTCGGCGTACGTGGTGATGCCCTCGGCGGCCACCTCGACGGTACGGGCCCGGTAGCTGCGCACCAGCGGATGCGCCACGTGGGTGCCGGCGTAGATGCGCGGCTTGACCCGGATCAGGGTGCGCCGGTCGAACCGGCCGCCGACCACCACGTCCAGCAGCCCGTCGGTGGGGTCGGCGGCGGGGCAGATCCGCATCCCACCACCGTAGCTGGCGCAGTTGCCCACGGCGATCAGCACGGCGTCCACGTGGTGTTCCGTGCCGTCGAGGCGCAGCGTGTAGCGACGCGGGCGCAACCGGGCCAACTCGACCAGGATCGCCAGGTCGTACCGGCGGGGGCCGCGCGGCCAGCGCATCCGGTTGGCGCGCTCGTTGACGATCGCGTCGAATCCGGCGGCGAGAACCGCGCCGTACCAGCGGTCGGCACCACCGGCGGTGGACATCCGGGCCAGGTCGACCGGGTGGGTGCGACCGGCGCGCAGCGCGGCGGCGATCACCTCGACGGCGGCGAGCGGGTCGGCCGGGAACCCGGTGTCGGCGGCGAAGTCGTTGCCGGTGCCCGCCGGCACCGGGCCGAACGGCACGGCCGTGCCGGCGACCACCTGGAGGGCCTGGTGGACGGTGCCGTCACCGCCGACCGCGACCAGCGCGGACGCTCCGGCGGCGACCGCCGCGCGGCAGGCCGCCTCCGCTTCGGCCGGGGTGTGCGCGGTGAGCAGTTCCACCGGCCGACCGGCCGTGGCGAGGCCGTCGAGCACCCGGGGCAGCAGACCCCTATGGCGGCCCCGGCCGGCGGTGGGATTGGCGAGCACGGCGACCGGGCCGGCCGCCCGGTGATCGTCTGCGGTCACGGCGAGCACCGTACCGGTTCGTACCACGCTCCGGCTCCCCTGACTGCGGCGTCCTGATTGGGCGCCTGGTCGATGGTGACGCCGGGGGTCAGCTCGCGTAAGGCATCCTAGGTAGCTAGGTGGTTGATGGGGCGGTCGTCGGGGCCGGCGGCCCGGTGGGTGGGTTCCCCGGCATCATGGCGGGGCGGAACGGGGTTCCGAGCTTCCCCGGCCTCCCGGCAGGACACCGTTGCCGGGAGGCCGGGGAGAATCCGCCCGCCGGGGCGACCGCCCCGCTGGCGGCCGGCCCGACACCAGCGAGGCCATCAATCAGAAAGGCCGGCCACCGGCGAGGCCATCGACCGGAAAGGGCAATCAGCGGATGGGGTCCCCGACCCCATCCCGCCCCACCGCCGGCTACGGACGGCCGGTCAGCCGTGCGCCTTCTGCTGGCAGGGAACGCAGAATCGGGCCTGCGGCAGCACCTCCAACCGTTCCGCCGGGATCGCCGCCTCGCAGCGTTCGCAGCGGCCGTAGCCGCCCTCGGCCAGCCGTCGCAGCGCTGCGGCCAGGTGGTCCAGGCTCTGCCTGGTGGCCGCGATCAACGCGCCCCGGGTGTGCGCCTCGGCCGGGTCGCCGGTGTCGGCGGTCAGCTCGGTCAACCGGGCCGTCTGCGTCGCGAACTGATCGGTGAGGGCCTGGCGGAGCATGGTCAGCCGGTGCTGCTCGGCCTGGTGGTGCAGGTCGGTGCTCATGGCGTGTCCTTTCGGGGCACCGCGCTTCGGGAAGCGGGGAACGACGGGCAGAAAAAGGGACGGAAACAGAAAAAGGGCCGAAGCCGAAATGGCTTCGCCCTGGTGGCCGATCCGGAGGAGGAGCGTTTCTCCGGGTGGGCCACGCCCGGCGGGGATCGGGCTCGGCCGCCCCTGGGTGGGCACGACGGCGGACTGTGCCGCACCGGGCGCCACCGCCTCGAACCGGCCGACCACGACCGCCGTCACCGGAGAACCGGTGGCGGTGGGACGGCGCAGTCGAACGGCCAGGGACATGAGGCCCACCATAGGCCGCGCCCCGACGAAAGCCAACGGATAATGCCACGGACACCCACCGCCGGACCGCCCCGGCGGCGCGGCGGCCCGGACCGCCCGCTGTGCTTACATGGGCACCATGGCACAGCCGGTGATCCTCACCATCGACGACGACCCCGCCGTCTCCCGGGCGGTCGCCCGGGACATCCGCCGCCGCTACGGCGACCGCTACCGGGTGGTCCGGGCCGACTCCGGCTCCGGCGGGTTGGAGGCGCTGCGGGAGATCAAGCTGCGCGGCGAACGGGTGGCGGTGCTGCTGGCCGACTACCGGATGCCCGAGATGAACGGCATCCAGTTCCTGGAGGCCGCGATGGACCTCTTCCCGGCCGCCCGCCGGGTGCTGCTGACCGCGTACGCCGACACCGAGGCGGCGATCGACGCGATCAACGTGGTCGACCTGGACCACTACCTGCTCAAGCCGTGGCACCCGCCGGAGGAGAAGCTCTACCCGGTGGTGGACACCCTGCTGGAGGCCTGGGCGGCCAGCCCCGACCAGGCCAGCGACGAGATCCGGGTGGTCGGGCACCGCTGGTCGGCCCCGTCGTTCGCGGTCCGGGACTTCCTCGCCCGCAACCTGGTGCCCTACCGCTGGCTGCTCACCGACGACCCGGAGGGTGGCCGGCTGCTCGCCGCCGCCGGGGCCGACGCCACCGACGTACCGCTGGTGGTCACCCCGGACGGCAAGGCGCTGATCGCCCCGACGGAGGCGGAGTTGGCGGCGGTGGCCGGGCTCACCGTCGCCCCGTCCGCCGACTTCTACGACCTGGTGGTGGTCGGTGGCGGCCCGGCCGGACTCGGCGCGGCCGTCTACGGGGCGTCGGAAGGGCTGCGCACCGTGCTGGTGGAGCGGCGGGCCACCGGCGGCCAGGCCGGACAGAGCAGCCGGATCGAGAACTACCTCGGTTTCCCCGACGGGGTCTCCGGCGCCCAGCTCACCGACCGGGCCCGCCGGCAGGCGTTGAAGTTCGGCGCGGAACTGCTCAGCACCCGCGAGGTGGTGGGGCTGGAGAGCGCCGGAGCGGCCCGGCTGCTGCACTTCGGCGACGGCAGCACCATCGCCGCCCACACGGTGGTGCTGGCCACCGGGGTGTCCTACCGGGTGCTCGACGCGCCCGGCCTGGCCGACCTGACCGGGCTGGGGGTGTTCTACGGCGCGGCGTCGACCGAGGCCCCGAGCTGCGTCGACCAGGACGTGTGGATCGTCGGCGGGGCCAACTCGGCCGGCCAGGCGGCGGTGTACTTCTCCCGGTACGCCAGCCAGGTGCACCTGCTGATCCGGGGCGCCGACCTGACCGCCTCGATGTCGTCGTACCTGATCCAGCAGCTGGAACGCAACGACCGGATCGTCGTGCACCCGCACACCGAGGTGGTCGGTGGCGACGGTGACGGGCACCTGGAACGACTGCGGCTGCGCGACACCCGCAGCGGCGACGTCCGCGAGATGGACGCCAGCTGGCTGTTCATCTTCATCGGCGCGGAACCACGCACCGAGTGGCTGGACGGGGTGCTGGTCCGCGACGAGCGGGGCTTCATCGTCGCCGGCCCGGACCTGACCGCAGGCGGCCGGCGACCACCCGGCTGGACCCTGGCCCGCGACCCGTACCACCTCGAGTCGAGCCTGCCGGGGGTGTTCGCCGCCGGGGACGTGCGGGCCTCGTCGGTCAAGCGCGTCGCCTCGGCGGTCGGTGAGGGCGCGATGGCCGTCTCGCTGGTACACCGTTATCTGGAGGCACAGTGAGCGACTCCGACGAACGACTCACCCCGGACCAGCTGCGGGAGCTGTTCCTGTTCGCCGCCCTCGACGCCGGGCAGCTCGACTGGCTGGCCGAGCACGGTCGGGTCGAGCAGCGGGCCGCCGGGACCGTCGTCTACGCCGAGGGCGAGCCGGCGACCTGCTTCTTCACCCTGCTGTCCGGCACCGTGTCGATGAGCCGGCGGGTGCACGGGGACGACCTGGAGGTCAACCGCACCGACCAGCGCGGGGTGTACGGCGGGGCCACCCAGGCGTACCTGGGCGGGCAGGTCGACCAGGTCTACCTGAACACCCTGCGGGCAGTCACCGACGCCGAGTTCCTGGTGCTGCCCTCCGAGACGTTCGCCCACGCGGTGCGGACCTGGTTCCCGATGGCGATGCACCTGCTGGAGGGGCTGTTCTTCGGGATGCGCGACACCCAGAGCATCGTCGGCGAGCGGGAACGGCTGCTCGCCCTCGGTTCGTTGTCGGCCGGGCTCACCCACGAGCTGAACAACCCGGCCGGCGCGGCCGTACGGGCCACCTCGGCGTTGCGGGACCGGGTCGCCGGGATGCGGCACAAACTGGCGATGATCGCCGACGGCCGGCTCGACGGCAGCCGGCTGCACGCCCTGGTGGAGTTGCAGGAGGAGGCGGTGAAGCGGGCCGCCCGCGCGCCGCAACTGTCCCCGATGGCCGTCAGCGACGCCGAGGACGAGCTGGCCGACTGGCTGGACGGGCAGCGGCTCACCGCCGGCTGGGACCTGGCGCCGACACTGGTCGCCGCCGGCCTGGACGTCGCCTGGCTGGAACAGGTCCGCGAGGTGGTCGGCCCGCAGGACCTGGAGTCGGCGGTGCGGTGGCTTGCGTACACGTTGGACACCGAGCAGTTGATGGCCGAGATCGACGACGCGGTCACCCGGATCTCCACCCTGGTCGGCGCGGCCAAGCAGTACTCGCAGCTGGACCGGGCCCCGCACCAGGTGGTGGACGTGCACGACCTGCTCGACGCCACCCTGGTGATGTTCAAGGCCAAGATCCCGCCGGGGGTACGGGTGGTCCGCGACTACGACCGGGACCTGCCGCCCCTGCCGGCGTACGCGGCTGAGCTGAACCAGGTGTGGACGAACCTGATCGACAACGCCCTGTCGGCGATGGGCGCGCAGGGCGTGCTGACACTGCGCACCGGGCGGGCCGGCGACCTGTTGACGGTCGAGGTGGCCGACACCGGACCCGGCATTCCCGAGGCGGTACGGCCGCGCATCTTCGAGCCTTTCTTCACGACCAAGGGCGTCGGTGAGGGCACCGGTCTGGGGTTGGACATCTCGTACCGGATCGTGGTCAACAAGCACCACGGCGACATCCGGGTGGACAGCGTGCCGGGGGCGACCGTGTTCCGGGTGCTGCTGCCGTTCACCGCGCCCGCCCGCGCCGGCTGACCGCTGGGACAGGCTGACCGGTGGGACAGGAGTGGAGAGACCGGGCGATACGGGACAGTGATCGCGCGCTCACGGAGGATAATGGTTGATCGCCGACGGGGACAAGTAGTGGTTCCCCTCCTGTCGCCCGGCAGTTACCCGGTCATACGCTCGGCCCCGGGAAGTCCCGCCGTCCGCCGCAACCGGCCGGCAGGTCGCCGTACCCCGTCCCCGACGCCTGCGGAGGCCACCGTGACCATCGACCGGGTGACGACCGGGCCGGCTACCGCCGGCACCGCGGTCGGATACACCGTGGAGGAGCTAGCCCGTAAGGTGGGGATGTCGGCGCGCAACATCCGCGCCCACCAGGCCCGCCGGCTGCTGGCCCCACCGGTGCGCCGGGGTCGGGTAGCGCTCTACGACGACTCCCACGTCCGCCGCCTCGAGGCCATCCTGACCCTGCAACGGCAGGGCTTCAACCTGGTCTCCATCGAGGCGATGCTCGGCGTGCGCAGCGGCGACGAGGCACCCGACGGCCTGACCGCGATGCTGCAACGGCTGGCCACCGAACGGCCCGCGCTCACCCACGCGCTGACCCGGCACGGGGTGCTCGGACGTGCCCCCGACGGCACGGTCCGCACGGTGCGGCCCCGGCCGCTGCGCGCCGCGCTGGACCTGCACCGGGTACGGATGGGCACGGTGCCGGCGTTGCAGGCGCTCAGCGAGGTGCTGGACAGCGTCCGGCCCCTCGCCGACGAACTGGTCGCGGCCGTCACCGCCCGGATGTTGGCCCTCGCCCCCGAACTGGGTGGCACCGGTGACCGTCCGTCGTGGTCCGACGTGGACCGGGAGACGATCCTGCTGACCCAGGGGGTGGTCAACGTGCTCACCGAGGCGTTCCGGCTGGCGGTGGAGGACCAGGCGGAGGCCTACGTCGCGGACCTGCTGGAGAATCCGCCCGGCCCGCAGCGGCCCGTCGACAACGGCTGACCGGGTCGTGACCGACCCGTGGGCCGCTCCTGCGTCGCGGGGCCGGTCAGCGGTCCGTGTCGTCGAAGCGGGACACCCAGGCGACCAGACCGGACCGGGACTCCACCCCCGCCTTGCGGTAGATCCGGGTCAGGTGCGCCTCCACGGTGCGGGGGCTGATGTGGAGCTGACGGCCGATCAGCCGGTTGGTGACACCGGTGGTGGCCAGCCGGGCGATGTGCCACTCCCGGTCGGTCAGCGCGGTCTCGGCGAGCGCCCGCAGCGGTCGGGCCAGCCGCAGGCCGACCCGGTCGGTGCCGCACCGGGCCGCCAGTTCCAACGCCCGGTGGCGGGCCCGGGCGGCGGTGGGACCGCCCTGGTCCACCACGTCCGCCGCGCGGGCGATCGAGACCAGGGCCAGGCTGTGCCGCAACACCATGCCGGCGGCCCGGAACCGGTCCGCCGCGGCACGCAGGTAGGGCATGGCCGCCGCCACCTCCCCGCGGGCGAGCAGCACCTCCCCGTACGCCGACTCGGCGAAGGCGCGCTGCCCGGGCAGGTCGATCAGGTCGGCGGCCACCAACGCGGCCTCGGCCCGGCGCTGCGCCTCGGGCAGTTCCCCGGCGGCCAGCGCCGCGGCGCAGAGCAGCTCGTGCCACATCGGACGCAGGGATGCCTGGAGGCGGGTCAGTCGGCTGTCCCCACCGGCGTCGGTGAGCATCTCCCGGCAGGTGACCGGGTCACCGGCGAGCAGGGTCGCGGTGGCCAACGCGGTCGCCGCGGTGCGCCCGGACCAGCTGTCCAGGTCACTGGCGTACTCCACCGCGCCGCGGGCCAGCGCCACCGCGCGTTCGTCGTCGCGGGGGCCGCCCCGCCAGGCGGTGCCCTGCGCCTCGAACGCGAGGGCGAAGCTGAGCAGGGAACGGCTGCCGATCCGGCGGGCGACGGTCCCGGCTTCGGTGGCCAGCGCGATCACCGTGCCGAGCTGCCCCCGGTGGTAGGCCACCTGGCTGCGGCCGAGCAGCAGTTGGCACAGGCCGTCGTCGCGGTGGGCGTCACGGACCAGGGCGATGCCGCGGTCCAGGTGCCGGCTGGCGTCGGCGGGGCGTTCCAGGAACAGCTCGGCCAGGCCCAGGGCCAGCAGACAGTCGGGGTGGTCGCGCAGGTCCCGGTCGGGCAGCGCGTCGACGATCGGCGTCGCGGTGGCGAGCAGGTCCCGGGCGATGGCGACGTCACCGTCGTGGGCGGCGGCGAGTACCCGTACCGCGAGCAGACCGGCCCGGTCGATGCCGCTGGCGTCTCCGTCGGGTGCGCCGCCGGGCACCGGCGCGGGGTGGCCGGACAGGATGCCGACGGCACCGAGTTCGGTGGCGAGCTGGTACGCCCCGGCGCTCGGCGTCGGCATCCTGATCAGCTCCCGGCGGCTGATCGCGGCGGCCTCCGCGTAGTTGCCCAACAGCCGTTCCACCCGCACCCACTGGGCGACGGCGGCTGCCCGCCGACCCGCCGGGTCGGCGGGCAGCTCCGGGACGACCTCCCGCAGCAACGTCCGGCTCTCGGCGAGGTCGCCCGCCTCCCCGGTGATCCGGGCCAACAGCAGGGTGACGTCGTGCCGGCTGTCGGGGGAACCGGCCGGTGGGCGTAACGCGCGCAACGCCGCCCGCAGCCAACGGACGGCCAGTTCCGGGGCCTCGCGGCGGATCTCCCTCGCGGCCCGGCAGAGCACCTCGACGTACGGTTCGACCGGCCGGTCGTGGGGCAGGCCGAGCAGCTGTTCGGCCTGCGCCACCCGTTCCGCCGGAGGCGCGTCCCCGGCGAGCAACGCGGTCAGCGCTCGGTGGTGGGCCTCGGCCCGCCAGGCCGGGTCGGTGTCCTGACGGACCGCCGAGCGCAGCAGCGGATGTCGGAAGGTGAACCGCGAGGTCGCCGGGACGACCCGCAACAGGTCGCGGCGGACCAGGCGCCACGCGGACTCGTTGACCAGCGGTGGGGGCAGGCCGGCCACCTCGGCGAGCAGTTCCACCGCGCACGGCGTGTCCAGCACTGCGGCGGCGCGTAGGCACGCCGTGTCGGCCGGGGGCAGGCCGGCCCACTCGGCACGCAGGGTGGCCACCGCCCGGTCGGTGAGCCGGGGCGGGCCGGTCGACGGGGCGTCACGGTCACCGGTCGGCACGACGCCGGCCAGTGCGGTGAGGTAGCCGGGGACACCGGCGGCCCACTCGTGGCGTTCGTCCAGCTCATCCGGGTCGTCGTCCGGGTAGAGTTCGACGGTCTCGGCGAGGCTGAGCGGCTCCAGCTCGATGCGTTCCCGGCACCGACCCGCCGGGACGCCGGTGGCCGGTGGGCCGAACGGCATCGCGGTGGCCATCTGCCGGGGCCGGTAGGCCAGGATCAGCAGCAGCGGCGCGGGCACCGGGTAACGCAGCAGGTGGGTGACGAGCCCGATGGAGGCGGTGTCGGCCCAGTGCAGGTCGTCCAGGACGAGGGTAAGCCCGTCCCGGGCGGCCAGGGCGAGCAGCCGGCGGGCCAGTTGATAGGTGCGGAACAGCCGCACGTCGACCGGGCCGGCGAAGCGGGGCAGCAGCGCGCCGTCGGGTTCGGCCCCACCGGTGGGAGGTCGCCGTGGGTCGGCCCGGGGTGGCCGGGCGGTGCCGAAGGCGTGCCGGAAGACGTGGAACGGGATGCCCTGTTCGGCCTCCGCGCCGGTGCCGACGACGAGGGGCAGGGCCGGGGCGCAGCGGTCCAACGCCGCGTGCACGAAGCGGGTCTTGCCGATGCCGGGGTCGCCCACCACCTCGCAGACCACCTGCGTCGCGGTGCGTACGCGGTCGACGTGCGCGGCGCGCAGACGCGCGATCTCCGGGTGCCGCCCGACGAATGGTGGGCCGGCCACCGCGTTCTCCAGCCCAGCTGCCATCACGCAGATCACGTGCTTTCCCTGCGACACTCCAATGAGGATTGACGGGACTATACCGGGGACCAAGGAAGACGAGGAACATCGATTCCGTCGGGGTGGCCGAACGACTCCCACCCGCTGACCGTACGGGTGGTTATTTCAGCCGCTTGCGCTATGGCTCCGGCACCCCACCGTACTGCTGACGTCGGCTGGCGGGGCCGGTCGTCCGCCGACAGCTGCCCGCCCGGTCAGGGCGCGACCCGGGCCACCGGCAGCTCGGTGAGCAGCCGGACCTGCGCGGTACGGGACTCGTCGATGCGCCGGGCCAGGTCGCGCACGATCGGGGAGACCGCCGACGCCCGGTGGGCCCGGGCCAGCCCGGCCGCCTGCCGTTGCTGCACCACCAGCACCGCCACCAGGGCGGCGTCGTACCCGGTGACGGGGGTGTCCCGCAGCCGGGACACCGGGTCGGGTGCGCCCCCCGGGGCGGGATGCTCGTGCCGGTGCCCGCCGGGCTCCGCCCCGGCGGCGCGCAGCCACTCGCGGGCCTGGGCGACCTCGTCGGTCTCGGTCGCGTCTATGGCGGCGACCAGGGTACGCAGTCGCGGGTGGCGGATCCGCTGCGGCGCGACCCGGACGATGACCAGCGTGCGCTCCTGGTGGGCCGTCATGGTGTGCAGGAACACCAGGTCGGATCCGCCGATCACGGGCGGCGGGCCGGACCCGCTCGACGGGGGCGGCCCCGGGGTGGCCGGGGACACGGCGGGCGCGCACCCGGTGAGCAGCACGACCGCGCCGACCACCACACCCAGCCGGCGCAGGCCGGGACGGTGGCGGTCGGACCGGGTGCGGTCGATGGTGGACGGTGGCGCTACGCCATCCGCCTGCCGGGGTACGGGCACGGCCCGGATTCGGTGGACGGGCACGGTCGACGCCGGTCAGACCCGGGTCCACAGGGCGGGCACGTACGGCGGCTCCCAGCCCGGGAGCGCGGTGTGCGCCTGCCGGCACCGGTAGCTCGCCCCCTGGTAGGTGACGAGGTCGCCGACCTGGTAGCTGCGGCCGGCCGTCCAAGTGCCGCCGGCGGTCGGCGAGGGCCCGGGAGTGGTCGGGGGCGGGGTGACCGTACGGGTGGGGGTGGGGGTGGGAGTCGGGGTACGGGTCGGGGTGGGGGTCGGGCCACCGCCGCCGAGTTGCACGTCCACACAGGAGTAGAAGGCGTTGGCGGTGTCGGCGATGTTCCAGACGGCGAGGATCTTCTGCCGGCCGGTGAGGCCGCCCAGGTTGACGGTGTGCGAGACGGTGGCCTCGGGTTGCCGGCCGCCGCCGTCGACGACACCGACCCGGGTGTCGCCGACGAAGTACTCCCAGTTGCTGGTGGCGTGCCGGGCGGTGTTCACCCAGGTGAAGGTGAGTGTGCTGCCGACCGGGGTGGCCGGCCAGCCCCGGTTGTCGTCGTCGAGGACGGCGAACCCGGTGATCCCGGCGCTGCAACTGCGCAGCCCCTTGCGGCCCTCGACGCTCTGCGGCTCGTACCGGATCTGACCGCAGTCGGGCACTTTCCCCTGGGCGCAGAGGGCCTGGCGGCTGGGCGGGGCGGAGACGTAGCCGTGGGCCTGGGCGGGCGCGGCGAGACCCAGGGAGGTGACGACGGCACCCGTCGCCAGCAGGGGGACGGTGACGGTTCGACGCATGGGGACCCTCCTCGGGGCGGGACGTGCGGTCGACGGCGGGCGCCGGATGGCCCTACGACGCGCCGCTCGGATCGAACCCGGTGACTGCCCCCACGGTAATTTAAAGTTTGTTAACAGTAAAGTGGCAGACGGTTCCGCGTCGGGCGGGACGCCGTCCGATCGGCCGCCCGGTGTGGGTCGTGGACGGTCAGGGCGGACCGAGTGCACCGACCACGGTGGTCACCACAGCGGTGAGCAGCCGCTCGTCCAACGGCTGTGCCGTCACGACCATGGACACGGCGACCAGGTTGTGTCCCACCCGCACCAGGACGAATGCCGTCGCACCGGTGATCCGGCTCCGCCCGCTACCGACGGCCAGCGCATAGTCGACCCGCCAGGACTGCTCACCCAGGGCCGGGGCGGGACGGCCCCCGACGGTGAACCGCACGCCACCGCTGACGAACCGCCGACAGGCGGCCCGGGCGGTCTCGGCGGCGGCGAACACGCCCCCGCCCACCGGCCCGACGTACGAGGTGACACCGACCTCCACCGTGGTCGAGGCGATGCCGAGTCTGCCGCGTGGGGTGGCGTACCGCGCCGCCGCCCGGGCCCGCTCCCCCGGTCTGAGCCGGTCGAGGTAGCTGTCGCGGGCCAGCGGGACACACTCGGTAGGCTCGATCCGATCGTTGCCGGCGGCGGTGACCGGTCGGGACTCCCAAGACGTCGGTAGCGCCGACCGGACGGCATCGACGGCGACCCGCGCCTCGGCAGCGGTGAGTCGTCGCCCGGCAGCGGGCGGCGGGTCGGGGACCACCCGTGCCGACGGGGTCGGCGCGTCAGGGGCTGCGCGGGAGGCGGACGAGGTGCCGGCCGTCGGCACCGGGACCCGGACGCCGGGCACCCCCGGCCCGAGCACCAGCACGGTCACCGTCAGCACGATCGACACCGCCGCCGGCAGCACCAGCCGGGTCGGCAGCACCATCCGGCGGGGTACGGCCCGGGGCAGCAGCACCGGCACGACGAGGGCCGCCAGATACAGCAGCCAGACCAGCGGGTTGCCCACGGTCAGCCGCAACGCCGACCCGTCGGCGGACCGCCCGGCCAGGACCGCGTCCAGGTACTGCACCAGCGCCGACCCGAGGGTCGCCGCGGTCGCGGCGAGCAACGCCCCACCGAGCCGGTCCGCGACCCCGCCCCGACGGCCCGGGGCGGGTGAATGACCGGCCCCGGGGTCCGACGGGGACGCGGGACCGGGGTCGCTCGTCGGACCGGGGTCGGACCCGGCTGCGGTGATCACCAGGACGACGACGCCGACGAGCCCGGTGAGCAGCCCACGGGCCTGTGCGTCGCCGACCGCCTCGTCGAGGGTGCCCGGCGGGGCGAACCGCAGCTGCCCGACCGCACCACCGGCGCCGACCAGCACGGCCACCGCGACCACCCGGACCCGGGTCGAGTCGACCATCCGGCGGGCCAGGGAGCCGCCGTGGTGCCGGTCGGCGCGTCGGGCGGTCACCAGGAAGCGCACGCCCAGCAGTACCGGCAGCCCGAGGGCGAGCAGCAGCCAACCGGTGTCGGGCAGGTCGTAGGCCAGCCAGATCCGCACCAGCTCCGGGTCGGACCAGAGCGGTGGCAGCCCCGGCACCGGCCAGAGCACCGCGACCGTCACCGCGAGGGCGGTGGCGTGCCCGGCGTACCGCCAGCTGCCGGTGCGAGGTCGGGCCAGGTCGGCCAGCGCCGACGCGACGAGCACGCAGAGCGCCACCGCGCCCGCGCCGAGCACGCCGGTCACCGCGGCGAAGACCAGACCGGCGACCGCCCCTTCGGCGAGGAAGAGTCCCGCGCTGCCGGGCAGTGGCAGCACGGCGACGACCAGGGTCGCGCCGAACAGACCCAGGCCCGTACCGGCGACCGGACGCCACCAGCCGGGCGCGGTCGCGGACCGGTGGGCGGTGGTCGCCCGCCGCAGCAGCGACGGAAACAGCCCGCCGACGAGCAGCACGGCGGCGACCCAGACGTCGACCAGCCGGGGCAGCCAGCCCAGCGCCGGGTAGTGCGCGTTCGCGACGAGTTCGTGGACGGCGGCCATGCTCACCACCGTCACCGCGCCGACCGCCATCCCCTGGGTGACCTCACCGCCGCGCCGGTCCGACGACTCCCGCAGCGACCTGATCCGTTGCTCAGGAGTCGGGTGCCGGGCGAACACCGTCCGCAGCGCTGCCCGCGCCGGCCCGCCGCGCACCCGTCCGCCGCCGTCGGCGCGCGCCCGTGCGCCGTCGGCGCGCAGCAGGGCGGTCAGTGCCCCGGCCTGGTCGTCCCGGGCCGCCTGCCGGTCCGCCGCCCGTTCACGCGCCCGCAGCAACGCCGCCGACAGCACCGCGACCAGGGTGGCCAGCAGCCCGGCCCGCAGGAACGCCCCGGCGACGGTCCGGTTCGGTCCGAACACGCCGACCTCCAGCAGCCCACCGACGGCGACGGCCGGCAGGGGCAACCAGACCAGGGCGCGGACGGCGGCCACCCACACCACGTCCCGGGCCCGGACGTGGGCCAGCTCGTGGCGCACCACCGGGTCGAACCGTCGCGGGTCCCGGTGGGCCAGGGCGAGCCCGACCGGGAGGACGACGATCGGCCGTCGACCGACGACCCCCACGGTGAACGCCTGCCGCACCGGTGGACCGGCGATCAGCAGGCGCGGTCGATCCCGGCCGGTCAGTCCCTCGGCGGCGCAGAGCACCGCGAACCGCTGCGCCGCCGCGCCGACGGTGAAACGCCGGCGCCGACGTAGCCGCCACAGGTCGACCGCCGGCACCGCCACCAGCAGCACCGCCGCGCAGCCCAGCACGACGGCGACCGCGACGAGCAGCACCAGGGCCCGCTGTCGGGTCGGCTCGGCCAGGCAGTCGGTGAACCCGGGTGGCACCGGGTCGACGGTGGTCGCCCCGAACGCCCGCTCGCAGGCGTCGAACGCCACCGCCCAGGGCAGGCTGAGCGACCGGTCGGCGAGGAAGTACAGGTCTCCCGCACCGACGCCCACCGCGCCGAGCGCCGCCACCACGAGCAGGTACCACCAGCCCAGCCGGTCCGGTGCGGGACCGGATCGCGCGCCGACCGCCCCGACGGGTTGCCGAGGGCCGGGCCCACCGGCGCTCGACGCCGAGGCGGGCCCACCGGCGGGACGGGTGGCGCCCGGTCCGGCCGCGTCGACCGGACCGGGCGGACCGGTGGCGGGTCCGGTCACCGGTCGTCCGGGGTGACCGTCGCGCCGATCGTGGCATCGGCGAGCAGGTCGGCCGCCTCCGGAGGCAGGCCCAGCGCGAGCGCGTGCCGCCGGCAGGCCGCCCGCAGCAGGACCGCCTGCTCGGCGGTCAGCTCCAGCCGGTCCTGCTGTGCCGGTGTGCCGGGAAGCGGGGCGGCGGACGCGCAGGCGGCCGGTCGAGGGTCGGCCGACGTGCCGTCCCGGTCCCCGGCTGGCGGGGTCGACGACGGTTCGGTGCCCGGGGACGGTTCGGACGGGCGACGGCGGCGACGCCAGCCGGCCAGGATCCCGGTGCCGATCCCGGTCGCACCCAGGACGAGCACCTCGCTGGTGGCGGCGGCGACCGCCTGCAGGAACAGCTCGCCGACCAGTGACGTGTCGATGCCGAAGCCGACGGCGCTGCCCGGTGCCCCCGACGTCCGGGCGGGTCGCCCGGTGCCGGCCCGCCAGTCGGCGGCGACCGCGTCGAAGACCTCCAGCTCCTCCGGGGCGTAGCGGGTGACGGCCGTACGGGCGGCATCGACGACGAGGACGGCGACCTGCGGTGATAGCTCGAGCACCGCCTCATCCTCGCGCCGGCGGGCAACCCGACGGCAGCGGCGGTCGGGAATCGGTCAGCCGACCTGCTCCCGCCCGCAGACGACGGCATCGCCGGTCGGCCGACGCTGTCGCCGACGGGCTGCACGGAGCGGACGGTCAGCCCGGGGGCACCAGCACGAACCGGCCGGCGGTGGTGCCGGCGCGCTGGTCGGCCCAGGCCTGCGCCGCCTCGGCCAGCGGCCGTACCTGGTGGGTGACGGTCAACCGACCGGCGGCGGCGTGCCCGGCGACCAGGGCGATCGCCGTGGCGCGTTCGGCGGCGGTCAGCTCGTTGTTGGTGTAGCCCAGGATCCGCAACGACCCGCCGCGCAGGGTCGCCGAGTCGATCGTCGTGGTCGGTGCGGCCGAGCCGCCGAGGTTGACCAGCCGGCCGCCCGGGGCCAGGGCGCGCAGGGCCGCCGCGGCGGGCACCCCGAACAGGGGGTCCAGCACCAGGTCCACCGGGCCGGCGGCGGCCTGCCGGAACCGCCGGGCGAGGGTCTCCGGATCGTCGGTGTCGGCGAGCCGGACCACCGCGTCCGCGCCGCAGCGGCGGGCGGAGTAGACGGCGGCGTCGGACCGGCAGGCCGCGACCACCCGGCCCGCCCCGGCGAGCCGGGCGAGTTGCACCGCGGCCTGACCGACCGTGCCACCGGCGGCCAGCACCAGCACCACCTCCCCGGGGCGCAGGCCGCCCCGCAGGGTCAACGCCGCCCAGGCGGCGACCGCCGAGAGCCCGAGGGCAGCCACCAGGCAGTGGTCGGCGTCGTCCGGCAGCACGACCGGGTCGGCGGCGGGGACCACCGCGTACCCGGCCAGGCTGCCGTCACCGGGGGCCAGTCCCGCCCGGGTCGGGAACCAGACCGGGGTGCCGTCGTCGAGGGTGCCCACGCCCTGCACCCCCGGGACGTACGGCAGCGCCGGGGCGCCCAGGTAGGAGGTGCCCGAGGCGCAGAGCAGGTCCAGCGGGGTCAGCGGGGCGGCGGTGACCCGTACCCGCACCTCACCCTCGGCCGGCACCGGGCGGGGGCGGGTGACCACCTCGGGTGGCTCGCCGTGACCGGTGACGACGACGGCGGGCATCGACGCGGCGTCGGGTCCGGCGGTCATCAGGTGGCGATGTCCGGGTAGGGCAGCGAGAAGTGGGCCAACCGCAGGCCGTACTGCTTCTGGTAGGCCATCGGCTCGTCGTGGTCCCGCTCGAACATGGCGATGAACAGGGTCAACGTCAGGAACGGGTGGGCGCCGAGAGCGAAGAGCCGGACGTGGTCGTGGCTGGCCAACGCGTCGCGTTCCTCGTCGGTGAACCGCAGCCAGGTGCTCGCCTCACCGGTGGTGCAGTTCAGCACGGCATTGGCGCGTTCGGCCTCCCACCAGGCCACCGTGGCGTGCGGGTCGGTGCGGTAGCGCTCGACCAGCTCCGGATCGCGGTCGACGGTGTAGAGGAACTTGTCGACCAGGTAGCGGCTCATGCCGGCGCTCCGTTCGGATACCAGGTGAAGTACGCCTCCATGGTGTGGAACAGGTCCAGGGTGTCCACGTGGTCGGCCTTGGCGCCCGCGCCGGCCACCCCCATCATCAGCATGAAGTCCATGAAACCGTGGGTGGCGTTGCCGGGGGCGTGCAGGCTGTCCAGGGTCACCTCGGACAGGCAGCCGTCGAGGTCGCCGTTGGCGATCCACTCCACCGCCCGGCGGTCGAACTCCGGGTCCGGGCCCTGCGGGCCGAACTGGCGGGGCCCGCCCAGCTCCAACGACAGGTGGCCGGTGCCGATGACGGCCACCCGCAGGTGGCTCGGCCAGCTCTCGACGATCTCCCGGATGGCCGCGCCGAGCTGCACGAACCGTTTCGGCTGCGGCAGCGGCGGGGCGAAGATGTTGGTGTAGATCGGCACGATCGGCAGGTCCGCCTCGGGCCGCAGCGTGATGATCGGGCAGGTGATGCTGTGGTCGATGCGCAGCTCGTTGCTGAATGCCAGGTCGAAACCGGCGTCCAGGCCGGCCCGCAGCACGTGGGCCGACAGGTCCTCCTGGCCGCGCAGCAGCATCCGGGGCAGCCCGAACTCGCGTTCCTCGTTGTACCAGTTGGCGTCGTAGAACGGGGCCTTGCCGACCAGGAACTGCGGCATGTTGTCCAGCCAGAGCTGGTGGAAGTGGTCCGAGCCGACCATCACCAGCACGTCCGGCCTGGCCCGGGTGAGGGTCTCCCGGAACGCGAGGATCTTGCGGGCCCACTCGTCGGCGAACGGGGGCCGGTCCTCGCCGGTGGCGGTGGTGGCGCGGTAGTAGAACGGGTGGTGGGTGGAGGCGATGACCGCGACGACCTGGGCCATGGCCGCTCCTCTCGCAGACGGTGGGGTGGGGATCAGTCGGCGTCGTCCGGCACGTACCGGGCGTTGCGGTCGACGGTGCGGTAGATGTCCATGCCGAGCGGGCGGCGGCGTTCCTCGGCGAGGTGGCCGAGCAGGCCGGCGGTGCGGGCCAGCAGCGCGAAGCCGCGCAGCAGGTCGATGGGCAGGCCGAGGTCGGCCAGGGCCGCGCCACACACCCCCGCGCCGTTGAGCGGCAGGGTGCGGCCGAGCACCTGCGGGTGGACCCGGCCGATCGCCTCGAACAGCCGCAGGTGCGGCCCGCGCAGCCCCTCCTGCTCGGCGATCGCGATCAGCACCGGGGTGCGCGGGTCGGTCTCCTTGTGCACCGGGTGGCCGAGCCCCGGCACCAGGCGCTTGGCGGCGCGGGCGGCGCGGACCGCGTCCAGGGCGACGGCGTCCCAGCCGGCGTCGTCGGTGGGTGGCTCGGTGAGACCGGCGAGGGTGTCGGCGAGGAACCGGCCGCAGTCTTCGGTGACGCCGAGGAAGCGGGAGCCGCCGCCGAGCAGGCCGGCGGCGATCGCGCCCTGCAACGCCTCCGGCGCGCTGAGGTACGTCAGCCGGGCGGCGATCGCGGTGGGGGTGAAGCCGTGGTCGGCCAGGGCCACCAGGACGGTCTCGAAGACGCGGACCTCGCCGGGGCCGGGGCGACGCCCGGCGACCAGCCAGAAGGCCAGTTCACCGAAGCCCACCCGACCCATCAGGTCACCGGCCAGGTCCTGACCGAGTAGCCGGATGGTGGTCGGGTCGGAGGTGCCGATCGAGGTCGGGAAGTCTAGCTGCCGGTCAGCCACGCGCGGATCTCCTCGCCGTGTTCGTCGAGCGCGGGCGGCGGGGTGCCGTACCGCGCGGGGGTGTCCGAAAGGGTGATCGGGTGCCGGATGCCGGGGACCGCGGCGGCGCCCTCGCCGACGGTGACCACCGGGTCCAGCCCGAGGCGTTCGGCGAACGCGACCCCGCCGTCGATGGTGTTGATCGGGGCGCAGGGCACCCCGGCGGCCATCAGGTCGGTGAACCACTCGTCGCGGGTGCGCCGGCGCAGCCGCTCGACCAGCAGCGGACGTAGTTCCTCCCGGTTGGCGGTGCGGTCCTGGTTGCGGGTGAACCGGGGGTCGTCGACCAGTTCCGGCAGGTCGAGCACCTGGCAGAGCCGGCGGAACTGCCCGTCGTTGCCGGCGATCACGATCAGCTCGCCGTCGGCGACGGGCAACGGCTCGTACGGGAAGAGGCTGGGGTGGGCGTTGCCCATCCGGAAGGGCACCACTCCGCCCGCGACGTAGCCGCTGCTGTGGTTGACCAGCCCGGACAGCGCGGAGGAGAGCAGGTTGACCTCGACGTGCTGGCCGCGCCCCGAGTCGTGGCGGTGGTGCAGGGCGGCCAGGATGCCGATCGACGCGTGCAGCCCGGCCATCACGTCGAACACGGAGATGCCGGCCCGGTAGGGCGAGCCGTCCGGGTCGCCGGTGAGGCTCATCAGCCCGGAGATCGCCTGCACCATCAGGTCGTATCCGGGGTAGCCCGCGCCCGCGCCGGTGCCGAACCCGCTGATCGAGGCGTAGACCACCCGGGGGTTGCCGGCGGCCACGGTGTCGTAGTCGAGGGCGAAGCGGCGCAGCCCGCCGGGCTTGAAGTTCTCGATCAGGACGTCGGCCCGGGCGGCCAGCCGGTGGGCCACGGCCAGGTCGTCGGGGTCCTTCAGGTCAAGGGCGATGGACCGCTTGTTGCGGTTGATGCCCAGGTAGTAGGTGGAGACGTCGTCGCGGACCGGGGGCATCCACGTGCGGGTGTCGTCGCCGCCGGGCCCCTCCACCTTGATCACTTCGGCGCCGAGGTCGGCCAGCAGCATGGTGGCGTACGGCCCGGCGAGGATGCGGGAGAAGTCGGCCACCACGACGCCGTGCAGCGGGCCGGTTCGGCCCGGTGTCTCCTCCGCCATGATCCACCCTCTCGTTGACCGCTAGGCGGACGAGTGTCCGCTCGATCAGTTTCCCGATGACTCCATGAGACGTCAACACCTCGACTAAATTCTCGGGAAACTCCCAGGTCCACGCGTTAGAAAGCAACCGGAGACACGACGGTAACGTGCTCTTGACATGGCCGGTGACCGGGAACACACTGGCGAAACCCTGATCTGACCGTAGAGCGGACAAGCGTCCGCAGGCACCCCGGAACGGAAGTGGCGGCGATGAGTGCGAACGAGGGGCGGACACCGGCGGCAGGCCAGCCGGTGGTCTTCCGCAACGGCCTGGTGCTGACCATGGACGACACCCACACGGTGCTCCCCCGCGCCGACGTGCTGGTGATCGACGACCGGATCGCCGCCGTCGGCGCGGAACTGGCCGTGCCGGAGGGCACCTGGGAGATCGACGCGGCCGGCGGCATCGTCATGCCCGGCATGATCGACACCCACCGGCACATGTGGCAGACCGCGATGCGCGGCTACGGTGCCGACTGGACGCTGACCCAGTATTTCGTCTGGTACTACCTGGAGTCCGGCAAGCTGTTCCGCCCCGAGGACGTCTACGCCGGCAACCTGCTCGCCGCCATCGAAGCGGTCGACGCCGGCGTCACCACCACCGTGGACTGGTCACACGGCCTGCAGACCCCGCAGCACGCCGATGCCGCCGTCGACGCCCTGGAGGCGGTGCCGGGCCGGTTCGTGCTCGCCTACGGCAACCTGCAACAGGGTCCGTGGGAGTGGGCCACCACCCCCGAGTTCCGCGACTTCGTCACCCGCCGCATCCACGGCCGCGGCGACCGGCTCGGCTTCCAGATGGCCTTCGACGTCACCGGCGACCCGGCCTTCCCCGAGCGGGCCGCCTTCGAGGTGGCCCGGGACCTCGGGGTGCCGGTCACCACCCACGCCGGGGTGTGGGGGGCCACCAACGACGACGGCATCCGGCTGATGCACGAGCACGGGTTCATGACCGACTCGACGGTCTACGTGCACGCCGCCACCCTCAACCGCGACTCGTACCACCGGATCGCGGCAACCGGCGGCTCGGTCTCGGTGTCCACCGAGAGCGAGCAGAGCGCAGGCCAGGGCTACCCGCCCACCTGGCAGCTACGGCACCACGACATCCCGGTCTCGCTGTCCATGGACACGAGCGTCTGGTGGAGCGGGGACCTGTTCTCCGCGATGCGCGCCACGCTGAGCGCCGACCGGTCCCGGGAACACCTCGAGGCGCACGGTCGACAGGAGACCGTCACCCACTGCCACCTGCGCGCCGAGCAGGTGGTGGAGTGGGCCACCCGGGGCGGTGCCCGGGCCCTGGGCCTCGACCACCTCGTCGGCGCCCTCACCCCGGGCCGCAAGGCGGACGTGGTGCTGATCAAGAACGACAACTCCCCGGTGATGTTCCCGATCCTGCACCCCTACGGCCACGTGGTGTTCCAGGCCCAGCGCGGCGACGTGCACACCGTGCTGATCGACGGCCGGCTGGTCAAGCACGAGCACCGGCTGGTCGGCGTCGACCTCGCCGCCGCCCGCGCCGCCGTCGGACGCACCGTCGAACACCTCACCGACACCATGGGCGCCGACGCGTGGGAGAAGGGGATGAACCCGGACGTCCCCGAGACTGCGGTGCTGGACAACCCGTACACCTACACCCAGTGGGACGCCGGCTCGGCGCAGTGGAAACAATAGCCATCCGACGCGCCCGGCGGTGACCACCCGCCGGGCGCGGGGCAGCCAGCGAAGGGACTCCATGGGGCGCGAGGCCGGAACCGACTTCATCGAGGCGCTGGCGCGCGGCCTCGACGTGCTGCGCTGCTTCCGTCCGGGCCAGCCGACGATGACCCTCAGCGAGATCGCGGCGGTGACCGGGCTGGCCCGCCCCACCGTGCGGCGCATCCTGCTCACCCTGGAGGAGTTGGGCTACGTCCGCACCGCCGACCGGGGCTTCGCGCTCACCCCCCGGGTGCTGGAGCTGGGCGTGGCCTACGTCAACTCGTTGAGCATCTGGGACGTGGCCCGCCCGCACATGCGACAGCTGGTGACCGAGACCGACGAGTCGACGTCGCTGGCCCAGCTCGACGGCAGCGACATCGTCTACGTGTCCCGGGTCGCGGTGCCCAAGATCGTCACGCTCGCGGTGACCATCGGCACCCGGTTCCCGGCCGTGGCCACCTCGATGGGCAAGGTGCTGCTGGCCGCCCTCACCCCGGCGGAACTCACCGCCGTACTGGCCGTGCCCGGCCGTTCCGGCATCACCGCCCGCTGGCGGCCGGACCGCGACGAACTGGACCGGGAGCTGCGTGAGGTGCGGGCACGCGGCTGGGCCCTGGCCGACCAGGACCTGGCCGCCGGCATCCGGTCGATCGCCACCGGGGTACGCGACGGCGACGGCCGGGTGGTGGCCGCGCTCAACGTCACGGTGCACGCCGCCGAGACCTCACTGGAACGGCTCACCGACGAGCACCTGCCCCGCCTGCTGCGCACCGCCGCCGGGATCAGTCAGGACTGGGCCCGGCTCGACACCGTGCCGATGGCGGTGCAACGGCCCGATCCGGCTCCGCCCGCCTGAGAGGCCCCGGCCGGGCCGACGACCGCCGGATAGACCTGCTCCACGATGGTCAGCAGGGTGGCGGTCAGCAGCAGGTGCACCTGGTCACGGTCCAACGCGCCCCGCTGGAGCCACTCCCGGGCGGTCGCGGTGGCCAGCCCGCCGTACGCCCGGATCATGGCGCGCAGTTCGGCCCGGCGGACGGTCACGTCGGCCAGCCCCACCGCCACCAGGACGCTGTCCGCCGCGACCTCCTCGGCCTCGGTGAGCACCCGGGCGACGTCGGCGTCGTGGCCCATCCCCCCGGCGGTCACCGCGGCCAGCCAGGAATCGCGGTGCCGGGACACCACGTCGAGGAACCAGGTGACGCTGGCGTCGACCCGGGTGCGCAGGTCACCGACGGGTAGTCGCTCGACGGCCACCCCGGGCACGGTCACCATCACCCGGACGACCTCCAGGTAGAGCTGCTTCTTGGTGCCGAAGTAGTGGTTGATCAGGCCCCGGGCCACCCCGGCCTCGCGGGCGACGTCGGTGGTGGACACGTCGGCGTAGGGGCGCGCGCCGAACAGCCTCACCGCGCAGGCGAGGATCTGCCCGCGCCGGGCGTCGGGCTCCAGCCGCCGTCGCCGTGATTCCGTGTCAACGCTCACCCGCCGCACCCTATCGGCAGGTCGGCGCGACACACCCCGGGCCGACGACGGGTCCCGTCAGCCGGGCGGCGGCGGCTGCGCCGGTCTCCCCGACCCGGTGCGGCACCGGTCCGCTCGGGCAGACCGGGCGGGCCACCGGACGATGATCAGGAATTGTTGACACGCCGCCAACAGGGCGTGAGGGTGTATCCATGCCGACGCCTGGACTCCACGACTACTCCCCACCGTGGCGCGCGCCCGAGCACGACGACCTCGCCGACCTGGCCCGTGACTTCTTCGCCCGGGAGGTGCTGCCGCACACCGAACGGCTGCTGGCGCAGGGCCACCCGGACCGCGACCACTACCGGCGTGCCGGCGAGCTGGGCCTGCTCGGCCTGTCCGTGCCCGAGGAGTACGGCGGCGGAGGCGGCGGTTTCACCCACGAGGCGGTCCTGCTGCACGAGCAGGCGCACGTCGGGGAGAGCACCCTCGGCCTCGGCGTGCACAGCGGCATCGTCACCGGCTACCTGGTCGCCTACGGCAGTGCCGAACAGAAGCGCCGCTGGCTGCCCGGCCTGTGCCGCGGCGAACTGGTCGGGGCGATCGCGATGACCGAACCCGACGGCGGCTCCGACCTGCAGGCGATGCGGACCCGGGCCGTCCGCGACGGCGACGACTACCTGGTCACCGGGGCCAAGACGTTCATCAGCAACGGCGGCCTCGCGGACCTGCTCATCCTGGCCGTCAAGACCGACCCGACGCAACGGGCCGCCGGCATCTCCCTGCTGGTCTGCGAGGTCGCCGACGACCGGGCCGGGTTCCGGCGGGGCCGGCTGCTGTCCAAGATCGGGCTGCACGGCAACGACACCGCCGAGCTGTTCTTCGACGACCTGCGGGTGCCGACGACGCACCTGCTCGGCGGGGCCGAAGGGCTCGGCTTCGGCCAGATGATGCGGCAACTGCCCCAGGAACGCCTGGTCATCGGCATCGGGGCGGTCGCGGCGATGCAGCGGGCGGTGGAGCTGACCACCGCGTACGTCAAGGAACGCACCGCCTTCGGCAAACCGCTGATCGGCCACCAGAACACCCGGATGGTGCTGGCCGAGTGCGCCACCCGCACCCGGGTCAGCCGGGTCTTCCTCGACGACTGCATCGCCCGGCACGACCGGGGCGAGCTGGACGTGGCCACCGCGGCGATGGCGAAGGCCTGGCTCACCGAGGGGCAGTGCGAGGTCGTCGACCGTTGCCTGCAACTGTTCGGCGGCTACGGCTACACCACCGAGTACCCGATCGCCCGGATGTACGCCGACGCCCGGGTGCAGAAGATCTACGGCGGCACCAACGAGATCATGAAGGAGCTGATCGCCCGTGCCCTCTGACCGCCGGCCCGACGCCACCGGGCCGCTGGCCGGGGTGCGGGTGGTGGAGCTGGCGAGCCTGGCCCCGGCCCCGTTCGGCTGCATGGTGCTGGCCGACCTCGGCGCGGACGTGGTGCGCGTCGACCGGCCCGGCGGCCCCGCCCCGGGACGACTGGCCGCCCCGACGACCGGGCCGCTGCACCGGGGCCGCCGGGTCACCACCCTGGACCTGAAGACCCCCGCCGGGGTGGCCGACCTGCTGCGCCTGGTCGAACGGGCCGACGTGCTGGTCGAGGCGTACCGGCCGGGGGTGGCCGAGCGGCTCGGTTTCGGGCCCCGGACCTGCCGGGACCGCAACCCCCGCCTGGTGTACGCCCGGTTGACCGGCTGGGGTCAGGACGGTCCGCTGGCCGCCCGCGCCGGGCACGACATCGACTACATCGCGCTGTCCGGCGCGCTGGAACCGCTGGGCCGCCCCGGTGAACGCCCGCACGCCCCGCTGAACCTGCTGGGCGACTTCGCCGGGGGCGGGATGCTGCTCGCCACCGGCGTGCTGGCCGCGCTGCTGGAACGGGAACGCTCCGGCCTCGGGCAGGTGGTCGACGCCGCGATGGTCGACGGGTCGGCGCTGCTCACCGCGTTCCTGCACGGGATGCTCGGCGACGGTCGGTGGTCCGCGCCCCGCGGTGCCAACCTGCTCGACGGCGGCGCCCCGTTCTACGACACCTACCGCACCGCCGACGACCGGTTCGTGGCGGTGGGCGCGTTGGAGCCGGCGTTCTACGCCGCGCTGCTGACCGGGCTGGGCCTGGCCGACGACCCGACGCTGCCCGCCCAGCACGACCCGGACGGCTGGCCGGAGCTGCGCCGCCGGTTCACCGCCCGGTTCGCCGAACGCACCCGCGACGAGTGGACGGCGGTCTTCGCCGACCTCGACGCCTGTGTCGCGCCGGTGCTCGCCCCCACCGAGGCGCACCGCCATCCGCACAACGCCGCCCGGGGCACCTTCGTCGCGGTGGGCGGCGAGGTGCAGCCGGCACCGGCACCCCGGTTCGCCCGGACGCCCGCCGCTGCGCCGCGACCGGCACCGGACCCGGCGGACCCGCTGGACGTCGCCACCGTCCTCGACGACTGGGCCGACCGGCCGTGACCTGCCGCCCGGCCGGTCAGCCCACCGCGACGGCAGGAGCCGGGCGGGCGGGCGTCGCGGCCGGCAGCTGACGGTCGTGCCACCGGCTGAGCAGGGTCAGCGAGGTGACCGCCCCGACCAGCGCGAGGAACATGTCCCACTGGGTGTCCCAGACGTCGCCCTGGGTGCCGAGGAAGTCGGCGGCGGCGGAGCCACCGGCCACCGAGGACCACCACTCGATCATCTCGAAGAAGGCGCTGAAGGCCAGGCAGGCACAGACCACCAGCGGGGCGAGCCAGCGGCTGCCCCGCAACGGGGACCGGCGGACGAGGATCTCGCGGACCAGGATCGCCGGGACGAAGCCCTGCACGAAGTGCCCGAGCCGGTCGTACGGGTTGCGGGAGAGGTCGAGCGCGTCGCGTACCCAGTCGCCCAACGGGACCCGTGCGTAGGTCCAGTGCCCGCCCACGATGAGGATCAGCGCGTGCGCCGCCAGCAGGCAGCACAGCAGGGTGGTCAACGGGAACCGCCGCCACACCAATAGCACCACCGGCACCCCGACGATCACCCAGACCGTCTCCAGCAGCCAGGTGAGCCGGTCGTAAGGGTGCAGGCCGGACAGCAGCAGCGCCACGACGACGAGGCCCAGCAGCACGGGCGGGACGAGCGTACGGGCCCGGGTCACGGCGACCACCTGTCCGGAGACGAGCGGGCGGCCCGGTCGCCGCCCGGCCGCTGACGATAACAGCGCCCCGCACCGCACCGGCACCGGTGGGCCGGTCGGCACGACGGCCGCACGGGTGCCCCGGTCGGCCGACGGGACGGTGTCCTGGCCTGCCCGGATCGGCACTGATCGGCGGGCAATTGCCCGAATCCACCTCTGTCGATACGGTACAGCCGGAGGCCGCCCGTCCCGGCACCACACCCCCGCAGAAGGAGCCCCATGCCACCCGTCACCCCCACCCGGAGAGCCCGCCCCCGGCGACCCGGCCTGCTGGCCGTCACCGTCCTCGCCCTGGTCGCCACCGCCACCACCGTCGCCCCACCGGCCGCCTCGGCGGCCACCGTCGACCCCGGCGTGGACTACGTGCTCGTCAACCGCAACAGTGGCAAGGCGATGGACCTGTACGACTGGGCCACCGCCGACGGCGCACCGGTCAAGCAGTACACCCGCAACGACCTCGCCGTGCAGCGGTGGCGCTTCGTCGACGTCGGCAGCGGCTACCACCAGATCCGCTCGGCGCACAGCGGCAAGGTCCTCGAACTGCCCAACGCCCTCGACGGCACCGCCCTGGTGCAGAACCCGGCCGCCAGCGGCAACACCCGGCAGCACTTCCGGCTCGTCGACTCCACGGGCGGTTACGTCCGGCTGCTCAACCGGCACTCCGGCAAGGCCCTCGACGTGTGGGAACGGTCCACCGCCGACGGGGCGACCATCTCCCAGTACCAGGACCTCGACGGGGCCAACCAGCAGTGGCAGCTCGTCCGGCCGGGCGGCACGGCCGACTGCGGCAGCGGCGCGTTCCAGGCCGAGGCGGTGCTGGCCGGCGGCACCTGGACCGTCCGCAACGGTGGCACGACCGTGCACACCGGCACCGACCTGCGGGCCGCCGTGCAGGCCGCGGTGAACAGCCTCACCGCCGGGCGGACCAGCAAGCAGCGGGTGGTGGTGCGCGGCTCGGGCACGATGAGCGCCAACTCCCGCATCTCGCTGCCCAGCTACACCACCCTCGACGTGTGCGGGACGATCAACGTCACCGGCACCGGCTCGGGGGACCAGGCCCCCGTCTACTCCCGGGGCACCACCCAGGTCGAGGTGCAGCACCTCACCCTCACCGGCACCCCGCTCTACGGGGTCTTCCTGCGCAACGTCACCAACGTCGTGCTGGGGCAGCTCGACATGCGGCTCTCCGCCGGCCTCGGCGTCCGCGTCGACAACCGGGGCGACACCAGCCAGTGGACCCGCAACGTGCGCATCGACAACGTGTACGTCTCGGGCGCCAGCTCGCACGCCGTGGAGACGTACGGGGTGGACGGGCTGACCGTGGGCACCGTCACCGCCCGCAACGTCGGCGAGTCCGGCCTGCTGCTCAACCAGACCATCAACGCCACCGTGTCCACCGTGGACGCCGAGAACGCCGGCACCGGCACCGGGTACGCCGCGTTCCGGATGGCCAACCGCAACGGCCGCATCGGCGACAGCTACCCGACCAACATCCGGGTCGGCACCGTCCGGGCCCGGGGCGGCGGCCGGGGCGTCTTCTGCGTCTCCGAGTCCGGCGGGGCGACGATCGACCGGGTCGACATCGCCAACACCGGCAACAACGCCGTGCTGATCGAGAACTGCTACGGGGTGAGCCTGGCCACCAACGGCGGAACCATCAGCGGCGGCGGCGAGGTGCGGCTGGCCGAACGCACCGAGTTCCCCGGCAACCGGGACCTCACCCTGCGCAACTTCACCCTGGTCAACAACCGGATCGTGGAGAACCCCTGCGCCGACAACCTGACCATCAGCAACATCACCCTGACCAACTCGACCATCGTCCGCTGCTGACCCGACCCGCCGACGACCGCGCGGCCCCACCGCCGGCGGTGGGGCCACCGCACCATCCCCCCGGGCCACCGCAGCATCCCCCGGGCCACCGCAGCACCCCCTGCCTGCGGATGTCAGCCGGTGTCGGCGGCGTGTCGGCGCGGTGTCAGCCGACCGGCGCACGCTGCACGGCATGACAGCTGAACTGATGATCGAGGCCGAGGGCCTGGTCAAGTCCTTCGGCCGCACCCGGGCGTTGCAGGGGGTGGACCTCGCCGTGCCCCGGGGCACCGTGCTCGGGGTGCTCGGCCCCAACGGGGCCGGCAAGACCACCGCCGTGCGCATCCTGTCCACGCTGCTGACCCCGGACGCCGGCACCGCCCGGATCAACGGCCTCGACGTGGTACGCCAGGCCGAGCGGGTCCGGCAGTCCATCGGCCTCACCGGCCAGTACGCCTCGGTCGACGAGGACCTGACCGGGCGGCAGAACCTGGAACTGTTCGGGACGCTGCTGGAACTCGGCCGGGCCGGCGCGCGACGGCGGGCAGCCGAACTGCTCGACTGGTTCGACCTGACCGCCGCCGCGAACCGGCCGGCCAAGACCTACTCCGGTGGGATGCGCCGCCGGCTGGACCTGGCCGCCAGCCTGGTCGGCTCACCGGACGTGATCTTCCTGGACGAGCCGACGACGGGCCTCGACCCGGCCAAGCGCGAGGACATGTGGGACGTGGTCCGGTCGCTGGTGACCAACGGGGCGACCGTGCTGCTCACCACGCAGTACCTGGAGGAGGCCGACGCGCTGGCCGACGCCATCACGGTGATCGACCACGGCCGCGTCATCGCCCACGACACCCCGGACGGGCTCAAGCGGATCGTCGGCGGACAGACCCTGGAGGTACGCCCGACCGACCCGGCACAGCTGGCCCCGACGGCGGCGATCCTGTCCCGGGTGGGCTCCGGCGCACCCGCCGACGAGATCCGCCGGGGTGTGCTCGCGGTACCGGTCTCCGACGACTCCGCGCTGACCGAGAGCGTCGCCCGGCTGGCCGCCGCCGGCATCGCGGTCACCGAACTCTCGCTGCACCTGCCGAGCCTCGACGAGGTCTTCTTCACCCTCACCGGCCGCACCGCGGCCGACGACGACACCACCCGTACGGAGGTCGCCGCATGAGCACCCTGACCGGCACCCCGCCCCGCACCGGGCCGACGCTGTCCACGGTCGTGGCGCAGCCCCGGCCGTTGCGCCTGCTGCGGCACTCGCTGGCGCTGGCCAAACGCAGCCTGATCAAGACCTGGCGGACCCCGGAGGCGTTGATCGACGTCACCCTGCAACCGGTGCTGTTCCTGGTCATCTTCGTGTACGTCTTCGGTGGCGCGGTCGCCGGCTCCACCCACGACTACCTCCAGTACCTGCTGCCGGGCATCCTGGCGCAGACCATCGCCACCGGGTGCATCGCGATCGGTGTCAACCTCAACACCGACATCGCCAAGGGCATCTTCGACCGGTTCCGTTCGCTGCCCGTCCCCCGGTCCGCACCGCTGGTCGGGGCGGTGTTCGGCGACGTGGTGCGGTACGTGATCGTGACCGTGTCGACGCTGGCGATCGGCTACCTGCTCGGCTTCCGGATCGAGTCCGGCCCGGTGCAGGCCCTCGCCGGGTGCCTGCTCGCGGTGCTGTTCGCGCTCTGCCTGAGCTGGCTGCCGGTCTACGTCGGGATGAAGGTCCGCACGCCGGGCGCGGTGCAGGGGGTGATGTTCGCGCTGATCATGCCGTTGAGCTTCGCGTCCAACGTGTTCGTCGCCGCCGGCACCCTGCCGGGCTGGATGCAGGCGGTGGTGACGGTGAACCCGCTGACCCACCTGGTGACGGCGATGCGCGGACTGTTCCTCGGCACCCCGGTCGGCAACCACGTGTGGTGGACGCTGCTGTGGTGCGCCGGCTTCGTGGCGGTGTTCATGCCACTGGCGCTGCGGGCGTACCGTCGGCGGGTGTGATCCGGCCGAGCAGGTCGTCCATCAGCTCGCCGATGCGGGTGGCGGCCGCGGCGGCCGGCCGCGCCCGCCACCCGGCCAGCAACGGCTCCCGCCGCGCCTCGTCACCGAGGGCGGCGGTGAGCCGTTCCCCGATGCCCGACGGGAAGAACGCCGCCGAGTTGCTGCCCAGCCGGGTGCCGAGCGCGAACAACTCCCGGGCGGTCCCGACGTCGTCGCGCCAGGCGGCGAGTTCGGCGCCACCCAACGCCCAGGTCCCGATCACCGGCAGGTCCCGCGACGACAGCGCCTCCGCACCGGCGGCGGCCAGCAGGTCGGTGGCGCGGGCGTCGACGTCGCGCCGGGCGGCCGGCCAGACCTCGGCGATCCGCAGGCGCAGCACCGCCACCGCGACCCGCAGCACGACCCGGGGCTGCGGTGGCGGGCCGGTCCAGCCGGCCAGCGCGCGGACCACCGCGTCGGCGTGGTCGAGCGCCTCGGCATGCCGCCCGCGCTGCCAGGCGAGGCGGGCCAACCCCAGGCCCGCCTGCGCGGTCTCCACCTCCTCGCCCTGACCGGGGGTCGCCGTCTCGACCAACCGCCGCTCGGCCGCCGGGTCACCGCGCAGCGCGAGCTGCACGTCCAGCACCACCTGGGCGGCGCGGACGTCCTGGGTGGCGCCGATCAGCTCCATGTGGTGCACGCCGCGCGCCAGCCACTCGGTGGACCTGCCGTCGGTGGGAGTCAGGCCGTGCCCGACGACCTGCGCCGCCATCGCCATCCCCCAGTGGTCGCCGGCCGTCTCGAACCGACGGTACGCCTGCTCGGCGTCGGCCACCGAGGCCGCCGGCAGACCCCCGCTGTCCCCGATCGCCGCGCGGGCGAACAGGCCGAAGCCCTGCACGTACGGGTCGGGATGCTCGATCAGGGTGAAGGTGCCCGGCAGCGCCAACTCCGGGTCGAGATGGTCGAACGCCGGCAGCACCGAGGCGAGCACCGCGTGCCGGGAGGAGACCTCCCGGGGGCGCTCGGTCAACAGCCGGCGCAGGGCCCGGCGGGCGAGCACGGCGAGCCGGAGCGGGCCGGTGATGCCGGCGTTGACCACCACCAGCAGGCACATCCAGGCCAGCCGGTCGGCGTCGGGCAACGGCCGACCGCCGCTGCGGCCGGAGACGATCGCCGAGCCGTGTCGCCGCCCGGGGGCGTCGAGGTGCAGCAGGCCCCGGGACCAGCCGGAGACCTCCAGGTGCAGGCCCCGTACCGCCCACAGGTGAAACAGCGGGGTGGCGATGTCCACCACGGCCGGTTCGTCGTCGTGCCCGAGCGCCCACCGCAGGCCGGCGACGAGGTTGTCCTGCTCGGCGGCGCACCTGGCGAACGCGTCGAGCTGGTCGGGGCCGATGAACCGGTCGAGCAGCCCGGTCGCCTGCCGCCGGGCCCAGCCGACCAGGCCGGCCATGGCGGTGGCGCGGTCACCGGCGGCGTCGAGCCGGGCCTCGCCGTACTCGCGGACGGTCTCCAGCATCCGGTAGCGGGGTGGGCCGTCGCCCTCGACGAGGGTCAGCAGGGACTGTTCGACCAGCCGCGCCAGCCCACGCCGGACGTCGGGGACACCGGCGACGGCGGCGGCGAGGTCGGCGGTGAACGGGGCGGGGACCACCGCGACCCGCTGGAGCAGGTCCCGGTCGGCGGGGGCGAGGAGTTCCCGGCTCCAGTCGACCATCGCCCACAGGCTCGCGTGCCGCTCCGGCAGGCCACGCAGCGCGGCGTCGAGCAGGGCGAACCGGTCGGTCAGCCCGGCGAGCACGTCGTCGATCGGCATGTGCCGCAGCCGGGCCGCGGCCAGTTCGAGGGCCAGCGGCAGGTTGTCCAGCCGGTGACACAGCGCCAACGTGCGGTCGGTGTCCCCGGTGGGCACCGCACCACCGGCGCGGGCCCGGGACTCGACCAGGGCCACCGCATCGGCGTCGGGCAGCACGGCCAAGCGGTGCACCCGTTCACCGGCCAGACCCAGCGGCGCCCGGCTGGTCGCCAGCACGGTCACCTCCGGTGGGCACACCGCGACCAGGTCCGCGACGACGGCCGCCACCGGATCCAGGAGATGTTCACAGTTGTCCAGCACCACCAGGCCGTCGAGATCCGGCGCGAGGGCACGCAGCCGCTCCTGCGGGGTGAGCACCCGCCGGTCGAGACCCAGGGGGCCGCCGGCCGTCGTGGTGTCCGCCCCGCCGAGAGCAGCCAGGACGGTGGGCAGCACCTCCTCGGGGGCCCGCAGGCCGGCGAGTTCGATCACCCGGGCCGGTCGTCCGGCCGCCACCGCCCGGCGTACCACCTCGGCGGCGAGCCGGGTCTTGCCCGCGCCACCGGTGGCCACGACGGTCACCAGCGCCGCCTCGGTCAGCGCCACCTCCACCGCCTCGACGTCGTGCTCCCGGCCGACGAGCGCCGTCGCCGGCCGCCGCCACGCGGCCGGCAGGGCGGTCCGGGTCGACGTGACCGGCGACGCCGGGCCGGTCGGGGCGGTCAGTTCACCCCGCAGCAACGCCAGGTGGACCTGGCTGATCACCGGCGACGGGTCGGTGCCGTAGCGGTCGGCCAGTTCGGTGCGCAACCGCGCGACCACCTCCAGGGCCTCGGCGTCGCGCCCCTGGGCGGCGAGCATCCGGACCAGCAGGGCGGCCGACGGCTCGTCCGGCGGGGTCCGCGCGACGAGCCGCCGCAGGTCACTGTCGTCATACGGGCCGGGGCCGGTCAACGCCGCCTCGGCGCGCAACGCGACGACGTCGGCGAACAGCCGGCTGGTCTCCTCGGTGTCCCAGGCCGGGACCTCGGGGAACAGCACCCGGGCCGCGTCGGCGGCGTCCCGGGCGGCCGGCCCGGCACCGTCACGCAGGGCGGCCCGGCCCCGCTCCAGCAGCGACCGGGCCCGGACCGCGTCGACGGTGACCTGTTCGGCGGGCAACCGGTAGCCACCCGGCACCGCGAGCACCGGCAGCCCGAGCCGGCGTACCCGGGAGACCAGGGCCTGTACCGCGCCGGTCGCGTCGTCCGGGGGCGTGCCGTCCCACACCGCGTCCACCAGCAACGGGGTGGAGACCGCCCGGCCCCGCGCGTCGACCAGCGTGCGGATCACGGCGGCGAGCCGTTCGCCCCGGACCGGCCGGCCGTCGACGGCGAGCGGGCCGAGGATGCTGATCTGCACGGGTCCAGCATCCCTCACCGGGACACCCGGCCGTCGCCGTCCCCCGCTTCAGTGGCGGGTCCGCCGCGCCCGGACGACCCCGACCAGCGCCGCCAGCAGCAGGCCGGCGACGATCACCCCGACCCCCAGCAGCAGCGACCGGGTCCCGTCGACGCCGGACCGGGCAACGGCGGTGGCGGTCGCGCCCGGGGACGCTGCTGTCGGGGCACCACTGGACGCTGCTGTCGGGGCTCCGTCGGACGCCGTCGGGGCGGGTGGGGACGACACGGCCGGCGTGGGGGCCGCCGGGCGGGCGTAACGCAGCACCGTCGGCCGGGTGCCGGGTGGCTGACCGGCGGTCTCGGAGACGGTGAGCAGCCAGCGGCCGTCGCGGCTGTAACTGACCGACTCGCCCTGCGGCTCGTCGGGCAGCGCCACGGTCCGGGGCGTGCCGCCGGTCAGCGCGGCCACCACGTCGCCGTCGGTCACCTCGTACTCGAAGGCGTCGGCGTAGGTGCGCAGCACGACCCGGCGGCCGTCCGGGGCGACGGCCCCGCCGGTGACCAGCCGACGGCCGAAGAACGAGTACGGGTTCGGGGTCGTGGTGAGTGGCAACCGGACCTGCCCGGCCAGCGTCAACGGCACCGTCGCGCCGGCCCTCAGCGGCCCGGCCGGCAGGTAGACGCCGGCGCTGCCGCCCTGCTTGGTCACCAGCACCGGCCGGCCGGCCCCGTCGAGCAGCAGCGCCTCCGCGTCGTGCGCCCCGTCGGGGTACGCCAGGCGGTGCAGCACCGGCCGGCGGGCCCCGGGCGCGAGCTTCCACAGCGCCACCGTCGACCGGGTCCGGTCGTTGTCGCCGGTGTCGGCGACCCAGACCGTGCCGTCCGCGCCGACCGCCAGGTCCTCGGTGTCGCGGGGCCGCGACGGGTAGGCCACCGTGCGCACCACCGCACACCGGGTGTCGAGGAAGAAGATGCGCCGCCGGGACGCCTCGTCGGCGCCGTCGTTGACCATCACGAACCCGGAGTCGGTGGCGACCATGCCGGAGATCTCGGTCAGCCGCCCGTCGCGGACCCGGCACACCGTGGCCGGTGCCGCCGCACGCGCCGGGTCGGGGACGGCCACCGTCGCCGTGCCGACGACGAGCAGCGTGGTGAGCAGCGACGACAAGCGGGTTGCCGGCCGCCGCGTCATCGCCCCTCCCCCGCCGTGGCCGGCGACCCCCCGCCGACGATCCGAGCACAGGAGCTTGCCGGTCGCCGTACGCCGCGTCAATGCCGCCACCCCGCCGGGCACTGAGGTGTACGCCACCGCGCCGTGGCCGCGTACGGGCCGGTGCGGCCGACGGCCGGTGACTAGCCTGGGTCGGTGCCTCCACGCCTGCCCCACCCGGACCCGGGCACCCCGGACACGGCGGGGCCGCTGCGGTACATCTGGTGGCTGGTCCGCAGCCAACCGTGGCGGGTGCTGCGCGGGTCACTGTTCGGCACGGTCTGGATGGTGGGGTTGTCGGTGCGGCCGTTCCTGGTCGCCCGTGCCGTCGACGACGGGCTGCGCACCGGCGACACCGGGGCGCTGCTCGGCTGGGTCGCCGCGATCGTCGTCGCCGGGGCCGCGCTGGCCTGGGCGGGCATCATGCGGCACCGGACCATGACGTTCATCCGCGAGGATGCCAGCGCCCGCTCGGCGGCCGTGCTGCTGCGGCAACTCGCCCGGGTCGGGGCGGTGCTGCCCCGCCGGCTCGCCGCCGGGGACGTCGCCACCGTCGGCGGGTACGACATCGTGCGCACCTCGCAGGTGCTCACGCTGACCGGCCCCGGGGTGGGCGCGGTACTGGCGTACGCGGTCGCGGCCGTGGTGCTCTGGTCGATCGACCCGGTGCTGGCGCTGGTGACGCTGCTCGGGGTGCCGGTGATCGCGCTGGTCGTGGGCCCGCTGCTGCGCCGGCTGGAGCGGGCCGAGGCGGTCTACCGGCAACAGCAGGGCGAGCTGACCACCCGGGCCGACGACATCGTCGCCGGCCTGCGGGTGCTCGCCGGGGTGGGCGGCCGGCACCTGTTCGCCCGCCGGTACGCCGCCCGGTCGCAACGGCTGCGGGCCGAGGGCTACCGGGTCGGTGCGGTGCTCAGCTGGGTCGACGCGCTGACCGCCGTCATCCCCGGGCTGTTCCTCGCCGTGGTGGTGTGGCTGGCCGCCCGCACGGCCGCGGCGGGCGAGATCACCGTCGGGCAACTGGTGGCCGTCTACGGCTACGTGGCGGTGCTCATCGTGCCGGTCTGGTTCCTGCTGGAGGGCAGCTACCAGTTGATCCAGGGCCGGGTCGCCGCCCGGCGGATCGTCGACCTGCTCCGGCTCGCCCCCGACCCGGTGGGCGGCCCGGCGACCTGTCCCGCCCCGGCCGGCCCGGCCCCGCTGCACGACCCCGACAGCGGGCTGACGGTCCCGGTGGGCCGGTTGATCGGCGTCGCCGCCGACGACCCGGGCGACGCGGCGGCCCTGGCCGACCGGCTGGGGCGGTACGTCACCGGCGCGGCCACCTGGGGCGGGGTCCCGCTGACGGCCGTCGACCTCGACGAGGTGCGCTCCCGCATCCTGGTCGCCGACCACGACGGGTACCTCTTCGCCGGGACGCTGCGGCAGATCCTCGCCGGTCCACAGGGCACCGTCGACGACGCCCGGATCGACGCGGCGTTGCACGTGGCGTCGGCCCGCGACGTCGTCGAAGGGCTGCCCGACGGTCTCGACGCCCCGGTCGGCGACCGGGCCCGTACCCTCTCCGGCGGTCAGCGGCAGCGGGTCCGGCTGGCCCGCGCCCTGCTCGCCGACCCGGAGGTGCTGATCCTGGTCGACCCGACGTCGGCGGTGGACGCACACACCGAGGCCCGGGTGGCGCAGCGCCTGCGGCTGGCCCGTACAGGCCGCACGACGGTGCTGCTGAGCACCTCACCGGTGCTGCTCGGGCACGCCGACACGGTCGCCCACCTGCGCGACGGCCGGATCACCGGCACCGGGACGCACACCGCGCTGCTGGCCGCCGACCCGGACTACCGGCGGCTGGTCTGGCGGACCAGCGGCACCGACGACACGCCGGTGGGGCGGGCCGGACGATGACGAAGCTCCCGGTCGCGAGTGCGGCGGTGGTCCGGCGGGCCGCCCGCGACGTGCTCGCCGGTGACCGGTGGGCGGTCGTCGGGGTGCTGGCGTTACACAGCGCCGCCGCCCTCGCCGGGCTGGCCGCGCCGTGGCTGATCGGGCGGATCGTCGACCAGGTCACCGCCGGGGCCGGGGCGGGCGCGGTGGACCGGCTGGCGCTGGCCATCGGGGGCTGCGTGCTGGTGCAGGGGCTGCTCGCCCGCTACGCCCAGTACGCCGGGCACCGGTTCGGTGAGCGGGCCGTGGCGCGGCTGCGCGAGGACTTCGTGACCCGCCTGCTCGGCCTGCCCGTCTCGGTGGTCGAGCACGCCGGCACCGGTGACCTGGCCACCCGCAGCTCGGTGGACGTGTCCACGGTGGGCACCATGCTGCGTGACGTGGTGCCGGTGCTGGTCATCGCGGGCACCCAGTTGACGCTGCTGTTCGGCGCGGTGTTCCTGCTGGACCCGCTGCTCGGCCTGGTCGCGCTCGCCGGGTTCCCGTCGATCGGGTTGGCGGTCCACCGGTATCTGCGCCGGGCCACCCCCGCCTACCTGGCCGAGGGGGCGGCGACGGCGGAGCTGACCGAGGCGCTGACCACGACAGCCGAGGGCGCCCGCACCGTCGAGGCGTTGCGGCTGGGCCGTGACCGGGTCGCCCACGGCACCGCCCGCATCGGCGCGGTGTGGACCACCCGACGGGCCACCCTCGCCCTGCGGTCGGCGTTCTTTCCGGTGGTGGAGGGCAGCTATCCGCTCCCGATCGCCGCCGTGCTGCTCACCGGGGGTGTCCTGCTGTCGCGGGGACGGGTCAGCCTGGGTGAGGTGGTCGCCGCCGCGCTCTACCTGCAACAGGCGATCGACCCGCTGGACCGGCTGTTGCTGTGGGTGGAGCAGGCGCAGCGCGGCGTCGCCTCGTACGCCCGGGTGCTCGGGGTGGGGCAGGTGCCGCCGGAGCCCCGGGGCCGGGCGGCCCTGCCCACCGGGCGCGTGGTGCAGGTGCGCGGGGCGACGTTCCGGTACGCGGGCGGCCCGCAGGTGCTGCACGGCATCGACCTGACGGTCGCGGCGGGCGAACGGCTGGCCGTGGTCGGCCCGTCCGGGGCGGGCAAGTCCACCCTGGCCCGGTTGCTCGCCGGCATCGACGTGCCCGCCCGGGGGATGGTGAGCCTCGGCGGGGTCCCGGTCACCGACCTCGACCCGGCCGAACGCCGCCGCCGGATCGCCCTGGTCACCCAGGAGCACCACGTCTTCCTCGGTACGCTGCGGGACAACCTGGTGTTCGCCGCGCCGGGCGGCACCGACGCGCAGTTGCGGGCCGCCCTGGCGGCGGTGGGGGCCGACTGGCACGCCGATCTGCCGGACGGCCTCGACACCCCGCTCGGGGCCGGGGTGCGCGACCTGGGCCCGGCCGAGGCCCAGCAGTTGGCGTTGGCCCGGCTCGTCCTGGCCGACCCGGACATCCTGATCCTCGACGAGGCGACCGCCGCGCTGGACCCGACGACCGCCCGGCGCACCGAGCGGGCGCTCGGTGCGGTGCTGGCCGGCCGGACGGTGATCGCCATCGCGCACCGGCTCAACACCGCGCACGACGCCGACCGGGTGGCGGTGCTGGAGGACGGCCGGATCACCGAGATCGGCCGGCACGACGACCTGGTCGCCAGCGACGGCGTCTACGCGTCCCTGTGGCGTTCCTGGCACGGCCACTGACCGGGCACCCGCCGGGTGCCGCCGGCGGCTGGGGCGGGCAGCTGGGGGCGCGAGACCGGCGCGGCGGGCACGGCTGGGGCGAGACCGGCGCGGCGGGCGGGGATCGGGCCCGCCGCGCGCTCCGGTCGGGGCCCGGCGATATTGCCTTGTCGCCGCACCGGCCGGTGTCTACGGTGCGGTGATGCTCTCGGGACCCCTGACGTTGACCCTCGACGCCCGACATCCGACCCGACTGGCGCGCTTCTGGGCCGGCCTGCTCGACCGGGAGGTCGTCGAGGACGCCACCGGTGGGGCGCTCCTGCCCGGCACGGACACCCAGCTCGGCCTCCGGTTCGTCCCGAGCCCCACCCGCAAGGCCGGTCCGAACCGGATGCACCTGCACCTGACCAGCACCAGCCCCGACGACCAGCAGCGGCAGGTGGCGACCGCGCTGGACCTCGGCGGCGCCCACCTCGACGTCGGGCAGCGACCCGAGGAGGGGCACATCGTGCTGGCCGACCCCGAGGGCAACGAGTTCTGCGTCATCGAGGCGGACAACAACTTCCTCGCCGGTTGCGGTCCACTCGGGGAGATCGCCTGCGACGGCACCCGGGCGGTCGGTCTCTTCTGGAGCGCGGCGTTGGGCTGGCCGCTGGTCTGGGACCAGGACCAGGAGACCGCCGTCCAGTCACCGCACGGCGGCACGAAGATCGCCTGGGGTGGTCCGCCCGTGGCTCCCAGGCAGGGCCGCAACCGGCAGCGACTGGACCTCACCCCCGAGGGCGACCAGCAGGCGGAGGTCGACCGACTGGTCGCCCTCGGGGCCACCCGGCTGGATGCCGGCGCGGACGGCGACATCGTGCTGGCCGATCCGGACGGCAACGAGTTCTGCGTGACGGCGAGCTGATCACCCGGGGCGCCGGGTCACCCGCCGGCCGGGCGGCTCAGTCGCGGATCGTGACCGTGGTGAGTCGACTCAGACCGGAGATGGTCAGGACGCTGTCCAGCAGCGGGTTCGCCACCACCGACAGGCGGTCGACGTGGGCGAACAACGCGGCGAGGGCGGCGCTGTCCAGGTATTCCACGGCGGTCAGGTCGACGGTCAGCCGGTGCCCGTCTACGACGGCGTCGACGATCGCCGCCCGGAACTCGTCGGCGTTGCTCATGTCGATCTCGCCGGTGACGGTCAGCACCGGTGCGCCGTCGGCCCGCAGGCCGGTGGACAGGCCCAGGGGCGTGTTCATGCGGGGATCCTCGTGTGCAGCTCGACGGTGGTGCCGGCATCGGTGGTCCGGATGTCGACGTGTGCCATCAGCGCGCGCATCAGGTTGATGCCGCGCCCCCGGTCATGGTCGATCTCGGGCACCTTCCACCGCCCCGAGTCGGCCACCGTGACGAACAGGTCCGCACCGGCGGCCACCGCGTGCAGCCGGATCAGCCCGGGGCGGGCGTCGCGGTGGCCGTGCTCGACCGCGTTGGCGCAGGCCTCCCCGGTGGCGACGAGTACGTCCTGGGCCACGTGCGGGTCGGCGCCGGTACGCCGCAGCCACTGCCGCAGCGTGGAGCGCACCGGGGCCATCTGCAACCGGTCGGCGGGAAACGACAACTCCAGCGGCGCCGGGTGGCGGTAGAGCAGCAGGGCGATGTCGTCGTAGCCGCCCTGCGGGGTCATCCGGTCCATCACCCGGTCGGCGAGCTGCTGCACCCCGGCGGTGTGGTGCTCCCGCACGGCGGAGGCGGCCTGGGCGATCCCGCTGTCGAGCGACTGGCGACGGCGTTCCACCAGTCCGTCGGTGTAGAGCAGCAGCACGGCCCGGGGCGGTACGACGCTTGTCGCGTCGGGGCGTCCACCGGGGGACGGGATGCCCAGCGGGCTGCCCCGACCGGCGGCCAGCAGCTCGGTGCGGCCGTCCGGGTGGGTGAGGATCGCCGGGGGGTGCCCGGCGCTGCTGTAGGTCAGCTCGCCGGTCTCCGGGTCGAGGATGCCGCAGAACACCGTGGTGCAGGACGCCCCGGGCAGCATCCGGGCGAACCGGTCCAGGGCGGTGAGCACCTGGGCCGGGCCGGACGCCTCCAGCAGCAGGGCCCGGCAGGCACTGCGCAGTTGCCCCATCACCGCGGCGGCGGGCAGGCCCCGGCCGACGCAGTCCCCGACGACGATGCCGATCCGACCGTCGGGCAGGCTCACCGCGTCGTACCAGTCGCCGCCGACCTCCAGGGGGCGGGTCGCCGGCTCGTAGCGTACGGCGAAGCCGGCGGGCAGCTCGGCCGGGCCGAGGATGGACCGTTGCAGCGCTACCGCCACCTCGCGTTGCTGGTCGGCGGCGTGCGCCCGGTGCAACGCCTGCCCGAGGGCACCGCACAGGAGCAGCAGCAGCATCTGGTCCTCGGTGCCGAAACCCCGCGCCGGGTCGAGTTCGAGCCAGATCACCAGCGGACCCTGCGGCGAGTCGACAGTGGTGCCGGCCCCGGCCGGCCGGACACTGGTGGCCGGGTCGATGGTGATCCGCAGGGGTGGCTGCGACCGCAGCGCGGTGACGGTGTCGCGCACCGGGTCGGGCAGCTGCGCCCAGTCGGTGGTCGGCGTGCCGGTCACCGTCGGGGTGCCGGCCGCCGGCCAGTGGGTGGCGAGCACCCGGTGCGCCTGCCACAGCTGGCGCAGTTCCTCCACTCCGGCGCGCAACACCTCGGTGGTGCTGGCGGCCCGGGACAACCGCTGGTTGAGCGCGCTGAGGGCGGTCTCCCGCTGCACCGCGTACCGTTCGGCGGTGACGTCGCGGATGGTGCCGACCACCAGCCGCCGGCCGTGGTCGTCGGTGACCGCGTTGAAGGCGACCGCCGTCCAGAGCCGGTGACCGTCGCGGTGCCGCTGCGGCACCACGAACGAGCCGTGGGTCACCGTCATGGCCTGGGAGAACGTGTCGGCCACCAGCCGGTGTGCCGACGGGTCGGTGGTCTCGTCGGGCCACCACGGATAGCGCGGGCGGTAGGGCAGGCCCTCCGGGCCGTAGCCGAACAGGTCGGCGAAGGCGGTGTTCATCTCCACCAACGCGCCGTCGGCGTCGAGGACGAAGAAGCCCTCCTGCAGCGAGTTGATCATCGCAGCCCGCCAGTTGGCGTGGTGGTTGCGCAACCGGGCCAGGTCGACGTTGGCCCGGACCCGGGCCAACAGCTCCTCGGCGGAGAAGGGCTTGACCAGGTAGTCGTCGGCGCCGGCCTCCAGCCCTTCGACGGCGGCCTCCTGACCGGCGCGGGCCGACAACAGCAGCACCGGCACTCCCATGGTGCGGGGTTCGGCGCGCAGCGCGGCGACCAGTTCGAGGCCGTCCAGGCCGGGCATCATCACGTCGCTGACGATCAGGTCGGGCAGGTCGGTTCGGGCCCGCGCCAGGGCGGCGAGCCCGTCACCCACGGCGGTGACGTCGTACCGGGAACGCAGCAGCCGGTGTAGGTACTCGCGCATGTCGGCGTTGTCGTCAGCGACGAGCACCCGGGGACGGTCCGGGCCGGGACGGTCGGCCGGCGGTGGTCGTCCGGCCGGCCGCTCGTCGGTGTCGCCGGCGGGCAGCCAGCGCAGCGCCTCCTGGACGAACGGCTCGACGGTGTCCGACGGCGTCGCCGTGCCGATGCCGGTGACGACGTGCTCGGCGGGCAGGTGGGCCACGCCGTACGACAACCGCACGGTGAAGGCGGTCCCGACGTCCGGGGTGCTGTCGACGGTGATGGTGCCGCCGTGCAGGCCGACCAGCTCCTGCACCAGGGCCAGTCCGATGCCGCTGCCCTCGTGGGACCGGGACCGGGCCTGCGGGACCCGGTGGAAGCGCTCGAACAGCCGGGGGATCTCGTCGGCCGGCACCCCGACACCGGTGTCGGCGACCTGCACGGTCGGCATGCCGTCGCGCTCGGCGACGGACACCCGGATACCGCCCTGGAAGGTGAACTTCAGCGCGTTGCTGAGCAGGTTGAGGAGCACCTTCTCCCACATCGTCCGGTCGACGTGGACCGGCCGGGACAGCGGCGGGCAGTCGACGTCCAGGGTGAGGCCGGCGCGTTCGACCGCCGCCCGGAAGACACTGGCCAGTTCGGCGGTGAACCGGGCCAGGTCGACGGGTTCGTAGCTCGCCTGCATCCGGCCGGCCTCGATGCGGGAGAAGTCGAGCAGTGCGGTGACCAGCTTGCCCAGCCGCAACGCGTTGCGGTGCATCACCTCCAGCTCGTCGCGGACCTGCTCGTCCTGGTCGCCGAGGCGGGCCCGCAACTCCTGCAACGGCCCGCTGATCAGGGTGAGCGGGGTGCGGAACTCGTGGCTGATGTTGGAGAAGAACGCCGTCTTGGCCCGGTCCAACTCGACCAGTTCCTCGGCCCGCTGCTGCTGCACCTCGTAGGCCACCGCACCGTTGATCAGGGCGGCGGCCTGCCGGGCGACCAGGTCGAGGAAGGTGCGGTAGCCGTCGTCGAGGGCCCGTCCGGCGCTGGCGGCCAGGACGATGACACCGATGTCCTCGGCGCCGGTCTCGCCGTGCAGGGGCAGCACCACCGCCTCGGTCGGCGCGGTCTGCCAACCGCCGGTGGGCAGGTCACCGATGCGGGCGACGACGTCGGTGACGTGGGCGGGCCGGCCGGTGGCGAGCACCTCGGCGACCGGCCACACCGGCGGTGCGGTCGGGTCGGACCGGTCGACCTCACCGGCCAGGGTGCTGGCGGCCGGGCGCAGCTCACCGCCGCGGGTCCGCAGGTGCACGGCCGCGTACGGCACGTCGACCGCGGACCGGCCGAGCGAGCCGACGACCAGGTCACAGGCCTCGCCCACGGTACGGGCGGTGCCGGCCTGGGCGCCCAGGTCCTGCAACGCGGCGAGCCGGCGCTCACCGATCACCCGCTCGGTGGTGTCGCTGACCGCGGTGAAGACGCCGCGTACCACGCCGTCGTCGTCGTGCAGCGGGCTGTAGGAGTACGTCCAGTACGTCTCCTCCCAGTAGCCGTGCCGGTTCATCGGCAGCAGCAGGTCCTCCGACCAGGTCGCCTCGCCGGTCTCCACCACGCCCCGCAGCATCGGACCGATGATGTGCCAGATCTCGGCCCACACCTGGTCGCCCGGCTTGCCGAGGGCGGGGTGTTTGCTGCCGAGCAGCGGGCCGTAGGCGTCGTTGTAGAGGAACCGCAGCTCCGGCCCCCACCACACGATCATGGGGAAGCGGGAGGTCAGGCAGATCCGGGTGGCGGTACGCAGGCTCGCCGGCCAGCTCTCGACCGCGCCGAGGGAGGTGGCGGACCAGTCGAGGGCGCGCATCCGCCCGGCCATCTCACTGGTGCCGGTGAACACGGAACGCCTCGCCTGAGCCTCGGCCATCGCCGCCCTGTCCTCCCGCACGTCCCGCGCAGGGACGACCGCGTGTCCGCGGGTCGTCGCCGGCCGCCGACAGAGGTTCCTGCCGCCGGGCACCAGCATGCCGCATGGGCGGCCGGAGTCGAAATCGGGCCGGGTGGGCGGTTCGCCCCGGCCCGATTTCGGCGGACCGGTCCGCCGGCCGGGGACAGGACGTACCGGATACTTCCGTTTCGAGAAAGTTTCGAGTCCCTGTCGAGCGACGGCGGCCCTCGACACGGGTCGGCGGCGACCGTCGATGACGAGCGGTCCGACCGCCGCGCCGGCCGGCCCGACCCCCGACCTCCGAAACTTTCGGGCTATGCTGCCGACGGGCGCACGACCGAAGGAGATGGGCATGGCGGAGGACCGGGCGACGCTGTCGGAGATCGCGACCGCCGCGGGGGTGTCCGTCCCCACCGTCTCGAAGGTGCTCAACGGTCGACCCGACGTCGCCCCGGCGACCCGGCGGCGCATCCAGGACCTGCTCGACCGGCGGTCGTACACCGCCCGCCGGGCGCCCTCGATGCCCGGGGCCGCCGGCCTCATCGACCTGGTCTTCCGGGACCTCGGCAGCCCGTGGGCGATGCAGATCCTCGACGGCGTCGAGGAGCTGGCCTACCGGGCGGGCGTCGGGGTGGTCGTCTCCGCCGTGCACGGCCGCAGCCGCACCCGCCCCGACCGGCGGTGGATCGAGCAGCTGTCCAAGCGCCGGTGCGACGGGGTGCTGCTCGTCCTGTCCGACCTGTCCCCCAGCCAGCAGGGCCAGCTCGACGAGCTGGGCATCCCGGTGGTGATCATCGACCCGGCGGGCCAGCCCGGCGCGGGCATCCCGTCGGTGGGCGCGACGAACTGGTCCGGCGGGGTGGCCGCCGCCGAGCACCTGCTCGACCTGGGTCACCATCGGATCGCGGTGATCGGCGGGCCGCCGAACGTGCCGTGCAGCCGGGCCCGGGTCGACGGGTACCGGGCCGCGATGAACGCGGCAAACCGCAAGATCCCCGCCGGGTACGTCCGCCACGGCGACTTCACCTCCCCGTCGGGCTACCGGGAGATGAACGCCCTGCTGGACCTCGCCCAGCCGCCCACCGCCGTGTTCGCCTGCGCCGACGAGATGGCCCTGGGCGCCTACGAGGCGCTCTACGAACGCGGGGCCCGGGTCCCCGACGACATCAGCATCGTCGGCTTCGACGACCTCGACTCCGCCCGCTGGGCCGCCCCGCCGCTGACCACCGTCCGTCAGCCGCTCGCCGAGATGGCCGGGATGGCGACCCGGATGCTGCTGTCCCTGATCGCCGGGGAGGGGCTGGACAGCCACCGGATCGAGCTGGCCACCCCGCTGATCGCGCGGCACAGCACCCGACGCGTGCCCTGACCCCGGGCCGACCGGAGGGTCCGTGCCGGGTCATGGTCAGCGCGGCAGGGAACGCGCCACCCGGAAACCGACGTCGTCGATGCGCAACGTCGGGTGGCTGCGACGGCGCACCGAGGCCCGGCAGCTCCAGTGCTCGTCGAACCAGCCGCCCCCACGCAGCACCCGGTAGCTGCCGTACACCTCGGCGTCGTAGACGTCCCAGCACCACTCCCAGACGTTGCCGAGGGTGTCGTACAGGCCCCACGGGTTGGGGGCGCGTCCGCCGACCGGGTGCGGCCGCTCACCGGAGTTGCCCCGGTACCAGGCGATCTCGTCGAGTGGGCCGTAGCGCGGGCCCGGGGTGCCGGCGCGGCAGGCGTACTCCCACTCGGCCTCGGTGGGCAGCCGGTAGCCGTCGGCGCCCCGGTCCCAGTCCACGCCCGCACCGTCGTCGTGCAGCCGGTACGCCGGGGTCAGCCCCTCCTGGCGGGACAGCGCGTTGCAGAAGCGCACCGCGTCCAGCCAGGACACCCCTTCCACGGGCAGCCGGTCGCCCCGGATGGCGCCCGGCCGTTCCCCGGTCACCCGGGCGTACCACCCCTGGGTGACCGGTACCACGCCGAGCCGGTACGCCGCCACCCCGACCGACCAGCGGCGCTCGGTACGCCTGTCGGACAGGGTCACCTGCCCCGCCGCGACGGTCACCAGCGCGGTCAGCGCGTCGTCGTCCACGGCCGCAGAGCCTACCGGGGGCACAGCCCGGGCCGGTCGGCTCACGGTGCCGGCCGGGTGTCGGTGCCGGTCAGCTGACGGCTGCCGCTGCGGCACGGCCGGCGGTGCGGCCGGAGAAGAGGCAGCCGCCGAGGAAGGTGCCCTCCAGGGCGCTGTAGCCGTGCATGCCCCCGCCGCCGAAGCCGGCGACCTCACCGGCCGCGTACACCCCGGCCAGCGGTTCGCCGTCGGGGCGCAGCACCCGGGCGGACAGGTCGGTGTGCAGCCCGCCGAGGCTCTTGCGGGTCAGCACGTGCAGTTGCACCGCGATCAGCGGGCCGGCCGCCGGGTCGAGCAGCCGGTGCGGGGTGGCGACCCGGATCAGCCGGTCACCCCGGTAGCGGCGGGCCCCCCGGATCGCGGCGAGCTGGGCGTCCTTGCCGAACGGGTGGGCGATCTCCCGGTCGCGGGCCTCGACCAGGGCGGTCAGCGCGGCGGTGTCGAGCTGCGGCCCGTCGGTCTCGGCGGCCAACTTGTTCATCCCGGCCACCAGCTCGGGCAGGGTGTCGGCGACGACGAAGTCGGCCCCGTGCCGCTTGAACGCCTCCACCGGCCCGGGTGCGCCGGGCCGGACGCGTTGCAGCACCTGCCGCACGCTGCGGTTGGTCAGGTCCGGGTTCTGCTCGGAGCCCGACAGCGCGAACTCCTTCTCGATGATCTTCTGGGTGAGCAGGAACCAGCTGTAGTCGTGGCCGGTGGCGCGCAGGTGCCGCAGGGTGGCCAGCGTGTCGAAGCCGGGGAACAGCGGCGCCGGCAGCCGGGCCCCGGTGGCGTCGAGCCAGAGCGAGGACGGGCCGGGCAGGATGCGGATGCCGTGCTGGGGCCAGATCGGGTCCCAGTTGCGCAGCCCCTCGGTGTAGTGCCACATCCGGTCCGGGTTGATCACCTGCCCGCCGGCGGTCTCGGTGATGGCGAGCATCCGGCCGTCGACGTGGGCGGGTACGCCGGTGACCATCCGGGTGGGCGGGGTTCCGAGCCGGGCCGGCCAGGCCCGCCGGACGAGGTCGTGGTTGCCGCCGATGCCGCCCGAGGTGATGATCACGGCCTGGGCGTCGTGCTGGAAGTCGCCGACGACCTCCCGGGAGCTGCTGCGCCCCCGGGGCGCGTCGTCGGGGGCGAGCAGCGCGCCGCGTACCCCGGTGACGGCTCCCGCGGTGGTGACGAGCTCGTCGACCCGGTGCCGGAACAGCAGCGTCACCCGGCCCTGCTCGACGGCCTGCCGGACCCGCCTGGCGAACGGCTCGACCACGCCGGGGCCGGTGCCCCAGGTGACGTGGAACCGGGGCACCGAGTTGCCGTGCCCGTGGGCCGCTCCCCCGCCCCGCTCGGCCCAGCTCACCACGGGAAAGACCCGGTGGCCCATCGACCGCAGCCAGGCCCGCTTCTCCCCGGCGGCGAAGTGCACGTACGCCTGCGCCCACTGGCGCGGCCAGTGGTCCTCGGGCCGGTCGAAGGCGGCGCTGCCGGTCCAGTCCTGCCAGGCCAGCTCGACCGAGTCGCGGATGCCCATCCGCCGCTGCTCGGGCGAGTCGACGAAGAACAGCCCGCCGAACGACCAGAACGCCTGCCCGCCGAGGTTGTGCTCCGACTCCTGGTCGAGCAGCAGCACCCGACGGCCCGCGTCGGCGGCCTCGGCGGCGGCGACCAGACCGGCCAGGCCGGCGCCGATCACGATGACATCCGTCTCCATGCGCCGACCCTACGTAGCGTGGTGCCAAAATGATCCGTGCCGGGGTGCAGGATTCACCAGCGGAATTGTCACCCGGATGACAAAGGATGGCCGATCGTGTCCGACGCCCTGCTCGACATCGAGCCCGGTCTCGCCGGTCTCGCGCCGTCGGTCGGCGACCACCTGCGAGGGCTGCGCGGGCCGCTGCACGAGCGGATCCTCACCACCGTCCGGGCCGCGATGGCCGCCCAGGGCCGGTCGCTGACCGGTGGGCAGGGGCAGGGCCTGGCCCTGGGCGTACAGACCGCCGTCGACACCTTCGTCGACGCGGTCGCCGACCCGGCCCGGGAGCTGACCGGCACCCGGGAGGTGTTCCACGCCCTGGGGCGCACCGAGTACCGCGAGGGGCACCGGGTGGACGCGCTGCGGACCGTACTCACCCTCGGGGCCCGCGACATCTGGGCCTTCCTGGTGGAACACGCCACCGCGCCGGCCACGCCCGGCTGGCCCGCCACCGCACCGGCCGGCCCGGCCCCGGCCGACCTGTACGTGATCGCCGGGGCGTTGTTCGGCTACGTCGACGCGCTGGCCGGGGCCGCCGCCGAGGGGTTCCTCGCCGAGCAGCGGGACACCGCCCAGGACTGGGCCACCACCCGACGCCGGCTGGTCACCCTCCTCGTGCAGCCCGACCCGCCGACCGGGGCGGTGCTGCACGCCGCCGCCGACGCGGCCCGCTGGCCGTTGCCGGCGACCGTGGCCGTGTGCAGCGTCGACGGCACCGACGCCGAACACGTGGCCCGGGGCATCGGCGCGGGGGCGCTGGCCGCCGTCGTCGGCGACGCCATCCGGGTGGTGCTGCCCGATCCCGGTACGCCGGGACGGCTCGACCGGGCCCGGCAGGCGCTGGTCGGGCGACGGGCCGCGCTCGGGCCGACGGTGCAGCGGCAGCGGGCGCGGCTGTCGTACCGGCTGTCCCGCCGGGCGCTGGCCCTGCACCAGCAGGGCGCGCTCGGCCCGGACCCGGTGGTGTCCTGCGACGACCACCTGCTCACCCTGCTCACCGCCTGGGAGCCGGGCCTGGCCGGGCACCTCGCCGGCACGGTGCTGGCCCCGCTGGCCGGGCTGCGGCCCATCACCCGCCGGGCCCTGGCCGAAACGCTGCACGGCTGGCTGCGCCGGCAGGGTCAGGTGGTCGCCGTCGCCGAGGACCTGCACACCCACCCGCAGACGGTCCGCTACCGGATGCGGCAGCTGCGCGGCCTGTTCGGCCCGGCCCTCGACGACCCGGACGCCCGCCTCCTGCTGACCCTCGCCCTGCACCAGCACCCGACCGGTGAGCCGAATCGTTCCGGCGACGGTTGAACCATGTGATCACGAAATACGAACCACTGTGCGTGCGTACCACCCGTTCCGCCGTGCTGCTGGGGTTGCTCCTCGCGCTGCTGTCCGTACCGCTGACCCCGGCGACCCCGGCCGCCGCCCATGCCGCGCTGGTCGCCACCAGCCCGGTCCGGGACGCGGTGATCGGTGCCCCGCCCGCGGAGGTGGTGCTGGTCTTCAGCGAGTCGGTCTCCCCGGTCATCGGCCGGGTGCAGGTGCTCGGCCCGGACGGGCGGCGGGTCACCGCCGGGGAGCCGGTCGCGGACGGGGCCACGCTGCGCATCCCGGTGCGGGTGCCGGACCGGCCGCTCGGCACGTACCTGGTCAGCTACCGGGTGATCTCGGCGGACAGCCACCCGGTCGCCGGCAGCTTCGCCTACTCGGCCGGTGCGCCGTCGGCGACGCCCCCGGAGCCGGTCAGCGTGGACGAGCGCCCCTCCGGCGGGTGGACCCCCGCCGCCCGGTACGTCGGCTACCTGGGCCTGGTGCTGGCGGTCGGCCCCACCCTGTTCGGCGCGGTGCGCTGGCCGCGCCGTCGCCGCCGTCGCGCGGTGACCGTCACCGGGTACGTCGGCCTGGCGCTGGTGGCCGTCGGCACCGCCGGGACGTGGGTGGCGCAGGCCGCCGACATGGTCGGGGTTCCGGTGGGCGGTCTGTCGCGTGGTGACCTGACGGCGGTGGCGGGCAGCGACGTCGGGCCGGTGCTCGGGGCCCGGCTGGCGCTCGCCGCGATCGCCGCCGGGCTGCTGGCGGCGGTGGCCGGCGGGCGGGCCGGGCGCGGACGGCGGACGGCGCTCGCGGTGGTGGGTCTGGCCGGGCTGGTGACCTGGCCGCTGGCCGGGCACCCGGTGGCCACGCCCCTGCCGCCGGTGAGCATCCTCGCCGACGTGGTGCACCTGGCCGGGATGAGCGTCTGGCTGGGCGGGCTGGTCACCCTGGCGGTGTTCGTGCTGCGCGGCACGCACCGGCGGGTGCTGGGCCGCATCCTGCCGGCCTGGTCGCGGTGGGCGACCGTCGCGGTGGGCTGGCTGGTCGCCTCCGGCGTCGGGCAGGCCGCGATCGAACTCGGCCGGCCCGGCGCGCTGGTCGGCACCACCTACGGTCGGCTGCTGTGCGCCAAGGCGGCCCTGCTCGCCGCCGTGCTCGGCGTCGCCGCCTGGCAACGCCGGGCGGTGCGCGACGGCCGGGCCGCCGACCGGCCGGGCCGGGTCGCGCGGGCCGCCGGGGTGGAACTCGCCGCCACGGCGGTGGTGCTGGCACTGACCGCCGTGCTGGTGCAGACCCCGCCCGGTCGGACCGCCGACACCGAGGCCGCCCGCGCCACCCGCGAGGGCGTCGCGCAGACCCTGACCAGCGGCACCTACACCCTCCAGTTCGACATCTATCCGGTACGGGTGGGGGTGCCGAACTCGCTGCACGCCTACGTCTACACCCCGCAGGGGCAGCCGCTGCCGGTGGTCCAGTGGACGGTCAGCCTCGCCCTGCCGGCGGCCGGGATCGAACCGATGGCCGTGCCGGTGGACACCCCGGAGCCGCACCACGGCAGCGCCGAGATCAGCCTGCCGGCGCGCGGGGACTGGACGATCCGGTTCACCGTCCGCACCAGCGACATCGACCAGGCCACCGTCACCGCCACCGTCCCGGTCCGCTGACCGACCGCCGACCCGCCCGGGGTACGCGGCACAGCCCGGGGGCGGCCGGGCGCTTCCCCGACGCCGGGGCGCTGGCCTGCGGTGCCTGGGGCACCGGCCGGGGTGGGCCGACCAGGCGATCGGCTAGCCTGCATCGGCCCGGGTGTCCCCGGGCGGAGGGAGGACACCATGACCGCACCGACATCCCGGCACGACGCGCAGGAACGGGACGCCGCCGATCCGCTGGCCGGCCTGCGGGACCGGTTCGTGGTGGACGACCTGCTCTATCTCGACGGCAACTCGCTGGGCCGGCTGCCCGCCGCCACCGGCGACCACCTGGCCGGCCTGGTCGGCGACGGCTGGGGCACCGAGCTGGTCCGCAGCTGGCCGACCTGGATCGAGTGGCCACGCCGCATCGGTGACCGGATCGCCGCCCACGCGCTGGGCGCCCGCGACGGCGAGGTGATCGTCTCCGACTCGACCTCGGTCAACCTCTACAAGTTGGCCGCCGCCGCCCTCGACGCCCGGCCGGGCCGGGGCACGATCCTGGCCGACGCCGAGGAGTTCCCCACCGACCGGTACCTGCTCGAGGGGCTGGCCGCCCAGCGCGGGCACACCCTGCGGCTACTCCCCTCCGACCTCGACGAGGGGCTGGACCCGGACACCCTGGCAGCGGCGCTGACCGAGGACGTGGCGCTGGTGGTGCTCTCGGCGGTGTCGTACCGCTGCGGGGCCTTGCTGGACGTCGCGGCGGTGACCGACGCGGCCCGCCGGGTCGGCGCGCTGGTGCTGTGGGACCTGTCGCACGCGGTCGGCTCGGTGCCGCTGGAGCTGACCGCCGCCGGGGTCGACCTCGCGGTCGGCTGCACCTACAAGTACCTCAACGGCGGCCCCGGCGCACCGGCCTTCCTCTATGTCCGGCGGGAGTTGCAGGAGTCGCTGCGCCAGCCGATCTGGGGCTGGTTCGGCCAGCGCGACCAGTTCCGGATGGGGGCCGGCTACGATCCCGCGCCCGGCCCGGAGCGGTTCCTGGCGGGCACCCCGCCGGTGCTCGGGATGGCCGCCCTCGACCCGGCCCTGGACGTGCTGGCCGACGCCGGGATGGACCGGGTGCGGGAGAAGTCGCTACGCCTCGGCGAGCTGATCATCGAACTGGCCGACGCCTGGCTCGTCCCGCACGGTTTCCAGCTCGCCTCCCCGCGCGACCCGCGTCGGCGCGGCGGACACGTGTCGCTGCACCACCCGGAGGCGCTGCGGATCTCCCGGGCCCTGGTCGACGCCGGGGTGGTCGGCGACTACCGGGTGCCCGACCGGCTACGGCTCGGCCCGGCGGCGCTCTACACCCGGCACGTCGACGTGTGGGACGCGATGGACCGGCTGCGGGACCTCGCCGAGCGGCGGGCCTGGACCGAGGTGCCGGCGGAGCCGTCCCGGGTCACCTGACCCGGTCCGGGCAGATCCCGGATTCTCCCCGCCTCGCCGCCGACTTCGTACCAGCATGTCGGGTGGAGGCGGGGGGTGCCGTGGAGGTCCTGGTCCTGATCGTGGTGCTGGCCGCCACCGTGCTGGTCGGCACCACCATCGGCGGCCGGTACCGGGTGGCCCCGCCGGTGCTGCTGATCACCATGGGCGGGCTGCTGGCGCTGCTGCCGCCCCTGTCGGACGTGGTGCTCCAACCGGACGTGGTGCTGCTGCTCTTCCTGCCGGCCGTGCTCTACCGGGAGAGCCTGGTGATCAGCCTGCGGGAGATCCGGGCGAACCTGCTGGTGATCGCCTCGCTGGCGGTGGCGCTGGTGGTGGTGACCATGGTGGCGGTGGCGCTGGTCGCCAAGGGGCTGGGGATGAGCCCGCAGGCGGCCTGGGTGCTGGGCGCGGTGCTCGCCCCCACCGACGCGGCGGCGGTGGCCGGCCTGGCGAAGCGGATGCCCCGCCGGATCCTGACCACCCTGCGGGCGGAGAGCCTGGTCAACGACGGCACCGCGCTGGTGCTGTTCTCGGTGACGGTCGGGTTGATCGTCGGTGGCACCGCGCCGGGGGTGTTCGGTTTCCTGGGCCGGTTCGTCGGCTCGGCCGGCGGAGGCGTCGCCGCCGGGCTGGTCGTCGGCCTGGTCGTGGTGCTGATCCGCCGCCGGCTGGACGACCCGCTGCGCGAGGGCGCGCTGAGCGTACTCACCCCGTTCGCCGCGTTCCTGCTCGCCGAGGTGGTGCACGCCAGCGGGGTGCTCGCCGTCGTGGTCGCCGGGCTGCTGCTGTCGTACGCCAGCCCGAGGATCATCCGGGCCCGGTCCCGGGTGTTGGCGTACGCCTTCTGGGACCTGTCCACCTTCCTGATCAACGGGGCGTTGTTCGTGCTGCTGGGGATGCAGATCCCCCGGGCGGTGAACCACGTGACCAGCACCTCGCTGATGCGGTCGGTGGCGATCGCCGCCTCGGTCACCCTGATGGTGGTGGTGGTCCGGCTGGTGTGGTTGCAGCTGTTCTCCTACGGCCTGCCGGTGGTGGGCCGGGGTGCCACGGTGAGCCGGCGGGTGCGGGTGGCGGCCGGCTGGGCGGGGTTCCGGGGGGCGGTGTCGCTGGCCGCCGCCCTCGCGGTGCCGGTGACCACGGCCACCACGCACACGCCGGTGCCGGAACGGGATCTGATCATTTTCTGCACCGCCGTGGCGATCGTGTCGATCATGTTGGTGCAGGGCACCACCCTGCCGGCGGTGGCCCGCTGGGCCGGCCTGCGCGGCGACGAGGCGCGTGGCGACGAGGTCCGGCACGCCCGCCGCCGGACCACCGAGGTGGCGTTGGCGGCGCTGCCGGACGTCGCCGCCGACCTCGCCGTCGACGCGGCGGCCGTGGACCGGTTGCGCGCCGACTACCAGCGGCACCTGGACCTGGTGACGGCGACCGGCGGCGGAGACGAGGCCGACCGGGCACAGGAGCTGGACACCCGGCTGCGGCTGGGGGTGCTGGAACACAAGCGCCGCGAGGTGACCCGGTTGCGCGACAACAACGAGATCGACGACAGCGTGCTGCGGGAGGTGCAGGCGACGTTGGACATCGAGGAGATCCGCCTGCTCGGCCCCCAGACCGAGGACTGATCACACCGCGCCGAGGCATCCACCGAGGACAACGCGTACGGTAACCACCCGGACACCTCATGCGATCGGTGCGAGGTGTACCGTCCGAAGTGGCAGCCTCCCGGGCGAGCCGGCGGCGGTTGCTCCTCGCGCTGGCAGGAGACGGCATGGCTATACCGACAGTGGGTGATCGTCTCGCGGAGATCCGTCGTGAGGCGAGGCTGACGCAGGAGCAGCTTGCCGAACGGTCGGGCATCAGCGTCGAGGTGATTCGGAAGCTGGAGCAGGGCAGCCGGGGCGCGGCTCGCCTCGATACGCTGCACGCGCTCGCCCGCGCCCTGGGAGTCTCGACGTCCGCGCTGTTGGGCGACGCGTCGCAGGCCGCCGCGCGCGGGGAGCCGGGTCACCGACAGTTGTCACTGGCGGAGATCCGCCGAGTGGTGGCCCCGGTGCGGGGGATCGACGGCGCTCCGCTCGTCGTGCCGGCGGACGAACCCCCCGACCTCGACACGCTCAGACGGAATCTGCACGCCGCCGACCACGTCTACCATGCCGGTGACTACGCGGTCGCGCTGCGGGTGGTGCCGCCGCTGCTGGTGAACGTACGTGCCGCCGTCGGGCTCGTGGGGAGTGACCGGCAGCACGAAGCGTACGACCTACTGGCCCGCGCCCAGCACCTGGCGGGTGGTCTGCTGATCCAACTGCGGGCCGATGACCTGGCGCAGACCGCACTGTCGGCAGCGCTCGACGCCGCCCAGCGGTCCGCGAACCGGGTGGTGGCGGCCACCGTCATTCGGACGATGTGCTGGCTGCTGATGCGGCAGGGACGAATTGGCGAGTCGGCCGGGTTGGCGGTGGTGACCGCCGACGAGGTGGAGCCGCGACTGTCTCGGGCAGCCCCGGAAGAGCTGGCCGCCTGGGGGTGGCTGCTGCTGAGCGCCGCCGCCGCGCACGCCCGGGACAACCGGCCGGACGAGGTGGCCGATCTCATCGGCGTCGCCGCCGCGGCGGCAGCCCGGATCGGCGAGCGGGTGCCGGCATCGGATCACCTGATGCTGGTGGGCGGGTTCGACGACGCCAAGGTGCAGATGCAACGGGTGGAGGCGGCAGCCGTGGCCGGGGATGCGGGCCGGGTGCTGGAGCTGTCCGCGCTGGTGCCCCCGGTGCCCACCATCAGCGCGTCGGCGTGGCGGCGGCATCGACTGGACCTGGCATGGGCTTATGCGCAGTTGCGGCGGTACGGGAAGGCCACGGCGGTGCTGACTCAGTTGCGGGACACCGCCCCCACCTGGCTGCGGCAGCAGCGGTACGCGGGGGACATCGTGGACACCATCGTCACGGGTCGCCGTCGAGCGATGACGGACGAGCTGGCGGAGCTGGCCGAGCTGACGGGCGGCGCGCGCTGAGCTGGTACGGCACGTCCGAGTTGATGCGTCACGATCATCGAATCGCACCATTCGCACCTGTGTCATCGCCCTGAGTCACGACAACCTGTGTTCGGGTGACCTGCTCGTTGAAGTTGGTGACCGACGCAGGACGCGGCGTGATGTCATCTCAGGAACGTGCCGCCGCGCCCCTACCGATGGAGGCGACATGCGGGACCAGGGCGACAAGCCGGCAGCGAGCCGAGGCGAGCAGATCCAGGCGGCGGAGCACGAGGAGGCGAGGCAACGGCTTCTCGCCCAGGCCGACGCCGAACGGATACCGGCCGAGGAGACCACCCGGGCCGTACCCGACCGGCGGTGGCGTCGTGGACAGTAGTGAGTTGTTGCCGGTGGGGCGGCGGGTGGCGTACTGGCGGGGCCGGCGCAGGTTGTCGCAGCAGGTGTTCGCCGACCGGTTGGGCAAGTCGAAGAGCTGGGTGGACAAGATCGAACGGGGTGTCCGCACGCTGGACAAGGTGTCGACGCTCCAGCACATCGCCGCCGTGCTGCGCATCGACCCGGGGGTGCTGCTCGGTCGGGACGCCCGGTCGGCCGAGGTGACCGGGTGGACGGCGGACGTCGCGCGGATCCGGGTGGCCCTCTCCCGGTTACGACATCCCGCTGGCCCGCCCGGCGGGCAGTCGGCCGGTGCCACCCGCCGGCCAGGTGGCCCGGCGGGTGGCCCACGCCTGGACGACCTTCCAGCACGCCAGCTATCCCCAGGTGGTGGCGCTGCTGCCGGAACTGCTGGCCGACGCGGAACGCGCCCACGCCGCCGATCCGGTGGCGGGCCGGGGGCCGCTGGTGGAGACGTACCGGGTCACGGCGTCGCTGCTGGTCAAGCTGGCCGCGCCGGAGCTGGCGTGGCTGGCGGTCGATCGGGCGATGGGCACCGCGACCGACGATTCCGTTCTGGTCGCCGCCGCAGCGGTGCAGCTCGGCCAGGTGTTGCGCGCCTCCGGTGAGGTGCGGGTGGCGAAGTCGGCGATGCTGGCCGCCGCGTACCGGATCGCCCCGCCGGTGATCGGGTGCGACGTATCCCCGGAGCTGTCCCTGTGCGGGACGCTGCTCCTCCAGGCGGCCCTGGCCGCCGCCACCCACGGCGACGACGCGGCGGTGGCCGACCTGCTCGACGAGGCCGACGACCTGGCCACGTTCGTCGGTGACGGGCACGACCACCACCGGACCGGTTTCGGACCGACGGCCGTGGCGGTGGCGCGCGCCGCCACGGCCGTCGAACTGGGCGACGCCCACGGCGCGCTGGCCCGACACGAGGCGGTCACCCGGCGGGACGGCTGGCGGTGGCTGCCCGTCGAGCACCGGGCCGCGTACCTGGTCGATGCGGCCCGCGCCCATCTGCACCACGCGGATCCGGCCGGGGCCGGCCGGATCCTGGTCGACGCGGACCGGATCGCGCCCGCCGAGATCCGGCACCGCCCGGCGGGCCGGGACGTGCTCGCCCGGGTGGCCCGTGAGCCTGACGCCCCGCCGACCCTCCGCCAACTCGCCGCCGCCCTCGGGATGGGCTGAGGGGTCCGCGCAGCCGGGACGGACACCCGTTTCCGGCGGTCGCTGCGCATTGACAGTCGCGTATGGGCGGAGTTACGGTGCGCCAGGAAAGCGCTTTCACGTACTGTCTCCCACCTCCATCCCCGTCCCCGGAGGTTCATCCGCCATGCGCACGAAGCGCCTCCGCCCACTCGCCGTCACCGTCGCGGCGCTCACCGCCGTACTGCTCGCCCTCACCCAGTTCGGCGGCGCGCGGGTGGCCCACGCCGCGCCGTTGTTCAGCGACGACTTCACCGACGGCGACCTGGCCGGCTGGTCGAGGTCCGGCGGCACCTGGTCGGTGGCCGCCGACGACAGCCCGGCGTTGCAGCAGGCCAGGGCCGACACCGGCGACGCCCGGCTGTTCGCCGGCAGCGCGTCGTGGGCCGACCAGGTCGTGCAGGCCCGGGTGAAGCCGCTGACCCTGCCCGGCAACGGCATGGTCGCGCTGCTGGCCCGCGCCAGCGGCGCGACCAGCTACTACCGGCTCGCCCTGTCGGCCGGCGACCAGGTCCGGCTGGAGGCGGTACGCAGCGGCCGGGTCACCCCGCTGGGCACGGTGTCCCACCCGGTGACGGCGGGCGGCTGGCACACCCTGCGGATCGAGGTCGCCGGGACGGTGGTACGCGGCTGGGTCGACGGCGTCCCGGTCGGCTCCGGCACCGGCACGCTTACCGCGACCGGCCGGATCGGCGTGCAGACCGGCAACGCCACCGCCCGCTTCGACGACGTGCTGGTGACCCGGGGCGAACCCGCCCCGACCAGTGCGCCACCGAGCCCCACGACCACCCCGACCGGCGCGACGCCGACCCCCGGCGGCACCCCCACCGCCACCCCGTCGGACACCCCGCCGCCCACCGGCCCGACGCCCACGCCCACCGGGCCGGCCGAGGGGTCCTCGGTGGTCGCCCGGGACGGCAGCGGGGACTTCACCAGCGTGCAGGCGGCGGTGGACGCGGTGCCGGTGGGCAACACGAGCCGGTACACCATCACCATCCGGCCGGGCACCTACCGGGAACGGGTGACGGTCCCGGCCGGCAAGCCGTACGTGTCGTTCGTCGGGTCGACCGGGGACGCCCGGGACGTGGTGATCGTCTATGACAACGCCTCGGGCACCCCGAAGCCGGGCGGTGGCACGTACGGCACGTCGGGCAGCGCCTCGGTGACCATCGACGGCAACGACTTCACCGCCCGGCACCTGACCTTCGCCAACGACTTCGACGAGGCGGCGCACGACTACAGCGCCGAGCAGGCGGTGGCCGTGCTCACCCGGGCCGACCGGCTGGTCTTCGACGACGTGCGGTTCCTCGGCAACCAGGACACCCTCTACCACAACAGCGCCTCCGTCGACGCGGTCGGCCGGGCGTACTTCCGGGACTGCTACGTCGAGGGCGACGTCGACTTCGTCTTCGGCCGGGGCACCGGGGTCTTCGACCACTGCGAGATCCGATCGCTCAGCCGGGGCTCGACGAGCAACAACGGGTACGTCACCGCACCGTCCACCATGATCGGCAACCCGTACGGGCTGCTCTTCACGGGCTGTGACCTGACCACCGACTCGGCGGCGGCGCAGAGCGTGCACCTGGGCCGACCGTGGCACCCGAGCGGGGACGTCAACGCGATCGGGCAGGTGGTGTTCCGCGACAGCGTGCTCGGTGCGCACGTGAAGGACTCCCCGTGGAGCGACATGTCCGGCTTCTCCTGGCGTGACGCCCGGTTCTCCGAGTACCGCAACGACGGTCCCGGGTCGACGGTCACCGTCGACCGGCCACAGTTGACCGACGCGCAGGCGTCGACCTACACCCCGCAGCGCTACCTGGCCGGCACCGACGGCTGGAATCCGATCCCCTGAGACACGCGCCGCCGCCCGCACGACCGCCCGGGGCGGGCGGCGGCGCGACCCCGTCGGCAGTCGGGCATTTACATTTAACAAACTTAACTGATAACCTCCCCGCCATCGACGAGGAGGTATGTCATGCAACTTCGACCCGGGACGACGGCCGTACTGGCCGGCGCGGTGCTGCTCGCCGCCGCGCTGCCCGCCGCGAACGGCTTCGCCGCACCGACCACCACCACGGGGAACGCCCGCGTCCTGGCGGCCTGCTCCGCACCGGCCTGGGTCGAGGGCGTCAGCTACCCGGCCGGCACCCGGATCAGCTACCTCGGCCGCCTCTACGAGTCGCTGGTGACCCACACCCCGCCGGCCGGCGCAGGCTGGAACCCGGCCGCCGTGCCCGCGCTCTGGCGGGACCTCGGCACCTGCACCGGCACACCCTCCCCCACGCCGTCGCCGACACCCACCGCCACGCCCACCCGTCCCCCGACCCCGACACCCACCGCCACGCCCACCCCCGGCACGACGACGCCGCCGCCCGACGGCACGGGCTGCGCGCTGAAGCCCCGGCCGACCGGCAAGGTGCTCCAGGGCTACTGGGAGAACTGGGACGGCGCGGCCAACGGCGTCCACCCGCCGCTGGGCTGGATCCCGATCACCGACCCCCGGATCACCGGGCACGGCTACAACGTGGTCACCGCCGCCTTCCCGGTGATCCGCGCCGACGGCACGGTGCTCTGGGAGGACGGCATGGACGCCACCGTCCGGGTGCCCACCCCGACCGAGATGTGCCAGGCCAAGGCCGCCGGGCTGACTGTGCTGCTGTCGATCGGCGGCGCCACCGCCGGCATCGACCTCGGCTCGGCCGCCGTCGCCGACCGGTTCGTCGCCACCGTCGTGCCGATCCTCAAGCGGTACCACTTCGACGGCATCGACATCGACATCGAGACCGGGCTGACCGGCAGCGGCGACATCACCCGGCCGTCCACCTCGCAGGCCAACCTGATCCGCATCATCGACGGCGTGCTGGCCCAGATGCCGGCCGGCTTCGGCCTGACCATGGCACCGGAGACCGCGTACGTCACCGGCGGCAGCGTCACCTACGGCTCCATCTGGGGCGCGTACCTGCCGGTCATCAAGCGGTACGTCGACAACGGGCGGCTCTGGTGGCTGAACATGCAGTACTACAACGGCAGCATGTACGGCTGCGCCGGTGACTCGTACCCGGCCGGGACGGTGGCGGGCTTCACCGCCCAGACCGACTGCCTCAACGCCGGCCTGGTCATCCAGGGCACCACCATCCGCGTCCCGTACGACAAGCAGGTCCCCGGCCTGCCCGCGCAGCCCGGCGCCGGCGGCGGCTACCTGGCACCGGCCTCGGTGGCGCAGGCCTGGAACACCTACCGGGGCGGCCTGAAGGGGATGATGACCTGGTCGGTGAACTGGGACGGGTCCAAGGGCTGGACCTTCGGCGACAACGTACGCGCCCTCCAGGGCCGCTGAGTCCCCGTCGGGCGACGCCGCACCGCCCGGCCGGCCCCGACCACGCCGGTCGGGGGCCGCCGGGCCGGGCCGCCCGGACGGGTCGGTCGTGCTCCCGCCGGTGCGGGCGGGAGCACGACCCGGTCGGGTGGCTCAGAGCCGGGCACCCACGTCGGCAGCGTCGACCGGGCGCAGGAAATGAGACGGCGGGATGGACCCGTCGGCCGCCCGGGGGCCGGTGATGGTCGACGGGTCGGTGCTGACCAGCGGCCAGGTGCCGCCCAGGTTCCAGGAGTTGTCGGTCCCGGTCGAGGAGCCGGGCGAGACGTCGGGGGTGTTGCCGACGGCCAGGTTGCGGCTGAGCCGGGAGGTGGAACGGGACACGTCGAAACCGGCCTTGCCGTTGCGCCACGCGGTGTTGCGGTCGAACAGCAGCGTGCCGGGGTTGCCGTTGTCGATGAAGCCGCCGGCCGAGTTGCCCCAGGCCATGCTGTTGCGGGTGACGTGGTCGACGGCGGGGCGCGGGTCGTTGCCGCCACCGTGCTTGAAGCCGTTGCCGTCGCCGGCGTAGTCGGGCAGGTTCCAGTAGTTGTAGCCGTTGTCGTAGGAGACGCTGTCCTCGATCAGGATCGGCGACTGGAACAGCCAGGCGTCGAACCCGTCGTCGGAGTTGCGCCACAGCCGCGCACCGCTCACCCGGTTGTCGAGGCCCGAGCCCTCCTTGATGGCCAGCCCGTCGGCGCTCTCGCCGTTCTTGCGGGGGTCCCGGTTGCCGTAACTGTCCAGGTTGATGATCCGGTTGCCGCTGGACGCGCCCTGCAGGTGCAGCCCGGACTCGTAGTTGTCCCGGGTGACCAGGCGCTCGTACCTGCCGTAGTTGGTGTCGACGCCGAAGATGCCGTACGGGCCGTGGACGATCTCCAGGCCGACGAACCGCCACCAGTCGGCCTCGACGTGCAGCGCGCCCCGGTCGGCCCGGGGGATGCTGGAACCCACCGCGCCCGGCGTGTACGGCATGTTCTCACCGTCGATGACCACCTTCTCACCCTGGTAGTTCATCAGGGTGATCGGTTGGTACGACGTACCGTCCTTGAGGATCTTGATGGTGCTGGTCGGCGCGTAGGTGCCGCCGCGTACCGCGATGGTGGTGCCGGGCTCGGCCAGGTCGTGCGCGCGCTGGATGGTGCGCAACGGCCGGGCCAGCGTCCCGGGGTTGGCGTCGTCGCCGTCGGTGGCCACCACCAGCACGACGGTCCCGGGCGGCGGGACGGTGGGCGGGCTGGTGGGCGGCGGGGTCGACGGCGGCGTGGTGGCCGGCGGGGTCACCGGGGGTGTGGTCGGGCTCGGCGGCGGGGTGTGGGTGGGGGCGGGCGGGGTGGTCGGCGGAACGTCGTTGTCCCTGACCAGGACGTCGTCGAAGGACGCCGACGAGTACGCGGTCTGCAACCCGATCCGGCCGGCTCCGATCAGCGAGCTGGTGACCTCGCCGACGAAGACCCCGTCGACCCGGCCCCGCACGGTGCTGCCGACGACCTCGACGACGAGGGTGTGCCAGGTGCCGGTGGTCACGGGGTGGACGATGCCGGCCAGCACGGTGACCGCGCCGCCGTTCACCGCCTGCAACTGCACCTGGTTGCCGGGCAGCAGCGCCAGCCGGTAGTAGCGCGTCGACCCGGACGCGCGGGCCAGCAGGCCGACCTGGCCGCCGGTGCCGAGGCTGAGCGGTTTCACCCTGGCCTGGACGAGGTAGTCGGCCCAGCCGCTGCTGCCGGCGAAGAGCCGGGCGTTCTCGCTGCCGGCGTTGGACTGCCGGACGGCCGGGGAGCCGTCGGTGACGACCGTCCAGGTGCCACCCGACTTCGACCAGCCGGCGGTGTCGCCGTCGGTGAAGTCGTCGCAGAACGCGGTGGCGGCGGAGGCGGTGGTGACCGGTCCGACCAGGAGGGCGACCACGGGGACGAGCACCGCGGCGAACAGCAGGGCCAGCCGACGCTGGTGGGACGGTCGCATGAGGCGTACCTCCGACGGTGGGCGGACGGGGTGGCGGCTCAGAGAAAGCGCTTTCCCGGACGATACGAGCATGCATCGACTGTCGTCAACATGTCGCCCGCAACTCTCCCGTTGCACCCCACCGCCGGGCGGTGCACCCGGCACCGACGGCGCGGCGGCCGACCCCCGGGAAGGGGACCGGCCGCCGCACCCGCCCGGCGTCACCGCCAGGTGTCGTTGGCGCTCCACGAGCCGGTCGACCCGACGGTGGCGCTGCGGTTGCCCCCGGACTCCCAGGTCACCGTGCCGTCGGGGTTCTTCTTCAGGTACTTGTACTCGAACGTCGTGTTCACCGGCAGGGCGACCGTGGCCCGCCACAGCGGGTACGCCGCCGAGGAGAGCGCCACCGCGTTCGCCGGGTTCCACGAGCCCAGCGCCGCGACACTGCCCACCACGAAGACGTTCTGCCCGTACGAGGTGGTGGCGTTGACCGTGAACGACGCCCCCTGCGTGCCGGCCGGGTCACCCCGGAAGGTGTCGGTGACCGACGCGGTGCCGCTGCCCGGCGTGGTCAACGTCCGGTTGCTCCCCGACTCCCAGGTCACCACACCGGCCGTGGTCTTCTTGAGGAACTTGAACTCCACCGCCGTGGCCGCCGGCAGGTTGACCACCGCCCGGTACGTCCCCCCGCCCAGCGCGGTCAGCTTGACCGCGGCGGCCGGGGCCCACGAACCCAGCGCCGGGACACTGCCGACCACGTAGGCGTCCTGACCACCGGCGAGGGACGCGGTGACGGTGAAGGTGGTGGCGACCGTGCCGGCCGGCGCGGTCGGCGTCGGCGTGGCGCTGGCCGTGGGCGTCGGGGTGGCGGTGGGCGTGGTCGCCGGGCCGCTCTTCGCGTTGACGTGCAGCGCCACCGCGCCGTTGGCGGGGATCTGCACGGTGGCCCGGCCACCGCTGACGGTCACCGTCGTGCCGGTGCAGCCGGACCCGCCGCGCGCCCCGGAGATCACGTCGCAGTACGACCCGTCGGCCAGGCCGGTGGTGAAGGTGGCGGTGCTGGCGGAACCGGAGTCGTTGATCCCGATCCAGGCCCGGTCGCCCCGGTGGAAGCCGATGACGTTGCTGTTGACCACGGTGAAGTCGGAGACGGTCCGGACCGACTTCGCGGTGTTCGCCCAGCCGACCATGCCCTTGATCCCGGTGGACCGGGTCAGGCAGTTCCAGCTGTTGCCGCAGACGGTGTCGGTGACGTAGCCGTTGCCGTCGGCGGGCGGCGACTGGTTGCGGTTGGACCAGGTGAAGCTGTCGTAGACCGACGGCTTGCCGTGCGGGTAGGCCAGCGCGAAGTAGTTGGCCAGGACGTAGTCGCTGCCGTCGCGGTAGGACAGCACCACCCCGTCGCGCTCCAGGTCGTGGTTGGTGACCATGGCGAACACGTTGGCGCTCGGCGCGTCGAGGTTCCAGCTGCCGACGTTGGCCAGGTTGGCGATCGAGCCCTGGAACGCCGACTTCAGGCCCTTGGCGTACCCGAAGTCGAGCACGTCGCCGTTGCCGGTGAAGGCGCGGGCCTTGAGGGCGTCGTTGCTGGCCCCGTCGAAGATCTCCTGGGCGACGTACGGGCGCTTGTTCTCGGCGGTGGTGTTGCGCACCTTGCCGAGGATCGCGGCGAAGTCGTCCTTCTTGACGTGCTTGACCGCGTCCACCCGGAACCCGTCGACCCCGAGGCCGACCAGGTCGTTGAGGAAGCCGGCGACCTTGGTGCGGACGCTGTCCTTCTCGGTGTAGAGGTCGGTCAGGGACAGCAGCTCGCAGCTGGTCACCTGGGCCTCGTTGTTCCAGTCGTTGATCGCACCGGAGGTCGGGCAGTTGTCACCCGGGCGGTGGAAGTCGCCGGTGCCGTAGGGCACGGCGGGGAAGCTGTAACCGGGGCCGGAGAAATCGGTGCCGGCGTACCCGACGACCGACTCGGGGTTGTTGGCGCCGGCCATGTGGTTGACCACCGCGTCGACGTACACCCGCACGCCGGCGTTGTGGCAGGTGGTGACCATGTCGGCGAACTGCTGCCGGGTGCCGAACCGGCTCTCCAGCCGGTAGGAGACCGGCTGGTACACCTCGTACCAGGGGTGGACGCCGTCGGCGCTGCTCGGCAGGCTGACCGACTCCTGCGGCGGGGCGACCTGCACCGCGCCGTAGCCGGCCGGACCAAGGTGGTCGGTGCACGCGGCGGCGACGGAGCGCCAGTTCCATTCCCAGAGGTTGGCGGTGACCTCGCTGTCGTTGAGGGCTACGGCGGCGGTCGCGGGGGCGGTGGCCGGCAGCGCGCTCAGCGCGGCGAGGGAGGAGGCGGTGACAGCGAGGGCGAGGAGGCCCCGTCGCAGACGGGTTCCCCGGGAAACGCGGGGTGCGGACATCGGGAGTGGACCTACTTCCGGGGGTCGAAGAGGCGCTGGGCGGTGGGACGGCCGTCCGGTGGAGAAGACGATGCGGCATCGATGAAAGGTTTTGCAAGACCTTGCGGCAAAGTTTTCGACATCTGCCGGCAATGATCCGCAAAACATTGCACCCTTGGGCGCGGCGGGCTCACCCTGCGTCGCCAATACCCGCGTCGGGCTGCCATCTCGCCGTACGCTGCTGCTACCTGGGCCTGCGCCTGTACTCGTCGCCGCAGCTGCGGGCCCGCGACGTCCTGGCGCTCACCGTGCCCCCGGTCCTGGCCGCCGGCCTGCTGACCGGCGCGGCGCTGCTGCCGCGCACCGCGCTGCCCACCGACCGGACAATCGCCGCGCAGGTGCTGCTGTGGGTGCTGGCCGGCATCGTCGACTACGTCGTCGGCCAGGCCCTGCCACTGCCGCCGCGCATGATCTTCCCCGCCCGGCACTGGACCGAACGGCACGACCTGATCGTCATCACCGCCCTCGGGGAGGTGCTGACCGCGGTCGGCATCGCCGGCTCCCGGCTGACCAACTCGGTCGGCCTGCTGGTCGCCTCCGCCCTCGCGGTGGTGGTGGCGGGCACCCGCACCTGCCGATGATCGCCGGCATCATGCTGCTGGCCCTGGGGTTCAAGCACATGCCCACCCTCGTCGGGGAGGCCGGCACCGAGTTCCTGGTCATCCGCCGCGAGCGGCAACGACTGCGTCGCGCCCTCATCGAGGAGCGCGAGGGCACCTGCGCAGCACGGGCCAGGCCGGTCGGCCGACTGACCGGCCCGTGCTGCGGACCGTCCGGTCCCCGCGTCGGAACCCGACGCGGGGACCGGGGTCACCTCGGGTGAGGCTCGTCCGCCGTCGGTCGGACGCTCACATCGGGTTCCAGCCGTCGCTGCCGGCCAGGTAGCGCTGCGGCGTGTAGGTGGCCGCCTGGGCGTCGCTGAGCTGGGGACGGTTGCCGTTGGTGCCGGCACCGGGCCCGGTGTTGCGGTACTCACGGAACCGCGCGTTCTGCCACACGTTGCCGGACATGTCGATCCAGGGCTGGGCGGTCTTCATGGTCGCGCTGAGCGTCGACTCGCGGTAGAGGACCTGGGCGTCCGGCCCCCACGGACGACCGAGCTGGGTGGTGTTGTTCGTCGCCCCGGTGATCGTCGAGCGGTAGATCAGCATCCCGTACGTCTTGCTGGCCGGCGTCCGGGCGGCGGTGATCGGTCCACCGGTCGACCGCTTCTCGTAGATCGAGCTGCTGTCGACGACGATCGTGCCGCCGCCGAAGATGAAGTCGACGGTGCCCTCGACGTAGGAGCCGACCACGTACGCGCGGGTCTTGTCGTTGACCAGGAAGGTGTCCTGGTCACCGAGGAGCCGGACGTTGCGCAGCACCGCCCGGTCGGCGTTCAGGTGCAGCGCCACCGCCTGCTGGTCGACGCCCGAGGAGTTCTCCACGAAGTCGTTGGCGATGGTCAGGTTCTCGGCGGCGAAGTTCGCCCCGTCGACGAACATGCTCGCGCTGTTGAAGGTGCCGTAGGTGGTGCCGTCCGGCTTACGGGTGCCGGCGGAGTTGTTGTAGACGAGCACCACGTTCGACGGTGCCGAGCCGAGGCCCCGCAGGGTGACGTTGGTCTTGTTCGACGCCACCCGGACGACCTCGCGGTAGGTGCCGGGCTTGATGGTGATCGTGGTCCGGCTGGAACTGTTCGCCGGCACCGCGTCGATGGCGGCCTGCACCGTGCGGTACCTGCCGGTGCCGTCCGAGGCGACCGTCGGCGTCCCGCTGGTCGGCGGTGGGGTGGTCGGCGGAGGCGGGGTGGTCGGGGGCGTCGTCGGGGGCGGGGTGGTCGGCGCGGCGGTGGTGGGGGTGGTCGTCCCGGTGCAGGCCGTGCCATTGAGCGTGAAGCCGGCGGGGTCGGGGTTACTGCCGGTCCAGGTGCCGTTGAACCCGACGTCCACCACACCACCGGTGCCGATGGCGGCGTTGTAGTCGAGGTTGGTGGCGACGACGGCGCCGCTGGCCGGGCTGGCGGTGAAGCCCCACGCGCTGGTGATGGTCTGCTCGGCGGGGAAGGTCCAGCCGAGCCGCCAGCCGTTGACGGGGTCACCCAGGTTTTTGATCGAGATGGCGGCGGTGAAGCCACCGGTCCACTGGGCGCCGACCTGGTAGGTGACCTGACAGCCGGCGGCGGCCTGCGCCGAGACGGCGGTGACGACACCGGCGACGAGGGTGGTGGTGACGGCAGTGGCGACGATCGACGCCGCCCGCCGGGTGCGATTTCTCACGAGCGAACTCCCCGGGGTATCCGAACACGGACCGCCGTGGGAGCGCTCACCCGAGCCTCGCACACCCTGCTTCCGCTGTAAAGCGTCACCGGCCGGACACCACCGGTTGGCGCGGACGGGTCCGGTCACCCGGCGGCTGATCATCCTGTCGGTCGGCCCTGTTACGGTCGCGCCGCTGTCACACCAGTCGAGCCGGAGGTAGGCGTGATCCGTTCGCACATGTCGTCGTTCGCCGGAATGCCGGTGGTCCCCTTCACACCGGGGATGACCCTGCCCGACGACCCGTCGGCCGTCGCCTGGCGGCTGGAGGTCGAGGACTTCGAGGCCGAGCCGGAGGAGTTCGCCGGCCTGGTCGCGGCGCTGCGGGCGGAGGTGCCCGGCGAGGCGGTCCGCGCCCTGGTGATCGGCGAGTGGGGCTCGGCGTACGAGCGGGCCCTCCCGGTCGACCTGCTGGCCGACGCCGCGAAGGACTGGACCGCCCTGCGCGCGGTGTTCCTGGCCGACCTGGTCAGCGAGCAGTGCGAGATCTCCTGGCTGACCCACGGTGACCTCACCCCGCTGCTCACCGCCTACCCGCAGCTGGAGACGCTGTGGGTACGCGGGGCCAACGAGCTGACCCTGCAACCGGTACGCCACACCGGGCTACGGGAACTGGGCTTCCAGACCGGCGGCCTGCCGGCCGAGGTGACCCGGGCGGTGGGCGACAGCGACCTGCCCGCCCTGCACCGGCTCGACCTGTGGCTCGGCCGGCAGGACTACGGCGGCGACACCGGCGTCGACGACCTGGCCGCGATCCTGGCCGGCGACCGGTTGCCCGCGCTGCGGCACCTGGCGGTCTGCAACGCCGAGTTCGCCGACCACGTCGCGCGGGCGGTGGCCACCGCCCCGGTGGTGGCCCGGCTGGAGGTGCTCGACCTGTCGATGGGCGTGCTCACCGACCCCGGCGCCGAGGCGCTGCTGGCCGGGCAGCCGCTGACCCACCTGCGCCGCCTCGACCTGCACCACCACTTCCTCTCCCCCGAGGTCGCACAGCGGCTGACCGACGCGCTGCCCGGTGTCCAGGTCGACCTGGACGACCCGCAGACGCCCGACGAGTACGACGGCACCGTCTACCGGTTCACCGCGGTCGGGGAGTGAGCGACGATGACGTTCGGTTCCCACGCGCAGACGTTCGCCGGCCGGCCGGTGGTCGAGTTCCCCGCCGACGGTCCGCTGCCCACCGTGGACGGCCCGGTCTGCTGGCGGGTCGCCGACTGGCACTTCGACGGCAACACCCGGCAGGACACCCTGTCGGAACAGTTCCGGGACCGGTTCGACAGGTTCGTCGAGCAGGTCGGTGACCAGGCCGAGGCGCTGGTCGTCGGGGCCTGGGGATACGCGGCGTTCCACCACGCCCCGATCGCCCAGCTCTGCGCGGCGGCCCCCCGGCTGCCCCGGCTGCGGGCCCTGTTCCTCGGCGACATGGTCACCGAGGAGTGCGAGGTCTCCTGGATGCGGGTCGGCGACGTCAGCCCGTTGCTGACCGCCTACCCGCAGCTGGAGGTGCTGCGGGTACGCGGGGGCGAGGACTTCAGCTTCTCCCCGGTGCGCCACGACCGGCTGCGGACGCTGTCGGTGCAGAGCGGCGGGCTGCCCCGGGAGTTCGTCGCCGCGGTGCTCGGCTCGGAGCTGCCCGCACTGCACCACCTGGACCTGTGGCTGGGCACCGACGACTACGGCGGGGACACCACCGTGGCCGACCTGGACGCGTTGCTGGCCGGCAAGCTCTTCCCGGCGCTGCGCCGGCTCGGGCTGCGCAACTCCGTGATCACCGACGAGTTGGCCGCCGCGCTGGCCACCGCCGCCGTGGTGCCCCGGTTGGAGCGGCTCGACCTGTCGCTGGGCACCCTGTCCGACGACGGGCTCGCCGCACTGCTCGGCGGGCAGCCCCTGACCCACCTGTCCGCGCTCGACCTGCACCACCACTACCTGTCGGAGGACGCCGCCGACCGGGTGGTCGCCGCGTTGCCCGGGGTCGAGGTGGACGTCTCCGAACCGCAGGAAGCCGACGAGGACGACGGGGAGACCTACCGCTACACGGCGGTGTCGGAGTGACATGCGACTGACCGTGGTGGGCAACCCCGACAACCGGCGGGTCGCGCTGTTCCGGCGGGCCGTACGCGAGGCGGGGTTGCCCGACCCGGCGGTGCTGCCCTGGGCACGGGTGCTCACCGGGGCGGCCCCGCCGGACGCCGACGCCCTGGTCCGGGTCGACTCCCCCGGCGAGGACGCGGAGGTGGACCGGCTGCTACGCGACGCGGCCACCCCCGCCCGGCACGGGGAGTTGATCGGCCTCGCCGACACGTACGCCGGGCTGGTGGCCGCAATGGGCCGGGTGGCCGCCGGGGGCGCGACGCTGCTCAACCACCCCGACGACGTGGCGGCGCTGTGCGACAAGCGCCGCTGCCACGCGCTGCTGTCGGCCGCCAAGGTGCCGGTGCCGGCGGCGCTCCCGCCGGTCGACGGCTATCCGCAGCTGCGGGCGGCGATGGCGGCGGCCGGCTGGCACCGGGTGTTCGTCAAGCCGGCGCACGGCTCGTCGGCGGCCGGGGTGATCGCGCTCGCGGTCGGGCCACGCCGGGTGCAGGCGGTCACCCCGATCGAGATCACCCCGGACGGGCTGTTCAACTCGCTGCGGCTGCGCCGCTACGACGACGAGGCGACCGTCGCGGCGCTGGTCGACCGGCTCGCCCCGGAGGGCCTGCACGTGGAGCAGTGGCTGCCCAAGGCCGGGCTGGCCGACCGGGTGGTCGACCTGCGGGTGGTGGTGGTCGCCGGCCGGGCCACCCACGCCGTGGTCCGGGCCGCCCGGGGACCGCTGACCAACCTGCACCTGGGCAACGCCCGTGGCGACCTGGCCGCGCTGCGGGCGGCGGCCGGCCCGGAGTCCTGGGCGGCGGCGATGCGGACCTGCGAGCGGGCGGCGGCGTGCTTCCCCCGGTCGCTGCACGTCGGGGTCGACCTGATGTTCCTGGTGGGCTGGCGACGGCACGCGGTCGCCGAGGTCAACGCGTTCGGCGACCTGCTGCCGGGGGTGCTGGCCGACGGGCGGGACACCTACGCCGAGCAGGTGCACGCGCTGACCAGCGGCCGGTGGGACCGGTGGCAGGCGACCGCGACGGTGGCCGGCGACGGCCCGGCAACGGCCGGGCCCGACCCGGCGGTCGGCGGGCCGGCGACGACGCGACGGGAGGAGGCGGGATGCGCGCGCTGATCGGCAGTCACGACATCTGCCTGGTCACCCTGGACACGCTGCGTTTCGACGTGGCCGACGAGCTGGCCGAAGCCGGTCGGACACCCCGGCTGACCCGGGTGTTGCCGGGCGGGCGGTGGGAGCGACGGCACTCCCCCGCGAGCTTCACCTACGCCGCACACCACGCCTTCTTCGCCGGCTTCCTGCCCACCCCGGTGGGGCCGGGTCGGCACGAGCGGCTGTACGCGGCGGCGTTCCCGGGCAGCGAGACCGCCGGGGCCGACACCTGGGTCTTCGACGCCCCCGACCTGCCGACCGCGCTGACCGGGGCGGGTTACCACACGCTCTGCCTGGGCGGGGTGGGCTTCTTCAACCGGCGCAGCCCGCTCGGGTCGGTGCTGCCGGGCCTGTTCGCCGAGGCGCACTGGGAGCCGGCGTTCGGGGTCACCTCCCCCACCTGCCTCGACGCGCAACTCGACCGGCTGGCCGAGGTGCTGCCCGGCCAGCCCGCCGACCGGCCGGTGTTCACCTTCCTCAACGTCGCCGCCCTGCACCAACCCAACCGGCACCACCTGCCCGGCGCGGCGCAGGACAGCCGGGACAGTCACGCCGCCGCCCTGGAGTACGTCGACTCCCGGGTCGACCGGTTGTTCGCCCTGCTCACCGGGCGGGGGCGGCCGGTGTTCACGATCATCTGCTCCGACCACGGCACGGCGTACGGCGAGGACGGGCACACCGGCCACCGGGTCGGCCACGACGTGGTGTGGACCGTGCCGTACGCCCACTTCACTCTGCGACCGGGGGAATGGTGACCAGCACCGACACGGGCCTCGACGGCTCGCCGTACCAGCAGTACCTCTACGCGTACCCGCACAAGACCTCCTACCGGGCGTTGCGGCCCCGGCCGCTGCTGGCCGACGTGTGGCGGGCCGAGGCCCGCGACGCGTTGTTCCTCTACATGCACCTGCCGTTCTGCGAGATGCGATGCGGCTTCTGCAACCTGTTCACCCGGGCCAACGCCCCGCAGGAGCAGGTGACGGCCTACCTGCGGCAACTGCGCCGGCAGGCGGAACGGGTCGCCGACGCGCTCGGCGACGACGCCGGGTACGCCCGGGTCGCGTTCGGCGGGGGCACCCCCACCTACCTGACCGCCGACGAGCTGACCGACCTGTTCGACATCGTCACCGGCACCTCCGGGGCGCGGCTGCCGGGCGTACCGCTGGCGGTGGAGACCTCGCCGGCCACCGCGACGCCGGAGCGGCTGGCGGTGCTGGCGGCGCACGGGGTGCACCGGGTGAGCATCGGCGTGCAGAGCTTCCTCGACGTCGAGGCGCGGGCCGCCGGCCGGCCGCAGCGGCGCGCGGAGGTGGAGACGGCGCTCGGCGCGATCCGGGCCGCGGCGGTCCCGGTGCTCAACATCGACCTGATCTACGGCATCGACGGGCAGACGGCGGCGACCTGGCAGGAGAGCCTGGACGCGGCGCTGGCCTGGCGGCCGGAGGAGCTGTACCTCTACCCGCTCTACGTGCGGCCGTTGACCGGGCTGGGTCGGCGGGCGCACGGCCGGGCCGACTGGGACGCCCACCGGCTGGCCCTCTACGAGCAGGCGGTGCAGGTCCTCGGCGCGGCCGGCTACCGGCAGGAGTCGATGCGGCAGTTCCGCCGCGCCGACGTGCCCGCCCCGGACGGGCCGGACTACTGCTGCCAGGACGACGGCATGGTGGGCCTCGGGTGCGGGGCGCGCTCCTACACCACCGCGCTGCACTACTCGTTCGACTACGCGGTCTCCGTGTCGCAGGTCCGGATGGTGTTGGACGACTACCTGGCCCGCCCCGCCGACGACTTCCGCCACGCCGAGTTCGGTTTCGCCCTCGACGGCGCCGAGCAGCGCCGCCGGTGGCTGCTCAAGTCGCTGCTGCGCGCCGATGGGGTCGATGCGGCGGCCTACACCGCCCGGTTCGGCCGGCCGCCGGGCGAGGACTTCCCTAAGCTGGGGCAACTGGTCGCCCGTGGGTGGGCCAGCGCCGACGGGCTGCGGCTCACCCCGGCCGGGTTGGCCCGCTCCGACGCGATCGGCCCGTGGCTGACCTCCGCCCGGGTGAGGCAGGCGATGACCGGGTACGTGCCCCGGTGACCGGCCGGCCGCCGTCGTTGCCACACCCCGTCACGCCCCGGGCGGTGCTGCCGCTGCACACTGTCACGTCCCGGGCGGCGCAGCCGGGGTGTTCCGGGGCCGGGGCGGCCGACGTCGGGGCGGAGCTGGCGGTGCTCTACCGGGGGCCGTTGGCGAGCTGCAACTACGACTGCCCGTACTGCCCGTTCGCCAAGCGGGTCGACCCGCCGGAGCTGCTGCGCGCCGACCGGGCTGCGCTGGACCGGTTCACCGGCTGGGTGGCGGCCACCACCGACCGGCGGCTGTCGGTGCTGTTCACCCCGTGGGGCGAGGGGCTGACCCGCAGCTGGTACCGCGAGGCCATGGTGACGCTGTCGCACCTGCCGCACGTCGACCGGGTGGTCATCCAGACCAACCTGGCCGCCCGGGTGGACTGGCTGGCCGACGCCGACCGGGCCACGGCGGCACTGTGGACGACGTACCACCCGGGGCAGGTCACCCGGGACCGGTTCCTCGCCCGCTGCGCCCGGCTGTCCGAGCTGGGCGTGCGCTACTCGGTGGGGGTGGTCGGCCTGCCCGAGCACCTGGCCGAGGCGCGGGCGCTACGGGCCGCCCTGCCCCCGGAGGTGTACCTGTGGGTGAACGCCGCCGACGGGCACCACTACCCCGCCGAACAGGAGGCGGCCTGGACGGCGCTGGACCCGCTGTTCGGCTGGAGTGTGCGTGCGCATCCGTCGCTCGACCGGCCCTGCCACGCCGGGGAGACGGCGATCTCCGTCGCGGGCGACGGCACCGTGCGCCGCTGCCACTTCCGGCCCGCGCCGATCGGCAACCTCTACGACGGGTCGTGGCGGGCCGCCCTGAAGCCCCGGGCGTGCGACGCCGCCCTCTGCGACTGCCACATCGGGTACGTCCACCTCAAGCCGCTCGGGTTACGCGACGTGTTCGCCGGTGGGCTGCTGGAACGGATCCCGGCCGCCTGGCCGGTAGGCAGCGGGGCGGCCCGCTGAGCGGGGCGAAAACCGGCAGCTGGGCGCACCCGCTGAGCTGCCGACACCCGGCAGGCGTGCTCGGTGGGTGCGCCCGACGGCGGAAACGCTCAGCGGGTGCGTTCGGCGCGGCGCAGCAGCCCGGCGGCGAGCAGCCCGCCGGCCAGCACCGCCACCGCCCCGGCAGTCTGCCCGGTGACCAGCGCCGACGAGAAGGCGTCGGTGACCCGACCGCGTTCGGTGTCGTCTGCGGCGGCGGCCAGCGCGGCCGGGTACGACCCGACGCCGGCCACCGCGACCGGCACCAACGCGGCGAACCGGGCGTTGAGCACCGCCCCGAGCACGGCGATGCCGAGACTGCCCCCCACCTCGGCCATGGTGCCGTCGATCCCCGCGCCGACGCCGGCTTTCGACGGCGGGATGGCGCTCATCACCGCCTCGACGATCGCCGGGTTGGCCAGGGCGCAGCCGAAGCCCATCACCAGCAACCCGGTCAGCAGCACGCCGTAGCCGTCGGTGCGCACGTGGGTGATCAGCGTCAGGCCGGCGGAGAGCAGCACCATGCCCAGCGCGATGGCCCCGGGCACCCCGAGCCGGCGGATCAGCCGGGTGGCGACCCCACCGAGGTTGAGCAGCACGATGGACAGCGCGAACGGCACCATCCGCAGCCCCGCCTCCCAGGCCGGGTAGCCGCGGACGAACTGGAGGTCCTGGGTGAGCAGGAACAGCGCGCCGGTGGAGCCGAAGGTGATCAGGACGACCCCGGTGACCGCGCCGACGAACCGGCGGTCGGTGAAGAAGTGCATGTCCAGCATGGGTGCGGTGATCCGTCGTTCCCACCAGACGAACGTGGCCAGCAGCAGCACCCCGCCGCCGGCCGCGCCGAGCACCGCCGGTGCCGTCCAGCCACGCTCGGGACCGTCGATGATCGCCCAGACCACGCCGGTGAGGCCGGCGGTGGACAGCAGCACCCCACCGACGTCGGGCCGCCCACCCACCGGGTCGCGGGACTCCGGCACCAGCGCGAGGCCGGCCACCAGGCAGAGCAGCACGATGGGCACGTTGACCAGGAAGATCGCCCCCCACGGCAGGTGGGCGAGGATGATGCCGCCGATGGGCGGTCCGGCGGCGTACCCGAGGGCACTGGTGGCCGCCCAGAGGCCGATCGCCCGGGAGCGTTCGGCGCCGTCGAAGACCTGCATGGCGACGGCGAGGGTGGCGGTGACCAGCAGTGCCCCGCCGACGCCCATGCCGGCGCGGGCGGCGATCAGCTGGTCGCCGGAGCGGGCCAACCCGGCGGCCAGCGAGCCGACGCCGAACAGCACCAGGCCGGCGACGAGCATCCGGCGACGGCCGTAGCGATCGGCGGCGCTGCCGGCGGTGAGCAGCAGCCCGCACTGCACCAGCGCGTACGCGTTGATCATCCACTGGATGTCGGTGGTGCTGGCGTCCAGTTCGGTGGTGAGCACCGGCACCGCCACGGTGAGCACCGTGTTGTCCAGCACCACGGTCAACTGGGCGAGGCAGAGCACCGCCAGGATCAGCCAACGCGACCGCAACGGGGTCGCCGGGCCGGGCCGCGCGGCGGACAACGCGGTGGTCATCGGGGCGGGGCGTAGCGGGCGAGCGGGTTGGTCAGGGTGCCGGCGAACTGGAGCGCCGCCGACGGGTCGGCGAGGTCGACCATCTGCTGGTTGTTGCGCAGTTGCAGCCGGTTGAGGCAGGACAGGGTGAACTCCGGGGCGAACAGGTCGTGCCGGCGCAGCCGGTCGGCCAGGTGCGGCACCCGGGCGGCGTAGTCGGTCACGCAGTCGGCGACGGTGCGCCAGAAGTCGTCCTCGTCGAGGACCCCGGCCCCGGCCAGCACGGCGTTGAGGTGGCGGAAGAAGCAGTCGAAGACGTCGGTGAAGATGGTCAGCAGCTGCTCGTCGTCGGGGATGGCGGCACGGACCCGCTGCACCAGCGGTGGCAGGTCGACGTCGGGGTCCATCACCACGATCTCCTCGGCGATGTCCTTGAAGATCACCCGCTCGACCGCGCCGTCGTGCAGCACCAGGATCACGTTCTCGCCGTGCGGCATGAAGGCCAGCCGGTGCGCGTAGAAGCTGTGCAGCAGCGGCACCAGGTAGGCGTCGAGGTAGCGACGCAGCCACTCCCGTGGGGGCAGGCCGGACTCGGCGATCAGGGCGGCGGCGAGCGACCCTCCGTCGCGGTCGGTGTGCAGCAGGGCGGCCATGGTGGACAGCCGCCGGCCGGGGGCCAGGCCGGGCACCGGGCTCTCCCGCCACAGCGCCGCCAGCATCTTGCGGTACGGCGAGTAGCGGTCGGTGGCCGCCTCGTACTGCGGGTGGCGGTAGCCGACGGCGGCCCGTTCCCGGATGACCGTCAGTCCGGTGCCGGCGAGCACCGGGTCGCCGGTGACCAGGTCGACGAGCCAGTCGTTGATCGCCGGGGTGGCCTCCATGTAGGCGGCCGACAGGCCCCGCAGGAAGCCCATGTTGAGCACGGACAGGGCGGTCTTGACGTAGTGCCGGTGCGGGTCGGTGACGTTGAAGAAGGTGCGGATGGACTGCTGCGGCAGGTACTCGTCGGGGCCCTCGCCGAGGCAGACCAGGCGCTGCCGGGCGACCTCACCGGCGAAGGTGACGGCGAGCCGGTTCCACCACTGCCACGGGTGCACCGGGATGAGCAGGTAGTCGTCGGGGTCGAGGCCGGCGTCGGTCAGGGTGGTGGTGAACCGGGCCAGGGTGTCCGGGCCGAGTTCGGTGCGCAGCAGGGTCGGGTAGTCGAGGTCGGCGGCGCTGCTGAAGGTGGCGTGGTCGCGGTGCGCGGCGACCCAGACCAACCGCACCGGCCGGCCGGTCTCCGGGGCGTACGCGTGGTATTCGTGCACGCCGAAGCCGATCCGGCCGTTGTTGGCCACGAAGCACGGGTGGCCCTCGGTCATCCCGGTCTCGATGGCCTGGAAGTCGGCGCGGGCCAGTTCGGCCGCGCCCACCGCCGGCCGGTCCAGCTTGAACGCGGTGCCGGCCAGGGTGGAGGTGATCTCCTCCAGGTAGACGGGGAGCACCTGGTCGGTGAGGCCGAGCGCGCCGCGCAGTTCGAGGCAGAGGTCGACGGCGTCGGGCGGCAGGTCCTCGTCGCCGCGTCGCCGGGTGATGCTGTCCGGGTCGACCTGCCAGTGGTCGAGGGCGAAGCGGCGGGCGGTGAAGCGGTACTCGACCGTGCCGTCGTCGGTGCGGACGGCCCACCGGCCGTCTCCGGTGGCGGCGGGCTCGACCAGGCGTTCGTGGGTGAACTCGGCAAGCGCCTTGGCGACCAGCAGCCGGTTGGCGCGGGCCCAGGTGGCGGGGGTCAGGTGGGCCACGGCGGCGGCGGGGTTCACGCGGGCAGGTCTCCTCGGGTGGCGGCCAGGAACTGGTCGCGGGTGCAGACGCTGAGCAGGGCGTCCTTCTCCGGTTTGCGGATCGGGCCGACGACGGTGAACCCGACGGCCGCGTTGAGGGCGTGCACGGCGGTGTTGCGCACGTCGGGTTCGACGACGACCCGTCGGGTGGCCGGGTCGGCGAAGAGCCAGTCCAGGACGGTGGTGATGACGGCCCGGGTGAAGCCGTGCACCGGCTGGTCGGTGGGGGCGCAGAGGAAGTGCATGCCGACGTCGCCGGACTGCGCGGGGTAGAGGCCGACCAGGTCGACCCGGGCCGGGTCGTAGCGTTCGGCGAGGAACGCCGGTTCGCCGCGCCACAGCCCGAGGTACGCGTCGTGATGCGGGTGGTCGGCGATGCCCCGGTACTCCCGGGCGACCCGGTCGACGTCGGCGTCCTGCATCAGCCAGAACGCCGACTTCGGGTGGGTCACCCAGCGGTGCAGCAGCCCGGCGTCGCCCTCCGGGTCGAGGGTGCGCAGCGCGAACTCGCCGAGCGCGGGGTCGTGCCGGTGGTGGACGACGTGGGTCACGAGGCGCCGCCCGCCGGGACGCCGAACTCCTGGAAGGCGATCCGCTGCTCGATCGGGTAGTGCTCGCGCCCGGTCAACTCCCGGATGATCCAGGAGTTGCGGTACGGGCCCATGCCCAGGTCGGGTGAGGTGATGCTGTGGGTGTGGGTGCCGGCGTTCTGGAGGAACACCCTCCGGCCGGTGTGGTCGATGCTGTAGTTGCGGGCCACGTCGAACCGGCCGTGGGAGTCCCAGCGCAGCCGGTCGTGGATCGGGGCGAGGAACTCCGGCAGCCGGTAGTGGTAGCCGGTGGCCAGCACCAGCCCCTCGGTGTCGAGGGTCAGGTCGTGCTCCTGTTCGATGTTGCGCAGCCCGAGGGTGTAGCGGCCGGTGCTCTCGTCGTACCGGGCGCTGGTGAGTTCGGTGTTGGTCAGCAGCCGGGTCGGCACCGGCCCGTGCACCCGGTGGGCGTAGAGCAGGTCGAAGATGTCGTTGATCAGGTCGGCGTTGATCCCCTTGAAGAGGTTCTTCTGGGTGCCCTCCAGCCGGTAGCGGGTCTCCTCGGGCAGGGCGTGGAAGTAGTCCACGTAGTCCGGTGAGGTCATCTCCAGGGTGAGCTTGGTGTATTCGAGGGGGAAGAAGCGCGGCGACCGGGTGACCCAGTTGAGTTGGTAGCCGTGGGTGCCGAGGTCGGTGAGCAGGTCGTGGTAGATCTCGGCGGCGCTCTGCCCGCTGCCGACGACGGTGATGCTGCGCTTGGTGCGCAGCGCCGCCCGGTGTTCGCGGTAGCGGGAGTTGTGGATGACGTCGCCGCCGAGGCCCCGGCAGGCGTCCGGGACGTGCGGCGGGGTGCCGGTGCCGAGCACCAGGTGCCGGGCCCGGTGGGTGACGCGTTCGCCGTCGACCACGGCGTGCACCACGTACCGCTCGTCGGCGGGGTTGTACTCCACCGAGGTGACCCGGTGACCGAAACGGACCGAGGGCAGTTTCGCGGCGGCCCACCGGCAGTAGTCGTTGTACTCGTGGCGCAGCGGGAAGAAACTCTCCCGGATGTAGAACGGGTAGAGCCGTCCGGATTCCTTCAGGTAGTTGAGGAAGGAGTACGGGGAGGTCGGGTCGGCCAGGGTGACCAGGTCGGCGATGAACGGCGTCTGCAACCGGGTGGCGTCCAGCAGCATGCCGGGGTGCCAGTCGAACTCGTCGCGGGCTTCGAGGAACAGGCCGTCGAGGTCGTCGAGCGGCGCGGTCAGGCAGGCCAGCCCGAGGTTGTACGGGCCCAGCCCGATGGCGATGAAGTCGTGGGTCGACACAGGGGTTTTCTCCATGGCGGGTGGTCAGCCGACGGGGCTGGACAGCTCGGCGGTGGCCCGGGTGCGGGCGTACCAGCCGGCGTGTTCGGCGATCAGGTCGAGCACGTGGGCGATGTCGTCGAGGGTGGTCTCGGGGTTGAGCAGGGTGATTTTGAGGTGGTGGGCGCCGTCGACCTTGGTGCCGGCGACGAGGGCCGTGCCGGAGGCGGCCAGCGCCTCGCGGGCGTACAGGTTGGCGTCGTCGACGACGTCGCGGCCGGCGCCCGGCGGCAGGTAGCGGAACACCACCGTGCTCAGTTGTGAGCGGGTGACCACCTCGAAGCGGGGGTCGTCGGCGAGCAGCCGCCAGGCGGCGGCGGCGAGGTCGACCACCTCGTCGAAGAGCGCGCCGACCGCGTCCGCGCCCATGATCCGCAGGGTGAGCCAGAGCTTGAGGGCGTCGAAGCGGCGGGTGGTCTGCAGGCTCTTGTCGACCTGGTTGGGGATGCGCCGCTCGGCCATCCGGGCCGGGTTGAGGTAGTCGGCGTGCCAGGTGGCGTGGCGCAGCACCCGCCGGTCGCGCACGAGCAGGGCGCTGGAGCTGACCGGCTGGAAGAACGACTTGTGGTAGTCCACGGTGACCGAGTCGGCCCGTTCGATGCCGGTGAGCAGGTGCCGCCGGGTGGGCGAGACCAGCAGCCCGCAGCCGTACGCGGCGTCGACGTGCAGCCAGACCCCGGCGGCGGTGCAGATCTCGGCGATCCGGTCCAGCGGGTCGATGGTGCCGAAGTCGGTGGTGCCGGCGGTGGCGACCACGGCCAGCACGGTCTGGCCGTCGCGGCGGCACCGGTCGAGGGTCTCGGCGAGTTCGTCGGTGCGCATCCGCCGGCCGGCGTCGGTGGCGACGGTGAGCACCGCGTCGGCGCCGAGCCCGAGCAGCTTGGCGGCTTTCTGGACGCTGAAGTGCCCGGCGGTGGAGGTGATGATCCGCAGCCGGGACAGCACCTCGGGCCGGCTGGGCCGGTCGGTGCCGCCGCCGACGATCCGGGCGTACGCCTCCTCCCGGGCGAGCAGCAACGCGTGCAGGTTGGACTGGGTGCCGCCGCTGGTGAAGACGCCGTCGGCGGCCGGGCCGAGGCCGATCCGCTCGGCGGTCCAGTCGATCAGCCGGCGTTCGATCAGGGTGCCGCCGGCGCTCTGGTCCCAGGTGTCCAGGGAGGAGTTGACCGCGCTGAGCACCGCCTCGCCGAGCAGGGCGGGGATGACCACCGGGCAGTTGAGGTGGGCCAGGTAGCGGGGGTGGTGGAAGTAGACGGCGTCACGCAGGTAGACGTCGTGCAGTTCGTCGAGGGCGGCGGTGGTGTCGCCGAGCGGCCGGTCCAGGTCGATGCCAGCGATCCGGGGGGCCAACTCGTCGGGGGTGACGCCGGTGGCGGGTCGGTCCACCTCGGTCACCCGGGCGGCCACCCGTTCGATGCCCTGGGCGACGGCCCGTCGGTAGTCCGCGACGGTGCCGGCGTTGAGCAGGTGGGCGCGGGGCGGAAGGGGGTACGTCCCGGTCACGGGGGCCTCGACGGTGGATCCGGGCAGGCTCATGGGCAGTCCTCGACGGTCGGTGACGGGCGCACTGGCAGGGACGGTGGGGCGGGGGCAGGTCGTCCCGGCGGCCCAGTTGATCTCGCGAGTTAGGCTACCCTAACCTAACCTCTTGTCAACGCCGACACCCGCCGGAGGGCGGATCGGCCGGCAGGCGACGGGGGCAGCCGGGTGGAGGGTCAGCCGGGCACCCCGACCGACTGCGCCGCCGGCTCGGCCGTCCGGGTCGGCGCGACCCGGAACCGACGCTGGTGACCCAACCCCACCACCAGGCCGAGGGCGACCAGCACGACCGAGGCGACCGCCACGGCGGGATAGCCGACCCGGTCGGCCGCGGCGAGGCCGATCGAGGCCGCGACGAACGAACAGACCAACCCGAACGACGACAGCACGGTGAAGTCGGTCCCCCCGGTCTCCGGCCGCGAGTAGTCCATGTTGACCACGTAGAGCACCACGTTGGCCACGGTGTACGCCGCCATGAAGCAGCACAGCGCGGCGACCGTCGTCCCCAGCGGGGCCCGCCCGTTCATCAGGGGCAGCAGCAGCGTCGTGGAGACCGCGAGGGCCGCTCCCCCGACGACGAGCAGCCGACCCCGGCCGAACCGGTCGACGCCGACCCCGGCGAGCAGGCCCGCCACGATCGCCGGGGCGCTGATCACCACGCCGGTGACCACGCCGATGCGGGCCAGCGACCAGCCCGCGTCGACCAGCGCCGGGGTGACCAGGGCATAGGCCGCGCCGGCTCCGGTGTAGACCAGCGGCACCACGCCGAAGGTCCACCAGCGGCAGCCGGGCTGCCCGAACACCGACAGCAACGCCCGGTACGCCTGCCCGGCGCCGGCCACCCGGGCGACCCGCTCCGGTTCCCGCAGCCGCCACACCACCACCAGCCCGACGGCGGTCAGCGCGGCCAGCAGCCCGATCGCCGGCACCCAGCCGTACCGGTCGTAGACCAGCACGCACGCGCCCCCGCCGAGCAGGTTGCCCAGGTAGCTCGCGGCGACCTGGATGCCGTTGCCGGCCCCCCGGGTCCCCTCGGACAGCACCCGGACGGCGACCGCGTCGACGGCGATGTCCTGGGTGGCGGAAAGGAAGACGTAGGCCGCGCAGATCGCCACCACCGGGCCCAGCTGCCGGGTCGGATCGGCGAACGGCAGCAGCGCCAGCAGGCTCAGCACCAGACCCGCCTGCAACGGCAGCAGCCAGGACCGGTAGTGCCCGTGCCGGCGGGAGCCGTACCTGTCGAGCAGCGGGGCCCAGAGGAACTTCAACGGCCAGACCAGGCCGACGAACTGCAGCAACGCCAGGGTGTCCAGCGAGGTGCCGCCGTCGCGCAGGATGGCGGTCAGTCCGACGGTGATGAACCCGATGCCGAGGTACTGCGTGACGTAGAGCGCGGTGAGCGTGCCAAGCCGTCCCTTCACCGGGCGCTCCAGTAGCCCAGCGAGGTCAGCTGCTGCTTGCCCACCCCGAGGGTGCGCCGCACGTGCCGGGTGAGGGCACGGGTGGTGGCCGCCTCGCAGGCCACCCAGTAGTGGGCGTCCGGCGCGGCCGGGAGCGCGTCGCGGACGGTGTCGACGAGTTGCTGCCCGTCGTCGCCGCGCGGCACCCAGGTGACCCGGTGCTGTTCGCGGGTACGCAGGGCCAGCGCCCGCTCCCCGTCGTGGGCGTACTCCAACCAGATCGTGGCGGGGGTGTCGGGCGCGGCGTCGAGCAGGCTGTTCACCGCCGGCAGCGAAGCGGCGTCACCGACCAGGTAGAGGTGGGCGGGTGCCGGATCGGGCAGGGCGAAGGCGCTGCCCTGGAGGGTGGCGACGATGGTGTCACCGATCTGCGCGGCGCTCGCCCAGCGGGCCGCGCACCCGTCGTGCAGGGCGAACTCCAGGGTGAACCGGCCGGCCTCGGGCTCCGGGTCGACAAGCGTGTACGCCCGCTGGTGCGCCCGGCCGGCGTCGTCGAACCAGAGCCGGATCCACATGGTGGGGTGCACCTTGCCCGCCGCCAGCAGACCGCCGTCGTCCATCAGCAGACGCTGATAGTGCCCGCCGACCGACTCGGTGCCCCGCACGGTCAGCCGGAAGTCCCGGCCGCCCATGGCCTTGAGCACCAGGGCCTCCCAGTTCCGTTTCACACGCCCTCCAGGTAAGGTCCGCCTAAGTTAGGCGAGGGTAACTTAAACGAGGAGTCCTGTGGAGAGTGGGACCGGCATGCCGCCGGGCGACCGTCCGACCAGCGGCGTGCACCGCGACCGGTGGGGCGTACCGCACCTGTGGGCCGACACCGCCGACGAGCTGGCCCGATGGCAGGGCCGGGTGGCCGCCACCGACCGGGCCTGGCAGCTCGAGGTCGAACGCTGGCGGGCCGAGGGCCGACTCGCCGCCCACGTCGGCCCCACCGAACTCGACTGGGACCGGTTCGCCCGGCGGGCCCGCCTCGACGACACCGCCCGACGCTGCTTCGACCGGCTCACCCCGGCCACCCGGCGCTGGGTCACCGCGTACGCCGACGGGGTCAACGACGCGTTGCCGGCCGGCGCGGTGGCGGCCCCGGAGTTCGCCGCCACCGGCAGCACCCCCGGCCGGTGGCGACCCTGGACGCCGCTGGGCGTCTTCCTGGTCCAGCACATCCTGTTCGGCACCTTCCCGCAGAAGCTGTGGCACGCCCACGTCGCCGCCACCCTCGGCCCGCACGCCCGCGAGCTGTTCGCCGTCGAGGGGCCCGGCGGCTCCGGCAGCAACGCCTGGGCGCTGCCCGCCGACCCGACGACCGGTCGCGGGCCGGTCATCGCCGGTGACCCGCACCGGCTGCTCGAACTGCCCGGCATCTACCAGCAGATCCGGCTGGCCTGCCCCGAGTTCGACGTGGTCGGGCTGGCCTTCCCCGGCGTGCCGGGGCTGCCGCACTTCGGCCACGCCGGTGACGTCGCCTGGGCGGTCACCAACGCGATGGCCGACTACCAGGACCTCTACCGCGAACAGTTGCGCCGCGACGGCGACCGGGTGCTGGTCCGCGACGCCGACGGTTGGGTGCCGGCCCACCGGCACGTCGAGCGGATCGAGGTACGCGGCGGCGCGACCGAGACCGTCGAGGTGATCGAGACCCCGCGCGGGCCGGTGGTCGACCACGACCGGCACACCGGGGAGGCGCTCAGCCTGCGCACCCCGGCCCGGGTGACGGAGAGCCTCGGCTTCGAGGCGCTGCTGCCGCTGCTGCGGGCCCGCACCGCCGACGACGTCGCCGACGCGCTGCGTGGCTGGGTCGAACCGGTCAACAGCGTGCTCGTCGCCGACCGGCACGGCACGGTGCTCCAACTCGTCGCCGGCCTGGTGCCGCAGCGCGACGACCGGTGCCGACGGGAACCGGTGCCCGGCTGGGAGCCCCGCTACCGGTGGCGCGGCGACCACGCCACGGCCAAGCCCGTCGAGGTCGGCGGGCCGACGGTCTGCGCCAACGACCGCCGCGACGACACCGCCCACCTCGGCGTCGACTTCGCCCCGCCGCACCGGGCCCACCGGATCGGTGAACTGCTCGCCGACGGCGTCGACGTGCCCACCGTCCACACCGACACGCTGCTGGGGTCGACGGTGCTGCGGGGCCTGCTCGCCCGGCTCGACCCGGGGTCACTCAGCGGGCCGGCCCGACGGCTGCGCGACCGGCTGACCGGCTGGGACGGTCGGATGGCCGCCGACAGCACCGACGCCGGGGCGTTCGCCGCCTGGCGGGCCGCGCTGGTCCGGGGCCTGTCCGCGCACCCCGCCCTGGCCCCGTTGCACTCCCCCGGCGGCTACGACCCGCTCTTCGCCCCGTGGACCGACCCGCTGGCCCGGATCGGGCACGCCGTGGAAGGGGTCGTCGCCGGGCTGCCCCGCCTCGGCGGTGCGGTCGAACCGCTCGCCGTCGCCGCGCTGGAGGAGGTCGCGGCCGGCGACCCACCCGGCCCCTGGGGGCGGCGGCACCTGCTGCACCCGCTGCACCTCGGGGTGTCCGAGGTGGTCGCCGACCGGGTGGCCGCGATGCGTGACGGCACCGCGCTCGGTGGCGACACCAACTGCGTGCTGTCCACCTCCAGCGTGCCGGGGGTCTCCGACGCGTGCTGGCGCGGGCCGGTCGCCCGGTACGTGTGGGACCTCACCGACCGGGCGGCGAGCCGCTGGATCGTCCCCTTCGGTGTCTCGGGCCGCCCCGACGACCCGCACTTCGCCGACCAGTTGCCGCTGTGGGCCGCCGGTGGGCTGATCCCCGTCGGCACCGACTGGCACACCCTCACCCCCGCACCCCGAGACGAGGACCCCGTGACCTACCAGGAGCAGATCCCCGGCTTCGGTGAGTTGAGCCTCACCGTGGTCGACCCGGCCGCCCACGCCACGCTGCTGCACGGCTGGGTGACCGAGCCCCGCGCGACGTTCTGGGGGATGGGGTCGTACACCGTCGAGGAGGTACGCGAGGTCTACACGTACGTCGACGGGCTGAGCACCCACCACGCGTACCTGATCGGATTGGACGGCACGCCGGTGGGCCTGTTCCAGACCTACCAGCCGGAGGCCGACCCGGTCGGGGAGCGCTACCGGGTCCGCCCCGGCGACATCGGGATGCACCTGCTGCTCGCCCCGGGACGCCGACCGCCGCGCGGGCTCACCACCGCGATCGGCCCGGCGCTGGCCCGGTTCCTGTTCCGCGACCCGGGCCTACTGCGGATCGTGGTCGAGCCCGACGTGCGCAACCGGTTCGCGCTGCTGCGGCTGCAACGGGAGGGGTTCACCTTCGCCGACGAGATCGACATGCCCGACAAGCGGGCCCAACTGGCGTTCCTCACCCGGGAGCGGTTCGAGGCGGACCATCCCGTCCCGGCCTGAACCCACCAGCGGCCCGTACGGCGGGGCGGACCCGGCCGGTGCGGCGCCGGGGCACCCGGGCGGTGCCCGACGGCCCCGGTGGTCGACCGCACGGACGGGCCCGGCCCGGCGTGGTGCGGCGGACAGGCCGCGCCGGCGCGGTGGTCAGCTGCGCGGGCCCAGGAAGAGGCCGCCGCTGGCGTCGAGGACCTGCCCGGTGACCCAGCGTGCGGCGTCGGAGGCGAGGAACGCGACCACGTCGGCGACGTCACCGGGAGCGCCCAGCCGGTCGAGGGCCGTCATCGAGGTGATCAGGTCGGCCAGGCCCGGTGTGGCGAAGGCCGGTCCGTTGGTCGCGGTCCGGGTGGCGCCCGGCGCGACCGCGTTCACCGTGACGCCCCGGGGCCCGAGCTGGTTGGCCAGGGCCAGGGTCATCGTCTCCACCGCCCCCTTGGTCATGGCGAACGACGTCTGGCCGGGGTTGGCCATCCGGGTCGCCACCGACGAGATCGTGATGATCCGACCACCGTCGCGCAGCAGCGGCAACGCCCGTTCGATGATGAAGTACGGCGCGCGCACGTTGACCGCGAACAGCCGGTCGAAGGCGGCCCGGGTGGTGCCGCCGAGCGGGCCGGCGGGCGGCGCCGCCGCGTTGTTGACGAGGATGTCCAGTGGCCGCCCGGCCAGGCTCGCCGTCACCCCGGCGAACAGCGTCTCGACATCTCCGTCGACGCCGAGTTCCGCGCGGACGGCGTACGCCGTCGCGCCGTCGCGCCCGATCCGGTCGACCGTCTCCCGCGCGCCGTGCTCGTCGGCACCGTAGTGCGCGATGACTGCCGCTCCCTGCCCGGCCAGCCGGATCGCGATCGCCTGTCCGATGCCCCGCGACGCGCCGGTCACCAGTGCGGTCCTGCCACTCAGATCCCCCATGACGTGAGTCGCTCCCAACTTGGTAGTAACTATCACGACGGTAGTGTCTATCAGATGGACGAGCGGCACTCAACCCTGCGGGACCAGCGACGGGCCGAGACGCAGCGCCTGATCCAGGCGCACGCGGTGCGGTTGTTCGTCCGGCGCGGCTACGACGGCACGACGGTGAACGACGTCGCGGCGGCGGCGGGGGTGTCCCCGATGACTGTCTACCGGCACTTCCCGACCAAGGAGGACCTCGTGCTGGCCGACCAGAACGGGCCACTGGTCGCCGAACGGGTCGCCGCGACACCGGCCGGCCAGCCCCTCGTCCGTCGGATCGGCACCGCGCTCGTCGACGCGGCACGTATGCTCACCGCCGGTGACGACCGGTTCCTGCTGGCCCGCCTGCGGCTGATGATCTCCACGCCCGCCCTGCGGGCCCGCCACCTGGACAACCACCACCTGCTGCAACAGGCCATCGTGGCGGGACTCGGCGACGAGGCCGACGACCCGGAGGCGGCCTTCCGCGCCTCGGCGGCGGCCAGCGCCTGCCTGGCCGTCATGCACACCGCGCTGGTGCGGTGGGCCCAGGACGACGGACGCACCGACCTGGCCGACCTGATCGCGGCGGCGCTCGCGGCGGCCTTCGGCGACGACCCGTCCCGACCGCGGTGACCCCGGCCGGGTGGGCGCTGCCCTAGGCTCCCCGGATGGTCATGAGCGCACAGGACGTGGTGGGGCTCATCGAGTCCGACCCGGCGGCGATGAGAGTCCTCCGGGCCACTGCCGGCCTCGGCCTGCCGGACTGGTGGATCGGTGCCGGCTTCGTCCGCAACCTGGTCTGGGACGCGATCAGCGAGCTGCCGGCCCTGCCGCCGCGCGACGTGGACGTCGCCTACTTCGACCCGCAGGAGCGGGACCCCGGTGTGGACGTCCGCACCGAGGCCTGGGCCGCGACGGTGCTGCCCGGGGTGCCGTGGGAGATCCGCAACCAGGCACGGATGCACCTGCGCAACCGCGACGGTCCCTACCTCGACACCCTGGACGCGATCTCGCGCTGGCCCGAGACGGCAACCTGCATCGCGGTCACCCTGCGTGGCGACTCGGTCCACCTGGTGTGCTGCCACGGCGCGGCCGACCTGGTCGGCATGGTCGTCCGGCCCTCGCCGGCCTTCGACCACGCCGCAGGCCGCGCGAAGGTGCGCGAGCGCGTGACGGCCAAGGGATGGTGCGGCCGGTGGGCCAGGCTGCGACTGGAGGTCTAGCGCCCCGCCGGAGTTTTCGGGGTGCCGCACCGGGTCCGGCCGTCGACCCCGGTGGCAGGTAGACCGGTGAGCGGAACGACGACTCGTCGGAACGACTAATCCGGTCGCGAACGGACCGGTCCGCGAGGACGATGAGGCGATGTCCGGCACCCCTGAGGGATTCACCTACCGTCTCCGCAAGAACGGAGACGTGGAAGTGCTGCACCACGGCCGCCCCGCCTCGGTGCTCCGCGGCGCCGCCGCAGCCCGGTTCCTGGTCGACGTGGACAGCGACGATCCGCAGGAGCTGATGGCCCGCCTCACCGGCAACTACAAGCACGGCAACGAGCGCACGGCCAAGCGGCACCCCCGCAACCGGGACCGCTAGCACCGCCCCACGGTCAGGTGGCATCGCATCCCGCTCCGGTCGGCACGGGTGCCCCGAGGGCGGACCGACCCCGTGGGCTAGCCGTCGAGGAGCTGCTCGCGCAGGATGTCCGCGTGACCGCAGTGCTGGGCCAACTCCCGCAGCACGTGCAGGTACACCCACCGTAGGGGTAACGGGCCCCGCCGGTGCCCGGACAGGATGTCGTCCAGACCCAGCGTGGCCGTCGCCCGCCGCGACGCGGCACAGGCCTCCCGGTGGGCCTGCCGCACGGTGGTGATCGTGTCGTCGTCGGCGAGGACGAACGACTCGTCCGACGTCGCGGGGAGACCGATCTCGGCGCGCGAGCGACCCGTGACGGCCTCGTCGAACCAGACCTTCTCCACGAAGGTCGCGTGCTTCACCAGACCCAGCAGCGTGGTCGGGGAGGCCACCAACGACCGCCGTGCCTGTTCCTCGGTCAGCCCGTCCAGGCACCTGTCGAGCGCACCGCGATGCTCGTCGAGGAACGCCTCGAACTGGGCCCGGAGCGGCTGGGCGACCACCTGGTCGGCGAAGGTGGGCGGGAAGGCAGGCATGGGAGCAGCATTCCAGATACGCCCGCGGCGATGGGGGTGCGCGACGCGGGTGCACGCCGGTGGCACCGCGTCCGGCCCGGATGCCGGCCACCGGCCCGGGCTCGTCCGGGAGCGCCGGATGCCGCTTCGCGCCGGGTGGTCGGAACCCCGGGAACTGTCGTACCCGTGACCCATGATCTTGTGGTCACGGCGACGCCGGCCCCGGCCGGCGCACGCCATCAACCATGGTCGACGCCGTGTTGCGGCGGGTGGGAGGACGTGCGGTGACGGACACTGACGGGGCCGCGCGGCGGCGGAGCGTGCTGGCGGTGGTGCCGCCGGCCCGGCCCCGCAAGCTGGCCAAGGTGCCCTTCGTCGAGCTGGCCGACGGGCGGTTGCAGGGAGTGGTGTCCAGCGGGTCCGACATCGAGCGGGTCTACGTCTCCTCGGTGACCGCCGGCAGCCACGCCTACCACTGCAGCACCAACAACAACCGGCCCTGCGGCGGGCTGCGCGGCGCACCCTGCAAGCACCTGGAGTCCCTCGCCGACGAGGCCGTGCTCCAGTACGGCGTCGACCGGGTGGCCCGCTACCTGCGGGTCGACGCCGGTGAGGGCACGCAGACCGGCGTCGAGCTGCTGTCGCGGCTCGACGCCCGGCACGAGCCGACCTCGGCCGCGGTGGTGTTCAGCCGCTTCCTGCGCCACCTGGCCTACCTGGAGCTCCCGGCCAGCACGACCGTGCTGCCCGAGCTGCACTGGTTCCCGTCCACCGGGGCGGGTCGCTGATGCTCGGCACGCAACTGGCGCAGCTGCGCGACGGCACCCCCACCGGGCTGACCGACGCCGACGACGTGGTCGCCGGATTCGACGACGCCCTGCTGCGGGGCTTCGCCCGGGTCGGCGAGCAGGACGCCGCCGCGTTGACCGCCCTGGCCGACGCGGTGGCGGGCACCCCGCTGGGCGAACGGGTGGCCGAGGCGGTCGGCAAGGTGACCGCCGGGTCGGTCGGGCAGGAACACCTGGCCGCGCTGGCCGGGGCGCGGTCGGCCCTGCTCGGCGCGGCCCACGACGCCCTGCTCGACCAGCTCGACACCGCCCTCGGGCGGCACCGGGCCCCGTGGACCCCGACCGGCGCAGCGGGTGACCCCTCCCCCGCCCGCGCCGCAGCCCGGTCCTGGCTGCACGAGACCGCCCTGGCCGGCTGGCGGGGCATCGACCACGAGGTGCTCTCCGCCGTCGGCACGCCTGTCGAGGCGGCGCTGGCCGAACCGCAGTCGCGCCGGCTGGCGGTGCTGCTCGACGGGTTCGCCGCCGAGCTGCGGGCCGGGCTGCCGGTGGCGACCATGGCGCAGGTGCCGGTACGCCGCTGGGCGGACCTGTGGTCCCGGGCCGTGCTGCTCGCCCAGGACGGGCCCGCCCCGGTGACCGCCATCGAACGGGTCACCGGTCGGCTGCTGCCGTTCGGGGTCGACGTCCACGAGCACGAGACCGCCGTCCAGGTGCAACTGCACGCGATCCTCGAACCGGCCGACGACACGCCGCCCCGGCTGGTCCGGGTGACGGTGGGCGCGGCCAAGGTCGCCACGATCGGTGGGCCGGCGGTGTGGCGGCTGCTGTCGGCGTACCCGGTGCTGCTCACCGCGATCGCGCAGCGCCGGGCGCTGACCGTCACCGACCTGCCGGCGCAGGACGGCGACCTGCACTGGGTCGACGGGCAGGCGCAGGTGGGCGAGCCCGCCGACCCGTTCGCCACCGCCCGGGTCCTGCTGGGCACGGCGACGGCGACGGCGCTCCCGCCGCTGGACCGGCACCCGGTGGCGATCGCCGAACCGGTGCTGCTGGAGGGCTACACCGTGCACGACGACGCAGCAGCGATCGACCTCGACGGGCACCGCCTCGCGGTCGCCCTCGACCGGCTGCCGGCCGGCGGGCCGCTCACTCCCGCACTGGTCGCCGCGTCGTCGACCTGCCTGGGCCTGATCCGCTGGGACGACGGCCGGTGGCTGCTACAGCCGCTGGCGGTGCAGGCCACCGTCAAACGCCGGCCGGTCGAGGCGCACAACGGTGACTGGGCCGACGGGGTGACCGATCCCAAGGTGGCCAAGGCCGAGTCCCGGGCGGGCGACGCCGTGGCCGTACTGCGCGAACGCGCGGGACGGTTGCTGCGCCGATGAGCGAGCCCACAGCGATGAGCGACACCGTACCGGCGGGTGACGCCGTGCAGCCGGGCGACCTCGCCGCCGCCAACCGTCGGCAGGTGCTCTACTGGCGGCTGCTGGGTCGGCTCTTCGACCCCGACGAGCAGCCCACGCTGGAGTCGGCGAGCGTGGCCGTGGTCGACGACCTCGGCCTGCCCGCCGCGCTGCTGGACCCGACAGTCTCGGTGGACACCGTCCTGCAGCGCTTCCCCGTGCTCGCCGACGAACTGCGCGGCCTGCTCGTTGCCGAGCCCGCCGCGGGCGCCGACGACGCCGACGGCCGTGCCACCGGTGGCGACGGCGAGGGCCCGCCGGCCGACGGGGCGACGGAGCCTGACGGGGCGACGGCGGCAGCCGGTGTCACCGCCGAGGGGGACGCCACGACCGACGGCGGTCACCCGGCGGCCGGCGACCTCGGCGCACACCGGCCCGGCACGGCCGAGGTACGCCGGGCCGCGCTGGTGTCGAAGCTGCTGCTCAACGTCTTCGGCACCGGGTCCGGGCCGGTCAGCGCCGGCCAGTTGGCCCGCTGGCAGGCCGACGCCGGTTGGTTCGAGCAGGCGCTCGGCTGCCCCCCGGGTGAGCTGCGTCGGCAGGGCGGCACCGGGCTGGGCGGCACCCTCGCCGGGCTGGAGGGCGACCTGGTCCGCCGGATGCACCTGCGGGAGGTGCTGGCCGACCCGAAGCTGGCCGCCCAGCTCACCCCCAGCATGTCGCTGATCGAGCAGCTGCTGCGGGACAAGGCGAACCTGTCCGGGGTGGCGTTGGCCAACGCCAAGTCGCTGATCCGGCGGTACGTCGACGAGGTCGCCGAGGTGCTGCGTACCCAGGTCGAGCAGACCAGCGTCGGCACGATCGACCGGTCGGTGCCGCCGAAGCGGGTCTACCGCAACCTCGACCTCGACCGCACCATCTGGCAGAACCTCACCAACTGGAGCCCGGAGGACGAGCGCCTCTACGTCGACCGGCTCTATTACCGGCAGACCGCCCGCAAGACCACTCCGTCGCGGCTGATCGTGGTGGTGGACCAGTCCGGGTCGATGGTCGATTCGATGGTCAACTGCACCATCCTCGCCTCGATCTTCGCCGGGCTGCCCAAGGTGGACGTGCACCTGATCGCGTACGACACCCGGGCGCTGGACCTGACCCCGTGGGTGCACGACCCGTTCGAGGTGCTGCTGCGCACCAAGCTCGGCGGTGGCAACGACGGGCCGGTGGCGATGGCGATGGCCCGTCCGAAGATCGTCGAGCCGCGCAACACGGTCATGGTGTGGATCTCGGACTTCTACGAGTTCAACCGCTCCCAGCCGCTGTTCGACGGCATCGAGGCGGTGCACCGCTCCGGGGTGCGGTTCATCCCGGTCGGCTCGGTCAGCAGCTCCGGCCAGCAGAGCGTCAACCCGTGGTTCCGGCAGCGCCTCAAGGACCTGGGCACCCCGGTGCTCTCCGGTCACATCCGCAAACTCGTCTTCGAGCTCAAGAGCTTCCTCACCTAGGAGAATCACCCCTCATGTCCGAGATGTTGCGTGCCCCCGCCGAGGTCAAGTACGCCGACGAACTCGACTACCTGGAGTCGGTCGACACCGGCCCGAAGCCGTTCTCGTGGCGGCTGAGCCCACGCATGGTCCGGCTTTTCGTTCTCGGCTCGGAACGGGCCGACGGTCTGGAGCGGGAGATCCCGCAGAAGTGGTTCGGTGACCGCAGCTTCGTCGAACGCAGCATCGTGACCCTGGCGTCGGACCGGGGCCTGCTGCTCATCGGCGACCCCGGCACCGGCAAGAGCTGGCTGGCCGAGTTGCTGTCCGCCGCGATCTGCCGCAACTCGACGCTGGTGGTGCAGGGCACCGCCGGCACCACCGAGGATCACATCAAGTACTCGTGGAACGTTTCGATGGTCATCGCCAAGGGGCAGTCCCGCGAGTCGATGATCCCGTCGCCGATCATGACGGCGATGGAGCAGGGCGTGGTGGGCCGGTTCGAGGAGCTGACCCGGTCCACCAGCGACGTGCAGGACGCGCTGATCTCCATCCTGTCGGAGAAGTACGTCTCCATCCCCGAGCTGAACGACGACAACATCGTCTTCGCCCAGCCCGGTTTCTCGATCATCGCCACCGCGAACAGCCGGGACCGGGGCGTGAACGACCTGTCGTCGGCGTTGAAGCGCCGGTTCAACTTCGTCCGGATCCCGGTGGTCACCAACAAGCGCAGCGAGGCGGAGATCGTCCGGTTCCGCACCGAGGAGCTGCTGCGCCGGCACCGCATCGAGCTGGACGTGCCGCCCACCCTGCTGGACATCCTGTTGCAGAGCTTCGCCGACCTGCGGGCCGCCGCCGCGTCGGCGACCAGCGACGACGAGAAGCTGGAGTCGGCGCTGTCCACCGCCGAGCAGATCGGCGTGCTGGAGGACGCCATCCTGCACAGCCAGTTCTTCGGCGACCGGTCCCTGCGGGTGGAGACGCTGGCCGGGTCGCTGATGGGGTCGCTGGCCCGACGCAGCCCGGAGGACCTGGCGATCCTCAACAAGTACCTGCACGGGGTGGTGGAGCCCCGGGCCAAGAAGGACGGCGAGGGCTGGGCCGGCTTCCTCGACGGCGGTCGCCAGGCGATCGCCTCGCTGTCGTGACCACCGCCGACGCCGGCACCGCCACGCCGCCCGCGACCGCCGTCGCCGGCACCGGCGGGGTGACCGCCGGGCCGTTCGGGGCGTTGCGGGAGCAGCTCACCGATGCGGCGGCCACGTTCGCCGGCTCCGCCGACGCGCTGGCCGGCATCCTCGCCGGCATCGTCGACGACGTCGACCGGGCGCTGGGCGAGCGGTTGGAGATCTTCCCGGTCTGTCACCACTCGCCGGCCTCGGCGCTGGCGATGGTACGTCGGCTGCGGCACAGGCAGCCCAAGGTGATCTACCTGGAGCTGTGCGAGGATCTGCAGCCGCTCCTGGGCGAGCTGCGCAACTGTCGGCTGCCGGTGGCGGTGCAGGCGTTCGCCTCCGAGCTGGACGGCTTCCCCGCCGAGTGGGGCCCGCTCAGCGTCGTCGCGCCGGTCACCGAGGCGTCCGCCGAATACCAGGCGATCGCGTACGCGTTGGAGACGCCGGGTGTGGAGCTGGTGCTGGTGGACCGCTCCACCGACCACGTCTTCCAGTGGTCGCCGCGCGACGACGCCGAGTCGGCGGCAGCCACCGGGCCGACGGACGACACCGCGCCGACGGCAGCCACCGCGTCGACCGGCGGCGCGGGTGAGCAGACGGCGCTGCACGGCGACGCGGTCGGCGTGGAGATCGGTGACCTGCGGCCCCGGTTCGCCGAGTTGGAGGCGTACCTGTTGCACCACGGCAAGGTGCGGCACTGGTCGGAGTGGTGGGACCAGTACGTCGAGCGGCCCCTCACCGGCGCCGACCACGACACCTACCGACAGGTGATGGTGTTGATCGGCAGCCTGTTCCGCCGGTTGCGTCCGGCCGGGTCGGACCGTACCGAGCGCGACGAGGACCGGGAGCGCTACATGTGGACCCGGATGCGGGAGCACCTCGCCGCGTCCGGGGTCGACCCGGCGGACTGCCTCTACGTGTGCGGGGCGTTCCACGCCGCCAGCCGGGTCGCTCAGTTCGGCATGGACTCCCCCGCCCCGGACTTCGAGATCAGCCCCCGGACCGGCACCCGCTGGCGGTACGGGCTGATCCCGTCGAGCCACTCGGCCATCGAGGCGCAGTTCGGCCTGGCACCGGGCTCGGTGTCGATCGCCGCCGCCACCTGGACCAAGGCGGTGAGCGGCTCGGGCCTGACCCCGTACCGGCTCGACGGCCAACGGGGTGGGAAGACCCGGGGCCGGCGCAAGGCTGTCGCGGCGGTAACCACGCCGGCCGGGCCGGTCGCCGACCGGCTCACCGGGTTCCTCGCCGCGCCGCCGCCCCTGGACGGGCTCGACGAGGCGGAGCTGCGCGGCTGGTGCGTCGACATCGTCCGGCTGGCCCGCCGCAACGGCTACCTGGCCAGCACCGCCGACGCGATCGCGGTGTTCGAGACCTCGATCCTGCTGGCCGGGTTGCGTAACCGGGCCCGACCCACCCCGTACGACTTCGCCGACGCGGCGGTGACCTGCATCGAGAAGGACGTGGTGCCGGGCCGGCGGGACGTCCGGCGGCTCTGCGAGATCCTGCTCGGCGGGGACCGGATCGGGCAGGTCGGCTACGACGCCCTGCCGCCGCTGGCCCGCGACGTGCTCGACCGGCTCCAGCCACTCGGCCTGGACCTGGAAAAACGCACCATTCAGCGGGCCCTGCTGGACCTGCACGCCACCCCCGCCCTGGCCGGCTGCTCGGATCTGCTGTGGATGCTGCGGCACCTGCTCCCCACCGACGCCGTCCGCCCGATCATGGGTGAGCGCCGGTTGGGACACCGGTCGATCCAGGAGAGCTGGGACCTGGCGCTGGGCCGCCACCAGCGGGCGCTGATCGAGCTGGGCTACGAGGGGGTGACCATCGAGCAGGTGCTGGAGCAGCGGCTGCGCCGGGCGGTCCGGGGCACCGACGCGACCGCCGCCGGTGCCCTCGCCGCCGTGGAGGACGCCATCCGGTTGCTGAACAGCCCCCGGTTGGTCGACGAGCTGGGCACCCGGGCGGTGGAGCTGCTGGCCACCGAACGCACCGTGGACGACGCCCCGGAGGTGCTGCGGCGGATCCGCCGGTTGTTGGCCCACCACCGGGCCACCGCGCCGACCCTGCCGGCCTGGTGCGCGGCGTTCGTGACGACTGGTTACGCGCACTACTGCACCCTGCTGCCCACCGCGTTCGTCGAGGAGGAGACCGGGGTCCGGCAGGTTGGGGCGATGTTGGGCTTCCTGTTCAGCATGGAGAGCCTGGCGCTGTCCCTGGGCTGCGACCGGTCCCAGCTCGAACTCGCGGTGGCCCAGTCACACCCGCAGAGCCCGGCCAAGGTCGCCCTGCTCTGGGCGGCCCGCCACCAGCTCGGTCTGCTGCCGCTGGCCGAGTTGCGGGGCCGCTGCGCCGAGTTGCTGGCCAACCCGCTGGTGGTGCCGGCCTTCCCGCAGTACCTCTCCGGTTTCGTGCACGCGCTGGAACCGGTGCCGGGGCTCGCGCCGTTCGTGGTGGAGACGATGTCCACCGCGTTCGCCCGGTTGCCCGACCCGGTGCTGCTGCCCTGGCTGCCCACCCTGATCACCACCCTGCGCCAGCACGGGCCGGAGCTGGTGCCGATGCTGGTCCGGGAAGCGGCGCGTACCTTCCCGGGGACGCTGCCCGCGCTGGACGCCTGGGTGCCGCCGTGGCTGGCCCCGGCCCCGACGCCCGCGCCGACGGCGGTGCGGGCCGGACCGGTGGGGCAGGTGCACACCCTGCTCGGCGCACATCCGGCGGCGGTGGACGCGGTCGCCGGGCTGCTCGGCTGCGACGGCGGATGGTCGGAGCCGCAGGCGACGCCGGCCGGGTCGCCGGGGTCGGCGCTGATGGCCGCACATCCGGACACCGTCGAGGCGGTCGCGGCACTGCTCGGCGGCGGGTGACCGGGTCGCCGTGGGCTACCGTACCGGCGGGGTGGTGCTGGTCCGGTTGTGACGGCCTGCCATGCGCTGCCGGGTGTGGGACGGGACACGGCAGCGCATGGCCGATCCGGGCGGACGGCGACGCCGGAGGCTCACCGCCGTCGCCGTCCGCTGTGCGGGTGCCCGCCGGGGCGGGTGGTTACGGCTGCTTGAGTTGCAGGGCGAGGTCTACGACCACCTGGGCGAATGCGCCCGTGGTGCTGGCCTCGCCGGTGAGCGGGTCGATCGCGTACAGCCGGCTGGGGCCGGTGCCGTTGAGCACGGCGTAGCCGGTGTTGCCGACGGCCCGGCCGCCGCGGATCGTGCTGTAGATGTCGAAGCCGGCCCGCTGATCGGCGTCGACTCCGAGTTTGCCGGTGGCGGCGAGCTGGCCGGAGTTGGCCGGGGACTGGACGGCGACCTGGTCACCGGTGGTGTCGATGTCGAACAGGGTGGTGGCGGTGTTCGGGTTGAGGTCGTTGTTGGTGTAGGCCGCACCGGTCACCCCGAGGGCGGTGCCGACTGCGGGCGGGAAGGTGAGCGTTCCGTCGACGAGGGTGGTCCCGCCGAAGTTGACGTTGTGCCGCAGGTTCTGGCCCGTGTCGCTGATGATCCGCAGCCGGTCGGCGGCCGGGTTGAAGTCGACGCCGAAGTACGTTCCGCTGAGGGCGACGGTCAACTGGCTGACCTGCGTCGCGGTGGCGTCGCGGGTGGACAGGGTGTAGATGCCGCCGGCGTCGCCGACGCCGTAGAGCCGGCCGTCCTGGACCCGGTAGTCGATGCCGACCAGGGTCTCGGCACCGGGTAGATCGACCGTGCCGATGGTGCAGGTCAGGTTCGGCCGGTTGGCCGCAAACTTGACGAGTTGCTGGTCCTCGGTCAGGCCGACCCCGACGAGGCCGTTGCGGCCACCCAGGTTGAGCAGGTCCCACAGGATCGAGCAGGTGCCGGCGGCCAGCGACGGACGGCCGGCGGATGCAGCACCTGACGACGGGCCGGCCGGCACGGCGGCGGCCGGGGCCGGGATGGCCGACAGTCCGACGACGACGGCCACTCCGGTCAGCAGCCCTCGATGGAGGAGATGGCGCATGGGAGAACCTTTCGGGTAGGAGGCGAGCGAGTTGCTCGGCAGGGGCGGCGGCCCGGACCACCCCAAAGGGAGACGCTTGGATGCGTTTTCCCTGCTCAGACCCTATATGGCGAACTTTGCCGCAGACTGTCGGATTGGCTACTCTATCGGCGATCTCCGACCTGTATGCACATTCGGCGGCGCGGTGGTCGCCGCCGCGCGGCGGGGAGCGACCGGGACGCACGGCGGTCGGCAGGCGATGGCCCCGGGTACGGGCGACGACCACACCCGGGGCCATCGCTCAGGCGTCGAACCTGCCGGTCTTGACGCCCTCGATGAAGCCGCCCCACTGATCCGCGCCGAACGTCAGCGCCGACCCCTGCCGGTCCTTGCTGTCCCGGACCAGAACGACCTGGGGCGGGGTAGCCACCTCGACGCAGTTTCCACCTCCGTTGCTACGCGTGGACTTTTTCCAGGTGAGCGGGGTCATGTCTGTTCCTCTGCGATCGATGCCATCAGCTTGCGGGATTGCGCCTCGGTCAGCGCCGGCTTCTCCATGATGGCCCACGCCTCTCCGTACACGGCGACCTCACCAGGCTTGTCGAGGTAGAGCGCACCCGTGAGGCTGTCGGAGTAGACGATCGACGGCTCAGCTCCCTTTGCGAAGTCGAGAACCGTGAACGTGCCGCTGGTCATGTTGCCTCGATGCAGGCCCGCAGTGAACGGGATCACCCGGAGGGCGATGTTTGGTTGTCTGCTCACCGTGATCAGGTGCTGTAGCTGTTCCGCGTCCACCCCTCGCCGCAGAACAGCCTCGTCGAGCAGGACGTCGAATTGCGGAGCGCGCGGTGTGGTCCGGGTCAACAGCGCCTGCCTTCCGAGGCGTACTGCAACACCGCGCTCGATCTCCGCACGGGTCATATCCGGGCGGGCCACCTCGAAGACGCGGGTCGCATACGCCTCGGTCTGCAAGAGGCCGGGAACGAGCTGCGTTTCGTAGCTGCGGAGCCGTGCGGCTGCGGCTTCCAGTCCCACGTACAACTCGAACCACTCGGGGATGGCGTCACCGTAGGAGTGCCACCAGCCGCGTCCCTTCGTCTCCTTGGCGAGGCCCATCAACGCCTCGGTGATCTGCGGTGACGCTCCGTAGACCTTGCACATCGCCTCCACGTCGAGCGACCGCATCGACGTTGCACCGGTCTCGATGCGCCAGATCTTCGGCGTCGACCACTCCAGCGCATCGGCTGACGCCTTCACCGTCATGCGAGCTTCCTCGCGGAGTTGCCGAAGATACCGCCCGAGCTGCCGCCTCGGGACCGTCGAGCCGGTGTCCATCGTCACTGACCACTCCCCTCCCTGACTACATACCGGGCGACATCTGCACTCGGCATGTAACACCTGCTCATCACGCTTAGCAATAGAACCTATCAAGCTGAAACCATCTCTAGCGTTTCATCCAATATGTAATATTGCATTTCCTATCCTCGGCGGTGAACGATGGCGCTGGGTGTGGTGGTCGGATGACCGTGCGTGGCCCGGCTACCACGCCCCTCACATATGAGGAGGGGCAGATGGGCGGACGCGTCACCTACGTCGAGTACCTGACCGCCGTGGCGCTGACACTGCGGCGCAGGCATCGGCCGGTGTGGTCCGCCGACCGCAGGCAGATCGTCTGCCGCTGCGGCAACGACCTGCCCTGTCAGGTCCGGCACCGCGTGCCGATCAATCGGGGCCACTGGCCGAGGGAGGAACGATGACCGCCCACAGCCCGGTGCCGCCCATCTGGAGTTGCGCGGGCTGCTCGCTCCCGTGGCCCTGCGCCACTCGACGGCAGGAGCTGCGGGCGGAGTTCGACGGCGCTCCGGTCTCCCTCACGATCTACCTGGCGTCGTATCTCACCTGGGCTGCCGAGGATCTGACCTGGGTGCAGGCGGGCGTGTGGTATCGGCGGTTCATCGGGTGGGCCCGGTGACCACACCCCGCTCCGGTGACCTGCTCCAGGTGACCCGGGCGGCCAGCGTGCAGTTCATCAAACCGATCATGTTCCGGGTGATCCGGGTGCTCGACTGGCCCACGTACGACGGCTGGATCTGGCTCGACGGCTACCAGCTCGACGCTCGGAGCGATGCCGTCGCGCGTCGGTCGATCTTTGTACAGCCGGCGGGGTTGGTGATCCCACGGCGAACGGCCCCGGCACCCACGGGCCGGCCGACGCCCACCCGAGACCCTCGCGGTCGCTGCCGATCCGTCGGTACGTCGCCGCAGGTCGGACGGTGATCGGATGCCCCCATCGCGCTACGCGACGGGACGCCCACCTTCGGGCGCGGACCGGCCGCCCGGCCCTCGGCTGGCCGGGCGGCGTTCACGCCGCCCCCGACCGCCGTGCAACGGCCGTTCACCGCCCTCTCTCAGGCTTCGTGATCGACACGGTTACCACCGGATCGAGCGGAAGGCTCCGCAGTGCAGCACAGGGAATCCGAGGACGCCACAGGCGGTCAGCTGTCGCGCCGCCAACTGGTGAAGTACGCGGGCGTCGGCGCGACGCTCGCCGCCGCCGGCCCGTTCGTGGGGGTCGAGGCGGCCCACGCCGACCCGGACCGGCAGGATCAGGCGCAGGCCGACCCGGGCCGGCCCGACAACCGGGTCTGGCGGGCCGGCGACCACCACATCCACTCCGAGTACAGCGGGGACTTCGACACCTCGACGAACCCGCCGACGTTCCGCAAGGGCGCCGACGCGGTCTACCCGATCGTCACCAACGCGATCATGGCGAAGAACTTCGGGCTGACCTGGGCGATGTGCACCGACCACGGCGGACCGACACACTCCAAGGTGAACCTGGAGCAGGCGTACCCCGATCTGCTGCGGTCGCGCCGCCTGGTGCCCGAGGTGTTGCAGTTCTGGGGGATGGAGTTCGACGCCCCGGCGATGGACCACCACACCCTGATGATCCCGCGGCACGCCGACGAGGCGAAGCAGCTCTTCGAGCTGGAGAGCCGGTTCGCCAAGCGGGACCCGTTCCCGGCCGACCCGGGCCGGGACACCGAGGCCAAGATGGTGGAGTTCCTCAAGGTGGCGCGGAACATGCCGCACAAGCCGCTGGTGATCGCCCACCACACCTCCCGTTCGGCGACCGGGCTCGGGGTCTACGGCCAGGACCTGCCGCACGAGTTCCGCAACGGCAACGACGCGGCCCCGGACGTGTACGTCGGCTTCGAGGGCGCCCCGGGCCACCAGGCGGGCCCGCTCAACGGCAGCGCGCGCGGCGGCTACGGCAACCACCCCACCTACGGCGGCTACGACCAGGCGACCGCCCGGGTCGGTGGGCTGTGGGACGCGCTGCTCGGGGAGGGGCGGCACTGGTGGATCACCGCGACCTCCGACTCGCACGTGCACTGGACCCGGGGCGGCACCGACTTCTGGCCGGGTGAGTACAGCAAGACCTACGTGCTGGCCCGGCAGGAGTACCACGACATCATGGACGGCCTGCGGCACGGGCGGATCTTCGTCACCACCGGCGACCTGATCAACCGGCTCGACGTCACCGCCAGCAGCCAGGGGCACTCGGCCGCAACGGGCGAGACCATCACCGTCAGCCGGCGCAACCGTACCGACGTGGACGTCGTGATCCGGTTCCGGCCGCCGGCCGGGACGAACGGCAACGGGGACCGCCCGCAGGTCCGGCGGGTGGACCTGATCGTCGGGCAGGTCACCGGACCGAGCGTCGACCGGGACGCCGACACCAACCCCACCACCGCCGTGGTAGCCCGGTTCGGCCCGCGCGACTGGCAGCAGCAGGGCGCGCAGTACGTCATCCGTCACACCCTGCGCGACGTCGGGACCGACAGCTACCTGCGGGTACGCGGCACCAGCACCGACGAGGCCGAGCCGCTCGCCGACGGGCTGGAGAGCCCGTGGAGCGACCTGTGGTTCTACTCCAACCCGGTGTTCGTCCGGGTGCGCTGACCCACCGGGCCCGTCGACACCGTCGCGGTGTCGACGGGCCCGGCAGCCGGTCCCCCCGCCGGGATGACCACGCCCGCCCGCCGGCCGGCCCAGAGCTGATCCAGTGTGGATCGCCGATCGCCCGGGTCGCGCCGGCCGTGCCGCAATTGGCAGATCGCGTACCGCCGCCCGGTTGTGAATCTTGACCACCCGAAAGCGCAGGTCATACGCTCCGGGCGCCCTTGATTCATTTCCCGGGAAGGGAATCGGGACGCCTCATGCGAACTCCGCTCATCCGCTCCACATTGCTCTCCTCCCCACGGTTGGCCAGCGCCGCCGCCATCGTCCTGCTGGCCGGCATCACCCCCCTGGTGGTCGGCCCGCCCGCCGCGGCGGCACCCCCGACGACCTGTAGTACCGATCCCACCGACCGGCTGGCCTCGGTGCCCAGCCCGGAGAGCTTCCTCGGCTTCCCGCTCGGCACCGGCCAGGAACGGGTGGTCACCAACGAGGAGGTGCGGGGTTACCTCACCGCCGTGGACACCGCGTCGAAGCGGGTCGTCACCGGCGTGATGGGCACCAGTGTGCTCGGCCAGCCGCTGCCGTACGCGATCGTGTCCAACGAGCGCAACGTGCGGCCGGCCGTGCTCAAGGGCATCGCCGAGGACGTCCGCTCGCTGCGCGACCCCCGGGTACTCGACCAGCAGCAGGCCGGTGAGATCGCCGAGGCGGCGCCGGCCATCGTCTGGGTGACGGCCAACGTGCACGGCGGTGAGAAGAGCGGCACCGACGCCGCCCTCAAGACACTGTACGAGCTGGCCGCCGGCCTGTCCTGCGAGGTCCAGCAGCGCAACGACAACCTGGTCACGATCATCGTGCCGACGCAGAACCCGGACGGCCGCGACGCCAGCCGCCGGCAGAACGAGTACGGCTTCGACATGAACCGGGACTGGTTCGCCCGCACCCAGCAGGAGACCGACGGCAAGCTCGAACTGATGCGCAGGTACCCGCCGCAGGTCTTCATCGACGCGCACGAGATGGGTGGCCGGCAGTACTTCTTCCCGCCCAACGCCGACCCGATCCACCACGAGATCTCCGGCGAGGCGGTCGACTGGATCAACCGGATCGGCGAGGCCAACAAGGCCGGCTTCGGCTACAACGGCGCGTGTGACGCCACGGTGACCACCGAGTGCTACTTCAACTACTCCACCTACGACCTGTTCTTCATGGGGTACGGCGACACGGTGCCGGCCGCCGGCTTCGGGGCCGCCGGCATGACCTTCGAGAAGGGCAGCTCGTCGGCGGTGGCCGACCGGGTGCAGCAGCAGTTCCACACCCAGTGGTCGACGCTGGGCTGGGCGGCGGCACACAAGGTCGAGGTGCTCACCGGCTGGTTCAAGGTCTGGAAGGACGCCCTCGCCCAGGGCCGGGCCGGCGCGTTGGAGCCCAACGAGGTGGTCCAGCCGACCAACACCGTGCAGTTCCCGGTGCCGGCGCAGACCGTCCGGTCGTACTTCCTGCTGCCCGACCGGCAGCTCGCCGACGCCCGCCAGCTCGTCGAGCGGCTGCGCCGGATGGACGTCGAGGTCTACCAGGTCCGCAAGGCCGTCAAGCTGCCCACCGCGAAGCTCTTCGGTGGCCGTTCGGCGACCAACCTGACCGTGCCTGTCGGGTCGTACTGGATCCCGATGAACCAGCCGCAGAAGCACTGGATCCAGGCGATCATGGGTGAGGACCCGTACACGCCGTTCCCGTACTTCTACGACGTGTCGTCGTGGAGCAACCCGCTGCTGATGGGTCTCAACGCCGTCTACACCGGCGCGGACGTCAAGCCCAACGCGGAGCTGATCGACAAGATCCAGAACACCGGTGGCGGCAAGATCCTCGCCGCGCCGCCGTTGAAGGGCTCCTACACCTACGCGCTGGACTCCGCCGCCGCGGCCGAGTTCACCTTCACCCTGCTGGGTCAGGGCGTGCAGCTGGTCCGGGACCTGGACAGCGGCGAGGTGGGGATGCCGGCCGGCGCGTTGACGCCGGAGCTGAACACCACGGCCAAGAAGCTGGGCGTCACGCTCACCCCGTACACCACGGCGGCGGTCGGCACCCCGATCAGCCGGCCGGACGTCGGCCTGTTCCAGGGCACCGGCATCTCCACCACCTCCGGCTCGCACGGCGAGGCCCGGTACGTGCTGGGCAAGCGGTGGGGCCTCGACCTGACCCCGGTCACCACCGCCGACATCAACGACAACACCCCCGCCTTCACCGGCCGCACGGTGCTGCTGGTGCCGGACGGCAGCAACGCGACAGGTGGGCTGACCGCGACCGGGCAGGCCAACCTGCGCGCCTGGATCGCCCAGGGTCACACCTACCTGGGCCTGCGCAACGAGGGCACCCGGCTGGCCCGTGCCGCCGGTCTCACCTCCACCACCGAGAAGCCGAAGCCGACCGGCTACACGGTGATCGGCTCGCACCTGCGGGTCGACGTGGACCCGGACAGCCCGGTCGGGCTGGGCCGGCCGGCGGAGGACTTCGAGTTCAACAACAACGACCCGATCCTCACCCCGAGCAGCACCGGCCGCAACGTGCTGCGTTACCCCAGCGGGGACACCTTCTGGGCCAACGGCTACACCGTGCAGGGTGACGCGCTCAAGGGCACCGTCGCGGTGGTGGACGAGCCGACCGGCGCCGGTCGGGCGGTGCTGTTCGCGTTCAACCCGTTGTTCCGGGCGTACAACGAGAGTGGTCTGCACCTGGTGGCCAACGCGCTGCTCTACCCGGGCGGCGGCCCGGCGGCCCGGACCGCGTCGCCGGTCCCGGTCGACCCCGCCCGCGCCGCCGCGGCGGCGGCGCCGGTGGCGGAGAACCTGGGCGGCGAGTGGCGGCCGTTCACCCTCCAGGTGGCCGCCGGTGACCTGACCCGCGCCGAGGCGGTCGTCGAGCGGTACACCGACACCGCCCGGGTCACCGTGGCGGGCGGCTCGGCGTACCTGGTGATCCCCAACCCGGCGGGTCTCCAGGTCGACGAGCACCCGTTCCTGGGTGACCTGGTGCGGACCCTGCGGGCCGAACAGGTCCCGCTGCGTTCCGTGGTGGGTTAGCACCCGTCAGGGTGGGAGCGACGCCGTGCGGCGTCGCCCCCACCCGCCCGGGCATCCCGGGCGATCCGGCACGGTGGCGGGCCGGCCACCTGCCCCGGGGCACTCCGCGGGATGCCCGGGCCGGTCACTCGCCCCCGGGCACCCCGCGCGGAGCCGGTGATCCGACGTCGGCTAGGAACGGTGCATGCCCCGCTACCTGCTGTTTCCCGGCCGACATCACCTGCTGACCCGGTTCCAGGCCGACTATCTGCACCGGCTCGCCACCGGCGGTCACCACGAGGCTGCCGACGGCGACCACGCCGGGGGCGGCGGCGCACCGTCCGCCACCGACGGCAACGCTCAGCTGACCGACGACGGCGTCACCGTGGTCTGGGCGGTCACCTCCGCCAACCACGAGAACACCCGCCGCAACCCGGTCCCCTACCACCGGCGGGAGGCGGCGATCGAACGGTTCAGCGTGCTGGCCGGGCTGCGGTCGGTGGTGGTGCCGGTCTTCGACACCGCCGAGACCGACAGGTTCGCCGAGGTGACCCTGAAGAACGTCGCGGCCACCGCCGGCCTGGAGCTGACGCCGGCGAACACCGTGGTCGCCTGCTCGACCCCGCAGGTGGCCGCCATGTACGCCCGGCTGGGGTACCCGATCGCCGGGGTGGAGGCCGACGTCGACCCGACCCCCGCCCGGCCCTGGGACGTGCTGCTGGGGCTGGCCGCCGACGACCCGTCGTGGCGGGAGCTGGCCCACCCGGCGACCCTCGACGTCTACGCCCGCTACCGGCTCGACGACCTGGTCCGCTCGGTGGTCAACGACCCGGTGGTCGGGGACGAGGGCGGGTTGACCGCCACCCGCGACTACCGCACGTACGCCGAGGCGTTCGCCGACGCGGCGCAGCGTAAGTGGGCGGCGGTGCGCGAGCACGTACGGCCCGGCCGGATCGTCGACGTCGGCTGCGGCGCGGGCGCGGTGCTGGAGCTGGCCGACCGGGAGCCGACGCTGCGCGAGAGCGACCTGATCGGGGTCGAGGTGGCCCGGCACCTCTACGAGGAGTGCGTGCACAAGAAGGCGCAGGGCTTCTTCGCCAACCCGAACGTGTTCTTCTACCGCCGCAACGTGCTCGGCGGGGCGGTGTTCGCACCCCGCTCGGTGGACACCACGATGACCTTCGCGCTGACCCACGAGATCTGGTCGTACGGCGATCAGATGGCGTCGCTGCGCCGGTTCGTGCAGGCCATCTACGACCACACGGTGCCCGGCGGGGTGTGGATCAACAGTGACGTGTGCGGACCGGACGGCCGGGACCGGACGGTACGGCTGCGGCTGTCGACGACCGACGGGGCGAACCCGGCCCGGCCCCACCCCGACCTCGCGGCGCTGCCGGCCGACCAGGTGGCCGAGCGGCTCGCCGGGCTGTCGACGCGGGCCCGGTTGGACCAGTTCGCCGTCGACTACCGGTTCCCGTTCGGGTTCCGCCCGGTCGACGACGGCACCGGGGCGGTGGTCGAGCTGCCGCTCGGCTCGGCGATGGACTTCCTCACCCGCAAGGACTACACCGACAACTGGCTGTCGGAGACGCAGGAGGAGTTCTGCGGGCTGGAGTGGGCCGACTGGAAGGCGCTGCTGGCCGACGTGGGCTTCGAGGTCGACCCCGCCAGTGGCCCGTACCGCAACGACTGGATCGTCACCCACCGGCTCGCGCCGACCGCCGAGCTGTCCGCGCTGGACGGCAGCCCGCTGGACTGGCCGGTGACGCACGTGCTGCTGGTCGCCCGCCGGCCGGTCAACACCTGATCCGGCGGGAGACGGAAGGCCGGGGGCGGGGGGGAAATCCCCCGCCCCCGGCACCGCCGTCAGGAGCCGGTCAGGACAGGAACTTGTCCAGGGCCGCCTCGATGGTGCCGCTGTCGGGCGCCGCGTACGCCTTCATCGTCGTCTTGTTGTACGAGATGAAGCTCGGGCACCGGGTGGCCGGGGCGTTGACGACCCCGCCGTCGCCGATCTTCTCGGCCGTCTTCGCGGCGAAGAAGGTCAGCTGGTAGCGCGAGGAGATGTAGGAGACGCTGACGTTCTTGCCGTCGCTCGCCTTGTAGTCGCACTTCTTGGGCGCGCCCTCGCTGCCCGGGACCATCGACATGCAGCCGACCACCGACACGGTGGTGAAGTCGGCCGACTTGGCGTAGTACCGCTTGTCGGAGCCGACCAGCTTCGACGACCAGAACGTCGGCCGCTCCGGGTTGTTCGAGAAGACGTACGCCTTGGCGGTGGTCGGGCCGCTGTAGGTGGCGGCGTTGAGGATCGGGCTGCCGTCGCAGACCGACGACAGGTCGCTGGAGTAGCGCGCGGTCACCGCGTTGTTGTTGTTCGGCTGCTCCGGCGACGACTCGGACGGCTGCGCGGTCGGCGGGGTGTCCGTGCCGCTGCCGGTCCCGGGTCCGGGAGCGGTGGTCGCGACCGGGCCCGGCGTCGGGTCGGCCTCGTCATCGCCGACCAGGGCGAGCCCGATCCCGGCGCCGCAGAGCGCGAGGATGAGGACCACCGCGCCGACGATGAGGCCGATGACCAGGCCCCGGTTCGACTTCTGCGGGGGCACGGGAACACCGAACTGCGGGGCCTGCCCGTACTGCGGGGCCTGGCCGTACTGCGGGGCCTGACCGGGCTGGCCGTACGCCGGGTAGCCGGCGGCCGGCGCCGGCGGCCCGCTCCACGGGGTGACGTTCGGATCCGGCTGTTCTCCGTACGGAGGGTGACTGTTGCTCATCTGAAGCCCTTATCGCTGTCGACGGTACCCAGGCACTGGATCATCGGTCAGGGTAGTGAGCGGCACAAACCGAGGCGCTGATTGTCGGACGGCAAGCAACACCGCCCGACCACGCGCGGGTGAGCCGCGACTACGCTGAGTGGCGAATCGGAGTCCGACGACGGCCCCACCAGCCCGCTGCGAGTGCGTTCGGCGGCGAAATGTGCGGTGCGGGAAAGGGATTCGGCCCGGAACGCGCCTTCCGTGCCCGACACTGCGAAAAGGCTTCACAATGTGACGTAGATCATTCGTCACGATCTCGACAACCGCGACGACCGGACCCATGGACCATCCGGGCCGCGCCCCCACCCCGGGTCGCAACACATCGACGGCAATCGCATCGAAGTATGGGCATGTAGCGGTGGATCGGCTTATCGTGAGGGTCGAGAAAAGGTCCCGCGCGTCCCTGCGGCACCTCGCGCCCACCGCAAGAGGAGGCGGCCATGCCTGCCGCGCCCCACCCCACCACCCTCCGCCGGATCGTCACCGCCCTCACCCTCGCCGCCTGCGCGGTCCTGCTCGCCCCACTCACCCTCACCACCCCGGCCGCGCGGGCCGCACCCGTCACCGTGGCCAACGGCACCCAGTTCACCGACACCAGCGGCGCCGGCGTGCACGCCCACGGCGGCGGCATGATCAAGGTGGGCGACTACTACTACTGGTTCGGCGAGAACCGCAACGCCAACAACACCTTCCGGTACGTGTCGGTCTACCGCTCCACCGACCTGCGCACCTGGGAGTTCCGCAACAACGTGCTCACCCAGTCCTCCGCCGGTGAGCTGGCGACGGCCAACATCGAACGCCCCAAGGTGATCTACAACGCCGGCACCGGCCAGTACGTGCTCTGGATGCACTGGGAGAACGGCGTCGACTACAACCAGGCCCGGGTCGCGGTGGCCACCTCCAGCACGGTCGACGGCAACTACCGCTACCTGGGCAGCTTCCGGCCGCTCGGCCACGACTCCCGGGACCAGACGGTGTTCCGCGACGACGACGGCACCGCGTACCTGATCTCCGCCACCCGCAACAACGCGGACCTGAACATCTACCGCCTCACCGCCGACTACACCGGGGTCGCGTCGCTGGTGCGGACGCTGTGGCCGGACAACTACCGGGAGGCCCCGGCGATGTTCAAACGCAACGGGGTCTACTTCCTGGTCACCTCGGGCGCCACCGGCTGGTCGCCCAACCAGGCCCGGTACGCCACCGCCAGCAGCGTCGGCGGCACCTGGACCAACCCGACGAACTTCGCCGACGGCACCACCTACGACTCCCAGTCGGCGTACGTGCTGCCGGTGCAGGGCAGCGCCGCCACCTCGTACCTCTATCTCGGCGACCGGTGGGCCGGCGCGACGGGCGGCCCGGTCAACCAGTCCCGCTACGTCTGGTTGCCGCTGAACTTCCCCACCGCCACCTCGTTGACCATGAGCTGGTATCCGCAGCTGACCATCGACACCGCCACCGGCGTGGTCTCCGGGGTCAACGGCGGCTACACCTTCGACACGCTGCGCGCCCGGCACAGCGGCAAGTGCCTGGACGTGCTCGACCGGTCCACCGCCGACGCCGCCGCCGTGGCCCAGTACGCCTGCAACAACGGCACCAACCAGCAGTGGCAGCTGCGCGACGCGGGCTCGGGGTACGTGCAGATCGTCGCCCGGCACAGCGACAAGTGCCTCACCGTGGCCGGCGGCTCCACCGCCGACAACGCACCGGTGCAGCAGTTCGGCTGCCAGTCGGGGCGCACCGACCAGCAGTGGCAGCTGCGCGACGCGGGCTCCGGCTACACCCAGCTCGTCGCCCGGCACAGCGGCAGGTGCCTGGACGTCACCGGCTACTCCACCGCCGACGGCGCGCGGGTGATCCAGTACGCCTGCGGCAGCGCCGCCAACCAGCAGTGGCAGCGGGTCGGCACCTCCTGATCGGCCCCGTCCGCCGTCCCGCCTCCCGCAGGCCGGGACGGCGGACGGCCACCACCGCGCGTCCCACCAGCCCCGGAACGCGGTGTGACGATGACCTCACCCCACGTGCCGCCCCGGCGACGTCTACTGGACCGGACAGCAGTCGTCCTGGCGGGGGTACGGGGTGCGGGACAACACGCAGGAACAGCTCCACCGGCTCAGGTCACTGCGGATGGCCGCCGGACTGACCATCGACGAACTCGCCGCCCGCTCCGGGGTGAGCGCCCGGACGATCGGCGGGATCGAACGGCACCGGATCCGCCGCCCGCACCACGGCACCCTGCAGGCGCTCGGCGCGGCCCTGGGCCTGGACGGGGTGGATGCCGGCCAACTGCGCCCGGCCGCCGGACAGGTCGCCGGGCTCACCGGTCTGCCCGGGGTGACCGCCCACTTCACCGGCCGCCACGACGACCTCTCCTGGCTGGCCACCCGGCTGGAACACCGCCACGCGGTGCAGCTGATCGGCCTGCCCGGGGCGGGTAAGACGGCGTTGGCGGTGCAGGCCGCCACCGACCTCGCCGGGCGGTTCCCCGACGGGGTGCGGTTCCTCGGGCCGGTCGCGGACGCCACCGCCGCGACGATCGCCCGCCGGTTGCTGCCACCGTCCGCCCTGTCCACGCACGGGCCCGACCCGGTGGTCATCGGGGCGTACCGGGAGCTGCTGCGCAGCCGGCGGATCCTGGTCGTACTGGACGACGTGCGCGACGACCGCCAGGTCGGGCCGTTGCTGCCGCCCGACGCCCTCGGCGTCACCCTGATCACCGGCCGGCACCCGCTGGCGGACCTCCCGGCGACCGACCGGTGGCTGGTGCCGCCCCTGCCGGCGGCCGACGCCCGGGCCGCCCTCGACACGATGGTGGACGGCACCGCGCCCGCACCCGCGGTCGCAGCGCTCGCCGCCGGCTGCGGCGGACTGCCCCTTGCCCTGCGGGTGACCGCGAACCGGCTGCTGACCCGGCCGCAGTGGAGCGCGCAGTGGCTGATCGACCGGTTGGCCAGGCCGGAGCGGGTCCTGGACGCGCTGGTCGCCGGTGACCTGTCGGTGCGCGACGCGTTCGAGCGCACGTACGCGGGGCTGCCGGCCCGGGCCCGCCGGGCCGTCCGGCTGCTGACCCGGCCGGCCGGTCCGGTCCCCGCCGAGGCGGGCTTCCTCGACCTGGCCGAACGGGGCTGGGTCACGGCCGGCCGGGAGCACCGCTACGAGCCCCACCCGCTGGTACGCGCCTTCGCCCGCGTCGCCACCGGCACCTGACCCTCACCCCGGGTCCACGCCGTCGCGGGAGAGCTCGGCCAGCAGCGTCGCGGCCCGGGCGGCCAGGTCCGGATCATCACAATCCTCGGCCAGTTCGATCGCCCGCCGCAGGTACGCCGGGGCGTCCCGGGTCTCCCCCGTGCGGCGCAGCGCCTCGGCCAGTTCCACCGACACCAGGGCCTCGAACGCCGGCATCGCGCTGGCCCGCAACCGCGCGACCGCCTCCCGCAGGGCGGTGACACGGTCCGGCCACCGGCCGAGGACGGCGAGATCGTCGGCGATCCGCCGGCAGTTCAACGCGTCGGTGGCGGCCCGGGCGAAAGCCGCGATGGGATAGCGCGGATCGCGGAGCAGGCATCTCGTCCGCTGGTGCACCCGCAGCGCCTCGACGGGTCTACCGAGGGCCAGCAGCGATGAGCCGAGCGAGGCCATCGCCTGCGGCAGGCCCTCCGGATCGGCGGCACGTCGCAGCAGCACCCAGGCCCGTTGCCGCTGCCGCAGCGCCGCCGCGTGCTCGCCCAACCCGGTGTGGCCGCTGGCGGCGTAGAGCAGCGCCCAGCCCTGCTGGGCCGGGTCGCCCGCACGGACCGCCCGGTCCAGCGCCCGGGTGGCGGTGGCCACGCTGGCGGCGTACTCACGCTGGCAGATCGCCTGCGCCCAGGACAGGTAGTTGAGGTGGACCGCCTCGGTGCGGGGGTCGTCCAGCCGGGCGGCGGACTCGGCGGACAACCGGAAGACCTCCGGCCACAGGTCGAGGTGCACCCGGCTGTCGGAGAACCAGTGCAGCGCGTCGACGGTGTCGAGCACCTGCTCGTGCAGCCCCTCGGCGGCGGCCGACCGCAACGCCGCGAACCAGTTGCCCCGTTCGGCGTCGAGCCACGCCGTCGCCGCATCGCGATCCCCGAACTCCGCCAGCGACGGCGGTCCGTCCGGCTCGAAGTGCCGCCCCGCCGCCGTGGTCCGCGCCAGCCACCAACGCAGCGAGGACGCCCGCAACGGGCCGGCCGAGTCCGGCTCCTCGGCCGTCAGCCGGTCGACGGCGAAGTCACGTACCAGGTCGTGCAGCCCGTAGCGGTCCGCCGGCACGGCAGCCACCAGGCCGCTCTCCACCAGGGCTTCCAGCCGTTTCTCGGCGTCGGCGTCGGAGCCGTCGGTGACCACGGCGACCGGGTCCGGGCCGAAGTCCGGACCCGGCATCAGCGACAACCGCCGGAAGGTCCGCCGCAGGTCGTCCCCGAGCCGCCGGTACGACAGGCTCAGCGCGGTGTGGATGCCGGCGGTGTCGGCGTCGATGACCCGCAGGCGGGCCTGCTCGCCGGTGAACCGACGGTTCAGCTCCGCGACGGACAGCCCCGGCTCGGCCGACAGGCGTTGCCCGGTGACGCGCAACGCCAGGGGCATGTGACCGCAGTGCCGGGCCAGCTCGGTGAGTTCGGTCGGATCGACGGCGACCGGCCGGGCGATGGCCCGCAGCATCGCGGTGGAGTCCTCGGCCGGCAGCGGCTCCAGCGACAGCCACTGTGCGGTGTCGAGACCGCTGAGTCGCCGCCGGCTGGTGAACAGCACGAGACTGCGTCCGGCCCCGGGCAGCAACGGCCGGACCTGCGCCTCGTCGGCGGCGTTGTCCCACACCACCAGGGCCCGGCGCTCACACAGCACCGACCGGTACGCCGTCGCCCGCTCGTCGCGGCCGGCGGGGATCCGCTGTTCCGGCACGCCGAGCGCCCGCAGCAACCGGTGCAGCGCCTCGCCCGGGGTGGTCGGGACGTCGTCCATGCCGCGCAGGTCGACGAGGAACCGGCCGTCGGGGAAGTCCGTGGCCAGGTCGGCCGAGGCCCGCAGGACGAGGCTGGTCTTGCCCACCCCGGCCGGTCCGGTGACGACGAGCACGGTGGCCTGCTGCCGGTCACCTGACGGGCGACGGGCGATGCCGCCCAGGGTCCGCAACTCCGCTGCCCGGCCGCTGAAGTAGCGAGGCGGATCGGGCAGTTCCGCGCCGGCCGGCCGCACGGAGGTGGCCTCGACCAGGCGACGACGCTCGTCGTGCGGCACGGCGAGAACGTCGAACAGGACGGTCAGGGTGCGCCGTTGCGGGCGACGGACCCGGTCGCGTTCGATGTCGCTGATCGCCCGGGCGCTGACTTCGCAGCGCTCGGCGAGCGCCTCGATCGACAGGCCCGCCGCCACGCGGCACCCACGCAGGACGGCACCCAGCGTCGGCGGTTCGGGTACGCTCGGTATCGGCTTCACCGAGCACACCCTCACAGATCACCGCCCGAGATTCCAGGCATCGACGAGTGACGTAGCGCATGGTCGGATCACCCACCGTTCACCCGTCAGGTCTGGTAGCCGCCGTAGTTGCACGCCCGGGCGTACGCGTCTGCGCTGCCGTGGGTGTCGACGCAGCCGTGGCGGGTGTCGACGTCGTTGGGCCGCAACGACACCTGGTTCCAGTTCGGACCGTAGCCTTCGATCTGCTGCTGCGGGAACCCCGGGTGACACGCGGAACGACAGGCAGGAAAGACGACGACGCAGACCGGGCCGGGCAGCGCGACACGACCGAACGGTCGGGCCGCCCCGCGCAGGACACGAGGCGGCCGACCGGCCGGTTACGACGTGGCGGTCAGCTGCGCAGGCTCCACTGCTGGTTCTGTTGCCCGTTGCAGGCCCAGAGAACGAGTTTGGTGCCGTTGGCCGTGGCCGCGTTGGTGGCGTCCAGGCAGCGACCCGACTGCACGCCGGTGATGGTGCCGTCGGCATTGACGTTCCACTGCTGGTTGGCCCCGTCGTGACAGTCCCAGATGATCACCTGGGTGCCGTTGCCGGTGCCCTGCCCGGAGGCGTCGAGACACTTGCCGCCCGACACCTGGAGTTGCCGGCCCGCCGTCCGGGTGAAGCGCTGCGCGCTGCCGCCCGTACAGTCCCACAGCTGGACCTGCGTGCCGTTGGTGGTGCTGCCGTTCGGCACGTCGACGCAGCGACCGGACTGGGTGCCCACGAGTTGGACGCTCTGCGTGGGGGTGCCGCCACCGGCCGGCGCGTATCCCGCCGCGGCGATGTTCGCCTGCACCGCGTCCTCGGTGGCCGGCGACGGGTAACCCGAGGTCAGCACGCCCTCGAAGAAGGTGCCCCGGCCGGAGACGCTGTTGTCGCCGCCGATGCCGAGCAGAATCGCACCCTCCTTCTTCATCGGGTGGTATCCGTTGGGACGCCGCCCGTCGAAATAGGTCGTCAGGCCCCCCGACTGGGCGTTGCCACCGCGGATCGCCCAGTGGTTCGGCTCACCTTTGACCATGGCCGTCACGAAACGGTGGTTGATGGACGCGATGTTGTTGTACCCCGCGTTCACCCCGGAGAACAGCCCCCACTCCAGATCGGCCATGACCCACGGGCCGGCGCCGGCACCGTATCCCCACTGCTTGTTGGCACCGAAGTAGACCGTCTCCATGATGGCCGGCGCGTCGGCCTGACCGTCGGTCTGCGCATTGCCGTAGTCGAAACAGCACCACTGGTTGTAGTGCGTGCCGTCGACGACGGCGTAGATGCCCTCGGGCTGGTCGCCGGTGGCGACACCGTTGGTGTTGTTGTTGCGGTAGCCGGTGCCGGGCGAGACGTAGACGCCGTACGCCTTCCGGCCGCCGATCGTGACCGGTGCGGCCTTCGCGTCGGCCAGGTTGTCCCAGCCGCCCGGCGCCGGGCCGGGCCAGTAACCGCCGGGCGCCTGGGTGAGGCGGTTGTTGCGGCCCGACTGGTCGTAGATGATCGTGATCACGCAGCTCGTGTTCGCGCAGAAGGAGTCCTGGGTCGCGGCGTCGACGACACCACCCACGCTCAGCACCCCGACGTCCCGGGTGGTGTTGTCCGACGTCCGGCGCACCTGGTACAACGGCCCGTTATACGCACCGTACAGGGCGCGGGTGGTGCTGTGCGCGGCCACGCACGGCGTACCGCCCGCGGCGTAGATGTCACACGGGCCGGTGGTCGCGGCCCGCGCGCCCGGCGCGTCCGCCAGCACGGAGCCGCCGCTGACGACGGCCAGGGTCGCCATCGTCGCCACGGCGATCGTCATACGACTGGGCCTTCTCAACACATTCATCGAAACCTCTCCGGAACGGTACGGGTGCGGTGCTGGCTGCCTCTGGCGCGGCTGTGCCTCATGTCCGAACGACGGGGTTGCGGGACCGATCCGTCAGCCGCGCCCACTCCTGACATAAGACGTCAGATCTTTAACATTAACCCCTGTCGATATATTGCGCCACCCTGCGATCCCTGTCCGCCCCGCCCTGCGCACCACGCAACGCCGGACATCGGCGGATTGCCCCCGGAGGACGGCGGCGGAACTGTTCCTGCCCCGATGGGGAATTGCGGGGCGGTTATGCTCCACGGCAAACACGGCGCATTCCCGCGCCGGTGGCGGAATTCGGCTTGAGGGCGGGCATGAACATCGGGGAGATCGCCCGGCGGGCCGGAGTGTCCCGCAGCACCGTGTCCTATGTGTTGAGCGGGAAGCGGGCCGTGTCGGCGACGACCCGACAACGGATCCAGGCGGTCATCGACGAGCTGGGCTACCGGCCGAACGCCAGCGCCCGCGCGTTGAAGGAGGGGCGCACCCGCACCCTCGGGCTGGTGATCCCCCCGGCCAACCAGCGTCTGACCGACATGCAGCTGGGCTTCGTCGCCAGCGTCGTCGAGGCGGCGGCCCGACACGACCTGGACGTGCTGCTGTCCCCGTCCGGCGGCGACCACGACCGGTCGTTCGAGCGGATCGTCACCGGGCGGCGGGTGGACGGGGTGGTACTGATGGAGATCCGGCTGACCGACGACCGGGTGACCCGGCTGGCGACGGCCGGTGTGCCGTTCGTGACGATCGGTCGGACGGCCGAGCCGCACGGGATGAGCTGGATCGACGTCGACTACGCGGCCCTGATCTCCCGTTGCGTGCACCACCTGGCCGACCTGGGGCACCGGCAGGTGGCTCTGGTGAACCGCTCCGCCGAGCTGGTCGCGGCGGGTTACGGCCCGAGCCACCGTGCCCTGGCCGGCTTCCGGGCGGCCGCCGCCGAGCGGGGCCTGACCGGCATCGACGTCTGCTGCGGCGACGACACCGCCTCGGGCGAGGCGGGCATGACGCAGCTGCTGGCGACGCATCCGCAGGTCACGGCGGTGGCCACCATCAACGAGGCGGCACTGCCCGGCATGCAGCGCGCGTTGCACGCCGCCGGCCTGTCGGTGCCGGGTGACTTCTCCGTCACCGGCGTGGCCGCCCAGCACTGGGCGGAGGATTTCCGCCCCCCGTTGACCGCCGCCGACGTGCCGACCCGGGACATGGGCGCCGAGGCGGTGTCGCTGCTGCTGGAGCTGATCGCCGCACCCGGCGGCACCCCCCGCCACCGGCTCTACGCGCCGCCCATCTCGTTGCGCGAGAGCACCGGCCCGGCCCGGCCCCGCTGACCCGGCCCGGCCCGGACCCGCTGACCCGCCCCGGCCCGGGGCGGCGACGTGCCACCACCGGGTGGGCGGCGGCACGACGTTCACCGGGTCGGCCCCGCCGGTGACCCGGTGCGCCCCTGCTGGGCGGCGGCGAGGATGAGGTAGCTGCTGGCCGTCCAGGTGTACGCCCGGTCGCGCAGCCCCGCGCCGGTCTCGGCGTCGAAGTTCTCCGCGAAGCCGGACTTCTCGCACAGCACCAGGAATCGCCGGCCGATCTCGTCGGCGAGCACGGTGTGCCCGGCCCGGCGCAGGCCGTCCTCCACCAGCACCGTGGAGGGGGCCCAGATCGGGCCACGCCAGTAGCCGTCGGCGAGGTAGTGGGCCGAGTCCGTCGGTTCGGTGGCCAGCCCATGGGTGGTCAGGTGGGCCTCGACCCGCCGGGCCAGCACCCGGGTGACCGGCTCGGGGAGGTCGTCGCCGAGGGTGACGGGCAACAGGTCGAGCAGGCTGCGGCTGGCCCGCCGCCGACCGGTGTGCGGGCTGCGGGCGGTGAAACGCTCGCCGTCCCACAGGTCCCGCAGCAGGGCGGCGCGCACCCGGTCGGCCTCGGCGGACCACCGGTCGGCGGGCTCACCCAGCTCGGTGGCGAGGTCGGCCAGGCAGCGCAGTTGGCTGACCAGGAAGGCGGCGAGGTCGGCGGTCTCCAGCACCCGGTCGTGGTCGAAGGTGGTGGCGTTGTCCCAGCCGCTGTCGTTACCGTGCTGGTAGTGCGGCAGGTCGTGGCCGGGGGCGCGGCGGGCGTCCAGCCAGAACCGGGTCCACCGACCCAACCGGTCGTACGTCCGGGCCAGTTCCACCCGGTCCGGCGGCGTGGGCAGCCGGCGGCGCAGCTGCCGCAGGGCCCACCCGTGCACGGGTGGCTTGACGTAGTTGTGCAGCACCTCCGAGTGGGTGACCGAGTCCGGCAGGGCACCGGCGGCGTCCTGGTGGTCGAAGGGCAGCTGGAACTGGTGCCAGGCAAGCTCCGGCTCGCCGGACGCCAGGGCGATCGCGTTGAAGCAGTGGTCCCAGCTCCACACCTTGTCCATCCAGTGCTTGGACATCAGCACGGCCGGCCGGGTGACGAAACCCGCCGGCTCGACGGTGGCCGACCACAGCACGTACGCGGCCAGCTCGGCGGCGGGGGTGTCGACACCGCGCCAGGGCGCGACCGCGTCGACGAACGCGGTGAACTCGACGCCGCGGTCGCGGCACAGCTGGTCGAACGTGCCGGACCGGGCATAGGGGCGGCGGGCCGTGCGGTACTCCTCGATCGCGATCTCCCAGGGCTGGTCGGCGGGCAGGTGCAGCCAGCGGTCGGCGGTGCCGAGCGCCTCCGCTCCCCCGAGCCCGCCCGGTGGGCCGGACAACACGGTGACCCGGTAGCGGCGGCCCGTCTCGTACGAGGTGAACACGGCCGACCCGTCGACCGGGTCGCGGTAGAGGTAGGTGCCGCTGAACGGGGTGAGGGTCCCGGCTGCGGCGGCGATCCGCAGTCCGAGCCCTCGGCCCCGCAGCCGTAGGGTGTCCGGCCCCTCGTAGCCGGCCTCGACCAGGCCCGTGCCGCTGCGCCAGGTGAGCAGTGTGGGCGTGGCCACGACCGTGCTGGCGGCGGTCGGGGCGAGTCGGAGCACCGGGTGCAGCCCGGTCTGGTGGGAGACCAGGTGCAGATCGTCGGCGTACGTCTTCTCGGCCACCACCGGGGAGATGTTGAGCCAGGAACCTCGGTAGCTGAACGGGATGTCCTGGAGGGAGAACTCCGGACCGGACGGTGCGACGGTCATGGCAGGTGACGCCCTCTCTGTCGTACGGTGGTCGGTCCTTGCGCATCCGACGTCCCGGCCGGGCCCGGGCGACGCGAACCGGCCCCTCGGCGATCGCCACGAGGTTGGCAGCGGTCGGTCACCGCCGACGGCTGGTTGCCGTCGCCTGCTGCCTCGATTCGCGGGCGACGTCCGGTGGCGAGGGGGGACGAGCGCCGCGCGGGTGGGGGCGCGACCCGACCGTCAGGCGAATCGGTTCGGCTCCTCCTTCGGACGAACATAGGTCTGGCGAGGCGACACGGTCAAGAGGGGGCACCACAGCCGTGATCGACATCGGAAACGTCGACTTCACCGCCCTGTCATCTTATTGACATCCTTCACTGGCTCACCCTACGATCCCTGCGAATCGATTCGCATGCGAAGCCCTCCGGAGAGCGTCCCCGCGCCCCACCAAGGAGCCGCCCTGTGAAAACCCCGCTGCGCAGCCGGCCCGGACGAATCCGCGTGATCGTCACCCGACTCACCGTCTGCCTGCTCGCCGTCGCCGCCACCGCCGTCGCCGCCACCCCGGCCCAGGCCGCCGACGAGTCGATCAGCGTCAACTTCTCCGCCACCGACGGCACGCCGACCTACCGCGCCTCCGGCTGGATCTACGGTATGACCGAGAACGCCAGCGGCCCGGCCGACCACTTCTACCGCGACGTCAAGTTCCAGTACATGCGGGCCGGCGGCGCGCAGCTGCCCGGCAGCGGTTGGGTCGGCGGCAACTACGACCGCCGGTGGAACTCCACCCTCGCCCAGGCCCGCCGGACCGCCGCCCTGGGCGGTCAGTTCATCATCCTGCCGCACGACCTGTGGGGCGCCGACGGCGCGGGGATCTCCCGCTTCCCCGGTGACAACGGCAACTGGACCGACTACGACAACTTCCTGACCCGGCTCATCGGCGACGTCCGGGCGGCCGGGCTGACCGTGCAGTGGGACATCTGGAACGAACCCAATATCACCATCTTCTGGAACCGCCCGATCTCCCAGTACCTCGAACTGTGGCGACGCACCTACCAGCGGCTGCGGGCGGAGTTCCCCACCCAGCTCATCGTCGGGCCGAGCTGCGCCTGCGTGCCGTCGACCAACCACGCCTTCTGGAACCAGTACCTCGACTTCGTCCGCTCCACCAACACGGTGCCGGACATCGTCAGCTGGCACTCGCTGCCCGGCGACCCGGTCGCCAACGTCGCCGCCGCCAACGCCACCCTCGACGCGCGTGGCATCGCCCACCCCCGGCCCTACCAGATCAACGAGTACGGCGCGTCCAACGAGCAGAACCCGGCGGACGGGGCCTGGTACGTCGCCCGGCTGGAGCGGGCCCGCGCGGACGGCCTGCGGGCGAACTGGGCCAGCGCCGGCAACCTGCACAACGACCTGGGCAACCTGCTGGTCCGCAACTCGGCCGGCCAGCACCAGCCCAAGGGCGAGTGGTGGGTCTACCGCTACTACGCCGCGCAGACCGGGCAGATCGCCGCGGTGACCCCCAGCCAGTCCTACGACGCCTTCGCCACCCGGGCGACCGGGGTGGCGAGGGTGCTGGTCGGCGGCGGCCGGACCACCGGCAACCTGACCGTCAACCTGCAACGGCTGGACGCCACCAGCGGCATCGTGCAGAACAACCAGGTGCGGGTGCTCACCCAGCGCATCCCGTACAACAACGGTGGCGCGGTGCAGGGGCCGGTCACGGTGTCGAACACCGTGCTCACGCTGACCAACAACGCCGTCTCGGTGACCCTGCCGTACGGCAACCAGAACGACACGTACACCGTCACCGTACTGCCGCCCGCCGAGACCGGCTTCACCTCGGTCGCGGTGGCCCAGCACTCCCAGCAGTGCCTGGACAACACCGGCCTGGGCACCGCCGACGGCAACCCCCAGCAGCAGTTCCCCTGCGAGGGCGGCGACCAGCAGCTGTGGAACTTCCGCCCGGTCGCCGGGGTGGCCGACACGTACACCGTGGTCAACCAGCAGAGCGGCAAATGCCTGGACGTCAGCGGGGCGTCCACCGCCGACGGCGCAGCCGTGCAGCAGTGGACGTGCCAGAACGGCACCAGCCAGCAGTTCACCCTGCGCCGGGTGACCTACGGGGGCAACGACTCCCACGACTACCAGCTCGTCGCCCGGCACAGCAACAAGTGCGTCGACGTCAACGGGGTCTCCACCGCCGCCCAGGCGCGGATCCTGCAGTGGACCTGCAAGCCGGTGGGCCAGAGCAGCCCGCTCAACCAGACCTGGCGGCTCTGGGGCCGGTAGAGCGACGGTCGGAGACCGGTCGACCGGCACCCGGTCGCGCGGACGTCGACCCCGCCCCACCACAGACGACCCTACGAATTGATTTCTATCGTTCTTTTGGTGATCCTGAGGGGGTCCCGAACCGATTCGCCACCACCACCCGAGGGCGGGTCCGCCAGGGCCGCGCCGCCGACGAACCAAGGAGCCGCCTCGTGCGTACCCCGTCCCCGAGCGGATCAGGACCGGTCCGCGATCCCCTCCCCCACCGCCGCCGGCACCGGCTGACCATGCTGGTCGGTGCGCTGGCCGGCGTCCTCGTCGTCGCCGGGGCCGTGCCCGGCGTCACCTCGCCGGTCGCCGAGGCCGCCGCCGCGCCCGCGCTGGCCGCCATCGAGCCGGGGCAGAGCACCCGGATCGTCGGCACCGCCTCCGGGCGCTGCCTCGAGGTCCCCAACGCCAGCACCACCAACGGCACCCAGACCCAGCTGTGGGACTGCCAGGGTGGCGCCGGACAGACCTGGACCTGGACGACCAACCGCCAGCTCACCGTGTACGGCAACAAGTGCCTGGACGCCTCCGGCCGGGGCACCACCGCCGGCACGGCGGCGATCATCTGGGACTGCAACGGTCAGACCAACCAGCAGTGGAACGTCAACGCCAACGGCACCATCGTCGGCGTGCAGTCCGGCCTGTGCCTGGACGCGAACGGCAACGGCACCGCCAACGGCACCAAGATCCTGCTGTGGACCTGCAACGGTCAGGCCAACCAGCAGTGGACCTCGCCGACCACCCCGCCCACCACCACCCCGCCGACCACGCCGCCGCCGACCACTCCCCCGCCCGCAGGCGCCCTGCCGTGTGACATCTACGCCGCCGGTGGCACCCCGTGCGTGGCCGCGCACAGCACCACCCGGGCGCTCTACGCCGCGTACACCGGCAACCTTTACCAGGTACGCCGCTCCTCGGACAACACCACCCGCAACATCGGGCTGACCGGCACCGGCGGCACCGCCAACGCCGCGACCCAGGACGCGTTCTGCACCGGCACCACCTGCGTGGTGACCGTCGTGTTCGACCAGTCCGGTCGCGGCAACGACCTGTGGTACCAGGGCTCCAGCGTGGTTCCCGGGTCGCCGCAGAGCCGGCCGGCGGTCGCGACCTCGGAGTCGCTGACGGTGGGCGGCGCCAAGGCGTACTCGCTCTACATCAACCCGGGCAACAGCTACTGGCGTGACGGTCACCTGACGGGCATCCCGACCGGCGCGGCCCCCGAGGGCATGTACATGGTCACCAGCGGCACCCACGTCAACAACGGCTGCTGCTTCGACTACGGCAACAGCGAAACCACCCGCAAGGCCGACGCCGCCGGGGCGATGGACGCGATCAACTTCAGCACCCAGTGCTGGTTCGGCGGCTGCTCCGGCTCCGGCCCGTGGGTGCAGGCCGACCTGGAGTGGGGACTGTTCCCCGGCGGCAGCAGCTCGTGGAACCCCAACCAGCGGGCGTTCCCGCACAAGTTCGTCACCGCCACCCTGAAGAACAACGGCACCTCCCGCTTCGCCATCAAGGGCAGCAACGCCCAGTCCGGCAGCCTCTACACCCTCTACGACGGGTCGCTGCCGCCCGGCTACAGCCCGATGAAGAAGCAGGGCGCGATCATCCTGGGCAGCGGCGGCGACTGCTGCAAGCCCGACGGCGGCGCGAACCTCAGCGCCGGCACGTTCTACGAGGGCGCGATGGTCGCCGGCTACCCGTCGGACGCCACCGAGAACGCGGTACAGGCCAACATCACCGCCGCCGGCTACCGCTGACCCCGGTGCCGACCACCTGACCGGATCGTCGCGCCGGTCACCGCCATCGGGCGGTGGCCGGCGCGACAGCCGGCTGTCGGCTGGCGGTGAGCGCGCGGCCGTCGAAGGGGTGCCCCACACCCCGGCGCGCCACACCCGCTATCCGGCCGATCCGCCGAGGCGGTGGTCCAGCGCGGTGTGGCGGCGACCCGCGCCGACGGTACGCACGGCGGCGGCCAGCGCACGACGGGAACCGACCAGGACGACGAGTTGCCGGGCCCGGGTGACGGCGGTGTAGAGCAGGTTGCGTTGCAGCATCATCCAGGCGCTGGTGGTCAGGGGCACCACCACGGCGGGATACTCCGAGCCCTGCGAGCGGTGGATGGTCATCGCGTACGCGTGGGCCAACTCGTCGAGCTCGTCGAACTCGTAGTCGAGGTTCTCGTCCTCGTCGGTGCGTACGGTGAGGGTCTGCTCCTCGGGGGTGATCGCGGTGACGATGCCGAGGGTGCCGTTGAAGACGCCCGACTGGCCCTTGTCGTAGTTGTTGCGGATCTGGGTGACCTTGTCGCCGACACGGAAGACCCGGCCACCCATCCGCCGCTCCGGTTGCCCCTCGCGGTGCGGGGTGAGCCGCTGTTGCAGCAGGGTGTTGAGGGCGGCGGCACCGGCCGGCCCCCGGTGCATGGGGGCGAGGACCTGCACGTCGCGGCGCGGGTCGAGACCGAACCGGGTGGGGATCCGGGTGCAGGCGACGTCGACGGTCAACGCGGCGGTGGCCTCGGTGTCGTCGCAGGCGAACAGGAAGAAGTCCGGCAGCCCGTCGAGCAGGGGTGGCCGACCGGCGTTGATCCGGTGCGCGTTGGTGATCACACCCGACTGGGCGGCCTGGCGGAACACCCGGGTCAGCCGCACCCGGGGGACGGCCGACGCGGTGAGCAGGTCCCGCAGCACCTCCCCGGCACCGACGCTGGGCAACTGGTCGACGTCGCCGACCAGGAGCAGGTGCGCCCCCGGTGGCACCGCCTTGACGAGCTTGTTGGCCAGGATCAGGTCGAGCATGGACGCCTCGTCGACGACGAGCAGGTCGACGTCGAGGGGATTGTCCCGGTCGTGGACGGCCTCCCCGCCGGGACGCAGCTGCAGCAGCCGGTGCACGGTGGCGGCGGGGTGCCCGGTCAGCTCCGACAACCGCTTCGCGGCCCGCCCGGTCGGCGCGACCAGGGTGATCCGGGCCTTCTTCGCGGCGGCAAGCGCGACGATGGACCGCACGGTGAAGCTCTTGCCGCAGCCCGGCCCGCCGGTGAGCACCGCGACCTTCGAGGTGAGCGCCAGCCGGACTGCGTGCTCCTGTTCGGGGGCGAGATCGTTGCCGGTGACCGCCCGCAGCCAGGCCAGCGCCCGGGGCCAGTCGACGTCGGTGAAGTGGGGCAGCCGGTCGGCCCGGTCGTGCAGCAGCCGCAGCAACGAGGTGGCCAGCGACTGCTCGGCGCGGTGGAACGGCACCAGGTAGACCGCCGGAACCGGCTCGCCGTCGTCGCCGGGCAGCAGCTCCCGGACCACACCCTCCTCGGCGATCAGGTCGTCCAGGCAGCGGGTGACGAGGTCGCCGGGGACGTCGAGGATCGTCGTGGCGTCGGCGACGAGCGCCGGGGCGGGCAGGTAGCAGTGGCCCGAGTCGGTGGCCTCGGACAGGGTGAACCGCAGGCCCGCCATCACCCGCTGCGGGCTGTCGTGCGGGATGCCGACCGCCTGGGCGATGGTGTCGGCGGTCTTGAAGCCGATGCCCCACACGTCGGCCGCCAGCCGGTACGGCTCCTTCGTCACCACCTCGATCGACGCGTCGCCGTACTGCTTGAAGATGCGTACCGCCAGCGACGTGGACACCCCGACGCCCTGGAGGAAGACCATCACCTCCTTGATGGCCTTCTGCTCCTCCCACGCGGCGGTGATCTTCGCGGTGCGTTTCGGCCCCAGGCCGGCGACCTCGACCAGCCGGGCCGGTTCCTCCTCGATGATCCGCAGGGTGTCCAGGCCGAAGTGCGCCACGATCCGCTCGGCGAACACCGGCCCGATCCCCTTGACCAGGCCGGAACCCAGGTAACGCTGGATGCCCTGGACGGTCGCCGGCAGCACGGTGGTGTAGGAGTCGACCTCGAACTGCCGGCCGTACTTCGGGTGCGACGACCAACGTCCCGACAGCCGCAGGCTCTCCCCGGGCTGCGCACCCAGCAACGCGCCGACCACGGTCAGCAGGTCGGAGCCCCGGTCGGTGGCGACCCGGGCGACGGTGTAGCCGGTCTCCTCGTTGACGTAGGTAAGCCGTTCGAGGACCGCGTCCAGGGTGGCGAGCGGTGCGCGGGCGGGGGCGGTCACCCCCTCATCGTGCCGGGTGCCCGACGAGCCCCACCCACCGCCCGGACGAACACCGGCGTCCTCCCCCGCCGGGTGGGCGGGGAAGGACGCCGGGTGTCGCGGTGCGCCTGGTCAGCCGATGGTGAGGTTGCCACCGGAGGCGGTCAGGGTGCCCTCCCGGGTCGACGCGCCGGTCCAGTCCGAGGAGAAGAGCAACCGGTCACCGTCCCAGACGGTGATGCCGATCCCGTCGCGGCGGCCCGGCTCGCCCCGGTCGGTGGCGGTCACCCGCATGGTCAGCCCGGTCGCCACCGCCACCGGGTCCTGCGCGGTGGAGATGTCGTACAGGGTGACCTGGTAGCGCAGGTCGGCGACCGGTTCCCCGGCCACCGTGACACCGAACGACTCCAGCGCGGTGCTCTGGAACTTGTACCGCTTGCCGCCCGACTTGTAGCCGACCTTCGCGCTGCCGACCAACTTCTTGCCGTTGTTGATCCGGCCGTCCAGGGTCACCTCGATGCGCCGGTCGTCGTCGAGCGGGTAACCACCGGCGGTGGCCCCGCCCTTCAGGTAGCCCGAACCGGCGACCGACCGGCCGTACCCGCCGGCCACCGTGACGGTGGCCGTCGCGCTGCCGGTGTACGCCCCCGACACCGTGGCGGTGACCGGGTGCGCGCCGTGCGGCAGCACGGCGCGGCAACTGGCCGAGCCGTCGTCCGCCGCCGCGCCGAACGGCGTCGCGACCGCCGTGCAGAGGGTCTCGTCGCCCTCGGTGAAGGTCACCGTGGCGTTGCGGACGTCACCGCCGCCACCCCGGACGGTGGCCCGCAGCAGCACGCCGGTGGTGTCGGCGTCGTCCACCGGGGCGGCCAGGGCGTCACCGGTGTAGGTGACGGCGGCCGCGCGGACCTGGGTGATGGCGAGGTCGGCGTCGCTCAGGTCGAAGAAGACGTTGCCGACCGCCTCGATCTTCAGCCGGCCCCGGGCGGTGTCCACGTTCGGCAGGGTCACCGTCGCGGCGCCGGTGTTCGGCACGCTCTCCGCCAGCACGTGCGGGAAGGTCGCCCCGCCGTCGGTGGACAGCGAGATCCGCACCTCGCTCACGTTGATCGGGGCGGTGTCCGTGCCGGCCACGTCCCAGGTGACGGGCATGGTGCCGCCGCCCAGGTGGGCCGCCGGCGTGGCCTGCGAGGTGACCAGGAACGGGCCGGCCGCCGGGGCGAGGGTCAACGCCACGTCGGCGCTGCCGATGCCACCGCCACCGGGGTGGTGGTCCCGGCCGGTGAGCCGGAAGTGCAGGGTCCGGTCGTTGGTCACGCCGACCCAGTCGGCGGTGGGCAGGAACTCCGAGTAGCAGTCCACCGTCGCGGCGGGCACGTTGCTCGCCCCGCCGGTGGCCGGTGGGGCCGGCGCGGCCGGGCAGGCCCCGGTGGCGGCGTTGGTGTTGTTCGCGGCGATCTGGGTCAGGTCGGGGAAGTGCCGGGTCGGGTCGGTGCTCACCGCGTTCTCCCCCGGCGAGTGGTACTCCAGGGTGTCGGTCGGGCTGACCGCCGCCGCCTCGCCGAACTGGCGGAACAGCGGCCCGTTGGTCTTGGTGTTGTTGACCAGCGCGGTGCCGGTGCTGCCACCCCGGTCGTTCTGCTCCCACAGGTAGCTGACGGTGTCCCCGTCGACGTCGGTGGCGCTACCGGTCAGCGCGAACGGGGTCCGCGCCGGAATGGTGTGCGCCGCCGCCGGCACGGTGACCACGGGGGCCCGGTTGCCGGTCTGCGCGGTCTGGAAACCGTTGTTGCCGGCCGCGCCGCCCCGGGCGGTCTCACCGACGAAGCCGGTCATCCCGACGGTGTCGGTGAGACCGAGCGACGACACGTCGACCCCGGCCAGCGGGCCCGCACCGAAGGTGACCTGGAAACCGGTGTCGTTCGGCGCGCCCAGCCCACCGAAGGCCGTCACGCTGACGGTGGCCCCGGCCGGCCAGCCGGTGATCGCCTCGATGGCGGCCTTGATCCCGGCCGCGGTGTAGTTGCCGCCGCGCACCACCGGCACCGACGACTGCCCCGCGTAGCTGATGCTGAACGCGTCACCGTCGGTGTCGAAGCCGGACAGCGAGACGGTCTGCACCTCGTTGAGCGCCGCCCGGGTGCCGGTGACGAACGTGCTGATCTCGGTGTAGCTGCGCTGCGACCAGTACGGGTCGCTGTGCGGCTGGAGGTTGTCCTGCTGGCAGATGCCCGCGTACGCCATGATCGACGAACCGCTGCCCGGCTCGTAGGAGTTGGCGGCGCTACGGTTGCCGCCGGAGCAGTTGTACTGGGTGCCGTTGAAGGTGTGGTTGCCGGCGAACTGGTGGCCGATCTCGTGTGCCACGTAGTCGACGGCGTAGAAGTCACCGACCGGGGTGGGCAGGCCCGTGCAGCCGCGCGCCTTGCCGTCCAGGCCGACCACGCCGAGGCCGGCGACGCCGCCACCGGGCAGGCCCAGGCCGATGTGCCCGACGTCGTAGTTGCCCGCGCCGACGAGCTGGCCCAGCACGATCCGGTTGCGGTTGAGCAGCGAGCTGGTGCACGACGAGATCTGCGTGGGGGTGTAGCAGGCCGCCGTGCCACAGGGCCCGTTCGCCTCGGTGGCCAGGGCTGCGGTGTTCAGGTTGGTCTTGTCGGTGTCGTTGACCAGCACCAACCGGATCGCCGTCTCGTCCTCGTAGATCTGGGTGACCCGGTTGATCAGGGTCACCTTCGCCGCGGTGACGTTCTCCGCGCCGAAGAAGGTGGCGTACGACGGGTCGGTGACCAGGGCCAGCCGGTAGGTGCGCAGGGTGACCGGCGGACCTGCCGGCTCGTCCGCGGTCACCTCCGGCGTCAGCGCCCCGGCCGCCGCCGCGACGTCCTCCCGCTCCACCATGGCCGGGTCGGTGTCGAGCAGGTCGCGGGCGTAGTAGCTGGCGTAGACGCTCTGGTCGCCGTGGTAGTACGGGTCGAGGTACCAGCTGCCGCCGGTCGACCGGACCGAGGCGTGGAAGCCCAGCGGGGTCAGGTCGGCGCGGATGGTCGCCGTCGGGTCGTCCAGGCCCCGGCCGACGTACGTGCTGATCTCGGGATGCCGGGCGGCGAGCCCCGGCTCCATCACCGGCGAGTCGACCAGGGCGAACCGCTGGAAGCCCCCGGTGGGGGTGGGCAACGCGACGGTCAGCGCCGACTGCGACCGTCGGGCCGTACCGGCCCGCTCGGCCGGCACGTCGGCCAGGGTGTCGGCCAACGCGGCCCGGTCCAGGGTGTACGCGGTGAACCGCTCCGCGCGGATGTCGGGGGTACGCCCGTCCCGGGCGTTGGCCGACGGCTCGCTCGGCAGCTGCCGCCAGGGGCCGGAGCCGGCCGGCGCGGCGACCGCCGCGGTGCCGCCGGTCAGCGGCAGCGCGGTGGCGACCAGCACCGCGGCGAGGAGCCCGGCCAGTCGGCGGCGGCCGCGACCAGCGGGATCGGGGGGTGGAACCGTCATCGAGTGGGCCTCACTTCACCAGGTAAGAGGAACGGGCCGGATGGCGTGGCGTTCGTGGGCCACGCCGGGCTGTCCCGGAGAAGCACACGCTATGACGGGTCCCCTGTCGACAGACATCATCCGTAAAGTCGACGCGGCGGCGAAGCACGGCGGTGTAAGCGGTCCTTGATGGATCCCGGCGCGGTGGGCAGGTGACCAGGGACCGGTGCGTCGTGGTCGGACGCCCGCTGGCCGTGGCGGGGCGACACCGGCCCGCCGACGCGGGCGCGGCCGGGACATTTGTCCTGGCCGGACGGGTATCGCCGGCTCTGCCCTCGGCGGCCCCGGCTGCCTAGCGTGACGGGCATGGATGACACCGCGGTACGCCTGACCGGGCTCACCCGGCGGTTCGGCCCCGTCCGGGCCGTCGACGGGATCGACCTGACCATCGCGTCGGGCAGCACGGTCGCCCTGCTCGGCCCCAACGGCGCCGGCAAGACGACCACCATCTCGCTCCTGCTCGGACTCGCCCCACCCGACGCCGGAACGGTGACGCTGTTCGGCCGGTCACCGGGCGAGGCGGTCCGGGCCGGCCAGGTCGGGGCGATGGTGCAGGACGGCGGTTTCGTCCCCGGTGCCACGGTGCGGGACCTGGTCGCACTCGCCCGGGGGCTGTATCCCCGGCCGCTGGACACCGCCCGGGTGCTCGCGCTGGCCGGGCTGACCGACCTGGCCGACCGCCGGCTGGACCGGCTCTCCGGCGGTGAGACGCAGCGTGCCCGGTTCGCCTTCGCGTTGGCCGGTGACCCGGACCTGCTGGTCCTGGACGAGCCCAGCGCGGCGCTGGACGTCGCCGCCCGGCAGGCGTTCTGGACGGCGATCCGCCGGTACGCCGCCGACGGTCACACCGTCCTGTTCAGCACCCACCATCTGCACGAGGCCGACGAGTACGCCGACCGGGTGGTGCTGCTGGCCGGCGGTCGGGTGGTGGCCGACGGCCCGCCCGCCGAGATCCGGGCGGTGGCCGGCGGCCGAACGGTGGCCTTCGACCTCGCCGACGGGTCGGTGGCGGGCCTCGACCTGCTGCCCGGCGTCCGGTCGGTGCAGGTCCGGGGCGGTCGGGTGGCGCTCACCACCGACGACGCCGACGCCACCGTGCTGGCCCTGGCCGCCGACCGGGGCTTCCGGGGCCTGGAGGTCACCGGCGTCGGGCTGGAGGCGGCCTTCCTCACCCTCACCGGCGCGGAAGGGAATCACTGACATGCGCGCCTATCTGCGCTTCGAGCTACGTCGCCTGGCCCGGGACCCGCGGCTGGCGCTGTTCACCGTGCTGGGCCCGGTCGTCACCTACGTGATCTTCTCGGGCCTGCTTCCGGCGGGCGACCGGCTGGAGGGCGTCACCGCCGCCGCCGCGCTCATGGTCGGCCTGGCCGGCTACGGCGCGATGGCCGGGGTGCTCTCGGTGGGCTCGTCGGTGGCCCAGGAACGCGCGGTGCGCTGGCTGCACCAACTGCGGGTCACCCCGCTGTCCCCCCGCCGGGTGGTCGCGGTGAAGGCCCTGGTCAGCACCGTGAGCGGGGTGCCGTCGCTGGTCGCGGTGGGTATCGCCGGACGCCTCCAGCACCACGTCGAGCTACCCGCCGGCAGGTGGGCGGCCCTGCTGGTGCTGATGTGGGTCGGCACGGTGCCGTTCGCGCTGCTCGGGCTCGCCATTGGGTACGGCCTCACCCCGCAGCTCGCCCAGCCGGTCAACTTCCTCGCCTTCCTCAGCCTGTCGGTGCTCGGCGGACTGCTGGTGCCGGCGGCGTACTTCCCCGACCTGCTGCGGCACCTGGCACACACGCTGCCGACGTACCGGTTCGCCGAACTCGGTTGGCGTACGGCGGCCGGCCTTACCCCCGATCCGACCGGACTGGCGGTGCTCGCCGGGTGGACGGTGGCCTTCGGGGTGCTCGCCGCGGTGGCGTACCGCCGGTCGACCGCGCGTCGCTGAGCTCCCGCTACGGTGTCGACCATGCCCGGTGCCACGATCGCGGCCCCCGCCACCGGCCGCCGCCGGCGGCGGGGACTCCTGCTGGTGGCGTCGCACACGCTCTGGTTCTGGCTGCTGCTGCCACCGTCCACCGCGATCGTCCAGGGGCAGGTACGCCCGACGGCGGTCGCGGCGGTCGGGCTGGTCACCTTCGCGCTGCTCTACCTCGCGCTGGTGGCGGTGCCGGTGGCCGACCTGGTGGTGCCGCCCGTGCTGTTCCACCTCGGCCTGCTGGTGTTCGCGGCGCTCGGGGTGGGCCTCGCGGGCGCGTACGCCGGTGGCCCGCAGGGCTGGCTGATCCTGCTGACGTACGTCGCGACGGCCGGTGCGGTCGGGCTGGTCCGGCCGAGCCGGGGGTTCGCCTGGGTAGGCGGCAGTGCCGCTGCCGTCCTGATGATCGGGGTGGCGCACCGGGTGCCGGTCGGTGACATCGCCGCCTCGGCACTGATCACGGTGCTGGCAGGCACCATGACCCTGGCCTTCACCCGGACGGCCCGACTGGTGGCGGAGCTGCGCCGCACCCAGCAGGAGCTGGCCCGGACGGCGGTCGAGCAGGAGCGGCTACGGTTCGCCCGGGACCTGCACGATCTCCTCGGCCACACACTGTCACTCGTGGTGGTGAAGGCGGAGGTGGTGCGCCGGCTCGTCCCGACCGATCCGGGGCGGGCAGCGGCAGAGGCCCGGGACATCGAGCGCATCGGCCGTACCGCGCTCGCCGAGGTACGCGAGGCGGTCACCGGCTACCGGGACCGCAGCTTCGATCGGGAACTGGACGGTGCCCGGACCGCCCTCGCCGACGGCGGAATCACCGTCACCGTGCGGCAACCCGGCCGGCCGCTGCCGGTGGAGGCGGACGACGCGTTCGGCTGGGTGCTGCGGGAAGGAGTGACGAACGTGCTGCGGCACAGCCGTGCGTCGCGTTGCGAGATCGAGGTGCGCGCCGACGCCGAGGAGTCGGTGCTGACCATCGGCGACGACGGTGTCGGCGGCCGGCCCGAGCCGGGCAACGGCCTGCGGGGTCTCACCGAACGGCTCGCACGGGCGGGCGGGGAACTGCACGTCACCTCCGTCCGTGGCGGCGGTGTGCGGCTCACCGCCCGGATTCCCACCGGCACGCACGGGGCGGCGCGCGGATGATCCGGCTGCTGCTCGCCGAGGACCAGGGCATGATGCGCGGCGCACTGGCCCTGCTGCTCAACCTCGAACCCGACATGGAGGTGGTGGCCGAGGCCGGCACCGGCACCGCCGCGTTGGCGGCGGCCCTGCGGGTCCGCCCCGACGTGGCCCTGTTGGACATCGAGATGCCCGCCGGCAGCGGGCTGGACACCGCGGCGGCGTTGCGGCAGCAGCTGCCCTCCTGCCGGGTCCTGATCCTCACCACGTTCGGGCGGCCCGGCTACCTGCGCCGGGCGATGGAGGCCGGGGCGCGGGGATTCCTGGTCAAGGACGGGCCGGTGGAGGAGTTGGCGGTGGCGGTCCGCCGGGTGCTCGCCGGTGAGCGGGTGATCGATCCGGCGCTGGCGGCGGCGGCCCTGGCGACCGGCCCGAACCCGCTCACCGAACGGGAACGGGAGGTGCTCGTCGCCGCCGTTGACGGTGCCACGGTGGCTGACGTCGCCGCCCGACTGCACCTGTCGGAGAGCACGGTCCGCAACTACCTGTCGGCTGCGATCGGCAAGACGGGCACCCGCAACCGGATCGAGGCGGCCCACACCGCCCGCGCCAACGGCTGGCTCTGACCGCCCCTGGCCCGGGGTGCCGGTGTCAGCCGGCTGGTCGATCGCCCCGGATGCGGGCGTGCAGGTGCATGTCGTGCCGACCGTCGGCGTGCACGGCGTCGCTGCGCTTGGTGCCCTCCAGCAGGAACCCGGCGCGCAGCGCGGTCCGGCAGGAGGCGACGTTACGGGTCGAGTGGTCCAGGTGCAGCCGGTGGAAGCCCGCCCCGTCCAGCGCCCAGTCGCCAAGCGCCGTCAACGCCCGGGAGGCCACCCCCGCCCGGCGGGCGGCGGGAAGCACCCAGTACGCGCACCCGGCGACACCGTCATCGAGATCCATACTGGTCAGGGCGATCCGGCCGAGCACCTCGACGCCGTCGCGGGTCACCGCCCAACTGGCACCGGTCTCCCGCGCCCAGGCCTGCTGGTATTCCACGAACCACTGCCGGACCTGACTCTCGGAGGCCGGATGACGGGTGTGCCAGTGCCGGATCTCCGGATCCCGGTAGGCGGCCAGGAACACCGGGGCGTCGGACGGCTCCCAGGGACGCAGGACCAGGCCACCCGGCGCGGTGAGGGTCGGCTGCACACCGGCGGCGACGGCCCCGGCGGGGATGGCCGGTGGTGTGGAAAGAGGGACCCGCACGCCTCATCCTCCCCCGCTGCCGTGGGCCGGTGTCAAACTCCGCCCGGCACGTCGACGTCGACGTCGACGCGGGCGAGGTCCCGGTGGGCGGCGAGGCGTTGCGCCTGCGCGACGATGGCGTCGTGGACGGCGGCGGACAGCTTCCGCCATGGCTGGACGGCGAGTGTCAGCGCCCGGCCGGTCTTACGGGGCCGCCAGGTGCCGACGATCTCACCACCGGCCAGGACGGCGCCGGGGCGGCCCAGCACCGGCCACAACTGCTTGGCGTGGGCCGCGTCCGGCACCAGGGTCGCCCGGTCCCGCGCCTGCAGGAACAGGTCGAACGGGCCGAGCAGGCGCACGGCCGTGGTGTCGGCGGCACCGGCGAGCGCCGGCTCGTCGGCGGCGAGCAGCGAGCGGGCCTCCCCGTCGACCCGTACCTCGACCACGTCCTGCGGCCAGCGGGCCCGCACGTCCCTGACCGGGGCGTCGAGGTAGTCGGCGACCTGCTTGGGGGTGGCCGGGCCGAGCAGCCGCAGGTAGGCGCGGACCAGGTCGAACCGGTCGCCGGGCGGGGCGGGGCGGGTGAACCCGGGGATGTGGTGCAGGACCGGTGGCGAGGTGCCGGGGCGCAGCTCCAGCCCGGCCCGCACGGCCGCCAGCCGGAACGGCATCTCGTAGAGGTGGGTGGCGGCGCAGGGGCGGCAGAACCGCAGGTAGGGCTCGGGCAGCAGCGCAGCCAGCCGCCCGGAGACGTCGCCCTTGACCGTCGGGGTGGTGACCACGTCCCGCATCCGCGCCGCCACCTCGTCGAGGGCGGCCAGGATGCCGATGCCGGCGGCCTTCAGCGGCCGGGCGGCGTCGTAGATGCGTTTGGCCGCGTCCGCTTCGGAGTACGGCGCGACCGCCCCCGCCACCTCGGCCACGTCGGCGCGACGGTAGAGGTGCGGCGCACCGCGCGCGGTCCAGAGCAGGATCAGGTCGTCCGCGACCGGGGCCGTCACCTCGACCCCGCGCAGCGCGAGGGCCCACCGGCCGCCGTCCGGGCCGGTGTCCTGCACCCCGAGGTCGAGCACGGCGGTGTCCGCCAGCGTGCTCTCGGCCCGGTCGAGTTGCTGTGCGCGGGCGCGGAAATGCAGCACCTGCCGCCGGTCGATCATCCGGTCAGCCTAGGCGGCACCCCCGACAGAACTCGGCACCGTAGCCCACCGGCACGCCGATCAGCAGTCGGTTCAGCCGGGCGCCCAGCGCCAGTTCGGTGCCGGCCGGGGCCGGGGCACCGCAGGCGCTACCGTCGGCCGCCGTCGAGGTAGCGCAGCACCGCGGTGACCCGGCGGTCGGCCCGGTCGTCGGGGGGCAGCTGGAGCTTGGCGAAGATGCTGCGGATGTGCTTGTGCACCGCGCCCTCGGTGACGTACAACCGCTCGGCGATCGCCGTGTTGCCGAGCCCCTCGGCCATCAGCCCCAGCACCTCGCGCTCACGCGGCGACAGCTCTCCCAGTGCCGCGTCCGGCCTGCGGTGGCGGGCCAGAAACTGCCCCACCACCTCCGGGTCGATCACACTGCCGCCGTCGGCGACCCGGTGCAGCGCGGCGAGGAACTCCTCGACCCGACCCACCCGCTCCTTCAACAGGTAGCCGAGCCCGACCGCACCGACCGAGAACAGGTCGGTGGCGAACGCCTGCTCCACGTACGCCGAAAGGACCAGCACCGCGAGGCCGGGCTGCCGGCGACGGGCCTCCACCGCGGCCACGATGCCCTCGTTGGTGTGCGTCGGCGGCATCCGCACGTCCACGATCGCCACGTCCGGCGCGTACGCGTCGACCGCGGCCAGGAACTCACCCGGGTTGCCCGCCGTGGCGACCACGTCCAGGTCCTCCGCCCGCAGCAGCAGCGCCAGCCCCTCCCGCAGCAGCGGGTCGTCCTCGGCGATCACGATCCGCACGGCAACTCCACCTCCAGTCTCGTCGGCCCACCCTTGGTGCTGGTCAGGGTCATCCGGCCGTCGTACGCCCCGACCCGCCGACGGATGCCGGTCAACCCCGAGCCGCGCGTCTCGTCGACGTCGCCGCGCCCGTCGTCCTCGACGGTCACCGACAACCGGCCCTGCTCGCGGCGTACGGTCACGTCGACCCGACCCGCGCCGCTGTGCCGGACCACGTTGGTCAACGCCTCGGCCACCACGAAGTAGGCGGTGGCCTCCACCGAGACGGCGCAGCGTACCGGCACGTCGACCGTGAGCCGGCAGGGCACCGCGCAACTGCCGGCCAGCCCGGCCAGGGCACCGGCGAGGCCCCGGTCGTCCAGCACGGGCGGCAGGATGCCCCGCACCACGGTACGCAACTCGCCGAGCGCCTGTTCCGCCGCGTCCTGCGCCCGCCCGAGGATCTCGTCGGCCCGGTCCGGGTCCCGCCGCACCGCCCGGCGGGCCGCCCCCAGCAGCACGTTGACCGCGACCAGCCGGTTCTGGGTGCCGTCGTGCAGGGCACGTTCGATGCGACGCAGTTCCACCGCGTGGGCGTCCAGCGCCGCAGCCCGGGTGGCGGTCAACTCGGCGACCCGCAACGACAGGTCGATGCCCGGCGGCGGAGGCAGCAACCACCGTCCCGGCCGGGCCTGGAGGCGGGCCAACGGCGGACCGAGCGCGACCACGGCGACCAGCCAGCCCAACCCGAGCAACCCGACCAGGAGTGCCTCGGCCGGCCCGTCGATGCGCCACCAGACGATCCCCGGCGCCCCCGCCCCGGGCGGCAGCAGCCGGTACCACAGCGGGAACGTGAGGTCCTGCACGGCGTAGAGCGGCAGAGCGAGGCCGAGCAGCCCGCTGGCCAGGCCGGTGACCGCGTGCAGCGCGACCCAGCCGAGTTCCCGCCGGACGAACGGGTCGCGCACCGCCACCCGCAGCTCGGCCGGCACCGGGCCCGGGGCGGGGAGCTGCGTGCCCCAGCGGGACAGCCGGACACGCTCGCGGTCGGCCACCGAGCGTACCGCCCGCAGCGCGCCGGGTGCCGCCGGCAGCCCCACCCAGACCAGGCAGGCCGTCGCGACGAGCAACACCCACAGCAGCGCAGCCAACGCCAACAGTGCGGTGGCCAACCCGCCGACGAGGTGTTCGAGGGCGTCGACCGAGGCACGAGCCCGGTCCCGCAGGTGTGTCATCGGAAGACCTCCCGCGCCAACATAGGCCACCGGGCGGGCGGCCCGGCACCGTCGGCGCGGAAAGTAGCGCCTGCTGTACCGCCGCCGGTCGCGCTGGCGGGATCGTGCCCGACCCACCGCCACGCCTAGCGTCAACCTGGTCGAACACCCGCCGCCCGAGGAGGCAGCCATGACCGATCCGTACCGCATCGCCGACGCCCCGACCAAGCCGGAAGCCGACCTGCTCCGCCCGCTGCTGTGGCTGGTGCTGGTCGTCAGCCTCGCCGCCAACGCGGCGCTGACGACCGTGTTCGACAACCAGTGGGCCGGCTCCGCCTGCGGCCTGCTGGCGGTGCTCTGCGCCGGGACGCTGCTCGCCCGGCACCGCCGCGCCCGGTGACCGGCGCACGGGACGCGGGCCCGCCCCTCCCCGGCCACGGGGCAGGGGATGGGCCGGCCGCCTCCGCCGGCCGGCGCTCAGCGGCCGTCGGGGGCGGCGCGGAGGGTGAGCACGTAGCTCGCGGTGAGCGCGACGACCCGGTCGTCGTCCCCGGTCAGCCCGGCCAGGGCCCCCGACGTCGTGTCCCCCGGGATGTCCGCGAGCGCCTGGATCAGCCGACGCCGTGCCGACGCCCCGAGATCTGCCTGGGTGAGCAGGCCGATCAGGCGCGCGGCGATCCGCTCCGCCGTGGCGGGATCGGTCGCCAGCGCGCTCAGCGCGTCGGCGGCGTCGACGTCGTTCACCTCGGCGACGACCATGTCGACGAGCGTCGGCACGGCGTCGGGCTCGCCACGGACGCCGAGCGCCAGCGCCGCGTACCTGCCGACCACGGGGTCCGGGTGGCGCAGGGCGTCGCGGAGCAACGCGGTGGCGTCCCCACCCGGGATCTCGACGATGGCCCGGACGGCACGTTCCCGCACCCCGGCCTCGGGTGCGTCGAGCCCCTCCGCCAGCAGGGGCAACCCGTCGACGCCCAGGTGGGCGAGCGCCCAGCGCAGCGCCCCGGCGACGTTCGGGTCGGACTCGTCCAGCACCGCCGTGACCAGTGCCTCCACCGGCACCGGTACCTCACCGACCGAGGCCAGCGCCGCGCGTTGACGCTGCTCCGCGCGCGGTGAGCCCAGGTCGCGCAGGAGCGCGACGACCTGCAGGACGTCCTGCCAGTCGGCGGGCCCGGCGGCGTCGATCCGCCGGAGGCGGGTGAGCAGCTCCCGCTCCGCGGTGATGCGCGCCCGGGTCTGCCGGATGAGGTCGTCGACGAGTTCCGCAGGGGTGAAGGCGGGGTCGTCGAGCGCCCGTCCCACCGCCCGCAGTGACAACCCCAGCGAGCGCAGGCTCTCGATGTGGAAGATCCGGCGAAGGTCCGCGCCGGAGTACTCGCGGTAACCGACGCCGCTACGACCGGTCGGTCGCAGCAGTCCGAGCGACTCGTAGTGCCTGAGCATCCGGGCGCTGACCCCGCAGCGTCGCGACACGTCACCGATCAGCACCGCCTCACCCCGGCCCGCCGGTCCCGCCGAGCGCCACGATGCGCGTCGCCTCCCCGAGGGAGAACTCGAATCCGGCGTCCGGGTCGCGCAACAGCCGCTGCGTGGCGGCCGCGTGCGCGCGTACCCGGGGATCCGGATGCGTCCCGGCGGCGTGCAGGACCGGCGGGACGACCTCGCCGAGCGCGGACAACGCCCGGCTGAGGCTCAGCCACGTCGCCCGGTCGCCCCGCCCGAGCTGGGTGGCCAGCACCTCGGCCAGTCCGGACCCCGCGCCGTCGGGCACCAGGGCGACCGCCGCCCGCCAGGCGCTGCGTGCCACCTCGTCGTCGGGGTCGGTCAGCAGGGCCCGGGTGATCGCCGGCCAGGCCCGCCGGTCCCCGATCTTGGACAGCGTGTGCAACGCCTGACTGCGGGTCTGCGCCCGGGTCGACCCCAGGGCGGCGACGAGCCGGGGCACCGTCGCCTCCGGCGGGTGACGGGTGAGCGCCCAGGTCAACATCTCGCGGACGGAGAAGTCCGGTTCGGTCCCGCAGCGGGCGACGAGCGGGTCGACGAAAGCCGGGTCGGGGGTGGTGCCGACCGCCAGCGCGGCCCGCAGCCGCACCGACGGGTCACCACTCGCCAGCCCCCGCAGCGCCCGCGTCGGGTCCACTTCCGATCTGGTCATCCGGACCACCTCCCCGACGCAGTGTCGACCCTGACACCGTGTCAGGGTCAACCGGAGTCCCGCTGCGTCCGCCCGATCCGACGGGTGTCCGCCGGGTCACCGGGGCCGGCGCAGGACGACCGGTGGACCGAACCGGACCGGCACGCCGGGTGAGTACAGCATGCTGACCGGCGGTCCGGTCGGCGCCGGCAGTCCGGCGGCGGTGACCAGTTCGTCGTCCAGGTGCAGCAGCTCGGCCCGGTGCAACGGCCACTGCGGATGCCAGTTCGGCAGGTGCAGGGTGCGCCCGTACGCCCGGGTGTGCAGGCCCCACCGGGCGGTGAGGAAGTGCTCCAGCGGGGTCGGCCGGTGGATCGGCGCACCCACCCGGACCACCATCCGGCTGGTCGTCCCGGCCGGCCCTGGCCAGCGCCGACGACACCGGTAGCTGCGCAGGTCACCGTCGTGGTCCAGGCGCATCGCCGACCACAGGTACGGCAGCCCCAGGGTGACCCGGGCGACCAGCACCGGGATCAGCCGGGACGCGTCGAGGGACCGGAACACCACGGCCCGCCGACCGGCCTGGTCCACCGAGTAGAGCCGCACGTTGGTCTCCCGGAAGGTCCCCAGGTACGGCACGGCGGGCCCCCGGCCGAAACCGAGGCCGACCATTCGGAAGCCGATCAGTCCGACGTGGGTGGTTCCGTCGACGGTGTCCGGACGGGTACCGGCCGGCAGCAGCGGCGCGACGAGTTCCGGGGCGACCGCCCAGTGCAGGAAGGTCAGGTCCGCCCACCGCTGGCGCAGCAGCGTACGGGGGAACGTCTGGACGGGTGCGGGGACGACCGGTTCGATCTGCACGCACCCATCCTGCTCCACCGCCCCGGCCGGTGGGACGGGACGCTCCTATGGCGTGTCAAGTGGGTGGGGTGGGTTTTCGAGGCGTCGGTAGAGGTCTCGGGCGATGTAGCGCTTGAGGCAGCGTTTGATCTCTCGGTCGGTTTTGCCTTGGGCTCGGCGGCGGTCGGCGTAGGCGCGGGTGCGTTCGTCGTAGCGCAGTCGGGACAGTGCGACGGTGTGTAGTGCGCGGTTGAGTTGCCGGTCGCCTGAGCGGTTGAGGCGGTAACGGGTGGTCTTGCCGGAGGAGGCGGGGATCGGGGCGGTGCCGGCGAGCATGGCGAACGCGGCGTCGTTGCGGCAGCGTCTGGGGTGGGACCAGGCGGTGAGTACGGTAGCGGCGACGATTGGTCCGACGCCGGTGAGGTCGAGCAGGTCGGGCCGCCAGGAACGCACGATCGCGCGGATCGCCGTTTCGTGGCCGGCGGCTTCTGCTTCCAGTGTCCGGATGCGTCGGGCGAGGTCACGCAGCACTGTCAGCGCGGTGGTGGCCTCAATGTCACCGCTGGTGGTGGTGGGTCGCAGCCGGCTGGCGGTGGTGATCATCGCGCGGGTGCTCTGCCCGCGGAAGCGGGTGCGTACTGCCTCCGGGGCGGTGATGACCATCGCGTGTAGCTGCCGTTGTGCGGCGGTGGCGGCTTCGACAGCCGCTCTGCGGGCGGTCAGTCGCATCTGTAACGCGGCCCGCTGAGGCCCGGTTTTGGGCTGCGCCAGTGTGGTGCGGGCCAGGGCGTCGCGGGCGGCGCGTTCGGCGTCGATCGGGTCGGACTTCGCCCCGGCCCGGCGGGCGGGCCGCTTCGGGCGGTCCAGCTCGATGACCAGCTCACCGGCATCGGCCAGGTGGCGGTGAAGGCCGGCGCCGTAGCCGCCGGTGCCTTCGAGTGCCCAGGCCCGCAACCCCGACTGCCCATCGGCCAGGGCCACCAGCTCAGCGTAGCCGTCGGGATCGGTGCTCACCGTGACCCTGGCCAGGACCCCGCCGGTGCGGGTGTCGAGCACGGCGGCGGTGTGGGTGTCTTTGTGGGTGTCGACGCCGATGACGACCTCGACCAGATCTGCCAGCATGGACATGCGTTCTCTCCAAACCGTGGGGACGCAAGGGTCCGGTCCGGTGCGGAGATGGCAGGACTGTGATGAGACACGCCAGCCGCTAACTGGCGGTCAAGCTCCTGATCAGGCCAAACGTCTCCCGCCGGGTCGGACGCCGGCAGTAGCAGACGGACAAGTCCGGCCGAAGGCACGAAACCAGTCAGGCGAAGGGTCACACCTGCTACTGCCGACCATCAGCTCACCACTGATGAACCGACCCCGCCATGCTCACAGTCAGCGGAGGGTCCGTCGGCCCGTCTGCCCGGCGACGGTGGACGAGGGGGCGGCGGAGCGACGGGCGACGACGAGCCCGAAGGCGGCGGCGGTGAAGAACATGAGGCTGCCGTAGACCACCGACGGCATGGCCATCGTGGCGTTGTCGAGCAGGGTCGGACTCATCCCGATGGTGATGGCCAGGGTGGCGTTGTGCAGGCCGATCTCGAAGGATGAGGCGACCGAGTCCCGGTGCCCGGCCCGCAGCAGCCGGGGCGCGAGGTAGCCGACGGCGAGGCTGGTCAGGTTGAACAGCACCACGACCCCGATGAGCTCCCCGAGGGTGGCCAGCACGTCGTCCTTGATGCCGGCCACCGCCCCCACGATGATCACCGCCAGGACGAGCACGGAAATGATCTTCACCGGGCGCTCCATCCGCAGGGCGAAGGCGGTGAACCGACGCCGCAGTAACATCCCGATGGCGATCGGGATCAGGACCAGCGCGAAGACCTGCACCACCTTGCCGAACTGGAGGCCGATCGTGCTGTCCGCACCGACGAAACCGGCCACCGACAGGTTGACGATCAACGGGAGGGTGAACAGGGCCAGCACCGAGTTGATCGCGGTCAACGACACGTTGAGCGCGACGTTGCCCCGGAACAGGTGGCTGTAGAGACCGGCGGTGCTGCCGCCCGGCGAGGCGGCGAGCAGCATCATCCCCACCGCCAGCTCCGGGCGCAGACCGAAGGCGGCCACCAGGCCCAGGCAGATCGCCGGCAGGACCAGCATCTGGCAACCCAGGCAGATCAGCACCACCCGGGGCTGGCGGGCCACCAGGCGGAAGTCCTCGACGGTCAGGCTGAGACCGATGCCCAGCATGACGATGCCGAGGGCGACCGGAAAGAGGGCGAGCGACAACCCGGAACCCATGACCCACCACCCTGCCCCACGGGATTGACGTCTTTCACTGCATCCTGGCAGCGGCCAGCCCCGCCGGTCATCTCGCCGCATGCTCATCCACTCCCGACGGCCGGTGTCGAGTAGCCGACGGTCGCCCGGGGTGAACGGCTGCGCACGCCTGACATGATTACTCCATGTCAGCGTCTGACCACACCGAAGACGCCGCCGTCGACCCGGCGCGTCGCACGCAGGACCGCCCCGCCGACCAGGAGCACCCCGCCGACCAGGAGCACCCCGCCGGACAGGAGCGCCCCGCCGGACAGGAGCGCAGCGCGCAACAGCAACGGGCAGTCGACGCCGAACCCGCCCGCCCCGACGACCGGGACGGCAACTCCGGTCCCCCTGGCAGCAGCGCGGACGAGCCGCCGGTCGACGCCCGACCGACGCGCCGACAACGACTGGTCCGGTCCATTCCGACCGTCGTCGCCGTCCTCGCCGGGGCGGTGGGGGTGGTGGGCGGTGTCGTGACGTTGATCCCGCACCGGCCCCCGTCCTCGCCTTTCGCCGAGTCGGCCTTCTCCGAGTCGTTCAACTCGCCGCTGGCCGACCCGCAGGAAGCCGACCGGTACTACGCGAGTTGGACCGACCCCGACGGCGACCGCGATCCGGACGACGCCTGGACCACCCAGGTGGACACCGGCAACGGCCTGTTCCGGCTCACCAACCGGGCCGACCGCAACGCCGTGCGCTACCACTGGGTCAGCGTCCGGGACCACCGCACCGGCACGGCGCTCGACGCCGCCGACCGACCGGTCACCGTCGACGTCCGGATTCCCGAGCACGGCACCCCGGCAAGCTCGGCGGGCCTGCTCTACCGGACCACCGAGCAACCCCGGGCGTACTACGCCTTCCTGGTCTCGCCCGACGGCACCTACTCGTTCGCCGTCCGTCGGCCGAGCGGCGGCGGACTGTCCTACCGGTTCACCGAGGCCTCGGACCGGATCCGGCCCGGCGGCTGGAACCGGATCGGGATCGTCGGCCACGGCGACCGGCTCGACCTCTACCTCGACGACACCCGGGTCAAGACGGTGCCGGCGGAGGAACTGACCGACGGGCAGAGCGGCGTCATCGCGACGAGCACCGGCGTCTTCGAATTCGACAACTTTCAGCTCTACCGGTGACCGGCGGGACACGTGCCGGAGGGGACCGGAGGCCGGCGCACCGACAACTCGTCTCCGTGAACCGGTGACGGCACCGGGTGTCGGGTAGCTGACGCGACGTAGTCGGGTGCCCGCTAGAGGTGGGTACGGCATGAGCGGAGGGTGACAACAGCCGACCCGCCACTGCGAGACGAGGTAGTCATGCCCGTCACTCCGAGCTATCCCGGCGTGTACATCGAGGAAGTCGCGAGTTCCGTCCGCCCCGTCATCGGCGTGGCGACCGGGGTGACCGCCTTCGTGGGATACGTCCGGACCGGACCGGAGCACCGGGCCGTCCGGGTGAACACCTTCGGCGAGTTCGAACGCCGGTTCGGCGGGGCCGACCGGGACTCCGAACTCAGCCTGGCCGTGCAGCAGTTCTTCCGCAACGGCGGGGCCGCCGCCCTGGTCGTGCGGGTGCCCCGCGTCGACGCCCGGGCCGCCTCGGTGACCCTGCTGGACAAGGTCGGCGCCGGGGCGAAGTCCGCGCTGCTGCTGGACGCGACGAGCACCGGAGCGTGGGGCAGCGGACTACTCGTCGACGTCGACCACGACGGGGCCGCCGACGCCACGTCGTTCAACCTGACCGTCACCGACACCGCCACCGGCGACACCGAACGGTTCACCGGTCTGTCCGCCGACCCGACCAGCGCCGCGTACGCGGTGGCCCTGCTCAACGACCCGGACCGGGGTTCGGCGCTGGTCCGGGCACGGGCCGGGGCCGCCGGGGCGGGACGACCGGTACCCAGCGGCACGGTCGGCGCGGCGCTCGGCACGCCCACGGTGGACGCCGCCAAGAACTACCGGCTCACCGTGCAGCCCGACCGGCCCACCAAACCGGACCCGAACGACCCCGCCAAGACCGTGCCGGCGGTCGCCCCGGTGACCGTCACCGTGCTGACCAAGGGCGAGCGGCTGCCGTCCTCCCCGGCCGGGGTGGCCGCGCTGCTGCAGCGGAAGGTCAACACGGCGCTCGGCGCCGCCGACGGCGCGGCCGGCCTGCGGGTCCGGGTGGTACCCACCGCCGCCGGTGGGCTGCGCGTCCTCGGCGACGTGGACGCGTTGGTCGCCCCGGCGGCCGTGGACGCCGCCTTCACCGTCGCGGGGGTCACCCCCGCCGGTGACGTGGCCGACGGCGCGGCCCTGCTGGGCCTGTCAGGTGCTGCCACCAACGTGGGCCGGATCAGCCCGGTCGGCGTCAAGCGGCTCGGGCAGGGCGACCTGGTCACCGGTTCCGACGGCACCACCCTGCCCGGCACCGGCGCGCTGATCGGCAGCGAAGCCGCCTACACGGGCATCTACGCGCTGCTCAAGACCGACCTGTTCAACCTGCTCTGCATCCCCGACGCCACCCGCGCCAAGCACGGCGACCCCGGCGTCGTCGACAGCGGGCTGGACCCGGAGGCGGTCTGGTCGGCCGCCTACGACGTCTGCGAACGGCGGCGGGCGGTCCTGCTGGTCGACCCGCCGCCGGGAGTGGACGACCCGGACCGCGCCCTGGACTGGATCAACCAACTCGGGGTCAAGGGCCCCAACGCGGTGGCCCACTTCCCCCGGCTGCGCATCCCCGACCCCACCGACGGCTTCCGACCCCGCACCGTCGCCCCCGGCGGCACCCTCGCCGGCCTGTACGCCCGCCAGGACACCGAACGGGGCGTGTGGAAGGCACCGGCCGGCACCGAGGCACAGCTGCGGGGGGTGACCAGCCTGGTCTATCCGCTGACCGACGCCGAGAACGGTGTGCTCAACCCGTTGGGGCTCAACTGCCTGCGCACCTTCCCGGTGACCGGCACCGTCAACTGGGGCGCCCGCACCACCGCCGGCGCGGACGTGCTGGCCAGCCAGTGGAAGTACACCCCGGTCCGACGGCTCGCGCTCTACGTCGAGGAGAGCGTCTTCCGGGGCACCCAGTGGGCCGTCTTCGAGCCCAACGACGAGCCGTTGTGGTCACAGCTGCGGCTGAACCTGACGTCGTTCATGCAGGACCTGTTCCGCAAGGGCGCGTTCGCCGGGCGCACGCCGCGCGAGGCGTACCTGGTGCGGTGCGACGCGGAGACCACCACCAGCGACGACCGGGACCGCGGCGTGGTCAACGTGGTCGTCGGGTTCGCCCCGCTCAAACCCGCCGAGTTCGTGATCGTGCGGATCCAGCAGCTCGCCGGCCAGAGCCCGTCCTGAGAGGTGTGAGTCATGGTGCAGTTCGCGGTCAACCCGACGCGCTTCGACCCGTACAAGAACTTCAAGTTCCGGGTGAAGTGGGACGGCCGCTACGTAGCCGGGGTCAGCAAGGTCAGCGCGCTGAAACGGACCACCGAGGTGGTCAAGCACCGCGACGGCGGCAACGCCTCGACCAGCCACAAGTCGCCGGGGCGTACCGAGTTCGAGGCGGTCACCCTGGAGCGGGGGCTGACCCACGACGCCGAATTCGCCCAGTGGGCCGGACGGATCTGGGCGCTGCACGCCGGGCTCGGCTCGGAGGTGTCCCTGGCCGACTTCCGCCGGGACATCACCATCGAGCTGCTCAACGAGGCCGGCCAGGTCGCCCAGTCGTACCGGCTGTTCCGCTGCTGGGTCTCGGAATACCAGGCGCTGCCGGAGCTGGACGCCAACGCCAACGCGGTGGCGATCGAGCACATCAAACTGGAGAACGAGGGCTGGGAACGCGACGAGGCGGTGCCCGAACCGGCCGAACCCCGGCTCGGGTCGTGACCGGGGGGCCGCCGCTGACCGAGGTGGCGCTGGTCGACGCCTGGGACAGCGCGCTCGGTCGGCCCGCGCCGGTCCGGGGGTTGCTGCTGCTCGGCCGGGCCGACGCCGACCGGCTGCCGGTGGGCGAGGTGACGGCGCTGCTGCTGGCCGCCGCCGGTGACTGGACGGGCGGCCGGGTGGCGGCCACGGTGGACTGCCGGGCCTGCCCGGAGCACCTGGAGGTGGCCCTCAGCGTCGCCGACCTGCTGGCCGCCGCGCCGGACCGCACCGACGCGGACCGGGCCGCCGGGCCGTTCACCCTCACCTGGCGGGGGCACCTGCTGAGCCTGCGGCTGCCCACCACCGCCGACCTGGCCGGGGCGGCCCGGGCCGGCGACGCGGCGGCGGCCGAACGGTGGTTGTTCGACGCCTGCCTGCTCGACGCCACCCCGCCGCTGGCCGACCCGTCCGCCGCGCTGCCGGCGGTGTCCGAGGCGATGGCCGAACGCGACCCGCTCGGCGTCGTCGCGGTCACGCTTACCTGTCCCGGCTGTGGCGGCAGCACCGAGGCACTGCTGGACGTGCCGGCCTGGGCGTGGCAGGCCGCCGACACCCGGGTCCGCCGGCTGCTCGACGAGGTGCACCGACTCGCCCGGGCCTACGGCTGGTCGGAGGCGCAGGTGCTGGGGCTGGGCCCGCACCGGCGGGCCGCGTACCTGGAGCGGGTCCCGTGACCGGCTACCTGGCCGCGCTGGCGGCGCTGGCCGTCGGCACCGCCCCCCGGCTGCGCCCGCGCGGCCACGGGCGTTTCGAACCGGACACCCCGCAGGTGGGCGGGTTCCTGGCCGACGAGCAGGAGTCGACGGCACCCCCGCCGGCCAGCCGGCCGGTCACCCCGCCGGTGCCGGACCCGTCGCCGACGCCCCACCCCCACGTCGCGGTGGCACCGCCCGGCCCGGTGGGGACACCCGCCCCACCGGCCGCACGGATGCCGGCCCCCGAACCACCGCACCCGGTGCCACCGCAGGGCAGCAACGCCGCAGGGCGGCAACGCCAGGTGGCCGGGCCGACCCCGGCGGCGGCGACCCGCCCACCCGCACCCGCACCCCTGCCCGCTCCGGCGACAGGTTCCGGCTCCACCCCGCCTGTCGGCGTGCCGACGGGCCGGGCCACGCCGCCCCGGCCGCCGGCCACCCCCGCCGCCGCGGAGCGGTCCCCGCAGCCATCCCGCCGGGACCACCACCCGGACCGGCCGCCGGCCCATACCCCCGCCCCGCACCCCGTCGTCCCGCCCCCGGCCGTCGCGCCGGTGCGCGCCGGCACCGTGCCGCCTCCCGCACCGCCCGCCGCTCCCGGGCACCGCCCTCCGGTCACCCGGGCCACCGCCCGGAGCCCGGAGCCGGTCACCGTGCACGTGCACATCGACCGGATCGAGGTACGCCTCGCCGGCAACCGGCGGCCCGCGACCGCACCGGCGGCCACCACACCGGCCACCGCCGCCCCAGCCGTCGCTGCGGGGCCGGCACCGGAGTTGGAGTCGTACCTGCGCGGGGCGGGGGTGCCGCGATGAGCACCGGGTACGCCCTGGCCGCCGTCACCGCCGTGCTGCGCGGGCAGCTGATGGCCTACCTGCGGGCCACCGGCGCCTCGTCGGCGGTCGGCGGGGTCTCCGTCTCGGCGGGCCCACCGGACCGGGTGACCGTCGGCAACCAGGAGGGCAACCAGGTCAACCTGTTCCTCAGCCGGGTGACCCGGAACCCGACCTGGGCCAACCTCGGCCCGCCTCCGCGCAGCACCGGCGGGGACGACGTCGCCGCGCCGCCGCTCGGCGTCGACCTGCACTACGTGGCCAGCGTCTACGGCCACGACCCGTTGACCGGGGAGATCCTGCTCGGCCACCTGCTGGCGATGCTGCACGAGACGCCGGTGCTGACCCGGGCGACGATCCGCCGGTCACTCGCCCCCGACCCGCCCGACCCGACGCTGCCCGCGGCGGTGGCCGACTCCCGCCTCGCCGAGCAGGTCGAGCTGCTCCGGGTCAGCGTCACCAACAGCCCGGGCGGGGAGGAGAGCTTCCGGCTCTGGTCGGCGTTCAGCGCGCCGTACCGCAGCAGTGTCTTCTTCGACGTGTCGGTGGTGCTGATCGACCCGCTGCGCGGTGCCCGGGAGCCCCTGCCGGTCCGCGCGGTCACCGCCGGCACCGTCGACGTCGACGGCCCCGAGGTGGACCTGGTCCGCGCCGACGGGCCGACCGGTACCCCGGTCACGGCCGGTGCGACGCTGGTGGTGACCGGCCGTAACCTGGCCGGGCCGGACGTCCGGGTCCGGATCGGGACGGCCTCGGCCAGCCCGGCCACCGCCTCGGCCGGTGAGTTGCGGCTGCCGATGTCCGCCTTCGACCGGCCCGTCGCGGCCGGGGTCCGTGGCCTGGTCGTCACCCACTCGGTGGCGTTGGGCGACCCACCCACGCCCCGGCCGGCGATCAGCTCCGACGCGGTACCGGTCAGCTACCGGCCGACGATCACCGTCGCCCCCGGCGACGTGGTGGTCGGGTCCAGCCGGACGGTCGACGGGGTGGTGCTGCGTACCGGCACGGTCACCGTCGACGTCGTGCCGGAGGTCGAGGCCGGCCAGCAGGTCACCCTCGGGCTGACCGGGGCGGGTGGCACGGTGCTCGCCGCGCCGGCCGACAACGGGGTGCCGTCCGGTGGGCAGCACACCGGGCGGATCAGCTTCGCCTTCCAGGACCTGCCCGCCGGCACCTACCTGGCCCGGTTGCGGGTGGACGGGGTGGACAGTCCGCTGCACGCCGACCCGACCGGCCGGTACGACGGCCCCGCCGTGGTGCTGTGATGCCCGCCCCACGCCCGGCCGCCCGCTGGCCCGGCCCACCGCCGGCCGCCGGGCACGACGGCGGGCTGGCCGCCGAGGTGGAGCGGATCCACCTGCTCCTCAAGGGCGAACCGGCACCGGACGGCCCGGCCGACGCCTCGACGCTGCGCCGGATCGCCACCGGGTTCGGGCTGACCGCCTTCGAACGCGACGTGCTGGTCGCCTCGGTCGCCGGGGAGCTGGGTCTGCTGGACCGGCCAGCCACCTTCGCCTGGTGCCTGGACGCCCTGCCCGGCGGGCACTGGGACGCTCTCGCCGCCGACCGTCCGCTGCGCGCGGCCCGGCTGGTGGAGCTGGGCGAGGGACCGCTGCCGCACGCTCCGCTGCGGGTCGACGAGCGGGTCCTGCACGAGCTGCGCGGCGTCGGGCGGCTCGACGAACGGTTGCGGCCCTACCTGGTGCCGTTGCCCCCGCCGCCGGCCGTCCTGCCGGCCAGCCGTCGCCGGGCCGCGCAGCAGCTCTGCGCCGCCTGGCAGGGCGGCCGTCGCCCGCTGCGGGTCTGCGGGCCCGACCCCGCCGACCGGGTCGACGTGCTGGCGGCGGCGTGCGCGACGGTGGGCCGGGTCGGGCACCGGGTGGCCGCAGCCGACCTGCCCCGCGCGGTGACCGACCGGGACGCGTTCGCCCGGCTGTGGAACCGGGAGGTGGTGCTCGCCGATCCGGTGCTGGTCGTCGAGCTGACCGGCGACGAGCCACCCGAGGTGGGCGCCGCCGTGGCGCAGTTGCTGGCCCGGCTCGTCGGTGACGTGGTGGTCAGCGTCCCCCGCGCCGTCGCCCTCGACGGGGTCGCCCCCGGGCCGACGGTGGACCGGCCGTCCCGGGCCGAACAGCGGGCGCTGTGGCGGGAGTCGCTGCCCGGTCGCGCCGCGGCAGCCGCCGCCGTCCTGGCCCGGGAGTTCGACCTGGGACACCGGGAGATCCTCGACTCCGCCGCCCCCGCCGTCCCCGGTCCGACCGTCGACCCGGTGGCGGTGGCGCGAGGGCTGGTCCGTGAGCGGGTCCGGCGGGACCTGGACGGGTTGGCCGAACGGATCGACGTACGGGCCGGGTGGGACGACCTGGTGCTGCCCGCCCCCGCCCTGACCCAGCTACGTCAGTTGACCGCCGCGGCGGCCGGCCGGGCCCTCCTGGCGGAGCAGGGCTTCGCCGGTCGGACCGGCCGGGGTCTCGGGGTGGCCGCGCTGTTCGCCGGGCCCAGCGGCACCGGCAAGACCCTCGCCGCCGAGGTGGTGGCCGGCGCACTCGGGCTGGACCTGCACCGGGTCGACCTGGCGACCGTGGTGAGCAAGTGGATCGGTGAGACCGAGAAGCAGCTGTGGCGGATCTTCGACGCCGCCGAGCGGGGCGGCACCGTACTGCTGTTCGACGAGGCCGACGCCCTGTTCGGCCGCCGTTCCGAGGTACGCGACAGCCACGACCGGTACGCCAACATCGAGGTGTCGTACCTGCTGCAACGGATGGAGCAGTACCGGGGCGTGGCGGTGCTGACCACCAACATGCGCACCGCCATCGATCCGGCGTTCCTGCGTCGGCTGCGGGTGGTGGTCCCGTTCGGACACCCCGGTCCCGCCGAGCGGGCCGGCCTGTGGCGGCGGGCCTTCCCGGCCGCGGTCGCCACCGCCGATCTGGACCTGCCCCGCCTCGCCGCGCTGGACCTCACCGGTGGGGACATCCACACCGTGGCGCTGCGTGCCGCGCTGGTCGCCGCCGGGGAGGGTGACCCGGTCGGGATGCGGCACGTGCTCGACGCGGTCGCCGCCGAGTACGCCAAGCACGACCGGCCCGCCGACCCCGGGTTGTGGTCATGAACATCGAGGTCACGACCGTCGAGGTCGACATCCGCCGGCTGGTCCTCACCGGCGTCGACGGGCCGGTCGACGCCACCCTCGCAGCCGAGGTGGGCGCCCGGTTGAGCCGGCTGATCGCCGACCGTGGCCTGCCGTCGGCCGGTGCCCAGGCCAGCGCCCCATCCGCCGGCGACGACCTGCCGACCGCGCTGGCCGAGACGATCTGGGCCCGGCTGGGTCTGCCGGGGGTGGGCCGATGACCAGCCCCGACCCGGCCACCGGCGCGGGAGCCGCCCGGGAGACTGCCGCCCACCGGGCTCCCCCACCGACGACGCAACCCGCACCGGGCCGCGACGACGCCCTCGCCACGCTGACCCGTGAACTGGTCGACCGGTACGCCCCGTCGTTGGGGCTGCGGCCGGACGCCGTACGGGTGCACCTCGGTGCGGCGGGTCGACGGGCCGCCAACCACGGCGCGCGCGGGCTGCTCGCCGACGGCGCGGTGCACCTGGCCCTGGGCTTCGACCCGTCCCGGGCGGCCGGGCGGGCCCTGCTGGTGCACGAGTTGGGGCACCTGGCGCAGGCGACAGCCGGCACGGCGTACCCGGGGCAGCGGGCGACCGACCCGGAGGGCGAGGCGCGGGCGTTGGCCGACGCCGCCTCGGCCGGGCGGGCACTGTGGACGCCGGTGGCCCGGTTGCCGGCAGGTGTGGTCGCCGCCGACACCGGTGCGGTCGCCACCCGCCGCGCCCGGCCAGCCCGCCGGCCCCCGACCGGGCGCCGGCCGACGAGGCCGGGACCGGCCCGTTGGAGGCGGAGCTGGGCGCGCTGGTGGAGCGCCGGTACCGGGCGGAACGGGCCCGCATGATCGACCTGCTCGACGGCCTCTGGGTCTCCGGCGACGACGTGCGGGGCTGCCTGCGGATCCTGGACACCCTGCCGTTCGTGGTCGCCCGCAGCCTGGTGCACAGCCTGCCCGCGCCCCGGCGCACCGACCTGGCCGGCAACCTCGACGACGACCACCACCGGGCGTACCCGCGTGCCGCGCTGGCCGCCCTCGGTGGGCAGACCCCCTACCTGCTGCGGGTGCTGGAAGCCGACAACGTGCACGGGTTGAGCGCCGAGGGGCTCGACCCGGTGCAGCGGCGCACCGCGCTGAACGTGCTGCGGGCCCTGCGGACCAGTGTGTTGCGGGAGCTGCTGGGCGGTGACCGCAAGGCGCAGTTCCGGGCGTTGCTGGCCGAGCGGCCCCCGGCGGGCAACGACGCCGACGCCCTGCGCGAGCAGGTCACCATCCTGGGTGGGGCGTCGGCCGACGACGCCCGCCTCGACCGGGACGCCGATCTGGCCGCCCTGCTGCGGCGGGTGCAACGGTCGATCGGTGACCGTCGGGCCGACGAGGCGCTGCGCCAGCTCGCCGACCTGGCCCCCGCCGCACCCACCGCCGGTGCCCCGGCCACGGCCGCGTCGGCCGCCGCCGGGCCGCCCGAGCCGGGTCCGAGGCTGCGGTACGCGGTCCGCCAGCTCGACGACAGCGGTCACCTCGACACCCTGCTCGACCAGTTGCCGTGGGAGGAGAAGCGGGTCGACGCGCCGCTCGGCCCCCGGCTGCTGGTCGTGCTCGCCGCCCGCCCGGAGCACCGCAACCTGTCCCGGGTGGAGGGACTGCTGTCGTACGGGGTGTTCGACTGGGCGATCCGCGACCATGAGGCCCGTTTCGCGTACCTGCTGCTGCGTAGTCTCCCGCTGGCCGCGCAGGACCGGTGGCGGCGGTTGGACCAGGGCAGCTGGTTCGACCGGTTGGAGGAGAACATCCCGGCCGAGGATGTGCTCGGTGGCGGCTACACCGGCGTGGGCGCCCTCGCCGAGCCGTGGGACCGCCGCCGGCGCAGCGCCGGGCAGGTCGACGCCGAGCGGCTCGTCGCCGACATCCACCGGATCGTGCAGGACGGCCTGGACGGGGTGAAGTCCGTCGAGCTGGTCCGCCGGTTGATCGGCTACGACCGGCCGACCGGGGCGACCGCCGGGCCGGATGCCCGGGGCCGGGAGGCGTTGCGGACCGCCGTGCACCGGCTGGACGCGCTGCGTGACCTGGACCGCATCCTCGCCGCCCTACCGGATGCGTACCTGACCCACGAGATGTGGCGGGCCGAGTTGCTCGACCTGCTGGCCCTGCGCGACCCGGCGCACCTGGAACGGCAGGTCCGCGGCCTGCTGGCGATCGGGCTGACCGACTGGGCGGTGAACCCCCGGGAGGCGTGGCTGGCCTTCCAGCTGGTGCGCAGCCTGCCGGTGGCCGACCAGACCCGGCTGGCCGCCGACGATCCGGACCGGTGGGCCCGGATGCAGTCCGGGATGACCCCGCAGATGCGCGCTTCCCTCGCCGTCACCGCGATTTCCGGTCCGCGCCGTGTGGAGGCCCGCGACCAGCTGCGCGACCGGTTGCGCGACGACCGGCTCTGGCGGGCCGGGCGGGCCACCGAACTGCGGTCGTTGATCATCCAGGCGTACGCGCTGGACGACCGGCGGTGGGTGTTCCTGCGCTCCCGGGAGGTGCGCGCGGACCTGCTGCCCGACCTGGCGGCGCTGGTGGCGGAGCTGCGGCTCTACCACGCGACCCGCCGGCCCTCGTTCGACCCGGAGTCGTTGCGCACCGACGGCCTGCCGACCGTGGTGGGTGACCTGGCCCGGCTGGTGGCGGTGGGGCTGAAGCTGCTGTTTCTCAGCCGCACCGGGTTGAGCCTGTTCACCGACGAGGTCACCGTCGACGAGTTCGACCTGCACGACGCCCAGTGGATCAGCGGCGACCTGGGTGGCGCCCGGCTGCGCGACACCGACCGGGAACGCACCAACCGGCTGTCGCTGTCGGTGGACGCCCGGCAGGGGGTGCTGCGGGTCCGGCTGCCCCGGTTGGAACTCGACGGGGTGAACCGCACCTTCACCGGCAGTTCGCTGCGGACCGGCCGGGTCACCCTGACCGACCTGGACATCGTCGCCTCGTTCTCCGACCGGGGCTACGAGCGGCCGGTCGGCGCGCAGGCCGGGATGGGCGCGTTGAGCGTCTCCGACGTGGTGTACGCCAGCGACGGGCTGCCCGGCGGGCTGCTCGGCCTGACCCGGTTCGGGCTGTCCACGCTGGCGTTCCGGGCCGGGGCGACCGGGCAGGAGAACGTGACCGAGCCGGGCCGGCACGGCTGGGTCGGCATCCCCATCATCGATCCGCTGATCCACCTGCTGCACAACGTCATCTCGTTCTACGGTGGGCTGCCGTTCCTGTCCAAGATCAGCGACGCGTTGCTGGCCCCGTACACGGCCGGAGCGCCGTTCCTGGCCCAGCAGTTCACCTCGCTGACCGCCGGGGAGATCTTCACTCCGCTGGCCAACGCGACGATCGGGCTGCTCACCGACGGGGTGTTCCGCCCGCCCCGTGGGGTCGGCGAACGGGTCACCGACGCGGTGGAGATGATGCACTCGCTGCGGGTCAGCTTCTCCAGCGCCACCGCCGAGGGGCTCTCCTTCGCCGGCCTGCAACAGGTCGGCCGGATCGAGGTGGGTCGCACGCTGATCGGGGTGGCCACCAGCCTGCCGGCCCGGTTGCGTGCCGAGCAGGAGTCGCTGCGGCTGCGCCGCGAGACCGCCACCGGGGCGCAACGTGCCATCCTGGAGGAGCGGCTGCGCGCCGTCGACAGCCAGCTCACCACGCTGGAGCCGGCCGAGCGGGAACTGGACCGGTTGGAGGCCCGGCACCGCTGGCACGCCGAGTCGCTGTCCGAGGCCGAACGCCGCCGGCTGGTGGAACTCTCCGACCAGTTGCGCCAGTCCGTCGGCGGCGCGATCGACATCGGCGGTATCCGGGTCACCGGGCTGACCGGCCGGGTCGAGGCCGCCGGGGTGGAGGTCGACCCGATCCACGCCGAGGCGTCCCTGCCGTCGCGCATCGGCGAGTACCTGCCCGACGACGAGCTGATCACCAGGTTTCGCCGCGACCGGGTCCCGGTCGACGCGGCGACGACGGCCCGGGGCAGCACCGGGTCGGCCACCCTCGCCGGGGTACGGCTGCTGCCCGGCCCGGCCGGCGCACCGGCGCTGCGGATCACCGCCGGGGACCTGCCCACCCGGGCCGACGTCGCCGCCCAACTCGCCGCGCTGCCCGCCGAGCCCCGCTGGGCGGACCGGCGGGCGGAGCTGACCCGCTGGCTGACCGACCTGGACCGGTTGCATGAGTTGGAGTCGCTGGCCGCCGAACCGGTCGACCCGGCCGGCCGCCCCCTGCCGCGACACCGCACCCGCGCCCAGGAGCAGGAGCTTCAGCTGCTGCGGGAACGGGCCCGGCGGTACTTCGGCATCACCGCCGGCGGGCTGACCGTCGGCGGGCTCGACGTCACCCTGGACCCGGCCACCCTCGGGGTGGAGCTGCGGTTGGCCGAGCTGACCGCCACCGACGTCCGGGCCGGGGCCACCACCGTGGAACGGTTGGCGGCGGCCCGGCTGCGGTTGCGCGCCGACCTCGACACCGTCGGCGGTGGTCCGCTCCCCGCCGAGCTGGCCGGCCCGGCCGCGGCCCAGGGGTTGCCGATCGGTCGGACCGCCGTCCGTTTCGGGGTCGGTGAGCTGGCGGTCACCGGGTTCTCCGGGCCGGGCGTCGAGGCCCGGCGGATCGCCTTCACCGCGCCCGCCCGGGCCGACGGCACGCCCGGCGAGGCGATCCACGGCCGGGTGCTGCCCGTCGGTGACGATCTGCGCCTACCCGACCTGGTGGTGGAGCAGACCGAGCTGACCGGGCTGTCCATGCACTCGCCCGGCCGCAGCCTCTACTCCCGGGGCAGCACCCGGATCGGTCGGATGAGCCTCGACGTGCAGGTCCGCACCGGCGCGACCGCCACCGGCCGGCAGGTCCGTGGCGCGCTGGTCCGCAACCTGGTCATCGACCGGATCGACGCCGACCGGATCGGCATGGACGTCACCGACCCGGCGCCGGGGATGAGCGTCGAGGTGGTCTCCGGCGCGCTGATCGGGGTGCGGCTGCGTGACCTCGACGTGGACCTCACCGGCGAGGAGCTGACCTATTCCGGGCGGTTGACCGTCGGTCAGCTCGACCGGCTCCGGTTCGCCGTGGTGTCCCGCGCGGTGCAGGGCGGCCCGACCACGATCACCGGCACCGTGGGTGGCCGGGCGACCCGCCCGAACGCCGCCACGGTGACCGTGGACCTGATCCGGGCCGGGCCGCACCAGGTCGACCCGGTGACCGGCCGGATCCTCAGCGACACCACCGACAGCCAACGCATCCAGCTCGACGGGCTCACCCTCACCGACACCACCCTGCGGACCCCGGACGGCGCGGTCACCGTACGCCGGGCCGGGCTCGGCGGCCGGCTGGTCACCGAGCGGGCCGGCGGGCTGCGCTTCGAGGACGTCGGCCCGGCCCGCATCGAGCTGGGCGCGATCGACTGGCGGGCCGGCGACGGGCGGATCGTCTCCCGGGGGGCGACCGTGCTGGACGGGCTGACCGCCAGCGGTCGCTGGGACAGCACGCCGGAGCAGCGCGACGCCGCCGGTCGGGTCGTCCCGGCCACCGCCGCGCTGCACCTGGAGCGGCTGCACATCGCCCGGATCACCGGACGGGACCTGCGCTACCGCGACGGGGTGCTCGACGTCGGCCTCGGCCGGCCCGAACCGCTCCCGGCCGGGGAGCCGGACCGGCCGCCGCTGGAGATCCTCGACGTGGACCTGCGCGGCCTGCGCTGGTCGGCGGCGGCGGGGGTGACCGCCGGACGGCTCACCACCGGGGCGACCCGGGTGGAGATCGCCGGCCGGATCGACGCCGCGCTGCACGTCGACGGCGCGTTGTGGGCCGCCCAGCTCACCCTCGCCTTCGGTCGGGGCGGCCGGATCCAGGCCCGGGTGGTCGGCGGTGAGGCGCAGCTCGGCGTCGGGCCCCGGCCGGGCGAACACGACCAGCACGTCAGCATCCAGGGGCTGGACACCGGCGTGGTCAGCGTCGGCCCGGACCACATCGAGATCGGCCCGGACGGGCAGCCGGGGCTGAGCCTGGCCACCATCTCGGTGGACGCGCTGAACTGGCAGGGTGCGGCGCTCGGCCTGCGGATCCCGTCGGGCGCGGGGGCGATCACCCTGCTCGGCATCAGCGCGCGGGCCCGGGTCGACCTGTGGCCGGCGGGCACGCCTGGCGGCCGGTTCCGCCGGTTGCTGCTGCGGGAGCTGGTGGTGCAGCAGACCCGGGCCAGCGGGCTGCTGGTGGATCTGCACGACGGCGTCACCATCCGGCTCAACCCGGACATCGAGGCGGTGCTCGGGGAGTTGCGGCTGGTGCCGGCGGCCGGGCAGGACGGCTTCCTGGTGGAGGCGACCCGCACGGCGGAGGGGATGCGGATCCTCGGTGGACTGCGGATCGGGGCGATCGAGGCGGCCCGGGTCGGCTTCGACATCGGCACGTTCCTGTCCGGCGGCACGGCCGACTTCACCGCCGGTGGGCTCAGCGTCGACTTCCTCGACCACGGTGGGCTGCGGCTCAACCTGGCGCAGCCCACGCTGACCGCGATCAGCGCCCAGGTCACCGCCGACCCGCGTCGCCAACTGCTGTTCCTCGGCGCACCGACCGGCCGCCCCGAGTACGGGCTGCGGTTCACCTCGATCGGCTACGAGCAGGACCCGGCCGGGCCGGACGGCTCGGCGGCCCCCGGCCGGCGGATCGCCGTACACGGTGGTGAGGTGACCGGGCTGAGTTTCACCGACAGCGGGCTCGGGTTGTACATCTTCGTCGAGCAGGGGCTGCTCGGCGACCTCACCCACGACCTGACCAGCGGGTCGGGCGAGCTGCCGTCGCTGGACATCCGCAACGCCCGGTTCGTGCTGGACCTGGCCACCATGCTCGGCGGCGGCTCCCCGATCCCGGCCCCGCCGCCCGCCCGGACCACCAGCGCGCAGCGGCGGGCCGCCCTGGCCGGGAAATGGGACGCGCTGGTGCGGGTGTTGGACGCCTACCGCATCGGTGAGGTGCTGGACAGCCTCAACGGGCACATCGACTTCGACGTCACCCACGACGGGTTCCTGTGGGGTGAGCGCAGCTGGGAGGTGCGGCTGGCGTTGCGCGACGGGGCGGTCGACTACCGCCGGCTCACCGGCGCGCTGCCGTGGTGGACCCCGGGCCGGTTCATCGTCGAGGGCGACGACCTGGTCTACCGGGTGCACCTGCCCAGCTTCGGGGCGGAGGGCGCTCCCCCGCCGGACAACGACGTCGACCTCCTACGGTGGCAGCTCGACACCGGCGAGGTCAGCCAGGCCCGCACCGAGCACCTGGTGCGCCTCAACCGGCTGCTGCGGCCGACCGCCGCCTCCCGTGACGACCTGCTGCACACCATCGCCGACGTGCAGAGCGACGAACCGTCGACCGGCCCGCCCGGCATGTTGGCGATCGGCAACGTCGACGTGGACCTGTCGATCAACAACCCCCGGGAGATCACCCTGCCGCTGGGCGGCAGCAACGAGATCGTGCTGGCCCCCGACGCGCTGGTGCACCTCGCCGTCGGCGGTGGGGTACGCCGGGCCGCCGGTGGGGGCGGCCTGCCGGGCCGGCTGCGGCCGGTGTCGTTGCAGAGCGCCACGGTGGCCCGGGTGAACCTGCTCTTCGACGGGCTCGGCCTGTCGACCGGGCAGATCCGGATCACCGACCTGACCGACTGCACCGTCGACTTCAGCGGGTTGGACCCGCTGCTGATGCAGGGCCGGATAACCCGGGCCGTGGCGGAGCGGATCCGCTGGCGGCGTCCCACCTCTGGAGGCACCCCGTGACCAGTCCCCTCAGCCCCCGGTTGCTGCGCGCCGGCCTGGTCGTGCTCGACCCGGACAGCGGGCGCAGCCGGCGGGTGATCACTCTCCAGTACAACCCGGACTCGTTGACCCGGGGCTTCCAGCTCAAGACGGCCGGGGCCGAGGGCGGGGCGCGGGGCGAGGCGTTGCGGATCACCGGCCCGCCGGTGCAGACGCTCACCCTGGAGGCCGACCTCGACGCCGCCGACCAGCTCACCGACCCCGAGGCGGTGGAGCTGGGGTTGACCGCCCAGCTGGCCGCCCTGGAGTCGCTGGCCTATCCCAGCCTGGCCGCGGTGCAGGACGCCGCGGCGCTGTTGGCCGCCGGCACCCTGGAGGTGGTGCCGCCGCCGGCGCCGCTGGTGCTGCTGGCCTTCGGACGACGCCGGCTCTGGCCGGTACGGATCACCGAGCTGACCATCACCGAGGAGGCGTTCGACCCGATGCTGAACCCGATCCGCGCCAAGATCCGACTGGGTCTGCGGGTGTTGACCGTCAACGACGTGGGCACCGACGGCCGGGCCGGTGGCCTGGCCATGGCCGCCCACCAGCAGCTCGAACAGCTCGCCGGCCGGGCGCGCGGCGGGCGGCTGGCCGACCTCGGCATCGACCGGCTGCCATGAGCGACCCGACGGACACCGATCCGGCCCTGGTGGCCGCGCAGAGCCGGGTCGCGCAGACCCTCTTCGCCGCGACCGGCGCGGGTGGCGTCGACACGCCGGCACCCGGCGCGGTCTCCCCCGACAGCCGGTACGCCACCGTGGGCACCACCGTCACCGTCGACCCGGACACCGGTCGGGAGGTCGTGCACCTGCGTCGCCGGTTCGTGCCGCCCGCAGACCGGCTCGCCACCGCCGGCTGGGAACCGGTCGCCGACGGGGACCGGGTGGACCTGCTGGCCGGTCGGACCGTCGGCGACCCCACCGCGTTCTGGCAGCTCTGCGACGCCAACGGCGTCTTCGACCCGGCGGAGCTGGAGCAGCCGGGCCAGGTGGTCCGGGTCGCCCTGCCCGAGGGGTTCCCGGGGGGCCTCGATGCCTAGCGGGGTGCGGTTGCAGGTGCTGATCGGGCCGTTGACCTTCCGGCCGGCCCCGATGGAGCTGGTGGCGGCGGTGCAGGAGGCGCAGGTCACCCAGAACGCCGGGCAGCGCTCGGGCTTCCAGCTGCGCCTGGCGCTGGGCCGGGGGTCGCTGGTGGAGCGGATGCTCGCCGACGGCAGCCTCGACCCGCCGACCCGGCTGCTGCTGGTGCTGCACGTCGACGGCCGGCCGCAGGTGCTCTCCGACGGGGTGGTGACCCGGCACGACGTGGCCCGCAGCAACGACGCGGGCGCGTCGACGCTCACCCTCACCGGGGTGGACGTGAGCCAGATGATGGACCTGATCGACCTGTCGGACCTGCCGATGCCGATGCCGGCGGAGGCCCGGGTGCTGACCCTGCTCGCCCCGTTCGCCGCGTACGGGGTGGTGCCGATGGTGGTGCCCAGCGTGCTGGTGTTCGCGCCGAACCCGGTGCAGCGGATCCCGGCGGTACGCGGCACCACCTTCGCGTACGTGTCGCAGCTCGCCGACGAGGTGGGCTACACGTTCTATGTGGAGCCGGGGCCGACCCCGGGGATGAACACCGCCTACTGGGGGCCGGAGGTGCGGGCCGGTCAGCCGCAGCCGGCGTTGACGGTCAACGCCGACGCGGGTGCCAACGTGGAGTCGTTGTCGTTCTCATTCGACGGGGTGCAGAAGACCGTCTACCTGCTCACCGCGTTCCCGGAGCAGGTGCGGGTGCCGATTCCGCTGCCGGTGCCGGACGTCAGCCCGCTCAACCCGCCGCTGGGCCGCAAGATCCCGATTCCGTTGTCGTACCGGCGGATGAACATCGGGCGGTCGAACCCGAGCGGCACCGACGACGCCACCGCCCGGATGGACGTCGTGCAGACCCTCGCCCGGGGCCTGGCCCGGGCCGCCCAGTCGGCGAACGTGATCACCGGATCCGGCTCGTTGGACGTGCTGCGCTACGGCCGGCTGCTGCGCTGCCGGCGGCTGGTCGGGGTGCGCGGCGCCGGCCGCGCCTACGACGGCGAGTACGTGGTGCGCAGCGTGACCACCACGGTCAAGGCGGGCGAGGTCAAGCAGCGGTTCACCCTGGGCCGCAACGCCCAGGTCTCCACCTCGGGAAGGGCACAGCCATGACGACGAGGTACTACGGCAAGTATCGCGGCACGGTGGTCAACCACCTCGATCCGTTGCAGCAGGGCCGCATCCAGGTGACCGTTCCGGACGTCACGCTCCCCCCGTCGAGCTGGGCGATGCCCTGTTTCCCGCTGGCCGGCATCCAGGCCGGCATGTTCGCCGTGCCGTTGCCGGGCACCGGGGTGTGGGTGGAGTTCGAGCAGGGCGACGCCGACCATCCGATCTGGACGGGCTGCTGGTACGGCTCCAAGGCGGAGATCCCGGCGCTGGTGTCGTCGGCCCCGCCGCCCACCCCGCCGATCGTGTTGCAGACCCCCGGCCAGGCCACCCTGATGATCTCCGACGCTCCCGGCCCGACCGGCGGCATCCTGCTCAAGACGCTGACCGGGGCGATGATCTCGATCAACGACACCGGGATCATCATCTCCAACGGCAAGGGTGCCTCGATCACCCTGGTCGGCCCGACCGTCGCGGTCAACCAGACCGCGTTGACGGTGACCTGATGCCCGGCCCGCTGCTGCACGTCGGTGCCGTGCTCACCTGCCCGCACACCGGCCCGGTCACCCCGCAGACCGGCAACGCGCGGGTGCTGGTCGGCGGCCTGCCGGTGGTCACCGCCACCGACGCGTACCCGGTCACCGGGTGCCCCTTCCAGGTGCCGGTGGGCGCGGGCACCAAACCGCAGCCCTGCGTCCAGCTCCGGTGGACCACCCCGGCGGCCCGGGTGCTGGTCAACGGGCAGCCGGCCGTGCTCGCCACCAGCGTCGGGCTCGGGATCAGCGCGGAGGGCATCCCGCAGGGGCCGCCGACGGTGGCCGGCGTGCAGGTCCGGGCGGTGGCGTCATGACGTACCCGGCGTTTCCGTGGCGACCGGACAACCGGGGCCGCTCCGGCCTGGCCGGCCCGGACCGGCACGTCGCCGACCTGGTGGAGGCGGTGCTGTTCACCGCGCCCGGCGAACGGGTCAACCGGCCGGACTTCGGCGCGGGTCTCGGCCAGTTGCTGTTCGCCCCGGTCGACGACGCGGTGGTGGGCACCGCCGAGTTGCAGGCCCGCAGCGCGTTGCAACGCTGGCTCGGCGAACTGATCGAGGTCGACGACGTCCGCGTCGACCTGGCCGAAGCGGCGGTGCGGGTGCACGTCGGGTACCGGCTGCGGGCCACCGGCCGGCCGGCGCAGGTGTCGGTGGAAAGGGGTGCGGGATGAGCGTGCGCTGCGACGACGACGAGCGGCGGGCCGAGGTGGGCCGGCCGGGCAGCGCCTTCAACGGCATCGACTGGGTCGAGGTGGACGCCACCGACCAGCGGCTGCTGCACGTCGGTTTCCTGCACCCGTTGCCCGGCCAGACCGGCGGGGTGCCCGCCGGGGCCGCGCTGGCGGTGGGGAACGTACTTGTCGACGGCGGGGTCCGGATCACCGGCGTGCGGGTGCTCAGCGTCGCCGCCACCGGCGCGGAGTTGACCGTCCGGGTGGACCGGGCCGGTGACTTCTCCCCGTACACCCTGAGGTTGGTGCGCTCGGCGGTGGACGACCGGGTGCCGCCCGGTTTCGACCCGGTGCTGTCGGTGCAGACCTTCTCCTTCAAGGCCAACTGCCCCAGCGACCTGGACCCGGCACCGGCCGCCCCCACCGTGACGCCGCCGCCGCCGACCACCGCGCCGGCCGACTACCTGGCCAAGGACTACGCCGGGTTCCGGCGGCTGATGCTCGACCGGCTCGCCGCCCTGCCCGGTGGGGCCGAACGGCACCCGGCAGACCCGCTGATCACGGTGGTGGAGGCGCTGGCGCACGTCGCCGACCGGTTGTCCTACCGGCAGGACGCCGCCGGCACCGAGGCGTACCTGGGCACCGCCCGCAGCCGGATCTCCGTGCGCCGGCACGCCCGGCTGCTGGACTACGCGGTGCACGACGGTTGCGCGGCCCGCGCCTGGCTCAGTGTGCGGGTGGCCGCCGGGTCGGACGTGGAGAGCCGGGGTGTGCCCGCCGGGACCCCGGTGCTGGCCGCCGACCGGGCCACCCCGGCGGTACGGCCCACCGACGCGGCGGCGCTGCTGGCCGACGGCGCGACCGGCTTCGAGACGCTGACCCCGCTCGCCCCGAGGGCCGCCCGCAACGAGATCGCCCTGTACGTGTGGGGCGGCCGGGACTGCGGGCTGCCCGTCGGCGCGACCCGGGCCACCCTGGTCGACCTGCCGGCCACCGGCCTGGCCGCCGGTGACCTGCTGCTGCTGGAGGAGGTGCTCTCCCCGCAGACCGGCAGACGCGCCGACGCCGACCCCACCCACCGGCAGGTGGTCCGGCTGGTGTCGGCGAACCCCACCACCGACCCGGTCACCGGGGTGGCCGTGCTGGAGGTCGAGTGGAGCGCCGCCGACCGGTTGGCCTTCCCGCTGACCGTCACCGCCTCCGTCGCCGGCACGGGCACGGGCCAGCTGGTGACCTGTGCGGTGGCCCGGGCCAACCTGGTCGCCGTCCAGCACGCCAGCGCGGTGTCCGGGCAGCTCCCGGCCGCCGCCGAACACCGGTGGCGGCCGGTGCTGACCGGCGAGCCGGTCGCCTCGGCGGTGCCGTTCCCGACCGACACCCCGGCCAGTCAGGCCCTCGACCAGGACCCGCGTGCCGCGGTGCCGTTGATCCGGTTGGAGACCACCGAGGGCAGTTGGCGGCCCCGCCGGGACCTGCTCAACGCCGACCGCTTCGACCAGGGTTTCGTCCCGGAACGCGAACGCGACGGCCGGGTGAGCCTGCGGTTCGGCGACGACGTGTCGGGGCGGCGACCACCGGCCGGCACGGTCTTCCAGGTCACCTGGTGGCGCGGCGGCGGGGCGGCCGGCAACCTCGGCCACGACGCGCTGACCACCCTGGTCACCGACCGGGTCGGGCTGCTCGCCGCGACCAACCCGCTGCCCGCCGTCGGTGGCACCGACCCGGAGGACATCGAGCACGCCCGGCAGCACGCCCCGGTCGCCTTCGCCGTCCAGGAACGGGCGGTCACCACCGCCGACTGGGTGGCGGCGGCCCTGCGGCTACCCGAGGTGGCCAACGCCACCGCCCGGGTCCGCTGGACGGGGTCGTGGTGGACGGTCTTCCTCACCCTCGACCTGACCGGCGGGCAGCGGCTCACCGACGAGCCGGCGCTGGCCCGACGGCTGGCCGGGCGGCTCGACCGGTTCCGCGTCGCCGGGTACGACCTGCAACTGCGCGACCCGGTCGACCTGCCGGTGGAGCTACGGCTGTGGGTGTGCGTCACCCCGGGCGCGTTCCGGTCCGACGTACGCCGGGCCCTGCTGGACCTCTTCTCCGCCCGCGACCTGCCCGGTGGGGTGCGGGGCTTCTTCCACCCCGACCGGTTCAGCTTCGGCACCCCGCTCTACGTCAGCCAACTGCTGGCCGCCGCGGTCGGTGTCCCCGGGGTCACCGACGTGCGGGTGACCGAGCTGCACCCGGTGGGCGTGGTGGCCGGCGGCGAACTGGCCGCCCGGGTGCTGCGGGCCGGCGACACCGAGGTGATCCGCCTCGACAACGATCCCAGCGTGCCGGAGCACGGCATCCTGCACCTCGACCTGGTGGGTGGACTGTGACCTCACGAGTGGGCCGGGGGCCCAACCCGCCCGGCCGCAGTGGCATCGCCTACCGGCTGGGCCGGCAGGCCGACTTCGCCGCCGACCTGGTGGCCCGGCTCGGTGGGCGGCCGGAGCTGGCCGGGCTGACCACCCGGGAGGTCGACGACCCGGCGGTGGCGCTGCTGCACGCCTGGGCGACGACCCTGGACGTGCTCGCCTTCTACCAGGAGCGGATCGCCAACGAGGGTTTCCTCGGCACCGCCACCGAACGCGGTTCGGTGCTGATGCTGGCCCGCGCGATCGGCTACGAGCTGCGTCCCGGCGTGGCCGCGACGACGTGGCTGTCGTTCACCGTCACCGCCACCCCCGGCGCCCCGGACGGGGTGCCGATCCCGGCGGGCAGTCAGGCGCAGAGCGTGCCCGGCCCCGGCGAGCTGCCGCAGGTCTTCGAGACGGTGACGCCGCTGCTGGCCCGGCCGGAACTCAACGCGGTGGGGCTGCGGGTCACCGCGCCCCGCGCGCCCCGCCCCGGCGACGCCACCCTGTACCTGGCCGGCACCGACACCGTGCTCACCCCGGGCGGTGCGCTGCTGGTGCTCGGCCCCGACTGGTTCGACGTCCGTCGGGTGCGCGCGGCCACCGCGGTGCTGCCGGCGGCGGCCACCGCGCTGGACGGCGGTGCGGTGGTGCCGGCGTACACGGTGGTCGGGTTGGACGCGGCGGTGACCGCCCAGCCGCTCGGCACGGACCTGCGTCAGCCGGGACGGGACGTGCAGGTGCACCTGCTGGCGCAGCGGGCCGCGCTCTTCGGGCACCAGGCGCAGCCGTGGTCGGCGCTGCCGGTGGCGCTGCGGGTCGGTGAGTTGAACCCGGGCACCAACCAGGTGCTGCCGGGCGCGTACGCCACCCGCAAGGACAGCTGGGTGGACGCCCCGCTGGGCAGCCAGGAGCGGACGCTGCACCTGGACCAGTCGTACCCGTCGATCGTGGCCGGGTCGTGGCTGGTCCTGGAGACCGCCGGGGTGCCGCAGCTGCGCCGGGTCGACGCGGTGGCGGAGGTGCCGGTGGCCGACTTCGGCATCGCCGCCCGCACCACCCGGGTCACCGTGGCCGGCGGCGACTCGAACATGTTCTCCCTGCGCACCACCACCGTGCTCGGCGACAGCCGGTTGCTGCCGCCGGCCGCTGCACCGCTGACCGCCCCGCTGACTGCGACGGCGACCCTGGAGCTGGCCCGGCCGACGCCGGGGCTGGAGCCGGGCCGGCCGCTGGTGCTCACCGGTGTCGACCCGGACGGCGGGCCGGTCGGCGAGGTGGTGACCGTGCTGCGGGTACGGGACGAGAGCACGGTGGACCTGACGGCCAACGTGACGCGGCGTTACCGGCGCGACAGCGTCCGGGTGCTGGGCAACGTGACGGCGGCGACCCACGGGGAGAGCCGGGCGGAGGTGCTCGGGGGAGGCGATGCACGGCGGGCGTTCCAACGGTTCAGCCTGCGGCACGTGCCGCTGACCTATGTGCCCGCCGCGACCGCGAGCGGCTCCCGCACCACCCTGGCGGTCTGGGTGGACGGGGTGCGCTGGCAGGAGGTTCCGGCGCTGCTCGGGCAGGCCCCCTCCGCCCGGGTCTACACCGTGCGCCGGGCCGACGACGGCACCGTCACGGTCACCTTCGGCGACGGCCTGACCGGGGCCCGGCTGCCCACCGGGCAGGACAACGTGGTGGCCACCTACCGCAGCGGCATCGGGCGGCTGGCCGATCTGGCACCCGGCCGGTTGACGATCCCGCTGTCCCGGCCGCTGGGCCTGATGGAGGTCGGCAACCCGGTGCCCGCCGCGGGGGCCGACGACCCGGAGGGGGTGGACCGGGCCCGTCGCAACGCGCCGCTGGCGGTCCGCACCCTGGGGCGGGTCGTCTCGCTTGACGACCACGCCGACTTCGCCCGCGCCTTCGCCGGGATCGGCAAGGCCCGCGCGGACCTGGTCTGGGACGACGCCCGGCAGCTGGTCCTGCTCACCGTCGCCGGCCCGGACGGGGCGGAGATCCCGCCGGACGCGGCGGTCCGCGCCGACCTGCTGCGGGCCCTGGACGCCGCCCGCCAGGCGACCGTGCCGGTGCGGATCCTCGGCCACCACCGGCGCCGGGTGGTGGTGACCGCCCGGCTGTTGTTGGCCGCCGGGCACCGGTTCGCGGCGGTCTCGACCGCCGCCCGCGCGTCGCTGGTCGCCGGGTTGAGCTTCGACGCCCGCGACTACGCCCAGCCGGTACGCGCCAGCGAGGTGCAGGCGCTGCTGCACCGGGTGCCCGGGGTCACGGCGGTGGTGCTGGAGCTGCTGCACGACGCCGGGCAGTCGCCGGCCCGCCTCGACGTGATCACCGCCGCGCCGGCCCGTCGGGTCGGTGACGTGCTGCTGCCCGCCGATCTGCTCACCGTGGACGCCGGTGACGTCACCCTGCTGGAGGCATCGTGAGGGCCGAGGAGATCTGGGGCCTGCTGCCGGCCGCGCTGCGCAGCCAGGACGAGGCGGCCGGCGGGGTGGTGCACGCGCTGGTGGAGGTGATGGCCGAGCAGGCCGTCGCGTTGGGTGCCGACGTGGACCAACTCACCGACGACTGGTTCGTGGAGACCTGCGCCGAGTGGGTGGTGCCCTACCTGGGTGAGCTGGTGGGGGCGGGTCAGTTGCATCCGCTGGCCGACGGCACCGGCCTGTCCGACCGGGCCCGCGTCGCCGACACCATCCGGTTCCGCCGGCGCAAGGGCACCGCCGCCGCGTTGGAGGAGCTGACCCGGGCCAACACCGGCTGGAGCGCCGCCGTCGTCGAGTTCTTCGAACGGCTGGTCGCGACCCAGCACGTCAACCACGTCCGCGACGCGCCGGCCACCGCGTCGATCCGGGCCGCCGCGCCGTTGGAGCTGGTCGGTGGGCCCTTCGAGACGGTCTGCCGGACGGTGGACGTACGGGCGATGGACGCCGGTCAGGGCCGCCCCAACATCGGGCACATCGGCCTGTACGTGTGGCCGCTGCCGTCGTACCGGCTGGACCGGGCCACCGCCGCACCGGCCGTGGTGCCGGCGGACGGCCGGTGGTGGATCGACCCGGTGGGGGTGGGCCGGCAGCTGACCGGGCCGACGGTGACCGAGCCGGACATCGACCACCGGGCCGACGAGGCGAACGTGCCCGGTCCGCTGCGCCGCAGGCCGTTGCGCGACGAGTTGGCGGCGCTCGCCAGCGGCACCCCGCCCCCACCCGAGCAGCGGCGCTGGTTCCGCGACGACGACCCGTCGTTCGTGGTGTGGATCCAGCCCACCCCGGCCGACGAGCTGCGGCCGGTCCCGCTGGACCTGCTACGGATCTGCGACCTGGCCGGCTGGGAGCTGCCGACCGGCAGTGTGGTGCGGGTCGACCCGGTGCGCGGCCGGATCACCGTCGCCGCCGGCCGGCCCGTGCACCGCCTCGCGGTCTCCTGGTGGTACGCGTTCAGCGCCGACGTCGGCGCCGGGCCGTACCCCCGCCGCGGTGACCTGGGGGCGGCGGACGGGCCGGTGGACTGGCAACTCGCGGTGAGCGTGACCGAGCCGGCACGGGCCGGGGAGGTGGTCGCCTCGCTGGGTGAGGCGGTGACCGCCTGGCACGACTTCCAGGCCACGCACCCGGGCAGCACCGGCCGGATCGTGGTGCTGGACAGCCACCGTTACCGGGAGAACCTGTCGGTGCGGGTGGGGCAGGGCAGCCGGTTGAGTGTGCTGGCCGCGCAGTGGCCCCGGCCGCCGGACCGGCCCCGGCGGCAGACCGACCTCGACCCGGTCGGGGTGCGTCCCTGCCTGCTGGGCACGCTGGCCGTCACCGGCGTCGGTGTCGGGGACCGCCCGGGTGAGCTGGTCGTCGACGGGCTGCTGGTCGCCGGGACGGTGACCGTCGCCGCGCCCGGTGACGGCGGACCGGGCCTGGGCCTGGTGGAGTTGCGGCACTGCACCGTCGGCCCGGCGGCGACCGGGCTCACCGTCACCGCCGGCAACGACCGGACCCGGGTGGTGGTGCACCGCTGCGTGACGGGTGCGCTGACCACCACCGACGGCCCGTTGACCGTGACGGACACGCTGGTGCACGGCCCGGTCGCCGCCGGGGACGCGGCGGCGGAACTGGCTGGGGTGACGGTGCTGGGCACCACCACGGCGCGGGTGCTGACCGCCACCGACTGCCTGTTCGACCAGCAGGTGACGGTGGCCCGCCGGCAACAGGGGTACGTCCGGTTCAGCTACCTGCGGCCCGGCTCGGTCACCCCGCGCCGCTACCGCTGCCAACCGGACCTGGCCCAGCAGGCTCAACCCGACGACCCGGACGTGGCCACCCGGGTCGGGCCGGCCTGGGCGAGCACCCGCTACGGCGACGCCACCTACGGCCGGCTCGCCGCCACCGCCGCCACCGAGTTGCGTACGGGGGCGGAGTCCGGGGCGGAGCTGGGGGCGTTCCGTCGTGCCCTGACCCCGCAACGCCTGCACAACCTCACCCTCGCGCTGGCGGAGTACCTGCCGCTGGGGCGGGTGGCCGCTGCCCTGCCCGTCCTGCCGACCGGAGGAACCACACCATGAAGGGCGACATCAGCCGCGTCACGTTCGACCAGCGGCGGCACGCGACGAGCGTCCGCAAGCAGCAGGGCCGGGTCGACCTGGACGCGGACTGGAACGAACAGCAGGACATCCAGGCGCACCTGCGGGCCACCGCGCTGACCGACGTGGTCGGCGCCGCCGGTGCGCCGCTGGTCGGTGGGGCGTTCGGGTTGACCGGCGGGGCCGACCTGAAGCTGTCGGCCGGCCGCTACTACCTCGACGGGGTGCTCTGCGAGAACGACACCCCGGTCTCCGTGTTCGCCCAGCCGGACCTGCCGGCGGCCGGCCCGTTCGTCCGTAAGCTCGACGGCTCCTGGCTGGCCGGTGGCGCCCCCGTGCCGCCGGGGGTTTACGCCGCCTGGTTGCAGGTGTGGTCGCAGCACGTGACCGCGATCGAGGACCCGGCGCTGCGGGAGGTCGCCCTCGGCGGGCCGGACACCACCACCCGGCTGCGGACCGTGTGGCAGGTGCGGTTGTTGCAGGCCGGGCCGCCCAACACCCCGGTCGGCTGTGCGGACACCCCACCCGGCTGGGCGGAGCTGACCGCCGCCTCCACCGGCACCCTCGCGGTCCGTGCCGACCCGACGGGCAGTTCCGGGGGTGACTGCGTGATCCCGACCGGGTCGCCGTACACCGGGTTGGACAACCAGTTCTACCGGGTGGAGATCCTGACCGGTGGGGCGCCCGGGGTGGCCGGTTTCGTCTGGTCCCGGGACAACGCCGCCACGGTGGCGACCTGGGAGAGCATCGACGTCGACGTGCTGACGGTGAAGGTCCCCGGCCGCGACGGCAGTGCCGGCTTCACCAACGGCTCCTGGGTGGAGCTGACCGACGACGGCCGGGAGCAGAACGGCCTGCCGGGCACGTTGGTGCAGGTCGACCGGGTGGAGGGGGACCGGATCGTGATCCGGCCGGGCACCGCCACCGGCAGCCTCGACCGGGCGGACTTCCCGTCGCGGCCCCGGGTCCGCCGCTGGGACGGCCGGGGCACCGTGCCGGCCGGCGGCGTCGAGTTGGACCTGGAACTCGGCATCAAGATCCGGTTCTCGGCGGCGGGCAGCTTCCGCACCGGCGACTGGTGGTCGTTTCCAGCCCGCTCGGCGCTGCACGACGTCCAGTGGCCCCGGGTCGGCACCACGCCGGTGGCGCAGACCCCGCACGGGCCGCGTCGGGCGCACGGCCGGATCGGCGTCGTGAGCTGGGACGGCAGCCAGTGGAGCGTGCTGCGCGACTGCCGGCCGGTGTTCGCCCCGTTGACCGGGCAGGCCACCCTGAGCCTGCTCGGCGGGGACGGCCAGGAGGCGGTGCCGGTACCGGGCAGCCCGGCGACCCTGGTGCCGCTGGGGCACGACCTGGTCACCGGGGTGGCGATGGGCGGTCAGCCGGTCGCCAAGGCCCGGGTCCGGTTCACCGTCACCGGCGGGGCTGGCCGGCTCACCGCCGGGGCGGTCACCGCCACCACCGTCACCGTGGAGACCGGTGCCGACGGCCGGGCCCGCTGCGCCTGGCAACTCGACTCGGCCGCCGCCACCCAGGAGGTCACCGCCCAACTCCTCGACGAGGCCGGGCAGCCGTCCCACCTGCCGGTGACCTTCACCGCCGCGCTGTCGCGCGCCGACCGGGTGTCGTACGACCCGACCGGGCGGCCGTCGCTGGCCGGGGCGACCACCGTCCAGGCCGCCATCAACCAGCTCGCCGCGTCCGCCACCGGTGGGTGGGCGACCATCACCATCCGGCCGGGCATCGACTGGGTGCAGGCGCTCACCACGCTGCCCGCCGGGGACGTGCTGATCTGCTTCGCCCCCGGCCTCTACACCAGCACCGTGCCGGTCACCTTCACCGGCCGGGCCAACATCCGGGTGCTGGGCAGCGGGCCGGCCAGCCGGATCCGGGTGCAGGGTCAGGAGTTCGCGCTGATGTTCGTCAACTGCGGCACCGTGTCGGTGTCGCACCTGGCGGTGGAGACTCCCGGCCCGGCTGCCGCCGAGGGGCGGCTCGGCCCGGTGTCGGCGGTCAACTGTGCCGAGGTGACGATCGAGCACTGCCAGCTCACCGGGGTGGCCGGCGCGTCCCCGCAGAGCACCTGCCTGACCGTCCGCAACGACCAGGGCGCGGCCCCCGGGAAGGTCCGGGTGCTCGACTCGGACTTCCTCATCGGCCACGGCCAGCAGGGTGTGTTGCTGGTGAACCCGGACCACGCGGTGATCACCCGGTGCCGGTTCTCCTGCCCGCCCCGGCCGGCCTCGCTGACCCTGGCCGAGCTGGTCAAGGACGAGAAGTTCCGCAGCCAGCTCGCCACCCAGTTGGTGGGGCGGCTCGCCCTGGACCGCGACGACCGGTTGGAGACGGGCGAGTGGAACACCGTGGTCCGGGTCGGCCGGTGGGGCGTACGGATGAACTCGATGGTCCCGCAGAGCGAGTGGAAGACCCTGACCACCCTGCGCCCGCCCACCGCCGAGGACCAGCGCACCGCCGGGGCCGCCGAGGCGTACGTGCTGCGGCTGGCGGACCTGGCCACCGAGGACCCGGCCCAGCTGCCCTCGTACAAGCGGCAGCTCACCTCGCTCAAGGGGCGGCTCGGGGAGAGCGCCGGGCGGATCTTCGACACCGACGAGGGCCGCAAGACGCTGCGCGACTACCTGGTCGGTGAGGGGATCGACGTGCGGGAGGCCGACGACATCGCCCGCGACCGCCGGGAGGTGGCACTGCCGGCGCCGGGGGCGAGCCTGCGCTTCGACTCGGCGTTGAGCCAGGGCGCCTGGGAGGCGGCGGTGGCCGCGTCGCCCCCGTCGCGCCCGGTGCAGACCCCGTCGGCGGCGGCGAAGCACCTGCGCAGCGTCGCCGACCGGATCCTGCTGGAGCCGGCCTTCGGCGAGAAGTACGCCGGTGGTTACCGGCGGGACCTGACCGCCGCGGCGGAGGTCTCCGTCGGGGCCTGCGCGGTGGTGATCGGCGGCGGTACGGCGGTCGGCGACGTCGAGGTCTCCGACTGCCGCATCGATCAGGTCGCCGAGGGGATCCACATCGGGGTCTCCTACCACAAGGGACCGCCGATCCAGGGCCGCACCATCCGGGTGACCGGCAACGACATCCACCTCTACCAGGCGTGGTGGCGTGGTTCGGGCACCATCCGGGGCATCAAGATCGGCAGCATCCGGCACGTGTTCGTCTCCGACAACCGGATCTCGGTGGCCGCCGGGGCGGGCGTCGGCATCTGGGCCTTCGCCGCCGGGGGTCCGATCATGGCGATCCGCGACAACCTGGTGCAGAACTGCGAGCCGGCGATCCTGTGCAACCCGTCCTGGTCGGGGGCGCCGGCGAAGCGGCTGTGGTCGGTCACCGACAACGTCTCGTCGAACGGATCCATCCAGGTGGCCGGGGGTGCGCGCAGCTCGGGCAACGTCAGTTGAGCTGTCACAAGCACGACTGCGTCGGCCCGGCGGGCGGGACTACGCTCATGGTGACTGCCACTTAGCACGGTTGCGGATTGCAGATGTGGTCTAGGGGTTCAAATCCTCTGGTAGTCGCCAACAAACGGCAGGGCGGGCCCTCGGGCCCGCCCTGTTCGCCTCGTGCGGGCCGGTGCCCGCGCCGCCGGGGCCGCCGGTGCGGGCGACCGCGCCGGTCACCGCCTCACCCTCTCCGCCGCTGTTCGCACCGCTCGCGGCCGGAGTAACCCGAGTCGACGTGTCCGGCCGGTCCCGTCAGTGCACGACGACCACTGCCGAGGGCGGTTCCAGGTCGGCGAGCCGGGACGGGCGAACCACCAGGAACAGCACCGCCAGCGCCGCCACCATCCCACCCGCCACCACCAGCGCCATCGCCACCGCACCGTTGCCCAGCACCCCCACCATCGGCGCGGCCACCGCACCGACGCCGAACTGCACGGCACCGAGCAGGGCCGACGCGGTGCCGGCCGCCTCGCCGTGGCGGGACAGCGCCAGCGCCGGGGCGTTCGGCATCGCCAGGCCGGCCGTCGCCAGCACCACCCATAACGTCACCAGCAGGGCGGGCAGCCCGCCGAATCCGGTCACGGCGAAGGCCAGCAGCGCCAGCCCGGCCAGCGTGCCGACGCTCAACGAGGTGACCAGGATGCGCTGCGGGGAGAAACGACGCAGCAGCCGTACGTTGTACTGGGCCGCCCCGATCAGGCCCACCGCGCCCGCCCCGAACGCCAGCGCGAACTGCTGCTCGTCTAGCCCGTACCCCTCCTGGAGGACGAAGGACGAACCGGCCACGTACGCGAACAGCGCCGCCATGGCCAGGCCGGCGACCAGGACGAGCCCCACGAAGGTGCGGTCGCGCAGCAGTGAGCCGTACAGGCCGACGGTCGTCCACACGCCGCCCCGTTGACGACGGGCGGCCGGCAGGGTCTCGGGCAGGCCGATCACGGCGAGCACAGCGAGCAGCACGCCGAAGACGGCAAGCGTCACGAAGACACCCCGCCAGTCGGTCCAGCGCAGCACTCCGCCGCCGAGGGTGGGGGCGAGGATCGGCGCCGCGCCCATCACCAGCAGCAGCCGGGAGAGCAGGGTGGCGAAGGCGGTGCCGTCGAACAGGTCACGCAGCACCGCCATGGCGACCACCGTGGCGGCGGCGACGCCGAGGCCCTGCACCACCCGCAGTGCGCCGAGGACGGCGATGTTGGGGGCGACGACGCAGAGCGCCGAGGCCACGACGTGCACCGCGAGCCCGACGATCAGCGGGCGGCGGCGGCCGACCGCGTCGGAGAGCGGCCCGATCAGCAGTTGACCGAGGGCCAGCCCGGCGAGCGTGCCGGTGAGGGTCAACTGGACGGCCGCCGAAGTGGTCGCGAAGTAGGTGGCGATGGCCGGCAGCGCCGGCAGGTACATGTCGATGGTCAGCGGGCCGATGGCGATCAGCGAGCCGAGGACGAGAACGAGTCGCACGCGCTGCCGGCGGGTCATCAGGTCGCCCGGCGTCGACGCGACCTTCGGCGACTGGTCGTGGACGACATCGGTCATCGGGAAGGCTCCGCCCGGTCGGGGCGCGGCCGGACGGTAACGGGTGCGAAGATCACACCTGGCTTCAAATCCGGATCCGCTGTTCTGATTCCCGCTCCACCGAGAGGTAACGCGGGTCACAACCGCTGGTCACGCTCAGGCCGGGTCCGTCCGGCCGTGCCGCCAGTACCCCATGAAGGCGACCGCGCGCCGGTCCATGCCCCGGTCGGCGACGAGGTGCCGGCGCAATGCGCGGATGACGCCGGCCTCCCCCGCCAGCCAGGCGTAGACCGGCACCGGCGAGGTCGGGGTCGGCACCTCCCAGAGCAGAGCCTGGTCGACGTCGACGTCGACGATCGGGCCGGTGGGGTGCACGCCGACGTCGCAGAGCAGGTGGTGTGCCGCGGCGGCGACGGCGGGTAGCAGCCGACTGCCGTGGTCGCCGCCGTCGCGGGGCAGCCAGTCGACCGTGACCCCGGGCGGCGCGACGAGCGGCAGCACGTCGGCCCGGTCCGGCACCTCCAACAGCACCCGGCCCCGGGCGTCGAGGGGCAGCCGCTCCAGGATGGCGCTGATCGCCGGTACGGCGGTCTCGTCACCGGCCAGCAGCAGCTGACCGGCGGCCGGGGGGCGGAACTCGATGCCGCCGTGGTCACCGTGGTAGCCGGCGTCGGGTCCGAGGAGGCCGGCCTCGTCGCCAGGGCGGGCCCGCAACGCCCACCGACCGGCCGGACCGCTGTCGCCGTGCAGCACGAGGTCGATGTCGACCTCGGCCAGATACGGCCGGACCGCCCGGACGGTGTAGGTGCGGATCGGGCAGCGCTCGTCCTCGGGCAGCGCCCGCCAGTGGGAGTACCAGTCGACGCCGCCGGGCAGGTGGACGCCGGGCCGGCCGGGCAGCGGCAGCACCAGCTTGATCCGCTGGTCGTAGCCGTTGTCGGCGAACCGGTCGAGGTCCGGGCCGGTGAAGGTGACCCGCAGGAAGGACGGGCTGAGTCGACGCACCGCGCGTACCTGTACGTCGAACAGCCGCCAGGGGGCCGCGGGCAGGGTCGTGGTGCCGGTGGCGTGGTGGGGCTCCCCCGCCGGGCGAACTCGATCACTAAGCACGTAGGTGAGGCTAACCTAACCAAGAAGATGAATGGCGAGGTGGCCTACCCCGTCCCCGTTCGGGTGAACCGCCGTCGCGGCCACGCCACGTCGCGGCCAGGACCACGCGGGTCTCGACGTGGCGACCCGGTCAGGACCACGGGGCGCACCCGACCCTGCGGCACCGTCGGCGGGCACGACCGGCGGGTACGACCGGCGGGCACCGGCGGCGGGCACGGCCGGCGGGCGGCGGTCAGCGACCCGGCGCGACCCGGTCGAGGAACATCAGTTGGGCGCGCTTGTCCGGCAGGTCGATCTGCGGGCCGGGTACGAAGCCGGCGCGGGCCAGCCGGTCGACGGCACGGGTGTTGCGGGCGTCCGGCTCGGCCACGATCCGCAGCCGGGTCGGATCAGCCAGCACGAACGCGAGGAACGCGTCGAGGAGCACACCGGTGAAGCCGGGCTCCGTACCGCCGTCCGGGGGGCCGATGAGCAGGTGGACACCGAAGTCACCGGGGCGCACCTCGTAGCACCGCCCGACCGGGTCGGCGGCCGGCTCGTAGGTCTGGAACAGGGCCACCGGGCGGCCGTCCCGGTGGACCAGGTACGCGTGATGGGTGCTCAACGAGTCGAGGTACGCGTATATCTCGTGCACCCGCTCGCGGTCGGCGTCCCGCATGCCCCAGAACCGGGACCGCTCCCGGGTGACCCAGTCGTGGATCACCTCGACGTCCCGGTCGGGCCGCACCGGCCGGATGGTCACCTCACCGAAGCCGTCGATCAGACGCGAGGCGGAGGTCGACACCGTCGCCATGGCACTCCTTCCGGGACCGAACCGTCGACTCACGAACCGTCGACCCACGAGCCGTCGACCCACGAACCGCCACCGCCGCTGCCGACCGCCGCAGCCGATGGGTAAGGACGACCCAACCACGCATCCGCACAGTAAGCAATCGAACACTCCGAGTACGCCCGAATTCCCGGCCGGACCGCCCTGCCCACGCAGCCCCCGTCGGGCGAGCGCGGAGTGGGTCACCCACCCCGGACCTCGCCCGGGCCGGGCGGATGTGACACGTCAGGCACCGTTCGGCATTGACGAAAGGAATTATTCATGTTAGCGCTCACATGCTGAGAGAAAAAGTGCGTTTCCTCCCCCGGAGCCGACCACCCTCCACTTCGGGAGGGGGGTGACACATTGCCGTTCTTCGTTGGATAATTGCACCGTTGAGCGCCGACATCCGTGCCGCGCCGGCATTTACCGGAGGGACAGTCGTGAAACGTGACCAGTCACCCGTGCTGCCCGGCGACGGTCCTACGGACTACGCCCGCTACATGCGCACCGGTGAACTGCTCGATCTGCAACGCCGCCCGGAGGAGGTGCTGCACCGCGACGAGTTGCTCTTCCAGGTCGTACACCAGTCCACCGAGTTGTGGCTGAAGCTCGCCGGGGCCGAGCTGAGCGCCGCCGTGGCGCGGACCGAGGCCGCCGACCCGGCAGCGGCGGCGGAGCTGCTGGCCCGTGCGACGCTCGCGGTGCGACTGGTCACCGACCAGTTGGCGATGTTCGACCATCTGGCACCGATCGACTTTCAGACGATGCAACCGGCGCTGGGCAACGGATCCGGTGCCGAGTCACCCGGCTGGCGTCAGGTCGCGTCGGTGAGCCGGCAGCTCGGCCGGGCCTTCGCCGGGCAGCTCGCCGACCGGGGCGCGACGCTGCACACCCTGCCGCCGACCGACCCGACACGTCGGCTCGCCGAGGCGATGGCCAGATGGGACGAACAGGTCTCCCGGTGGCGGGCACGTCACTACCAGGTCGCCCTGGCCGTCGGTGGGCACCCCGCCGACGGCAGCCCGTCCAGCCCGGCCACGATGCTCGCCAAGCTCGTCGAGCACCGGTTCTTCCCCGAGCTGCGACCGGCCCGGCCGAACACCGACACGCCGGTGTCGGCCCATTCCCGCTCCGCAGAAGCATGACGACCAGCGCCACTCGAAGAATCGTCGGCGCCTCCCTTGACATACCCCCACCCGAGGTGCGGATCGTGCTTGAGCTGACCAGCTGGTCGTCCGGTACGGCCGATCCCGAGAGATTTCCCTACGATGCGGTTGTCACCGAATTTCAACGCGTCGGCAAACACTTCGTCAAAAAGGAACTGCTGGCCCTGCTGGATCAGGTCCGCGCCCGGGTGGGCACCCGGACGCCCCCCGCCCGCCAGCTGTCCACCTTCCTCGACGTGGCGCTCGACAAGTGGGACGACCGGTACGACTACCGCAGCTACCTGGCCCTGCCCCTGCTCCCCCTGCCCGCCGCCGGGCCCATGGACACCCGCCCGGCCGGGCCGGCCCCGTCGAGCGGCCAGACCGACCAGACCGGGCCGGCGACGCGGGCCGGGCAGAGCCAGCAGGCGGTGCGGGCCGGGCGGGCCGGCGGGCGGCGGGAACGCGACCGGCTGCTGGTCGACCTCGTCGCCGACGCCCTCGCGTTCGAGTTGGCCGTCGCGACCGATGCCACCGATCTGCTCCCCGAGCAGCGGCCGGAGCCGACGGTGGTGGCCAAACGGTACCGACTCGGGGTGCGGGCCGGGATCTCCGCGCTGACCCGGCTCGGCCGTGTCGGGGCGGTCACCGACCCGCACCCGATGACATCGACCCGGGACCCGGTGGCGGCGGCGACGGCGCTGCACCGGCTCGCCGTCGCCGGCCGTGATCCCGCCCGGGAGCGGGTCCTGCGGCTGAGCATGTTGCCGGTCTACGTCTCCCACGACGAATACCTGTTCATCCGGGTCCTACAGGCGTACGAGTGTGTGTTCGCCGGGGTCGCCGAGGAGTTGCGGGACACGATCACCGCGCTGGCCACCGGTCGTCCCCACCGGGCCGCCGCTTCGCTGGCGTACGCCCGGGAACTGATCAGCGACGCCGGTCCGCTCTTCTCGCTGCTGGCCACCATGCAACCGGCGGCGTTCCGGACGTTCCGGGATTACACCGAGGGGGCCAGCGCGATCCAGTCCCGCTCCTACAAACTGATGGAGTCGCTGTGCCGTCCGCCGACGCCGGACCGGTTGGACTCCACCGCGTACCGGTCGGTGCCGGAGGTGCGTGACCTGGTGCGGTCCGGCCAGCCGTCGATCGACCAGGCCTACCGGACGGCGGTCCGCGACGGGCTGCTGCGGGGCCCCGACCAGGCGCTGGTACGCCAGCGGATGGCGGCCTTCGCCGAGGCCGTGCTGACCTGGCGACGCACCCATCACCGGCTGGCGACCCGGATGCTCGGCAGCCGTTCCGGCACCGGTTACACCGAGGGCACCCCCTACCTGGCGGCCGTCCGCGCCGATCCGGTCTTCACCACCGTATCCGCAGACCCGGGCACCACCCGGGTCGACCCGATTGGAGGCTGCTCCGAGTGAGCGGACCCGACACCCTCCCGGCAGGCTGCCTGGACACCGCCGCGCACACCACCCTGCGCGCCGAGTTCCCGCTGCTGGAAACCTGCGTCTACCTGGGCAACAACTCCACCGGCGCGTCGCCCCGGGGCGTCGAACGGGTGCTCGCCGACTACTGGGCCACCCTGCGCGACTGGCGCGACGACGTGTGGCAGGGCTGGCACGTCGGCCTCGACCGGTACGCCGACTCGGTCGCCGCGCTGCTCGGCGCACCGCCGGGCAGCGTGGTCACCGACGCCAACCTGAGCACGCTGCTGGTCCGGGTGCTGTCCTGCTTCGACTACCGCCCGCCGCGCGACCGGATCGTCACCACCGACCTGGAGTACCCGACGGTGCCGTTCATCGGCACCGCGTTCGGCCGCTACGGCGCGCGGCTCGACGTGGTCGGCACCGGCGGCCCCCGGTTCGACGAGGACGCCCTCGAAGCCCGCATCGACGAGCGGACGCTGCTGGTCTGCGTACCCCATGCGAGTTTCTCCTCCGGGGCCACCATCGACCTGGCCCGGCTGGTCGCCCGCGCCCACGCCGTCGGCGCCCTGGTGGTGGTGGACGCCTTCCAGACCGTCGGGGCGGTCCCGCTGGACGTGACCGCGCTCGGCGTCGACATCGTCCTCGGCGGTGCGCACAAGTGGCTGTGCGGGGCCGGCACCGCCTTCCTCTACGTCCGCCCCGACCTGGCCGAGCGGCTGGAACCGGCGGCGACCGGGTGGCAGGCCGGCGACCGGGCGTTGACCTTCCGGGTGTCGACCGGGTGGGCGGCGGGGGCGCAACGCTTCGCCGGCGGCACGCCGTACCCGTTGACCTCGCTGATCTCCCAGGTCGGCCTGGACCTGCTCGCGGGCGTCGGGATCGGGGCGATCCGGGCGCACTCGCTGGCGCTGACCCAGCGGGTCCTGGACCGGGCGGCGGCGGCCGGCATCGCGGTGGTCAGCCCCACCGACCCGCAGCGCCGGGGCGGGGTGGTCTGCCTGGACGTCCCCGACGGCGAGGCGGTCAAGCGGCGGCTGGCCGGACGCAACATGATCTGCACCTGGCGGGGCTGGCTGCGGGTCGGGCCGCACGTCTACAACACCCTCGACGAGGTCGACGCGTTCATGGACGCGCTGGCCGAGGAGCTGGACCGGTGACCGTCACCCTGTCCCCCCGGGCGCTGATGAGCCTGCTCGTCAACGGCCCCAAGGCCGTCGACGTGCTGGAGACCGCGCTGGCCCTCGGCCTGCTCGACGCGCTGGAACCCGGCCCGGTACGCCTCGACGCGCTGGCCGACCGGTTCGGGGTGCGCCCGCTGCGGCTCTACAAGTTCCTCGACTGCCTGGAGAGCCTCGGCTGCGTCACCCGCCACGAACCCGGCGACGACATCGCCGCGGCCAGCTACCGGGCGGTGCCCGGGTTGCGCGACGCCGTGCTGGCGGTGGTCGGCCCGGACGCGATCGAACGGGACCGGGACCGCTACCCGTGGCGTCTGCTGCACGGCCGGCTCGCCGAGAGCCTGCGCGGCGAGGTCGGCATGACCGACGACGACTTCGCCTGGCCACCCAGGACCGACGCGCAGACCGCCGACTTCGAACGCAGCATGGCCGCCGGGCTCGGCCCGGTGATCGAGACGCTGCGCCGGCACGCCGACCGGTTGTGGCCGGACCGGCGACGCCTGCTGGACGTCGGCGGCGGCGACGGCACGCTCGCCGCGCACATCCTCGACACCGCCACCGCCCTGCGGGCCGACGTGTTCAACCTGCCGCCGGTGGCACCGCTGGTGGCGGCCACCCGGGTCGCCCGGGGGCACCCCGACCGGCTGGGCTTCGTCGGCGGCGACTTCCTCGCCGGGCCGCTGCCGACCGGCTACGACGCGATGGCGTTCGTCCGGGTGCTGCACGACTGGCCCAACGACGTCGCCCGCCGCCTGGTGGAGCAGGCGTACGCGGCGCTGGAGCCGGGTGGGCTGCTGCTGATCGCCGAGGAGTTCCGCACCCCGGACCGGCTGGCCGTGCAGTTCTTCTGGAGCTACTTCCTGATCGGGGTGGACAGCTGCGTCAGCCAGCTGCGGGAGGTCGAGTTCTACACCGGGCTGCTCGCCGAGGTCGGCTTCACCCGGGTGGCGGTGCTGCCCGGCGGGTGGGAGCTGGTCACCGCGTACAAGCCGGGGTGAGCGGGCGGGCCGGCGGACCGTGGTGGCCCGCCGGCCGGGCCGGTCAGGGGCGGCGGGCCAGCACCGCGCCGTTCGCGCCGGGGGCCTCGAACGGCACCGTACGCACGTCGACGAAGCCGGCGTCGGTCAGCCAGGCCCGGTACTCCGCACCGGAGTAGTTCTTGCCGCCCTCGGTCTCGACGAGCATGTTCATGCCCATCAGGGCGGCCTCCGGCGGGCCGGTGCGCTCGTCGTTGAGCAGCAGCTCAGAGATGACGACCACCCCGCCGGGCGGCAGCGCGGCGAAACACCGGGCCAGCAGCGCCCGGTTGGTCGGCTCGTCCCAGTCGTGCAGGATCATGCTGAGCAGGATCACGTCGTGCCCGTCCGGCAGGGCCGGGTCGGCGAGGAAGTCCCCGGGGACGGCGCTGATCCGGTCGGTCAGGCCCGCCTCCGCGATCCGCTCCCCGGCCCGCACGCACACGTGCGGCAGGTCCAGGATCGTCGCCCGCAGGTGCGGCAGACGCAGACAGAACTCGATCGGGAACGCCCCCGCGCCGCCGCCGACGTCGAGCAGCCGGCGGTGCGCGCCGAAGTCGTACGCGTCGGCCAGGGCGCGGGCGGTGAACCGGGAGGTGGCGAACATGGCGTCCCAGAACTGGGCCACCAGCTCCTGGTCGGTGGTGTCGAACAGGGAGTCCTGCTGCTGCGGGTCCCAGGTGAGCGGCCGGTTACCGCGCAGCGCCTCGCCCACCCGGTGCCAGGGCAGGTAGGTGCGCAGGTCGGAGTAGCGCACCTGGGCACCGAAGTAGTAGGGCCGCCCCTCGACCAGGAACTGCTCGGCCAGCTCGGAGTTGCGATAGCCGTCACCGGCCCGCTCCAGCAGCCCCAGCGACGCGCTGGCCGACAGCAGCAGGTCGGCGGGGCGTTCGTCGAGCCCGAACTCGGCGGCGACCTCGGCCACGGTGACGGTCCGGCCGCCGGCCAGCTTGGTGAACAGCCCGAACTCGACCCCGACGGCGAGGGTCTTGAAGCCCCAGACGCCGGCGACGAGATGCATGAGAGGAGTGGGAGTGATCATGGGAACATAAGATCATGGAACGGTGACGCGGTGGCACGCACCCGTCACTATGGAGTAATGATTCGCTTCATCCTGAACCTGTTGTGGCTCATCCTCGGTGGCGGAATCGTGCTGGCGCTCGGCTACTTCGTCGCGGCGGTGGTCTGCTTCGTGCTCATCATCACGATCCCGTTCGGGGTCGCCTCGCTGCGGTTGGCGTCGTACTCGCTGTGGCCGTTCGGCCGGACCCTGGTCGCGAAGCCCGGGGCCGGCGTCCCGTCCGGGCTGGCGAACGTGCTGTGGGTGCTGCTCGCCGGCTGGTGGCTGGCGCTGTCCCACCTGCTCGCCGGGATCGCGCTCTGCGTCACGATCATCGGCATCCCGTTCGGCATCGCCAACTTCAAGCTCGTCCCGGCGGCGTTCTGGCCGCTCGGCCGGGAGGTCGTCGAGGCCCCCTGACCCGCCCGGGGACACCCCGGTCAGGGCAGCGACGACCCGGCCGCGACGACCCGGCGGCCGGGGCCCGAAGGCCGGGGAACGCCCCGGTCAGGGCCGGCGGTCGGCGTGCAGGCGGTCGAGGTGGGCGGCGAGTTCGTCGGTGATCAGGAGATCGGTGCGGATCCGGTCGTGCGGGTAGCCGGCCCGGCCGATCATGTGGGCGGCGACCGGCGCGGTGGCCAACTGGAACGCGCCGACCAGCACCAGCGTGGTGACGTCCACCCCGGTCCGCAGCCGCAGCGCGCAGCCGAGCAGCACCAGCAGCAGGCCGAGCACCTGTGGCTTGGCCGCGGCGTGCATCCGCGACAGCAGGTCGGGGAAACGGACCAGGGCGACCCCGGCGGCGAGACTGAGCAGCGCACCGCCCAGCAGGCAGACCGCGGCCACCACGTCCAGCACCGCGTCGACGCTCACCGGTCGTCCCGGCGGGTGGCGAAGCGGGCGACGCTTACCGACCCGACGAAGCCGAGGATGGCCAGCACCACCAGGATCGGCAGCGCGGTCGCGTCCCGGCTGTAGGCGGCCTCGGTCGCCACGGCGGCCACCACGATCGCCAGCAGCACGTCGGTGGCGACCGCCCGGTCGAGCACCGACGGCCCCCGGACGATCCGGGTGAGGGTGAGCGCACCGGCCACCGCCAGCAGCACGGTGACGATCACGGCGACAGCGGTCATCTCGAACTTCCTTCCAGGGTGGACGGTGTGTGCTCCCGGATCAGCCGCTGCTCCTGCGCCGAACCGATCGCCGCGATCAACCGGGCCTCCAACTCCAGCACGCCGTCGCGGAAGCGTTCGACCTCGGCGCGGTCGCGCACCCCGAGGACGTGGACATAGAGGATGCCGGCGTCCCGGTCCACCTCGACGATGAGGCTGCCCGGCACCAGGGACAGCGCCTCGGCGGTCAGGGTGAGGTTGAGGTCGGAGCGGACCCGCAGCGGCACCGCGATGATCGCGCCCAGCGGGGGGTGCCCGAACCGCAGTGCCAGCACCGCGATCTGGACGCTGGCCACCACCAGGTCCCGCAGGAAGCGCAGGGCGAACCGCAGCAGCGGCACCGGGTGCACCCGGCCGGCGAAGGTCACCGGGGGCAGCGGGAAGACGGTCAGCACCACCAGCCCCACCACCAGCCCACCGAGCACGTTGGCCCAGCTCAGCGTCCCCCACAACAACACCCAGACGGTGACCAGGACGATCATCGCGACGGCCTGGTTGCGGCGGTGGGCCGCCGGGGTCAACGGCAGATCCTCGGGATGCACCGGCGGCGACGGTTCACCGGCACGCTGCGGCGACAGGTCCTCCGGTGGTGGCGAGAGTTCCTCGGACCGCTGCGGCGGTGGATCGTGGCTCACGGGGTACCCCCGGGGTAGACGGCCTCGACGTACGGGGTGCGCCGCAGCAGGTCGTCCGCGGCGTCGGAGCTGAGGTCGAACAGTGGCCCGGCCACCACGGTCAGCCCCAGCCCCAGCACCACCAGGGCGACCGTCGGCGCGATCATCAGGCGGGGCAGCATCGCGCCCGGGTGGGCGTCGCGGTCCGGCCCCCGGTAGGGCTGCTCCACCCCGTCGGTACGCACGGTGTGCACGCTGTCCTGCGGTTCGGGCATCTCCGGGTGCGGGCGACGCCAGAACGCCAGGTTCCACACGCGGGCGATGGCGTAGAGGGTGAGCAGGCTGGTCAGCAGCCCACCGGCGACCAGCACCCAGGCCAGCACGCCACCGTCGTCCACCCCGGCCTGGACCAGGCCGAGCTTGCCGAGGAAACCGGAGAACGGTGGAATCCCGGCCAGGTTCAGCGCGGGCACGAAGAACAGCACGGCGAGCAGCGGCGACAACCGGGCCAGCCCGCCGAGGCGGTCCAGCGCGGTGCTGCCGCCCCGGCGTTCGACCAGCCCGGCGGAGAGGAAGAGGGTGGTCTGGATGGTGATGTGGTGCACCACGTAGAAGATCGCGGCGGCCAACCCGAGCGACGAGCTGAGGCCCACCCCGAACAGCATGTACCCGATGTGGCTGATCAGGGTGAACGACAGCAGTCGTTTGATGTCGGACTGGGCGACCGCGCCGAGGATGCCGACCAGCATGGTCAACGCCGCCACCACCAGCAGCAGGTCGGCCGTCCGGCCACCGGGGAACAGCAGCGTCTCGGTGCGGATGATGGCGTACACGCCGACCTTGGTGAGCAGGCCGGCGAAGACGGCGGTGACCGGTGCGGGCGCGGTGGGATAACTGTCGGGCAGCCACGCCGACAGCGGGAAGACCGCCGCCTTGATGCCGAAGGCGAGCAGCAGCATCCCCTGCAGCACCAACCGCAGGTCGTCGGGGAGCGCGTCGAGCCGGTCGACGAGCTGGGCCAGGTTGAGGGTGCCGGTGGCCGAGTAGACCAGCCCGATCGCCACCAGGAAGATCAGCGACGACAGCAGGCTGACCACGACGTACGTGGTGCCGGCCCGGATGCGGGTCTCGGTGCTGCCCAGGGTGAGCAGCACGTAGCTGGCGACCAGCAGGATCTCGAAACCGACGTAGAGGTTGAACAGGTCACCGGAGAGGAACGCGTTGCACACTCCGGCGGTCAGCACCAGGTAGGTGGGGTGGTAGACCGACAGCGGGGTGTCCTCGTGCCCGTCGGCCATGCCCTGCCCGATGGAGTACACCAGCACGCAGAGGGTCACGGCGGCGGACACCACCAGCATCAGCGCGGCGAGCTGGTCGGCGACGAGCACGATGCCCAGCGGCGCGACCCAGCCGCCGACCTCGACGACGAGCGGACCGTCGATCGAGGAGCGGACCAGCAGGGTGGCGGCCACCGCCACGGTCGCGGTGAGCACGGTGAGGCTGACCCACCGCTGCGCACGGGGGCGGCTGGCCAGCAGCAGGGTCAGGGCCGCGCCGAGCAGCGGCATCACCACCGGCAGTGGGACGAGGTAGTTCACGCTTTCCTCCCCCGCTCGCCGGCCGCCACCGACGCCGACGCCGCCGAGGGCCGCCGGCTGTCCGGATCGGGCCGCCCGTCGCCGTCGAGCTGGTCGTCGGAGTCGGGCTGGTCGGCGTCGTCGGTGCCCGGCCCCTCGTCCCGGTCGGCCAGGTCCATGATCCGGCGGTCCTCCACGTCGTCCTGCACCTCGTCGTGGCCGTTGAGGTGCCAGCTGCGGTATGACAGCGCCAGCAGGAACGCGGTCATGCCGAGGGTGATGACGATGGCGGTGAGCACCATCGCCTGGGGCAGCGGGTCGCTCATCTCCGCCCCGTCGGTGGTGCCGACGATCGGCGGGCCACCGGCCCGGCCGCCGGTGAGCAGCAGCAGGTTGGCGCCGTTGCCGAGCAGGATGATGCCCATCAGCACCCGGGTCAGGCTGCGTTCCAGCAGCAGGGTCACCCCGGCGGCGAAGAGCACGCCGACCACCACTATGTAGGTGAGGTTGGGGGTCACACCAGCTCCTTGTCCCGTACGTCGTCGTGGGCGTCCTCCTGCTGGCGGTCCATCTCGGCGCCGAGGCTGCGCAGGATGTCCAGCACCAGGCCGACCACGATCAGGTAGACGCCGACGTCGAAGAAGACCGACGAGACGAAATGGACCTTGCCCAGCAGGGGCAGGTGCAGGTCGAGCACCGCGCTCTGCAGGAACTCCCCACCCAGCGGCATCGCCACCACTCCGGTCCCGACGGCGAGGAAGAGTCCCGCGCCGAGTACCGCGCCGGCGTCGACCGGGGCGGCGGCGTTGAGTTCCCGCCGGCCGCCGGCCAGGTAACGCACGGCCAGGGCCAGTCCGGCGACCAGCCCGGCGGCGAACCCGCCACCGGGGGCGTTGTGGCCGGAGAAGAGCAGGTAGACCGAGAACAGCACGATGGCGTGGAACAGCAGCCGGGTGACCACCTGGAGGATCACCGAGTGCCGGTGCGCCTCGAAGCCGGCGGTCAGCCAGCGCGGCCCGCCGGTGGTCGCCGGTCGGGGGCCGGGGACGGCGCTGCGCCGGTCCAGGTCCCGGGAACGGCGGAAGATCAGGCTGGCCACCCCGGTGGCGGCCACCACCAGCACCGCGATCTCGCCCATGGTGTCCCAGGCGCGGATGTCGACCAGGGTCACGTTGACCACGTTCTTGCCGCCGCCGTAGGAGACCGCCTCGTCGGGGAACCGGTCGGAGATCGGGGTGGCCAGCCGGCCGCTCCCCGCGACCCAGGCCATCCCGGACACGACCGCGCCGACGGCGACCCCGAGGGCGATCCGGCCGCGCCGGCTGGCCCGGATCGGCCGGGCCGAGAACTTCACCGGCAGCCGGCGCAGCACCAGCACGAACATGACGATGGTGACGGTCTCCACCAGGAACTGGGTCAGCGCCAGGTCCGGTGCGCCGTGCAGGACGAACATCAGGGCCGTGCCGTAGCCGGCGACGCCGACCAGGATCATCGCGGTGAGCCGGCGCAGCGCGCGGGCGGCCATCACGGCGGCGACGATCACCAGGGCGGCGACGACGGCCTGCAACGGGGTGTCCCAGGCGCGGAACTCACGGGGCCAGGGCCCGCCGGTGAGCAGCGCGCCGCCGGGCAGCACGACCAGCACCACCAGGATGATCCCGAGGTAGAACGGCAGCGAGCCCCGCTGGGTGGCGCCGGTCAGCTCCACCGCGAGCCGGTCCACCCCGGCGACCAGCCGCTCGTAGCCGGCCGCGCCGTCGACAGGGGTCCACCGGGTCGCCCGCAGCCGTCCCCGGTGCAGCAGCAGGAACAGCCCGCCGCCGACCGCCACCGCCAGGGCGGACAACCCGAGCGCCGGGGTCAGGCCGTGCCACAGCGCCAGGTGGTAACCCGGCTCGGCGGAGGCGAACCCGTCGGCGTACGGGGCGAGCAGCCCGTCGAGGGCCGGGGCGGCGACGCCGACGGCCAGCCCGGCCACGGCGAGCAGCGCCGGAGCGGCGAGGAACGACCGGCCCGCCGGGTGCGGCTCGGTCGGCGCGACCCCGGGCTTGCCGGCGAACGCGCCCCACAGGAACCGCAGCGTGTACGCCACGGTCAGCGCCGACCCGGCCACCACCCCGGCCAGCACCAGCAGGTCGGCCGTACCCCCGTGCTGGAACGCCTCGAAGGCGGCCTCCTTGGCGACGAAGCCGGCCATCGGCGGCAGCCCGGCCATCGAGGCGGCGGCCAGCACGGCGACCCCGGCCAGCACCGGCGCGCGCCGGCCGAGGCCACTGAGTTCGCGCAGGTCACGGGTACCGGTGGTGTGGTCGACGATCCCGACGACGAGGAACAGGGTGGCCTTGAACAGGGCATGGGCCAACACCATCGCCGCGCCGGCCAGTGCGGCGTCGCGGGTGCCGGCACCCAGGACCACCATCAGCAGCCCGAGCTGGCTGACCGTGCCGTAGGCGAGGAGGAGCTTCAGGTCGGTCTGGCGCAGCGCCACCCAGGCGCCGAGGAAGAGGGTGGCCAGACCGGTGACGAGCAGCACCACCCGCCAGGCGGTGACGTCGGCGACGGCCGGGCCGAGCAGCGCGACCAGGAACACCCCGGCCTTGACCATCGCGGCGGCGTGCAGGTAGGCGCTGACCGGGGTGGGGGCGGCCATCGCCCCCGGCAGCCAGAAGCTGAACGGGACGATCGCCGACTTGCTGAGCGCACCGAGCAGGATCAGCATCAGCGCGGTGACCAGGTAGCCGCCGCCGGGCAGGTCGGTGGCGACGACCGACCAGCGGTAGCTGCCGGCGTGCTGGCCGAGCATCACGAACCCGGCCAGCATCGCGAGCCCGCCCAGGGTGGTGACCAGCAACGCCTGCATGGCGGCCCGCCGGCTGGCCCGCTTGGCCGGGTCGTAGCCGATCAGCAGGTACGAGAAGACGGTGGTGAGTTCCCAGAAGACGTAGAGCAGCAGCAGGTCGTCGGAGACCACCAGGCCGAGCATGGAACCGGCGAAGGCGACGAAGACCGAGGCGAATCGGCCCAGCCCGGGGTCGTCGGAGCGGAAGTACCTGGCGCTGTACGCCAGCACCAGCGCGCCGACCCCGCCGACGAGCACCACCATCAGCCAGGACAGGGTGCCCATCCGTAGGGCGAGTTCCAGGCCGATCCGGGGCACCCACGGCCAGGTCTCCACCACCGGCTCGCCGGCCCGGACCCCACCGGTGCGGCTCAGCGCCCAGACCAGCGTGGCGGCCGGGGCGAGCGCGACGGCGTAGAGCGCCCGGCGGCCGAAGCGGCGTACCAGCCCCGGGGCGACCACGGCTGCCAGTGCGTGGACCGCCACCAGGACCAGCACATACCCTCCTCAAAGATCAGTGTCGGCGGCCACCGACCCGATCGGGGCGGTGCGGAACCGGCGGCGCGGGGACGGGCGTCCCCGGGTCGCACGGCCACCGCGGTGGTGGCGTCACCAGTGGTTGGTCGGTCGGTGGTGGTACCCGGTCAGTGACCGGCGAACACGTCCACGGCGGCCGTGGTGGCCGCCTCCGCGCCCGCGACGACGACCTCGTCGCCGGCGAGCAGGACGTAGTCGTCGCCGGGGGTCGGGACGACCCGGCCGGCGCGGACCACCGCGAGCAGCGACAGCGGCAGGTCGGACGACGCGGTGTCCCGCCAACGCTTTCCGTCGCCGGCACCGCCCACGGCGACGGGTATTCGCACGACGGTGACGCCGGGGAGCTGGCGTTCCAGCTCGGCGAGGTGGTCGACGGTGACCGCCTGGTTGAGCACACCGGCGACGGCCTGCGCCTCGGACTGGTCGAGCACCAGCGTGCCGACCGCGGTGTCGGTGTCGTCGGGGTGGTAGATCACGATGTCGCGCCGCCCGCCGGGGTGGGAGATGACGCTGGCCCACTGGCCGTGTGCGGTGGCGAAGCGCTGGCAGAGTCCGACCCCGTGAATGACCGTACGTTCGAACCGCACACCGACCTCCTTCGCCCAACATCGAAGGGGCGTCCGGCCGGTAACGGCCGCGCGCCCCTTCATCCCTATCATGATCGGGACGCGACCGCCCACCTCCACCGTCCCGCCATTCGGGAAACCTGGACGTCGGAGGGGTGCCGACGGACCCTCGGCACCGCTCGGGGCGACGGTCACGGGTCCACCGACCGGCACCGGCCAGTCAGCGGCCGACGGGCCGTGCGACATGTCGGCGGCGAATGCCGACGGTCCGGGTGACAAGTCGGCGGCGGATACCGACGCCCGTCGTCAACGTGCGTCGGAGCGTTCGGCCGACCGGTGCCGGCTCGCCGGGTCGTCCCGGTCGATACGCAGCTCACGTTCCAGCTCGGCGATCACCGCCCGCAGGTCGTCCAGGCGCTGGGTCAGGGCGATCCGGTCCACCTCGTCGGGCACCCCGTCGCCGTCGGCGTCGTAGCCGGGCGCCAGCCGCTCGGTCATCTCCAGCCGGCGAGCCTCCTCCATCGAGTTCACGATGACCGCGATCAGGATGTTCAGCAACAGGTTGACCGTGATGAGCACATAGCTGACGTAGTAGACGAGGGTCCACGGGGACAGCGCCATCCCCTGCTCCACCAGATCCGGCAGGGTCTCCAGGGACAGCAGCACGAACAGGGTCAGCAGCGACCGGCCGATGTCGCCGTACTGCTCCGGGTAGGCCCGGCCGAAGATCAGCCAGCCGGCCATGCCGTAGACGTAGAGGGTCACCATGGCCAGCGCGAGGAACCCGCCGACACCGGGCAGGCTGCGCCACAGCGCGGCCACGATGGTGCGCAGCCCCGGCGAGAAACGCACCAGGCGCAGCACCCGGGCCACCCGCACGACCCGCAGCAGCGCCGAGTCGCCGTGCAGCCCGGGCAGGAAGATCGCCGCGATCACCACCAGGTCGAAGACGTTCCACCCGTGCCGCAGGAAGTCCTGCGGCCGACGCCCGTACGCCAGCACCCGGATGGCGATCTCGGCGACGAAGGCGACCCGGAAGCTCAGCTCCAGCCAGTGCAGCGCGGGTCGGGCCGCACCGAGATCCGGATAGGTCTCCACCCCGAGGACCGCCGCGTTGGCCATGATGAGCACCACGATCGCCGCCTCGAACGGACGAGACCGGGCGATGCGGGCACACCACCTGGGCAGGCCGGACAGGTGGGCCGGACCGGGATCGGGGGCACCCCGTGGGGTGGGAACCGGCGACAGGGGTGTGGCCACGGGCGGCACCGGTCACCCGGTCCCGCAGCGGGGCGGAAACGCGGCAGCCATGCCGACACCCTAACGGCCATCCCCGACGGTCACCGAAAGTCACCGACCGGCCACCGGCCCACTTTCGGGCACAGCTTCTCGCCGCGACATTGAACGACCGGGGCCCGGACTTCGTACATCCCGGTGAAGGGAGCTGCTCATGAAGCGCATGACCCCGTTGCTCACCCTGCTGACCGGGACGGGCATGGCCGCCGTCCTGTTCGCGATGAGCGCCCAGGCGGCACCGCGTACGGTCGACGCCGGGCCGGCCGCGAACGCGGCGGCCTCGCCCGAGGCCGCCGTCGAGTCGCCCGCCGCACCAGCGGAGCCGGCACCGGACGCCACCCCGGCGGAGCCGTCGGAGCAGCGGGGCCAGCCCGCCCCGCCGCAGACGCCACCGCCGAGCACACCACCGGCGGCCAAGGCCGACTCCAACTGGACCGGGCGGATCGACGGCGGCGCCACCATCGCGATCACCGTCACCGACGGTAAGGCGGTGGCGTACGTCTGCGACGGCAAGAAACTGGAGGTGTGGCTCAAGGGCACCGCCGCCGACGGCCGGATGAGGTTGACCGGCAAGAAGGGCGAGGTGCTCACCGGCTCCTTCGGCGACGGCGTCGCCTCCGGCGAGATGGTGGTGGGCCAGCGCCGGTGGAAGTTCACCGCCAAGCAGACCAGCAAGCCCGACCCGGTGCTCTACCGGGCCACCTCGCAGCAGCGCCGTTCCGGTGTCGACGGCGGCTGGATCATGCTGCCCGACGGCAGCCAGATCGGGGTGGTGACCCGCGACGGCACTGCGGTGTCGGCCCCGCCGCTGGACCCCGCGTTCGGCACCACCATCCTGGACGGCCGGACCGTCACCGCGGCCCCGGTGGCGGCCGACCCGGGCGGCGGTGAGTGATGACCGCCCGCCGCAGGTTCGAGACCGACGTGGGACGCGACGTCGACGACGGGCTGTCCGTCCGGGTCCTGTCCGACCCCCCGTCCGTCGGGATCCCGCCCGACCCGACCGGTACGCCGTCCACCGCCTCCGGCGGACCACCCGCCTCGGTGGTCGTACCGCTGCTGGTCGGGGCGGCGGTCACGGTGGCCATCGGGGCGTACGCCAAGGTGCACCAGCCCACCGGGATCGCGGTGAACGTGGCCGGCTTCTCCAGCCCCCAGGCGGTCAAGGTCTGGTTGGGCACCGGGGCGGCCTTCTTCGCCGTGGTGCAGCTGGTCACCGCGCTGTCGATGTGGGGCCGGCTCGGTAGCTTCTCGCCCTCCTGGGCGGGTGGGCTGCACCGGTGGAGCGGCCGGGTGGCGTTCCTGCTGACCGTGCCGGTGGCGGTGCACTGCCTCTACGCGTTGGGCTTCGCCGACTACGACCTGCGGACCCTGCTGCACTCGCTGCTCGGCTGCCTCTTCTTCGGCATCTTCACCATGAAGATGCTGGCCCTGCCCAAACGGGGGTTGGCCGGTTGGGTGCTGCCGGTCGTCGGTGGGCTGCTCTTCACCGTCCTGATGGGAATCTGGGTGACCTCGTCGCTGTGGTACTTCACCACCTTCGGGGTGGGCACGTGACGCGGGGCCGGTAGCCGATACGCGGGCCGGGTGGCTGACGCGGGCCGGTAGCCGATACGCGGGGCGGGCACGTGCCGCGGCGGCGGCCCGTGGACAGGGTGGGCGTGTGACACACGAGAGGAACGACGGGCAGATGTGCGACGAACGTGGGGCGGGCTGTGCGTCCCGGCGGGCCGTGCTGGCCGGTGCCGGTGGGGTGGGTGTGACCGCCCTGCTCACCGGCTGCCAGACGTACGGTGAGTCGACGGCACCGGCCGCCGCTCCGGCGGCCAGCGGTTCCGCCGGGGCTCCTGCGGGTGGCAACCCGGCCGGCGCCTCACCGGGCGCGGCCGGGCCGTCCGCGGGGGCGAGCGGTTCCCCCGCCGGAGGTGGCGAGCAGCCGCCCGCCCCGGCGGCGCTGGCCGCGGTGGCGGACATCCCGGTCGGCGGCGGCAAGATCTTCAAGGCCGAGGGGGTGGTGGTGACCCAACCCGCCGCCGGCACCATCAAGGCGTTCTCGGCGACCTGCACCCACCAGGGCTGCACGGTCACCTCCGTCAAGGACGGCACCATCGTCTGCGGCTGCCACAACAGCGTCTTCGGCATCGCCGACGGCGCGGTGCGCAGCGGCCCGGCCGGTAGCCCGCTGCCGCCCCGGGCGGTGACCGTCGACGGTGACGACATCCGGCTGGCCTAGACGGCGGAGTCCAGCCACGCCATCCGCCGGTCCAGCCAGTCCCGCAGGTAGTCGAGCTGCCCCTGCCACGTGTCGGCGGTCGGGGTGACGATGGGGCCGATCTTCTCGGTGGTCAGGTTCGGCCACCGCTGGAAGTTGCGGTCGGCGGCGTTGGCCAGCGGCGCGGTGAGAGCGGCGAGGCGCGCGTCGAGCCCGGCGGCGGAGAGCGGACCCTGGCGGAGAGCGGCCCAGCGGGCCCGGACCAGCGCCATGAAACCGGGGTCCGTGACCAGCCGGTTGATCCAGTTGTTGGGCTTCGGCCAGCGGGGCTGCGCGTACTGCCAACCGGTGGTCTCCAGGTTGTCCCCGCCACCGATGCCGTAGGTGAGGTCGAGGTCCCACAGCGGCCCGGCGGTGATCTTGCCGCCGCGGTCCTTGTGGAAGTACGAGCTGCGGGCGTACGCGTCGAAGTTGCGGGTCAGCTCGTTGACGATGAACGAGTCGACGAACGATCCCACGTCGATCCAGGCGGGGTAGCCCGTGGTCGGATCGGCGAAGTCGCGGGACTGCATCAGGTCGTTGAACTGTTGGAGGTGCCCGGTGAGCCAGGCCTGCTGTTCCGGTTGCAGGGGCGAGGGGTCGACCACCTCCAGGTAGTGCCAGCAGGTCGCGGGCCGTCCCTGGCACTCCAGGGTCGGCTCCTCGGCCGTCAGCCACTCGAACTTGAAGATGTACCCGCCGGAGATGGCCGGCAGGGTGACGTCGTCGGGGTCGAGGTCCTTCAGGTCGAGCCGGTTCTTCGAGTTCTTGATGGTCTCGACGATCAGGTAGACGCCCTGGTAGTCCTCGGCGTTCACCGGCCGGTCCGCGACGTTGTGGTAGAACTCGACGAAGGCGTACCGGGGGGCCGCGAACCCCATCTCGCGGGCCAGGTCAAAGGTGAACGCCTCCCGGATCAACGCCTTGTCGGTGTAGGGCCCCCGCAGCACCCAGTCGGATTCGGCCGGCATGCCGAGCACCGGATGGTCGACGTCGTCGTCCTCGTTGTCCCGGAACTCGACCCGGTAGGGCGCCTTGTCGAACAGGGAACTCGACGTGCCGCGCAGGTGGTAACCGATCCGGGTGGCGAGGGTGGGTGGCGTCGAGAGCGACGCGTGTCCCCCGGTCGGCGCGAAGAGCAGGGCTGCCGCATCGACGAACTCCCGTCCCGGCGCACCCTGGCCGTACCCGTCGATCAGCAGGATCGGCAGGTCGAGGCTGACGTCCACGGCCCGCTCGACGTAGAGGGCGGTGCCCGGGTCACCGGTCGCCACCCCGTCGACGAACGCACCGGCCCGTAGCTGGGTGGTGGCGGAGATGGCCACCGGGGTGCCGTCGTACCGTGGGGAGTCCGCGCGGGGCAGCGCCCCGTCCGTCGTGTAGCGGATCTCGGCGTCGGTCACCGTCGTCCGCAACGAGACCGCGAGTGCGTCCCGGAAAGTGCCGCTCGGCGCGGAGAAGACGATGTCGCCGGTCAGTTCGTCGGCCGGGTCCGCCGCCGGCGCGGCGGTGGCCGACGCGCCGGCCGGCCGGTCCGGGGCCGGCGACGGGCCGCCGACCACACCGAGCGAGATCGCGGTCACGACGCCCAGGACCCGGGCCGGCAGATTCCGCACAGTCACTCCCCTGCGTCACGGGCGGTTGAAGCACCTCCATGCCATCTACGCACGCCAATGTTACAGGTTCGATCACTTTCGGTCATCGATCCAACACGGTCAGACAGCGAGCGCCTGGCGGACCGACCGTTCGGCGTCCCGGCCGCCGTCGCCGGTGGCGGTGACCCGGCCGGACTCCAGCACGTAGTGCCGGGTCGCCACCCGTAGCGCGAAGCCGAGGTGCTGCTCCACCAGCAGCACCCGGATGCCGGCCCCGGTGGCCAGCTCGACGATCCGGTCCTGGATCTCGGCGACCACCGAGGGTTGGATGCCCTCGGTGGGTTCGTCGAGCAGCAGCAGCCGGGGCCGGGTGACCAGCGCACGGGCGATGGCCAACTGCTGCCGCTGGCCGCCGGAGAGCAGGCCGGCCCGCCGCCGCAGCAGGGGACGCAGCGCCGGGAACAGGTCCAGTGCCTCGGCGGTGGCGGCGGCCCCGTCGCGCCGGCCGTCGGCCACCAGCCGCAGGTTCTCCGCCGCCGTCAGGTGCGGGAAGCACTGCTGGCCCTGCGGGACGTACGCCAGGCCCCGGGCGACCCGCTGGTGCGGGGCGAGCCGGGTGACGTCCTCCCCGTCGAGGGTGACCGTGCCGGCGCGGGGGCGCAGCAGCCCGACGGCGACCCGCAGCAGGGTGCTCTTGCCCGCGCCGTTGTGGCCGAGCACGGCGGCCACCCCGTCGGCGGGGACGGCCACGTCCACCCCGTGCAGCACCTCACTGCGGCCGTAGCCGGCGTGTACGCCACGCAAATCCAACATCACGCCTCCGGTGCGGTGTCGACGCCGAGGTAGACCTCCTGCACCCGGGGGTCCGCCTGGACCTGGGCGACGGTGCCCTCGCTGAGCACCTTCCCGGCGTGCAGCACGGTCACGCTGCGGGCGAAGCGCCGCAGGAAGTCCATGTCGTGTTCGATGACCACCACGGTGCGGTCCCGGCTGACCGTCTCCAGCAGGGCGCCGGTGGCGTCGCGTTCCTCGTGGCTCATCCCGGCGACGGGTTCGTCGAGCAGCAGCAGCCGGGCGTCGGAGACCAACAGCATGCCGATCTCCAACCACTGCTTCTGCCCGTGCGCCAACGCGCCGGCCAGCTGGTCACCCCGATCGGTCAGCCCGATCGTCTCCAGCGCGGCGGCCACCTCGTCGGGGATCCGGTTGCGTCGTCGGGCCAACGTCCACCAGTTCCGGGTGGCACCGGCGGCGATGTCGAGGTTCTGCACCACGGTCAGTTCCTCGAAGACCGAGGCGGTCTGGAAGGTGCGGCCGATGCCGAGCCGGGCGATGCGGTGCACGTCGCGGCCGAGCAGTTCCCGGTCGCCGAAGCGGGCCGAGCCGGTGGCCCGGACCAGCCCGGTCACGGCGTCGACCACTGTGGTCTTGCCCGCACCGTTCGGGCCGATCAGGAAGCGGATGTCGCCGGGCGGCACGTCGAGGTCGACCCCGTCGACGGCGGTGAAGCCGTCGAAGGTGACCCGCAGGCCGCGTACGCACAGGCCGTCGAGTTGCGGGCCGGTCATGCCGCCGACACCTCCGTCCGGTTCTCGGCCCGGTCCACCGGCCGGGTCCGCCGCCACCACCGCGCGCCGGCCGGGTCCGACCGGCGCTGCCGGGCCAGCACCCACAGCGACGCCAGGCCGCCCGGCAGGAACGCCACCACCAGCACGAACAGCAGGCCCTGCAGGTACGTCCAGGTGCCCGGGAACCGTTCCGACAGGGCGGTACGTGCCCAGGCCACCGCCACCGCGCCGAGCACCGGACCGAGCAGGGTGGCCCGGCCGCCGACCGCGACACCGATGACGAACTCGATGGACGGGACGATCCCGATCAGGGCGGGTGAGATGATCCCGACCGCCGGGACGAACAGCGCCCCGGCCAGCCCGGCCATCCCGGCGGCGATCACGTAGCCGACGAGCTTGACGCCGGCCGGGTCGTAGCCGAGGAAACGGACCCGTTCCTCACCGTCGCGGACGGCCACCAGCAACTCGCCGTAGCGGCTGCGGATGAGCTGGCGGGCCAGGGCCAGCAGCGCGAGCAGGCTGGCGGCGATGATGAAGTAGACCATCCGCTGGTTGACCGGGTCGTCCAGGTCGTACCCGAAGAAGCCCTGGATGTCGGTGAGGCCGTTGGTGCCGCCGGTGGTGCCCTGCTGGCCGACCAGCAGGATCACCATCGCGGCGGCGAGGGCCTGGCTGAGGATGGCGAAGTAGGCGCCGCGGACCCGGCGGCGGAACACCAGCGAGCCGAGGCCGAACGCGACAGCCATCGGCAGCAGCACGGTGGCCGGCAGGGCGATCCACGGGCTGGCGAACGGCCGCCACCACAACGGCAACTCGTCGAGTTGGCCGTAGAGCTGCATGAAGTCGGGCAGTTCGCCGGGGCCGGCGTCGGCGAGCTTGAGGTGCATCGCCATCGCGTAGCCGCCGAGGCCGAAGAACACCCCCTGGCCGAGGGTGAGCATGCCGCCCCGGCCCCAGGCGATGCCGATGCCGACCGCGACCATCGCCACGCACAGGTACTTGGCCAGCAGCGACAGCCGGAAGTCCGACAGGGTCAGCGGGGCGACGGCGAACAGCAGCGCCGCACCGAGGGCGAACCCGGCGGCGGTGCGGGCCGGGCCGTCGAACCGGCGGCCCCGCCGGCCGCCGGCCGGGGTGCCGGCCGCGCTGGCGGGATCGGTGCCGACCAGCGGCGCGGCGGTCATGCGAGGCTCCTGGTACGCAGGGTGAACAGCCCCTGGGGCCGCCACTGGAGGAACGCCACGATCGCCACGAAGACGATCACCTTGGCGACGCTGAGTGTGGTGAGGTACTCGCCGGTGGCCTGGAGCACGCCCAGCGCGAAGGCGACGATCACGCTGCCCTTGAGCTGGCCGATGCCGCCGACCACGACGACCAGGAAGGCATCGATGATCAGGTTGGTGCCCATCGTGGGGCCGATCGGCCCGAGCAGGGTCAGCGCGACCCCGGCGACGCCGGCCAGCCCGGAGCCGATGAAGAAGGTCGTCCGGTCGACCCGGGCGGTGGGGATGCCGGAGACGGCGGCGAGGTCCCGGTTCTGCACCACGGCGCGGATGCGCCGCCCGAGCGGGGTGAGCCGCAGTGCCAGGGTCAGCGCCACAACGGCGGCCAGCGCGAGGGCCAGGATGAACAGCCGGTTGTTGGCGACGGTGAGGCCGCCGGGCAGGGACACGTTTCCGGTGAGCAGCGCCGGGGCGCGGGTCTGCACGTTGGGGCTGCCGAAGACGTCGCGGGCCAGTTGCTGGAGCATCAGCGAGACGCCCCAGGTGACCAGCAGGGTGTCCAGCGGGCGGGCGTAGAGGCGGCGGATCAGCAGCACCTCCAGCAGCACGCCCATGGTGCCGGCCACCGCGAAGGCGACCGGCAGCGCCACCAGCAGCGACCAGCCGGCGGCGGTCACGGTCTGCTGCAGGACGTAGGTGGTGTAGGCGCCGGCCATGATGAACTCACCGTGCGCCATGTTGATCACGTTCATCTGGCCGAAGGTCAGCGCCAGGCCGAGGGCGATGAGCAGCAGCACCGCGCCGATGCTGATGCCGGTGAAGAGCTGACCGAAGAGGACTGTCACGTTCGCGCTCCGAAGTGGTGGGTCGGCCCGGGCGGGGGTGCCTCCCGCCCGGGCCGGGATCGGTCAGCTCAGGCCGCTCGCCCAGGGGTAGCTCTTCAGGTACGGGTCGGGCGTGATCGGCTTGCCCGAGTTCCACACCTCGGCGATCAGCCCGTCGGCGCCGACCTTGCCGATCCGGGCGGTCTTGGCGATGTGCTGGGTGGGGCCGTCCACGGTGACCAGGCCCTCCGGGGCGTCGTAGGTGATGCCACCGGAAGCGGCCCGGACCTTCTCCACCTCGAACGTGCCGGCCTTGTCGACCATCGCCTTCCACAGGTACACCGCGACGTAGGCGGCTTCCATCGGGTCGCTGGTCGGCTTGTCCGCGCCGTACTTGGCCTTGTACGCGGCGACGAACTTCTGGTTGGCCGCGCCGGGGGTGGTCTGGTAGTAGTTCCAGGCGGTCAGCTGGTCCTTGAGGTACTGGGTGCCGATCCCCTTGACTTCCTCCTCGGCGATCGACACCGACACCACGGGCATGCTCGCGGCGGTCAGCCCGGCGGAGGTGTACTCCTTGAAGAACGCGACGTTGCTGTCACCGTTGAGGGTGTTGAACACCGCGTCGGCCTTGGCGGAGCGGACCTTGTTGACGATGGTGCCGAACTCGGTGGAACCGAGCGGGGCGTAGTCCTCGCCGAGCACGGTCATCCCGTTCGCCGCCGCGTACGCCTTGATGATCTTGTTGGCGGTACGCGGGAAGACGTAGTCGCTGCCGACCAGGTAGACCGACTTCTTGCCCTGCGCCTTGAGGTAGTCCAGGCCGGGCACGATCTGCTGGTTGGTGGTGGCCCCGGTGTAGAAGATGTACGGCGACTGCTCCAGCCCCTCGTACTGCACCGGGTAGAACAGCAGCGCCTTGTTCTTCTCGAAGACCGGCTTGACCGCCTTGCGACTGGCCGACGTCCAGCAGCCGAACACGGCGGCGACCCGGTCCTGGGAGATCAGCTTCTCGGCCTTCTCGGCGAAGGTGGGCCAGTCGGAGGCACCGTCCTCACCGACCGGGACGATCTTCTTGCCCAGCACGCCACCGGCGGCGTTGATCTCCTCGACGGCCAGCATGATGGAGTCCCGCACGGTGACCTCGCTGATGGCCATCGTGCCGGAGAGCGAGTTGAGCAGCCCGACCTTGACGGAGTCGCCGGAGACGTCGGCACTGACACCGGCGGTCGACTTCTCGTCGGAGGTCTTGCTGCCACAACCGGTGAGTGCGGCGGCGGCGATCAGGGTCATGGCGCCCGCCAGGATGCGGCGGCCCCGGAACTGTGACATTCATTCTCCCTGCGCGGAGCGAATTTCGCCGGACGATTTTCCGTGCCGACCAGCACTGGTCGGCAGACATTGGTCCAACTCGGCAATCGGTGCGGTAGCGGTGGTCGTCGGCGGTGCCGCCGGGTGACGGGTGGGACGTCACCGTGGCGGTCCGCAGTGGACTTCGGGCAGCAAGAGCCTCTGCCCAATTGATTGCCGCCACGTTTCCCAGCCCTTAATTGGCTGTTTCACCAATCGATCTCGGCGCATAAGAAAAGGCCACCGCCGCAAACCGACGATGACCTCAATAGAATCCGCGAAATAGCATCCGCCACCACCGGCACAGGCACCCGACCAAAAACCCGGCCGCACGCCCCACAATGGCAGGAATGGCGATTACTTCACGCAGGAAGCATCCTAGAGCCCCCACCCACCCCCCTGTCAACCACCACCCCCACGCCCCACCCCACGCCCTCCCCCCTCCCCCACGCCGCCCCGCCCCGCATCTCCCCGGTGATCAAGAGGTTTGCGTCACCAAACGGCCGACGGATGACGCAAACCTCTTGATCACCGGGGTCTGGGGGTGGGTGAGGCCGGGTGGGGTGGGGGTGGGGTGGGGGTGGGGGTGGGGGTCAGAGTTGGGAGAGGACGGTGAAGTCGAGGCCGTCGGCCTCGGCGAGGTAGATGCGTTGGCGGACGTGGCGGTGGCGCAGGTGCAGCTCACCCCGGGGGCCGTGGTAAGTGACGGCCTCCGCAGCCGCGCCGATCGCCCGTACGTCCAGAGTGCGGGCCCGGGTGATCAGGGCGGCGAGCAGCATCACGCCCTCGTAGCAGGACTCCCCCAGGCTGCCCAGCGGCGGCGCGTCCACCCCGAACCGGCGGGCGAACGCGCCGTGGAAGTCGAGGTTCTCCCGGGTGACCAGGCCGGCGAAGAACCCGGCGGTGCTGAACAGCCGGCGGGTGCCGCCGACGCCGCTGGCCATCAGCATGTTCTCGTCCATCAGGGTGCTCAACCGCAGGCACCGCTGGTCCAGTGCGGACCGGCCGAAGGCCCGGTTGAACCGGACGGCGTCGGCACCGACGAGCAGCATCAGCACCGCATCGGCCTCGGTCCGCTCGACCGCCCGCAGCACCGGCCCGAAGTCCTCGGTGCCCAACGGCAGGAAGTCCCGCCCGCACACCCGCGCCCCGTCGTCGCGGGCGTAGCGCTGGGCGGCCTGCGCGGTCCGGCGTGGCCAGACGTAGTCGTTGCCCACCACATACCAGCGGCGTACGCCCTGCTCCCGGGCGAGCAGCCGCATCGCCGGCCGGAGCTGGGCGTCGGGTGTCTCGCTGGTCAGGAACACCCCCTCGGTACGCTCCCCGCCCTCGTACAGGGCGGTGTAGACGTACGGCACCCGGTGCGCGATCCTCGGCGCCACCGCCTGCCGGACCGACGAGATGTGCCAACCGGTCACCCCCTGCACCGCACCGGTCGACACCAGCGCCTCCACCTCGGCCGCGACCTCGGCCGGTGGCGCACCGCCGTCGACCGGCACCAGCCGCAGCTCCCGACCGAGCACCCCGCCGGCCCGGTTGACCTCCTCCACCGCCAACTGGGCGCACAGCTCACAGGTGGGGCCGAACATGCCGGCCGGGCCGCGCATCGGGAAGACCAACGCGACGCTGACCACCGACCGGTCGACGGTCAGCCAAGGGGCCGCACCGGCCGTGCCGCCCGGGCGGGACAGCGGCTCCGGCAGGCCGGGGGAGCCGGGCACCGGCACGGACATGCTGACATGATTGCCGGCAACCCTGGCGGGCCACCAGACCCGACCGGAAACCGGGACGCTTCGGTAACATGGCAAGCCACCGAACGGGGAGAGACATGGCCGACGATCCCACCACGCCCGTCGACCTGATGCGCGCGCTCACCCGCGCCGAACGGCTGCTCGCCCGTCGGGTCGGTGTGGTGCTCACCGCCGAGGGGCTCACCGTCGAGGCGTGGCGGGTGCTCTGCCGACTCGCCGACGGGCAGGGTCACCCGATGAGCGAAGTCTCCACCGAGGAGTCGTTGCCGCCGGGCACCCTGACGAAGATCGTCGATCAGCTCGTCGACCAGAACCTGGTACACCGCCGGATCGACCCGTTCGACCGGCGACGCATCCGGGCCTACCTGACGCCCCGGGGCCGGCGCGAACACGAGCGCATCGATGCCCTCGTCCGGGCCGAGCTGGCCGGGATCATCGACGACGCGACGCTGACCGGCCAGCTCGTCGAACTCGTCGCCCGGCTCGACCCCCGCCGGCAGCCGGTCCGCGCCAGCTGACCGGCAACCGCAGCGGACCGACCGACCGGCTGCCGATGCAGGCCGACTGCCCGGCAGCCCCACGGGCCGGCCGTCCCTCCGGCCTGCCGTCACCGGCACTCGGCCGGCCGTCAGCGGAGACCGGCAGCCGTCACCCACCCGGTCTCCCCCGCCGCGCCCGGAACTCCGCCACCGGCCCCGGCAGCAGCCGCGCTGACGGCCGGGGCGGCCGGAGTCGGACCGGTGGCCGTCGCCGGGGTGGGCGGGCCGATCGCCGCCACGCCAGCCGGGTCACCGGCCGGGGTGAGCAGGGTACGCAGGGTGTGGGCGTCGGGGGCGGTGGCGGTGAGCAGGGCCGCCGGGCCACCGGCCAGCGGCAGCCAGGCGGCGGACGCCCCGGGGCCGGTGGGCAGCACCCGGCCCCGGGGCTGGCCGCCGGCGGCGTCCACGGTGGCCGGTCCCGACGCGGCGGCGGGACCGACCACCAGCAACGAACCGGTCGCTGTCGCCCCGCCCAGCACCGCCGGCCCGGCCCAACCGGGTGCGGCCGGGCCGACCGCCAGGGACTGCCGCAGCAGCGGCCGACCGGCGTGGTCGACCGAGGTCGCCACCACGACGTCGCCGGCGGGTTCGCCGTGCCGGCCGCAGACGAGTTCCTCGCGCCACAGCAGCCGGGCCCCCTCGGCGAGGGTCACCCGGGACTCGGCGACATGGTCGCAGCCGGCCGCCGCGACCAGCTGCTCCGGCAGCCAGTGCAGGGTGCCGCCGTCGTGCACCACCGCGTCGACCCGCATCCGGGAGACCGCCCCCGGCCGGCCGGGCAGGGCCACCGAGGCGGCGACGGTACGCACCCGCACCGCCGCCTCCGGCCCCACCTCGACGCTCAACCGCAGGTCGTCACCGGCCAGCGGACCGGCCGCGCCGCCGACGACGTACACCGTGGGGACGCCCTCCTCGGTGGCGGCCTGGCGCAGCAGCAGCGGTGACTCGCCCCGCAGCTCGCGCAGCACGGTGCGGCCCCGACGGTCGACCACCGCCACCACCCGGGCGACCGCGCGCATCAGGCGACGGCCAGCCGGCCACGGTGGTGGGCCAGCTCGTGACGGACCCAGTCGGCCACCCCGGTGGCCAGCGGATCGCCCACGATGGACAGGAACACCGTCGGCAGGTCCCCCCGCCGGGCGCGGGCGTCGCGGTCCATCACCGACAGGTCGGCCCGGACCAACGGGGCCAGGTCGGTCTTGTTGATGACCAGCAGGTCGGCGGCGGTCACCCCGGGCCCACCCTTGCGGGGCACCTTGTCGCCCCCGGCGACGTCGACCACGAAGATCTGCCGGTCGACCAGCCCCCGGCTGAACGTGGCGGTGAGGTTGTCCCCACCGCTCTCCACCAGCACCAGGTCCAGCGGTCCGACCCCGTCGACCAGCTCGTCGATCGCGTCGAGGTTCGCGCCGATGTCGTCGCGGATCGCGGTGTGCGGGCAGCAACCGGTCTCCACCGCCCGGATCCGCTCCGGGTCGAGCACCCCGGCCCGGCGCAGGAAGTCCGCGTCCTCGGTGGTGTAGATGTCGTTGGTGACCACGCCCAGGCGCAGCTCGTCGGCGAAGGCCCGGCACAGCGCCGCGACCAACGCGGTCTTACCCGAACCCACCGGCCCGCCGATGCCCACCCGCAGCGGGCGGACGGTGGACGGCAGCGGGGCGTGCGGGTCGACCCCCGGCTCGGGGTGGGTGTGCGGCACGGTCTCGTCGTGCGGGATCGACGCGTGCGGGGTCGGCGAAACGGTTTCAGGACGCAAAGAGACGCACCTCCCAGGTGGTGTGGACTTCGGCGTGGATGTCGGTGAGCGGAGCGGCCGGGGCCGGCAGCAGCTCGGGCGGATCGTCGGCGGTGGCGACCGCGCGGGCGGCCGTGGCGTCGCAGTCGACGGCCAGCGCCGCCAGCACCGCGTGCACCCGGTACGGGTCGAGGCCGAGCAGCCGTACCCCCGCGCTGGCCGGGCCGGTCACCGACCCGTACGCGGCGACGGTCGCCGCCGCCACCGGGTCCAGGCCGGCGGCGGCGGCGACCAGACCGAGCACCAGCGGCTGGTGCGGCCCCGGCACACCGGCGGGCAGGGCGTCGAACCCGCCGTCGGGCCAGATCTCCCGACCGGCCCGCAGCAGCGCCCGACCCTGCCGGCGGGAAACGGCCCGCAGCGCCGGGGCGGCGGTACGGGCGTCCAGTTCGGCGTCCAGCCGGGCCAGCGTCGCCCGCCGGTCGGTGGCTGCGGCGGCCCGGTGCGCCGCCACCGCGAACGCGGCGGCGACCAGCCCGCCGGTGGCCAACCGGCCGCGCAGGAACCCGGCCAGGGTGGCCGGGTCGGTGACCAGCCCGGCCGCCACCGCCGCCTCCAGCCCGCCGGAGTGGGCGTGCGCCCCGGCGGGGAACCTACCGTCGGCCAGCAGCAGCACCATGCTCGACGGGGTCATCAGAACAGGTGGTACCGCTGGGCCATGGGCAGTTCGGTGACCGGTTCCGGGTCGACCACCACCCCGTCGATGCGGACGGTGAAGGTGTCCGGGTCGACCTCGATGCGCGGCAACGCGCCGTTGCACGGCAGGTCGGCCTTGCCCCGCGAGCGCACGTCGGCCACCGGGACCAGCGGGCGGCGCACGTCCAGCCGCAGGCCCGCCTCCAGCGCGGCCGGCGCGACGAACGCCACGCTGGTCGCGGCCGGCACCACGCCGTACGCGCCGAACATCGGCCTCGGCAGCATCGGTTGCGGGGTGGGGATGGACGCGTTCGCGTCGCCCATCTGCGCGTACGCGATCATCCCGCCCTTGATCACCAGGTGGGGCCGGACTCCGAAGAACGCCGGGTCCCAGAGCACCAGGTCGGCGAGCTTGCCCGGTTCCACCGAGCCGATCTCCCGTTCCAGCCCGTTGGCCATCGCCGCGCAGATGGTGTATTTCGCCACGTAGCGGCGGGCCCGGTGGTTGTCGGCCGGGCCGTCACCGGGCAGCGCGCCCACCCGCCGCTTCATCACGTGCGCGCTCTGCCAGGTCCGGGTGATCACCTCGCCGACCCGGCCCATCGCCTGCGAGTCGGAGCCGATGATGGAGATCGCCCCGAGGTCGTGCAGCAGATCCTCGGCGGCCATCGTGGACGGCCGGATCCGGCTCTCGGCGAACGCCAGGTCCTCCGGCACCGACGGGTTGAGGTGGTGGCAGACCATCAGCATGTCGAGGTGCTCGGCGAGGGTGTTGCGGGTGTACGGCCGGGTCGGGTTCGTCGACGACGGCAGCACGTTCGGCTCCCCGGCCACCGTGATGATGTCCGGCGCGTGCCCACCCCCCGCCCCCTCGGTGTGGTAAGAGTGGATCGCCCGGCCGGCGATGGCGCGCAGCGTGTCCGCCACGAACCCGGCCTCGTTGAGGGTGTCGGTGTGGATGGACACCTGCACCCCGGACGCGTCGGCCACCCGCAGGCAGGCGTCGATCGCCGCCGGGGTGGTCCCCCAGTCCTCGTGCAGCTTGAAGCCACCCGCCCCGGCCCGCAACTGCTCCCACAGCGCCTCGGTGGAGACCGTGTTGCCCTTGCCCAGCAGCAGCACGTTCACCGGGAAGGTGTCCAGCGCCTCGTGCATCCGGGCCAGGTGCCAGGCGTTCGGGGTGACCGTGGTGGCCCGGGTGCCCTCGGCCGGGCCGGTGCCCCCGCCGACCAGGGTGGTGATGCCCGAGGTGAGCGCCTCGGTGACGATCTGCGGGCAGATGAAGTGCACGTGGGTGTCCACCGCCCCGGCGGTGAGGATGCGCCCGTTGCCGGCGATCACCTCGGTCGACGGGCCGATCACCAGGTCCGGGTGCACCCCGGGCATGGTGTCCGGGTTGCCGGCCCGCCCCAGCGCCACGATCCGGCCGTCGCGCAGCCCGACGTCGGCCTTCACCACCCCCCAGTGGTCCAGCACCACCGCGCCGGTGATCACCGTGTCCAGCGCACCCTCGGCCCGGGTGGCCCGGGACTGGCCCATCGACTCGCGGATCACCTTGCCCCCGCCGAACACCGCCTCGTCACCGCCGACGCAGTGGTCGACCTCCACCTCGATCAGCAGGTCGGTGTCGGCCAGCCGGATGCGGTCGCCGGTGGTCGGGCCGTACAGGTCGGCGTAGCGTCGCCGGTCCACCGCGCTCATCGTCCCGCCTCCGCGTCGCGCGGGCCGGCCCCGTCGGCATTCGGCCCCCGGTCGAGAGGGCCGGCGACCTCGCCGCGCAGCCCCGGCACGACCCTGGCCCCGCCCAGCGGCACCAGGTCGACGGTGCGGCTGACACCCGGCTCGAACCGCACCGACGTCCCCGCCGGCACGGCGAGCCGCTGCCCGTACGCGGCGGCGCGGTCGAAGCGCAGCCCCGGGTTGGTCTCGGCGAAGTGGTAGTGCGAGCCGACCTGGATCGGCCGATCGGCGGTGTTGACCACCAGCAGGGTGGTCACCGGGCGACCCGCGTTGATCTCGACCGGCCCGTCGCCGGGCAGGATCTCCCCGGGGATCACGGGATCGGGTGGTGCACCGTCACCAACTTGGTGCCGTCCGGGAACGTCGCCTCCACCTGCACCTCCCCCAGCATCTCGGGGATTCCGTCGAGCACGTCGTCGCGGGTGAGCACGGTCCGGCCGGCGGCCATGAGGTCGGTGACCGTCCGGCCGTCCCGGGCGCCCTCGAGGAGGAACGCGGTGATCATGGCGACGGCCTCGGGATAGTTGAGGCGCAGTCCGCGCTCGCGTCGTCGTCGGGCGACGTCCGCAGCGACGTGGACGAGCAGGCGGTCCTGCTCGTGGGGCGTGAGGAACACGGGATCTCCCGGGCGGCTCGGCGTGTTTCCCACCGTACCGACTCCGAACGCGACAAAGGGCGCAGACCGGCGAGGGGGCAGGACGACACACGGGACCGCCGCCGGCACCGGGCAGGTCATCCCGGGGCCCCACCGGCCCCGGCCCGCCACAGGGCCGCTCGGCGGTGGTGGTTGGGAAGGACCGCACCGCCAACCGCTGGACCGACCGTAGAGGATCACCCCGGGCCGTGGCAACGCCCGGGGCCCGACCGGGCGGGCTCAGGTGGCCGGGGTGACCGCCGCCAGCCACTGCTGGGCCAGCACCGCGTGACCGGACGGGGTCAGGTGCACCCCGTCGTCGGTCCACACCCGGTCGTCGACCTCGGCGCGGTGGAACACCGCCTCCACCGCGACCAGCGTCGCGTCGAACTCGGCGGCGAGCTTGCGTACCGCGTCGACCTTCGGGTCCAGGTCGTCGCGCCAGCGCCGCTGGGCGTCGTCGACCGGGATGAGGAACGGTTCCATCAGCACCAGCCGGACGTCCGGTAGCGCCTCCCGGGTGGTGGCGAGCAGGTGCCGGTAGTCGGTGGTGAACTCCTCGACCGTGGTCACCTCGTCGCTGCTGTACCGCCGCCAGGTGTCGTTGATCCCGATCAGCACCGACACCACCTGTGGGGCCAGCGCCAGGCAGTCGTCCGTCCAACGGGCCCGCAGGTCGCGTACCCGGTCACCGCCGACGCCCCGGTTGCGGAAGGTCACCCGGTGACCCGGATGCCGGGCGGTGAACCAGGCGGCGGCCATCATCGCCCAGCCCACCCCCAGGTCGGCCTCGTCGGCACGGTCGCGCCCGGCATCGGTGATGCTGTCGCCGATGAACAACACCCGCCCCGCGCGGGGCAACTCCACCGTCATCCGCCCGCTCCCCTGTCGTCGTCGCCCGCCATCATCCCCGGTGTCCGGCCAGGACACCACCCGGAATTGGGCGCTCGGTGGTGTCCTCGCCAGTCACCCCCGGCGGACCGGTAAGGTGATGCTCCGCATTCGACGTCCCATGGGGTGTCGCGAGCGAGCGTCAAGCAGCGGCGCGGTCCCCGGTCCGCCCCGGGCAGCCGCACCTGCGGTCCCTGGCAACGACCGCTCGTCACGCGCTGCCGGTTCCTCCGGTAGGTTTGCGCCGGTTCGCAAGGACGTCAGACGACATGACGCAGTCACCACTGGACATCACCGAGGCTGTCCTCCGGCTGGGCTCCATCCGCCACGCCGAGATGGACCTCGACGCCGTCCTGTCCCGGATCGCCGAGGTGGCCAGGGACAGCATCCCGGGAGCCGCCGAGGTCTCGGTGACACTGGTGCACGGCACCGAGGCGCACACCGCGGCCCACACCGGTGACCTCGCGCTCCGCCTCGACCAGTGGCAGTACGAGCAGGGTCGCGGCCCGTGCCTGGACGCGGCCACCACGGGCACCGTGCTGATCGTCGCGGACATGACCGACGAGCGTCGCTGGCCGGAGTGGGCGGCGCGGGCCCGCACGACCGGGGTGCGCTCCTCGATGTCCCTCGGCCTGCCGATCCAGGAGGCGATGGTCGGCGCGCTCAACGTCTACGGCACCCGGCCGGACGCCTTCAGCCAGGTGGCCGAGCCCGCCCGGACGTTCGCCGGCCACGCCGCGGTGGCCCTGGCCAACGCCCATCTCTACGACAGCACCGCCTCACTGGCCGAGCAGATGCAGGAGGCCATGCGCAACCGCGCCGTGATCGAGCAGGCCAAGGGCATCATCATGGGCCAGCGACGGTGCACGGCCGACGAGGCGTTCGCCCTGCTGGCCCGGGTGTCGCAGAACTCCAACCGTAAGCTGCGGGACGTGGCGGAGGCCCTGGTCCACCAGGTCGTCGAACCGGCGTCCGGTCAGCCCACCCGGCCGGATCAGTGACTCGCGGAACCTGAGTGCGTCGGGCTGCTGGCCCGGCCGACGAGGGCGGCGGCGACGTCCCGCAGCCTGCGGTGGGTGTCCTGGGAGAGCCGGGCGAGAATGCCGAAGGCCTCGTCGGCCGTGCACCGGCGTTGGCCCATGATGATGCCCTTGGCCTGCTCGATCACGGCCCGGCTCTCCATCGCCGCCCGCATCTGCTCGGCCAGCGAGGCGGTGCTGGCGTAGAGATGGGCGTTGGCCAGGGCCACTGCGGCGTACGCGGCGAAGGTCCGGGCCAGTTCGACCGTGTCGGCGTCGAAGGCGCGCGGGGCGGGCCCGTAGAGGTTGAGGGCGCCGACCACCGCCTCCTGGATCGGCAGACCGATGGCGAGCGTACTGCCGATGCCCCCGTCGACCGCCCGGGCCGCCCAGACCGGCCAGCGTTCCTCGGTGGCGGTGTCGGACACGAGCAGGGTGTCGCCGGTGATGGCGGCGTCCAGACACGGCCCGTGGCCCTGCCGGTACTGCCACTCGTCGAGCAGGAGCGCGATGTCGCCGGTGACGGCGACGCTCTGCGGGCTGCCACCACGCAGCAGGGTCACCGACACCTCGGCCACCCCGCGCAGGCTGCGCCGGGCCAGGTCGGCGATCAGCTGCAGCACCTCGTCCAGGCCGACCTCGTCGAGTCGGATCCGGCTGAGTTCGACCAGGGCGTCCTGCGGGCTCAGCGGGAGCGGTGCCATCGCGCGGTCCCTTCCCGGCGGGCGTCCCTCGCGCTGCGGCGGGGGACGCGTGGTGGCGGCAGCGGTGTCGGCCCTCGGCCACGGCGTTCTGGGTTCGGCTCGCCGGGCCGCCCGAGGCACGACATCCGCACCTTACCCGCCGCCGGAGTGAACCGCCCGGGGTACCCGCTGGCGTCGTGGCAGCCGCGACCGAGGTGATCAGGTCAGATAGGCCGGCGGCACCGCGTCGGTGAGCCACACGCCGTTGACGCTGCGGTAGAAGGCGTGCCCGTCGCGGGCCATCGCCGCCGCGTCGACGGTCAGCACCACCACCGCGCCACCCCGGCGGGCCCCGACCCGCCGGGCCGTCGCCATGTCCGACGACAGGTGTACGTGGTGCCGACCGCCCCGGTGCAGTCCGGTGGCCCGGATCGAGCCGAGTGCGGCGGCCCCGGTGCCGTGGAAGAGCCGCGGCGGCGGCGGTTCGGCGGTCAGCCCCAGGTCCACCGGGTACGAGTGGCCCTGGTTGGCCCGGATCCGTTCGGTCCCGTCGGCGTCCCGGGTCACCGCGAAGCGCTGCTTGTCGTTGCCGCCGACCACCGTGTCGAGGTCGGCCCGGTCGATCCGCAGGGCGGCCAGCAGGTCGACGACGGACACCCAGCCGCCCGGGTCGGGGGTGAGGCCGAACCGGGCGGGCTGGTGGCGCAGGGCGAGCGACATCCGCCTGCTGACCCGTACCAGCGTCTGGTGATCCATGGCGAGCATTGTCGGGTGGGGCGGTGGCGACGTTCCACCGGTTATCCCCGCGCCGCCCGCCCCGGCGACACCCCGGGGCGGGCGGGTCGGGTCAGCGGGCGGCGCGGAGCGCCTCGGCGAGGCTGGTGGGCCGGCGGCCGAGCAGCTTCTCCAGGTCGTCCACGGGCACGTACAGCGCACCCTGGGCGATGCCCCGGTCGGCGTCGGCCAGGGTGGCGGCGTACGGCTCGGGCAGCCCGGCGGAGACGAGCAGGTCGGTGTACGCCGGCACCGGCAGGTCGGTGTAGCGGACGTCGTGTCCACTCTGGCGGGACACCTCGGCTGCCAGTTCGGTCATGGTGAACGCCTCACCGCCCAGCTCGTAGACCTGACCGGCGTGTCCCTCGGTGGTGAGCACCTCGGCGGCGGCCTCGGCGTAGTCGGCGCGGGTGGCGGCGCTGACCTGGCCGTCACCTGCGGAACCGGCGACCCCGTGGGCCAGGTAGCCGTCGAGTTGGCCGGTGTAGTTCTCCAGGTACCAGCTGTTGCGCAGCAGCACGTACGGCAGGCCGGAGGCGCGCAGTTCCTCCTCGGTGGCCCGGTGCTCGGCGGCCAGCAGCAGGTCGGAGGTGTCGGCGTGGGCGATGCTGGTGTAGACGACCAGGCCGACACCGGCCTCGCGGGCGGCGTCGATGACGTTGTGGTGCTGCGGCACCCGCTGGCCGACCTCGCTGCCGGAGACGAACATCAGCTTCTCGGCGTCGGCGAAGGCGGCGCGGAGCGAGTCGGGGTCGGTGTAGTCGGCCGGCCGGACCTCGACCCCCCGGTCGGCGAGGTCGGTGAGCCGGCCGGTGTCCCGCCCCAGCGCCACGATCTTCCCGGCGGGTACGCCCCGGCGCAGCAGGGATTCGACGATCAGGCGACCCAGGTGGCCGGTGGCTCCGGTGACGACGACGGACATGGCGTTCTCCTTCGGGTGGCTACTTCAGTCGTACTGGCAAACACCCAGGTGAACCGCGATACTTCCCATCGGAGAGTAGGCATCTTGAAGTTTGTGACGCACTGATGGAGAGTAAACTGATGCGACCCGACCCGTTCCAGCGCAACTGCGGCAGCCGGCAGGTCATCGACCGGATCGGCGACCGGTGGAGCGTGCTGGTCGTGCTGACCCTCGCCGACGGCGACCGGCGCTACGGCGAGCTGGCCGAGCACATCGACGGGATCAGCCAGAAGATGCTCACCCAGACCCTGCGCGGGCTGGAGCGCGACGGCCTGGTCACCCGGACGGTGCACGCCAGCGTCCCGCCCCGGGTCGACTACGCCCTCACCGACCTGGGCCGCAGCCTGCTCGACCTGGTCTCCGGACTGGAGACCTGGGCCACCACCCACCTCGCCGAGGTGCAGGCGGCCCGGGTCCGCTACGACGCCGACCTGCCCCACCGCGCGCCCACCGGCACCGCGCGACCCACCCGTCTCACCCGTCCCGCCCGGCGGTAAGGAGCGGACGTGAGGGCCGTCATAACGGGTGGACGATCGCCCGGTCCCGGCTGCTAGCCTTCGGGCAGGTCATGAGCGCCAGCGTCAAGCCCCGGCTCGCTGGCCGGCAACCCTCCGCCACGGTGGGGTGCTCCGGGTGAGGACCAGGCACCGGTAGACCACCGGTGCAAGCGTGGCCTGGTTTCCCAGGTCAACTCCGACCCCGGGAGAAGCCATGTCCGCCCCCGCACCCGCCCCGCCCACCGACGGCGTCGCCCCCGTGTCCCGGGCCGGCGTCCGGACCAGCGGCGTCCGGCTGGTCAGACGGCGACACGTCGACCTGATGCGGGTCCACAGCGACTCCTGTCGCCCCCGGTAGTCGGCCCCTCCTCCCGTACCACCTCAGCGGCGTGCCCGGCGGGCACCCCGTCGGCGACGCGCGCCCGCCGTCGCCCGATCAACTCTGGAGACACCCGTGCGCTTCCTTCCTGCCCTGCCCACGACCCGGCGGCCCCGGCCCGCCCTCACCAGGGCCGCCGCGCTCGGCGTCGCCGCCCTGCTCGCCGCCACCGCGCTGACCGCCTGCGGCGGCGACTCCGCCGACCCGGCCGACAACCCGTACGGCCTGCTCCAGCCGGGGGTGCTGCGCGCCGGCACGCTCACCGACGCCCCACCGAACGTCTACCTCAAGGACGGCACCTTCACCGGCTTCGACAACGACCTGCTCGTCGCGGCCGCCGGCAAGGTGGGGCTGAAGGTCGAGTTCGTCGGCACCGACTTCTCGGCGCTGCTCTCCCAGGTCAACAACCGCAAGTTCGACATCGGCAGCTCCTCGATCACCATCACCGAGGCCCGGAAGAAGACAGTCGACTTCGGCAACGGCTACGACTTCGGCTACTTCGGCCTCGACGTGCCCGCCGGCTCCCCGCTGACCGGCTTCGACCAGCTCGCCGGCAAGCGGGTGGTGGTCGTGCAGGGCACCGTGCAGGACGACTACGCCACCTCGCGCAAGCTCGACCCGGTGCGGGTGCCCGACTACAACGGGGCGATCAACCAGCTCAAGGCCGGCACCGCCGACGCCTGGATCGCCCCCGCCGAGATCGGCGAGAAGTCGGCCGCCGACAGCAACGGCAAGATCACGGTGGCGGCCACGGAGTTGAGCCCGACCCCCACCGCGTACGCCTTCGCCAAGGGCAACGACGCGCTGCGCGAGGCGCTGGACAGGGGCCTCGACGAGGTCATCGCCGACGGCACCTGGACCCGGCTCCAGCAGCAGTACTACCCGGGCCGGGCGATCCCCGCCGGCTTCACGCCCGGCAGCGGCGACGTCGCCGCCCCCGGCGCGGCGGCGCCGTCGGCGTCGGCCACCTCCTGACGGTACGACCAGACCAGCGAGCGGGGCGGTAGGAGAAACCGATGGATCCGTTGAGCACCCTGTGGGAGACCTTCTTCGACGGGGAATCCATGCGCGAGGCGCTGCCCGAGATGCTGACCGTCGGGCTGCCCAACACGCTGATCCTGGCGGTCTCCGCCGCCCTGCTCGGCTCGGTGCTGGGCATGGCGCTGGCCGTGGCGGGCCTCTCCCGGACCCGATGGTTGCGCTGGCCGGCCCGGGTCTACACCGACGTGTTCCGGGGGCTGCCGGCCGCCGCCACCATCCTGCTGATCGGTGTCGGCCTGGCCCCGCTCGGCATGCAGGTGTGGGGTCCCAACCCCTACCCGCTGGGCATCCTGGCGCTGTCGCTGATCGCCGCCGCGTACATCGGGGAGATCTTCCGCTCCGGCATCCAGAGCGTGGAGGCGGCGCAGCTGGAGGGGGCCCGCGCGCTGGGCTTCTCCTGGGGTGAGGCGATGCGCCTGGTCATCGTCCCGCAGGGGGTACGCCGGGTGCTGCCGGCCTGGGTCAACCAGCTGATCGCGCTGATCAAGGACTCCAGCCTGGTCTACTTCCTCGGCCTGCTGGCCAGCCAGCGGGAGTTGTTCCGGATCGGGCAGGACTACGCCGCCAACACCGGCAACCAGTCGGCGCTGCTGCTGGCCGGCCTGTGCTACCTGCTGCTGACCGTGCCGCTGACGCACGCCGTCAACGCCATCGACCGCCGGTTGCGCCGGGGCCGGACGGTCACCGTCGACCCCGACGACGACGGCGGGCTGGCCCTGGCCGGCGAGACCGCCCTACCGCAACCGCGTACCCCCCGGGAGGACCCCCGATGACCGCCGGCACCGCGACCACCACCTCGGTCAGCCTCGCCGTCCGCGACGTACACCTGGCCTTCGGGGCCAACCGGGTGCTGCGCGGCGTCGACCTGGACGTCGCCCGGGGCGCGACGGCCTGCGTCATCGGGCCGTCCGGTTCCGGCAAGTCCACCCTGCTGCGCACCGTCAACCGGCTGATCGAGCCGGACGCCGGTGACGTCCTGCTCGACGGGTGCAGCGTGCTGCGCGACGACCCGGACGCCCTGCGGCAGCGGATCGGCATGGTCTTCCAGCAGTTCAACCTGTTTCCGCACATGACCGTGCTGCGCAACATCACCCTGGCGTTGCGCCGGCTCAAGAAGCTGCCCGAGGACGAGGCGGTCGCGCTGGCCCGGACCCAGTTGGCGCTGGTCGGCCTCGCCGGCAAGGCCGACTCCCGGCCCGCCCACCTCTCCGGCGGTCAGCAGCAGCGGGTCGCCATCGCCCGGGCGCTGGCCCTGCAACCTGAGGTGATGCTCTTCGACGAGGCCACCTCGGCGCTCGACCCGGAGCTGGTCAAGGGGGTGCTCGGGGTGATGGCCGAGCTGTCCGCCGGGGGCATGACGATGGTGGTGGTCACCCACGAGATGGGCTTCGCCCGCTCGGTCGCCGACACCGTCGCGTTCATGGACCACGGGGTGGTGCTGGAGGCCGGCGCACCGGAGGCGGTCTTCGAGACACCGCAGCACCCCCGGCTGCGCCGCTTCCTGTCCCAGGTGCTCTGAGCCCGCCGGGGCCGGACGAGCGACGCCGCTCCCGGCAGGGCGGGAGCGGCGTCGGGTGGTGCGGATGACCTGACGGTCAGGTCATGTCGTCGTAGCGGCGGTCGATCGGTTTGGGCGGGGCCACCGGCTCGGAGGCGTGCACCGGCTCGGACAACTCCAGCTCCGGCGTGGCCACCACCGGGTCGTCGTCCAACTCCAACGGCGACACCTCGTCGTCGCTCAGTCCCGCGTAGGACGCCTTGCCCCGACCCTTGCGCCGGTCGTTGATGAAGGCCACCCCGACCGCGGCGAAGTAGAGCGCGGAGAGGCAGAGCGCCAGCGCGGTCATGCCGAACGGGTCGGGGGTGGGCGTCACCACGGCGGAGAAGGCGAAGAACACGAAGATCGCCACCCGCCACCAGCTCAGCAGCTTGCGGGCACTGGCCAGCCCGACGAAGTTGAGCATCAGCACCAGCAGCGGGAACTCGAACGCCACCCCGAACAGCAGGATCAGGTTGGTGATGAACGAGATGTAGCGGGTGATGTCCAGGGTGGTGGTGATGTCCCCGCCGCCGGAGACGTTGAGCAGGAACTCCAGCCCCTTGGAGGTGACGAAGTAGGCAAGCACCGCACCGGCGGCGAACAACGGTGCCGCGAGCGCGGTGAAGATGTACGCGTAGCGCCGCTCGTGCCGGTGCAGGCCGGGGGCGATGAACGCCCAGACCTGGTAGAGCCAGACCGGGGCGGCGACGATCAGACCGACCCAGAGCCCCACCTTCAGTTGGAGCAGGAACAGGTCGGCCGGCCCCAACTGGACGAAGTTGCAGGTGCCGTTGGCCAGCCGGGCCTTGGGCAGGTCGCAGTAGGGCTGCTGCAGCAGGTGCAGCACCGGGCCGGCCAGCCAGATACCCAGCCCGAACCCCACCACGATCGCCAGCGAGGCGCGGAACAGCCGGTTCCGCAGCTCGCGGACATGCTCCATCAGGGTCATGGAACCGTCGGAGGCCCGTTCGAAGGTGCTGGGGCCGCGTTTACGGAGCGCGAAGGCCACGGTGGTGGGGCCCTTCGGTCAGTTGTCGCGGACGCGCTGCACCGGGTCGACCGGCGGGGCGACCGGCTGCTGCGGAGCCTGCTGCGGGGCGTACTGCGGCTGGGCGTACTGCTGCTGGGGCTGCGGCGCGTACGGCTGCTGCTGCACGGGCTGCTGCTGGGGCGGCAGCGGCTGGTAGCCGGCCTGCGCGTCGGCCTTCTCGGCCAGGTCGCGGTCGTCGTCGGCCAGGCTCTTGGTCTCCGCCTTGATGATCCGCAACGAACGGCCGAGCGAGCGGGCCGCGTCGGGAAGCCGCTTCGCGCCGAAGAGCAGGATCAGCACGACCACGAGTACGGCGATGTGCCACGGCTTGAGGGCACCCATGGGAAGCTCCAGTCGCTCTGTGTCGAAGGGTGGGGTCGCTGCCCATCGTACGTGCGAGACGGGCTGCTGCCACCCGCCGGGCCACCGCTGATGCGGCCCGGCCGGTGAAGTCTTGACCACCGCTGAGTGTCCCGTCAACCACCTGTACGGGTGCAGAGCTGCGTGAATCGGACGCCGGGTGGGCGGCGGACGCGCGGTTCACCGACCAGTGTCGATCAGTTCCCGCGCCGGATGTCGATCAGTTGCCGCGCTTGGCCTTGATCAGTTCCAGCCGCTGCTGGGTCGTCTCGCCCTGCCGCTGGAGCGCCTCGACCCGTTCCTGGAGCGCCTCGGCGCTGTGCCGCAGCGCCTCCGCGTCGGCCTGGCGACGCTGCAACGCCACCGCCGCGCGGCGCAACCGGGGCAGCCGCACCAGCACCGGACGGACCGCCAGGGCCAACACGACCAGCGCGAACAGCAGCACCGCGAGAACGATCCACTTCACCACGGCGGGAAGCCTACCGGTCGGTCGGCGGACCCGCCGGGCCGGCCGGGAGCACCGGGGTGGCGTACGCCTCCAGGGCGGCGGTGGCCTGGGCACGGACCTGGGCAGCCAGCTCGACCGGGGCGAGGACGGTGACGTCGGGACCCAACCCGAGCACGAAGCGGCGTGCCCAGCCGAGATCGGTCACCCGCAGCGACACCACCCACCGGTCACCGTCGACCTCGACCCGCTCACACGGGTAGTACTCGGTGATCCACCGCTCGCCCCGGCCGATGCGCAGGGTGATCAGGGGCAGGTCCGGGGACGGCTGGAACACCCCCTGGCGCAGGTCGTGCGGGCGGGCCTGCGGCGGCACCACGGCGGGCTCGTCCAGCTCGACGACCGCGTCGATCCGGTCGGCCCGGAACAACCGGACCGCCTCGGCGCGGCGGCACCACGCCTCGACGTAGGCCCGACCGTCGACCATCAGCATCCGCAGCGGGTCGATGACGCGCTCGGTGCTCTCGTCCCGGGCTGCGGTGTAGTAGGTGATCCGCAGCGCCCGGTGCCGCTCCACCGCGGCCCGCAGCTCCTGCACCCGCTGGCTCTCGCCGGGCAGCCGGACGGCCACCGGGGCTCCGACCAGGTCACCGGCCGCATTTTCGATCTTGGCGAGGGCCCGCTCGACGGCCTCCCGGTTGGCCACCCCGGGCGTCTCGGCGAGCATCCGCAGCGCCACCACCAGGGCCAGCGCCTCGTCCGGGGTGAGCCGCAGCGGCCGGTCGATGCCGGCGTCGTAGGTGATGGTCACCCGGTCGCCGTCGAAGGCCATGTCGATCAGGTCACCCGGGCCGTAACCGGGCAGCCCGCACACCCAGAGCAGCTCCAGGTCCTCGCGGAGCTGCCGTTCGCTGACGCCCAGGTCACCGGCGGCCTCAGCGATCTCGATGCCCGGTCGGGCCAGCAGGTAGGGCACCAGGTTCAGCAGCCGGGCCAGCCGGTCGGCGGAGGTGCGCGCGGCGGGGCGGTTCATCGGGCACCCCCGGCCACGGCCAGCTCGTCGTGCCGGGCGGCGATCTCCTTGAGTCGTTGGATCACCGCGTCGCGTACCTCGGGAGGGTCCACGACCCGGACGTCCGGGCCGTAGCCGACGAGCTGCCCGGCCAGCGACTCCGGATCGGCGTAGGGCAGCACCAGGTGGTCGCCGTCGGGGCCGGGCACGCTCTGCACCGCCCACCGGCGCAGCCCGGCGGCCCGCCCGGGCGCGGCCAGCACGGTGGCCCGGCCGGTCCGCTCGACCGGCCCGGACCAGGTGGCGACGTGCGAGATCAGGTCGAGGCCGGCGGGTGGTTCGTAGCCGCCCGGCGCACCGGTGGCCCGGACCGCGCCCACCACCCGGGACAGCCGGAAGCAGCGGGTCGCCGCCCGGTCCCGGTCGTGGCCGACGACGTACCAGCGGCCCCGCCAGCAGACCACGCCCCACGGCTGCAACCGGCGTCGGGTCGGCGCGTCCCGGTCCGGCACCCGGTAGTCGAAGGTGACCTCGCGGCGGTCCCGGGCGGCGGCGGTGAGCGGGGCGAACGACGGGTCGACGGTGACCATCGGCTCCAGGCCCAGGGTGGCCTGCGGGTCGACGTCGACGCCGGCCGCGCGCAGCTTGGCCAGCCCGGACGAGGCGGCGGCGGCCAGTCCGGCGTGCTGCCACAACCGGGCGGCGATGCCCACCGCGGCGGCCTCGTCCGGTTCGAGCGGGATGTCGGGCAGGGCGTACTCGCGGTGGGCGATCCGGTAACCGGGCTCGGCGTCGAACACGCTGGCCGTCCCGGTCTCCAGCGGCACCCCCAGCTCGCGCAGTTCCGCCTTGTCCCGTTCGAACTTGCGCTGGAACGCCTCGTGCTCCCGGGCGTCGTCCGGATCGTGTTCGTAGCCGGGAACGGTCGCGGCGATCTGCGCGGCGGTCAGGAACCGCCTGGTGGACAGCAGACAGATCACCAGGTTGACCAGGCGTTCGGTACGACTCCGCGACACGGGGTGAACGCTAGCAGCCCACCCGCGAAACCCGTGCACCCACGCCGGACCCCCACCCCCACCCAACCCCCCATCCCCCGCCACGACCCCACCCTTCTGCGGTGATCAAGAGGTTTGCGTCATCCGTAGAGATCAATTTGACGTAACGCTCTTGATCACCGGGGGCAGAACCCGGCCGGCTCTCCGGGCGGAGCCGGGACAACAGACTTACGGTGACCGCATGTCGGAAGGTGAAGTCAAGACCGAGAGCGTCGGCACGGTCGTGGTGGCGGGGGTGGCCAACCTCGCCATCGCGGTGGCGAAACTGGTCGCCGGGGTCGCCTCCGGCTCGGCGGCGATGCTCTCCGAGGCCGCCCACTCGCTCGCCGACACCACCACCGAGGTGCTGCTCTACCTGGCGTTGCGCCGGGGCGCCCGGCCCGCCGACGTCCGGCACCCCTTCGGGTACGGCAAGGAGAGCTACGTCTGGGCGTTCCTCGCCGCGTTGTTCACCTTCGTCGCGGGGGCCGGCTTCGCCATCACCCACGGCGTGACGACCATCCTGGTCCACGAACACAGCGGCGACTACCTGATCTCGTACGTGGTGCTGGCGGTCTCCTTCGTCATCGAGTCGGTGTCGCTGACCCGCGCGGTACGCCAGGTGCGCAGCGAGTCCCGCCGGTGGCGGACCACCCCGCGCCGGTTCCTGCGGCTGACTGCCGACACCACCGTCAAGGCGGTGTTCCTGGAGGACAGCGCCGCCCTGGTCGGGTTGCTCATCGCGGGCGTCGGGGTGGGCCTGTCCGAGTGGACCGGTGACGAGCTGTGGGACGGTCTCGCCTCGATCCTGATCGGCCTGCTGCTACTCGTCGTCGCCACCGTCCTCGCCCGCAGCAACCTCTCGCTGCTGGTCGGCCGGGCGGTGCCCGAACGGCTGCACCGGGAGATCGAACGGGAGCTGGCCGGCCTGCCGACGGTGGACCGGATCGACACCCTGCTGACCATGCAGCTCGGCCCGGCGGACATCCTGGTGGCCGCCAAGGTCGACTTCCGGGACGACGCGACCGGGGGCGACATCGAGGCCGACGCCGACGAGGCCGAGCGACGGCTCACCGCCCGCTATCCGGAGATCGGGTACGTCTTCCTCGACCCCACCCGGTCGCTGCCCGGTGTCGCCGGCCGCCGCGCCCGGCGTACCCAGGACGAGCAGGGCCCGGTGACCGACGCCCGGGTCACCCGGGGCGGACCCGACCCGGCAACCGACGCCCCCGGGCGGCCCGACCGACCGGCGTAACCGGCCCGACCGACGTAACCGCCGTGACCGGCGTGACCGACCCGACCGGGCCGACCGGGGTGACCGGGCCGACCGGGGTGACCGGGCCTGCCGGTGGGCCGGCGGCCGAGGTGGGTCCGGTCCGACCGGCACCGCGGCGGGCCGGACCGGGCGGCGGCGGACCCGCACGCGGTCACCCGGCCGGCCGGCGATAGCGTGCCGGGCATGGTGCGATGGCGGTCCGGGACGGTCACGGCGGTACGACGGCGGTGGGCCGGTGCGGTGGAACTCGACGTCGCCCTGCCCGACGGGGACACCCTGCGTGCGCTGGCCTACCCGGAGCTGGTCGGTGACCCGGCCCCCGGCGACCGGGTGCTGCTCAACGCCGGTGCGCTGCTGATGGGCCTCGGCACCGGCGGGTACGCCCTGGTGGTCGCCCTGCCCGACCGGCTGCCCGCCGACCCGCCGCAGGCCGGGGACACCCGCGACGCCGGTCACCTGGTCAAGGCCCGGTACACCCCGTTGCAGCCGATCATGCTGGGGGTCGACGAGGAAGCGTCGCCGCACCACTCGCTGCTCGCCACCGTCGACAGCCTGGACGGGATGCCGGCGGTCACGGCCGACCTGCACTCCGCCCTGCCGGCCATCCTCGCCGGCATCCACGCCGACGCCCCGCAGGCCCGGGTGGCCTACCTGCTCACCGACGGTGGCGCCCTGCCGGCCTGGTTCTCCCGCACCCTCGACGGGCTGCGCGACGCACTGGTCGGCACGGTCAGCGTCGGGCAGGCGTTCGGCGGGGACCTGGAGGCGGCCACCCTGCACACGGGCCTGCTGGCCGCCCGGCACGTGCTCCGCGCCGACGTGGCGATCGTCGCGCAGGGGCCCGGTAACCTGGGCACCGGCACCCGGTGGGGGTTCTCCGGCGTCGCCGTCGGCGAGGCGGTCAACGCGGTGGCCGTGCTGGGCGGTCGGCCGGTCGGTTCGCTGCGGATCTCCGACGCCGACGCCCGCCCCCGGCACCAGGGGGTGTCGCACCACAGCCTCACCGCGTACGGCCGGGTGGCGCTGGCCCCGGCGGAGCTGGTGGTGCCGGACGGCCTGCCGGTGGAGCTGGCGACCCGGGTGGATGCCGCGTTGGCCCCGCTGGCCGACCGGCACCGGGTGGTCCGGGTCGACACCGACGGTCTGGACGCCGCGCTGCGCGCCCTGCCGGTGCGGCTGTCCACGATGGGGCGTGGGCTGGACGCCGACCACGCCTACTTCCTGGCGGCGGCCGCCGCCGGCCGGCACGCCGCCGCGCTGGCCGACACGCCGGCCAGCTGACCCGTCCGGCGTGCTGACCCGCCCGCCCGGCGCGGCGGCACCCCGGTCGACGCGGCGGCACCGATCCGACGCGGCGGCACCGGTCGGCTGGAGTCGGCGGCGGATCCGGGGGGCGGGCGGCGCGGGTCCGGTGCCGGACAGGCGGTGGGCGTCGTGGCCCGCCCCGTTCAGTCGCCCGGCTGGTCCCCGGGCCGGCCGTCGGCGTCGACCGGTCGGGCCGCCGCCCAGATGTGGCGGAACTGGTCGATCCAGTAGGCGTACCAGCGTTCGCTGTCGCTCCGGTGGAACTCCAGGTGCATCCGGCCCGAGGTGGACTCGTTGTGGAAACCGTGCAGCTCCACGATCACCCGGCCGTGCCGGCTCTGCGGGTCGATCGCCACCAGGCTGAACCCGGGGTTGAAGTCGAGCACCCGATGCTCGACGACGCCGGGGACCGGCCAACCGGCCATCGCGGCCAACCGGCCACGGGTGGTGGTGATGGACGGCCGGAGCCGCTGCAACGCGAAGTCGACCGCGTCGTCGAGCTGCCGTACGGCCTGCTCCACCGCCGGTGACGCCGGATCCAGCAGCACCACCCGGACGACCCCACCGGGCCGGGCGAGCACCGACGTGCGCAGTGCGTCGCAGTGGGCCGGCGACAGGATGTTGACCGCCGACGGCGCATAGACCCACACCTCCTGGGCGGTACGCAGCCGCTCCGGGAACGGCCGGGCGTCGAACGCCACCCGGTCGTCGAGGAAGGCGTCCAACGTGCCCGCCCGCTCGTCGGGGACGGTGATCCGGTACACCAGCAGCGCGATGCCGGCGAGCAGGACGCTCCACAGCACCTCCACCGGCACCAGGTCACCGAAGGCGGAGACGACGGCGAGCGCCGCGGCGACCAGGGTCACCGCGTACGCCTCCAGATTGCGTCCCCGCCGCACGTCGTGTCCGATCCTGCGCACCGTCCCGGCCATCCGCCCCTCCTGTCGTCTCGGTCGTCGATGGCACCGCGTCGGGGCCGGTCGCCTCCGCCGGGTGGCTGGGCTGCTCCCCCGCCGGTTCAGTCCGGCGACTCGGCGGCTCCCTCGGGGCGTGTCCCGGCGATCTCCCGTCGACGCCACCGGCGCAGATACGCCCGGGCCCGTCGACGGGTCTGCGGCGACATCCCCTCGTCCCCGGCGATCCGGGCGAGGTCGTCCTGCACCGCCGTACGCAGCGCCGGCTCCCCGGCCACCCGGATCGCCAGGTTGATCAGGGCGTCGTTGCCCGACTGCAACCACTTGCGCAGGATCGGCACGGCGTCGCGCTGGTTGAGCAGTTCGGTCCGGAGCTTGCCCATCCGGTCGACGTACTTGACGCGCAGGCTCTCCACCAGGGCGTGGTGCGCCTTGCCGAGGCTCTGCAGGTCCGCCGACTCGCTGAGGGCGCCGGCCACCTCCAACGCCTGCTGCCAACGCAACAGCCCGGTGATGATGTCCTGCAGGCGCTTGTCGTCCGACTCGGTGTCGAACGGGGCGGACCCGGTGTCCGCCGTCGGATCGCTCGCCGCCGACTCGTCCGGACCGACCAGCGAGGTGGGATCGACCAGCGAGGTGGGACCCGCGTACTGCTTGCTGATCCGGGCCAGTTCCTCGGTGAAACCGGCCTGCACCGAGTAGGAGATCTCGACCGGGTCGAGATCCGGCACCTCCACCTTGATCATCGCTGAGGTGAGCGGCCCGTCGGGCAGGTTCAGGGACACGTCGACGTCCTTCAGGTTGACCGTCATCCTGAGCGCGTCCAGCGCCCGTGCCGGCGGAACCTGCAGGGGATGCGCCCGGAGCAGGGGCAGTTGGTCCCCGGGGGGTCCCGTCACCGGTCCGCTCCGTCCGGCGGGTGCGGCCGTGGGTCGATCTGGAAGTCCGGTGTGCCGTCCTGCGGGTCGGGCGTCGTCGCCGCGTCGTGCCGGGGTACGGGGTCCACGGTGAACACCGGTTGGATCGCCTCCGTCGCGTCCGCCAGCCGGCGTACCACCTCCGACCAGAGGCGGCCGAGTTCCTCCACGGACAGGCCGCCCGTCGACCCGTCCGCCGGCACGTCGGCGTCCGGTGCACCGTCCGCCGGGGCCCTGCCGGCGTCGGCGGCCACCCGGGAGATGCTCAGGCCCACCTCCTGCCGCCAGATGTCGAGCGCGTCGTGCAACCAGTCCGGGTCGGACTCCGGCAGGGCGTCGACCTGCATGATCGCCCCGCCCAGTCGGGCCACGCAGTCCTCGTCGAGCCAGGCCAGCAGCGGACCCAGCTCCCGCATGATCCATTCGACGACCGCGTCGACCGTGACGAACATCTGCTCCGGCAGGGCCTCCACCCGGACCGTGTCGCCACGGCCGTAGTTCGCCCGCGCCCAGTCGGTCACCGCCAGCGGACAGAACAGGACGATGTGCGAGCCGTTCGGATCGACCGATTCTCGCCACCACTCGATGACCGCCGTCAGTCGGACCCAGAACCCGGGGTCCGGGGAGGACAGGTCACACAGTTCACCGACGACGACGGTGTCCGCGCCCCGGGCCCGCAGGCCGAGCCACCGGCCGATCGCGGTCAGGTCCGCCCCGCCGCGCAGGCCGGCTGAGGACAGACCCTCGTCGAGCCCCGCGAGCAGCCACTCCGCCGCCCGTCGGCGGGTACGTTCACCGGCGATGCCGATCAGGGTGACGGGCCCGGCGAACGCCGACTCCCGCAGCCCGGCCAGTTGGTCGACGGTGAGCAACGGAGGGGTCGCCTCGGGCCGCAGCACCGTCCAGCCGGCCGACGGCGACGCGGGCGGCGGCACAGCGGCGGACGAGGCGGCCCCGGACAGGCCGAGGCTCTCCGCCAACTGGTTCAGGATGTCGGTCGTCGCGTCCTCGTCGTCCTCGCTCTCGTCACCGACCACCAGGTGGTAGCCGGCCTCCACCCAGGACTGCTGGGTGAGGCTGTACCGGCCCAACAGGTACAGCGGCGTGGGCTTCCGGTAGAGGGTGCTGAGCGGGACGTTGAGCCGGCACCAGCCCCACCCGTAGACGACGTCGAAGTCGTCGAGGAAATCCACCAGCGCGGTACGCATGTCCCGGAGTTGGGTGCCGTGCTCGTCGTGCCGGGTCGGTTCCAGCCCGGCGATCAGCATCTCCGCCGCGTCGACCAGCACCGGGCGGGCCCGTTCGCTGCCCTGCCGGCGGAGGTCGAACATGATCGGCTTGTGCCCCACCGCCTCGATGTGGCGCGGCACGATGGAGCCGGCGTCGATGATGCGTCGATAGAGGTATTCGGCCGGGTCGGTCACCACGACCGCGTTGAAGTAGCCCTGGTTCATCAGCTCGGCCAGGTTGGCGATCGCCGTCAGGTCGCCGTCCGCCGCGTCGGTCGGTGTGGTGTACCGCTTCAGGAAGTCGTCCCGGGCCAGCGACGAGGAGCGGAAAGCCCAGAAATCGCCGATCTTCTGGTCGTCATTCTTGGTCGGCGCCCGGTCCCCGCGCAGCGCGTCGACGAACCGGGTCGGTCGGGCGTGGTTGAGCAGCGCCGCCCCACCGTCCAGACCGATCACCAGGGCCGCGGAGACATTGCTCTCCCGGTTCGCCCGCATCCGTTGGGCCAGGTCGGCCACCCTCAGCTCGGAGACCTTCACGTCAACTGCTCCGTGACGGCCCGCATCAGGCCGGCGAAGCTGCCCAGCTTCCCGTCGATGAACCTCGGGCTGTAGTTGCGCTGGGCCATCAGCGACAGCACCATCGGGGCGTCGGGGAAGGCGATGTTGGCGTAGTAGAGCGGGGAACGGTCCCGGCTGAACGCCTGCAACACGTTGAGGTGGAAGAAGGAGTACCCGCAGACCACCGCCGGTCGACTGGTGACGTCCCGGACGAGCTGCTCGATGCGCTCCTCGTACCGGATGATCTCGCGGCTGGTCATCAGGTTCAGCCCGAGGTCCAGCCCGCCGTGCAGCTTGATGATCCGGATCCGGGGGCTACCCGGTGCGGTGATCTGGAGCACCGCCGCCTCGGGCCGGTACTGCGGCACGTCGATCACCCGGTAGTCGTGGTGTTCCCGCAGCCCGGCGGCGGCGAGCGCCTGCTCCAGTAGATCGTCGATGTTGACGGTCACCACCATGTCCGCGTACCCGCGGGTGAGCAGCCCGACCAGCTGGCGGTACGGCGAGTCCGGGGTGAGCGGACGCTCCAGGTACCGCCGGAACAGGCCGGCCCGCGCCACCCCCGGCCCGAGCCCGTCACAGAACAGGTCGAACCGGTACTGGGGGCTGCCCCACGTGTCGACGTCGTCGCCCAGCACGGCGGCGAGCAGCTCCGCGTTGAGCGGCACCCCGTCGTGCACCGAGCAGCCGGCGCCGAGCCAGAAGAAGGGCTTCTCCGCCGACGCCTGGTCATCCCGGAACTGCCGCAGATGCCGGACCAGTTCCCGCACACTGTCCTGCGCGGTCATCGCTACCTCCGTAGGTGTCGGAGCAGGGTCAGGTCCACCACCGGTTCCTCCGACCACGCCTGCTCGGAGACGGGACGCCAGGCCGGGCCGGTGCCGGGCAGCAGGGAGGCGACGCCGCCCTGGACGTAGTGGCCGTAGGTGCGCTCGACGTCGCGCGCCATGTCGTCGTGGCCCAACTCCCGCAGCGCGGAGACCGACTGCCGCACCCAGTCGCGGATGTGCATCGGCTGCTGGTACGTCTCCAGCGCGGCCAGCAGCTGCTGCCGGGTCAGCTGCCCGGTCGGCCCCTGCGGGCCGGTGGACGAGATGACCCCCATGACGGTGTCCGAGACGACCTTCTGGATGTCACCCGGCGCCAACCCGTGCGACCTGCGGGCCAACTCGACGACGTCGATGTCGTCGGCACGCACCCCGGCGTCGAGCTGGTCGAGGTGCACCTGGAAGATCTTCGCCCGGACCTGCTCGTCGGGCAGTTCGACGGGGATCATCTCGTCGAAGCGGCGCAGCAGTGCCAGGTCCATCGCCCAGAGCCGGTTCGTGCAGCCGAAGAAGATCACCGCGGCCTGTGACTCACGTAGCCGGTCGATCTCCTGGAGCAGGTGCGAGGTGAGCTGCACCCGCCAGTCCTGACCGCCCTCCCGGGACATGCCGATCGAGTCGATCTCGTCTCCGAACAGGATCGCCGGTTGGGCGTCGATCGCCTGGTCGAAGATCTCCGACACCCGCTTCTCGTCGTCGCCGACGTAACGGTTCAACACGTCGTTGAGACGCATCCGGAAGATCGGCAGTGGCCGGCCGTGTCGACGTCGGTACTCGCCGCTGAAAGCCCGGATGAGGAAGGTCTTGCCGCATCCCGACGGTCCGAACAACAGGATGGACCTGCTGGGTGACTGGTGGTAGCGGGCCAGCCGGTCGGCGAGGCCCTCGCTGTCGAGGTCCCCGAAGTAGGTCTCGAAGATCCGCTGGCGTAGCCGCCCGGTGAACGTACCCACCTCGTCCGCCCCTCCGACCTGCGCGAACGTCGGTTCGGTCGAGCCGGTCACCGGCCGGGACCCCGACCCCGGCTCGGCGGCGTCCACCTCCGCGGGCAGCCGGGGGTGCCGCGGCTGCAGGGCCCGGACCCGACGCAGGTCCGTCGCGCACTGCTCCGGCCGGCCCAGCTCCTGGTGCACGTACGCGCGGGTGGCCAGCACCTCGGCGGACAGGTACCGGCCCAGCCCGCCGGGCAGCGGCGCGGCGTCGAGGAGCCCGGCGAGCCGGTCGCACGCCGCCACCGCCTCGACCGTCGGTTGCTGCTCGAACCCGGCCAGCAGCCGTGACAACGCGTCGGTCAGGCTGTTCGCCACCAGTTCCCGGTGGGTGCTGCGCCCGATGGCACGCAGCAGCGAACCGACTGCCCGCTCGTGCTCGCCGCGCAGGTGCTGCAGGTGACCCAGCAGCGCGGCGGCGTCCGAGCCGGCGCCGAACTCGTCGAGGGCACGGGCCAGGTCCGCCTCGGCCACCGCGAGGTCCGCCGGGTCGGGCTGCCCGTCCCCGTCCCGCAGCAGGGTCCAGGCCCGGCCGTAGTACGGCTCCCACTGGTCCGCGCCCAGTTCGATCGCCTTGGCGAAGTGTTCCCGGGCCGACCGGAGGTCGTCCCGGCCCAGTGCGTCGACACCCTCGTGGTAAGCCGACGTCCAGACCTTCTCGGGCTCCATCAGCCACCTCCCTGCGTCCCGTTGACCGGCCACACGACACAGCGGGAGACGTGGGACCGTCCCCGACCGGCGGTCACCCGGATGCCGCCGTGCGCGCCGATGCCGTCGACCAGTGCGTCCGCGACGGTGACACCGGCGGCGACCGCCAGCGTCCCGTACGCCGCCGGCGTCAGTCCCCCGGCGAACAACTCGGTGTAGCCGGTGCAGTCGCCGATCGCCCGCGGGTCGGTGTCCGCCGTCGCGGCCACCAGGACGTGCGGGGCGAACTCCGCCGTGGCGAACAGCCGCTGGAGCTGGTCCAGCACCGGCCCCGGGCCACCGGTGAACAGCACGCACACCGGCCCGGTCACCCCGGTGGTTGGCACGACGCCGGTACGGATCCAGGGATTGTCGTCGTCGGGGGGCGTGCCGCCGGCCGCCGGGGCGGACCGCTCCGGCGGCGGGTCGGGTTCGCGGGCGGAGCTGACCAGCGCCGCCAGCTCCTCCAGCCGGGCCTCGTCCGGTCGGGGCACCACGTCCAACTCGAAGTCGGACCAGTCCCGGTCACCGGTGGCCTTCGGCACCGACCCGATCGCCCCGACGGTGTCGACGATCGAACCCAGCAGCAACGTCGCCGCCACGGGTGCTTCGACGGCGTCCGTGGGCAGGTCGGCCAGGACCCGGCCGGCCGAGCCGAGCGGCTCGACGGAGAAGTCCGGCCGCTGGAACGTCATCGCCACGGCCCGCCGCAGGATGCTGACGACGCCCAGGGCCCGGTCGAGCAGGAGGGCGGCGCGGCGCAGGTCACCGGTGTGGTGGAACGTCAGCCCGGCGCGCTCGGAGACCATCGCCACGGCGTGCGTGCGGGACGCGTCGGCGTCGTCACTGGCATAGGCACGCCTGGTACGCAGGCCGACGGCGTAGACGATGGCCCTGACCACCGCCTCGGCGGCCGGGTCCGCACAGTGCGGCAACCGGGCCAGCAGACACTGCGCCAGCAGGTCGCGCAGCGCCGGGGCCCGGTCCAGTTCCTCCAGCCACCAGCCCGCCTGCCCCTGGCCGTCGGACTGGGGTCGCAGCCGGTGCCAGCCCCGGGGGACCGCACCGACCGGCGTCTCCCGGATCCACACCACCGGCCAGCCCTGCCGGGACAGCGTGTTCCCCCACGCGCCGATCCGAGCTTCGGTCACCGGGGTGCCGATCAGCCGGCAGCGGACGCCCGGGCCGATCCGCAGGCTGGCGACGCCGCCCCGGTCGGCCAGGCCGACCCGCAGCGGCACCCCGGGCGGGGCGTCCGGATGCCCGGTCAACCGGGCCGGTGGGCGGAACGGGTCCCCGCTGGCCGGGGGCACGGCCACCCGGGTCGGTGCCGACGCCGGGACGACAGGCGGTGGCACCTCCCGCAGCAGTTCGGCGTCGGCGAGCAGGGCCGGCAGGAACCACCCGCTGCGCCGACCGACCGTCCGCAACTGGCGGGCCGCCACGGGCAGCCGGTGACGCAACACCCGGCCGTCGAGCAGTGACACGAGTTCGGGTAGCCGGGCCTCCAGACCCCGCTGCATCATCCAGTCGCCGATGCGCAGACCGTGGGCGAAGGCCCGGTGCAGCTCCCGGTCGGAGCCGAGCCGGGAGTGTTCCTCGACCAGCATCCGGCGGTAGCGCCAGGCCGCCGCGAGGACCGGATCCACCCGGTTCGGTCGCATCGGGTCCGGGCCCGGCCCCACCGCCGCCTCGTCGGTGAGGGCGCTGGCCAGGTAGAAGCAGGCGTACGCGGTGGTGGGGTCACCCAGCCGGAGCAGGGCCCGCCCGCACCAGACCAGTTCCGTGCGCACCTCGGACTCGAGCCAGCCGGACAGCCCCTCGTCCCCGACGATGGTCAGGAGCTGCTCGACGATGATCCGGTATTCGCCCAGGCCGTACCAGACGTCGCCCCGGGCGAGGTAGGGACCGGCCAGATCGCGCAGCAGCCGCCGTTCGACACCCTCCGGATCGGTGGCCGGCGACTCGCCGTACGACAGGTCGTCCTCACCGTCGAAGAGGGCGGCGAGCCGCTCCCGCTTCGACTCCGGGCCCTCCACCCCCAGCGGTGCCACCGGTGCCGGCACGGGGACCGGTTCCGACGGACGCAGGGCCGGCTCCTGGGCCAACGCCGCCAGCTCGGACAGCTCGGCCCAGTCCGCCCGCAGGCCGGTGCCGACCAGGTGAACGGTGTGCGTGAGCAGCGCGTGGGCCAGGCCCGGCAGACCGAGCGCCGCCCAGCCCCGGATCACCGCTAGCCACCAGCCGCACCGGCCGGTGTGCAGTTCGGCCAGCAGTTTCCCGTATCCGGCCGGGACGGTGTCACCGGGGTCGGCGGCCGGTACGAACACCGCAGGGTCCACGGCCAGCATGACCGCCGCACTGAACTCGCGGGCCACGACCACCCGCTCACCCGCGTCGAGCAGCCGCGGCCAGTTGCCCCCGACCTTTCCACGCCGGCCGGTGGCCAACTCCCCCGCACCTCCTCCGGTCGTCCCCACGCTCAGAACCGGCACAGGACGTGGTCGATGCGACCGTGCAACCGGCCGAGGTGGTCGGTGCAGATGGTGGCCACCGACTCCTGCCCGGCCACGCTGACGATGTGCTGGGTCAGTCGTTGCGTGCGCAGGTCGAAGGCGGCGATCTGGTTGCCGCCGTCGTCGTCGAACAGGGCGTAGAGGGTGTCGCCGCCGAGGGACAGGTCCCGCACCGGCCACCGGTCCCAGGGTGGGTCGAGGGCGATGTCGACCAGCGGTGTCCCGTCGTCCTCGGCGGGTCGCCAGAGCCGGAGCCGGCCGTCCTGCACGGCCCCGAGCAGCGGCGTCGACCCACCGGACTCCTTCCAGCGGGGCAGCAGCCGACACTGCGCGGACGGCAGGTCCCCCCGCGTGCCGGAGCCGAGCGACGTGCGCTCGCCCTCCTGGACGAGGGGCAGCCGGTGCCACTGCCGGGCGGTACGCACCCAGACCGCCTCCGGGTCGCCGACGGCCTCCAGCGGATCCCCCTCCAGTGGGGGCAGCCCGAGTCGGGCGAACTGGAACCGGAACCGGGTCCCCTGCTCCGAGTCCTCGGCCGCCGAGGTCTCCATCCGCAGGACGTGGTGGTTGGCCATCAGCACCCAGAGCATGCCCTCCTGGTCGTAGTGCACCGAGACGGGCGGCGACTCGATCCGGACCGGCCAGACCAGCCGCCGGGATATGTCGAAGCGCTCCATCAGCAGGTCACCCGGGGTGTAGGAGTAGCACTCGCCCCGGTGTACGGCGATCCGTTCCTTGAACCGGGTGGAGGCCAGCCGCAGCCGTCCCTGGCGGCCACGGGTGTGTCGCAGCCGCTGCTGGACCGCCTCCAACTCCTCGACGCAGCCGGGGTCGGCACCGGCCGTGAGGGCCACCTCGACCAGGAGCCGGAACTGGTCGATGCCGGCGTCGGTGCCCCACCGGCGGCGGGGGCTGGCCGCCGCGGTCAGCAGCGTGGCCAGCCGGGACTCCGTGGTCACGCCCAGTGCGGGCAGCAACTCGGCCGGCCCTGGTCGGCTCGGCCGGTCGTCGTCGTCCCGGTCGACGCACTCCTCCAGGAACCGCTGGTGTCGTTCGGCGGCGCTGTCGGGGCCGGTCATCCGGACCAGGTAGTCGTCGAGCGCCTCCAGTTCGGTGCCGGCGAGCCGCCAGAAGCCCACCGGGAGCCCCCACTCGCCGGCGCCGACCACGGCGGAGACGTACCAGGGCGCGTTGAAGTGTGCCTGGTGCATCTTGTGGTCGGTCCCCGACATGAACGGCTTGCCGCCGACGTGTGAGTGGTACCAGCCGACGATGTACTCGTCGACGCTGTCGGCGAGCCGGGCGGCGATCGCCTGGATCGACGACTGGTCGAACTCGAAGTGCACCGCGCTGGCGTTGTCGCTGGGCACCGCCAGGTGGTCGGTGACCGTGACGATCCAACCGGTGCCGTTGACGAAGTGACGGCCCAACAGGATGCCGCCGACCTCGGTGCCGGCCTGCTGCGCGGACTGCCGCCGGATGCCGCTGAGTACGGTGTCGTCGACGTGCAGGGCGACCGCGGGGCCGGACCGCAACAGTTCACTCGACGGTGCCGGGTTGTGCTGGGCGAGCGGGCGGCGGACGGGTTCGATGCGGAAGTCCGGCGAGACGTCCATCAGGTCGCCACCCCCGCCGACCGGTCGCCCGCCCGCGCCTCCCGGGTCATGATGAGGGTGTGGCCGGCCTCCACCTGCGCCGACCGCAGGGTCTCGGACACCCCGAGGAAGCGGTTGCGTTCCTGCCACATCAGCCGGTACGGGATCACGTTGCCCGTCTGGTCCTGTTGGGGGAAGGGCAGGGCCGGGTTCGCCACGATCTTGGCGATGATCCCCTGCACGGGAATGTCGAGCGGGAGGCTGACGTCCCACTTCTCGGTCAACATGGTGGTGGCCAGGATGACCGGGATCGATTCGAGCGGCGGATTCGTCATGCGTCACCTTCTGCCGGTGTGGACCATTCCTGGATGCGGTTCACCGAGATGTCGAAGTCGAGATCCTGCTCCGGCTGGCCGAGCAGGGTGTGGGCGGAGGTCTCCTCCGCCCGCCGATGGACCGCCTCGAACAGGGCGCCGACGGTCAGGTCCGTGGCGATGAGGGCGATCTCCACGCCGGTGTAGGTGCCGAGGCGGCACACCGTCTGCAACAGGTCCTGGAACGTCCCCGCATGCCACTGCACCGCCGGCACCTCGGCCTGGATGAGCACGCACCCCTGCACCAGCAGGAACTTCGCCTGTCGGCTGTGGACGTTCCACTCCGACACCAGCCGCAGCACGGGTCCCCGGGCGGCGAGACCGACCTCCCGTTGCAGCAGGGCGCGCAGGTAGACCCAGTGCGGCGTCGACTTCACCTCGATCAGCAGCGGGTAGTGGTAGCCGGGCACCGGGCAGCGGTAGCCGGTGACGACGGTGTTCTCGTCGACGACCTCGCAGGTCCAGCCGATCTGCGCGAACAGGGCGGCGATGGCCTTACCGTCAGGCCTGCTCATCCGGGCCCCCTTCCCGTCCGGTCGAGTCCGGCTCGACCGCCGGCAGGCCGGGTTCGACCGACGGCTGACCCGGCCCGGTCGACGGCAGGTCGGGGCCGGCCGACGGCTGACCCGGCTCCATCGACGGCAGGTCGGGGCCGGCCGGCGGCGGGCTCGCTCGCGGTCGCAGGTCGAGGTCGAAGGCCAGGTCACGCACGGGTGTCGGATCGATCGGCACCACCGGTTCGTCGGCCTCCAGGTTGATCCCGAGCCACCGGGCCGCGCCGCGGTCCAGCGGGTCGTAGATGTTGAACGACTTGTACTGGACCAACTCGCACAACTGGACGCAGAGTTCGGCCACGGACATGCCGGGGTACCAGATGTCGCCGGTGCAGACCCGGGGCGGCCGGATGTTCGGGTGGAAGATCGGTGTCTTCCACACGATCTCCGGGGGCAGCAGCGGGAAGCTGCCGCCCAGGGTGAGGGTGAACTCGTGGTGCGACGACAGGCCCAGCTCCTCCTGGTTGAACACCAGGCCACGGCAGGTGAGCACCACGTCGTACCGGGTCGGTGGAAGCCCGTGCGCGGTGAAGGTCACCATCGAGCTGGCCCTGACCAACTGCCGCATGTCGGTGTACTCGGTGTCCAGCCGCCGGTCGCGGGGCGTCATCGCCATGTCAGCTCCTGCCTCTGCCGGTACGCGCCGCCGGGGCCTGCGGACCACGAGGCGCCGGGTCCTGCGGACCACGAGGCGCCGGGTCCTGCGGACCACCGTCCGGCGGGTCCGGCGGCACCCGGGGCGGCGCACCACCGGCGCCGCCCCGACCTCCGTCGGAGCCCACCGGTTCGGCCAGTTCGAAGACCACGGTCCCCCCGCTGCCGTGCGCCTCGACCCAGCTCCAACGGGGAAAACCCGTCTCGTGCGGCGACAGCAGGTGCCACGGCTGCGTCCCGTCGATCTGGTCGACCAGGTCGAGGGCCACCTCGGCGGCGCAGGTCGGGCACCGGACCGGGCGGTCCCCCGGGTGGACCCGGTGGACCTCGTCCTGCCGGCCGCAACCGAGGCAGCTCCAGCCGCGCAACACCGTCAGCGGCAGGCGCAGCACCACCTCGTCGTCGGCCCGCGCCGTCCGCCACCGCTCGAGGATGTCGACCCACCGGTCGGTGGCCCACGAGCCGGGGCTCCCGGTCGGCACCGCCGGGGTCGGGTGCAGCAGGCAGTCCGGGTTCACCGGGATGCCGACCTGCCAGAACCGGTCGTAGGCGAGGTCGAAGCGCAGTTCGTGGCCGATCGGCACGGTCATGTCGTGCCGGTCACGGCTGAGCCACCGCATCGCCTGCTGCGCCATCGCCGCCCCGACGGTGGCGGCGACGGTCGGGGTGGTGGGCACCCCCCGGGCCGTCTCGGCACGGACCCGGTAGGCCAGGCAGGAGTGGCGCAGGGCGAGGTCCCGCAGGTCCTCGTCGGTCAGCCCGCAGACGTAGCACGGGCCGTCCGGCGGCAGGTAGAGGCGCACCGCGCCCTCCCAGGTGGTGAGGCCGCCGTCGATCAGCAGGACACCGGCCTGCCCGGCGAGTTGGCCGAGCGCCACCCGGGCGGCCACGTTGTCCAGACAGCCGAGCACCACGTCGGCGCGGTGGAGCAGACCGGCCCCGAGACCCGTGCGCAGGTCGTCGGCGATCACGTCGACCTGACAGTCCGGGTTGAGTTCACCGGCGGCCCGTACGACGGCGTCCACCTTGGCGGCGCCGACGTCGGACGGTCGGTAGAGCACCGACCGGGAGAGGTTGCCGACCTCGACCGTGTCGAGGTCGACGACGGTGATCGTGCCCCAGCCGAGCAGGAGGAGGTTCTTCAGCACCTCGTTGCCGAGGGCACCCGCGCCGGCGACCACGGCGTGCGCGCCACGTACCTCGTCCTGGTCCCACCACTCGATGTCGGCCAGCCGGGAGTAGCGGTCCTGGGTCATGTGGTCACCACCCGACCCACCGGCACCGGAACCGGAACCATGTGGCAGTCGCGCGAGTAACACCGCGCGCCACGCAGGTACTCCCAGCAGTCCTCGCAGTAGCCCTCACCGCACAGGGGGCAGAGCACCACCTCCGCGTCGACGGTGAAGGTGGTGTGGCACTGCTGGCAACGGTGCCCGACCAGCACGTGCCCGGTGGGCAGTCGCAGCTGACGGACCTCGGAGAACCACGCCAACTGACCGGCGAAGGCCACCCGGTCACCGTGGTGCAGGACGGCGAGTCCGATGATCCGTCGACCGTTGCGGACGACGTCCACCCCGTCCGGAATGATCAACGAGTGGCCCGCCCGGGACCGGGCGAGCCAGACCCCCGCGCCGTCTCCCGCGGTGTCCCGCAGCTCGGCGGTGGGCAGTCCCGCGCACGGCAGGTAGCCGTGCGTCCCCCGTTGGGGCAGCTGCACGGTGAAGTCGTCGAAGTCGAGGTACGGACCGACGGCGGGGATCTCGATCATCAGCACCCTCCACGACCGGTTCCGGAGCAGCACCCGCGCGGCGGTGACCGGGGGCCGGTGGATCCGTGCCACCCGGAGCACCTCACGCACGGTGTGCGTAGGGAGACCCAGTGTTCTATGAGGATGCAAGTGCGGGGATCGACCGATGGTCCAGTGAGGACTGTCGACACAGCCCGGGCGGGTGACCCGACGGCAGTTTCCCGGCGGCGGGCCGGCCGCAGCGGGCCGGCAAGGCGACCGACCCGGCGGCGGTACGGCGGCCCGGACCTGCTGGATCGGCATGGGCGGGGGCTCTCGGCCGGCGGACCGCACCACCCGTCCCCCGCCGACTGACCGGTCGGCGGGGGCACTGTCGGATCAGCGTCAGTCCGCCGTGTAGCCGTGCGTCACGATCCGCGCGGCGGTCTCCTCGTAACCCTCCCCCTCGGGGGCGAAGGTGCCCAGGCCGTCGACGTACCGGTTGAACATGCAGAACGCGGCGGCGATCAGCACCGTGTCGTGGATCTCCAGGTCGGTGCCGCCCTCGGCGCGGGCCGCCTCGACCAGCTCGGTGGTGACCTGCCGGCCACCGGCCTGCACCGCCGCCGCGATCCGCAGCAGGGCGCGCAGCTTCGCGCTGACCGGCGCGGTGTCCAGGTCGGCCCGCACCTGGTCGACCAGGGTCATCCCGGTGGGCAGCTGGGCGGCGGCGAACGCCGAGTGGGAGGCGCAGCAGAACCGGCACTCGTTGAGCCCCGAGACGTAGGCGGCGATCAGCTCCCGCTCACCCGGCGTCAACGTCGGGTGCGGGGTGCGCAACAACACCTCGGCCAGCTCGTTCAGCGGCTTCGCGGTCTCCGGCCGGTACCGCATCGGCCCGGTGATCCCCGGAAACGCCTTCTCGTCGAGACCCAGATCGATGTGCGCCACCGGCACCTCCTGACTCGTCGGCCGCCCCGGGCGGGCTGCCGTCGCACCAGGGTGCCAGCTCCGCGGCCCCCGCTCATCTTCCGGAGTGCTCGACCGGACCGACCGGCGCCGACGGTGGCCCGACCGGAAGAGGTCAGCCGACCAGGAAGATCACCGCGAGCCAACCCACCACGATGACGACCAACGCCACGGTCAGCACCCAGGTCGGCACCGTGTACTCGCCCCGGCGGTTGCGGGCGATCTCGTCGCGGATCTTCGCCCGGCGACGATCGATCCAGTTGAGCCGCTGGGTGTCGCCGCTCTCGCGGTCGGCGGGTTCGGAAGTGTTCATCGCCCCGCCAGCGTACCGGTGGGGTCGACGGTCGGTGCCGGCCGTCGACCCCACCGGGTCACATGCTGGCGATCAGGCGTTCGACCCGCTCGTCGTACGCGCGGAACGGGTCCTTGCAGAGCACGGTGCGCTGCGCCTGGTCGTTGAGCTTCAGGTGCACCCAGTCGACGGTGAAGTCACGCCGCTTCTCCTGGGCGTGCCTGATGAACTCGCCGCGCAGCCGGGCCCGGGTGGTCTGCGGCGGCGTCTCCTTGGCCTCGAAGATCTCCGGGTCGGTGGCCACCCGGTCCACCTGACCGCGCCGCTCCAGCAGCCCGTACAGGCCCCGGCCCCGGCGCAGGTCGTGATAGGCCAGGTCCATCTGCGCCACCCGGGGGTGCGACAGCGGCAGGTCGTGCTTGCGCTGGTAACGCTCGATCAACCGGAGCTTGCTCACCCAGTCGATCTCCCGGGCCACCGGGTCGAGGTTGCCGTCCTCCACCGCGTTGAGCACCCGGCCCCACAGCTCCACCACCCGCTTGGCGGTCTGGTCGCCACCGCGGCGCTCGACGAACTCGGTGGCCCGCGCCAGGTATTCCTGTTGGATCTCCAGCGCGCTGACCTCCTTGCCGGAGGCGAGCCGCACCTTGCGCCGGCCGGTGATGTCGTGTGACACCTCCCGGATGGCCCGGATCGGGTTCTCCAGCGACAGGTCACGCATCACCACGCCGGCCTCGATCATCCGCAGCACGATGTCGGCCGAGCCGACCTTGAGCAGCGTGGTGACCTCGTTCATGTTGGAGTCGCCGACGATGACGTGCAGCCGCCGGTAGCGCTCGGCGTCGGCGTGCGGCTCGTCGCGGGTGTTGATGATCGGCCGGCTGCGGGTGGTCGCCGAGGAGACGCCCTCCCAGATGTGCTCGGCCCGCTGGGACAGGCAGTAGACCGCCCCGCGCGGGGTCTGCAACACCTTGCCCGCCCCGCAGATCAGCTGCCGGGTGACCAGGAACGGGATGAGCACGTCGGCCAGCCGGCCGAACTCACCGTGCCGGGACACCAGGTAGTTCTCGTGGCAGCCGTACGAGTTGCCGGCCGAGTCGGTGTTGTTCTTGAACAGGTAGATCTCACCCGCGATGCCCTCGTCGTGCAGCCGCTTCTCCGCATCGACGAGCAGGCCCTCCAGGATCCGTTCACCGGCCCGGTCGTGGGCGACCAGGTCGGTGACCGAGTCGCACTCCGGAGTGGCGTACTCCGGGTGCGACCCGACGTCCAGGTAGAGCCGGGCCCCGTTGCGCAGGAACACGTTGCTCGACCGCCCCCAGGACACCACCCGACGAAACAGATACCGGGCGACCTCGTCGGGGGACAGCCGCCGCTGCCCGCGATAGGTGCAGGTGACGCCGTACTCGGTCTCGAGGCCGAAGATTCGCCGCTCCATGATGTGACACTAGCCGCCCGGAGGGTCGGTTCGTCACTGTCACAGCACAGGTAGTGTGCTTCGGTCGCTCAGATCCCGTCCGAGTACGACATTCCGTCCGGCCCCAGCCCGGCCACGAACGCCCGGCAGGCGGCGTAGTCCGGCAGCGTCCCCGCCGCGCGGACCTGCGCCAACGTCGGCGCCGCCGCGTCGCGGGCGGACAGTTGCGGCACCTCGGCCGGCCACTCGATGCCCAACTCCGGGTCGAGCGGGTGCACGGCGTGTTCCCCGGTCGGGTTGTAGGTGGTCGAGCAGAGGTAGGTCAGGGTCGCGTCGTCGCTCAACGCGCAGAAACCGTGCCCCAGCCCCTCGGCCAGATAGACCGCCCGCCGGTCGGTGTCGTCCAACCGGACGCCCTCCCAGCGGCCGAAGGTCGGCGAACCGGTGCGCAGGTCCACCACCACGTCGAGCACCGCGCCCCGGACGCAGGTGACGTACTTGGCCTGGCCGGGCGGGACGTCGGCGAAGTGGATGCCGCGCACCACACCCCGGCCGGAGATCGACAGGTTGGCCTGGGCCAGCCGCAGCGGGTGCCCCACCGCCTCGGCGAGCTGGTCGAACCGGTACCACTCCATGAACAGGCCGCGCGGGTCACCGTGCTGCTGCGGGGTGACCTCCCAGGCGCCCTCGATGCTCAGCGGGCGAATCTTCACCGCACCCCCTCCGTTACCGACTGGGCCGCGCGCAGCACCGCCTCGTCGTGCTTGTCGGCCAGCAGGCCCAGCAGGTAGTCACCGTAGCCGCTCTTGGTCAGCGGCTCGGCCAGGGCGCGCAGCTGCTCGTCGTCGAGCAGGCCGGCCCGCCAGCAGACCTCCTCGACGCAGCCGATCTTCATACCCTGCCGTTCCTCGATCACCCGGACGAACTCGCCGGCCTGCATCATCGAGGTGAAGGTGCCGGTGTCCAGCCAGGCGGTGCCCCGGTCCAGCACGGTCACCGACAGCTCACCGGCCCGCCGGTACGCCTCGTTGACCGCGGTGATCTCCAACTCGCCCCGGGCGCTCGGGGTGAGGTTGCCGGCGATCTCGACCACCCGGTTGTCGTAGAAGTACAGGCCCGGCACCGCGTAGCGGGACTTCGGCCGGGCCGGCTTCTCCTCGATCGACAGCACCCGGCCGTCGGCGTCGAAGTCGACCACCCCGTACGCCTCGGGGTTGGCGACCGGGTAGGCGAAGACCCGCCCGCCGACCAGGTCGCCGTTGTCGGCCAACTGCCGGCCGAGGCCGACGCCGTGGAAGATGTTGTCGCCCAGCACCAGCGCCACCGAGTCGTCGCCGATGAAGTCCGCGCCGAGCACGAACGCCTGCGCGATGCCGTCCGGGCGGGCCTGGGCGACGTACTCCAGCCGCAGCCCCCACTGGCTGCCGTCGCCGAGCAGCCGCTGGAACTGGTCCTGGTCCTCCGGGGTGGTGATCACCAGGATCTCCCGTACCCCGGACATCACCAGCGTCGACAGCGGGTAGTAGACCATCGGCTTGTCGAAGATCGGCATCAGTTGCTTGGACACCGCGCGGGTGATCGGCCACAGCCGGGACCCGGTGCCACCAGCGAGAAGGATTCCACGCACCGGGGGAGCCTACCGGGACCGGCGCGAACCGGACACCGGGGTCACGGTCCCCGGGTCGGCGGGCCGATGCGCGTACACTTCCGTCCCCGTGAGGATTCTCGTCACCGGCGGAGCCGGATTCATCGGGTCGGAGTACGTACGGATGCTGCTGGGTGTGCCCGGCGGTGACGCGTCCGGCGTGCCCGCGGTCGAACCCGCGACGGTGACCGTGCTGGACAAGCTGACCTACTCCGGCAACCTGGACAACCTCGCCCCGGTGCGCGAGGACCCCCGGCTGCGGTTCGTCCGGGGCGACATCTGCGACCCGGCGACGGTCGACGAGGTCGTCGCCGGCCAGGACGTGATCGTGCACTTCGCCGCCGAGTCGCACGTCGACCGGTCGATCGCCGGGGCCGCCCCGTTCGTCACCACCAACGTGCTGGGCACCCAGACCCTGCTGGACGCCGCGCTGCGGCACGGCACCGGCCGGTTCGTGCACGTCTCCACCGACGAGGTGTACGGCTCGATCGACTCCGGCTCCTGGACGGAGACCTGGCCGCTGGCCCCGAACTCGCCGTACTCGGCCTCGAAGGCCGGGTCCGACCTGCTGGCGCTGGCCTACCACCGGACCCACGGGATGGACGTGGTGGTGACCCGCTGCTCCAACAACTACGGGCCGTACCAGTTCCCGGAGAAGGTCGTCCCGTTGTTCGTGACCAACCTGCTCGACGGCGGCACGGTGCCGCTCTACGGCGACGGCGGCAACGTGCGTGACTGGCTGCACGTGCACGACCACTGCCGGGGCATCGCGATGGTGGCGCACGCCGGCCGCGCCGGTGAGGTCTACCACATCGGCGGCGGCACCGAGCTGAGCAACAAGGAGCTGACCGGGCGGCTGCTGGAGGCGTGCGACGCCGGCTGGGACCGGGTCGTCCCGGTGACCGACCGCAAGGGCCACGACCGCCGCTACTCGCTGGACATCAGCAAGATCAACACCGAGCTGGGGTACGCCCCGAGCATCGGCCTCGACGAGGGCCTGGCCCAGACCGTCGCCTGGTACCGGGACAACCGGGCCTGGTGGGAGCCGCTGAAGACGGCGCCTGCCGCATGACCCGGGTACTCGTCACCGGCGCGGGCGGCATGCTCGGCCGGGACCTGCTCACCGTGCTGGCCACCCGCAGCGACCTCAAGGTGACCGCCGCCACCCGCACCGACCTCGACATCACCGACGCCGAGGCGGTCCGGGCCGCGGTCGCCGGGCACGACGTGGTGCTCAACGCCGCCGCGTGGACCGACGTCGACGGCGCCGAGCGAGACGAGGCGGCGGCCACCGCGATCAACGGCGACGGGGTGGCCCACCTGGCCCGCGCCTGCGCCGGGCACGGCGCGCGGCTGCTGCACGTCTCCACCGACTACGTCTTCGCCGGTGACGCCGACACCCCCTACGCCGAGGACGCCCCCACCGACCCGATCAACGCGTACGGCCGCAGCAAGCTCGCCGGGGAGCGGGCAGTGGTCCGATTCCTCCCCGAAACCGGCTACCTGGTGCGGACCGCCTGGCTCTACGGGGCACACGGGCGCAACTTCGTCACCACCATGCTCGGCCTGGCCGCCACCCGGGAACACCTCGACGTGGTCGACGACCAGCACGGCCAACCCACCTGGTCGTACGCGCTGGCCACCCGGCTGGTCGCACTCGCCGACGCGGCCCTGGCCGACCGGGCCCCCGCCGGCACCTACCACGGCACCTGCACCGGCCAGACCACCTGGTACGGGCTGGCCCGCGCCGCCTTCACGCTGGCCGGGCTCGACCCCGACCGGGTCCGACCCACCACCAGCGACCGGTTTCCGCGTCCGGCCGCGCGACCCGCGTACAGTGTGCTAGGGCACGACCGGTGGGCCGCGGCCGGCCTGCCCCCGCTGCCGGACTGGCACGACGCGCTGTCCGACGCCTTCGCCTCCCCGACTGCACCCACCCCGTGGAAGGTCGCATGAAGCTCACCCTCGTCACCGGTCTGACCGGCCTGATCCTGCTCGCCACCATCGTCGAGCTGCTGCGCCGCCGGCAGCTCCGCGAGAAGTACGGCATGCTCTGGCTCGGCGTGCTGGTCATCGTCATCCCGTTGTCGCTGTTCCCCCGGTTGCTCGACAACGTGGCCGGCTTCTTCGGCGTGGTCTCCGGCGTCAGCCTCGTGCTGTTCCTCGGCATCGTCTTCCTGCTGCTGGTCTGCGTGCACCTGAGCTGGGAGGTCAGCGCGCTGGAGGAGGAGACCCGCACCCTGGCCGAGGACTTCGCCCTGCTCCGCGCGCAGATCGACGCGGAACGCGCCGCCCGGCTCGCCCAGGACGCGCAGCTCACCGCAGCCAACCGAGACGAACTGGTGTCCCACGATGGTTAACGGCAAGCGTGTCCTGATCATCATCCCGGCGCTCAACGAGTCCGGGTCGATCGCCGACGTGGTCGGCGAGGTCCGGGGCGAACTGCCCGGCGTCGACGTGCTGGTGGTCGACGACGGCTCCACCGACCGCACCGCCGCCGTGGCCGCCGCCGCCGGGGCCCGGGTCGCGAAGCTGCCGTACAACCTCGGGGTGGGCGGGGCGATGCGGCTCGGCTACCGCTACGCCCGGGACAACGACTACGACGTGGCGATCCAGATCGACGCCGACGGCCAGCACGACCCCCGGTACGTGCCCAAGCTGGTCGACCTGCTCGACGACAACGACCTGGTCATCGGCGCCCGGTTCGCCGGTGAGGGCGACTACTCGGTGCGCGGGCCCCGCCGCTGGGCGATGGTCATGCTGTCCGGGGTGCTCTCCCGGGTGGCCAAGACCCGGCTGACCGACACCACGTCCGGGTTCCGGGCCGCCAACCGGCGGGTCATCGAGATGTTCGCCGGCTGGTACCCGGCGGAGTACCTCGGCGACACGGTGGAGACCCTGGTGCACACCGCCCGGCGCGGCTACCGCATCCGTCAGGTGCCGGTGGCCATGCGCAAACGGATGGCCGGCACCCCCAGCCACTCCCCCGCCAAGGCGATGATCTACCTGGGTCGGGCCTTCGCGGTGCTCACGCTGGCGCTCATCCGCCGGTGATGCGGCGGCTGCTCCATCTCGTCCCGCCCGGCACCGTCGCCGTCGGAGGCGGGCTCGCCCTGCTCGGGCTCGCCTCCTACGTGCACCTCGCGGTCGCCGGACACGCCCTCGACCGCGCCGACTACTCCTCACTGTCGGTGCTCTGGTCGATCGTGTTCACCCTCGGCATCGGCGTGTTCATCCCCGTCGAGCAGGAGGTGGCCCGGGTCGTCGCCGCCCGCCGCAGCCAGGGGCTGCCCCCCGGCCCGGTGCTGGCCCGGGGAGCCACCGTCGCCGCCGCCGTGCTGGCGGTGCTGGTCGTGGCCACCCTCGTCGGGCGCCAGGCGCTCACCGACCGGCTCTTCGCCGGCGACGACACGATGGTCGCCGTGCTGATCGGCGCGCTGGTCGCGATGGCCGTCGCGTACACCACCCGGGGCGTGCTGTCCGGCCTTCAACTCTTCCCCTGGTACGGCACCCAGCTCGGCGTCGACGGCGGGGTACGCATCGCGCTGGTCGCCGGCCTCGGCGTCAGCGGCGTCACCGACCCGGTCTGGTACGGCGCGGTGCTGGTCGTCGCCCCGCTGCTGTCGGTGCTGGTGACCCTCCCGCCGGTACTGCGGGCCGTCGGCGGCGGCCTCCCGGTGGCCTGGGGCACCCTGCTGCGCGGCCTCGGCCTGCTCACCGTCTCCAGCCTGCTCTCCCAGGTCGTGGTCAACATCGGCGTGATCAACGTCCGGCTGCTCGACCCGGCCGACGTGGCGACCGCCGGTGCGCTGCTCTCCGCCCTGGTGCTGGTCCGGATCCCGCTGTTCGTCTTCGGCTCGATGCAGGCGTCGCTGCTGCCCGGCCTGGCCACCACCGCCACCACCGGCGACGTGGTCGCTTTCCACCGCCTGCTGCGCCGGGCGCTCGGCGTGGTCACCGCCCTCGGTGTCGCCGGGGCGATCGGCGCGGTGGCGCTCGGCCCGTGGCTGGTGCACCGGCTCTTCGACGCCCCCGGCGTGCTCGGCCACGGCGACTTCGCCTGGCTGGCCGTCGGCACCCTCGCCTACCTGTGGGCGATGGTGCTCGGGCAGGCGCTGCTCGCCCTCGACCGGCACCGCGCCCAGGCCGTGTCGTGGACGATCGGGGTGGCCGCCCTGCTCGCCGTCACGGCCGTCCCGGCCCCCGTCGCGCTCCGCGTCGAACTGGCCTACGCCGTCGGCTCCGTCGTGGTGGCCGCCACCATGGCCGTCCTGCTGCTGCGCCGGGGTGCCCGCCCGGCCACCCCCACCCCCGGCCGGCCGCTCGACGACGTGGTGGCCACCGGCGTCTCCGGAGGTCTGTAGATGTCCCGCCCCCAGGTGTCCGCGGTGATGCTCGCCTACGGTGCCGAGCCCTACCTGGTCGACGCCGCCCGCGCCGTGCTGGCCAGCACCGACGTCGAGATCGAGCTGATCGTGGTCGACAACGGCTGCACCGGTGACGGCATCGACGTGGTCAAGGGCTTCGCCGGGGTACGGGTGGTCCGGCCGGAGGAGAACACCGGCTACTCCGGCGGCTGCCGGGTCGGCGCCGCCGAGGCCACCGGTGAGTGGCTGGCCTTCGTCAACTCCGACGCCGTCGTCGCCCCCGACGCGCTGGCCCGGACGGTGGCGGTGGCCGGTGAGCCGGGCGTGGGCGCGGTGATGGCCTCGATCCGGCTCGCCGAGAACCCCGACCTGATCAACACCTCCGGCAACCCGCTGCACTACATCGGGCTGTCCTGGGCCGGCGGCAACGGCCAGCCCGCCAGCGCGCACGCCCGGCGGACCACGGTGCCGTCGATCAGCGGCTGCTGCTTCGTGATCAACCGGGCGCTCTGGCGGGAGCTGGACGGCTTCGCCGCCGAGTACTTCGCCTACCACGAGGACACCGAGATCAGCCTGCGGTTGTGGCAGCGCGGACTACGCCAGGAGTACGTCCCGGACGCCGTGGTGGTGCACCACTACGAGTTCTCCCGCAACAAGCTCAAGCACTACCTGCTGGAACGCAACCGCCTGATCTCGCTGCTCACCGCGTACGAGACGCGGACGCTGGTGGTGCTCGCCCCGATGCTGCTGCTGACCGAGGCGGCGATGCTGGTGGCCGCGCTGCTCGGCGGCTGGAGCCGGGAGAAGGCGCGCGGCTGGGGTTGGCTGTGGACCAACCGGGCCTGGGTGCGGGCCCGGCGTCGCCAGCTCCAGCAGGAGCGGATGGTCCCCGACGGCGTCATCGCCGAGCTGATGACCGCCAAGGTCGACCCGTCGAACGTCGAGTCGCCGCCCGGGATGAGCATCTTCAACGTCATCGCCGCCGGCTACTGGGCCCTGGCCAGGCCGCTGCTGCGCAGGGCCTGACCGTCACGCCGCCGCCGTGCCGCAGGGCACCGGCGGCGGGTGGGTCGACACGGACTGCGGCGGATGGCACCCACGCGCAGGGGCCGGGGTGTGCACCCCGGCCCCTGCGCGTGTCGCCGTCACGCTTCCGGCTTCTCCTGGGGCTGGCCCTCCAGGTCGGCCGAGCCCGCCGACGTGGTGGGCTTGTGCGCCTCCTCGGTCGGCACCGTCGGGGTCTTGGCCTGGCTGTCGGCCGGCGCGGCGTCACCCGCCGCGTCACCCTCCAGCAGCGCGGTCAGCGCCGCGCCGGTGATCCGTCGGAAGGTACGCCCCACCCGGGCACGGTCCAGGACCGCCACCTCGAGCTGGTTGGGGGCGATCGTCCGGGCCGCGCCGCCCTCGCCGCCGACGCTGCTCAGCGCCTTCATCGCCACCCTGACCGCCTCGCTGAGCGACAGGTCGGGGCGGTGCTCGGCCTTGAGCACGCCGGTGATCGCCTCGGCCTGACCGCCCATCGCCATCCGGCCCGGCTCGTCGTTGACCGAACCGTCGTAGGTGAGCCGGTACAGCTCGTCCTCCTCGACCGTGGCACCGACCTGCGCCACGCAGATCTCCACCTCGAACGGCTTGGACTGCTCGGTGAAGATCGCGCCCAGGGTCTGCGCGAACGCGTTGGCCAGGGCCCGGCCGGTCACGTCACGCCGGTCGTAGCTCAGGCCGTTGAGGTCGGCCATCCGCACCCCGGCGCGGCGCAGGTTCTCGAACTCGTTGTACCGGCCGACGGCGGCGAAGCCGATCCGGTCGTAGATCTCACTGACCTTGTGCAGGGCGCTGGAGAGGTTCTCCGCGACGAAGAGCACCCCGCCGGTGTAACTCAGGACCACCGCGCTGCGCCCCCGGGCGATGCCCTTGCGGGCCAGCTCGGAGCGGTCGCGCATGATCTGCTCGGGCGAGGCGTAGAACTGCATGGCCACGGCGGCGGTTCTCCTTCTGGCACTGTGCTGACGACTGGGGCTGGTGGGGGGTGGGACGGCGTCAGCCGCCCGGGTTCTCCATCCGCCCGGCGACGACGGCCTCGGCGATGGTGGCCGTCTCGGCCTCGGTGAGCCGGCGGGTGCCCTCGGCGGTCGCCGTCATCACCACCGGGTAGATCCGCCGGGTCAGGTCCGGCCCGCCGGTGGCCGTGTCGTCGTCGGCGGCGTCGTAGAGCGCCTCGACGGCGAGCCGGGTCGCGTCGTCGATCGACACGCCGGTGCGGTACCGCTTCTTGAGCGCGGACTTGGCGAAGAGCGAACCGGAGCCGATCGCGTCGTAGCCGGTCTCCTCGTAGGGGCCGCCGGTGACGTCGAAGCTGAAGATCCGCCCGGCGCGGGCCGGGTCCCGGGCGGCCAGGTCGAAGCCGGCGAAGAGCGGCACGACCGCCAGCCCCTGCATGGCCGCGCCGAGGTTGCCCCGGATCATCGAGGCGAGCCGGTTGGCCTTGCCGTCGAGGGAGAGCATCGCGCCCTCGATCTTCTCGTAGTGCTCCAGCTCCACCTGGAACAGTCGCATCAGCTCGATGCCGATGCCCGCCGTGCCGGCGATGCCGACCAGCGAGTACGCGTCGGCGGGGTGCACCTTCTCGATGTCGCGCTGCGCGATCAGGTTGCCCATGGTGGCCCGTCGGTCGCCGGCCAGCACCACACCACCGACGGCCGAGATGGCCACGATGGTGGTGGCGTGCGGCGCCAGGTCGGCGGCCATGCCCGGCGGTAGCGGCCGTCGGCCGGGCAGCATCTCGGGGGCCACCCGACTCAGGAAGGTCGTGAAGGAGGACGTCCCCGCGTTGGTGAACACATCTGGTAGACGCCCGGATGGATCAAAGCCCGCTGCCACGTGGTTCCTCTCAGGTACGTGATCGCCCTGGCCAGCCTCGTGGGACTGTCACGGAACTGGCCAAGACCACCGTTGCAGTTGAAGCAGAGTATCCCGCGCACCCATCCGGTGCGGTGATCGTGGTCCACATGTTGAGGATCTTCCACCCCGCAGACGGCACAGACGCCGCCCTGCTCGGCGAGCAGCTCCTGGAACTCCTTCTCGCCGATCCCGTAGCGGCGACGTAGGTGGTACTCGCGAGACCCGCCGTGCAACCGGAGCTTGCTCTCTTTACCCTTCTCGTTGTGGCAGGGCTTGCAGTATCGGCCGTAGCCGCCACGCCCCGACCGGTTACGGGGAAAGTCGTCGAGCGCCTTCGTCTCACCACACGTCGGGCAGCGACGGTGGCCATCCGGAACCATAGGTGGTTGGCGAACCTCCCGGCCATGCTTCTCTCTCGTCCGCTTGGCATAGCTCACCTTGGAACGCAGGTTGAAGCAAGGCTTGCAATAGCTACCCCGGCCATCTGGCCGACGGCTGTTCGCGCAGAACTCATCGAGCGGCTTCCACTCATCGCAGTCCCGGCAACGACGGTATCCCTCTCGATCATCGAGCGGATCAGGCATGTCCGATTTAAACGTTTATGCCCTATTCGCCCCCTTTCTGCACATAACCCCTGACAAATTCCTCGGCGTTCTCCTCCAGGACCGAGTCGATCTCGTCGAGCAGGTCGTCGACGTCCTCGGTGATCTCGGCGTGCCGCTCGGCGACCTCGGGATTGACCTCGGTGGTGACGTCGTCGATCTCCTCGGCCTGGTGCGACTTGCCCGACTGGGTCTGACCGCCCTCTTGTGAAGCCATCTCGCTGCCTCCTCCACGATCGTCTGCGATGAACTTACCTCGCGGAGACGACGAAAAGCCCGTCGCGCGCCGGCATCCGACGCACGACGGGCCGCCGTCACCGCGTCGACTCAGCCGCCGGTCAGCGTCTCCAGCAGATCCTTGGCGGTGTCGCACCTGTCGAACAGCGCTCCGACGTGCTGGCGGGTGCCCCGCTCCGGCTCCATCATCGGCACCCGCACCAGCGACTCCCGACCCACGTCGAAGATCACCGAGTCCCAGCTCGCCGCCACCACCTCGGAGGCGTACTGGGCCAGGCAGCGGCCCCGGAAGTAGGCCCGGGTGTCCTCCGGCGGCTCGGTCATCGCCCGGCGGGTCTGCTCGTCGTCCAGCAGGGTCTTCATCGAGCCCCGGGTCACCAGCCGGTGGTAGAGACCCTTCTCCGGCCGGACGTCGGAATACTGCAGGTCGACCAGCTGAAGCTTGTGCGAGCCCCAGCCCAGCTTCTCCCGCTCCCGGTAACCCTCCAGCAGCCGCAGCTTGGCCACCCAGTCCAGCTCGTCGGCGCAGAGGAACACGTCGCGGCCCAGCCGGTCCAGCACCTGCTCCCAGCGCTCCAGCACGTCCAGGGTCTGCGCGTCGGCGTCCGCGCCGTACCGCTCCTCCACGAAGGAACGCACCCGCTCGTAGTAGGCCCACTGCAGGTCCAGGGCGGTCAGCCGACGGCCGTCGCGCAACCGCATCCGGTGGGTCAGCGACGGGTCGTGGCTGACCGCGCGCAGCTCGGCGACCGGGTCGGCGATGCCCAGGTCGGCACCGAGCGCCTTCTCCTCGATCATGGTCAGGATCAGCGCGGTGGTGCCCACCTTGAGGTAGGTGGAGATCTCCGACAGGTTGGCGTCGCCGATGATGACGTGCAATCGGCGGTACTTGTCGGCGTCGGCGTGCGGCTCGTCGCGGGTGTTGATGATCGGCCGCTTGAGGGTGGTCTCCAACCCCACCTCGACCTCGAAGAAGTCCGCCCGCTGGGAGATCTGGAAGCCGCTCTGGCCGCCGTCCTGCCCGATGCCGACCCGGCCCGCGCCGCAGACGATCTGCCGGGTGACGAAGAACGGCGTCAGGTACGCCACGATGTCGGCGAAGGGGGTCTGCCGCCGCATCAGGTAGTTCTCGTGCGCGCCGTAGCTGGCGCCCTTGTTGTCGGTGTTGTTCTTGTAGAGGTGGATCGGCTGGGTGCCGGGGATGGTGGCCGCCCGCCGGGCCGCCTCGGCCATCACCCGCTCCCCCGCCTTGTCCCACCGCACCACGTCGAGGGGGTTGGTCACCTCGGGGGTGGAGTATTCCGGGTGTGCGTGGTCGACGTAGAGCCGGGCGCCGTTGGTGAGTATCACGTTGGCCAGGCCGAGGTCCTCGTCGGCGAGCGCCTCCGCCGGGTCGTAGGCGGCCCCGGAGTAGGTGAACCCCCGGGCGTCGCGCAGCGGCGACTCCTCCTCGTAGTCCCAGCGGGCCCGGCCGCCACGGTTGAGTTCCGGGCGCGCGCCGTACGCGTTGACCACCTGGGACGAGGTGACCATCGGGTTGGCTCCGGCCTGGCCGGGCACGGAGATCCCGTACTCGACCTCGGTGCCCATGATCCTTCTGACGCTCATCGACCTACCCGCTTCGCTCGCCTCACCCGGTCCGCCGTCATGTCGAGCGTAGTCCGCCTCACCGGGGAAGGGGGCACGCCGCTTCGGCCGGGTCGGGAGTGGCGGTCTCCAGGGTGGGCGGGGGCGGCTCGTCGGAGGGGGCCACGTCGCACTCGGGGACCGTCAACGGCACCCAGCTGAGCCGGTGCCGCAAGGCGGGCTCGTCGCGCAGCATCCGGTGTACCCGACGTTCGCCCTTGGGGTCGGAGGTGATGAACCGGACGGGGCCGGCCACCCGGCGGACGATGATGTCGGTGCGGTCCGGTTCGAGGAACGGCAGGCTGTAGATGCCCGGATCGGTGGCCGCCGTGGTGCCGTGCAGGGCCGACAGGCACAGCGAGATCAGGTAGGACCGCATCGGCCCCCGGTCGATGACCAGGGTGGTGGTGCCCGGCACCTCGGGATAGCGCTGTTGGGCGTCGGCGCACACCCAGGCCACTCTGGACGGCAGGGCGAGGTCCTGGTGGACCCACCGCTGCGCCCAGGTCTGCTCGTCGACCACGAGCAGGCTGCGGTGCCAGCCGGTGACCCCGCAGAGCGCCACCGCGACCGTCATGGTGAGTGCGGCGGCCAGCACCCCCGCCGTGGTGCTGCCGGCCCCCCGCCAACTCAGGGCGGGCCGGGGCACCGGCAGTAACCGGACCACCCCGGCGGTGCCGACGATGAGCAACGCGGTGGCCAGGTGGGTGCCCTTGACGAAGTAGTAGCCCGGGGTCACCCCGGCGTCGGTGTTGATCTGCGCGATGGTCAGCGGCAGGGCCGCGCCGACGACGCAGACCAGCAGCCAGCGCCGCCAGGCCGGATCGGCGCGGGCGACCTGGACGAGCAGGGCCACCCCGACGATGCCGCCGAGCCAGATCAGCGCCCGCCAGCCCTCGACGGCCTGGGACGAGCCGATGACCAGCGCCTCGGTCTGCCCGGCCCGCAGCACGCCGAGCAGCGGGGCGATCAGGGCGAGAGCGGCGCCGGCCAGGCCGACGGTCAGCACGGTGAACCACCGGCGCAGTGCCTCCCGCCAGTGGGTGAGCACCCAGCACAGGACCAGCACGGCGGCGGCGGGCAGGAAGAGGTAGTAGGTGAACCCGACGGCGGCGAGCAGGGCGCACAGCAGCACGACCTGCTCCCGGGTGCCGGGGACGGGCCGGGCGACCAGGGTGGCGATCAGGACGGTCAGGGTCAGCCCGAGCACCTCGGTGGGGTAGCCGGCGTTGAGCAGGCGGGGCAGCTGGGTGCCGAGCACCAGCGCGCCGACGACCACGGTCAGCACCGTGCGGTGCAGCAGGTGGATCGGGCCGGCCAGCCGTTGGGCTGCCCAGATCAGCACGAGGGTGAACAGTCCGAAGCCGGCGATGGTCCAGCCGAAGTAGTGGGCGACGAGGGCGTCGACGCGCGGCCCGGTGGGGGTCAGGAAGCCGTCGAGCAGGGCGGTGACCAGGTGCCAGCCCTGCGGATAGTAGATGAGCTGGGCGGTGATCTGCTCCCGGGCGGCGGCCGGGTCGACGAAGGTGTAGCCGTCGAGGCGGCCCATGGCGTCGAACAGCGCCAGGTGCCGCCAGTTGTCCTCGCCCGCGCCGAGGACGGTGAGCCGGTCGGCGAGGTCGGTGGCTCGCTGCCAGGGTTGCCGCAGGTAGACCACCATGGCGGCGGCGCCGGCCAGCGGGAACAGGTCGGCCCAGCCGGGCCGGGGCAACCGGGGGCGGCGGCGTAGCACGGCGGCGGCGAGGACGAGCCCGGTGAGGGCGGTCCCGGTGAGCGGCACCGGCCGCATCCCCCAGGGCCAGACCGGGAAGACCAGGCCACCGATCGCGGTCAGGCCGAGCAGCAGGCCCAGGGCGAGCATCAGCCGGTCGAGCAGGGTACGGCCGCCGCGCAGCAGGCTGGCCGTGGCGATCAGCACGACCGGGGGCAGGAGCCAGTCCCGGTGCAGGGCGTGTCCGGCGAGGGGTACGGCCCATGCGGCGACCAGCGCGGCGAGCAGGAGCGGGATCCACCGCCAACGGCGGGCCGGCCGGCGCGGCGCGACGGTGGGGGGTGTCTGATCCACCGCCGGGGACAGCGGCGGATCGGCGACGGTGAGCTCGGGCGGCACGCGGTTCCTCGGAGTCGACTACGCGGTCGGGGAAGTCTAGCGACGCGGCCGGCATTCCACCCACCCGACGCGGGGTGGTGCGGTTAACAGTGGGTGACGTACACGAGCGGGCCCGCGACGCGTCGCGTCGCGGGCCCGTCCGGTCGGCCGGTCAGAGGTACTGGCCGGTGTTGCTGGCGGTTTCGATGGAGCGGCCGGCCTCGGTGCCCTTGCCGCCGGAGACGAGCGTGCGGATGTAGACGATCCGCTCGCCCTTCTTGCCGGAGATGCGGGCCCAGTCGTCCGGGTTCGTGGTGTTGGGCAGGTCCTCGTTCTCCCGGAACTCGTCGACGCAGGCGTCGAGCAGGTGCTGCAACCGCAGCCCCTTGCGCCCCGAGGTGAGGAACTCCTTGATCGCCATCTTCTTTCCCCGGTCGACGATGTTCTGGATCATCGCGCCGGAGTTGAAGTCCTTGAAGTAGAGGACTTCCTTGTCACCGTTGGCGTAGGTCACCTCGAGGAAGCGGTTCTCCTCGGTTTCCGAGTACATCCGCAGCACGACCGCGTCGATCATGGCGGCCACGGTGGCCTGGGGCTCGCCGCCGTGCTCGGCCAGGTCGTCGGCGTGCAGGGGCAGGCCGACGAGGATGTACTTGGAGAAGATGTCCTTGGCCGCCTCGGCGTCCGGACGCTCGATCTTGATCTTCACGTCGAGCCGGCCGGGGCGCAGGATGGCCGGATCGATCATGTCCTCCCGGTTGGAGGCGCCGATCACGATGACGTTCTCCAGGCCCTCGACACCGTCGATCTCGCTGAGCAGCTGCGGGACGATGGTGTTCTCCACGTCGGAGGAGACACCGGAGCCACGGGTCCGGAAGATCGAGTCCATCTCGTCGAAGAACACGATGACCGGGGTGCCCTCCCCGGCCTTCTCCCGGGCCCGCTGGAAGATCAGCCGGATGTGCCGCTCGGTCTCACCGACGTACTTGTTGAGCAGCTCCGGACCCTTGATGTTGAGGAAGAAGCTGGTGTGCCGGTCCTTGCCCAGCCGCTCGGCGATCTTTTTGGCCAACGAGTTGGCCACCGCCTTGGCGATGAGCGTCTTGCCACAGCCCGGCGGACCGTAGAGCAGGATGCCCTTCGGCGGCCGGAGCTGGTGCTCGCGGAACAGGTCGGCGTGCAGGAAGGGCAGCTCCACCGCGTCGCGGATCTGCTCGATCTGCGACTGGAGGCCGCCGATGTCGGTGTAGTCGACGTCGGGCACCTCCTCCAGCACCAACTCCTCGACCTCGCTCTTCGGGATCCGCTCGTAGGCGTACGCCGAGCGGGGCTCGATCATGAGCGAGTCGCCGGCCCTGATCGCGGTGCCGATCAGGGTGTCGGCCAGGTGGACGATGCGCTCCTCGTCGGAGTGCGAGACCACCAGCGCCCGGTCGCCCGGGCTGCCCTCGGGACCCGCGAGGATCTCCTTGAGCATCACCACCTCGCCGACCCGCTCGTAGCCGAACGCGTCGACGATGTTGAGCGCGTCGTTGAGCAGGACCTCCTGGCCACGCCGCAATTCCTCGGCGTCCAGTGAGGGTGAGACGGCTACTCGGAGCTTGCGTCCGCCGGTGAAGATGTCCACCGTGCCGTCGTCGTGTCGCGCGAGGAAGACACCGTAGCCGGACGGCGGCTGCGCCAGCCGGTCGATCTCCTCCTTGAGCGTCACGATCTGCGCGCGAGCCTCTTTGAGGGTGCTCACGAGCCGGTCGTTGTTCTCGGTGAGCCGCGCCAACTGTGCCTGGGTGGCCGCCAGCCGCTCTTCGAGCTGCCGGACGTGTCGGGGGCTTTCGGTCAACTTGCGCCGCACCAGAGCGAGTTCCTCTTGAAGGAACGCGACCTGCGTGGAGAGATCGTGGGCCTCCTTCTCCCACCGTGCGGCGCGCGAGTCCGCGTCGTCGCTGCGTGCCACGTCCCACCTCCCCGGGGGGCTTGAACGTTCTGCCCTAACACTAGCCGCTATGAGGCCGATTCGGTCCCACGCAACGCCCTCGTCACTGAACCTTGATCGCCAAGGTACGCCTGAGGGGCAGGTCCGGCCGTTCGGGTACCGTCGTGGGGTGGGACGGGAGAACATGGGGGGTGCCGGGTGAGTGACGTCGCGACCGACCAGTTGCAGGTCTGGGTGGACCAGGATCTCTGCACGGGTGACGGGCTCTGCGTGCAGTACGCGCCGGAGGTCTTCGAGTTCGACGTCGACGGCCTGGCGTACGTCAAGGGCACCGACGGTGAGCTGCGGCTGGCCCCCGGCAGCCGGGTCGACGTGCCGGAACACCTGCGGCTGGAAGTGATCGACTCCGCGAAGGAGTGCCCGGGTGACTGCATCCACGTGGTACGCGGCAGCGACGGCGTCGAGGTGGCCGGCCCCGAGGCCGCGGACGACTGACCACTTCCCGACAGAACGCACCGCCACCCGGCCAGCCGACACCCGGCGGGGCGGGCCGGTCGGCGGAGCGGCCGGGGCGGGCGACCGTCGCCCCGGCCCGGCGGTGGTGTCACAGCAGCGGACGGCCGACCACCGAGGCGACCAGGCGGGCGAACTCCTCCAACCGGGCGATCTGACCGGCACCGCCGTCGTCGAGGGTCTTGCCGAAACGCAGCGCGTCGTGCCGGGGCGCACCGACCATCTCGTCGCCGGGTGGGGCCTCGTCCAGTGAGGTGAGCAGCAGGTAGACGTCGATGCTGTCGACCCGTACCTCACCGTTGTCGGCCCGGGTCAAGCGGCGTCGGCAGCCGACCTCCGTGACGGTGGAGACCGGCACCACCCGCAGCGACGAGGTCATCGACCCGGGGGGACCCTCCCCCGGCGGCACGTCCTCGCCGTGCCAGAGCACCAGCCGGCTGCCGTCGCAGACGACGACCTCCTGCCATACCCCGTTGACCTCGTTGACGAAGCGTTCCAGGGTGAAGCCGAGCACCGAGGCGCCGCGCAGCACCCCGCCGAGCGCCTCCAGGGCGATGTCCGGGTCACGCAGGTAGGCCCGCGCCGCCGACTCCAGGTCCTGGTACGGCGACCAGTCCGGGAACACGGCCGGCAGTTCACCGCCGCCGAACCCCGGCCGACTCATGCCCACTCCCTGCGGTCGCACCGTCGGCCCGCACCGGCCGTCGGGTTCTGCCCGTTCACGCCCAGCTGCTCCGCTCCGCCGTCACGGCCGGTCCACCTCGTCGGCTCCGGCGGCCGACGCGGCTGCGGTGGCCTGCGCCGCCGCCTCCCGGGCCGCCGCTGCCTCGCGCAGCGCCTGCTTGCGCTCGGCGTACGCCTCCGCGCCCTTGCTGGGCTTGCGGCGACGCGGCGGGGCGGTGACACCCGGAGCGAGTTTACGCGCGGAGACCAGGAACGCGGTGTGCGCGATCATCCGGTGGTCGGGGCGGACGGCGAGCCCTTCGGCGTGCCAGTCGCGCACCAGCGACTCCCAGGCCCGCGGCTCGGTCCAGCCGCCCCGCTCGCGCAGCGCCTCGACCAGCTCGGACAGCTGCGGGGTGGTCGCCACGTAGCCGATGAACACGCCGCCGGGCAGCAGCGCCCGCTCGACCATGTCCAGGGTCTCCCACGGGGTGAGCATGTCCAGGATGATCCGGTCGAACCCGGTCTCCGGGCAGTCGGCGACGTCGCCGACGTGCAACCGCCAGGCCGGGTGCGGCGCACCGAAGAACGCCTCCACGTTGCGCCGGGCGATCTGGGCGAAGTCGTCGCGCACCTCGTAGGAGTGCAGCTCGCCGCCGGTGCCGACGGCGCGCAGCAGCGAGCAGCTCAGCGCCCCGGAGCCGGCACCGGCCTCCAGCACCTTGGCACCGGGGAAGACGTCGCCCATGGCGACGATCTGCGCCGAGTCCTTCGGGTAGATCACCTGGGCGCCGCGCGGCATGGACAGCACGTAGTCCGAGAGCAGGGGACGCAGCGCCAGGAACGCCGTCCCGCCGCCGGCGGTGCTGACCACGCTGCCGTCGGGCTGCCCGATCAACGCGTCGTGCGCCAGGATGCCCCGGTGGGTGTGGAACTCCTTGCCGGGCTCCAGGGTGACGGTGTGCATCCTCCCCTTCGGGTCGGTCAGCTGCACCCGGTCACCGGGGCGGAACGGTCCCCGGTGCACCGGGGGCAGCTCCGCTGGGGCGGTGGGCGTCGGTGTGCCGTTGCGGGCCGGGAGGGTGGGGGGATGTGCTGCGGTCACCTGTTCATCTTCCGTGTGGGTTCGAGGACCTGGGCGAGATCCGCGGTGTGCAGAACGCCGACCACATCTTCGCCTGCCGTCACCACGTACCGTGCGCCCGGGTGGGCCTGGACGGCCGCCATCAGCCGCTCGCCGTCGAGACCGAGCGGCAGGGTCGGCAGCGCGGTCAGCGGCCGGGCCACCGCGTCCACCCCCAACCAGGGCCGACGGTCCACCGGTACGGCGTCCGCCGCCGCCGGGTCGACCAGGGCGACGGGCCGGCCCGCGCCGTCGACGACCAGGAGGGCGGACCGGGGCGGGCCCTGCTCGGCGTGCCGACGCTGCGCCTCGGCCAGTGGCGTGCCGGTGGGTACGGCGTGGACCGGGCGGGCCAGCCGGCCCAGGTCGAGCAGCGGCACCCGGCGGCTGATCCGGGCGTACCGGATCGACTGGCCGGCGCCCCGCCAGAGGGTGATCGCGACCAGCAGCATCAGCGGCAACGCCAGCGGCACCAGGATCCGCTGGATGGTGAGCAGCACGACCAGCCCGGCGGTGGCCACCGCGACGGCCCGCCCGACCCAGCCGGCGATCTCGGTGGCCCGGTGCCGGTCCCGGGTGAGCCGCCACAGCACGGCGCGCAGCGCCCGGCCGCCGTCCAGGGGCAGGCCGGGCAGCACGTTGAACACGGCCACGATGACGTTGCTCAGTGCCAGTTGCAGCGCGAGCTGGTGGGCCAGGGTGTGGTCGGGGGCGGCCAGCGTGGCGGCCACGGCGATCCCGCCGAGCAGCGCCGAGACGGCCGGGCCGGCCAGGGCGACCAGCAGCTCCACCCGGGGGTTGGGGGCGTCCCGGTCCATCTCGGTGTAGCCGCCGAGCAGTTCCAGGGTGATCCCGCGCACACCGATGCCGTAGCGGCGGGCGGTCAGCGCGTGCCCCAGTTCGTGCAGCAGGACGGAACCGAGCAGCGACACCACGAAGCCGAGACCGATCAGGTAGCCGCCGAGCGGGGACAGCCCGAGGCGGTCCCGGGCGAACTCGGCATAGGTGACGGTCACCAGCAGGGTGAGCAGCAGCATCGACAGGTTGAGGTGCAGCGGCACCCCGAACACCCGGCCGACGGTCAGGCCGGCACCCCGGCGGGGCCGGCGCGGTGCGCGGGGACGGGACTCCACCGCCCCGATGCTACGCGCCGACTCGATCATGCCCGGTGCGGCGAGCGCGGTGGTGTCACACCGGTGCCCTAACCTTCGGGGCATGACGGCGGAACCGGTGACCGACCAGCAGCATCCTCCGGCGGCGTTGCCCGCCACGGTCCGGGCTTCACTGTCGCCGTCACGGGCCGCCGACTTCAAGACCTGCCCGCTGCTCTACCGGTTCCGCAGCATCGACCGGTTGCCCGAGCGACCCAGCGTCGAGCAGGCCCGGGGCACCCTGGTGCACGCGGTGCTGGAGCGGTTGTTCGACCTGCCGGCGGGCGGGCGCACCCCCGACGCCGCCGGTGACCTGGTCGTCCCGCAGTGGGACCGGCTGGTCACCGAGCAGCCCGAGCTGGCCGGCCTGTTCGGCCCGGGCGACGAGGCGGGCACGGCCGAGTTCCTCCGCTCGGCGACGGCGCTGTTGGCGGGTTACTTCGCGGTGGAGGATCCGCGCCGGCTGGAGCCCGCCGAGCGGGAGAGCCTGATCTCCGCGGTGGTCGACGACGAGCTGCTCATCCGTGGTTACGTCGACCGGCTCGACGTGGCCCCCGACGGGGCGCTGCGGGTCGTCGACTACAAGACCGGCGGTGCGCCGAGGGAGGCGTTCGAGGCCCGGGCGCTGTTCCAGCTGAAGTTCTACGCGTTGGTGCTGTGGCGCACCCGGGGCGTGGTGCCCCGCGTGCTGCGCCTGCTCTACCTCAAGGACGCCGAGGTCTGCGACTACTCCCCCGACGCCGAGGAGCTGCTGCGGTTCGAGCGCACCGTGGTGGCGCTCTGGCAGGCCATCGAGCAGGCCACCGTGCGGCAGGATTTCCGGCCCCGACCGAGTCGGCTCTGCGACTGGTGCAACCACCAGGCGCACTGCCCGACCTTCGGCGGCACCCCGCCGCCGTTCCCGCAGCGGGCCGGGGCGGCCGACCCGTTGCGCGACGCCCGGTCCCGACCGGCCACCCCGGGTGCCGACGAGTAACGGGTCGGCGGGTCGGAGACCGGCTCATCCGCGAGGAGGAGACGAGGTTCACCGTCGGCGACGACCGGACGGCCCGCCGGGCGGCTAGCGTCACGGTATGACCGAGGGGGGCGAGCGCTGGTGGGTGCGCCGGCCGTTGGCCGGTGACGCTCTCTTCGCCGTCGCGCTGGTGGTGCTGGAGGTCGCCTTCATCCTGATCACCCCCCGCGAGTTCTGGCCTCGGCAACTGCCGTCCGCGCTGGCCTGGAGCCTGCTGTGCGCCGCGCCGGTGGCGCTGCGGCGGGTCGCCCCGTGGCCTGCGGTGGGGGCCGCGTTGGCCACCCTGGCCGTGCCGGCGGTGCTCGGGCACGCCCCGACCACGCAGAGCCTGACGTTCCTGGTGCTGACCTACACGATGACGGTCAACCGGCCGGCGCTCCCGGCGGTCGCCGCCACGGTGCTGCTGTGGGTGCCGGTGGCGGCGCTCAACGTGCTCACCCCACTGGACACCGGGCTCGACGTCGGCCCGGCGTACCTGGTGCTCAACAACCTGCTGACCGCGCTGCTCGCCTACGCGGTGGGGCGGGCGGTGCGGGCCCGGCGCACCTCGCTGCGGGCGCTGCGGGAACGGGCCCGGGTGGCCGAGGAGAACCAACGGTCGCTGGCCGAGCAGGCGGTGGCCGACGAGCGGCGACGGATCGCCCGGGAGCTGCACGACGTGGTCGCCCACCACGTCAGTGTGATGGGGGTGCTGGCCACCGGGGCCCGGCGGGTGCTGCGGCGGGACCTGGCCGCCGCCGACGAGGCGATCGCCACGATCGAGGACACCAGTCGGGTCACGCTGCGGGAGATGCGGCGACTGCTGGACGTGCTGCGTACCGACGCCGAGCCGGCCGCCGACCTCACCCCGCAGCCCGGCCTGGCCGGCATCGCCGCGCTGGCCGAGCAGGTACGCGAGGCGGGGCTCCCGGTCACCCTGGAGGTCGCGGACCCGGTGCCGACGGTCGAGGAGGGCATCTCGCTGACCGTCTACCGGATCGTGCAGGAGGCGTTGACCAATGCGCTCAAGCACGCCGGACGGGCCACCGCGACGGTCCGGCTGGGGGTGACGGACGGCTGCCTGACGGTGGTGGTCACCGACACCGGGCGGGGTCCCGGGCCGGAACCCGACCGGATCGGGCACGGGTTGGTCGGTATGCGGGAACGGGTCGGCCTCTACGGTGGGATCCTGCACACCGGGCCACGTCCCGGTGGCGGCTTCCGGGTGTACGCCCGGATCCCGGTGGAACCGGTCGGGGCGGTCCCGACGTGACGGCGGCAGAACGGGGAGAGCAGATGGGCGAGACGTACGGCAGCTCCCCTTCCGTCGTGCCGGACGAGGTGCGGGGGCCCGCCCGCGCGCCGGGGCGGCCGGTGCGCATCCTGCTCGCCGACGACCAGCCGTTGCTGCGTACCGGGTTCCGGATGGTGTTGGGCACCGAGGACGACCTGGACATCGTGGCCGAGGCCGGGGACGGTCAGGAGGCGGTGGAGTTGTCCCGCCGGCTGCTGCCCGACGTGGTGCTGATGGACATCCGGATGCCCCGGATGGACGGGGTGGCCGCGACCCGGGCGATCGTGGACGCCCGGTTGCCGGTGCGGGTGCTCATCCTCACCACCTTCGACCTCGACGAGTACGTGGTGGGGGCGTTGCGGGCCGGGGCGAGCGGGTTCCTGGCCAAGGACGTGCCGGCCGACGACCTGGTCACCGCCATCCGGACGGTGGCCGCCGGGGAGGCGGTGGTGGCGCCGCGCATCCTCAAGCGGCTGCTGGACCGGTTCGCCACCGTGCTGCCGGACCCGGCGGCGAGCCCACCGAAGGCGTTGGGCACGTTGACCGAGCGGGAACGCGAGGTGCTCGTCCAGGTGGCCCGGGGGTTGTCCAATGCGGAGATCGCCGCCGCGCTGTCGGTCAGCGAGACGACCATCAAGACCCACGTCGGGCACGTGCTGACCAAGCTACGGCTGCGCGACCGGGTGCAGGCGGTGGTGCTGGCGTACGAGTCGGGGCTGGTCCGCCCCAAGGCGTAGCCGGGTGGTGGCGGGTCCGCCCCGGGACGTAGCCGGGTGATGGCGGGTCCCCCTCGGGGTGTACCCGCAGTGAGGCCGGTGGGCGGACGGCAGCGTTGCCCCGCTCACCTACCGTGACGAAAGACGGCGCGGCGCGGTTGACCATGACACGGCGTCAGGTTCTAGCGTCGGCGTCGGCACCGCCGCAGGCGGCGCGACGAACAGTGACCGGTCGTCGACTCAGGGGCAACCCTGAGTCGGGCTCCGGGCCGACCCGCAGCGGGAAATCCGCCTCGGGTCACCCCGTGGTCGGACGGATCTCCACCGACCGGCACCGAGGATGGGATCGACCCCACCGACCAGCGGGGGCGGTGGGGGCACACACAGCCAGACGGAAGAGGTAGATGACGTGACCGCGACGGTAGGCCGGCATGCGCAGGCCGCGGCCCGGGCGAACGACGTGTGGAAGGTGTACGGCACCGGCGAGGCGCAGGTCGCCGCGCTCCGCGGGGTCAGCGCCGAGTTCGAGCGGGGCAGGTTCACCGCGATCATGGGCCCGTCGGGCTCCGGCAAGTCGACGTTGATGCACTGCCTGGCCGGGTTGGACTCGGTGAGCAAGGGCACCGTGCAGATCGGCGACACGACGGTGACCGGGCTGGGTGACTCGGGCCTGACGAAGCTGCGCCGGGACAAGGTGGGCTTCATCTTCCAGCAGTTCAACCTGCTGCCCACGCTCACCGCCCAGGAGAACATCCTGCTGCCGATGTCGATCGCCGGCCGCAAGCCCGACCCGGCCTGGTACGACACGGTCATCGACACCGTCGGCCTGCGGGACCGGCTGGGGCACCGGCCGTCGCAGCTCTCCGGGGGTCAGCAGCAGCGGGTCGCCTGCGCGCGGGCGCTGGTCGCCCGCCCCGAGGTGATCTTCGCCGACGAGCCCACCGGCAACCTGGACTCCCGCTCCGGCGCGGAGGTGCTCAACTTCCTGCGCAACTCGGTACGTGAGCACGGGCAGACCATCGTGATGGTCACCCACGACCCGACCGCCGCCGCGTACGCCGACCGGGTGGTCTTCCTGGCCGACGGGCAGATCGTCTCGGAGCTGATCGAGCCGACCGCCGACACGGTCCTGGACACCATGAAGAAGCTGGACACCCCGGTCGAGGTGGCCGGCTGATGTTGCGGGCCACCCTCAAGAGTCTGCTGGCGCGCAAGGTGCGCCTGCTGTTGTCCGGCCTGGCCGTGGTGCTGGGCGTCATGTTCGTCTCGGGGGCGTTCGTGCTCACCGACACCCTGGGCCGCTCGTTCGACGCGGTCTTCGCCGACGCGTACGAGGGCATCGACGTCAACGTCGCCGGCAAGCCCAAGGTGGCGCTCAGCGAGATGCAGGGTGAGCAGGTGCCGACCACGGTGCCGGCGGCGACGGTGCAGCGCATCGGCGCGGTCGCCGGGGTCGCCGAGGCCACCGGCGTGGTCGCCACCGACGGGGCCCAGCTGATCGGCAGCAACGGCAAGGTGGTCACCTCGTTCGGGCCGCCGCAGCTCGGGTCGAACTGGCAGGGCGAGAGCGACCTGGTGAAGCTGCGCGAGGGGCACGAGCCCCGGGCGGACGACGAGATCGTCGTCAACGCGGCGCTGGCGCAGGCGGGCAAGGTGAAGGTCGGCGACCGGGTCGGGGTGCTGACCCCGCTGTCGCCGAAGCAGACCTTCACCCTGGTGGGGATCTTCGGGTACAGCGGTGACCGGGATTCGATCGGCGGGGTCAACGAGGTCGCCTTCACCACGCCGGTGGCGCAGCGGTTGCTGTTGGGTGAGCGGGACGTCTTCACCAACGTCACGGTCCGGGCGGCCGACGGGGTCAGCGACTCGGCGTTGCGCGACGACGTGGCCCGGACGCTCGGCGACGGCTTCGAGGTCAAGACCGGCGCGCAGTTGTCGGCGGACGCCTCGGCGAGCCTGAAGGAGGGGCTGTCCTTCTTCAACAAGATCCTGCTCGGCTTCGCCGCCGTCGCGCTGCTGGTGGGCACGTTCCTCATCCTGAACACCTTCTCGATCATCGTGGCGCAGCGGACCCGGGAGCTGGCGTTGATGCGGGCGATCGGGGCCAGCGGTCGGCAGATCATCGGTTCGGTGGTGCTGGAGGCGGTGGCGATCGGCCTGATCGCCTCGGTGCTGGGGTTGGGCGCCGGCATCGGCATCGGCGCGCTGCTGGCGTACGTCTTCGGCAACCTGGCCGGAGGGCTGACGCTGGCGGGCATCGGGGTGCCGGCCTCGGCGGTGATCGGCTCCTTCGCGGTGGGTCTGGTGATCACGGTGGTGGCGGCGCTGCTGCCGGCGCTGCGGGCGTCGCGCATCCCGCCGATCGCGGCGATGCAGGACGTGGCCAACCCGGACCGGCCGCTGACCCGGATCACCGTGACCGGTGGGGTGATCACCGGGATCGGCGCGGTGCTGCTGTTCCTCGGGCTCAGCGGCAACGCCGGGGACAACACGCTGGCGGTCATCCTGGGTGGGGTGCTGTTCGCCTTCATCGGGGTGGCGCTGCTGACTCCGTTGATCAGCCGCCCGGTGGTCTCCCTGCTGGGGGCGATCTTCGCCTGGTCGGTGCCGGGCAAGCTGGGTCGACTCAACTCCGGTCGCAACCCGCGCCGGACGGCGATCACGGCGGCGGCGCTGATGGTCGGCATCGCCCTGGTGACCGGGGTGACGGTGATCCTGGACTCGGCGAAGGGCAGCATCGGCGCGTTGGCCCAGGACACCATCAAGGCCGAGCTGGTGATCTCGGGGGCGTCGACCGGCCCACGGCCGGCGAGCTTCGACCCGGCGGTGCTGACGAAGGTGGCGGCGCTGCCCGGTGTGCAGCTGGCCGACGGCGAGTACGGCGACATGGGCATGGTCGACGGGAAGGTCACCTGGCTGGCCGCGTCCAGCGACGTGACGGCGTTGCAGCGGATCTTCGGGGCGAAGGCGACCGCCGGTGACATCAGCCGGCTCGGCCCGGACCAGATGCTGTTCAGCTCGGACGCCGCGGAGTCCCGCAACATCTCGGTCGGTTCGACGGTGACGGTGCAGGCCTCCCGGGGTGAGCCGCGCACCTACACGGTCAGCGGCATCTACGAGAGTTCCGAGCTGACCAGCCCGGTGCAGTTGCCGCCGCAGGCGGTGAAGGACTTCGCCATCCCGAAGCCCAACCAGGGGTTCATCCAGCTGGCCCCGGGCACCCGGGTGGCGGACGTGCAGCCGCAGGTGGAGGCGCTACTCGTGGACAGCCCCGAGGTGTCGGTGGCCGACCGGGACGCGTTCATCGAGCAGCAGACCGGCTCGCTGGACAGCCTGCTCACGATGATCCAGATCCTGTTGGCGCTGGCCATCGTGATCGCGGTGCTCGGCATCGTCAACACCCTGGCCCTGTCGGTGCTGGAGCGGACCCGCGAGCTGGGCCTGCTGCGGGCGATCGGGCTGCGCCGGGCGCAGACCATGCGCATGATCACCGTGGAGGCGGTGGTGATCTCGGTCTTCGGGGCGCTGCTCGGGATCGTGGTCGGCGTCGGTCTCGGTGCCGCGGTGGTCCGGGCGCTCAAGGACGACGGCATCACCGACCTGATCCTGCCGTGGGGTCAGATGGGGCTGTTCCTGCTGCTGGCGGCGATTATCGGCGTGGTGGCGGCGGTGCTGCCGGCGGTGCGGGCGGCCCGGATCAACGTGCTGGGCGCGATCGCGCACGACTGATCCCGTCCGCCGCGAAGGGGTTCCGCCGGTCGGCGGGACCCCTTCGCCGTGACCGGCCCGCGCCACCCGCCCCGCCGGTCACGGCGGGCCGGCCGCCCCCGTGGGTGACGGCGGCTCAGCCGGGTGGCTCGCCGAGCAGCGCCGCCAGCAGCTCCAGATCAGCGGCGGTCAGGCTCTCCACCTGGTGTACGCCGTCGGCCGGCGGCACCGGCACCTCCGCCGGTACGGCCAGCACCGCCGCGCCGGCGGCGAGCGCGCTGGCCACCCCGGTCGGCGAGTCCTCGATCGCCACGCACCGGCCGATCGGCACGTCGAGCAGCCGGGCAGCGGTCAGGTACGGCTCGGGGTGCGGCTTGGCCGAGTCGACCTCGTCGCCGCAGACCACGGCGTCGAAGCTGTCCCGGCCGAGGGTGTCCAGGGCGACCTCGACCAGGGGCCGGCCGCTGGAGGTGACCAGGGCGGTGGGGATGCCGGCGGCGCGGACCGCCCGCAGCAGGGTCAACGCGCCCGGCCGCCAACGCAGCCCGGTGCGGAACAGTTCCAGGATCCGCGCGTTGATCCACTCGGCGCTGGCCTGGGGGTCCCGCTCGGGTTGACCGAGGTCGTCGTGGAGGATGCGCATCGACGCGGCCATCGCGGTGCCGATCATCGCCCGACGGGCCGGGCCGGTCAGCGTGCCGCCGTAGACGGCGGCCAACTCGTGCAGGGCGACGTCCCAGAGCTTTTCGCTGTCGACCAGGGTGCCGTCCATGTCGAAGAGCACGGCGGCGGGGTGTGGGCTGCTCAGCGGAATCCTCCTGGCGGTCGCGGGTGGTCTCCGGGCGATCCTGCCAGCCCGGCCCGGGACGCGCGCCGCCGTACCACCCGGACGTGACGTGGTCCTCAGCCGAGGTTGCAGGCGTCCAGGGACCGTTCGTAGCCGCGGAAGAACCAGTCGGTGCGCTGTTCGGCGGTGCCGTGCGACCCCTCGGCGAACCACGGCTGGTCGGGGTCGTCGCCGACGGCGAGCAGCCCCTCACGGAACTCGTCCAGGTCGCCGGCGTCGAGCTTGAGGGTGCCGTCGCGTACCGAGTCGCCGAGGTACGCCCCGGCCATGCAGTCGGCCTGCAACTCCTGTTGGATGGTGAAGTTGGCGCGGATGCCGAGCCGGATCTGGATGCCGTGGGCGTACTCGTGGCCCAGCAGGTAGAACACGAACGCGTCACCGACCTGCCGGAACGCCGCCACCGACCAGTTGACGTCGTAGGCGATGAAGTCGCCCTGGGAGCAGTAGACCGCGTTGTTGCGGGGCAGCGCCTGGCCGCCGCAGGAGATCTCACCCTCCCGCTGGTAGGGCAGGACCTGGCGGATCGGCCGGAACTGCTGCCCGGAGGTCCGGAACTGGGCGGCCCAGTAGCGTTCGGCGATGGTGACGGCGTCGTCGATGTCGCTCTTGAACTCGGCCACGCTGGTGGTGCCGTCGGCGCGGGTGGTCTCCGCCTCGGGCGAGGCCGGTGCCGCCGGGCGCGACGACTGTCGTGGGGCCGGTTCCCGGGGTGCCTGCGGGGCGTTCTCCCGCACCCCGCCGGCAGCACAGCCGACCGCCACCACCAGCGCCGTCAACGCGGCGACCAGTGGTCCGTGCGAGCGGCGTCGTGAGCCTGCCGTCACCGTGTGCCTCCCAGGCGTCCCGGTCCTGCGGCCGGTGGTACCCCGACCGTGGAACGATCATGCCCGGCCGACGTCCCGTTGACCATGGGGGGCCCGGACCGACCCGACCGGACGGTCAGTGGTGCTCCTGGCCCCGGCGGATCGTGTCGCCCTGGGCGAGGTGGCGTCCCGCCTCGTACCGGTGCTGTCTGGCCTGGGCGTCCAGCCTGGCGGCCCGGTCCTCGGCCCCGGCGGTGCGGGCCCGGTCGCGCCAGGCGACCCAGCCGAGGGTGCCGACCGTCACCAGCGCCGCCACCCCGAGCGTGACCCACATCGTCGTCATGGGACCACGATAGGTAACCCGTCGCCATCCGGGCGTCCCCCGCCCGGTCGGCGGTTAACCTCGGGGCCGGTGTCCGGATCGGCCCCGCGGCACCGACGTCTCCGGTGTCCGGCCGGGCCACGGCCGGCCGAGAGGAGAGAACATGAAATACATGATCATGTTGTACGGCTCGCAGCGCGACTACGACGCGATGGCCGGCCGGCCCGGCGCGCAGCCGCCGATGACGCCGGAGCAGGTCGCCGCGATGCACGCCCACATGGCGGCGGTACACCAGGAGCTGGCCGAATCCGGTGAGCTGGTCGACGGGCAGGGGTTGACCGCGCCGGTGCACGCCCGCCGGGTGCGGCTGCGGCAGGGCACGCCCGTGGTCACCGACGGGCCGTACCCGGAGACGCAGGAGGTGCTGGCCGGGTTCACCGTCGTCGACTGTGTCAGCTTCGACCGGGCGACCGAGATCGCCGCCCGGTTCGTCGACCCGGACGCCGAGGGCGGGTACGTCGACGTGCGGCCGGTCGCCGACGGCATCGACGACCTGGACGGCTGACCCGTTCCCGTGGGCCCGTCCACCGTCGAGGACCTGCTGCGCGTGCTCGCGCCGCAGGTCCTCGGCGCGGTCGTCCGCCGGTACGGCCACTTCGACACCGCCGAGGACGCCGTCCAGGAGGCGCTGCTGGCCGCCGCGACCCGCTGGCCGGTCGAGGGGCTGCCGGAGCACCCCCGGGGTTGGCTGATCACGGTGGCCGCCCGGCGGCTGACCGACCTGCTGCGCGCCGGGCAGGCCCGGCGTCGGCGGGAGGACGACGAGGGCCGGGCGCAGCGGTGGATCGCCCCGGCGGCCGACCACCGGGAGCCGGTCGACGACAGCCTGGTCCTGTTGTTCCTGTGCTGTCATCCGGCGCTGCCGCCGGCCGCCCAGATCGCCTTGACCCTGCGCGCGGTCGGTGGGTTGAGCACCGCCGAGGTGGCGCGGGCGTTCCTGGTGCCCGAGGCCACCATGACCCGGCGGATCACCCGCGCCAAGCAGCGCATCCGCGACAGCGGGCTGCCGTTCGCGCTGCCCGACGCCGACGAGCGCCCGGCCCGGCTCGACGCCGTCCGGCAGGTGCTCTACCTGGTCTTCAACGAGGGGTACGCGAGCACCGCCGGCCCGCACCTGCGCCGGGTGGACCTGTCGACCGAGGCGATCCGGCTGGCCCGGCTGCTGCACCGGCTGCTCCCGGACGACCCGGAGGTGACCGGGCTGCTGGCGTTGATGTTGCTCACCGACGCCCGGGGCCCGGCCCGGGTCGGTCCGGAGGGTGAGCTGGTGCCGATGGCGGAGCAGGACCGCCGCCGCTGGCGGGGCGACCAGATCGCCGAGGGGGTGGCCCTGATCAGCGCGGTGCTGCCGCGTGGGGACGTCGGGCCGTACCAGCTCCAGGCGGCGATCGCGGCGGTGCACGACGAGGCACCGAGTGCCGACGAGACCGACTGGGCGCAGATCGTGGCCCTCTACGAGGTGCTGATGCGGATCTCGGACAACCCGGTGGTGGCGCTCAACCACGCGGTGGCGGTGGCGATGGCCCGGGGTCCCGTCGACGGGCTGCGCCTGCTCGACGCGCTGGCCGCCGATCCCCGCATCGGCGACGACCCCCGCCGGCACGCCGCCCGCGCCCACTTGCTGGAACGCTGCGGCAGCCTCGCCGAGGCCCGGGCGGCGTACGCGCACGCGGCCCGGCTGTCGACGAACCTCCCCCGCCAGCGCTACCTGTACGGCCGGCTGGCGCGGCTGACCGACGCCGGGGACGGTGAGCACGGCAACGGATGACCGTGCGCGGGCGACGCTGCGATGGTGGATGGGTCGCCTGGCCAGGCCCGTCACCGTCTTCGAAGCTGGAGGGCTCGATGGACCATCCGCGCGATCTGCTCGACGCTGCGACGAAACTCCGCCCCGAGATGGTGGACCGGCTGCGCGTCCTGGTGTCCGCCGAGTCGCCCCCCGATGACCTGCCGTGCCTGGAGTCCTGTGCCGACCTGCTCGCGGGTTGGGGCGAGGAGGTGCTCGGCCGGCCCGCCGAACGGGTCGTCGTGGACGGGCTGCCGCACCTGCTGTGGCCGGCGGCCCGGCAACGGGTGCTGCTGCTCGGTCACTTCGACACGGTCTTCCCCGCCGGCACCGTCCGGACCCGGCCCTTCACCGTACGCGGGGACGTCGCCACCGGTCCCGGGGTGTGCGACATGAAGGCCGGCATCGTGCAGATGTTCACCGCACTGGGCCTGCTGGCCGACAGCTCCCGGGTGGGGGTGCTGCTCACCTGCGACGAGGAGAGCGGCTCGGGCACGTCCCGGCCGTTGATCGAACGCGAGGCGCAGCGCTCGGACGCGGTGCTGGTCTGCGAGGCGGCCACCCCGCAGGGGGAGGTGAAGGTGGCCCGCAAGGGGGGCTCGGTGTACCGGGTGACCGTGCGGGGCCGGGCCGCCCATGCCGGGGTGGAGCCCCAGCGGGGGGTGAACGCCACCGTCGAGGTCGCCCACCAGATTCTCACGCTGCGCGCCCTCGGCGCGGGGCACAGCGCCGGCACGTCGGTCACCCCGACGCTGTTGGCGGCCGGTACCACCACCAACACGGTGCCGGAGCTGGCCAGCCTGGCGGTCGACGTACGGGCGTGGACCAGTGCCGAACTCGAACGCGTCGACCGGGCCATCCACGGGTTGGTGCCGTTCCTGCCCGAGGCGACGGTGGCGGTGGAGGGCCGCATCGGCCGCCATCCGATGCCCCCGGAGCTGGCCCGGCCGCTGCTGGCCGTCGCCCAGTCGGTCGCCGGTCGACTGGGCCTGTCGACCCTGGGCGGGGCGCACGCGGCGGGCGCGTCGGACGGCAACTTCACCGCCGCGTTGGGGGTGCCGACGCTGGACGGGCTGGGTGCGGTGGGTGGTGGGGCGCACGCCCGGGACGAGTACGTCCAGCTCGACCGGATGCCGGAGCGAACGGCCCTGTTGGCCGGACTGATCGACCGGTTGTCCACGGTGGAGGGGCATTGATGACGACGTGGCCGAACGGGCCGTAGGCTGCTCCCTGTCGGCGAGCGACCGACGGCGAGGGGTCGGACGCGCGCATGACTACGGCACAGTGGTCGGGGTCGACCATTCCCCTGCTCGGCGTCGAGGAGGAGTTCCTCGTCGTCGACGCCGAGCGGGGCGAGGTCAGGCCGGAGGCCGCCACGGTGGTCGACCTGGCCCGCCCGGCGCTCGGCGGTCGGGTGGGTGGCGAGATCACCGAGCTGCAGATCGAGACCCGCACCGATCCCTGCCACGCGGTGGCGGACATCGAGGCGCAACTCGTCGAGGCCCGGGCGGCGTTGCAGGCGGCGGCGGGCCGGGCCGGGCTGCGGGTGGTCGCCACCGGCTCCCCGGTGCTCGGCCGGGCCGTGCCGCCGCCGATCACCCAGGGGCCACGCCAGGACCGGGGCAACGCCACCTACCGGGGGTTGCACGACGACCTGGCGATCTGCGCGGTGCACGTACACGTGGAGCAGCCGGACCGGGACCGGGCGGTGCTGGTCGGCAACCACCTGCGCCCGCACCTGCCGGTGTTGCTGGCGTTGACCGCCAACTCGCCCTACTGGCGTGAGCGCGACACCGGCTATGCGAGCTGGCGCAGCCTGACCTGGCAGCGCTGGCCGGTGGCCGGCCCGCCGCCGTATGTGACCTCCGCACAGCAGTACGACGCCCACATCGACCTGCTGCTCGACGCGGGCGCGCTGGTCGACTCCGGGACGATCTTCTGGGACATGCGGCTGTCGGCACGCCACCCCACCCTGGAGGTCCGGGTGGCTGACATGCCGATCACCGCCGCCGAGTCCGCCGGGTTCGCCGCCCTGGTCCGGGCCCTGGCGATGGTCGCCGGAGCGGCAGTCGACCGGGGCGACGAGGGCCCCCGCACCGACCCGGACCTGATGCGGCTGGCGTACTGGCGGGCCGCCCGGGACGGGATGGGTGGCCACGGCGTCGAGGTGGGCACCGGGCGGCTGCTGCCCGCCGGGGTGCTCGCCGCGCAGCTGGTCGAGCTGGCCCGGCCGGCGTTGGCGGAAACCGGTGACGGACCCCGGGTCGGGCGGTGGCTGGCCGGGCTGGCCGCCGACGGTGACGGGGCGACCCGGCAGCGGGCGGCGGCGGCCGGGGGGCGACTCACCGACGTGGTCGCCGCCCTGGTCACCGCGACCGCTCCGGACGTGCCCGATCGGCAAGACAGCACGGTGGCGTAACGACGAACCGGCCCGCCTCGGAAATGCTGGGAGCAGCCGACCCACGGGCGTGGCGTCCACTGTGGAACTAGCTGCGTGGTGCCCGGCGGGTCGGTTATCGCAGGGAGGCGACAGATGGCCGACACGGTCCTGCTACCCACCGTCCCGATCCGACACGAGCGCCGGCCGGCGGCGGACATGCTCCGCGCGGCGGAGGCGTTCGCCGACCGGATGGCCGGCCGCCGTTCGGTACGCGACTTCGCGCCCGACCCGATACCCGAGGGGGTGATCGAGGCGGCGGTCCGGGCCGCGTCGACCGCCCCCAGCGGGGCCAACGTGCAGCCGTGGCGGTTCGTCGTGCTGACCGACCCGGCCCGCAAGCGCCGGCTACGTGAGGCGGCCGAGGCCGAGGAACGCGACTTCTACCAGCGCCGCGCGCCACAGGAGTGGCTGGGGGCGATCGCCCAGCTCGGCACCGACTGGGAGAAGCCGTTCCTGGAGACCGCGCCCGCCGTCATCGTCGTGTTCGAGGTGCACCAGGGGCCGCACAGCCCCAAGCCGTACTACGTCAAGGAGTCCGTCGGCATCGCGGTCGGCCTGCTGATCTCCGCGCTGCACCACGCGGGCCTGGTCACACTGACCCACACGCCCAGCCCGATGCGGTTCCTCAACGAGGTGTGCGAGCGCCCGCCGGAGGAACGCCCCAACCTGGTGCTGCCGGTCGGGTACCCGGCCCCGGGCGCCCGGGTCCCCGACCTGGCCCGCAAGCCGCTCGACGAGATCATGATCCGCCAGTGAGGTCCCCGGTCAGGAACTCGACGAGCGGGTCGACGTGCCGGTCCGGCCGCCGCCACTCGGCCAGCAGATCCTCCAACAGGTGCTGCTCGGCCACCAGCTCGCCGTGGCGGTACCGCCGGATCACCGGGTGGATGAAGGCGCTCTCCCGGGCCCGGTCCGGCGTGGGGTGCCGGTCGATGGCGAAGACGTCGCCGTAGTCGTCGCGACCCCAGCGCAGGGCGAGGGTGTAAAGGTGCGACGCGGCGGCGAACCGCTCCACGGCGTAGTCCTCCGGCAGGTCCTCGTAGTGCCGGAAGTCGCCGGTGGCGTCGTCGCGGACGAACACGTCACAGAGGTACTCGAACTGGGTCCACAGCGCCGAACTCCAGTTGACCCGGTCCAGCATCACCTTGGTCAGCGACGCCGGCTCCCCCGGCGTCGTGGCCACCGGCACCGGCACGTCGTCGTAGCGCTCGCGCAGCAGCCGGGTGAAGGTCCGCAGGTTGTACCGGAACCCGTCGATGAACGGCGACGAGGCGTGCTTCACGTCCCGCGCCTGCGCGATGGTGCCGGCGAAGTACAGGTCGTCGACGTTGCTCGACTGCCAGTCGGGGCGCAGGCCGGGCATCCGGCCGTCCCGCACCATGTCCGGGGCACAGGCGGCGTCGAACAGGGAGGTGTCCATCCGGAACCCGGTGCAGCGCAGCACCTCGTGGTAATCCAGCTCGGCGGTCTCCCCCTGGGCGTGGGTGTAGGTGATGGAGACCTGGAACCTTCCGTCGACCGGCCGGATCTCGTCGATGGTGCAGTCGAGCACCGAGTGCAGCGTCTTGAACTGGTAGCTGTCGAGGATCGCGCCGTACTGGCCCCGGACGTCACCGGGGTGCTTGGTGTTCCAGGCCAGCCGCAGCGGCTGCCGGCTGGCCAGGTGCACCATCGACGCCTTGCCCAGGATCGCCGAGGCGGTCTCGAACGCGGAGTTGCCCTTACCGATGATCAGGACCCGCTTGCCGGCGTAGCGGTCGGGGTCGACGTCCATCTCCTCGTAGCCGGTGGCGTACTCGATGCCCTTGATGTCCGGCACGAACGGCCGCCCCCAGCCGGTCGCCACGATCAGGCAGCGCGCCCGCACGACCCCCCGGTCGGTGCGCACGACGAACCCCTCGTCGTCGCGGCTGATCTGCTCGACCGTGGTGCCGTAGCGGACCCGGAGCTGGTGGACCCGTTGGAACTCGGCGAGATAGCTCACCAGGTCGTCCGCCGCCGGCAGGTACTCCTGGCTGAACTTCGGGAACAGCAGCTCCGGGTCGTCGTTGAGCAACGAGTTCCAGTCCCACCGCAACCGGATCTCGGGGTCGGTGCTGTCGGTGTGCACCTTGTTGAGCGAGATCAGCCGACGGTGGCGCGGGAACCGCCGGAAGAAGCCACCGGGCTCGGCGCCGCGCTCGAGCGTCAGGTAGTCGGCACCCTGCTGCTGGAGGTAGTAGCTCAGCTGCAGGCCGGCGGGCCCGGCTCCGACGATGACGTACGTGTGCGTGGTGTCGACCATCAGGTGAACCCTTCGACGCGGAGACGGTTCCCCCGACGATGGAGTGGACCACGAGATGTGTCAATGGTCGACGGTCGGAATCGACGGCGGTGCGCCGGTGGGCACCCGGCGGGGGTCGCCGGGCCGGAGGCTACGACGAGATGGTGAACGCCGCCACCACGCCATTGTGGTCGGAGTTGGTGCCGCTGACGATGTTGTAGTCGGTCATCCACATCTCGCGGTGTTCCTCGACGCGCTTCCAGAAGTAGATGTAGTCGATGTGCCGGTTGCCGTGCGTCCCGTTCCCCTTCTCGCCGTACAGGTTGTAGCAGGAGCGCAGGTTCGGCAGTTCGTTGGCCTCGAACACCTTCCAGGGGAACTTCTGGTACCCGTACGCCCGGTCGGCGCTGAAGTCGACGTTCAGGTCGCCGCTGACGATCACCTGACCGGAGTCTTTCTTGGCAGCCGCCAAGTTCTTCAGGGCCTGGAACTGTTGCTCGGCGCAGGCGGTCCGGGGCAGGTCCTCGGGCCGGCCGTTGTTGTCGATGCTGGAGTTGGCGTGGGCGTTGAGGTGGTAGACGCTGCGCCCGGTCGCCTTGTGCCGGTAGCGCACCCAGTTGTTGTAGCGGGCCGGTGGCACCTCACCGGGCCCGTTGGTGTCGCACACGAAGTTCGACCCCTTGTCGAGCACGTCGAACACGCTCTTTTTGGCCAGCAGCGCCTCGTTGGCCGCCTGCGTCGGCTCGGGCGCATACAGCCACCAGCCGTTGTCCGCCGCCCAGTTCTGCAGGAACGCCTTGCGGTTGCCGACCTCGTTGAGCCCGACCAGGTCCGCCTTCGCGGTGATCAGTTCCAGGTCGTGGACGAAGTCGGCCTGGTTCAGCTCGTTGAGGATGTTCAGGGTCGCCGCCTGGAAGGTGGAGTTCGCGGCGGCGGGGGTCGCCGGCACCAGGCTCACCAGCAGCACCGCCGCGCCGACGAGGGCACCCGCCCCGCGCGCCGACCAGAGTTTTCCGCGTGACATGGTGGTCCTCTCCTGAGTCCCGGCAACCGCCGCAACGCGATCCGGCGATGAAGAATACTGTCTTGCTTTCTTCCGGCACGGTAGCTTAGTTTCACCACCCGGACAACGGAAACACATTGTCCGGAATGAATTGCCGATCTTGCCGACGGAGTGGCGCAGGGGCCCGCTCGACACCGGCCCGGACGCCGTCCTCCACCCGCCTGTCGCACCGGGAGACCCCATGCATCCACGAACGACCTGGCGACCGTCGCTGATCGCCGTCGTGGTCGCGCTCGTCGCCGGCACCGCCGCCGCGCCCGCCGCAGCGGCCACCCCGCAACCGGTGTACGCCCCCTCGGGCGGGATCGCCGACCCCGGCGTGGTGCGGCACAACGACACCTTCGTCGTGTTCGCCACCGGCACCCGGGCCCCGGCCTACCGGGGTGAGACCGCGTCCGGGCCGTGGAGCGCCCTCGGCACGACCCTCGGATCGGTCCCGGACTGGGCCGAGAACGGCGCGGTGTGGGCCCCCGACGCGGTCCGTACCGCCACCGGATGGGTGCTCTACTACTCGGCGCCCGCCAAGGGCAAGAACGGACAGCGGTGCATCGGGGCCGCGACCTCCGACACCGTCGACGGGACGTACACGCCGGTGGGTGTCGCGCCGCTGATCTGCCCGGGTGGCGCGCACGGAGCGGACGACGCGGTGGCGGGACGGCCGGTCGCCGCCGCTGGCGTGATCGACCCGTCCCCGTTCGAGGACGCCGACGGCAAGCGGTTCGTGCTCTACAAGACGCAGCAGACCCCGTCGTCTATCCGGATGCTGCGGCTCGACGACACGGGTACCCGCTGGGTCGGCAACGCCAGTGGTGAGCTGGTCCGCAACGCCGGCATCATCGAGAACCCGGTGCTGCGGCAGCGGGGCTCCACGTACGTGCTGTTCGCCTCCCGGTACGGCTACGACAACTGCAGCTACGCCACCGTCTATCTCACCTCCACCGACCGGTGGGACTTCCACGGCAGGACCGAGCATTCGTTGCTCACCACGTCCGGCACCGGGATCTGCGGCCCGGGAGGCGCGGATCTCGTCCCGGCCCTGGTCGACGACGAGCAGCGGCTCTTCCTGCACGGTTGGGTCTGCGCCGGCACCACCCCGTGCCGGCAACAGGCCGACGGCTCGCTGCCCGCCAACGCCCGCCGCGCGCTGTACGCGGCGATCTTCCGCTGGGACGGCGCCACCCCGCGCGTCGGGGCGTTCCTCTGAGCCGTCCGGCGGCGGCAGCGGTCGCCCTGTCGATGCGGGCCGACCCCCGCCGAGGCCGGCTCAGTCGTCGCGCTGTCGGCCCGACCGGCGGCCGGTCCGGGCGACCACGACGGCGGCGGCGAGGCTGAGCGCCGCAGCACCCAGTTGCAGCAGTCCGTCGACGAGGTCGACGAGGTCGGTGAGAGAGGGGGATTCCACTGTGGCCTCCGGGGGGTCGGTCCCCGCCGTCCGCGCGGTGCGGAGGCGCCCCCCGGGCCCGGGTGACATCCACGGGCACCATCACGATTATGGCACCACGAACCGAACGCCGTCACCCGCCCGGTCCCGCTTCCCAGCCGTAGCCGCCGCACCGGGACGGGTCAGAGTTGACCGGGAAAGAAGCCGTAGCGGGCCAACGGCTCGACGATGTTCTGCTCCTCGTAGGACAGGTGCGACAGCAGGGTGTCGGTGAGCACGTCCACCGCCCGCTGAAGCTCGGCCAGCCGCTCCGGGTCCTCGATCAGCGCGACCAGGGCCCGGTCGACGCCCTCCACGACGTCGTGGATGACCACGTGTTCCTGCTCCAGCCGGTCGATCACCGGCACCAGCGCCGGGTCGGCCCGCCGCAGGTGCGGGAAGATCGCGTCGTCCTCCAACCCGTGGTGCTGGGTGACCAGCGTGCAGTAGGCGGCACAGTACGCCCCCAGCGTCCAGTTGTTCTGCCGCATCGTCATCCGGTTGAGCACCCCCCGGGCGTCCCCGGCGGAGACCACCCCCCGGCGGACCTGATCGAGCAGGTCGCGGATCTCGCCCAACTCCCGGCGCAGGTGGTCGTGGACGTCGACCAGGTGCCCGCCGACGGCCTGGGCCTGCGGGGAGTAGACGTGCCCGGTCGGGGCCGGCGGGGCGACCGGCCGGGTCGACTCGTCCCAGAGCCGGTGGTCGCTGTGCCGTACCTGCGGTGCCGGGGTGGGGGTGACCGCCAGCCCGGCGACGCCCCCGGCCCGGACGACCTCCCGTGGCCGCGCGTCGCCCGACCCGCCGGCGCCCGCCGCCGACCCGCCCTCGCCCGGCCCGCCCTGCGCCACCGGACCCGTCCCGGCCGGACCGCCCTCGCCCGCCCCGGCCTGGGCGGCCGGGCCGGAGCCCGCCTGGGCGGCCGGGGCGGGTCCGGTCGAGCCGGGCCCGCCCGACGCGCTCCGCTCGGCGGCGACCAGTTCACGGACGGCGGGGGCGACCTCCTGGGCGAACAGCTGGATGCTGGTGGGATCATCCGTGCCGAGGATGAAGCCGGAGGTGCCGTACGTCAGCACCAGGTCGGCCAGTTCCCGCACCCACTGCTGCGGCGGCCCCTCGAGGAAACCCGCACCGGAACGGGTGAACCGACCGGAGACGTTCAGCAACCGCCGCACCTCGGCGGGGTCACGCCCGACCGCCGCCGCACCCTCGTCGACGAGCGCGTTGAGGTCGGCCAGCTCCGCCGGCCCCTTCGGCAGGTACGACAGCGACGGCAACCAGCCGTCCGCCGCCCGGCCCACCAGCCGCAACAACCTCGGCTTGTACGCCCCGACCCAGATCCCCACCGGGTGCGCCGGGGCGGGACCACGCTTCGCGCCGACCACCCGGTAGTGCTCGCCGTCGACCCGCACCCCGCCGCGCCGGTCGGCGGCCCAGACCTCGCGGATGATCCGGATCGCCTCGTCCAACGCGTCCACCGCCTGCCCCGGGGCGAGCCGTCGGCCACCGTTGGCCTCGATGGCGTCCCAGAACGCACCCGCACCGAGGCCGAGTTCGACCCGGCCGCCGCTGAGCAGATCGAGGCTGGCGACGCTACGGGCCAGCACCACCGGCTGCCGCAGCGGCAGGTTGAGCACGTTGCCGGCCAACCTGATCCGGCTGGTCGCCGCCGCCAGGTAGGACATCAGCGTCCAGGTGTCGAGAAATCCCGGCTGGTAGGGGTGGTCCTGGAAGGTGACCAGGTCCAGGCCGACCTGTTCGCAGAGCCGGGCCCGGGCGACGACCTGCTCCGGCTGCCGGGCGTCGGGGGTCAGGAAGCCGCCGAACAGCAACTCGTGTCCGTAGTCGGTCATGACGCTGCCGTCACCTGATCCCTTCGTCGCGCCCGGCGTCGCCCAGCGGCACGCCCGGCATCGGGACGCGGCCACGGCGGGTGGCCGGGGCGACCGGCCCACCGTAGCGCCGTCCCACGGTGCTCTGCCGGGCGGTCGCGGAGTTCGGGCCGGTCAGGGCCGCGGTGCCGGGCCGTCCCGAGGTCGAGGGTGAGGTGTGCGGCCACCTGCTCCCCCACCTCGATCCCCTCGGCCGTACGCACCCGGGCCCTGCCCGGGACGAGATAGCGCCCGCCCGACGATCACGAGTGGCGGAAGTTGCGGCAGCTTGCAAGGCTAGGTGCCGTGTATGACTACGACCTGTTGGTGCTGGGCTCCGGGCCCAGCGGTCAGAAGGCCGCGATCGCCGCCGCGAAGCTCGGTAGGCGGGTCGGCATCGTGGACCGCCGCGACATGATCGGTGGGGTGTGCATCAACACCGGCACCGTCCCCTCCAAGACGCTGCGGGAGGCCGTGCTCTATCTGACCGGCCTGAGCCAGCGGGACCTCTACGGCAGCAGCTACCGGGTCAAGGAGGAGATCACCGTCGCCGACCTGGCCGCCCGTACCCAGCACGTGATCGAGCGGCAGACCGATGTGATCCGCAACCAACTGGGCCGCAACCGGGTCGCGTTGATCACCGGCACCGGCCGGTTCGCCGACCCGCACTCGATCTGGGTGGACGGCGGCTCCGGGCACGACACCCGGATCACCTTCGACAAGGCCGTCATCGCCGCCGGCACCCGACCGGCCCGCCCGGACAGCGTCGACTTCGACGACCGGACGATCGTCGACTCCGACGGGGTGATCAACCTCCAGGCCGTGCCGCGCAGCATGGTCGTCGTCGGTGCCGGCGTGATCGGCATGGAGTACGCCTCCATGTTCGCCGGGCTGGGCACGAAGGTGACCGTGGTGGAGCGCCGGGACCGGATGCTCGAATTCTGCGACGAGGAGATCATCGAGTCGCTCAAGTACCACCTGCGTGACCTGTCGGTGACGTTCCGCTTCGGCGAGGAGGTCGCCGCGGTGGAGAAGCACCAGAACGCCGCGCTGTGCATCCTCAAGAGCGGCAAGAAGATCGTCGCCGACACGGTCATGTACTCGGCCGGCCGGCAGGGGCAGACCGACGACCTGGCCCTGGACGCGGCGGGCCTGGAGGCCGACAAGCGCGGCCGGATCTCGGTCGACGAGCACTACCGCACCAGCGTGGAGCACATCTATGCGGTGGGTGACGTGATCGGCTTCCCGGCGTTGGCGTCCACCTCGATGGAGCAGGGCCGGATGGCCGCGCAGCACGCCTGCGGCGAGCCGGCCCGGGAACTCCAGGAGTTGCAGCCGATCGGCATCTACACGATTCCGGAGATCAGCTTCGTCGGCAAGACCGAGGAGGAGCTGACCAACAGCTCCACCCCGTTCGAGGTGGGCATCGCCCGCTACCGCGAGCTGGCCCGGGGGCAGATCGTCGGCGACTCGTACGGCATGTTGAAGCTGCTCGTCTCCCCGCAGGACGGCCGGTTGCTCGGGGTGCACGTGTTCGGCACCGGCGCGACCGAGATCGTCCACATCGGGCAGACCGTGATGGGGTGCGGTGGCACGGTCGACTACCTGATCGACACGGTCTTCAACTACCCGACCCTGTCCGAGGCGTACAAGGTCGCCGCCCTGGACGCGGCCAACAAGATCCGCAACATCACCCGGATCGACGGCTGACCCACCGCCCGGTGCGGGCTCCGCGACGCGACACGCGGGGCCCGCACCGGTGGGTGGGGACGGCACCGGCCGGGCGCGCGAGGTGACGCACGGCGGCGGCGGCAACTACGCTCGACGGGTAGTCAGCCGCCGATCGACAGGGTCCGCCTCGTGATGCCGAAGAGTCCGACCGTGGACGGGCAGTCGCCGGGGGACAGCCGCCGCCGGAGCCTGGGCGCGCTGCTGCGCCGGGTGCACCTCGGCGGACCGGTGTCGCGCGCCGGGCTGGCCGCCGGGTTGGGCGTGAATCGCAGCACGGTCCTGGCGCTCACCGCCGAACTGGTGGCGGCCGGCCTGGTGCGGGAGGGCTTCCCCGAGCTGACCGGCCGGGCCGGCCGGCCGTCCCTGGTGGTCCGGCCCGCGTCCGACCGGGTCTTCGTGCTCGCCTTCGACATCGCGGTGGACCGGCTGGTGGCCGCCCGGGTCGGGCTGGGCGGGCAGATCCAGGACCGCCGGGAGGCGCCCCGGGCCCGGGCGGGCGTCGACCTGGAGACCGTGGCGGGGGTGCTGGCCGACCTCGGGCGTGACCTGCACCGGGCAGCGGCACCGGGGGCGGTCTGCGTGGGGATCGGCGCGTCGTACTGCGGGATGATCCGGCCCGGCGACGGGATGGTGCGGTTCGGCCCGGACCTGGGCTGGGTGGACCAGGCGTTCGGCGCGGAGCTGGGGCGTCGACTCGATCTCGGCCTGCCGGTCCTGGTCGGCAACGAGGCCCACCTGGGCGCGCTGGCCGAACACCAGCGTGGGGTGGGCGTCGGGGTGCACAACCTGGTCTACCTGCACGGCGACGTCGGGGTCGGTGGCGGCATCATCGTCGGCGGCGACCTGCTCGGCGGCGACGGCGGGTACGGCTCCGAGGTTGGTCACATGCTCGTCAACCCGTACGACGGGAGGCCGTGCGGGTGTGGTTCGCGCGGCTGTCTGGAGGCGGAGGTCGGCGAGCGGGCGTTGCTCGACGCGGCCGGTCGACCCGCCGACCTGATCGGCCGCGACGCGGTCCGGGAGGTGGTCGAGGCGGCCGGTCGCGGCGAACCGGCAGCCCGCGACGCCCTGCGGACCGTCGGCGACTGGTTGGGCATCGGGGTGGCCAACGTGATCAACCTGTTCAATCCCGGCATGGTGATCTTCGGTGGCGTGCTGCGGGAGGTGTACCGGGGCACGGCGACGCACGTCCAGGAACGGATCACCGCCAACGTGCTGCCGGTCTCACGGTCCCGGGCGCAGTTGCGGGTCTGCGCCCTCGGTGACGACGCCACCCTGGTCGGCGCGGCGGAACTCGGCTTCACGCGGCTGCTCGCCGATCCGCTGGGGATCCCGGTCGGCTGAGCGGCCGGCCGAAAACCCGTTGGCCGCAGCGGTCCGGTGGGCCAGGCTGGTGGGCATGACGTACTGACGGACACCTCCGCATCCCGCCCGCGCCGCGCCACCGCGTGCGCCGCATGCCGCCGTGATACCGCGCGCCATCGCGCGCCGCCGCGCCGTCCGTTCCCGTCACCCGAAACGAGCGTCCGTGTCCCCACAGCATTTCCCGCCGCCGTCGACCACGGCCACCGTCACCGTCTTCGCCTCCCCCGAGAGCTGGATCGAGTCCGACGCCGTCCGGCAGTGCCACCAGGTGGCGGCCCTCGACGGCATGCGCCACGTCGCCGCCATGCCCGACCTGCACCCGGGCAAGGGCGCCCCGATCGGCGCCGCGATGGCCTCGACCGTGCTCTACCCGCATCTGGTGGGCTCCGACATCGGGTGCGGCATCGCCGTGTTCCCGATCGGCCTCAGGCGCGTCGTACCCGAGCGGCTCGCCGCCCGTTTCCCCGACCTGGACCGGGCGCTGGACCCCGGGCGGGACGCCGACGATCCGGCCTGGGCCGCCGCGGCCGGCGATCCGCCCGGCGGCCACGTCGAGGGCCTCGGCACGGTCGGGCGGGGCAACCACTTCGTCGAACTGGCCCGGATCGAGACCGTCTTCGCGGCGGACCACGCGGGCCGGCTCGGGCTCGCCGCCGGTGATCTCGTGCTCATCGTCCACAGCGGATCCCGCGGCCTGGGTGAGCGGATCCTGCGGGCACACACCGAGGCCCACGGCGCGGGTCCGGCCCCCGATCCGGCCGGCTACCTGGCGCGGCACGACGACGCCGTCCGCTGGGGTGCGCTCAACCGTCGGCTGCTGGCCACCCGGGTCGCCCATGCCCTGGGGGCCGAGCCCACCGCGCCGATCGTCGACCAGTGCCACAACCTGGTCGAGGTCCGTGACGGCAGCTACCTGCACCGTAAGGGCGCGGCCCCGGGTGACGGCCGCGACGTGCTGGTCGCCGGTACCCGGGGCACCCGCTCGTTCCTCGTCGCCGGCCACGCGGGCCCGGCGGCCAATTACTCGGTGGCGCACGGGGCGGGTCGCAAGATGTCCCGCGCCGACGCCCTGCGTCGGGGCCGGGCCAAGCACACGGTCGCCGAGTTGCGGCGGACGCCGGTCGGTTCGCTGGTGGTGTGCGGCGACCGGCAACTGCTCTTCGAGGAGGCCCCGACGGCCTACAAACGTATCGAGCAGGTGATCGCCGATCTGGTCGGCCACGGCCTGGCCACCCCCGTGGCGAGCACCGTCCCACTGGTCACCTACAAGACACCCGACCTCGGGTCCGAGCTCCGACCGGCACGCCGGGACGAGCGTCGGCAGCGGGGGCGGGGGCGGGGGCGGGGGCGGGGATGAGCGTCCACCTGCTCCTGTCGGCCGGTCACACCGGCGGGCCCGGCGGCCAGCACCGGAACCTCGTCCGGGGTGACGCCGTGCGGGTCGAACGTCCGCACCCACCCGAAGGGTCGGCGGCGACGACCGGGGTACGGGTCAGGAGCCGTCGCGCAGGTCGGCCAGCCGGTCGCGGGTGAAGTGGATGTCGTCGAAGGTGACCCGGCAGCCGTCCCCGATCGGCGACTGCGCCTCGAAACCGATCGTGGCGGCGGTGGCCGCACCGTCGACGGTGAAGTACCGGACCATCCGCCAGGTCCGCCCGTCGACCGAGGCGTGGTACGCGAACGCGTGGTCGATCCGGGACACCCGCAGCCACACCGAACGGCCGTCGACGACGAAGGCGTTGGCGTCGTCGGCGACCCCCCGGCCGACCACCGAGACGATCATGGGCTCGCCGTCGGGAGAGAACTCGAAGCAGAGTTTGCCCCAGTGCCGCTCGTCGACCCAGAGCAGCAGCACCCCGGCGTCGTAGGTCGCCGCGAAGTCGACGCCGACCCGGGCGCTGAACTGGAAGTCGCCGTCCGGGGGCAGACCGAGCAGGGTGGCCGCGGTGATCGTCGGCTCGGCGTGGAGCGGGTCGCCCGACGCCGGGTCGATGAAGATGTCGGTACGCGGGGCGGCCGACGCGCTCACCACACCGTCCGCCTCGGCGATCGTCCACGCCGCCTCGGGAGACGGGGACAGGGTGAACGGCAGACCCGGGACGTTCCAGGTGGTGGTCATGGCGTCCATTATCTGCCGGGGCGCCGGCACACGTTGTCCCGGTGGGCCGGTACCCGCCGTCGTCGGTCGGGACGCCTAGGGTGAGGGTATGGCTGAGCGAGGTCTGACCCTGATGGCGGTGCACGCGCACCCCGACGACGAGGCGACGAGCACCGGCGGCGTGCTGGCCCGGTATGCGGCGGAGGGCATCACCACGGTGCTGGTGACCTGCACCGACGGGCGGTGCGGCGACGGTCCCGGCGGGGTGAAGCCGGGCGATGCGGGGCACGACCCGGCCGCCGTGGTGGCGATGCGGCAGGAGGAGTTGGAGGCCAGCTGCGCGGCGTTGAAGGTCGGCCACCTGGAGACGCTCGGCTACGCCGACTCCGGGATGATGGGCTGGCCGACCAACGAGTCGCCGGGCGCGTTCTGGACCACTCCGGTGGTGGAGGCGGCGGACCGGCTGGCGGAGCTGATCCGGCACTACCGCCCGGACGTGGTGGTCACCTACGACGAGAACGGCTTCTACGGCCACCCCGACCACATCCAGGCCCACCGGATCACCATGGCCGCCGTGGCGATGACCGACATCCCGGCGAAGGTGTACTGGACCACCGTGCCGCGCACGGCGTTCGCGGAGTTCGGTCGGGTGATGAAGGAGCTGGGCGTCGAGTGGGCCGAGCCGGACGCGGCGGACGCGCCGGGGCCGCAGCTCGGTCTGCCCGACGACGAGATCACCACCTGGGTGGACACCAGCAGTTTCGGCGTGCAGAAGTTCGACGCGCTGGCCGCCCACGCCAGCCAGACCGAGAACATCTTCTTCCTGCGGATGGGCCGGGACCGGTTCGTCGAGCTGATGGGTCAGGAGACCTTCGTCCGGGTCCGCGACACCACCGGGTCGGCGCTGCCGGAGGACGACCTCTTCGCCGGCCTGCGCTGACGGCGCGAGCGGGTGTTGCCGGGGTGTTCCGTCCGTAACAGGGATGGAACGCCCCCGGCACAACTCGTCGGTCATACCATCGCCCGGATGGGCAACTCGGTATGAATAGCCATCGACAACTGTCTTCCCAGACTCTCCACAGCCGACGATGATCTCGCTATCGAAAGATGCGAGAGCATCTCGGATTGGGGAGGTCAGTTTGAGATCAGCCCTAGCGCTGGCCGGCGTCACCATGCTGGTCGGCAGCGGTCTCGTGGTCACCACCACGAGCGTGTCCGCAGCCCCACCATCCACCCCGGGGCCGGCGCTGGTCGCCGCCGCCGACACCGCCCTCAAGGATCACGCCGGAGCCGTCAGGTCCTCGGCGAAGGACCGCTACGCCGTGCACAGCAGCCGGCGGGACGCCAAGGGCGGCGGCGCGGTCCGCTACACCCGCACCTACGACGGGCTGCGCGTCTACGGCGGGGACTTCGTGATCCGCACCGAGGCCGACGGCGACTACGCGGGCAGCTCGGTCGGCCTGGCCGCTCCGCTGACCCTCGCCACCACCCCGAAGGTCACCGCCGCCAAGGCGCGCAAGGCGGCGACCGCCGAGTTCTCCGGCAAGGTCACCGGCACCGGCGCGGCGGAGCTGTTCGTCGACGCCAGCAGCGGCACCGGGCGGCTCGCCTGGGAAACCGTGGTCACCGGTTGGGCGCCGGACGGGCAGACCCCCTCCAAGCTGCACGTGATCAGCGACGCGCTCACCGGCGCCCGGATCGGCTCGTACGACGAGATCGAGTCCGTCGTCGGCACCGGCAACAGCGTCTACGCCGGCCCGGTCGCGGTCGACACTACGCTGTCCGGTGCGACGTACAGCCTGATCGACCCGACCCGGGGCAACGGTCGGACCTGCGACATGAACAACGGCACGTCGACCTGCACCACGTTCACCGACGCCGACAACGTGTGGGGCACCGGGGCACCCTCGAACCGGCAGTCCGCCGCGGTCGACGCGCACTTCGGCGCGGCGGCGACCTTCGACTACTTCACCAACGTGCACGGCCGCAACGGCATCTTCGGCAACGGCACCGGCGTGCCGAGCCGGGTGCACTACGGCAACGCCTACGTCAACGCCTTCTGGGACGGCGCGCAGATGACCTACGGCGACGGCGCGGGCAACGCCAAGCCGCTGGTCTCGCTCGACGTGGCCGGCCACGAGATGTCCCACGGTGTCACCGAGAACGTGGTGCCCGGCGGCCTGACCTACTCCGGCGAGTCCGGCGGCCTCAACGAGGCCACCAGCGACATCTTCGGCAACATGGTGGAGTTCTACGCCAACACCACCGCCGACCCGGGCGACTACCAGGTCGGCGAAAAGATCAACATCAACGGCAACGGCACCCCGCTGCGCTACATGTACAACCCGACGCTGGACGGCTCCTCGCACGGCTGCTGGTCGAGCAGCACCAACAGCATCGACGTGCACTACTCCTCCGGCGTGGCCAACCACTTCTTCTTCAACCTGGCCGAGGGCTCCGGGGCGACCTCGTACGGCACCTCGCCGCTCTGCGGGTCGGCCCCGCCGGTCACCGGCATCGGCCGGCAGAAGGCGGAGAAGATCTGGTTCCGCGCCCTGGACGCGTACTTCGTGTCGAACACCCGCTACGTGAACACCGCCCAGCCGACCAACACCGCCCGGCTGCACACCCTGTCGGCCGCCACCGACCTGTACGGCCTGTGCTCCACCGAGTACAAGGCGGTGATGGCCGCCTGGACCTCGGTGAACGTGACCGGCACCGAGTCCTGCGCCGCCAACGACTTCTCCGTCTCGGTCGCCCCGACGACGCTCACCCTCAACCCGGGTACCTCGGGCACCGCCACGGTCTCCACCACGGTCGTCCGGGGCACCGCCGAGACGGTCACCTTCTCGACCGGCCCGCTGCCGGCCGGGGTGACCGTCTCGTTCAGCCCGACGTCGGTCACCGCCGGTGGGTCGACCACCGTCACGGTCACCGCCGCCGCCACTGCCGGCAGCGGCACGGTGGCGATCACGGTGGTGGGCACCTCGCCCTCGATCGCCCGCACGGCCACCCTGAACCTGACGGTGAACGGGCTGCCGGGCTGCTCCGGCACCAACGGCACCGACGTGCCGATCGCCGACAACTCGACGGTGGAGAGCACCATCGTGATCAGCGGTTGCGCGGCGACCCCGTCGACCGCGAGCAAGGTCGAGGTGCACATCGTGCACACCTACATCGGTGACCTGGTGGTCAGCCTGGTCGCCCCGGACGGCAGCGTGTACACGTTGCAGAGCCGCTCCGGGGGCAGCACCGACAACATCGACCAGACGTACACCGTGAACCTCTCCTCGGAGGTGGCGAACGGGAGCTGGAAGCTGCGGGTCCAGGACGCGGCGAGCCTCGACACCGGTTACGTCAACAGTTGGAGCCTGAACCTCTGACAGTGGCACGGCGGGCGGGCCATCCGGGCTTCCGGGTGGCCCGCTTCGCGTCGCCGGCACGGAGTCGACCGCCCCACACCCCGCTATAGTCAAGTCTGTCTATTGGTGTCGCCGCCCCGACGCCGGCAGGTCCCCCACCACCACCCCACCACCGAGGAGGTCCGGATGACTCCGTACCGCTCCCGCCTGCGGGCCTGGGCCGTCGCGTTCCTCGCGGCGGTCGCCCTGCCGGCCGCCCTGCTCGGCCCGCCGACGTCGGCGTCGGCCGCGAACACCCTGACCATGCTCGGCGCGGACGTCTCCTCCGTGCAGCGCAGCCTGGACCTCGGCGCGCGATACTACGACGCCGGCGGCACCGCCCGCGACCCGCTCGACATCCTCAAGGGCCTCGGCGTCAACTACGTCCGGCTGCGGGTGTGGAACAACCCGGCCAGCGGCTGGAACAACAAGGCGAAGGTGCTGGCGTACGCGAAGACGGTCAAGGCCAAGGGCCTCAAGTTGATGATCGACTTCCACTACTCCGACACCTGGGCCGACCCGGGCAAGCAGTACAAGCCGGCAGCCTGGGCCAACCACGGCATCGGCCAGCTCCAGACCGACGTCTACAACTACACCTCCGACGTCTGCACCAGCCTGCGCAACCAGGGCACCACCCCGGACAGCGTGCAGATCGGCAACGAGATCAACGTCGGCATGCTCTGGAACGACGGCAAGGTCGTCAACAACGACTTCACCAACCTCAGCCTGCTGCTCAAGGCCGGCTACCAGGCCACCAAGGCGTGCAACGGCGGAACCCAGGTGATCATCCACACCGCGAACGCGGACAGCATGGACCACGCCCGCTGGTTCTACGACGGCATCCGGGCCAAGGGCGTGCAGTGGGACCTGACCGCCCTGTCCTACTACTGCATGTGGCACGGCACGCTGGCCAACCTCTACAACGTCATCACCGACGTCCGCACCCGGTACGGCAAGCCGGTGGTGCTCACCGAGACGGCGTACCCGTTCACCGCCGCGAACGCCGACAACGAGGCGAACGCGATCAACGGCACCGAACCCTGCGCGGGTCACCAGGCGAGTTGGAGCGGCCAGGCCACCGAGTTCTCCTGGGTGCAGGACACCGCCCGCAACGCCGGCGCGGTCGGGGTCTTCTACTGGGAGCCGACCTGGTACGCGGTGCCGGGAAACGGCTGGGACCCGGCGAACATCAACGGCACCGGCAACCAGTGGGACAACATGGCCATCTTCAACTGGACCGGTCAGGTGAACCCGAGCATCCGCTGGCGGCCGTAGGCCGGGCGGAAGGCTTCCGTCCCGGTCGGCGGGCCACCGGCGGTGGCCCGCCGACCGGGCACTACCCTGGCGCGGTGCGATACGACGAGTGCGATGCGGCCATCCGGGGGCTGGTCGACGCGGCCGACGAGGACGCCCTGCACGCCTTCGGGCTGGCGACCGTCACCCGCCTGTTGGCGGCCGACCTGATCGACGAGGCCGGCGCGGACGACCTCGACGAGGACGCGTGGGCGGCGCTGGCCGCCGCGCGGGAGCGGATCGCCACGGCCGACGCGGGCGAGCTGCGTTCCCACCTCGACCGCATCGACGAGGGCATCCTCGCCGACGGCGACATGGACCCCGGCCCGCTGATCGCCCTGTCGGCCCTCGAACACTGGACCACGTACCTGGAGGGGCACCGGCGCGGCGAGCTGCACGAGCTCGCCCTGCGCTCGGTCGAGGAGGTCGACCACCGGGTCTCGGCCGCGCTCGACGACTTCCTGGCCACACCGGAGATGGCCGCCGAGTACGCGCGGATCAGGCAGTCGCTGACCGGCTGACGGGTCACCGGGGCGGCGGGCCGCGCCGACGGCGGGCCGCCACCCCGGTGGGTGGCGGCCCGCCGGTGCGGACCTCAGTCCCGTGCGGTGCGCCCGCGCGCCGGCCCGGCCGTCGCCTGCCGGCCGGCGTCGACGGTCACCGGCCGCAGTTCAGCGTCAGCGGGCCCGGCGCGTTGGTCCAGACGAGCATGCCGAACGTCGTGCTGCCACCCGGGGCCAGCGTGCCGTTCCAGGAGGCGTTGCGCACCGTGACGTCGGGACCGGAGATGGTGAGCACACCGTTCCAGAGGGCCGAGATGCGCTCGTCGCCCAACCACCGCCAGGTGACCTGCCAGCCGTTGAGCGTCTCCTCGGCGGTGTTGCGCACGGTGACCGTGGCGGCGTACCCGCCGGTCCAGCGGTTGTCGAAGGTGATCGTCGCCCGGCACGACGCGGACCCGGCCGGCAGCGTCCGGACCGGACCGTTGATGACGTACGGGTCGTGCTTCTCCCCGGCGCTGAACCGGTACCAGTACTCGCTGTCCGGGGTCAGCCCGGTGACCGTGATCTCACCCTGCCGTTCCGGGCCGGACACCGCCGAGGCCACCGGGTTCAGCCAGGCCGTCGCGTCCTCCCGGCTGGCGAAGAGGACCAGGGTCATCGGCGGGTTGTAGCCGCACGGCGGGGTCATGAGCATCGAGTACCGGACGGTGATGCTCGTGGCGCTGGCCGACATGAACTGCCCGGAGACCGGCAGCGCCGGGGGGCACGCGTAGGTGGGGGTGGGAAGGGGCGTGGCCGAGAGCGCCGGCTGGGCCTGGGCGCCGGTGAGTGTGCCGGCCCAACCGGCCAGGGTCAGGGTCGTGGTCGCCAGCACCACGCCGAGCGTGCGGAGCATCCGTACCTCCGAGGGGTTGCGGGGGCACCGACGGCCGGGACGGGCCCGCGGTGCCGGATCCGGGACTGTCGCCCACCGTGCGGTGGGCGGGTGAGGTGCTGCGCGATCAGCGGCTGTCATGGCCGGGCGGATGCCGGACGGCCCGGTCGACGGGCGCGGAGGACCGACCGGTGGTCACCGTCGCGGACTGCCCGGCGCGGGGTGGCGCGGCCACCTCGCGTGTCCGACGAATCGGCGCACGAGTGGTCACGCTGGCTCCCGAGCGTGACGACGCCAGAACAGTCTGGCATTCGATGACTGTCGATGCAATGCTGTCCGATCGGGCCGCCCGGACCGGCCGACCGGCCGCTACGGACCACCCTCCGGCGTCGATCGGCCGACCGCCGACCCGGCCCGGATCAGCGGATACGCGGCGCGGCGGCGCTGTCCCGCACGACCAGATCGGTGGCGAGCTCCACCCGGGGGCTCTCGATCGTCTCGCCCCGGGCCAGCCGCAGCACGGTCCGGGCGGCCAGCATGCCCATCTCGGCCAGCGGCTGCCGGATCGTGGTCAGCGGCGGCGAGCACCAGCGGACCTCCGGCAGGTCGTCGAAGCCGACCACGCTGACGTCGTCCGGCACCCGTAGGCCACGCTTGCGGACCGCCTCGTAGACCCCGAGGGCCATCTGGTCGCTGGAGGCGAAGATCGCGGTGGGCGGTTCGGGCAGGCCCAGCAGGTGCATGCCGGCGGTGTAACCGGACTCGTGGTAGAAGTTACCCGGCCGGACCAGCCGGTCGTCGACGGCGAGACCGGCGGCGTCGAGCGCGGCCCGGTAGCCGTCCATCCGGGCCCGGCTGCACATCAGCTGCGGCGGGCCGGCGATGAAGCCGATCCGCCGGTGACCCAGGCCGAGCAGGTACTGGTTGGCGCGCAGGCTGCCCGCCCAGTTGGTCGCCCCGATCGTCGGGGCCTCCTGGGGGGCGACGCCGGCCGGGTCGACGATGACCACCGGCAGCCGCAGCCGGCGCAGCTCCGCCTGCAACGGCGGCTCCACCATCGAGGTCACGAAGATGACCCCCTCGGTGGAGCGGGTGCGCATGTTGTCCAGCCACTGCTTGGCCGACGAGGTCCGCCGGTGGATCGCCGACACGACGGTCCCGGCGCCGCTGGCCTGCGCGACGTCCTCCACGCCCCGGATGATCTCCACGGCCCAGGGGCTGTCCAGGTCGTTGAAGACCAGGTCGATCAGGGCGGACTGGGTACGGCGGGCCGCCGAGCGGGGGCGGTAGCCGTGCCGGGTGAGCAACTCCTCCACCCGTTCCCGGGTCTGCGGGGCGACGTCGGACCGGCCGTTGATCACCCGGGATACCGTGGGCACCGAGACGCCCGCCAACCGCGCGATCATCGCGATGGTGACGTTCCTGCCGTTCTCGGAGCCCACGGTCACCCTTTCGGTCGGGGGAACTACGGTCGCAGAAGGCTATCGCAGCAGGTCGGGGTCACCCCTTGACGCTGCCGGAGAGCCCACCGATGAGCTGACGTTCGGCGATGGCATAGAAGCCCAGCGCCGGGATCATCGACAACACGACGTACGCGAGCACCTTGGCGGTGTCGTCGGAGTACTGCCCCTGGAACGCCTGGACCCCGAGGGGAAGCGTCCACCAACTCTGGTCGGTGAACACCACCAGCGGCAGCATGAAGTTGTTCCAACTGCTCACCAGCGCCAGCACCGAGACCGTGGCCAGGGCGGGCCGGGCCATCGGCAGCAGCACCCGCCAGAAGAACCCGAAGGGACCGCAGCCGTCGAGGGTCGCCGCCTCCTCGACCTCACCGGGAATGCTCCGGAAGAACTGCCGCAGGATGATGATGGTGATCGGCAGGCCGAAGGCGGCCTGGGGCAGGATCACCCCGAGCGGGTTGTCCAACAGCCCCATCCCGCGCAGCAGGATGAACAGCGGCAGGATCGCCACCGCGAAGGGGAACATCAGCCCGATCGCGAAGATGGTGACCAGGAACTCCCGCCCCCGGAAGGCGAACCGCGCGAAGACGTACGCGGCCATCGCCGCCGCCGCGACCACGACGAACGTACTGGCCACGGCGATCAGGACGCTGTTGCCCACGTTGCGCCAGAACACCCCGGCGGTGAAGATCTCGACGTAGTTGCCCGGCACCCACGGGTCGGGCAGGCCGAGCGGGTTGGTGGAGAGCTGCCCGTTGTCCTTGAACCCACCGATCACCCCGAACCAGACCGGCACGACGATGAGCGCGCCGACGGCGATGCAGACGAGGTGCAACAGGAGGCGGCGGCCCCGCTGGGCCGGGTTCGCCGAGGTGGTCATCGCTGGTCTCCTTGGACGGTGAGGGCGCCCTCGGTGTCCCGACGCAGGACGACGCGCTGGTAGATGAGGGCGAAGACGAGGCTCAGCAGGAACATGATGATGCTGATCGCGCTGGCGTAGCCGACCTCGAAGCGGCGGAAGCCGAACTGGAACATCGTCACGGCCATGGTCTCCGAGGCGTGGATCGGCCCACCGCCGGTGAGCACCCAGACCATGTCGAAGAGCTGGATGGTGCCGATGACCGACAGGAACACGCTGATCCGGATGGTCGGGCCGAGCAGCGGCAGGGTGACGAGCCGGAACGCCTGCCACGCGTTGGCCCCGTCGGTGACCGCCGCCTCGTTGAGCTCCTTGGGGATGTTCTGCCGGGCCGCCAGGAAGAGGATCATGTAGAGGCCGAAGTACTTCCAGGAGACCACCAGGAAGACGGCGTACAGGACGGTGTCCGGGTCGGCGAAGACGGCCCCGGCGTCGGCCCCCAGGAACCGGGAGATGGCGTCACCGAACCCCCGGTTGGGTGAGAACACCAGGTTGAACAGCACCGCGGTGGTGACCTCGGACAGCACGTACGGGGCGAAGAAGATCACCCGGTAGATCGCGCGCCCCCGTAGCGGCTGGTTGAGCAGCATCGCCAGGCCCATCGCGACCGGCAGCTGGACCGCCAGGGAGAGCACGATCAGCACGAGCCCGTGCCACAGGTCGCCCCGGAACACCGGGTCGCCGAAGGCCCGGGTGTAGTTGTCCAGCCCGATGAAGTTCTCGGGCAGACCGAAGCCGTTCCACTTGTAGAGGCTGGCGTAGCCGGCCACCACGATGGGGGCCAGCACCAGCAGCAGGAACAGCACCAGGGACGGGGCCAGGAAGACGGCGAGGGCCCGGCGACGGCCCGGCCGGGGCCGGCGGCCGGTACGGCGTACGCCGCCCGGCCCCGGCCCCGACGGTTCGGTCACTCGGCCGCCGGGTCCCGCATTCGACAGGATCGATGGCGTGGTCATGCCTGCTCCACTCAGTTCTCGCCGGCGGCTGGTGATCGATGGGGTGGGACGGTACTACTGGGTCTTCGCCACCTGGGTGATGTCCTTGAGGATCTGCGCCGGCGACTTGCTGCCGGCGACCAGCGCGGCGACGCTGTCGTTGACCTGCTGGCCGACGGCGGGCGGGTAGGCCTGGTCGAGGTAGAGCTGGAAGCCGGTGGCGGCGGCCAGCGTCTGCGCGACGACCTTGTTGTTCGGGTCGGCGACGGCGTCGGTGGCTTCCTTGACCGTCGGCAGCACCGCGCCGGTCTTGGTGCTGCGACGCTGCACGTCGACGCTGAGCAGGGTCTTGAGGAAGTCCAGGGTGGCCGGCGGGGCGTCCTTGCCGACGGCGAAGCCGTTGCCGCCGCCGAACACCTCGGTGGCCGTGCCCTTGCCGCCGTCGACGGCCGGGAACGGGAAGAAGCCGAGCTTGTCGCCGAGCCCCTTCTTGCTGGTGGAGCTGGACGCCTGCACCGACGGGGCCCACTGCCCCATCAGCTCCAGCGCGGCACGGCCGTTGCCCATCGTGGCGGCCTGGCCGTCCGGGGAGCCGTACTCCGCGCCCAGGAAGCCCTTCTGGAACGGCTGGAGGTCGACCAGTTCCTTGAGCCGCTCACCGGCGGCCACGAAGTCGGGGGTCTCGAAGTTCTTGTCCTTGGCGGCCTGCTGGAGGGCACCGAGCCCGCCGATGCGCATGGACAGGTAGGCCCAGTAGAAGTGGGCGGGCCACTTGTCCTTGCCGGCCAGCGCGACCGGGGTGATCCCGGCGGCCTTGAGCTTGCGGACCACGTCGAGCAGCTCGGCCCAGGTGGCCGGCGGCGCGGTGATCTGCGCCTGAGCGAAGAGGTCCTTGTTGTACCAGAAGCCGACCATCCCGATGTCGAACGGCACCCCGTAGATCTTGCCGTCCACGGTGTACGGCTCCAGGGACAGCGGCAGCAGGCCGTCCTTCCACGGGGCGATGGTCTCGGTGAGGTCCTTGACCAGACCCGCGTCGACCTGCTGCTTGAGCACCCCGCCGCCCCAGGACTGGAACAGGTCGGGCGGGGAGCCGGCCTGGGTGGCGGTGGTCAGCTTGGCCTTGAACGCCTCGTTCTCCAGCGGCTGGATCTCGATCTTCACGTTGCTGTGCGCGCTCTGGTACTCCTGGGCCACCGCCGCCCAGACCGGCAGCATCGGCTCGGTGTTCTGGATGTGCCACCAGTTGATCGTCTGCGGGGCGTCCGGGTCGTCGGAGGCGTCGTCGCTGCAGCCGCTGAGCAGGTACGCGCCGGCACCGGCGCCGACGAGGCCGAGCAGCGATCTGCGGGAGAGGTGGGCGGTCATGATCCATCCCTTCGGGGGACTCACGAGGTGCTCGGGTGCCGGTCGAGCCGGCGATTTCGAAACGTGTATCTCCGGAACTTTCAGAGCGTCGCCGGTATTACCGATCGATGGCGGGCACGCTACGAGCTGTTTCCGCGCGGGTCAAGACCTCTGTCCTATCGCGGCGAAAACGGCTAGCGTGTGCAGGGCCTCACCGACCATGGCCATGATTCCGAAAGTTTCGAGAGCTGCCCGAGGAGTGCCCGTGTCGACCGACACCGCTGAAGTGGCGACCGCTGCCCGGTCGATCCGCAACCCCGTCCTCGCCGGGTTCCACCCGGATCCGTCGATCCTGCGCGTCGGCGACGACTACTACCTGGCCACCTCGACCTTCGAGTGGTACCCCGGGGTCCGGCTGCACCACTCCCGCGACCTCGTGCACTGGCGGGCGCTGGGCGGGGTCGTCACCGACCGCCGCCTGCTCGACCTGCGCGGTTGCGGTGACTCCAACGGGATCTGGGCGCCCGACCTGACCTACCACGACGGCCTGTTCCACCTCGTCTACAGCGACGTGGCCAGCTTCGCCAGCGGCTACTGGGACCCGCAGAACTTCCTGGTCACCGCGCCCGAGATCACCGGACCCTGGTCCGACCCGGTGAAGCTGCACGGGCGTGGCTTCGACGCCGCCCTGTTCCACGACGACGACGGCACCAGCTGGCTGCTCGCCATGAGCGCCGACTGGCGGCCCGGCCGGGACCGCTTCGCCGGCATCGAGATCCAGCAGTACGACCGGGCCGCACGCCGCCTCGTCGGCCGGCCCCGCATCCTGTTCACCGGCACCCCGGTCGGGGTCACCGAGGGCCCGCACCTCTACCGCCACGACGGCTGGTACTGGCTGATCACCGCGGAGGGCGGCACCAGCTGGGAGCACCAGGTCACGGTGGCCCGGTCCCGGGAGCTGTTCGGACCGTACGAGGTGGACCCGGACGGTCCGCTGCTCACCTCCGTCGGCCGGCCCGAGCTGCGGTTGCAGAAGGCCGGCCACGGCAGCCTGGTGCGCACCCCGGACGGCGGGTGGTACCTGGCCCACCTCGTCGGCCGTCCCTACTCTCCGCTGGGCAGCTGCGTGCTGGGCCGGGAGACGGCCATCCAGCGCGTCGAGTGGCCCACCGACGGTTGGCCGCGGATCCCCGGCGGCGTGCCGGCGGACGAGGTCGCCGCGCCGGACCTGCCGGCGCACCCGTGGCCGGCGGAGCCCGCCACCGACGACTTCGACGCCGCCGAGCTGGGCCCGGCGTGGTCGACGTTGCGCCGGCCGGCCACCCCGGACTGGATCGACCTGCGGTCGCGCCCGTCGCACCTGCGGGTGCACGGTGGGCAGTCCCCGGTGGGCCGGCAGGCCCCCAGTCTGGTGGCCCGGCGGGTCGGCGCGACCCGGTGCACCCTCGACACGGTGGTCGAGTTCGACCCGGTCGACCACCGTCAGCTGGCCGGCATCACCGCCTACTACAACACCCTCAACTGGCACCACCTCTACCTGACCCGGGCCGACGACGGTCGGACGGTGCTGGAGCTGCTCAGCTCGGACAACGGCCGGCGTACCGCCTATCCGGAGCTGACCGTCGACACCGACGGGGCCACCCGGGTGGGTCTGCGGGCGGAGTTCGACGGCCCGGTGGTGCGCTTCGGCTACGACCTGGGCGCGGGCTGGCAGCAGCTACCGATCGACCTGGACGCGACCATCCTGTCCGACGAGCACGCCGCCCTGATCATCGACGGCGAGCCGGCAGCCTGGGGGTTCACCGGGGCGTTCCTGGGTCTCTGGGTCCAGGACCTCGGTGGCGACGGCGGCCACGCCGACTTCGACCGGGCCACCTACCGGGAGCACTGACCGCTCCCACACCCGTCACGACCGGCTCCGGGTGGGGCCGGTCGTGGCCGTGCCCGGGATACCGGGGGGCCGGATCTCGAAACTGTTGCGACGACCGGTCGACGGCCTGACCAGGAGTTCCGGAAGTTTCGATGGTTGACCCGGTGGGCTCGCGCTCGTAACGTTCCAGTCGGCTTCCGGAAATCGATGCACAACTATCGGTTGGCTCCGGTGCGGCCCGCCACACGTCCCGCCGTGGCGGTGCCGCGCCCCTCCCCCGCCCTCGCCGCCGTCGACCCGTCGACGCGCCTCGGGAAAGGACCGCAGATGATACTCAGACGGTGGATGGCTGCCGGGTTGGTCGCCGTCGCGACCGCCGGCGTGTTGAACGCCGTACCGGCCACCGCACAGCGGCCGTACGACCCGACCGCGCAGAGCCTGCGCGCCCTGGGCCAGCGCCACGGCCTGTACGTCGGCACCGCAGTCGACATGGCGGCCCTCGACGACCCCGCCGAGCCCCGCTACCGGGAGATCGTGCGCGACGAGTTCTCCACGGTCACCGCCGAGAACGTGATGAAGTGGGAGTCCCTGGAGCCGACCCGGGGCAACTACGACTGGTCGGCGGCCGACGAACTCGTCGCCACCGCCCGACGCAACGGCCAGAAGGTCCGGGGCCACGTGCTGGTCTGGCACAGCCAACTGCCCAAGTGGCTCACCGACGGGGTCGCCGACGGCTCCATCGACACCACCGAGTTGCGGTCGATCCTGCGCCAGCACATCACCACCGTCGCCAGCCGCTACCGGGGCAAGATCTGGCAGTGGGACGTGGTCAACGAGGCCGTCAGCGACCCCTGGGACACCCCGTCCACCCTGCACTACAAGGGTTTCTGGGCCGAGCACCTCGGCCCGGGTTACGTGGCCGACGCGTTCCGCTGGGCCCGCGCCGCCGACCCGACCGCCCTGCTGTTCTACAACGACTACAACATCGAGGCGTTCGGCTCCGGCGACCCGACCAACGACAAGACCCAGTTCGTGTACGACATGGTCAAGGGCCTGCTGGCCCGGGGCGTGCCGATCGACGGGGTCGGCAGCCAGGGTCACCTGGGCACCCAGTACGGCAACTACGACACCCTTCAGGTCGCCGACGCGCTGCACCGCTTCGCCGGGTTGGGGCTGTCCACCGCGTTCACCGAGGTCGACGTGCGCAGCCGGTTGACCGACGGGGTGCAGGCCGGCGACTCCGAGGAGATCAACCCACGGCTCCAGGCGTCCGCCGCGAACTTCCACGTGCTGTTGCAGGCCTGCCTGGCCGAGCCGCGTTGCCTGTCGTTCACCGTCTGGGGGTTCACCGACCGGCACTCCTGGGTACCCGGCACCTTCGACGACCCGCCGCAGGGCCTGGCCACCATCTACGACGAGAACTACCAGCCCAAGCGGGCGTACCAGGTGATGAAGGCCGACCTGATCTACGCCGGCCCACCGTACGTGCGGATGCGGGCCACGCCGAAGCCGCGCCGGTAGGCCGGCCGGTGGGCGCCGACATCCTCGACACGGCCCGGGGCGGCGGACGGACGGTCAGCCTCACCTTCGACGACGGCCCGAACCCCACCGACACGCTGCGCCTGCTCGGCGTCCTGCGGCGGCACCGGATCACGGCCGTGTTCCTCCTCTGCGGTGGGCAGGTCGAGGCCCACCCCGAGGTGGTCCGCAGGATCGTGGCCGACGGTCACCGGCTGGGAAACCACAGCATGCACCACGACGACATGACCACCTGGTCGCCCGGCCGGATCGAGGCGGATCTGCGGGAGACCAACGAGGCCATCCGGCGGGCCGTACCGGATGCCCGGATCCGCTACTTCCGTGCGCCCTACGGGGCCTGGGGGGCGAGTCCCGGCGTCGCCGCCGCGTTGGGCATGCGACCGCTCGGCTGGCGGCTGGCCGTCGGTGACTGGGAACCGCCGGGCACCGACGAGCTCGTCCGCCGGCTCCTCGACGGGGTCACCCCCGGCGCGGTGGTGCTGCTGCACGACGGCGGCGGGGACCGCAGCCAGAGCGTCGCCGCCGTCGACCGGGTCGCGCCCGTGCTGCGCGCACGACGCTGGCGGTTCACCCTGCCGGCCGACTGATCCGCTGCCGGCCCGCCCCGGCGGATCGGGCCGGCAGCAGGCGAAACGTACCGGCCGACCGGTTACGGCCGGTGCGGGTGGTGGGTGGAGGGGTCGGGGTGTACCCGCCCACCCACCACGCCGTCGGGGTGCCGCCGGTCCACGTCCCTGGACGCGGCGGCACCCCGACCTGGACGGTCACGGCAGGCGTGACCTACCGGACGACACCCCCGCCACCACCGCTGTTGCCACCGCCGCCGCGCCGGTGCTGGTCACGGGTGCGGTCGGACCCGTTGCGCCGGCTCACCGGCTCGTGCGACGAGCCGCTGTCGCGGCCGCTGGTCCGCGAGGTGTGGGTACGGGAGGTGTGGTTACGCGAGGTGGCCCCGCCCCTGCGGTGCGAACTCGCGGTGTCGGCGACGTCCCCCCGGGCCTCCGTGTCCTGCCGGGGACGCCCCGGCTGTTCCCGGGGGCCCCGGGTGACCATGAACGCGGAGCCCGCGCCGTGCACGATCGCCCCGGCGTTGCCGGCCGTGGTGTCCTGACCCGGCGCGTAACCGACGCCCCAGGTGAGCGCGCCCGCGGCGGCCACCGCGCCGTAGGCGGCCCGCACCATGTCACCCTGCCGGCCGTTGCGCAACGAGTTGACCACCTCCTTGCCCACCACGTACATGCCGGGGCCGGCGGCCAGGGCCAGGCCCACGCTGTTGGCCACCGCGTTGCCGCGCAGGCCGGCGCTGCCCTGCACCCCGGGCGACGCGACCAACGACACGAAGTTGACGATCCGCTCGTCGTTCTCCACGACCCACCGGCCGGCCCGCTGCGCCCAGGTCTCCACCCGGTTCTGACCCAGCCGGTGCTCGCTGGTCTCCCCCGCGCCCCACTCGACGCTGATCGAGTCCCCCGGGCCGGGGCTGCTGCGGCCCGAGGAGGTCGACGAACTGTACGGCTGGCCCACCTCGGCCCGGTAGTCGTCGGCGGTGTACTGGCCGTAGCCCGACTGCACCGACGAGGTGCTCGGGGCGCCCTGGCTGTAGTTGCTCGGCGTGTAGGCGCCCGGGGTGTAACTGACCTGGCTGTAGACGCTCGGCGAGTAGACGACCTGCGGCTCGGACTCGGTCGGGGTGGGCGGGTAGTGGACGCTGTAGCTCTCGCTGCCGGTGGGACTTCCGCTCCCGCCCGGTGGTGGCTGATGGGGTGAGGACACCTGGGCTCCTTGATGCTCGACCAGCGGTTGACACGCTCATTACGACCGGCCCGGCGTCCCGGTTCAGCCGGCGGTCGGGGTTTCTCGCCAGTTCGCCTGCCACGGCGTCGCGGTGGCCTTGCCGGCGGCCCGCTCGGTGATCGCCGCGACCTCCTGCCGGGCCTGCGCCGAGATCCGCCCCGCGTCCGGCTCCTTGTACCAGGGCCGCAACGTGATCACCGCCGGCCGGATGCCGGTGGCGAGCAGCAGCGCGGTCCCCTTCGGCAGGGCCCGGATCCGGTCCGGCGGCAGCACGTGTTCCTGCCGGTACGAGGTGGACCGCGACGAACCGTCCCGGCTGCGGGAGACGCTCACCGTGCTGACGTCGTGCTGACCGACCAGCTTGGAGACCTTCTCCACGAAGTCGGCGTCGTCGAGGCCCGCGCCGAGCAGCTTGATGGTGGCGGCGCCCCACAGCGCGTCCATCCCGGCCTCACCCCAGACCCGGGACCCCTGCCGGTAGCTCTGCAACAGGGTGACCACGTTGATCCCCCGCGATCCCAGGTGCGAGTAGAGGTCCGGCAGGTCGGAGATCCGACACACGTTCGCCGCCTCGTCCAGCACCGCCGTCATCGGCGGGTCGAGCCGGCCACCCATCCGTTCGGCGGCGACCACCCCCGCCCGCAGGGTCGCGTCGGCCAGGCCGGCGATCACCCCGGCGGCGGAACCGCCGCCGTCCTTGGACAGCAGGAAGAGGGTGTCCCGGCCGAGCACGTGCCGGTCCGGGCGGAACTGCGGCAGGTACGGGTCCGGGGAGACCCAGGCGAGGATCTCCGGGTCGAGCAGGCACGCCACGCACTGCCGGGCCGTCTCGTAGATGCCGTCGCGGGTCTCCACCGCCCCGCGTACGGTGCCCTGCAACTGCTCGGCCATCGCCGCCATACCCGCGTCGCGGAGCAGGTCGATCGGGGTACGGTCGGCCGGGTCGGCCAGCCAGCCGAGCAGTTCGGCGACGGGGGCCCGGCCCCGGGCGGCGGCCAGGAAGAGCGCGGTCAGGGTGTTCTGCGCCGCCGAGATCCAGAAATCCTTCTTGGCGGTGTCGTCGTTGACCGACGCCACGAAGTGACCGGCCAACCGGCGGGCCCCCTCGATGGTGACGCAGTCGGCGAGGATGTCCCACCACATCTGGCGGGGAACGTGCGCGATGCCCTGCGGGTCGAAGGTCCACACCGTACCGACACGTTCCCGCTCGGCCCGGGTCACCGCGTACACGTCGGACTTGTTGGAGGTGAGCAGCACCGCGCCCCGGGCCCGCAGCACCCGGGGCACCGCGATGCCGGTGGACTTGCCGGCCCGGGGGGCCATCAGGTCCAGCTCCACGTCCTCGAAGGAGGAGCGCAGCTCCGGGCCGTTGGGTGACAGGTCACCGAGCAGGTTGCCGGTGTCGTCCGGGGCGAGTTGCCGTACCCCGGCCAGCGAGGGACGCAGCTCCCGGGCCCGGGCCGCGATCCCGGCGGGCGTCAGCGGGGCCAGGTCACGCACCCGGGCCAGCCCGACGCCGCGCCCGCGCAGGTCGAGCAGCCGGCGACCGACTAGCACCGCCGGCACCACCACCAGCAGCGCCACCACGAGCATCCCGGAGTAGAGCGCGTACGGTGACGCCCCGGGCCAGAGCGCGCCGGCCGCACCGGAGATCACCATGAAGTACGCGCCGAGCGTGAACGGCGGCGTCTGCCAGCCGTGTCCGGTCACCCCGGCGCCCAGGGTGCCGCCCAGCCAGGCGACCGTGAACAGTGCCGCGTTGGCGAGGACCACCAGGCAGAACGCCCAGAAGAACAGGTCCGCGCCCCGGGGCGAGCCCGACGACATCCGGCTCACGCGTGCCACCCCCGCTCACCGGCGGCGACCTGGTCGGCGAGGTGGGCCAGCTCCGGCCGGGTGGCCAGGTTGCCCAGTTCCGCCTCAACCTCGAAGGCCGCCTGCCGGGCCGCCGCCCGCTCGGCGGCCTGCTGGGCGGCGTACCCGTTCTGCACCCAGCGCTGGTTGGTGTCGTGCAGCCGGCGCTCGGTGTCGGTGATGGAGACCCGGATCGGGATGCCGGGTCGGCCACCCACCTTGATCAGGAACCGGCCCCGCCCCGGTGGCTCCTCGTTGCTGCCGGTGCTCGCCCAGCCCGGCGGCGACGACCAGGAGGAGACCAGCTCGATCTCCCGTTTGGACAGGCCGATCACCCGACCCAGGTCGGTCATCTCCGCCGCCGGCAGCCCGGCGCAGGCCACGATCCCGGCCCGTTCCACGAAGCCGCGCGCCTTGGCCCGGTCGGCGTCGGAGCCCAACGCCTCGGCGTCCTTGAGGGTGTGGGTGATCTTGGCATCGCCGAGGCCGAGCGACCGGTTGAGCCGGGTCAGCGCGTCGATCCGGTCGACGATGCCGGACGCCGCCCGCAGCGGCCGCCACAACTCGTCGAGGATGGTGAAGAACCAGCGGCGCGGGGCCAGCCCGGCGTCGGCCATCGCGTGCGACGCGGCGACCGTGCCCAGGCCCTCGGACCAGGCCGCCAGCATCGCCGCCGCGGTGAGCTGGGTGTCGGACTCCCCGATCCGGGAGATGTCGATGCACACGGCGGGGGCGTCCGGGTCGATCCGGGTGGAGGTGGACGAGCCGAAGGTGTCACCCAACGCACCGTCGAGGATGCCCAGCAACGACCGGTGCAGCGGGTCCACCGCGTCCCGGTAGCGGCTCTCCTGCCCCCGGTCCAGGGTCACCGCCCGGACCCGGTCGGGCCCCTCCTCCAACACCCGCAGCAGGTCCGGCAGGAGCGGGGCCCGGCCCTGCGGGGTGCGTTCCCGCAGGTGCCGCAGACAGGCGGAGAGCACCGACTGCTCGTGGTCGTCCAGCGCCCGGCCGCGCACGATGGTCAGCAGCGCCGCCACCATGTTCAGCACCCGACCGTGCGTCTCGGCGGCCAGCGCCCGGCCGGCCCGGCCGCCGATGCGTTCGGCGGCCAACCCCATCGCCCCCGGGTCCAGCACGTTGATCCCGCCGACGCCACGCCCGATCGGGATCACCTGACCGCCGAGGGCGCGGACCGTGTCGGCGTAGTCCGGCTTGAGGTCGCCGAGCACCAGCGGCACCACCCCGGTCGCGGCCAGGCCCACCGCCATCCGGTTGATCAGGGTCGACTTGCCCAGGCCGGGCATGCCCAGCATGAACAGCGACGGATTGGAGATGTAGCGGGCCCGGGTGAACCAGGAGATCGGATCACCGCAGACCGTGGCGCCGGTGAACAGGTGCTGACCGAGCGGCACCCCGGACATCGGCGCCCCCGAGCCGGCCGAGAACGGCCACAGCCCGCACGCCTGCACGGTGGTGGCCCGCCACATGGTGGGCGCGTCCAGGTAGCCGACCCGGCCACCGCCGGGCCCCTCCCAGCCCCGGGCCGAGGGGGGCAGCTCACGGCGGGGCCGGGCCGGTCGGGTCTTCTTCGGCGCAACGGGGGCCTCGTCGTCCGGGTCGCCGACCACCCCGGCCAGCGCGGTCCGCGCCCCCGAGGTCCCGACCGGCCAACCCGCCCCGAGCCCACCCGCGCGCAGTGCCGGTGCGCCGGTCACATCGCCTCCTGAAGTTCGTGTGGCAGCACGGTCTGCTCCCACGGAAGGATTCCGGTCGGCAGGGTGCAGGTGAACGCCGCCGCCTGCATCCGGTGGGCCGGCCGCATCGCGATCCGGGTGGCCCCGGTCATGTTGCGCACCAGCACCGACGCGTCGTCGAGCTGGGAGCGGTCGTCGACCGTGACGGTCAGCATCAGCGAGAACTCCACCAACCCCGCCCCGGTGGCCTCCTCGGCGGCGGCCTGCTCGGCGGCGCGTACCTCGGCGGCGGCCCGCGCCTGCACCATGCCCCGCCCGGAGGTGGCCATGAACTGCGCGGTCCGCCGATCCGCCTCGACGATCCGGGCCGAGGTCGCCGGGTCGATCGGCCGGTAGAGCAACGCCACCCGCTTGCGGCGGGTCCCGGCGGAGGCGTCGAGCATGGTGCGCAGCACACTGGAGCGCACCGTGCCCCGGGGGGCCAGGGTGAGCAGCCAGGTCCGGGACACCCCGGAGTCGTGCTGGTAGGCGTCCACCGACTCGACCGCGGCGACCGGCCCGCAGTCGGCCCACTCCAGGCCGGTCCGCCCGTGCTCGGCCCGGACGCTGAGCACCTCGGCGGCGCAGGCCGGGTCGTACGCCACCCGGACCACCTCGGCGATCTGCTCGGCGGTCAGCGGCTCGGCGACACCCCCACCGGCACCGATCAGCCCGGTCAGCAGGCTCGGCACCCGGATGGCCAGGTCGGTGACCACGTCCTCCGGGTCCCGCCGTGGCCCACCCACCGGGGCGTAGGTGAGGGTGATGTACGAGTTCATCTCCGACGACGCCGACGGGTAGTCCTCGACCACCTCCTCCAGCACCGCACGGGCGGCGGCGGGGGCGGCGGCGTCCAGCCGGGGCAGCACCTCCGCCGCGAGCCGGGTCCCCGGGTCCGGGGCGGTCTCCACCACCACCGACGCCCCGCGCAGCCCCGGTTCGTGGGCGAGCCGGGACAGCCACTCGCCCCACAGCGACACCCACGTGTCGACCTGCTCCGGGTCGACGAGCGAACCGCCGTCGGGCTCACACCGCAGCACGATCGTGTAGAGGTTGCGGCTCTTGTGGTGCAGCACCCCGAACGGTCGGTCGTAGGCGTCCCGGCCTTCCCGGGCGAGCACCCCGCTGAGCAGGCCGGGCGGGGGGAAGCGGCCACCCGGTCGGGCCGAGAGCGGCCCCGAGACGTACAGGTGCTCCCGGCGGGACACCCGACGCGACCAGCCGATCCGCAACGCCAGGAGCTGGTACAGGTTACGGCCGTCCTGGGTGCGTACGGCCATCGGCAGCAGGGCCACCACGAGCGGCACGCCGACCACGAACGCCGCCTGCAGCGACGCCAGCGAGGCCAGCAGCACCAGCACCAGCCCGCCGAACACCCCGACGGTGCCGACCAGGCCGAGTGGGCCCAGCCCGGCCCGGCGGGGCCGACGCCAGTTGCCGTACGTCGGTTCGATGACGGCTTCGGTCGTCATTGCCTCTCCCTCGTCTCACCGGACCGCCGCCCGACCGGGTCGTCCGGTCGGCGGCGGTCCGCGCTGTCAGTTGTGGCCGGCGTCGCCGTCCGCGCCCGACACCGTGCCGGCCGCCATGTTCCGACCGGTCCGGGCCGCCCGTTGCGCCCCGTCGATCGCCACCCCGACCGGTCCGGCCAGCCGGGCCGCGGAACCCGCGGCGGCTGCGCTGCCGCCACCGGTGCCGCCGGTACGGCCGGTGCGTCCTCGCTGCCAGCCGGGCCCTGCCCGCCGGTGTCGCCCCGACGGCCCTGCGGTCCGCGCGCCCCGGACGGGGCGCCGCCACCCCCGCCGCCCGAGGACAGGGCGGACCCCGCGACCCGCTTCGCGCCGGAGGCGACCATGCCGCCCGCGGCCGAGACGGCGGTCCCGGTCGGGTCACCGGTGCCCAGCGCCGCCGTGGCCGGCACCACGATCTTGAGCAGCGCCGGCAGGGCGACCGCCGACAGCAGCAGGACGCCGATGCCGGCGATGCGGATGTGCGAGGAGTTCTGGGTACGGCTGCCGACGGCGAGCATCTCCGCCCCGGAGAACATGATCAGACCGACGGAGGGCTTGTAGAGCAGCCAGGCGATCGTCCAGCCGATGTGCTTGCGCCACCAGCCGGCCCCCCAGTTCGTCATCGACGCGGCGGCGGCCAGCGGCAGGGTGCCGAGCATGATGGTCATCACGCCCAGCCGCAGGTAGAGCATCAGCACGTGCACGATGGCGGCGATCAGCAGCAGGAAGGCCAGCACCAGCAGCAGGAACGACTCGATGGAGGAGCCGTTGTCCACACAGGGCACCCCCATGATCACTTCCATCGCCGCGGACCTGAGCAGGTGGTCGGAGAAACCGTCGGAGAGGCTGGCCGCCCGGCCCACCACCCACGAGCCGGCCCCGGCGACCAGGATGACCCGCAGGAAGCCCTGCAACGCGGTCCGCCCGGCGGTGCCCTTGCGTTCCATCGCCATCCGGGCGGCGGCGAACAGCACCGACCCGATCGCGAGATAGGTCACGACCCACTCGATCTGGTCGCTGATCAGGCTCGGCACGTCGTCCGGGCCGCCCTCGGTCGTGGTGCCCAGCGTCGGCACCGAGACGCTCAACTCGGCGAAGATGGAGATCGCGGCGGCCAGCATCAGGTTGGCGATCATCCGGACCAGGGTGCCGATCGGGTCACCGAGGAACGAGAAGAAGCCGGTGATGATGTCCAGGGGATTGGGAGGCGAACACCCGCCCATCTACTTCCTCCAGAGTGTGTAGCCGGCGCTGCCGGTGACCGTGCCCAGCGAGGCGTGCACCACCCCGGCCCGCGACGGCGCCACCTTCCAGTCCCCGGCGTCCCAACGCAGCTCGACCAGGGTCGCCACGTAGCCGCCGGCACCGGTCTTGACCAGTAGTTGCACCCGGGCCGTGTCGGCCGCGTACCGGGCGAGGGCGAAGCCGGCGTAGCTGCCCCCGCCACGACTGGTGACGACCCCGGCGGCGGCCTCCAGCCGGGCCACCAGCACGTCCCGGCCCGGTCCCGGCACCACCTGCCGGTCGGCCACCGTCCGCCAGGTGGCCCCGGCCAGTTGGGTGGGCACGGCGTGTGCCGCCAGCACCGCACCGATCGGGGTGTGCGCGAAACAGCCCAACACCCCGTCGGCGGTACGCGACGGTCCCTGGGTCGCGGAGACCGGCACCCGGTCCCCACCGTCGAGGGTCCGCCACGCCACGTCGTCCGGCGGCACCGCCGGCCCCGCCGCGACCACCGTCCGGGGCGGACACTGCGCCACCTGCGCGGCGGCGTTACGGGCCACCGGGTCGGCCGGGGTCTCCCGGGCCGCCCCGGACATCCAGGCCCCCGCCGCCAGCAGCGCCATGCCGGCGAGGAACGCCACCGAGAGGATCCAGCCGCGCTCGGTCCAGAACGGCGGGTCCGCCGGGGTCCGGCCGCGCCCGCCGGTCACTGTGGCTGGCCTGCGGTGGTGCCGGCACCGCCGAGGAAGAAGTTCGCCAGCGGGCCCGCGACGGCGACCAGGATGCAGCCACCGAGCACCAGACCGAGCCGGGACATGTGCTCGGAACTCTCGCCCCGCTTCACCGAGATCGCCATCATCGTGCCGGTGATCAGCACCCCGGCCACCCCGGCGGCGGTGCCGGCCCAGGCGATCAGGCCCAGCAGCTTGTTCACCAGGGTGGTCAGCTGCCCCGGCGCGTTGGGGGTCGGGTTGATCCCCCCACCCCCGGCGGGTTCCGGGTCGAGGGCCATCGGGAAGCGGGCGACCAGGTAGGCGGCGGCGTACTGGGACAGGCTCGTGAACGACATCGGAACAGCTCCTTCGGGCAGGTGGCATCACCGGAGGCGTCGACGACGCTCCGGCGGTGACGGGGTGGAACGGGCCGGCAGTGCGGGGTGCGCTGTCCGGCCGGCGGCGATCCGGCTCAGAGTCCGAGGTCACCGAAGAACATGACGAGTGGTCCGGCGGTCGCGCCGAGCACGCAGCCCATCGCGACGAACACCGCCCCACGGAAGTGGTCGCTCATCTCCCCGGGAACGCCCCGGTTGAGTTGGATGGCCATCGAGATGCCGAGGATGAGCAGCCCGGCGACACCGGCCGCGCTGACCCCCCAGGCGAGCAGGTTCAGCAGGTCGTCGGCCGCACCACCCGCCGGGTTGTACGGCGGCGGGGGTTTGAGGCTCGGCAACGGGGAGGGCGCCGCCCCCGGGCCGAACGCCAGGAGGTGGCCGGCGAGCCGGTCCACGCCGTACCCGACGGTCATGACGGACTCCCGTCCCTGGCCAGGCCGGTCGCCGCCCGGAGCCGTTCCAGGGGCTTGGGCATCCGGGCGGGCTGCTGGCCCAGCCGCCAGGCGGGTATCCACGGCACCCGGTGCACCGGCGCGACCGACCGCAACACCCGGATCCGGCGGGCCAGCACCGGCGGCAACCGGCCCGGGGCGTCGGCCAGCAGCACCAGGCCGGCCAGCCGCATCCCGGGCGGGTGACGGCCCTCCCGCAGGGCGTTGAGCGCCCGGGACACCGCCCGCATCCCCTCGGCGTCGGTCCGGCCGACCAGCATCACCGTGGCCGGCTCCGCCCGCGCCGCGTCCGGCCACCGGCAGCCCAGGTCGGTGCCGCCGAAGAGCCGGCTGAGCGTCGTCGCGCCGGCACCACCGTGCGCCGCGATCCAGCCCAGCCCCACCTCGGACAGCGACCGCCGGGGCGACGCGACCGGCCCGGGACCGGTCCGGGCGGACAACGGCCCCGGTGACATCCGCGATGCCGGGTCGCTCATCGTCGCGGACCCCATGCACCCACCTCCTCGCCAAATGTCGCTCCAGTTCGTCGGCGTCCCGGTTGAACCACCCCGGGTCCGGTCCCGTCATCACGGCGGGCCGGGCAGTCGACGGACGCCTCTACGGGGGCTCCCGCCCCCCGGTTCACGCCGGGGACCAACTTTTTCCACCGCGATGGTGAGCAGCCTGGGAGGCGACATGGCAACGTCCGACAACGACGGCGCGGAGCCGACGCAAGGGTCCAACCGCAGCAGCGCGGCCCTGATCGGCGCGGCCGTCGCGGCCGGGCTGAGCTGCCTGGCCACGCCGGTGGTCGGGGTCGTCGGCGCGGCCGCCGTCTTCGTGATCGGCGCGCTGGGCGTGCTGCTGGCCCCGCTGGTCGCGTTGATCCTGTTCTTCGGGGGCGGCGGTGGGTCGGCCGACCCGGTCAGCGTCGCCGACGACTCGTTGGCCGCCGCGCAGGGCGACGGCAAGGGGACCCTCGACCCCGACCAGGTGCCCGAGGGCCTGGTGGACAGCATCGAGGGCGCCGGGAAGACCTGCACCCAGATCGGGCCCGTGGTGATCGCCGCGCAGATCGAGGTGGCCTCCGGATGGGACCCGGCGAAGGTCGGCGCGAACGGGGAGAAGGGCATCTCCCAGCTCCCGCCCGCGGTCTTCGCCCAGTACGGCGAGGACACCGACGACGACGGCGACACCGACGCGACCGACGAGGAGGACTCGATCGCGGCACAGGCCAAGCACGTCTGCGCCCTGGCCGGGCAGGCTCAGGCCCTCATCGACGACGGCCAGGCGATCGGTGAGGTGCTCGACCTGACGCTCGCCGCGTACGCCGTCGGCATCGACGAGGTACGCCGGTCCGGTGGTGTGCCCTCGACCAACGCGGCGCAGCTCTACCTGGCGCAGGTCCGCTCCCTGTTCGCGAAGTACCAGGGGCTCGGCGGTCCACCGCCGTCGTTCCCGCCGACCGCCTCCCCCAGCGCGTCGCCGACCGGCGACTGACCCCGACCGACCCGCTGACCGACCGATGAGGAGTTCCGATGACGGTGACCCCGCAGGACCAACGCCCCGCCGGGCGGCAACAGCGCCCCGACGACGGCCCACCGCCGAGCGACGCGCCGCCGACCTCGCCGTTCATCCTCTACCTGCGCGACGAGGAGTACGCCGAGGAGCTGGAGCTGCTCAGCAACTGGGTCCGGCTGTTGCTCGTGCCGATCTACGCGCGGGAGGCGTCCTCGACCGCGCCGTGGTGCGGGCGGTGGTGGCAGCACCCCGAGGCGGTGGCGCAGTTGCACGGCCTGTGGCTCGCCTGGCAGGAACTCACCGGGCCCGACGCCGGGCTGTGCGGCCCGGCGAACTGGCACCGCGACTATCTGGAACCGGTGCTGAACAGTCTGCGTAGCCCGACCGGGCCGTTCGCCGGGTGCAAGGCGGGAGCACACCGGGCCAAGGAGGTCCCGCACACCGACCCGTACTGACCGACGGTGGCCCGACGACGGGGGCGGGGTCTCGTCCGCGATCCACCCGCGACGTCGCCGCATCCGGTCTACCCGGCCGGCCGGGGAGACCGGCCGGCTCAGCGGGAGACCGGCCGGCTCAGCGGGAGATCGGTGCGGTGACGACGGCGGTGCCGTCCACCAGGCCCACCGTGACGAAGGCCAGGTCGGCGACCGGCAGCGACAACTCGCCGGTCACCTCCTGCGGCCCGGTCGAGGCGGTCCAGTCCCGCACCACGTGCGTGACGCCGTCGCGGGTCACCGCGAACAGCCGGTACCGCAGGCCCTGACGCAGCCCGGTGGCGGTGATCCGGATGGTGGAGCCGCGCCCCTCGTCGGTGGTGATCGCCACCGAGAGGCTCACCCCCTGGGCCGGGGCCTCGCCGGTCGCGGTGAGCACCACTGCGCTATGGCCACCGAACCCGGTGACGGCCGCGACGCCACCGGCCAGGACGACGGCCACCAGGGCGGCGGCCACCCCACCCCAGAACAGCATCCGACGACGGCGGGCCGAATCCGGCCGGGTGCCACCCGTTGCGGACGCCGACCCCGGTCGGTCCCCGCCGGGGCGGCTCCCCGACGGCCGATTCCGGACCGGACGGCCGGCGTCGGCACGCGGACCGGTGCCCCGGCGAGCGCCACGCCGGGCCGTCCCGGCCGGTTCATCCGCTGCCCTCGGCGGGGTCACCCCGGCGCTCGGGTCCGCACCGGTGACGGTGGCGACCGGCTCAGCCGCGCGGGGTGCGTCGGTGGTGCGGGGTGCTGGGTCGGAGGTGCGGGGTGGGTCGGAGGCGCGGGTCGGTGGGTCGGGCACCGGCTGCCTCGGCACCACTACCGGGGCGGACGCCGCCGGCACGTCGGGGCCGACAGCCGGCGGCGGCCCGGCCGGTGGGGCGAGGCCCGGGGCGGGTGTGTGGCCGGCCGGCGGGAGGAACTCCGCCGGTGGCGCGAACTCCGGCAGGCCACCCAGGTCGTCCCAGTCGGCGGCGGCCAACCCGCCGAGGGCGCTGGTCACGCTGCCCATCTCACCGGCTGCGGACAGGCACTCCCCGCACCCGGCCAGGTGGGCCTCGAAGGCGACCCGGTCGGTGTCGTCGAGCGCGCCGAGCAGATAGAGGGCCAGGGCGGAGTGCTCAGCGGTGGGGTGTTCGCCGCCGGTGCGCATCACGCCCTCCTTTTCGACCCGGAGACACCGATGACGGTGTGACGACCCCCGGGACGGTGAGCGTCCGGGGGGTCGAACGGGAGATCGACACGTCGCGTCATCAGGAGGACTCGGTCGGGCCGATCGCTGCGTGCAGCGCGCGCACCGCATAGTACGTCCTGGACTTTACCGTACCCTCCGGGATGCCCAGTCGCTGCGCGGCTTCGGCGACCGACGAACCCTTGTAGTACATCTCGACCAGCACCTCGCGGTGCTCCGGTTTGATCTGTTGCAGCGCCAGCCGGACCGTGTGGGTGCTGACCACCCGGTCCATCTCGTCCTCGGCCGAGGCGAGCCGGTTGAGGTCGGGGATGGCCACCTCGGGCGGGCGGGACTGCCGGGCGCGCATCGCGTCGATGGCCACGTGCCGGGCGACCGTGTAGAGCCACGGCGCGATCCGACGCGGGTCCTCGGCCAGGGTCTCCAGGTTGCGCCAGGTGCGTAGGAACGTCTCCTGGACCAGGTCCTCGGCGAGTTCCTGCCGGCCGAGGACCAACCGGGTGAGGAACCGCAGCAGCGGCCCCCGGTACTGCTCGTGGATCGCCCGCATCAGGGCCTCGGGGGAGGCCCGTTCGGTCGCCGCGTCGCCGGTCACCCCGGGCGCTTCGTTGGGCACCGCCGACACAGAACGCCTCCCCCTGACGTACGGGTCGTGCCCGTACGGCCGCGCCGTCGTCTCGACGTCGAGCCCGCCTAGGAAGAGAGCATAACCGTGCTCATCGGACGGTCCACCAGGCCATCGTGTGGCCGGTCGGAACCGTCGGTGCAGGGTGGTGGACGCCGTGGCCCCGACGCACCGGTCGGGATGCTCCACGGGGGCGAGGAGGGTGGCCGGGCTCATCGGGTGAAACGCAGCCAGCGGACGTTGACGAACTCCTCGGGTTGCCCACTGGCGAAGGTCAGGTAGACGTCGTGCACACCGGTCACCGGGGCGAGGTTGCCCGGCACGGTGACCCAGCTCTGCCAACCGCCGGTGCCGGCCACCGCGATGCTGCCCACCGGTGGCAGGCCCGGGGCGTCGAGGCGTACCTCGATCAGGCCCGACACCCCCTGCGGGGCGCCGGAGGCCACCCGCAGCTGGAACTGCGTCGCCGGCTCGCGGCCGAAGTCGACCCCCCGGTAGCCGGCCCAGTCGCCGTGGGCGAGGAACCCCAGGTGCTCGCCGCCCTCGCCGGACGGTTCCGTCCGGACGCCCTGCTGCCGGTCGAAGCCCGCCGCCGCGATCTCCTGGCCCACGCCCCGCTGCCCGGCGACGACGACCGGGGCCGGCTCGACGACCACCGGTGCCCGCTCGACGACCACCGGCCCGCCGGCCTGCTGTGGCGGGGCCTCCCCCGGACCGGCGCCGAACGGGGTCAGGGTGACCGTCACCTCGTGCGCCGCGGTGTCCTGGATGTACGACGCGTCGTCGGCCACGTCGTCGAAGGGGAAACCGTACGCCCGGCCGTCGGCGCTGTGCCGGTGCAGCACCCGGGCGTAGTGGTTGGTCACCGGGTGCTGGTAGTAGGCGTCCCGGTTGGTGGTCGGCTGGTCGGGCTGGTCGAGCACCGACCGGTTCAACCCGGCCCCGATGATCGCCGCCACCGGCCCGTAGTGCCCGTCGTTGGGCGCGGCGAGCGCCCCGTCGCAGTGGAACACGTTCAACGTCGAGGGCCGGTCGAACGACCGCGCCCCGTCGTCGAAGGTCAACCGCCCGTCGACCACCCGCCCCCGGTAGCTGCCCAACGGACCTCTGACGCGCAGCTCGGAGCGGCTGTAGCGGTCCCAGGTCTCGGCGATGTAGCCGTCGAAGTATCCCGGGTCGAAGCGGCCCGTCTCGATGCCCTTGCCGGGGGCGATGACGCGCAGTCCGTCGCCGACCACCAGCCGCTCGAACCCGGGCTGGCGGGCCAGCTCGGCGAAGATCGCGTCCCGGCCGCCGTCGACCAGCTTGCCGGTGGCCTGCTCCACGTCGCCGTGCAACCGGATCGACATCGGGATGCTGAACATGTCCACCATGGTGGTGTTGCAGAACATCCCGCTCGCGTTGTACGTGAACTCGCAGCAGTCGTGCAGCACCCCGAAGCTCGGGTCGTCCGCCACCCAGCCGACCGGGTACTGCAACGCCGGCCGCCCGTTGCCGTCGGTGACGACCGTGAACCTCAGGTGACCGTCGATGGCGAAGTAGATCCGACCCGACATCATCGGCAGGACGAACCGGGTCACACCGGAGCCGGCCAGCGGCACACCGATGTCGGCGACGCCGTCCGGTCCGTTGTGCGCCGGGTCGGCCGGCGTGAAGATCCCGCTCTCCCGGACGTAGCCCATCGCGCCGGTCTCCGCGTGGGTGCCGACGACGTACATCCGGATCGCCGAGTTGGCGAACCGGCCTGTGCTGTTCACCACGTTCAACGGCAGGCCGCCCGAGGCCCGCGCCCGGGAGATCAACGGGGCCGCCACCAGCGGCACACCGACCACGGCGGCACCCGCGAGTCCCATCCCGAGTATCCTGCGGCGAGTCAGCATCACAGCTCCGATCGACGACGGCCATCGCCGCCGGCACCCGGTGTGACATCGGCCGGGCCCGGCGGTAGCCACGTTGACGGCCCGGTACCCCCCTCGGTTCAATGTCGACCGGACCAAAATCATCCGATCCGATCCGAGCCCGGTGAACCAAGGACATCGCGCGTCCGTCACCACAGCGATGCCGTCACGCCGGAAGGGACACCTCCCCGTGAAATCCGATCACCCCTCCTTACGCTCCCGACTGGGGTCGATCCCCCGTCGGACCGTTGCCGGCCTGGTCGCCGGCCTGGCCGTACTGTCCACGGTGGTGGCCGCTGTCGGCTGGGGCGCGGCCTCGGCCCGGGACGACGACCTGACCGGTCGACCCGTCTCCACGGAACACCTGACGACCATCCAGGCCGCCGCCCGGTCCTGCCCGACGCTCACCCCGGCCCGGCTGGCCGGTCAGCTGATGGCCGAATCAGGGTTGGACGGCCGGGCCACCCGGACCGCCTCCGGTGGTCAGGGCATCGCCGGTCTCGACGCCGCCGCGTGGAAGTCGTGGGCGCCGTGGCCCGGTGCGGAACGCTCCGATCCCGCCGCCAACATCCTCGCCCTGGCGCACCTCATGTGTGACCTCAACGGGCAGGTCCGGCTGGCGAACGTGCCCGGTGAGGCCTGGCGGCTGTCCCTGGCCGCGTTCCACACCGGCCTCGACGAGGTACGTGACGCCAAGGGGGTGCCCGCCGACGCCGTCGAGTACGTCGACCAGGCCAGCGGGTACGCCGCCTACTACGGCAAGCTGACCGCGTTCGGCGGTTCCGGTCAGCCCCGCCCGTCGAGCGGTGTCCAGCAGCCCAAGGCGGTGCCCGGCGGTTACACCGCGCTCGTGGTCCGGGCCGGCTCGGTCTGCCCGGAGGTCACGCCCCCGCTGGTCGCCGCGCAGCTGATGGCGTTGTCCGGCTTCGACGTCAACCTGCTCGGCCCCGAGGGTCAGCGGGGCGTCGCGCAGTTCCGCCCCGAGGTCTGGCAGGCGTACGGCCCGACCGACACCTCGGCCTGGGACCCGCAGGCGGCGATCCCGGCGGCCGGTGCCGCCCTGTGCGGGCTGCACCGGGAACTGTCGGGGCTGGAGGGCGACCCGTCGCTGTTGGCGCTGGCCGCGTACCGCAACGGTCCCGCCGCCGTCCGGCAGTCCGGCGGGGACCTCGACGCCGGGACGCAGGCGTTCCTGCGGACCGTACGGGAACACACCGACTACTACGCCCTCGACAGCCGGCTCCGGGCGGCGGCGTCGCCGTCGCCCAGTCCGTCGCCCACGCCGAGCCCGACGCCGTCGCCCACCCCGAGCGGCAGCCCGGCCGCCCCGACGACGCCCCCCGCGAGCCCGCCGGGCAAGAAGCCCACGCCGGCACCGACCCGGCCGGCCGGCACGAAGCAACTGGTGGGCAAGGAGACCGGGCTGTGCGTCACCGCCGGCACCAGCGACGGGGTACGCGCCGTGCTGAGCAAGTGTCGGGAGGAGAAGTCGCAGTGGTGGGACTTCCGATCCGACGGCACCGTCCGGGCCAACGGACTCTGCCTCGACGTGGCCTGGGGTGAGAAGAAGGACGGCACCCCCGTGCAGGTCGCCGTGTGCAGCGGCAATCCGGCCCAGAAGTGGGAGTGGACCGAGTACAACGGCCGCACGTCCCTGCTCAACCGGGAGACCGACCGGTGCCTGGACGTCGACGGCCACGGGGTGGGCGCCCCGATGATGTCCTGGGTCTGCGTGTTCAACCCCAAGCAGACCTTCACCCGGCGCTGACCGGCCCCGACACGACCGGATGCCCGGTGGCCCACCCGAGGGGGTCGGCCACCGGGCATCCGGCTACCGGCGGTGCCCGCCCGACCGGGACACCCGGCCGTCCGACGTCGGACCGGACCCGGGATCGGCTCAGCCGGCGAACCGGCGGCGACGCAGGCGCAGCCCGAAGACCACGCCGGCACCGCAGAGCAACGCGATGCCGAGGATGACGGCCAGCGCCGCGCCGGTGCTGCCCTGCTGCTGGCTGGCCACCTGGTTGCGGTCGTCCACCGCCACCGACACCGAGGCAGCCGGGTTGATCATGCCGGAGCCGTACTTGGCGTCGGGGGCCGTGCCGATCGCGTCGGCGGTGCCGCGGATCCGCTCCTTGACCTGCGCGGCGGTCAGGTCGGGCTGGGCCGCCCGGATCAGCGCCGCCTGCCCGGCCACGAACGCCACGGCGAACTCGGTGCCGGTGTTGCTGACCGCCCGGCCGCCGCCGACGCCGAGGCTCGCCACGTCCACCCCGGGCGCGACCACCTCGACCGCGCCCGCCACGTACTGCTCGGCGAGCTGGTCACCGGCCCCGACCCCGCCGGTGAACAGCAGCGCCCCACCTCCGGACCGGCCGGCCGGGGACGGCGGCGTCACCGCCTTGGTCGGCGCACCGGCCACCAGCAGGACGTCGTGGTCGAGGGCGGTGGCCACGGAGGACGCCACCGCCGGGTCACCGAGGTCGACATGCGAGCCGACCGCGACGACCGAAGCACCGGCGCTGACCGCCACCTCGATGGCGTTCGCCGCGTCGGCCGGCCGGGCGGCACCCGACCCGCGTACCACCCGCACGGGCAGGATGGTGGCGTCCGGGGCGATGCCGACCGGGCTGCCGTCGACACTGCTGTCACCGGCGATGATGCCCGCCATCGCGGTGCCGCTGCCCAGGCAGTCGGTGTCCCCACGCCCGTTGCCGACCGTGACGTCCGCGCCGACCGCGACCCGGCCGCTGAGCTGCTGCACGCTCGCGTCGACACCGCTGTCGACCACCGCCACCTTGACCCCGTTGCCCCGGGTCAGGGTCCAGGCGCTGTCGGCGGCCATCCGCAGCTGCGCCCAGTCCGAACGGCTGCTCGACCCGGTCGTGGCGGTGCACTTCGGCCCGGTACCCCCGGGGCGGGGGCTGGCGCCCGTGCGGCTCGGGCTCGGCGTCGGGGGCGGGGTCGGGCTGGCGGCGCCGGGTGTGGGACCGGCCGTGCCGGCGGGCCGGGCACTCGGGGTGGGCCGCTTCCCCGCCGGGAGCTGGCCGTACGTCACCCCCTCACCGGCCGCGTCCCACGGCAGCACCAACTGCCAGCCGGCCTTCAACCGCCCCGGGTCGGTCAACCGGGACCCGTCCGGCTGCACCCGTCCCGTGTTCAGGTGGTAGATCTCCGCGGACCGCTCACCGCTGCCGAGGAACCGCCGTGCGATCGCCGTCAGGCTCTCCGGCTGGCCCTGGTACTGCGCCGCGACCACGTAGAACTTCACGTAGGGCTGCGGATCGTTGGTGGCCTTCGCCACAGCCGGCCCGGTCAGCGCCATGAGCACGCAGCCAGCCGTCGCCACCGCGAGCAGGCGGGCAAGGATCGAGCGCTTCGCCAGCACTGGGTGTCCCCCTTCAGTCACCATGGCCGAGCGTCACCGGCCTTCACCGTCTATTGCGGATCAGCGGCGAGTTCGTTCAAATCAATCTGAACCAGATTTCCATGATCCTCGTCATGAGGTCTGCCGAGAGTACCGGCCGACGATGACGGGAAGATCTCCTCGGGCCGTCCCCCCGATGGGAGCGGATGACCGGTAGGCAGCCGATGGTCCACCGCCGACGGTGGCGACGACGACCGAGGGGACCGGGCCGTCAGGCCCGGTGGAGACGAAGGTGGGGCGGCGGTGAACGGGCTTGGGCGTACGGCAGGGCCGACGGGCGGCAACGGCTTCGACCGGGTGCCGGCCACCCGTCGCTTCGACCCCCGCCGACACCGCCGCATCGCCGGGCTGTTCGACCTGTGGTTGGCACCCGGGCCGGGCGGACGGCTGGTGGTGCCCACCGACCCCGGTCGACCGCTCGACGCCCGGGCCGTGGCCACCCTGGTCCGGCACGGCGCGGACGCGGCACAGGACGTGCGGATCCTCGCCGACGACGGAGCCCGGCACGTCGAACTGTTCACCGAAGTGGCCGGCCTGCTCGGCCACGACGTGCTGGTCAGCCCGGACGGGTCCGACATCCGGCACGCCACGGACCGCACGACCGGCCCGGCAACCCGGTCGACCAGCGACGGCGGGCCGCTGGACGCGGTGCCGCTGGACCGGGTGACCCGCCAGCCGATGGACTGGCTCGTGCTCCAACCACCGGATCTCGCCACCTCGCTGCCCGGCTGGTTCGCGGTGGACGACGGTCTGGTCCGCCCCCGTACCGGGGTGGTGGGCCTGCCGCTGCCGGACGGTCTCGCCCTTGCCACCCGGGCCGACTTCGTCACCAGACGGGCCACCGCGCACCGGCTGGGCGCGTCGACCGGGGTGGTCACCGTGGCCGTCACGGCCCGGTCCGGGGGTTTCCTGGTCGGCAACTACAGCGGCACCCAGGACGTGCACAGCGGCGGGCAGCTCGCCGCGGTCCTCGGCGACCTCCCGCTCTACGGCGCGGACCTGCGGCTCTGGCTGACCTGGCCGTCCGACGCCGACGAACAGGCCCGGCTCGTCACCCAGGTCGTCGAGCTGGCCGAGACGACCGGTGCCACCGTCTGGACCCCACCCCCCGGTGGTCGGGCCGAGCTGATCGACGACCGCCGTGACCTGCGCTCTTTCGACCCGGCCGGCGCGATCGCCGCCTGGCAGGCCCACCGGCCGAGGTACGCCGACGGGCCGGCCACCCTCGACGCGACCCCCGAAGGGCTGTTGGTGTCCCGGCTGGACCGGCAGCGGATCGTGGTGGCGTCGGCCACCGGCGGGACCGTCGACACCACCCCGGTGTCCGACCGTCCCCCGGCGGACCGGACCGGCGAACCCGACGGCGTCGACACCGGGAGCCCGACGGCGGACCGTCCCGCGCCCTCGACCCCCGCCACCGCACCCGCCCCGACACCGGCCGGCACCACCGTCGGGTCCGCGGCGGAGCAGCCGGCCGTGGCCCTGGCCCGCCCCGCACTCGTCACCGACAACCGCCGGGCCGCGGACTACGGTCCACCCTGGTTGCGGCGGGGCCAGCAGGTCAACGCCGAGGCGTTCGAGGCGTTCGTCCTCGCCGAGGGTGATCCGGCCCGCGCAGTCACCGACGGTGTGCCGAGCGTCGAGTTGTTCCTGGCCGCCTTCCTCGATCCCCGGTCGGCCCCGGCCGGCAGCGACCTGCTGCGGGTCCGGATCGGACCCGGCGGTGCCGTCGCCATGGCGGTGCTGCGTACCCACGTCCCGGCGCGGTTCAAGTACGTCCTGGGCAGCCCCGACACCTACCTGCTGCCGGCCGCCCGGCTGGACCGGGTCTGGCTGGTGGGCGGGTTCCGGTCCGACGGCCACGGCCGGCTGCTGCCCACCGTGGACGCCGACGGCGAACCACTGCGGATCCGGCCCGCGCCCACCAGCCGCTCGGTCGCCGGGCTACCCCACGACGTCCGCCGCTGGCCCGGATTCGGCACCCGGACGGCGTACGCCCTGCTGCCGGCCAGGTCACGGGGGCTGCCCCGGGGCTGGTTGCCGTTGCACCAACAGCGGCCCGTGGCCCGCCCGGGCCGGTTGCTGGTGGAGGTCCGGGTGCCGGCGGGCCGCACCGTCGACGTCGACGCCACCCACACCGCGCTGACCGGGTTGCCCCTGGCCCGGACCAGGGTCGCGCGGCTGCACCACGCGGGGGTGGCGCTGGTCCTCGGCAGCCGGTCGTACGACCGGATCGTGGTGCAGCGCGCCTACCGTGCGCAGGGCGGCGGGTGGCAACGGATCGGGGATCTCACCCCCGGCCCGCTGCCGTCCGTCGTCGCCGACCTTCAGTCCGCCGTACCGGCCCGGGTGGTCGACCCGCCGCCGGTCGACGCCACCTGAACCGACCACCGGCCGGCGGGCACCGGCCCGATCACCACAGGTACGCACCGTCCCCCGCTCTCCGTGGCGAGTCGACGCGCCCCGGCCAGTTCCGCACCCGCCAGACCGGGCGTGAACACCACGTACGGCGGGGCGGGGTCCACGTCGGGAGCGGGGGCCGCCGGTAACCCGGGCAGCGGACGGCAGCCCTCCGGGGCCTGCGCACCGAGCACCCCACCCACCGTGGCCACCCCGATCCCGGCGGACCGTAGCCGGCGGGCGAAGAGGGCGGCGGTGTCTCGGCAGTCGTCGGTCCCGCCGACGAGGGTGAGCACGTCGGGTGCCCGGCCCAGGTCGACGTGCAGCCGCCAGGGTCCCCGGTGCCCCAGCACCAGCGGCAGGGTCGCCGGCGGCGCGGCCTCGTCCGGGCCGAGCCAGGCGTAGGGGGGCGCACCCCGGCCCGCCGCCACCCCGACCAACCGGACCTGGATCGGCCCGAGTTCGGTTTCCAGCTCGGTGCTGAGGTAGGGGACCTCGTTGCCGCCCGGCACCGTCGGCCGGGGCAGCTCGGGTACGGCAGGCGGGGCGACCGGCGTGCCGGTGACCGGACGGGCCGGGGCCGGCGCACCCGACGGCTCCGGAAGCCCTGATGGCTCCGACGCACCCGACGCACCCGACGGCCCCGACGGCCCCGACGGCTCGACCGTCGCCAGGTCCACCGGGGTCGGCCGGGGCGGTGCCGACTGCGGTGACCGGGGCGGCCAGACCGGCTTCGCCGGGAGCGCCGGAACCGGGAGTGCCGGTGCGGCGGGGGGTGTGGCCCCTTCGGGCTCCGCAGCGCCGGTGCCGGGCGCACGCTGCACTGTCGGCTCCGATGGCACCGGCGGAGCCGTGGCCGGTGACGCCGGGATTGGGAGCCGCGGGGGCGACGTCCGGGCCGGTGACGCCACGGCTGATGACGCCGAAGCCGGTGACGCCGGTGACGCCGGGGCCGGTGACGCCGGTGACGCCGGGATCGGTGGCTGGATCGGCAGCGACGGTGTCGGTGACGCGGTGGTCGGTGACGCGGTGGCCGGTGACGCGGTGGCCGGTGATGGTGCCGGGACCGCCAGGGTCGGTGGGGACGCTGGTGACGGTGCCGCCGGGGCCGGGGATGACGGTGCCGGTGGGAGCGGTGACGGCTGGGGGGCGGGGGGCGGCTGGGGGCGGGGGGCGGCTGGGGGGCGGGGGCCGGCTGGGGAGCGAAGGACGGTGCCGGTGGGAGCGGCCCGGCGACCGGGGATGGCGTGGCCAGCCGGGTGACGGGCGGCGGTGGGATCGGCCGGGTGACCGGCGGTGGCAGCGGCGGGGTCGGTCGGGGCGCCACGGCCACCGGAGCCGGCCGGGGCGCTGCGGCCACCGGAGCCGCTCGGGGTGCCGTAGCCGGGGCCGGTCCACTGGTCGGAGGCGGTGGTGGGATGTCCACGTCGCCGACCGCCGGGCCGGCGGTGAGTTCGGCGGGGGTCGGGGTGTGGTGCCGCTGCGGCGGCCACGGCCCGTCGTCCTCCAGCACCACCCGGCGGTTCCCACCCCGCCGCAGCAGCATCACCGCCACCGCCGCGAAGAAGACCGCCAGCAGCCCGGCGGTACCCCGGATCAGCAGCGGGCTCAGCGGGCCGGCCGCCACCGGGCCGTCGGGGGGTCGGGCGACCGCCCGGGTGCCCGCCTGCGCCGGGGTGGTGGCGGGCCGGGGCGCAGCGGACGTCGTCGTCCGGGGGGGCGGGCTGGGACGCACCGGGGTCGAGGGCGGGGCGCTCGGACCCGGTGGCCGTGGGGCGGGCGGGCCGAGCTGCGGCAGTCGTCCGATCCGTACCCCCTGGCCCTTCGCGTCCCGGGGCAACACGAGCTGCCAGCCGGGGCGCAGGACCACACCGTCGGTGAACGTCTCGCCGTCCGGTTGGGCCCGCCCCGCGTTCAGCTCGACGATCTCCCGGAACCGGTTACCGTTGCCGAGGGTACGCAGCGCGATGGCGTAGAGGTACTCCCGCTGACCGTCGACGGGTGGCCCGACCACGTAGTACCGGCCGGTCTCGGCGGGCACCGCACGTACCGGCCCCGCCGCAACGACCAGCACGATCCCGACCAGCAGCACCGTGACAAAGGCTCGCCGCATCCCCACCATTGCTCTCCACACCCTCGGTCCCACCGACATCCTCCCGTCCCGGTCCCCTTCTACGAACCGGGGTGCCGACGGTTCAACCGGAGGACGATCGGCCTGCGCGCCGGGACGGACGGGCCGCCGGACCATCCCACTTCCACCGGTGGTACGCCGCCCGGGCGGACGTGGTCCGGGGGCCGTGCCAGGATGTGGCGGTGTCGTATCCCCCTCAGCCGTCGTACCCGGCCGCGCCCGGCGGCGTCACGCCGATGATCGCCTACCCCCACCCGATCCCGCCGCCCCCGGGGCACGCGGTGCTGACCGTCTCGGTCAACCGGGGGCCGTACCTGGTGCCCGCCCCCTCCACGAGCCGGTTCAAGGTCGACGGCCGGTTGGTGGCGATCCCGGGCGAGGGCACCTGGTACGTGGCCGTCCCGGCCGGGCCGCACGACGTCCGCTACACCGACTTCATGGGCATCCCCGTCATCACCACCGCGCTGGTCACCCAGCCGGGGGTGGTGTACCCGTTGTCGTTCCGCTTCGGCGGCTGGCGCAACCGGGTCCACGACGGGCAGGGCACCGACGTGACGAAGTTCGGCATGTGGTCGAACTACAGCATCATGCTCGTCACGCTGGCCGTGCTGGGGGTGCTCTGCTGCGGTGGCTTCGGCCTCGTCGCGGCGTTCTCCACGTCGCCCTGACCGTCGCGCCGGCCGGGGCCGGTACGGGGTCGCAACCCGTACCGGGGTCAGCGCAGCCGGCGCGCGACGAACCTGGTCGGCGGGTCGGCGATGGCGTCCTGGGCCGCGACCAGCTGGATCTCCCGGGTGCCCGCCGCGAGGGTGCGCTCCAGCACGGTGAAGACCGAGGCGATGGTCCGTTCCAGGGCGATCGCCGGTGAGCCCGTGGTGCGCAGGTGGGCCAGGTAGAGCGCGGCGGTGACGTCGCCACCGCCGTTGGGGCTGATCGGCAGCAGGGGCGTGGTCACCGCCCAGGCACCCTCGTCCGAGACCGCCACCACCTCCAGCGAGCCGGCCGGCACGTCGTCGTGCAGCACGCTGGTGACCAGGACGTCGCGGGGGCCGGTGGCGCGGACCACGTCGACGGCGTCCAGCACGGCGGTCAGCGAGGTGGTCGTCCGGCCGGCGAGGAAGTCCAACTCGAAGTGGTTCGGGGTGATGATGTCGGCCCGCGGGACCACCACGTCGCGCAGGTACTCCGGGATGCCCGGCCGGACGAACATCCCGCGGCCGGTGTCGCCCATCACCGGGTCGCAGCAGTACACCGCGTCCGGGTTGGCGGCCCGGACCCTCTCGGCCGCGTCGAGGATCACCGCGCCCATCGCCGGGTCGCCCTGGTAGCCCGACAGCACCGCGTCGGCGGTGCCGAGCACCCCACGGTCGGCGATGCCCTCGATCACCTCCGCCACGTCGGCCGGGGCCAGCAGCGGCCCGCGCCACGCACCGTAGCCGGTGTGGTTGGAGAAGTGCACGGTGAGCACCGGCCAGACCTCGTGCCCGAGGCGCTGGAGGGGGAACACGGCCGCCGAGTTGCCGACGTGACCGTAGGCGACCGAGGACTGGATGGACAGGATCTTCACCGGCCCATCATGGCCGCTGCCACCGACACCCCGGGTACGGGCCCTCCGATTCGTCCCGGCCGGGCCCACCGGTTCACCCCCGCCGGGCTGCCGGCCCCCGCCGGACGGACCGGCCGGCTGACGCCTGTGGGCCCGGCGGCCGGGACCACCCGCCGGGTCGGCAATCCGGGGACCGGTCGCCGGGGCCGGCGCTCAGCCCAGGTCTAGGGTGTACTGCGCGGTGTGCACCTGCCCATCGACCTGGAAGTCGAAGAACGCGCGGTACCGCCCGGTGCTCGGGGCGGTCAGCCAGAACCGGACCGTCCCGTCCACCAGCTCCGGCTCGGGGTGGACGTGCACGTAGCCCAGGTCACCCTCCCGCACCACGACCAGGTGCCCGTACGCCCCCAGGTAGCGCTCCAGCCGGGACGGCTCGACCCCGTCGGGCCGGAAGGACAGCGGCACCGTCACGCCCACTGTCGGCGTACCGGTCATCGTCACCGTGAACGGGCCGGCCGTCGACTGCTGCGCGGCGGGCGGCAGCGGGGCCGGAGTGTGCGCGCCGGGCACCTGGTGGTCGACGCCCAGCACCAGCGGCACCGTTTTGCCGTCGACGCCGGTCACCGAGAAGTCGGCGTAGATGCGGTAGCCGCCGGGCCGGGCCAGCGTCAGCGGGACCGTCCAGGTGCCGTCCGCCGCCATGGTGGGATGCAGGTGCTGGTAGCCACTCAGGTCGCGACCCACCACGACCAGGTGCAGTTGCTTGTCGTGGACGACCGCGAAGCGGGTCGCCGGCTGACCGTCGGCACCGACGATCCGGAACCGGTAGTCCGTGCGTACCCCCGCTGGTTGGGTCCTGGCCTGCGGCTGCACGGTGTAGCCGCCGGAGTTCACCGACAACCCGGTCACCTGCGCCTGTGTCGCGCCGTCACCGGGATGGGTGTGCGCGCCGGTGCCGGGTCCGTGCTGGTGCCCGTCCCCCGCCGACAGCGCCGCCCCGGTGACCGGCGGCGCTGTCGCGCTGCGGTCGGCGGGCCGGGTGCCGGAGCCGAGCCGGCCGAGCCCGAACCCGGCCAGCAGGGCGACCACCAGCCCCCCGACGAGCAGCGCGAGGCCGGTGTTGCCCAGCCGGGTGCCCCGTTCCGCTGCCGGCCCGGCCACGGCGGGTCCCTCCTCGGCCGTGGTGGGTACCGCCTCGGTGGCGGGCGCGACCGTGCTGGCTGCGGCTCCCCTGGTGCTTGCTGCCGCCTTGACGCCTGATGCCGCCTTGGCGGCGGGGGCGGCCTTGGCGGGTACCACCTCGGTGGCGGGGGGTGCCGGCACCGGCTCGGCGGCCCCCGCGCGCGGGGCAGCGGGACGGTTCGCCCCCGGCGACCGCGCGCCGTCGTCGACCGGGTCGGGCGGGCCCCGGCGGCGGACCGGGCGACCGACCCCCGGCTGCGGGGCCGGCCACCGGCGCGGCCGGCGGCCCGGGCAGCCGGGACCGGGCGACGCCGCCAGGCTGCGAAGCCGACCGCCGCCACGACCAGCACCGCACCGCCGGCCCAGGCCAGCCACCCGAGGTCGTTCCCGTCGCTGCCGGGGGTGGCGGCGGCCGGCGGGGCCGCGGCGGTGGCGGCCGTCGAGGGGGCCGGTGGGACCGCGGAGGCCGGCCCGCCCGGAGCTGCGCCGCCGGTGTGGCCGGAGGTGGCGTGCTGCTCGGCGGCGGCCACCAACGCCGGGTCCGGCTGGTCGACCGGTGGCCGCCAGCCCTGCGGGGCGGCCGTCGCCCGCCCGGTGTACCGGAAACTCATGGTGCCCCGCACCGGCTCGCCGTCCGAGGCCACCGACAGGTAGCTCACCGCGTACTGCCCCGCCGCCGGCAGGTGGGCCAGGGTCACCACCGCCGGGAAACCCGTGCTGTACTCCTTCGGCTCGAACTTGCCGTCGACCAGCAGGTACTCGCGGACCGGCTTGTCCAGGGGCCGGGGTGAGCCCTGCCGCCAGCCGTTGTCGACCCGACCACCCCCGGGGCCGGTGACGGTGAAGTAGGCGTTGGCGGCGACCTGCTCGGTGAAGTACAGCTCCACCTCCGTCAGCGCCTCGGTCACCGTGGCGTCGGCCGCCGGGGTGGACATCGCCAGCGTGCCGTGTGCCTGGGCCGGCCGGGCGGTGGGGAGCAGGACGACCGCCGAGGCGAGCACGAACGCGAGGAGGCCCGCGAGGGCACGCCCGGTGGGCCCGGTGGCTGGAGGGGGACAGCGCATCGGATCATCCTCACGAAGAGTGGACTTCGATCAATAGTTCACCAACTTTTTACGCAGATGGCAAAAGTTTTGGCCAGGACGCCCCGATCCCGACCCCGGATGATCAAAACTCGCCGCGGCGACGGCACCGCCCGACGCAGGACCGCGCCACCGGGTAAGGACGAGGTGATCCGTTGCCGGCTTCCGTCCGTACCAGTGGGCGAGGGTGACGCCGGGTGTGCCGTACGCTCACCCGAGACCTACTACACCCCGTCGTTACGGTTGGCGGGCGTGCGCGACCGGACACGGAGGTAGCAGGTGAGCGACGACGACGCGGAGGTCACCGCGTGGGCGCTGGCCGCGGGTCGGGGTGACCGGGAGGCAGCAGCCCGGTTCATCCGGGCCACCCAGCAGCACGTACGACGGTTCGTCGCCCACCTGATCAGTCCGGCCGAGGCCGACGACCTCACCCAGGAGACGTACCTGCGGGCGATGCGGTCGCTGCCGTCGTTCGCCGCCCGGTCGTCGGCCCGGACCTGGCTGCTCGGCATCGCCCGGCGCACCGCCGTCGACCACGTACGGGCCGCCACGTCGCGCCCGCGCACCGTGCCGTTGTCCGAGTGGCACGACACCCCGGACACTCGGGGCAGCGGCTTCGACGGCGAGGTGGTCCTCAACGACCTGCTGTTGGCCCTGCCCGCCGACCGTCGGGAGGCGTTCGTCGCCACCCAGGTCCTCGGCCTGTCCTACGCCGAGGCGGCCGAGGTGTGCGGCTGTCCGGTCGGCACCATCCGGTCCCGGGTCGCCCGGGCCCGGGAGGATCTCGTCGTGCTGGTCGAGGGCAACCCCCGCTCGATCCGCCGCCGGCCCGGAAGCGCCGCCGGCTGACCGCTGACCTGGGTCGCGACCACGGTCCACGGGAACCAGCGGGCACCCCGGTCCGACTACCGGTACATGGGGTGTGAGCAGTGGCGTGAGATCCTGTCGGCGCAGCTGGACGGCGAGGAGACCCCCGCCGAGCGGATCGCGGTCGACGCCCACCTGGACGGGTGCACGGGCTGCCGGGACTGGTGTGACCAGGCCGCGACGGTGACCAGACGGTCCCGACTGGCCCTCTCCGCCCCCGCCCCCGCCCCCGGCCGGCGGCGTCGGGCGGTGCCCGGCCCCGATCTCACCGACGCCGTCCTGGCCGCGCTCCCCGCACCCCGCCGGCTCCGCGACCGGCTCGTGTTCGCCCTGCGCACCGGGCTGGCCCTCATCGGCGCACTGCAACTGGTGCTGGGACTGGCCCAGGTCGGGCGGGGCCCGGCTGCCGGTCACGCCCACGGCGCGCTCGACACGCTGACCTCCGGGCACCTGTGGCACGAGTCCGCCGCCTGGAACATCGCCGTCGGCGCGGGTTTCCTGTTCGTCGCGGCCCGGCGCACCCCGACCAGCGGGCTCCTGCCGACCCTGAGCGCCTTCGTCGGGGCCCTGGTGCTGCTCTCGGCCAACGACCTGGTCACCGGGCGGGTGGAACCGGCCCGGCTGGTCAGTCACGGTTTCCTGCTCACCGGTTACCTGATCGTGGTCGCCCTGTCCCGACCCCGACTGCGACCCGACGGGCCGGCGGGCCGCGACCAGCGCGACCGTCCCGCGTGGCGGCTGGCCGCGCACGACGTACCGACCGCCACGCCGCCCCTGCGCCTGGTGCCGCCGCACGTCGGTTCGGCGCGGATCCGCGACCGGTCGGCGGCCTGACCGACCACGAAACGTCGATGCCGACCGGCCGGAACTTCCAGGGCCCGGTGACCGACCAACGGGACAGAGCACCAGCACAACGGAGGAAGAACCCATGCGCCCCACCCGTCCACTCGGCTCGTATCGACGCCCGTCGGTCGTCCTCGCCACCACCGCCGCAGCGCTGCTGGCGCTCGGCACCGCCGGCTGCGGCCCGGCCGATCCGGCCGCAGCTCCGCAGTCGAGCGCCTCGGCCCCGGCGAGCGCGGTCACGGGGGTGGTCGACATTCGCGACCCGTGGGTGAAGGCGGCCGACAAGGGCATGACGGCGGCCTTCGCGACCCTGGTCAACAGCGGCGACGCCGACGTGACGCTCACCGGTGCCACGACGTCGGTGTCGCCGATGGAGCTGCACGAGATGACCATGAAGGACGGAAAGATGGTCATGCGACAGAAGGAGGGCGGCATCGTGATCAAGGCGAAGGGCACCCATGTCCTGGAGCCCGGCGGTGATCACCTGATGCTGATGGACCTGCGTCAGCCGGTGCGGGCCGGTGACGCCCTCACCGTGACCCTCACCTTCGGCGATGGTCGGACCCAGCAGTTCACCGCCGTGGCGAAGCCGTTCACCGGCGCGCAGGAGAGCTACGCCCCCGACCACGGCGCCCCCATGCCGAGCATGAGCGGGCAGCCGACGACGAGTCCGGCGTCGTGACCACGACCCCGCCCGCCCGGGCGGTGAGCCGGCGGGGTCTGCTCGCCGGTGGGGCGTTGGCTGCGGGTGGCGCGGTGGCCGGCGCGGCGGTGGTCGCCGCCGCTACCGGTGACCAGGCCGGTGGCCCGCCTGCGACGGCTGCGCCGAGCCCGGTGGCGGCCGTCGGTGCGCTGGTCGAGCCGTTCCACGGTCCCCGGCAGGCCGGGGTCACCACCGAGCCACAGGCGCACGGTGCCTTCGTCGCGTTCACCCTGCGACCGGGCACCGACCGGGCGGCGCTGGGCCGGTTGCTGCGGCTGCTCAGCGACGACGCCGCCCGGCTCACCCAGGGCCGGCCGGCGCTGGCCGACACCGAGGCGGAACTCGGGTTGCTGCCCGCCCGGCTCACCGTGACCTTCGGTTTCGGCCCCGGCCTCTACCGGGCCGCAGGCGTCGACGACCGCCGGCCGCCGTCCGTGGTGGACCTGCCGGCGTTCCGTGTCGACCGGCTCCAGCCGGCCTGGTCCGGTGGGGACCTACTGGTGCAGATCTGCGCCGACGACGCGGTCACCGTCGCCCACGCCCAACGGGTACTGATCAAGGACAGCCGGCCCTTCGCCACCGTCCGTTGGGTGCAGCAGGGCTTCCGGCGCAGCCCCGGCGTCGAGCCGGCCGGCCACACCCAACGCAACCTGTTCGGTCAGCTCGACGGCACCGCCAACCCTCGCCCCGGCCCACCGTCGGACACCGCCGTGTGGGTGCCCGACGGCCCGGCCTGGCTCAAGGACAGCACCACCCTCGTGGTCCGCAGGATCAGCATGAACCTGGAGACCTGGGACCTGCTCGGCCGCACCGACCGGGAACTCGCCATCGGCCGCCGCCTCGACACCGGCGCCCCGCTCACCGGCACCGCCGAACACGACGAACCCAACTTCGCCGCCACCGGCGACGACGGCCTCACCGTCATCCCGGACTTCTCCCACCTCACCCGGGCACACGTCACCGACGACCGGCTGAAGATCCTGCGCCGGCCCTACAACTACGACGGCACACCCACCCCGCAGGGGCACGCCGACAGTGGACTGATCTTCGCCGCCTACCAGGCCGACATCACCACCCAGTTCCTGCCGATCCAACGACGACTCGCCGACCGGGACCTGCTCAACGAATGGACCACCCCGATCGGCTCCGCCGTGTTCGCCGTCCCGCCCGGCTGCCCACCCGACGGCTGGATCGGTCAGCAGGTGCTCGGATGAGCCGGCCCGGTAGAGCGTCATGATCACCTCGACCTGCCGGCTCGCCGCCGCGCTGCTGGCCGCCGCGCTGGCGCTCCTCGTCGCCGCAACGCCGGCCTGGGCACACAACAGCCTCACCTCGGCCTCACCGGCTCGGGAGGCGACCCTGTCCCGCGCGCCCACCGAGATCACGCTCGAGTTCCTGGCCCGGCTGGACCCGGCCTTCACCACCATCGTGCTCACCGACGGGACGAAACGACGCGTCCCCACCGGCGATCCGGTGGTCGACGGGACGAAGAGCACCGTCCAGGTGACGGACACCCTGCCCAACGGGACGTACACCGTCGCGTACCGGGTGGTGTCCGCCGACGGGCACCCGGTGCAGGGGTCGTACCCGTTCACCGTGGCCGACCCCGCCGCGCCGACCGTCGCCCCCAGCACCGCGTCGGCCCCCCCGGCCGCCGCCACCGCCGCGGCCCCGGCCGGGGACGACGACGGCGGCCGGGGCACGGTCCTGGGCGTGGCCGGCGGCGCGGTGGCCGCGCTGGCGGTGGCGGCGGGCGCGCTCCGGTGGCGACGCCGGTCGGCACGCCGCTGAGGGCGGGCCGGCGCGACGCCGGCACCACGAACGCGGGCTGATCCGCCCGTAGGCACGGGACGACCATCGGGTACCTCCCGACGATCTCGATCGGATGAGTATGTCTGTCACTGAGTTGCCCGGCCCGTCGAGGCCGGAACCCGCCCCACCCGCCGACCCGCCCGTCCGGTCCACCCGGGGTGGTTCCCCGTTCGGCGCGTTGCTGCTGCGGTTGCACTTCTACGCGGGTGTGCTGGTCGCGCCGTTCCTGGTGGTCGCCGCGCTGACCGGGTTGGCGTACACGGTCGCGCCGCAGGTGGACGGGGTGCTCTACGGCGACCGGATGACGGTGGCCGAGGTGGGTGAGCGGCCACTACCGGTGGCCGACCAGGTCGGGGCGGCCCGCAACGCCCACCCCGAAGGCGGTGTCGCCTCGGTGCAGCCGGGAACGGGTGACCAGGCCACGAGGGTGGTGTTCGCGGCCCCGGAGTACGGGGAGAAGCAGCACACCGTGTACGTCGACCCGTACACGGCACGGGTGCAGGGGCAGCTGACCACCTGGTTCGGGTCCACCCCGGCCACCACCTGGCTGGACGACCTGCACCGCAACCTGCACCTCGGGGAGGTCGGCCGGCACTACTCGGAGCTGGCCGCGAGTTGGCTGTGGATCATCGCGCTGGGAGGGGTCGTGCTGTGGTGGCGACGCCGCCGGGCCTCCCGGGCCACCGTGCGGCACCTGCTCGTGCCGGACCTGTCCGCCGCCCGGGGGGTCCGCCGGACCCGGGGCTGGCATGCCACCCTCGGGGTCTGGCTCACCGTCGGCCTGTTGTTCCTCTCGGCGACTGGGTTGACCTGGTCCCGGTACGCCGGAGCGAACTTCGGCGCCGGCCTCGACTCCCTCGACGCCCGCGCCCCGCTGCTGTCCACCGCCCTCACCGCGACGCCGAGCGACCCGGCCGATGCCGACGGCGGTGGTCACCACGGTGCGTCCGGGGCGGGCGGGGTGGTCGAGTCGGCCGCCTTCGACCGGGTGCTGACCGCCGCCCGGACGGCCGGGCTGGTCGGCCCGGTCGAGATCGCCCCGGCTGCGGAGCCGGGCTCAGCCTGGACGGTCACCCAGGTCGACAACACCTGGCCGGTCGCGAAGGACCGGGTCGCCGTCGACCCCGCCACGACCACGGTCACCGCCCGCAGCGACTTCGCCGACTGGCCGCTGCTGGCCAAGCTCAGTGGTCTCGGCATCCAGGCCCACATGGGCGTGCTCTTCGGCCCGGTCAACCAACTCCTGCTCGCCGCGCTGGCTCTCGGGCTGCTCTGCGTCATCGTGTGGGGCTACCGCATGTGGTGGCAACGGCGACCCACCCGCACCGACCGGCGCGCGCTCGTCGGCACCCCACCGGCCCGGGGCGGCGTGCGGGCCGTACCGCGGTGGGTCCTGCTCGTCGGCGTGCCGTCGACGGTGGCGATCGGCTGGGCGCTGCCCCTGTTCGGGCTCACCCTCCTGGCCTTCCTCACCATCGACGTCGTCCTGGGCGCGACCTCGCGACGGCGTCGGCGCACCACCACCCCCACGTCACCCGCACCCGCCGGTCGATGACCGGTCCCGGCCGGTTGTCGCGCGACGGCCGGCCGGGACCGTCGACCCGTCAAAGGCGTCGGGCTTCCGCCCGGGGTGGCTCACATTCGTCAGGGTGACGATTGACCAGTCGGGGGTCGCGCCGTTACGGTCGACCTACTATCTGCGGCGTCGCGAGGTAAGCCGGTGAGATTCCGGCGCGGTCGCGCCACTGTGAGCGGTCCCGTCGTCGACGGTGCCACGAGCCAGGACGCTCGGTCGTCCGCAGCCTTGCGATGGGGACGCGTCATCCCCGGGAAGGTTCGTGTCCCATGTCGAGTTCCACTCCCACCCAGTCGCTGGTGCAACCCGTCGGGTCCGCCCGCGTGTGGGGGACGGCCCTGGTCGTCGTCGGCGTACTCCTCCTGCTCACCTACCTGGTCGCCTTCGATCAGGGCGCGATCTCGCGCAGCGGCATGTACCTGCACGAACTCATGCACGACGGGCGGCACCTGCTCGGTGTCCCGTGCCACTGACCACACCCCACAGTCCACCCACGTTCGCGACCGTCCTGCTCCGCGGTCTACTCGCCGGTCTCGTCGCCGGCCTGCTCGCGGGGGCGTTCGGCTATCTCGTCGGTGAGCCGCGCATCGAGGCGGCCATCGCGATCGAGGAGTCGGCCACCCACACCGGGCCGGTGGCCGACGACCACCACGCGGACGACCTGGTCGGTCGGGGCGGGCAGCGGGCCGGCCTGTTCCTGGCCACCGGGCTGTTCGGGACCGCGATGGGCGGCCTGTTGGCGACGGCGTACGTGCTGCTGCGCCGTCGCCTGCGCAGCACGGACGACGGCCGGTCGGTGCTGCTGCTCGCCGGTGGCACCCTGGTCGGCGCGGTGCTCGTGCCGTTCGGGAAGTACCCGGCCAATCCACCGGCGGTCGGTGATCCCGACACCATCGACCAGCGCACCGTCGCCTACCTGGCGCTGGTGGTCCTCGGCCTGGTGGCGGTCTGGGCGGGCACCCTCGGCTACCGGTCGGTGCGCGCCGACGCGCCGGTCTGGCAACGGTTCGGGGCGGGCGTCGGCGGATTCCTCCTGGTCGCCGTCGTCGGCTATGTGGTCCTGCCGTCGTTCCAGGAGGTTCCGGACGACTTCCCGGCGACCCTGCTGTGGAACTTCCGGTTGGCCTCGCTCGGCACCCAGGTGGTGCTCTGGACCGCGATCGGCCTGCTGTTCAGCGCCCTGATGAGTCGGGGCGGCGGACGGCCGAAGAGCGAGCGGCACGCAGGCGACCGCCCCGGTGAGCCGGCAATCGGTCAGGGCACACCGGCTCACCCGTGAGCACGACCAGCCTGCGGCTGGTCGCCCACGCGCACACCGCCGCCCTGCGGCAGGCGGTGTTCGGCGCGGGTGACGACGACCTGGACGAGGGCGGCCGGCAGGCCGCTCTCGCCCTCGTCGGCCCTGACCGGCGCACCCCTCTGGGCCGGGTGGACGTCTGTCTGACCAGCCCGGCGGCGGCAGCGGCGCAGACCGCGTACGCCCTCGGGTTGCATCCCACCGTCGAGGCCGCGTTGGCGGACTGCGACTACGCCGCCTGGGCCGGGCGGAGCCTGGCGGACGTGGGGGCGCGGGAGCCCGAGGCGTTGCGGCAGTGGTGGGAGGACCCCGGGGCGGCACCGCACGGCGGGGAGTCCCTCGCCGCACTGCGCGACCGGGTCGGGGGCTGGCTCGACGGTCGGCTCGCCCCGGGTGTCCGGATCGCCGCGGTGACCCATCCGATGGTGGTCCGGGTGGCGATCGTGCACGCGTTGCGACTTCCGACGGCCGTGTTGCCCCGACTGGACGTCGCCCCGCTGGCGGTGGTGCGGCTCAGCCGGCACGGCTCCCGGTGGCGGCTCCAGTTCACCGCGCCGCGGGTCGGACCAGGTTCGCAGCGCCGGCCGCAAGGGTGATCATCCGGGCCGCCGACCGCCGCCGAATCCCGGTGGCAGTCCCGGCCGGTGGTTGCGAGACTGCCACCCGTGCGAGAGCCCGACCGTTTCCGCGCCGCCGTCGGCACCTGGGCGGCCGGCGGCGCGGACGCGGCGGCGGCGGCGGTGACCGCCCGCCGCCTGGCCGGTGACGTGGTGGCCACGGTCGTCCTCGTCGAGGGGGTCAGTGACCGGAGCGCGGTCGAGGCGTTGGCCGTGCGGCGTGGCCGCGACCTGGCCGACGAGGGCGTCTGCGTGCTGTCGATCGGGGGCGCGATGAGCGCCGGCCGGTTCCTGCGGCTGCTCGGCCCGCCGGGTCTCGGCCTGGCCGTCCGGGGTCTCTGCGACGAGGCCGAGGAGGGGTGGTTCCGGCGCGCTCTGGAGCAGGTCGGCCTCGGCGTCGACCTGAACCGCCCCGCGATGGAGGCGCTCGGCTTCCCGGTGTGCGTCGCCGACCTGGAGGACGAGCTGATCCGCGCGCTGGGTCCCGCCGGTGTCGAGGACGTCCTGGACACCGAGGGCGACCTGCCCAGATTCCGGGTCTTCCAGAACCAGCCCGCCCAGCGCGGTCGGTCCGTGCAGCGGCAGCTACGCCGGTTCCTGGGCACCACCAGCGGCCGTAAGGCGAGGTACGCCGCCGCACTGGTGCACGCCCTCGATCTGGAGCACGTCCCCCGGCCGTTGGACCGGCTGCTCCCCGGCGGCAGGTAGGGTCGCCAAGGTGACGGGTGACCTCCTGCTGCTCGCGGTCGACGACCCGCTGGCGGTCACGGCGAGCGGGGCGATCCGCAGCGGCGACCTCACCACGCTGCGCCGGCTGCTCACCGCACATCCGGGGCTGGCCACCGCGCACCTCGTCGACCACGTCGGTGGGGCCTCCGGTGCGACGTCCCGCACGCTGCTGCACGTCGTCACCGACTGGCCGGGCCGGTTTCCGCACGGGGCGGCCACCGTGGCCGCCCTGGTCGCCGCCGGCAGCGACGTCGACGCCCGGTTCGTCGGACCGCACCGGGAGACCCCGCTGCACTGGGCGGCCAGCTGCGACGACGTGGACGTCGTCGACGCCCTGCTGGACGCGGGTGCCGACATCGAGGCTGCCGGGGGCGTGATCGCCGGCGGTACGCCGCTCGCCGACGCGCGGGCCTTCGCCCAGTGGCGGGCGGCGTACCGGCTCGTCGTCCGGGGGGCCCGCACCACCCTCACCGACGCGGCCACCCTCGGCCTGCTCGACCGGGTGGAGCGGGCCTGCACCGACGTCGTCCCGCCGTCGGCCGACGAGATCGACGCGGCGTTCTGGGGCGCCTGCCACGGCGGCCGGCAGTCCTGCGCCGGGTACCTGTGGGAGCGGGGCGCCCGGCTCAACTGGATACCGCCGTGGGAGCACCGCACCGCCCTGGACGCGGCCGTCCGGCGCGGCGCCACCGAGCTGGTCGTCTGGCTGCGGGCGCGGGGCGGCGTCACCGCCGCCGAGCGGGACCGGCAACCGCCCGGACCAACCCCCTAGCCGGTACGCCGACCGCGTCGCCGCGCGGACCACCGGCCGGACGGGCACCACGCGACGATGGTGGCGCGGTGTGCCACCTGCGGGTGACGACGGCCGAGGCGGCCCGCGCGGGGCGCGGCTACTCCCCTGCGGACAGTTGCTCCTTGGCCTCGTCGTAGCCGGCCGGGGCGGGCGTCTCGACCGGCGCGTAGACCACCCGGATCACCCCGGTCGGGAACACCTCCGTCGTCGTCACCCGCAGGTGGTAGGGCGCGTCACCGTCGTCGAACAGTCTGCGGCCCTTCCGCGCCGCCACCGGGTGCACCAGCAGCCGCAGCTCGTCGACCAGCCCGGCGGCGAGCAGCTGCTGCACCACGGAGATCGACCCGGGGATGAGGACGCCACCGATGCCGGCGTCGTTCCGGAGCGCGGCGACGACCTCGAGGAGATCGCCGTCGAGCAGCTCGGAGTTGCGCCAGGGAAACTCCCGGGACTGCCGCGAGACGACCACCTTGCGCAGGTCACCGAGCTGCTTGGCAAACGGCGCGTCGTCGCCGCCCGCCGTCTCCCGGCCGGGCCACGCCCCGGCGAAGCTGTCGTAGGTCTCCCGGCCGATGAGGAGCACGTCGGCGGCGTCGTAGTCCTCGCTGACGGCCCGACCCATGTTGTCGTCGAAGTACGGGAAGTGCCAGTCGGGGTCGATCTCGGCCACGCCGTCGGCCGAGATGAAAAGCGTGGAGATGACCTTTGCCATCGGAAAGGTCCCTTCGAGTCGGATGGATCACTTGCTGGACCGTCACAGCATCCCAAAGTCGCCGGCCGGGCACCGCCCGTCGGCCGGCACCGCGTGTCGCGCCGCACGCCGCCGGCCCTACCCGTGCAGCGTGATCCGGTAGCGTCGGGTGGGACCGAACCGGGTCTCCCCGATGCCCTCGAAGACTCCGCCGCACCGCTCGATCGTCCGCGCCGAGGCGACGTTGCCGGTTGCGCAGACGACCAGCAACCGTTCCCGCCCGAGCGCGCGCGCCTCGTCGAGCATCCGGCCCAGCGCCCAACTTGCCAGCCCACGGCCCCGGGCGGACGGGCGGATGCCGAACCCGAGGTGGCCGGCCCACTGCGCGTGTTCGTCGCGGTCGTGGCGCAGGGCGATCCCGCCGAGCACCCGCTCGTGTGCGACGATCCAGCGGTACGTGCAGCGGTCGACCTCGGCTGGCCCGGCCGGACCAGGCTGTCGCGTCAACCGCGCCACCCAGGCGGCGAACCCGTCCGGCGAGTCCACCTCGTCGCACGGGCGCAGCCCGAAGCCGTCCTCGTGCCGCCCCGGCCCCCACTCCAGGTGCGCCTCCCGCCAGGCGTCGTACCGCTCGACGGCAGGTGCGATCAGTTCGGGCACCCGACGACGATACCCGCGACCGGGCGACCGGGCGACCGGGCGACCGGGCGACCGGGCGACCGGGCGACCGGGCGGCCGGGCGGGCATGCGGGCATGCGGGCATGCGGGCCTGACGCCCCGGTCCCGCCGCCAGGACGATGTCGGCGGTGCCGAAAAGATCGTGGGGTGGGGCTGAAACCTGGCGGCCACGCCGAACGTCCTGAGAGGTGAGTCGGGCAACGACGTCGGCACCGGGCCGGTGCGACGACGGACCTGCCGACCACGTCCCCAGGTGAAGGAGCGGACAATGGCGATGAGACGATGGCTCGCGGGTGCCGGGTTGCTGGCGCTGACCGGGGCGCTGGCGGCCTGTGCGGTGGACACCCGGCCCGGGGCCGACGGTGGGCAGGCGGCCCCGGCGCAACGGGACACCACGGCCGTGGCGGACAGCGTACCGGTGGGGTTGTCGGCCACGCCGCCGACGGCGACCAGGGCCCCACGCGGGTTCACCGGCACCCGGCAGTACACGATCGTCCGGGTCGGCGCGTTCGAGAGCGGCCTGTCGCTGACCGACTCCGGGCGGCTGGCCGAGGTCGACGACGACCAGGGCCGGCAGCTGTTCGTGCCGACCCCGCTGGGTGGGCAGAAGTACCTCGTCAAGTCGTACTCCCGGGCCAGTGCCGGCCCGCTCTGCTGGCGGGTGCATAATCCCGGCAACAGCAAACCGTTGGAGGTTCGGGCCGCCACGTGCAACGCCGATGATCCCCGCCAGCAGTTCGAGATCTTCGCCGCGACCGGCACCACGCCGTCCTACCTGATCAGCAACGCCGGGGCGTTCCTGCGGGACTCCGCACGCTCCGGCCTCATCCTCGAGGAGCTGGGTGACGCCCCGCCGACGAGCAGCTTCCGGTTCAACGACAACGGACCGGCGCCCGCCAACCGCTGACGGCAGGCCGGTCGGATCGGACTGGACCGACGTCCCGTCCGATCCGACCGGGCCCGCGCGGGGCGGGGCGGCCCCCGGGCCGGGCGCTGCGGGTGCAGAGGCGACCGGTCAGGTGGAGAGCGTGATCGATGCGTGACGCCGAGGAGTTCGACGCCTTCTACGCCTCGTCGGCGCAACGGGTGCTGGGGCAGGTGTACGCGATGCTCGGCAGCCGTACCGAGGCCGAGGACGCGGTGGCCGAGGCGTACGCCCGGGCCTGGAGCCGGTGGGCGACGGTGCGGGAGTGCGACAGCCCGGAGGCGTGGGTACGCAAGGTCGCCTACCGGGTGGCGGTGAGCGCGTGGCGCAAGGCGGTGAACCGGGTCACGGCGCACCGGCGGGAGGCGACCGGACAGCAGGTGGAACCGGTCTCCGTCGACCACGTGGTGCTGGTCGACGCGTTACGGCACATCCCCTCCGAGCAGCGCCGGGCCATCGTGCTGCATCATCTGGTCGGCCTCAGCGTGGCCGAGATCGCCGCGGAGACCCGGGCGAATCCGAACACCGTCAAGACCCGGTTGGCCCGGGGCCGCCAGGCCCTGGCCAGGTACCTGAGCGATGACGGACATCAGACGACGGCCGGGAGGAGCCATGGGGCCTGACGACATGCTCGACGAGGCCCTGCGCGGGCTGGCCCGACAGGCCGGGCAGACCGGTCGGCTCGCCACCGTCGCCGAGGTCCGTCGACGCGGTGACAGCCGGCGTCGGCGTCGGCACGTCGCGACCGCCGCGCTGGGCATCGCCCTGCTGGGGGCGGTGGGTGCCGGTGCCACCGTGGTGCACCTCGCCGGCACTGCGCGCACCACCCTGCCCGCCGGCCCGAGCGGTACGACGTCGGGCCCGACACCGGGGGCCACCCCGTCCACCGGGCCGACCCCGGACACCTCGACCACCGGGGATCCGACGTCCGGGTCGCCCCGGGCCACCCCCAGGGGCACGCCCAGCGGGTCGAAGAGTTCGGCGTCCACCGACCCGCTACGGCTCGGACAGCGCCGCTACGTCGTCCTGCGGTCCGCCGCGATGGAGTCCGTGGTGTCCCTGCTCGACGACGGCAGTCTCGGCGAGGTCGACGGCGACGAGGGGCGCAGCCTGTTCGTGTTCGTGCCCCAGGGGTCCGGCACCTATCTGGTCCGTACCGCCGAACCGAACGCTGACGGTAACCGGGACTGCTGGCAGGTCCGGTCGGCGGGTTCCGACCCGCTCACCGTCGTCGCGGCGGCCTGCTCGCCGGACGAGCCGAGGCAACTGTTCTCGATCGTGGTGCACAGCTCGGAGGGGGGCCAGCGGACCTACGCCCTCAGCAACAACTCCGCCTATCTCCAGTACTCCGACCAGCGCGGGTTGATCCTGGAGGAGCTCGGCGACGCTCCCCTGGAAACGGTGTTCCGGTTCGTGGACAACGGACCCGCGCCCAAGTGACGACGGTCCGGGGCGCGGCGGCGTCCCGGCCGCTCACCTGTCCCGGCCGCTCACCTGTCCCGGCCGCTCACCGTCGGGGCAGTGTGGCAAGCCAGCGGTCCAGCTCGGTCGGGGAGCGGAACAGCAGCACCGGTGGTCCCGACGGGTCGGCCTGCCAGGCCCGCATCCGCCGCCGGGCACGACCGAACGCGCTGACGTGCCACACCAGGATCGAGTCCCGGGACAGCACACTGCCCAGTGACTCGCGGTTACCGTTGCAGATCTCCTCTCCCGTCACCAGCCGGCGGAGGGTACGCCGCAGCAGCCGCCCGAACGAACGCCAGCGGGGGTAGTCCAGGGCGACGACCAGGTCGGCGCGGTCCAGGGGCACGTCCCGCCACCCGTGGTAGGCCCCGTCGAGGATCCACCGGTCGCCCCGGCAGACCTGCGTGATGCGGTTGCGCTGCTCGGCGACCGGCACCTCGACCCAGCCGGGTTGCCACAGCAGGTCGTCGACCGGGTGCCACGGCAACCGCAGCCGGTCGGCCAGCACCGCCGCGAGGGTCGACTTTCCCGCGCCGTACACCCCGTAGACCAGGATCCGGGACGGTGCGCTCATCCGGGCAGCCTACGCAGCGGGTGCGGGGGCCGCTCGTCGTCTCCGGGTGGGGTTCGGCCCGGCGGGCACGCCGACGTCACGGCGACCCGACGCGCCGCCGGTACCGGTACGGCGACCGTCGATGCCTCTTGTCGGAATCTCCCGCCGTCCATTAGTTTGTTTAACATCCAGACCAACTAGCTTTACCCCAACCTGCGAACCCACTACCTAGCCCTTCTCGAAGGGGGACCGATGACACCCCAGCAACCCGGCTCGACAGGCTCGCGCCGACACTTCCTCGGCCTGGTCGGCCTCGGCACGGCAGCCATCGCCGGCGGCCCGCTGCTCGCCGGGTGCTCCGAGAAGCCGGCCGGCTCCGGTGCCGCGCAGAACCTGGACGCGTACGCCAACCTGCTGCCGACGCAGAAGGACCTCGCCCAGAGCATCAAGCCCGACATCATCGGCACCCGGCCGGTGCCCGACGGCTACACGAAGTACCCGACCTCGCTGGTCGACGCGATCACCGAGCGGCCCGGCACCAGCGGCAAGGAGATCACCGCGATGACCCCGGCCTGGGGCCCGGCCCCACCCGGGGTCGCCCAGAACGCCTACCTCCAGGCGGTCAACGCCGAGCTGGGCACGCCGGTGAACTTCACCATCCAGGACGGCAACACCTACGCCGACAAGCTCAACGCGATGCTCGGCGCGCGGGACGTCCCGGAGCTGCTCTGCGTGCCGGGTTGGGAGGTGCAGAAGATCCCGCGCTTCTCCGAGGCGATCAAGGTGCTCTTCGAGGACCTCACCGACTACCTCAAGGGCGACGCGGCCAACGCGTACCCGATGCTGGCCTCGTTTCCCACCGGCGCCTGGCGCAACTCGCTGTGGAACGAGCGGCTGATGGCCGTGCCCAACCCGACCGACGGGCCGTTCCCCTGGGCGTTGTTCACCCGCAAGGACCTGCTCGACGCGCGCGGGCTGGCGGTGCCGGCGTCACTCGACGACCTGCTCACCGTGGCCAGGCAGGTCACCGACCCGGCCAAGAAGGTGTGGGCGTTCGACAACGTCTTCGAGATGATCCAGATGTACCACAAGGTGCCGGCCTCCAAGCAGGGCTGGCGGCTGAAGGCCGACGGGACCCCGGAGTTCAAGTACGAGACCCCGGAGTACCGGCAGGCCGTCGAGGTGATGGCCAAGATCTACAAGGACGGTCTGGTCCACCCCGAGATCGTCGCCAGCAAGGGCGCGGACAACGTCCAACTGTTCGCCAAGAACGGCGCGATCGTCTTCTCCCGCAACGGGGTGGGCTTCTGGCAGGGCGCCCAGGCCGAGCACCAGAAGGTCAACCCCAAGCTGAACATCCAGCCGGTGCCGGTCTTCTCGGCCACCGGCGGTGACCCGCTGGTCTGGGGTGACGACGAGCCGATCTCCTTCACCTTCGTCAAGAAGGGACTCGGCAAGGAGCGGGTCGAGGAGCTGCTGCGGATCATGAACTGGTGCTCCGCGCCGCTGGGCTCGCAGGAGGCGCAGCTGCGCGACTACGGGTTGGCGGGCAAGCACCACAACAGCACCCCGAACGGGCCGGTCAAGACCGACCTGGCGTTCAAGGAGATCGCCAACCAGTACTTCTTCATCAGCGGGCGCAACCCCACCATCGGCCCGTACCCGGAGACCCCGAACTACGTGCCGGACCTCCTGAACTACTCCAACGCCATGGTGAAGTTCCTGGAGAAGGACCCCTGGGACGGGGTGAAGCTGGAGATGCCGGCCGCGTACAAGGCCAACCAGGTGCCCACCGAGGACAAGTTCACCGACCTCCTGCGCGGCCGCCGGCCGCTCTCCGACGTCGACGCCATCGTGCAGGAGTGGAAGGCCAACGGGGGCGAGGAAGCGCGGGAACTGCTCGCCAAGTCCCTGCCCAAGGCCGGGCGATGACCACTCGCGACACCACCGTCGCGGCCGGGTCCGACCGGACCCGGCCCGACGGGCCCACCGGGACGCCACGCGGGCGCCGTCCCGCCCGCCGTCGCCGGGTGCCGCTGCGCACCCGGCTCGCCCGGGACTGGCAGCTGCTGGTCATGGTGACGCCCGGCTTCCTCGTCCTGCTGGTCTTCAGCTACCTGCCGATCCTGGGCAACATCATCGCCTTCCAGGACTACAACCCCTACCTGGGCGACAACCCGTTGCAGGCGTTCGCGCGCAGCAACTGGATCGGGTTCGGCCAGTTCCAACTGCTCTTCGAGGACTCGGCCTTCTGGGAAGCGCTGCGCAACACCCTGGCGATCACCGCGTTCCAGCTGGTCTTCTTCTTCCCGCTGCCGATCTTCCTGGCGATCATGCTGCACAACCTGCTCTCCAGCCGGTGGCGCGGCTTCGTGCAGACCGTCGTCTATCTGCCGCACTTCTTCAGCTGGGTGCTGGTGGTCAGCTTCTTCGTCGCCATGCTCGGCGGCGCCGGCCTGCTCGCACAGACCATGCGCGACGCCGGCATGCAGCCGTGGAACGTGATGACCAACCCGGACACCTTCATCATCCTGGTCACCGCCGAGGCGGTCTGGAAGGACGTCGGGTGGGGGACCATCGTCTTCCTCGCCGCGCTGTCCACCATCGACACCAGCCTCTACGAGGCGGCGGCGGCCGACGGCGCCGGCCGGTGGCGGCGGCTGTGGCACATCACCCTGCCCGGCCTGCGCCCGGTGATCGTGCTGCTGCTCATCCTGCGGCTGGGCGACGCGCTCTCGGTCGGGTTCGAACAGTTCCTGCTGCAACGTGACGCGGTGGGCCGGCAGGCCGCCGAGGTGCTCGACACCTTCGTCTACCACTTCTCCATCGCCACCGGCAACTACGGCTACGGCGCGGCGGCCGGGCTGTTCAAGGCCGCGATCGGGCTGGGCCTGATCCTGGCCGCCAACCGGGTCGCCCACCTGCTCGGCGAACGAGGGATCTATTCGAAATGACCGAGACCGTCGCACTGCGGGCCCGCTCCGGGCGCGACCGCCGGCCGGTGTGGGAGGAGCCACCGACCCGGATCGGCCAGGGGTTCAAGGCCGCCTTCCTGGGTCTGCTCGTGCTCAGTGTGCTCTTCCCGCTCTGGGTGATCCTGGTGACCAGCCTGTCCTCCCGGGAGACCCTCGCCGAGGCCGGCGGCATCGTCGTCATCCCCCGGGGCATCGACACCGCGGCCTACGAGACGATCTTCGCCGGTGGGGCGGTCACCCGGGCGCTGTGGATCAGCACGCTGGTCACCGTCATCGGCAGCACGCTGGCGTTGACCGTGACCGTCCTCGCCGCGTACGGGTTGTCCCAGCCGCGTTCGGTGGGCTACCGCTGGCTGCTGATCTACTTCCTGGTCCCGTTCCTGGTGTACCCGCCGTTGGTGCCGAAATACCTGGTGGTGACCGGGCTGGGCCTCAAGGACACCATCTGGGCGCTGATCCTGCCGCCGGCGATCAGCGTGTTCAACCTGGTGGTGGTACGCGGCTTCTTCCAGGCCATCCCGCAGGAACTGCTGGACAGCGCCCGGGTCGACGGGGCGAGCCACTTCCGTACCCTGGTGCGGATCGTGCTGCCGCTGTCCCGGGCGGTCATCGCCGTGGTGGGGCTGTTCTACGCGGTGAGCTACTGGAACGTCTGGTTCGACGCGCTGCTGTTCATCGACCGCAACGACATGTACCCGATCCAGCGGGTGTTGCAGAGCTACCTGCTGGCCGGCCAGGCCCCGCACACCTCCGGCGGCAGCACCGGGGTGTCCATGCCACCGACCGAGGCGATCAAGATGGCGGTGGTCGTGCTCACCGTCGCCCCGATCGTCGCGGTCTATCCGTTCATCCAGCGGCATTTCATCAAGGGTGTGCTGATCGGCGCCGTCAAGGGCTGACCGCTGCGGCGGGACCGGGTCGACGGCCACACCGGCCCGCGTGCGACAGTGGCTGGTTGTGAGCACACTTGCCGTACGCGGGCTGACCCGCCGGTTCGGCGCGCTGGTCGTCCTCGACGACGTGCGCTTCCAGCTCGACGCGGGGCAGGTCGCCGTCGTCGTCGGGCCCAACGGCTCCGGCAAGACCACCCTGCTGCGCTGCGTCGTCGGGGCGGACCGCCCCGACGAGGGCGAGGTCCTGCTCGACGGCCGACGCTGCGACGAGACCGACCCCCGGGTCCGCGCGGCGGTCGCCGCCGCCCTCGACGACATCGACTTCTTTCCCGACCTGTCCGTCGTCGAACACCTCGAACTGCTCGCCTACGCTCACGGCGGCACCGCCGACCCGGTCGAGGAGGTGCTCACCGAGCTGGGTCTCGAACCGGCCCGCGACCAGCTTCCGGCGACGCTGTCCAGCGGCCAGCGCCGCCGCCTCGCCCTCGCCTCCTGCTTCGTGCGCCCGCGCCGGTTGCTCGTCCTCGACGAACCGGAGCAGCGCCTCGACGTCCGGGGCCGGGCCTGGCTGGCGCAGCGGCTGCTGCGGGAGAAGGCAGCCGGCACGGCGGTGCTGATGGCGTCGCACGACACCGAACTGATCGACGCGGTCGCCGACCGGCGGATCGAGATCGGCGGCTGAGGTGACGTCGACCAGGACCTCCCCACCACCGGTGGTCGGGCCCACGCCCCGGCAACTGCGGGCCGGGCTGCGACGGGCCCGCCGCCGCCACCATCCCGGCTCGCTCGGCGAGGTGCTCACCGACGCCTACGTCGTGGTCCTGTCCGTCGCCCTGTACGGCTGGTTCGCGGTCGCCGCGATCCGCGACCACCTGGCGGCCCCGCAGGTGACCCGGACCGACCCGGGCGACAGGTACTGGATCGCCGTCGCCGCGGTGACGGCGGGGGCCGGGCTCGCCTGGTGGGGCCTGCGGCTGACCGGGCCGCTGCTGGTCACCCCGGCCGCGCAGACCTGGTTGGTCAGCTCACCGGTGGACCGCCGGGCGTGGCTGCTCCCCCGGTTCGGGGGCCTGGTCGGCGGCGGCACCGTCGGTGTCGGGCTGCTGGCGGTGGCAGCCGCGTACGCCGGTGGCCTCGACCGCCCCGTCGACCTGGGCTGGGCGGCGTTGGCCGGCCTCACCTGCGGGGCCACCGCGACCGGGTGGGCCGTCGTCGCCCAGAGCGTCCGCCCCACACCCCGCTGGGCGGGACGGCTCGGCGTCGGTCTGTCCGCCGCCGGGGCGACGATCGCGGTGCTGGTGGTGCTCGGGCACGCCGCCGGGTGGTCCCTCCCGCTGCCGCCGGTGCCGCTCACCGCCGGCGTCGGCCTGGTGCTGCTGCCGGTCGCGGTGGCGTCCACCGTCCGTGCGCACCGGCGGCTCGCCCGGGTGGACCGGGCGGCGCTGACCACGGGCGCGCAGTTCGCCAACGCCGCCACCACCGCCGCCGTGCTGCTGGATCCGTCGCTGCTCGCCGCGCTGGTGGAGAGCCGCCGGTGGCGCGGGATCGGCCTGGTGCGCGGGCGGCCCTTCCGTGCCGGTGGTCGGTTGCGGGTGCTGCTCCAGGCGGAGGTACGCCGGTTGTCGCGCCGCCGGGGTGCCCTCGTCGGCTGGGTCGGGGCGCTGCTGACCATGTACGCCGTCGCGGTGGCGCTGCCGTCGATCGCGGGTCCCGCGCACCTGGTGCTGGCGTACCTGGCGACGGGCGGGCTCACCGGCGGGCTCCGCGCGGTCAGTCGCGCACCGGGCCTGCGGCGGTCCCTCGGCGGCAACGACGCCCTGTTGCGGCTGACGCATCTCGTCGTGCCGGGCGTCGGCGCCACCCTCTGGTATCTGGCCACCCTGCCCGCCCTGCGGCCGGTGCCCGTCCCGCTCGACGCGGTGCTGCTGCTCGGGGTCGTAGCGGCGGCCTTCTGGGCCGGCACCCGCCCACCCATGCGGTACGGCGGGGCGGTGGTGAACACGCCGTTCGCGATGGTGCCCGTGGACCTGGTCCGTCAGGTGCTGCGCGGCCCGGACCTGGTCGCCGTGCTGGTGGTCGTCCAACTGCTCGCGGGGTGACGGTGGCGGCCTGGCGCTCAGCGGGCCGGCAGGCAGACCTTCCCGGTGAACGCCGGGTCGGGTTGCCGGTTGCCCGCCCAGGCCGGGTTCGCCGCGATCGGCAGCGGCGGCGCCTGCCAGGCGGCGGCGAAGCTCTGCATCAGCGGGTACTCGGCCCGGGTGTGGGCGATCGGCTTGCCGGTCAGGAAGTCGATCAGCCGGTCCTGGAGCAGCCTGCGGTCCAGCAGGCCACCGTGCACGCCGGGGATCTGGTAGACCGGAATCCGGCTGTACTCCCCCGGTGGCGCTTCGGTGGCCGTCGCGGTGGGCAGGAAGGCGACCATCCGGACCCCGGGCACGGGACACATCAACTGGTTGCGGTAGAACGGCGCGTCGTCGAGCAACGACCGGATGAACGGCTCGTCGGGGCCGCCGCCGACGTCGGCGAGCCCGAAGATGGCCCGCAGTTGCCAGCCGGTGACCACCCCCCAGCCCTCGTCGTGGTGCGGGGGCGGGTAGTAGGCCCGGCCGGCATAGATCAACGGGCTGAACATGACGAGGATGTCGACCGTCGCGTCGTGCCGCCGGGCCAGATAGGTGCGGGCCACCATCGCCCCCTCGCTCTCCCCGATCAGCGCCACCCGCCGTCCGGTGCGCCGGTGCAGCAGCTCCACCTGCCGGGCGAGCAGCGCCACGCTGTCCGCCATCGACCGGGTGGTGTCCGCCGACCGGTACGCGAGCGGCTTCCCGTCGGAGTCGAGCCCCCGGTAGGAGAAGCGCTGCACCCGGGGGTCGGACGGCTGCTCACCGCCGTAGTCCGAGCCGTAGCCGGTGAGCACGATCACCGCGTGGGTGACCGCGGCGGGCAGCGGTCGTTCCAGCACCGCCGTCCTGATCCACTGCTCGTTTCCCGGGACCAGCTCGGTCACCGGCGGGATGACCAGCGGCACGGCGACGGCCAGCAGCGCCGCCAGCGGGGTCACCGGCACCCGCGCCCAACGCACCCGTGAGGGCAGCAGCGCCGCCCGTACGGTCCGGTTCCACAGCACCCCGTTGAGCGCCCCCGCCGCCCCGGCCACGGGCACCGTCCACCAGCCGGGCACCACCCAGCACAGCGCGCCGGCCACGGTGAGCACCACGAAGTTCAGCAGTGACCAGCCGACCAGCGAGATCGACGGCAGCCCCCGCCACCAGTGCTCCACCACGGCCACCCGTTGCAGGAACGGCGCGAGCAGGAACATCGGCAGCAGCGACGCCAGCAGCACCCAGGACAGGGCGACCACCGACGCCGCCACCGAGATCGCCGCCCAGGGCGCGACGAACCCGCCGACCAGCACGCCGAGCACGACGTTGCGGCGCAGCAGCCAGCCCAGTGGCGGCCGGGGCACCCCGGCCGGCCAGGCCAGCAGCACCAGGCCGGTGGTGAACAGGCCCCGGGCGACCAGCACGTAGGTCAGCCAGAGCGCGAACTCCCACCACGACCGGTGGTAGACGTAGAGCCACCGCAGGTCGTGGTAGGTGTCGTACGGCCACAGGGCGGTGAGCTGCGGGGGGATGCCCTGGGCGGCCCGGAATCCGAGGGCGACCAGCACGGTGGCCTCGATCATCGGCACCAGGCTGGTCACCAGCAGCAGCCCGACGAACCTTCGGTTCAAGACCACCCCGTTCCGCCGCACCGTGCGCGATAGCGTCCCTCGCAGGCTCCACCGGAACGACGGCCGGCGTCGGCGAATCCGGCACATTGCCCCGGTCCGACCGACGCCGGGGTGTCGGCGACGACGCGACCGCGTCGCCCGGACGGGCCGGGTGGCACGGCGGACGGCGGCCGGTCCGGGGTGCCCCGGACCGGCCCCGTCGTGGATCACTGGACCAGGCAGACTCCCCCGTTGAACTGGAACGCGGCCGGGCGTGGGTTGCTCGCGCCGGAGGTGCCCTGGACGCCGAAGCTGACCGTGCCGCTCTGCGGCACGCTGCCGTTCCAGGCGGCGTTACGCGCGGTGACCGCGGACCCGGACTGGGTGACCTGCGCGTTCCAGGCGTTGGTGATCCGCTGGTCGGCGGCGAAGGACCAGGTCAACGTCCAACTGGTGACCGGGAAACCCAGGTTGGTGATGGACACCTCGGCGGTGAACCCGCCGTTCCACTGGTTGGGCTGCCAGACGACCCGGCAGGAGACGGGCGGCGGGGTGCCCGGCGTCGTGGGCGGAGGCGGCGTCGTCGTGGGCGGGGGCGTGGTCGGCGGAGGCGTGGTGGGCGGAGGCGTCGTCGGGGGCGGGGTGGTGGGTGGCTGGCTGGTGGGGGGCGGGGTGGTGTCCTTCGGCGGGAAGCGCAGGATGCGGTCGTCGGTCGACGCCGGGGTGCCACGCCCGTCCCGGTTGCTGGTGGTGACCCAGAGCCAGCCGTCCGGCCCGTACTCCACGGTACGCAGGCGACCGTACGCGCCGGTCAGCTCGGCGGCCGGGGTGCCGACCCCGCCGGTGCCGGTGAGCGGCACGGTCCACAGCCGGGTGCCGCGCAGGGCGGCGACGAAGAGCCGGTTGCCGGCGACCGCCGCGCCACTCGGGGACGCCTCGGCGGTCGTCCAGACCAGCAGCGGGTCCCGGAACCGTGGGTCGTTGGCCCGCCCCTCGACCGTGGGCCAGCCGTAGTTGCCGCCGGCCACGATGAGGTTGACCTCGTCCCAGGTGTTCTGCCCGAACTCGGCGGCGTAGAGCCGCCCCTGAGCGTCCCAGGTCAGGCCCTGCACGTTGCGGTGCCCGAGGCTGTAGACCAGGGAGCCGGCCGTCGGGTTGTCCGACGGCGCGGACCCGTCCGGACGCATCCGGAGGATCTTGCCGTTGCGGCTCTGCGGGTTCTGCGCGTTGGCCGTCTGCCCCGCGTCACCGACCCCGGCGTAGAGCATCCCGTCCGGGCCGAAGGCGATCCGCCCGCCGTTGTGGATGGTGGAGCGGGCCAGTCCGGTGAGGACCGGCTCCTGGTTCTGCGGGGCGCTGAGCCGGAACCGGACGATCCGGTTGTCGGTGGTGGTGGTGAGGTAGACGTAGACGTAGCCGTCCTGGGCGTACCCCGGGGAGACCGCGAGGCCGAGCAGGCCGCCCTCGCCGCTGGCGTTCACGCCGGAGATCTGGGCCACCTGTTCCGGGGCCTGACCGGGTCGGACCCGTACCACCTGGCCGGAGTTGCGCAGCGCGGTCAGGGCGCTGCCGTCGGGCAGGAAGTCCATCCCCCAGGGCACCGTCAGGCCGGTGGCGACCACCTGGGGGCGGGTGAAGTCGAAGTCGCCGACGGCCAGGGTCGGGGCGGCCGGGGCCGGGTCGGCCGGCGCGGCCCCGGCGAGCGTGGCGGTGCCGACGCCGGTGGCCGCCAGCCCCGCCGCGACCGCTGCCGCCACCATCGAACGGACTCTCACGTCGGGCACCTCCAGAGCAGTAGTGACTTGCGTCAATATAGCCCGACCTCGGTGAAAGCCGCAGCGGTGGACGAAACCGACGCTCGTCGACGACCCTGCCGCTGGCCCCGGGTCCGGCGGGCGAGCCTGTCGGGGGTCGGCGGTTAGCATCCGCCGGTGACCCTCACCCCTGACGATCTGACCGGCTACGTCGAGCGGGACCTCGACGCCGATCTCGCCCGGTGGTTCGCCGACCGGCCGCCCGTCACCGTTCCCGCCGGGACCCGCCCGGTGACGTCGCTGCTCGCCCGCCTCCCATCCCCGGCCGCCACGGCGCTGGCGGCCTTCGACCACCGCGTCCGGTCCGGGCGGATGCCCCAGTTCCTCGACATCTACGACTGGTCCTACGGGTTCGACTTCGCCGGCAACGACTGCCAACTCCTCGACGCCGACTACCAACCGACGCTCGCCGACGACGACGTCTACTCCGTCGGTGCCGACGGCGGCGGCAACCTGCACGTGGTCCTCGCCGACGGGCAGGTCGGCCTCTGGTTCCACGAGGAGGAGGTCGTCGAGGGCGGCACCCGCTTCGACACCCTCGACGTCTTCCTCTGGTCGGTCGTGCGCTACCACGCGGTGCGGGCGGGCCGGCTGGAGCGGGCCGCCGTCGAGGCCGACTTCCGGTCGCTGGGCCAGGACGGCGTCCTGCATCCGGAGGTCGGGCTGCTCAGCACGATGACCTGACGCGACACCCCGACCCGGACACCCCCAATCCGTGGTCCCCGTCCGGGCCGGGGTGAGCGCACCGTCGTGCTACCGGGCCCGGCCGGTGTCGCCGGACTGGGCCCACTCCTTGGCCAGCAGCTGGTAGGACCGCACCCGGTCGGCGTGGTCGTGGGTGATCGTAGTGATGAGCAGTTCGTCGGCGTCGGTGACGTCCCGCAGGGTGCGCAACCGGGCGGCGACCGTCTCCGGCGCGCCGACGAACCGGGTGTCCACCCGGTCGGCGACGAGCTGCCGGTCGGCGTCGCTCCACGGCAGCGCGGCGGCCTGCTCGGGGCTCGGGTACGGGATCGCGCCGTCGCCGCCACGGATGCTGCGCACCCAGTGCCCGTACGGGCTGCCCAGCCGACGCGCCTCGGCGTCGGTGTCGGCGACCAGCACGTCGGCCGAGACCACCAGGTAGGGCTCGGCCAGCGCCGCCGACGGCCGGAACGCGGCCCGGTACGCCTCGGCCGCGTCGAGCACCGCCGCGGGGCTGACGTGGTAGTTCGCGGCGAAGGGCAGGCCCCACGCCCCGGCCAGCCGAGCGCTCTCCCCACCGCTGCTGCCCAACAGCCACACCTGCAGATCCGCCCCCTCCCCCGGCACGGCGTGCGCGTCGAGGCCGTCGGCGTCCCGGTAGTCGCCACGCAGCAACGCGAGGATGTCGTCGAGCTGTCCGGCGAACGCGGGTGGTTGCGCACCGGCCTGGTGCAGCAGCGCGGTGGCGAGGGCGTACCGGGGTGCGCCGACGAGGTGAGCGTAGGAGAACGGGGCGGGGATCAGCAGCCCGTCGACCACCCGGGCCCCGGTCGGTGGCGGGACGGGTTCCCGGGTGGCGTCGGCGCGGGGCGGTCCGGACCGGCCGATGCCGAGGTCGATGCGGCCCGGGTGCAGGGCGGCGAGGGTGCCGAACTCCTCCACCACCGACAGGGCGGTACGGTGCCCCACCAGCAGCGCGCCGGAGCCGACCCGCAGCACGCTGGTGGCCGCGGCGACCTGCCCGATGAGCACGGTCGGGGCGGAGCTGGCCACCCCGGCGGCCAGATGGTGCTCGGCCAGCCAGTAGCGGCGGTAGCCGAACTGCTCGACCCGGCGGGCCAGGTCCACGGTGTGCCGCAGGGCGTCGGTGACGGTGCCGCCGGCAGGCACCGGCGACAGGTCGAGCACGGACAGCGCGGTCGATGACATGGGGGTCCCGTTTCTGGTCAGCGCGACGCGACGGCGGTCGCCGGCGGGCGGAAGGGGCGGCTGGGGATCTCCCGACGCAGCACCGGCGCCACCTCGGCCTGGAACAGCTCCAGGCTCTGCCGGTGGGCCTTGTCGGTCAGCCCGTCGGGGTCGGCCTGGAGGTGGATCACCTCGTGCCCGAGCTGCTCGTGGTGGCGCAGCACCTTGTCGACGATCTGCTGCGGGCTGCCCACCAGCAGGGAGCTGCGGGCGACGGCGTCGGCGATGGTGGGGAAGACCGGCTCCACGCCGAGCCGGCGGAACGCAGCGAGCCGGGCGTCGAAGATCGGCCGGTACGTCTCGACCGCCTCCTGCGAGGTGCGGGCGGCGTAGAACCCGGCGGTGCCGGCCCCGACGAGGGCGTCCGCCGGATCGTGGCCGTGGTGCACCCACCGCTGCCGGTAGTACCGGACCAGCTCGGCGTACGGCTCGACCGGGTTGGTGACGTTGGCGGAGAAGATCGGGTCGCCGTGGCGGGCGGCCAGGTCGACCGATTCCCGGCTGGTGGCGCTGCCGTGCCAGACCCGGATCGCCGGTTGCAGCGGACGGGGCCAGGTCTCGGCCTCGGTCAGCGCCGGGCGGTACCGGCCCGACCAGGTGACCCGGTCCTCCCGCCAGAGCCGGCGGAACAGCTCGTAGCTCTCCCGGTTGCGGTCCCACTGGTCCTCGGCGGTGACGTGGAACAGCTGGGCCTGGGCGGCGCCGTTGCCCTTGCCGATGATCAGCTCCAGCCGACCGTCGGAGAGGTGGTCGAGGGTGGCGTAGTCCTCGTAGGCGCGGACCGGGTCGAGCAGGCTCAGCGTGGTGACGGCGGTGAAGAGCCGGATGGTGCTGGTCCGCGCCGCGATGTGGCTGAGCACCACCGGCGGCGAGGAGGAGATGAAGGGGCGTTCGTGCCGTTCGCCGACGCCGTAGCCGTCGAAGCCCAGTTCCTCGGCCAGCACGGCGGTGTCGACCACCTCCCGGAACCGTTCGGTGGTGCTGCGGCGTCGCCCGGTGACGGGGTCGGGCAGGTGGGTGATCAGGGTGATCAGCAGGAACTTCATGCCGGGACCGGGGCCTTCCGGGGAGGGATGGGGTGGACCACCAGGGCGTAGCAACGGGAGTAGGGCAACGCGTCGTACGGCGGGAAGACCGGGACCGGTCGGTAGCCGGCCCGAAGGTAGCGGCGGACCGCGTCGGGCTGCCGGTCGCCGGTCTGGAGCACGATCCGGCCGGCACCGAACCGCCCGGCCGCCTCCCGGGCGGCGTCCAGGAGTTGGTCGGCGATGCCCCGCCCCCGGTGGGCGGGCGCCACGTACATCCGTTTCAGTTCCAGGTCGGGGCCGCACCAGCGCAGCGCGGCGTGCCCGACCGGGGTGGCGTCGGCGGTGTACGCCACCCCGGTCCAGGCCACCGAGCCCGGCAGGAGCACCCGTGCCGGGGGCAGGTGGATCGGGTCGTGCGGACGGTCGGCGTAGCGCTGGCGCAGCTCCCCGGTCATCGCCGCGCGCAGCGCCACGGCGTCCGGGTCGTCCCAGCGCAGCCGGCAGACGGTAACCGGCGTCGACGCCACCGGGCCGGTCACGCCGCGCCGACCCGGGTGGCCGGTCGGGCCGGCCGCAGGCCGAGATGCCCACGCAGGGTGGTGGACGTGTACTCGGTACGGAACACGCCGCGTTCCTGGAGCAGCGGGACGACCCGGTCGACGAACTCGTCGAGCCCGCCCGGGGTCAGGTGCGGCACCAGGATGAACCCGTCGGCGGCGTCGGACTGCACGAAGTGGTTCATCCGCTCGGCGACCCGCTGCGGGGTGCCGATGAAGGACTGCCGGCCGGTGACCTCGATGATCAGGTCGCGGATGCCGAGTCCCTTCTCCTCGGCCAGCGCCCGCCACTGCCGGGCGGTGCCGACCGGGTCCGGGTACATGCCGGCCCGGCCCCGGCTGATCGCGTCGCCGTCCACGTCGGGGTCCTCGGCCGGCAGCGGGCCGTGCGGGTCGTACCCGGACAGGTCCCGGTTCCACAGCTGTTCCAGCAGCAGGATCGCGGTCTGCGGGCTGACCTGCTGGCGGCGGATGTGGTGGGCGCGTTCCTGGGCCTCGGCGTCGGTGTCGCCGAGCACGAAGGTCACCCCCGGGATGATCTTCAGGTCGTCGGGGGTGCGGCCGTACCGGGCCAGTCGGGCCTTCACGTCCCGGTAGAACTCCCGACCGTCCTCCAGGGTGCCGTGCCGGGAGAAGATCGCGTCGGCGCTGGATGCGGCGAACTCCCGGCCCTCGGGCGAGTCGCCGGCCTGGAGGATCACCGGGTGCAGTTGCGGGCTGCGCGGCACGGTGAAGTGCCCGGCGATGTCGAACTGGTCGCCGTGGTGGACGAAGGCCCCCGGGTCGGCCGCGCGGACGTACCGGCCGGCGGCACGGTCGCCGACGATCGCGTCCGCCGGCCACGACTCCCACAACCGCCGGGCGACCCGGACGAACTCGGCGGCCCGTTCGTAGCGCAGCGACCGGTCGAGGTAGCCGCCCCGGCGGAAGTTCTCCCCGGTGAACGCGTCGGAGGTGGTGACCACGTTCCAGGCGGCCCGCCCGGCGCAGAGGTGGTCCAGGGTGGCCAACTGCCGGGCCAGCTCGTACGGCTCCCGGAAGGTGGTGTTCAGGGTGCCGGCCAGCCCCAGGTGGGTGGTGACGGCGGCGAGCGCGGCCAGCACGGTGAGGGTGTCCGGCCGGCCCACCACGTCCAGGTCGTGGATCCGGCCGCGCTGTTCGCGCAGCCGCAACCCCTCGGCCAGGAAGAAGAAGTCGAACCGGCCCCGTTCGGCGGTGCGGGCCAGATGGACGAAGGAGGCGAAGTCGATGTGGCTGCCGGAGGCCGGGTCGCTCCACACGGTGGTGTTGTTCACGCCGGGGAAGTGCGCGGCGAGGATGATCTGCTTGGGCACGGGGTCGTCTCCTGGGATCAGCGGGGGCCCGCGACGGCGTACCGGTTGGCCGGCCGGGGCAGGCCGAGCAGGTCGCGCAGCGTTCCGCCGGGGTAGCGGGCACGGAACAGGCCCCGGTCCCGCAGCGCGGGCACCAGCGCCCGGGTGATCGTGGTGAGGTCGTCGGGCAGCACGGCGGGCCGCAGCCGGAATCCCTGCACCCCGGCCCGCCGCCAGTCGGCGAGCAGGTCGGCGAGCTGTCCGGGGCTGCCGGTGAAGCTCGCCGCGTCCGAGGAGAACTCCGCGCCGTGCCACTCGTCCAGCCGGGTCCGCCGACGCCGGGCCAGCTGCGGGGTGTCGTCGAGCAGCACCTCCAGGTCGGCGAGGATCCGCAGGGGTGGGCCGGACCGGCCGACGGTCTCCTCCGTCGCCCGGACCTCGGTGACGACGGCCTCGGCGTGTGCGGCGTCGGTGGGGGTGACGAAGACGACGTCGGCGTGCCGGGCGGCGAACGCGTACGGCACCGTCGAGTGGGCCAGCACGGCGACCACCGGCTGCCCCTGCGGCGGCCGGGGCACGATCGACGGTCCTCTGACGGACAACCACCGGCCGGTGAAGTCGGTGTGGTGCAGCCGGTCCCGGTCGATGAACCGGCCGGTCGGGGCGTCCCGGATCTCCGCGTCGTCCTGCCAGCTGTCCCAGAGCCGCCGGACCACCTCGACGGCCTCGGCGGCCTCGGCGAACAGGTCACCGACGAGGCGTACGGTCCGTGGGTCGTCGGACCGGGTCGGGTCCAGCGGGGGCAGGTCACGCCGGCCGAAGTGCGCGGCCTCGCTGTGGCGGGCGGAGACCCGGGGCCGCCAGCCGGCCCGCCCGCCGCTGACGTGGTCGAGGGTGGCCACCGCGGTGGAGACGTGGAACGGCTCGGTGTGGGTGACGCTGGTGGTCGGGATCAGCCCGATGTGCCGGGTCGACGGGGCGATCCGGGCGGCGACCAGCAGCGCGTCGAGGCGACCCCGGACCTGGTCGGTCCGACCGTCCGGCCCGTCGGGCAGCGACGACTGCAGGTCCAGCGAGTCCTCGATGGTGACCAGGTCCAGGGCGGCCTGTTCGGCCTGTCCGACCAGGGCGGACCACCAGCGGGGGAACAGCGGCCCGGCCGGGTCGGCGTGGGACAGCCGCCAGGCGGCGGGGTGCCAGCCGAGACCGTCGAGGGCCACGGCCAGGTGCAGGGTGGGATCGGGCATGGGTTCCTCCTACGGTCAGCCGGCGGTGACGAGCGTGGGCAACGCGTCGAGCAGGGACCGGGTGTAGTCGTGCCGGGGGTAGCTGAAGACGTCACCGACCGGGCCCTGCTCGACCACCACACCGTCGTGCAGGACCAGCACCCGGTCGGCGAGGTGGTGCACCACGCCGAGGTCGTGGGAGATGAACAGCAGGGCGGTGCCGTCGGCGGCGCGCAACTCGGCCAGCAGGTCGAGGACCTGGGCCTGGATCGAGACGTCGAGGGCGGAGACCGGCTCGTCGCAGATGATCAGGCTGGGTCGGGGGGCGATGGCCCGGGCGATGGCGACGCGCTGCCGTTGCCCGCCGGACAGCGACCGGGGGTGCCGGTGGAGCAGGTCCGGGCCGAGGCCGACCCGGTGCAGCAGGGCGAGCACCCGGTCGGTCCGGTCCGGACCCGGGTCGAGGTTCTCGGCGACCACCCGGCCGACGGTGTAGCGGGGGTCGAAGGAGCCCAGCGGGTCCTGGGAGATCAGCTGTAACCGGCGGCGCAGCGGACGGCGGGCCCGCTCCGGCACCCCGGACCACCGGGCCGACTCGAAGGTGACGGCGCCGGCGTCGGCGGTGAGCAGTCCGGCGGCCAGCCGGGCGATCGTGCTCTTGCCGGAGCCCGATTCGCCCACCAGCCCCAGCGTCTCGCCCCGGGCCACGCTGAACGAGACGTCCCGCACGACGGTGTGCGGGCCGTACCGCCGGGTCAGGCCGACCGCGTCGAGCACGGTGTCGTCGGGACGGACGACGGGCCGCGCCGGCAGCGGGGTGCGCCGCAGCACCGGCACGGCGCAGTCGTCGCGGACCCGGGCCGGTTCGCCGAGTCGACGTCCCCGCGACGAGGCCGACGGCACCGCCGCGAGCAACTGCCGGGTGTACGGGTGCTGCGGGGCCCGCAGCAGCCGGCCGGTCGGACCGTGCTCGACGATCCGGCCGTCCCGCATCACGAGGACCCGGTCGGCCACCTGGGCGACCACCGCCAGATCGTGACTGATCAGCAGCAGGCCGACGCCGGTGTCCCGCCGTTCGGCGAGCAGCCGCAGGATCTGCGCCTGCACGGTGACGTCGAGCGCGGTGGTCGGCTCATCGGCGATGAGCAGGGCGGGTTCCCCGGCGATCGCCGAGGCGATCAGCGCCCGCTGCCGCAGCCCGCCGGAGAGCTGGTGCGGGTACTGCCGGGCCCACCGTCCGGGTTCGGGCACGTGCACCTGGTCGAGCAGGTGGATGGCCCGGCCGACGCGTTCCCGCCGACCGACGATGTCGTGCGCGGCGAGCACCTCGCCGATCTCCGCGCCGACCGTGCGCAGCGGGTCGAGGGAGACCAGCGCGTCCTGTGTCACCAGCCCGGCGAGCCGGCCCCGCACCCGCTGCCAGTCCCGTGGTCGGTAGCCCCGCACGTCCCGGCCGGCGAGGTCGAGCCGGGCGGCGCGGACCCGGGCGCCGGCACCGGCTAGGCCGACCAGGGTACGGGCGGTGACGCTCTTGCCCGAGCCGGACTCTCCCACGACGGCGACACACTCGCCGGCCCCGACGGTGAAGCCGATGCCCCGGACCGCCTCCACCGGGCCGGTCGGGGTGTCGAAGGTGACGTGCAGGTCCTCGACGGCGAGCAGCGCGGCCATCAGGGTCGCCGCCCGTCGAAGCGGGCCTGCCAGTGCCGGCCGACGACGGTCAACGCCACCACCGTCGCGGTGACCGCCGCACCGGGCAGCACCGTCATCCACCAGGCCACCTGGAGGTAGTTGCGCCCCTCGGAGAGCATCGCGCCCCACTCGGGTGACGGCGGTTGCGGGCCGAGGCCGAGGAAGCTGAGGCCGGCGGCGGCCAGGATCGCCTCGCCGAGCCCGATCACGGCGAGCACCGGGACCGGGCCGAGCACGTTGGGCAGCACGTGCCGCAGCACCAGACGTGGCCGGGACAGGCCGAAGCTGACCGCCTCTTCGACGTAGCCGGCCCGACGGACCAGCAGGGTCTGTGCGCGTACCACCCGGGCGTGGTGCGGGAGGGTGGCGATGCCGATGGCGACGATCAGGCTGGCCGTACCGGGGCCGGCGACCGTGATCAGCAGCAGCGCCAGCAGCAGCAGCGGGAACGCCGACAGCGCGTCGAAGCTGCGGCTGAGCGTCTCGTCGGCGAACCGGTGGGCCAGCCCGGCGAGCAGTCCGAGCAGGACCCCGCCGGTGACCGCGATCGCGGTCGCGGCGAGCCCGATGGTCAGCGAGTGCCCCGCGCCGTGCACCACCCGGGTCCAGACGTCCCGGCCGAGGTGGTCGGTGCCGAGCCAGTGCGCCGCGTCCGGGGCGGCCAGCGCGGCGCGCGGGTCGGCGGCGATCGGGTCGCCGGGGGCCAGCAGCGCCGGCACGGCCGCCGCGACGACCAGCAGGCCCAGGTACGCCCCGGCGACGAGCAGTCCCGGTCGGGGTCGGCCCCGGCGTCGGCGTACCGGTGCGGGTGGGTGGGCGGCGAGGGTGGCCGCCTTCTCGGCGGTGGGCGTGGTGCCCAGGGTGACGGTCATCGTCAGCTCCTTCGCAGGCGCGGGTCGACGAGCAGGTAGGTCAGGTCGGCGGCGGTGTTGACCAGCACGTGGACGGCGGCGGAGAGCGTCACCACGGCCAGCACGACCGGCATGTCCTTGCCGGTCACGGCGCTCAGGGTGACCTGACCGAGGCCGGGTCGACCGAACACCTGCTCGACGATGACCGCGCCGCCGAGCAGGATGCCGAACAGCCAGCCGGCGAGGGTGACCGCCGGCAGCAGCGCGTGCCGCAGCGCGTGCCGCAGCAGCACCGTCCGCTCCCGCACCCCGCGGGCCCGGGCGGTCAGCACGAACGGCTCGTCCAGTGCCCGGTCCAGGCCGTCGCGCAGCACCTGGGCGAGCAGACCGGCGATGGGCAGCGCGAGGGTGACCGCCGGCAGCACCAGGGCGGCCGGCCCCTGGTCGCCGGAGACGGGGAACAGCCCGTACCGGAAGGACAGCACGCTGAGCAGCACGAGGCCGATCAGGAACGGCGGGGTGGAGACCAGCAGCAGCTCGCCTGCGGAGCTGACCCGGCGCGGCCACCGGCGACGACGGCCGGCGGTGCCGACCACCACCGCCACGGCCAGCAGCACCCCGAGGCCGGCGGCGGCGACGGCGAGCGTCGCGGTGGGGGCGAGCTGCTCGCCGATGACCTCGGCGACCGGGCGTTGCCGCAGGTAGGAGCGGCCCAGGTCACCCCCGGCCAGCCGCCACAGGTAGTCGAGGTACTGCCCGACCGCCGGCCGGTCCAGACCCCACTCGGCGATGACCTGGGCCCGGATCTGCGGGGTGTCCGCGCCGTCGCCCACGATGCTGTCCACGGTGTCCCCCGGCGCGGCCAGCAGCGCCAGGTAGGCGGCGGTGGCGGCGGCCCACAACACGACCAGACCGGCGACCACACGGCGGGCCACCGCCCGCAGCAGGCTCATCGCGCGATCCACAGGTCGTACGCGCTGGCGGGCACCCCGGCGGTGGGCTCGAACCGCACCCCACCCACGGCGGTGCTGGCGGCGATCTGGTCGGCCGGGGCGTAGAGCGGCAGGGCGAGCGCCTGGTCGGCCACGACCCGCTGTTGCAGGTCGGCGTAGCCGGCGGCCCGACGGGTCGGGTCGGCGGTGGCCTGCCCGGCTTCCAGGAGCCGGTCGAGCTGCGGGTCGTTGATCCGGGTGCGGTTGATGCCGCCACCGGAGTGCAGCAGCAGGTTCAGCGCCGCGCCGGCGTCGGTGTCGGCGCGGGAGTTGTCGAAGACCTCGTACTCGTTGCGCTCGAACGCCTGCTGGGCGGTGCCCTGGTCGACCACGGCGACCTTCAGGTCGATGCCGGCGCTCTGTTTGACCGCCGCCTGCACTGCCTGGGCGAGCACGTCGCGGCGGTCGCGCACGTACGGGGCGGCCTGCACCAGCCGTACGGTGAGCCGCCGGCCGTCCCGGGTGCGGTAGCCGTCGGCGTCGCGGGCCCCCCAGCCGGCCTGGTCGAGCAGGCGGTTGGCCCTGGCGGTGTCACCGCCGAAGCTGCCCTCCAGCCGCTTGTCGTACAGCGGGCTGGACGGGCTGACCACGCTCCACGCCCGGGTGGCGGTGTCCCGGTAGACCGAGGCCAGCACGGTGTCGACGTCGAGGGCCTCCCGGAACGCCTGTCGGACCCGCAGGTCGTCGAAGGGGGCGTGGGAGACGTTGAGGTAGTACGAGTAGGCGGAGCCGGAGTTCAGCTGACGGGTCAGCCGCAGCCGGGGGTTGCCGGTGATCAGTGGCTGGTCGGTGGCGGGCACCCCCTCGATGAGCTGCACCTGCTGCGCGGTGAGGGCGCCGACCCGGACCGCGGACTCCTTGAGGAACCGGTAGGTGATCTCGTCGAGGTGGGCCGGCCCGGTGTGGGCGGCGGTGGGTGGCGCCCAGTCGTAGCCGGGGTTACGCCGGTAGTGCAGTTCCTGGCCGGGGACGTAGCGGTCCAGCACGAACGGTCCGGTGCCGACGACGTCGACGCCGCCGGCCTTGAGGTTCCTGGCCTCCCGCAGCGACCTCGGAGACACCTGGGCGCCCTGCGGGGAGGCGAGGAAGTCGAGGATGAGCACGTCGGGGGCGGTCAGGGTGAGCCGTACGGTGCGCGGGTCGACGACCTCGACGGCCTTGAGGTGGCGCAGTTGCACGGCGGCCACGGCGGGCGCGTACCCGGGTTCGCGGAGCTTGTCGATGTTGGCCTTGACGGCGACGGCGTCGAACGGGGTGCCGTCGGTGAAGGTCACTCCGGCGCGCAACGGCAGGGTGTAGTTCAGCCCGTCGGGCGTGGCCTGCCAGCCGGTCGCCAGCCAGGGCACCAGGGCGCCCCGGTCGTCGTAGGTGAGCAGCGACTCGAAGCTGTTCCACACCAGCAGGCGGGCCTTGGCCTGGGCGTACTGGTGCGGGTTGAGGGTGATCGGTTCGGTCTCCACGGCCCAGGTGAGGGCGCCGCCGGAGCGGGGCTGTCCGACGGCCTCGACGGCCGGGTCGGTGGTGGTGGCGCAGCCGGCGGCGAGGACGAGCACGACGGCGGCGAGGGTCCGCAGGGGGCGGACGGACATGGCGGGGTCTCCTGTCCAGACAGGCGGGAGGGGTACGCCGACATCCGGCCGGGCAGGGTGCGCGGGCCGGTGGGGTGTCGGGGAAGGGGTGCGGCGGTCAGCTCGGCGGTGAGCCCCACCTCGGCGGGCCGGTGCGGCGCGTCGGGTACGGGTGTGGGTGCCGGGTCAGGCCAGACAGGAACTCGACCACACCCGACCGAAGTCGATGTGGCCGCGGATCGTCAACCGCAGCTCGCTGGACATGGGCCGAGTCCACCGTCGGGCGTCGCCGGTGTCAACGAATCGCGCGGCGGATGTCGGCTATCGCACCCGGAGGTGTCGATCCGTTGACGCATACCCTACTAAAGCTATAGGATTTACGGGGATTGTGTCTCGTGCGACGACCCGAGGCGGGACCCACCCCGGGTCCCGGACGGGTGACGCCGACACCGGGACCAGCGGCAGGGACGCCATCGGCACCCGGCACGGCAGCCATCGGCCGCGACCCGGGCCCGGCCGGTCACCCCGGTCGGGCCCGCGCCGGTCAGGCGGCGGGGCGGCGGGTCACGCCGTCCGGACCACCGGCCAGGCCGGCGTAACGACCCCGGTGGTAGAGCAGCGGCGAACCCACGTCGGCGTGCTGGATCAGCTCCGGCTCGGCGAGCACGATCGCGTGGTCGCCGACGACCACCCGCTCGACCACCCGGCAGAGCAGCCAGGCCAGGGTGTCGTCGAGAATCGGCGCACCCTCCGGCCCGGTCCGCCAGCGGGTCGGCGCGGCGAACCGGTCGATGCCGCTGGTCGCGAAGGTACGGGCCAGCTCCTGCTGGTGGTGGGCGAGCAGGTGCACCACCACGTGCCGGCTCCGGGCCACCGTGGGCCAGCTCGACGCGCCGAGATTCAGACAGAACGAGACGATCGGCGGGGCCAGTGACACCGAGGTGAACGAGGTGGCGGTGAAGCCGACCGCCGGGGCACCGGGTGCGGTGACCACCACGACGGTGCTGGCCTGATGGCGCAGCAGCGTACGCAGCGCGTCGGCATCGGCGTCGACGGGCGGTGGACGATTGTCGGGCTCGGTCATCGGGGGGACCTCCTGCGCGCGGATCGGCGGGTCACGGCTGCCCGGCGGACGCGTGCCGCTCGTACGGGAGCTTCTCGCCGGCGTCGACGGCGACCGGCAGCCGGTTCTCCACCGGCGGCAGCGGACAGGTCGCGAAGTCGGTGTAGGCGCAGGGCAGGTTGGTCGCCCGGTTGAAGTCCAGCGTCACCCACCCCTGGGCGTCGGGGGCGTCGACGGCCAGCGACCGGTTCGCCGGGTAGGTGGTGACCCCGGAGGTGGCATCGGTGAACAGCACCGACAGGCTGCCCGGCGTGAAGCCGTCGAACGCGGTCAGGCTCAACGGCACCCCGTCGACACTGAACTCGATCCGACCGGGGGCGTCGTAGACGTGTGCCAACCCCTCCACCGCCGCGCCGACTGTGGTCGGCCGGGGTGCGTCGAACGGCACGTACCGCCCGTCGAGGACCCAGCGCGGCGTCGGCGGGTAGGCCGGGGTGCCCCGGAAACCGGTGCGCAGCGGGTGGTCGGGGCGGCGGGGTCGCAGGATGTCCCGGCCGCCCCGACGGGCCACCTCCAGCACCCCGCCCTCGATCCCGACGGTGAGCCCGCCGCGCTCGGCGATCGACGCGAACCCGTGCCGGCCCCGCACCGGCTGCCCGTCGATGGTGAGCTGCTCGCCGTCGGCCAGCTCGACGACCACCCCCTCGTCACCGGTGTGCCAGCGCCCCGGCAGGTCGGGGAAGCGCTGCGGCCGGGAGGTGAGCCAGTGCAGCCCGGTCACGGCGAGGAAACCGTGCGGGGCCGCCAACGCCTCCTCGTGCCGTCGGTGCCAGTCCTGCCAGTCGCGGACGAAGGCGGCGGTGTCGGTCGGTGTGTCGGTCATCGGGACTCCCCCGGTCGGACGACGAGGTCGTGGAAGAAGTGCCGGGCGGGCCGGGCGGCCACGCGCGGGCTGGAGGGCTGACGGGGCTGAAGCCGGTCACCGGCCGGTGACCGGGGCCGGCAGCGGATGACCGGCACGGCGGCGGCGCGGCCGGTCAGGCCGCGACGGGCGTGCCGGGACAGCGCTGCGCGGCGACCCGCATCAGGTCGACGACCCGGCGGGAGGTGAATAGCCGAACGCGCAGCATGGCCTCATTTTCCTATCAATGCGATAGGATTTCAAGCCCCGGCCCAGAGCCGTCCGCTCCGTGGGCGTCACGCGGTCCACGCCACCCTCACCTGCCGACCCTCGCCCTCAGGTCACTGTCGCAGGGTGAGGGTGACGGTGCCGGTGGCCGCCCCGGACGGGTCCACCACGACGGTGTAGACACCGGTGGCCGGCAGGACGGTCGCGTCGATGCCACCGGCACCGTTGACCACGCAGCCGGTGCCCACCGGCACCCCGTCGGGGTCGCGCAGCTCCAGCGGCGAGCACTGGTCCGGCAGGGTGGCGTCGGTGGCCGTCACGGTCACCGACGTGCCGGCCGTACCGGTGAACCGGTAGCCGAGCACCGCGCCGGGCCGGTCGACGGTGGCGACGACCGGCGGTCCGTCGAGCGCGATCGGGTCGAACCGGTCCCCGGTGACGAACAGCCGCAGCGCCACCGTGCCGACGGTACGGTCCACCGGGTCCACCAGCACGGTGTACGTGCCGTCGGCGGGCAGCACCGTGCCGTCGATGTCGCCGGTGCCGTTGACGACACAGCCACTGCTGAGCCGCTGTCCGTCCGGATCGCGCAGCTCCAACGGGGAACACTGGTCCGGCAGGGTGCTCTCCGGCACCTCGACGAAGACCCGCTGGCCGGCGACGCCGGTGAACCGGTACCGGGCCCGGCCGCCCGGCCCGGCGATCGTCACCGGGACCGCCGGCCCGTCCGGTCGCAGGGTGCCGGTGACGTCCCGGGCCGCGTAGACCCGCACGGCCGCCCGACCGGTGCCCCCGGCGGCGGCGTCGACCACCACCGTGTAGTTGCCGTCGCGGGTGAGTTCGGTGCGGTCGACGAGGCCGCGTCCGTCGATGTTGCAGCCGCTGGCCAGCTCCGTCCCGGTCGGGTCGAGCAGCCGGTACGGGGAGCAGCGGTCCGCCAGGCCGGGCGCGCTGACGTCGACGAACACGGCGTCGCCGGCCCGGCCGCGGAAGGTCAGCGGGTCGCCGCCCGGGGTCAGCGCGCCGGTGGCGATCGGTGTCGCGGCGATCGGCGCGTCGGCCGGCGGGGCGATCCGCTCGGTGCCGACGCCGCTGACCGCGAACTCGGGACGGCCGGTCACGGCCACGTCGAAGACGCACTCGGCGAGTTGCCAGGGATCGGTGATCCCGGCCCACCGGCACACCTGCTCGGCGGCGGCCCGCCGGGCCGGGTCGAGGTCGTCGAGGGTCACCGCCCGCTCCGGGAAGCCGCGATCGGTGAACGACCCGGTGTCCTGGCCGTCGGGATAGCTGAACAGGGAACTGTCCCGGGTGACCCGCCAACTGTCCGCGTACGACGGGTAGAGCTTCGCGAACGGCGCGGGTTGGGGCAGGGCGGCACCGGACGGCGCGGCGACGTCGTCGGTCGGGTCGCCGTCGAAGTCGCCGAGCAGTCCCCGGACCTTCCCCGCCCGGCTCGCCGCCAGCTTCGTCAGCACCCGGTAGCCGTAGGGGCCGATCTGGTCGACGGCGGCGGCGGAGCCGTCGGGCCAACCCAGGTCGTAGCCGTCGGCGGCACCGGTGTCGGAGTCACGGCGGGTGAGCGTGCCACCGCCGGGCAGGGCCGTCTCCCCCGGCGGCGGGACGCGGACGGCACCGTCGACGCGTACCTCGGTGTCGCCGTCGACCAGGGTGAGGGCGACCCGGTGGGCGCCGATCCGGACGGCGACGGCGGTGTTGACCGACACCGTCCGCGAGTCGCCCATCGGCGTCTGCCGGACCTGCACCGCCAGCGGGGCACCCGAGGTGGAGCCGACCAGCACGAACTCGCCGACGGCCTGGAAGTCGTAGTAGTGCCGGTCGAAGGTGACCAGGTGCGGGTCGCCGTTGGTGCCGCCGCAGTCGCCCCCGTCCTCGCAGAGCTTGACCGGGCCCTTCGGCGGTGGAGTCTTCTTCGCGGGCTTCCTGCACTCGTCGAGGCTCTTCGGGAGGGTCTTGCCGTCGTACTCGGTGCGCGCCGGCAGACCCTTGGCCGCCCGGTACCTGTTCTCCGCCAGGGTCGCCTTGACCTCGGCGGTCTTGATCCCGGTGCCACCGCAGTCGCCCTGCGGCACCGCGTCGCGGGAGATGTCGTCGGAGTGGTTCAGCTCGTGGTAGAGCGCCGCGCACGGGTCCCGGGCGATCCCGTCGCCGTACGGGTCGACCGAGGTCGGGTTCCAGGTCACCGTGGACGAGCCCTTGCCGTCCTTGCTGGTGGGAGTCTCGAAGGACCCCGACCCACCGGGGGTGGGGATGATCCGCACCCGGGGGGTCTTGGTGTCCTTGAGCCGGGGCAGGATGCCCGCCGGGTCACCGCCGGCCGCCGCGAACCCCTGGAGGCAGCCGTCGACCGCCGCCTGGAAGTCGACGCCGCTGACCGGCACCCCGGCGCTCGGGTCGACCTGGTAGTCGGCCCGGGCCGGCCCACCGGTGCCCCCGACGGCGGTCCCGACGCCGACGAGCAGCAGCGCCACGACGAGCGTCGGGCGACGGCGACCACGCCGCAGGAGCAGGACGGCCAGCCCGCCCACGACGACCAGCAGCAGCACCGCCCCGCCGAGCAGCCAGGGCCACCACCCCCGGCCGGCCGGGTCGTCGCCGACGGTGAAGCTGGTGGTCCGCAGCGCCGTCGCGCCCGTGCACGGGGTGTCGAGACCGGTCACCGGCAGCGCCGTCCAGCTCGCCGTCACCTCGTAAACCCCGGGTGCCCCGACCGGCCAGAGGGTGTCCAACCCGCCGCCGTCCGGGGTCGCCGCCACCGACCGCAGCACGACGGCACCGGCGTCGGTGCCGTCGTGCATCCGGGTGCCGGCCAGCGGCACGGCCACGCTCGCACCGGGTTCCACGGTCGTCGTGCCGGCGGTGGCGGCGGCACCGATGCCGTCGCCGTAGAAGCTGCGGCCCAGCGCCGGCACCAGTTCCTGACCGTCGCGGCGGACCGAGGTCACCTGCACGGTGCCGTCGGCCACGGTGGCCAGGCCGCAGGCCGCGCCGGTGGCGTTGGTGACCGTGAGCGTCAACCGGATCGCTTCGCCCGGGGCGTACCGCGGGGCGGTGGTCCGCAGGTCCAGCCCGAGACCTCCGTCGGCCGGCGCGGCGCAGGCCGCCCCCGGCCCCGCCGCCAACGCCGCCACGAGGACGGCGAACCCGCCGGCGAGTCGCACGATCAGCTTCATGCGCGGCACTCTAGGACCGCGACGCCCACCGCCCGCGCCACTGTCGTGCATCGGTCGCCGCCGCCCCGGCCGGTCCTACGGTACGCGGGTCACTCCGGCCGGACCGTCGACCTACGGACGCCCCACCGTCACGAGGCGATCACCTCGCGCAGCCGGGCGGCGAAGCCGGCGGGGTCGTCGGTGAAGCCGATGTGCCCGCCGGGGAACATCGTGGGTGGCACCCCCAGCGCGGCGGCCAACGCCCGGGAGCTGCGGTCGCACAGTTCCCCGGCCGACTCCTCGCCGAGGCCGACCAGCACCCGGGTGGGTCCGTCGCGCAGCGCGGCGACGTCCGGCTGGTAGCGGGTCGTGCCGCGCAGGGTGTGCAGGTACTGGTAGCGCTCGTCGGCGGCGTCCTGCGGGTCGGGGTCGCGGCCGAACATGCCCTGGATCATCTCCTCCGGCATGGCGATGTTGGCGTTGGCGAGGAACTTCCGCCAGGCGCCCAGCCGGTCCCCGCGCCGGTAGGTGGCGACCATGTCGTCCTCCCGGGCGAGGAGTTCCTCGCGGTCGTCGAGCAGGAGCAGCAGCGGCGGTTCGTGGGCGATCACGGTGTGCGCCGCCTGCGGGTGGGCGTGGGCGAGCGCCAGCACGGTGACCGCGCCGCCGCTGGAGCCGAGCACCGTCGCCGGGCCGGCGTCGAGGTGGGCCAGCAGCCGGGCCAGGTCGTCGGCGCGTAGTTCGGGCGTGGAGTCCTGCTCCGGGTCGTGCAGCCGACTGCGGCGGATGCCGCGCGGGTCGGTGGTGAGCACGGTGTGGTCGGCGGCGAGCAGGTCGGCCAGCGGGGCGAACGCCCGGGCATCCATCGGGGCGGCGACCAGCGCCACCAGGGGGCCCTGGCCGCGTACCTCGAAGTGCAGGGTCCCGTCGGGGACGGACAGGGTGGCGGTGGTCACCGGGATGGTGGTGGGACTGCTCATGATCGGGTCCTCCGGGTCGTGACGTGCGGCTCTTACACGGTGCAGACTCCCGGCGTGGGGCAGAATCGTCGGTCGTGAGCATGATTCTCGCCGACATCACGGCCGACGACCACGAGGCGACGCTGACCCGGGCCCGGGGCGGGGACGACGCCGCGTTCACCGCGCTCGTCGCGCCGCTGCGGCCGGAGCTGCACGCGCACTGCTACCGGATGCTCGGTTCCCCGCACGACGCCGACGACGCGTTGCAGGAGGCGCTGCTGCGGGCCTGGCGGGCGCTGCCCCGGTTCGAGGGGCGCAGCTCGCTGCGGACCTGGCTCTACACCGTGGCCACCCGCACCTGCCTGGACCTGTCCACCGGGCGGGGCCGGCGGGCGTTGCCTGTCGACCTGGGGCCGGCCAGCGAACACGCCGTGCCGGGCAGCGCCGCCGCCGACCACGTCCGGTGGCTCGGCCCGTATCCCGACGCCGCCCTGGTCGCCGGCCCGGCCGCCCCCGACGCCCGCTACGAGCAGCGGGAGGCCGTCGAGTTGGCGTTCGTCGCCGCGCTGCAACACCTGCCCGGCAACCAGCGCGCCGCGTTGCTGCTGTTCGACGTGCTCGGCTTCACCGCCGCCGAGATCGCCGCCATGATGGGCACCTCCACCGGTTCGGTCAACTCGGCGTTGGCGCGGGCCCGCCGGGTCGTCGCCGAGCGGGTGCCGGCCCGCAGCCAGCAGCGGACCCTCCGCACGCTCGGTGACGCCCGGCTGCGGGAGGTCGCCGCCGGCTACGCCGCCGCCCTGGAGAACGGCGACGCCGACGCCCTGGTCGCCCTGCTCACCGAGGACGTCACCTGGTCGATGCCACCGCTGCCGCACTGGTACGCCGGCCGCGACGCGGTGCTGGACTTCGCCCGGACCATGCCGTTGGGCAGTTGTGGCAGCTGGCGACACGTGTCGGTGGCGGCCAACGGGCAACCGGCGGTGGCCAACTATCTGCGCACGGGCGACACCGGCCCCTACCTGCCGTGGTCGATCACGGTGCTGACGGTGCGCGACGGCCGGATCGCCCAGCTCGTCTCGTTCCTCGACGACACCCTGTTCCCGGCGTTCGGCCTGCCCGCCACCCGCTGACGGCCGGGGCCGGCCGGTGGACGTGGCTGCGCCCACCGGCCGGCCCCGCGCCGGGCTCAGGCCAGCGGCGTGGTGAGGGTGTACGAGGCGTCCCCGGCGAAGGTGCTGCCGGCGGCGTACGGGTCGACCCGCAGCACGTAGTCGTAGTGGCGCAGGTAGCGGCCGGGGTGGTTCCACGACTCGAACGAGTAGCTGCCGCCCCCGGCCAGCCCGGTGCGGCTGCAGAAGGTGGCGTCCCCGGCGAAGACGGCGCTGCCGTCGTTACCGGCGAGCCGCATCGTGAAGTCCCAGTGCCGCAGGTAGGAGCCGTTGACCGCGCGGAACGAGTAGCAGGACGCGTTGGCCAGCCCGGGGACGATCTGGAAGGTGGCGTCCTGCCGGTCGGCGAGCGGGCTGCCGCTGCCCAGCACGTCGATGCGGGCGACGTTGTCGCGGTGGCGGACGTAGCGGTCGGGGAAGTTCGCCGAGCGCAGCGAGCGGTTGCCGGTGGGCGGGGCGGAGCTGTCCCCGACGCTCTCCCTCAGCACGGTGAAGTGGCGCACCGTGCCGGACAGCCCGGCCAGTTCGGTCTTGCCGGTGAAGCCGTACAGGTCGCTGCTGTCGGCGGAGTAGTAGCGGCCGGCGCCGTACTGGTCGAAGTAGATGCGCCACCGGTTGTCGGGCAGCCGGACCAGGGCGGGGCCTTCCAGGCCGGAGCCCCAACCGGCCCAGTTGCCGGTGCCGACCCAGCTCCACGGGCCGGTCAGCGCGGGGGCGGTCGCGTGCTCGATGTACTTGGTGGTCTCGTTCTTCATGAAGTTGTGGTAGGTGTTGCCGACCTTGACGATGAAGCTGTCGATGTGGTTGGTGCCGATGCCGGCGAGTGCCGCCGGGGCGCTCCACGCCGACAGCGCCGCGTTCGTCGCGGTGATCCGGTACGGCTGGAACTGCCCGGCCGTGCCGGTCTGCGAGACGGACACGACGACGTGCACGCTGCCGTCGCTGTCGACGAACCACTCCGGGGCCCAGGTGCTGCCGTTGGCCGGCGCGACGGAGATGGTGACGTTGCGCTGGAACGTCCAGGTCAGGTAGTCGCTGCTGCGGGCGATGCCGATGGTGTTGCCGGTCCAGCCGGTGGTGTAGACGAGGTAGTAGTAGCCGTCGGTGTGCCGGATGACGCTGGGGTCGCGGACCAGCCCGGACGGCGGGGTGTAGGCGTTGGCCCGCTGGAGGGTGAACCGGGTGGCGTCGGCCGAGTCGTAGACGTACATGTTGGATTCGCTGCTGTTGGTGAACGCGGTCATCAGGTAGTGCGGGACCGGCCCGGCGGCGTTGGCCCGCGCGGGTGCGGCGACCAGCAGGCCACCGAGCATGCAGAGCACCGCCGCCAGAGCGGCGTAACGGAGACGTCCCATCGACACACCTCTTCCCCATAAATCGACGGTTGTCATCCTGCACTATTGCCAAGGGTTTTCGTAAGTGTTGCGATAAGCCATGGCCCGGACCTCCCGCGACATCCGCTCCGCCAACCGCCTCACCGTCGTCCAGCAGGTCGTCGCCGCCGGCACCACCAGCCGGCAACGCCTCGCCGCCGACACCGGCCTCAGCCTCGGCACCGTCGCCACCCTGGTCGGCGAACTCACCGCCCTCGGGCTGCTCACCGAAGCAGGCCGGGAGGACTCCGGTGGCGGCCGGCCCCGTGGCCTGGTCACCGCCGACCCGCACGGCGGACTGCTCGTCGGCGTCGACGTCGCCGAGACGTACGTGCACGTCGACCTCTTCGACACCACGCTGACCCGGCTGGCCGGGGCCGAGGAGCCACTGCACCCGCTGGAACGCCGCCCCCACCAGGTGGTCCGGCACATCGTCAGCGGTGTCGACGCCGTCCTGGCCGGCACCGACGCCCGGGTGCTCGGCGTCGGCGTCAGCGTCCCCGGGCAGGTCGACCGGGAGGGCGGCGTGTCGGTGTTCGCACCGAACTGGGACTGGCACGACGTACCGCTGCGGGACCTGCTCGCCGACGGCCTGGCACTGCCGCTGCACCTGGACAACCCGCTGCGCGCGGCGGTGCTCGCCGAGCTGTGGGCCGGGGCCGCCCGGGGCCGCGACGACGTCGCCGTGATCAACCTGGGCACCGGGGTCGGCGCGGGCCTCGCCTTCGGCGGCACCCTCTACCGGGGTGGCAGCAACAGCGCCGGCGAGTGGGGGCACACCACCCTGGTCCTCGACGGGCGGCTGTGCCGGTGCGGCAGCCGGGGCTGCGTGGAGGCGTACGTCGGTGCACCCGGCATCATGCAGACCCTGCGCGACCTGGCCCCGACCAGCCCGCTGCTGCACCCCGAGGACCAGACCGCCACCCTCGACGCCCTCGCCGCCGCACTGGCCGCCGACGATCCCACCGCCGCCAAGGTGGTCGCCGAGACCGCCCGCTACCTCGGCGTCGCCGTCGCCGACCTGGTCAACCTGATCAACCCGGAGGTCGTCGTGCTCAGCAGCTGGGTCGCCGACCGGCTCGGCGACCGGCTGCGCGACGAGGTCCGCACCGTCGTCGCCCAGCACGCGCTGCGCCGCCCGCTCGCCGCCACCGAAATCGTCCGCTCCCCCGTCGCCGGCAACCCCGTCAGCCTCGGCGCGGCCACCCTCGCCCTGGAGGGCTTCCTCACCAGGGGACGCTAGCCCGCCGCGCGGCGACGCCGCGTCGACCAGGTCCGTCGATGCCCTGACGCCCCCGGTGCCGGAGGCGGCTGCTCCCCGCCGCCCCCGGCACCGTCGGGTCCGCGCCCCGCCCGCCCCGGCCGGACCGTCCCCGCGACCCGCACCGGCCGGACCGTCCCCGCGACCCAGCCCGGCAGGCCCCGGTCACGCGCGGCCCGGCGGGCGCAGGGCGAGCCGGCCGGGGGTGGTCCCGGCAGGGCAGGGCGGCGTCAGCGGGCGACGTAGGCCGCGAGGTGTTCGCCGGTCAGGGTGGAGCGGGCGGCGACCAGATCGGCGGGGGTGCCCTCGAAGACGACCCGCCCGCCGTCGTGGCCCGCGCCGGGACCGAGGTCGATGATCCAGTCGGCGTGTGCCATCACCGCCTGGTGGTGCTCCACGACGATGACCGAGGTGCCGGCGTCGACCAGCCGGTCGAGCAGGCCGAGCAGCTGGGCCACGTCGGCGAGGTGCAGCCCGGTGGTCGGCTCGTCGAGGACGTAGACGCCGCCCTTGTCGGCCATCCGGGTGGCGAGCTTGAGCCGCTGCCGCTCACCGCCGGAGAGCGTGGTGAGCGGCTGGCCGAGGCGCAGGTAGCCGAGCCCGACGTCGGCGAGCCGGCCGAGGACGGCGCTCGCCGCCGGGGTACGCGCCTCGCCCGCACCGAGGAACTCCGCCGCCTCGGTCACCGACATCGCGAGCACCTCGCTGATGTCCCGACCGCCGAGGCGGTATTCCAGCACGGCGGCCTGGAACCGTCGGCCCTCGCACTCCTCGCAGACGGTGGCGACCCCGGCCATCATCGCCAGGTCGGTGTAGATGACACCGGCGCCGTTGCAGCCGGGGCAGGCCCCCTCGGAGTTGGCGCTGAAAAGGGCGGGTTTCACCCCGTTGGCCTTCGCGAACGCCTTGCGGACCGGGTCGAGCAGTCCGGTGTACGTCGCCGGGTTGCTGCGCCGCGACCCCCGGATCGCCCCCTGGTCGATCGCCACCACCCCGTCGCGCCCCGCCACCGAGCCGTGGATCAGGGAACTCTTGCCCGACCCGGCCACCCCGGTGACCACCACCAGCACGCCCAGCGGAATGTCGACGTCGACGTCGCGCAGGTTGTGGGTGTCCGCGCCGCGTACCGGGAGGACGCCCGACGGGGTGCGCACCGCCGGCTTCACGGCGGCCCGGTCGTCCAGGTGCCGCCCGGTCAGGGTGCCGCTGGCGCGCAGCCCGGCGACGGTGCCGGCGAAGACCACCTCGCCACCGGCCGAGCCGGCACCCGGGCCGAGGTCGACCACGTGGTCGGCGATCGCGATGGTCTCCGGCTTGTGCTCCACGACCAGCACCGTGTTGCCCTTGTCCCGCAACCGCAGCAGCAGACCGTTCATCCGCTGGATGTCGTGCGGGTGCAGCCCGACGGTGGGCTCGTCGAAGACGTAGGTGACGTCGGTCAACGAGGACCCCAGGTGGCGGATCATCTTGGTCCGCTGCGCCTCCCCGCCGGACAGGGTGCCGGCGGGGCGGTCCAGCGACAGGTAGCCGAGGCCGATCTCCTCGAACGAGTCGAGCAGCCGTTGCAGCCCGGCCAGCAGTGGGGCCACCGAGGGTTCGGCGAGGCCGCGCAGCCAGCCGGCGAGGTCGCTGAGCTGCATCGCGCAGACGTCGGCGATGTTCTTCCCGCCGATCTTCGACGACCGGGCCTCCGGGCCGAGGCGGGTGCCGGCGCAGTCGGGGCAGGTCGTGAAGGTCACCGCCCGTTCCACGAACGCCCGGATGTGCGGTTGCAGGGTGTCGACGTCCTTGGCCAGGTACGACTTCTGGATCTGCGGGATCAGCCCGGCGTACGTCAGGTTGATGCCGTCGATCTTGATCTTGGTGGGCTCCCGGTGCAGCAGGTCGTGCAGCTCGGTCTTCGTGTACCTGCGGATCGGCTTGTCCGGGTCGAAGTAGCCACAGCCCCGGAAGATCCGGCCGTACCAGCCGTCCATGCTGTAACCGGGGATGGTCAGCGCGCCCTCGTTGAGCGACCTGCTGTCGTCGTAGAGCGCCGACAGGTCGATGTCGGTGACCGCGCCCATCCCCTCGCAGCGCGGGCACATGCCGCCGAGACGGTGGAAGGTCGCCTTCTCGGTCTTCGTCCGGCCCGCGCCCCGCTCGACCGTGATCGCGCCGCTGGCCCGGACCGAGGGGACGTTGAACGAGTACGCGTTGGGCGGGCCGATGTGCGGCTGCCCCAACCGGCTGAACAGGATGCGCAGCATGGCGGTGGCGTCGGTGGCGGTGCCGACGGTGGAGCGGGCGTTCGCCCCCATCCGCTCCTGGTCCACGATGATCGCCGTGGTCAGCCCGTCGAGCACGTCGACCTCGGGTCGGGCCAACGTCGGCATGAAGCCCTGCACGAAGGCGCTGTAGGTCTCGTTGATCAACCGCTGGGACTCGGCGGCGATGGTGCCGAACACCAACGAGCTCTTGCCCGACCCGGAGACCCCGGTGAACACGGTCAGCCGGCGCTTCGGGATCTCCACGTCGACGTCGCGCAGGTTGTTCACCCGCGCGCCCTGCACCCGGATCAGATCATGGCTGTCGGCACCGTACGGCCCGGGCGAGCGGTCGTCCGTCATCGCGTCTCTCCCACCATCGGACGGGCCACCGGCGGATCATAGCCGGCACGACGCCCCTGAGCTCGCCGCTCAGTCCAGGATCGCCGTCGCCTCGACCTCGACGAGGACGTCGGGCTCGAAGAGGTAGTCGACGCCGATGAGCGACGACGGGGGCAGCGGCTGCGGCAGGCCGAGTTCCCCCGCGACATCCTCGACCCCGGCCATGAAGTCGCCGATCCGCTCCGGCGACCAGTTCGTCACGTAGAACGTCAGGCGGACGACATCCGCGAAGCCCGCGCCGGCACCGGCCAGGCCGTGTCCCGTGCTGCGCAGCGCCTGGGCGACCTGACCCCGTAGGTCGCCGGTGGCGACCGGCCGGCCAGCCTCGTCCCGACTGATCTGGCCGGCCACGTGGACGTGGCGTGACCCCGACGCGACTGCGACGTGGTGATAGGGGACGGGCTGCATCATGCCCTGCGGCGAGAAAAGCTGGACACCCATCTGGCTTCCTTCCTCTTGGGTAGCTCATGGATACCTGGTGCGCCAAGGAAACTTCAACGAGACTAAGTGTCATGGCAGTTACCGACCCCCTCGCGGCAGAACGCCTCCAGATCACCCCGCCGCACCGTGAACTCCTGGACCAGGTCCTCGACAAGTGGTCGTTGGAGGTGCTCCACCAGCTCTGCGAACGACCATCCCGGTTCAACGAACTGCGCCACGCCATCCCCGCCGTGTCCCAGAAGTCGCTGAGCGCCACCCTGCGCCGGCTCGAACGCAACGGCATCGTCGCGCGACACGTCCTCTCCTCCCGGCCGGTCGCCGTCGAGTACCGCATCACCCCGCTGGGCAAGACCCTGCGCAACCCGGTCGACGTGCTGCTCGACTGGGCCGGACAGCACCTACCCGCCATCGAAGCCGCCCGCCGGTCGTACGACGAGGCGACCTGACGGCGCGCGACCGCGCCGCCTCCCCGGGGTGACGCCTCAGACGAGGCGTTGGAGGCGTACCTTCGGGTGCTCGTTCCTGAGATGGCCGTGCTTGTGCTGGCGGACCTCCTCGTTCCACACCTCCTGGTCGTAGTCCGGGTCCGGCGGGACCCACCGGTGTGAGCCGTCGCTGTAGTGGTACTTCTCGTCGCCACGTCGCAGGATGCTCATCGGGTCCAGCCGAGGAACCGATGGTGCAGCTGGCCGGCGGGAAACCGGGCAAGGTCCCGGCCTGCGGTGACGAGCTGGGCAGCCAGGTAGAGCGTGAGGGCCACCCGGGCATCCCGGTACTCGGCCAGCAGTTGCCGGCGACCCGGCCCACAGGGCCAGTCGGCACCGCAGCCGCCACAGGTCCAGGTCGGCGAGGTCGGGTGATGGTTCGTCACCGGGGATCGTCCTGATCGGGCCAGTGACCACGGTTGATCGGGATGCGGTGCCGGCTGTGGCAGGGCAGGTCAGCACCACAGCGGCAGACCCACCGCCAGCGCCGCCAGGACCAGGCCGGCCGGTGTCGGCGGGCGAGCGTCAACGCCACCGCCGCGACGTACCCGTCGTACGAGACGCGCCGCTGGTCGCCCCCGGGTCCTATGCCCCGGCCCGCCGGGCGGCGATGGCCGGGACTCCGGTTGCCCGGCCCCATCGGCATGTCATTCACCGCCCCCTCGTTGGATTGGGTCACCACACCTCCCGTGGACGCTTCCAGGGGCCGTGGGCACCCCGACCAGTCCGTTCGAGGCAGGGCACCCACGGCGGGGACACCCGGCCGCCAAGCTGGGCGATCCCACGAGCAACTTAAGACGCAATGTGCGCAGGGTCAACTCCTGACAACACATTGCGTTGCAAGTCCGGCGGCGACGTGGTCTCCTTGCACCAGCCGCCAAGCTGGGAGCACCACCATGTCTGAAGCCGCGTACCTACAGGTCGCCCGGGACATCCGCGAGCAGGTCAGCTCCGGCCACCTGAAGCCGGGCGACAAACTGCCGTCCTTTGCCGCCCTGTGCGAGCGATACGAGGTGAGCAACACCGTCATCCGCGCCGCGATGCTCATCCTCAAAGCCGAAGGGTTGATCGACGGCAGACAGGGCAAGGGTGTGTACGTCACCAAGCCGCTCCCCCGCTAGCCTCGGTCATGCGGCGGGATGGCTTCGGGGCCGCCCCGCCTGTGATCGACCGGGGAACGCAGGTGCTGTAGCACAAGAAGATGACCGAAACCCTGCCGGGCGTAGGCGTCTTCGTCGCCGAACAGACGTCCGTTCAGACCGGCACCAGCACGACATCAGGAGGCCAAACGGCGCAGACGGTCTGCGATCATGAAGGCGGCATCGTCAGCCCCCTGACGAACCCTCGTGCCGGTTATCGCATCGGCCAAGGCGACCAACTCCTCCGGTGGCAGGCTCTTTCCCCCTCGTAGCGGCAATCTCATCTGGAACTCCGGGTTCGCAGCGGCGACCAGCAGTGTCATGACGCCTCGCCGGGGATCCTCCTCCGCGTCGATATCCGCTGCGGACAGGTCCACCCATCGCGTCCTGAACCACAGGCGTTCACCGAGCGACGTTCCGTCCACCCAGACCCCGTACGGAATCACCGCCGTAATCGCCAGGCTGACCGCTCCGACGATGTAGGCACCCAGGAAGAACCAGGCAGAGACGAACAGGTGGGGCAGCAGCGAGCCCCACAGGTTGATCGGGCGCTCCATCAGCGACTCGGAGATCAGGTCCAGAGGCACCCAGAGCAGGACTCCACACACGACGATGAACGGCAGAGCGGCCACGAGCGCCCTGGCCTTCCGCATTCCACCGACACCGACGGACAGCCGAACCCGCGTACGCCGTGGCCCCATGCCCGCCGATTCTAACGTCGATGAGCAACTGGCTACGAGCACGACCGCTCGAAACAGCCGGCTGACCCTGGCCGATGTATGCGCAGCTCAGATAGGCAACGGGGTCGCTAGGCGTTGCAGTGTAAACGGTGATCGGCATACCTCCGCCAAGCGGACCGAAAGCCCGCCGACCCGCACCGGGGCCTGCCGTTATTCGTCGTCGTTGGTCACCACTAATTCTCTTAGACGGCCTGTAGACGACATGACCCTGAGCTCCTTCGTCGTTGCGAGGCCACTTCGTCCCCCAAAGATCGGCAGTAGCGATGCCGTCCAGCTCGCACTGATAGTCAACGGTCTGATGGCGACCACCGTAGTTTCGCCTGTGTCGTCGGTTGCTGTACTTCGCTGCCGTAAAACCACTCCTCCCAGATGGGCGGTACCCCGCGGGTGGGTGGGCGGCTGCGTACGTCACCTGGCGGGTCCCGTTCCTAGGAGCGTGCATCAGGAGACGAGTGCGTCAAACCGCTCTCGAAGCAGCTTGTACATGGACTTGTCCCGAAACGATGCCTGCGCCAGCGCCTTACGCTCTCGCACAAGCTCTTCGAAGTCAGCATCGTCTAGCGGGAGGATGAACCCATTCCCATCGAGAGCAGTATCCCTGCATCTCCGAATAAAAAGGTCCTTATCGTAAAGCTTTCGACAGGCGATAAAACCCACGCGACCTCGGTGCACCGAGAATCGATTAGCGAGCTGATCGAGCTCAGGGTTCCTTGGATCTTTCCGGTAATTCTTACACTCGACTGGAATCTCCGCAGCCTTATGTTGGGTGAACCAGAAGAATGTACCCATGCTGCTCAAGTTATCGTAGCAAATATCGATCCGCTTCCGACCCTCGTGGATCTCCCTCTCTAACCGCATGTTGCCGAGGTGGGGGTAGAAGAGCGCGGACATGAGCTCTTCGACCGCGCGATGGTAGATGTGTGCTGCGGCCCTGCCGGCAGGAATTCGCTTTACGCGGGCGAGCAGGGCGTCGTAGTTTGGCGTCGGCACGTCGAGCCTTTGTGCCAACTGCTCGTGAGTGAGAACCGGACTTGTCAAATGAGAGATGGACGCCTTATATCGGTCGAGAACTCCGGAAAACTGTTGAGTATATTCTACGATTGCAGTTTTGTTGACCGGGTACTTCTCACGCAGCTTTTCGCGGTTAACACGTGGAGTGCCACTCTTCAATATGGAAACCAAGTTGCTTCTTGCGTCGATTTCCGCAGCCTCGTGCAGCGGTGCCAGAAAGCCGTTGTAGTACTTATCTTCGTCTAAGGTCAGTTCAAAACGGACGATGGACTTTGGGATGAGCAGCAGAGGGCTCTCATCAACACGGGGCAAGTCGACATGGCTAAAATCCCATTCCCCGCTGTCCAGGTTCCAAATAGCCCCACTGTACTGTCGCTCGACCGGGATATGGTAATACTCTGCAGCTTTCTGCGTGTAGCCGACAAGTGCACCTCGTAGGACGTGCGTTGCAATGTCCGAAACGATGTCGTTCTTGATCCCGGGGATAAAAAGTGCAGTGTCCTCCAGATCGGCCAACACACCAGACTCAGCAGCTTTGCTCTTGCGGATCATATTTGCCACGCGCCCAGCACCGACACCCCCGAGGCCGCGACCGCGCGAACGACCGCGCGAGTACCCAAGATGCGTCTCGTTGGGCTCAGTTAGTTGACCGAGGAGGTTGTAAACCCGATCGTCATCTTTCTCAACGATCGCCATCAGCAATTCATGAAAAAAGGACACGAGAAGCACTTGGCATTTCTCGGCGAAATCTGACTGCTGAATGCGAATAGCTCGGGGATCAATGAATACGCGAGAGTCGGTTGCTGTGTCGACGTCCACAAAATCTAGCTCCGGCTGAGTTCGTCCCAGCTGAAAGTACTCTGAAACTCTCATCGCGCTCCAGACATCACCCAGCCCCACAACGGAAGGTCATGCTACGTCTACCCTCCGTCAAACATCAATCCCCTGTAGAAGAGCACACCACTGTCTGAACGACCCTGACCAGGCAAGGCCCAACCTGCTCGGCTTCGCCCGGACGAAGGCTGTCGGGGTGGCACCACCATCTCAGAACGCCCGAGAACCCCGCCGGAGGCACTGTCTGTGTCTCGACATCATGAAGCCCCGGAACTGCCATCAACACCTGAGTCGGTGTCGCGCCGGCTCACCGAGCACGCGAAGCAGTACCCGCCGGTCGACATAACCCTCTCGTGGGGCAGTTCGACCGGCGAGCCGCGAAGGTGCCGCTCTGCCTGACGACCCCGGCCAGTACGACGCTGAGCCGAACGGCCGTCAATTCGGGCGTGTGGAAGCCCGCCATCAGGTCGACCTGCTCGGCGTACTTCGGGCACTCCGATCCTGGGGTTCACGCTCCGGATCAACACGCCCCTGCTGCCGGCCAGCGAAGACCGCACCCGTCGCGCGATCGACCACGCCTTCGCTGACGACTTGCAGACCCCCGACGGCCTGAAAGCGGAATGATCATGGAGATCAGGACAGTTCCGGGCGCTCCGCTGCAGGTCAGAGCGGGTGCGCCGATCACTTGGCGTTGAAGTAGTTGGCCTCCGGGTGGTGCACCACGATCGCGTCGGTGGCCTGCTCCGGCACCAACTGGAACTCCTCCGACAGCTGCACGCCGATCCGCTCCGCCCCGAGCAGCTCCACGATCTTGGCCCGGTCCTCCAGATCGGGGCAGGCCGGGTAGCCGAACGCGTACCGGCAGCCCCGGTAGTCGTTGCGCAGCAGCCCGGCCAGGTCGGTCGGGTCGCCGGTGGCGACCGTGCCGCCGCCCGGCAGGGTCAGCTCGGAGCGGATACGCCGGTGCCAGTACTCGGCGAGCGCCTCGGTGAGCTGCACGGACAACCCGTGCACCTCCAGGTAGTCGCGGTACTCGTTGGCGGCGAACATCTTCGCGGTGTACTCGCTGATCGGCTGGCCGACGGTGACCAGCTGCAACGCCACCACGTCGAGCCCGTCACCCCTCGGGCGGAAGAAGTCGGCCAGGCAGAGCCGGCGTTCCTGCCGCTGCCGGGGGAACGAGAACCGGGCCCGCTCGCTGTTGCCGTTCTCGTCCAGGATCACCAGGTCGTTGCCTTCGGAGTACGCCGGGAAGTAGCCGTACACCACGGCGGCCTCCAGCACCTGGTCGGCGATGAGCCGGTCCAGCCAGTAGCGCAGCCGGGGCCGCCCCTCCGTCTCCACCAACTCCTCGTACGACGGGCCCTGGCCGCCCCGCGACCCGCGCAGCCCCCACTGGCCGAGGAAGGTGGCCCGCTCGTCCAGCAGGGACGCGTAGTCGGCCAGCGGCACCCCCTTGACCACCCGGGTGCCGAAGAACGGCGGGGTGGGCACGGCCACGTCGGTCGCCACGTCGGAGCGCACCGAGGCGTCGTCCAGCTCCGGCAGCACCTCGGTGACCATGGTGCGCTGCTTCTCCCGGCGGGCCCGCCGGGCCGCCAGCGCGGCCTCCCGCTCCGGGTCGATCACGGGTGCGCCACCGCGCTTGGCGGTCATCACCCGGTCCATCAGGGCCAACCCCTCGAAGGCGTCCCGCGCGTAGTGCACCTGGCCGGGGAACATCGCCCGCAGGTCGTCCTCGACGTACGCGCGGGTCAGCGCCGCCCCGCCCAGCAGCACCGGCCACCGCTCGGCCACCCCGCGCGAGGCCATCTCGGCGAGGTTCTCCTTCATGATGACGGTGCTCTTGACCAACAGCCCGGACATCCCGATCGCGTCGGCGCGGTGTTCCTCGGCGGCGTCGAGGATCGCGGTGATCGGCTGCTTGATGCCGATGTTGACGACCTCGTAGCCGTTGTTGGACAGGATGATGTCGACCAGGTTCTTGCCGATGTCGTGCACGTCGCCGCGCACGGTGGCCAGCACGATCCGGCCCTTGCCGCCGTCCTCGACGGCCTCCATGTGCGGCTCCAGGTAGGCCACCGCCGTCTTCATCACCTCGGCGGACTGGAGCACGAACGGCAGCTGCATCTGCCCGGAGCCGAACAGCTCACCGACGACCTTCATCCCGTCCAGCAGGATGTCGTTGATGATGGACAGCGGGCTGCGCCCCTGCGCCATCGCAGTGTCCAGGTCGGCCTCCAGGCCGTTGCGCTCGCCGTCGATGATCCGTCGCTTGAGCCGCTCGTCCAGCGGCAACCCGGCCAACTCCTCGGCCCGGGTGGCCCGCGCCGAGGCGGCGTCGACCCCCTCGAACGCCTCGATGAGCCGCTGCACCGGGTCGTAGCCCTCGCGCCGCCGGTCGTAGATCAGGTCGAGGGCCACCTCCCGCTGCGCCTCGGGGATCTTGGACATCGGCAGGATCTTGCTGGCGTGCACGATCGCCGAGGTCAGCCCCGCCTGCACGCACTCGTGCAGGAACACCGAGTTGAGCACCTGCCGGGCCGCCGGGTTGAGCCCGAAGGAGACGTTCGAGATGCCCAGGGTGAAGTTGACCCCGGGGTAGCGGGCGGCGATCTCCCGGATCGCCTCGATGGTCTCGATGCCGTCCCGGCGGGTCTCCTCCTGGCCGGTGGCGATCGGGAAGGTCAGCGCGTCGATGAGGATGTCCCCCCGGTCCATCCCCCACCGGCCGGTCAGGTCGTCGATCAGCCGGGCCGCGACCCGGACCTTCCACTCCCGGGTACGCGCCTGCCCCTCCTCGTCGATGAGCAGCGCCACCACGGCCGCGCCGTGCTCGGCGATCACCGGCATCACCCGGGCGTAGCGGGAGCCGGGGCCGTCGCCGTCCTCGAAGTTGACCGAGTTGACCACGCAGCGCCCACCGAGCATCTCCAGCCCGGCCTCGATGACCTGCGGCTCGGTGGAGTCCAGCATGATCGGCAGGGTGGACGCGGTGGCGAACCGGCCGGCCAGCTCCCGCATGTCCTGGGTGCCGTCGCGGCCGACGTAGTCGACGCACAGGTCGAGCAGGTGCGAGCCGTCGCGGGCCTGGCTGCGGGCCACCTCGACGCACGCCTGCCAGTCGGCGGCGAGCATCGACTCACGGAACGCCTTGGAACCGTTGGCGTTGGTCCGCTCCCCCACCATCAGCACCGAGGCGTCCTGGGCGAACGGCACCGGGTGGTAGATCGACGAGACGCCCGGCTCATGCCGGGGCTCCCGGGGTGCCGGGGACGCGTCGTGCAGCCGCTCGGCCAGCGCCCGGATGTGCTCCGGGGTGGTGCCGCAGCAGCCACCGATCAGCCCGACGCCGTACTCGCCGACGAACCGCTCCAGGGCGTCGGCCAGCTCCACCGGGGTCAGCGGGAAGTACGCCCCGTCGGCGGTCAGCACCGGCAGGCCGGCGTTGGGCATCACCGACAGCGGGATCCGGGAGTGCTGCGACAGGTAGCGCAGGTGCTCACCCATCTCGGCCGGGCCGGTCGAGCAGTTCAGCCCGATCAGGTCCACCCCGAGCGGCTCGATGGCCGCCAGCGCCGCCCCGATCTCGCTGCCCACCAGCATCGTGCCGGTGGTCTCCACCGCGACGTGACAGATGATCGGCACCTGCTGGCCCAGCTCGGCCATCGCCCGCTTGGACCCGACCACGGCCGCCTTGACCTGCAACAGGTCCTGGCAGGTCTCGATGATCAACGCGTCCGACCCGCCGGCGATAAGCCCGGCGGCGTTCTCCTGGTAGGCGTCCCGCAGCGTCGCGTAGGGGGCGTGGCCGAGGGTGGGCAGCTTGGTGCCGGGGCCGATCGAGCCGAGCACGAAGCGGGGCCGCTCGGCCGTGGTGTACGCGTCGGCGGCCTCCCGGGCGATCCGTGCGCCGGCCTCCGACAGCTCCCGGATGCGCTCCGGGATGTCGTACTCGGCGAGGTTGGCGAGGTTGGCACCGAACGTGTTCGTCTCGACACAGTCCGCGCCGGCCGCCAGGTATTCCTCGTGCACACCGCGGACCACGTCGGGGCGGGTCACGTTGAGGATCTCGTTGCAACCCTCCAGCCCCTCGAAGTCGTCGAGGCTCAGGTCAGCCGCCTGGAGCATCGTCCCCATCGCGCCATCGGCGATGAGGATCCGGTCGGCCAGCACATCCCGCAACGAAGTCCGCACAGGTTCAGGTTAGTGCGAGGATCCCGACGATTGTCGACGCCCGGCCCCGTCCCACTATGTGTCCATCCGCTCATCGGGTCGGTTCGTACCGGTTCGGGGGCGGGGTGGGTCGGCGGACCGGCGCGGCCGACGGGCCACGCGCCGCGCCGGGACGTAGGCTGGCGGACGTGAAGGACATCAGGGACGCCACCGTGCACGGCGGGCGGGTGACCGGGTCGACCCCCGGCACCGTCGGCGACGAGCGGGGCGAGGTGACGGCGTGACCGAGTTCGACGGGCTGCCGGTGTTGCGGTCCCCGGTGGCGATCGCCGCCTTCGAGGGGTGGAACGACGCCGCGGACGCCTCCACCGCCGCCGTGGAACACCTGGAGCAGGTCTGGCAGGCCCGGCAGATCACCGAGATCGACCCGGAGGAGTTCTACGACTTCCAGGTCAGTCGGCCGACGATCACGATGTCCGACGGCGAGACCCGCCGGGTGGAGTGGCCCACCACCAAGTTCGTGGTGGCCAGCCCCGAGGGCACCGAACGCGACGTGGTGCTGATCCGGGGCATCGAGCCGAGCATGCGCTGGCGCACCTTCTGCGAGCAGGTGCTGGAGATCTGCCACAGCCTGGAGGTCGAGCGGGTGGTGCTGTTGGGCGCGTTGCTGGCCGACGTGCCGTACACCCGGCCGTTGCCGATCAGCGGCAGCGCCTCCGACGCCCAGGCCGCCCAGCGCTACCAGCTCACCCCCACCCGCTACGACGGGCCCACCGGCATCGTCGGGGTGCTCCAGGACGCCTGCACCCGGGCCGAGGTCGACGCGGTGTCGTTCTGGGTGCACGTGCCGCACTACGCCAACAACCCGCCCTGCCCGAAGGCCACCCTCGCCCTGCTGCACCGGGTGGAGGAGGTGCTCGACCTGCCGGTCCCGATGGCCGACCTGGCCGAGGAGGCCGCCGAGTGGGAGCAGCGGGTCCGCAGCGCCGCCGAGCAGGACGCCGAGCTGGGTGAGTACGTCCGCGAGCTGGAGGAACGGGTCGGTGACGCGGGCATCACGCCGTTGACCGGTGACGAGATCGCCCAGGAGTTCGAGAAGTACCTGCGCCGCCGGGGTGGCTCCGCCGGCCCCACCGCCGGCTCCTGGTAGTCGTTCTTCGCATTCCTGGTAGTCATCTTTCGGGTTTCTGGCAGTTGTCTTCGAAAGGCCCCGGACGTCGCGGCGTCCGGGGCCTTTCGGCGTGTCCGGGGTGGCGTCGTCACGTCCTCTAGGGCATCCTAGGAACCTAGCTGTCAGGAGGAGGCGGGCGTGCAGATCAACCCGGGGACCGCCGAGTTCCCGCACCGGCAGATCGCCGCGCAGCTCAAGGCCCAGGTGCGCCGGGGCGACTGGGGGCCGGGCGAGCGGCTGCCGTCCATCCCGGCCATCGCCGAGCTGTTCGGGGTCGCGAAGCAGACCGTGCAGCGCGCCATCGACCAGCTGCGGGTCGAGGGCATCCTGATCACCAAACCCGGCTCCGGTACGTACGTGCGGGGCACCCGGCGGCGACTCAACCGGCTCTCCCGGGGCCGGTACGGCGGCTTCCGGGGCTACCACGCCGACCTCGCCGCCCGGTACCGCCAGCAGCTCGTCTCCGTCGGTCGGACACCCGCCCCGCCCGAGGTGGCCGACGCGTTCGGGATCCCCGACGGCACCGAACTGCTCTGCCGCCGGCACCTGGTACGCACCGACGAGTCCCCGGTGGAGGTGGGCGCGTCCTGGTTCCTGCCGAAGGACACCGCCGGCACCTCCCTGGAACGGGCCGAGGCATTCGGTCGACCGCTCTACCAGGAGGCCGAGGAGGCGACCGGCCGGCGGTACACCACCGCCGCCGACACCATCAGCGCCCGCCAGCCCAGCCGGGAGGAGGCGGAGACCCTCCAGATCCGCCCCGACACGCCCGTGCTGCACCTGCTGCACGTCGCCTACGACGCCCACCGTAAGCCGATCGAGGTCGCCCAGGCCACCTGGCCCGGCCCGATGACCACGCTGACCGAGGAGTACCAGATCCCCGCCCCCGCGCCGGACCCCGACCCCGACCCCGGCCTGGTCCTCGGCTGATCCCGACCGGGCACCGCCCGCCGTCCCGGCCCCCCGCACGGCCGGGCAGCACCGCGCGGGGGCCGGGCGGGGCAGTACCGCAGGCCGGGCAGGGGTGGCGCGGCTCGCGGGACGGCACCGGGCGCACGGGGCCAGCCGTGCCTCAGGTGACGGCGGTGACCACGACGACGGCCGCCCCAAGCACGACGACGATCAGGGAGGCGACCACCCCGAGCAGGTCGGCGACCCGTACCGGGACGGTGGCGCCCAGGGCCGCGCCGATCGCGGCGAGGCCGGTCTGCCACAGCAGGGAGGCCAGCCCGGCAGCGACGACGAACACCCCGGGCCCCGTCCAACTGCCCGGCACGGCGTTCACCGTCCCGGCCAGGGCGAAGAAGTACACCAGGGTCAACGGGTTGACCGCAGTGAGGAGCACGAAGCGGACGTAGACCGGTCCGGCGGCGGTCCGGGCCGGACGCTCCCCACCGCCGCCGTTCCGCTCGGCACCGGCCCGGTCCCGCAGGGCTCCACCGGTGCCGTTCCGCCAGGCCTCGCCGGTGGCGTTCCGCTCGGCACCGGTCCCGTCCCCGGGGGCTCCACCGGTGGCGTTCCGCTCGGCACCGGCACCGTCCCGGCGGGCTCCGCCGCTGGCGTTCCGCTCGGCTCCGGCACCGGCGGGGCGTGCCGGGGCGCGGCGCAGGGTGACCAGTTGGTGGCAGCCCAGCCCGACGATCACCAACCCGGACAGATAGCGGGGGGCGTCGCCCCACGAGGCGATCACCGGCGCGAGCGCCGCCCCGGTCAGCAGCGCGCCGAGGCAGTAGAGGGTGTCGACGGTAGCGACGCCGGAAGCGGCGGCCAGGCCACTGCGGTGGCCACGCAGCATCCCCTCCCGGACGACGCCGGGACCGACTACGAGGCGTTCGTCGATGCCATCGCCCCGATCGAGCAGATCGTCGACGCGGTGCACATGACCGGGCCGTACGACTATCTGCTGCGGGCCCGGCTACGGGACACCGCCGCCCTGGACGCGTTGCTGCGTCGGCTCAAGAAGAGCTGCGGCGTGGTGCAGACCCAGACGCGGGTCGCGCTGCGCCAACCCGCCCCGCAACCCCGCAACGGGGCTCAACCCCACCACAACTCCATGATCGACGAGCCGGACGGGGCCACGCGGAGTCCGGCCGGGGGCCGTGCCGTGGTCGGGGCGGGTGGGGTTAGAGGCGGATGCCGAGCAGGGCGTCGACGGTGGTGGCGAAGAGGGCGGGGGCCTGCGGGTCGTCGGTGGTGCCGGCCAGCGCCGCATCCGCCCAGCCGTCGGCCAGGGCGAGTGCGCCAGGGGTGTCCAGGTCGGCGCCGAGGCGCTCGCGTACCCCGGCGAGGAAGGCCGCGCCGGACGGCCCGGACGGCGCGGTAGCGGCCCGCCGCCACCGGTCCAGCCGCTCCTGCGCGGCGGTCAGCACGTCGTCGGTCCAGGCCCGGTCGGTCCGGTAGTGCCCGGACATCAGGCCGAGCCGGACGGCCATCGGATCCACCTGGTCGGCGCGCAGCCGGGAGACGAAGACCAGGTTGCCCTTGGACTTCGACATCTTCTCGCCGTCCAGGCCGATCATGCCGGCGTGCACGTAGTGGTCGGCGAAGGGGGCGGTGCCGGTGAGCCGCTCCGCGTGGGCGGCGGAGCACTCGTGGTGCGGGAAGATCAGGTCGTTGCCGCCACCCTGCACGTCGAGCCGGTCACCGAGCAGGTTGAGCGCGATCACGGTGCACTCGATGTGCCAGCCGGGCCGCCCCGGGCCCAGCTCACCGCCCGGCCAGGACGGCTCGCCGTCGCGCGCGCCGCGCCACAGCAGCGGGTCGAGCGGGTCGCGCTTGCCGGCCCGTTCCGGGTCGCCACCGCGCTCGGGGAAGATCTCCAGCATCTGCTCCCGGGTCAGGTTCGACTCGTAGCCGAACGCGGGGGCGGCAGCGATGTCGAAGTAGACGTCGCCGGTGCCGTCGTCGAGCCGGTAGGCGGCACCGCCCTTGAGCAACTCCTGCACCCGGTCGGCGATGTCCGGGATCGACTCGACCGCGCCGACGTAGTACGCCGGCGGGATGATCCGCAACGCCTCCATGTCCTCGCGGAACAACGCGGTCTCCCGCATCGCCAGGACCTTCCAGTCCTCCCCGTCACGCTCGGCGCGTTCCAGCAGCGGGTCGTCGATGTCGGTGACGTTCTGCACATACCGGACGGTCAGACCGGCGTCACGCCACATCCGCTGCACCAGATCAAAGGTGATCATGGTGGCGGCGTGCCCCAGGTGGGTGGCGTCGTACGGGGTGATGCCGCAGACGTACATGGTGGCCGGGGCGGCAGGGCTGCTCGGGTGGACACCGCGCCGCGCCGAGTCGTACAAGCTCAGTGGCCCGCCGTCGCCCGGCAGCCGTGGCACCTCGTGTCCCGCCCAAGACTCCATGACCGTCAGCCTAACGAGCCGTCCCGCCGCCGGGCACGGTCGCCCGGGTGATCAACACGACAACGGCTCACATGGGCGGCCAGGGCATCGCCGGCCACTCCTGCGGCGGCAACGGGAAACGACCGGTGTCCCGCAACCGCCCCACCCGGGCCCCCACCTCGGCGACCTCGCCGAGGGTCAGGTGCTCCGCCAACTCCTCACCCAACTCGCCGGCAAGCTGCCCGGCGAGGGCGTCGAGCACCTGCACCGCATCCGCCGGGAGCTGGCGGCCCGCCCACCCCCACAGGACGGTCCGCAGCTTGTCCTCGACGTGGAAGCAGACCCCGTGGTCCACCCCGTAGATGCGGTCGTCCGCGCCGGCCAGCACGTGCCCGCCCTTGCGGTCGGCGTTGTTGAGCACCGCGTCGAGCACCGCCAGCCGGGCCAACCGGGGATCGTCCGCGTGTGCCAGGGCGTACGCCGCCCCGTCGTCGTCGCGGGCGGCGGCCACCGGGAACCAGCGTGGCGGCACCGCCTCGGCCGGCACGAACCCGACCAGCGGATCGGCGTCGTCCGGCTCGTCGATCCAGAGCTGACACGACCCCGGCCCGAGCGGCCCGTCCCGCAGCACCGTCGGCGGGACCAGGTCCCAGCCGGTGGCCCGGGAGACCAGGTAGGCGGAGACCTCCCGGCCGGCGAGGGTGCCGTCGGGAAAGTCCCAGAGCGGGCGCTCGCCGCGCACCGGCTTGTAGACGCACCGGGCCGTCCGGCCGTCCAGGGTCAGGATCGCCCGCAGGGTGGTGTTGGAGGCGTCGACCAGCCGCCCCTCCAGCTCCAGTTCACCGTCGCACAGCAGCCGGAGCGCGGCGTCGGCGTCCTGACGCCGCACCTCCGACGAGGTCACCGGTGGTAGCCGTTGTGCCGGGGGCAGAGGTGCCCGGCCGGGTCGAGCGGCTGCCCACACAGCGGGCAGGGCGGACGGCCGGCGTTGACCACCCGGCGGGCCCGTTCGATGAACTCGCGGGTCGCCTCGGGGGTCAGCCGCACCCGCAGCCGGTCGAGGTCCTCGTCCGGCTCCTCGTCGTCGTCCTCGTCGGCCTCGTCGTCGTCGCCCAACTCGACCTCGGCCTCCCCCTCGCCGGCGGCGATCGCCTCGATCACCACGGTGGCGGAGTCCACGTCGAAGGCCAACCCGAGGGTGCCGACCCGGAACTCCTCGTCGACCGGGTTGTCCAACGGGTCGTTGTCACCCACGGCCACGGGCGCCTCCGGCAGCTCGACACCGAACCGGCGCTGCGCCTCGGAGAGGAGCTCCTCCAGCTTTTCGGCGAGCAGGGAGACCTGCACCTTCTCCAGCGCGACGCTGACCAGCCGACCGCCACCGCGGGCCTGGAGGAAGAACGTGCGCTCCCCCGGTGGCCCGACGGTCCCGGCGACGAACCGCTCCGGCGGCTCGAAGGCGTGCACCTGGTGGGTCATACCCACGACCCTATCCGGAGCGTGGAACGGTCGCGCAAGGCACCGACGCCGAATCAGCCGAGGGCGAAACGGCGCGACCCGGGTGCGACGTCGGACCGCCGGCTCAGCCGGCGGTCCCCGCACCCCCGCCGACGGCCGCGTCGGAGTCGGCCGGTCGGGTCGCCCGACGCCGCCGCCGGGCCGGCGGCGGCACCAGTGCGGCCAGGTCACCGCCGGTGTCGTTGAGCCGGACCAGGAACGGCCGCAGCGAGGTGTAGCGGATCGCGGTGACCGAGGCCGGGTCGGCGACGATGCGTTGGAACAGGTCCAGGTGCACCCCGAGGGCGTCGGCCACGATGGCCTTGATCACATCGCCGTGACTGCACGCCAGCCAGACCGCCTCCGGCCCGTGCTCGGCGGTGACCCGGGCGTCCCAGGCCCGCACCGCGGCGACCGCGCGCGCGGACATCTGCGCCATCGACTCCCCGTCGGGGAAGACGGCCGCGCTGGGATGCTGCTGCACCACCGGCCAGAGCTTCTCCTTGGCGAGCTTCTTCAACGGCTGCCCCTCCCAGGCGCCGTAGCCGCACTCGATCAGCCCCTCCTCGACCACCGGCGCGGCCTGCGGGAGCGCCAGGTCGAGGGTCTGCCGGCAGCGGATCAGCGGACTGGTGACCACCGCCGCCAACGGCAGGCCACGAAGCCGCTCGCCGACCGCGGCCGACTGGGCCCGCCCGGTGTCGTCCAGCTCGACCGGCTGCCGGCCGGCCAGCCCGCCGTCGGCGTTCGCGGTCGTCCGGCCGTGTCGCAGAAGCAGAAGGGTCGCCACGCCCCCACCCTAGGGGCAGGTGGCACGGCGACGGCCCCCGACACCGGCTGGTGGTGTCGGGGGCCGTCGGGTCCGGCGGGCCGGCGTCGGGTCAGGTGGCGCTGATCGTGCCGGTGAGCAGCAGCGCCAGTACCAGGGTGCCGAGCGCCACCCGGTAGAGGACGAAGACGTAGAGGGTGTGGTGCGCCACATAGCGCAGCAGCCAGGCGATGGCCGCGTAGCCGATGCCGAAGGCGATGATCGTGGCGACCACCATCTGCGCCACCGAGGGCACCGAGGTGCCCGGCGCGGCCGGCTCGAAGACGTCCCCGACGCTGAAGATGCCGGACATCACCACCGCCGGGATGGCCAGCAGGAACGAGTACCGCGCGGCGGCCTCCCGGGTCAGGTTGAGCAACAGGCCGGCGGTGAGCGTGCCGCCGGAGCGGGACACGCCGGGGACCAGCGCCATGGCCTGGGCGAAGCCCATCACGATGCCGTCGCGCATCCGGAAGTTCGCCAGGGTACGGGTCTGCCGGCCCCAGTACTCGGCGAAGGCCAGCACGAAGGCGAAGACGATCAACGTGGTGGAGACCACCCACAGGTTGCGCCCGGCGGTGCGGATCTGGTCCTTGAACAGGAAACCGAACAGCCCGATCGGGATCGAACCGACGATCACGTACCAGCCCATCCGGTAGTCGAGGCTGGAGCGGACCGAGGCGTCCCGGATGCCGACCAGCCAGGTCCGGGTGATCCGCCAGATGTCCTTGGCGAAGTAGATGAGCACGGCCGCCTCGGTGCCCAGCTGGGTCACCGCGGTGAAGGACGCGCCCGCGTCCCGGTCGAAGAAGATCGCCGAGGTGATCCGCAGATGCCCCGACGAACTCACCGGAAGAAACTCGGTGAGCCCCTGGACGATGCCCAGGACGATGGCCTCGACCCAGGTCACTCGCCGACTCCCGAGAGGTCGAGGGCCTCGGCGACGGTACGCAGGGTCTGCACGCCGCTGTCCCGGTCGGCCACGAACAGGGTGACCGACAGGGTGGTCACCCCGGCGGCCGCGTACTCCCGCATCCGCTCGGCGATGCGTTCCTTGGGGCCGAGCAGCGAGGTGCGGTCGATGAACTCCATCGGCACCGCCGCCGCCGCGTCCCGCTGCTGCCGGGCCAGGTAGAGATCCTGGACCTGCCGGGCGGCGTCGCCGTAGCCCATCCGGGTGGCCAGCTGGTTGTAGAAGTTCTGCTGCCGGCTGCCCATCCCGCCGACGTAGAGGGCGGCGTACCAGCGGACCAGCTCGGCGCAGGAGGCCACGTCGTCGCCGACCACCACCGGCACCGACGGCACCACGTCGAAGCCGGCCAGCTCCCTGCCCGCCTTCGCCCGTCCGGCCCGCACCGAGGCGAGCTGCTCCTCGGCGAACTCGGGGGCGTAGAAGACCGCCAGCCAGCCGTCGGCGATCTCACCGGCCAGTTCCAGGTTCTTGGGGCCGACGGCGGCCAGGTAGATCGGGATGTGCTCGCGTGGCGGGTGGAAACCCAGTCGCAGCGCCTTGCCGGGGCCGTCGGGCAGCGGCAGCGTGTAGTGCTCACCGGCGTAGGCGACCTCCTTGCGGGCCACCGCCAGCTTCACGATGTCGACGTACTCGCGGGTGCGGGCGAGCGGCTTGGCGAACCGGACGCCGTGCCAGCCCTCGGAGACCTGCGGGCCGGAGACGCCCAGGCCGAGCCGGAACCGGCCGCCGGAGAGGGCGTCGATGGTCGCCGCGGTCATCGCGGTCACCGCCGGGGTACGGGCGGGGATCTGCATCACCGCGCTGCCCACGTCGATCCGCTGGGTCTGGCCGGCCATCCAGGCCAGCATGCTCGGGGAGTCCGAGCCGTACGCCTCCGCCGCCCACACCACCGAGTAGCCGAGGCGGTCCGCTTCCTGGGCGAGCGCCAGGTGGTCCGCCGGCGTGCTCCACGCTGTCTGATATCCGAGGCTGAGCCCGAGTCGCACTGATCCTCCCCATCCCGCACCACAGGTCGCATCAGGTTACGCAATGCCATGGGTCCCGTCGGAGACCGGCTCACCCCCGGGCACCGCGTCCGCCGACACCGGCGGGCCGAGCCGGTCGGGCCGAGCCGGTCGCGGGTACGCCGACGTAGACCGGTGCGGGACGGGCGGTGACGGCCGGGCGGGTCGGCCGGGCGACCGACGTCGGACGGGGTGGCGACGGGCGGCCCACGTCGGACGGGCAGCGGCGGGTGGGCGGGGTCGACAACCAGCGACCGGATCGGCGCATCGGGTGCACAACGCGCCACCGGGGGCGGCGGTGACGGTCGGATCGGCGACCCGACAGGCAGAGATGCCGGGAGCAAGGATATCGGTTGCGCCGGGTTCGAAATAAGGTTCACCCATGCAACAGCGACCGCTCGGCCGAAGCGGGCTGGCGGTTTCCCGGCTCGCGCTCGGCACCATGACCTGGGGCCGGGACACCGACGCCGACGACGCGGCGGCCCAGCTGAAGAGTTTCCTCGACGCGGGCGGCAACCTGGTCGACACCGCCGACGTGTTCGCCGACGGGGACGCCGAGTCGGTGCTCGGCTCGCTGCTGGGCACCCTGGTCCCCCGGGAGGACGTGCTGATCGCCACCAAGGCGGGTCTGCGGCCGGGCAGCGGCCGACGGCGCGACGGCTCCCGGGGGCACCTGCTGCGGACGCTGGACGGCTCGCTGCGCCGGCTCGGCACCGACCACGTCGACCTGTGGCAGGTGCACGGCTACGACCCGGACACCCCGTTGGAGGAGACCCTCGCCGCGTTGGACCACGCGGTGGCTTCCGGCCGGGTCCGCTACGTCGGGGTGTCGAACTTCTCCGGCTGGCAGACCGCCCGCGCCGCCGCCTGGCAGGCCGCCTGGCCGGGGCGGGCCCCGGTGGTCGCCACCCAGATGGAGTACTCACTGCTGGAGCGGGGGGTGGAGCGGGAGGTGCTGCCGGCCTGCGCCGCGCTGGGCCTGGGCGTGCTGCCGTGGTCGCCACTGGGGCGGGGGGTGCTGACCGGCAAGTACCGCAACGGCCGCCCGGCGGACTCCCGGGCCGCCTCGGCGCACTTCGAGCCGTTCGTCGCCACCTACCTGGAGCCGCGCTGCTCCAGCATCGTCGAGGCGGTGAGCATCGCCGCGGGCGGGCTGGGCGTGTCGCCGCTGGAGGTGGCGCTGGCCTGGATCCGGGACCGGCCGGGGGTGACGGCGCCGATCCTCGGTGCCCGCACGGTCGGCCAGCTGCTCGGCGCGTTGCAGGTGGAACGGATGACCCTGCCGGAGGAGATCACCACGGCCCTGGACGACGTGTCCGCCGTGCCGGCCGGCTACCCGGAACGCGAGGGCTGACCCGCCCGCACCGGAGCGGGGGCTGACCCGGACCGTCCCGGTGCCGGAACGCGGAAGGCTGACCCCGGCCCGCCACCGGACGCCGGTGGGGCCGTCGCCGTGCCCCGACGGGCGTCGGACCGTCCTCGCCCGCCCACGCCGGCCGGGCGGCTGCCGTGCCCGCAGCGGGCCGACGGTGTGGCAGTCCGGCCGCAGCGGGCCCCGGCGGCGACCCCGCACAAGGTAGCGGAACGCCCCAAAAGCGCACCGGAGCCCGTCAATTCCGCCGATCATCCTTTACCAACTGTCACACCCCCATAATTCGATCCACCCGCTGGTGTGTGTTCCGCCCGAATAGGCGGACTTCGACGCCCCTGGCGCGCTTTTGGCCCGGCTTTGTTCGTCCGCTTTCCGGCGGCCCTGCCCGAAAAGGGATTACCGCCCTCGCGGGCCACCTGATCCGGCCCCCGAAAACATTGTGGCGAACCAATGGCGGTGCTCTAATGATTGCGGCGCGAGCGACCCCCGCCGCGCCGTTTCTCCCATTTCGTTGGAGGACCCGTGGACCGTAAGACCGACGTCAAGCGCAAGCCCGCCAAGGTCGTCGTGCGCAAGCTCGAGCGGCTCGAGACCACCGTCGCCATCATCAGCGAGCCGGGCTGCCGCAACGACGTCTGCGGCTGACCCACCCCGTTTCGGCCGGGGCGCGGCGTGCCGCGCCCCGGCCGGCCATCTTCCAGGAGGTCTTCGCCCGATGCAGCGGCCCCGGATCAAGGGCATCCACAAGCCGGTACGGCTCCGCCCGACCCTGATCAACATCGGTGGTCGGCAGCTGGGGATCGGCGCGGAGATCGACGACGAGGACGGCAGCCTCTGGGCGCTGCTCGGTCTGATGGACGGCACCCGCACCCGGGCCGAGATCGTCGCGGCGCTGCTCGCCGGGCACCCGGAGATGACGGCCGACGAGGCGACCGACGCGCTGGAGACGATCATCGACGCCGGGTACGTGGAGGACGCCGCCGCGCCGCCCCCGCCCGAGCTGAGCCCGGCGGAGATCGACCGCTACGACCGGGCGTTCACCTACCACGCCTGGGTGGATCTCACCCCGCGTACCTCCCGCTACGAGGTGCAGGCCCGGCTCAAGGCGGGCCGGGTGGTGGTGCTGGGGCTCGGCGGCTCCGGTTCGGCGGTGGCCGCCTCGCTGGTGGCCGCCGGGGTGGGCACGGTGCACTGCGTCGACTTCGACGTGGTCGAGACGGGCAACCTGACCCGGCAACTGCTCTACACCGAGGACGACATCGGCGCCGCCAAGGTGGACACCGCGGTGGCCCGGCTGCGCCTGATGAACTCCCACGTCACGGTGACCGGCGAGGAGGCCCGGGTCGACTCGACGGCGGACGTGGCGGCGTTGATGCGCGACCGCGACCTGCTGGTGCTCTGCGCCGACCAGCCCCGGCACGCCATCCGGGAGTGGACCAACCGGGCGGCCCTGGCCACCGGCACCCCCTGGATGCTCGCCCAGTACGCCGGCCCGATGGCGGTGATCGGTCTCTTCGTGCCCGGTCAGACCTGCTGCGAGGCGTGCCTGCCGAGCGTCACCGACCGGCTGCGTGAGGAGCACGGCACCGAGCCGGAGGAGCTGTTCGGATTCACCGGGCACGCGGTGATCGCCCCCACCGCCAACCTGACCGGGCACCTGGCCGCCCTCGACGTCGTCTACCACCTCGCCGGCATCCCGACGACCACCCGGGGCCGGATGTTCCACCTGAGCCTGACCGACCTGACCTATCACTACGTGGTCAATCCCCGGCCCGGCGTGAAGTGCGACACCTGCGGCTGGTTCCAGGAGGAACGGTGACCGTGCTCGGGTTGGACAGCCACCCTCCGGTGACCCACCTGGTGGTCCGCCAGGAGGAGGACGACGAGTACGTCGTCGGCGACCTGGCCAGCGGAAACTTCGTGGTGGTGCCCGAGGTGGGGGCGCGGCTGGTGGCGCTGTTCGCCGCCGGCCGGACCGTCGCCGAGGCCGCCGACGAGGTGGAACGCGAGACCGGTGAACCGGTCGACGCGTTGGACTTCGTCGAGGTGCTGGTCGAGGCGGGCATCATCCGGGTGCAGGAGGGGCCGCCACCGGCACCGGCCCGACCCTGGTCGGTGTCGCGCATCCCGGCCCGGCTGGTCCGGCCGTTGTTCGGCCGGGTGGCCTGGACGATCTACGTCGGCGCGTTGCTGGCCACCCTGGCGATGTTCGTCGCCGAGCCGTCGCTGCTGCCCACCTACGAGGACACCTTCATCTTTCCCGACGTGGTGCTCAGCCTGCTGATCACCAATGTCACGGTGGCCCTGCTCACGGTGGTGCACGAGGCGTGGCACGCGTTCGCCGGGGCGGCCGTCGGCGTACGGTCGCAGCTGCGGTTGGAACGCCGGGGAATCTTCCCGGTGCTGGAGACCGACCTGACCGGGCTCTGGGCGTTGCCGCCGGAACGCCGCTACGGCCCGTTCCTCGCCGGTATGGCCATCGACGGGATCCTGCTGTTCGCCGCCGTCGCCCCACGGTTCGCCTGGTCGCGGGGCTGGCTGGAACTGCCGCCGGGGATGGTGCGGTTCCTCGCCATGGTGGTGTTCAGTCAGGCCGTCAAGCTGGCCTTCCAGACGCTTGCCTATCTGCGCACCGACATGTACCTGGTGATGGCCACCGCGACCGGCTGCCGCAACCTGCACGAGGTGACCCGGCTCAGCGTCAAGAAATGGATTCGCCGGTTGACCCCGGCCGAACGCGCCGTGCTGCGTGACGCACACGCCCGGGATCTGCGGGTGTCCCGCTGGTACCGATTGTTGTATGTCGCCGGAGTAATCTGGATGGTCTGGTTCGCCATCCATTTTCTGCTACCGGGGGCGAAAGTGACCCTGGGGTGGGCCGCCGGGGTGCTGACCGGCGCACCGTTCGGCAGTGCCTACTGGTGGGAGGGAATTGCGCTGGCGGCTTTCGCCTCGCTCAACATTCTGCTTCCACTCGGGGTGATCGTGCGTAATCGTTACCGCGCCGGAAGGTTGGCCACGTGAACCGCAGATGGCTCGGCCCGGTGGTCAGCGTGGTGGTCACCGTGCTCAGTGTGGCGACCATGTCCAGCCTCGGGGTGGGGGTGTTGATCAACCTGGTCGGCGGGGACACCGCGCTGCCCTGCGACCGGCTGCCCGGCACCGCGCAACCGTTCGAGGGCGACCGGCACATCGCGTACGAGGGGGCGCCGCACGAGCCGTACCGGACGCTCCCGCCGACGTCGGGGCCGCACTCGCCCCGGGTGGTGGTGCCGGGCATCTACCGCGACGCGGTGCCGGAGGAACTCCAGGTGCACGCGCTGGAACACGGCCACGTGCTGGTGCAGTACGCCCCGGACGTCCCGCCCGGCGATGTCGAGAAGCTGGAGCGGCTCGGCCGCCGGCATCCCCGAGACGTGGTGGTGGCCCCCTACCCACCGCTGGGTCACGGCATCGGGTTGACCGGTTGGCAGCGGCTGGACCGGCTGGACACCCTCGACGAGCGGGCGGTCGAGGAGTTCATCGAGCGGATCGCCGGCCGCTACGACCATTCCTGGCAGCACGGGGCGACCGACTGTGTGTCGGGGTGACGGGTGGGGCTGAGCGCAGCAGGGCGACCTGACGGTCCGGGCCGACGGGCGGACCTGACGGGCCGGGTCGACGAGGGCGGGGTCACCCCCGGTGGTGGCGCGGCGCACCGCGCGGGGGGTGGCGCCCGGCCGCCGGGCTGGGCAGCATGGATGCCATGGACTACGAATACGCGCCGTTGCGGTTGCCGCCGAACGTCGACCGGTTGACCGCTGCGGCGCAGCTGGCCATCCAGGCCGAGTTCTCCGGCTGGGAGCTGGCCCGGGTGCAACTGTTCCGCGACGGCACCCGCAAGGTGGTGCTGCGTCGCCGCCGGGTCAACCAGCCGCAGCCGGGCCTGTCCTACTGACCACCGGCACGACGCTGACCACCGGCACCGGCAGAGGCCACCGGCACCCGGCAGTGCCCTCCGGCACCGAAGGCTGGCCGCCGGCACCGAAGGCTGGCCGTCGGCACCGACGCGGCGGGTGCGGAGGGACACCGTGCCGGCCCGGGTCAGGTGAGCCCGGGCCGGCACGCCCGACACCTAGTGCTGGTGCCCGGCGTGGTCGTGGTCGTCCTCGTCGAGGAACGGGTGCTCGTCGAGCCGGCCCACCAGCCGGTCGTCGGCGGCCGGGGAGAACGGGCCCACCGGGTCGTCGTCGTCGAACGACTCCAGGTCGACCGGGGTGCCCACCTCGCTGACCATCACCACGCCGTCCAGCGGCTCCAGCTCCGGCACGTCCAGGGCGCTGAGCGAACCGTCGCCGCTCTGCAACAGCTCCAGCACCGCCTCGCCGACCCCCTCGACCGGCGCCGGCTCGTCGTCCTCGGGGGTGCCCTCCCGGCGGGCCACCTCGGCGACCCGCAGCAGCGCCGAGACGCTGGGCACCCGGTAGTCGCGGCGCTGCCGCACCGAGATGACCTGGGGGTGCGGATCGGTGGCCTCGGCGCCCTCGGCCGCGCCGCCGAAGCGCTCGTCGGCCTCGTCCGGGTCGATCGACTCCACGTCCCAGGGGGTGACCTCGCCGAACGCGTCGAGCAGCTGCTCGTCGTAGGCGAAGGAGGCGTTGTTCAACGCCACGTACGCCTGCCACACGTCGTCGTCGTCGATCCGCCCCTGGGCGGCACGCACGGCCGTCAGGTGGGCGCGGGCCGCGTCGATCACGCGCTCCAGGGCGGCGTCCAGCTCACCGTGCTGGTCGGTCATGAGGCAGTCCCTTCAACAAATGGGGGAAGGTGCGGCACCGGTGCTGCTCAGCAGTTGCGGAGGAACCGGTCGAGCACCCGCACGCCGAACTGTAGTCCGTCCACCGGTACCCGCTCGTCGATGCCGTGGAACAACGCCGAGAAGTTGAGGTCCGCCGGCAGCCGCAGCGGGGCGAAACCGAAGCAGCGCATCCCGAGCTGCGCGAACGCCTTGGCGTCGGTGCCACCGGAGAGCATGTACGGCACCGGCCGCGCCCCCGGGTCCTCGGCGCGCAGGGCGGCCGACATCGCCTCGACCAGGTCCCCGTCGAAGGTGGTCTCCAAGGCCGGCTGCCGCTGGATGTACTCGATCTCGATGTCCGGGCCGACCAGCTCGCGCAGCTGCCGTTCCAGCAGCTCCGACTGGCCGGGCAGGCTGCGGCAGTCGATGGTGGCGGTGGCCCGGCCGGGGATGACGTTGTCCTTGTAGCCGGCGGCGAGCCGGGTCGGGTTGGCGGTGCTGCGGATGGTCGCCCCGATGATGTTGGCGATCGGGCCGAGCTTGGCGATGGCGGTCTCCGGGTCGTCCGGGTCCAGCTCGACGCCGAGCACGTCGGACAGTTCCGTCAGGAAGGCCCGGACGGTCGGGGTGACGGTGATCGGGAAGCGGTGCCGGCCGATCCGGGCGACCGCCTCGGCCAGCGCGGTGACCGCGTTGTCGTCGTGGACGAACGAGCCGTGCCCGGGGCGGCCCTTGGCGTGCAACCGCATCCAGTCCAGCCCCTTCTCGGCCGTCTCGATCAGATAGAGCCGCTGGGCGTCGCTGATCGAGTAGGAGAAGCCGCCGACCTCCCCGACCGCCTCGGTGCAGCCGTCGAAGAGGTCCCGGTGCTGCTGGACGAGGAAGTGCGCGCCGTAGTCGCTGCCCGCCTCCTCGTCGGCGGTGTAGGCCAGCACGATGTCGCGGGGCGGACGGACACCGGTGCGCTGCCAGTGGCGTACCACCGCCAGGACCATCGCGTCGAAGTCCTTCATGTCGATCGCGCCCCGGCCCCACAGGTAGCCGTCGCGGATCTCCCCGGAGAACGGGTGCACCGACCACTCGTCGGCGTCGGCGGGCACCACGTCCAGGTGCCCGTGCACCAGCAGGGCGTCCCGGCTCGGGTCGACGCCGGGGATGCGGGCGACCAGGTTGGCCCGGCCCGGCGCGGACTCGTGGATCTCGGCGGCCACGCCGACCTCGGCGAGCTTCTCCGCGACGTACTCGACGGCCCGGCGCTCCCCCGCACTGGTGGCGTTGTCACCGGTGTTGGTGGTGTCGATGCGCAGCAGGTCACGGCAGAGGTCGACGACCTCGACGGTGGGATCGGGCGGGGCGGAGGCGGCATCGCTCGTCATCGCCTCTTTCTACCAGTCGCCGGTCCCGCCGCGAACGGCCCGGCCGGCTCTGGCACGTCCCGCCCCGCCGACCGCACCGGGACCACCCGCCGGGCCGGGCCGGCCTGCGCCGCCGAGCCCGGTCGACAGCGCCGGACGGCCCGGTCGACAGCGCCGGACGGCCCGGTCGACAGCGCCGGACGACCTGGGCCGGGGTGCCCGCACCGGCCGCCGGGGTTTGCCGGTCACCGGGTACGGGTACCGGCGCTGGCGTCCCCGTTTCGCCCGTCGCACCGGCCGGCGACCCGTGCCGGCCCCGTCGAGGAGGGCGTCATGTCCGCCGTTCCCCTGCCCCCGCTGCCCCCGGCCGCCGACGACGCCTACCGCCCGGGTGGGCGGAGCATGGCCGATCTCGCCGACACCGAGCACCGGCAACTGCTCGACCTCGTCGAGCAGGTCACCGACCCCACCCTGGCGGTCGAGCGTCGGCGGGAGGTGCTCCAGGTGCTCACCGCCACGGTGTCGCGGCACCTGTCGGCGGAGGAGCAGTACCTGCTGCCCAGCGCCCGTGCCGCGCTGCCCGACGCCGGGGCCCGGGTGGACCGGGAGATCGCGGCGGACGCGGCGCTGCTCACCGTGCTGAAGGCCCTGCGCGGCCCGGACGACCCGACGCTCGCCGACGTGGTGGTCCAGATCCGGCGGCACGTCACCGCGGTCGGCGCGCTCATCGTCCCGCTGCGCGAGGTGGCCACCGACGCCGAGCTGATCCGGTTGGGCAACCGGTGGGAGATCGCCGAAGAGGCGGCCCCGACCCGGCCGCACCCGGGCACCCCGGCCACCCCGCCGTGGAACCGGATCGTCGAGCCGGCCGTCGGAGTGGTGGACAAGCTCCGCGACGCGGTGACCGGCCGGCGTACCCAGCTGAGCGACCTCACCCGCCGCGCGCGGCGGTGACCGGTCGACTCCGATCCGTTCAGCTCGGCCAGCCGGTTGCGTTCAGGGCCTTCCGTCTATCGACGAGTGGCCATACCGTCACCATATGAATCTGGAGCTGCGCCACCTGCGGGTGGTCTGCGCGATCGCCGAGACGGGCAGCGTGACCAAGGCCGCGTCCGCCCTCGGCCTGGCCCAGCCGGCCCTGACCGCCCAGCTTCAGCGCATCGAGCGGACGCTGGGCGGTCCGTTGTTCGAACGGGACCGCCGGGGGGCCCGGCCGACCGCCCTGGGAGAGTTGGTGCTGTCCCGGGCCCGGGTGCTGCTGCCGGCGATGAAGGGCCTACAGGACGAGGCGGCCCGACTGGCCGGCGCCGACGACGCCCTCGGCCGGTACCGCTTCGGCGGGGTGAACAGTCCCATCCTGGGCCGGCTGGTGCACCGGCTCGCCGCCGAGCAGCCGCACGCCCAGATCACCACCTACGCGTCGTGGTCGGCCGACGAGTTGGCCGCCCTCGTCGCCGGTGGCCGGCTCGACTTCGCACTGACCGGGATCTGCGGCGATGCCACCCCACCGGCGGAGTTCGGCCTGACCTGGCAGGAGGTGGCGGTCGACCCGGTGCTGGTGCTGCTGCCCGCCGGCCACCCGACGGCCGGCCAGGACGAGGTCGGCCTGGCCGAACTGCGCCACGAGCAGTGGGTGGCCGCCCCGGGCGACGGCTGCTTCGGCGACTGCTTCGCCGCCGCGTGCGCCCGCGCCGGGTTCACCCCCCGCAAGGTGTACGAGACCGACGTGCGCGGCTGCATGGACCTGGTCGACGCCGGGGAGGCGGTGGCGTTGTGCCAGGCCACCTTCCGTCCGGTCGCCGGGCTGGTGACCCGTCGGCTCGCGGGCATCCCGCTGCGCTGGCGGCTGCTGCTCGGCTGGCACCCCGAATCCCCGGCGGCCCGGGTCGCCGAGGCGGTGCTGGAGGACGCGGTGGCCGCGTACACCGATTCGTTGGCCGCGCATCCCGACTACCTGGCCTGGTTGCTGCGGCATCCCGAGTTCGGGGCCCGGGACACCGGCACGGCCCGCCCGGCCGGGCGGGTGCGAACGGCGTGACGACGGGTATCAGCCCTGCATGACCGATCTCTATCCGGCCGCCGACCAGCGGGAACTGCTGCGCCGGGCGGCCACCGCGCACACCGCTGCCGCCCGCGACGTCGAGACGTTCCTGCGTCGCCTGCCCGAGGTGCCCGACCCGGCCGACATCACCGAGTACGCGACGCTGCTCACCCGGGAGGAGCAGACCCGGGCCGAGCGGCAGGACGCCGCCGACGCCGCCGGCCTGCAACTGCCCAGCCTCGGGTCCGAGTAGCCCACCGACGAGCGGGCACCCGGGACGGCGTCCCGGGTGCCCGCGCCATCGTCGACCAGCCTTCGGAGCCGCCCGGCCCCCGCCGGACCGGTCCGCCCGCCGGACCGGGTCGGCATCCGAACCGGGTCGGCGGGCGACGGTCCCGGTCAGCGTTCGACGAGGACGTCGTGGCCCAGGTCGAGCAGGGCGTACCGCCACTCGTCGTCGACGTCGCCGGGCTTCTCGTCCACCAACGACCGGATCCGGTCGATCGCCGTCCGCATCACCGCCACGTCGGCCGGGGTGAGGTCGACCTTGCGCTTGCGCAGCACGGCCAGGATCTGCCGGCCGGGCTCGGGCAGGTCGAGATCCGGGTCGGGGCCGAACGCCTCCTCCCCCGACCCCCGGGTCAGCAGCCACTGCCGCAGCTGCTCGGAGGGGACGTTCACCTCGGCGTGGAAGTCCTCCCAGAGCACCTCCACCTCGGGGTCGAGTCGCTGTTCGCGTGCCATCACGCCTCCTCTTCCGGTGCCCCGGGTGGTGCCGGGTCCCCGTCGTCGGTCCACTGCTTGAGTCCCTCCGGCGGCACCTGGACCCGCCCCGGGTTCGCCGTCGGGGCCGCGAGGATGGGTGGGGTCTGCTCGGCGTACTCCTCGGTCTCCTCGGGTTCGGTCATCTCCGCCCTCCGGTCATCGGGGATGCGAGGTGGTGGCGGGCGCGTAGTCGCGGTCGCCGGCGGACACGTCGAAGGTGAGCTGCCCGTCCCGCGCGTCGACGGTGACCTTCTGCCCTGGTGAGAGCTGGTTCTCCAGCAGCATCCGGGACAGCCGGTTGTCCACCTCCCGCTGGATCACCCGGCGCAGCGGGCGGGCCCCGAACTCCGGCTGGTAGCCGTGCTCGGCCAGCCAGTCGGTGCCGGCCGCCGTGACGTCGACCTGGATGTCCTGGGCGTGCAGCCGACGCCGGGTCTCCTCCAGCAGCAGGCCGGTGATCTGGCGTAGCTGCTCGGCCTCCAGCCGCTGGAAGATGATCGTCTCGTCGATCCGGTTGAGGAACTCCGGCCGGAAGTTCTCCTGGAGCCGGCGCATCAGCCGCTCCCGCAGCTCGTCGGCCTCCTGCTGGTCGCCCTGCGCGCCGACCCCGAACCCGACCGTACGCTGGGCACCGGTGATCAGCTCCGAACCCAGGTTGCTCGTCATGATCAGTACGGTGTTCTTGAAGTTGACCGTGCGGCCCTGGCTGTCGGTGAGCCGCCCGTCGTCGAGCACCTGGAGCAGGATGTTGAACACGTCCGGGTGGGCCTTCTCGATCTCGTCGAGCAGCACCACCGCGTACGGGCGGCGGCGTACCGCCTCGGTGAGCTGACCGGCCTCCTCGTAGCCGACGTAGCCGGGGGGCGCACCGACCAGCCGGGCCACGGTGTGCCGTTCCTGGAACTCGCTCATGTCCACCCGGACCATCCGGTCGGCCTCCCCGAACAGCGCCTCGGCCAGGGCGCGGGCCAGTTCGGTCTTGCCGACGCCGGTCGGGCCGAGGAACAGGAAGCTGCCCATCGGCCGGTTCGGGTCGGCCAGCCCGGTACGCGAGCGGCGGACCGCCTCGGCGATCGCGGTGACCGCGTCGTCCTGGCCGATCACCTTCTGGTGCAGGTGCCCCTCCAGGCGCAGCAGCCGGTCGCGTTCCTCCTCGGTGAGTTGGCTGATCGGGATGCCGGTGGAGCGGGAGACCACCTCGGCGATCTCCGTGGTGTCGACCGACGGGACCTGGCTGTCCCCGCCGTCGCCCCGGGCCCGCCCGATCTGCGCCTCCACCTCGGCGAGCCGGTCGCGCAGGGCGGACGCCTTCTCGTACTGCTCGTCGGCGACGGCTTGTTCCTTGTCCCGGCGGACGTCCTCCAGTTGCTGCTCCAACTCCCGGACGTCCGAGGCGGGGGTCCGGGTGCGCAGCCGTACCCGCGCACCGGCCTGGTCGATCAGGTCGATCGCCTTGTCCGGCAGGAACCGGTCGGTGACGTACCGGTCGGACAGTTCGGCGGCTGCGACCAGCGCCTCGTCGGTGAACCGGACCTGGTGGTGGGCCTCGTAGCGGTCCCGCAGGCCGCGCAGGATGGCCACGGTGTCCTCGACGTCGGGCTCGGGCACCAGCACCGGTTGGAACCGGCGGGCCAGGGCGGCGTCCTTCTCGATGCTGCGCCGGTACTCGTCAAGCGTGGTCGCCCCGATCACCCGCAGCTCGCCGCGGGCCAGGGCCGGCTTGAGCATGTTGGAGGCGTCCATGCCGCCCTCGCTGCCGGCGCCGCCCGCGCCGACCAGGGTGTGGATCTCGTCCAGAAAGATGATCAACTCGTCCCGGTGGGCCCGGATCTCGTCGATCACCTTCTTGAGCCGCTCCTCGAAGTCGCCCCGGTAGCGGGTGCCGGCGACCAGGCCGGCCAGGTCGAGCTGGACGACCCGCTTGCCGAGCAGGGTCTGTGGCACGTCGCCGTCGCAGATCCGCTCGGCCAGGCCCTCCACGATGGCGGTCTTGCCGACGCCGGCCTCACCGATGAGCACCGGGTTGTTCTTGGTGCGCCGCGACAGGATCTCGACGGCCTGTTCGATCTCGTCGGCGCGTCCGATCACCGGGTCGATCTGGTCGTTGCGGGCCAGGTCGGTGAGGTCCTGGCCGTACTGGTCGAGGGTGGGGGTGCCCCGGTCGGGTTTCGGGCCGGCCATCGGGCCGCGTTCGGCGCCGGCCGCCTGGAGCGACTCGGGCTGGATCCGGCCGGCGGCGAGCATCCGACCGGCGGGCGACTCGGGGTTGAGCGGCAACGCCATCAGGATGTGTTCGGGGCCGATGTAGTTCGCCCCCATCGCCCGGGACAGCTGGTGGGCGTCGAGCAACGCCCGTTTCGCCGCCGGGGTGAGGGAGAGGTTGGGTGGCACCTCGCCGCCCGGGGCGCCGTCGGCGCGGCCACCGAGCGCGTTGACCAGGGTGTCCGGGTCGGCACCGGCGCGGCGGACCAGGTCCCGCAGCGGGTCACGCTGCAACGCTGCCCAGAGCAGGTGGTCGGTGTCCAGGTCGGTGCTGTGCTTCTGGGCGGCCCGGCGGGCCGCGTCGGCCAGCATCTCCCGGGCGTCGGCGGTCATCAGCCGGGTGATGTCGACCCGATGGGCCGGCCGGCGTCCGCCCTCACCCCGGCCGAAGTACCGGGCCAGGAACTCGTCCCACGGGTCGGAGCCGAAGTCACCGGGTCCCATCATGTCTGTCCTCCGCTCCTCGGGCGCGGCAGGGTCGCCGAGGGCGACACGTAGGCGCGACACGATCGCCGGTGGCTACCCGACGGTCGCCCCGACAAACGCCCGCAGGTGGCAGGGTGGGGGGCATGGACACCAACCCGCTGCTGATCGTCGACGGTGCGAACGTGGTCGGCTCCCGACCGGACGGCTGGTGGCACGACCGGGCCGGCGCGGCGGCCCGGCTGCGCGACCGGCTGGTCCCGGTGGCCGACGCCGGCGTACCCCCGGAGCTGCCCGCGCCCGTCGAGGTGGTGCTGGTGGTGGAGGGCGCGGCCCGCGACGTGCCGGGGGTGGCCGGGGTACGCACCGTCGCGGCCCCCGGCTCGGGCGACGACACCATCGTCGACCTGGTCCGGGACGCGCCGGACCGGCGTCGGCTGGTGGTCACCGCCGACCGGGAGCTGCGCGGCCGGGTGGGTGAGCTGGGCGCCGAGGTGTACGGCCCCCGCTGGTTGCCCTCCTGATCCGGGGCGGTCCGGGGTCCGGGACCACCCCCACCCAGTCCCGCCGACGGGATCAGGCGTCTTGCTTGCGGGACCCCGCGACCGCTTTCCCGCACGTCAGGGCAGTAACCGGACACCCGGGCAGCAACACCGACAGGGCGGATGTTCTCTCCCCGTCGGGGATACGTTGTAATGGAGATCTCCCCGCCCACAGGAGGTCACCGTGGCGAGCGTCGCCGAGCTGAAGGCCGCGATCGACATCGCCCTCCAACAGATCGGTGACGGGCAGAGCGCCGTGCAGGCCGCCGGGGAGAAACTCTCCGAGGCGCAGCAGACCCTCGCCGGGGCGTTGGAGGGCAGCGGGCACGAGACCGTCGAGGCGGCCCAGGCCTCCCTCACCCAGGCCGGCCAGGAGCTGGAGGAATGTCTCGCCGCGACACTCGTCGCGGTGGAACAGGCACAGCTCTACGTGTCGTCGTTGTAGCGGGGCGTCGTGTCCATCGTCGAGGACGTCGGAGCCCAGGTACGGGCCGCCGCCGAGGAGTTCCCGCTGGCCCAGCTCGCCCTGGCCCTGGAGAAGTTCGGCCAGGCCACCGAGCGGCTGCGCTGGGTACGTCAGGAGTCGGCCAACCCGATGGGGGTGCCGGAACTCGCCGCCGCCACCGAGCACGCCGAGTCGGCCGGGCACGCCCTGCGGGTCGCCCAGGAGCAGCTCTCCGGATACCTGGCCGCCATCGGGCTGGCCCCCGACGGCCCGCCCCCGGCCCGCGCCGACGGTCCCGCGCCACGCCACGACGGGCCCCGGGGCGAGAGCACCGCACCGCCGGCCGCACCGGCACCGGCCGCCGACGAGGACCCCACCGTCAAACGCTGGTGGGCGGTCCGGGTGGCCGAGCTGACCGGCGGGCGGGAAGGCCCCGCCGAGCAGCCGGACGAGCGGGTCGCCGACTCGCGTGAGCTGCTGCGTCGGGTGGTGGCCGGCATCCGCTCCGGCGACCGGGACCGGCTGCACCGGGAGCTGCGCGCCGCCCACGCCGACGTCGGCCTCGGCCTGGCCGCGATCGCCCCGCCGCTGCTGCGCGACCTCGCCGGGGAACTACTCGGCCACCCGCCCCGCGCCGACGACCTGCCCCGGTTGCGCCGGGAGCTGGACGGCCGGGTCCGCGACCTGCTGCCCGGCCTGCCCCCACCGGTGCTGCACACCCTGCTCACCCGGGTCTGCCGGATGCCCCCACCACGCCGGGGTGACGGGGACGACGCGCAACCCCACGCCGCCGACCCCGCCGTCACCGCAGGCGTGCTCACCGGTGTGCTGCTGGCCCGGCTCGGCCGGGAGCTGCCCCGCGAGGACCACGACCCGTCGCGGCAGCCGGCCCCGCAGCCGCCCGAGCGGACACCGCAGGCCGACCGCTCCCGCCCGCGTCCGCTCGCCGAGCGGCACCCCGAGCCACGCCCACCGCGCCGGCCCGAGCCGGGCCCACCCCGCCGGCCCGAGCCGGGCCCGCCGCCGGGAGCGGGGCCACCCACCGGGTTTCCCGCGCCGGGCCGCAGGAGTCCGTGGGCGGACGGTGGGCCCCGTGGCTGACCTACGCGCCCAGGTGGCGGCGCGGGTGCGGGGGATGCTCTCCGAGGCGCTCGGCGTCACCCGTACCCGGCTCGCCTCGGCGGAGGTGGAGCTGACCGCCGCCCGGGACCGACTGACCCGGGTCCGGCGGGCCGCCACCGCCGTACCGGAGCGGGTCGGCGCGGAACGTGACCGACGACTCGTCGAGATCGACCGACGACACGCCGCCCGGCTCGCCGAACTGGCCCACCGGGCGACCGAGGCCGCCCGGCGGGAGGCCCCCGGGGCGGCCGGCATGCCGTGGTCCGGGTGGCGGGTCACCCCGGCGGGACGCGGCGAGAGCCCCGGCCCGCTGCGCGTCGGCACCCTGCGGGTGCCCGGAGCGGAACCCGTCCCGGCGCTGGTGCCGCTGCTCGACGCCGGTCACGTACAGCTGCTCGGTGACGACCGGGAGGGCGCCGACGCGGTGGTGTCGGCGCTGCTGCTGCGCGGGGTCGGCCGGGCCGAGCCGGGCGCGGTCCGGCTCTACGGCTACGACCCCGAACACCTCGGTGGCGGCTTGGCCGGCTTCGCCCCGCTCGGCACCGCCGGGCTGCTCACCTTCGTCGGGCCGGGCGGGCTGGCCCGGCTCCTCGACGATCTGGTGGAACAGATCCGCCGGATCAACGAGACGGTGCTGGCCGGCGAGTACGGCTCGCTGCGCGCCCTGGCCGTGGCCACCGGCCGACGCCCCGAACCGTGGCGGGTGGCGGTACTGCTCGGCGGGGACGAGTTGTCCCGGCACGAACGTGGCCAGCTCGACCGGGTGGTCCGCACCGGCGCGGCCTGCGGGGTGCACCTGGTGACACGCGGCATCGACCTGCCGGACGACCCGAGCCTCACCCGGATCGTCACCGGGCCGGGCGGGGTCCGCATCGGCGACCCACCCGGCCCCCCGGTACGCCTCGACCCGCCCCCACCGGCCACCCTGGTCACCGAGACCTGCCGGGAGGTCGCCACCCGGGTCAACGCCGGGCCGCCACCGACCCCCTTCACCGACCTGCTCCCCCCGCCGGAGCAGATGTGGAAGGACGACTCGGCGCACGGGCTGACCGCCCCGATCGGCGAGGGACCGCACGGCCGGCCGGTGCTGCTGACCCTCGGCGACTATCCCCCGCACGCGCTGATCGGCGGGCCGTCCGGCACCGGCAAGACCAACCTCATCTTCGCCTGGATCGGTGCGCTGGCCGCCCGCTACTCCCCCGCCGAGCTGGAGTTCTATCTGCTCGACTTCAAGGAGGGGGTGTCCTTCGCCCGGTTCGCCCAGGGCCGCCGTGACCCGAGCTGGCTGCCGCACATGCGGCTGGTCGGGATCAACGTGAACACCGACCGGGAGTTCGGCCTGGCCCTGCTGCGTTTCCTCGCCGAGGAGCTGCGCCGACGCGCCGACGCGGCCAAGAAACACGAGGTGACCAAGCTGGCCGAGCTGCGCGCGGTGGACCCGACCGGGCACTGGCCCCGGATCGTCGCGGTGGTCGACGAGTTCCAGGCGCTGCTGGCCGGTCGGGACGTGGTGGCCCGGGAGGCCGCCGACCTGCTGGAGGACCTGGCCCGACGCGGTCGGTCGCAGGGCATCCACCTGGTACTCGCCTCGCAGGACGTCCGGGGCATCGAGGCGCTGTGGGGGCGGCCCGCCCTGGTCGCCCAGTTCACCCTGCGGATCGCCCTGCCCAAGGCGCTGCGCATCCTCGCCGAACGCAACGACGCCGCGCAGGCGCTGCCCCGCCACCACGCGGTGGTCAACGCCGAGTCGGGGATGACCGAGGGCAACCAGGTGGCCCGCATCCCGTCGGCCAGCGACTGGGAGACCTGGAGCGAGTTGCAGCACCGGCTGTGGCGGATGCGGCCCGCCGACGCCGCCCCGGCGCGGCTCTTCGACGGCGACGCCATCCCCCGGCTCGCCGAGGCACCCGACTTCCGGGCCCTCACCCCGCCGGAGGACGACCTCCCGCCGCGCGGCCCGGTCGCCGTGCTCGGGGAGATCATCGACGTGCAGTCCCGGTCGGCGGCGCTGCGGTTGCCCCGGGCGCCCGGGCGCAACCTCGCCGTCCTGGGCACCCGGGTCGACGAGGCGTGCGCGGTGCTCGACGCCGCCGCCCGCTCCCTGGCCCGGCAGCACCGCCCCGGTAGCGCCCGGTTCTCCATCGCCTGCCTCGACCCGGACGCCGACCCGGCGGCCCGCGCCCTCTACGAGGACCTCGCCGACGACGCCGCCTGGTACGACGAGGAGACGGTGGCCGAGCTGATGGCCGAGACGGCGACCGCGCTGACCCGCCCCGGCACCCCGTCCACCCCGCACTACCTGCTGCTGTTCGCCGTCGACGCGGCGGCGGGGGCGCTGGCGACCGGCTCACCCGGATCGACCGGGCTGGACCGGCTGCGCCGCATCCTGCACGACGGGCCGGAACGGCGTACCCACGTGCTGGCCTGGTGGCGGGGGGTGGCCCGGATGCGGGCGGACCTGGGCGGGCCGGCCGCCCGCACCGACCAGATCGGCGCCTGGGTGGCCCTGGACGTGCAGGGTGGCGAGCTGGGCTCGGCGCTCTACCCGGGCTCCGGCGGGCCGGACTGGTACCCGCGTCCGTGGCGTGGGCTCTTCTTCGACCGGGCGGTGCACCGCACCGGACAGGTGATCATCCCTTATGGTCCGTCCCGATGAACGAACCGGTCGCCAGTGACACCTACGCCGCGCACGTGCGCCGGCTCGCCGAACTGACCGGCCGGGTGGCCGCCCAGCGGGCCGAGGCGCAGGCCTGGCACGACCAGCAGTGCGCCGCCGCGCAACGGGCCGTGGCCCAGGCGAGCGCCCAGCTGCGGGACGCCGAGCAGGAGGCCACCGACGCCCGGTCGATGCTGGAGCGGGTCGACACCGAGGTCGGTCACCTCTGGGCCGAGCTGCGCTCCCTGCTGGGCACCCGCCGCCTCGGCGACCCGCCGGGGCCGGCCCGGGACGTCACCGGCGACCCGGTGCCGCTGCTGCACGGCGTACGCGAGCTGCTGGACCGGACCGGGCAACGAGGTGAGCTGCCCGGGTCGGTGAACCCGCTGCTCGCCCTCTGCGGGGTCGCCGGGGCGGTCGTCGCGTACGCCCTCGGGGCCGGCGCCCGGGCCGTCGGCCAGCGCTACGGTGGTGACCTGGCCGTCGGGATGCCGGTGCTGGCGCTGGTGGTGACGCTGCTCGGCCCGGTGGCCGGGCTGGCACCGGCGAAGCGGCTCGCCGACCGCCGGCATGCGCTGCTCGGCCCCCGCCCGTTGGCGGTCGTGCTGGCCGCCGGGGTGCTGACCACGATCCTGCTGCTGGTGTCGACCCGCTGACCACGCCCCGGACCGCCCGGCCCGGGGCGCAGGTCGGACCACTCGCCACCCCGGCCCGGGCCGGCGCTCACAGCGGTACGGCGACCGCCTCGCGTAGCAATCGACGGGCCAGCACCAACCGGTCGGCGTCGTCGTCGAGACCGGGCAGGTCGCCCACCCGCAGACCGGTGGACCCGAGCAGGGCACGCAGCGCCGCCGCACACTGGGCGGGCAGGGTGACGGTGCGGTCGACCAGCCGCAGCGCCACCCGGTCGGCGTCGGCGGTGAGCTGCCAGCGCAGGCCGCCCCGGGGTGCTATCCGGCTGTCGGCGGTGAGGCCGTCGAGTGCGGCGGCCTGGGCCAGCGGCCGGATCGGGGCCGGCCGGGCGGCCGGCCAGGCCCGGTCCCGCAGCCGGGCGGAGACCGCAGCCGGGTCGGCCCGCAGCAGCCAGTCGCGCAGCGCCTCGACGGTCTCGGTCAGCTCCGGCTCGATGGCGTCCGGGTCGGCGACGTCGGTGCCGAAGGGCAACCCGGCCCGCAGCCGGGGATCCTCGGCGGCCAGCGCCAGCAGCTCCTCGACCAGGGCGTACCGGGTCAGCGCCCGGATGCCGACGGTCAGGTGCAGCGAGCGGGACTCCTGCGCCTGGGCGCTGTGCAGCCAACCACGCGGCAGGTAGAGCGCGTCGCCCGGTTCGAGGACCACGTCCAGCGCGGCCGGGCCGTCGGCGGTGGCGGACACCTCGTCGGCCCGACCGCCCCAGGGCTGACGCTCCAACGGGTCGGTCAGCACGGGCGGGTGGATCCGCCAGCGCTTACGGCCGTCGACCTGGAGCACGAAGACGTCATGGGTGTCGTAGTGGGTGGCGAAGCCCTGGCTCCCCGGTGGGGTGAGATAGGCGTTGACCTGCAACGGCTGCGTCAGGGCGGCACCGAGGTCGCGGGCGAAGTCGACCAGGGCCGGCCAGAGCCGGTGCAGTCCCTGGAGCACCAGCGTCGCACCACCGGCGTACAGCTCCAGGATGCGCTCGTCGAGGACCTGGTCGCTGATCTCCGCGCCCGCGCCGCCGCCGCCGGTGAACCGTGCCGCCGGCACCAACTGGCCGTCGCGGGCCACCCGCAGGAACGGGGTACGCAGACCGCGCCGGCTGAGCAGCTCGTCGGCGTCGTCCGGGCTGAGCAGATCGGTGAACCCGGCGGCGTTGGGCAGCTCGGCGGCGCGGGACAGCAGTGGCGCGCGGCCCCAGTGGGCCGCGGCGAACTTGGCCGGTTCGACGCTGACGCAGCGCGCCAACGCCCGGGTCGCCACAGACGGGACCGCCGGGCGGCCGTAGCCGCCCGGCGGGTCGATGATCGTCACGGTGCCGGTCAGCGGGCGCTGCCGTCGGCGCCGCCGTCGTGCTGACCCGGGGTGGCCCCGCCGTCAGCCGGGCCCTCCGCGCTGCCGTCCGCGCCACCGTCGTGCTGACCCGGGGTCGCGCCGCCGTCAGCCGGGCCCTCGGCCCCGCCGTCCGCGCCACCGTCGTGCTGACCCGGGGTGGCCCCGCCGTCAGCCGGGCCCTCCGCGCTGCCGTCCGCGCCACCGTCGTGCTGACCCGGGGTCGCGCCGCCGTCGGCCGGACCTTCGAGGCCGCCGCCGCTGGTGGTCTGGATGTCGTCGTCGTTCAGTGCCATGGGTGCTCCCTCGGGTGTGCCGCCCCGCCACGGGCGGGGTCTGTCGTGCGGGTGGTACCCCCCACACGATCTTCTCTAACCACACCGTAGACGCCCGGTCCGACGCGCGGGACGGATCGCCGGGCCCGGGTCGGGGGCAACGTGCGACCCGGATCAGGGAATCAGCCGTTGCAGGTCCCTCGGCATGCCGGACTTCACGTCCTGCCACTCGCCCTGGGTGACGTGCCGGCGCAGGGCGTCCAGCACCACCTGCGCCACCCGCTGCGGGCCACCCTCGACGTCGTACGGGAAGCCCTGCCGGACCTCGTAGAGGAAGTCGTCCCGGTTGAGCTTGACCGGCACGTTCTCCGGCTGCCACCCGTCGAAGTAGATGCCCCGCACCAGGACCGGCAACTGGGCGGCGAACTCCGCGCACTCCTGCACGGTCATCCGGTCGCGCAGCAGGTGCAGCACCGTACGCAGCGCCGCGTACGACTGGTTGCGTCGCGCCCGGGGCCACCCGTACGCCTGCTCGATGTCCTTGAGGATCAGGTTGGTCTTGTCCACCGACGACTCGAACGCCGACATCAGTTGCTCCGCCATCGGGTCACCTCCCGGCCTTCGGCTCGCCGTCCCACCGACGGTCGTCGGCACGTCGGGGTGGCCCCGACGGTCCCCGCCCCTGGCGGGCCGGACTCCCGCCCCGGCCGATCCGCTCCGGTCGACGGGTGTCCCCACCCGAGCCGACGACGTGCAGCACCGCGCCCCGTCGTGGGTCCACCACCACCCGCACCGCCATCTCGGTCACCTCCGTGCCCGTTCTCGGTGTCCGGCCGCACGACGCGACCGGTCGGCCCTGCCGGCCGGCACGGCCGGGAGCATCGCCCCGGTCCGCCAGCACCGGCCGGCACCTTCGATGCTGCCCGGTGGCGGGGTGAGTCGTCCTCACCCCGACGAGGTGAAACCAGGCGACCTGGGGGGAGGTGACCGGCGTCGGTCACCGGCCGGTGGTGGCGGCACCAGGGCCGCGGTCAGCGGCCGGCCGCACGTGGTGGACGGCGGTCGGCGCGTGGTGGCGGGAGGGCTGCGGTCAGGCGGCCCGCCGCTCCCGGTTCTGCTTGCAGGTCACGCAGGCGGTGGCCGAGGGGTAGATCTCGAGCCGCTCCACCGGGATCGGCGCCGTGCAGCCCTCGCAGAAGCCGTAGGTGCCCTCGTCCAGCCGGGTCAGCGCGTGCTCGAACTGGGCCCGCCGGTCGAGGATGGTGCGCAGCAGGGACTGGGCGGTGTCCCGCTCGGCGGTCTTGGTGCCGCTGTCGGCCTGGTCGTCGCCGGCGGTGTCGCCGACCTCCACCAGCCGCAGCACCTGGCTCTGCGCGACGGCCTGCTCGTACTCCGCGGACAACTCGTCGTAACGGGCCCGCAGGGAGGTCCGGATCTGGTCGGCCTCCGCCGTGGTACGGGCGGTGCCGACGGTGTCGTGGACGAGCATCGCTGCCTGCCTTTCCTGGGACCGGCGCGGCCGAACGGCGCGCTCCGGACTCGGACGGCACGGTTGAGATCACCCGTGCCGGATGAGCCCCGCGATTACCCACTCTCCCGATCCAGCAAACCATCGGGTTTCCCGGTCCGGTGAGCGCCGCCTCCCGCGAGCCACGCCGAGGGCTCAGCCGGTCGCCTCGTCCCGCTGCACCCAAGCCGGGTGGCGGGGGTCGTCGACCCGGACCACCACGTCGGCGAAGGAGGCCGGGGCGACCTCGTCGGCATACCGGGCGAAGGCCGGGAGGGTCCACCGCTGCGCCGGTTCGGTGCGCCGGGCCAGCGCGCCCGGCGAGAGCACCAGGTGCACGGTGACGTCGAACGGGAGTCCCCCACCGAGCAGGAACGCCCCACTGACCACCAGCACCGTACCCGGGGACAGGACCCGGTAGGCCGCCCGGCTGGCCCGGTCGGCCGCCGCGTCCCACAGCGAGGGCAGCACCCGCCCGGTGCCACCGGGGCCGGCCGGGTCGAGCACCTCCCGACGCAGGCCGGCCTCGTCGGTCCAGCTCTCGTAGTAGGCGTCGGGGTTGGTCCGGCCGGTTTCGTAGCGGACCGAGGCGGGCCGGAGGAAGTCCCCGGCACGCAGGTGCACCGCCGGGCGACCCCCGGCGCGCAGCGGGTCGATCAGGGCGGCGGCGAGCCGCTCGGGAGCCGCAGCCGGTGGGCCGTCGACCGCGACCCGTAGATGGGCCGGCGCAGCGGATCCGGCGGAGGCCGGTGCGGACGCGACCGTGAGGAGCCGTTCGGTCAACTCGGCGACGAGCCGGTCGGGCGAGATCGGACGGACACGCATCCCCCCATGGTGCCCTGCGGGCCCTCAGCCGGTGCGGTCGACGGTGACCCGGGCGTCGTCGGCGAGCCGGTAGCCCACCCCGTAGACCGTGGTCACCAGCGGGACGTCGATGCCGACCTTGCCGCGCAGCCGACGGACGTGCACGTCCACGGTGCGTACCCCGGCATGCTCGTAGCCCCACACGGCGTTGAGCAGTTGCAACCGGGTGAACACCCGACGGGGGTGGGCCACCAGGTGCAGCAACAGGTCGAACTCCAGTCGGGTCAGCGGCAGCGGCTCGCCGTCGCGCAGCACCGAGCGGGAGGAGGCCAGGATGTGCAGCATCGGGATGGTGGCCGCGAGGGACCGACCCGGGGACCGGCCGGCCGGGACCTGGTCGGGTCGCCGCTCGGCGGGGACGCCGGTGGTGGTGATGGTGCCCTCGCCGCGTTCCAGCATCTCGCGGGCGGCCTCCAGCAGCCGGCGGGCCGGCGGGGTCAGCGACTCCTCGCTGGCCAGCGGGATCGACAGGGTCACGGTGAGCACGGGGGTCACGCCGTTGGCCGGCCGACGCTGGCCGCCGGGGGGTCGACCCGGGACCGAGGGTTGGGACGTATGCCATCCGGCGCGCGACGATGCGGGGCTGACCGACATGGTCCTCCTTGGGCTGGTCCGGGTAACTCCGCACGGCCCGGGACGCCGCTGCATCGATGCTTCCCGGCCCCTGGACGGGGGTCAAGGGGCGACCGCGTTGCATGAATGTGACAATTGACGAACAGTTCGCAGCCGGTCCCTCGCTCTGCGTACGAGCCAGATGATTACAGCAGAAGCGCCGACGTGTCCCAAAACGGGGGGTGCCTGCGCGTCAGGGCACCACCACGACGACGCGACGCACCCGCTCGGCTGAGCCGGGTGCGTCGCGAATGGGTCCGACGGTCAGCGGAAGCGGTCCACCCGGACCCTCGCCTCGTCGGCGAGCCGGTAACCCACTCCGTACACGGTGGTCACCAGCGGGGTGTCCACGCCGAACTTGGCGCGCAGCCGCCGGACGTGCACGTCCACGGTACGGGCGACGGCGTGCTCGTACCCCCAGACGCTGCCGAGCAGCTGGAGCCGGGTGAAGACCCGGTGCGGGTGCTCGGCGAGGAAGAGCAGCAGGTCGAACTCGATGCGGGTGAGCGAGATCTCCCGCTCGCCCTGGCGCACCACCCGGGTCCCGGCGAAGATCCGCAGGGTCTGCGGGTCGTCACCGGCCGGCGAGGGGTCCATCGTGGCCGGCGACGGGCGCGGGGGCGGCACCGACGACAGCAGGCGCGGGGCGGTCGGCTCGCTGAGCCGGACCGCCCCCTCCCCCGTCTCGACCAGTTCGCCGAGCAGGTCGACCAGGCGGGCCAGCCGGGGCGTCAGCGGCCCGGCGGCCAGGTCCAGGGTGATGGTCACCGACGGCGTGGACCGGGGCCGACCCGGCGCCACCCGGTCGGGGCGGCCCGGTGGGTGCGGACGCGCGGTGAGGGTGACGAGGGACATGGGAGCCTCCTGTGTGGCGGTGCGTCCGCCACGCCCGGTGGGGCGCGACGGTCAGTGCGGCGTCCGGCCGGCGGTCACCGGCGGCGCGAGGGAGGGGGTACGGGGCGACGGCGCCGGCCCCAGGGTCGGCAGTCCGGCGATCCGCCAGGCGACGAATCCGCCGACCACGTCGGTGGCCCGGTGCAGCCCGAGATCCTGCAACGCGACGGCGGCCAACGACGAGGTGTAGCCCTCCTGGCAGATCACCAGCACCGGCAGGTCGTAGCCAGCCGCCTCGGGTAGCCGGGCCGGGCAGCGTGGATCGAGCCGCCACTCCAGCACGTTGCGTTCGATCACCAGAGCGCCCGGCACGGTGCCGTGGGCGGCCCGTTGGGCGGCCGGCCGGATGTCGACCATCAGTGATCCGCCCCGGTGGGCCAGGTGCGCCTGCTCGGGGTCGAGCCGGCGCAGGCGGGTGCGGGCCTCGGCGAGGATCTCGTCGATGCCACGCGAACCCGGTGGCGGGGCCGGACAACTCTCGGTGAGGGTGAGGTGCTGCGGCATCGTCGCGGTCCTTCCATGGGCGAGCCGACGGGCGGGCGGAACAGGGGCGGGGGCGGGGACAGCGGCAGGGACGGGGACAGCGGCGGCGGGGGGGCGTCACCAGGAGACGCCGGCGAGGGCGACCTCGGCCACCTGGAGCCGGCCGTCGACGAGGTGGTACCGGGTCATGTGGCGCAGTGCGGGCCGGTAGACGTGCACGCTGACCGCGGGCCGGTCGCCCCGGTTGGTCACCACGTGCACGTGGCGGGGGCCGAACCGTCGCCCGGCCCCGGCAGCGAGCCGGTGCGGGCGCAGCCGTCCACCGGAGACCGTCTGTTCGGTCAACTCACCGGCGACGACCAGGAAGGCGCCCGAGGAGCCACCGTGATCGTGCAGGTCGGTGCCCTGACCGGGCAGCCAGCTCAGCGCCCAGACCTCGTGGTCGTCGGCCGAGACGAGCCGGGCGTACCACCGCTCGGCGCGGTCGAAGCACAGCGGCACCGCCCAGGTGGTGGGGTCGGTGTACCGGCCCGCGACGGCGAGCAGGTCGGCGGCGTGGATGCTGGTCATGGTCACTCCCGTGGTGAAACGTCCCGCACCACTCTAAGCTGTAAAGCCTATAGGTTTAGTAGGTAATACCGCATGCTGGGACAGGAGGTACGGGCCGGCCCGCTCCGGCATCCGGACGGGTGACAGCGGGCACCCGGCGACCACGCCCCCGCCCGCGCCCGGACCTCTAGGCTGGACCGGTGACCGAGGAGTTGGACGCCGAGACGCTGGCCTTCGCCCACCGCATGTTCGACCTGGCCCGGCTGGGCGAGGCCACCGAACTCGGCGGCCACGTCGACGCCGGGCTACCGGTGAACATGACCAACGACAGGGGCGACACCCTGCTCATCCTGGCCGCCTACCACGCCCACCCGCAGACCGTGGCGGTGCTGCTGGCCCGGGGCGCGGACCACACCCGGGTCAACGACCGGGGGCAGACGGCGCTCGCCGCAGCGGTGTTCCGGCGCGACGCCGAGACGGTACGTGCCCTGCTCGACGCCGGAGCCGACCCGGAGCACGGCACCCCGTCGGCGGTGGAGACGGCCCGCTTCTTCGACCTGCCGGAGATGCTCACCCTGCTCGCCACCCGCTGACCCCGGCTCCGGCGGGGACACCGGCCAGCCGCGACGGGCGCGGCGGCCTCCGGGCCCGGTCGACTCGGCCCGGTCGACGGTGCGGTGTCCTGGCAGGCGGACACCGCGTCGGCGACCCCCCGGAGTGGACCTTCCGCCCGACCGGTCGGCGTGGTCGGGGTCACCCGGCCGGCTTGTCGGCCTCGATCAGAAAGCGGCGGGAGTGGGCGACGAACACACCGTCGGCCCGGATCCGCGCGTGCAGCCGCTCCAACTGCGGCCGGTACCGCTCGACGTCGAAGTCCGGCACGGTCCAGACCACCTTACGCAGGAACCAGACCACGGCACCGACGTCGTGGAACTCCACCCGCAGGACGGCCCGCTCGAGGCGTACCACGTCGAGGCCGGCGGCCCGGGCGGCGGCCACCGCCTGGGCGGTGTGCCGGGTGGCCGGCGGCGGCAGGGGCCCCAGCACCGCCTCGCTCAGCTCGCGCATGGTGCCGGCGCCGATCTGCTGGGACAGGTAGTGGCCGCCGGGCCGCAGCACCCGGGCGATCTCCGCCCACGGGGTGTGCACCGGGTGCCGGCTGGTCACCAGGTCGAAGGCGGCGTCCCGGAACGGCAGGCCCGCGTCGGGGTCGACCTGCACCACCCGCCCGTCGAGCCGTTCCAGCGTCCGCCGGGCGACCGCGACGTTCGGCGGCCACGCCTCGGTGGCGACCAGCAGCGGGGGCGGCTGCGGCACCTCGGCGAGCACCTCACCACCACCGGTGTCGATGTCCAACGCCGACTGGGCCGCCGCCATCCGGGCGGCCGACAGGCGGGCGTAACCCCACGGTGGGCGTTCCTCGGTGGCCCGGCCGCCCAGCCAGTCGAACCCCCAGCCGTCGACGGGGGCCACCGCCGCCTCGGCGATCAACTCGGCACAGCTCCGACCGACCATCCGCCCACCCTGCGGCACCCCGGCGCGAGCAGCAACCCCATTGTCCGCGCCGGACCCCACCCGGATCGCCGCCCGGCGCGTTGCCGGGGCGGGGACAGCGGTCAGGGGGCGGGGCGGGCGATCTCGACGGTGGAGCCGGCGGGGAGGGCGTCGAAGGCGTCGAAGCCGGTGGGCTCCGGGAGGCCGGAATCGAACTGGCGCATCAGCCGGGCACCGAGCCCGACGCCGACCGCACCGACCGTCAGCGCCACCAGCTCGGTCACCAGCAGCACCCCGGTCGCACCACGCTGTGGGGCGTCCGCCCGGATCAGGCAGGCCAGCAGGAAGAGCGCGGCCATGCCGGCGTTGACCATGTTGAAGGTGATCATGGTGCGACGGTGCGGCCCCGGCCGTACGTCCCACAGGTCGATCATGCCGGCCACTGCGGCGAGCCCGGCGGCCACCAGCGCGGCGACCGCCGTCCAGTAGCCGACCTCACCGAGAAAGGCCGGACCACCGGCCACGTCGGCGAGGTCGAAGACGGTGGCGCTGACGAAGAGCCCGAACGGGAACGTCACGAGCATCGGTTGGATGGGATGCCCCTGCACCCTCAGGCGGCTCTCCATCGTTTCCTCCCCGGGATCGGCTCAGCTCACCGGTCCAGGGTGCTACCCGCACGCCGCTGCGACGAAACGGTCGGGCCGTGATTCGCGGGTCCGGAGAGAAACGACACCGTCGGCTGACGCCGTACCGGGATCAGCATCGGCGACATGGCGGCATCGCCATACGTCGATACTGCTACGTCGGCCCCGGCGAGCGGGTCGACCGAACCGGCCGGTCGTCAGGACTCGCGGGGGCGGGAGACCGTGGTGACCAGCCGTTCGGCCACCTCCCGTAGCGGGATGTCCAGTGAGGACGCCGCGCTGCGCAGCACGTCGAGGGCCTCCGGCGCCGGGCAGCCCCGCTGGGTCATGATCACCCCGACGGCCTGGCCGACGACGTTCTCCCCGAGCAGCGCGCCGTCACGTTCGCTGTCCCGCTCGGCCCGCCTGGCCCGGTCCCGTACGGCGGCCAGCAGCAGTCCCGCGTGCTCGGCGAGCAGCATCGCGGTGAGCTGGTGCCGGGTGCCCAGCGTGCCGTGCCGGCCGGCGTACAGGTTGATCGAGCCGATCGCCCGCTCGTCCACGTCCACCGGGGCGGAGATCACCCCACGCACGCCGAGCCGGCGGGCGCGGTCGGTCCAGGCCGCCCACCGGTCCTCGACGGTCAGATCCGTCGCGATGATCATCTCGCGGCGGCGGATGGCGCTCATCGCTGGTGACTCCGCACCGTGCCCCAGGTCGTCCAGCTCGGCCAGCCGGGGGTCCGACGCGGCCACCCCGGCGGGCTCACCGGCCCGCAGCGCGGTGAAACCGCACCAGAGCACCCCCGGGACGGCGTCCGCGGCGATCCGGACCAGCTCGGTCAGCGCCTCGTCGAAGTCGTCGACCGCGATCAGCCCCGCGGTCAGCTCCCGCAGCAGGGCGGCCGTCTCCAGTACCCCGAGCGTGTCGATGGTCAGCTCCCGCATGTCCAGGTTCACCGGCCCACGGGCTCCGTCGTACAGCTGCCGCCCGGCACCGGCGTCGTTGCCTGTGTCATCGTGATGATCTCTCCCCCGAGTCGTGGGCCCCGGGCTACTACCCTGGCAAAACCGGATCGAAACCGCGTAAAGGAACCCCTCCGGCGCGTTTCGCACCGGAGGGGTTCCCGGGCCGCTCAGCGGACGGCGGCGAGCCGACGACCGACCGAGGCGATCAACCGGTCCAGCTCCGAGCCGAACGGGTTGTCGTGCACCAGGTACGTCCAGGTCGCGCTGGGCCGCACCAGCTTGGCGGCGTCCGGCTCCCAATCCTCGGCGAACTCGGTCTCCTCGAAGGTCGCCAGGGTCCGCGTCTCGATCTCGGGGATGAGGTTGGTGAACGCCGGCACCGCCGCCCGGTGGAACTCGTCGAGCGGGTCGAGCCGGCCCAGCGCCCGCAGGTGCACGCCCTCGCGAACCTCGGACAACTCGGCCAGGTGCTCCGCCCAGAGCCGGTCGGTGTGGTAGAGCGCGATGGAGCGGGCCACCCGGGCCAGCAGGTCCTCGTCCATCTCCCCGGCCTTGTCGGGCATCCGGTCGAGCAGCATCAGCGCGGCCACGTCCGAGGTGAGCAGCCGCTCCCGGCGCTCGGCCAGGGCGATGCGCTGCTGCTCGATGACGACGCTGTAGCGCCAGGTGTTGCGGTGGATCTCGTGGTTGACGCCCTCGGCGACCCGCTGGGCGTGCTCCACCGCGTAGTCGACCTGCTCGTCGGTGACCAGGCCGTCGGCGTTCATCCGGGGCGAGGCCGGGATGGTGTCGCCGGCGTGCCGCACGACCAGGTCGTCCTCCAGGCTGGTGAAGAAGACCGAACCGCCCGGGTCACCCTGCCGGCCGGCCCGACCACGCAGCTGGTCGTCGACCCGACGGCTGTCGTGCCGGCCGCTGCCGATCACGTAGAGGCCGCCGAGTTCGGCCACCCGCTCCTGGTCGACCTGCTCGCTGCCGCCGAGCCGGATGTCCACGCCCCGGCCGGCCATCTGGGTGGAGACGGTCACCGCGCCGTACGCGCCGGCCTCGGCGATGATCGCCGCCTCCTCGTCGTCGTTCTTGGCGTTGAGCACCACGCACGGCACCCCGGCGGCGTGCAGGCCGGCGGCGAGCCCCTCGGACTCCTTGACGTCGAGGGTGCCGACCAGCACCGGGCGGCCCGCCTCGTGGCAGCGCCGGATCTCGTCGATCAGCGCCTCCTCCTTCTCCGCCCGGGTCGCGTAGATCCGGTCCGGCTCGTCCTCGCGGACGCAGGGGGTGTTCGGCGGGATCACCGCCACCTCGAGGCCGAAGAACTCGCGGAGCTGGTCGCCGACCAGCACCGCGGTCGCCGTCATGCCGCACAGCTTGGGGTAGCGCGCGATGTACGCCTGCACGGCGATGGTGCCCAGCACCTCGCCCTCGGCGGTGGCGTCCAGTCCCTCCTTCGCCTCCACGGCGGCCTGGAGGCCGTCGGGCCAGCGGCGGCGCTGGGCGACCCGGCCGCGCATCTCGTCGATCAGCTCCACCGAACCGTCACGGACGATGTAGTCGACGTCGCGGTGCAGCAGGGCGTGCGCGTGCAGCGCCACGTTCACCGCGGAGAGCTGGCCGACGTGCTCGGTGTCGTACAGGTCGATGCCGCCCAGCTTGGCCTCGACGGCGGCCAGGCCCTCGGTGGTGAAGGCGACGCTGCGGCCGTCCTCGGCGACCGTGTAGTGCCGGCCCCTGCGCAGGCCGCGCACGAGTGCGGCGGAGGCGTGCACCGGGTCCTGCTCGCCGGTGGTCGAGCCGGCCAGCACCATCGGCACCCGGGCCTCGTCGATCAGGATCGAGTCGGCCTCGTCGACGATCGCGGTGGCCAGCGGCGGCTGGACCCGGTCGGCGATGTCGGTGACGAGCTGGTCGCGCAGGAAGTCGAACCCGGCCTCGCTGACCGAGACGTAGGTGACGTCGCAGCCGTACGCGGCCCGCCGCTCGGTCGGGGTGGAGGCCTCGTTGACCCAGCCCACGCTCAGCCCGAGCAGCCGGTAGACCGGCGTCATCCACTCGGCGTCCCGGCGGGCCAGGTAGTCGTTGACGGTGAGCACGTGCACCGGCCCGTTGCCCAGCCGGACGTGCCCGTAGGCGGCGATGGTGGCGGTGAGCGTCTTGCCCTCACCGGTGGCCATCTCGGCGACCTTGCCGGACAGCAGCGCCATCGCGCCGAGCAGCTGCACGTCGTACGGCCGCTGGTCGAGGCCCCGGCGGGCGGCCTCGCGGCCGACGGCACAGATCTCGGCGTACTCCGTGGCCGCACCGGCGGCCACGGTCAGCGCGTCGTCGTCGAGCGCCGACAGGTCATCCTCGCGCGCGGCGATCCGCGGCAGCAGCTTCTCCAGCGGAGCCAGGTCGACCGTCGTCCCGGGGCGCTGGAGGAACCGGCGGAACCTGCTCTTCAACCGTTGCGACACACCCATGAGCGGCAACGGTACGCGAACCAGCGCGGAAAAGGCTGCCCGGTTGGCCCGACGCGGGCCCGGTGTCCCGTTCCCCACCCGTGCGGGCAGGTCAACGCGGGTGCCGGCGGGTCCGGGTGGCCACCGGCCGACCGGCGGCGACCGACGCGGTGGACTGGCGGGCGTCGATCCGGGGGGCCGGTCCGGCCCGCCGGGCGGGGGCTCGGTGGCCGGAGCACCCCCGATCCACAATTCCCACTTTATGGGACGTGTGAGCGGCGGATTCGGCGGCGGACGGCGGGCCCACGGCGACGGGGGGCGAAGCTCCCATAGCCCTCCGTAGTCGCAGGTCAGTTCGCCTCACCGCCACCGCACAACCGCCGGGGCGACGCGATCCGGACGCCGGCCGCCACCACGGGTGCCGCAATTATCCGGCGTCGGGGGCGCGGGTGCTGGCGGACACCCGGTACATTGACTGCTGTTGCTCCCGGGCAGGCATCCCAGGGGGAGGAGAATGCCATCCCGACTTCCGCTGGATCCGCTGTCAAATGCCCGCGACGGGCGGTCGAGCAACCCCGGTGCGGCACGCCGAAGACGGTTGGCGATTCGCCGCACCCGAACCGCTACGATCATTACTCTCACTATTCCGCCGGGGGGCTACGGGTAGGAGTATGGACATCTTCTTCGCCGGCCTGTTGCTCGGGCTGGCCATGATTACGCCGATCGGTCCACAGAACATCTTCCTCATCAACCAGGGCTTCAGCGTGGGCATGCCACGGGCCTGGGTGGCGGTCGGTGCCGCGGGCGTCTGCGACACCGTCCTCATCGTCCTGGGCGGCGCCGGCGCCTCGGCGGTGCTGCAGAGCGTCCCCGGCCTCAAGACGGTGCTGCTCGTCGTCGGGGTCGGCTTCCTGAGCTACCTCGGGGTGCAGTGCTTCCGCACCAGCACCCGCGGGCCGGACGCCCTGGCCACGGGTGGTCTGCCCTGGACCCGGGTGGTGGCCCGGTGTGCCTCGGTCTCGGTGCTCAACCCCCACTCGGTGCTCGACGTGGTGGGTGTACTCGGCGTCGCCATCGCCACCCAGACCCCGGACGACCGACCGGTGTTCGCCGCCGGCACGGTCAGCGCCTCCTGGGTGTGGTTCATCGTCCTCACCTCCGCGGCATCCTCCCTGCGGCGCTGGTTGACCCCGCAGCGTCGGCAATGGATCGATTGGCTCTCCGGTTCGCTGCTGCTCCTGTTCGCAGCACTGTTCGCCATCGAAGCGGTACGCGGTTAGTCCCTCCTATTCGCGAACGGAGACACCGCACCATGTTCAAGATCGGATTGGTGCAACAAAGCGCATGGGACCTGCCCATCGATTCCATGCCACTGGCGGCGGGATATCTCAAGGCGATCCTCGACGCCGATCCCGACCTCGGTTCCGAGACCGACGTGCAGATCCACAACCTGCGCGGCGGCTGGTCGATCACCGAAATGGCCCGAAGGATATTCGCCAGTGAGCCGCCGGACATTCTCGCGTTCTCGGTGCTTGGTTGGAACTACCGGAACTTCGCCTGCCTGGCCGACCTCTACAAGCAGCTGAAGCCGGGCGGCACCGTGGTCTTCGGCGGCAACCACGTCAGCCACCAGGGGCCCCGGGTGTTCCGCGAACACCCCGCGGTCGACGTGGTGGTCAACGGGGAAGGGGAACTCACCTTCCGTGACCTGACCGCCGCGATCCTCGCCCGCCCCGGTGACCCGGCGCTCGACACCGTGGCCGGGGTCTCCTACCGGGACCCGGACGGGGCCTGCCACACCACCGAGGACCGGCCACGGATCGAGAACCTCGACGTGATCCCCTCGCCGTTCCTCACCGGAGCCATCCCCCTGGTCGACCGCAACGGAGCGTTCCCGTACGAGTTCGCGTTGCTGGAGACCAACCGGGGCTGCCCGTACAAGTGCTCGTTCTGCTACTGGGGCGGGGCTACCGGGCAGCGGGTGCGCTCGTTCTCCCGGGAACGCCTCGCCGAGGAACTCGACCTGTTCGGCTTCCACCAGGTGCCCACGGTCTTCCTCTGCGACGCCAACTTCGGCATGTTGGAGGCCGACGAGGAGTTCACCGAGGACCTGCTGAGCACCAACGCCCGGTACGGCTTCCCGACGGCGCTGGAGGCCAACTGGGCCAAGAACAAGTCCGAGCGGTTCCACCGCATCGTGCGTACCCTGCGGGACCGGGGGTTCAAGAGTTCGTTCACGCTCGCCCTCCAGACGCTGTCCGACGAGGCGCTGGGCGACATGCAGCGGCGCAACATGAAGCTCAACCAGTGGGAGGCGCTCGCCGACTGGCTGGCCCAGGAGAAGATGGAGGCGTTCGTCGAGTTGATCTGGGGAGCGCCCGGTGAGACCACCGCCTCGTTCTTCGACGGCTACGACCGCCTCGCCGAGAAGGTCCCCCGGATCGCGGTCTACCCGTTGCTGCTGCTGCCGAACACGGGCTACAGCGAGCAGCGCCAGCTCCACGGGTTCGTGACTGTCCGGGGCCAGCACGACGACTTCGAGTACGTGCTGGCCAACCGCACCTCGACCCTGGCCGAGAACTTCGCCATGCAACGCTTCATGTACCTGGCCCGCATCCTCGGCGAGAACCAGTACTTCCGGCGGCTGTGGCGACCGGCCCGCCTACTCGCCGGGCTCACCCAGAGCCAGGTGATCAACAGTCTGCGGGACTTCATCGAGGCGTCGGCCCACCCGGCGGTGGTGGCGTTCCGGGAGAGCTTCCCGATCATCGCCGAGTCGCCGGCCGTGGCGGCGGGGCACCGGATGCTCTACAGCGAGCCGGCGCTCGACGAGCAGATCGAACGGTGGTGGAACGACGCCGTGGTCAGCCGCTTCCCGGCCGACTGGGCCGAGTTCGGCCGGGAGCTGTACCGCTTCGAGCGCTGGAGCCGCCCGGTCTACCAGCCACCGGGCGCCACCCGGCCGGCCGGCTGGCGGGTCGACGGCGAGGAGTACGCCAGTGACCCGGTCACCTTCCCCATGCCGGTCGCAGAGGTGCTCGCCGCCCTGGCCGACGGGGACCTGACCGCCCCGCGCGCCGCGGTGACGACGTACGAGTTCCGCAGCACACGCGGGTTCTACCAGCACCTGGACAACCACGAGACCGGGGCGCACTATTTCGCCCGGGCCGTGCCGCAGGTGACCGCCGCCGCGCGGTGACCTGCGGTACCGGTCGCGTGCGGTGGCCGGCCCATCGCACGCGACCGGCCCCCGGTGCGGTGCCGGTCAGCCGGTGAGCACCACCTGGAGTTCCTGGCGACGGCGTTCGGCCAGCTCGGTGAGGAGGGCGGGTCCCTGCGCGAACGGGACCACGGCCGAGATCAGATGGGTGCGGATCAGGTCGCCGTACCGGCGCAGCAGGTCGATCGTCTCGGCGGAGAGGCGTTCCCGGTCCCAGGTGGGGGCGAGACCCCGGGGCACCCGGCCGATCTGTGCGCAGCGCAGCGACAGCCCGTTGTGGTGGAACTCCTCACCGAGCCGGACGGCGTCCGCGCCGCCCTGGTAGAACGCCAGGTCGATCACGGTGCCCTGGGGGCGCAGCAGGCGCAGCGCCAGGTGCAGCGCCCAGTCCTGACCCCGGCACTGGAACACCACGTCGGCGCCCCGGTCCCCGGCGCTGTGATGCCACCGGGTCTTGAGCACCACGGCGGGGTCGTCGGCGTCCGGGTCCAGGGTCTGCAGGCCGAGCGCCTCGGCGACCTGGCGGCGCTGCGGCGTCGGGTCGACCACCACCACCGAGGCGGCACCGTGCTGCCTGGCGAACAGGGCGGTGAGCAGGGCGACCACCCCACCGCCGACCACCGCGACCCGTCGGCCGCGCACCCCGTCGCCGAGCGAGCGGACATCGGTGCCATACAGGTCGGCGGCGGCGTGCAGCAGCCCGTTGGCGCAGATCGGGCCCATGTGGGCCACGTAGACGCCGAGCAGCGGATCGAGGTCGTCGGGCAGCGGCACGAACCGTTCGGCCAGCGGGTCGGCGACGTACCCGGTGCGGTGGCCGTAGGTCATCGCACCGACGGTGCCGACGGCGATCGCCGGGGTACGGCTCTGCACCACCTCGGCGACCTGCATGTAGCCGAGCCGGGTGACCGGGTACGGGGTGCTGGCCGTTCCGGGCCGGAACAGGCCGAGGCCGGTGTCGAAGGTGACGTTGAGGTAGGGGTTGGTGCCCTTGACGAAGCTCAGCTCGGTGCCGGCGGAGATGCCGCTGTAGCGGGTCCGCACCCGGATGGTGCCGTCGCGCAGCTCACCGGCCTCCTGCTCGGCCAGCTCGACCCGTCCCGGTCCGCTGACCACCACCACCGTGTCACGCATCGACGGTCGCCCCCGCGGGCCTCGCCGGCACGCCGCCGGCCACCGACGTCAGGGCGGCCGGGCCGGTGGGCAGGGTGACGGGGCGACCGGTGCGGGCGCTCTGCGCGACCGCGACCGCCAGTCGCTGGGTGCGCAACGCCTCCGCGTACGGCACCCGGATGTCGTCGCCGACGCCGGTGACCGCGTCGACGAAGGCCCGGTCGACGGCGACCCGGGCGTCGTCCGGGTCGGCCGCCAGGTGGCGTTCCCCGTCGGCGTCGCGGATCGTCAGGCCGTCCTCGGCCAGGGACAGGGCCAGCCCGTCGGCGAGGATCTCCAGGCCGGCGCGGTGTTTCCAGCCGAGCACGCAGGCGGCGGCGAGGGTGCCCACCGCCCCGGAGGCGAAGCGCAGCGTGGCAGCGGTCACCGCGTCGATGTCGGCGTCGTCGACCGGCGGCGGGTTGCCGTCGCCGTACGCGGTCACCTCGACGGCCTCACCGGCCAGCACGCGGATCAGGTCCAGCACGTGGGCGGCCTGCTCGACGACCGGGCCACCGGAGCGGTCCCGCACCGCCCACCAGGACACCGGGGGCACCTTGTCCAGCCAGGCTCCGTTGACCATCCGTACCGGACGGTCGGCGAGCAGTTGCCGGGCCCGCTGCACCACGTGCAGGTGACGCCAGTGGTGTCCGACGGCGGTGAGCAGCTGCTTCTCCTGGACCAGGGCGGCGATCCGCTCGGCGGTGTCCAGGTCGGCGGCGACCGGTTTCTCCACGAACATCGGCACCCCGGCTGCGATCACGGCTTCCTCCACCGGCCCGTGGGCGAACGGGGGCACGCAGACGTAGACGGCGTCCGGGCCGGCGGCCAGCAGTTCGTCGACGTCGGCGAAGACGTGCGCGGAGTGCGCGGCGGCCAGTTCCGTCGCCGCGTCCCGGGCCACGTCGGTGACGCCGAGCAACTCCACGTCGGCGAAACTCCCCAGCACGCGGGCGTGGCGTTGCGCCACCCCGCCGGCCCCGACCAGCCCCACCCGGCACGTACGCATTCTTCGGCCCTCTCGACGCGGTCATGACCAACGCCGTCAGCACTCCCCCCGATGGGCCGGGGCGAAACCCCGGGGTCGTCGCGCAACACAGCGTTCACCTGCCGGGAACCGGCCGGTGGAACCGACGTGATCAAGCTGTTAGGGATTATCCGGTTAGCGGTTGTGCGGGGGTGGGAAAACCACATCCGGGTTTTCCGCCATGGATCTGGGGGTTTGCCAGTGCGGGATACAACACCGATCGTCTCTCCTGTCGTGGAGGCGTGGGCCACCTATCGAACGACGTCGGCGCAGGACTGGCCCACGCGACGGCTGATGCGGGCGAAGGGAGAGAACCGGGTCAGCGTTGTGCTGCCCGCCCGCAACGAGGAAGCCACCGTCGGGGCGATCGTCGCGACGATCCGGGAACACCTGATGGACCGGGTTCCCCTGGTCGACGAGCTGATCGTGGTCGACTCCCGGTCGACCGACCGGACCGCACAGGTGGCCCGGGCCGCCGGCGCTGAGGTGGTCGGTCAGGACGAGATGACCCGGGGGCTGCCCCGGCTGACCGGCAAGGGTGACGCGCTCTGGGCCGGCCTGGCCGCCGCCGAGGGCGACGTCGTCGCGTTCATCGACGCCGATCTGCGGGAGTTCCGGCCGCACTTCGTGACCGGCCTGATCGGTCCGCTGCTGGTCGATCCGTCGGTGGAGTTCGTGAAGGGCTTCTACCACCGGCCCCTGGTCGGCACGACCAGCGTCGAGACCGACGGCGGCGGACGGGTGACGGAGCTGATGGCCCGGCCGCTGCTGAACCTGTTCTGGCCGGAGCTCGCCGGCTTCGTGCAGCCCCTGGCGGGCGAGTACGCCGGCCGGCGCGAGGTGCTGGAGCGGGTGCCGTTCGTCACCGGTTACGGGGTCGAGACGGCCATGCTGATCGATCTGCTGGAACTGGTCGGCCTGGACGCGCTGGCCCAGGTCGACCTGGGCGAGCGCAAGCACCGGCACCAGGACACCGCGGCCCTGGGCCGGATGTCCGCGCAGATCATGCACACCGCCTGGACGCGGTTGCAGCGGCGCGGTTGGGCCGCCCCGGGCACCAGCCCGGGAGCGCTGCTGACCCAGTTCCGTCGGGGCGGCTCGGAGGCGCTGCCGAATCTCGACCGGGAGATCGTCGTCAACGACGTCTCGGTGCAGGAACGTCCACCCCTGGCCGAGCTGCGGCCCCGGCTGCCGCGCCGGCGGGTGGCCGCGTGACGACGCGGCGGACCCTCCGACGCGACACCGGCAGTGCCACCCGACGCGCGGGGTCGACACCCGCCCGGGACTCCCACCGTCCCGAGAGGATTCCCCGATCATGAGTCTCACCGTGCTGATGAACGCCGGCCCCTGGCTGTCCGTGCCCCCACCCGGCTACGGCGGCATCGAGAACGTCATCGCCACCCTGGTGCCGGAGCTGCGTCGGCTCGGGGTGAAGGTGGTGCTGGCCTCGGTGGGGTCGAGCACCCTGCCGGTGGACGAGAGGTTCTCGGTCTACGACGACGGGCAGTTCGCGGCGTTGCAACGGCCCTACAACCAGGTGTGCGGGGTGTCCCAGGCGCACCTGGCCGGGGTGGTCCGGCAGGTACACGGCCGCGACGACATCGACCTGGTGCACGACCACGTGGAAGCCGTCGGGCTGGCCACCCTCGCGGCGATGGGGCCGGCCGCCCCACCGGTGCTGCACACCCTGCACTGGGACCTCGCCAAGCACCCCGAGCTGTACGGCAACCTCGACGCCGGGGCGCGGGTCCGGGTCAACGGGGTCTCCGCCGCCCAACTGGCCCGCGCACCCCGGGCGCTGCGGGCGCACTCGGTCGGGCACGTGCACCTGTCCACCCCGCTGGCCGTGCACGCCGACCGGGCGCCCCGGCCGGCCAAGGGTGACTACACGATCATTCTCGGCCGGATCAACCCGGGCAAGGGCCAGGACGTCGGCGCCCGGCTGGCCCGGCGCACCGGGGTGCCGCTGGTGCTCGCCGGCCCGGTCGGGCCGTACCACCGGCCGGCGGACCTGGCCGCGGCGGGCGAGGAGGCCCGGCAGAACCCGGACGTGCGGTTCTTCTACGACCAGGTCGCCCCGCACGTCGACGGTGACCTGGTCCGCTGGGTGGGCACGGTGGCCGGCCGGGAGCGCGACGACCTGCTGGCCGGGGCGCGGGCGTCACTGTTCCCGCTGCGCTGGGAGGAACCCGGCGGGACCGCCGTGGTGGAGTCGCTGGCGTTGGGCACGCCGGTGGTGGCGACCGGTCGGGGTTGCCTGCCCGAGCTGATCGCGCACGGGCGGACCGGCCTGCTCACCGACGACGAGGAGGAGCTGGGTGAGCTGCTGCTGGCGGCACGCCGGCTCGATCCGGACGAGTGCCGGCGGGAGGCCGCCGAGCGGTTCACCCCGGCGGTGATGGCGCAGCGGTACGTCACGCTCTACGAGACGGTCCGCGCCGGGGCCCGCAAGCCGCAGCTCCAGGCCGCCTGAACCACCGACCCGACCGGGTCCGGCCCGTCCTCGGTCCGGGCCCGGTTTCGTTCCCCGGGACCGCGGGTACCTGGCAGTTCTGCCCAGCACCGCGAGCGGAATCGAGGGGCCGATGGCCAGCCGGATCACCTGCGAGGTCCACGACGAGTCACCCGTGACCGTCGTACGCCTCGCGGGCGCACTCGACCTGGGCACCATGCGCGCCGTACACACCGTGCTGGACCGCTGCCTGGCCACGCTGCCGGACGCGTTGGTGGTCGACCTGGGCGGGGTGACCGTCGCCGACCGGTTGGCGCTGTCGGTCTTCGCCGCCACCGCCCGGCAGGCCGCGGACTGGCCGGCCGTGCCGGTGGTGCTCTGCTCCCCCCCGCCGGACGCCGCCGCCTGGCTGTCCACCTCCACCACCTGCCGGGTGGTGCCGGTACGGCAGGACTGCGCCGAGGCGACCCGGCTGGCCGGGGCGAGGGCCGCACCCCGGTTGCGGGTCCGGTTGGATCCGGTGGCGGGGGCCTGCCGGCGGGCCCGTGAGCTGGTCGGTGACGCCTGCGCCCGGTGGAACGTCCCGCACCTGGTGGAACCGGCGTCGCTGGTGCTCAGTGAGCTGGTCGGCAACGTGGTGCGGCACGCCCACACCCCGATGCGGATCACGTTGACCCTGCACCAGCCGTACCTGCGGGTGGCGGTCGCCGACGGCAGCCGGGCGGTGGCGCGCGCGGCCAGCCCGGACGTGACCGCCGAGGGCGGCCGGGGTTTGCTGCTGATCCGGGACATGGCGCAGCGCTGGGGCAGTTCCCCGCTGGCCGACGGCAAAGTGGTTTGGGCACTCCTGCCCGCGAATTGACCGAAATTCCCTCTCTCGCCTGGTTACATGGGCGGAGGGACGGGTAGTCGCGCCCGTCCTTTCTGTCGTCACGACGGGGTGAGAGAGCCATGCCCAGACGGGTAACCACGGAACCCGCCCGAGACCGCGGCCCGGCGATCCTCGCCCCGGCCCGGTTCGGTGGCTTCCCCGGACCGGTCCGCCCGGCACTGCCCGGGAACAAGCTGCTGCGGCTGCTCGGCACCACCGACGCCAAGCAGATCGGCCTGCTCTACCTGGCCACGTCGTTCGTGTTCTTCCTGATCGGCGGCGTGCTCGCCCTGCTCATCCGGGCCGAGCTGGCCCGGCCCGGGATGCAGTTCCTCTCCCCCGAGCAGTACAACCAGGCGTTCACCATGCACGGCACGATCATGCTGCTGCTCTTCGCCACCCCACTGGTGTTCGCCTTCGGCAACTACATCGTCCCGTTGCAGATCGGCGCACCGGACGTGGCGTTCCCCCGGCTCAACGCGTTCGCGTACTGGCTGTACCTGTTCGGCGGCACGATGGTCGTCGGCGGCTACCTCACCCCCGGTGGTGCGGCCGACTTCGGCTGGACGGCGTACAACCCGCTCAGCGACGCGACGCACTCCCCCGGCATCGGGGGGAACCTGTGGGTGGTCGGCCTGGTCGTCTCCGGCCTGGGCACCATCCTGGGCGCGGTCAACCTGATCACCACCACGCTGACCCTGCGCGCGCCCGGCATGACCATGTTCCGGATGCCGATCTTCACGTGGAACATGCTGCTCACCGCCGTCCTGGTGATCCTGGTCTTCCCGCTGCTGGCCGCCGCGCTGCTGGCGCTGGGCGCGGACCGGCTGCTCGACGCCCACGTCTACGACCCGGCGACCGGCGGGCCGATGCTGTGGCAGCACCTGTTCTGGTTCTTCGGCCACCCCGAGGTCTACATCGTGGCGTTGCCGTTCTTCGGCATCATCACCGAGATCATCCCGGTCTTCAGCCGCAAACCGATCTTCGGCTACACCGGCCTGGTGCTGGCCACCGTCGCGATCACCGTGCTGTCGATGACCGTCTGGGCGCACCACATGTTCGCCACCGGCCAGGTGCTGCTGCCGTTCTTCAGCTTCCTCAGCTACCTGATCGCGGTGCCCACCGGGGTGAAGTTCTTCAACTGGATCGGCACCATGTGGAAGGGGCAGCTCACCTTCGAGACGCCGATGCTGTTCGCCGTCGGATTCCTGGTCACCTTCCTGCTCGGCGGCCTGACCGGGGTGCTGCTGGCCAGCCCGCCGGTGGACTTCCACGTCACCGACTCGTACTTCGTGGTGGCGCACTTCCACTACGTGCTGTTCGGCACCATCGTGTTCGCCGCGTTCGGCGGGGTCTACTTCTGGTTTCCCAAGATGACCGGCCGGCTGCTCGACGAACGGCTCGGCAAGCTGCACTTCTGGACCATGTTCATCGGCTTCCACGCCACCTTCCTGGTGCAGCACTGGCTGGGCGACGAGGGGATGCCCCGCCGGTACGCCGACTACCTGCCCGACGACGGCTTCACCACGCTCAACATGATCTCCACGGTCGGGTCGTTCGTGCTCGGCGCGTCCACCCTGTTCTTCCTCTACAACGTGTGGAAGTCCTGGCGCTACGGCGCGCTGGTGACGGTGGACGACCCGTGGGGTTTCGGCAACTCCCTGGAATGGGCCACCACCTGCCCGCCCCCGTTGCGCAACTTCGACCGGATGCCCCGGATCCGCTCCGAGCGGCCCGCCTTCGACGCCAAGTACGGCCCCCTCGTCGCCGACCTCGGCCGGGACCTGCCGCAACGCACCACCCGGCCACCGCAGCACCTGCACGACGAGCTGCACCACGAGCGGCACGTCCCCGAGTCACCGGCGGCCGAGGGCGCGCACGGGGCCCGGGAGGCGGTGGAGTACCAACCCGCCCCGCAGTCCGGCGCCCGCCCGGTGGAGGTGCCCGAACCGGAGGACGTCCGCCGTCCCGGCTTCGCGCACTCCGACGCCCCGGACGACGGCGGCCCCGGCGGTGCGAACCCCGACACCCCCGAGCGGTGGCGGCACCCGCACGGCACGGACGACGACGACCCCGGACGGCGCTGACCCGCAACGGCCGTCGGGCCGGCACCCCGTTCGGGGGGGCCGGCCCGACGTTCGTCCTGCGCCGGCCGGAGCCGGGGTCAGGCGTCCACGGTGGCGGGCAGGCCGGCGGCGGCCAGCGACCGCCGTACCGCCGGCTGGGCCCGGGTCAGCCGCAGCGGCACCCCGGTCCGGATGGCGGCGTCCCGGCCGGCCACCAGCGCGGCGATGCCACCGGCGTCGACCCCGCCCGCTCCGTCCAGGTCCACCACCAGCTCGCGGGGCTGCCCGGCGACCGCCTCCAGCATCGTCCGGCGCAACTGGTCCGCGCCGTCGCGGTCGATCTCTCCCCCGACCTCGACCACCGTCCGCTCCGTGGTGCGTCTGACCGCGATCCGGTTCCGGCCGGTCTCCGTCTCGGCGGTGCCGTTCTGCCAGGGCGGCGGGGTGTCGGCGAGCATCGCCTGACGCAGCCAGGTCAACGCCCGCGACAGCAGCCGAGACACGTGCATCTGGGAGATGCCGAACCGGGCGGCGATCTCGGCCTGGGTCTGGTTGCCGTAGAAGCGCATCGCCAGGATGCGCCGTTCCCGCCAGGGCAGCCGGTGCAGCAGCCCGCTGACCGTCACCCGGTCGTCCACCGACTCCAACGCGTTGTCCGACTCGCCGACGAGGTCACCGAACTCGGCGGAACTCTCCCCGCCGACCGGCGCGTTGAGCGAGGCGGGGCTGTAGCCGGCCGCCGACTCCAGGGCGGCGAGGATCTCCTCCTCCGGCGTCTCCAGCCGGGCCGCCAGCTCGGCCACGCTCGGCGCGCGGGACAGTTCGCTGGTCAGCGCCGACGTGGCCTGCCCGACCTCCAGGATCAGGTCGCGCAACCGCCGGGGCACGTGCACCCCCCAGGTGCGGTCCCGGAAGTGCCGCTTGATCTCACCGACGATGGTGATCGCCGCGTACGCCGTGAACGAACCCCGCTCGGGGTCGTACCGGTCGACGGCGTTGACCAGGCCGAGCCGGGCCACCTGCTCCAGGTCCTCCAACGGCTCGCCCCGCCCCCGGTAGCGGCGGGCCAGCCGGCCGGCGAACGGCAGGGCGAACCGGACCAGGTCCTCGCGGGCCTCGCCCCGACGCTCCGGTGGCAGGCCGGCGATCCGCGCGGCGTACGCCAGCGCGGCGGCGTCCAGATCCTCCAGACCCCGTTCGGTCGGAGGTGGTGTGGTCGTGGTGGTCTGTCCGAACATCCGCGCCTCCCTCAGGAAGGTCCCCCGCCCGGATCGAGCCGGTCGTGCGCGTGGTGGCACCACGCACCGGGTCGGAAGTGGGGTCACGTGCCGCGCCGGGATCGCCGGACGCGCGGAGGCGATGACCGGTCGCCACCCGGCGTGATCGCACCGTCGCGGCGAGCGGTCTTCCCGCTCCCCAGGTACTCAACCACGCGGCCCCGGGTTCGCGAGGATGTTTCGGTGTGCCCGGTCCGGCCCGACGGCGCGGACACCCCCGGCGTCCCCTTTCCGGGTTACCGGCTGCCCGTCGCCCGCCGGAGCGGGCGGTGTCGGTGCCGGACGGGCAGGCCGGTCAGGACACGGCCAACCCCAGCGGGGCACCCGCGTCCCGGAGCCCGGCCAACGCGTCGGCCACGCTCAGCGGCGGCGGCGTCGGCAGGTCGTACGGCTGACCGCGCAGCACCTCGGTGGCCCGCCGGGTGGCCACCGAGGCGACCGGGTAGCCGCGGGCGGCGGTGCGGTCCAGGGCCCGGCGACGACGGCCGAACGCCGCCACCGCCAGCCACTGCGGCAGCCCGGCCAGCGCCGGTGAGCGCATCCCCGGCGACTCGGGCAGCACGTCCACCGAGCTGAACGGCTCGCTGCCGGCGAGCCACCACTCCACCTCCTCGACGCTGCGTCGGGTCGCGTTCTCACACCAGTACGGCACCAGTCCCGCCCGTACCACCTGCCACGGGTCGAACAGCCGGCCGCACTCGACCACCAACCGGTCGCCGGTCTTGCCGGCCCGACGCAGCCACCGGCGGTACAGGTCGGCGGTCGCCGCGCTGAGCGCCCCGGGGTGCGGCGTCTGCACCTGACGCAGCTCGTGCCCCCGGCTGCGGGCCCAGTGGTCCAGCGTGCGGGTGAAGCCCGGTTCCACCCCGTGCTCGGCGGGCTCGCGGGCGGCGGTGACCGCCGGTGGCTCCCAGCCCTGCCCGGTCCCGCCGACCGCCCGCAGCACCTGACGCAGGGTGGGTGAGTCGGTGTGGAAGTCCACCGGTTCCAGCCCGCTGGCCGGGGAGCCGAGCTGGAAGCTGTGCCCCTGCCCGGAGTCCGACACCGGCCACCGACGGCCGTCACCGACCAGCAGCAGCACCGCCCGGGGCGTCAGCCGGTCGGCCAGGAACCGGGCGTACGCCACCGGCAACGCCCGCCACCGGGCCACCAGGCTGATCGCGACGCCGGCCAGCGTGCCCCGGCTCGCCGGGCAGTGCACCTGGCGGACGTGCAGGTCGGGGTTGCCGGCGAGGACCCGGGCGGCGAACGCGGCACCCTGGTCCAGGGCGGCACCGGGCCGGTCCACCGCGCCGCGCGTCCAGTGCGCGGTCATCTCGAACCCGGTGGGCAGCCAGGGCACCCCGAGCGCCACGGCCAGGTGCACCGCGGCGGCGTGCGGGGAGCCCAGCACCAGCGCCGGATACCGTTCCCGGGGGTACTGGTCGACGATCCACCGGGCCACCCGTTCCCCGTCCACCTCGCCGGCCTGTGCGGCGGTGAGCGCCAGCTTGCCGGCGACCCGCCCGGCGACGGCCCCCCGCACCGGCTCCGGCGCGGGGGTGAACCGTGACGGCGGGCTCGGCTGGCCCAGGTCGGCGCAGTCCACCCCGCGCAGGGCCCGGGCGGCGGCGGCCACCAGCACCCGCGCGGGGCTGCCCACCGCCACGACCCGGTCGCCGGCCAGCCCCGCACCCTGGGCCGTCGGTCCCGCCGGCACCACCGACGCCGGCTCCACCCCGCCTCGATCACTCACCACGCAGCCCGGCTTCCCCTCCCTCTGGGGTCTAAACGGGGCATCCCGCCCCGTCGGGCGCAATCCCCGACCCCGGGGGTGCACCGGCGACGACGGTGCTAGACGAGGTCCTCGGCCTCGACGACCGATCGCTCGGCCGACATCATCCGGTCCCGGACGCGTCGGGCGGCGTCGCCGTCGGCGAACAGGCCCCGCAGGTCGGCCAGGGCCGGTTCCGGCACCCGCAGCGGCACGCCCGGGTCCACCACCGCCTCCAGCACGCACGGGCGGTCGGCGGCGAGCGCCTCGTCCCAGGCCGCGCCGACCAGCTCCGGCCGGTCCACCCGGACACCGTGCAGCCCGAGCAGCCGGGCCCAACCGGCGTACGGCACGTCGGCCCGCCGCCCGGCCACGCCCGGCACCCACCCGCGGTGGTCCAGACCGCGCTGGTCACGGTCGTTGAGCACCAGCACCACCAGCCGGGGATCGGCCCACCCCTGCCAGCGGTGGGCCACGGTGATCAGCTCGGCCAGCCCGTTGAGCTGCATCGCGCCGTCACCGAGCAAGGCGATCACCGGCTCGTCCGGGCGCTCCAGTTTCGCGGCGAGCGCGTACGGCACGGCGCAGCCCGGCGAGCCGAGTGCGCCGCAGAGCTGCGCGTCGACCCCGGGCGGCAGTTCCAGGTGGCGGGCGTACCAGTAGAGCACCGAACCGACGTCCACGGCGACCGACCCGGTGCGGGGCAACCGGGTGGACAGCTCGTGCAGCACCAGCTGCGGGTTGACCGGTTCGGCCGGTTCGGCGGCGCGGGCGGCGGCCTCCGCGCGCCACCGCTCGACGGAGCCGGAGACGGTGGCCCGCCACTGCCGGTGGGGCCGGTCGGCGACCTGGGCCAGCAGCGCGCGCAGGGTTTCGGTGGCATCGCCGACCAGCGGCACGTCCACCGGGTACCGGCTGCCGATCCGTCGCCCGTCGATGTCGATCTGGATGGTGCGGGCCTGACCGGGCATCGGGAGGTAGTCGGTCCACGGGTCGTTGGTGCCCACCAGCAGCAGGGTGTCCGCGCCACCCATCAGCTGGGCGGCGGCGGTGGTGCCGACCGCACCGAGCACCCCGGTGTGGAACGGCAGCCGCTCGTCGAGCACCGGCTTGCCCGGCAGTGAGCTGGCGACGCCGGCACCCAACCGGTCGGCCAGCGCCGCGATCTGCCCGGCGGCACCCCGGGCGCCCTGCCCGACCAGGATCGCCACCCGCGCTCCGACGCTGAGCAGCGCCGCGGCGGCGTCCAGGTCCGCCTGGTGGGGCAGCACCCGGGCCAGCGGTTCGCCCGGCGTCGCGTTGAGCACCCCCACCGTGTCCGGTTGCAGGTCCGGCACCACGGCGACCTGCAACGCGCGGGGCAGCACCACGCAGGTCGGGCTGCGGGTCGCCGCGGCGGTGCGCAACGCCTGGTCGAGCAGGGCCGGCACCTGGGCCGGGGTACGGCCGTAGCGGACGAACTGGTGGCAGACGTCGCCGAAGAGCCGGCTCAGCCCGATCTCCTCGTGCACCTCACCGAGCGGTCCGGTGACGTCCTCCCCGAGGATCGCCACCACCGGCCGGCTGTCCAGTTTCGCGTCGTACAGACCGTTGAGCAGGTGCACCGCGCTGGGGCCCTGGGTGGCCAGGCAGACCCCGATGCCGCCGGTGAACTTGGCGTGCCCGGTCGCCATGAAGGCGGCGGCCTCCTCATGCCGGGCGGGGACGAACTCCGGGTCCCCGCCCGCGGTGTCCAGTGCCTCGACCACCGGGGCGATCGCGTCCCCCGGGCAGCCGAAGGCGCGGGGCACCCGCCAGGCCCGCAACCGGTCCACCACCAGCTGCGCGACCGTACGGTCAGCCATGGTCGCGTCCCGGCGTGGCCGGGTCGACGTAGCGCAGCACCGCACCGATCCCGTCGGCCAGTTCGGGGGCCTCGTCCGGCCCGAGGACGGTCAGGTCCGCGTCCGTGCCGACCAACGCCCGGACCAGTGCCGCGTCGGCGCGGACCCGTTGCGGGTCGGACACGGCGGCGAGCTGGCCGGGTGCGGTGGCGATGTCGGTCGGGCGGGGTCCGATCCACAGCTCACCGACGGCCGACGGGTCGTCGACGAGCAGCATCGTGTCGACCTGGTTGCGTTGCAGGGCGGCCACCACGGCGGCCAGCCCCGCACCGACGTCCTCCTGGGTGCCGAACCGGTCCAGCGCGGCGGTGACGTGCTGGTCGGCGACCTCGGCGATGGTCTGCACGGTGACGTCGTCCATCGCGGCCGGGTCGGCGCCACCGGCCCGGGAGCCGGCGTCGGTGCGCACCACCACGTCCTGCCAGCGGGCCGGCAGCTGCGCGGTGATCATCCCGGTGGCCCGGATGTCCCCGGCGACGACCACCACGTCCGCGCCGACCCGGTCGGCCAGTTCGGCGGTGGCCGCGGCGGCGTCCCCGGCGTTGTGGTGCCAGGCTTCCATCGCGGCCCGCTGGTAGCGGGACTGGGACCAGCCGCCGGGTTGCACCCGGCGCAGCGGGTAGGTCTGCCGGCCGCTGACGTGGGCCCGTCGGGGCACCCCACCGGCGCTGACCGCGACCGCGTCCGCGCCGGTGCGGTCGGCGAGGACCCGCACCCAGGCCACCTGTTCCCCGCGTTGCGCCAGCAGGGGCATCACGTGCGGCAGCGGCGTGTACGCGGCCAGGTCGCGCAGTGGTGGCGCGGCGAGGTACTCGGACAGCACCACCCGGCCCCGACTGGCGAACGCGGCCAGCCCGTAGTCGCCGGGCATCGGGTCGTGACCCCGGACCACCCGGTCCAGGGCCGCGATGGTCGGCTCGTCGGCGCCGTCGGCGGCGAGTTGTTCGGCAAGGGCCCGCCAGCGTAGGTCCAACGCCGGACGCGCGTCCTGGGTGTCCCGGGAGGCGTCCAGGTAGACCGAGCACCACGGCCCGGGACGGTCATAGAGCGGGCGCAGGAAGGACAGCTGCATGCTCGACCCCTTTCCGGCTCGGCCGCCCGCTTACCCGGGCTGCCCGGGATGTCACCTCGGCCCGACCACCAGCCGAAGCGCCTCACCCACCGTCGTCCGTGTCGTGACTCTCCGGTTCATTCACGTCGTTCGACCCGTTTGCTGGATACCATCAGTGAACGGGAAGGGACTCTCGGTGGTGAACATGGACAGCGATCTCCGAAATCGGGTGGTACGCCCCACCCAGCGGATACTCACCGGGCGGGTGGTCCGGTTCATGGACGGCTACCCCCGCGAGGTCAGGATCGGCCAGCCGGTGCTGGTGGCGGTGCTGACCGCGGCGAGCGTGGCGGGTCTGCTGGTGCTGCTGGTGCGGACCGCCCTCTCCCGGGCCGGCGGGGGCGCGCGCCGCACCTGGAAGGACCTGAAAAAGGGTCCGGAGTTCCTGGTCACACCGCTGCGGGTGCGCGACGACAAGGGTCTGCTCTATGAGGTGGAGTTGCACGGGCACCTGCCGCAGAGCGCGGTGCACCCGTCCGACTGGGTGCAGCTGACCCTGCGGCCGCAGGACGTCGACCTGCCGCCGCGCATCGAACGGATCGTCAACCTGACCACCGGTCAGCTGCTCACCCCGCGTACCGCCACGGTGTGGAGCCACCTGGGCCCGCCGCTGCTGATCCAGGCGGTGCTGGGGGCGGTGCTGGTGCTGCTGGTCGCCGCCGCCGTGGTCCTCACCTGACGGCGACCCGTCCGATCGTCACCCGCCCCGACGGCCGGGCCCGGACGGGCGGCCCGGTCGTGGGTGGGTGGGTTCCGGCCCGGTCGACTCCCGGCGTCGGCCCGTCGCGGGGTGTCCCCGCCGGGCGCGCACGCGGGGCGGTCAGCCGACGGGGGTCAACGGGCGCTGCTCCCCGGTGGCCCGCAGCAGGCCCCGGCGGGCGGCCCAGCGTTCGAAGAACAGGGTGGCCAACGGCGGCACCGCGCAGACCAGGGCGACGACGGTGACCCCGAGGGACCACCGGTGCAGCCGGGCGACGGCGAGCACCAGGAGGCCGTACGCGACGAAGAGCGCGCCGTGGATCGGCCCGAAGACCTTGACGCCGATCTCGTTGCCCGGCGGGCCGTACTTGACCGCCATGCCGACCAGCAGGGCCAGCCAGGAGCACGCCTCGGCGATCGCCGCCGCCACGAACAACCGGGTCACCTTCTCGCGCATCGGGTCATGGTAGCCAGCCGCCGTCGGCGGCCGGCGCGTGACGACCGGGGGGCGACGGGGATCACCCGGGTCCCCGGTGGGTACGTAGGGGGTCCTTCGGGTCTTCCCGGTCCGTCCGGGACGTGCGAGGTTGACAGGACCAACGGTGACAGGGCGGGTGGCCATGGGTGAGGAAGTCGGAGCGCGCACGTTCAGCCGGGAGGACCGGGCCCGCTACCGGGAGAAGGTCCGCCGGTGTCTGGACGTCTTCGCCGAGATGCTGCGGGAGTCCCGGTTCGACGTCGAGCGGCCGATGACCGGCCTGGAGATCGAGCTGAACCTGGTCGACGACGACTCCCGGCCGACGATGCGCAACGCCGACGTGCTGGCCGCCGTCGCCGATCCCAGTTTCCAGACCGAGCTGGGCCAGTTCAACGTGGAGATCAACGTGGCGCCCCGACGACTCGTCGGCACCGGCACGGCCGAGTTCGAGTCTCACGTGCGGGCCAGCCTGAACGCCGCCGAGGAGAAGGCCCGCACGGTCGACGCCCACATGGTGATGATCGGCATCCTGCCGACCCTGGAGCCGGGGCACCTGACCGCCGGGGCGCTGTCGGCGAATCCGCGCTACGCACTGCTCAACGAGCAGATCTTCGCCGCCCGTGGGGAGGACCTGCGGATCGCGATCAGCGGGGTGGAGCGGTTGGCGACCACCGCCGACACCATCACCCCGGAGGCGGCCTGCACGAGCACCCAGTTCCACCTGCAGGTCAGCCCGGTCGACTTCGCCGCCTACTGGAACGCCGCCCAGGCGGTCGCCGGGATCCAGGTGGCGCTGGGCGCGAACTCCCCGCTGTTCTTCGGCCGGGAGCTGTGGCGGGAGACCCGGGTGCCGCTGTTCCAGCAGGCGACCGACACCCGCTCGGAGGAGATCAAGGCCCAGGGGGTACGCCCACGGGTCTGGTTCGGTGAGCGCTGGATCAACAGCGTCTTCGACCTGTTCGAGGAGAACGTGCGCTACTTCCCGGCGCTGTTGCCGGTCTGCGACCCGGAGGACCCGGCGCAGACGCTGGCTGCCGGTGGGGTGCCGAGGCTGGCCGAGCTGCGGTTGCACAACGGCACCATCTACCGCTGGAACCGGCCGGTGTACGACGTGTGGAAGGGCCGCCCGCACCTGCGGGTGGAGAACCGGGTGCTGCCGGCCGGGCCGACGGTGGTGGACACCATCGCCAACGGCGCGTTCTACTTCGGGCTGGTCCGGGCGCTGGCCGAGTCGGACCGGCCACTGTGGTCGCAGATGTCGTTCAGCGCGGCGGAGGAGAACTTCACCAGCGGGGCCCGGCACGGCATCGACGCGCAGGTCTACTGGCCGGGTCTGGGCTATCTGCCGGCGACCGAGCTGGTGCTGCGCCGGCTGCTGCCGTTGGCGCACCAAGGGTTGGACGGCTGGGGGGTGGATCCGGCCGAACGTGACCGGCTGCTCGGCATCATCGAGCAGCGCTGCCTGACCGGACGCAACGGCGCGAGCTGGCAGGTGGCGACGTTGCACCGGTTGGAGTCCGCCGACCATCTCGACCGGCCGGAGGCGTTGCGGGAGGTGGTCCGCCACTACGTCGAGCTGATGCACAGCAACCAGCCGGTCCACGAGTGGCCGGTCCCCTGACGGTGTCGGGTCACCGCCCACCCGCCGAGTCGATTGACTTTCGATAGCTTACGAGCGATAGTCGATATATGACGACAGCGCGTTGGGCGGTCACCGCCCTCAGAGGCTTCCTCGTGGTCCTGTTCGCGGTGCTGGTGCTGTTCCAGACCATGTCGCTGCCCGGCCAGTTCGCCCACCTGGCGCGCGAAGCACCCGAGCAGGCCTACCTGCGCTGGCCGGCCACCGCCGTGACGGTGTTCTGGGTGCTCTGCGTACAGGTGGTGATCGTCGCCACCTGGCGGCTGCTCACCCTGGTCAGAAACGACCGGATCTTCAGTGAGTCGGCACTGGCCTGGGTGGACGCCATCGTCTGGGCCGTCGCCGCCGGCTGGCTGGTGCTGGTGGCCGTCTTCGGCTATGTCGGGTTCCACGCCGACGACCCCGGGCTGCCGATGCTGCTGTTCCTCCTGTCGGTCGGCGTCACCGTGCTCGGGCTGCTGATGGTGGTGATGCGGGCGCTGCTGCGGCAGGCCACCGCACTGCGCACCGACCTGGAGGCGGTGATCTGATGCCCATCGTCGTCCGCATCGACGTGCAACTGGCCAGACGCAAGATGAGCGTCGGCGAGTTCGCCGAGCGGGTCGGGCTGACCCCGGCCAACGTGGCCGTGCTGAAGAACGGCCGGGCCAAGGCGGTGCGGTTCAGCACGCTGGAGGCGATCTGCCGGGTGCTCGACTGCCAGCCGGGCGACCTGCTCGAATTCGTCGACGACGAGGAGCCGACGCCGTGAGGTACCTGTCCGCCCTCGTCGCCGTCGTGCTCCTGGCCGTCGGGGTGGCCGGCGTCGTACTCGGCGAGTCCGACGACTCCCCCGGGCTCCAGTTCCTGGGCGGCCTGCTGGTCATCGGCGCGATCGCCATCGGCGTACGGGTCCTGCGGTAGCGCCCGCCGGGGCCGGGTCGTTCAAGGGCGCCGCGCGGTGGCGCTCACGCCGGGGGAGACGCCGTCTCGTCGACCACCATCCCGGCGTGACCCGCCACGGCGCCGAGGACCTCGCGCACACCGCGTCGGCGGTCGAGGCGTGCCCCGGCGAAGCTGACGGGACCGTGGAACGTCGCCTGCCCGTCGCCGCCGCCGAGCCGGAAGGTCGCCCCGGTGAAGACGCTCCCCACGAACCCGGTGTCGCCGTGGAACTGGGCGCCGGTGAAATCGGCGTGGCCGACGTGGCAACCGCCGAGGTCGAGGTCGACCAGGGTGGCCCCGCAGAGCATGAGGTCCGTTCCCGGCCAGTGCGGCGGCTCGCCCGGGGCGGGCGTCGACGGACGCAGCCGCGCCGCGAGCATCCGTTGCGCGGTGCGCCGCAGCTCCAGCTCGGCGGCCTGCCCGTCGGTGCGGGGCCCGGCCAGGTCGAACGACAGCGGGGTACGCAGGTAGCCGCAGACCGCGTCCACCACCCGCTGCCGCAGCTCCGGCCGGGCGTCACCCAGGTCGGCGAGGACCGCCAGCCCCGCCCGGCGCACGTCCGGGTCGGCGTCGGCGAGCTGACCCGAATACGGGCGGACGGCGTCGTCGGGCACCAACTGCGCCCCGTCCGGCCCGGCCGGTGCCGGCGTCCAGCCGAGCGGCCAGCACACCGGCCCGTCGTCGGCCGTACCGGCCCAGGTCGCGCCGGTGAGGTCCACGCTGGGCTGGTCGAGGTGGACCGGCCCACCGAACCGGGCCCGTCGGAACGTCGCGGCGGCCCCGAACCGCGCCTTGAAGAACCAGGCCGGACCGGCGAAGCTGGCCTGCCGGAACGACACCGGCCCGACGAACCGGGCACCGTCGCCGCCCTCGCTCCACTCCTGGTAGTCACCCATCAGCACGGCGACGGGCCAGTGCGGGTCGTCCTCGTTCGGCTCGTCCCAGGGTGCCGGGGAGGTCTCCTCGATGGTCTCCCAGGCCGGGTCGTCCTCCCACAGCTCGTCCTCGCCCCGGCCGAACCAGGCGAACGCGGCGAACCGGGCCCCGGTGAAGTCGGCGTCGGCGCGGAACCGGGCCCGACCGAATGCGGCGTGGCCGAGGAACCGGGCCCGGGTGAAGCGGGCCGGGCCGGGCCAGACGGTGCGGGCGAAGTCGGCGTCGCCGGTGAACCGGACGTCGGAGAACGAGGTGGTCCCGAGGAACCGGGCGTCGGCGAACCGGGCCGCGCCCAGCACCGCGCAGGAGAGGTCGAGGTCGACCAGGGTGGCCCCCCGCAGGTCGAGGTCGACGGCGGGCGGCGGTTCCGGATCGGCGGTCGGGTCCGCCGGCCCGGCCGGGGCTTCCGCCGCCGGGCGCAACAGCGCGGCCAGCACCCGGCCCGCCTCCCGCCGGGCGTCGGCGTCCCACCCGTCGGCCCCCACCGGTGCCCGCAGCCCGTCGGCGAGAGCCGCGACCGCCCGGGGTCGCAGCCCGGGGCAGCCGGACACCAGTTCGCCGAGGCCACGCAGGGCGACGATCCGGCCCGCGCCGGTCTCCTGCGCCACCGCGCGGACGGCTACCTGGAACGCCACCGAGTCCGACTCCCCGACCGTCACCCGACCTCCCACCCGAGCCCTCGCCGGGGACGCCCCCGGCGTCGCGCAGGATAGCCGGGCCGACCGACAGCCACCCCAGCCGGGCGGCCCGGTCAGCCGCCCCCGGTGGGCCCGGTCAGCCGCCCCCGGTGGGCCCGGTCAGCCGCCTCGGGCGAACAGCGCCAGGCGAACCCGGTTCGGGCTGTCCGTCTTGGTCATCAGACTGGTGATGTGGGTCTTGACGGTGGTCACGCCGATGTGCAGCCGGTCGGCGATCTCGGTGTTGGACAGCCCCTCGGCCACCAGGTCGAGGACGTCCCGCTCGCGGGCGGTCAGGCCCGTCACCGGTGTGCGCGGCTGCACGCGGGCCCGCACCGCCCGACCGACCAACCGCTGCAACACCTCTTCGCTGAACGGGCTGGCTCCGGCGGCGGCCCGCCGGACCCCGTCGACCAGGTCGGCAGGCGGGGCGTCCTTGAGCAGGAACCCGCAGGCACCGGCGGTCAGGGCGGGATAGAGATGGTCGTCGTCGCCGAACGTCGTCAACACCAGCACCCGGGTGCCGGGCCGGTCGGCGAGGATGCGCCCGGTCGCGGTGATCCCGTCGACACCGGGCATCCGCAGGTCCATCACCACGACGTCGGGGACGAGCCGGGCGGCCAGGGTGACCGCGTCGCGGCCGTTGTCGGCCTCCCCGACGACCTCGATGTCGGGTTGTGCCTCGCAGAGCATGCGCAGGCCCGCACGGATGAGGTGCTGGTCGTCGACCAGCAGCACCCGGATCACGCCGGCCCCGCCGCGTACGGCCCGGCGGAACCGGGCGGCGGGGACGCCGGGCCGGCCCACCCGGCCCGAGGCGTCCCCGCACCGGCCGGCGACGCACCGGCACCGGGCGACGCCCCGGTGGGGGACGCACCGGCAGGCAGCACGGTCCGGACCCGCCAGCCGGTGCCGGCCGGCCCGGCGTCCAACCGCCCACCGAGGACCTCCACGCGTTCCCGCATGCCGGTGAGACCGTGTCCACCACCGGGCGGCACCGCCGCCGGAGCCCAGCCCCGACCGTCGTCGGACACCTCCCAGTGGACGGCGTCCTCGACGACCGACACCGACAGCCGTGCCCGCGTGGACGTGCCGGCGTGCTTCACCACGTTCGTCAGAGCCTCCTGGGTCAACCGGAGCACCGCCAGCCCGCGTACCGCGTCGAGTGCGCCCACCGCCGGATCGACCTCCGCCTCCACCGTCACCCCGGCCTGCCGGGCCCGGTCGATCGCCGCGCCGAGCGCGGTCGGCAACGCCGCCGGCTCGATCGAGATCAGTGCCGCGTCCCCGTGCGCCACGTCGGGATCACGCAGCACCGCGACCAGCCCCCGCAGGTCGGCCAACGCCGCCGTCCCGGTCGCGTGCACGTCGTCGAAGACCGCGCTCACCCCGGGGCCGAGGTCGGTCAGGACGTGCCGGGCGACACCGACACGCAGCACCATCGACGCCACATGGTGCGCGACCACGTCGTGCAGCTCGCGGGCGATGGCGCTGCGTTCGTCGGCGCGCGCCGCCCTGTTGTCCGACTCGCGTCGCAACTGTTCCGCCCGGAGCCGTTCCTCGGCCTGCCGGGCGAGTTCGCGGTTGGTACGCACCACCGTGCCGACCAGCAGCGGCAGCCCGACGTAGACCAGCACCCCGAACACCGTCCCGACGATGCCCCGGGCCCCGTGACCCGACGGGGACGGGCCGAACGCCGTGACCACGGCCAGCCCGCCGGCGGCCAGCCAACCGGTACGCGGCCGACGGGACCGCATGGTCAGTTCGAGCAGCGCCCAGCTGGCCCCGACCTGGTTGATGGTGGTGTCGTCGAGGGCCACGACCGCGACCACCAGCAGTCCGGTCTGCACCGTCAGGTTCACCAGGGGCCGGCGGTGTGCGAGCAACGCGACGGCGAACGCGACCACCGCCAGCGCCCACTGGGCGTCGGTGGGCGGCTTACCGGCCTGCGTGCCGAAGACGAGGTAACCGAGGCCACTGAGATCGAGCAGCAGCATCCGCACGAGAGTGTCCCGTGCGTCGAACAGTCGCCCGACCCAACCCACGGGGTCAGCCTACGGATCGGGAGGTGGGAGCGGCAGCTGCCCCACTCGGGTGGGCCCAGCGGGTCCGCAGCACCAGGTAACCGGCCAGGCCGAGGGGTCCCAGCAGGATCGTCGCCACCAGCACCGGGGCCATGACCAGCGCCGGCACGGCACGGTCCCGGCTGTCGAGCCACGCCCACCGGCCGACGAACAGGTCGAACCCGATCAGGTGCGCCCAGGCTGCCGCCGCGCCGACGTCGGTGCCGAACAGGTCCCGTACCCCGGTCAGGGTCGGCGAGGTCACCACCGGGAGCACCGCGCCGAGCGCCGGGAGCACCAGCACCGCGTAGATCACCAGGACCGGCAGGACGATCAACGGCGACCGGACGATCCGGATGGTCCACGACCAGCCCGGCAGCAGGATCATCAGCGCCCAGAACGGTGCGGCCAGCGCGAAGGTCAGCGTGAACCAGGTGGCGGTCACGCGGCCAGCGCCAGTTCCGGGCGACGTCGCCGGGCCACCACCGCCACCGCGGCGACCGTGGTCGCCGCAGCCAGGGCGGCCAGCGCGGTGAGGGTGGCCAGGTCCGGCCGCAGCAGCGGCTGCCCGCGCAGCGCCTGCCAGGTCAGCAGCACGGTGAGTACGCCGTACCCGGCCCCCGCGACGACCAGCAGCCGGACCCGGCTCCGCTCGTCGAGCCAGTGACCCAGGTAGCGGCGCAGCAGGTAGGCCAGGATCGGTAGCGCCTGCATGGCGTGCAGCCCCACGAAGTGCCCGATCCGCAGGTCGCCCCCGGTGGTGCTCCACCCGACGATCGGCAGGCCCGGCCCGCCGTCCGGCACGCCCACGCTGTGCGCCCCGGCGATCCCGTCCGGCCCGGCCCGGTCCTGGGCCACCATCGGGAACGCCGCCAGCATCCCCAGCGCGGACAGGCCGAGCCCCAGAGCCACCGCCCAGGTGGTGGCCCGGTCGGTGGGCCGCCGTACCAGCAGCACCACCGCGACGATCAGGTGCGCGGCGAACAACACCATGATCGCTATTCCCATCACCTGCCAGAGGGCGGCGTTGAGCGGGGTGGTCTGGTTGTAGTGGCTGGTCGTGCCGCGCAGCACCTGCCCGACGATCACCACCATCTCGACCAGGGCCGTCGCCACCACCACGCCGGCCGACCACTCCGCGATCCGGCTGCGGCGCGGCAGTTGCGCCAGCATCCAGGCGAGGGTGGCGGCGTAGAGCGCGAAGGACACCGAGAACTTGAACGGCTTGAGCCAGATCGGCACGCCGGTGAGCACCCGCCCGTCGACGACCACACCGACGGCGGTGACGACGGCGAGCACTGCCGCCGCCACGCTGAGCACCATCAGGGGGCGGTGCCGGCCGGCCGCCCGGGACATCAGTTCAGTCATGTGTCGAGCCTCGCCGGCCGCCGGCCCGGCCGCGCCCGACCGGAAGCCCCGGTCACGGCCCCCGGTCGGAGGCCGCCTCCTCCCCAGGGTGGAGGGGTGCCGGGGCGGACGGGCGGATTGACGGCATAGACGATGCTCAGTACCTTGGAAAGCGCTTACCTCGACTGACGCGCCGACCCACCACCTCCCGGAGCGGCCCCGGGGCAGGGCGGGCTTCGTACCCCAACCCCCAGGAGAAGACCATGATCTACCGACAGCGTCGGACGGCACTGTGGATGTCCGCAGTGGCGGCGACGACGCTCACCGCGACCGGAGTCGTGATCACCGCGAACGCCGCCCAGGCCGCCGCCGGTTGCCGGATCGACTACACGGTGTCCACCCAGTGGTCCGGCGGTTTCACCGCGAGCGTCAACCTCACCAATCTGGGCGACCCGCTCAGCGCCTGGACGACCACCTGGACGTTCGGTGCCGGGCAGCGCGTCGACCAGGGGTGGAACGCCACGTTCAGCCAGAGCGGCAGCACGGTCAGCGCGGCGAACGCCGGTTACAACGGGGCGGTCGCCACCAACGGCACGGTCTCGTTCGGTTTCAACGGCACCTGGACCGGCAGCAACCCGGTCCCGACGAACTTCGCGGTCAACGGGGTGGCCTGCACCGGCGGCGTCACCCCCACCACCGGCACCCCCACCAGTGCGCCCCCGACGACACCCCCGCCCACCACACCCCCACCCACGACGCCCCCGCCGACCACGCCGCCGCCGACCACCCCACCGCCCACGACACCCCCGCCGTCGGGCAGCACGCTGTACGTGGCACCGAACGGCAGCGCCGGTGCGGCCGGCACCCAGACGAACCCGACCACGCTCGCCTCGGCCATCACCCGGGTCACCGCCGGCGGGACGATCTATGTCCGCGCCGGGACGTACAATCTGGCGCAGACCGTGACCATCGAACCGGGCAACAACGGCACCGCCAGCGCCCGCAAGAAGCTGTTCGCCTACCCGGGCGAGAAGCCGGTGCTGAACTTCTCGGCGATGAGCGAGGACCCGGCCAACCGAGGGCTCGCGCTGAACGGGTCGTACTGGCACGTCCAGGGCATCGTCGTCGAGCGGGCCGGCGACAACGGGATCTTCGTGGGCGGCAGCAACAACATCATCGAACGTACGGTGACCCGCTTCAACCGCGACAGCGGGCTACAGCTCTCCCGGATCGCCTCCAGCACCCCGCGCGACCAGTGGCCGGCCAACAACCTGGTGCTCAGCGCCGAGTCGCACGACAACGCCGACTCCGACGGGGAGGACGCCGACGGCTTCGCCGCCAAGCTCACCGTCGGCAACGGCAACGTCTTCCGGTACGCGGTGTCCCACAACAACATCGACGACGGGTGGGACCTCTACACCAAGACCGACACCGGAGCCATCGGCGTGGTGACCATCGAGGACTCCCTGGCCTACAACAACGGGACGCTCAGCAACGGCACCCAGAACGGCAACGGTGACCGCAACGGCTTCAAGCTCGGCGGCGAGGACATCGCGGTCAACCACGTCGTGCGGCGGACCATCGCCTTCCGCAACGGCAAGCACGGGTTCACCTACAACCGCAACCTCGGCTCGATGTCGATCTCGAACAACCTGAGCATCGACAACACCGAGCGCAACTTCTCGTTCGACGGTGGCAGCTCGGTGTTCCGGAGCAACACCTCGTGCCGCAGCGGCAGCGGCTCGAACGACAAGATCGTCGGCAACGCCGACAGCTCCAACCAGTTCTGGAACGGCGCCAACGGCTCCCGCTGCGCGTCGTACACCGGGGCGATCGGTTGGTCCTTCGCCTCCGACGGGCGGCTCGTGGTGACCCTCGGCGGCCGGCAGGTCACCCTGTAGCCGCCGGCCTGCGGGTGGTGGCCCGGCCGGTCCGACCGGCCGGGCCACCACCACGGGCAGCCCGGTCGGCACGGCCGACACGGCCGGCGGCCCGTCGGCGGCGACGGCCAAGGGCGGGCCGCAAGCCGGGCAGGCGGAGGCGGCGGACCAGGCCGGGCGGGGCAGGCGGGCGGGGCAGGCGGAGGGCGACCGGTCACCGGGTCGTGAGGCCGACCAGCGTGGCCAGTCGCGCGACACCGGCCACAGTAGGCCGGCCCCGGGCGATCTCGGCGATCACCGCACGCGCCGCCGGCCGGCAGCGCACCTCGGCCGGCGCGATGCCGTCCGCGTCGACGAGCACCCGACCGGCCCCGAACAGGTCACCGACCTGGAGGTACGCCCGCGCGGCGTCGACCAGGTAGGCGGCCCGGTACTCGGCCGGCAGCAGCTGCCACCCCTCCCGACGGACCACCTGCTCGTGCCGGTAGACAGCCTCCCCACCGTCGCCCACTTCGATCGCCGCCACCACCCGGGCCAGCTCGACGGCGACCGGCCCGAAGCAGATCCGGTGCGGATCGTCACCGCTCCCGGCCCGGGTGGCGATCCCGGCAGTCAGGTCGATCAGCTCGTCGGCCCGGTGGGTGTCGCCGTGCTCGGCGGCGGCAAGGGCGGCCTGGAGCAGCAGCGTCCCGCAGAGCGCCTGCCGGCCCGCCGGGACGTCGCGTACCGGCCTCGGGGCGACGCGACGCGCGGCGGCCACGGCCACCGCGAGCGCCAACCGGCCACGGCCCAGGGCCCGCAACGCCTGCCCCACCGCGACCGCCGCCGTACCCGCCAGTACCGGGTCGTCGCCGGCCACGGCCACCGCCCGGTCGGCGGCCAACCACCCGAGGTCGGCCTCGCCGAGCTTCACCAGCACCGCCGAGGCGATCCGGTACGTCTGCACCAGCGCCTCCGCCGCGCCCTCCGGGGCGGTCGCGTGCCGGCTGCGGGCCGCGTCGAGCAACCCCGGCAGTGCCCGCAGCACCTGCGCGTAGTGCGCGTGCTGATAGGTCAACCAGGCGTGCCCGACATGCCGCCGCAGTTCCGCCGGTGACACCACCCCGACCGTGACGTCGTAACGGGCGAGGGCGGCGCGCAGCCCGTCCACCCCGTCCACGCCGGTCCCGCCCGCCGACGGCAGCCGGGTGCCGAGCAGCACCGCCGGATCGACCCGCAGCACCTCGGCGATCTCCTGGATGACCGAGTACCTGTCCAACGTGCGGACCCCGCGTTCGACCTTGTCCACCCAGCTCTTCGACTTGCCGAGCCGGTCGGCAAGCATCTGTTGGGTCATCCGCCGCCGTACCCGCCAGCGCGCCACCCGCCGTCCGACCGGCAGTTCCTCAGAGCCCACGCCGCCACCGCCGATCCGGCACGGCGCGCGTCGTGTCCTCCACGGGTACCCGCTCCGCCTCGGCCTGCGCGAGCAGGCGACACCGAGCCGCCTCCCGCTCAGCTGCATCAATCCGCTCACCCCGGTTCCTTGGAGGGGACGGATCGTCCTGAACCGAATAGACCGGATGCTGGTACCACTTTCGTCTCGGCATGACACCCCTCTTCATCACTGACCGGGGTCCAACTCTACTAGCAGAGTAGACAGTGTAAGCAGTGTTGAAACAAAATACATACTGGACATGGCTAGCTGGGCCGACTGATCTACTGAATTCCATGAGTGGCTACGTCCCGACCTTCCGGATGGTCATCAACGACATCCGGACGTCGATCGCCTCGGGGCAGCTCAAGAAAGGCGACAAACTCCCGTCGCTGCCTGAACTTGCCGAGAGGTACGACTGCTCCATCGGCACGGTGCGGCGGGCGATCGAACATCTCCAGATCACCGGCGAGCTTCAGGGACGCCAGGGCAAGGGCACTTACGTGACCGGGAAGCTGTTCGAGGAGTCCTGAGCTGCGGGCTGATGCTCGTCGCCCGTCAGCGGGCGGCGCGAGGTCGGGTCTGGAGTGTCATGGTCCGATCGGGCTTATGACACACAGGCATAAATATGACGGACAGGCATACTGCTCTGCGCGCACACTGGCTCCCGCCGCACCCGTGACCCAGCGTGACGACCCCTCGCGGGGACATGCACCCTCGCGATCCCCGATGCTGCCGCGGGCAGCAGCGGGCAGCAGCGGCCCGCCGCTACCCGCCGCACCGCCCGTGTCACCCGAGAAACGCGCGGGCCCGCGCAGATGACCCCGGGCCACGACCGCTGCCGCGCACAGCCAGCCGTGGCACAGCCGGGCGCGGCGCTCAGAGAGCCACGATCGCGGCGGTCTCCGCCGGCAGCTCCACCCGGTCGCGCATCACCGTGACGCCCTCTCCGGTGGTGAGCAGCACCCGGCGTGCCACCCCGGGCAGGGTGATCCGCTGGCGTCGACCGGCGAGGTTCGCCACCACCAGGCATCCGCCCCGGCGGACCACCAGGAACTCGTCGCCGTGGCGTACCTCCACCTGGTGCAGGCGGGGGTCGGACAGGTCGGGGCGGGCCTTGCGCAGCGCGATCAGCCGCCGGTAGAAGTCGTACATCTCGCGGTGTTCGGGCTTGTCCAGCTCGGCCCAGTCGAGCCGGGAACGCAGGAAGGTCTGCGGGTCCTGCGGGTCGGGCACGTCGCCCGGCGGCCAGCCGTGCGCGGCGAACTCGCGCCGCCGGCCGGTCGCGACCGCCGCCGCCAGCTCCGGCTCCGGATGGCTGGTGAAGAACTGCCACGGCGTGCTGGCCGCCCACTCCTCCCCCATGAACAGCATCGGGGTGAACGGCGCGGTCAGCAGCAGCATCGCCCCGACCCGCAGCAGCGCGGGCGACAGGCCGGCGGAGATCCGGTCGCCGGTGGCCCGGTTGCCGATCTGGTCGTGGTTCTGCAGGTACGCCACGAACCGGTGCCCGGGGGTGGCGTGCCGGTCCACCGGCCGGCCGTGGCTGCGGTTGCGGAAGCTGGACCAGGTGCCGGCGTGGAAGAACGCCCCGGTCAGCACGTCGGTCAGGCACTCCAGCGAGCCGAAGTCGCCGTAGTAGCCCTGCCGCTCCCCGGTGAGCAGGGTGTGCAGGGCGTGGTGGGCGTCGTCGTTCCACTGCGCGTGCAGGCCGTAGCCGCCCGCCTCCCGGGCGGTGATCAGCCGGGGGTCGTTGAGGTCGGACTCGGCGATCAGCGACAGCGGCCGGCCCAGGTGGGTGGCGAGCGCCTCCACCTCGACCGCCACCTGCTCCAGGACGTGCACCGCGCGGGAGTCGGGCATCGCGTGCACGGCGTCCAGCCGCAGGCCGTCGACGTGGTAGTCGCGCAGCCACATCAGCACCGAGTCGACGATGTAGCGGCGCACCCCGTCGGAGTGCGGGCCGTCCAGGTTGACCGTGCGTCCCCAGGAGTTGTCCTGCTCGGTCAGGTAGGGCGCGAACCTCGGCGCGTAGGCCCCGGAGGGCCCGAAATGGTTGTAGACGACGTCGAGGATCACCCCCAGCCCCCTGGCGTGGGCGGCGTCGACCAGGCGTTTCAGCCCGTCCGGCCCGCCGTAGGGTTGGTGCGGGGCAAACCAGCACACCCCGTCGTAGCCCCAGTTGTGTTCGCCGTTGAAGGCGTTCACCGGCAGCAACTCGATCAGGTCGACGCCGAGGTCGACCAGGTGGTCGAGGCGGTCGATCGCCGCGTCGAAGGTGCCCTCCGGGGTGAACGTGCCGACGTGCAGCTCGTAGAGGATGCTGCCGGGCAGTTGCCGGCCGGGCCAGCCCTGGTCGGTCCAGGCGAAGGCGGCGTGGTCGTAGCGTCGGCTCGGTCCGTGCACCCCGGTCGGCTGCCAGGCCGACCGGGGGTCGGGCAGCGGGGTGTCGTCGTCGTCGAGCAGGAACGCGTAGTCGGTGCCGGGGCCGGCGGCGGGCACCTCGACCCGCCACCAGCCGTCCGGCCCCGCCCGCATGTCGCGGTCGGCGACGCCGGGCAGGTGCAGCCGGACCCGGGCGACGTCGGGCGCCCAGACGGTGAACTCGGTCATGCGGCAGCCTCCACGGGGTCGGTGGGAGCCAGCAGGGCGGTGGGCGCGAGGAGCGCGACGGGGTAGGTGCTCAGCAGATCATGAAGGAGCAGCTCAGAACCACTGTAGACCCGTCCGGTGAACACGTCGGTAACACTGTTGCCGGGCATCGACAGGCGGGTGTCACGCCAGCCGCCGTCGCGGGCCAGCCCCACCGGCAGCCGGGTCGCCACCGCGATCACACCACCCCGGTCGAAGGCGACCACGTGGGCGGCGGCCGGCCCGTGCGCGGCCACCGGCCGGTAGCCGGCGAACAGCTCCGGGTGGTCACGGCGCAGCCGCAGCGTGCGGGAGACCACCAGCAGCTTGGCCGCGCCGTCGGCGGCCACCGCCGGTTGCCAGCCGGCGTCGAGCCGGGCCAGCAGCTCCCGGCGTACGGCGAAGTCGACCGGGCGGCGGTTGTCCGGGTCGACCAGCGAGTTCTCCCACAACTCGGTGCCCTGGTAGGTGTCGGGCACCCCCGGCATGGCGAGCTGGACCAGCTTCTGGCCGAGCGCGTTGGACCAGCCGGCCGGGGTCAGCTCGGCGGCGAACGCGCTGACCTCGTCGTGCAGCAGCGGGTCGTCGTACAGCCGGTCGACCAGGGCGTGCAGGTCGTGTTCGAAGGTCGGGTCGGGGTCGGCCCAGCTGGTGGAGGTCGACGCCTCCCGGGCGGCCTTCTCCACGTACGCGTGCAGCCGCTCCCGGTCGATCGGCCAGGCACCCACGGCGGTCTGCCACAGCAGGTGGGCGAAGGCCGGATCGGCCAGCGGCGCACGGGCCATCCAGTCACCGACCTGCTCCGCCCAACGGGCCGGCAGCTCGGCGAGCACGGCCAGCCGGGCCCGGACGTCCTCGCCGCGCTTGGTGTCGTGGGTGGACAGCGTGGTCATGCTGGTGGGCCAGCGGACCTGCCGGGCGGCGGCGAACCGGTGGAACTCCGCCGGCGGCACCCCGAAGTGGGCCGGCGAGCCACCGACCTCGTTCAACGCGACGAACCGGCTCCACCGGTAGTAGGCGGTGTCCTCCACCCCCTTGGCCATCACCGCACCGGTGAGCTGCGGGAACCGGGCGGCCAGCTCGTGCTCGGGACGGCGCAGCAGCGCGGTCACCGCGTCGAGGGTGGCGGTGAGATCGGGCCGGCGGCGGCCCGCCTCGGCGCGGGCGGCGGCCAGGTGCCGGGCCCCGTGCGGCGGGTAGCCCCGGTAGACCGGGAAGCAGGCGGCCAACTCCGCCAGGGCCGCCCGGGTGGCGTCCCGGTCGAGGTCGGGGGCGAGCGCGGCGAGCCGGCCCAACTCGGCGGCGAGCAGCCGGGTGGCGGCTTCCAGCTTGGTGGTGTGGGTGAGGTCCTGCCACGAGGTGTGCCGGCCGGTGAGCCGGGCGTCGAGGGCGGTGAAGTCGCCCTCGGCCCGCCCGTCGACGAACAGCCCGCAGACCGCAGCGAGCGCGTCGTAGCCGGTGGTGCCGTCGACCGGCCAGTCCGGTAGCTCCTCGCCGTACTCCAGGATCTTCTCCACCACCAGCCAGGCGTGCGGGGCGGCGGCCCGCAACCGGGTCAGGTAGCCGGCCGGGTCGCGCAGGCCGTCGGGGTGGTCGACGCGGATGCCGTCGACCTCACCGGCGGCCACCCAGCGCAGCACCTCGGCGTGGGTGGCGTCGAAGACCGCCGGGTCCTCCACCCGCAGCCCGGCCAGGTCGGACACGGCGAAGAACCGGCGGTACGTCAGCTCGGCGTCGCCACGCCGCCAGGAGACCAGCTCGTAGTGCTGCCGGTCGTGCACGTCGCGGGGGCTGCCGTCGGCGGTGCCGTCGGCGATCGGGAACCGGTGCTCGTGGTAGCGCAGTTCCCCGTCGACCAGCTTGAGGTCGTCGGTCGCGTCGGGGCTGTCGGCGAGCACCGGCAGCAGCAGCCGCCCCCGCTCCCAGTCGACGTCGAACCAGTCGGCGTAGGCCGAGTCCCGGCCCCGGCGCAGCACGTCCCACCAGGCCGGGTTGGCGGCCGGCTGGGCAACCCCGGCGTGGTTGGGCACGATGTCGACGACCAGGCCCAGCCCGGCCGCCCGCAACGCCCGGACCAGCCGTTGCCGGCCGGCTTCCCCGCCCAGCTCCGGGTTGACCGCGCGGTGGTCGACCACGTCGTAGCCGTGCGCGGAGCCGGGGGTCGCGGTGAGCAGCGGTGCGGTGTAGAGGTGGGTGACGCCCAGGTCGGCGAGCCAGTCGGCCAGCCCGGCGGTGGTGTCCAGGTCGAACCCGGGTCGGACCTGGACGCGGTACGTCGACCCGACCGTCGCCGTCGAGTCGGGTGCGGGCTGAGCGGGCATGTCAGACCGTCCTCTCCAGGACCACCAGGGAACGGTCCGGCACGCAGACCGCGCCGCCCGCCTCGACCACCGTCGGCTTCTCCGGATCCGGTTCCGCGGTGCTGATCACCAACTCCCAGCGCTGCCCGAACTCCGCACCGGGCAGGGTGAAGTCCAGCGGCGCGTCGTGGGCGTTGAAGCAGAGCAGGAACGAGGAGTCCCGGTGCCGCTGGCCGTACTGGCCGCGCTCGGGGATGCCGTCGCCGTTGACGAACAGGGCCACCGACCGGCCGAAGTCGTTGCCCCAGTCCTCACCGGTCATCTCCCGGCCGTCGGGGGTGTACCAGGCCAGGTCCGGCAGCCCCGCCTCGGCGTTGCGGCCACCCACCGGCAGGCCGGTGAAGAACCGGCGGCGACGGAACACCTGGTGCCGGTTGCGGAAGTCGGTGAGCCGCCGGACGAAGGCCAGCAGGTCGTCGTCGGCGTGCTCCCAGTCCACCCAGGCCAGCTCGCTGTCCTGGCAGTAGGCGTTGTTGTTGCCGTGCTGGGTACGGCCCAGCTCGTCGCCGTGGCCGAGCATCGGCACGCCCTGGGAGAGCATCAGGGTGGCGAGGAAGTTGCGGCGCTGCCGGGCCCGCAGTGCGGTGATGCCGGCGTCGTCGGTCTCCCCCTCGACGCCGCAGTTCCAGGACCGGTTGTGGCCCTCGCCGTCGCGGTTTTCCTCACCGTTGGCCTCGTTGTGCTTGTCGTTGTACGACACCAGGTCGTTGAGGGTGAACCCGTCGTGGCAGGTGACGAAGTTGATGCTGTGGAAGGGGCGGCGGCCGTCGTCCTGGTAGAGGTCGGCCGAGCCGGAGATGCGGGAGGCGAACTCGGCCAGGGTGGCCGGCTCGCCGCGCCAGAAGTCGCGGACCGTGTCGCGGTACTTGCCGTTCCACTCCGTCCACAGTGGCGGGAAGTTGCCGACCTGGTAGCCGCCGGGGCCGACGTCCCACGGCTCGGCGATCAGCTTCACCTGGCTGACCACCGGGTCCTGCTGCACCACCTCGAAGAACGTGGACAGCCGGTCGACTTCGTAGAACTCGCGGGCCAGGGTGGCGGCGAGGTCGAAGCGGAACCCGTCGACGTGCATCTCGGTCACCCAGTAGCGCAGCGAATCCATGATCAGCTGGAGGGAGTGCGGGCTGCGCACGTTGAGGCTGTTGCCGGTGCCGGTGTAGTCGACGAAGTACCGGCGGTCCTCTTCGGACAACCGGTAGTAGCTGGGGGCGTCGACGCCCTTGAAGCTCAACGTCGGGCCCAGGTGGTTGCCCTCGGCGGTGTGGTTGTAGACCACGTCGAGGATGACCTCGATGCCGGCGGCGTGCAGCGCCTTGACCATGCCCCGGAACTCCTGCACCTGCTGGCCGAGGCGGCCCAGCGCGGAGTAGCCGTGGTGCGGGGCGAAGAAGCCGATGCTGTTGTAACCCCAGTAGTTGCGCATGCCGAGGTCGGCCAGCCGGTGGTCGTGCACGAACTCGTGCACCGGCATCAGCTCGATGGCGGTCACCCCGAGCTGCCGGAAGTAGTCGATCATCACCGGGGAGGCGATCGCCGCGTAGGTGCCGCGCAGCTCCTCCGGGATGCCGGGGTGACGCATGGTGAGCCCGCGCACGTGTGCCTCGTAGATCACCGAGTGGTGGTAGGGGATGCGCGGCGGCCGGTCGTTGCCCCAGTCGAAGTACGGGTTCACCACCACCGACTTGGGCATGAACGGGGCCGAGTCGGTCTGCGACATCCGGTCCGGGTCACCGCCCAGCTCGTAGTCGTAGACCGCCGGGTCCCAGCTGACCTCCCCGTCGACCGCCTTGGCGTACGGGTCGAGCAGCAGCTTGTGCGGGTTGCACCGGACACCGTTGGCGGGGTCGTACGGGCCGTGGACCCGGTAGCCGTACCGCTGGCCCGGCTCGATCCCGGGGATGTACGCGTGCCAGACGTACGCGTCGACCTCACGCAGCTCGACCCGGCGCTCCGCGCCGGTGTCCCACTCGTCGAACAGGCACAACTCGATCTTCTCGGCGACCTCCGAGAAGATCGCGAAGTTGGTGCCCATCCCGTCGTAGGTGGCGCCCAGGGGATAACGCTCACCCGGCCAGACCTGCATGTCGCTCCTTCGGCCCATGATCATGAGCACACCTGCCGAGTCGGGGACCGGCCGATGCGCACGCCACTGATGCCCCGTGGCCGGGTCGGCCAATCCACCCGTTCGGACGGCACCCGATTTCCACCCGTCCGAGGGATCACCCACCGTCAGGTGTCGTCCGTCACGATAGGCCCTTTCGAGATGCGCCGAGCCGCCCGATGCCCTTTGCTAGACGCGACGCGCCCGCGCGGGCACGTCGCCACTCGGCCCTCGGCCACCCCCACCACCGCCCCCTCCCGCCGTCACCGCTGCCGGCGTGATCGCGTGCGCATGGACGGAGATTGATGTGACCACCCTGCGGGTCAGCGACCAGCTCGCGACCGCTGTGGACCGGACCCGCCGGCCCACCCCCACCTTCCGGCCCCAGCTCCCCCAGCAGGGCGGCGGCTCCGGCGTGCCCCCGCGCACCCGGCGCATCCTGATGCTCTCCTGGGAGTATCCGCCGGTGCTGGTGGGCGGGCTCGGCCGGCACGTGCACGCCCTGTCGGTGGCCCTGGCCGCCGCCGGGCACGAGGTCACCGTCGTCACCCGGCACACCGAGGGCGCGGCGCTGGAGGAGTACGCCGACGGCGTGCGGATCGTCCGGGCCGCCGAGGACCCGGTCACCTTCCCGCTGGCCACCGACTCGCTGCTGGCCTGGACGATGGCGTTCAACCACACCCTGACCCGGGCCGCCCTGCGGGCCACCGAGTCCGGCGCGTACGACGTGATCCACGCCCACGACTGGCTGGTCGCGCACACCGCCATGACGTTGCGCGCCCACCTGGACGTGCCGCTGGTGACCACCATCCACGCCACCGAGGCCGGCCGGCACCAGGGCTGGCTGCCGGGGGAGATGAACCGGACCATCCACGGCGTCGAGCAGTGGCTGGCCGCCGAGTCGGGTCGGGTCATCGTCTGCTCCCGGTACATGCGCGACGAGGTGGGCGCGCTGTTCGACGTTCCGACCGCCCGGGTCGACGTGGTCCCCAACGGGGTCGAGCCGCACCGCTGGAAGGTGCCGACCTCGGCGGTCACCGCGGCCCGCGCCCGGTTCGCCGGGGACGGGCCGCTGGTCACCTTCGCCGGCCGGCTGGTCTACGAGAAGGGCGTCCAGCACCTCCTCGCCGGCCTGCCCCGGCTGCGCGAGCGGCACCCCGGCCTGCGCGCGGTGATCGTCGGCGACGGGCCGTACAAGGCGGAGCTGGAGGCCGAGGTGCGCCGGCTCGGGTTGGGCGGCACGGTCGCCATGCCCGGTTTCCTCGGCGGCACCGACCTGCCGGCCGTGATGGCCGCCTCGGACTGTTTCGCGGTGCCCAGCATCTACGAGCCGTTCGGGATGGTCGCCCTGGAGGGCGCGGCGGCCGGCGCACCGCTCGCGGTCGCCGAGACCGGCGGGCTGGCCGAGATCGTCGAGCCGGGGGTGACCGGGATGACCTTCGCCCCGGAGGACCCGGCCGACCTCACCGAGGCCGTGCACGCGCTGCTGTCGGACCGGGAACGCGCCCGGGTGCTCGCCCGCCGGGCCCGCGCCATGGTCCACGAGCAGTACGGCTGGTCGGCGATCGCCGCCCGCACCGCGACGGCGTACGCCTCGGCGATCGCCGGGGACGCCGCGTTCACCGCGCAGCGGGCCGAGCAGCGGATGGCCACCGGCCGGGTCACCGCCCCGATCCCGGCGGGCAACCTGCTCGTCGCCGCCGGCCTGCGCTGATCCACCGGGCCCCGACGCCCGGTCTCCCGTACGCGAAGGCCGCCGACCCCCAGCGGGGTCGGCGGCCTTCGTCGTGACCGGGGTCAGCGCTGCGAGATCGCGGTGAACTCCCGCTCGGGCGCACCCGTGTAGACCTGCCGGGGCCGGCCGATCTTGGTCTCCGGGTCGCTGATCATCTCGCGCCACTGGGCGATCCAGCCGGGCAGCCGGCCCAGCGCGAACAGCACCGTGAACATCTTGGTCGGGAAGCCCATCGCCTTGTAGATCAACCCGGTGTAGAAGTCCACGTTCGGGTAGAGCCGGCGGGACACGAAGAAGTCGTCGGCGAGCGCGATCTCCTCCAGCTGCATCGCGATGTCCAGCAGCGGGTCCGGCTTGGCCATCCGGCCGAGCACGTCCTGGGCGGCCTTCTTGACGATGGCGGCCCGGGGGTCGTAGTTCTTGTAGACCCGGTGCCCGAAGCCCATCAGCTTGACGCCGTCCTGCTTGTCCTTGACCTTGCGGACGAAGGACGCGACGTCACCGCCGTCGGCCTCGATCTTCTCCAGCATCTCCAGCACGGCCTGGTTCGCCCCGCCGTGCAGCGGACCGAACAGGGCGTTCACCCCGGCCGAGACCGAGGCGAAGAGGTTGGCGTTGCTGGAGCCGACCAGCCGGACGGTGGAGGTCGAGCAGTTCTGCTCGTGGTCGGCGTGCAGGACGAACAGCATGTCCAACACCCGCGCCACCACCGGGTCGACCTCGTACGGCTCGGCGGGCACGCCGAAGTTCATCCGCAGGAAGTTCTCCACGTAACCCAGGGAGTTGTCCGGGTACAGCAGCGGCTGACCGATGGACTTCTTGTAGGCGTACGAGGCGATGGTGGGGACCTTCGCCATCAGCCGGACCGTGGACATCTCCACGTGCTCGGAGTCGAACGGGTCCAGGCTGTCCTGGTAGAAGGTGGAGATGGCGCTGACCGCCGAGGACAGCACGGCCATCGGGTGGGCGTCCCGGGGGAAGCCGTCGAAGAACCGGCGCATCTCCTCGTGCAGCAGGGAGTGCCGCCGGATCCGCTCGCTGAATTCGCCCAGCTGCTGCTGGGTCGGCAGCTCACCGTAGATGAGCAGGTAGGAGACCTCCAGGAAGGAGGACTTCTCGGCCAGCTGATCGATCGGGTAGCCGCGGTACCGCAGGATGCCCGCGTCACCGTCGATGTAGGTGATCGCGGAAGAACAGGATGCGGTGTTCACGAAACCGGGGTCGTATGTTGTCATCCCGGTTTCCTTGAGCAACTTACTGACCCCGATGCCCGCAGGGCCCTCGACCGCGCCCTGCACCGGCATCGAAAGCTGCCCACCGGGGTGGTCGAGCTTGACTTCCGTCATGTGGTTCCTCGCTTCGCCGGCGAATCTTCGTTGAATTGCCTTCGCTTTTACCGTAATCGCGGTCGCGGGGATACCGCCCCCCGTGGTTCTGCGGTGAGGTATGCGTCACCCGATTCCCGACCCAGCGGCGCGGAAACCCCGCCGGGCCCGGGGGTACGGCCGGAGCCGGACACCGGTGACGGGACGCAGAAAAGCGGCGAAATGCCAGGAAATTGCACTACAGCTTAGGAGAGGGTCAATCGACGCAGATCGCCGCCGCTGCCCACCCGGTAGATGTCCAACCGGTTCGCCCCGGCCCGGAACAGCCGGTCGTCGGGGAGGAACGCGGCGAACCGGCGACCCCCCCGGTCCGGGGGCACCACCGGGACGACCGCGCCGATGCGGCCGTTGACGGCCACCGCGAGCAGCGTGCCGTCGGGCACCTGCCTGGGCACGGTCCCCCACACCAGGGCCGGCAGCTCCCCCGCCCCCGCATCGACGTGGTCGAACGCGCCCAGGTGCGCCACCGAGGCGGTACCACCCGACGGCTTCTCCCCCACCGTCGTGCCGACCAGCGGATGCGGGACGGGCGGCGCGGGACGGGCCGGCACCCCGCCGGGAAGGGCCACCCGCTCACCGGGCTGGTCGTAGAAGAACTTCTCGGCACGCTCCCGGGGCGGCTGCTGCGCAGACCGGCCGTCGAGCCGCCACGGGACCCGGACGTGCACCTCGTCGGCGATGGTGGGCAGCAGGTCCACGTGCTCCCAGTTGCGGTCGTCGACCCGACCGGCATGCTGACCGGGCTCCTTGACGAACAGCGGCACCCAGGCCACCTCGCCGGGCGCGTGCGTGATGGCCCCCATCCCCCGCCCCTGCCAGTCCGGGGCGAAACTCACCCCGTGGTCGGCGGTGAGCACGACCAGCGACCTGTCGTACAGGCTGGAGGCGCGCAGGGTGCGCAGCGTCTCGCCGACCAGCCGGTCGGTGTACCGCAACTGGGCCAGGTGCCGGGCCCGGGCCAGTTCCGCCCAACCCGCGCCGTCGTTGGGCAGGTCGTCCGGTGCGTCGTAACGCGCTCCGGACGGCAGGTACACCCACGGGGCGTGCGGCATCAGCAGGTGCAGGAAGTGCAGGGTCGGCCGGTCGGACGGGCGCAGCCCGGCCAGGAAAGCGGTGAACCGGGCCGGCTGGTTGTCGTTCAGGCTGTCCCAACGGAACTTCGGGTCGGCCGGGACCGGTTCGGCGGCGTCCAGGCCCACCTCGGCGGCGGTCTGCTCCCGGTACGACTCCTGCGGGTCGACCCGGCTGTCCACCGGGGCGGCGATGCGGCCCAGCAGCGCCCCGCTCTCCCGGACCAGCACGCCGAGCCCCTGTTCGGGGGCGACCGGCTGGTCACAGCGGCTGGGCGGGCAGAGCCGGGTGATGCTCTCCTGGGCCCGGATGTCGTACAGGCCGCCGAGGGCGGTGAACAGGTTGTCCGGGTACTGCGAGTAGTGCGGGGCGGCCGGGGTCGACGGGTAGCGGCCGGTCAACATCGCCGGCAACGCGTACGGCGTCCACCCGCTGACGCCGGTGGCGTTGCGGTACCAGGTGGAGCCGCCGGCCAGCTCGGCGAAGTTCGGGTAGCGGGCCGCGTCGATCCGTCCGTCCGGACCGAGCAGCGACACCAGCGGCAACTCGTCCAGGACGATCATGACGACCGGCGGGTGCGAGCCCGGGCCGGCGACCCCGGCGGCACCCTCGTGCGCGCGGGGCAGCACCACCGCCGAGGCGGGCGATGCGAACAGGAACAACCCGACGAAGACGACCGGTCCGACGGCGGCCACCCGCAACACCCGGCCGGGCAGCGACCAGCGCCGGTGTGCCACCGCCCCGGCTGCCCCGGCCAGCACCGCCACCACCACCAGCGGTACGCCCCGCAGCGCCGTCACCTGCCGGCCCACCTGCACGGCCAGCCCGGCCAGCAGCAGCCCGACGAGCACCGTGTGGGCACCGGCCCGGACCCGGGCCCCGGCCAGCCGGGTCGCCGCCCCGAGCAGTACCACGGCGAGGCCGGGCACCACCGCGACCAACGCCACCAGCGCGAGCACGTCCCCGCTGCCGGCCCGGTGGAACAGGAAGAAGTCGGGGCTGCGCCCGAGCACGTCGAGCAACGGCTGGGTGACCACCAGGCCGACCAGGGCGACCAGCTCCGCCGCCCGGCGCAGCTCGACCCGGCGGGTGGACGGCGCGCTCCGCTCATCCGGCGCGGGCGGCGCGACGGGCTCGGTCCGGGTGAGGGTCGGCTCAGTCACCCACCACCACCTGGTAGAGCGTCCGGGTGCCGGAGGGCAGTTCGCACCGACGCTCGATCCGGCAGTGGGCGGTCAGCAGCCGGGTGAACTCGTCGCGCCGGTAGTCGGGGAAGATCCCGGCCGGCTTGTTCGCCAGCAGCCGCCGCGCCATCGGGTCCTGCGGATCGACGAACTCCACCACCAGCCGACCACCGGGTCGGACGTACCCGACCAGCTGGTCGACCACCTCGGGAAGCGGCACGTTGTGGCCGATCGCCAGGTGGTGCACGACGGCGAGGGCGAGCACCACGTCGGCGTGGGCCCGGGCGGCGAACCCGGCCCGTTCCACGCCCCGCCAGCCGCCGCCGGGTGACGGGTCGGCCAGGTCCATCACCAGCGGCAGGATCCGCCGGTCACCCTCGGCACGCAGCGCCCGGTAGAGGGCGTCGACCACGGCCGGGTCCTGCTCGACGGCGACCACCTGGGCGGCGTGCCGGGCGGCGATCCGGGCGTACCGGCCGTCGTTGGCGCCCAGGTCGAGCGCCAGCCGGGGGGTGCCGCCCGCCGCCACCGCCGCCTCGACGAAGCTCTCCTTGGCCGCCCGGTCCGCCGTGGTGTAGCCGCAGGTGCGCGGGTAGTCGACCCAGTGGCTGCCGGCCACCCGACGGTCCAGCCGACTGACCAGCCGCGTCAACCGTCGTACGGTGGCCAGGGCCAGCTGGCGGGAGTAGCCCGCGTCGCGCAGCTGGGCGGCGACGGCGTTGCTGCTGGCGTCGGCGTTGCGGGCCTGCATCGCGCCGTGCAGGTGCACGTGCGTGGGCACCCCGGGCAGCAGCCGGCGCACGCCCCGGAACAACGGTCGGAGCTGGTCGGGGGTGATGCCGTCGACCCGGGCCCGCAGCCAGGGCTGGAAGTCCACCCCGAGATGGGCCTGAAGCAGCAGCGGATAGAGCAGGGTCTGGCAGAACTGCCGGTAGCCGGCCCACGGCTCGCCCTCGGTCAGCGGCGCGAACGAGCCGATGTCGATGAAGACCGGGGTGGCCCCCCGCCACTGGAGGTTGTAGGCCGAGCCGTCCTTGACGGTGAACCCCGCCTCCAGCGCCCGACGCAGGATCTCCAGGTGCAGCAGGGCGGCGTCGCGCAACATGCCGAACGACCACTCGTACGGATGCGAGACGAACGGGATGCGCTCGTGCCGCAGCACCGTGGTCCACCCGGTGTCCGGCAGCGTCGCCGGGTCCACCGCCGAGGTGGCGCAGACCTTGCCCTCGGCGAGCAGCGCGGCGAAGAACCCGCTGGCCGCAAGGACCTGCCAGTCGGCGGTGCCCTGCGGGCCGAGCCCGCGCAGCACCTGTTCGCCCAGGTGGAAGACCCGGTTGGCGGGGTCGCGGAAGGAGCCGGGTTCGGCCCGGATCCCGAGGTCGGCGGTGGTCATCCGTGCGCCGGCCCGTCAGTTGCCGGCGGGCTGTCGCGGTTGCCGGTCGGTCCGGGTGGCCTCGGCCGGTACGGAGGGGTGCCGCCCGGTCGCGACCGGTTGCCGCCCGGTCGCGGTGGCCTCGGCCTGCCCGGCGGGTTGGCCGGGTGGGCGGGCCTCGACGGGTTCGGTGGGCTGGCGACGGAAGCGGGCCGCCACCCGCCGCCAGTAGAGCTTGGCGGCGACCGCTGCGCCCGCTGTTCCGCCGACCACCGCCTGCACGATCAGACTGCCGGATCCCGCGTCCAGGTAGGCCAGGTGCATCATCGGCCGCTCCCTTCCCTCGCCGTCATGGACCGCCGACAGGCACGCCGTTACGAGGCATTTGAACCTGAAAGGCGGGTTTCTCCCCTGACACCGTACGTCGTCCGGTCCCCGCGCGAGGGGCACATGGTTTCCTCGGTCCGTTCCGTTCAAGACCCCGGGTCGGGCACCGACCTAGCCTGAACCCATGACGCCCCGCTTCGACCTCATCGGCACCGCGGTCAACGACATGGCCCGCACCCTGGACTTCTACCGCCGGCTCGGGCTCGACATCCCCGCCGACGCCGACCACGAGGACCACGTCGAGGTCACCCTGCCGGGTGGGCTGCGGCTGGCCTGGGACACCGTGACGCTGCTGCGCGGCTTCCACCCCGACTGGACGCCACCCAGCGGCAGCCCGCGCGCCAGCCTCGCCTTCCGCTGCGCCGACCCGGCCGAGGTGGACCGGTACTGGACCGCGCTGACCGACGCGGGCTTCCACGGTGAGGTCGCCCCCTGGGACGCCTTCTGGGGCCAGCGGTACGCCGTCCTGCACGACCCGGACGGCAACGGTGTCGACCTCTTCGCCCCGCTCGACCCGAGCTGACCACGGCGGCCACGGATTTGCCGGCATTCCCACCTGCTGCCGGCGGGACGGCGTGGTAACCGAAACCGAGAAGACCCGGCTCGCGCCACCACTGCCCGCGCCACCGCACCGCCACCGCCACCGCCCCACGGGGCCACAGCCACGGGCGGCCACCGCCTGCCCCGCCACAGCCCGCGCACCACCACAGCCTGCGCGGCCACTCCCCCGCACCACCACAGCCCGCACCACCACAGCCCGCACCACCACAGCCCGCGCGGCCACAGCCCGCACCACCACAGCCCGCACCACCACAGCCCGCGCGGCCACAGCCCGCGCGGCCATTCCCCCGCACCACCACAGCCCGCGCGGCCACTCGCCGCACCACCACAGCCCGCGCCCGCGCGCCACACTGCCCGGGATGCCACCCGGACGCGGGATCCTGCCGGGAGCGGGACCAGGCGTGGTGCTGTTCGGGTCCTTTCGAGCTGATGATGTCAACGATTCACTCGACCGGCCCGCTCACCGACTTCGCCGCTGCCGGGCCGGTTCGGGCAGGCGGAGCGGGGAGAACGAGGACAGAACCGGCCCGCCACCCTCTCATCCCCGAGCCGACATCGTCGGTCGGTGGCGTCATCGGCCCTCCCCTCCGACGCCGACCGGCGGGCGTGGAAGGTCCTGGAGAAACTGGCGAGGGCTCCGGACGACCAGGGCGGAAGCAGGGTGGTGACCGACGAGGACTCCGGACGACCGGGGCGGAGGCAGGGTGGTGAGTCGTTTGGGTCATCAGCTCGAAAGGGCCCGGACAGCACATGGTCAGCCGGGCTGTCCGACGACCCGGGCGACGGCCCGGGTAATGGCCCGGGCGACGGCCCGGCGCTCAGTGCGCCGGCCGGAGCACCGGAATCGTCTCGATCAGCCCGACGATGCCCGCCGTGGCCCGGCGTCCGCTGGCGGCCCTTCCGCAACGGACTTCCGGGCCATCGCCCGGCCACGCTTGCCCAGCACCCGGCCCACGGCGACCACGACGTGACTGACGACCGACTGCCCCGTCCGTCGTCGCGCCGATGTCGACGGAGCCGCCCACGGCTGCCAAGGCACCCGATGACGGGCAGCCCCGAGTAACGGCAACGGGCACTACCGGGCAACGGACAGCGACAGGCAACACCCTGGCAACGGGCACTACCGGGCAACGGACAGCGCGGGTCAAGGGGCACCACTGCCGACGGGGCGGGGTCACCGGGCGAGCAGGGTGGTCGGCGGGACTCCGGCCAGGTCCCGGGCGTCGCGGGTGAAGTGGGCCTGGTCGGCGTAGCCGGCACGGGCAGCCACCTCGGCCAGGCCGACCCCGCGACCTGCCAGGGCGAGGGCGCGGCGCAGCCGCAGGATGCGGGCGAGGGTCTTCGGGCCGTACCCGAAGAGGGCCTGGCTGCGTCGGTGCAGGGCGCGCGGGCCGAGGCCGACCTCGGCGGCGGTCGCGGTGACCGTGGCGCCGGCGGCGAGCAGGGCGGCCACCCGGGGGCCCAGCGGGTCCGCGCCGCCCACCCGGGCGAGCCGGTCGGCCGCCACCGTGGCCAGATCGGCGGCGGTGGGCGACGCGCCGAGTTGGTCGGCGAGCCGGAGGGCGGTCCGCCCCCAGAGGGCGTCGAGGGGCACCCGACGGTCGCGCAACTCGTCGGCGGGGACGCCGAAGACGGCCGGGCCCAGCCCGGGCGGTAGCCGGACACCACGCCACCGCTCCCCCTGCCGGGACAGGCTCAGGTAGGCCGTGCGGTCCGGCCCGGCGACCAGCAGGCCCGCCCGGCTCGACCAGAGCAGATCCAGGCAGCCATCGGGCAGCACCCGCGTCGGCGCGGCGTCCGGTCGACTCTCGCTCGCCCAGAGCACCGCGCCGACGATCATCTCGGCAGGCCGTTCCCGGTACACGGACCCAGCCTGCCACGCCACCGGCCGGGGACCGCGCCACGCCACCGGCCACCGGCCGGGGACCGCGCCACGCCACCGGCCACCGGCCGGGGACCGCGCCACGCCACCGGCCACCGGCCCGAACCGGACGACGACGGACACCGAAACAGGCCGGACATCGGGCCGTCACCTGGCAGATCGCCATCGCATAACTTCCTCGCTTCCGCGTTCCCGCAGCTCTTGTGCAGGGCGAACGTTTGTGCAACTGTCATCACCCAGTTGAGCAATCGTTTGCGCAAGGGGGTGTGGCTGGTGCGGATCGCGGTTCTGGCAACCGGTGGGACGATCGCGTCGCGGTGGGACCCCGACGAGGGCCTGGCCGTGACCGACTCCGTCACGGACCTGCTGAAGAACGTCACCGTCCCGGCCGGCGTGGAAATCCACGGCTTCGACCTGTCCTGCCGGCCGAGCTTCGCGCTCTCCCTGGACGACATGCTCGGCACCGTCCGGGCCGTCCGGGCCAAGCTCGCCGACGGGTTCTCCGGCGTCGTCGTCACCCACGGCACCGACACGCTGGAGGAAGCCGCCTACCTGACCGGGCAGCTCACCGGCCCCGACGCCCGCGTCGTGCTGACCGGCGCGCAACGCAGCGCCGACGAGCCCGACTCCGACGCCGGACGCAACCTCGCCGACGCGATCCGGATCGTCGCCGCCCCGCAGCCGGTCGGCGCGGCGACGGTCATGGGCGGGGTCGCCTACGCCGCGGTGGAGAGCCGCAAGGTGCACACCTCGGCGGTGTCGGCGTTCTCCGGCGGAACGGCCGGGGTGCTGGCCCTGGTCGACCCGGACGGCGTGCTCCGCGTCTCCACCGCCGCCCGGGGCAGCCACTACGCCGACCGACCGGTCCCCACCGCACTTCCCCGGGTGGACCTGGTCAAGCTCGTCGCCGGTGTGGACGGCACCCACCTGAACGCGTCGCTGCGCGCCGGTGCCGCCGGCATCGTGGTCGAGGCGTTCGGCGCGGGCAACGCCCCACCCGCGGTCGCCGAGGCCGTCGCGGAGGCCGGCCGACGCGGCGTACCCGTGGTCATCACCAGCCGGACCGGGGCGGGCCGGGTCCGCCCGGTCTACGCCGGCGGCGGGGCGACCCTCGCCCGCGCCGGCGCGCTCTTCGCCGGTGACCTCACCGGCACCCAGGCCCGGGTGGCGTTGGCCCTCGCCCTGGCCGTCGAAGAACCCGGCGCCGTGCCGGCAGCCCTGCGCACCATGGTGGAAGGACGTCACGCGTGAAGACCGAAGCAGTGACCATGAACGGGTACGGCGGCCCCGAGACGCTCACCCTCACCGAGGTCGACCTGCCCGAACCCGGCCCCGACGAGGTCCTGCTGCGGGTGCTCGCGGTCGCCGTCAACCACCTCGACGCCGACCTGCGCAGCGGGGTGTCCCGGATGCCGCTGCGGCTGCCACACGTGCTCGGCCGGGAGGTCGTCGGCGTGGTGGAACGGCTCGGCTCCCGGGTCACCGACCGGGCCCCGGGCGACCGCGTGCTGGTGCTGCCCAACACGCCCTGCGGGACCTGTCCCCGTTGCCTGGGCGGCCGGGCCAACCTCTGCCCGAACGCCGACATGCCCGGCATCACCAGGTGGGGCGGCTACGCCCGGCACGCGGTGGCCCCGGCGCGCGGCCTGCTCGACATCGGCGACCTCGACCCGGTGGTCGCCGCCTCCACCCCGATCTCCTTCGGCACCGCCTGGCGCACCCTGTACTCCATCGGCCGACTCGCGCCCGGCGAGTGGGTCCTCGCCCCGGGTGCCGCCGGTGGGCTCGGGCACGCGGTGGTGCAGCTCGCCAAGCTCGGCGGCGCGCGGGTGGTCGGCCTGATCGGCGACCCGGCGAAGGCCGACTTCGTCTCCTCCCTCGGCGCCGACGCGGTGCTGAGCACCCGCGATCCCGACTGGGCCACCGAGGCCCGGAAGATCACCGGGGGTGCGGGCTTCGACGTGATCGTCGAACACATCGGCGGCGACGTCTTCGAGGCCGCGCTGGGCACCCTCGCCCCCACCGGCCGACTGATCGTCGGCGGCGGCCACGCCGGGGAGCACCCGCACCTCGACCTCATCGAGACCTTCCGCAACGAGTACGAGCTGCGCGGGTCGCGCAGCCAGCGCCCCGACGAGATCGCCCGGGTGCTGGGCCTGGTCGCGGCGGGACAACTCACCCCCCGGGTCGACGCGGTCCTCCCGCTGGCCGACGCCGGCCGGGCCCACCAGGCGCTCGCCGACCGGCGGGTGCTCGGCAAGCAGGTGATCACACCGTGACCGACCACCGGCGGGGGGATGCCCGCGGCGACGTGCTGGCCACGCTCGTCGCCGGTGCCGTCGAGGCCGCCGACACGCTGCTGGCCACCGGCGCTGGACAGGTGCTGGTCCGGCAGGTGGCAGCCCGGCTGACCGCCAACGCCGTCGCGGCCCGGGGGCACCTGCCCGCCGGGCTCGACACCCCCGGCGACCCGCACGGCCGGTGCACCCTGCTGGCCGCCCCGGGCGGGACGGACGAGCCGGCGCGGGCGGCGGCGGTGACGGCGACGGCGATCACCGTCAGCCAGTGCGACGAGGGCCTGCGCGAATCCCGGGGCACCCCGGGCTGCACGCGTACGCCGCCGCGCTGGCCGCCACCGAAGCCGACGGCCGCAGCCTGCGGGTGTTCCTGCGGGCGCTGGCGGTCGGCTGGGAGGTGGGCGCCCGGCTCGGTCTGCTCCTCGGCGCACCCCGCCCCGGGGTGCACCCGCACGGCGGGTGGGGCACCGGCGCGGCGGCGGCCGCCGCCGGGATCGTCACCGGTCAGGACACCGCCGGGGTCACCGACACGGTGAACCTGGCGCTGACCGTGGCGCTGGCCGGGCCCGAAGCCGACACCCGGCGAGGACACGCCGCCCACTACCTGCTGCCCGCCCTCGGCACCGCCAACGGGCTGACCGTCGCCCGGCTCGCCGACGCCGGGTTCCCGGCCACCGGTCCGGCGCTGCCGCACCTCGCCCGGACCGTCCACCACGGCGGAACCGACCGGCCCGTGGACGGCGCGCTGGGATCCCGACCGCTGCTGCCGGACGCCTACTTCAAACCGGTGGGGGTCTGCGCGCACACCCTGACCGGGTGGACGGTGGCCCGCGCGATGGCCCGGGACCTGACGGCCGACGAGGTGGCGACGGTGACCGTGGACACCTACGCGGGCGCGGCCCTGCTCGCCGAGCGTCGTCCGGTCGGCCGGCTGGCACGCCAGTTCAGCATCCCGTGGGTGGTCGCCTGCGGGCTGGTCGGCACCGACCCGGGTGCCCCGGACGGGCCGGCGGACGACCGGCGGGCCCGCGCGGCCCGGCTCGCCGAGCGGGTGACCGTACGCCACGACCCCGGGCTGGACCAGGGATATCCGGCGGGCCGGCCGGCGGTGGTGGAGGTGACCACCCGCAGCGGGGCCCGGCTGACCGGGCGGGCCCGGTTCCACCACGGCGACCGGGAGGACCCGATGACGGCCGACGAGCTGGCCGCCGTGGACGCCGCGCTGCTGCGTACGCCGGGGGTGCCGGCGGGGGCGGCCGAGCTGCTGCACGGGCTGACCCGGGCCCCCGGGGCGACCCGACTGCGAGACCTCACCGCGCTGGTGCGCGGTGGGGCACCGAATCCGAACGGCGGCCCGCCGTCGGTTCCCGCTGGGCCCGGCCCATCCGGCAGAAAGGACATGACGTCATGGTGATCAGAGTCGAACCCGGCACCGAGCGGGACTTCATCGGCTACGGCGCGGACCTGCCCCGCGTCGAGTGGCCCGGTGGTGCCCGGGTGGCGGTGAGCCTGTGCCTCAACTACGAGGAGGGCGCCGAGCACAGCCTCCTCGACGGCGACAGCGTCAACGAGTGGGTCGGCGAGATCTCGTACACGCCGACCAGCGCCGAGCACCGTGACCTGTCCCAGGAGTCGGTCTACGAGTACGGCAGCCGGGCCGGGGCGTGGCGGTTGCTGCGGCTGTTCGACCGCACGCAGACCCCGGTGACCGTCTACGGCTGCGCCGAGGCGCTGGCCCGTAACCGGCCGCTGACCAAGGCGTTCGTCGACGCCGGGCACGAGATCTGCTCGCACGGCCTGCGCTGGCGGGAGCCGTCGGGGATGACCGAGGACGAGGAACGCGCGGAGATCCGGCAGGCGGTGGCGACGATCACCGAGCTGTGCGGGGAACGCCCGGTCGGCTGGTACTCCCGCTACGCCCCGTCGGACCGGACCCGGCGGCTGCTGGTCGAGGAGGGTGGCTTCCGCTACGACTCCAACGCCTACAACGACGACCTGCCGTACTGGGTGCAGGTGGCCGACCAGCGGCACCTGGTGGTGCCGTACACCCACACCTACAACGACGGCCGGTTCGCCTTCAGCCCCGGCTACGGCAACCCGACGGACTTCTTCGAGAACTGCCGGCGGGGCATCGAGTACCTGTGGGAGGAGGGCGAGACCTCCCCCAAGATGATCTCGATCGGGCTGCACGCCCGGCTGATCGGCCAGGCCGGGCGGGCCTCCGCGCTGCGTGACCTGATCGCCTGGGCGCAGGACCTGCCCGGCGTCTGGTTCGCCAGGCGGCGCGACATCGCCGACTGGTGGCACCACAACTACTCCGACCTGCCGGCCCACGGAGGGCAGTGACCATGCGCATCGAGATCGACAACGTGGCCAAGGGGTATCCCCGGGCCGACGGGAGCCGACTGTCGGTGGTCGGCAGCCTCAGCACCACGATCGAGGCGCAGGAGTTCGTCTGCGTGATCGGGCCCAGCGGGTGCGGCAAGTCGACGCTGCTCGGCCTGCTCGGCGGGCTGCGCCGGCCGGACGACGGGGAGATCCGCTTCGTCGGCGAGCGCACCGCCGCCGGCCCGCTCACCTCAATCGTCTGGCAGGACTACGCGCTGATCCCCTGGCGCTCCATCGCCGACAACGTCGGCTTCGGGCTGGAGCTGCGCGGGGTGCCCGCCGCCCGGCGGCGCGAGGTGGCCCGGGAGCACCTGACGATGATGGGCATCGAGGCGTTCGCCGACAACAAGCCGCACGAGTTGTCCGGCGGGATGCGCCAGCGGGCCGGGATCGCCCGGGCCCTGGCGAGCGACCCCGAGGTCCTGCTGATGGACGAGCCGTTCGCGGCGGTGGACGCCCAGACCCGGACCCTGTTGCAGGACGAGCTGCTCCAGGTCTGGTCGAAGCACCGCAAGACGGTCCTGTTCATCACCCACAGCATCGAGGAGGCGCTGCTGCTGGCGGACCGGATCATCGTGCTCGGGCCCCGGCCGACCCGGGTGGTCGAGGAGATCCGGGTGCCGTTCCCCCGGCCGCGTACCCGCGACGTCGAGTTGGACCCGCGGTTCACCGAGTTGAAGCGCCACCTGTGGGCGCAGTTGCGGGACGCCACCCTGGCGGCCGAGTGGGCGGAAGCGAAGGGGGACCGATGAGCGAGCAGAGCGTGCCGACCCGGGAGCGGACGCCCGACGAACCCGTGGTCCGCTACGCGGTGGACCCCCGCGCGGAACGCCCGCCGGGTCGCGGCTTCAAGCTGCTCAGCAGCGGGCTGGGCAGCATGGTCCCGGTGGTCGTGGTGCTGGCGCTGTGGCAGGGCGGCAGCATGGCCGGGCTGATCGACAAGACCTTCTTCCCGGCCCCGTCGGAGTGCGTGCAGGCCCTGGTCGAGCTCTTCTCCTCCGGGGAGCTGCTGCCCAACGTCGGGATCACCGCCCAGCGCATCCTGCTCGGCTTCCTGCTCGGGGTGATCCCGGCGACGCTGCTGGGCATCGCGATGGGACGGTCGAGGTGGGTTCGGGTGCTGATCGACCCGCTGATCGCCATCACGTACCCGATCCCGGTGGTGGCGATCCTGCCGCTGCTGCTGGTCATCTTCGGCACCGGCGGGCGGCCGATCGTGGTGCTCGCCGGGATCATCTCGTTCTTCCCGGCCGTGGTGAACGCGATGTCCGGGGTGCTCCAGGTCGACGAGCGGCTGATCCTGATGGCCCGCAACCTGGGCGCCGGCCGGCAGCAGATCCTCTGGAAGATCGTCCTGCCGGGCGCCCTGCCGTCCATCTTCGCCGGCATCCGGCTGGCCGCGGGGCTGGCCCTGCTGGGCACCATCGCCGGTGAGTTCCTCGCCGCCAGTGACGGCGTCGGGTCGATGACCTGGCGGTACTGGCAGATCTATCAGATCGACAACATGTACGCCACGCTCGCGGTGATCGCGGCGATGGGCTTTTTCCTCACCACGGTGACGCTGCGCGTGCAGCGGCGCTTCTTCAGCTGGACGGAGGGCCAATCATGACAATCAAGCGGATCACGACGATCAAGCAAAAAGGTGTCATCGCCGCGCTATTGGGGGCGAGCCTGCTGCTCGGCACCGCGGCCTGCGGTGACGACGCGGAGTCGAAGGGCGCCGACGGCACCGACAAGGTGACGGTCAACTCGCTGGAGATCCTCTCGCTGGCGCCGATGATGGTGGCCGACGCGAAGGGCTTCTTCGGCAAGCACCAGGTCGAGGTGGAGTTCAGCAACGCCGACATCTACTCCCGGCTGGCGGTGCAGGGTCAGGGCAAGCTCGACGTGAACATCCCGGGCACCGGTGGCGCGCTGTTCAACGCGGTCAACCAGGGCCTGCGGGTGCGGGCGGTGGCCGACCGGCAGCAGTACCGGTGCGCGTCGGACAACCTCCTGCTGGCCCGTACCCAGGCCTTCGACGGCGGCCTGAAGAGCGTGGCCGACCTCAAGGGCAAGAAGGTCGCCATCCTGGCCAAGGGTTCGACCACCGAGTACTGGCTGGACCGGGCGCTGGGTGAGGTCGGGTTGAAGCAGTCCGACCTGGGGCAGATCGTCACCCTGAGCTACCCGGACACGGCCAACGCGCTCAAGAGCGGTGCGGTGGACGCCGGCTTCGTGGTGCAGCCGCTGGCGTACCAGCTCATCACCGACGGGCAGGCCAAGCGGGTGCTGGCGATGAACGAGGTGGCGCCCAACCAGGAGCAGGGCCTGATCACCATGTCGCAGGACTTCATCAGCAAGCGGCCCGAGGTCGCGGCCCGGTGGATGGCCGGCTGGCTGGAGGGCGTGCGCTACTACCAGGACCCGGCCAACAAGGACGACGTCATCAAGATCGTGGCCGAGCGGACCAAGGTGCCGGCGGAGACGATCACCAAGCTGTACGGCACCGACCAGTGGCCGTACATGGACCCGAACGGTCGGGTGGACACCGCCACGGTGACCGCCGAGGACGGCAAGTGGCTGCTCGACAACAAGATCATCGAAAAGTTGCCGGAGGTCGGTGAGTGGCACGACGGTTCCGTCGTCGACGCCGCCCTGAAGATCGTCGGCGAGGTGCCGGCCAACCGCGACTGCGGCGGCGTGCAGAAGCTGGAGTCCTGATGTATCCCCGTCCGAGCCGGCTGGCCGAGGTGCTGCGCGACGGTGGCGTCGCCCTCGGCAGCCTGACCCTGCTCCAGGAACCGGCGATCGGCGAGATCCTCGGCACCCTCGGCTACGACTTCCTGGTCGTGGACACCGAGCACGCCGCGGCCGACGAGCAGAGCGTGCTGGCGATGGTCCGGGCGGCCGGCTCGGCGGGGACCACCCCGCTGGTCCGGCTGCGCCGGATCGAGGAGAAGGACCTGCTCTGGTCCCTGGACAGCGGTGCCGGTGGGGTGGTGCTGCCGCTGGTGGAGACCGGCGCGCAGGCCGTCGAGGCGGCCCGGCTGACCCACTACCCGCCGGTCGGTGACCGGACGCTGTGCTCGGCGGCGCGGGCCGCCGGGCACGGCACCGCCCGGGGCGACTTCGACCGCTACCTGACCTGGGCCGGACAGAACACCACGGTCGTCGCCCTGGTCGAGACCCCTGCCGGGCTGGCCAACCTGGACGACATCCTCGCCGCCGACCTCGACGTGCTCATGCTCGGGCGGGCCGACCTGTCGGTCAAGCTGGGCCTGGGCTACCAGCCCACCCACCCGGAGGTGGAGAAGCACGCGGTCGACTTCGTCGAGCGGGTCGTCGCCGCCGGCCGGGTCGCCGGCATGCTGGCCTACTCCGCCGAGGAGGCCCGCCGCTGGATCGACCGGGGCGTCCGCTTCGTCGTCTACTCCCAGCCGGAGATGCTGCTCTCCGACGCCTACCGGCGGGCCCGCGACGAGATCCTCGGCGGCACGTCGTGAGCCTGCTGGTGACCGGCGGGGCCAGCGGCATCGGCGCGGCCGTGGTCGCCGCCGCCCGCGCCCGGGGCGAGACGGTCCACGTGCTGGACGTCTCCACCGGCGTGGACGCCGCCGACCCGGTCGCGGTGGGCGAGTTCGTCGACGCGATCGGCACCCCGCGCCGGGTGGCCCACCTGGCCGGGGTGGTCAGCTCCGGTGGCATCGAACAGACCAGCCTCGCCGAGTGGGAACGCACCCTGCTCAACAACCTCACCGCCGCGTTCGTCGTCAGCCAGGCCGTGGTGCCCCGGATGGCGGCGGCCGGCGGCGGGTCGCTGGTGCTGATGAGCAGCCTCAACGCCCGTGACGGCGGCACCCGGCTGTCGGGCACGGCGTACGCGGCGGCGAAGGCGGGGGTGCTGGGCCTGATGCGGCACCTGGCCGTCGACTTCGGACCGCAAGGGGTACGGGTCAACGCCGTCGCGCCCGGCCCGGTGGCCACCCCGATGCACGACCGGCTCACCGCCGAGCAGAAGGCGGGGCTGCGGGCCCGGATGCCGCTGGGCCGGGTCTCCTCGGCACAGGAGATCGCCGACATCGTGCTGTTCCTGCTCTCCGATTCCTGCGCCACGGTCACCGGCATGACCTTCGATGTGAACGGGGGCAGTCATCTCAGCTAGGTTGCCGGGTACGGGTACCGGTCCGGCACGGGAGGCACAGTGAACAAACGGGTGACCCTGCGCGATGTCGCCAGCCTCACCGGGGTGCACGTCTCCACGGTCTCCCGGGTGCTGCGCGGCGACGACGTGCGGGTCGCCCCGGCGACCGCGACCCGGATCGTGGAGGCCGCCAAGCAGCTCGGGTTCCACCGGGACCGCTGGGCGGCCAGCCTGCGCAGCGGCAAGACCGGGGTGATCGGCGTGCTGGTTCCCCGGATCACCGACATCGTGCTGGCCACCGTCTTCGAGGGCATCGACGCCGCCGCTGCCGCCGCCGGCTACCAGGCGGTGGTCAGCAGCAGCTGGGACGACGACGAGGCGCGGGCGCTGCGCATCCAGCGGTTGATCGGGGAACGGGTGGACGGGCTGATCATCGGTGACGCCCGCCGCAACGACCCGATGCTGGCCCGGCTGGCCGCCGACGGGGTGCCGTTCGTGCTGGTCAGCCGGGCCTCCCGGGGTTTCCCGTCGGTGACCGGCCGGGACCGCCTCGGTGGGCGGCTCGCCGCCGAGCACCTGATCGACGTGGGCTGCCGGCGACTGGCGGTGATCGCCGGCCCCGGCCACGCCAGCACCTCCGCCGACCGGGTCGCGGGCTTCCTCGCCGCGGCGAAGGCCCGGGGCGTCCCGGTCGACCCCCGGTGGGTCGCACCGTCCACCTTCGACGTCGCCGGTGGGGCCTCGGCGATGGCCGGGCTGCTGGCCACCGGTCGTCCCGACGGGGTCTTCGCGGTCAACGACTTCGCCGCGATCGGCGCGATGGGCACCCTGCGCGACCACGGCCTGCGGGTCGGTCGGGAGGTGGCGGTGGTCGGGTACAACGACATCGACGTGGACGCCCAGCTCCTGGTGCCGCTCACCTCGATCCGTACCCCGCTGCGGGACATGGGCTCGCAGGCGCTGCACGCCCTGCTCACCCTGCTCGACTCGGGCAGCACCACGTCGGTGCGGCTGGCCCCGGAGCTGGTCGTCCGGGCGACCACCGCCGACTTCCTCCCCGACGCGACGAGGGCGGTGGCGGGTACCGTCGCGCTGCCGGCGGTGTCCCGGGTGGGCACACCATTGAACTGACGGCCGCCCGGCGGACCCGGTCGGCCGGCACCCGCCGTGCCGCCCGGACCGGATCCGCCCGCGCCACCCGGACCAGGTCCGCCCGGACCGGATCCGCCCGTGCCCCGCGCCACCCGGTCCGGTGCCGGGGGCCGGTCGTGCGGGGTACGGCGGTCACGACGCGTCGCCGCCCGGCCGGTCAGCGCCGGCGGTGGTGCATCGCCAGGCGTAGCAGCAGGAACCGCAGCGCCGTGGCGGCCAGGTTCGCCGCCACCAGCACCACCAGTTCGACCGACCGGGCCGGGGTGCCGACGGCGTGCAGCGCGGCGAGCGCACCACTGGTCAACGCCAGCCCGAGGGCGAAGGCGAGCAGGCCCTGGAGGTGGTGCCGACCGACCGACCGGCGACCGGTGATGCCGAAGGTGAGCCGCCGGTTCGCCGCGGTGTTGCCCACCGCGGTCACCAGCAGCGCCACCAGGTTCGCCGGTTGCGCGCCGAGCACCCCGCGGGTCGCCACGAACAGCACCAGGTACGCCACGGTGCTGACCACCCCGACCAGCGCGAAGCGGGCCAACTGGCCGGGCAGCCCGACCGGCACCCGCGCCGGCTGCCCGGCCAGCGGTGCCCGGCCCCACTGGGCGCGCAGGGTGGCCAGCGGCAACGCCCCGGTGAGCAGGGCCCGCCCCAGGCGGCCGATGCCGCGCAGGTCGGCCAGGGCGGTGGCCACGATGTCCACCCGGCTGTCCGGGTCGTCGACCCAGTCCACCGGCACCTCGTGGATGCGCAGCCCGGCCCGCTGGGCGAGCACCAGCAACTCGGTGTCGAAGAACCATCCGGTGTCCTGCACCAACGGCAGCAACTCCCGGGCCACGTCGGCGCGGATCGCCTTGAAACCGCACTGCGCGTCGGAGAACCGGGCCGCGAGGGCACCCCGTAGCAGCAGGTTGTAGGCCCGGGAGATCACCTCCCGTTTGGCGCCCCGCACCACCCGGGAGGTCCGCGCCAGTCTGGTGCCGATGGCCAGGTCCGAGTGACCGGAGATGAGCGGGGCGACCAGCGGCAGCAACGCGGCCAGGTCGGTCGACAGGTCCACGTCCATGTAGGCCAGCACCGGGGCGTCCGAGGCCGACCAGGCGGCCCGCAGCGCGCGGCCCCGACCCTTGGCGCTCAGGTGCCGCACCTCGACGTGCGGCAGTTCGGCGGCGAGCGCCTCGGCCACCCCGAGGGTGCCGTCGACACTGGCGTTGTCCGCCACGGTGATCCGGAACGGGTACGGGAAGTGCGCGCTGAGGTGCTCGTGCAGCCGACGTACGCAGGGGCCGAGGTCGGTCTCCTCGTTGTAGACCGGCACCACCACGTCGAGCACGGCGGTGGGGGTGTCGGTCCGGGTCTCGATGGCGCGTCGGGGGCTGCCGATCGTGGTCATCCCTGTGCCTCCTGTCCGGCACTGGTCAGGTCGTAGACGGTGACCCCGTCCACGGTCTGCGCGGTGAAGGTCTCGGCGACCCAGGCGGCGATCTCCTGGGAGGCGGAGCTGCCCCCGTTGGCCCGGAAGCCGCCCCCGCCGACGAAGTAGTGGATCTTCCCGGCGGCCACGTACTCCTGGAACCGGGCCAGGGTGGGCGACGGGTCGCTGCCGTTGAAGCCGCCGACCGCCATCACCGGACGACCGGTGGCCAGCTGGTATCCGGAGGCGTTGTTGGAGCCGACGGCCGCCGCGACCCAGGTGTAGTCGTCGGCGTCGGCCGTCAGCAGCGCCTTCAGCGCGGCACTCGGCTCGCGGGAGTCGAGCAGCCCGCCCATCCCACCGCCGGTGCGCCCCTGGCCACCCCCGGTACGCCCACCGTCCTGCCCCGTGCCGCCGTTGCGGCCGGTGCCGCCGTTCTGCCCCGGGCCGCCGTTCTGGCCGGTGCCGCCGGGGAAGCCGGGGAACTGGCCCGGGCCGCCGTCGGCGATACCACCGGGAAAGCCGGGAGGCTGACCGTTCTGGCCGGTGCCGCCGGGCCGGTTGCCGCCCGGGAAGCCGCCACCGGGAAACTCCATGCCGTTGCCCATCCGGCCGCCGGGTCCGCCACGCCCCGGGCCGAAGCCGCCCTGCACGGCCGGGCCGGCGCTCGGGATGGACCCGGTGTGCGGGGTACCGGTGGTCTGCGCCGCGTACGCCGCCGGGCCGGCCAGCGCGGCCGACGCGCCGAGGGCCAGCGCCACCGGCACCAGCCGCCGGGGCAGCAGTCGGGCCGCCAGGATCAGCACCGCCACGGCGAGGCCGACCACCAGCACGGCCGGGCGCAGCCAGGGGTGGAAGTCGGGGCTGCGCCCGAGCAGGGTCCAGGACCACCAGGCGGTCACCGCGAGGGTGCCGGCCAGGACGACGGTGGCGAACACCCCCCGCCACCGGGCGGACCGCCGACCACCGGCCCCCGGCGCGGCACCGGCGACAGGCTGCGCCGGGCCGGGGTCGGCCCCCGGCGTCGGTCCCGGGTGGACAGCCGACGCGGTGACCGGCGCGGCGGGCGTCGCCGTACCGGTGACCGGGGTGGCGGGTCGGGCGGCGGCCCGGCGTTCCCGCCAGAGCAGGACGGTGCCGATGCCGACCAGCGCGCCGACCGCCGGGGCCAGGGCCACCGTGTAGTACGCGTGGAAGATGCCGGACATGAAGCTGAAGATCAACCCGGTGACCAGCAGCCAACCGCCCCACAGCAGCAGCCCGGCACGCCGGCGGTCGGTGCGGGCCGCCCGCCCGGCCAGCACCAGGCCGGCGACGAGCAGGATCAACGCGGCCGGCAGCAGCCAGGAGATCTGGCCGCCGACCTCGGTGTCGAACATCCGCAACCAGCCGGTCTGCCCGGAGAACGGCCCACCGCCGCCCGGCCGGGCGCCGCCGCCGACGCTGCCCTCCTCGTCGCCGGTGATCCGGCCGAGGCCGTTGTAGCCCAGGGTCAGCTCCAGGATGCTGTTGCCCTGCGACCCGCCGATGTAGGGCCGGGCGCTGGCCGGGACCAGCTCCACCGTCGCCACCCACCACCCGGCGGCCACGACCAGCCCCAGGCCGGCCAGCAGCAGTTGCCGGATCCGCCGCCAGAAACCGGTCGGCGCGGCCAGCAGGTAGACCCCGGCGAAGACCGGGACCACCAGGAACGCCTGGAGCATCTTGGTGAGGAAGCCGAAGCCGACCAGCACCCCGACCAGCACGATCCACCGGGTGCTGGCCGTCTCCACCGCCCGCACCGTGGCGTACGCGCCGAGCACGAGCAGCAGCACCAGCAGCGCGTCCGGGTTGTTGAACCGGAACATCAGGGTGGCGACCGGGGTGAGCGCCAGGACCGTCCCGGCGATCAGGCCGGCGGCCGGGCCGTACCAGCGGCGGACGGTGGCGAACAGGACGCCGACCGAGGCGACGCCGAGCAACGCCTGCGGCACCAGGATCGCCCAGCTGTTCAGCCCGAAGATCCGTACCGACAGGGCCATCAGCCACAGCGAGGCTGGCGTCTTGTCGACGGTGATCGAGTTGGCCGCGTCGGAGGAGCCGTAGAAGAACGCCTTCCAGCTCTCCGCACCGGCCTGCACGGCCGCCGAGTAGAACGAGTTCGCCCAGCCGGACTCCCCCAGGCCCCACAGGTAGAGCAGGGCGGTGCCGAGCAGCAGCACGGCCAGCGCGGGTCTGACCCAGCGCGGGTCCCGTCGTGGGGGCGCGTCGCCCGCGTCCGGGTGAACGGTCGCCGACCGGGCCGGCGGTGCGGTCGCGGCGTCCGGCGGGCTGGCCGGCGTCGTCAGCAGGCTCTCGGTTCTGTCCATGCGGTCAGCCTGGCCGGGCTGGTTGGGTCGATCCCGTGCCCTGGCTATGCGTGCGCTGTGGAATCCGGGGACGCGGGCCCGTCGCCGTCCGACCGCGCGGGCGCGACGGAAACCTGCGGCGCGGGGGCGGCGGGACGTGCCGGTGTCGGCGGGTCCGAGGACGGGGGCGCGGGGGCGGTGGAGTCCGGCAGCCGTACGGTGAAGACGGTGCGGCCCGGTCGGCTCTCCAACGCGACGGTGCCGTGGTGAGCCTCGACCACGGCGGCGACGATGGCCAGGCCGAGGCCGGTGCTGCCGTGTTCCCGGGACCGCGAGCTGTCCCCCCGGGCGAACCGTTCGAAGACCTCGTCGCGCAGCTCCGCCGGCACCCCGGGGCCATCGTCGGTGACGCTGATCTGCACCGCGCCGGGCATCGGGGCGAGCCGGGTGGTGACGGTGCTGCCGGGCGGGGTGTGCACCCGGGCGTTGGCCAGCAGGTTCGCCACCACCTGGTGCAGCCGGACGGCGTCACCGGGCACCTCCACCGCCTCGTCGGGCAGGTCGAGTTGCCACCGGTGTTCGGGGCCGGCCACGTGGGCGTCGCTGACCGCGTCCACCACCAGCGCGGTCAGGTCGACCGGCCCGGTGGCCAGCGGCCGGCCGGAGTCGAGCCGGGCCAGCAGCAGCAGGTCGTCGACGAGGCTGGTCATCCGGGTGCTGGCGGACTCCACCCGGCGCAGCGCGTGGGCGACGTCCGGCGGCACCTGGTCGCGGCCCCGGCGGGCCACCTCCGCGTAGCCCCGGATCGCGGCCAACGGGGTGCGCAGCTCGTGCGAGGCGTCGGCGACGAACTGGCGTACCCGGGTCTCGCTGGCCTGCCGGGCGGCGAGCGCGGCGGCGACGTGACCGAGCATCCGGTTCAGCGCCGCGCCCACCTGCCCCACCTCGGTACGCGGATCGGTGTCGGCGTCGGGCACCCGCACCGACAGGGCCACCTCGCCCCGGTCCAGCGGCAGCTCGGCGACCCTTCCGGCGGTGGCCGCCACCCGGTGCAGCGGACGCAGTGTGGCCCGGACGATCAACGCGCCCAGGCTGCCGGCGACGAGCAGACCGGCGGCCGCGACGCCCGCCTGGGCGACGACCATCCACCACACCGTCTCCTGCACCAGCTGCAGCGGGATGGCGAAGATCAGGATGTCGCCATCGGGGAGCCGGCGGGACACCGCCCGGTAGTCACCGCGGTCGCCGAGTGCGACGGTGTGCGGCGCACGGTCGGTGGGTAGCCGGGTCAGCGGGGCGACCTCGGCGGCGGTGAGCGCCTCGGTCGCCCCGGAGCTGCTACGGATGCGGGCCGACGTCTCCCCCTGCGGGGTGACCCGCATACCGACCGAGCCGACCGGGAACGTCGGCGGTGGATCGGGTGACCCCTGCCGGTTGGCGGACTGGTCGAGAGGGCGCGGCTGGTCCGGGGATCGGTCCCAGGGCAGCCGGCTGTCGAAGCGGCGGTTGTCCATGGCGAACTGGTTGTCGACCTGGTTGATCAGGAAGTGCCGCAGCGCGATCGTGGTCAGCCCGCCGATGCCGACGCTGACCAGCGCGAGCAGCGCGACCACGGTGAGCACCAGCCGGCGGCGCAGGGACCAACCGGCCAGCCACCGTGCCCGGACCGCACCGGACAGCCGGCGACGCAGCCGGCCGACCGGGTCACGGCGCGGGCTTGAGGACATAACCGGCGCCGCGCAAGGTGTGGATCATCGGGCGGCGTCCCACGTCGATCTTCTTACGCAGGTACGAGATGTACAGCTCGACCACGTTGGCCTGCCCACCGAAGTCGTAGTTCCAGACCCGGTCGAGGATCTGCGCCTTGCTCAGCACCCGGCGCGGGTTGCGCATCAGGTAGCGCAGCAGCTCGAACTCGGTGGCGGTCAGGGTGATCAGGTCGTCGCCCCGGCGTACCTCGTGGCTGTCCTCGTCGAGGGTGAGGTCGCCGACGGTGATCACGGCCTCCTCCCGGGCGGTCACCGCGAAGCCGGTACGCCGCAGCAGGGCGCGCAACCGGGCGATGACCTCCTCCAGGCTGAACGGCTTGGTGACGTAGTCGTCGCCGCCGACGGTCAGCCCGGCGATCCGTTCCTCGACCGCGTCACGGGCGGTCAGGAACAGCACCGGCACGGTCGGGGTCTGCTCGCGCAGCCGGCGCAGCACCTGGAAGCCGTCCAGGTCGGGCAGCATCACGTCGAGCACCACCGCGTCGGGTTGGAACTGCCGGGCCGCGCTGAGCGCCGCCATCCCGTTGCCCGCGCTGCGCACCTGCCAGCCCTCGTAGCGCAGTGCCATCGAGAGCAGGTCGGTCAGGGTAGGTTCGTCGTCGACCACCAGCACCCGGACGGGCTCACCGTCGGGACGGCGAAGCTCGATCCGGTTCGGTACGGTCTGCCCGTCGGTCACCATGCCCCCATCGTGGGACCGGTTGCTGGTCCTGATCTATGCGCATCCTGTGTGCCGGCTGTGCGCGTGCGGCGGCCCCGCTCGACCGTACCGGGCCGGACGGGGTCGGGTGGGCCGATCGTGCTTCTGTGGGCCGCTACTGGCCCGCGCCGAGCGGGTAGGTGTGCACGAAGGACATCGTCCAGACCCCGTCGGCGGTCGGCCGGTCCCGCTGGTAGAGGTGGTCGGGGCCGCCCCCGCCCGGGGTCGGCGGGGTGTCCGGGTGGCGCAGCACCCAGCGCACCGGCGGCGCGCCCGCCGGGTCGGCTGGCAACGCCCTGACCAGGTCGTGGGCCGGCCCACCGAGGAAGCGTACGGTCACCTCGCCCATCGACCCTCCCGGTGGTGGGCCGACGGTACGCCGGCCACCCCGGCAAGCTACCGCACACCCGGCCGGGCCGGGGGCACACGACGGACGCCGCACGACGGAGGCCGCACGACGGGCCGGCACCTGGCGGTTCCGGGGTCCACCGGGGCGGGCGGACGGTTTGCCCTGCGCAGCGGCCGGGTACCGGCTCGGCAGCGCCATCGCCATCCCGGCGACGCGGTCGGCATGGACAGGAGCGGGTCGATGAGGACGCTCGCCGGGCGGTACCAGCTCGAACAGCGCATCGGCATGGGTGGGATGTCGGAGGTCTGGCGGGCGCACGACGTCGTGCTGGACCGGCCGGTCGCGGTCAAGCTGATGTCCCCCGCCCACCGGGGCGAGGAGACCTCCGTCGAGCGGATCCGGACCGAGGCCCGCTCCGCCGCCCGGCTCGTGCATCCCAACGTCGCCAGTGTCCACGACTTCGGCACCTCCACGACGCTGCCGGGCCGGGAGATGCCGTACATCGTGATGGAGCTGGTGGAGGGGGAGACCCTCGCCGCGCACCTGCGGGCCGGGCCGTTGGACTGGCGCATCGCCGTACGGGTCTGCGCCGAGGTGGCCGCCGGGCTCGCCGCGGCGCACGCCCACGGCATCGTGCACCGCGACGTCAAACCGGCCAACGTCATGCTCACCCCGTCGGGGGCGAAGGTGCTCGACTTCGGCATCGCCACCCCGGCGGGGGCCCCCGACCGCAGCCCGGACGGCATGGTGGTGGGCACCCCGGCGTACCTGGCCCCGGAGCAGTTCGACAGGCAGCCGGCCACCCCCGCCGCCGACATGTACGCGGTGGGGGTCCTGCTCTACTACTGCCTCACCGGCCGGTTGCCGTACGCGGCGGGGACCACCGCCACCCAACTGGTCGGGGCCCGGTGGAAGATCACGGCGGAACCGCTGCCGCCGATCGCGGGGTTGCCACCCGAGGTGGTGGACCTGTGCCGGCGCTGCCTCGACGACGACCCCCGGCAGCGGCCCAGCAGTCTGGTGGCGGCGCTGGAGCTGGCGGAGGTGGTCGACGCCCGGGTCTACGTGCCGATGCTGGCACCGGTGCCCCGGCCCCGGACGGCGTCGATGTCGCCCTGGACCGAGCGGGCGGCGGCGGAGGCGACCGAGGTGGTGGCGTTGCACGACTGGTCGCGTACCGGATCGGTCTGATCCCGGTTCCGCCGGCCGCGCGGCACGGCGTTTCACCCGTTCGTGGCCGGGAATCCGGCCCACGAGTGAGGGAGGAACGCGATGCCGGATCCGAGTTCCTGGCTGCACGAGGCCAGCGCGACCGCCACGGGCGGGCACGTACGCACCGACGACGGTGGGCTCTCCACCGCGCTGGCGTCGCCGCTCGCGCCGCACTGCACGGGGTTGACCCCGGAGCAGCTGCTCGCCGCCGCCTTCGCCTCCTGCCTGCACCACGCGGCGGTCGAGGCGGCCGGGGAGATCACCGACGAGGCGCACACGGTGCAGGTGACCGCCGAGGCGAAGCTGGGACGCGACGACGACGGCCGGTACCGGGCCGACGTGCACGCCAGCATCTCGTCGGTGGGGTTGAGCCGCGACCAGTTGGCCGAGCTGGTCGCGTACGCCGACCGGCTCTGGCCGTTCTCCAGCGACGACAGCAGCCGGCACCGGTTGACGGTGAGCGCGGCCGACAACGGCCGGCACTGAGCCACATCGTTCGGCCGGTGGAGGCGCCATCGGTGGTACGGCCACCATCGCCCCCACCGGACGAACGATGCCCACCGATCGATCAGCAACGATGATATTCTGCCCGCTATCGCATTAATAAGTAATACTATAAGCGACAGAAGCGGTCTGAGTCTTACGCGGCTTCCATAGCGATATGCGGAGAAGATCCGGGCGGAAAGTGACCCGTTGTGGCGTAGGCCACCCGGCACGGCGGTGGTCCGCGGCCGAAACCTCTCTAGCCTCGGCGGGTGCACCCCGACGACACCGATGAGCAGCGACCGGCCCGACAGCACGCGGCTGACCCTTCGACCGGGGCCACCTCGGACGAACGGAGGATCGGCCGGCACCGCGCACCGGAGCCGCCCCGGCGGGGCGTCCGCACCCCGTTCGCCTCGGTCCCCGCCCGGATCGCCCTCGCCGGCGGCGTCACCTGCTGTCTGGGGCTCATCGCGTTCGCCGGCACGCACCACGTCGACCGGCAGCGGCCCCGGCCGGTGCAGGAGGTGCTGGCCGACCGGGCCGCCGACGAACAGCGGGCCTCCCGCGCACGGGACCGGGCCGCCTCGCCCCCGGCCGCCCCGGCGTCGGCGAGCCCGCATCCACCGGCCGCCCGCAGCGCCTCACCGACACCGAGGAAGCCGGGCCGGCCCCGTCCGGTCGCCGGCCTCACCCCGGTCCAGATGGACAACGCCAAGAAGATCGTCGACGCCGGTGTCGATCTGGGCGTGCCCCGACGCGGCATGGTGGTCGCCGTCGCCACCGCCATGCAGGAGAGCGACCTGCACAACCTCGCCAGCGACGTGCTGCCCGAGTCGTACGACCACCCGCACCAGGGCAGCGGTTCCGACCACGACTCGGTCGGCCTGTTCCAGCAACGCCCGAGCAGCGGCTGGGGCACCGTCGCCCAGCTGATGCGCCCCGACTATGCGGCTCGGGCCTTCTATGCGGCGCTGGCCAAGATCCCCGGCTGGCGGGAGCTCAGCGTCACCGCCGCCGCGCAGGCCGTGCAGATCTCCGCCTACCCCCACGCCTACGCACGGCACGAGCAGCGGGCCACCACCGTGGTGGCCGCGCTGACCTGAGGCCCGACGACCCCGGGCGGTCGCCGCAGCGGTGGCGGCGCCGACCACTGAGGCCCGACGACCCCGGGCGGTCGCCGCAGGTGGCGGCATCGACCGCTGAGGCCCGACGGCCCCGGGTGGGTCGCCGGCAGCGGGTGCGGCCCGGTCAGGCCACCCAGGTCCCCGGCTCCGGCTGGTCGGCCGGCACCTCGTCGACGCCGGTGGCCACCCGGGTCGCCGGCACACCCCCGGCGGCGGCGGTCGGGGTGTCGACCGGCACCGTCTCGACGGCCACCCCGGTCAGGAGCTGATCCGCCCGGGCGGCCCGGTGCCGCCGTTCGTGCAGCGACGCCTCGAACTCCCGCCTGGCCTGCACCGCCTCGGCGTACACCCGCTCCCGCAGTTGCCGGGCCTCCTCCCGGGCGGCGTCCAGCTCGTCGCGGGCCCGGGCCAGCAGCTCGGCCGCCGGCTCCGCCGGGCGGACCGCCCGGCCGGCGTCGGCCCGCCGCCGGTCGACCATCGCCAGGAGCAGGGTGGTCTCCTGGCGGATCTGATCCCAATCCCGCCCCGCGCCGGCGATCACCTCCGCCCGCGCGGCGAGTCGGGTCAACCGGACTCCGAGCTCGTCCAGGAAGGAATCGGCCTGTTGCCGGTCGGAGCCGGACCGCACGACGGAGAACCTCATCACGTGTCGCCCCCCAGGAAGCTGATACGTCTGTTCCAGCTCGATCCTGGCGGCAGCCGGCCGACACGGGGGCGGTTCAGGAAAAATGTTCAGCAATTGCGGGGCCGGCGGCCGACCGGGCCCCGGCGCGGGGGACGCGCCGGGGCGAACCGCGCGGTCAGGAACGCTTCGGCAGCACCACGACCCGGCCGAAGAACTCGTCGATCCGGCGCACCACGTCGTTGAAGTCGTCCAGGTCGATCGGCTTGGTGACGTAGGCGTTGGCCTGCAGGCTGTAGCTGCCCACGATGTCGGTGTCCGCGTTCGAGGTGGTCAGCACCACGATCGGGATCGTCCGCAGGTCGTCGTCCTGCTTGACCTCGCCGAGCACCTGACGCCCGTCCATCCGGGGCATGTTCAGGTCGAGCAGGATCACGTCGGGGCGTCGGGCGTCGACGTGCCGGCCCTCCCGACGCAGGAACTCCATCGCCTCCTGGCCGTCACCGACCACGTCGATGACCTTGGCGATCTCGGAATCCGCCAGGGCTTCCTCGATCATCAGCACGTCACCCGGGTCGTCGTCGACCACCAGGATGCGGACGGGGTTCGTGGCGCCTCGGTCCATGGGTCCAACCTGTCTGTCTCGGCGATCGGGGACGACGGTCTCGGTACCCCGTCGGCGGGAGAACCGAACGCGGTCATCCGCGAGGTGGGAAACCGGTCGGTCATCCGCTGGCGGGGAAATTTAGCCCATCACCGGGCGGACGGCGACCGCGGGTCGGCGGTGTCCGGCTGGTAACGCAGCACCTCGGCCAGCCCGGTGATCTGGAGAACCCGATCCACCCGGCCGGTCGCCCCGGACAGCCGCAACCACCCGCCCCGGGCGGCCGTCAGGTTGTCACCGCGCACGAAGGCCGCGATGCCTGTGGAATCGCAGAAGGTCAACGCGCCGAGGTCGAGCAGCAGGTGCCGCTCGCCGTCGGCCACGAGCCGGTCGATCTCGGCGTTGAGCGCCCCGGCCGCACCGAGATCCAACTCGCCCGCGAGCCGCAGGCACACGCCGCCACCATCGCGCTCGTCGTGCGTGACGGTGAAGGTCAACGTCGTCCCTCTCGCTTCCACCGCAGGAAGACCCTTGCAGTGCAGCAAGTATACGCAGCGCTCCCCGGGCGCCCCGCAACGCCGCGTCAGTGCCGGACGACCCCGGATGCGACGGTCGCCGCCACACCCAGCGCCACGAACCGTCCCGCCCGGGGGAAGTCACGCAGGGCGTGCCCGTAGTGGCCCAGGGTCGACGCGACCGCCGCGGTCGGTACCCCCCGACTGGCCAGGATCGTCGCCAGCCAGGACACGAAGTCGGTGAACAACTCCGGGTCGTCGACGTAGACGGCGGCGGCCAGCGAATCCACGATGTAGCCGAGATCACCGATCGTGGCATCCCACTGCGTCGAGGTGTACTCCCCGACCGACGGCACCCGGACCCGCAGGTCCGCCACCGCCGAGTCGATCAGCTCACCACGCCGTTTCACCAGGCCCGCGTACTCGTGGTCGGCGAGGTGGGACAGCTCCGCAGGTGGAACCCGACGCAACCGCCGCTCGTCGGCGACCAGGTCGGCCGCGCCCGGGGCGTCCGCCGCCCAGGCGACCCCGAGCCGCCGGGCCCACCGGCCGTCCACACCGAACCCGCGCCCGCCGACCACCACCGGCACGTCCGAGCGCCGGCACGCCTCGATCATCCGGTGCGCGTACGGCAGCCGCATGGGCAGGGCACACGCGACCGCGACCGCGTGCGCGTCGTGCCGGTGCAGGTAGGACACCAGGTGCGCAGCCGGCACACTGGCCCCCAGGAACGTCACCTGCCAGCCGCGCAGTCGCAGCACCTCCGCGACCAGCCGGGGCGGCAGGGCGTGCCACTCACCATCCATGCAGGCCACCACGATCCGCCCCCGGGTGGGACGCGGATCGGCGTACCCGGCGATCGCCGCCACCACCCGCTCGCTGATGTGGGTCGCCGCGTGTTCCTGCGCCACACTCCACTCGTTGCGGGCCCACCGCTCACCCACCTCGACCTGGGCCGGTGCGACCAGGTCGAGCAGCACCCGCTCCGCGGGGACACCGGCGTCGAGCAACCCGGTGGCGACCTCGATCGCGCCGTACTCGTCCGCCTCCTCCAGACAGGCGAGGAAGTCGGCGAAGGCGTGCGCCGGGTCGACCGGGGCGGTCGGGACGGTCACGATCGGGGGTTCCTCTCGGCCGTGCCCGGGACAGCCGGGACGGAGTGCAGGTGCCGTCGGGGACGACCGCCCGGCCCGGTCGCCCGCAGGGCCAGCACCGCGATGTCGTCGTGGTCACCGTGCCCCAGCCAGTCGCAGGTGACCTGCTCGACCCGCTCGGCGAGCGCCGGGGCGGGCATCCGGTGGCAGGCGGTCACCGCATGGACCAACCGGTCCTGGCCGAACTGCTCGTCACCACGTCGACCGCCCCGGGCCTCGGTCACCCCGTCGCTGTAGAGCAGACAGGTCTCCCCCACGGCCAGGCGTACGGTGACCTCACCGACGCGGGGGTCGGGGACCACGCCGATCAGCATGCCGCGCAGCGGCACCGTCTCGACCTCGCCGGAGTTGCGCAGCACCAGCGGCGGCAGGTGCCCGCCACCGGCCATCGTCAGCGACAGGCCGCCGTCGCGGTGCGGGCGTACCGTCCCGAGCACCAGGGTGGCGAAGCGGCCCTGACCGTGCGCCTGGGTGGTCTCCAGCAGGGCGTCGTTGAGCAGCTTCACCAGCCGGCCGGGGTGCGACTCGACACGATGGAGCGCCTGGAGACACTGACGCAACTGGCCGGTGAAGACCGCGGCCTCCACCCCCTTGCCCGAGACGTCGCCGAGGAAGAACACCGCGCCACCGTCGGCCAGCCGGTGCGCGCCGTAGAAGTCGCCACCGATGCGCAGGCTCGCCTGCGCCGGCCGGTAGGCCGTCCCCCACTGCACGCCGGTCACCTCGGGCGGCTCCACCGGCACCAGACTGGCCTGGAGGGTGTCGGCCACCTCGGCCTGGTTGCGGTAGAGGACCGCGGTGGTGAGCGCGGCGCCGGCCCGGGCGGCGAAGGCCCGGACGAGATCCAGGTCGGCCTCGTCGTACCAGCGGGTGCGGCGGGCCACCAGCAGTACCCCGGCCGGGGCCTCCCGGCCGGGCAGCGAGACCATCCGGGCGGTCACCTCCGACGTGGCCAGCCCCGGCAGCCAACCGGCCTCGACCGCCTGCTCGACGAGCCAGTCCACGGCATGCGGCTCGACACCGGACAGCCCCTCGGCGATCGCCGGGGGCAGTGCGGCGGCGGGCAGCACGCCGCTGTCCACCGTGGGGGACTCGTGGTCGGCCCGGGTCGCCCGCCACCACCGGGCCCGCCCGGACCGGGGTGCCAGCACCAGCACCGCCACCTCGGCCAGGGTGGGTACGGTCAGCCGGATGACGGCGGCGGCGGCCCGGTCGGGGTGCAGCGGGTTACCGAGCTTCTCCCCCACGACGGCGAGGAAGGCGGACCGGGCCCGCTCGGCGAGCAGCGCGTCCGCCCGGGAGACGCTGTCGGTGACGTCCTCGACGTACAGACAGCTGCGGGACCCGGACAGCGCCACCCGGCGGATCCGCAGCCGCCGGCCGTGATGGCCGAACCCGTCGGGGTCGGTGACCCCGGTCAGCACGGCGAGCCCGGCGGCGGCCAGGCCACGACCGGGCGTCACCTCGGGCAGCAACCGCTCGGCGACGGGGCTGACGTGCCTCACCACGCCGTCGGAGTCACAGATGATCAGGCCCTCACGGAAGTGCTCGACGACCTCGGACCAGGCGGGCTCGGACCAGGCGGGCTCGGACCGGGCGGGCTCGGGGCTGGTGCCGTCCGGTGCCAGCGGGGGCAGCACGGCGGGGGCGCCGACGGACCGGGCCGGAGCCCGTCCGGCACTCGGCGTGGAGATCCGTCCGTCGCCCGGGTCGAAACCCCTGACGTCGGCAGCAGCCACCAGCTGAGCCCCACTCCCCTTGTCACCGTCCGCCTGTCACCGTTCGCCGGGCCGCGGAGGTCGTCCGTATGCGCCAATCTGTTCCGCTCAGCCTACGCCGCACGGCGGGTTCCGCCACCGCACGGCACCCGGCGGCCCGGATACGCGCTCCTGCGGACCCGCCGGGAGATTGTTACGATCCGGCTGATCCAGCCCGACCGTCGGCCCTGCGGAAAGGCGCGCTGTGGCATCCCCTGGCAGGACTTTCGAAGCTGCCCCGCTGACCATGTCGGTCGACGGGTCCGACCCCCGGTCACCGGTCATCGCGGTCGGGGGTGAGCTGGCCTACACCACCTCCGCGCCGTTGCGCGCCGAGATCGACCGGTTGCTCACGGGCCGGCCTCCGGTGATCGTCATCGACTTCGCCGGCCTGACCTTCATCGACAGCACCGGGTTGTCGGTCATCGTGCACGCCTGGCGCGAGGGCCAGCGGGCCGGGACGCTGATCCGCCTGCGAGCCACGCCCCGGTTCCTGGGGACCATCCTGGACATGACGGGGGTCACCGGGCTACTGGCCCGTCAGGCGCCGGAGCAGTCCGCCGTCGCCGCACCGAAGCCACCCGCCGCCACCGCCTGAACCCCCGGCGACCGCGCCCGGCCCCGGATGGGTCCCGCGAACCCCCGACGTTTCCCGGTCCGGGGTTGCTGGGAACATGAGGGCATGCGCCCGCAGCTGTTGTCCATCGAGGTGACCCGGCCCGATGCCGGCCACGCCCGGCTGCGGTTGACCGGTGACCTCGACTTCGACACCGCTCCGGAGCTGCTCGAGGCGGCGGCCCGGGTCCGCGCGGACGGCTGCCACGAGCTGACGGTCGACCTCGGCGGGGTCGGTCTGTGCGACTCGTCGGGCCTGAGCGCCTTCCTGGTGCTCAGCCGGGGCGGCGTCGGGCCGCTGCGGCTGACCGGGGTGGGTGACCGGCTCCAGCAGTTGCTCGACCGCACCGGCCTGACCGAGCTGCTGGCCGTGGAGCGACCGACGGCAGGTGCCGCCGACGATGTCCGCGAGGTGGGCTGAGCCACCCGGCTGCCGGGGTGGCCCCCGACCCTGGGACCAGGGGCCGGGGGCCGGGAGGGGTCCGGGCGGGTCAGCTACGCCCCGGTCATGTTCGTGCCGGGGCCGGCGGCGGGCGGCGGGCGGCCCGGTCGACCCCGTCGGCGTACGGCCGACGGTCATCCGGCGACGGCGGGCTCCTGCGTCACGACGGCGGGTTGCCGGCGGGGACCGGTCGACCGGACCTCGACGGGGGAGGGTCGTTCGACGTCCTCCGGAGGACCGGAATCGGGCAGCTGGAACAGGTAACGGACGAATCCCCCACCCGACTCGTTCTCCTCCGCTCCCGGCCACTGCCCGGCGCAGTCCACACCGACGACCTCACGACCGGAACCGTCGGCCTCCTCCACCAGCGCCCAGAGGCTCACCGGGTAGCACCGTGTCGCCTCGGGGCCGATCCGCCACCGCGAGTACCAGCCGGGACGAGCCGGAACAATCTCCACGATCCTCTTCATGACGACCTTCCCTTCCGCGTGCCTCGGAAGACCTCCGGTCGCCTCGATGATCTGCCCCGGACGGGTGAGCGCCCCTCACCCCCGGCGAGTGAAGCCGCCGCCCGCCGGGGGTCCGGCAGAACGGTTTCCGGGCTCCGACCGGGGGTAGCCGCGCCGGATGGGGACCACCGACGATCGTCGTACCGCCCGCCGGGCGCTGATCGTGATCGGTCTGGTGTTGGCGGTCGTCATCGGGCTCGGCCTGCTCTGGTCCACCCGTCGGGTGCTGATCTGGATCCTGCTCGCGGCGTTCCTCGCGATGGCCCTCAGACCCCTGGTGGACCTGGTGGAGCGCCGGCTGGTGCGGCACCGGGCCACGGCCACCCTGCTGGTCTTCCTGGCCGTGTTCGGGCTGCTGGCGGCGGTGGGCGCGGTGATCCTGGTGCCGCTGCTGGACGAGCTGGGACGGTTCGCCGACCGGGCCCCCGAACTGCTGCGGCAGGCCCGCGCCGGGCAGGGACCGCTGGGCGGCCTGCTCGACCGGACCGGCCTGTTGGACTACGCCCGTCGCCACGGCGACCAGGTCCAGCGGTACGGCGGTGAGCTGCGCCAGCCTGCGGTGGAACTGTTCCGGGGCGTCCTGCGGACCCTCGCCGGCCTGGTCACCGTCGTCGTGCTGGCCTACCTCATGGTCCTGGAGGCGCCCTGGATCATCCGGACCATGCTCGGGGCGGTCGGTGCCGGCACGGGGGTGCGGTTGCGGCGGATCGGGCGGGGCACCTCGCGGGTCATCACCGGCTATCTCAGCGGCAACCTGCTGATCAGCGTGATCTGCGGACTGGGGACGTACGTCGTGCTGGTGCTGGTGGGGGTGCCGTTCGCGGCGGTGATCGCGCTACTGGTGGGGATCGCCGACCTGGTTCCGCTGGTCGGCGCGACGCTCGGGGCGGTCGTCGCGTCCGGGGCCGGCTTCCTGCGCTCCCCCACCGCCGGGCTGGTGGTGCTGGTCTTCTTCGTCGTCTACCAGCAGGTGGAGAACCATCTGCTGCAACCGCTGATCATGTCCCGGGCGGTCCGGCTGAACCCGCTCACCGTGCTGGTCAGCGTGCTCGTCGCGGCCGATCTGGCCGGGCTGGTCGGGGCGCTGTTGGCCATCCCGGCGGCCGGGGTCGTCCAGGTGCTGCTGCGCGAGTTCGGACCCGTCGGCCACCGCAGGGGTGACGATGTCGGCGGGTCCGACGCGGCCCGGCCCGGCCGCCGGGGGTGAGCCGGCGGCCGGACCGATCAGCTTCGGTCAGCGGGTGCGCGCCGGCACCTCGGGCGAGGAACTCTCCAACGGCACGGCGTTGGCCGGGACCAGGCCGAGCTGCGTCGCCGGGCGGGTCAGCGCCGCGTCGAGCACCCAGTCGGCGCTCACCCGCGCCCGGTTGCCGGGCATCGCCAGCAGGTGGTAGCCCCGGGTGACCGCCTTGGCGGGCAACCCGGACAGCGACAGTTTCAGCGGGTTGGCCGCCGCGTCCTTCCCACCGAGGTCGACCACCCAACCCAGGTCGTGGTGCTTGTACGGGTGACGCCGGCCCTGGCCGTAGGAGGCGGCGATGTTGCGCGCCACGAGCTTCCCCTGCCGCTGCGCGTGCTGGGCGGTCATCGTGCAGACCTGGCCGGGGCGGGTCAGGTCCGGCACGGCGGCGGCGTCGCCGCAGGCGTACACCTCGGGGAAACCGGGGACGTTGAGGTACTCGTCGACCACCAACCGGCCCTTCTCGGTCCGCAGCCCCAACTCGGCCACGAACGGGTCGGGACGGACCCCGACGCACCAGGCCAGCGTGCAGGTCGGGACGTACTCGCCGTCGGTGAGGCGTACCCCGTCGGCGGTGGCCTCGGCGACCGAGGTGCCCATCCTGACGTCGACACCCCGACGACGCAGCACCCGGTCGGCGGTGCGCGACATCCGCTCGTCCAGCTCCGGCAGGACCCGGGGGGCGACGTCCAGCAGCATCCACCGGGGCCGGACCGTCAACCGGGGGCGCTGCGCGTGCAACGCGTCGGTGAAGAGCTGCCCGTGCGCGGCGACCTCGGTGCCGGTGTAACCCGCCCCCACCACCACGAAGGTGGCGCGGGCCTGCTGCTCGGCCGGGTCCTGCGCCTGCTCGGCCAGCTCGATCTGGCGGACCACGTGGTCGTGCAGGTAGACCGCCTCGGGCAGGCCCCGGAAGCCGTGGGCGTACTCGGTCACCCCGGGGATGGGCAGCAGCTTGTTGACGCTGCCGACGCAGAGCACCAGCCGGTCGTAGGCCAGTTGGCCCCGCTCCCCCTCCGGGTTGGTGAAACCCACCCAGCGGTTGGCCAGGTCGACCCGGTCGGCCTCGCCGACGACGACCCGCACCCCGGGCAGGGTGCCGGTCAACGGGACCGAGATCCGGGTCGGCTCGACCACCCCGGCGGCCACCTCGGGCAGCAGCGGCAGATAGAGGAAGTAGTCGGTCGAGTTCAGCAGCACGATCTCGGCCCGCCCACCGGCCAACCGCCGCAACGTCTTCGCCGCGTGGTAACCGGCGAAACCGGCGCCCACGATCACCACACGAGGTTTCGTCATGCCCGCTCCCTTCCCGGCGGTCAGCACGACAAACGTGTCGGATCGCCCCGGCACCGTCGCACCGGAGCGGGGCGGAGCGCGCCGGGGCGGAGCGGAGCGGGGCGGCCGGTGACCCGGAGTCACCGTTCCCGCCGCCGCGCGAGGACGCGTGCGGTGCACGAGGGCGTTCCGGCCCGCCTGATACATCAGTGACGGGCTCCCGACTGTAGTCACACCGCGTAGACGACACCGTTGCTTTCGACGCGCCTTCCGCTCACGCTGAGTTCCTGTTCGACCACCACCAATCGGAGGGACAGATGAGAGTTCGCCGTGTCGTCGCCGTCGCACTGGCCGCCCTGCTGGCGGCCGTGGGGCTCGCGCCGACCGCACCCGCCGCGGCGGCCACCGCGGACCGTTGGGGTTTCGCCTACGTCGACAACCCCACCGTCACCAGCTGGACCGTGCTGGACACCACCCGGCAGTGGGGCACCTGGAAGACCGCCTTCCCGGCCGCCTGGGCCACCGGCATCAAGCTCGCCCCGGGCCGGTTCCAGGTACGCTTCCCGCAGATCGGCGCCGGTGCGCGCGGGGTGCCGCACGTGACCCCGGTGGACCGGGCCGGGCACTACTGCACCGTGGTGCGCTGGTTCCAGTCGGGCACCGACGAGATCGTCGACGTGCAGTGCTTCGCCCCCGGCGGCACCCGCGACGACAGCCGGTTCACCGTGCTGTGGACCGCCAGCTCCGGGGTGCTGCCGGCCGGCACCGCACACGCCTACGTCCAGGGCGGGGTCAGCGGCCTGGTCCAGTCGTACGTGTCCACCGGGGCCCCCGCCGCGCTGGCCCCGCTGGGGGTCGGGCAGTGGTCGGTGCGGCTGCCCGGGGTCGGGCTGGCCGGGGTGCTGGCCGGCAACGTGCAGGCCACCGCGATCCAGCCGAACGCCGGTCCGCGCCGGTGCACCGTGGCCCGGTGGGGCGCCTCCGGCACGGACGTGCTGGTCTACGTGTTCTGCTTCGACCAGGCCGGTGCGCCGGTGAACACCGACTTCACCCTCTCCTACCACCGGGGGCGGTCGGTGATCGGGTCGCTGGCCCCGCCGAAGTTCTTCGGTCACCTGGCCAGCGCGGCGGGCGGCCCCACCAACGACAACTCCCAGCTCGGGGTGGGCGTCAACACCATCGCACCGCTCGCACCGGCCGGCCGCTACCTGGTCACCTTCAAGCAGCTCGGCCAGAAGGAGACGCACGCCCAGGTCACCGCGCAGGGCACCGGGCCCAACTACTGCAACCTGACCCAGCCGTGGTCGTACGCGGTGGACGCCCCGGTGGACGTGATCTGCTTCGACAACACCGGCACGCCCGCCCCGTACCAGGTGCTGGTCGCCTTCACCTCCCGGATCTGAGCCGGACGTCGATGCCCGCCGGTGCACCGCACGGGCGGGCATCGGCCCGGGCGACGCCGCCGTACCGCCAGCACCCGCCCGGCCCGGCACGTGCCGGGGGCCGTCGCCGCCCCGCCCAACCCGTGGACCGGGTGCCGCACGTCGTCTCCGCTTCCCGGCCGGTTCGGCTAGCGTTGTCGGACCGTCGCCCCGGCGGCCGAGCCACGAGCAGCACGAAGGTGAGCCGATGGGACCGAAGGCGAGCATCCGGGACGTCGCCGCCGCGGCGGGCGTCTCGGTGACCACCGTGTCCCACGTGTTGAACAACAAGTCCGGCACCCGGGTCAGCGCACAGACCCGGGAACGGGTCGAGGCGGTGGCCCGGCAACTCGGTTACGCGGCGAACGGGCTGGCCCGGGGGCTACGGCTGCAACGGTCGTACGCGCTGGGGCTGCTCGGCGACGTCATCGCCGCCACCGGGCAGGCCGGGCGGCTCATCCTCGGCGCGCAGGAGACCGCATCGGCGCGCGGGTGGGTGCTGCTGCTCACCACCGGACGCGACCTCGAGGCCGAACGGCGGGAGATCCGGGCGCTGTCGCGGCACCGGGTCGACGGTGTGCTCTACGCGACCACGGACCACCGGGTGGTGCGGGTCCCCGACGAGCTGCGCCCGATGCCGGTGGTGCTGCTCAACGCCCGCAGCAACGACGCCACGCTCCCCTCGGTGGTGCCCGACGAGCGCGGTGGCGCCGCCGCGGCGGTGCGGGAACTGCTCGCCCACGGGCACCGCCGGATCGGTTTCGTCACCACCGTCGACGACGTTCCCGCCGCGCGGGGCCGGCTGCTCGGCTACCGCGAGGCGCTGTGGACCGCCGGGGTCCCGTACCGGCCGGAGCTGGTACGTGCCGACGTCGGCGACCCCGCCGGCGGGCACCGGGCCGCCCGCGTCCTGCTCGACGCGGCCGACCGGCCGACGGCGCTGTTCTGTTTCACCGACCGGATGGCGATGGGCGTCTACCGGGCCGCCGCCGAACTCGGCCTGCGGGTGCCGCAGGAGCTGTCGGTGGTCGGCTCCGACAACCAGGAGGTCATCGCGGACGGGTTGTTCCCCGCGCTGACCACCGTGGCGTTGCCGCATCACGGGATGGGCGCGTGGGCGGTCGAGACGATGGTGGAGCTGCTCGACCGGCCGAAGGGGGCCCGCCGCCGGGTGGCCCGGCACGTCGCCATGCCCTGCCCGCTGGTCCGCCGGGCGTCGGTCGCCGCCGCACCGCACTGACCGGCGGAACCCGCAGGTGCCGACCGCGGGCCCGGACCACACGGGTCCGGGCCGTCCGGCCGCGAGCCCGGTCGCACCCCGCGACGGCGGCGGGGACGAAGGCAGGTGGCGGGTCAGAGTGGTCGGGGGAACGGTTCGGCGGTCGGCATCGGCACCTGGAGGTAGGTGGCGCCACGCAGGTCCAGCCAGGCCCGGTCGGGGGCCCGGACCAGCCGCAGCATCACCTCGGCGCAGGAGGGACAACGACCCACCAGCCCCGGGGCGTGGGCCCAGACGCGCAGTCCGGCCATCGGGCCGACCATGCCACAGGACGCGCACCGCCCGGTCGCCGCGCTCAGGTCCACCGCGAGCAGCTCGCGCAACGGCCCGTCGAGCATGTTGCCGTCCAGGTAGGACATCTCGGTCATCGGTTCTCCTCGCCGGTCAGCCGGTCGGCCCGAACCGTTCGGTCCGGACCCGCCGGGTCGGGTGGCCCAGCCCCACCAACAGGTCCGCGACGGTCTCCACGAAACCGGTCGGACCGCAGACGTAACAGAGCGGTTCCAGGTCCGCCGGCCAGCCGTGGGTGTTCACGTCGGCCAGACCGATCCGGTGCGGCTCGCCCCGCCACCCGTCGGGGGCCTCGCGGGTGTAGACGTAGCTGACGTCCAGGCCGAAGTCGTCGCGGGCGCGGGTACGTAGTTCGTCGGCGTAGATGACGTCCGCCGGGGTGCGTACCGAGTAGATCAGCCGGAACGGCGCCCGGCTGCCGGCGGCCCGGCGGGCCCGCACCATCGCCATCAGTGGCACCACCCCGGAACCCCCGGCGACCAGCAGGACCGGCGCGGTCTGCTCGGACCGCCAGACGAACCAGCCGCCGACCGGGCCACGCACCTCCACCGGGTCCCCCTCGGCCCAGGCGTCGGTCAGGTACGGCGACACCTCGCCGTCGGGCACCCGCTGCACGGTCAACGCGATCCGGTCGCCGTCGGGCGGGCCGGCCAACGAATAGGAACGGGCCGCCTGGTAGCCGTCGGGGGCGGTGAGCCGGACGTCGACGTGCTGCCCCGGCAGGTGTCCCGGCCAGCCGGGCACCGACAGGACGAGGGTCTGCGCGGTGGGCGTCTCGATCCGGCGCTGCGCCAGCCGGGCCACCCGCCAGCCCAGTGGGGCGGCCACCCGGCCACCCGGGGCGGCTGTGGTCACCTCAGTCACCCTGGTAGCGCTGCTCACGCCACGGGTCGCCGTAGTCGTGGTAGCCGGCCGTCTCCCAGAAACCGGGCTCGTCCTCCACGGTCAGCCGCAGGCCCCGCACCCACTTGGCCGACTTCCAGAAGTAGAGGTGCGGCACCAGCAGCCGGGCCGGGCCACCATGCTCGGCGGGCAGCGGTTCGCCGTCGTACCCGTGCACCACCCAGGCCTGACCGTCACGCAGGTCGTCCAGCGGCAGGTTGGTGGTGTATCCGCCGTACGAGTGGGCCTGGGCGTAGTCGGCGGCGGTGTCCACGCCGTCGAGCAGCACGTCCAGCGAGACGCCCTGCCAGCTGGTGCCGAACTTGGACCACCGGGTGACGCAGTGGATGTCCACCGTGGGGGTCTCCTGCGGCAGGGCCATCAGCTCCGCCCAGGACCAGCGGAACTCGTCGCCGGTCTCGGTGGCGAGGACGAACTCCCAACGGTCCAGCGGGACCCGGGGGGTCGGCCCGGCGGACAGCACCGGGAAGTCCTCGGTCAGGTACTGCCCCGGCGGCAGGGCCGGATCGGTCGTACGGCGTCGGCCCTGGAAGCCCGGTGACACGATTCCCACCCGTCAGTCGTACCACCCGGCGGGTGTGCGCGGGAGGGTTCCCGCCGACCGGCACGCCTTCGGCGGCGACCCGGTCGCGGGTCGCCGCCGGGCGCGTACCGTCAGTGCTTGTCGGTGACGACCTCGACCTCGCCGGGCTCCCGGTCGCGGGTGGCCCGCAGGCTGGTCAGGGTGACCACGGCCAGGACGCCGATGATGACGCCGAGCGAGGCCAGGGTCGGGATCTCCGGCACGCCCGACCAGATCCCGTGGGCCCAGTGCAGGCCGAGCTTGACGCCGATGAAGGCCAGGATGATGGCCAGACCGTAGCTGAGGTGCACCAGGCGGCTCAGCGCGGCATGCAGGACGAAGTAGAGCGCCCGCAACCCGAGCAGCGCGAACGCGTTGGTGGCGAAGACCAGGTAGGGGTCCTCGGTGATGCCGTAGACGGCGGGCACCGAGTCGACCGCGAAGACGATGTCGGTGGCGAGCACCGCGACCACCACCAGGGCGAACGGGGTGAGGGCCCGGCGACCCTGCTGCCGGATCGTCATCCGGGTGCCGTGGTACTCCTCGACGACCGGCATGAACCGGCGCAGCAGCCGCACCGACCGCATCTTGTTGATGTCGACTTCCTGCTCGTGCCCGGACAGGGCGTCGCGCAGCAGCTTGACCGCGGTGGCGATCAGGATGATGGCGAAGAGCAGGAAGGCGAAGTCGAGGGTCTGCAACGCCGCCGCGCCGAGGGCGATGAAGATCGCGCGCAGCACCAGCGCCCCGGCGATGCCGTAGAGCAGCACCCGTTGGGCGAGCACCGCGGGCACCGCGAAGGCGGCCAGCAGCAGCATGAACACGAAGAGGTTGTCGACCGACAGGGACTTCTCGACCAGGTAGCCGGTCAGGTACTCGACGCCCTGCTGGGAGCCGAAGCGGTACCAGACCCAACCGCCGAAGGCCAACGGCAACGCGATGTAGAAGGCCGACCAGCCCAGCGCCTCCCGGATCGACACCTCGTGCGGGCGTCGGGTGACCAGGAAGTCGAGGACCAGCAGGGCGAGCACGCCGACGATGGTCACCGCCCACAGGGTGGGCGTGCCGACCGACGACAACCCACCGGCAGCAAAGTACGACAGATCGGTCATGGAGCCTCCTCGAACACCGTGCCATGTTCGAGGTCTCCTTCACCCACGTTCGCCGTGGGCAACCACCCGAGGCGCACCCGGGGCGCGCCGTACTGACCGGAATGGTTCGTGGGAAGTACTCCCCTCGTGCGGTCCAGGTTAGGCCAGGTCCGAGCAACTCGCCAAGTCAGGGCGCACCACCGTCACGGCGTCGTTGCCCTGGTCAACGGCTGTGTGCCCGGGGCGGCGGTCGGCCCGACGCCCACGCCGGAGCCCGACCACCCGGTGGCACCGGGGTCGACCGGTGGGGTCAGGCCCGGCGCAGGGCGGCCACCCCGGGGGTGAGCGCCGGTTCCACCAGTTCCCGGTAGTCGCGGGGGAACCGGGTCACCAGATCGTCGAACTCACCACCGCTGACCGCCTCGCGGACCGTGACGAAGACCGCCCGCACCACGTCCCGGGCGGCCGATTCGTCCAGGTCGGCCCGCTGCGCCACCCGGGCGACGAACTCGGCCGCACCGAACCGCTCGGCCGCCTCGGTGCTCGGGCTGGGCCGCAGTGCCAGCCGCAGCGGCGCGGGCAACTGGGTGGCGAGGTCGAGCACCTCCCCACCGGTCAACCGCTCGGCGAGGGTGGCCAGGGTCGCGTGGACCAGCACCACGGCCCGCTCCGGGTCGGTGCGGACCCGACGGGCCACCTGGTCGACGAAGGTGTCGTAGTTCATGCGGGGCTCCCTTCGACATGAGGCCGGTCGGTTACCCGCCACGGCGACCCGGAAACGACCCGGTTCCCCGCCCTCGCCCGGGTCCGGTTCCGACGCCGGATCCCGCTGCGGGCCGTACCACCGGCAACGAGCCACTTTTCCGCTTCGGGGCGCGTGACCGGCCGGCGGACGGGTAACCGCCGCCGATCGTGACCGGCACGAGGCGGCGAGGAGGCTCACCGGTGGCCAGTCGAACCGAGGTCCTGCGGTACCTGTCCCGGCTGGACTGCCCGGCGACGCGCGACGCCGTGGTGCGCCAGGCCGAGCGGGAGGGCGCACCACCGGAGGTGGTACGGGCGTTGCGCGCGCTACCGCCGGTGGACTACGCCGACACCGCCGAGGTGGCCCGCTGCGCCGCGCTCGACCCGGCGCCGGAGGGCGACCCGGCCCGACGCGCGGAACAGGGCGACCGCAGGCGTCACCTGCGGGTCGCACAACACCTGCGGAGCATCTGAGCCGCCGGCGGCGAAGGTGGTCTGCTGCCCGGCCGGCGAGACGGCGGGGCCGGGAGGCGGGAGGGGTCCCCACACAGGCGGGCGCCCCGGGTCACGAACCGTGACCTGGGGCGCACGCGTGCCTGTTCACCGGCCAACCGCCGGGTGGCCACCCGAACCGGGTGGGCATCGCTGCCACGATCATCATATGACACGCCATCACCCGTACGGCTGATTGTTGAAATAGTGTGGGCTAGCACACGGCCGGGCGGCGGGTCAACCGTGCAGGTCCCCCCGCCGGTCCCGGGCCTTCAACCGGACAGTCGGCAGTTCCGGGGCGGGCAGCGGCGGGGCCGCGTCGTCGGCGACCCGCCCGAACCGGTCCCGGCCGGCCATCCAGTCGTCCCGGGCGGCGGCCACCTCCTCGTGCGAACGACCGACGAAGTTCCACCACATGACGAGCGGCTCGTCGAACGGCTCACCGCCGAGCAGCATCAGCCGGCTCCCCGGTTCGGCGGTCAGCTCCAGCCGGTCGCGCCCCCCGCCGAGCAGGAGCAGCGCGCCGGGCTCCAGGGACAGTCCGTCGACCCGGGCCCGGCCGGACATCGCCAGCAGGGCGTACTCGAAGCCGGGTCGCAGGCCCAGCGTGGCCGGAGCCGGCCCGTGTGCCTGGAGCTGCGCACCGACCAGCGGCGTGTGCACCACCGCCGGGGACCGCTCGCCACCCAGCTCACCGACGAGCAGGGTGTGGTCCCAGTCGCCGGTGCGCCAGCGGGGCAGGTCGGCGTGGTGGGCGAAGTCGGCCGCACCGGCCCGCGCCGGATCCGGCAGCGCCACCCACAGCTGCACACCGTGCATCAACGGCGGGTGGGAGGCCGGTGACCGCTCGGAGTGGGCGATGCCGTGCCCGGACGTCATCACGTTGAGCTGACCGGGCCGGATCGGCTGGACGTTGCCGAGGCTGTCGCGGTGCACGATCTCACCGTCGAGCAGCCAGGTCACCGTCTGCAGGCCGGTGTGCGGGTGCGGGGGCACCTCCATGCCGGGCCGCTGCGCAACGTCGTCGGGGCCGAAGTGGTCCACGAAACACCACGCCCCGACCATCCGCCGGGCCCGCTGCGGCAGCAGCCGGCGCACCGTGGTGTAGCGACCCAGGGGCACGTCGTGGCCGGGCAGCAGCACGCTGCCCGGGTCCTCGTCGGCCATGCCGGGTGGTCGGGTCTGCGCCGGCAACGATTCGGTACGGTCCACCGTCCGACTCTATGCCGGCCCGCCCGCCCGGGCGCGGGGCCGGCCGGTTCAGTCCTCGACGACGGTGACCGTGTTGGCCCCGGCGACGAGGTCGAGGTAGAGCCGGTCGGGTGCCCGGTCCCAGTTCGGCGAGCCGACGGTCGCCCCCCGGGCCAGCCCGTCCCGCCGATCGCCGTACCAGACGACGCTGCCGGCGCCGGAGCCCGCCCGGACCCGCACCGGGGGCCCGTCGGGCGCCCGGACCACGAACTGGTTGACACCGCCGGTCATCCGTACCGTGCGGGTGCCGGTCGTCGGGGGTAGCCGCAGGTCGACCCGGGCCGCGCCACCGATCAGCTCCAAACCCGACAGCCGCGCGTCGGAGAGGTCGAGGACGTGGTCGCTGACCCCGCCGATCAGCCGCAACCGCCAGGTCACCCGCGTGTTGAGGACCACGTCGACGACGCCCCGGCCGGGCCGGTCCCGGCGGGTCACCCGCAGCTGCACCCGGTCGCCGGAGACCTCGGGCCGGGGGGTCAGGCCGGCGTCGGCCGGGCTGCTGATCCGGTACAGGTCGGCACCGAGATCGTCGGTGCGCAGCCGGAACGAGGTCACCCCGTCCAGCAGCTCGAAGGTCGCCCGGCGCAGCTCACCCACGGGTGCGGTCGCGGTCCGCCCGGCGGCGGCCTCGGCGGCACCGGCACCACCCGGCTCGGCGGTCGCCGCCACCGGCGGCGCCCCGTCGCGGCCACCGGAGATGACCATCCCCAGCCGGTCCGGGTTGGCCATCGTCACCACCACCGCGAGCGCGCCGAGCGCGACCACCAGCACCGCCGCGGCGGCCAGCAGCCGCGCCCCCCGGGGCCACGGCGACCGGTCCGCCCGGTCGCCGTCGGTCACCTCGACCGGCTCACCCGTCACCTCGATCACCGGCTCGAAGACCGGTTGCTGCTGCCCCGCCGTCGGACGGTGCTCCTGATCCGGCTCCGCCATCGTGCCCCCCCTGTTCCGGTCCCCGCACAGCAGTACGGACGCGCAGCCGCAACGGATCAGTCCGGTCGGCGTACGGTGGCGGACGTCGCCGGGGCCGGGGCCGGATCAGTCGGTGTCGCGTCCCCAGACGCCACCCCGGTAGACGGTCCCCCGGTAGGTCGTGTCCCCGCCGGGCTCCGCCGGCCCGGCGGCGGCATCGCCGGGCGGGACGCCGCCGGCCGGGGTGTCGGCGCGGGCGGCGCGGGCCCGGCGGACCCGGTTGACCACGAACCAGCCGGCGGCGGCGACGCAGACCACGATGACGACCTTCTGGAACGACCCGACGTACTCCTCGACGACGTGCCAGTTGTCGCCGAGCAGGAAGCCGGCCATCACGAAGGTGGTGTTCCAGATCAGGCTGCCCAGCGTGGTGTAGAGCAGGAACGTCAGGATCGGCATCCGCTCCACCCCCGCCGGGATGGAGATGAGGCTACGGAAGATCGGGATCATCCGCCCGAAGAACACCGCCTTGACCCCGTGCTTGAGGAACCACGCCTCGGTGCGGTCCACGTCGCTCAGCTTGACCAGCGGCAGCCGGGCCGCGACGGCACGCATCCGGTCGCGCCCCAGCGCCGCGCCGATGCCGTAGAGCACCCACGCGCCGACCACGGACCCGAGGGTGGTCCAGAGGATCGCCGAGACCAGGCTGATCCGCCCCTGGGCGGCGGCAAAGCCGGCCAGCGGCAGGATCACCTCGCTGGGGATCGGCGGAAACAGGTTCTCCAGCGCCACCGCCAACCCCGCGCCGGGGCCGCCGAGCCGCTCCACCAGGCCGGTGACGAAACCCACCGGTCCCTCGGACGACGGCTCGGCGGTGGACACGACCGTACGGGAGTTGAGCGCCAGGGAGCGTGGGATCATCCGACAAAGTTACGAGCCGGTCGACGAATCGACCACGCGGACCGTGCGTACCTGACCGTTTACGCTGGGCCGGTGGGCGGAGTGTTGACTCAGGTGTGGCGGTATCCGGTCAAGTCGATGCTGGGCGAACCGCTACACGGCGCCATGGTGGACGGTCGGGGGCTGGCCGGGGACCGCCGGCTCGCCGTGCTGGACCGCGACACCGGGCGGGTCGGCAGCGCGAAGCGGCCCCGCCGGTGGTCGGCCCTGCTCGGGGTCCGCGCGACCGGTGCCGCCCCCGACCGGGTACGCCTCACCCTCCCCGACGGCACCGGCTACGCCCACCCCGACGACGGCCTGGACACCGCGCTGTCCCGGCTGCTCGGCCGGTCGGTCACGCTGACCGGCACGGTGCCCGCCGACGCCCTGCTGGACCGGGCCGACCCGGACGCGGTGCTGGCCGAGGGAGCCGATGCCGACGTGCCGGTCACCGGGAACCCGTTGGATGGCGTCGCCCCGGCCGGCAGCCTGGTCGACTTCGCACCGCTGCACCTGCTCACCACGGCCAGCCTGGACGCGCTCGACCTGCCCTGGGAGGCGGCTCCGCGCTACCGGCCCAACCTGGTCGTCGCCACCGACGCGACGGGTTTCGTGGAGAACTCCTGGGTGGGTCGGGAGCTGCGCGTCGGTGCGGAGGTGGTGCTGCGGGTGGTCGCGCCGACCCCCCGGTGCGCGGTGCCCACCCTGGCACACGGCGAGCTACCCGGGGATCCGGAGGCGCTGCGGCGGCCGGCCCGACGCAACCGGGTGGTCCCCGTGCCCGACCTGGGGGCGCAGCCCTGCGTCGGGGCGTACGCGGTGGTGGTGCGGGGCGGTCGGGTCACCGCCGGGGACCGGGTCGGGCCGGCCTGACCGTAGGCAGCCCGCCGCGTAGGAGTCCACGCGGGGTGAGCGGAGCGTCGGGTCGCCCGTGCGGGGAGCCCTCCGGCGTCGGCCCGGCCGGTCGACGGGACGGGTCAGGGCTTGCGGCCGAGTGCGCAGTACATACTCACCTCGTCCACCGTGGGGCGGGGCTGTGGTTCGGCCTCGGCCCGCCAGCGGGCGACCGAGACGAAGCCGGGCTCGACCACCTCCAGGCCGTCGAAGAACCTGGCGAAGTCGTCCCGGCTGCGCAGGTTGATCCCGCCCGGTGGGTTGCCCGCCCGGGTCGTCTCCCGGGCGGCCTCGGCGACGTCCGGAGGAAGGTGGTCGTAGGTGGCGTGCGAGGCGGCCAGGTAACTGCCCGGCGGTAGTTCCGCGAGCAACCGGCGGACCACGGCGTACGGGTCCTCGGCCTCCCCCACGAAGTGCAGGATGGCCACCAGCATCAGGGCGACCGGCTGCCCCAGGTCGAGGGTGCGCCGCAGCTCGGGGTGGTGCAGGATCTTCTCGGGTTCACGCAGGTCGGCGTCGATGTAGGCGGTGGCGCCTTCGGGCGAGCTGGTCAGCAGGGCGCGGGCGTGGGCCAGCACGATCGGGTCGTTGTCGACGTAGACCACCCGGGACTGCGGGGCGACGGACTGGGCCACCTCGTGGGTGTTGTTCGCCGTCGGGATGCCGGTGCCGATGTCGAGGAACTGTCGGATGCCCGCCTCACGGGCCAGGTGGGCCACGGCCCGTTGCAGGAAGCGACGGTTCTCCAGGGCGGCGGTGCGGATGGTCGGGAAGGCCGCGGCCATGGCGTCGCCGGAGTCGCGGTCGGCCTGGAAGTTGTCCTTGCCACCGAGCCAGTAGTTGTAGCGGCGGGCCGGATGCGCGACCGAGGTGTCGATCCGGTCGCTGGGATGCTGGGCGGCGCCCGTCGGGGCATCGGTGGTCACCGGGTCCTCCATGACTGCGCGCCACCGGTCGATGGCGTCCGTCCACTGTCTGCGGTTCTGATCATCGTAGAGGCCGCCCCGCCGGGGTGGCGGGCCGGTGCGGTGGTCACTGCGGGTACAGCTCGTCACGCAGTCGGGCGAGGACCTCAGGTGTGCGCTCCGGCGGGGTGGCCTCGACGCAGAGGCGTTCCATCGCCGCCGCGTAGTAGTCCAGGTCTTCCCGCTTGTCGAGGTAGAGCGCACTGGTCAGCTGCTCGATGTAGACGATGTCGGGCAGGTCGTCGTCGCCGAACCGCAGGATCGTGAACGCCCCGCCGGCCGCCGCGTGGCCACCGGCGTCGAACGGGATGACCTGCAACCGGACGTGCGGCGACCGGGTCGCCTCGATCAACGCGGTCAGCTGCCCCCGCATCACCTGCGGGCCGCCGATCGGCCGGCGCAGGGCGGCCTCGTCGATCACCGCCCAGAGCTGCGGCGGGTCGGGGCGGTGCAGCACCTGCTGACGCTGGACACGCAGCTCCACCCGGCGGTCGACCTCCTCGACCGCCGCGCCCCGGTGGCCGAGCAGGACCACCGCGCGGGCGTACTCCGGGGTCTGGAGCAGGCCGGGGACGAACTGCACCTCGTAGCTGCGGATCAACGCGGCGGCGGCCTCCAGGCCCAGGTAGGACTGGAACCAGGTGGGCAGCACGTCGCCGTAGCGGTGCCACCAGCCGGGGCTGTTGGCGTCGCGGGCCAGCTTGAGCAGCGCGTCGCGGTCGGCGGCGGCGGTGACCCCGTAGAGGGTGAGCAGGTCGGCGACGTCCCGCTCCTTGAAGCCGACCCGGCCCAGCTCCATCCGGCTGATCTTCGACTCCGAGGAGCGGATCTCCCAACCGGCACCCTCCCGCGTGACACCGCTGGCCTCCCGCAGCCGGCGCAGCTGCGCGCCGAGCAGCATCCGCAACACCGTGGGGCCGGTGGCCGGTCCCCCCTCGGCGGCAACCATCGTCACGTGCCCGCCCCTCCGCGCATGCCCATCCGTTCACGGTCCCCGGGCCCCCGCCCGACCGACGAGTAAGCATGCCATGGACCGTCCGTGAGATGAACATCCTCCGGACGGACACGGTCCCATGAGCGGGACCACCAGGTGTCAGTCGATCAGATGGTCGAAGTCGCCGTCGCGCGCGCCGAGGACGAATGCCGCTATCTCGTCCACCGTGTAGATCAGGGCCGGCCCCTCGGGGTGGCGCGAGTTGCGCATGGCGATGCCCGCCCCGCCGGGGAGTTCGGCCAACTCGACACAGTTGCCGCTGGGGTTGCTCCGCCGGCTCTTCTCCCACCTCAGGGGGGGCAACTCGGTGGTGGGGACGCCGTTTTGAGGCTGCTGCATGGATGTCTTTCTGTCGGGGTTCGGACCCACTGTCGCAAGGGGATGGTGCGGGTTCGAGGGTGGTGCGACATCAGATCCGGCCGTGCTGCACGTGCATCTGCTATTGCATCTGCACCAGACAGCGAGCATGATAACGCACGTGCGCGGTACTTATCCGTTCACTTTGAGTGACCAGCCCCAGGGCATTCACCTGGGAAAACGGCGACCCTGCGCGGCACGACGGCCGCCGCCGCCCGGGTCGTACGCCGACACTGCGAGGGAGGACCCGTGCCGGATCCGTTGACCGTCGCGTCCGGCGTCTCCGCAGCCGGGGCCCTGGTCTCGGTGTGGCAGCTACGCCGCCGGGCGCTTGCGGCCGAGGCGGAACTGGAGCACCTCCAGGCCGAACTGGCCGCCGAACGGCACGCCGCCAGTCACGACCCGCTCACCGGGCTGCCCAACCGGCGGGCCTTCTACCGGCTGGCCGCCGCGCTGCTCACCGATGCCGGCGGGCAGCCCCTCATCGCGGTCGTCCTCGACCTCAACGACTTCAAGCAGGTCAACGACCGCTACGGGCACGCCGCCGGCGACCAGGTGCTGATCAGCGTCGCCCAACGGCTGGCCGCCTTCGCCGGCGACAATCTGGTCGCGCGGCTCGGCGGCGACGAGTTCGCCGGCCTGCTGGCCAGCCCGTCGGTCGACCGACGCTGGATCGACCACGCCACCCGTCGGCTCTGCGAGGCGCTGGCCGCCCCCATCCCGCTGGGCCCGTGCAGCGTCCGGGTCACCGCCTCGGTCGGGCTCGCCCCCGTCACCGGCCCCACCCAACTCGCCGACGCGCTGTGCCGGGCCGACGCCGCCATGTACCGGGCGAAGGGTGTCACCAGCCGTCAGTCACCCCGGCAACTACTCGACGTGGCCCGCCTCGCCGAGTGCTGAAACCCACCACCGGCCGGGACGGCCCCGGCCACACCGGCAGCGCTCAACGCCAGCCGTAGCCGGCCCGCAACGCCTGTCCGACCCGGTCGAAACGGCCCCGGTCCAGCACCGCGCCCTCCCGGCGGATGCCGTCCTCCCGCATGGTGAGCACCCGGTCCAGGCGAACCCAGCTGGGCCGGGCGTCACGGTCCCACTCCCCCGGGCCCAACGCCAGCCAGTGCCGCTGACCGTCGCGCTCACTCTGGCTGGAGAGCATCAACCCGAACAGGGTGCGGCTGGACCGGCCGACCACCAGCACCGGACGGTCCTTGCCCTGCTTCGGGTCGTCCTCGTAGGGGACCCAGGTCCAGACGATCTCCCCCGGGTCGGCCTGCCCGTCCGGCTCGGGGGCGTACGACAGCTCCCGCCGTTGCAGGGCGCTGACCTGCCGCCGCCGCGCCACCTGCGCCGGGATCGCAGCCGGGGTGCCCCGCCGCGCGCCGACCACGCCGGTCACCCGGCCGAGCCGGGTCGCCACGTTCCTCAACAGACCTGCCACGGCGGGCAGCCTACCGCCGTCGCGCCCGGGTCACCCGCCGAGGGCGTCGACCTTGCGCAGCAGCACCGCCCGCTCCCGGACGTTGCGGCACAACCGGGCGGCGAACTCCAGCTCCGCCCGGGCCTCGGCGCTGCGGCCGAGCCGGGCGAGCAGCTCGCCCCGCACGCTCGGCAACAGGTGTGACCCGGCCAGTCGCCCCCCGGCGGCCACCTCGTCCACCAGGGACAACGCCTGCTGCGGGCCGTCGGCCATCGCCACGGCCACGGCCCGGTTCAGCTCGACGACCGGCGACGGCGCCACCCGGCCGAGCGCCTCGTAGAGCAGCACCACCCGGGCCCAGTCGGTGCGCTCCACCGAGGGGGCACCGGCGTGGCAGGCGGCGATCGACGCCTGCAGGCCGTACGGGCCGAGGCCTCGCCCCAGCGCCACCACCCGGCCGAGCGCCGCCGTCCCCCGCCGGATCGCCGACCGGTCCCACCGCCGCCGGTCCTGGTCCGCCAGCAGCACCGCCGCACCGTCGGCGTCGACCCGGGCCGGGAACCGGGCGGCGGTCAGCTCGCACAGGGCGAGCAGTCCGTGCACCTCCGGCTCGGCGGGCAGCAACGCGGCGAGCGTCCGGGCCAACCGGATCGCCTCGTACGCCAGGTCGGGGCGGAGCAGCTCGTCGCCGGTCGTCGCCGTCGACCCCTCGGTGAAGATCACATAGAGCACGCCCAGGACCCCGCCGAGGCGTTCCCGCCGCTGCGGCGGCTCGGGCAGGGCGAACGGCACCCGTGCGGCGGCGATCGTCTTCTTCGCCCGGGTGATCCGCGCCTGCACGGTGGGCACCGGCACCAGCAGCGCCCGGGCGATCTCCTCGCTCGACAGGCCACCGACCACCCGTAGCGTCAGCGCCAGCCGGGCCTCGGGGGCCAGCACCGGATGACACGCCACGAACATCAGCGCGAGGACGTCGTCGTCGACCCGGTCCGGGTCCCACGGCAGTTCCCCGTGCCCGGAGGCGGGGTCGGCGAGCTGGCCGGCGAGCACCGCGTACCGGTCGTCCAGCGCCGCCCGGCGGCGGAACGCGTCGACCGCCCGCCGCCGGGCGGCGGTGAGCAGCCAGCCCACCGGGTTCGCCGGCACCCCGTCGCGCGCCCAACCGACCAGCGCCTGCGCCACCGCCTCCTGGGCGACGTCCTCGGCGAGCGCGAAGTCGCCGGTGTACCGGGCCAGCGCGCCGACGATCCGGGCCGACTCGATGCGCCAGAGCGTCTCGACGGCCCGCCGGGCCGCCTCGGCTCCCGGCGGGTCGTCGGTGGGCACCGTGCTCAGAGCTGGCCGGTCCGCTCGCGCCACGCCCGCTCCCTGACGATGAACTCGTTGTCCTGCGGGAACTCGTCGATGCCGGGGACCCGGCGCACCTCGCACCTGCTGCCGCTGACCGCCGGCATCCGCCGGGCCCACTCGACGGCTTCCTCCTTCGACGCCACGTCGAGCAGGTAGAAGCCGCCGAACAGCTCCTTCGTCTCGCCGTACGGGCCGTCGGTGACGACCGGGGTCTCCCCGCTGTAGTCGACCACCACGCCCTGCGCCGGGTCCTCCAGGCCCTCGGCGGCCACCAGCACGCCCGCGCGGATCAACTCATCGTTGAACCGTCCCATCGTCTCCAGCATCTCCTCGAAGGGGATCTTCATCATCGTCGCCAGGGACTCGTCGGTGTTCCGCATGATCAGCATGTACTTGGCCATCGTCGTCGCTCCTCGTCGTCGGGTCGCCGTTCGACCCGCTCACCCTCAGGTCGAACGGGGACCGGGCCGGATCGACACGACCGTCCGGTCAATTTTCGTCAGGCCGGCCGCCGGGCCAGCACCAGGGTGGTCCGCAGGTCGAGGGTGACGGTGCCGCCGAAGCCGTCGACGGCGGCCCCGATCGCCGCGAGGACCCGCTCCCGCTGCCGCGGTGGGCGGCGCAGCTGCGGCGAGAAGGTGCCGACGAGACGCTGGTACTGCGCCGTGGTCAGCGGCACCGCCCGGCGGAACGCGGTCGGCCGGACGTCGGTGAACAGTCCACTGCCGGTGATGTCGGCGTGGAACCAGTCCTCCGGCTGGTCGTGGTGCGGCACCGGGTCGACCGACTCGAACGCCGCCCGGATCGCCGCCGACTGGGCCGGGTCGACGTAGTCGTAGCGGTGGGCGAAGACGGCCAGGGTGCCGCCGGGGGTCAGCGCGTCGTGGGCCCGCCGGTTGCGGGTGGCCGGGTCGAGCCAGTGCCAGGCCAACGCGCACGACAACAGGGGCACGCCGGCCGGGGCGGCGACCACTGCTCGAACCGGGCCACCACCACCTCGACGTCGGGGAACCGGGCGGCCAGCACCGCCGCCATCCGCGCGTCCGGCTCGACACAGGTCACCCGGGTCCGCCCCGGCGCGGCCCGGTCCACGTCGGTCCGGCCGGCGCCGACCGGGCCGGGGCGCGACGGTCCGGTCGATCCCGACCCCACGACGCCCGGCCCCACGACGCCCGACCCCACGACGCCCGACGCCGGCCGGGCCGGGCCGGCAGCGGCGGCGAGGTCGCGCAGCAGCGCGGTGGCCAGGCCGGTGCCCGCGCCGACCTCGACCAGCCGGGTGGGTGGTCCGCCGTGATAGGCGAGGATGGTGGCGGCGAGGGCGGCCGGGTAGCCCGGCCGGATCTCGTCGTAGTCGCCCGCCACCTCACCGAAGAGCTCCGCCATGATCGCCATCGTCGCACCGCCGCCGCCCCGACGGTGCCCCGTCGAGGGAGGCCCATGACCGAACTGCCCCGGGACCTGCCGGTCATCGAACGCACCGCCGTCCGGCTGGTGGTCCGCGACCTCGACGGCCTGATCCTGCTGTTCCACACCCGCGACCCGGAACACCCCCGGCTGGGCACCTGGTGGGAGCTGCCCGGCGGGGGCGTCGACCCCGGCGAGACGTACCCCGAGACCGCCCTGCGCGAACTGCGGGAGGAGACCGGGTTCGTCGTCGCCGCCGCGCAGCTCGGCCCGCCCACCTGGCGGCGGCGGGCCAGTTTCATCCACCGCCGGTTGCGCCACGTCCAGGACGAGGTGGTGCTGACGGTACGCCTCGACGCCGCCGCCCCGGACATCGACGGCGCCGACCGGCTCGACTACGAGGTGGAGGACTACTTCGGGTTCCGCTGGTGGCCGCCCGACGAGATCGTCACCAGCACCGCCCGGTTCTATCCGGGCCGGCTGCCCGAGCTGCTCACCGGTTTCCTGGCCGGCGAGCAGATCGACGAACCGTTCGAACTGTGGTCCTGACCGGGGTGCCGCGAGCGCGAACGGTGGGCACAGTGGGGGCATGACGACGATCCCGTACACCCCACTGGCCCGGTACGCCGCCCGGCTGCACGCCGAACTCGGCGACCGGCACCACGTCGCCTCCCCGCTCGGTGCCTGGCTGCTGCTGGCGCTCGCCGCGCCGGCCGCCACCGGCGCGGTCCGGGCCGAGCTGGCCGAGGTGTTGGGCGTCGACGGGGAGGCCGCCGCGGCGACGGCCGCCGCCCTGTTGGACCACCCGCACCCGCTGGTGCCGTCGGCCACCGCGCTCTGGCACCGACCCGGCGCGGACACCGCGAAGCTCGCCGGCTGGACCGACGGACTGCCCCGGGCCACCGCCAGCGGGCCGCTGCCCGACCAGGCGGGCCTGGACGCCTGGGCCCGCGAGCACACCCTGGGGCTGATCGACCGGTTCCCGCTGACCGTCTCCCCCCGGGTGCTGCTGGCGCTGGCCGGCGCCCTCGCCACCCGGATCTCCTGGGCCACCCCGTTCGACCTGGTGCCCGGCGCGATGCTCGGCCCGGGCGCGGCGGACCTGCCCGGCGACGAACGCCGACCGGGCGCGGGACCCCGCCCCGACCAGGCGCACGGGCCGGCCGGGCCGGGGGCGACGCCGGCCCCGGGCACGGGCCGGCGGGGTCCGCCGACCGGGGTGCCCCGGACAGCGGGTGGGCCGGGCGGCTGGCCCGGGCGCTGCGCAGCCCGGAACACGGGCACCGGGTCTGGATCGCGGCGACCGGACCGGCCGGTGACGTCGCCGTGCACGCCGCTGCGGCGGTGGAACGCGACGGGGCCGGGCTGCTGGTGCTCTCGGTGCTCGCCGACCCGGCGGTCCCCCCGGCCGACGTGCTCGCCGCCGGCTACGCGCTGGCCGGCGCGGCGGTGGACGGGGAACCGGGCCGGCGGTCGCTGTTCGACCTGCCGCTGGGGGTGGGACCGCTCGGGACGCTGCGCGAGGAGCGGGTCCGCACGTCCGCCCGCGACGGTCGGGAGGAACGCCGGCACGCGGTGCTGCCCTGCTGGTCGGCGCGGGACGAACACGACCTGACCGCCCCCGGGCTGGGGTTCACGGCGGTGGGCCGGGCGCTCGGCGGGCTGCTCGGCACCGAGGCGGACGTCGAGGCCCGGCAGGTGGCGGTTGCCCACTACGGCCGGTACGGCTTCGAGGCCGCCGCGGTGACCGGTGCGTTCGCCCTGACCAGCCTCCCACCGGAGGGGGTCCGTCGGACCGCCGAGCTGCGTTTCGGGCACCCGTACGCGGTGCTGGCGGTGGCCACCGACCACCGCGACGGCGGGACCGGGCCGTGGCACGGGGTGCCGGTCTTCTCCGCCTGGGTGGCCGAGCCCCGGGAGCCGTCGGACACCGACCTCGCCGATCCGGCCGAACCCTTCTGACCAGGCCCGGGCCGGCCTGCCCGCCCGTGGAGGGGCGGACGCCGCCCGGCCCCGACCGCGACGAGCGTCCCCGAGGCGGCACCGTCCCCGGGGACCCGTCGCGGCCGGGTGTCCCTGCCGCGCGGGTACGACGCCTCGATGCCGTCGTACCCGCGCGGACCGGTCAGCCGGCTACCGACGCCGGTTCCGGGCGGGTCTTCGCCCGCTCGGCGAGCCGCCGCTGCCGCTCCTGCGCCCCGATCAGGTCGTCGGGGAGCGAGTCGGGCACCTCGATGTCGAAGCGGCGCAGCATCCGGATCGCGAACCCACCGAGCGTGATCAGCACCAGGGCCAACCCGAAGCAGACGTACGCGAAGCCGATGCCCCGACCCGGACCGGTGCCGATCACCGCGCCCACCGAACCGGCGAGCGTGCCGCCGTCGGCGAGCATCGGCTCGAACAGGGCCGTCGCGCCCGGGGCGAGCAACGCGAAGCCGATCGGCAGGGTCGACCAGGAGATCGTCTGGTTCAGGCTGAACACCCGGCCGTGGAACCGCTGCGGCACCTTGACCTGCACGATCGTGGCGTAGATCGACTGGGCGGTGGTCATCGCCATGGCCAGCCAGAACGCCCCGAAGGCGATCATGACGACGGAGGCGTCGAGGCCGATCAGCAGGCACCCGACGGCGGTGCCCAGGTTGCCGATCAGCACCCCGATCATGCGCCGCTGCCGGGGCCCACCCCACAGCGACATCAGCACCCCGCCGGCCACCGCGCCGATCGCCTCGGCCAGCGCCACCTGCGCCACCTGGGTGGCGGTGCCGAACGACAGCACCAGCGGGGTGGTGAGCACCAGCGCCGGGGCGAGGAAGACGTTGCCCAGCGCGAAGTAGCCGAGCATCAGCCGGAAACCCTTGTGCCGCCACGAGTAGCGCAGACCGTTGGCGATCGCCACCAGCAGCCGTTCCCGGGGCCGCCAGCCGAGCAGGTCGGGGAAGCGGACCACGGCCAGCGTCAGCACCGCCACCAGGTAGCTCGCCACGTCGATCAGCAGGATGCCCTTGAGGCCGATCGCGGCGAGCAGGCCGGCCGCGAAGACCGGCATCAGCAGCATCGCGAAACCGCTGGAGAGCTGGGTGATGCCCATCGCGTGCCCCAGGTAGCGCTTCGGCACCAGCTGCGGCACCGCCGACTGGAAGGCGATCCGCTGGAACGACCCGGCCACCTGACTCAACGCCACCAGCCCGTAGATGTGCCACAGGGCGAGGTTGTCGGTCCAGAGCAGGGCGGCCAGCACCAGCTGGATGGTGCCGGAGACGCAGCTGGCGATCATCATGATCCGTCGCCGGCTGATCCGGTCGGTGAGCGCGCCGGCCACCGGCAGCATCAGCACCCCGCAGATCAGCGCCAACGCCCACAACAGACCCAGGTCGGCCACCGAGCCGGTCCGGGTGAACAACCAGATCGGCAGGGCGAACGCGGTCAACGCCGAACCGGTGGTGGAGACCAGCTGCCCGGCGGTGACCGCGACGAACCGGGCCATGCTGGGCTTCACCACCGCCGGGGCGGGCCCGTCGACGTCGCCGACACGCTGGTGGTCGGCGACCACCCAGCCGGCGTCCTCACCCCGGGCCGCCGGGCCGAGCGCCGTCACGTCCCCGGCCCGCACCGCCGGGTGCACCTGGGTGACGATCTCCGCCAGCTCGTCGGCCCGGTACTTGAGGAAGAAGTGCCCGGCCTGGTCGAGCACCACCAGACCGAGGGTGTCGCTGAGGAACTGCCACTCCGCGTACCGCTCGGCGTGGTAGTCGGTCACCGGGTCCTCGGAGCCGACCACCGAGACGATCGGCGCACGCAGCTTCTCCGCGCCCCGGTCGAGCAGCCCGGTGAAGTACTCCTCCGACGCGCGGGAGTCGGCCCGCATGTTGCTGATGATCCGGTCGGCCTGCTCCGGCTCCAGCTCGTCGGTGTCCACGCCCATGCTCTTGAGCCAGCTCGCGTAGTGCCGGTTGCTGCTGAGCTGCTCCAGCCGGTTGCGCAACGCCGCGAAGGCGCCCTTCGGACGGGCGAACGGGAACATCGCCCCGATGTAGACCACCTCCAGCTCCCGCCCGGCGGCCTCCACCTTGCGGGCCACCTCGGCGACGATGGCGCTGCCCACCCCGCAGTGACCGTAGAGGGCCAACGGACCGTCGATCCGCTCCACGATCTCGGCGGCCACCCGGCTGGTCAGCTCGTCGAACGGCAGGGCGTCCTCGGTCAACCCGACGTCGTGGCCGGGGATGGCCAACGACCACAGGGCGTGCCCGGCGGGCAACGCGTCGGCCAGCGGCTGGTAGACGATGGCGCTGCCGCCGCCGTACGGGACGCAGACGTAGCTGAGCACCCGCTTGCCGGCCGGGATCGGCTTGGTCAGCTCGTAGAGCAGCCGACGCGGGCCGGCCGCCTCGGCGTCACCGGTCATGAACGCGGCCAGTTCCCGGATGGTGCGCTGCTGGAACAGGTCCATCACGCCGACCGCCCGGCCGCCGTGCTCGGCCCGGCGGATCTTCGCCACCACCTGGGTGGCGAGCATCGAGTGCCCGCCCAGGTCGAAGAAGTCGTCGTCGATGCCGAGCGTCGGCACGCCCAGCACCTCCGACCAGATCCCGGCGAGCAGCCGCTCGGTGTCGTCGCGCGGCTCGACCAGGGCCACCGACGCCTCGCGGGTGACCACCGGCGCGGGCAACGCCTTGCGGTCGAGCTTGCCGTTCGGGGTCAGCGGCAACGCGTCCAGGGTGACGAACGCGGCCGGCACCATGTACTCCGGCAGCGTCTCCTTCAGCGCCGACTTCAGCGCGGCATGCTCGGCCCCGCCCACCAGGTAGGCGGTGAGCCGCTTGTCGCCCGGGCTGTCCTCGCGGACGATCACCGCCGCCTCGGCCACCCCGGCCTGCTCGCGCAGGGCGCTCTCGATCTCGCCCAGCTCGATGCGCAGGCCGCGCAGCTTGACCTGGTGGTCGATGCGGCCCAGGAACTCGATCACACCGGCCGGTTCGGCCCCGGTCGTCGGCCCCGCCGGGTCGGGCACCCAGCGGGCCAGGTCACCGGTGCGGTACAGCCGGGCGCCCGGCTCACCGGAGAACGGGTCCGGCACGAAACGTTCGGCGGTCAGCGCCGGCCGCAGGTGGTAACCACGGGCCAGCCCCACCCCGCCGATGTGCAGCTCACCGGCCACCCCGACCGGGCACTCCCGACCGGCCGGGTCGAGCACGTGCAGCCGCAGGTTGGCGATGGGCCCACCGATCGGCACACCGGTCAACCCGGCCAGCAGCGCCGGGTCGCAGTGCCAGGCGCTGACGTCGATCGCCGCCTCGGTCGGGCCGTACAGGTTGTGCAGTGCGCAGTGCGGCAACCGGGCGGTGAAGTCGACCGCCGAGGCCAGCGGCAGCTCCTCACCGGAGCAGATCACCCGCCGCAGCGCGGTGGCCGCCTCCACCCCCTCCTCGGCCAGGAACACCGTCAGCATCGACGGGACGAAGTGGGCGGTGGTGACCCGCTCGGCCACCAGCACGTCACGCAGGTAACCGGCGTCCTTGTGACCGCCGGGCTTGGCCAGCACCAGCCGGGCCCCGGTGCGCAGCGGCCAGAAGAACTCCCACACCGACACGTCGAAGCTGGCCGGGGTCTTCTGCAACACCGCGTCGTCGGCGTCGAGCCGGTAGGTCTTCTGCATCCAGTCGAGCCGGTTGACGATGCCCCGGTGGGTGTTCGGCACCCCCTTCGGGCGACCCGTCGACCCCGACGTGTAGATCACGTACGCCAGGTGTTCCGGGCCGGCCAGCGGGGCCGGGTCGGTCTGCGGCTGGTCGGCCCAGAGGGTCGGATCGTCCAGGGCCAGCACCGTCGCGTCGACGGTGGGCAGCACGTCGCGCAGCTGCTCCTGCACCAGCACCACCGGCGCGGCGGCGTCGGTCAGCATGAAGGCCAACCGGTCGGCCGGGTACTCCGGGTCCAGCGGCAGGTACGCCCCACCGGCCTTGAGCACGCCGAGCAGGCCCGCGACCAGCTCGACGGAGCGTTCCGCGCAGACCCCGACCAGGGTCTCCGGGCCGACGCCGGCCGCCCGCAGCCGGTGCGCCACCCGGTTCGCGGCGGCGTTGAGCTGCGCATACGTCGTCGAGACGCCCTCGATGGTGACGGCCACCGCGTCCGGGGTCGCCGCCGCTGCCGCCTCGATCGGGCCGTGCAGCGTCTCGGCAGCCGGGAAGTCGGCGGTGGTGTCGTTCCACGACGCCAGCAACGCCCGCTCGTCGGCGGGGAGCAGGTCCAACGCCGAGACCGGCACGTCCGGGGTGGCCGCCACCGCGCGCAACAGGGCGCCCCAGCGGTCGGCCATCCGGGTCACGGTGACCCGGTCGAACAGGTCGGTGTTGAAGACCAGCTTGCCCCAGAGCCCGTTGACGGTCTCCACGGCGTGCAGCTCGAAGTCGAACCGGGTGGCCCGCAGCTCCATCGGGGTCCAGTCGAACGTCACGTCGGTGGCGTCGGAGACCTCGGTGAACCGGCCCATCTCGTAGTTCTGCAACACGAACATGGCCTGGAACACCGGTGAGCGGCTGACGTCGCGGGGTAGGCCCAGCTCGTGGACCACCCGCGCGAACGGCACCTCGGCGTGCTCGAAACCGTCGAGCACGCTGCGCCGGGTGCGTTCCAGCAGCTCGGAGAAGGTCGGGTCACCGCCCAACTCGGCCCGCAGCGGCAGCATGTTGATGAACATGCCGACGAGGTCCTCCAGCTCCGGGGCGGACCGGCCGGCCACCGACGCGCCGACCGCGAAGTCCTCCTGACCGGCGTGCCGGGCCAGGAAGACCTGGTAGGCGGCGAGCAGCGTCATGAACAGGGTGCCGCCGGCCACCCGGGTGAGGGTGGTCAGCCGCTCGGTCTCCGCCGGGGTCAGCCGGAACTCGACGAAGTCGCCCCGGTAGGTCTGGGTGGCCGGGCGGGGCCGGTCCAGCGGCAGCTCCAACGGGGTGATCCCGGCCAGCCGGGACTTCCAGTAGTCCAGGTGCGACCGGGCCGCCGGGCCGGCCAGCTCCTGCGCCTCCCAGACGGCGAAGTCGCCGTACTGCACCGGCAGGGTGGGCAGCTCACCGCCCCGGTAGGCGGTGATCAGGTCGCGCAGCAGCACGTCGACCGACCAGCCGTCACCGACGATGTGGTGCTTGCTGAGGAACAGCACGTGGTCGTCGGCGGCCAGCCGGATCAGCAGCGCCCGCAGCAGCGGCCCGGCCGCCAGGTCGAACGGCGCGAGCGAGGCCGCCTCCACCAACTCCCGCGCGGCCCGCTCGTCGGGGGCGTCGACCACCGTCAACGGCACCTCGACGGTGTCGGCGACCACCACGGTCGGCTTGCCGTCGGCGTCGGCGGGGAACCGGCTGCGCAGCGACTCGTGCCGGGCGGTCAGCGCGGCGAGGGCGGCGCGCAGCGCCGTGACGTCGAGCGGGCCACGCACCCGCAACGGCACCGCGATGTGGTACGCCGCCTCGCCGGGGGCGAGCTGGTCCATGAACCAGACCCGCTCCTGGGCGTACGACAGCGGCACCTCGACACCCTCGGGGCGCGGCGTGACGCGGGCGGCGGGGGTGGCCTGCCGTCGGCGTAACCGTTGGGCGATCAGTGCCGCCCGGGCGGCGTCCCGGGAATCCTTCAGGTCCGTCATGCGGAAGTGTCCTTATCCGCCGCCAACAGCGCGGCGACCTCGGTCTCGGAAAGGTCGTCCAGTTCGGCGGCGATCTGCGCCTCGATCTGGGCGGCCAGGTCGGCCACCACGGGGCTGCCGAACAGCGCCCGCATCGGCAGGTCGACGTCCACCTCGGCCCGGATCCGGGCCATCGCCCGCATGCCGCGCAGCGAGTTGCCGCCGAGGGCGAAGAAGTCGTCGAGCGCGCCGACCTTCTCCACCTGGAGGATGTCGGCGTACACCTCGGCGACCAGGGTCTCGGCGTCGGTGCGCGGCGGCACGTAGCCGTCGCCGGCCACGGACTCCGGCGGGGCGGGCAGCGCCGCCCGGTCCAGCTTGCCGTTCGGGGTCAACGGCAACGCGTCGAGCCGGACGAACGCGGCCGGCACCAGGTGCGCCGGCAGCTCCCGGGCCAGCTCGGCGGCGAGGTGCGCCTCCTCGGCGGTGCCGACGTGGTAACCGACCAGGGTCGGCTCCCCCGAGTCGGTGCGCACGGCCACCGCCGCCTCCCGGACCTCCGGGTGCTCCCGCATCGCCGCCTCGATCTCGCCCAGCTCGATGCGCATCCCGCGCACCTTGACCTGGTCGTCGCGGCGGCCCAGGTAGTCGAGGGAGCCGTCGGCCCGCCACCGGGCCAGGTCACCGGTGCGGTACATCCGCTGCCCCGGCGGGCCGTACGGGCAGGGCAGGAACCGTTCGGCGGTCAGGCCGGGCCGGCCCAGGTAGCCCCGGGCGAGCTGGTCACCGGCGACGTACAGCTCACCGACCACCCCCGGCGGGACCGGCTGCCCCGCGGCGTCGAGCAGGTACACCCGGCTGGTGGCGGTGGGCCGGCCGATCGACACGGGGCCGGCGGGCACCGGCTGCCCGGGGGCGATCCGGGCGGCGACACAGCCGACGGTCGCCTCGGTGGGGCCGTACTCGTTGACCACCGCCACGTCCGGGTGCGCGGCCCGCCAGTCGGCGAGCTGCTCACCGGTGAGCGCCTCACCGCCGATCACCAGGTCGGTGGTGGGCGACAGGGCCTCCTCCAGCAGCGGCAGGTGGCTCGGGGTGACCTTGAGGAAGGTCGGCCGCCCACCCGTGCGGGCCGCCGGGGAGTCGATCCCGGCCAGCCGGACGGTGCCCCCGGCGGTGAGCGGGCCGAGCAGCCCCGTCACCGTCAGGTCGAACGAGACCGGCGAGTGCAGCAGCGCGGTGCCGGACAGCCCCGGGTAGGTGTCCCGGGCCCAGGCCAGGTACGCCGTGATCGCCCGGTGCTCCACCACCACACCCTTGGGCCGGCCGGTCGAACCGGAGGTGTAGAGCACGTAACCGGGGTGCTCCGGGCGCAACGGCGCGACCCGGTCGGTGTCGGTGAGGTCGGCCTCGCCCCGGGCCGGGTCGGCACCGGCCACAACGGCGTCGGCGAGGGCCGGGTCGACGTCGAGCACCCCGTCGAGCAGCAGCGCGTCCGCCGACACCAGGGGGGCGGTCTCCGCCACGGCCAGCACCAGCGCGGGTGCGGCGTCGGCGAGCAGGTAACCGATCCGGCCCGCCGGGTAACCGGTGTCCACCGGCACGTACGCGCCCCCGGCCTTGAGTACGGCGAGGATCGCCACCAGCAGCTGCGGGCCGCGCGGCAGGGCCAGCGCCACCCGGGTCTCCGGGCCGACGCCCCGGCCCACCAGCACCCGGGCCAGCCGGTTCGCGGCGGCGTTGAGCCGGGCGTAGGTGAGGCAGACGTCGTCGCAGACCAGCGCGGTGGCGTCCGGGGTGGCCGCCACCTGCCGCTGCACCTCGTCGACCACGGTGGACGACGCACCGGCCACCCCGGTCCCCGCCCAGTCGCCGAGCACCAGGTCGCGTTCCGCGTCGGCGAGCAGCGGCAGCGCGGACACCGGCTGCTGCGGGTCGGTGACCGCCGCGTCGAGCAGCCGGACGTAACGGGCCACGACCGTCTCGGCGGTGGACCGGTCGAACAGGTCGGTACGGTAGACCAGCCGGCTCTCCCCGGTGGTGATGTCGAAGGCCAGGTCGTCCTTGGTGGTGCCCAGCTGCACCAGGTCCAGCCCGGAACCGGGGATGAAGTTCAGCGCGGTCTGGAAGACCGGCTGCACCGACGGGTCCCGCTCCGGGGCGACCGCCTCGACGATCCGCTGGAACGGGGTCTGCCCGTGGTCGAGGGCGTCGACCATCGCGTCGCGGACCCGCCCCAGCAGGTCGACGAAGGACGGGTCACCGCCCACGTCGCAGCGCAACGCCACCGGGTTGACGAACATGCCGATCAGCGAGGTCAACTCGGCGGTGTCCCGGCCCGCGGTGGAGACCCCGACCACCACGTCGGTGTCGCCGGAGATCCGCGACAGCAGCGCCGCGAAACCCGCCAGCAGCACCATGTACGGGGTGGCCGCCGATCCGCCGGCCAGCCGGCCGACCCGGTCGAGCAGCCCGTCGGGCAGGTCGAAACGCACCTCGTCCCCGGCGAAGCCGAGCTGTGCCGGGCGGGGCCGGTCCAGCGGCAGGCCGGTGACCGCCGGTGCCCCGGCCAGGTGACCGGTCCAGAAGGCGAGCTGCCGCGCCAGCTCCGCGCCGGTGAGCTGGTCGCGCTGCCAGGCCGCGAAGTCGGCGTACTGGATGGGCAGCTCCGGCACGGCGGCCGGCGCACCGGTCGACGCGGCCTGCGCGAACGCGGCGATCTCGGCGTCGAACAGCACCGCCGAGTGGCTGTCGAAGACCGCGTGGTGCACCACCAGCAGCAGCGTCCACGCCTCACCGAGGCGCACCAACCGGGCCCGCCACAGCGGCGGCGCGTCCAACGGGATCGGCGTGCGGGCCAGCTCGACGCAGAGCGCCGCGTAGCGTTGCGCGCGTTCCTCCTCGGGCAGTTCCCGCAGGTCGTCGGTGGGCAGCCGGGTCGGCTGGTGCTCCCGGACCACCTGCACCAGGTTGCCGTCGTCGACCCGCAGGTAGGTCCGCAGCGCCTCGTGCCGGGCGACGACCTGGTCGAACACGCCGGTCACCGCGTCGACGTCCAGCCCCGCCGGGAAGCGGCACGGCATCGAGACGTTGTAGACCGGCGACGCCGGGTCGAGCTGGTTGGCGATCCAGACCCGCTCCTGGGCGAACGAGGCGGGGAAGGTCCACTCGCGGGTCATGCCGTCTGCTCCCGTACCGAACGCGGACGCATGTCGGTCCAGACCTCGTCGACGTGGGCCAGGCATTCCTCACGGCTGCCGGCGAAGCCCGCGTCGTGCCACCCGGCGGGCAGGTCGCGGTCGGCCGCCCAGATCGAGTACTGCTCCTCGTCGTTGCGCACGACCAGGAATCGGGTGTCGGCCATCAGTTCGCTCCAGCGGTGTCGGGGGTGTGCGGTTCGGCCATCGCGACGGCGATCTTGCGGGGTCCGGTGAACGGCTCCCGCCCGTGCGCGGCGGTCATGTTGTCGACCACCAGCACGTCGTCGCGCTGGTAGTCGAAGCGGACGCTGGCCGCCCGGTACGCGGCCCGCAGGTGGTCCAGCACGTCGGCGGGGATCTCGCCGCCGTCGCCGTAGTAGGTGTTCGCCGGCAGCCCCTCGGGGCCGAACATCGCCAGCAGCCCCTCCTGGTAGTCCTTCGGCAGGGTGCTCAGGTGGAAGAAGGTGGCGTGGTTGAACCAGCGCGGGGTGTCCGAGCCGGGCCGGTGGTGCACCACGTCCCGTACCGCCCGGGTCCGCAGCCCGTCCTTGCCGACCCACTCCAGCTCGATCCGGTTCGCCGCCGCGTACGCCTGCACCTGGGCGCGGTCGTCGGTGCCGAAGACGTCCTGCCAGCGGGTGCCGAAGTCGGCGTGGAAGTTGCGCACCAGCAGCCAGCGCCGACTGACGAACTCCGCACGGACCGCCGGGTCGATCTCGGCGTACACCCGGCGCACGTCGGCCAGCGGGGTCGCGCCGAGGGTCTGCGGCGCGGTCAGGCAGTAGAAGAACAGCGTCAGCGGCCAACGCGCCTGGTAGGAGTTCTCGTTGTGCAGGAAGATCTCCTCGTCCGGCGGGTAGTCGGTCGAGGTGTAGACCTTCCCCTTGATGGCGTGCCGGGGCGAGGACCGCTCGGTGTAGGTCAGCGGCTCGCCGGAGAACGCCCGCACCACCGCGTCGAAGCCGTCCACCCCGCCCACGTCGAAGCCGCGGAACAGCAGCCCGCCATGCGCGACGAGGTCGGCGCGCAGCTCGGCCCGGCGTCGGCCGATCAGCTCGGTCAGGGGTGTGCCGTCGTTCTCGACGACCACCGGCAGCGTGGCGATCGTGTCGCTCATGGCGTGGTCTCCTGTTTCTCGACGTCAGGCGCGGGGTAGCCGCGGGATGGCGGGGATGGTGGCCGGCGCGGCCGGTTCGTCGGCGGCGGCGGCCCGCAGCTGGGCGATGCGCTCGGCCAGGCCGGCCACGGTGGGGGTCTCGAAGAGGCTGCGCATCGGCAGCCGGACCCCGGTCGCCTTGCGCATCGCGGCGATCAGCTGCACCGCGACCAGCGAGTTGCCGCCGAGGGCGAAGAAGTCGTCGTCCACCCCGACCTCGGCCACCCCCAGCCCGTCCCGCCACACCCCGGCAATGGTGATCTCCAGTTCGGTACGCGGGGCCGCCGAGCCGCCCCCGGTCGCCGCCGGAGCGGCTGCCGACGGCTCCGGGTCCTGCTCCAGGCTGTCCGTGGTGACCCGGGAGGCCCGCCGTCGGATCTCCTCGACCGGGCGGGTGGCGATCACCACCTGCGCGCCGAGACCGGCGGTGAGGCTGCGCCGGAACGCCTCCGCGCCGTCGACCGGGCGGATGTCCTCGGTGAGCGCCCCGGCCGCCGGCTCGACCGGGCCCGCGTCGGCGGTGCCGGTCAACCCGCCGGTGACCGCGCCCTGGTCGACGCGGCGCAGCACGAAGTCGCCGATCGCGACGAGTTCCCGGCCCTCGGTGTCGGTCAGCGACAGGTCGGCGGCGACCACCTCGTCGGTGGCGCTGGCCCGGTGCCGCAGGTGGCTGTGGAACACCGCCGGCAGCGGCCCGCGCACCACGATCCGCCCGTACGACAGCGGCAGGTAGGTGCCGTCGCCCTGGCCCCGGCCGAACGCGGTGGCCACGTCCAGCAGCGCCGGGTGCAGCCCCCACGCCGGCAGGTCGGCCCGGACCGGCTCCGGGGCCTCGATCCGGGCCAGTTCCTCGCCGTCGCCGAGGCGGTGCTCGGTCAGCGAGGCCCAGCGCGGGCCGAAGGTCAGCATGCTGGTACGGCCCCGACCGAACGAGGCGTCGTCGTCGACCCGCCGGCCGTCGACCACCGGCACCCGGGCCGCCGGGGCGGCCTCGACGACCCAGCCCGCCGACCCGCGCACATGGGTGCGGAGCTGGCCGGCGGCGAGGCTGCGGACCGCGAAGTCGACGCCCTCCTCGGCCGGGGTCAGCTCGACCCGGTACTGCGCGACGGTGCCCTCGGGCACCGCGAACGGCTCCAGGAACACCACGTCGCGCAGCTCCACCACGGCCTGCGGGTCGTGGGTGGGCACCCCGGCGGCCACCGCGGCCCGCACCGACTCCAGGTGGGCGGTGCCGGGCACCACCGGCACCCCGCCGATGCGGTGCTCGTCGAGCAGCCAGTGGGTGCCGGCGGAGACCAGCCCGTGCAGCACCGTCGACTCCGGGCCGGTCACCTTCGTGGTGAGCACCGGGTGGTCCACCGGCGTGGTGACGGTGTCCCGGCCGGCGGCCCGGAACGCGGCCGGCGCGGCGGTCTCCACCGCCATGCCGACCTCCGCCCAGCCACCCCAGTTCTGCGACAGCACGGGGGCCCGGAAACCGACGCCGGAGCGGGCGAACGCGTCGAGGAAGGCGTTCGCCGCGCAGTAGTCGACCTGGCCGAACCCGCCGATCACCGAGGTGATCGACGAGCAGAGCACCACGAAGTCCAGCGGCAGGTCACCGAAGACCTCGGCCAGGGCGAGGGTGCCGGTGAGCTTCGGGGCGAGCACCCGCTCCGCCTCGGCCCGCTCCTTCACCTCGGCCATGCCGCCGCCGGGCAGACCGGCGGCGTGCACGATGCCGTCCAACCCACCGAACTCGGCCTCCACGGTGGCCCGGACCCGACGCAGGTCGGCCGGGTCGGTGACGTCGGCGGCGAGCACCCGCACCGTCGCGCCGGCCGCCTCCATCCGGCGGATCGCCGCGATCGCCCGGCCGGCCCGGTCCGCGCCGCCGTGCACCGCCAGGTGGTCGTCCCACCGCTCACGCGGCGGCAACCCGGACCGGGCCAGCAGCACCAGCTTCACCCCGGCCCGCCGGGCGAAGTCCTCGGCGAGGGTGACGCCGATGCCACCCAGGCCACCGGTGACCAGGTAACGGCCGCCGTCGCGCAGCGCCCCCGGCTCGCCCTCGGCGGCCACGGTGACCTGCTCGTAACCGGTCACCCAGCGGCGGGTGCCGCGCAACGTCAACTCCGCCCGCTGCGGGTCCACCGGGCGGCGCAGTTCGGCGGCGAGCGTCTCGACCCCGGGGTCCGCCGGGTCGGCGTCGACCAGCCGTACGGCCAGGCCGGGCAGTTCGGCCGGCAGCACCCGGGCCAGACCGGCGAGGGTGGCGTGCTCGGGCCGGACCAGGTCGGCACCGGTGACGTCGCCGACGCCTGCGGTGACCAGGTCGAGGGTGAGCGGCTGCTCCCCGGCGGTCGCCCCCGCCCCGGCGAGCGCCTGCACCAGATGCAGGGCGTCGAAGAAGCCACGCTGCTGGGCGTCCCAGGCGGCCGTCGCGTCGAGCCCGGCCGGCGGGCCGTCCAGGGCGAAGGCGTGCACCAACCGGTCCGGCACCCCGCCTGCGGTCAACGCCGCGACCAGCGCGTCGTGGTCCTCGCGGTGGCCGGGGCGCAGCCGGTACCCGTCGTCGGACGCCGTGAACGCCGCGCCGGGGCGTACCACGACCGGGTCGTCACCGGCGGTCCGCAACGCGGCGACCAGGGCGTCCGCGCGCGGACCGGCGGCGAACACCAGGCAGCGGCCCGCCGGCACGGTCGCCGGGTCGGCGGCGGCCTGCCGCCACACCGGCACCGCGAACCACTGCGGCAGCGCACGCGGACCGGTCTCCGCCGGCACGTCGGCCACCGCCACCACCGGGTCCGGGTCGACCCAGTAACGCCGGCGCTCGAACGGGTACGTCGGCAGCGGCACCCGCCGGGCGGCCGGGTCGGCGTCGAGGCGCACCCCGACCCCGGCGCACCACAGCGCGGCGGCGCTGGTGAGCAGGGCGGCCAGGTCACCGGCCGGCTCACCGGGGCCCGGCAGGCTGCCCAGCGGGGTCAACGCCCGCTGCTGCGGGGAACCCTTGGCGACCTGCATCCGGGCCAGGTTGGCCAGTTGCCGGCCCGGCCCGCACTCCAGCAGCGCCCAGGTGCCCGCGCCGAGCAGGGTCGCCACGCAGTCGCCGAAGCGCACCGGCTGACGCAGGTGCGCCGCCCAGTACGCCGGGTCGGTGGCCTGCTCGGCGGTGATCCAGGTGCCCGTCACGTTGGACAGGAACGGGATGGCCGGCGCGCGCAGCGGCACCGTCGCCATCAACGCGGTGAACTCCGCCAGGATGGGGTCCATCATCGGCGAGTGGAACGCGTGCGAGGTGCGCAGCTGCTTGCTCTTGTTCTTGCCGCCGAGGCTGTCGGCGAACGCGGCGACGGCGGCGCTCTCGCCGGCCACCACGCAGGTGCCGGGGCCGTTGACGGTGGCGATGGCCAGCCCCTCGGGCAGCCGGGCGGCGACCTGCGCCTCGTCGAGCGAGACGGCCAGCATCGCCCCGGCCGGCATCGACTGCATCAGCCGACCCCGGGCGGCGACCACCCGCAGCGCGTCGGGCAGGCTCAGCACCCCGGCGACGGTGGCGGCGACGTACTCGCCGATCGAGTGGCCGATCATCGCCGCCGGGCGGACCCCGGCCCGCTGCCAGAGCAGCGCCAGGGCGTACTCGACGACGAACAGGGCCGGCTGGGTGTAGCGGGTCTCGGTGAGCTTCTCCGCCGCCTGCGGGTCGCGGCCCAGGATCAGCTCCCGCAGGTCCAGGCCCAGCTCCGGGTGGAGCAAGGCGGCACACTCGTCGACGGTGGCGGCGAAGGCCGGCTCCTCGGCGTAGAGCTGCGCGCCCATCCCGGCGTACTGGGCGCCCTGGCCGGAGAAGAGGAACGCGGTGCGGGGCGCGGCACCGTCGACCACCCCGGACTGGCGGCGGCGCGGGGTACGCAGCGCGGTCACCGCCTCGGCCAGGTCGGTGGCGACCACGGCCACCCGGTGCGGGTACTCCTGGCGGCCCACCCGCAGCGTGTGCGCCACGTCGGCCAGCAGCTCCGGCCCGCCGTCGCTGGTCGCCGCCAGGTGGTCGGCGAGCCGGGTGACGGCGCTGTCCAGGGCCGACGCCGTCTTCGCCGACACGTGCAGCAGCTGCGCCGGCCGGACCCGCCGGTCCGTCCGGTACGCCGCCGGCGCCTCCTCGAGCACCACGTGCGCGTTGGTGCCGCCGATGCCGAACGAGCTGACCCCGGCCCGCCGTGGCCCGCCGTCGGTGTCCCACTTGGTCAGGGTGTTCGCCACGTAGAACGGGGTGTCGGCGAAGTCGATGCCCGGGTTGGGCGTCTCGTAGTTGATCGTCGGCGGGATCAGCCCGTGTTCCATCGCCAGCACCGTCTTGATCACGCTGACGATGCCGGACGGCTGGCTGAGGTGCCCGATGTTGGACTTGACCGAGCCGATGCCGCACCAGCCCCGCTCGGCGGTGTCCCGGGTGAACACCGCCGACAGCGCGGCCACCTCGATCGGGTCGCCCAGCGCGGTGCCGGTGCCGTGCGCCTCGACGTAGCTGATGGTGCGCGGGTCGATCCCGGCCATCCCGACCGCCTGGGCGATCGCCTCCACCTGCCCGTCGACGCTGGGGGCGGTGAAACCGACCTTGCCGGCGCCGTCGTTGTTGATGGCGTTGCCCAGCACCACCGCACGGATCGCGTCGCCGTCGGCGATCGCGTCGGAGAGCCGCTTGAGCAGGGTCACCCCGACACCGCTGCCCCAGACCGTGCCGTTGGCCCCGGCGTCGAAGGGGCGGCACCGGCCGTCGGGCGAGGTGAAACCGTCCATGCCCAGGTAGCCGACGTGCGGCAGCTCCACGTTGACGCCACCGGCCAACGCCATGTCGCACTCGTGGTTGCGCAGCGCCTCGCAGGCCAGGTGGAAGGCGACAAGCGAGGTGGAGCAGGCGGTGTGCACGGTCAGGCTCGGCCCCCGCAGGTCCAACCGGTACGACACGTTGGTCGCCACGTAGTTCGGCGAGTTGCCCGTGGCCAGCGAGACCGCCCCGTGCGGGTTGCCGCCGACCCGCTTGTTGCGCAGCACGTACCGGTGCAGGTAGGTGTTGCCGCCGGTGCCGGCGTACACGCCGACCGCCCCGGGGTAGCGGGCCGGGTCGTAGCCGGCGTCCTGCAACGCGGTGTAGCAGCTCTCCAGGAACAGCCGGTGCTGCGGATCGGTCACCTCCGCCTCGCGGCTGGTCATCCCGAACAGCCCGGCGTCGAAGGTGTCGTACCCGTCGATCAGCGGGGCCCGGCTCACCCAGCCCGGGTCGTCGACCTCGTCGGTGGTCGCGCCCCGGGCGAGCTGCTCGTCGCGGCTCAGCTCGGTGACCGACTCGACGCCGTCGACCAGGTTGCGCCAGAACTCGCCGACGTCGGCGGCACCCGGCAGCCGGGCGGCGAGCCCGACGATGGCGATGGGTTCGATGCCGTCGTCGGAGGGCGGCGCGGTGTCGATCTCGTTCTGCATCGGGGTAGTCCTTTGTCGCAAGGTGCCGCCCGCAGGCGGTGGGGAGGAATGCGGCGTCACGGCTGGTGCGGTCGGCGAGGCGGTGGGGTACGACGGGTCCGGCCACGCCGGGCGGCGGCGCGCAGCGCGGCGCGGGCCAGCTCGGGTCGGTCGGCGGCCCCGTCGAGGCTGGCGGCGAGCGCCCGGACGGTGGGGTGCCGGAACAGGTCGAGCATGGTGATCGACCGGCCGGTCGCGGCGGTGAGCCGGGCGTGCACCGCGGCCAGGGCCAGGGAGTGCCCGCCGATGTCGAAGAAGTTGTCGGCGACCCCGACCCGGTCGCGGTCCAGCACCTCCCGCCAGATGCCGGCGATCAGCTCCTCGGTTCCGGTCAGCTCGTCCGGACCGGTCGGCACCGGCGCGACCGGGGCCGGTGCGGTGGCGGCCACCGTCATCGCGCCGAGCGCCGCCACCCGTACGGTGGGCCGGGGCAGCGCCACGGCGACCGTGTCGGCCGGGCTGTGCGGGTCGGCGGCGAGCGCGCCGACCAGGTCGACCAGGTCGGCCAGGAGCGCGTCGATCCGGTCGGCGTCGAACAGGTCCGGGTTGTAGACGACGTCCACCCCGCACCGGCCGTCGCGCTGCACCACGTAGACGGTGACGTCGAACGGGGAGCCCGGCTTGGGCACCGGGACCACCTCGCCGGTCAGGCCGGTCAGCGCCAGCCGGGGCGGGGCGAAGTTGAGCACGTTGAACAGCACCTGCACCAGCGGGGCCCGGGAGGTGTCCCGCCCCACCCCGAGGGTCTCGACGAGCTTCTCCAGCGGTGCGCCCGGGTGGGCGGTCGCCTCGTGCAGCTCGGCGGCGCACCGGTCGACCAGTTCACCGAAACCCACCCCGCCGGCCGCGCCCGGACCGCCGGCACCGCCGGCCCGGCCGGTGCGCAACCGCACCGGGACGGTGTCGATGAAGAAGCCGACCACGTCGTCGAAGGCGGCCAGCCGACGGTCGGCGACGATCGCCCCGACCACGTGGTCGTCGCCGCCGGTGAGCCGGCGCAGCAGCTCGGCGAAGCCGGCCAGCAGCACCGCCGCGACGGTGCCGCCGCGCCGCCCGGCCAGGTCCCGCACCGCCCGGTCGGCGGTGGCGGACAGGGTCACCGCCGCCTCCGCCCCGGCGTACGTCTGCACCGCCGGGCGGGGGCGGTCGCGGGGCAGATCCAGCACGGTCGGCACGCCCCGCAGGTGCTCCGTCCACCAGGTGAGGTCGGCGGGGCCCTGCCGGCGGTCCCGCGCGTCGCGCCACACCGCGTAGTCGGCGTACGAGGCGGACAGCGGCGGCAGGGCCGGCGGCGCACCGGCGACGGCCTGCGCGTACCCGGTGGCCAGGTCGGCGTAGAGGACCGCCTCGGACCAGCCGTCGAAGACCGCGTGGTGCATGGTCATCGCCAGCACGTGCTCGTCGGGGCCGAGCCGGTAGACGGTCACCTGCCAGGGCGGCCCGGTGGCCAGGTCGAAGGCGTGCGCGGCACCGGCGGCGAGCATCCCGGCCAGCTCGGTCCCGGCGTCGGCGCGACCGGTCAGGTCGACCACCGGCACCGCCACGTCGGTCGGTTCCTCGCAGACCGCGTAGGGCACCCCGGCGTTCTGCGGGATGCGCCAGCGCAGCACGTCGTGCCGGGTGGCCACGGCCCGCAGCGCCGCCCCGAGCGCCCCGGTGTCCAGCGGGCCACGCAACCGGTGCGCGACCGCGATGTTGTAGGGGGCGCTGGAGGGGGCGAGCTGGTCGACGAACCACAGTCGGCGCTGCGGCGGGGACAACGTCGGCGGGTTGCCGGTGGTCAGCCCGTCGGCGTCGGCGGGCGCGGCGGCCCGCAGCCGGGCGGCCAACGCGGCCGGGGTGCGCCCGGCCAGCACGTCCCGGGTGTCGACGTGCCGGCCCAGCTCGGCGCGCAACGCCGCGACCAGCCGCATCGCGGCGACGGAGTTGCCACCGGCGGCGAGGAAGTCGGTGTCCGGGGCGGGTGCCGCGCCGAGCAGCCGGGTCCAGACCCGCCGCACGACCCGCTCGACCGGGTCGGTCGGCTCGTCGGTCGGCCCGTCGGCGGGGACGACGGTCAGGGCGGCGTCGGCCAGCGCCCGCAGCGCCGGCCGGTCCAGCTTGCCGGTGATGGCGCTGACCGGCAGGTCGTCGCGGCGCAGCAGCCGCGCCGGCAGCATCGCGGCGGTCAACCGCCCCCCGGCGTACGCCCGGACGGTGTCGTCGTCGGGCGCGGTGGCCGGGGTGAGGAATGCGACCAGTTCGGTCCCGGCCGGGCCGGGCACCGCCTCCACGGCCACCCGGTCGACGCCGGGCACCCCGGCGAGCACGGCCTCCACCTCGCCCAACTCGATGCGCTGGCCCCGGATCTTGACCTGCCGGTCGGCCCGGCCGAGATAGACGATCCGCCCGTCCTCGGCCTGCCGGACCAGGTCGCCCGTGCGGTAGAGCCGCTCGCCGGGCAGCCCGGAGAACGGGTCGGGGACGAACCGGTCGGCGGTCAGGCCGGGCCGGTTGAGGTAGCCGTCGGCCAGCCCCGGCCCGCCGATCAGCAGCTCACCGGTCTGCCCCGGCGGCACCGCCCGCAGCGCGTCGTCCACCACGTACGCCCGGTGGTTGGGCAGGGGCCGCCCGATCGGCACCGGGTCGGTGTCGGCGGCGGTCAGCTCACCGCTGACCGCCAGCACGGTGGTCTCGGTGGGGCCGTAGCCGTTGAGCAGCAGTCGTCCCGGCGCCCAGCGGGCGGCCAGCTCGGCGGGGACGGCCTCGCCGCCGCAGAGCACCGTCCGCCAGCCCGGCACCCGGGCCGGGTCCAGCATGGACAACACGGTCGGGGTGATGAAACCCCAGTTCACGTCGTGGGCGACGATGAACCGGGCCAGCCGGTCCGGGTCGGAGCGGTCGTCCACGCCGAGCAGCTGCACGCTGCCGCCGAGCAGCAGCGGGACGAACAGGTCGATGCTGGCCGCGTCGAAGCCGAGCGAGGCGATGCCGAGGCTGCGCACCCCGGCGTCGGCGGCGCTGAGCGCGGCGCAGCCGGTGACGAACTCGACCACGTTGCGGTGGGTGGTCAGCACCCCCTTGGGTCGGCCGGTGGAACCCGAGGTGAACAGCACGTACGCCGGGTCGCCGGCCCGCGCCGGGCAGGGTGCCGACGGGGCCGGGCCGGTGGCGGTGACCACCTCGACGCCGGGGGTGTCGGCGAACTCGACCGCCGCCGCGTCCCCCACCACCAGCGTCACCCCGGCGTCGGCGGCGATCTCCCGCAGCCGCTGCCGGGGGCCACCGGGCTCCAACGGCACGTAGCAGCCCCCGGCGAGCAGCACGCCCAGCACGTCGACCACCAGGTCGGGCCGGCGGTGGGCGCAGATCCCCACCCGGGTCTGCCGGCCCACCCCCCGGGCCCGCAGCGCGGCGGCCAGGCCCGCCGCCCGACCGACCAGCTCCCGGTAGGTGAGCCGGTCGTCCCACTGGCGCACCGCCACCGCGTCCGGGCAGCGGGCCGCCCGTTCGGCGATCAGCTCGGCCAGCGTCCCGTCCGGCCAGGGCAGTGCTTCCCCGGTGACGGCACTGATGGACAGGATGTCGGTCACGTCGCTCCCCGTACGGTTGCTGGTGCGGTACGCCCCACCGGGCGGACGGTGTGCCGGTTCACCGGTCGTCCCGGGCGGTGTCGTCGACCACGTGCAGGCGCAGTTCGCTGAGGTACCGGCGGCCGGCCGCGTCGGGCACCCAGGCGTCGTCCGGGCCGGGCAGCATCTCGCTGACCGTCAGGGAGACCCCGGGGCCGTCGCCCATCCGGGCCGCCCGCACCATGGCGCAGAACATGTTCGCGAAGGCCGGGCTGCTCAGGTCGGCGTAGCAGGGTTTGGTCTCGCTGCCGAGCTTGACGTAGACCTGCTCGGGCAGGTCGAGGCGGCGTCGCCAGGCCCGCACCGCGAGGAACCGGTCACGTTCCCCGGCGGCGTCGGCCAGACCGCTCTCCCCCACCGTGGTGCGCCAGGTCCGCCGGGCCACCACCAGCCGGTCGATGGTGACCCGGGGGGTGTACGGGGCGGCGGCGACCAGCTTGAACCCGTCCACCGCGTGGGCGCTGAGCAGTTCACCGAAGACCTCGGTCAGCGGCCAGCTCTCGCCGTCGGCGGCGGTGGCGACCAGCTGGCCGTCCCGCTCGGACACGGTGAGCGCCACCGTGGGCAGCACCCGGGCCGGGTCGGCCCCGGGCGCCGCCGCGAAGGCCAACTGCCGGTCGCTGGGCCCGGCGAGGGCTTCGGCGGTGCGGCTGGTCCGCCGTGGCCAGTCGGTGGGGTACAGCAGCCGCAGCCGACGCCCGCCCAGGTCCGTGGTGAGGGCGTCCCGCAGCCGTTGTGGGTCGGGGTGGGCCGGGATGAACACCTCGCAGTCGAAGGACGCCCACGCGGCGTGCAGTTCGCCGAGCACGACGGTGTACTCCCCGCGCGCCAACGCCTCCGCGTCGGACGCGCAGAGTTGCAGGTCGGGGCTGTGCAGGACGGCCTTGGACCAGTGCGCCGGGGCGGCCGGGAAGACCTCGTCGACGCGGTCGGCGAGATCGGCGGCGGCGAGGCGCACCTCCCGGGTACCCGGTGGCAGCCCGGCGAAGCCGAACAGTCCCGCCCAGCGGGCGGCGAAGTCGGCGGCGACCGCGTCGACCGGGCGGTCGCCGGCACCCCAGAACAGTCCCTGGGCGAGGTACCACAGGTCGGCCAGGGAGACGGGGGCGTCCCCGGTCTCGCCGCGCAGTTCGTCGTACAGTTCACGGAACACCCGGTCGTACGCCTGCGCCAGGGCGGCCACCATCCACCGGGCGGCCCGCAGCAGCACGTCGAGCGGCGCGGCCAGGTCGGCCAGGAACGGGGCGCCGAGGGTGACGTCGAGATCCCGGGCGGTGTCCTCGTGGCAGAGGGTGCGGCCGGCGTACATCCGGCCCTCCCGACGTCGGGGCGACCGCCCGGTCAGTTCGGTGAAGGTGGTGTCGAGGGCGTCGAGGGCGTCGCCCAGGCGGTGCGGGTCACCGGCGGCTGCGGCGACGGCGTCGCGGGCGGCCGTCAGCCGGTCCAGCCCGGACCGGGCGGCCAGCCGGGCCGCCGGATCGCCGATGGCGTCGATCCGGGCGCGCAGCACCTCCTCCGCGGCCGGGCTGACCGGCAGGGCCGCGTCCCAGGTGAGCAGCTCCCGTTCGACGAGCCGGTCGAGCAGGGTGTAGCCGTCCTCGGGCCGGCGCAGCCCGATGGCCGGGTCGGCGACCAGCTCGTGGGCGGGGCGGTGGCCGTCGACGGCGGCCAGCAGCGCGGCCTCCACCGGGGACAGCGCCACCGGTGGTTGCCCGGGGCGCAGCACGCTGCGGTCGCGCACCGCGACCTGCGGGGCCAGCACCGGCGGCCACCAGCGCCGGACGGCGAGTTCGGCGCCGATGCACTCGGCGTACTCGTCGAGCGCCCACGACTCGAACCGGACCCACCGTCGCCGGGTCAGTTCCGGGCCGACCCGCAGCCGGGCGGTCTCCGGCTGCGCCGGGTCGACGGTCACCCAGCAGCTGGGGCCGAAGAAGCCGACCGTCTCGTTTTTGCCGCAGTACCGCTGCCAGTACTTGAGCAGGGCCCGTTCCCGGTCGCGACGGCGCACGTTGCGGGGCGCGTCGGGACCGCCCCGGACCAGCCCGTCGAAGGCCACCAGCGCGCCCCGGTTCTGCCAGGTCACCGCCTCGCGCACCAGCGAGTCGGCGGCGAGTTCGGTGAACCGCTGCCCGGCGGCGCGGACGGCCTCGTCGAACTCCTTGTCGAAGCGTTCGACGCCGCTGCCGGTGGCCAGCAGCTCGTCGGCGAGCGCGGCGGCGGCCGGGGCGGCGAACAGGACGAGGCCGTCGGCCGGGAAGCCGGTGCTGCGCAGGATCGCGTCGCGCCACACCGACCAGCCGGTGTCGCCCAGCGGCACCCGGTGGTCGGCTGGCCCACCCGTGCCGGGTGCCGGCACCGCCGCGACGGACCCCGGGGCGCGGCCGGCACCGACCGAGGCGACCCGGCCGGTCTCGGTCTCGGTACGCGGGGCACCGGGGGTGGTGGGCGGCGGGGAGCCGAGGGCGGCGGTCAGGTCGGCGCGGATCAGACCGAGCAGGTCGGGCAACCGGTCGTGCAGGAAGAAGTGCCCGCCGTCGAGTTCGTGCAGGGTGAAGCCGGCTGCGGTGTGCCCGGCCCAGCCGGCGCTGTGCTCCCGGCTGACCGCCCGGTCGGCCCGGCCGCCGAACGCCACCACCGGCACCGGCAGCGGCGCCTCGGGGACGTACCGGTAACTGTCGACCCGGCCGAAGTCGGCGCGCAGCAACGGCAGCAGCAGCTCCACCAGTTCCGGGTGGTCGAGCAGGCCGGCGGGCAGGCCGCCGCCGTCGGCGAGCCGGCGCAGCAGTTCGTCGTCGGCCACCTGGGACAGCCCGTCGAAGAGACTCGCGGCGGTGACGTGCGGGGCGCGGGCACCACCGACGTAGAGCCGTAGCGGCAGCTCACGGCCGGTGCGGCGCAGTTCCCGGACCACCTCGAAGCCGAGCCGGCCGCCCATCGAGTGCCCGTAGATCGCGTACGGGCGGTCGGCCCGGTCGGCGACGGCGGTGGCCACCTCCGCGACGGTGAAGGCGGCGTCCTCGCTGATCCGGTTCTCCCGGCCGGGCAGCTGCACGGCCAGCACCTCGACGTCGGGGCCGATCTCCGCCGGCCAGCGGCGGAAGGCGCTGGCCCCACCCCCGGCATACGGCAGGCAGAACAACTGCACCGGTGCCAGGGGTCGGCTTCCGGGCGAGACGAACCAGTTCACCGTGCGCCTCTCTGCGGTGGATCGATCCAGTGCCGCCGGCGCTGGAAGGGGTAGCCGGGCAGCCCGGTGCGCCGCACGACGCCCTCCGGGTGCAGCGCGGCCCAGTCGACGTCCCGGCCGGCCACCCACCCGGCGGCCAGGTCCCGCAGTGCGCCGGGCGCACCGGCCACGGTGACGCCGGTGGTGAGCAGTTCGTCCAGCCCGGCGATCGCCTCGGTCAGGTCGGCGGCGACGACGGCGGCCCGCCGGCCGAAGGAACGCCGGCCCAGGGCCAGGGTGGCGGCCACCTCGGACAGTTCCGGCCCGGTGCCGGCCAGGTGGGTACGCAGCCGGGTCAACGCCGCGCGCAGCGCCTGCGGGGTGCGCGCCGACACCGGCAGCAGCCAGGACCGGGGGGCCGCCGGCTCGGCCGGTGCGACCGGGGGCGGCTGTTCCACCACCACGTGCGCGTTGGTGCCGCCGAGGCCGAACGAGCTGACCCCGGCCACCCGGCGCGGCGCATCCGGCCAGTCCCGGGCCTTGGTCGGTACGTAGAACGGGCCCCCGGCCAGGTCGATCTCCGGGTGGGGTCGGGTGAAGTGCAGGTTCGGCGGGATCACCGCGTGCTGGACGGCGAGCACCGTCTTGATCAGACCGGCGATGCCGGCCCCGGCGTCGAGGTGACCGATGTTGGTCTTCACCGAGCCGAGCGCGCAGGACTCGGCGGGGGCCGCCCCGCCGTACACCTCGTGCAGGGCGGCGACCTCGATGGCGTCGCCCAGCGGCGTACCGCTGCCGTGGGCTTCGATGAAGCGGACCTCGCCGGGGGCGACCTCGGCGGCGGCCAGGGCGTTGGCGACGGCGGCGGCCTGCCCGGCGGGGCCGGGCACCGCGAACCCGGCCCGGTCGGGGCCGTCGTTGGTGACCGCCCAGCCGGGCAGGACGGCGTAGATGCGGTCCCCGTCGGCCTGGGCGTCGGCGAGCCGACGCAGCGCGACCACCCCGACGCCGGAGCCGAAACCGGACCCCTCGGCGGCCTCGTCGAAGGCGCGGCAGCGGCCGTCCGGGGAGGCCAGCCCGCCGGGGGTGGCCCGGTAGCGGGGCCAGGTGACGCTGACACCGCCGGCGAGGGCGATGTCGCACTGGTAGTCGGCGAGGCTCTGGGCGGCGAGGCAGACCGCGACCAGCGAACTGGAGCAGGCGCTCTGCACCGCCACCGCCGGCCCGGTCAGCCCCAGCCGGTACGCGACCTGGCCGGGCAGGTGGTCGGTGGCCTGCCGGCCGATCAGCCGGGCCTCCCAGTCGTCCGGGTCGACGTCGCCGACCACGGCCGGGTTGTCCATCAGGTGGAACAGGAAGTAGCGGTTGGCGGAGGTGGCCGCGTAGACGCCCACCAGGCCGGGGAAGCGGGTCGGGTCGTGCCCGGCGTCCTCCAGCGCCTCCCACGCGGCCTCCAGGAAGAGCCGGTGCTGGGGGTCGGTGCGGGCGGCCTCCTCGTCGCCCATGGCGAAGAACTCGGCGTCGAAGTCGGTGACCCCGTCGAGCCGGCCGCCGGCCCGCACGTGCCGGGGGTCGGCGCGCAGTCGCGGCCCGATGCCGAGGGCGTCCAGTTCGGCGTCGGTGTGGTCGTGCATCGAGTCCACGCCGGCGCAGACGTTCCACCAGAAGGTCGCCGCGTCGGGTGCGCCGGGGAACCGACCGGCGAGCCCCACCACCACGATCTCGTCGCCGGTGTACTCGCGGGCGGCGACCGGCGGGGTGGCCGGGGTGGGCAGGGTCGGCGCGGGGGCCGCCGCGGTGCGTACCGCCGCCTCGGGCGGGTGCAGGCCGACGGCCGGGTGGTCCCCGTCGAGGAGGCGGGCCTGCGTGGCGATCGTCGGGTGGGCGAACAGCCGCACCATGGGCGGCATCACCCCGAACCGCTCGGCGATGCGCTGCTGGACCTGGCCGAGCAGCAGCGACTGCCCGCCGGCGTCGAAGAAGTTCTCCTGCCGCCCGATGGCGCTGCGGCCCAGCACCGCGCACCAGATGTCGTGCACGGTGCGCTCGGTGGCGGTGGTGGGCTCCTGCCCGGCGGGGACCTCGGGGGTCGGGTCGGGCAACGCCCGCTCGTCGATCTTGCCGGTGACGGTGAGTGGGAACGCGTCGAGCACCAGCACGGCGCGGGGCAGCGCGTGTTCCGGCAGCCGCCGGGCGAGGGCGGCGCGCAGGGCCACCGGGTCGAGACCACCCTCGGCCGGCACGGCGTACGCGAGCAGTTCGCCGCCCCGGGCGATGGCGCGGACGGCGGCGACGCCGGGCTGGTCGGCGAGGACCGCCTCGACCTCGGTCAGCTCGACCCGGAACCCGCGTACCTTGACCTGGCGGTCGAGCCGGCCGAGGCAGACCAGCTCACCGCCGGGCAGCCTGGCCCCCAGGTCACCGGTGGCGTACGTGGGCATCCCGTCGGGGTCGACACCGAACCGGTCGCTCGACTGGCCCAGGTATCCGGGGGCGAGGTGCCGGCTGCGCACCACGATCTCGCCGGAGTCGGCCAGCCGCAGTGTGTAGCCGGGCAACGCCGTGCCGATCGGCAGCGGGCCGGTGGCGGCGGGGGCGGCGGGGGCGGCGGGGGCGGCGGTGGCCAGCGGCAGCGCGTACCGGGCGGCGAAGGTCATCTCGGTGGCGCCGTACCCGTTGACCAGGACACAGTCCGGGGCGAACCGGTCGCGGCCCCGGGTGGCGTCGGCGTGGGTGGCCTGTTCACCGCCGAGCAGCACCACCCGCACGGTGTCCAGCCGCCGGTCGCCGAGGGTGTCGAGCAGGAACCGGTAGACGGTCGGGGTGGAGTGGTAGACGGTCACCCGGTGCCGGGCGAGCCACTCGACGGCGTACGCCAGGCCGTGCCGGCGCAGGTCGATCGGGACGAGGGCGGCCCCGGTGAGCAACGCCGGGTAGAGGTCGGGGATGGCCGCGTCGACGCTGAACGAGGCGAGCAGGCTGAGCCGGTCGGTCGGGCCGATCGCCAGGGTGTCGATCTGGTTGTCGACGACGTGCCGCAGGTTGCGGTGGGTCTGGGCGACGGCCTTGGGCGTGCCGGTGGAGCCCGAGGTGAACAGCACGTACGCCGGGCTGTCGGGGTCGACGGGGGTGGGCCGCAGCGGCGCGGTCGCGCTGTCGTCGAGGACCAGCACGCCGGTGCCGGGGCGTGCGGCGCACAGCGTGTCGGCCAGCGCGCGGTGCTCGGCGGTGCAGGCGACGACCCGCACGTCGGCGGCGACGTCGAGCAGGCGTCGGAGGCGGTCGACCGGGAACCCGGGGTCCAGCGGCACGTACGCGCCACCGGCGGCGAGGGTGCCGAGGGTCGCGGCGACGGCGGCCACGCCGTGCCCGGTGAGCAGGGCGACCAGGTCGCCGGGCCGGACACCGGCCGTGGTGAGCGCGGTGGCGTGCCCGCCGACGGTGGCGGCCAGGGCGGCGTAGCTGACCTCGTGGGTCTCGCCGAGGATCGCCGGCTGGTCGGGACGGGTGGCCGCGACCCCGGCGAACTGTTGGATGATCGTCTGTTGCGGCATGTCAGCGGGCCGGCTCGGCTCCACTGTGGGCAGGCGCGCAGGAACAGTCGATTGTGATCATGATCCCCCCCAGGACTTCACAATGGAAGCAGAATAGGGCTCGATGCGGCCGAGAAAAGATCATCGATCGGAGTCGGACCGAAGGGCCCACCGGCACCTGAAGATCGGACGGCGAAATTCGGCCGATCATCCCCCTAGCGCGAAAAGGAGTTTCAGCCTAAGCGCCTACCGGCAAGTAAATTTGCGGCAAAAGCCCCTGCAAACCGGCGATTTTCCACCGTGGACGGCACCTTAACGGCAGGTCAGGCGGGTTTCCACGACCGCCCGGCCCACGCCATCCTAGGGTCGACGGGCTGGACGGTCCCGCCCGACCGACGCCGTTCGCGCCGCCCGTCGCCCGACCCCGCCGGCCCGGAGCAGGGGCGGCGCACACCCAGGGTGAGGCCCCACGCCACCGAGCGTCACCTGGTAAGACCCGGTGCCAAACCGCCGCTCACGGGGGCTGACGATGGCCGCCCGGGTCCGTAGCATCTGTCGGGGTGCCCGCGTCGGGGTGGGCATCCGACGGCCGGCCGGGTGCCTCCGCACGCGCGCCGGGTGGCGACGTTGCGCGACGGGCAGAGAGGCCGGCGATGAGTCGAGCAGAGCAGGACACCGCGGCGGGCACCGAGGGCGAGGACTACACCCAACGGCTGCAGCGTCTCGGTGGCGCGCGCTGGAAGCAGGTGCTCGACGTGCAGGCGCCCTACCGGTGGAACCTCCAGCGGCTCGAGCTGGGGCGTACCCTCGACGTCGGCTGCGGCCTCGGTCGCAACCTGGCCAACCTGGGTGAGGGCGCGGTCGGGGTGGACCACAACCCGACGTCGGTGGCGCACGCCCGGGCCGCCGGCCTGGAGGCGTACACGATCGAGGAGTTCCACCAGTCCCCGCACGCCCGGCCCGGCGCGTTCGACGCGCTGCTCGCCGCCCACCTGCTGGAGCACCTGCCCGCCGAGGCGGCCCTGGAGGTCATCTCCGGCTACCTGCCGTTCCTGCGGTCCGGCGGCACCGCCGTCTTCATCACCCCCCAGGAGCGGGGGTACGCCAGCGACGCGACCCATGTCCGGTTCGTCGGCTTCGACGAGGCGGCGCAGGCGGCCCGCGATCTCGGCATGACGGTGGTCAAGCAGTACTCCTTCCCGTTCCCCCGGTCGATGGGCAAGGTCTTCACCTACAACGAGTTCGTCACGGTGGCCCAGCTGCCCTGAGCCGCGTCACCCACAGGTGACGGGCCAGCGGCAGGCGGACGCCGCGCGGCTCCCGCGGGCCTGCGACCGGGGGCCGCCGGTGTCGCGGGCCGGGACCCGAGCTGTCCGTGCCCGCCGCGTGGCACCCGGCAGGCCGGTTACCGTGGCGACATGACCAACCCGACCCGGTGGGCGACCGAGACCGGCCCCGAACACTCGCAGTGGTACATCGACCGGTTCCGGCGGCTCGCCGCCGAGGGTGCCGACCTGGCGGGTGAGGCCCGCCTGGTCGACGCGGTGGTGGCCCCCCGTTCGCGGATCCTCGACGCCGGCTGCGGCACCGGCCGGGTCGGTGCCGCCCTCGCCGCGCGGGGGCACCGGGTGGTCGGGGTCGACGCCGATCCCACCCTGATCGAGGCGGCCCGCGCCGACCACCCCGGGCCCCGCTGGCTGGTCGCCGACCTCACCGAGTTGGATCTCGCCGGCTCCGGCGAGGGGGAGCCCTTCGACGCCGCCGTGGTCGCCGGCAACGTGATGGCCTTCGTCGCCGCCGGCACCGAACCGACAGTGCTGACCCGGATCGCCGCCCACCTGCGCCCCGACGGGGTGGTGCTCGTCGGTTTCGGTCTCGACCGGGGTTACCGGCTCGACCACTTCGACGCCGACGTGGCCGCCGCCGGCCTCCGCCTCGACCAGCGCTTCGCCACCTGGGACCTGCGCCCCTGGCGGGACGACGCCGACTTCGCGGTCAGCCTGCTGCGCCGCCCGACCGGCTGAACCGCCCGGGGTGGGCGGAATCGGTCAGGACGGGGCGGCGACGGCCCGGGCGGCGGCCGGGTCGAGAGGGCTGCCGGCGGGGACCAGGCTGACCAGGCCGGCGGGGAGCCGGACCGGGGTGACCCCCTGGTAGCCGAGCATCCCGAGCACCTCACCGTCGGCGAGCACGTAGCGGCGGCCCAGGTCGGTGACCACGGAGACCGCACCGCCGTCCGCACCCGGCGCGGCCACCGACTCGACCACCGCGCCCCGGCCCGGCTCGACCAGCACCTGGTCCACGCGCACCCCGCCCGAGCCGTCGGCGGTGCGGGCGGCGGCCGAGAGGTCCGGCACGGTCGCGCCGACCCTGATGTCGCGGACCACGCCGTCGACGCCGACCCGGGCACAGAGCGCGCCGTCGTCCACGCCGGCCAGGCGCGGCGGGGCCGGAGGCGGCGCGGCCGGGCCCGCGGGCACCAGATCCGGCAGCTTGGGCAGCGCGGCGAACCGACCCAGGCTGACCGGGGCCGGTTCGTCCTGGCCGGTGCGGGCCATCAGCAGGGCGGCCTGGAGTTCGGTGATGCCGGCCAGGCCGGCCCGCTCGGCGACCGCGTACTGTCGGCCACCGCCGGAGTTGCGGACCAGGTAGACGTCCCCGATCGTCGCTCCGGCGACCTCGGCGGAGGGCTCGCCGAGACCGGCCACCGGGGGCGGGGCCAGGTCGACGCCCGCCGGCAGGGCGTTGAGCAACGCCGGGGCGGCCGGAACCGCGCGCTCCCGGGTGGCGGCCAGCGCCGCGAGCACCCGGGCGGTGTCGCGCAGCAGGTACCGGCGTTGGTGCCAGATCAGGTGCAGGCCGCCGTCCGGGTGCCGGACCAGGACCGCCTCCTCGGTGAGCCGCCGCCCGCCGGTCGCCTCCCGGCCGATCAGCAGGGCCGACCGGGAGGTCGCCCGACCCGCCTCCGTCGGCTCCAGCGAACACACCGTCCACGGGGCGGTGGAGAGCCGACCGGGGGCGGGCAGTGAATCCGGCGCGTCGGCGATGCCCAGTGGCAGGCCGCGCGGCACCCCCTCGATGGACCGACGCGACACCAGCACGGTGCGGGACCGGTCCGCCCCGACGATCAGCAGCGCCGACGCGTAGTTGAGCACCGGGTGCAACCTGCCGTCGCGGTAGACGAACCGGGCCCCGGACTCCTTTTCCACGACCACCGCCCCGGTGTCGCGCCAGGCCGACCCGCCACCGGCGAACAGACCGTAGAGGGCGAAGCCGCCCAGCCCGATCGCCGCGACCAGGACACTGGCCAACCCGGTGCCGGCCAACCGGCGAAACGGCGACCGCGCCGGGTCGGTCTCCCGCATGACCAGGGCGGCGACGGCCCGCTGCACGGTGAACTGGTAGGAGTGGAGCTGGTCCTGCCGCGACGGCATGGCGTCCCTTCCGCGAGTCCTCGGCGGACAGGATATGCGCTGTGTCGATGTCCCGTTGACCCTCCGTCGCCGACCGGCGGGGGCCGGGAGCCGGCCGGGGCGGACCCCGGCCGGCGGGCGTGCGCGAGCCGACACCGGTCCGAACCGGTCGCCCCGGTAGCATCCCGGCACGACGACGGTGGAAGGGTGGCCGGGTGGGCGTGCGATTCGAGGAACTGGCCTGGCGGGAGACCCCGATCGGCGCCATCAGCCTGCGCCGACGGCGCGACCCCGCACTCGACGTCGACGTGTACGAGGTCAAGCTCGACGACGAGTACCTGATGTCCAGCCTCTTTCCGGTGGCCGAGATCGAACTGGCCCGGCTGGGCCTGGCCCCGCTGGCCGACGAGCCGCTCGACGTGGTCGTCGGCGGCCTCGGCCTCGGCTACACCGCGCGTACCGCCCTGGAGGACGCCCGGGTGCGCTCGGTGCTGGTGGTGGAGACGATCGAGGACGTCATCGACTGGCACCGCCGCCAACTGCTCCCCTTCGCCGCCGGCCTCGCCCCGGACCCGCGGACCCGGTTCGTCCGGGCCGACTTCTTCGCCACCGTCGCCGCCGGCGTCGGCTTCGACCCGGACCAGCCCGGCCGCCGCTTCCACGCGGTGCTGCTCGACGTCGACCACTCCCCCCGCAACGTGCTGCACCCCAGCCACGCCGCCTTCTACACCCCCGACGGCCTCCGCCGGCTGGCCGACCTGCTGCTGCCCGAGGGGGTCTTCGCGCTCTGGTCGGACGACCCGCCGGACGACGCGTTCGGCCGGGTCCTCGCCGAGGTGTTCCCCACCTGGCAGGCGCACGTCGTCCCGTTCGCCAACCCGCTGACCGGCGGGGAGTCCGCCAACACCGTCTACGTCGCCCGGCGCTGAGCCTGCGGCGACCCGCCCGACGCCCGTCCCACCGCTGCGGCCGGCCCAGGGGCACCGGCCGCTCGGGCCCGGTCCGGCACCGGCCACGCCGGCCCACCGGGAGGTGGCGCACCGCCCACGGGACACGCGACGCGACGCCGGTCGAGGCGTACGGCGGCGGCAAACGGGAATGCCGCCCGGTCAGTGCTGTCAGAGGAGGTGGACATGCGGGCCATGCTCTTCGTCGTCGGTGTCGTCGGCGGCGCGCTCATCCTGCTCGGGCTGCTCCTGGAGGCGGTCCGCTGGCTGGCGATCATCGGTCTCGTCGCGCTGCTGGTGGTGATCGTGCTGGCGTTCCTGCGGGGACGGCAGGCGGTGCACCGGCACTCCGCAGGCCGCCGCTAGCCGACGCCGGTAACCACGCACGGACCCGGGTCCCGCCGTGCGGGCCCGGGTCCCGCCGCCTCCCCGGTGGCGTCGCACCGGCCACCGCGCCCACCGGCCACCGCGCCCACCGGCCACCGCGCCCACCGGCCACCGCGCCCACCGGCCACCGCGCCCACCGGCCACCGCGCCCACCGGCCACCGCGCCCACCGGCCACCGCGCCCACCGGCCACCGCGCCCACCGGCCACCGCGCCCACCGGGCGGCACCGGGAGGTGCCGACCCGGGCGATCCGGTGCCCACCCGCACGCACCCCGCCAGCGGCCCCGGCTGCGGGCCGGGGGCGAGGCGGCTGGCTCAGTGCGCCCCGCCGAGGTTGAGTACCACCACTCCCCCGATGATCAGGCCCACCCCGATCACCTTCGACGCGCTCAACGGCTCGCCGAGGAAGGCCGCGCCGATCGCGACGATCGCCGCGGTGCCCAGCCCCGACCACATCGCGTACGCCACCCCGACCGGGATGTCCCGGACGGCCAGCGCGAGCATCCCGAAGGCCAGCAGGTAGGCGACGGCCAGCCCCACCGTGGGCCAGAGCCGGGTGAACCCCTGCGTCGCCTTGAGCAGGCTGGTGCCGCCCACCTCGGCGCTGATCGCGATCAGCAGGAACACGTAGGCCATCTCAATCCCTCCGCTGCGTACCCCCATGATCGCGCACCGCCCCGGACGGCCCGGCGGGGTCTGACGCGGGACGGCCCGGCGGGGCCGGTCGCGTATCGGACACCGCGTAACCCGGCCCCGACCCCGACCGTCATACAGTCAGCACCGTCGTCTGGTCCGCCCGGTCGACACACCGGGACGGGCCGGTACGCCGGACCCACCCGCGCCGGTCGCGCCGGGTCCGGCCGACGTGGCGGGCCGGGCGGGTGCCGGGACCACCACGTCCGAAGGAGCCACCATGATCGGTCAACGAGTATTCGCCGGGGCTGCGGTCGGCCTGCTCACCGCGGCACTGGGCCTGCCCGGGACGGCGGCTGCCGACCCACGCCGGGACAGCCTGCGGTACTGCGCGCTGCATCCGCTGCCGCTGCCGGCGGGGGTGACGCACGGCGAGGCCCAGGCGGTGGACCCGACGGGCCGGTTCGTCGCCGGCATCGGCACCCGGATCACCGACGGGGTGTGGGAGCAGGTCCTGCTGATCTGGCAGGGCAACCGGGTCACCGCCGTGGACACCCCGCTGGCCGGAGAGGTCACCGGGATCAACCCGGCCGGCGTGGTGATCGGCAACGGGTCCATGTCCGCGACGTACCGCCCCTGGCGTTACCAGGACGGCCTGCTCACCGAACTACCCGTCCCGGGGACCGTCTCGAACGTCTGGGCCGAGGGGATCAACGCACGCGGCGACATCGTGGGACACGGCTCGGTGGAGGCCACCGAGACCCAGCTCCCGCTGCGGTGGCCGGCTGACCGGCCGGACGCGGTCGAGACTGTCGCGCCGCTGACCGACGGGATCGCCAACGCGGTCCTGGACGACGGCAGCGTCGTCGGCACCTCAGTCGGGCCGTCCGGACCGCCGAGCTACGCGGGCTGGGTACGTCGCCCCGACGGCGGCATCCGCTGGCTCAGCGTGCCCGGCAAACCCCGCGCCTGGGCGAGCGCGGGCCGGGGTGACTGGGCCGCCGGTGGGGTGGACGACACCCCGGAGGAGGGCGACGGGACCCCCCAGCGGTGGAACCTGCGCACCGGGGCGGCGACGCCGGTCCATCCGGCGGTGGGGTGGCGGATCTACGGTGTGACGGCCAGCGGTGTGGTGCTCGGCGAGTCGGCGGTGGGGCACGGTGACCGGGTGACGCCGCTGCCCGGGGTGACCAACAAGATCCGCTTTGTCCGGGCGGGCGCGATCGCGGACAACGGCATGGTGGTCGGCTGGACCGTGGGTGACCGGCTCACCCCGGTGCGCTGGACCGGCTGCTGACGGGCCACGCGGCGGGCCCGGCCGCGTCCCGGCCGGGCGGCGGGGCTGGCCGGGGCGTGGGCCGGGCCGACGGGGACGACTGACGGTCCGCCCGGCCCGGCCGGCGCCGGCTCGGACCCGCCCGGTGGGGCTCCACAGGCCGCGTTCGAGACCACCTGCACCGGTGCCGGCAGGCGGCCACGGTGTACACCGTGGCCGCCGTCGGGCCGCCGTCTGCGGGGGTCAGACCCCGGAGGTGGCGAGGGCGCGGGCCGGGCGCTCGTCGGTGGTCGGCCGGGCCGCCCCACGGTTGGGCAGGGACAGCCGGATGACCTTCCACCATGCGGAGGCGACCTGCTTGGGCAGCGGGCCGGTGGTGTAGGACAGCCCGTACCTGTCGAACAGCGCCCGCACCTGCGGGGCGATCTCCTGGTAACGCTTGCTGGGCAGGTCGGGGAAGAGGTGGTGCTCGATCTGGAAGGACAGGTTGCCGGTCATGACGTGCATCAGCCGGCTGCCGCTGATGTTGGCCGAGCCGAGCATCTGCCGCAGGTACCACTCACCCCGGGTCTCCCCCTCGATCGAGGTCTTGGAGAACGTCTCCACCCCGTTGGGGAAGTGCCCGCACATGATCACGGAGTGGCTCCACAGGTTGCGGATCAGGTTCGCGGTGAAGGTGGCGGCCAGGGTGCTGAGGAAGGACGGGCCGGACAGCAGCGGGTGGATGACGTAGTCCTTGAGCACCTGGCGGCGGATCTTGCGGCCGACCCCGCGCAGCCGGGCCCGGAACTCGGGGGTCTTGTGCCGGCCCTTGCGCAGGTTGCGGCCCAGCTCCAGGTCGTACGCGGCGATGCCGTACTCGAAGAAGCAGGCGTTGAGGAAGTTCCACAGCGGCTGGCCGAGGTGCATCGGGTACCACTTCTGGTCCTCGTCGACCCGCATGATGCCGTACCCGAGGTCGTTGTCCTTGCCCAGCACGTTGGTGTACGTGTGGTGCAGCTGGTTGTGCGAGTGCTTCCACTGCTCGGCCGGGGAGACGTGGTCCCACTCCCAGGTGGTGGAGTGGATCTTCGGGTCGCGCATGAAGTCGTACTGGCCGTGCAGGATGTTGTGGCCGATCTCCATGTTCTCAAGGATCTTGGCCACCGCCAGGCCGGCGGTGCCGACCACCCAGGCCGGCGGGAAGAGCGAGAAGAGCAGCACCGCGCGGCTGCTCATCTCCAGCGTCCGCTGCGTCTTGATCACCTTGCGGATGTAGGCGGCGTCGCTCTCGCCGCGCTCGGCGAGCACCCGGTCCCGGATGGCGTCGAGCTCCTTGCCGAGGATCTCGATGTCCTCGGCACTCAGGTGGGCGATCGGGTTGACGGGCTTGTGCTGGATGACGGTCACGTCCGGCCTCCTGGTCAGAGATCGATGTCGCAGGTACCGGCCGCCGCCGACACGCAGGTCTGAATGAGCACACCGTCGCCGGGCAGGGCGGTGGTGAGGGTCCCGTCGCGCAGGTCGCGCACCGCGCCCTGGCGCAGCGGCAGTACGCAGCCGTAGCAGATGCCCATCCGGCAACCGGACGGCATCAGCGCCCCGGCGGCCTCACCGGCGTCGAGGATGGGGGTGCCGCCGTCCGCGGCGACGGTGAGGCCGGCCCGGGTGAAGGTGACGGTGCCGCCCTCACCGGGGGCGATGACCGTCGGCCGGAACCGCTCGGTGTGCAGCCGGTCGGCGACGCCGGCCGCCGCCCAGTGCTCCTGCACCGCGTCGAGCATCCCGACCGGGCCGCACGCCCAGGTCTGCCGGTCGAGGTGGTCGGGCACCAGGTCGGCCAGCTCGTCGACGCCGAGCAGGCCGTCCCGGTCGGTGTACCGCTCGACCAGCCGGATACCGCCCTGGGCGGCCAGCGCACGCAGTTGCCCGCCGAACACGACGTCGTCCGGGGTCGGCGCGGAGTGCACCACCACCACGTCGGCCCGGGTGGGCACGCCGGAACGCAGCATGCCCATCACCGGGGTGATGCCGCTGCCGGCGGTGAGGAAGAGCACCCGGGCCGGGATCGGGTCGGGCAGGACGAAGTCGCCCGTCGCCTGGTCGAGCTGGACGATGGTGCCCACCCGGGTCCGGTGGACCAGGTGGTTGCTGACCCGGCCGTCGGGGATGGCCTTGACGGTGACGCTGATCAGGCCGTCGGGACGGTCCGGGGCAGAGGTCACCGAGTAGGCCCGCCACTGTCGCACCCCGTCGACGTCGACGCCGAGGCGGACGTACTGGCCGGGGAGGTGGCCACGCCAGTCGCGGCCGGGTTGGATGGTGAGGGTCGCCGCGTCCCGGGTCTCCGGGTCGACGGCGACGATCCGCCCGCGCAGGGCGGCCCCGGCGCGCAGCGGCGCGACCAGGTCGAGGTAGTCCGCCGGCAGCAGCGGGGTGGTGACCGTCTCGGCCAACCGCAGGAGCCGGTCCCGGACGGACGTCTTCGCCGGGGGATGCGGGACGGTGGTGGTCATGACCCCAGAGTGCTCGCTATTCCGCATAACATCTTGACCAAGGAAGGTGAATCCGATGCGGTAACTTGTGCGGAGGGAACAACATGCCGGAATCAGGGGCAGCCGGTCAGCTCGGCGGTCGACTGGAGCTCGACGCCCAGGTGGCCGAGCGGTTACGCGGCCGGCTGCCGATGGTCGCCGCACACACCGTCACCACCATCACCGCCGAGGTGTCCGCCTACTCCGGCACCCTCACCGGCCAGATGCGCGAGAAGATCGAAAACGCGGTACGGGTGGCGTTGGGCACATTCCTCCAGCTCATCGAGCGGGCCGGGACGGCCGACCCGAGCACCCCGCTGAGCCGGGCGCTGGAGGCCGCGTACGCGCTGGGCGCCGGGGAGGCGCGGGCCGGCCGGAGCATGGACGCGCTGCTGGCCGCGTACCGGGTGGGGGCCCGGGTGGCCTGGCGGGAGGTCTCCACCACCACCGTGCGCAGCGGGTTGTCCGCCGAGACGGTCGCCGAGTTCGCCGAGCTGATGTTCGCCTACATCGACGAACTCTCCGCCGCCAGTGTCGCCGGCCACTCCGACGAGTTGGCCAACGTCGGCCGGGCCCGGCGGCGCGACCTGGACCGGCTCACCCAGCACCTGCTCGCCGGTGATCCGGAGGAGGTACTACGGCGCAGCGCCGAACGGGCCGAGTGGTCCCCGCCGCAGACCCTGACCGTGGTGGTGCTGCCCCGCAGCAGCCTGCGCGGGGTGCTCGCGGTGCTGCCCCCGCACACCCTGGAGAGCGGCGAGGACCTGCCCGGGGCGCAGCGGGCCGAGGAGGAGGCGCTGCTGCTCGTACCCGACATGCACGGCAGCCGGCGTCGGCAGCTCGGCACGGTGCTGCACGGGCACCGCGCGGTGCTCGGGCCGGCCCGCCCCTGGGTCGCGGTGGCCCGGTCGTACCAGCGGGTGTTGAAGGCGCTCGTGCTCGGTGTGCCGCGACCGGCGGACGGCACCGCGCTGGACACCGAGCAGCACCTCGCCCGGTTGGTGCTGCACACCGACCCGGAGGCGCTGGCCGACCTGCGCGCCCAGGTGCTCGCGCCGTTGGCCGACCTCTCCCCGGCGACCGCCGCGCGGCTGGCCGAGACGATGCGCTCCTGGCTGCTGCACCAGGGCCGCCGCGACGACGTCGCCGCCGACCTGTTCGTGCACCCGCAGACGGTCCGCTACCGGATGGGTCGGCTGCGCGAGCTGTACGGCGACCGGCTGAACGAGCCCGGCACGGTGCTCGACCTGACGGTGGCGCTGGCGTTCCCGCCCGCCGAGGGCGACGGCGGGCCCGCCGAGCACCCACCGGCCACCGCGCCTCCGCCTTCGTCCGAGGCCCGGCGGCCGTGAGGCGGGACGCCGCGACCGCGCTCCACTACGGACCGTCCGGCGTCCCACCACCTCGGTCACCGGGACCGGCCGCAGTGGACGGTCGGAGTGACTGTGTCGACAGGACGACAGGAACGCGTCCGGCGGCTGACAGCGCGCGAGGACGTGGGCCATGATGGCGGCATGCGTCTGATTTTCTCCGTCTCGGCCTCCGACGAGTCGCCGGTGCACGACCTTCGCGACGAGTTGGCGGCCGATCCGGAGCTGCGTGACGCCCGGGTCCGGCTGCTGCACACCGCCCCCGAACCGGGCACCCTGGGCGCGGCCGAGGTGCTGGAGTTCGTCGGCCAGGACGTCCTGCTGCCCGTGGTGATCCAGGCGGTGTACGACTGGTTCCAGGCCCGACGCGGCGCCCGTCGGGGTGCGGAGACCACCGTCACGGTCACCCTCACCGACAGCCCGGACGGCACCCGGGAGGTGAAGATCGAGGCGAGCGGCTCGGCCGAGGACGTCATCGCGGTGCTCCGGCAGGGCCTGCGGTGACCACTGCGCACCAACCACGGTTCGACCCGACGAAGTCCCGCGCCGTCCTGCTGGGCGTCAGCCGGTACGACCACCTGGCGCTGACCGTGCCTGCCGCGCGGGACAACATCGAGGCGTTGGCCACCGCGTTCGCCGACCCCGCCGTGTGGGGCCTGCCGAGGCGGCGGATCAACGTGGTGCACGACCCGTCGGCCGACGACCTGGCCGGCTACGTCGAGGACGCGGCGCAACTGGTCGGCGAGGACGGCGTGCTGGTGGTCTACTACGCCGGCCACGCCGTCCGGGTGGGCCGGTCGATGCGGCTGCTGCCCCGGGAGGCCACCGACAACCCCGGCACCGAGTTCCCGGTGGAGGGTTTCGTGGCCGCCGCGCAGGGGGCCGGTGCCCGGCACCGGCTGCTGATTCTCGACTGTTGTCACGCGGGCAACGCCAGCGCCGCCCTGCCGGCGGAGCCGTTCCGGGTGGACGAGGAACTCAGCGGCTGGCAGTTGCTGGCGGCCGTCCGCAGCGGGCCGGCGCTGGACGCCGGCCCGGAGGAGCTGCACACCCCGTTCACCAGGGCGCTGCTGGACGTCCTCGCCCATGGCGGGGCGGACGCGGCGCAGTGGCTGACGCCCGCGGACGTGCTGCGGGAGGCCGGGGAGCTGCTGGCCGGCGCGGGCTATCCCCGACCGGCCCGCAGCCCGGCCGAGTTCGACCGGGGCTGGGTGCGCAACGTGGCCTGGCGACCGCCGGAGAAGCGGCCGGTGCCGTTCCCCCGCCGGTCGCCGGGGGCGTCCGGTGAGCACAGCGACCGGGCCGGTTTCGAGAGTGCCTGGCCGACGCGTCAGGTGCCGTTCGAGGGCCGGGTCCCGGAGCTGGCCCGGGGCGCGGCCAGCCTGGGGAAGCAGGGTGCCGTCCTGCCGGTCGTCGGGCCCCGGCACGCGGGCAAGCGGTACTTCGTCGACGAGGTGCTGGCCCGCTTCGCCGAGCAGGCCGACCGGGTCGCCGACGTGGCCCTGCTGCGGCTGGACATTCCCAACAGCAGTGCGCCCGAGCCGGTGCTCGGGGTGCTCGCCCGGGAACTCGACGTGACCATCGACGACGTCACCGACTACGGCGTGGACTACCCGGAGGCGGTCCGGCTGACCCTGGTCGACGAGTTGCAGAAGCAGCTGCACCGGCGTCGGCTGATCCTGTTCGTGGAGGGGTCCCGGCTGGGCACCACGCCGGAGGTGGTCCGGGCCGAGCTGGAGCGGCTGCTGGAGCTGCCGGTGTTCGACCAGGCGCTGGTCATCGTGGCGACCCGGGCACCGGTCAGCGTCAGCGGCGACGGCCGGCTGCGTTACCTGCCGGTGATCCAGCTGCGGGAACTCAGCGAGGACGAGGCCACCGCGCTGGTCGACCAGGTGCTCTCCGACCCGGTGTACGGCGGCGGTCTGACCATCGCCGGGCTCGCCGAGGGGCGGCTCTGGACGGAGCTGGACGACAAGCTGGTCCGGCTGCCGGGGGTGCTGCACAACGGGATCGACGAGCTCGCCAACGACGTACTCAACAAGCGGATCGAACAGGCCGGTGTCGAGCACCTGGTCGACGCGCTGCTGCGCCGCTCCGCCGCGACGGTCGGCGCGGGTCTGCGGGACGTCGACTGCTTCGCGCTGTGGACCGGCACCGACGGCGGACGGGGTCGACCGGGCGCGCTGGCCGTGTTGACCGCCTGGGCCGTCACCGACGGTCTGTGGATGTCCTCCGAGCTGCTCGAGTCGATGGGGTGCGGGCTCACCGCGATGGCCACCCACCACCTGGTCGAGGCGCGCATCCTCACCCAGCAGGAGCACGACGGCACGCTCTGGCTCGACCTGGGCCGGTCGACCCGGCACGCGTTGAGCAACGCGCTGACCGCCACCCTGCGCGGCACCGGCGGCGGCAACGTCTACGGCCGGGCCCTCGTCGACGGCGCCGAACTGACCCCCGACCAGCTCGACGAACCGGTCGCCGAGGCGATGTTCGCCCTGGTCATGGCGGTGCTGACGCAGCGGCAGCGGCACCCGGCCAACTCCGACCGGCACGTCATGAAAGGCATCGACCGGGCGATCGGCTGCCTCGACGAGACCGTGGGCGGGTATCCCCGGCTGCGGGAGACGCTGACCAAGCTCGCTGCCGCGCACTCCGGCGACGCGGCGTTCAGCCCGGTGCTGCTGGAGGCCGCGACCGCGCCGTCCGCCGCCGACCCGGTCGGCACGCCGGCCGACGCCGAGTCACCGTCGGACGGCGGGGAGGCCCGCTCCGAGCGGCCGGTGCGCGCCTCCGGTTATCCGGTGGTCGCCGGTGCCGCCCAGCTCAACCAGGCGATGCGGGCCACCGGGCAGACCCAGCAGGTACGCGAAGCGTTCGTGGCCGCCGCCGACGCCGTCGCGGAGGCGATCGGGCAGGCCGACCGGGACGCGTTGTCACACCGGTTGCTGAAGTCGATCGACACCGCGCTGTTCATCGGTGGCCGTCGGCTGCGGGCGGGGACCAGCCTGCTGCCGGCCCGGGAGCGGGCCGCGCCGGTGCTGGCCGAGTGCGCCCGGGCGGCCGGCGGCAGCCGACCCGACCTGATCAACGTGGCCATCTCCTGGCTGCTCAACACCGTCGACCTCCAGCTGACCTCGGGACGGGTCACCGACTCGCAGGCCGCGCTCGGCACCGCCTTCGCCCTGTTCGACCTGATGCCCGAACCGGTGACCCTGCGGGACCGGTTCGCGGTGTTGCAGATGCGCCACCGGTTGCTGTGCGGCCGGGCCCGGGGGCAGCACCGCCTGGCCGACCGGGTGACGACCCTGTCCGAGGCGACGGCCGCGGTCGAGGAGGGGTTGGCCCTGTCCGCGTCGGACAGCGACCGGGGTCTGTGGAGCATGCGGCTGTGCGGGGTGACGACGCTGCTGGTCGCCGAGCAGTCGACCTTCGCCGACCAGTCGGCGACGGGCCGGCGGGTCGTCGAGGCGCTGACGTCGTCGTGGGGTTCGCCGGGCCGGTGGCCGAGCGACACCCGGATGTACGTGTGGCGGCTGCTGCACGCCGTGCACCGCGGCGACCCGGACGTGGTCAGCCAACTGGAGGCCGCGAAGCAGACGATGGCCCTGGTGCTGACCGCCGGGGAGTTCGCGCTGTTGCCGGGCATCGAGGCGGAGGTGCACCTGTTCGTCGCGCACTGCCTGCGCCGCAACAACCGGTTCGGGGACGCGACGACCGAGGCCGAGACCGCCCTGGAGTGCGCCAGACGGGCGCACGGCGACCAGCCGGGCGCCCAGTCGCTGCTGCGTGAGCTGCGCATCCAACGCGAGTTGGGGGGTTGGCGGGCCGAGGTGGACACGCCGGCACGCGGCGACGCACCCCGTACCCGGGTCCGGGACCAGAAGCTGTTGCGTCGGATCCGGGAGGTGCAGTCCTGGCTGGCCGACCAGGAGCACACCACCTGGCACCACGCGGTGCTCGACCTGTGGTGCCACCGGGCCCGGTGGAGCAACGAGGGCAACCTGCTGGCCGCCTCCACCCCGGAGGGGCGCGACGTCAGCAGCATCCCGCATCAGGAACGGCTGACCAACATCGGTCGGCTCTACCGGGTGCGCCGGGACAAGCTCGACGGTCACCTGCGGCGGTTCAGCCACTCCATCGAGCTGTTGCAGATGGAGGTGGGGCTGGAGCGGCAGTACCGGCGGTGGCTGGGGGTGCTGGAGACCTACCGGGACGAGCAGGGGGTGACCCGACGCAACGACGTCGACAACAGCGCGGTGTGGGATCTCATCCGGGCCGCCGAGCAGCGTTGGCCGGACCACCCGGGGGTGCTGGAGGTCCGGGCGGAGTTCCACCGCTACATCTGGGAGTACCGGCGGGCGATCGAGGCCTACCGACGGTTGACCGTCACCGCCCCCGACGGTCGGGGACGGTTGCGGCACGGGCTGGCCATGGTGGAGGCGGTGGTCGGTTACGCCCAGTTCTCCTGGCCCCGCAACGATCCCGACCCCCGTCCGCTGCTGGTCGAGGCGGGGGACCTGCTCGCCGCCGAGGAACGGGAGGGGCCGTTCCTGGAGCAGCTGGTGATCCTGCGTACCCGGGTCGACCTGGAGCTGGCCCGGGAGATCGACTGGGCCGACGTCGAGAAGGTCGCCGCCGAGATCATGAGCAGCGACGGCTACACCGCCGGTGTCGCGGCGATGCTCAACCGGCGGTGGAGCGGCGACGCCGTGGTCACCAGCCTCGCCGATCCGGGGGTGTGGCGGATCGCCGAGGGCAGCCGGTTCGCCGACCAGCTGCACCAGCTCTTCGACACCTCCCCCCGGGTGCATCCGCTGGCCGACCGGGAGGTGACCGACGAGGCCCACTCGACGATTGCCGACTTCCTGCGGGAGAACTTCACCGAGGTCCAGCTCCTGCGCGGCCTCGGTGCGGTCTACCTGCGGATGGCCGAGCTGCACCGGCAGCCCGAGCAGGCCGGCCGGGCCTTCCACTTCTTCGACGGGTGCCGGATCTTCCAGCAGGTCCACCTCGCCGGCCGGGTCACCCCGGTCACCCGGTTCCTGATGGCCCGGGCGATCCTGCTGGCCGCGGAGCTGACTCAGTCCGCCGACCCGATCGAGGGCCCGTGCCCGTGGGAGGGCAAGAGCTGGCTGGAGTACGCCGACCGGCTCCTGCAGTCGTGCAAGGACGAGTCGGTGGGTGAGTTCGGCAAGCAGTGCAGCCACTTCCGGAAGGTGACCACGGAGCTGCTGCGGAGCATCCGGTCCCGGCAGGGGATGGAGAAGATGCGCAACCTGCGCCGCCCCCGGTGACCGGTGCCCGCCCCGGACGGGGTGGTCAGCCGGCGGGTCGGGTCGACCCCCGGTCGACGCCGACCGGTGCGCCGGGCGACCGGCGGGCACAGGCCAGCGCGGCGAGCACCGCACCGGCCGTGAGGCCGGCCAGCCCGGTCCAGAGCGCCGGGTCGGCCCGCACCCCGCCGGGCATCTGCCGGACCAGCACGAAGCCGCCCATGACCAGCACGAACCAGCCGAACGACCGGCGCAGCACGTCGGCCGGCACCCGGCTGGTGAGCAGCCCGCCGAGCAGGCTGCCGAGCACGGCGGCCACGGTGACGGCGGCCGCCAGCGGCCAGTTGATGTCGACGGTCCAGAGGTAGCCGGCGAGGCCGGCGAACGACTTCATCGCGATGACCAGCAGCGAGGTGCCGATCGCGACCGGCACGGGCAGGCCGCCGAGCAGGGCCAGCGCGGGCACCACGAGGAATCCCCCGCCCGCCCCGACGAGGCCGGTGGCCAGCCCGACCACCGCCCCGTCGGCGAGCACCCGGGCCAGGGGCAGCTCGCGCGGCCCGGCCGCCTTCCCGGTGGTGCGTCGACCCCGGATCATGGCGGCGGCGGTGGCCAGCATCAGCACCGCGAAGCCGGTGAGCAGGAGCGTCGGCGGGAGGTGACCGGAAAGCCGCCCACCGGCGTACGCCCCGGCCATGCCGGCGAGCCCGAACACCAGCCCGGTACGCCAGCGGACCCGGTGCGCCCGGGCGTGCGGCAGCACCCCGACGAGGCTGGTGACACCGACGACGAGCAGGGAGGTGGCGATGGCCTCCCGTACCGGCAGGTCGGCGACGTAGACCAGCAGCGGCACGGCCAGGATGGAGCCGCCGCCGCCCAGCAGGCCGAGGCTGACCCCGATCAGCACGGCCAACCCGACGGTCAGCAGCAGGGTGGCGCTCACCCCTGCCGTCCGGTGTCACCGCGCAGCTGGGCGACGACACCGTCCAGGTCGCATCCGGCACCCCGGTTGTACGGCAGCCGGCCCAGCAGCATGCCCATGGCACAGGTGTCGGTGAGGGCGGCGACGGTGAGCCCGCCGCCGATCAGCGCGGCGACCCACTTCAGGCCCGGCACCAGCACCGAACCGAGGACGCTGACCAGCACGATCGACCCGGCGACGAGGCGTACCTGCCGTTCCAGGTCCCAGCGCGGGGTGCCCCGCCGGACCGGTGCGGAGGTCTTCTCCCAGGCGAGCATGCCGCCGTCGAGGACCCGCAGGTGGGGTAGCCCGGCGGCGGCGAGCGCCTGACCGGCCTGGCCGGCCCGTGCGCCGGAGCGGCAGACCAGCACCACCTCCTCGTCGAGGTGTCGCCGCAGTTCGTCGCGGTGCTCGCGGAGCAGGTCGAGCGGAACGTTGTAGGCGCCGGGAATGTGCGCGGTCTCGAACTCGGCCGGGGTGCGGACGTCCAGCAGCCGGGGTGCCCGGCCGGAGTCGACCAGGGCACGCAGGGTGTCGGTGTCGACGGTGGCCTCGCGGGTGGGGTCGGTGGGGTCCATCTCTCCTCGTTTCGGGTTCGCCGGGGTCTCAGGCGGGGGTGGTGAGGGTGAGGCCGGCCGGCACGGCCCGGTCGAACCGGTCGTCGACGACGACCACCGTCCGGCCGGCGTTGGCCAGCAGGGACGCGGCGGCACTGGCCCGGTAGCCGGAGCCGCAGTGCACCCAGATCGCGCCGGGGGGAATCTCGGCGAGCCGCGCCGACAGTTCGGGCAGCGGGACGTGTACGGCGTCGGTGAGGTGCCCGGCCGTCCACTCGTTGGTCATCCGCACGTCCAGGACGACCTGCGGGGCGGGCAGCCCGGCGGGCGGGTTCCCGACGCGGGCGGCGGCCAGGGCCGCGAAGTCGGCGACGGGCTGCTCGCGGAGCTGTCCGGGGTCGGCGGCCCACCGCTCGGGGCCACCGGTGGCCTGGGCGGCAGGCCGGTCGATGCCGATGCGGGCCAGTTCCCGCTGGGCCTCGGCGACCTGTTCCGGGGTCTCGGCGAGCAGGGTGAGCGGGGTGCCCCAGTCGATCAGCCAACCGAGCCAGGTGGACATCGGCCCGTCGAGGCCGAGGCTGACCGTGCCGGCCAGGTGCGCGGCGGCGTACGCCTTGCGGTGCCGCAGGTCGACCACCCATTGCCCGGCGGCGATCCGTTCGCGCAGTTGCCCGGCGTCGGCGCGGGTCGCCGGGGTGAGGTCGATCGGCGGCGCACCGGCGGCGTTGATGGCCCCCATGTGCGCGTAGTACGCCGGGTGGGCGTCCAGGCCGGCCAGGATGTCGGTGACGAAGTCGTCGGCGGCGAGCCGGAGCACCGGGTTGACCTGCCGTTCCCGGCCGATGGTGGAGTCGGGGGCGTCGGCCTGGGTGGCGGAGCAGAAGCTGCCGAAGCCGTGGGTGGGCCAGACCTGGGTGCCGTCGGGCAGCAGGTCGGCCAGCCGTCGGGCGGAGGTGTGCTGGCGGTGGGCGAGTTCGTGGGCGTGCTGCTGGCCGAGCAGGTCGGTGCGGCCGGTGGTGCCGAACAGCAGGGAGCCGCCGGTGAACACGCCGACCGGCTGCCAGCCGCCGTCGGTGGCGGTGTCCAGGACGTACGACAGGTGGTGGAAGGTGTGGCCGGGGGTGGCGACCACCCGCAGCCGCAGGGTGTCCGACACGGGCACCTCGTCGCCGTCGTCGACCGGGGTCCGGGGGAATCCGACCTGGTCGGCGGCGGCCACCAGGTATTCGGCCCCGGTGAGCCGGGCGAGTTCCCGGCCGCCGGAGACGTAGTCGTTGTGCAGGTGGGTCTCCACCACGTGGGTGATCCGGACGTCGCGCTGGCCGGCCAGGCGCAGGATGCGGTCGACGTCGCGCTGCGGGTCGACCACGACCGCCACCTGGCCGTCGGAGGCCAGGTAGCTGCGGTCGCCGAGGGAGGACGTGCTGAGCACCGCCACCTCAACAGTCATGACAAACCTCTCTTTTCACTTATACCCCTGGGGGTATGTAACGGACAGACGGGTGTTCGTGTTCCGGGGTACGGAGTACCCGCCCGGAGCGCGCTCAGGCGGGCCGGGCGGGGTGCCGTTCGTGGGTCAGGCCAGCGCCAGGAAGAGCTTCTCCAGCTCGGCCTCGGTCATCTCGGGAGTCTCACCGCGCCCACGCGCCGCGTCGCAGTGCCGCATCCCGGAGGCGATGATCTTGAAACCGGCCCGGTCGATGGCCTTGGAGACCGCCGCGAGCTGGGTCAACGCCTCCCGGCAGTCCTCGCCGTTCTCCATCATCTCGATCACGGCGTTGAGCTGACCCCGGGCCCGCTTGAGCCGGGTCAACGCGTCGCCGGTCATCTCCGGTCGCAGTTTCACGGTGCACCTCCTGCCACCAACATACCCCCGGGGGTACCCGAACCGCCACCCGCCCGCAACGGCCGCGTCGGCCCGCCCCGGGGAGAGGGCGGGCCGACGCGAGGGGGTGCGGGTCAGTGCCGACGTCGGCCGTACGTGCCGGCGAGAACGGCGACGCCGCCGGCCGCGAAGGCCACCTGGAGGAACAGCTCGATCCAGTCGATGCCCCCGGTGTCGTCCACCCCGAGCGCGCCGGCGAGCAGGGTGCCGAGGATCGCGGCCACCACGCCGATGGCCAGGGTCAGCAGGATCGAGATCTTCTGCTTCCCGGGCACCACGAGGCGACCCAGGGCACCGATGATCAGACCGATGATGATGGCGGTGAAGAAGCCCTGTACTTCCACGTGTGTCGTCCCTCCGCGAGTCGCTGTCGACCTGGACTCTGCCCCGGGTGGGCGGGCGGTGAAACCACGGCGGGACGCCACGGACCAAATGTCACGCGACTGTCATGCGCTCGCGTGGGGACCGTCATCCGAACGCCGCGCCGATCCCCGGAAGGTCCGTTCCAACAGGTCGAACAACGCCGTCCAGTGCCGCTCGGCGGCCTGTTCGTCGTACATGGCGGTGTCGGCCATCGTGAAGCCGTGCGGGGCTCCGGCGTACACCTCGGAGCGGTAGGCGACCCCGGCGGCGTCGAGCGCCCCCTCCAACGCCGCGATGTCGTCGGCGGTCATCGAATCGTCCCGGTCGGCGTGGGCGAAGTACAGCTCACCGGTGACCGTGCCGACTCCCCGGTGCGGGCTGTCCGGCGCGTCGGTGACGACCCGGCCGGCATGGAAGCTGGCCAGCGCCGCGATCCGGTCCGGATGCGCCTCGATCGCGCGCAACGCGTTGGTACCACCCATGCAGTACCCCACGATCGCCACCGGCCCGGCCGCGACGTCGTCGCGGGCGGCGAGGAAGTCCAGGTAGGCCCCGGCGTCCCGGGCCACCAGCTCCGGGGTCAGCGCGGTGATCAGCGGCACGATCCGGCCGAACAGCTCGCCGCGCCGCTGCGGATCGGCCAGGTCGGCGAGGTCGACGCGCGGCATCGGACCGGCGCGGTGGAACAGGTTCGGCACGAGCACCAGGTACCCCTGCGCGGCGATCCGCTCGGCCATCTCGGCGAGCCGGGGACGCAACCCGAAGGCGTCCATGAAGAACAGCACCGCCGGGAACGGCCCGTCCCCGGCCGGCCGGGCCAGGTACGCCTCGGCCGCGCCGTCACTGGTCGGAACCTCCACCGTCGTCGTGCCCGCCATGGTGTCTCCTCACCCGGGTGCCGGCGCACCCACCGCGGGAACGCTACCCGGTGCGCGAACAGCCGACGGAACACAGCACGGCATCCCCGCGACGGACGGGATGCCCGGCGGGGTGGCCCGGCGACGGACGGGGGTGACCGGTGGCAGCAGCCCGGCGACGGACGGGTGACCGGTGCAGCAGCCCGGCGACGGACGGGTGACCGCAGGCCAGCGACCCGCGTGGGTGGCGTCGGCGGCCCGGCTGCGGTCGGCAAACCGCCAGGTGGACGGCGTGCCGGGCCGGAGTTGTCACGGATCGGGGGTCTGCCCGGTCGTTGGTGGTGCAGGGGCGGTGGGACCGCCACGGGCAGACAGGGAGTGGACCGACCATGAAGATCGTCGTCATCGGGGGCAGCGGACTGATCGGCAGCAGGCTGGTGGCGCTGCTCGGGCAGCAGGGCCACGACACGGTGGCCGCCTCCCCCCGTACCGGGGTGGACACGCTCACCGGCGCGGGGGTGGCCGAGGCGCTCGACGGCGCCGACGTCGTGGTGGACGTGTCGAACTCGCCGTCGTTCGAGGAGACCGCCGTCCTGACGTTCTTCGAGACGTCCACCCGCACCCTGCTGGAGGCGGAGGCGAAGGCCGGCGTACGGCACCATGTGGCGCTGTCGATCGTCGGCGCCGACCGCATCCCGGACAGCGGCTACATGCGGGCCAAGGTGGCGCAGGAGGCGCTGATCGCCGGGGCGGACATCCCGTGGACGGTGGTGCGCGCCACCCAGTTCTTCGAGTTCGTGCCGGCCATCGTCGAGTCCGCCGTGGCGGGCGACGAGGTACGCCTGCCGCCCGCGCTGATCCAGCCGATCGCCGCCGACGACGTGGTGACGGCGCTGGCCGAGATCGCGGCCGGCGCACCGGTCGACGGGATCGTGGAGCTGGCCGGGCCGCAGCGGTTGCGCCTGGACGAGCTGGGCCGGGAGACGCTGACCGCCGCCGGTGACCCCCGGCCGGTGGTCACCGACCCGCAGGGGCGCTACTTCGGGGCGTTGCTGGCGGAGCAGTCGCTGGTCCCGCTCGGCGACGCCGCCCGTACCGGTGGCACCCGGTTGGCGCAGTGGCGCGCACGCTGACCCGTTGCGGGGGCCCGGCGTCGGGTGACGTCGGGCCCCTGCGGCGTACCGCCTACGGTGGGTCCATGACGACCGGGGCCGCCGCCGACGAGCCACCGGCCGTCGCGGCGGCCGACCTGGCCGCGTTCCTCGACGTGCGGCCGAGGCTGTTCGGGCTGGCCTACCGGATGCTGGGCAGCGTCGTCGAAGCCGAGGACGTGGTGCAGGAGGCGTGGCTGCGCTGGCAGGGCACCGACCGCAGCGGGGTACGCAACCCGGCGGCCTTCCTCACCACGACGACCACCCGGCTCGCGGTGAACGCGGCCACCTCCGCCCGCGCCACCCGGGAGACGTACGTGGGGCCGTGGTTGCCCGAGCCGGTCGACACGAGTGCCGACCCGACCCTCGGTGCGGAACGGGCGGCCGCGTTGGACGTGGCGGTGCTGTTGCTGTTGGAACGGCTGGCTCCCGCCGAACGGGCCGCGTACGTGCTGCGCGAGGCGTTCGACTACCCGTACCGGGAGATCGCCGAGGTGCTCGGCACGTCGGAGCCGAACGCCCGGCAGCTGGCCAGTCGGGCCCGGCGGCACCTTGCCGTGGCGGGGTCCGCGCCCGCCCCGCCGCAGCGACGGCGGCAGCTGACGCGGGCGTTCCTCGGCGCGGCCCGCGACGGCGACCTGACCACGTTGGAACGGTTGCTCACCGCCGACGTGGTGGCCCGTGCCGACGGCGGCGGCCGGGTGCACGCGGCCCGCTTGGACGTGTGCGGGGTGGCCCGGGTGACGAACTTCCTGGACAACGTGCGACGCAAGTACTGGCGGGCGACGACGGTCGACCTGGTCGAGGTCAACGGCGGCCCGGCGGTACTGGTCGCCACCGACCGCCCGGTCACCCTGATCACGGTGGACACCTCGGCCCGGGGCATCGAACGGCTCCTGCTGGTGGTCAACCCGGACAAGCTGGGTCGGCTGCCGGCCCGACGCTGACCGGCGATTTCCGCCACCGTTCACGCAACGACCGGTAGACCGACCATTCGACTTCCGTCTATACATGTGGCAACGGAGCCGCATCTGACCGGACGGAGCACCCATGAACCGACGCCTGCGTGCCGCCGCGACCATCCCCACCGCGGTCCTCGCCGCCACGCTCGGCCTCGCCCACCCCGCCGAGGCCGCCGGCTACTCCGCCCCGCTGACCACCGCCGTCGCCGGCCTGCCCGTCGCCGCCGAGAACCGCACCGGCTACAGCCGCGACCTCTTCCCGCACTGGATCGACGCCGACGGCGACGGCTGCACCACCCGCAACGAGGTGCTGCTCGCCGAGGCGGTCAGCGCGCCCACCGTCACCGGCACCTGCACGTTGACCGGGGGACGCTGGTACTCCTACTACGACGACGCCTCCTGGACCGCCACCGGTGACCTCGACATCGACCACATGGTGCCGTTGGCCGAGGCGTGGGACTCCGGCGCGCGTACCTGGAGCACCAGCCGCCGCCAGGCGTACGCCAACGATCTCGGCGACAGCCGCCCGCTGGCCGCCGTCACCGACAACGTCAACCAGTCCAAGGGCGACCAGGACCCGGCCAGCTGGCTGCCGCCGTACGCCGCCGCCCGGTGCCGGTACGTCACCGAATGGGTGGCCACCAAGATCCGCTGGCGGCTCACCGTGGACAGCGTCGAGAGGAGCGCCCTGACCAGCCTGGCCGGCGGCTGCCCCAACGCCACCGTCTCGGTCACCTACGCGTACTGAGCGACCCCGTCGCCCGCGCCGCCCCGATGCGGACACGCAACGCCGGGGCCAGCGCACCGGCGGGTCGACGGGTGGGGTCACCTGACCGACGGGGGTACCTCACCGACGGGGTCGACGGACCGACGGACCGGGTGCAGGGGTCGACGGACCGACGGGGTCAAGGACCGGCGGGTCGACGGACCGGGTGCAGGGGTCAACCGGGTGACCGTGACCCCTGCGGTGGTCCGGGGGAGATCGGTGCCGTCTGCTCCCTCTGCCCGGACCGGATCACACGTCGGTGATCCGCAGGCCCGCGTGGGCGCGGTAGCGCCGGTTGACCGAGATGAGGTTGGCGGTGAACGCCTCGACCTGGTGCGCGTTGCGCAGCCGCCCGCCATACACGCCCCGTACCCCCGGAATGGTGTCGGCGAGCGCCCGGACCAGGTCGGTGGCCTCCCGGTCGTCGCCGAGCACCAGCACGTCGGTGTCGACCGTGTCGAGATCCGGGTCCTCCAGGAGTACGGCGGAGACGTGGTGGAACGCGGCGACGACCCGCGACCCGGTGAGGATCGCGGCGGCCTGCTGGGCGGCGGAGCCCTCCGGGACGGGCAGGGCATAGGCACCCTGCTTGTCGAAGCCCAGCGGGTTCACGCAGTCCACGACGATCTTCCCGGCCAGCGCCGGGGCGAGCGTGGTGAGCAGTTCGGCATGCCCGTCCCACGGCACCGCGACCACCACGATGTCGGCCTGCGCGGCGGCGTCGGCGTTCGACCCGCCCCGGACCCGGCCGGGCAACCCGGCGGCCGTCTGCGCGGCCCGCCCGGCGTCCCGCGACCCCAGCACGACGTCCAACCCGGCCGCCCCGAAGCGCCGGGCCAACCCCCGCCCCTGCGGCCCGGTCCCGCCGAGCACGCCGACGGTACGGTCCCGCAGCTCGTCACTCACACTCACGTACGTCTCCTTCTCGTCCCACCGCCCGCCCCACACAGTCCCGATCTCCGTCCCGCCGGCCCTCCCTCCCGCCCCACGCACTGCCCCGCCGTCGCGGTGATCAAGAGATTTGTGTCAGTTGATCAAGAGGTTTACGTCATCGTGGAGATCATTCCTGACGCTTTTCTCTTGATCACCGGAGCAGGAGCGGGGTGGGGGTGGGTTTGGGGTGGTCAGGGGTGGGGTTGGTAGAGGGTCAGGGGGGTGCCGGTGGGGTCGGTGACCAGGGCCCGGCGTTCGTGGGGGCCGGTCACCGGGTCGGTGGCGGTGGCGCCGGCCGCGATCAGGTGGGCCAGGCAGGCGTCGAGGTCGTCGACCTGGATGCTGAGCACGGTGCGGCCGGCGACGGGTTGCTGGGTGGCGTCGGCGAGGCCGATGGTGACCGTGCCGTCGGTGACCGCGGCGTACCGGTCGCCGTCGCGGAACTTCACGGTCAACCCGAGCGCGGTGTAGAAGGCGAGTTGGGCGTCCAGGTCGTCGGCGGGGACGATCACGTGACCGATCCTCATGGGCGGAACCTCGGCATGACCTCGCGGGCGAACCGCTCGACGATCTCCATCGACCGTTCGATCGGCAGGCCGAGCCACTGGGCCCGGAACACGAAGTGGTTGTAGCCGGCGTCGGCGAAATCCTGGATCTTGGCGGCGATGTCGTCGGGCGAGCCGAAGAAGAGCGCCTTTTCCTTGATCGCGTCCCACTGCGACTCGAAGAAGTCCATGCCGTACTGGACGTACTCGCCGTAGGAGCGTTTCACCGCGTCACCGGCGACGGCGAACGCGGCGTCGGCGGAGTCGGCCACGCACAGGTCCCGGTGGATCGGGAAGACCGCGTCCCGTTCGTCGAAGCCGGCGGCCCGTCGCTGTTCGCGGTAGTCGGCCAGGTTGCCGACGGCCCAGTTGCGGCGCACGTTGGACGGGGCCAGCCAGGGCAGCCCCTGCCGGGCGATCCGGGCGATGCCGGTCGGGCCGTTGGCGCCCACCCAGACCGGCGGGTGCGGGCGCTGCACCGGCAGTACGCTGCACCGCACCCCGTCCAGGGTGAAGTGCTTGCCCTCGTGGTGCACCGGCTCCCCGGTCCACAGTTGCTGCATCACGGCGAGGGCCTCGTTCATCCGGGACACCCGGGTACGCCGTTCGATACCGAACGACGTGAACTCGGCGTCCCGGTAGCCCGACCCGATGCCCAGGACGAACCGGCCACCGGACATCTGGTCGATGGTGGCGATCTCCTCGGCCCAGTGCACCGGGTGGCCCAGTGGCAGGATGAGGATGCCGGTGCCGAGTTGCATCGTCCCGGAGTGGTCGATGAGCCGGCTCAGCAGCGGCAGCGGCTGCGGGGTGCTCAGCGACGACAGGTAGTGGTGGATGCCGAAGACCGAGTCGTAGCCCAGGTCGCGGACGTGCTGGACGTACTCGACGGTCTCACCGATGCGCCGGCCCAGGTCGTCGCCGGGGGCGTACTGGTGGTCGAGCAGGATGCCGAACTTCACGCCGTCGCCTACTCTTCCCGCGACCGGCTGTCGCTGAGCCGGAAGTACGGGGCGACGAGCCGGTCCCGGTCGGCCAGCGCCTGCCCGATGCCCTTCTCCCGGCGCTCCTTGAGGAAGTTCCAGTCCCCCTCGGCGAAGCTGACGTTGGTGGCCCAGCCGTGCCCGACCCAACCCGTCATCGCCCCGAGACCCTTGCCCCGGGCCTCCATCACCACCTGCATCATCGACTTACCCATCATCAGCGAGTCCAGCGGCATCACCGCGATCGCGTCGGCGTAGTCGTCGACCCAACGTTGCAGGTCCTCACGGGGTACGACCTTGGTGACCAGGCCCTTGCGCTCACCCTCCTCGGCGCCGATCGCCCGCATGGTGAGCATGACGTCCTTCATCGTGGTCAGGCCGACCTTCTCGATCCAGTGGTACATGTCCTGCGGGGCGGGACCGAGGTAGCGGAACGCCGGGTGGGTGAACCGGGCGTCCGGGGAGGCGATGACGATGTCGGCGGAGAGCGCGATCTGGAAGTGCCCGCCGTAGCAGTAGCCCTGCACCTGGCAGATGGTCGCCTTGAGCGATTCGATGATCGGCCGGGTGAAGCCGGAGCTGAGCACGTTGCGGTCGGGCAGGATGCGCTGCCGCTGCGCCGGGCGACGCCGGGACGCCTTGTCGGTGCCGGTCTTGTAGCCGATGTAGTGGCCGAGTTCGGCGGCGTCGGCGCCGGTGCCGAAGTGCTCCCCCTCCCCCGTGAACACGATGACCTTGACCCGGTCGTCGGTCTCGGCCTCCTTCACCAGGTCGCCGACGCGTTCGAAGGCGGCCACCGGGATGGCGTTGAGTCGCTCCGGGCGGTCGAAGGTGATGGTGGCGACGGCCCGTTCCTCGTCGACGTCGTAGCGGACGTACTTCGCCAGGACCTCGGGGTCGACCTCCATGTTCTCGACGTCCCACTGGCTTTCCAGCAGCTCGGCTTCGGTCTTCTTCACGGCGGGTTCCTTAGGTCAGGTGGTGGGACGGAAGGCGGGGATCACCTCGGCGGCGAACAGCCGCAGCGAGGCGCGGAGCTTCTCGGTCGGCATCCCGAGCCACCCGGGACGGAAGATCAGGTGGTCGAAGCCCAGGTCCCGCAGCGCGCTGATCCGCTCGACGAGGAATTCGGGCGAGCCCAGCAGCAGCGTGTTGCGGACCAGTTCGTCGAACCGGTCCCGCTGCCAGCGCAGCGCCGGATACTCGGCGTACGTCGAGTACTCGACCCGGGCGTGCGGTAGCGCCTCCGCGACGGCCTGTTCGGTGCTCGGCGCGCAGTACAGCTCCACGCCGACGGGCCGCTGCACCGTCGCCGGGTCCCGCCCGTACTCGGCCAGCGCCTCGTTGTAGACGGCCAGGTGTTCGGGCAGGAACCGGCGGCTCGGGGAGTTGCCCGGCGCGTACCAGGCGTCACCGAGCCGGGCGGCCCGACGGACCGCCTTCTTGCCCCCGGCGCCGATCCAGATCGGTGGGCCGCCCGGGGTCAGCGGCGGGATGCCGATGGTGGCGTCGACCTGGGGATAGAACTCCCCGTCGTGGGTGACCGGCTTTCCGGTCCACAGCGCCCGGATCAGCCGCAGGCTCTCGTCGAAGCGGCGGAACCGGCTCTCCGGGTCGACCCCGAAGGCGGCGAACTCGTTGTCCCGGTAGCCCGCACCGACGCCGAGGACCACCCGCCCGCCGGAGAGATGGTCCAGGGTGGCGAACTCCTCGGCGACGTGCACCGGGTGGAACATCGGCAGCAGCAGGATGCCGGTGCCGAGCAGCATCTCCCCCGAGCGCGGGATCAGGCTCGCCAGCATCGAGATCGGCTGCGGGGTGGCCAGGTTGGACTGGAAGTGGTTGATCGTCCACACCGAGTCGTAGCCCAGCTCCGCGGCCAGCTCGACCGTGCCGAACAGGTCGTCGAGGTGCCTGCGGAGGTCGTCGCCGGGCGGATACTGGTGCGACGCCATGATGCCGAACCTCATCGGCTCCCCCTAGCTGTCGGTCGGCTGGTCCGGCCGTCGTGCGGCCGGGACACCGCCACGGAGGCGACGCTGTCCGCCGCCGGTGCGGCGGCCGCCGCGTGGTCGGCGTCGGTCGGGTCGGGCGACGGTGCTGCCGCGCCGGCCCCGGCCGGCTGCGCCGCCGGGTCCGCCACGCGGCTGATCTTGCCGGTGGCGCTGCGTTCCAGGGCCGGCACGAACTCGATGCGCCGGGGGGTCTTGAAGTGGGCCAGCCGCTCCCGGGCGTACGCGACGAGCCGCGCGGAAAGGTCGGTGTCGTCGACCGTGCCGTCGGTGGCCCGGACCACCAGCGCCACCGGGATCTCGCCCAGCCGGTCGTCCGGCCGGCCGAGCACCCGGACGTCGCGCACCAGCGGATGGGCCCGCAGTTCGTCCTCGATCTCCTCGGGCCAGACCTGGAAACCCCCGCACTTGATCATGTCCCGTTTGCGGCCGACCAGGAAGAGCACCCCGTCGGCGTCGACGTAGCCCATGTCGCCGGTGTGCACCCACCCGTCGCGGACCAGCTCGGCCGAGGCGGCGGCGTCGTCGACGTACCCCCGGGTCAGGGCGGAGCGGACCACCACCTCACCCTGGGCGCCGGACGGCAGCGCGGTGCCGGCGTCGTCGCGGATCTCCAGCTCGACGCCCGGGTAGACCCGCCCGGCGGAGCCGGGCTTCCACCGGCCGGCCTTCATGTCCCGGCCGGTCCAGCCGGCGATGTGCCCGGCCTCGGTCGAGCCGTAGTTGACCAGGATGGGCACCCGGTAGCGCTCCTCGAACGCGCGCCGCACCGGCCAGGAGATCGCCTGCCCGGCCACCAGGATCGACTTGACCCCGGCGAACGGCAGGTCCCGGTCGGCGTGCACGATGTCGAAGACCATGGTGGGCAGCAGGAAGAGGTTGTCGAACCCGAACCGCGCCATGAGGTCGGCGAGCCGGTCGACGCCGAAGCGTTCCCAGACCACCGCCGGCCGGCCGACGAAGTACGCGAACAGCAGCGCGTGCTGGCCGCCACTGTGGAACAGCGGCAGGGCGATGAGGTTCGGCCTGGCGTCCGGCGCGGCGGTGCCCTCGGCCCCGGTGCCGGTGGTGACCCGGGCCAGCCGCATCAGCGACTCCCGCGTCCCGCCGTGGGTGACACTGACCGCCTTCGGTCGCCCGGTCGTGCCGCCGGTGAACAGGATGCACGCCTCGGCCTCCGGCCCGACCTCGACGCCGGTGACCCGCACCTCCCGCCGCCACGGCAACGCCGGCACCCCGGCCAGCGACGCCGTGACGGAGCGCACCGGGGGCCCTGCGGCGACGTCACCCGCCCCGGTGCCGTCGGCGTCGTCGTTCCCGGGGCGGCCCGGGCGGCGTCCCCGGCGACGGCCCGGGTGGCGTCCCCGGCGACCGCCCGGGCGGCGTCCCCGGCGACCGCCCGGGCGGCGTCCCCGGCGACCGCCCGGGCCGCGTCCCCGGCGACGGCCCGGGTGGCGTCCCCGGCGGCAGCCCGGGCCGCGAGGAACGCGGCGACCACGTCGGGGCGACGGTCGTCGACCAGCAGCAGCCGGGGCGCGGTCTTGGCCACCGACTCGGCCAGCTCGGCGGCGTTGTAGAGGCTGCTGACGGTGACCGGCACCGCGCCGATCTTCCAGGCCCCGAAGAGCAGGAACACGATCTCGGGCCCGTTGGTCAGGTAGCAGGCGACCCGGTCGCCGGGGCCGACGCCCTCGGCCCGCAGTGCCGCGGCGACACCCCCGGCGAGCAGGTCGATCTGGTCGAACGTCCACGACCTGCCGTCCTCGCCGTACAGGCCGGGTAGGTCGGCCCGGTCGGCGCACCGGCCCTCCAGGATGCCGGCCAGGTTGCCGGCGCTCACCGGGTCACCCTCATCCACCGGGCCACCGGCGCCCGCTGGACCACCGGCGCTCACCGGGTCACCCCGGGGGCGGTCGCGGCGAGCCTCGGGATGACCTCCGCGCCGAAGCGGGCGAGTTGCTCCATCGCCTCGTCCTGGCCCGCGCCGACGAACTGGTGACGCAGCGAGACCTCGGTGATGCCCAGCTCGCTCTCCCAGCGGCGCAGCTTGGCGACGATCTCGTCGGCCGAGCCGACCAGGCAGTCCTCGGCGAGGTACCGGTCGAGGTCGAGGGACTGGGCGTCGTCCCACGACTTGTAGCCCGCGTACTGGCGTTGCAGGTGCGGACGGACGGCCGCGACGGCCGCCGGGTAGCTGTCGCCGAGGTACGCCTCGCGGCTCATCGGGTACTCCCGGTCCAGGGAGAAGCCGCGCTCGGCCAGGTCTGCCCGGTAGATGCCGAGCATCCGGGCCAGCTCGGCGTCGTCGCCCTTCGGGCCGATCAGCCATGGGGCGTCCAGCCGGGCGGCGCGGCGGATCGCCGGTTCGGCGAACGCGCCGATCCACAGCGGTGGGCCGCCGGGCTGGACCGGGCGCAGCGCCAGGGACGCGCCGGGCACCTCGCCCCAGCTGCCGGCGGCGTCGATCGTCTCGCCGTTCCACAGGGCGCGCAGCATCGGCACGTACTCCCGCAGTCGGCGCAGCCGGTCCTCCCAGGCGACGCCGAACGCGGTGGTCTCGCGGCGGCGGTAGCCGGCGCCGATGCCGACGGTCAACCGGCCGCCGCAGAGCACGTCGAGGGAGGCGAGGTCCTCGGCGAGGGCTACCGGATTCAGCAGCGGGGCCAGCAGGACCCCGAACCCGATCCGCACCCGGGAGGTGGCGTGGGCGAGGTAGCCGGCGAGCGGGATGGGCTGGACGAACGCCGACCGGGCCAGGTAGTGGTGGCCGAGGTAGACGGCGTGGAAGCCGGCCGCCTCGGCGGCGGCGGCCTGGGCCAGTACGCCGTCGATGCCCTCGGTGGCCGACGCCGACGGGTCGAACTGGGCGCTCAGGAAGCAGCTGATCTTCACCCGGCGACCGCCTCAGGAGTGGTTACCCGCTCGGCGGCGCGGTCCTGGGCCCGGAAGTGCGGGATGACCTTGTCGGCGAACTCCTCCATCGAGCGCAGCGCGGCCTTGCGGTCCAGGGACGGGATCCGCAGCCAGCCGATGTAGTGGTTGATGCCGAGCTGTTCGCGCAGCATCTCGATGGTGTCGATGACGCGCTGGGCGGAGCCGAAGTTGCCGCCGTGGGTCAGCGTCTGCTCCAGGGTGAGCAGTTCGATGTTCTTGGCGACGGCCGCATAGTAGGACCGCTCCTGGGCGATGGCGTCCTCCGAGCCGGGGATGACCTTGCCGACGGACTTGTAGTAGTTCATCGCCGCCTGGGCCGCCGCGCGCAGGCCCTCCTCGCTGTCGCCGCACCAGACCTGTTGCATGAACGGCAGGTCGTAGGTGGAGATGTCGAAGCCGTTGTCCCGCATGCTCTGCCGGTAGAGGGCGAAGTTCTTCTGCATGATGCCCAACGGCGTGAAGTTCGGTGAGGTGATGATCGACTCGCCGACCGCGCCCCGCTCCCGGAAGCTCTCCGGGGAGACCGTGCCCTGCAGGATCGGCGGCCCGCCCGGGGTGAACGGCCTCGGGTAGGTGGTGACGTTGTCGTAGTGGAAGATCTCGCCGTGGTAGGAGAAGTTCTCCTGCGACAGCGCGAGCCGCAGGATATCCAGGGTCTCCTGGTAGCGCTGCTTGGACTCCGCCAGGGGCACCCCGAAGCCGGCGAACTCGGCGGGCTGGTAGCCGCGGCCGACGCCGATGGAGACCCGGCCGCCGCTGAGCACGTCGAGGGCGGCGATGTCCTCGGCCAGCCGCAGCGGGTGGTGCAGCGGGAGGACCAGGACGGCGGTGCCGATGGTGATCTGCCGGGTCCGCTCGGCGACGGCCATGCCGAAGTTCACCGGGCTGCCGAGGATGCCGTACTTCGAGAAGTGGTGCTCGGCGAGCCAGATCGAGTCGAAGCCCAGCTCGTCGGCCAGCTGGATCTCGTCGAGGGTCTCTCGGAGCACCTGGTGGTCCGATGCGCCGTCGGCCACCGGGAACAGGTTCATGATTCCGAACTTCACGGCCTTCTCCTCATTTATTCCGACCAGCCGGTATGTTACTGCCCGGGTTGGTGCCCGGCAAGACTTCCGCAGGTCAGCCCCGCCCGGCCCGACGTGCCCGGATACGCAGTTCCCCGGTCCGTCGCCGGTGCCACGACCCCCGACCGCACCGGGCGTCGAGCACGAACGCCCGGCGCAGGAACAGGTGCGGGTCCGCCTCCATGGTGATGCCCATCCCGCCGTGCACCTGGATGCACCGCTCCGCGGCGAACACCGCCGCCTGCCCGGCCGCCGCCTTCGCGGCGTGCACCTGGACCCCGGCGTCCGGGCGACCGGTGTCGACCGCCCACGCCGCGTACAGGGTCAGGTCCCATGCCGCCTTGCGGGCGGTGGCCGCCTCGGCCAGCGGGAACGCGACCCCCTGGAACGCGCCGATCACCTGACCGAACTGCCGGCGCGTCCGGGCCTGCTCGGCGGCCAGATCGATCGCCCCCTGCGCCACCCCGCACAGCTCGGCCGCCACCACCAGCGCGGCCCGCAGCGGGCCGGTTCCGGCGGGCTGTGTCCGCTCGGGCGCGGCCACCGTCAGGTCCGACAGCGGCACCGACGGGTCCACCGACTGCCGCGCGGTGGTCCGGACCGGGTCGGCGAACCAGACCCCGTCCGGGCCGAGGGCGACGACGCCGTCGGCCTGCGCCGCGTACGGCACCAGGGTCCGCACCAGCGGGTCCGGCACCACCCCGTCGGCCCACCCGGAGCTGCCCGGCACGTCGACGGCCAGGGTGAGCACCCGGCGACCGTCGAGCACCTCGTCGGGGAGCGGACCGGTGCGCCGCTCCTCGCCGCAGAGCAGCTGGACCGCCGCCGCGTGCGCCGGGAACCGGCTCGGCACCAGCCGCCCACCGAGCGCCTCCACGGCGACCAGCAGGTCGATCAGGCCCGACCCGATGCCACCGGCCGGCTCGGGCACCCCGAGCAGCCCGAAGTCCCGCAGCAGCGGACCGTCAGCCGCCGGGGCCCGCCACGGGCCGACCTGCAACTCGCGGGCCGTGCCCCGGTCGGCGTCCGCGAGCGCGCCCACGGTCGCACCGATCTCCCGCTGTTCCTCGGTGAATGTCGCACGCACCAGACCACTCCGCTCAGCGTGAGCGGGGCAGGCGCAGCACCCGCTCCGCGAGAATCGACTTCTGGACTTCCTCCGTGCCGCCCTCGATCGTGTGGGCGCGGGCCCGCAGGTAGCGGCGCATCCGGGCGGCGGCGCCGTCGCCGTCGACCAGCACCCCGCCGGCCTCGTCGAGCTGCACGGCGAGCCGGTTGGCGTGCTGCACCACCCGGGCCCACAGGCTCTTGAGCGCCGAGGTCTCCGGCCCGGGTACGCCGCCGGCCCGGCTCTCGCCCAGCATCCGCATCGACCCGATCCGGACCGCCTCGGCGTCGCACTGCAACGCGCCCACCGCGTCGGCGAACGCGCTGTCGTCGGCCACGCCCCGCTCGACCGCGACGTCGATCAGCCGGTCCACCGCCTGGCGGGCCCACACCCAGAGGTTCAGCGCCATGCTGCCGCGTTCGAACGCGAGCGTGGTGAGCGCGACGGTCCAGCCGTTGCCGACCCCGCCGAGCACGTCGTCGTCGGCGACGAACACGTCGTCGAGGAACATCTCGTTGAACTCGGTGTCCCCGTTGATCATCACCAGTGACCGGACGGTGAACCCGTCCATCGGGGCGAGGAAGTAGGTGATGCCCCGGTGCTTCGGCGCGTCGGGGTCGGTGCGCGCCAGCAGCAGGCACTTCGACGCGTTGTGCGCGTTGGACGTCCAGATCTTGGCCCCGTTGATCCGCCAACCCCCGTCGACCCGGGTCGCCGCCGTGGTCAGGCTGGCCAGGTCCGACCCGGAGCCGGGCTCACTGAAGCCCTGACACCAGTACTCGTCGCCACGCAGGATGCCGGGCAGGTGCCGGGCCTGCTGGGCGTCGGTGCCGTGCACGATGATCGTCGGCCCGGCCAGCATCATGCCCACTCCGTTGAGCGGGTACGGGGCACCGCGTACTGCGGCCTCCTCGTTGAAGACGGCCTGCGCCAGCGCATCCATCCCCCGGCCGCCGTGCGCGACCGGCCAGGACAGCCCGGCCCAGTTGCCGGCGCAGAGCCGGTCCTGCCACACCCGCGACCAGTGCTCCCGCTCGTCCTGGGTCAGCTCCTCCTGGTCGGGCACGTCGGCCAGCGCCCCGTCGAGCCACCTGCCGGCCTCGCGCCGGAACGCCAGGTCGGTGTCACTGTCAGCGAAGTCCATGCCCACCTCCCACCTGGTCGTCGATGTCGCCGGTCACGCGCCGGCCTGTCCGGCGCGGGTGAGCCGGGCCTTGTAGAGCTTGCCGTTCGGGTCGCGGGGCAGCGCGTCGCGCACGACGTAGGACTGCGGACGCTTCGGCTTGGCCAACCGCTCGGTGAGGTAACGGCGCAGCTCCGCCAGTGCCTCCTCCGGGTCGGGCGCGGTGTCGGCCAGCACGACATGGGCCTGGGGAACCTCGCCGAATTCCGGATCGGGCGTGCCGACGACCCCGACGTCGGCGACCCAGTCGTGGCCGATCAACGCCGCCTCGATCTCGGCCGGGTAGACGTTGACGCCGCCGACCAGGATCAGCTCGGCCGCGCGGCCGGTGATGTAGAGGAACCCGTCGGCGTCGACGTGGCCGACGTCCCAGACGGTCAGCAGGCCGTCGCGGCGCGCGCCGTCGGTCTTGCCGGGATCGTTGTGGTATTCGACCCGGTCGTCGCCCTGGCGCATGTAGACGATGCCGGTCTGTCCGACGGGCACCTCGTTGCCCAGCTCGTCGAGGATGCGCAGGGTGGAGATCGAGGCCGGCCGGCCGACCGTGCCCGGGTGGGCCAGCCACTCGTGGGGTCGCGCGACGGTGGTGCCGACCTCGGTCGAGCCGTAGTACTCGTAGACCACCGGGCCGAACCAGTCGAGGATGCGCTGCTTGACCTCGCGCGGGCAGGGTGCCGCGCCGTGCAGCACGTAGCGCAGCGAGGAGACGTCGTAGCGGTCGCGGACCACCTCGGGCAGCTGCAGCAACCGGTAGAAGTGGGTCGGCACCATGCTGGTGCCGGTGACCCGACGCTCCTGGACCCGGCGCAGGAAGCCCTCCGGCGTCCAGCCGTCCAACAGCACCATCGTGCCGCCGGCGTGCAGCGCGCCCATCGCCGGGGTGATGTTGGCCGAGTGGTACATCGGGGCCGACACCAGCCAGGACGCGAACGCGTCGCGCTCCATGCCGAACTCCCGGAACAACCAGACGTAGGTCAGCGCGCCGGTGTCCGCGTCGACGCCGCTGAGCGGACGCTTGACCCCCTTGGGCCGGCCGGTGGTGCCGGAGGTGTACATCATCAGCGACCCGGCCGGGGTCTGCGCCGGGCTGGTGGCGGACATGTCGGCGGTGAGCGCCGAGAGCGGTCGGGCCCGGTCGGTGCGGGGCGTGCCGTCGACGAAGACCTGGATGTCGGGCGCGGCACCGGCGGCGTCGACCACCACGTCCTCGACCCGCTCGGAGCCCACCACCACCCGGGCGGCGCTGTCGGCGAGGATGTAGCCGACCTCGGGCGCGGTGAGGTGGTAGTTGAGGGTGACCAGGTAGAGCCCGGACTGCATCGCCGCGAGATAGAGCGCGACCAGGCCGGGGCTGTTGGTCATCACCGCCGCGACGGTGTCGCCGGGCCGCAGGCCCGCGTGGGTACGCAGCCCGTGCGAGATCCGGTTGACCTCGGCGAACAGGTCACCGTAGGAGATCCGCCGGTCATCGGCGGTCACGATCGCGCACAGGTCCGGTTCCGCGGCTGCCCAGAGCCGGAACCCGGTCCGCTCCTCGCTCATCGGACTCCTTGAGCTAGATTCCGACCATCCGGTATGTTGGTGTCCCACAGTAAGGGAGCCTCCCGACGATGTCCAGACCCGCGATCGACGCCCACGCCGCCAGTTGGCGGGCCCGCCAGGTGCCGGTCCCCGCCCAGGTCGTCGACGGTGTCTGGGCCATCCCGGTCCCCCTGCACGGCAGCGCCCTGCGGTCCATCACCGTCTTCCTGATCACCACCGGCGACGGCCCCGTCCTCGTCGACGCCGGCTACGACCACCCGAGCTGCTGGGCGTCGTTCCAACGGTCGCTGGTCGCCATCGGCCAGCGGGTCGACACCATCACGGCGGTCCTGCTCACCCACAACCACCCCGACCACGTCGGGTTCGCCGACCGGGTACGCACCGCCTCCGGCGCGCGGGTGGTGATGGGCGCGGCCGACGACTTTGCCACCATGCACCGGCGGCGCGGCACCTTCCTCCAGCAGGTACGCACCGCACTCGAGCTGACCGGCGCCCCGCCCGACGTCGTCGCCGCCATGTACGCCGACGCGGTCGCCGTCGCCGTGCACCGGGAGGACCTGCGGCTCGACGTGGCCGTGGCCGACGACACCGAATTCCGCTTCGGCGACGTGACCGTCCGCGCCCTACCCGCCCCCGGGCACACCTACGGCCACACCGTCTACGTCGACTCCCGGGGCCTCGTGTTCACCGGTGACACGATGATGGCCGAGGGCCCGACCCAACTCGCCATCGTCAGCCGCCCCGACGACGACCCGGCCGCCGACCTGTTCGGCACGCTGGCCCGCATCGGCGACCTCGGGGCCGCCATCGCCTGCCCCGCCCACCAGTTCCCCTACCGCGACGTCGCCGCCCGCGCGCAGGCCCTCACCGCGTTCCACCGCGACGAGGTCGCGACGGTCCGGGGCCTGGCCCGCGACGGCGACACCGCGTGGGACGTCGCCCGGCGGATGACCTGGAAGAAGCCGTGGGACGAGCTGGGCCGGGGCACCCGACGGTTCGCCCTGGTGCACACCCTCGCCCTGCTGCGCCACGCCGCCACCGACAGGTGACGCCGGGGCGGCCCGCCCGACCCGACGAGCGGCTCAGTCGCGCCGGGCGTCGTCGTACGTCCAGTCCGGGCGCAGGGTCGAACGCAGCTCCCGCAGGGTCCGCTTGAGCACCTTGCCGGACGGGTTGGTGGGGAACTCCGGCACCAGGTAGACCTCCTTGGGCACCTTGAACCGACCCAACCGCTGCCCGGCGTGCGCGATCAGCGCCTCGGGCGTCAACCCCGGCCGGGCCACCACGAACGCGGCCGGCACCTCCTGCCACACCGGGTGCGGGGCGGCCACCACCGAGGCGGCCAGCACCAGCGGATGGTCGGCCAGCACGTTCTCGATCTCGGCGCTGGACATGTTCTCCCCACCACTGCGGATCATGTCCTTGAGCCGGTCACGGATGTAGAGGTAACCGTCGGCGTCGAAACAGCCGATGTCACCGGTGTGGAACCAGCCGTCCCGGAACGCGGCGGCGGTCGCCGCAGAATCGTCGAGGTAGCCGGGGCTCACCTTCGGCCCGCGTGCGACCACCTCACCGGGCGCGCCGACCGGCACGTCCGCACCGTCCGGGTCGACCACCCGGACCTGGACCCACGGCACCGGCAGCCCCACCGACCCCTGCTTGGACTCCTGGTGCGCGGCGTCGAGGTAGGTCAGCCCGCTGCACGTCTCGGTCAGGCCGTACCCCTCGATCAGCCGGGCGTTCGGGAACAGCCCCCGGGCCACCCCGAACAGCGCCGAGGTGACCTGCGAGAAGATCAGCCAGCGGACCGACGACAGGTCGGCGGCGGCGGCGGTGGGCTCGCGGCGGACCAGGTCCAGCATGGTCGCCGCGACCACCATGCCGGTGATCCGTTCCGTCTCGATCGCCCGCAGCACGGCCGCCGGCACGAACCGGCGGTGCAGCACCATGGCGCCCCCGACGTGCCAGATGCCGAAGCCGGGCAGGTCGGTGCCGCCGACGTGGTAGAGCGGCGCGACGTTGAGGATCCGGTCCGTCGGCCGCAGCCCCAGCTCGACGATCTGGGCGTGCATGTTCCGGTTCACGTTGCCGTGGGTGAGCAGCACCCCCTTGGGCAGGCTGGTGGTGCCGGACGTGTAGACGATCCGTTGCAGGGCCGCGTCGTCGAGGTCGGCGTCGGCGACCCGCGCGCCCCGGTGCGCCGCGACGAGCGCCCGCACGTCGGTCCAGCCGTCGTCGATCGGCTCCAGCGCGAACCGGCGTACGGCCGGCAGGTCGGCGAGGGCGGCGGCGGTGAGCGCGGCGAACTCCGGCACGGTGGCGACCGCCCCGACCCGCGCGTGCGCCAGCAACCGGGCCAGCTCCCCCGCGGTGAGCCGGTAGTTCAGCGGGACCACGACCGCGCCGAGTTTCGCCAGGGCCAGGCAGAGCAGGAGGAACTCGGGGACGTTGTCCGCGACGACCGCCATCCGGGCGTCCCGGCGTACCCCCTCGGTGGCCAGACCGGCGGCCAGGGCGTTGACGTCGTCGTCGAGCTGCCGGTGGGTCCACCGGCGGTCGGCGAAGACGAGCGCGTCGGCGTCGGCGAACCGGCGGGCGTTACCGGCCAGCATCGCGGCGAGGTTCGCGGTGCTCACCCGGACACCGCCGCCTCGCGCAGCGCCTTCTTCAGCACCTTGCCGGAGTCGTTGCGCGGCAACGACGTCACCAGCTGCACGTGCCGGGGGACCTTGTAACGGGCCAGTTCGGCCCGGCAGTGCGCGCGCAGCTCCTCGGCGGTGGCGCTCGCGCCGCCACGGAGGATGACGAACGCCTTGGGCACCTCGTCCCACTGCGGGTCGGGCACCCCGATCACGGCGACCTCGGCGACGTCGGGGTGCTGGGCGAGGACCCGTTCGATCTCGGCGCTGGCGATGTTCTCCCCACCGGACTTGATCAGGTCGGCCCGGCGGTCGACGAACCACAGGTAGCCGTCGGCGTCGATGCGGCCCACGTCGCCGGTGCGGAACCAGCCGTCGCGCCGGCTGCGCCGGTTGGCCTCGTCGTCGTTCCAGTAGCCGGGCGACACCTTCTCCCCCCGGACGATGATCTCCCCCTCGACGTCCGGGCCGACCGGCCGGAAGTGCTCGTCGACGATGCGGATCTGCACCCCGGGGAACGGTGCCCCGAGCGCGCCCAGCTTGCTCTGCTCGTGGGCGGCGTCGAGGTAACAGACGCCGTTGCACAGCTCGGTCATGCCGAAGGTGTCGATCAGGCGGACGTGCGGCAGCCGACGCTTCACCTCCTGCCGCACGCTCGGCGCGACCCCGGCGAACAGCAGGTAGCGCAGCGCACCGAGGTCCGGCGGGTCGTCCAGGTCGAGCAGGCCGAACAGGATCTGGGCGGCCAGCACCAGGCCGGTGATCCGTTCCTCGGCGGCGATCCGGGCGATGTCGGTCGGCTTGAACGTCGGGGTGAGCACCATCGTCGCCCCGGCGACGAACGTCGCCAGGCCCGGCGCCTCCAGCCCGCTGACGTGGAACAGCGGCGCGGAGACGAGGATCCGGTCGGCGGCGGTCAACTCCAGTTCGAGGACCTGCGCGAAGTGGTTCGCGGTGAGGTTCCCGCAGGTGTGCACCACCCCCTTGGGGCGGGCGGTGGTGCCCGAGGTGTAGAGCAGCCGGTGCACGTCGGCGGGGCCCTTGTCGGCGTCGGCGACCCGGACGCCGGGTGGCTGACCGGCGAGCAGGTCGGCCAGCCGTCGGGCGTCACCGACGACCGTGTCGCCGTTGGCGACCAGCGTCCGCAGCCCGGTCGTGGCCGCCAGCCGGGCGGCGTCGGCGGCGAAGTCGTCGTCGTAGAGCAGCCCGGTGACGCCGGCCTGGTCGATGACGTACGCCTGCTCGTTGACGTGCAGCCGCCAGTTCAGCGGCACCGAGACCGCGCCGAGCCGGCTCAGCGCCAACAGCTCGATGACGTAGGTGGCGGTGTTGCGCCCCAGCACCCCGACCAGGTCGCCGTCGGCGATGCCGGCGTCGCGCAGGGCCGCGGCGTGCCGGTCCACGTCGGCGTCCAACTCGGCGTACGACCAGCGGGTGGTCCCGTCGACCAGGGCCTCGGCGTCGGCGCGGCGCAACGCCTGGCGACGCAGCGTCTCGGTGAAGTTGCTGCCGCCCATCAGTCGCCGCTCCCCCGCCGCCGGGCCAGGATCTCCTCCCGGGACGGCAACGACACGAACTCCAGCAGGTTGCCGTCGAGATCGCGGGCGGCGAAGGCGGTGATGTACCCGTAGTTGTCCAGCAGCACCCGGTTGGGCGCGGACAGGCACTGCGCGCCCAGCTCGGTCAGCCGCCGGTGCAGGTCGTCCAGCTCGTCGCGCGGCACCTCGAAGCTGAGCAGGAAGGTGCCCAGCTCCAGGTGACCGGCGGTGGCGGTGCGGGTCTTCACGCCGTTCCACTCGATGAGTTCGAGCTGGCCGACCCGGCTGGGGCCCTGGAGGTACTGGACCCGGCCGGTGGTGCCGGCGGGCAACCCCAGCGACACCTCGATCCCCGGCCCGCCGACGTCGGTACGCAGCGTCCGGCGGTAGCCCAGGGCGCGTTCGTAGAAGTCCGCGGCGCGGTCGACGTCCGAGACGGTCATGGCCACGTGGTGCACTTCGCTGACCGGCATGATGCCTGCCTTCCGATGGGGTTCGCGGTTCAGGCGGACGGTCCGGACGGCCCGCCGAGGACCCGTTGGATCAGGGTGACCTCGTCGGCGCCACTGTCCGGCACGATGAAGTCGTCGAGTCGGCAGATCTCGTCCACCGCGTCGAGGATGTCGTCGGGCGAGGCCGGCGCGGTCCCGCCGTACCAGCCGGGGGTGACGCCCAGGAAGATCCGCCCGACCCGGCCGCCGCCCACGGTGAGGATGTGCCGGTTGAGCTGGCACTGCTCCGAGGCGAGGAAGGTCGCCACGGCGGCCACGTGCTGCGGGTCGAACCGGTCGGTCAACTCGCCGAGCAGGTTCTCGGTCATCCGGGTCGCCGCCGTCGGCGCGATCGCGTTGACCAGGATGCCCCGGCGGGCGCCCTCCAGCGCGAGCACGTTCATCAGCCCGATCAGGCCGGTCTTGGCGGCGCCGTAGTTGGCCTGACCGAAGTTGCCGAACAGGCCGGACGACGAACTGGTCAGCACGATCCGGCCGTAGCCCTGGGCGACCAGGTGCGGCCAGGCGGGCCGCAGCACGTGGAACGCCCCGGCCAGGTGCACGTCGAGCACCGCGCTGACGTCCTCGTCGGACATCTTGGCAAGCGTCCGGTCCCGCAGGATGCCGGCGTTGTGGATGACCGCGTCGAGCCGGCCGTACGTGTCGATCGCCCGGCCGACCAGGTCCGCACCACCGGCGGCGGTGGCCACCGAGTCGGTGGAGGCGACGGCGGTGCCGCCGGCCGCGCGGATCTCGGCGACGACCTGTTGCGCCGCGCCGGAGGAACCGGAGCCGTCGACCGTCCCACCGAGGTCGTTGACGACCACCGACGCGCCCCGTGCGGCGAGGGTCAGCGCGTGCGCCCGGCCGATGCCGTTGCCCGCGCCGGTGACGACGACGACCCGGCCGTCGAGGGTGACCCGGGCGCTCATCGCTCGTTCCCCAGGACCGCCACGAACGCGACGCAGGAGCCCGGTTGCCCGCCGAGGTTCTGGGCCACCGCCAGCCGGGCGTCGGGCACCTGTCGGGGCCCGGCCTCCCCGCGCAGCTGGGTGAAGCACTCGAACATCATCCGCAGCCCGGTCGCGCCGATCGGGTGGCCGAACGACTTGAGCCCGCCGTCGGTGTTGACCGGCAACGCCCCGTCGGCGTCGTAGCGGCCGTCGAGGATGTCCCGCCACGCCTTGCCGCGGGCGGAGAAGCCCAGGTCCTCCATCAGCACCACCTCCGTCGGGGTGAAACAGTCGTGCACCTCGGCCAGCGAGATCTGGGTCGCCGGGTCGGTCACCCCGGCCTGCGCGTACGCCTCGCGGGCGGCGGTGACCACCTCGGGGAAGGTGGTGAAGTCGTAGCCGTCGGCGGCCAGACCCGACCCGGAGCCGGCGACGAAGCTCATCCCCCGTAGGTAGACCGGTTTGTCGGTGTACCGGTGGGCGTCCTCGGCCCGGACCAGGATCGCCGCCGCCGCACCGTCGGAGACGCCGGAGCAGTCCATGACGCCGAGCTGCCCGGCGATGCGGGGGGACCGCTCGACCGTCTCGGTGGTCACCGCCCGACGGAACTGGGCGCGGTCGTTGCGGGCCCCGTTGGCGTGGTTCTTCACCGCTACCCGGGTCATCGCGGCGCGCATCTGTCGCTCGTCGATCCCGTACGCCGCCTGATAGGCGGGGGCGAGCAGGGAGAATCCGGCCGGGGCGGTCCAGTCGACGTCGGTGCCGTCGGCGGGTGGGAAGACCGCCGACAGCCCGGAGTACGAGGAGTCCTTGAGTTTCTCCACCCCGGTCGCCATCACCATGTCGTACGCGCCGGAGGCGACGGCGAAGGCGGCGTTGCGCAGGGCCTCCGAGCCGGTGGCGCAGTAGTTCTCCACCCGGGTCACCGGCTTGCCGGTCAGCCGCAGCGGGCGGGCGAGGGTCTGCCCGGACATGCCCGAGCCCTGGGTGCCGACCCAGAACGCGTCGACGTCGTCGAGGGTGACGTCGGGCAGCGACCCGACGCACTCCTGCACGGCGTCGACGAGCAGGTCGTCGGCGGAGGAGTTCCAGTGGTCCCGGAACGGGGTGCAGCCCATCGCGACGATCGCGACGTCGTGGGTGGTGCGCCTACTGGCCATCGGCGGTGTCCTTCCCTGGCGCGGCGTCCGCGGGTGCCGGGCGGAGCTTCCAGAAGTAGTTGTGGATCGAGTCGGTGGTCCAGAGCCGGCGGAAGGTGGGGGCCATCGCCATCCCCACCGCCACGTCGCCGGGTGCCACGTCGGTGGCGTACGCGCTGAGCCGGCCGCCGCCGTCGACGTCGGCGACGACGATCGCGACCTCCGGTTCCGGCATGGTCGTCAGGTGGTCGCGGGTCACCGAGACCACCCTGGCGGTGCGGTCGCGCAGCGACACCGGGGCGGTGCCGGACCCGGCGGTGCCGCAGGAGGCGCAGACCCGGCCGGGGGGTGTGGTGACCCGGCCGCAGGCGTCGCAGCGGCTGCCCTCCAGCCGGTACTTCCAGCCGGCCCGGCGGTGCATGGGCGGGGCGGCCGGGGCCGGGGCGGCCGGCCGGGCCGGGCCCTGCACGTCGAGCAGTCCCCGCCAGCGCAGGTAGCGGCCGTAGCCGAGGCGCTGCCGGGCGGCGAGCTGGGCGCGGACGGTCGGCCCGCCCCGGGCGGCGCGGACCCCGTCGCCGACCCGCAGCACGAACGCGTCGGCGCCCTCGGTGGCCGACAGCAGCAGGATGGTCTGCCCCGGTTCCGCCTCGTCGAGGGCGTCCGCGAGCAGCAGCCCGGGGTGGGCGGCCCCGGTGAAGCCGGTGGCCCGTTCGACGGTCGCGTCCTGCCCGGTGCCGCCGAGCGCCTTGCGTAGCGTCGCCGCCGCACGGGGATTCGACGACGACACGACCACCTGGTCGACGCTGTCGAGGGACGCCTGCGCCAGGGCCCGGCGGGCGGTGTCGAGGCCGGCGGCGACGAGGATCTCGGCGGTGAACCGTTCGTCCCAGACCCGGTCGTGCCGTTCCCCGGGCAGCCGCCAGCGGTCCAGCAGTTCGGTGGTGTGGCCGGCGCGGGCGAGGAGCACGGCGGCCCGCCAGCCGCCGACGAACGCCGTGGCGGCGTCCCCCTGGGCCAGTTCGTCGGGGGCACCGGGCCGGGTGGTGCGCACGTCGGCCAGGGCCGCGGTGGCGACACCCCGCAGGACCAGGTCGAGGGCGGACGCGCCGGCCCGGTGGCCGCGCAGGTCGAGGGCGGTGACGCCGGGGTCGAGGCCCAGCGCCTCGTGGACCACCCCGGCGGACGTCTTCGTCTCGTACGGGGCGCTGGTGGTGGCCAGCAGCAGGTGCCGCCCGGCCGGGGTGTCGGCGGCGACGTGCCGCAGCGCCTCGACGGCCATGGTGACGGCGTCCTCGTCGTAGCCGGCGACGCTGCGGGCACGGCCGCCGGCACGGGCCGGGCCGCTCGGGTCGAGCCTGTTGTCGTCGAGCGCGTACGCCGGGAGGTAGGCCGCGTAGGCGTCGATGCCGGGTTGGTCGGGCATGGGTCGCGGGTTCTCCTTCAGCTCCACGAGGGGATGGCGGCGAGCAGGCGTCGGGTGTACTCCTGCTGCGGTCGGTCCAGCACGGTCAGGGCGTCGCCCTGTTCGACGACCCGCCCGCCGCTCATCACCGCGATCCGGTCGCACAGGTCGCTGGCGAGCATCAGGTCGTGGGTGACGAAGAGCAGGCCGATGCCGAGTTCGTCGACCAGGGTGCGGAACAGGTCGACGACCTTGGTCTGGGTGGTGACGTCCAGGGCGGTGGTGCACTCGTCGGCGATCACCAGCGCGGGGCGGGTGACGACGGCGAGCCCGATGGCGACCCGCTGGCGCAGGCCGCCGGAGAGCTGGTGGGGGTAGCTGGCCAGCACCCGGCCGGGGTCGTCGATGCGCATCTGGGCCAGCACCTCCACCGAGCGGCGTTCCACCTCGGCGCGGGTGATGTCCCGGACGTGGCGGCGCAGCACCTCGGCGAGCTGGGTGCGGACCTTCAGCAGCGGATTCAGCGACCGGGACGCGTCCTGGAAGACCATGCCGACGGCACTGCCCCGGACCCGGCCGGTGCGGTCGACGCCGGGGGCCACCACCTGCTCACCGGCGACCGCGATGGTGCCCTGGTCGACCCGGACGTTGCGGTCGAGCAGCCCGACGACGGCGCGGGCGAGGGTGGTCTTGCCGCTGCCGGACTCGCCGACGACGCCGACGATCTGGCCCCGGCGGATCTCCAGGTCGACGTCGTCGAGCAGGCGCAGCTCGCCGTCGGCGAGCCGGGCGGTGATGGACAGTCCGGAGAGTGTCAGCAGTGCGCTCATCGCCGCCTCTTCCGCGGGTCGTGGTGGGTGAGCAGCGCGTCGCCGAGCAGGTTGACCAGCAGCACCAGCACGGTGATGGCGAGCCCGGGGAAGAAGGCGATCCACCAGGCCTGGCTCAGTTCGTCCTGGCCGGAGGCGAGCATCGAGCCCCAGCTGTTCATCGGCGGCACCACGCCCAGGCCGAGGAAGCTCAGCGCGCTCTCGACCAGGATCGCGGTGCCGACCTGGAGGGTGCCGAGCGCGACGATGGTGCCGGCGAGGTTGGGCAGGATGTGCCGGAAGACGATCCGGGGTTCGGACGCGCCGGCGGCGCGCAGGCCGACGACGAACTGGCGTTCCCGGATGGCCAGGGTCGCCGCGCGGGTGACCCGGGCGCACACCGCCCAGCCGGTGAGCGCCAGCACCAGGAACAGCACCGGCAGGGAGCTGCCCCGGTTGGCGATGATGGCGAGGGCGACCAGGATGAACGGCAGGGCGAGCTGGGCGTCGATGAGGATCGAGATGACCCGGTCGACCCAGCCCCGGAAATAGCCGGCCAGCAGGCCGAGCAGCGTGCCGGGGCCGATCGCGACGAGCGCGCCGACCAGGCCGATCACGATGGTCAACCGGCCGGCGGAGACGAACTGGGTGAGCAGGTCCTGGCCGAGCTTGTCGGTGCCGAGCGGGTGCGCCCAGCTGCCGCCGGAAAGGAACGCGGGCGGCTGGCGGGTCGCGTCGAGGTCCTGGCCGCCGTCGGGCAGCAGCCCGGTCAGCGGCAGCACGAACACCGCGACGGCGGTCACCGCCAGTGGCAGGGCCAGCCAGAACACCGAGGTACGCGCCCGGCGGCCGGCCCGGCGCGGTGGCGACACCGGGGCGGTGACCGGGTCAAGTTCGAGTTGGCTCATGCTCACCGCACCCTCGGGTCGACGATCGAGTGCAGGACGTCGACGAGCAGGTTCAGCAGCACGAACACCAGCGCGCCGAACACCACGATCGCCTGCACCAGCGGGAAGTCGCGGAACTGGATGGCCTGCAACGCGAGCTGGCCGAGACCGGGCCAGGAGTAGACGTACTCGACGGCGACCGCGCCGGAGAGCAGGATGCCGGTCTGGAGCACCACGATCGTCAGGATCGGCATCATCGCGTTGGTGAAGGCGTGCCGCCACACCACCCGGCGGGTGCTGATGCCCCGGGCGCGGGCGGAGTCGATGTAGGGCTCGGCCAGCGCGTCGCTCATCGAGGCGCGGGTGAGCCGGGCGATGTGCGCCATCGGGTAGACCGACATGGTCAGCGCGGGCAGGATCAGGTGTCTCGGGCTGCCGGACTGGCCGGCGGGCAGCCAGCCGAGTTTGACGGCGAACAGCACCACCAGCATCATGCCGAACCAGAAGACCGGCACGGACTGGCCGAGCAGGGCGAGGGTGGAGGCCCCCCGGTCCCACCAGGTGCCCTCCCGGGTGGCCGCGAGCACCCCGAGCGGGATGCCGACCAGCAGGGCGAGGGCCATGCCGGCACCGACCAGTTGCAGGGTGAACGGCAGCCGGTCGGCGATCATCGAGGTGTTGGGCTGGTAGAACTGCAACGACTGGCCGAGGTCGCCGGTGAACACGCCCTTGAGGTAGTCGAGGTACTGCACGACGACGGGCAGGTCCAGGCCGAGCTCGTGGCGCAGCGCCTCGCGTTGCTCGGGCGGGGCCATCGGGCCGAGGATGGTGGCGGTCGGGTCGCCGGAGAGCCGGCCGAGCAGGAACGCCAGGCTGAGCGCGATGAGCAGCGAGGCGAACAGCGACGCGAGCCGGCCGCCGACGCGGCGTACGGTGCTGGCCTTCATCGGCGGGACCTCCAGCGCGCGCCGGGCATCGCGGCGAGCAGTTCGCGGGTGTAGTCGTTCTCGGGGGTGCCGAAGACCCGGTCGCAGGGTCCCGCCTCGACGACCCGGCCCCGGTACATCACGTGCACGACGTCGCAGAGCAAACGGACCACGGCCAGGTCGTGGCTGATCATCAGCAGCGCCGCGCCGGTGGTGGCCCGGATCTGCCGTAGCAGGGCCAGCACGTCGGCCTGCACGGAGACGTCGAGGCCGGAGGTCGGTTCGTCGGCGACGATGAGGCGGGGACGCATGAGCAGCGCGCGGGCGATGCAGACCCGCTGCGCCTGGCCCCCGGAGAGCTGGTGGGGGTAGCGGTCGAGCAGGTCCGGGGCGAGCCGGACCCGGCCGAGCAGGTCGGCGTCGTCGATCCAGGAGGTCCGTTCGGGTTGCAGCGCCCGCAGTTCCCGCAGCCCGGAGCGGACCGATTGGCGGGGGTCGAGCGAGCCGTGCGGGTCCTGGAAGACCACCTGCACCTCGGGGCGCAGCCGACGCAGCTGGGTGCGGCTGACCGCCGCGAGCGAGTGGCCGAGCAGCCGGATGTCGCCCCGGCCGCGCGGGCCGAGCCCGGTGGCGGCCATCGCGAGGGTGGTCTTGCCGGAGCCGGACTCGCCGACGACGGCGACGCTCTCGCCGGCCCCGATCCGCAGTGACACCTGGTCGACGGCGCGGAAGAGCGCGCCGGTGCCGCCGTCGCGGTGCTCGACGACGAGGTCGTCGACCTCCAGCACGGGGGTGTCCGACTCCGGGGTGCGGGGGTGCCGGGCGACCTCGCCCGGCACCCCCGTCTCCGCTGCCTCGGACATCGTCAGCGGGTCGCCTTCGTGAAGTCCACGGTGTTCAGCGGGCCGAACACCACGCCGGAGACGCCGGGGCCGGTCGCGTAGTTGAACACCTGCCGGTACAGCGGCACGTAGCAGTGCTTCTGGACCACGCCGATCGTGTTGAGCTGCTCGTAGAGCGGGGCGGCCTGCTGGGCGTCGTTCTGTTCCAGCGCCTGCTGGGCCAGGGTGTCGATCTGCGGGTCGGGGCAGTTGCCGGTGATCGACTTGGTCTTCATGAAGCCGCTGACGAAGTAGTCGGGCACGGCGACGTTCGGCACCCCGGCGAAGATCGACAGGCCGGGCACCTGGCGGCCGACGATCCGCTTGACCAGCGTGCCGTAGTCCAGCGGCACGTAGCTGACCTTGAAGCCGGCCTTCTCCAGGCTGCCACCGACGGCCTGGGAGACCTCTTCGATGTTGGTGTACTGGGCGGCCGGGTAGGTGATCTGCACGGTCGGGGTCGCCCCGCCGAGGAGTTCCTTGGCCTTGGCGGCGTCGGCGGTCACGCTCTGCGTCGGCTGCTGACCGGGCTTGACGTTGAGCAGGCCGGCGTCGGCGACCGCCTGGCCGTCGAAGATGCCCTTGACGATGGCGTCGCGGTCGATGGCCAGGGCCGCCGCCTCGCGCAGCTTGGGGTCGTCGAACGGCGCCTTCGTGGAGTCGAGGAAGGCGATGATCTTCATGGCGGTCTCGGTGCTGACCACCTCGACCCCGGCGGACTTGGCGGCGCTGGCCTGGGCCGGCGGCAGGTCGAAGGAGACGTCCACGCTCTTGCTCTGGATCAGCGCGAGCCGCTGGGCGGCCTCGTTGGCCCAGGTGAAGGTGACACCCTCGTTGGTCGCCTTGGTGCCCCAGTAGTCGGGGTTGCGCTTGACCGAGATGTCCCGGCCGGCGTTCGCGCCGGACCAGACGTACGGGCCGGTGCCGACGGGTGCGGCGGCGAAGCCTTCCGAGCCCTTCTCCTGGTAGTACTTCGGCGGCACCAGGTAGACGGTGGTGAGCAGGTCGGGGATGTCGTACTGCGGGGTCTTGGTCTTGACCACGACGGTGGTGGCGTCGGGTGCCTCGATCGCGGTGACGTTGCCGAAGTACGACTTGAGCTGCGAGGCCGCGCTGTCGCGGGTGAGCGTGATGGTGTTGGCCACCGCCGCCGCGTCGGCCTTCTCGCCGTTGCTGAAGCTGATGTCGGGTCGGACCTTGAGCGTCCAGGTCGTGGCGTCGGTGCGGGTCCAGCTCGTGACCAGGCCGGTGTTGGTCGGCGCGAGGTCGCTACCGGTGTTGATCAGGGGTTCGAGCATCGTCGCCCAGACGATCTGGGCGGAGCGCGCGCCGACGATCGGGTCGAGGGTCGCCGGTTGGGCGGCGAGCAGCGCCCGGATCGGGGCGGTGCCCGACGCGCCGGAGTCGTCGGAGTCGGAGCCGCCGCACCCGGTGAGGCCGGCGCCCACGACGGTCAGCGCGGCGGCCAATGCCAGGAAGCGCCGGGAGCGCAGGGATTTCATGATCATCATGGGTGTCCTTCACTGCGATGGACCCGTCATGTCTCCGCGTGAGGCGGCGGTGACGTTCGCCACAAAGTACCGACCAGCCGGTATCAAGTCAACGGGTCGGCTGGGTATCCCGCTCGTGACATTCACGTGACACAGGGCCGCCGGCCAGCGCCGTTGTATTCATACCGACCGGTATGTATGATACCGCGGTGACCATCACCCGCACCTCCGGGCACGACGGCCGCCTCGCCCGGATCCGCTACGACAACGCGGCACGCGGCAACTGCTTCGACACCGCGACGCTGCACGACCTCGTCGACACCCTGGAGACCGCCGCCGCCGACGCGCGCTGCGTGCTCATCCGCCTCGACCTGGCCGGCAGGCACTTCTGCGCCGGCTGGGACACCTCCTCCTTCGCCGCGCTGGCCGGTGCCACCCGGGAGACCGTCGCCGCCGACCTGCGCGCCAGCGACGCCGCACTACAGCGCATCCGGCAACTGCCGGTGCCCGTCGTCGCCGCCGTCCGGGGGCGGATCATCGGGTTCGGCGTCGGCCTGCTCGGCGCCGTACACCTGCCGGTCGCCGCCGCCGACGCCCAGCTGTCCCTGCCGGAGGCCCGGTACGGCTTCGCGCCGGCCGGCGTCGGCCACACGATCGCCCGGTCGGTGCCCCGGCCACACGCCTACCACCTGCTGACCGGCGCGGCGACGGCGACCGCCGACCAACTCCTCGACTGGGGCCTGGTGGCCCGGGTGGTCGCCACCGACGAGCTGGACCGGGCGGTCGACGACCTCGTCGACACCCTGCTGGCCGTGCCGGGGTCCACCCTGCGGGCGGTGGTCGAGGTGATCGAGTCGAGCCTGACCACCGGCACCGCCGACCAGGCGTACGACATCTCGGCCCGCACGATCGTCGCGGGCCCGGCCACCCAGGGAGCAGCCGGATGAGACCACGATTCCGACCCGGCGAGGCGGTCTGGGTGGAGCTGTGCACCCCCGACCCGGAGCAGGCCGAGGTGTTCTACGGCGCGCTGCTCGGCTGGACCGTCCGGGCCGAACGCCTCGGCGCCACCACCTACCGGATGTGCAGCCGCGACGGGCGGGACGTCGCCGGGATCTCCGACGCCGCCGCACTGCACGGCGACCGGCCCCGGGGCTGGCTCACCTACTTCGCCGTCGACGACGTCGCCGCGTCCGCGCGGCAGGCGGTGACGCTCGGCGGCGAACTGGTCTCGCCGCCCCGCTACCTGCCGGCGGCGGGCACCGGCGCGGCGGTCGTCGACCCGTTCGGCGCGGCCTTCGGCCTCTACCAGGGTGAGTCACGCGTCGGCGTCCAGGCGGTCAACTCGGTCGGCGCGCTGTGCTGGAACGAACTGGACACCGGTGAACCCGCCGCGTCGGTGGCCTACTACCGCGCCCTGTTCGGCTACACCACCCGGCAGCGCGACGACTCCCCGACCGCCCGGCCCTACACGCTCCTGACGCTCGGGGACGTGCCGGTCGCCGGGGTCCTCGAACTCGACAACGCCTGGCCGAACCTCATCCCGTCGAGGTGGATCACCTACTTCGCCGTCGCGTCCCTGGACGACGCGCTGGCCCGGGTGACCGCCCTCGGTGGATCACCGACGGTCGGGCCGGTCGACACCCCACACGGGCGGCTGCACCTGGTGAAGGACCCCGGCGGCCACACCCTGTGCCTCATCCAGCTCGAAGACGGGCTCCGCCCCGACCACGACTCCAGCGACCCGGCGGTGAACCGATGATGGCCGAGCCCCTGTTCGACTCCGCCGAGTTCCGCCAGGTGTGCGGACACTTCCCCACCGGCGTGACGGCGGTGACCGCGGTGACCGCCGAGGGCGCCGTCGCCGCGCTGACCGTCAACTCGTTCACCTCGGTCTCCCTGGAGCCGGCGAAGGTGCTGTTCTGCGTCACCACCTTCTCGTCGAGCTTCCCGGTACTGATGGGCTCCGACCGGATCGCCATCCACATCCTCAGCCAGGACCAGCAGGACGTGGCCCGCCGGTTCGCCACCTCCGGCCTGACCGGGGCGCAGCGGCTCGACGGGGTCTCCTGGGTGCCCGGCCCCGACGGGGTGCCGCTGCTGCCCGACACCCCGGCGATCCTCGCCGGCCGGCGCGACGAGGTGATCGCCAGCGGCGACCACGTGATCATCCTGCTCGACGTGGACCAGGTGCACCTGAAGCCGACGGACGTGCCGGCGCTGTCGTTCTACCGGGGCCGGTTCGTCACGCCGTCCCGGCCGGCGACCGAGTGAGCCCCGGCCACCGGCCTTCCGAGTCAGCCCCGGCCACCGGCCTTCCGGGTCTGCCCCGGCCGGCGGCCCAGCCGGAGGAGCGCCGGCCGGCGACCGGGTGAACGCCCGCACCCGGTCAGCCCGGGTGCGGGTCGGTCGGCGGCCTCAGGCGTGGTAGCGGAACAGGATCTCCGCCACGCAGCAGGGCTGCGACGTCTCGGCGAACTCCACCACGATCGACGCCTTGGCCTGGACCCCGGCGGCCGAGCCCTCCCCCGCCGGGGCGATCGGCGTCGCCGAGACCAGCGTCGCGGTGCCCTGGATCTCGACACCCGGTGGCAACGGCCGGACGAACCGGACCCGGTCCAGGCCGTAGTTGACCCCCATCGAGAAGGTCCGCACCTCCAGGATGTCGGCGAGCAGCCGGGGGACGAGGGCCAGGGTCAGGAACCCGTGCACGACGGTGCTGCCGAACGGCCCGGACCGGGCCCGCTCGACGTCGACGTGGATCCACTGGTGGTCCCCGGTCACGTCGGCGAACTGGTCGACCTGCTGCTGGGTCACCACCTGCGGCGCGCTGACCCCCAGCTCCGCGCCGACCAGTGCCAGCAGCTCGTCGGGGGTGTCGATGGTGGTTCGCCTCGTGGTGCGCATCCGGGTGCTCCAATTCGGGTGGTGGGTACGGGAGTCGGCCCTGCTCCGGCGGGCCGGCGCGGTGCGGAACGGGTCAGTCGGGGGTCGCCGCCGGAGGCGTCGACCCGGTGCGGACGGCCGCCTGGGCGGTGACGTGTGCGGTCAGGGTCGCCCACTCCCGGTCCCAGGCCGCGTCGTCGGGCACCGGGCGGGCGAGGCCCAGCATCCGCCGGACCGCCGTCGCGTCGAGGGCGGCCACCGCGTCGGCCAGCGCGTCGACGTGCCCGACGAGGTGATCGTCGGACACCGCCGCACTGACCAGTCCCCGGCGTACGCACTCGTCGGCCGACCAGGTTTCCCCGGTGATCAGCAGGCGGCGGGCGAGCGCCGGGCCGACGGCGAGGGGCAGCAGGACGCTTGACCCCCAGCCGGGGACCTGCCCGGCGGCGAGGTGCCGGTCGCCGATGCGGGCACTGTCGGCGGCGACCGCGAGATCACAGGCGAGCAGCAGTTCGAGGCCGCCGCCGAAGGCCGCCCCGTTCACCGCGGCGACGGTGGGCACCGGGGCCGCCCGGATGCCGCGTACCAGGCGGCGGCCCCGGTCGAGGTGGGTCAGCAGCGCCGGCAGGTCCCCGAGCAGGCCGGTCGCCTCGGCGAGATCGGCCCCGGCGCAGAAGCTGCGGCCGGTGCCGGTGAGCACGAGCACCCGTACGCCCGGGTCGGTCGCGGCGGCGAGCCACCGTTCGAGCCCGGCCAGCACCGTGCTGTCGCAGGCGTTGCCGGCCCCGGGACGGTCGATCCGCGCCCAGAGTGCGGGCCCCCGCCGGGTCAGCGCCACGGAGGTCACGTCAGGCTCACGCAGAACTTGCCGAACCCGGTGCCGGCGAGCATCCGGCCGGCCTGGACGCGGATGTCGGCTAGGTCGACGACGCTGTCGACGGTGGGCCGGAGGCGGTGGGTGTCGACGAAACCGACCAGGGCCACGAACTCGTCGAGCGTGCCCATGGTCGCGCCGTGCACGCTGATCTCCCGGGCGAACAGCCGCGGCAGGTCCAGTTCGGCGGTGAAGCCACTCGTGCCGCCGCACACCACGATGGTGCCGCCGGCCCGGGTGGAGCGGGTCGAGTGGGCGAAGGTGGCGGGGCCGACGGTCTCGACGACGATGTCGGCGAGTTCCGGCGTCCGCGCGCCGCTGTCCAGGGCGACGGCCGCGCCGAGGGCCAGTGCCCGTTCCCGTTTGGCCGGGGAACGGGAGGTGACCATGACGGTGGCACCGGCGGCCACGGCGAGGCTGATCGCGGCGGTGGCGACCCCACCGCCCGCGCCCTGCACCAGGACCACCCGCCCGGGAGCGACCGCCGCCCTGGTGAACAACATCCGGTACGCGGTGAGCCAGGCCGTCGGGAGGCTGGCCGCCTCGGCCCAGCTCAGCCCGGCCGGCTTGGGGACGAGGTGTGCCGCCGGCACGACGATCCGCTCGGCGAGGACACCGTGGCCGGCGTCGGGGAACAGGGTGGCGTGCGGGACGGTCCGGCCGTTCGGCGCGGTGGGCAGCACCGGGTAGACGATCACGTCGCGACCCTCGGCGACCCCGGCCGCGTCGCTGCCGATGACCCGGGGCCCGTCGTGCGGTGCGGTGCCGACGCCGCGCAGCGTCCACAGGTCGTGCATGTTGAGCGCGCCGGCCCGGACGTCGACGTCCACCCAGCCCGGGGGCGCCGCCGGGGCGGCGAGGTCGCCGACGCGCAGCGCGCCGACCGGGTCGTCGGCGCAGGGTGTCAGGACGTGGGCGGCTCTCATCGCGTCGCCGATCCGGCCGGTTCGGTGGGGCCGTTCCAGAACGCCACGTCGGCGAGGTCGGCCCGGGCGGCGGGACGGAAGTCGAGTCCCCGGGTGTAGGCGACCGGGACGAGGGTGACCGGTCGCCAGTCGTCGGGCAGGCCGAGCACTTCGCGTACCCGGGTGGCCCGGTGCGCCATGGCGGTGGCCAGCACCGAGCCGAGGCCCCGGGAGCGCAGCGCGAGCTGGAACGACCAGGCGAACGGGAAGATCGACCCGTAGTAGCCGGACGCGGTGCCGCCGACCGGCCGCTGCGGGATCGGCTTGGTGCTGCACAGCACGACGAGGACGGGTACCCGCGCCAGGTGGTCGACGAGGTGCTTCACGGCGGTGAGGACCCGGTGCTGCCGTGCCTGGGCCTGCGGGTCGGCGCGTACGCCCGGCGACAACCGGGCGGTGGTGGCCGCCTCGCCGTCGGCCAGCGGCTGCGCGACGGTGGCGTCCCAGATCTCGGTGTACAGCTCGGAGAGCTGCCGTTTGAGCGTCGGGTCGTCGACCGCGACGATCCGCCAGTCCTCCAGGTTGGAGCCCATCGGCGCCTGCTGCGCGAGGCGCAGACACTCCTCGATGACGGCCCGGCCGACGGGCCGGTCGAAGTCCATCCGGTGGCGCACCGCCCGGGTGGTGGTCAACACCTCGTCGATGTCGGTGATCACTGCGCTGCTCATCCGTGGTCCTCTCCGGTGAGGCGGTCGACGGGCTTGTCCCGGTAGGGCAACGGCGTCCCCCACCGGTCGAGATAGCTGACGGCGTCGACGGGCCGCCGGGCCGCGACCTTGAAGTCGGTGCCGACGGTGTACGCGACGGGCAGCATGGTGATCTGCACCGCGCCGTCGGGTATGCCGAGCAGCGCGGCGACGGACGCCGCGTGGTGCAGGTGCAGGGTGGTGATCACCGTGCCGAGCCCGCGGGCCCGTAGCGCCAGGTTGACCTGCCAGATCGCCGGATAGAGCGACCCGTGGAGGGCGGAGTTGGTGCCGGGGCCGCCGGTGGCCGGGTCGGGCCGCGTCGCGCAGGGGATGACGAGGTACGGGGCCCGGCCGATGCTCCGCGCGAGGTGTTCGGCACCGGCGAGGATGCGTGCGGTCCGGGCACTAACCGTGCCGTCGGCGTCGACACCGCCGAGGCGGCCCCGGACGAGGTGGTGGTCAGCACGTGGTTGAGGTCGGTGAACGGCAGGCTCATCGGCCGACCTCCGCGTCGTGGCCCATCAGGTCGGCGACGTGCAGGGTGTCGCAGTACTCACGGACCTCGGCGATGCCCCCGGGCTGGACGTCGACGACCCAGAGGTAGCGGTTCTGGTAGCGGGAGCCGTCCCCGAGAGTGGCTTCGCCCCGGGCCTCGACGGCGACCAGGGTGTCGTCGACGACCCACCGCTCGGCGGTCACCTCGACGGCGGCCGACCGGTACGCCCCGCCGGACAGCCGCGCCCGCATCGCGGCGAGCTTGCCGGTCATGGTGACCCGCCCGTGCAACGGCCCGTTGGCGTCGAGGTCGCCCCACCGGTGCTGCCGGCCGAGGTCACGGCGGCGGCCGGAGTCGGTCCACCAGGTGGCGTCGGCGGTGAAGTGGGCACCGAACGCGTCGAGGTCGCCCCGGGCCAGCGCCGGCCACGGGGCCAGCGCCGTCACCAGTGCCGTGGGCGCGTCGGCAAGGTCGGGCGCGCGGCAGGCCGGACGGTCGTCGAGGCTGCTGCGGGCGACGGCCGCGCCGCCGCCCACGACGTGCTGCGCGTGGCTGGTGTCGAGGTACTCCCGGACCGCGACGACGGCTCCGGCCGGGTTCACGTCGAAGACGAAGCCGTAGCGGTTGGCGTACTCCAGGCCGCTGGCGTGCACGCCGTACCCTTCGACCTCGATGACGCAGGTGTCGTCCCCGGCGATGATCCGGCGCGGGATCTGCCGGCAGCCGGTCGGAAACGCCTTCGGGCCGAGGGACCGCATCAACGCGAGCTTGTCGTCCATCCGCATGACGCCGTGCAACGGGAAGCGCCCGCTGCCGCGCGGGGCGAGGACCGGGTCGCCGCCGCGTCGGTCGGGGCCGGTGTCCACCCACCAGGTCGCGTCGACGGCGCACAACCGGGCGAGGCCACCGAGGCTGCCCCGGTCGAGCGCGGAGACGAAGTCCATGCCTGTCCGGACCGCGCGGGTCATCCGGCCTCCCACATTCCGACTGGTGGGTATCTAACCCTGTCGGACCGGGCAACTCAAGGGATGTTTACATACCGACCGGCTGGTATTATCACCGGCAGCTTGTTGACGAGGGGGTTTGTGGTGTTCGAGGCGTACCAGGTGCCCGAGGAGCACGACGCGGTCCGGGAGGCCGTCCGGGCGGTGTGCGACGCCAGGGTCGCGCCGCACGCCGCCACCGCCGACGAGAACAGCGAGTTCCCGCAGGCCGCCTACGACGCGCTGCGGGCCGCCGACTTCCACGCCCCGCACATCCCCGTCGAGTACGGCGGTGCCGGCGCGGACGCCCTGGCCACCGCCATCGTCATCGAGGAGGTCGCGCGGGCCTGCGCCTCGTCGGCCCTCATCCCGGCCGGCAACAAGCTCGGCACGATGCCCCTGCTGCTGGCCGGCTCCGAGGAACTCCGGCGTCGCTACCTGCCGCCGGTGGCCGCCGGTGAGGGGATGTTCTCGTACTGCCTGTCGGAGCCGGAGGCGGGCAGTGACGCGGCGTCGATGACGACGCGGGCGGTGCGTGATGGTGATCACTGGGTGCTCAACGGGGTGAAGCGGTGGATCACCAACGCCGGCGTGTCGGAGTTCTACACGGTGTTCGCGGTGACCGACCCGGCGGCGCGGTCGCGGGGGATCTCCGCGTTCGTGGTGGAGAAGTCCGACCCGGGGGTGAGCTTCGGCGCTCCGGAGAAGAAGCTCGGCATCAAGGGCTCTCCGACGCGGGAGGTCTACCTCGACAACGTGCGGATCCCGGCGGACCGGATGATCGGCGAGCCGGGGACCGGGTTCGGCACCGCGATGCGGACCCTGGACCACACCCGGGTCACCATCGCCGCGCAGGCCGTCGGGATCGCCCAGGGGGCCCTGGACTACGCCAAGGGCTACGTGCAGGAGCGCAAGCAGTTCGGTAAGGCGGTCGCGGAGTTCCAGGGGGTGCAGTTCATGCTCGCCGACATGGGGATGAAGTTGGAGGCGGCCCGGCAGTTGACGTACGCGGCGGCCGGGAAGTCGGAGCGCGGCGACGCCGACCTGACCTATTTCGGGGCGGCGGCGAAGTGTTTCGCCTCGGACGCGGCGATGGAGATCACCACCGACGCGGTGCAGTTGCTGGGCGGGTACGGCTACACCCGGGACTACCCGGTCGAGCGGATGATGCGCGACGCCAAGATCACCCAGATCTACGAGGGCACCAACCAGGTCCAACGCATCGTCATGGCCCGCCAGCTGCTCGCCGGCTGACGATCAACCACCTGCGGGCACCCGGCTGACGAGCCGTCCCCCCTGACGAGCCGTCCCGCCTGACGGCGGCGTTTGCGGGCCGACGACCCGGGCCGACCATCCACCGGATCAGCTGCCCGGCCGGGCGGTCAGCCCCTCCAGCACCATCGCGCCGAACTGGCGGGCCACCTCGTCGACGCTGAGCGGACCACCGACGTTGAGCCACTGGTACGCCCAGGCGCACATGCCGACCAGCCCGAAGGTGGCGATACGCGGGTCGACGTCCGCGCGGAACACCCCCCGGGCGACACCGTCGGCGACCATCCCGGCGAAGGCGGCCTCCACCAGGCCACGCTTGCGGGTCACCTCGGCGAACAGGTCCCCGGTCAGATACCGCCGCTCCTGGTAGAAGATCGTCACGTGGGCCCGGTACTCGGCCACGCTGGTGAGGCTGAACCGGATCAGCTCCCGTACCCGCACGGTCGGGTCGTCACTGTCGGCTTCGATCTTCTGGATCGCGGCGAGCTGCGCCTCGAGGTACTCCTCCTGGATGTGCCGCAGCAGGTCGTCCTTGCTGGCGAAATGGTGATAGAAGGCGCCCTTGGTGAGCTGCGCCTGGTCGGCGATCTCCTGCACCGAGGTGCGGTCGAAGCCACGCTGCTCGATCAACCCCAGCGCACTGGTGATCAACGAGTTACGGGTGTTCTCCGGGTCGTACCCGTCGGGCCAGCGTTGCCGGCGTCGGGTCGACTCCGGGCGAGACGTCGCGCGCGCCATTGGTGGCCTCCTATCCCGAGTACAGCCACACAATGCTACCGTCCGGTCGGAAGGAAACGAAGAGAGCCACCCCGGTCAATCCGCCCGAGATTCGGCGGCCACCAGCCGTCGCCGGGAATACCGGCGGCGACGCCCGTGGTCACGACCACCGACGACCTCCACCACAGCGGTGTCGGAGCACAGGGCCGCCGCAGGCGGGAACGGCGGAACGGGCCGGACCCGGCGCCGGCCGGACTCAGCGCCGGGCGTCGCCCGACCGGCCGCGACCGGGCGTCCCGGCCCGGTGACCGACGCGCGGCACGCGTACCACCGGGGAGGTCGCCGCGCCGGGGCGGAACTCCCGGGCCGCACCGGCCACCATCTCGTCGGGGTCGTCGGCGAGCACCTGCCGCAGGTGCGGCGGGACGAACTCCGACGTCGCCACCGCCATCCGCACCTGCACCGACCGGTCGTCGACCAGGTCGCGCAGATCCGCCTCGTCCAACTCGACGGTCAGCACCAACGCGGCGCGGACGTCCGGCACCGGGTCCCGGGCGAGCGCGCCGCGGTGCACGGCGGTGGTCCGCGGATTGCGGGCCAGCCCCTTGCGTACCCGGGCCGTCCGATCGGCCAGCAGGGCGGTGATCACCTCGGGGTCGTGGGTGTGGGTGGCGAGCCGTTCCCGCACCTCGGGTGAGACGTCGTCGACCAGCCGCGCGGCCAGCTCCGGCTCCAGCTCCCGCGACTCGGCGAGCAGACCACGCAGCTCCTTGTCCGCGGTCTGCGCCATCACCCGACGCACCGATTCGTCGCAGGCCGGATTGCCGGCGACCGCCCAGCGGACCCACCGGTCGGCGTCCTTGACCAGGCGCAGGAGGTTGGCGATCGAGGTCGCCGGGTTCCTCGCCACCGCCTCCCGCACCTCACGGTCCGGGTCGCGGGTCAGCGGACGCAGCGCCTGGGCGGGCGCGTCGGCCCGGGTGGCTACCGCCCGGCGGACCACCGGCGACGGGTCGGCGGCCAGGTCGATCAGGGTCAGATGGGCCGTGCCGGGGTCCTGCGCGAGGGCGAGCCGGGCCTCGACCCCACCGTCCGTCGCCTCCTGCGCCGCGGCACCCGACCCACTGCGACGGTCGGTCCCGCCGACGTCCTGCTGCTTGCCCATGGGCGTCATCATGTCACGGCCCACCGGGCACGCCGCGAGGCCGACCGGTGCCCCGACCCGCCACCCTCCCGACCCCGCCCGTACGTCACACCCGGGCCGCCGTGGCGCTCATCCTCCGCCGGGGGCGACCAGGCCGGACTCGTAGGCGATGATCACCAGTTGGGCCCGGTCGCGGGCGTGGAGCTTGGTCATCGCCCGGTTGATGTGGGTCTTCGCGGTCAACGGGCTGATCACCAACCGGGCGGCGATCTCCGCGGTGGACAGCCCCCGCGCGACCAGGACGACGGTCTCGCGCTCCCGGCCGGTCAGCCCGGCCAACCCGACGCCGGCGTGGACCCGGGGGCGGGCGGCGACGTACCGGTCGATGAGTCTGCGGGTGATCGACGGCGCGAGCAGGGCGTCACCCCGAGCGGCGACCCGGACGGCGTGCAGGAAGTCCTCCGGCACGACGTCCTTGACCAGGAACCCGGCCGCACCGGCGCGTAACGCGTCGAAGACGTACTCGTCCAGGCCGTAGTTGGTCAGGATGACCACGTGCACCCCGGTCAGGGTCGGGTCCGCGACGATGCGCCGGGTCGCCTCGATGCCGTCCATCACCGGCATCTGGATGTCGAGCAGCGCGATGTCCGGCCGGTGCCGGCGGGCGAGCGTCACCGCCGCCACACCGTCGGCGGCCTCCCCCACCACCTCGATGTCGTCCTCCATGTCGAGCAACGCACGGAAGCCGCTACGCAGCAGCGGTTGGTCGTCGACCAGCAGGACCCGGATCACGGCGTGCCACCCGTGGGAAGCTCGGCGCGGACGGTGAACCCGCCGTCCCCGCGCGGTCCGGCGCGCAGCCGGCCGCCGAGCGCGGCCACCCGTTCACGCATGCCGAGCAGTCCGACGCCGCGCGTCGGCACGCCGGTCGGGAGGGCGCTGCCGTCGTCGTCGACCTGGATGGCCAGCGCACCCGGACGGTAGTCGATCCGGACCGACGCCGTGGCGGCGGCGGCATGCCGGGTGACGTTGGTGAGGGACTCCTGGACGATCCGGTACGCCGTCCGACCGACCGCCGTCGGAACGTCGTGCGGGTCTCCCCCGACGGTCAGTGTGGTGTCCAGCCCGGCTGCCCGGGCCTGACGCACCAGTTCCGGGACGTGGTCGAGACCGCGCGGCGTGGACCCACCGTCGTCCCGTAGCACCTCCAGGGTGGCCCGCAGCTCCCGGGTCGCCTCCCGACCGGCCGCCCGGATCGCCAGCAGGGCCTCCGGCACCTCCTCGCCGCGCTTGCGGGCCAGGTGCACGGCCACCTCGGACTGCACCTTGATGACCGATATCTGGTGGGTGAGCGAGTCGTGCAGCTCCCGCGCGATGTGCAGTCGCTCCTCGTCGGCCCGACGCCGTGCGGTCTCCTCCCGGGTACGCTCGGCCTCGTCCGCCCGCCGCTCGGCCTGCCGCAACGCCTCCCCCGCCGCACCGGCGGCGACCAGCCAGGCCAGTTCGAGCACCCCCCGGGACCGGGCGAGAGCCGCGCCCAGGGCCAGTTGCTGCGGCGGGCCGAGAACCACCAGCGGCAGCGCCACCAGCATCGTCACCGCCGCCACCACCGTGGCCGTGCGGTGCCCCGCCCGGACGGCGGCGTACACGGCGAACAGGAAGGCGACGGCGGGCACGTCGAAGCCGGCCGCCTGGCACCCCACCGCGCACGCCCCGGTGCCGACCAGCACGGCGACCGGGGCGCGGCGGCGGGCGGCGAGGGTCAGGCCACCGGCCGCCAGCAACGCGTAGCCGACCGGGGAGCGACCCGGGTCGCCGGAATGACCGGCCAGCCCGGCGACCACCAGCGTGACCGCCACCGCGCCGGCGATCGCCCAGTCCCGGACACCGCGGCGTGCTGTGCTCATCCGCGCACCCTAACCGGGTGCCGCCGCCCGGCGGGTCCTGCTGGCGGACGACCCGGGGGCTACCACGGACGCGGTACCCCTACCGCGTCGGCGGTGCCCGGGTACGCCCCGGCGGCAGTGCGAACCGTCCACGTTCGCCGGACGACGACGGCCGGGCCCGGCGACATGATCGGGGAGACCGGCGCGTGGGACCACGCGTCGTGGACAGAGGAGCATCATCATGCGTGCAGCAGGCAATTCCCGGGCGTCCCGACTGGTGTCGACGACCGTCACCGCCGCCGTTCTGGGCGGGACCTGGTTCGCCGCCCCGGCATCGGCGCACCCCTCGGCGCGGCAGGCCGCCGTCGGCGTCACCACCATGAGCGCCGGGCGACTCGGGGCGACGCTCGCCGCGCTGCTGGGTCTGGCCGGGCTGGTCATCGGCGGGCTGGCGCTGGGCCGGCCCACCGTCCGGCCCGGCGGCGGACGGCGCGGCGCCGTCCTGGCCCTGACGGCAGGGGTGGTCGGCATGGCCCTGGGCGCTCTGGTGGTGGCCACTTCGGACAGCGGCATCGGCACCGGCAACGGGCGCGGCGGCGGTTACCTGGCCCTGGTGCTGGGGTTACTCGCCGTCGGGCTGGGCGGGCTGGCGCTGACCCGCAGCCGCCGGACCGGGTGAGCCGGCCACCGGCGCGGCGGCCCCGGGCCTCCCGGCGGGGCAGGGCGGCCCGGCGACCGGGTGAGCCGCCGGGCCGGCCAGCGGCGTCGAACGTCCGGCGGTGCGGCAATCTGACGGGGTGAACGCCGAACAGCCCGTCGACGACGTCCGCACCCCCCGGGCCCAGCACGGGTCGAGCCCGCAGCACCTGCTGGCCACCCTGCTCGGCGAATACCTCGACTCCGCGGTGGCCGACCTGCCGTCGGGGGCGGTCATCGCGATGCTGCGGGAGTTCGGGGTCACCGAGCCCAGCGCCCGGGCCGCCCTGTCCCGGCTGGTCAAGCGGGGCCTGATCGCGATCCGGGGCGACACCCGGCCGCCGGTCTACCACCTCACACCTGCGGCGATCGCCCGACACCGCTCCCGGATGCGGCACTTCCTGGACTTCGGCGCGCAGCCGCCACCCTGGACCGGGGACTGGGTGCAGGTCTCCTTCTCCCTCCCCAGCTGCGGCCAGGCGGCCCGGCACACGGTGCGCCGGGCGTTGACCGCGCACGGTTTCGTGCGGCTCTACGACAGCGTGTGGATCACGCCGGGCAGTCACGCCGCACCGGTCAGGGCGGAGCTGGAGGCGCTGCTGCACCCCGTCGAGGGGGCCCGCTGGTCGGTGCTGCACGTCCGCTTCGACGAGGAGGCCGGCCCGCACGGCCCGGCTGCGGCGTACGACCTGACCGGGCTGGCCGCCGGCTACGCGGCCTTCGTCGCGCGGTTCGCGCCGTTGCGGGTGGCCGCCCGCCGGGGCACGGTCGACCCGGCCACGGCGCTGGTGGCGCGGACCTCCGCGATGGACTCGTGGCGCAGGTTCGCCGACACCGACCCGGACCTGCCCACGCACCTGCTGCCGACGCCCTGGCCCCGCCAGCAGGCCCGGGAGACCTTCCTGGACATCCACGCGGGGCTCGGCGCACTCGCCCAGGCCCGCCTGGTCGAGGTGACCACCCCGCACTGGCCGGACGCCGCCGGGTGGATCACCCACTTCCACGCCGCCCGCGACGCCGCCCGCCCGGAGCCGACCGGCGGCTCGTGCGGAGCCCTCCGCCGCACCGGCTGACGCCGGGGGTGCGGCTGTGCCCCGGCCGGCAACGCACGGACGGCGTCGGACCGGTCCGCCAGACGGGCAAGACATTGACACTTTTCGTTACCGCAGTGATAGTAACTGCATACCGCGACCGCCTGTGGGGACTGCGGCCGGCCGGTCGACGCGTCCACGTCGGCCCGCCCGTTGCCGGCGCTGACCACCCTGGTCGGGCCCGGCGGCAGACCCGCCACCGCAGGGGGTGCCACCGCCGACACCCGCAGGAGGGTGCATGCCAAGGAGATCGAAGCTGTACGCGGGCCTGACCGCCGCGCTGGTGCCGGCAGCAGCCGTGCTGATGGCCCTCGGCGCGACGCCGGCCGACGCCGCAGTCGGCGGATCGGGGCCCTATCCCGCCGACTACGAAACCGCGACCAGCCTGCCCAACCACACCATCTTCCGACCCCAGACACTGCCGACCGAACGCCTGCCGATCCTCGTGTGGGGCAACGGCGGCTGCTCGGCCAACGGTCTCTCGCAGGGCAACTTCCTGCGCGAGATCGCCTCGCACGGCTTCCTGGCCATCGCCAACGGCGGCCCGAACGCCTCCGGCTCCACCAACTCGCAGATGCTCACCCAGTCCATCGACTGGGCGGTGGCGGAGAACTCCCGCCAGGGCAGCAAGTACTACAACCGGATCGACACCGGCAAGGTCGCCGTCGCCGGCTTCTCCTGCGGTGGTCTGGAGGCGTACGCCGTCTCCAACGACCCGCGCGTCACCACCACCGGCATCTTCAGCAGCGGCCTGCTCAACGACGCCGACGACTACCAGCTCCGGCGGCTCACCAAACCGATCGCCTACTTCGTCGGCGGGCCCAGCGACATCGCCTACCCCAACGCCATCGACGACTGGGGCAAGTTGCCCGCCGGACTGCCCGCCTTCATGGGCAACCTCAACGTCGGGCACGGCGGCACCTACGACCAGCCCAACGGGGGCGAGTTCGGCCGGGTGGCGGTGCTCTACCTCAAGTGGCGGCTCAAGGGCGACACCACCGCCGGCAGCAACTTCGTCGGCGCGAACTGCGGGCTGTGCCGCACCCAGTGGACCGTCCAGCAGAAGAACCTGACGCTCGACGGCCCGCCGCCGACCACCCCGCCGCCCACGACCCCACCACCCACCACTCCCCCGCCGACCACCCCGCCGCCGACGACTCCCCCGCCCACCACTCCCCCGCCCGGTGGGGCCGGCTGCACCGCCGTCTACGCCATACAGGACCAGTGGAACGGCGGGTTCGTCGCCAACGTCAGCGTCACCGCCGGGTCCGCCGCGCTCACCGGCTGGCGGGTCACCCTGACCCTGCCGGGCGGCGCAGCGGTCAGCTCGGTGTGGAACGGCGTCGCCACCGGCACGAGCGGCACCATCACCGTCACCAACCAGAGCTACAACGGACGGCTGGGCGCCGGGCAGGGCACCAGCTTCGGGTTCCAGGGCACCGGGACCGGCGCCGGCGCCACCGCCACCTGCACCGGCAGCTGACCGTCGCGCAGCCGGGGAAGCAGTCCGTGCGGGTGGGCCGGGGCCTGGTGCCGACCCACCCGCACGACCCCCGGGTGCCCGGACGACGGACGGCGCTACGGGGGTGCCCGGACGACGGACGGCGCTGCGGGGTGCCCGGACGACGAGCGGTGTTCCAGGGTGCCGGAATGACCGTCGCGCACCACCTGGGCAGAGAGGACCCGGGGCTCGCCCTGCGCCTGCGGATCAGCCGGCCCGGCTTCGCCCCCTTAGAGGCGGACACGGTCCGGCCCGTCGATCCGGGACTCGTGCCCGGCCGGCAGTTGACCGCCGTCGTGGACCCGGCGAGCCGGCTCTACCGGGTCCAGTGACGACAGGGCACCGGTGCCGACGGGCCCGGGGCGGTGGCGGCCGGTTCAGGACGATCCGCGCAGGTCCTCCTCGATCCGCCGGGCCGTGGCCAGCAGCGGTGGGAGCAGTTCCCGCCGGATCAGCTCGAACGACCCACGGCTGGCGTGGGCGGACAGGTTCACCGCCGCGACCACCGCGCCGTGCGCACCGTGGATCGGCGCGGCCAGCGACCGCAACCCCTCCTCCAACTCCTGGTCCACGATCGCGTACCCCTGGGCGGCGATCTTCGTCAGGATCGCCCGTAGCTTCGCCGGGTCGGTGACGGTGCGCCGGGTCAACTGTTGCAGCTGCGCGGTGGCGAGGTAGTCGTCCAGCCGGTCCGAAGGTTGCGCGGCGAGCAGCACCCGACCCATCGATGTGGCGTACGCGGGGAACCGGGTGCCGACGCTGATCCCCACCGTCATGATCCGTTTGGTGGGCACCCGGGCGACGTAGACCACCTCCTCGCCGTCGAGCACCGACACCGAGCAGGACTCGTGCACCTGCGCGACCAGCGCTTCCATGTGCGGTTGGGCGATCTCGGGCAGGCCCAGGCCGGACAGGTAGGCGTAGCCGAGGGCGAGGATCCGCGCCCGCAGCGAGAACAGCCGGCCGTCGGTGTGCACGTACCCCAGCTCGACCAGGGTGAGCAGGAACCGGCGGGCCGCGGCCCGGGTCAGCCCGGTGCGGCGGGCCACGTCGCTCAGGGTGAGCTGCGGATGCTCGGCGTCGAACGCCCGGATCACCGCGAGCCCACGCTCCAACGACTGCACGAACTCCGGTGACCGTGCCGCCTGACCGCCCACCTCACCCAGCCTCCCGCCGCAGGGCCTCCCGGGCCACCGTGAACGCCCGGTTCGCCGCCGGTACGCCAGCGTAGACGCCCACCTGGAGCAGGACCTCCGCCACCTCCTGTTCGGTCAGCCCGTTGCCCAGCGCGGCCCGTACGTGCATCGCCAACTCCTCCTCGTGGCGCAGGGCGGCGAGCACGGCGAGGGTGATGCAGCTGCGGGTACGCCGGTCGAGGCCGGGCCGGGTCCACACCTCCCCCCAGGCGTAGCGGGTGATGAAGTCCTGGAAGTCGGCGGTGAACCCGTCGGTGCCGGCGACCGCGCGGTCGACGTGCGCGTCGCCGAGCACCTGCCGGCGTACCGTCATGCCGGCCTCGTGCCGCTCGTGGTCGTCCATCATCCACCCGGTTCCTCGAAGTGTTCCCGCAGCAGTCGGCCCACCCGCGCGGGTTGCTCGACGTTGGCCAGGTGCGCCGCGGCGTCGAGGACGACCAACCGCGCACCGGGGACGCGTCCGACGATCTCCCGGGCGCACGCCACCGGGGTGGCCGGGTCGTCCGCGCCCGCGACGACCAGGGTCGGTGTGACGATCCGGCCCAGTTCGGGGCGCAGGTCCATCGCGGCGATCGCCTCGCAGCAGGCCGCGTATCCGGCCGGGGAGGTCGCGGTCAGCATGGTGCGGTGCGCGGCCACCACGTCCGGCCGGGCGGTGGCGAACGCCGGGGTGAACCAGCGGGCCACCACCGCGTCGGCGATCGCCGGCAGGCCACCGGCGCGCACCGTCGCCGCCCGTTCCCGCCACGGCCCGGCCGGGCCGAGCCACGCCGAGGTGCACAGCAGGGCCAGCCGCCGCACCCGGTCGGGCGCGTGGGCGGCGAGCCACATGCCGACCATGCCGCCGAGGGACAACCCCGCGTAGTGGACCCACGGCACGTCGAGACGGTCCAGCGTCCGCAGCAGTTCCCGGCCCAGCAGATCCAAGGTGTACGGCCCGGCCGGCACCGCCGACCGACCGTGGCCCAGGTGGTCGTACCGGATGACCCGAAACCGCTCGGCCAACGCCGGGACCTGGGGTTCCCACATCGCGGCGGTGGTGCCGAGGGAGCCGCCGAGCAGCAGCACCGGCGCGGTGGCCGGACCGTCGACGGTGAGGTGCAGCCGGGCGGTCATGCCTGCGCTGCCCGGGCGGCGGCCAACGCCCGGTCGACGAACACGCCGGCCGACCCGAGCCAGCGGTACGGGTCGAGCGCCTCGTCGATCTCCGTCCCGGACAGGTGGGCGCGGATCTCGGGGTCGGCGAGCAGCGCGGCGCGGAACGCGGGTGCGGCGGCGGCGCGGGCGACCAGGTCGTGCGCGACGTCGCGGCCGACGGCGGGGGCCAGCCGGGCGGCGACGGCCTCGGCGAGCACCCGCCCACCGGTCGCGTCGAGGTTCGCCCGCATCCGCCCGGGATCGACCCGCAGCCCGGCCAGCAGCCGGGCGCACCGGCCGCTGGCGCCGCCGGCCAGGTGCAGCAGGTCGCGCAGCGGCTCCCATTCGGCGTGCCAGCCACCGGCGGCCCGCTCGTGCTCCTGCACCGCTGCGGCGTACAACGTGGCGACGAGGCCCGGACCACGGCGCGCGGCGGCACCGATCAGGATCGAGTCCACCGGGTTGCGTTTGTGCGGCATGGCCGAGGAGCCGCCCCGGCCGGTGCCGCCCTCGGCGACCTCACCGACCTCGGTTCGGGCGAGCAGCCCGACGTCGAGCGCCACCTTGCCGGTGGCCGTGAGCAGCCCACCGAGGGCGGCGGCCAGGTCGAGGCGGGGCTGTCGGCGGGTGTGCCAGGGCAGCGCGGGCGCGGGCAGCCCCAGCCGGACGGCGAACCGGGCGGCGATCTCGGGGCCGGCCGGGCCGAGTGCGGCCAGGGTGCCGACCGCACCGCCGAGTTGGGCGGGCTGCCCGTCGCCGGCCTGTCGGAGCCGGTCACGGGCCTGCGTGAGGCCGGTCAGCCAGCCGGCGGCGGTGAGCCCGAACGTGGTGGGTGCCGCCTGCTGTCCGAGGGTCCGGCCGACCAGCACGGTGTCGCGGTGGGTGTCGGCGAGCCGGGCGGCGGCGGCGACGGCCTCGTCGAGGTGGCGCAGCACCGGTCCGAGTGCCCGGACGACGACCAGGCTCAGCGCGGTGTCCATGATGTCCTGGCTGGTCGCTCCGTGGTGCACCCACCCCCGGGCGGGCCCGGGCACGGCGGCGGTCAACTCCCGCACGAGCGGGACGACCGGGTTTCCGGCGGCGTCGGCGGCCCGGCCGAGTGCCGCCGGGTCGTACCGCTCGGCGTGGCAGCGGGCGACGATCGCGTCGGCCGCCCGTGCCGGCAGCACCCCGGCGTCCGCACCGGCCCGGGCGAGTGCGGCCTCCGCGTCGAGCAGCGCCCGCAGCAGGGCCGGATCGTCGAGTTCGCCGTCCACGTCCGGGTTGCCGGACAGGCCGGAGAGCAGGCCGTCAGAGGGCGAAGAAGACGGTCTCACGGTCACCCTGCAGGTGGATGTCGAAGCGGAACCCGTCCGGCGCGGCAGCGGCCAGCAGGGTGTCGCGGCGGTCGGGGTCGATGCCGGTCAGCACCGGGTCGGTGGCGTTCGCCGCCGGCTCGTCGGGGAAGTAGAGCCGGGTGACCAGGCGGTGCAGCAGCCCCCGGCCGAGGACCGACAGGGTCAGGTGCGGTGCCTCGACGCCGCCGTCCGGGTCGGGCAACGCCCCCGGTCGGACGGTGAGCAGCCGGTAGCACCCCTGGTCGTCGGTCTCGCTGCGCCCGAATCCCCGGAACCCGGCGAGCGCCGGTGGCCGGGCCCCACGCGGGTCGTCCGGATGGTCGAACCGGCCGTCCGGGTCGGCCTGCCAACTCTCCACCAGCGCGTCGACCACCGGCGCTCCGGTGCCGTCGACGATCCGGCCCCGGATCCAGAATGCGCCGGGGGTGCCGTCGGGGACGACGTACGGGCCGTCGGGCCAGCGCAGCCCGATGCTCAGGTACGGCCCGACGGTCTGCGCGGGGGTGACGCCCAGCCGGTCACGCATCGTCGTCGCCGTCCTCGAAGGGGGTGTCCTCCCGGCCCCGCAGCACGATGTCGAACGCGTAGGCCAGCGCCCACTCCGGCTCGGTGCCGGCGTGGTCGTACCGGGCGATCAGCCGTTGCCGGGCGGCGGGGTCACGGACGGAGTGCAGCACCGGGTCCTGGAAGAAGAGCGGGTCGCCGGGGAAGTACATCTGGGTGACCAGGCGTTGGGTGAACGCCCGGCCGAAGAGGGAGAAGTGGATGTGCGCCGGCCGCCAGGCGTTGTCGTGGTTGCGCCAGGGGTAGGCCCCGGGCTGCACGGTGACGAACCGGTACCGTCCCTGGTCGTCGGTGAGCGTGCGTCCCACGCCGTCGAAGTGCGGGTCGAGCGGGGCCGGCCAGGTGTCGCTGGTGTGGCGGTAGCGTCCGGCGGCGTTGGCCTGCCAGATCTCCACCAGTGTGTGGGGCACCGGGCGGCCGTCGCCGTCGCGGACCCGGCCGTGCACGATGATCCGCTGCCCCTGCGGTGGCCCGTCGTGCTGGCGGGTCAGGTCGTGGTCGAGGTCACCGACCCGGTCGTGGCCCAGCAGCGGCCCGGTGACCTCGGTCAGCCGCTGCGGCAGGTGGGCCAGGGGTCGCCGTGGTGCCCGCGCCACCGTCGACCGGTAGTCGGGGCTGAGCAGGGGCGGGTGGACGTCGACGTCGTCACGCCGGTACGCCGGCAGCACGGGCGCCCTGCCGGCCCGATGGGCGGTGTCCTCGGTCATCGTCGTCTCCCGTCAGACGGTCGGGCCTGGGGCCGGTGGCCGGTCGGCAGGGGTGCCGCGCCTGGTCGCCTCCAGCGCGCGCAGCACCGCCAACTCGTGGGCCGTCGGCGGGTCGTTGGTGGTCAGCGGGTCGGCGACGGCGAGGTCCCAGCCGGTCGCCGCCCGCGCCTGCTCCCGGGTCACGCCGGGGTGCAGCCGGGTCAGGGTCAGCTCGCAGCTGACCGGGTCGGGTTCGAGGACCCCGAGGTCGGTGATCACCAGTCGGGGGCCGCCGCCGCGCAGGCCGAGCCGTTCCCGGCCCCCCGGCCCTGTCCCGTACCCGACGGAGGTGACGAAGTCGACCCGTTCGGTGAACGTACGGCGGTTCTGCCGCACGATCACCACGACCTCGCCGCAGGAGGCGGCGATCTCCGGCGCCCCGCCGGCACCGGGCAGCCGGACCGCCGGGGTGGCGTAGTCGCCGACGACGGTGGTGTTGAGGTTGCCGTACCGGTCGAGTTGCGCCGCACCGAGGAAACCCACGTCGATCCGGCCGGGTTGGAGCCAGTAGTTGAACACCTCGGGCACCGACACCACCGCGTCGGCGGTGTCGGCGAGGACGCCGTCGCCGATGGACAGCGGGAGCCGGTCGGGTTTCGCGCCGAGGCAGCCGGACTCGTAGATGAGCACCAGGTTGGGGGCGTGGGTGACCCGGGCGAGGTTCGCCGCGGTGCTCGGCAACCCGATCCCGACGAAGCAGGCCGTGCCGTCGCGCAGTTGCCGGGCGGCGGCGACGGTCATCATCTCGTCGGCGGTCCAGTCGGTGCCCGGACGCGGGCCGCTCACCTCGACACCCCGGGGCGCGGTCGGTGCCCGGTGGCGGGCCGCGCGTTCACGCCGCCGCCCCGGCCCGGTGCACGTGCCGGTCGAGCCAGGCCCGGAAGGTGTCGCGGTCCCGGCTGACCGCGTCCCAGGCCCGGTAGAAGTCGTTGTCCCGCACCGAGTAGCCCTGGGCGTAGGAGGGGTGCGCGCCGCCGGGTACCTCGGCGACGGCGGTGACCGCCCAGCCGGGCAGCATCACCTGGCCGGGCACCGGCGTCAGCTCGCCCACGATCTCCTCGACGGTGACCAGCGAACGGTGGGCGGCCAGCACCGCCTCCTTCTGCACGCCGGTGATGCCCCACAGCTGCACGTTGCCGGCCCGGTCGGCGCGCTGGGCGTGCACCACCGTCACGTCGGGGCGCAGGGCCGCCACGGCGGTCAGGGTCTCGCCGGTGAAGGGGCAGTCGACCGGCCGGATGTTGGCCGTGTGCCGGGGCAGGTCGGTGCCGGTGTAGCCGCGCAGCACGGCGAACGGCAGCCCGGACGCGCCGGCCACGTAGCGGTTGGCCATCCCGGCGTGGCTGTGCTCCTCCAGCTCCAGCGGACCCGGCCAGGCGTGCTGCACGGCGTCGCGGAACCGGTGCAGCGAACCGACTCCCGGGTTGCCGCCCCAGGAGAAGACCAGGCGGCGGGCACATCCCGCCCCGATGAGCTGGTCGTAGATGACGTCGGGGGTCATCCGCGCCAGGGTCAGCTCCCGGCGTCGCTGGCGGATGATCTCGTGACCGGCGGCGAACGGGATGAGGTGGGTGAACCCTTCCAGGGCCACCACGTCGCCGTCGTGCACCAACTCCGCCACGGCGTCGGCCAGCGGGACGAGCTTCGCCATGGGCCTGCCACCTCGCCTCGGACTGGTGTTCGCCATGCGGACTTTCGTGCTCATGTCGAACGTACGGCCGGCGGCGACATCCGTCAATGTCCTGCCTCGCCCCCGACGCCGGTCGACAGGCGTCCGGGCAGGGCGTTGACGGGAGCCGGGGCACGTGCCAACGTTCTAGAAGAGAACACCCGTTCGGTCAGCGAACACCGTCGGCGGCCCGTGGCCGGAGCCAGGTGGCGGTCAGGCGTCCAGGAAGGACGGACCGGGATGCGTACCCAGGTCGGCATCGTCGGCGCCGGGCCGGCGGGACTCATGCTGTCGCACTTGCTGCACCGGCAGGGCATCGCCTCGGTGGTGCTGGAGAGCCGCAGCCGCGAGCACGTCGAGCAGCGGCTGCGCGCCGGGGTGCTCGAACAGGGCTCGGTCGACCTGCTCTGTCGCACCGGCCTCGGCGAGCGGCTGCTCCGCGAGGGGCTGCGGCACGAGGGCATCGAGCTGCGCTTCGCCGGGGAGTCGCACCGGGTGCCGATGACCGAGCTGACCGGGCGGGCGATCACCGTCTACGGGCAGCAGGAGGTGGTCAAGGACCTGATCGCCGCCCGCCTCGCGGCCGGCGGCACGATCCTGTTCGACGCCGAGGTGACCCGGCTCGACGGGCTCGACTCCCCCGACCCGGTGGTCCACTACCGACGCGACGGCCGCGAGGAGGAGCTGCGCTGCGACTTCGTGGCCGGCTGCGACGGGTTCCACGGGGTGAGCCGGGGCGCGGTGCCCGACGGGGTGCTGACCAGCTACGAACGGGCGTACCCGTTCGCCTGGCTGGGGGTGCTCGCCGCCGCCGCGCCGGCCGTGGAGGAACTCGTCTACGCCCACCACGAGCGGGGTTTCGCCCTTTACAGCATGCGCTCACCGCAGGTCTCCCGGCTCTACCTCCAGGTCGCCCCCGACGAGGACCTCGCCGCGTGGCCGGACGAGCGGATCTGGGCGGAGCTGCGGGTCCGGCTGGAGACGGTGCCGGGCTGGTCGCTCACCGAGGGGCCGGTGCTGGAGAAGTCCATCACCCCGATGCGCAGCTTCGTGGTGGAGCCGATGCAGTGGGAGCGGCTGTACCTGGCCGGGGACGCCGTGCACATCGTCCCGCCGACCGGGGCGAAGGGCATGAACCTGGCGCTGGCCGACGTGGCGCTGCTCGGCGACGCGTTCGCCGCGTGGTACGACCAGGGCCGCACCGACCTGCTGACCGGCTACTCGACCACCGCGCTGCGCCGGGTGTGGCGGGCGCAGCACTTCTCCTGGTGGATGACCTCGATGCTGCACCGGTTGGCGCACGACGACCCGTACGAGGCGAAGTTGCAGACCGCGACGCTGCGGTACGCCGCCACCTCCCGCGCCTACGCGACGAGCCTGGCCGAGAACTACGTGGGCCTGCCCGAGGTCTGACCGGCCCGGACCGCAGCTCAGCCCGGGGTGGTGGGCACCCCGCGATGCCCCTGCCGTCAGGTGCGACGGGGGCGACGCCACCATGACGCACCGTCGTTCAACCTATCCATGACGGGCGTCAGAAATTCTTGACTTTCGATGCCGGGGTGGCTGACCATGGCCAACACAGCGGCGTACGCCCCTCACGCAGCGGTCGTCCCCCGCAGATCCGAGGCATCCCGCCGGCTTCCGACGCACCCCACCACCCCCGCCCAGGAAGGGCCTCGTCAATGAAGAAGGTCATGGCTCTCGGGTTGATCGCCGTCACCGCGATCGCCCTCACCGGATGTACCGACTCCGACGCGTCCACCCCGTCCGCGCCGACCTCCGGCGACCTGCGCAAGGTCCGGGTCGCGGCGCTGCCGATCACCGAGACCGCCGCGCTGTGGGGCGGCATCAAGGCGGGCATCTTCGCCGAGCGGGGGCTCCAGGTCGAGGTGGTCCCCGCCCAGGGCGGCGCGCAGGCCATCCCGGCGTTGATGAACGGCGACATCGACTTCGCGATCGGCCAGCCCTTCGGCCCGTTCCGCGCCGACCTGCAGAACCTCGGCGTCGTCATCATCGGCAACTACGCCTCCTCGTACGCCGACGGCGACGACATCAACGCCGTGGTCGCCTCGGCGAAGTCCGGCATCAGGCGACCGGCCGACCTCGCCGGCAAACGGGTCGCGGTCAACAGCCTGGGCGCGGCCGGCGACGTCACCATCATGGCGGCGGTGGAGCAGGACGGCGGCGACCCCAAAAAGATCAAGTTCGTCGAGGTAGCCTTCCCCGACGCCCCGGCCCAACTGGCAGCGGGCAACATCGACGCCGCCTGGGTGCCCGAACCCTTCGTCACCCAGCTCAAGAGCCGGGGCGACACCCTGGTCGTCGCCCCCTACCAGGCGGTCGTCCCCGGCCTGGCCACCCTCACCACGATCACCACGACCGCCCGCACCGACAAGGACGCCAAGCTGGTCGAGGACTTCTCCGCGGCGATGAGGAAGACCCTGGAGTGGGCGCAGGACCCCGCCAACCAGCCGGCCGTACGACAGGCCATCAAGGACAACCTCCAGCTGCCGCCGCCGGTGGCGGAGTCGGTCCGGCTCCCGGCGTTCGGCTGGGACGTCGACCGGGCGAGCCTGCAGAAGCTCGCCGAACTCGCGCAGAAGTACCGGGTACTCGACCGGCAGCCCGACCTCGACCGGCTCATCCGTCAGCAGTGACCCGGGGCGGCACCGCCCGTCCCGGCCGACGCACCGGGACGGGCCGGCCGCGCCCCCCGCGACCACGGAGGTGACATGCGCCTGCCCCCCACCCGACGCCCCCGCGCGCCACGCAGGGCGCTGCTGGGCGTCGCCGGCCTGGCCGGGTTCCTCGCCGTCTGGCAGAGCGTCCCGGCACTCGGCCTGATCGACCCGCAGTACCTGCCCTACGTGACGGACGTGCTCGCCCGGCTGTCCGAACAACTCGTCGACCTCGCGTTCTGGCGGCGGCTGGGCAGCACCATGACCTCCTGGGCGATCGGCCTGACGGTGGCGACGATCGCCGCCGTCGGTCTCGGTACGGTCGTCGGCCTGGTGCCGTTCCTACGGCGGGCCACCCACACGATGGTCGAGTTCCTGCGCCCCATCCCGTCGGTCGCCCTCATCCCGCTCGCCGTGCTGATGTTCGGCATCCAACGGCAGGCCGCCCTGGTCATCATCGTCTACGCGTCGTTCTGGCAGGTGTTCGTGCAGGTGATCTACGGGGTCGCCGACGTCGACACGGTCGCCCGGGACACCGCGCTCAGCTTCGGCCTGCGCCGCTGGGAACGGTGGACGCACCTCGTCCTGCCGACCACCCTGCCGTACCTGCTGACCGGCCTGCGGCTGGCGGCGGCGGTGGCGCTCATCCTGGCCGTCACCGCGGAGATGGTGATCGGCAACCCGGGCCTCGGCCGCATGATCGAGCTGTCCCGCTCCGCCGGCGACGCCGTCGGCCTGTACGCCCTCGTCGTGGTCACCGGACTGCTCGGGCTGGCGGTGAACCTCGTGTTCCGGTTCGTCGAGCAGCGGACGTTGTCCTGGCACGAGTCCGTCCGTGGGGAGCGGGCGCTGTGACCGCGTACCCGGGGAGGACGGTGGCCCCGCCGCGCCGCCGCGCGGTCGGTCACCGCACCGCGGCGGGTGTGCTGCACGCGCTCGGGCTGCCGATGCTGCTGCTGGTGCTGTGGGGCCTAGTGGCGACCAGGACGACGAGCCGGTTCTTCCCCGACCCGGTGACGATCGCCGACGCCTTCGTCGACACCTGGATCGGGCCGGCGTTCGTCGAGGACGTGCTGCCCAGCCTCGCCCGCCTCGGCCTCGGCGTCGCCGCGTCGATCGTGCTCGGCGTCGCCGCCGGCACCGTCATCGGCCTGACCCCGTGGCTGCGGGAACTGCTCGAACCGCTGCTGGAGTTCCTCCGGGCGATCCCGCCGCCGGTGCTGATCCCGGTGATGATGATCCTGCTCGGGATCACCGACACCATGAAGGTCGTGGTGATCGTCTCCGGCGCGGTCTGGCCGATCCTGCTGAACACGATCGAGGGGGTCCGGGGCATCGACAGCGTGCTGACGCAGACCGCGCGGTCGTTCCGGGTCACCTGGTGGGAGCGGCTGTGGTTCCTGGTCCTCCCCGCCGCCAGCCCCCGGATCATGGCCGGTGTGCGGCAGGGCCTCTCGGTCGCGCTCATCCTGATGGTCATCTCCGAAATGTTCGCCTCGTCGGCCGGGCTGGGTTACCGGATCGCCTACTTCCAACGCAACTACCTCATCGCCGAGATGTGGAGCGGCATCCTGCTGCTCGGCGGGGTCGGCGTGCTCCTCGCCGTCGTCTTCGGGCTCGTCGAACGGCGCGTGCTGCGCTGGTACCACGGAATCAGGGAGGTCAACCGTGCCTGACCGGGGCACCCTGCTGCGGGTGGAGCAGCTACGCAAGGTCTACGAGTCCCCCACCGGCGACGTCGAGGCGATCGGGGACCTCAGCTTCACGATGGACGCCGGCGAACTCGTCTGCATCGTCGGACCGTCCGGGTGCGGCAAGACCACCCTGCTGAAGTGCCTCGCCGGCCTGCTGCGCCCCACCGGCGGTGTGGTCGAGATGCACGGGACGCCGGTGACCGGCCCCAGCCCCGCCATGGCCGTGGTGTTCCAGGAGTACGGCCGCAGCCTCTACCCGTGGCTGACGGTGCGCGGCAACGTCGAGCTGCCGCTGCGGCACAAGAAGCTCTCCCGCGCGCAGCGGGACACCCTGGTCGCCGACGCGCTCGACGCGGTGGGTCTGGCGCACGCCGCCCGCAGCCACCCGTGGCAGCTCTCCGGCGGGATGCAGCAGCGGGTGGCGATCGCGCGGGCGGTGGCGTACCAGCCCGAGGTCCTGATCATGGACGAACCGTTCGCCGCGGTGGACGCGCAGACCCGGGCCGACCTGGAGGACCTGGTGCGTGAGCTGCACGCCCGGCGCGGGATCTCGGTGCTGTTCGTCACCCACGACATCGACGAGTCGGTCTACCTCGGGCAACGGGTGCTCGTGTTGTCCCACGCGCCGACCCGGGTCCGCGAGGACGTCGCGGTCGACCTGCCGGTCGAGCGCGACCAGATCACCACCCGCGCCCTGCCCCGGTTCACCGAACTGCGCACACACGTCTACGGCGAGATCCAGCGGGCCAAACGCGGGCACAATGTGGCCCCGCGACCCGCGCCGTGAGCGCGCCGGGCGACACCCGTCGGAGGGGATGACTGTGGGTAGGCGTCAGCCGAAGCAACTGGTGCTCGCCTTCTTCGGCGAACACGTCGTCGACGCCGACACCGGGCCGATCCGGGCGAGTGTCCTGATCACCGTGCTGGAGGGGGCCGGGGTCGCCGCACCGGCGACCCGGGCCACCCTCGACCGGCTGGTGCGCAGCGGCATCCTCGCCCGGGGCCGCAGCGGCCGGGAGACGTTGTTCTCGCTGACCGAGCACGGCGCGGCGGTGCTGCGTGAGGCGACGTACCGGGTGCGCGGGCCGAGGCCGTTCGACCCGCAGGGCAGCGGCTGGACCCTGGTCACCTTCTCCATTCCGGAGGGGCAGCGCACGCTGCGGCACCGGCTGCGCTCCACCCTCACCTGGGAGGGCTTCGCGCCGATCCGCGACGGGCTGTGGCTGGCCCCCGGCGAGGTCGACCTCGCCGGGTCGCTGGAACCGCTGCGCCAGGACCTCGCCCCGCACGCCGTGGTCGCCTTCCACGCCCGCGAACTCGCCGGCTTCCCGATCGGCGAGAGCGTACGCGCCGCCTGGGACATCGAGGCGATCCGGCGCGAGCACCTCGCGTTCATCGACCGGTGGGCCGACCCGGCCGCGACCACGGCGGCGGCGGGCGCGCTGACCCTGCGCACGATGCTGGTGGCGGACTGGCTGGCGCTGCTGCGGGCCGACCCGAGGCTACCGGCCGAGTTCATGGACGCGCAGTGGCCGGCGGCCCGGTCGGTGCAGACCTACCGTCGGGCGCACCGGGCGCTGGCCGAGGCGTCCACGGCGGAGTTCGCCGCCCTCGTCACCCACCGGCCCACGGTCAGCCGGCGAACCGCGCCCGCAGCTGCGTCTTCCGCACCTTCCCCGACGCGGTCCGCGGCAACTCGTCCACGATGACCACGTTCCTGGGCAGCTTGTAGCGGGCGATCCGACCGTCCAGGTGCGCCCGCACGACGGCGGTGTCCACGCGCGCCCCCTCCCGTACGGTCACCACCGCCCACGGCACCTCACCCCAGCGGTCGTCGGGCACCCCGATGACCGCCGCCGAGACCACCCCGTCGATCTCGCCGAGCAGCAGCTCGATCTCGGCCGGGTAGATGTTCTCACCACCCGAAATGATCATGTCCTTGAGCCGGCCGGAGACGTGGAGGCAGCCGTCGTCGTCGAGGCGGCCCAGGTCACCCGAGCGGAACCAGCCGTCGGCGGTGAACGCCTCGGCGGTCGCCGTCGGCAGCCCGTGATAGCCGGGAAAGACGTTGGGCCCGGCCACCTCGATCTGACCCACCTCACCGGCGGGCAGCACCGCCCCGCCCGGGTCGGTGATCCGCACGTCGGTGAAGAAGTGCGGCAGACCGACGCTGCCCTGCTTGGCCCGGGTCATCGCCGGTGGCAGCGCGGTCACGCCCGGCGACGCCTCGGTCATCCCGTACCCCTGGGAGAACGACAGGCCGCGCGCCTCGTAGGCGTCGAGGATGCGGGTCGGCACCGCGGAGCCACCGCAGGTGAGCTTCGCCAGCGTCGACAGGTCGGTCGTGGCCCAGTCCGGGTGGTCGGCCAGCAGCTGGTAGGTGGTCGGCACCCCGCTGAGCATGGTGACCCGGTGCCTGGCGATCTGCGCGAGCGCCCGGCCCGGCTCGAAGCCCCGCTCGACGACCATCGTGGCGCCCTTGAGGATGACGGGCAACGCGCCCATCCCCAGCGAGGCGACGTGGAACAGCGGCGAGATCATCAGCGCCACGTCGGTCGAGACGACGTCGTAGTCGACCACACAGTTGAGGGCGACCCAGGTGAGGTTGCCGTGGGTCAGCACCGCACCCTTGGCCCGCCCGGTCGTGCCCGAGGTGTAGACGATCGCCGCCGGATCGTCCGGGCCGGTGGGGGCAGGACCGGGGTGCCCGGCGTCGACCGCCCGGGTCAGCCGGGTCAGGCCCGGCCGCTGCGGGGTGCCCTCGCCGGTGACGACGGTCTGCGGAGGCCGCGCGGCAGGCAGGGCGGCGGCCACCGGTGCGGCGAACTCCGGGTCGTGGATCAGCACCCGGGCCGCGCTGTCGGTCAGTAGGTGACCCACCTCGGGAGGTGCCAGCCGGGTGTTCACCGGCACGAAGACGGCGCCGACCTGCGCCACCCCGAACATCACCTGGAGGAACTCCGGACTGTTCTCCCCCAGGTAGGCGACGGCGTCACCGACGCCGACACCACGCCCCCGCAGCACCGCCGAGACCCGGTCCACCGCGTCGGCGAACTGGGCGTAGGTGACGGTCGCGTCCGCGCCGTGGACGAGGGCGACCTTGTCCGGGGACCTGAGCCGACGCCTGGCCACCCAGGCACCGATTCCGTGCTGGTGCATCAGCAGTCTCCTGGTGGTGGAGGTGGTGGTGGGTCACCCGGCGCGGACGCCGCCGGGCTCAGCCGTGGAAGCGGTACAACCCCCGGGCGACCACCGCCGGCTTGACGCCGCCCTCGATCTCGATGCTCTGGTCGACGGTGAGCTGGTAGCCACCCCGGACCTCGACCACCTCGACGACGGTGGCCCGCATCCGCACCCGCGCCCCGACCACGACCGGCGCGGGGAAGCGCACCCGGTCGAGGCCGTAGTTCACCTTGGTGGTCACCCCCTTGACCTCCAGCAGCTCGGTCCAGAACGGCACCGCCAGGGACAGGGTGAGGAAGCCGTGCGCGACCGGTGCGCCGAACGGGCCGGCCTTGGCCCGTTCCGGGTCGACGTGGATCCACTGGTGGTCGTCGGTGGCGTCGGCGAACAGGTTCACCTGGTCCTGGGTGACCGTGCGGTAGCCGGTGTGCCCCAGGTCGGTGCCGGCGAGGTCGGCGAGCTGGTCGTAGGTGATGGTCGTGGTCATGGCGCTTCCTCTCGTCGTTCCCGGGCGAGGCCCAGCAGCCGGGCCGCGTTGTCCTTGAGGATGCCCGGGAGCACGTCCGGCTTGAGGTCGGTGGCCGCCACGTCACGCAGCCACCGCTCGGGGGTGAGCAGCGGGTAGTCGGTGCCGAAGAGCACCCGGCGGCTGAGCACCGAGTTGGCGTGGCGTACCAGCTCCGCCGGGAAGTACTTCGGGCTCCAGCCGGACAGGTCGATCCAGGTGTTGGGCTTGTGGGTGGCCACCGACAGCGCCTCGTCCTGCCAGGGCACCGACGGGTGGGCCATGACGATCTGCAGGTCGGGGAAGTCGGCGGCGACCGGGTCGAGCAGCATCGGGTTGGACAGGCCGAGCCGCAGCCCGTAGCCGCCCGGCAGGCCCGCGCCGATGCCGGTCTGCCCGGTGTGGAAGATCGCCGGGAGCCCGGCCCGCTCGATCAGGGCCCACAGCGGCGCGTACGCGTCGTCGCCGGGGTCGAAGCCCTGCACCGTGGGGTGGAACTTGAAGCCGCGTACCCCCTCCTGCTCGATCAGCCGGGCGGCGAGGTCGAGGGCCGCCCCGCCGGTGCGCGGGTCGACCGAACCGAAGGGGATCAGCACGTCGGCGTGCTCGGCGGCGGCGCGGGCGATGTCGATGCTGGACAGCGGCGGATGCCGCAGTTGGGTGCCCGCGTCCACGGTGAACACGACGGCGGCCATGCCGCGCTCGCGGTAGTAGCGCGCCACCGCGTCGACCGCCGGCCGGGGCCCGTCCGTGCGGAAGTACTTCGACACGGCCGCCACCAGCGGTGCGGGCAGCGAGGCGTGACCGTGGTCGTCGACCTCGATGTGCACGTGCATGTCGATCGCGGTGACGGCGTCGAGGTCGATCGCGGGCTGGTACATGGGCGGCAACCTCCGTCGGGCGGGTCCGGTCCGGCGGGCGGGCGGACGGTCTCGTCGGTCAGGTGACGGTGGGCCGGGTCAGGGATTGGCCGGCTGGAACTGGACGGGCAGCTCGGGGAAGCGTTCGCCGACGCTCTGCGCGGCCCCGTCGAACGTGGTCGGCCAGGCCTCCACCAGCGCGTCGTAGGTCCAGCCGCCCTCGCGGTAGGCGGTCACCGCCGCCTCCGGGTGGGTCCAGATCTGGAGGCGGTCACCACCCACCCCGATCACCTGCCCGGTCACCTGGGCGGCCGCGTCGGACGCGAGGAACGCGACCAGACCGGCCACGTCGGCGGCCGTGCCGAAACCGAGGTCGTGCCGGAAGAACGCGGGCATCGGCTCACCGGCCGCCTCGGCCCGCACCGCAGCGGCGAAGTAGGGGACGGTGGCGGTCATCGCGGTGGCGGCGACCGGGACGACGGTGTTGGCGGTGATGCCGGCCCGCTTCAGCTCCAGCGCCCAGGTGCGGACCATGCCGACGATGCCCGCCTTGGCCGCCGCGTAGTTGGTCTGACCGAAGGTGCCGCGTTGACCGGTGGGTGACCCGATGCAGATGATCCGTCCGCCCGCGTCGGCCTGCCGCATGTGCCGCACCGCCTCGCGCACCGTGGTGAACGTGCCGCGCAGGTGCACGGTGACGACGGTGTCGAAGTCGTCGTCGGTCATCTTCCACAGCACGGTGTCGCGCAGCACGCCGGCGTTGGTGACGAGGATGTCCAGTCGGCCGAAGTGCGCGACCGCCGTGCTGACGAGTTCCTGCGCGGTCTCGGTCGGGCCGACGGGCGCGGTCACCGCGACGGCCCGCCCGCCGGACGCCTCGATCGCCGCCACCGCGTCGGCCGTGACGCGCGCGTCGACGTCGTTGACCACGACGGAGGCCCCCCGCCGCGCCAGCTCCTGGGCGTAGGCCAGACCGAGGCCACGCCCGGACCCGGTGACGATGGCGACTTTGCCGTCCAGTGACATGGGCACTCCCTTTCGTCGATGCGATCTGAGCACGAACCGTTGAGAATGTCAATTATTTGGGAACCTTGCTACCATCGTCGCCATGTCCCCCGCCGAACGGACCCGGCCGACCGGACGCGACCGGCTGCGGGACAGCACGCTCGCCGGTGACCTGAGCTTCCTGCTGGCCCGCGCCAACGCGCGCGCGCTCGCGGCGGCCAACACCGCCCTCGCCGCACACGGACTGAAGGCCCGCTCCTACTCGGTGCTCGCCCTGGCCGCCGACGACGTCCGCCCGACCCAGCGGGAACTCGCCGAATTCCTGCACCTCGACCCCAGCCAGGTGGTCGCCCTGATCGACGGGCTGGAGCAGCGCCAACTGGTCGAGCGGCACGCCGACCCCGCCGACCGCCGGGCCAACGTCCTCACCGCCACCGACGCCGGACGGGCCCTGTTCGCCCGCGCCCAGGACGCCGTCCGCGCCGTGGGGCTCGACTCGCTGGCCAGCATGACGCCCCGCGACCACGAACGGCTGGCCCACCTGCTGCGACTGCTCGCCTTCCCCGACTGACGCCGGTCCGGCCGGTGGTCACCGGTGCGCGCCGCCCAGCGCCCGGGACAGCACCCGGCCCGCGGCCTGCACCAGCGGGGCCAGCGCCAGCGGGTCCGCCCGGGACCGGTCCACCACCAACGACAGCGCCGCCACCACCCCCTCCGGGGCGCGGATCGGCGCGGCCACCGACAGGGCGTCCATGGTCACCTGCCGGTCGCTGACCGCGTACCCGACCCGGCGCACCTCGGCCAGACAGCGGCGCAGCCGCCCCGGATCGGTGACGGTCAGCTCGGTGTACCGCTCCAACGGCGCGGCCAGCACCCGCTCCTGCACCCCGACCGGCGCGTAGGCGAGCAGGACCAGACCGACGCCGGTGGCGTGCAGGGCGAAGCGGCCACCCACCCGGGTGAGCACCGGCACCGCGTGCCGGCCGGCGATCCGCTCGATGAAGACGAGTTCGAGATCCTGCCGGACGGCGAGCTGCACGTTCTCGTGGGTCACCTCGTACAGGTCCTCCATCACCGGCAGGGCCACCTCCCGCAACCCCAGCCCCCGGGGCGCCAGCGAACCCACCTCCCACAACCGCAGGCCGATCCGGTACCGCCCGTCGACGCCGCGTTCCAACGCCCCCCAGGCGAGCAGCTCGGCCGCCCGGCGGTGCACGGTGGACAGTGGCAACCCGGTGCGCCGGGCCAGCTCGCTCAGCGTCAGGGCCGGGTTCGCCGGGGTGAACGCGTCCAGCAGCGCCAGCACCCTGCTGGTCACCGACCGTCCCGGTTGGCCGCGCATCCCACCATCCTCCCCGCCCGCGCCGGCCGGTCACAGCTCCAGGACGAGCCGGGGCGTACGGGCCCGGGAGACACAGATCATCATGGTGTCCCCGGCGGCCCGCTCCTGCGCGGTGAGCAGGCTGTCGCGGTGCTCCGGCACCCCGGCGAGCACCGGGGTCTCACAGGTGCCGCAGGTGCCCTCCCGACAGGACGACAGGACCGGCACCCCGGCCTCCTCCACCGCCCGCAGGATCGGCACCCCCGGGGGCACGCGTACCGTGCGCCCGGAGAGGGCGAGTTCGACCTCGATCGCCGTCTCCGGCCCGTCGGCGTCGCCCCGGGGGGTGAACCGCTCGACGTGCAGTCGGCCGGGCAGCCAGTCGGCGCAGTGTTCCTCCACTGCCCGGACCAGGGATTCCGGGCCGCAGCAGTAGACGAGGCCGTCGCCCGTTCGGCCCAGCAGCCCGGTCAGGTCGAGCAGCCCGGTCTCGTCCTGCGGACAGAGGCACACCCGGTCGCCGTACCGCTCCCGCAGGGTCGTGGCGAAGGCCATGGTGGCGCGGCTGCGTCCGCCGTACGCCAGCCGCCAGTCGGCACCGGCGGCGTCGGCCGCGTCGACCATCGGGCGGATCGGGGTGATCCCGATGCCACCGGCCACGAAGAGGTAGCGCCGCGCCGCGACCAGCGGGAAGGTGTTGCGGGGCCCGTGCACCCGGACGGTGCCGCCGACAGTGAGCCGGGCGTGCGCCAGCCGGGAGCCACCGCGACCGTCCGGCTCCCGCTGCACGGCGATCCGTAGGACGGACCGGTCGGCCGGATCACCGCAGAGGGAGTACTGCCGCACCAGTTCCGGGCCCAGCGCCAGGTCGACGTGCGCGCCCGGGGTCCACCGGGGCAGGTCACCACCGTCCGGGCGGGCCAGCCCGATCTCGACGACCTCCGCCGCCACCCGCTCCCGGGCCACCACCGTCAGTTCCACCCCGACCAGCCCGTCCCCGACCGACCCGTCCCCGACCGGCCCGTCCCTCGTCGGCCTGTCCCCGGTCATGCCGGCACCGCCAGCCGGGCGGGCGGGCCGGATGCCGGCACGGTCGTCGTCGCGTGGCCCCGCGGGTGGCCGAGCAGCCACTCCCACAAGGCCACCGGCTCGTCGGCGAGGCGCTCGGCGCCACAGTGGCAGGTCCCGCGCAGCACGTCGGTGCCCGGCACCCAGTGGACCCGGTAGACCCGCTGCCCGGCGGGTGCGGTCACCGGGGCGCTCCCACCGTCCCGGAGCCGACCAGCCGGGCCAGCAGCCGTCGGGCGGCCAGCCCACCGGTGTCGATGTTGATGCTCAGCTCCTGGTATCGCTCCGGTTCGGCTGCGATCACCCGCTCCAGGGTGTTCAGCGCCGCCACGTCCTGCATCACCACGGTGTGGTTGCTCTGGTGCAGGTACGCGCTGACCGACTCGTCGTCGACCGCGAAGTCGCGCGCCACCGCCCAGAAGTCGTACGTGGTGTGCGCGGTCGACGGGGTGATGGCGTAGACGATCTCGGCGTGGAAGGCGTCGCTGTCCTCCCCCTGCGCGGGCGGGTAGACGCCCTGCGGGGCGATCCGGCTGTGCAGCAGGTAGAGGCACGGCGGGTGGTACTCGATGTCCTGCCAGCGGGTGATCCGGCCCTGGATGCCGGTCGAGCGGGCGTAGAACGGCGGGCACTCGGCGTCGTCCATGTGCCGGCTGACGTGCACGACACCCCGTTCCTCGTCGACCTCGGTGGTGATCGGGGTGTCCGCCACCTCGGGGGTGCCGATGTAACCGCCGTGCAGGTAGGTCTCGTGGGACAGGTCCATCAGGTTGTCCACCAGCAGGCCGTACCGCGCGTCCAGCGGGGCCATGCCCCGGACCACCGCGTACCGGGGGTCGGCCAGCCAGGGCGCGCGGGGGATGGTGGCCGGGTCGGCCCGCTCCCGGTCCCCGATCCACACCCAGACGAAGGAGTCCTGTTCCACCACCGGGTAGGCCGCGACCCGCGCGGTACGCGGAATCCGCTGCTGACCGGGTACGAAGACGCAACTGCCGGTGGGGTCGTAGGTGAAGCCGTGGTAGCCGCAGACGATCGTGTCGCCGTCGAGGCGGCTCTGCGACAAGGGGAAGCGCCGGTGCACACACCGGTCGGCGAGCGCCACGGCCTCCCCGGCACCGGTGCGGTACAGCACCAACGGTTCACCGAGCACCGTACGGGCGAGCAGGTCCCGGCCGACCTCCCCGCCGTGGGCCGCCACGTACCACTGGTCCCGGGCGAACTCCATCCGAACGACCTCCCGCCGGGCGAACATCGATGGAGTCGAATCATTCCGTCCCGGGGTCCGGCGTGGACCAGGGCTTGCACTCAGTGGAATGCGGAGTGTCGGGGACCCGCCGGAGGCGGTGCCGGCCGGGCACGTCGGCTCCCCGGCCCACGGCGGTGGACCGGGCGATGGACCGGGGCAGTGAGCCAGGGGCAGTGGGCCAGGGGCGGTGGGTCGGGACGGTGGGCCAGGGGCGGTGGGTCGGGGGCGTAACGGCTCGCCGTCCGGCAGGATGGTGGGGTGAGCACGAAGGGCTATGCGTTCGACAATGCGAGTGACCAGGCCGGCGCCCACCACGACGCGCTGGCGGACCTGCTGGACGGACCGACCCGGGCCGCGCTCGGGCAGTGGGGTGACCTGACCGGCCGGCGGTGCCTGGAGGTGGCCGCCGGTGCCGGCAGCGTCGCGCTGTGGCTGGCCGAACGGGCGGCCGAGGTGGTCGCCACGGACGTCGCCCCGCAGCACGTCCCGCCGCACCCCCGGCTCGTCGTCCACCGCCAGGACGTCGTCACCGACCAGCCGCCGGGCACCTTCGACCTGGTGCACGCCCGGCTGCTCCTCGGTCACCTGCCCCGGCGCGAGGAGGCCCTGCGGCGGATGGTGGCCGCCCTGGCACCCGGCGGTGTACTGCTCATCGGTGAGTTCGCGCTCCCGCCCGGCGACTTCGTCTCGTCCGCGCCGGACGACGCGACCGCCGATCTGCTGACCCGCTACCTGGCGGCCCACACGGCGGCTCTCGTCGGCAGCGGTCTCGACCTCGCCTGGGCACAGCGGGCCCCGGCGGCCTTCGCAGCGGCCGGCCTGGTCGAGGTCGACTCCCGGACCACGACGGGCCGGTGGCGCGGCGGCGGTCCGGGTTGCCGGCTGCTGCGGGCCGGCATCCCGCAACTGCGCGGCAGCCTGCTGGCCCACGGGTTGACCGACGCCGACCTCACGGCGACGATCGAGGCGTTCGCCGACCCCCGGGTGGTCGTCGAGGGCTTCCACTTCGTCCAGATCAGCGGTCGTGTTCCCCGGCTGCCCGGCCCGGCCTGACGACGGCGTCCCAGCCCGAGGTAGGCGGGGTGGTCCCGCGCGCCGACCCACCCCCGACGGCTGATCCGCCGCTCAGGTCGGGCTGCGGACGAAGGTCTGTTCGGTGTGCGAGCCGGCGTCGTCGGCCGTTGTGATCACCAACTGGTCGGCGGTGCAGCGGTACGAGCCGCCGAAGTCCTCCGCCGGGCCGGTCAGGGGCAGCTCACGGTCGTCGACCCGGAGCACCCGGTCGCTGGCGGCGACCTGGTCACGCTGGGCGTACCGGCCGTTCCCGGCCGACCAACGGTAGGTGACCGTGCCCCGCTGCACACTGCGCACGGTGTGCCCGTTGAGCGTGCCCTCGGCGACGAACAGGTCGTACAGGTCGGTCGCGGTGCCGTCCGCCCGGTAGGCGGTGGCGTGGCCGCCGGCCGGCCCGCTGGACAGGTCCAGGGCACCGTCGGTGTGCAGGCCGGTCAGCACGCCCAGTGGCGAGTCGGGGGCCACCGGCTCGTGGAACCGACCCGCCACGAGCCGCCAGACCCCGACCAGGCAGGGGTCCCGGCCACGGTCACCGACCGGCGTCGGGCGGTGCGGGGTGACCGCGACCGCCCCGGCGGCCACCAGCAGCACGGGCACCACCACCGCCGGCCACCACCGACGCCGGCCGAGCACCGCGAGCGCGGCCGGCACGGCCGTCCCCACGGCGGCGGCGAGCACCGCCGCCACCGGCGCGACGAGCAGGGCGTGGGTGAGAGCGCGGACGACCACCGTCGGATCGACGGCAGGGGCACACCCGGGGGCACCGGCCACACAGGACACCAGCACGTCGGCGACCACCACCGCGGGCGTCATCAGCGCCCCCGCGGTGAGGGCGGCGAGCAGCGCGTGCGACAGCGACAGGCGTCGGGTGGCGACCGCCGCCACGGCCACGCCCACCTCGACGAACGTGACCGGCAACAGGGTGTGGCTGGTCACCAGGGTCGCCGCGGTCGCCGTCGCCAGGCCGGGGTCACGCACCGCGGCTCCGACGCCGAGGGGCACCAGCGGCAGCACCAGCGCCCCGGCCACCCCGACGGCCACCCCCATCCGCAGCGCCCGCCGCGTCGCACCCCGGCCGGCCAGGACCGGGAACAACGCCGCGAGCAACGGCAGCGCGATCAGGTACGGGGCCGAGGCGGCGGTGATCCGCACGTAGAAGCCGATCATGTCCAGCAGGGTCAGCGGGGTCGCGGCCCCGGTGCCCTCACGGGCGGCGACCAGGTGCAGCATGCTCCACCCGTCGTCGGTGGACCAGGCGTCGAGCACCAGCAACGTCGCCACGTACCCGGCGGTGAGCACCGACGTGGCCACGGCCGCGCCGGCCCACGCCCACCGGATCCGGGTGACCGCCGCCGCCGCGAGGTGCCGCAGGTGGGCCCGGGCGCCGTCGGCCACCCACCGGCCGAGCAGCGCGCCACCGGCGATCCACAGCCCGGCCAGCAGCACCTCGATCCACCAGGCCCGCAGGTCGGTCGCGTACGCCACCCGCCAGGCCAGGCGGCGGCCGACGAGCAGGCCGCAGGCCAGTGCCGCGCCGAACGCCGCGCCGGAGGCCGCCGGACGGCCGGTGTGCCGTGCCCACCAGGCCGCCCGCCACAGCGCCCCGGTGGCCACCAGGGCCAGCGGCACGCCGAGCAGGATGCCGGTGACGAAGGCGCTGTCGGTGACCGGGTCCGCGCCCGGCAGCACCCGGGGCAGGCTGGTCGCCAGGTCCCGCACCGACGGGGCGGCGATCCCGGCGGCCAGGCCCGCGCCGAGCGCCTCGACCGGGCGGGCGGCGAACCGGCGGCCGGGACGGTCCAGCGCGTCGGCGCGGGCCCGGGCCAGGGGTGGAACCGGAACAACGCACCGAGGCGGGCCCACCGCCCCACCTGCCGGTGGTCGGCGGCGAGCAGCGCCCGGACGGCGTCGGCGTCGGCGGCGGGGAGCCGGGCGTCGGCGGTGAACTCCCGGGCCCGCAGCACCGACCACGCCGACACCTGCACGACCAGTGCGAACGCGGCCAGCCGCCAGGAGTCGGCGAGCAGCTGCCGGCCGGCGTCGGCACGCAGGTAGGTGACGGTGACGGGCACGAGCACCCCGAGCGGGAACGCCCAGGCCTGGGCGATGGTCAGCCGGGTGAGGTGGATGTCGCTGTTGCGGACGTGGGCCAGCTCGTGCAGCACGACCGCGCGGAACACCCGGGGGGCCACCCGGTGGGCGTGCACCAGGCCGAGGTCCAACCGGACGTACCGCAGGGGCCCGGCGCCGAAGGTGTTGCCGCTGATCCGCGCGGACCGGGACACCACGAACGTCGGCGACCGGCGTAGCCCCGCCACCCCGACCAGTTCGGCCAGGTCGGCCCGCAGCGCCTGGGTGCCGGGGACCCGGTCGAGGCGGCGCAGGCCCCGCAGTCGGCACTCGCACCAGGGCGCGACGAGGTAGGCCAGCATGGTCACCGCCAGCAGCACCGCGAGCCCGGCGAGCAGCTGCCCGGCCACGTCCGGTCCGAGGCCGGCGGTGCAGCGCCGGATGGCAGCCAGGCCCGTCTCGTCGACCGTGCCGGCCCGGGCGTCGATCGGGAACGGTCGGGTCCGCAGCACGTCCGCCAGGCACTCGGCGCGCACCCGGGTCGCGTCGCCGTCGACGAGGACCGTCGACCATCCGAACATGCTCGTGCCCACGACGGCGGTGACCGCGGCGACGAACCGGCCGAGGGTCGCCGAAGGCAGTGGCGGAGTCGCCGAGGGCGGCGGCGGTGTCGTCGCGCCGGCCGGGCCGGCGGGGCCGCGCCCGCCCTCAGCGACCGTCGACATCACCCTCGGCAGTGTCGGGCCCGGCGACACCGAAGCGCTGGGCGAACGCGTCGCGTACGGCGTCACGCAACACCGCGACCTGGTCCTCGGTGAGCGTCCAACGGGGATCGCGGGCGGCGGCGGTGACCGCCTCCTCGATCCGCAGCAGCTGACCCGGCCGCAGCCGCACCTCGGGCGGCGGTGGGTCGACGGCCCGCCGGCCCCGGGTGCGCCATCGCCGGCCGAGCCCGCGCAGGCCACCGCGGACCGCCTCGGTGGCCTGGTCGCGCACGCCGTCGCGCAGCGCCTCCACCGCCACCCCGGTGAGCACCAGCAGGTACGGCAGGAGCGGTTCGACCACCGCCTCGAAACCGCCGCCGCCCGCCTCGCCACCACCCACCCGGGTCAGCGCGCCCGGATCGCGTCGCCAGTGGCCGGGGCGGCGGTGGTAGTCGGGGGCGAGCAGGCCCAGCAGCGGTTCCTCGTCGGGGGCGACCGCCCGGACGGCCAGCCGGACCAGGTCGTCGAAGGTCGCGTCCCGGCCGGCCGACATCGACGTGCCATGGGTCATCGGGCCTGCCTCGGACGGGGTCGACGGGTCTGCGCGGCCACCGTACGCCGGTCGACGCCCACGCGCGGTCGGCAACCGGACAGTCCCCGGGACGCCGGTCGGGGGGTGCCGACGGTCAGGCCCGACCGGCGGCGACCCGGCGGGCGGAGCGGGGTGCGGGCCGGGTGGGCCGGCCCACCCGGGCGACGTGCAGCAGACGCTGCGGCGCGACGTCGAGCAGCGCACCGAGCGCCGTCCGGGTGGTGGGGACGTCGATGAGCTGGCTCAGCGGGTGTGCCGCCAGCCCCGCCGTGTGCAGGGTCAGCCAGGTGCGCAGCAGCACCCGGCCGAACTCGACCTGGCCGGGCTCGTCGAGGTGGTCCGGGGCGACCAGGACGAGCACGGTGCCGCCCTGGGCGAGCGGGTCGCCCGCGGCGGCGGCGAGCAGCCTCGGCAGGCCCAGCGGGCGCAGCACCGGGTACCCGGCCAGTGCCGCGCGCAGCCCGGTGGCGGCGGGCCGCGACAGGGCGAGGCAGCGGTCGGTGAGCCCGTCGGCGTGGTAGCCCGGGTGGGTGGGGTCCAGCCGCAGCCAGCGGCGCAGTTCGGCGACGACCGCCGGGTCCGCGTAGAGCCGACGGTCGGCGGCGCGCAGCAGGGCACCGAGCCGCCCGGCCTGCGGCACGGTCCGTACGCTGCCGCCGGCCGGCCGGGCGACCGCGTCCACCGCCGTGAGGGTGTCCCCGTCCACCCCGGCGGCGAGGTGACCCCGGTCGGTCCGGCGTTCCCACACGTCGGTGGTACGGAACGGGGTCGGGTAGCGGTCCGGGGCGGGGCGCAGCAGTCCCACCCACCTGTGGTGTTCGTCGTGGTCGGCGAGATAGTCCAGCCGCAGGCCGGCGTCGGCCGCGACGATCAGGCACGTCTCGACGAACGCGCCGAGGGACAGCCGCAGGTCCCGGCCGGTGGGGTCGCCGGCGGGCAGGGTGTGGGCGGGGTCCCAGCCGATCCGGATCGCGTCGGGTTCGTAGCGCAGTCGCCACGGTTGGGTGTTGTGCGCGCTCGGGGCCCGCCAGCACCACCGTTCGAGCCGCCGGAACGCGTCGTGGTCCACCTACCGCTCCTTGGCGTAGAAGGTGTAGCCGTGCAGCGGGCGACCGCCGAGGCGGCGGTACTGGGCGGCCGAGGCGGTGTTGTCCCGCTCGACGTAGGTGCTGCGCAGCGTGGTGTAGCCGCCGGTGTACAGGTTGCGGTGCAGGTGGGTGGAGAGCAGCCGCTGGTAGCCGCGCCCCTGGTGCTGCGGAAGGACCCCCTTGACGATCAGCACCGCCTCCCGACGGTAGCGGCGGCGGGCGGCCAGCAACCGGGCCTGGTTGACCAGGTGCAGGTCGCCCCGGACGGCGATCAGGAACTCTGAGATGTCGGGTACGCAGAGCACGAACGCCACCGGCTCGCCGTCGCGGGTCAGGTAGAGCAGCAGCGACTCGTCCAGCAGGTACGCCAGCCCGTCGGTCTGCCGCCGTAGCTGCGCGGCGGAGATCGGCGTGTAGTAGCCGAGCTGGGCGAAGGAGGCGTTGAGCATCCCGCGCAGCAGGTCGAGCTGGTCGTCGAGGTGGCGTACGTCGCCCCGGTGCAGCACGATGCGGGTGCCGTCCGGGTCGACGTGCACCGGCGGGAGGGGCTCCGGTGGGGCCGGTACGGGGCAGATCCAGGTGTCGGCCTCGAACCGGCGGCGGAACCCGTACGCCTCGTAGGCGGTCGGGTACCACGGCGGGTTCCAGGCGCTGTCGACGAAGCCGCGCTCGGCGTGCCCGGAGGTGATCACCCCGCCGGCCTGGTTAGGCAGCAGCGCCACCGGGCCGAACAGCAGGTCCCGGTCGGTGTCGGCGTGGGCGGTGATCGCGTCGAACAGTGGTCTCCCGGCCCGCTCGGTGAACTCGGTGAGCCCGAACAGCTGGCACCGTCGGCCGAGTTTGGCGTCGAAGTCCGCGTCGGTGTGCAGGGTGGTGCGGCCGACGATCGTGCCGGCGGCGTCGCGCAGCAGGTACAGCGGCACGCCGTCGCGCCACCAGCGGCGGATCTGCTGGCGGGGGGTGGGCACGTGGCGGGGTTCGCCGGCGTAGAGCCGGTCGCCGAAGGCGAGGAACTGCCGCAGGCCGCGCCGGTCGGTGACCCGGGTGAACCGGTGCCGGGCGGGGCTCATCGGCGGACCGCCGGCCCGGTCGTCTCCGCGCCCAGCGGGGTGAAGGTGTCGATGTGCCCCATCTGGGGGCCCTCGGCCCGCCAGGTGCCGTTGGAGTAGCCGTCGGGGCTGGCGGTGTAGAGCCGGATGAAGCCGGCGGTGGCGTTGCGGGTGCCGTCGGTCAGCCAGACCATCAGCCGGCGGTGGTGCCGGGTGCGGGCGAAGCGCAGCATCGCGTCGCGGTCGGTGAAGAACGCGATGGTGCCGAGGGTCAGCGGGAACTGCCAGTAGACGGTGTGCCAGCAGTAGCCGTTCATCCGGCGCATGTCGCGCAGCATCCGGAACCAGGAGGGGGCGAGCCGCAGCAGCACCAGCGGGTTGGTGTAGCGGGTGCCGCCGATGAACATGGCGCCGGCGCGGGCCTGCGCGGGGGCACGGGAGAAGTCACGGGTACGCATGGTCACCTCACCAGGTAGCTGTTCTTGATCTTCTGTTGGCCGGCGAACGGGCCGGTGCCGGGTTCGTGCAGCTCGACCCGCAGGTCCCCGGCGGTGGCGTCCTCCACCAGGGACTGGGCGAAGTCGCGGGAGACCGAGGTCAGGTGCCGGCGTACGCCGAGGCGGCACGCGTCGACGAGCGCGGCGCGTTGCGGGTCGGCCAGCGGTCGGCGCAGTTCGAGGTGGATGACCGGCCGGGTCTCCAGCGTCGCGTCCTCGACCAGGGCGAGGCAGAACCGGCTGATCTCGGCGGCGTACGGGTTGCCGACGTAGAGGCCGTACTCGACGTCCTGCGGGTAGAGGTTCGCGCCGAGGTAGGAGATGGTGGAGTCGCTGCGGCCGAAGAGCAGCAGCAGCGGCAGGGTCATCCGCTCGGCGCAGACCGCGGTGCGCAGCTCGGCCCGGCGTACCGGGTCGGCGCACACCAGCTCGACGACCCGCCGGTACGACACGAGCAGCGCCTCGTCCCCGACGTTGTACCGCAGCCGGGGTTGGAGCACGTCGCCGCCGGTGACGGTGCAGACCAGTTCCCGTCGCTCGTTGGTCTCCAGGTAGGTGGCGAACGGGTTGTACTGGAACACCATCGGCAGCCGTTGCTCGTCGGTGCCGAGCAGGGCGTCGCGCAGCCCCCGGTCGGTCTGCAACCGCCTGCGCAGCCACACGGTGAACCGGGTCTCCGCGCCGATGCCGATGCTCAGGTCCGACGCCCCGTACGCGGACCGGACGAGGGTGAAGCGTTGCTCCAGGTAGTCGCGCAGCGCCTCGGTCATCCCCTCGCCGCCGCAGCTGGCCGCGACCCGGTAGCGCGACCAGGGGAAGTCCTCGGCGTCGAGCCGGTCCCGCAGGTGCTTGAGGAACGGCGGGTAGGCGGTCACCAGGTAGTCGAAGTCGGGGCCGAACTCCCGCAGGGTGTCGATGATCTTGCCGAGGTCGGGGCCGGTGTTCTTCACCACCGCGATCCGGGCCATCGCCGCGCCGGTGGTCGTCCCGGTCGCCCAGGCTCCCATCGAGTAGGCGTTGATGACGAACGGTCGGCGCATCGGGAAGACCAGTCCGGTGTAGCCGGCGATGTCGCGGTGCACGGCGCGCAGTTCCCGGTCGCTGCGGGGCCAGTTGAACGGCCGCCCGGCCGAACCGGCCGACTCGTCGACCACCACCCCCCGGGTGGGCAGCCGCCCGTGCCGGCAGCGCGCGGCGGCGTGGTGGGCGACGACGTAGCTGGCCTTGTCGGTTTCCGGGAAGTCGACGAGCCGGCGGCGCACGCCCGCCGGGCGGGCTTGCAGGAAGGCCCGGTAGGCGGGGACCTGCCGGGCGGCCCGCGCGCACACCGCCCGGGCGTGCGCGGCGGCCAGCCCGTCCAGCGCCGGGTGGTGCCGGCGCGCGACCCAGCGCCAGCCGGCGGGGTGTCGGGCGGCGAGCCGGGCCAGCACGGCCACCGCGCGGCCGAGGGCCCCCAGGCCGACCTGCCGGCCGTGCGCCACCACGGCCGGCAACGGCGATTCGACGGTACGCAGGACGACGGGTCGGTGCGGTAGCTCGGCCATGCCGACCACTCTGTCCGGGTCGCCGCGTCGGGTCTTGAGGCCGGATGCGGTGGGTACCTGAGTATTCCTACTCGGTCGACCGCCCCGACCGTCCGGGCGTGCCCCCGGGTGGGTTCCCGGCACGACACCCGCCGACCGGCGATGCGGTCCCGGTCGGCGGTCGTGCTCAGGTGGCGGGTCGGCCGAACCAACGGGTCAGGTGACCGTCCAGGTCCTGTCGGTCGTCGCCGGCCCATGCGACGTGACCGTCCGGGCGCAGCAGGACGCAACGGACGTCCAGGTCCACTGTGGGGTCGTTGAGGTGGTCGACCCGGTCGGTCCAGCCGGCGACGCCGAGCCGGCCGGTGCGGTCCAGCAGCAGGCCCCGGCCGTGACGCAGCCGGTCGTAGCGGCGACCCTGACGCAGGTCGAGGTCACGCAGCCGCCGGCCGAGCAGGCGGGCCCGACCGCTGCGGTGGGCGGGGTGGTGGCGAGCGGCGACTGGTGCACGGGAAGCGCCTTCCGGGAGAGCCTGGTGGGTGGGGCGCTCCCGGGCGACGGTTACGTCGGTCGCCCGACCGCGACGGGCAGGGGGAGCACCCACGTGGGTACGGCGTTCATGGGTCTCACCTCCTCGGGCTGCGTCACGGGCAGCGGCAACCTATCCACCGGCCGGCGGCCTGTCCAGCGCCTTTTCGGCCGTCCGGCCCCGAATTTCGAATGTTTCGGCGTCCGTCCGCCGGACGGCGGACGTAACCGGGTGTCTTCCGGCCGGCCACTCCGCGTCCCGGCGCGTCCACCTGCGCGAATCCGACTTCCGCCAGGTCAGCCCACCCGGCAAGGTTTCCGGAACATTTCCGAAAGTTGTTGACAGTATGGTAGACCGCTATCGATACTGACCCTTCGATGGGCATACACATGCATCAATTATTGACGTCATGTAACGAGGAGGGTCCGTGGGCAGCAGCCTGAGGCGACGCAGGATAGTGAGCAGAACGGCCTTGCCGGCGGCGGTGATGTTGCTGGTCGGCGGCGCGGTGGCGGTCCAGTCCGGCACCCCGGCCGTCGCCGCCGAGACCACGCTGCGGGCCGCGGCGGCCAAGGCCGGGCTGTTCTTCGGCACCGCGTCCTCACCGAACCGGCTATACCCGATCCTCAGTCAGGAATTCGGCCAGCTGACCCCCGAGAACGACATGAAGCCCGACCGGATCGCCACGTCGAGCGGTGGGCTGCAGAACACCAGCGGCGCGGACCAGCTGGTCAACCATGCGCAGAGCAACGGCATGGTGGTCCGGGGGCACACGCTGGTGTGGCACTCGCAGGCCGGCGCGCTGCAGGGGGCCAGCCAGAGCACGCTGAACACCTTCATCGGCAACGCCATCAACCGCTGGGGCAGCAAGATCGCCTACTGGGACGTGGTCAACGAGTCGCTGGAGGACAACAACACCGGTCGCCGCCGCAACCAGTGGCCGCACACCATGAACCGGGACGCCAACGGTGACGGCGACTTCTTCGACGCCGGCGACACCGACGTCATCCGGGACTCGTTCATCCGGGCCAAGCAGGTCGTGCAGGCCGGTGGCTACTCCACCAAGCTCTGCATCAACGACTACGACGTCGAGGGGCTGACCGTCAAGGGCGGTGGCCCGAACCGCAAGGCCAACGCGCTGTACGACATCGTCCGCACCTACCGGCAGTACATCGACTGCGTCGGGTTCCAGTCGCACTTCAACGACAACCCGAACAGCATCATCAGCAACGACCTGCAGGCCAACATCCAGCGCTTCGCCGACCTCGGCGTCGAGGTGCACCTGTCCGAGGTCGACATCGACGACGACCTGAGCAACAACGACATCGGCGCCGGCCAGGCGGACAACTACCGCAAGGTCGTCCGGGCCTGCCTGAACGTCGCGAAGTGCACCGGCATCACCGTCTGGGGCATCTCCGACAGCGAGTCGTGGCGTTCCTCCGAGCGGGGCCTGCTGTTCACCGGCGGCAACGGCAACTACCAGAAGAAGGCGGCGTACTACGCCGTCCTCGACGAACTGAACAAGGGCCGGACCACCACCCCGCCGACCACCACGCCGCCGCCGACCACCCCGCCCCCCACCACGCCGCCGCCGACGACGCCGCCGCCCACCACCCCGCCGCCCACCACCCCGCCGCCCACCACGCCGCCGCCGACGACTCCCCCGCCGACCACGCCGCCGCCGACGAACGGCTGCACGGCCACGGTGTCGTTGAACTCCTGGACCGGCGGCTTCGTCGCCACCGTCCGGGTCACCGCCGGCAGCGCGCCGATCCAGGGCTGGAACGTCCAGCTCACCCTGCCGTCGGGCGCCGCGATCACCAACGTGTGGAGCGCCGAGCGCACCGGCACCAGCGGCAGCGTCCAGTTCAGCAACGTCAACTACAACGGCTCGGTCGCCGCCGGCCAGTACACGGAGTTCGGTTTCCAGGGCACCGGGTCCGCCACCGGCCTGACCCCGGTCTGCACCGCCTCCTGAACACCACCTGTCCTGGACGGGCGCGGGCCGCCCGTCCAGGACAGGTCAGGGACCGCCACCGGCCCTGACGCGACGGTGGCAGCAGTCCTGACGGCGCGAGGACGATCCGGCGGATGACCGCCGCGTCCTCGCGCCGAGGCGTCTCCCCCGATGACCAGCGGTACGCCGCGGGTCGGTGCGGCTCCCGGTGCTGGGTGAACGGCCGACAGTGGCTCCAAGGCACCGCTGCCGCCGTCGACGCCGTGCCCGTGCAGCGCCCTGACGGACTGACGATCGCCCGGTGGTTCTCGCTCTGGCGGGCCTGATCACGCTGCTCCTGCCAGAGGCGAAGCAGGATGGCGACGTCGTCCGCAGACACCGACGGCACCCCCGGTGGCGGTGCTTCTGTGGTGGCAGAGGTCGGATTCACCCGATCTTCCCGCGCCACCGCCCGCACGTGTTCCATCTCGGCAACCACTCCATCGGATCACCGCCACACGCTTCCACGAACGCCCGGACGGTGTCCCAGCTGGGGAGATGGTCACCGCCGGCCGCTTCAGCCAACGCGGTACGCGACCGGCCCGTCCGCCGTGCCATCAACAGGTACTTCGGTGATCCTGCCTTCTCCCGTAGGAGTCGCAAATCCTGTGCGAACCCAACGATCGGGCCTCCGTCGGCGGGAAGTGGCCGCTCAGGCCGAGCCATATATCAACGGAGAGTAGGTGGCCATACGCGAAGTATGGTCGTGGCCGCCGACTGACGGCGGTCGTGGAACGTCAGGCGGCGTGACGGCCGGCGATGCTGGGTCTGCGACGAGCCGGTCGGGGCCACTCCCCGGCAGGGCGGCGGTCGGGGCTGGTCCCGCTCCCCGGTTCCCGGCCCGGGCGTCCGGGTCAGCTCGGCAGCGGTCCGCCGCCCGCCGGTCCCAGGGCTGCCGCCGTGGCCGTCGGCCAGTGCAGGTCGACCCCCCGCCGCACCAGCTCGGCCTGGAAATCCTCAAGCGACTTGGCACTGTCGCGGACCCCGTGCGGTGAGGTCTGCCGGTCCAGGCAGTACGCGGCCAGCGCGCCGGCGGCCTCCCCGATCGACCACTCGGCCGGGTGCACCCGGTAACAGCCGTTGGTGATGTGGGTGGTGCTGACGGCCTTGCCGGCGGCGATCACGTTGGTGACGCGGGTGGGCAGCAACGCGCCGAGGGGAATCTCGAACGGGTGCGCCGCCACGTCGAGGTAGCCGTCGCCGCCGGTCGTCGGGTGCAGGTCGATGCGGTAGTGACCGGTGCCGACCGTGTCGGGGTAGCCGACCGCACCGGCGGCTCCGCGTACCGCGACCGACAGGTCCTGCTCGGTCGGCGTGGTCAGCGCCACCAGGCGGCGGGCCTCCCGGATGTACGGTGCCTGCGCGAAGCCGTCGACGGTGCCCGTCACGTCCGGGCGTAGCCGCAGACCGGGGTAGCCGGTGCCGCCGTCCGGGCGGGGCGCCTCGGTCTGCAACCAGTACAGGAAGGCACGGCTGGCTTCCCTGGCCCGCCGGACGTGCCGCGCGGCGTCCGGTACGTCGAACAACGGCCCGTCGAGATAGTCGTTCATCGGCCAGTTGACCAGCGTCACGTCGCTGCGGAACAGGCCGGGCCGGAACGCCTGCCGGTCGAGGATCCGCCGGTACGTCCACAGCTCCGGCGCGACCAGCCCCTCCTCCATCGACGCCGCCGTCGACCGGGGGTTCGGGGTGAAGCGACCAGTGACCGGTCGGCCGGTCCGCGGATCGGGGTAGGTCCAGCTGAACAGCGGACCCGGCCAGCCGGGTGCCGTGCGGGTCCGCCAGTGGTCGTAGTCGGCCGGCCGGTCCACCGTGTGGTCGCCGTCGACGTGTTCGAGGGCGAAGCAGACCGTGGCGGCCTGCATGTTCAGCGGAGCGGGCCGGTCCGGGGCGCTCGGTTCGCCGGTCTGCGCCTGCGACTCGGTGCCGGTGCGGTGCTCGATGCCGGCCAGGGCCAGCAGCTCACCGGTCTCGCTAGCCTCCAGGACCAGGCTGGCACCGATGTGGCGGACGGTGCCGTCGGCGAGTCGGACGGCCAGGGCGGTCACCGTGTCCCCGTCCGTGTGGGCCCGCTCGACCTGCGCCCGGGTGTGCACGGTGAGCCGCCCCGCCGCGCGCCAGGGGGCGATCATGGCCTGAAGCACGGCCAGCGCCACCCGGGGTTCGTGACACAGCGGGCTGACCCAGCCGTTACCCGGGTTGACCGGTCGGGCCGACCCGTCGGATGCCAGCGGATACCAGCTCCGGTAGTGCTCGCGCACCGCCTGCCGGAACCGCCGGTAGCTGGCCGTCGAGCCGTGTGTCTCGATCCAGGGGTGCTCGTCGGGCGGCACCGCCTGCGAGGTGAGCTGCCCGCCGATCCACCCGTACGGCTCGACGACGGTGACCCGGGCGCCACCCTCGCAGGCGGCCAGCGCGGCGGCGATCCCGCCCACGCCCCCGCCGACGACCAGGATGTCGGTGTGCTCCTCAGCCGTGGTGGTGGACATCAGTCGGCCTCGCCTCGTCGTGCGGTCAGGGAGAAGTGGTAGCGGTCGCCCCGGTAGAGCGACACCGCGCGTTCGACGGCCCGGCCCCGTCCGTCGTAGCCGATCCGGCGCACCTCCAGCAGGGCCGCCGAGGGCGGGATCTCCAGCAGTTCGCACTGCCGCCGGGACGGTACGACGGCGGCGATCATCTGCTGGGCCACGGTGACCTGGATGTGGTAGCGGTCCTTCATGGTCTCGTAGAGCCCGTTGTCGAGGTTCTCCACGAGCAGCCCGGGGAACAGGTCGGCCGGCAGGTGCACCTCTTCCAGGCACATCGGCGAGCCGTCGGCCAGCCGCAGCCGCTCCACCCGGTAGAGCAGTGACCCCTCGGGCAGGCCGAGGTCGGTGGCCGCCGCGTCGCGGGCGACCATCGCGTCCGCCTCGATCAGCTTGCTGCTCGGGAGCAGGCCACGGGCCAGCATGTCCTCGGTGAACCCGCTGAGGCTGGTGCCCTTGGCGATCCGGGTGTCGGAGACGAAGGTGCCCTGGCCACGGATGGTGTAGACCAGGCCGGCGTCGAGCAGTTCACGCAGCGCCTGGCGCAGTGTCGTCCGGCTCACGCCCAACTCCTCGGCGAGGTCCCGCTCGCGGGGCAGCGCCGAGTGCGCCGGCAGGCCGGCGACGCGGTGCCGGAGTTCGGTACGGATCTGGCTCAGTTTGGTGGTCATCACGAATCCAACCGGGGATGCGGGCAGGCCTGCGCGAACCTGCGCGTGGTGTTGACCGGGTCCGAGATGGCGGTGCCGACGACGACTGCCCACGCACCCTCGTCGAACGCCGCCGAGACCTGGGTACGGGTACGGTATCGCCCCTCCGCGATGACCGGAACGGGACAATGTCGACTGAGCTCGCCCACCAGGGCGATGTCCGGCCCGTCCGGCACCGGGCCGGCGGTGTAGCCGGACAGCGTCGTGCCGACCAGGTCGGCGCCGGCATCGACGGCGGCCAGGGCGGCGTCCAGGCTGTCGACGTCGGCCATGAACAGGGCTCCGCCGGTGTGGGCCGCCGCGACGAGGTCGGCCAGTTTCTCCCCGCCGGGCCGGGGTCGACCGGTGGCGTCGGCCGCGACGATCTGCGCCCCGGCCCGGGTCAGTGCGGTCACGTCGGCCTCGCCCGGGGTGATGTAGACCGGGCTGCCGGGGGTGCTCCGCTTGACCAGTCCGACCACCGGCACCCCGAGGTCGACCATGCCCCGCACGTGGGCCACTCCCTGGCCACGCAGACCGGCGGCCCCGCCGAGTACGGCCGCAGCCGCCATCGCCATCATGTGCCCGGTGTCCGTGAACGGGCTGGGGCCCTGGGCCTGGCACGAGACGACCAGGCGTCCACGGATGGCGTCGGCCACGTTCATCGGTGTTCTGCCTTTGCTTCGATGTCGATCTGAACGATGAGTCCGGAAAACGGGGAAGGGACGCCCGGCCCGTCGGTCAGGGCCAGCGCGCCGGCGAGCGGGTCCCCGGCGGCCGGTACCGGCCGGGCGGCGGGGGCCCCGGCGCGTAGGGCCGCGGTGAACGACGGCCACAGCAGGTCCTCGGCGCGGAAGACTCCGCCGGTCCCGGCGACCGGCACCGGGGTCGTGCCGAGCCCGATCCGGTGCAGCGCCCCGACCGCCGACTCGGCGAGCAGTTCACCGGCCCGGCACCAGATCCGTCGGGCACCGTCGTCACCGGCGCGGGCCAGTTCGGCGACCGTGCCGGCGAAGCCTGCTATCCGTTCCGGGGTGGGTGGGTCGTCGCGCCAACGGGCCGGCAGCGTCTCCACCGGCCCCCATGCGGTGTTCACCGCGTCGGCCAGCGGGCCGGGTGCGGTCCGGTCCCGGTCCCGTAGGGCGAGCCGGATCGCGGTACGGCCGATCCAGTGGCCCGACCCCCGGTCGCCGAGGTCGGCACCCCAGCCGTCGGCGCGGGCGGTACGGCCCGTGGCGTCGGCGGCGAGGACCACCGCCCCGGTGCCGGCAGCTACGACCGCGCCAGGGACCGGACCGAGCGCCCCCAGGTATGCGGTCACGCTGTCGTCGGTGACCCGTAGGTGGCCGTACCGGTCCAGGGCACGCAGCCGGGCGGCCAGTGCGGCGACCGCCGGCGGCTGGCCGTTGAGACCGGTCATGCCGACTCCGACCAGCACCGGGGCGTCGGGCACAGGGCCCAGGTCGGCCAGCGCGCCGGCCACCGCGTCGGCGATCCGGGCGTCGGTGTCCCCGGTCCAGAACCCCGGGGTCGCGGCGTGTCCGGTGGACCGGCCGTACCGGGCCACCGCGCGGCAGCCGCCCTGGCCGAGGTCGACGCCGACCCGCACGGGGCCGGTGCCGCTCATCGGGGCACCGCCGCGACCGGTGGCCCGCCGCCGGCCAGGCTGGACTCGGCGTAGTGGCAGGCGACCTCACGCCCGGCGACCGGGCGGAGTTCCGGTTCGACCTCGGCACAACGCGGCTGGGCGAGCCCGCACCGGGTCCGGAACCGGCAACCGGACGGCGGCGAGGCCGGCGACGGCACCTCGCCGGTGAGCAGGATCCGCTCCGCCGGTGGTGCCGCCCATGGACGGGGTACCGGGGCCGCCGAGATCAGCGCCCGGGTGTACGGGTGGGCCGGGGTCCCGTACACCGTCGCGGCCGGTCCGGTCTCCACGATCCGGCCCAGGTACATCACCGCGAGGTCGTCGCTGATGTGCCGGACGACCGACAGGTCGTGCGCGATGAACAGGTAGCCCAGACCCAGGTCCGCGCGCAGGTCGGCGAGGAGGTTGAGGGTCTGCGCCTGGACCGACACGTCCAGCGCGCTCACCGGCTCGTCGCAGACCAGGATCCGCGGCGACATGGCCAGGGCGCGGGCGATGCCGACCCGTTGGCGTTGGCCACCGGACAACTGGTGCGGATAGCGGTCGGCCAGTTCGGCGGCGAGCCCGACCCGGGCCAGCAGCTCGGCCGTCCGGTCCGTCCACTGGTCGCGCGGCACCTGACCACGGTGCACCCGCCAGCCCTCGGTGACGATGAAGGACACCTTCTTGCGCGGGTTCAGCGACGAGTACGGGTCCTGGTAGACCATCTGGATCTGGGTGGTCAACCGGCGTCGGCGGGCCGCGTCGGCGTCGTCGACCCGTTCGCCGGCGTACCAGATCTCGCCGCCGGTGGGTCGGCGGAGGCCGACGATGGCCCGGGCCAGGGTCGACTTGCCGCAGCCGGACTCGCCGACCAGCCCCAGGGTGCGGCCGGTGGTGACGGTCAGGCTGAGCCGTTCCACGGCGTGCACCTCCGATGCCCGGCGCAGCAGGCCGCCCCGGGCCGGATAGCTGACCCGTAGCTGTCTGACCTCAAGCCGCGCCTCGGACGTCGACACCGGCCATCACCTCCTCGGCGTAGTGGCAGGCCGCCTCGTGGCCAGCGGCGACGACCCGCAGCGCCGGCCGGTCGGTGCGGCAGTCCGCCCGGGCGACGGGGCACCGGGGGTGGAACGGGCAACCGGCGGGCGTCGCCAGCGGCGAGGGCGGCATCCCCTCGATCGGGGTCAGCCGCTCGCCGGGGCGGTCCGGTGCGGGCACCGAGGCCATCAACCCCCGGGTGTACGGGTGGGCCGGGGCGTCGTACACGGTGCGCAGCGGACCCGACTCGACGACCGTGCCGGCGTACATGACCGCGACCCGGTCGGCCACGTCGGCGACCACCCCGAGGTCGTGGGTGATGAGGATCATCGCCATCCCGTCGGCCTCGCGCAGTTCGCGCAGCAGGTCCATGATCTGCGCCTGGACGGTCACGTCCAGGGCGGTGGTCGGCTCGTCGGCGATGAGCAGCCGGGGTCGCAGGGCGAGGGCCATCGCGATCACCACCCGCTGCCGCATCCCGCCGGAGAACTGGTGGGGATAGTCGTGCGCCCGGCGGGCCGCATTCGGGATGCCGACCCGCTCCAGGCCGGCCACCGCGCGCCGCCAGGCCTCCCGTCGCGAGGTGCGCTGCCGGACCCGGAACAGTTCGGCGATCTGCTGACCGACCCGCACGACCGGGTTGAGCGCGGTCAACGAGTCCTGGAAGACCATCGCCATCTCGGTGGCGGACAACTCGCGGGTACGCCGTACCGGCAGCGCGGAGAGTTCCTCGCCGTCGTACCGGATGGTGCCGCGTTCGATCGTCGCGCTGTGCCGGGGCAGCAGCGCCATCACCGCGCGGACGGTGACCGACTTGCCGGACCCGGACTCCCCCAGGATGGCCAGTGTCTCGCCCGCGCCGACGGAGAACGAGACACCGTTGAGCGCACGGTAGGTGCCGAGCGGGCCGTCGAACGAGACGACGAGATCGTCGACCGTCAGCAGTGGGTGCGGGGCGTGCGGTGGTGCCACCATCGGGTCCTCCGGGTCCGGTTCTCGGGTCAGCGCAGCGAGACGCCGGCGAAGTCCGGCAGGTCGTTCGGGGTCGGGGTGAATCCCTCGACGCCCTTGCGCAGCACGACGTTGCCGTTGAGGTCGAGCGGGAAGATGCCCACCGCGTCGTCCCAGACGATCTTTCCGGCCTGGGCGTACAGCGCGGCCCGCTTGTCCTGGTCGAGTTCCGCCCGGGCGGCCAGCAGGATGCGGTCCAGTTCCGGGTTGGCGTAGCCGTTGCGCTTGGCGGTCGACAGGTAGAGCCGGGCCAGGGTGAAGTCGGCGTCGCCGGTGACCGTGCTGCCGGTCGTCATCGTGCTGTCCCAGTCGAGCTTGAGCAGCTTGTCCAGCCAGGTGGCCCGTTCCAGCTCCTGGGGCTTGACCACGATGCCGACCTTGGCCCAGTCGCTGATCATCGCGTCGGCGAAGGAGTTCCCGTTGGTGCAGCAGCCGCTGCTCCACATCATGGTGGTGCTGAACCCGTTCGGGTAGCCGGCCGCGGTGAGCAGTTGGCGGGCCTTGGCCGGGTCGTAGGCGTACGGGTTCTGGCTGGCGGAGCCGAAGATGGCCGCCGGCAGCGGGCCGGTGGCCGAGGCTCCGGCCTGGTCGAACAGCGACTTATTGATCTTGGCGAAGTCGACCGCGTGCCACATGGCCTGCCGGACCCGGGCGTCGGTGAACGGCTTACGGGAGCTGTTGAACCAGATGTAGTAGTTGGCGTACGTCGGGAACGACGTGACGGTCAGGTCGCCGTTGCCCCGCAGCCCGGTCAGCTGGTCCGGTGGCAACCCCCAGGTCGCGTCGATCTCGTTGTTCGCCAACGCCGTCACCCGGCCGGACACCTCCGGGATGTAGCGGTACGAGATGCCGGCCAGCTTCGGCTGCTCCCCCCGGTACTTCTCGTTGCGGACCAGGCTGACGGCCTGGCCGGCGGTGAACGAGGAGACCTTGAACGGGCCGGTGCCGTAGGGGGCGTCGAAGAACGCGTTGTCGGCGATCTTGGCGGCCGGGGCGATCCAGAGCAGGGTGAGGTTGCTCAGCACGGTGCCGAGCTGGCTCTTGGTGTGGATGGTCAGGGTGCGCTCGTCGGGGGTGCGGATGTCGTCGACGGTGGCCCACAGCCCGGCCAGCGGCCCCTTGCCGTCGATCAGCGCCTGGAGGGACGCCTTGGCGTCGGCGCTGGTCAGCGGCGTCCCGTCGGCGAACGTCACATCGCTTCGCAGCACGAACTGCCAGGTCAGCGGGTCGGGATTGGTCCAGCTCTCGGCGAGCTTCGGGGCGATCTTCCCGTCGGCGCGCACCACCAGGGTCTCGAAGACCTCCTGGACGACGGTCAGGGTGGGCTGGTCGGCCGAGTTCGCGGCGAACGGGTTCAGCGAGACCACCGGGGTCGGGTTGGCTACCCGCAGGGTGGTGGCGCCGTCGCCGCCGCTACCGGCCCGGTCGTCGGTGCCGAAGGAACAGGCGGTCAGTCCGAGTACGCCGGCGAGGGCCAGCGCACCGATTCGGGTGGTCGGAGATCTCATGTCTTCCCATTTCGCTGACGGTTAACGGGTGGAGAGGTTCGGATCGGAGCGGTCCCGCAGTTCGTCGCCGAGCACGCCGACGCAGACCACGAAGACGGCCAGGGCCAGGCCTGGCAGGGTGGCGATCCACCAGGCGCTGGCCAGGTAGTCGCGGCCGTTGGCGATGGTGGTCCCCCAGCTCGGCGTGCCGGCCGGGATGCCCAGGGACAGGAAGCTCAGCGACGCCTCGGCGACGATGACGAAGCCCAGCTGGACGGTGGCGATGACCAGCAGCGGGCTGGCCACCGCGGGCAGCACGCAGTGCCGTACGACGTGCCACGGCCCCGCGCCGAGGGTGCGCGCCGCGTTGGCGAAGTCCCGGGACCTGGTGGCCAGGGTCTGCGCCCGGGCCACCCGCGCGAAGATCGGCCAGGTGGTGATGGACAGGGTGAGCACGACGTTGGTGACGCTGGAACCGAGCACGCCGGCGACGAAGACGGCGAGCAGGATCGACGGGAAGGCCAGTTGGATGTCGGCCAGCCGCATGACGGTCGCGTCCACCACCCCGCCGAGGTAGCCGCAGAGGATGCCGAGGGCGGCGCCCACCGTGCCGGCCAGCAGCAGGGTCGCCGCGCCGACCAGCAACGAGATCCGGGCGCCCTGCATGATCTGGGGCAGCAGGTCGCGGCCGACCTGGTCGGTGCCGAGCAGGGCCAGGCCGCCGTCGGACATCCGGCTGCCCGGCGGGAGCAGCCGGTCGGCGACGGAGGTCGCGATCGGGTCGTACCGGGCGATCAGCGGCCCGATCACCCCGGCCACCAGATAGCCGGCGATCACCCCGAGGGGGATCCACAGTCGCAGCCGACGACGCCGGCGGCGGGGCACGACGACCGGTGGGGCGTCAGACCCGTCGGGGCGGCCGTCGCCGGTGGGCACGACCGGTGTGCCGAGCACGGCCGAGCCGGGTACGCCGTCAGACACCTTGGTCACCTCTCAGACGCTCTCGCGGACCCGGGGGTCCAGCCGGACGTACAGCAGGTCGACTATGAGATTGATGACGATGAAGATCACCGCGACCGTGATCACGCACGCCTGCACGACCGAGTAGTCGCGGGCGGCGATGGCGTCGGTCATCAGCCGACCCACCCCGGGCCAGGCGAAGACGGTCTCGACGATCACCGCCCCACCCAGCAGGCTGCCGAACTCCAGGCCGGCCACGGTGACGACGGGGATCAGCATGTTGCGCATCGCGTGCCAGCCGACGACCCGGGTCTCGGACAGACCCTTGGCCCGGGCGGTGACCACGTAGTCCTCGTGCAGCACGTCGAGCAGTCCGGACCGGACCAACCGGAGCACCACGCTGAGCAGTGGCAGGGCCAGCGTCACCGCCGGCATGATCATCGCGGCCGGGGAGGCCGCACCGGAGCTGGGCAGCAGGTGCAGGAACCGGGAGAAGACCAGGATCAGCATGATGCCGACCCAGAACGTCGGCAGGGACTGGGTGAGCATCGACAGCACCGAGACCACCCGGTCCAGCACACCGTTGGGCCGGGTCGCCGCCAGGGTGCCCAGCGCGAACCCGAGGACCAGGGCGATGGCGAAGGCGGTCAGCGCCAGGGCGGCCGTCGCCGACAGGTGGGTGAGCACCAGGTTCGTCGCGGCGTCGTGGAGCCGGAACGACTCACCGAAGTCGAGGGTGACGGCACGGCGGAGGAACTGGACGTACTGGATGGGTAGTGGGGCGTCCAGTCCGTACTCCCGGCGCAGCGCCTCGACGGCCGCCTGGTCGGCGTCCGGCCCGAGCACCGCGGTCGCCGGGTCGCCGGAGACCGCCCGCATCGCGAAGAAGACCACCGTCGCCGCGCCGAACAGCACCAGTACCGAGATCGCGAGGCGACGTAGCGCGTAATGCAGCATCCCGACCTCTCAGCTGCCGGGCGGCGGCGACACCGGGCCGCCGGCCAGGGCCGCCTCGATGTCCTCGACGACGGCGACGGCGGCCCGGCCCTCCTCACCGCTGACCGGCGTCGGTCCGCCGCTCAGCGCGGCGTCGACGAAGGCCGCCAACTCGGTACGCAGGTTGTAGGCGCCGCCGCCGTCGCGACTGGGCCAGAAGTACGTGTCCATGAAGCTGGCCACACCGTCGCGGCGGGCGTACATCAGGTCGTTGTGGGATAGGTTCATCTCCAGGATGCCGTGCTCGCCCACGATCCGCAGGCCGGCGTCGGCCCGCGACGGCCGGGAGTGCGGCAGCGTCCAGTTGTTCTCCATCGTGCCGATGGCGCCGTCGTCGAATCGGATCGTGGCGTGCACGACGTCGTGGCTGGGCGACAGCACCTTGCGGCCGACGGCTCCGGTGACCTCGACCTCCCGGCCGGTCACGAAGCAGAGCAGGTCGGCGTCGTGGATGCCGAGGAACCAGGCGACCGAGGTACGGTCCCAGATCCCCTCGCCGACCGCCTGCGAGGTGCACCGCCACACCTTGACGTGCCAGATGTCGCCGAGTTCGCCGGACCGCACCACCTCCCGCAGCCGCAGCACCCGGGGGTCGAAGCGCAGCACCTGACCGATCATCAGCGCGTCGGGGTCGGGCCGGCCGGCGATGATCCGGTCACAACCGGCGCTGGACAGCGCCATCGGCTTCTCCAGCAGCACCCGCTTGCCCGCCGCGAGCGCGGCGAGGGTCGCGTCCTCGTGCAGGTGGTCCGGCGTGCAGATGCTGACCGCGTCGACCGCGTCGAGGAGGTCGCCGAGTTCGGGGACGGCCCGGACGCCGAGGTGCGTCTCGGCCCAGTCCCGGTTGCGCGGCGAGATGTCGGCGACCGCGACCAGTTCGGCCTGCGGCACGTCGCGCAACGCGCGGGCGTGCAACTGCCCCTGGACCCCGATCCCGACGACACCGATCTTTAAGCGGTCCACACCCGGCTCCCACTGTTACATACCACCGAAAGCTAGGTGTGTACCTAGCTGCGATAGTTGTACACCTGCGGGGCAGGCCGCGCAAGGCTCGAATTCGCCCCTGCACTCGGCTCCGACCTGCGGGATTGCGGAATCCGCCCGTACCGCATCGAGGTCGACGACTACCGCACCCGGCCGGGCCGCCGCCCTACCCGTCGACGCCGCGCCCGGCCCGCGCCGGCACCGGTGCCGTCCGGCGACGGCGGCGCGTCACCAGCGCCACCGGGAGCAGCAGGAGCGCCAGGACCGCGCCGACACCCACCGGCACCCAGCGGGAAGGCCGGTTGGCCGGGTCGGTCGTGTCGGTGATCCAGTCCCGGAGAGTGTCGGTACGGGCGCTGAAGTCGGGTCCCGGATGCGGGCATCCCGGGCCGGTGCTGACCACCGCCACCAGGACGGCAGTGCCGTCCGCCCGCTCCCGGAAGTAGGGTCCACCGGAATCGTGCGGGCACGGGCTGGTGTCCGCCCGGGGCCGCCGGCCGGAGGTCTCGATGACGTCGGCACCCACCCGGCCGACGGTGAACTGCCCGGTCTGGAGCCGGTCCGCCGGGGCCGGCCCGTCTGCCGTGGTCAGGCCGTAGCCGGTCAGCCGGACGACCTCACCCGGCACCGGCGGCGTGTCACCGATCCGCAGCGGCGCGACGCCGGTGATCGGGGTGCCCAACTCGACGAGGGCCACGTCGGCGGCGTCCGACTGGCGGACCGCGATGGCCTCGGCCTGGTGGCCGGCCCGACTGTCGAGGGTCGTCCGGCCGACCGTGACCAGGGTCCGGCGGGCCACGACCCGGCTGACGCGTTGCCCGCCGGGGCTGCGGAAGCAGTGCCCGGCGGTGATCACCCAGCGGGGCGCGACCAACGCGCCGGAGCACCAACTGTCCCGGGTGCCGCCACCGGCAACCGGCAGGTCGACCATGGTCAGCCGCACCGAGAACCGGTACGCGCCGTCGGCCGCGTCCTCACCGTGGGCGATCGCCGCCGCCGGCCGGACACCGACGGGGGCGAGGGTGAGCGCGGTGGCGGCCAGCGCGACCATGACACAATTCGTGGCGAGTCGGAGCAAGGTGTCACCAACCTGTGCGATCGGGAGCAGGAACTGCTCCGATGCTGAGGGGCCAGCCGTGGGTGCCGCGTCAGCGGCACCCTTATCGGTTCTTTATCCGGCGGGTGTCAGCCTTGCCGACGGTCCCGGACACCCTGGAACGAGCGGCGGGAGACGTAGTGCGGGTGCTGATGGCTGACGACGAGCGGGTGCTGGCCGACATGGTGGCCGAAGGGCTACGCCGGTTGTCCATGGCCGTCGACGTGGTCTACGACGGCGACAGCGCCCTGGAACGGCTCGCGGTCAACCGCTACGACGTGGCCGTGCTCGACCGGGACATGCCCGGCCATACCGGTGACGACGTGTGCCGGTGGATCGCCGGCTCCGGCACCGGGACCCGGGTGCTGCTGCTGACCGCCGCGGCCGGCATCCGCCAGCGGGTCGAGGGTCTCGGCCTGGGCGCGGACGACTACCTGACCAAACCGTTCGCCTTCGCCGAACTCGCCGCCCGGTTGCAGGCGCTGTCGCGACGCTCGACGCCGGCGCTGCCCCCGGTGCTGGAGCAGGACGGCATCGTGCTGGACGTCACCCGGCACACCGCCTCCCGCGACGGGCTGCCGCTCTCGCTGTCCCCCAAGGAGTACGCCGTGCTGCACGTGCTGATGCGCGCCGCTGGCCGGGTGGTCAGCGCCGAGGACCTGCTGGAGCAGGCCTGGGACGAGCACACCGACCCGTTCACCAACACGGTACGGACCACCGTGATGACGCTGCGCCGCAAGCTCGGCGACCCGCCGGTGATCCACACCATCCCCCGCGTCGGCTACCGGCTCGGCGCATGAGGTTCCCCTCCCCGGCCCGGCGGATGCTCCTGGCCTTCGGGGTGCTCCTGCTCGCCGCCCCGTTGGTCACGCCGGCCGCCGACCTGCTGCTGTCACTGTGGCGGGAGTTCGGCCCGTCCTGGTGCGCCAGGCCCGCGTGGCAGGCGCCGGACGGTGACGCCTCGTTCGCCTGCGTGCAGGTGTTCCGGCGGCCCCGCATTCCCCAGGCGATCGCCCTGACGGTCGTGCTGCTGAGCATGCTGGCGGCCTGCTACCCGGCCGCCCGCTGGTGCCTGCGTCCGCTGCGGGACCTGGTCCCGGTGATCGCCAACGTCGGCCCGCAGAATCTGGGGCACCGGCTGAAGCCCGGCCCGGGCCGCGACGAACTGGCCGTCCTGGGCCGCACCATCGACGAGATGATGGACCGGATCGCGGTGGGTTACGAGGCCCAGCGCCGGTTCGCCGCCGACGCGTCACACGAGTTGCGGACCCCGCTCGCCGTCCAGCGCACCCTGATCGAGGTCGGCATGGCCCGCAGCCTCAACGACGACCAGCTCGCGCTGCTCACCGCGCAACTGCTGGAGACCAACGAACGCAACGAACGCCTGATCGAGGGGCTGCTGGTGCTCAGCGAGAGCGACCGTGGCCTGCTGACCCGTACCCCGTTGCGGCTCGACCGGATCGTCACCACGGTGCTCGACGCCCACCGGGCCCGGGCCGACGGGGCCGACGTCACGATCACCAGCCAACTGAGCCCACGGCTGGTCGTGGGCGAGCAGGTGCTGCTGGAGCGGCTGGTCGCCAACCTGGTGCAGAACGGCGTGAAGTACAACCGGCCCGGCGGGACCCTGGAGGTCCGGGTGGGCACGGAGCCCGCGCTGGTCGTCGAGAACACCGGCGACGACGTGCCACCGGACGAGGTCGCCGCCCTGTTCGAGCCGTTCCGGCGCAGGTCCGGTGTCCGCATCGACCACAGCGGCGGCGCGGGCCTCGGCCTGTCGATCGCCCGCTCGATCACCCGGGCCCACGAGGGCATCATCACCGCGTCCGCCCGTGGCGGGGACGGGCTGCGGGTGCAGGTCTCGTTCCCCACGGTGGACGACGGCCCGGGGGCCGGACCGGCCGACGGCTGAGCCGCCCGCCCGGTTCCGACCCCCGGCGTCACGTCGTCAGACGGTGGTGCGGGACCACTGCTGGTTGGCGCCGGTGTTGCAGGTGTACTGCTTGAGCACCTGGCCGTCGGCGGTCGACGAGGCCGGCACGTCCACGCACTTGTTGCTGTGCCGGGCCCGGAGCTGGAAGTAGCTGCCGTTGGTGACCATCTGGAACTGCTGGTTGGTGCCACTGCCGCAGGTGTACTGGATGAGTTCGGCACCGTCGGCCGTGGAGGCGCTGGTCACGTCGAGGCACTTTCCGCTGTGCCGGCTGACCAGCCGCCACCAGCCGCTGCCCGCGTCGACGAACTGCCACTGCTGCCAGGCGTTGCCGGCGTAGGTGTACTGGCCGACCCGCGCGCCGTTGTCGGTGTTGGGCTGCTGCACGTCCATGGCCTTGCCGCTGTGCCGCACGGTGACCCGGTAGTACGTCCCGGTGCTCGGGGGCGGCGTCGTGGGGCCACCGCCGACGGCGTCACCCCACCCGTAGCGGACCCGGTCGGCGCCGGAGGGGTTGCGGACGGTCAGGTTGAGGTCGGTGCCGGTGCCGGTGAGCGCGTACATCGAGTACCAGTCGTAGCCGATGGTGCCGGGCTTGCCACCGAGGGCGGGCCAGTAGGTGCCGCCCATCTGGTTGTCCCGCATCACCTGGGCCATCGCCCGGATGTAGCGCACGAAGTTGTCGGTGCTGTTCGCGTCGGCGTAGTTGCGGCCGTCGTTCATCGGCGCGCCGTACTCGGTCGCGACCGCGCGGGAGGCGCAGTTGCCCAGGCGGGCCTGAATGTGACCGAGGAAGGCGTCGTAGGTCATCGCGCCGTAGAAGAAGGCGTAGTAGTGGAAGGAGAGCAGCGTGGCGTTGAAGCGGCTGTCGTTGCAGATGTCCCGCAGGTCCTGGCTGAAGCCGGTGCCACCGATCAGCACCCGGCCGGGCGGTGCCGAGGGGTGGGAGCTGAGCCAGTTCGCCGCGACGTTGCGCCAGTCCGCCGAGCTGTAACCGTGCGGTTCGTTCATCGGCTCGAAGTAGACGTTGGGGTTGGTGCCGTAGGTGTTGGTCACCGTGGTCCACATCGCGTTCCACGCGGCGAGGTTGGTGATCCGGCCGCCAGAGGCCGCGCCGTCCTCCCAGTAGGCCAGGATGACCTTGAACCCCCGGGCGGTGGCCGCGTCGATGGCCCCCCGGTACGCCTCCCACCACGCCGTTCCCACCGTGTGGGTGTTGACGGGCAGCCGCACGGTGTTGATCCCCATGGTGGCGGCCATGTCGTCGTAGAGGGCGTTGGCCTTGGCGCGTACCGTCGCGTTGCTGTCGGATGCGCTGAGACCCTGCACGACGAGCGGGCCGGTGCTGAAGTTGTCCCCCAGCACGGCCCAGTTCATGCCCCGGAACGCACTGGTGGCGGCGGTGGCCGGCGACGACGCGACCACCACCCCGCCGACCAGCGCGGTCGCCGCGGCCAGCAGCGCGACCAGCAGCCGACGTGGCGACCGGACACGGCGGGACGGTGCCGGGACGTCGCCGGCACGCGCCGGGGTCCGGGGCAGGAATTGGTCGATCACGTGACCTGGCCTCTCTGGGGTCGGACCACGGACGGGGTCGTCCGGGTGGCCTCGGCAACGGACAACGACGGGAGACCTCCGGTCGGGCCGACGGTCGCCCCCACCCGTGGCACGACACCGGTGCGACCGACCACCCCCGCTCCCCGGGCCGCCCCACACCGGGGCCGCCCGCGGTGGTCGACCGGGCCCACGGTTGCCGCCGGGGCCGGACACCGCCGTTACGAGTCGCCCGCATGTTAGCGTTAACATAGCGGCGGGCGGGTCCGTCCCGGGAACTCCCGACCCCGGTCTGGGTGACGTGCCGAACGAGCAGTTCCAGAGCACTTCGCGGGAGTGCCGCCGAAGCATCCTGGTTGTTACGTGCGCGTTGCAGACAAGTGTTAGCGATCGCATCAGGAGTGTCAAGGCATCGACGATGCTCGCCGTGTCGACGGGTCGAACCGACCTGACCGTGCGCCTGCCCGGCCCGCAGGGCCGTCAGTCACCGCCCCCCGGGCGGGCCACCGGCTCGCCGCCGATGCAGCCGACCTTCACCTCGAACTCCCCAGCCGGGCCGGCGAAGGTCACCTCCGCGTCGTCGTCCGGCCCCCGGTCCACGTCCTTGACCCGGTAGTCCTGGGCCGGCGCCCAGGAGACCAGCCGCACGTCGGCCCCCACGCACTCGGCGACCGCCGTACCCCCCGGGGTGGAGAAGCTGCGGCGCAGGCCGGGCGTCGAGGAGGCCGCGGCCGACGACGGCCCGGGACCCGCCGGGCCCGGCGACGCGGTGGCCGGCGTCGCCGGGGCCGGCGCCGCCAACGCCCGCTCGACCTCGGCCTGGCTGCGCACCCCACCGGGCGTGCCGGTGATGCTCTCGCCGACCAACCGGATCGCGGCCACCCCGATCAGGGTGGCGAGCACGGCGGCGGCCAGCCAGCCGGCGGTGGCGAGGAACGCGCGACGACCCATGCCCCGACTATGCCGGATCGGCCGCCAAGCCCCGCACGGCGCGAGGATAAACGAGGGTTAACGGGTGACCCGGCCGCCGGCGGACCGGCTAGCCTGCCAAGCTGTGGTGCACCTGCCCCACCCGGCGCGGTGGCCGTGAGCAGGCTCGCCCGCCCCTGCGGCGGGGCCGCCGGGGTGCGGCCGGACAGGAGGACGGATGAGACGGCGGTTGGCGCTCCTGGTCGCGGCGACCACCTGTCTGACCCTGGTCGCCTTCCTGGTGCCGCTGGCCCTGCTGGTGCGCACGGTCGCCGAGGACCGGGCCACCGTCCGGGCCACCGCCGACGTGCAGGGGCTGGTGCCGGTGGTCGGCACCGCCGACACCGCGACGATCCGGTTGACCGTCGAGCAGCTCACCGCCGAGTCGGGTCGACCGGTCAGCGTCTACCTGCCCGACGGCACGGTGCTCGGCGCGCAGGAACCGCGTACCCCCGCGGTGGCCCTCGCCGCCCGGGGCCAGAGCCTCACCGCGGAGCTGGACGGCGGTCGGGAGATCGTGATCGCGGTGCAGGGCCGACCCGACGGCACCGGGGTGATCCGCACCGTGGTGCCCCGGGCCGACGTCACTGCCGGGGTGGCCCGCGCCTGGCTGGTGCTGGCCGCGCTCGGCATCGTGCTCGTGCTGCTCGGCCTCGCCGTCGCCGACCGGCTGGCCCGCACCCTGGTCCGGCCGATCACCGAACTCTCCTCGGTCTCGCACCGGCTGGCCAACGCCGAGCTGACCGCCCGCGCCGAACCGGCCGGCCCACCGGAACTGCGCGAGGTCGCCGGTGCGCTCAACCACCTGGCCGCCCGGATCCAGGTGCTGCTGCGCGAGGAACGCGAGCAGGTGGCCGACCTGTCGCACCGGTTGCGTACGCCGCTGACCGCGCTCCGGCTGGAGGCGGAGTCGCTGCGCGACCCGGACGACGCGGCCCGGGTGGCGGCGGCCGTGGACGGGTTGGAGCGGGCGGTCACCGGCCTGATCCGGCAGGCCCGCTGGCGCAGCGTCCCCGACGACACCGGCCCCGGCACGGTCACCGCCGACGCCGCCGCGATCGTGGGCGAACGGGTCGCCTTCTGGTCGGTGCTCGCCGAGGACACCGGCCGCACGGTCACCCTCGACCTGGCGGCCGGACCGTTGCCGGTCGGGGTGCCCGCCGACGAGCTGGCCGCAGCCGTGGACGCCCTGCTGGGCAACGTCTTCGCGCACACCCCGGACGGCAACGGGTTCACCGTCCGGTTGACCCGGGAGGCCGCCGGCGCCGCCCTGACCGTCGCCGACGCGGGACCGGGGATCCCGGCCGGCTTGATCGAGCGGGGTGCCAGCCGGGCCGGGTCGACCGGTCTCGGGCTGGACATCGCCCGCCGCGCCGCGCAGGCCAGCGGCGGACAGCTCGACCTGGGTGGTGGCGCGGCGGGCGGCGCGGTCGTGACACTCCGGCTCGGACCGCCCGGGTCGTCCTTAACCGGAGCTTAGGGTCGGCACAGCGCGCCGCTATCCACCGCCGGGGCACGCTCACTGCAACAACCGAGAAACCCCGGAGGTACGCACCATGAAGCGCACATCCCTGCTCCTGGCGGCCGCGGGCGGCGCCGTCGTCCTCGCCGTCACCGGCACGGCGCTCGGCGTGTCCGCCGCGGAACGGGCACCGGTCGCCACGCCCACCGCCGAGACGACCGCTCCCGCCCCGGTCGACCCGAGTGCCACCGCCTCCACGCCCGGCACGCCCGGTGGCACGCCGACGACCGGTTCGCCGGCTCCCGGTGGCAGCACCGCCCCGACCACCGACGACGCGGTCAGCCAGCAGCGTGCCGGCGAGATCGCCCTGGCCAAGGTGGGCGCTGGTCAGATCACCGAGATCGAGCGGGAGCAGGAGGAGGGCCGCCCGGTGTGGAGCGTGGAGATCATCAACGGCGACACCGAGCACGAAGTCGAGGTCGACCGGGAGAACGGCGCCGTCGTCAAGTCCGAGCAGGAGAAGGCGGACGACGACGACAGGTCCGGCAAGGACGACGACGACGATGACGACTCGGACGACGGTGACGACGACTGACCGGTCGGCGACCGCGCCGACCGCACTGCCCCGACGCCACCCTGGCCGCCGACGGCGGTGAGCTGAGTGCCCCGGCGGATTCCGCCGGGGCACGTCGCCGCCGGTGCCCGGTCGTCAGGTTCAGAAGGTGTGCAGGTCCACCGCGAGACCGCCGGTGCCGGAATGGCTGACCGCGACCCAGTCCCGCCCCGCCCCGGCGAGCCAGCCGGGGTAGCGGCCGAGCTCACGACCGGTGCCGACGTCGTACACCAGCACCTGCGGTCGGCCGTCCTCGGCCCCGCTGACCGCCACCAGTCCCCCGGTGACCGCCGACCGCCAGCTCGCCGACGTGCCGGGCAGCGCCGGATCCGGCACGGTCCACCGGGACGCGCCGGTGGCCAGGTCGAGCAACGCCAACCCGCCCGTGTCGGCCTTGTCGCGCACCAGCACCGACCGGTCGTCACCATCGATCGGTACGCCGGCGGCGGCCCCCTTCCAGACCGTCGCGCCGGTGCGCAGGTCCACCAGTTGCGGTCGCTCGTCGGCGGTGACCGCGACGAGCCGGGTGCCGCTGCCGATCAGGGTCTGCCCGCTGCGGTCGTGGACCAACCGCTTGGCGCACTCGCCGTTCTCCCGGCGCCCGCTGTAGACCACCCCGGACCAGCCCCGGCCTCCACTGGCCGCCTGGACGCTGGTGATGCTGACCGTGCAACGCTGGTCACCCTTGGGCGGATCGTTGTCGGTGCTCACCAGCAGGTCACCGGCGACGAACCCGTACCAGGCCCGGTTCGGCAGCCGCCCGGCACCGGTCCGGCCGGTGGTCGGGGCGACGGGGGTGTAGGTGGCCGGGCGGTCGGACGTGCTCAGCCGTACCGCCACGTACCGGCCGGCAGCCGGCGCGTACGGCGTGCGCGCGCCGAGGGTCACGTCGCTCACCCGAGCGAACCGGTCGGAGGGCAGTTTCCACAGTTGGCGACCGGTCTGCACGTCCCGGCCGATGATCGCGCAGGTCGCCGACCTGCCGGTGCCGGCACATTCCCGGGCGTAGACGGCCCGGTCGTCGACGACGACGTCCTGGGTCTCCGCCGCCCGCCACCGGGTGACGCCGGTGGCCGCGTCGAGCACCTCCACACCGCCGTCGTCGTTGTCGCCGGCCACGATCGACCCGCCGACGACCACGTAGCGGTAGCCGGTGGTGAACGGGTGCCGCCACCGGTCCTGCCCGGTGGCGCGGTCCACGGCGCGCAGTTCCCGCTCGTCGGGCACGACGATGAGCTGCCCGACCTCGGCCAACTCCTGGTCCAGCCGCCGCACCGGTGCCGACCAGGCCGGCCGGGGGCCGGCCGGGGCGGGCGAGGCGCTGCCGTCGCGCAGGCTCTCCTGGGTCTCCTCGACCCGCACGGGTGGCGGCTGCGCCCGTTCGGCCCGGGGCGCGGCGCAGCCGACGAGCCCGACGACCAGACTCAGGGCGACGACGGCGCTGCGCCGACGGGCGGGGTGGTACGACGGCGACAACGGTCTCTCCCTCGATCGGCCGGCCAGAGCCGCCACCCTAGGGCCTCGACGCACACCCCGCCCGTCGATCGCCGGTGACCAGGCACGGCCGTCGGATAGCGGGTCCTCGCGGGTCGGCGGCGGCGTGCGGGGGCGGGCCCGTGCTCCCGGCCGGCCGGTCGTCGCGCGGTGCGGGTCGTAGGGTTCACCCCATGCCGACCAGCTGTCCTGACGCCGTCCTGAACGACTCTCCGTCCGGCCCACCGGCCACCACGGCGGCGGCGCGGGCGTGAGGGACTTCGCCGCACTCCACCGCACCGGCGATCCGTTGGTCCTGCCGAACGTGTGGGATGTCGCCTCGGCCCGCGCCCTGGTCGACGCCGGGTTCCCGGCGCTCGGTACGACCAGCCTCGGCGTCGCGGCCGCCAACGGCCTGCCCGACGGGGTCAACGCCGCCGACGCCGACACCCTGCGCCTCACCCGGAGCCTGGCGACCCTCCCGGTCACCGTCACCGTCGACATCGAGACCGGCTCGGTCGACGCCGCGGTCGCGGTGGCGCAGGCGGGAGCCGTCGGGGTGAACATGGAGGACGCCATGGGTCCGGCCGACACGCACGCCACGCTGATCCGCTCGGTGAAGCGGGAGGTCCCCCACCTGTTCGTCAACGCCCGGACCGACACCCACTGGCAACGCCCCGGCGACCTGACGGAGGCCCTGCGTCGGGTCCGGCGGTACGCGGACGCCGGCGCCGACGCCGTGTTCGTTCCCGGTCTGGCGGAGCCCGCCGACATCGCCGCCGTCGTGGCGGCGGTCGACGTCCCGGTGAACGTCCTCTTCCTGCCCGGACGGCACACCGTCGCCGCCCTGACCGAGCTCGGCGTACGACGGATCAGCACCGGTTCCCTGCTCTTCCGCGCCGCCCTCGCCGCCACGGTGGAGACGGCCCTGGCCGTCCGCGACGGCCATCCGGTACGCGGGGACCTTCCCTCCTACGCGCAGGTCAACGCCGGGCCCGGAGCCTTCTGACGCCGACGGACGGCGCACCCACCGGGGCCGCCGCCCCGCCCGGCCGACCGTTGCCACCGTCGTTCGGCCACCTGCCAACGGCCATCGCGGCGCCGGCCAGCCGGGTCGCCGGCCAGCCGGGTCGCCGGCCAGCCGGGTCGCCGGCCAGCCGGGTCGCCGGCCAGCCGGGTCGCCGGCCAGCCGGGTCGCCGGCCAGCCGGGTCGCCGGCCAGCCGGGTCGCCGGTCAGCGGCGGTGGGCGGCCAGGGCGACGAGGTACTGTCCGCCGCCCGCCTCGACGCTGGCGGTCACCGGCAGCCCGGGCACCAACCGGGAGAACCGGTCCACCAGCCAGTCGGCCGCTTCCTGGGCGTCCCGGCGGCTGGGGCAGCGGGCCACCAGTTCCCGGCCGCCCTTGCGTTCGAGCCGCTCGGCGACGGCGACCAGCGGTGCGGGCTCCACCACGCGCAGCCGGTCCGGCCAGGCGACGACCACCTTGACCGCGCCCTTGCGGGTGTTGCAGGCACGGTGCGCGAGCCGCTCGACGACCTTGGCCTTCCGGTCGGCGGTGCGGCTGTCGACGCTGGGCCCCCGGGGGTCGTTCACCGACCTGTCGGCGTCGACCGGCTCGTCGCACACCCAGCACCGCCAACCGTCGCGCTGGGCGACGTCATCGAGCAGACTCATCCGAGCAAACTAGCGTGGGTCGGCCCCCGCCGGCCGGCAGCCCCGGGCACGGCCGCCCACGGGGTCGCCGGACGGTGCCGGCGGGGACCGGCGACCCGGCGGGGCTTCGCCCTGATGTGTCAGGATTGTGCGATGGCAGTGATCGAGGTCGTCAAGGGTGACATCACGCGGGAGAACGTGGACGCCATCGCCACCGGCGTGTACGGCTACCCGCCCGACCGGGCCGCCCGCGTCGCCGTCGCGACCGTCCGGGCCACCCCGACGAACCTCGAACGGATCCGGCTCGTCGCGTTCGACGACGACACCCACGCCCACCTGCGGGACGCGCTGGCGGCGGCCGGATGACCCGCCCGGCCGGGACCGGCGACCCTGCCCTCCCCACCCCGGGTGGCCGGACCACACCGCACGGTCGCGATCTTGGATGTGACGACGATCACGCGGAAGCCGGACCCATTCCCGGTGGACCCGTCGTCTGACCGGGTGTGAGAACAGACCTGGACGCGGCCGACGAGGGTGAACTCGTACGACGCGTCGCCCGCGGAGACAGGCGGGCGTTCGACGAGCTCTACCGGCGTACCGCGCCGTGGCTGGAGGTGCGCCTGCGCCGTCGCTGCGCCGACCCCGACGTCGTCGCCGAGGTGCTCCAGGACACCTACCTGGCGGTCTGGCGGGCGGCGGGCAGCTTCGCCGGTCCCCGGGGCAGGGACAGCGCCGGGGCGCAGGGCAGCGCCGTGGGCTGGCTGTGGACCATCGCCGCCCACCGCCTGGTCGACGCGTTCCGCCACCGGGCGCGCAAGGGCCGACTGCCGCAGGTGGAGCTGATGCCGAGCACGGCCCCGGCCGCCGAGGACGAGGTGATGGCCGCGCGGATCGGCCAGGAGTTGGAACAGGCCCTGCTCGTCCTGCCACCCGAGGTCCGGGCCGCGCTGCGGGCCACCGTCCTCGACGGGCTCTCCTCGCGGGAGGCGTCGGTGCTGCTGGGCGTACCGGAGAACACCGTCAAATCCCGTGTCCGCCGAGCCCGCATCGCCCTCCGGGAGGCGCTGTCATGACCACCCACCCCAGCCTGTCCCAGATCGAACGCTACGCCGCCGGGGATCCGGAACTCGACGAACCCGGCGTCTGGGCGATCGAGGTGCACCTGGAGGACTGCGCCGACTGCCGCGCCCGGTTGGCCGGCAGCACCACCGGGGCGAGCCGGGCCGTGATCGACCAGGTCGCGCTGGTGCTGGACCGCGAGATCGCGACGGCGGCGGTGCCCGTCGGCCGCAGCCGGCCCTGGTCGGTGCTGCGACACCGCTGGTTCGTCGGCACGCTGCTGCCGTGGCTGGCGATGACCGGCACGGTGCTCGCGTGTGCGGCCGTACTCGGTGCGCTGTGGGTCGGCACCCCCTCGCTGGTGCTGCTCATCGCACCACTGGCACCGCTGCCCGGGGTGGCCGTCGCCTGGCACCGGCGGGCCGACCCGGCCTGGGAGCTGATCGCCGCCACGCCCGCCAGCGGTCTGACGATGCTGCTGCGGCGTACGGCTGCGGTGTTGGCGTTCGTCATTCCCGTGCTCGCGGTGGTCGGTGCCGGCACCGGGATGTCGCTTGCCCTGATGTTGCTGCCCTGCCTGGCGTTCACCGCCGCCACGCTCCTGTTGGGCACCCTCGTCGGGGTACGCCACGCTGCGATCGGACTGGTCACGGTCTGGACGCTCGCGGTGGTCGCCCCCAGCCTCGTCGCCGCCCGGCTGCCGGTGCTGCTGTCGGCGCAGAGCGCCCCCAGTTGGGCCCTGGCCACGGTCGTCCTGACCATCATGGCCCTCCTGCGGGCCAACGGATTCCGGCGGCTCTCCCACCACGGGTAACCCCCACCCGCCACCCGCCACCCGGCCCTCCGGGCCGTATCCCACGCCGCCCCCAGGCGATCACTGAAGGAGATGACGACGATGCGTGCCGTGAGCGCGGTCGAGACGACCGCCACCACCTATCCCTGGACGATCCACGCGGAGGCCCTACAGGTCCGGGCCGGTCGGCACCTGGCCGTCAACGGCCTCGACCTGGCCCTGGGCACCGGCGTGCACGGGCTGCTCGGCCCCAACGGCGCGGGCAAGACCACGCTGATGCGGGCCCTGGCGACCGTCGTGGCCCCGGCCGGTGGCCGGTTGACGCTGCTCGGGCACCCGGTCAACGGCCGCGCCGAGCTGCGACCGGTGCGCCGCGACCTGGGTTACCTGCCCCAGCATTTCGGTTACTACCCCCGGTTCACGGTGCGCGAGTTCGTCGGCTACCTGGCCTGGCTCAAGGAGATGCCCAGGTCCGCCATCCCGGCGGCGGTGCAGCGGGCCATCGACCGGGTCGGGCTCACCGCCAGGGCCGACGCCCGGCTCAAGACGCTCTCCGGCGGCATGCTGCGTCGGGCCGGCATCGCCCAGGCCATCGTCAACGACCCGCGGCTGCTGCTGCTCGACGAGCCGACCGTCGGCCTCGACCCGGAACAGCGACTCGACTTCCGTGAGCTGCTGCGCGACCTCGGCACCGACAGTTGCGTGCTGGTCTCCACCCACCTGGTCGAGGACGTGGCGGCGGCCTGCACCGACGTCGTGCTGGTGAACGAGGGCCGCCTGGTGTGGCGGGGCACGCCCGAGGTGCTCGCCGCGCAGGGCGACGCGGGCCACGCCGGCGACAGCCCGGCGGAGCGGGGCTACTCCGCGCTGCTGCGTCAGCACCGCGCGGAGGCCGCCCGATGAGCGGGCGGACCGTCCACGCCGCACCGCAGCCCGAAGGAAAGCGGGGGGCCCGGATGAGCATCATGGGCATCGAACTGCGCCGCTCCGCCGCGGTCGGCGCTGCGCTGGTCACGGTGGTGGTCGGGGTCGGCGCGCTGTACGTGGCGACCGGCCGCTGGTCGAGTGGCTGGATGGCCCTGGCCCTGGCCATCCGGGAGTACCTGCTCCTGTTGTGGCCGCTGGCCCTCGCAGCCGGCGCCTGGCAGGGTCGCCGGGAGCACCGGGCGAAGGTCGGCGAACTGTTCGCCACCACCGCCCGGTCCCGCGCCGGGCGGATGCTGCCGGTGCTCGGCACGATGGCCCTCACCCTCGTGACCGCCTATCTCCTGGTGACCGTGGCGGGCATCGCCTGGATCGTCACCACCGCGTCGTACCTGCCCCTGCTGCACTTCGTCGTCGTCACCACGGTCGGTGCGCTGTCCCTGGTCGCTGCGGGGTGGCTCGGACTGGGGATCGGGCGGTTGCTGCCCGCCCTGGTGACCGCACCGGCGCTGGCGGTGGGCGGGGTGCTGCTGGTCTTCTTCGTCACCGTCGGTACGCCGGATCGGGTGGCCGCGGCGATCTCCCCGGCCCACGGCTCGGGCCCGTTCCACGACTACCAGACGATCGACAACCGGGTCAGCGGCGCGCTGGCGATCTCGATGATCACGCTCGCCGCCACCGGCCTGTTGTTGTACGTCGCCGACGGCTGGCGGGTCCGGGCGATGGCGGTGCTGCCGGTGCTGCTCGGGTTCGTGGTGGCCACGACGGTCCTCCCCCACGACCGGGACACGCTCAACTGGCCGGTCGACCCGGTCGCGCAGGAGCTGGTGTGCACCGACGACACCCCGACGGTGTGCGTCAGCCGGGTCCACGCCAAGGTGCTCGACACGGTGACCCCGCTGGCCCGGGAGGGCCTCACGGCGCTGGCGAAAATGCCTGATGCGGCGGCCGTCGTGCACGAGGACACCCGCACGATCACGTTCGACCAGGTCACACCGGTCACCAAGCCGGGTGTCGTCACGATCGAGATCCGAATCGACAAGCGGGGCCGGCTCGCCCACCCGGCCGCCGTGGTCCCCGAGATCGTCGGGCACCTGGGCGTCCCGTACGACGGCAAGTGCCAAGAGGGCGACGAGGTGGTCGAACGGGCGGCGGCCTACTGGCTCCTGGGCCGTGAGCCGCGGTCGTCCGTGGGGGTGGTTCCCGGCATGATCGAGGAGGACCCCGGGATCAACCCCGAGGCGGTCACCCTGTGGCGGGGCCTGCGTGACCTGCCCGAAGCGGAGGCGCTGGCCCGGGTCACTACGGTCCGCGACGCCCTGCGGGCCTGCCAGGATCCCACCGGGATGCTGTCGCGGAGTGCCCGGTGACCTGGACGCTGCTCTACCTACGGTCGCGACACGTGCCGCTGGCGCTGGCCGCCGCAGTCGGCGGGGTGGCGGTGCTCTGGGCGCTGTACCTGGCCTTCGCCAAGGAGCGGGACGTCACCCCGATGATGGTCGTCCTGACCGTCCTGCTGATGGTCACGGCGCTCGCGCCCACCCTCGCCGGCCCGGACGAGAACCTGGAGCGGACCGCGTCGGTGCGCTGGGCCTGGCGGCGCGCGGTGCACCTGCTCGCCGGCCTGCTGATCATCCTGGTGGTCCTGCTCGCCACGCGGCACACCGGAGCCCGGTTCGGGCCGGTCGCGCTGGTGGTCCGCGACGCCACCGGGCTGCTCGGTCTGATGGCGCTGTGCGCCACGGTGGTCGGCGCCGCCCGGTCCTGGTTCCTGCCACTGGGCTGGACCACCATCGCCGCCCTCTACCCACAGCCGGGCACCTGGGGAGCGGTCGCGACGTGGCAGGGCCAACCGCCCGACAGCCGGGCCGCCACGGTGGTGGCGGCGGTGCTCGCCATCGGTGGGCTGGTCACCTATGCGGTCGCCGGCCCGGCCCGCCGGGACCCGGCCGAGTAGTCCGCCGCCGACCGGCACGCCACCCGCACCGTGGGGTGGCGTGCCGGTCGACGGTCGCGCAGGCGGCGCTCCGGCTCGACCAGGCGCGCTGAGCCGCCGACGCACCGGCAACCGACCGGCGTGACGACCGTCGCCGGGCGCTGCCCACCGCCGTGGGCCTCGGCGCACCGGCCGACCGGCGTCAGGCCCCTCCCGCCCGGCCCGGTCCGGGCAACTCGACGCCGGTGAGCTGCGCGCACCGCAGGAGCAGTTCGTCCCCCAGCGGGTCGATCCGCGAGCGCTCCGGTCGCCAGTCCCGCGCGCTGACGTACCGTCCACTGGCCAGGGCCCCGGGGTCGACGTCCACGGCGAGGCGCACCAGTTCCCGCGCGGCGTCGTCCGGGCTCGTCGGTGCGGCGTCGCCGCCCATCCTGGTACGCACCCAGCCGGGATCGACCGCGTTGCTCAGCACACCGGGCCACCGGCGGGCCACCGCGAAGGCGAGCGCCAGGTCCAGCAGCTTCGTCCGGGAGTACGCCTCGACGCCGTGCCAGGGGCGGGTGTCGTACCGCAGGTCGGTCAGGTCGGCCAGCCCGTCGGCGGCCATCGCCGACGACACGAACACCAGCCGCCCGGGCGGCGGTGACAGCGCCGTCAGCAGGTACGGCGCGAGCACGTTGACCTGGAACGTCGACTCCAGTCCGTCCCGGGTCAACTCCCGCGTCGGCGCGTCGAGCCGGGCGATTCCCGCGTTGTGCACGACGGCGTCGAAGCGGCCGAACGCGGCCAACGACCGGGCGAGCGCCGTGGTCTCCTCGATGGAGCGTAGGTCGCCGACCACGATCCCGGCCGCGGCCGGAACCGCCGCCTTGGCCACCACCGCCCGTTCCTCGTTGCGGGCGTGCAGGACGACCCGGTGCCCACGGGCGACGAGTTGCGCCGCGGTGCGCTGGCCGATGCCGTCCACCGAGCCGGTGACGAGAATGCTGCCCATGGTGTTCCTCTCTGCGTGCCGCCGCGCGCCCCGGCGCGACGACCGAGGAAAGCTCCTGACACTTGGCGGCGGCTGAGCGCGGCCACCGACCGCCGCGCCAAGTCCGGCACAAGTGGTGCCTGCGTTGCTGTGGGCATGAAGAGACTCCTCGCCATCGGCCTGGCGCTCACCCTCAGCGCCGGTCTGACCGTGGTCGCGAACGGGACCGCGCTCGCCCGCCCCTACTGCGACGTGCCCGACCCGCCGCCGGCCTGTGACGACAGCCCGGCCGAGCCGACACCGCCACCGGTGGGCAGCGACAAGTATCCGATGGGCTGGCTGGAGTCGTGGGAGTACGTCGGCGGGGCGGTCCGGGTCAGCGGGTGGGCCAGTGATCCCAACGGCGGCCCGGTGCAGGTGACGGTGCAGACCGACGTACCACCTGCGGTGACCCGCCCGGCGAACCTGTGGCACGTCGAGCGGGGCGCGTTCGTCGGCTTCTCCTTCACGGTGCCGAGTTCGGCGCTGGCCGGGGTGCACGGATTCTGTGTCACCGCGAACAACGTGCCCGACGGCAGCCAACCGGTGCCCGAGGTCGCCCCGCTGTCCTGCCCGCAGTACCGCGTCACCCCGGCAGCGCCCAGCGCGTTGACGCTGTCCGCCGGGTACCAGGAGGGCAAGCGGACGCTGGACGTCACCTTCACCGACAACTCGGTGCGGGAGGACAACTACCGGATCGACCTGAGCTGGCTTCAGACCACCCCGGACGACACCCCCACCGATCCGGGGCTGCCGACCACCCCGCCGGGTGGACCCGCGCTGCCGACCCCGATACCCACCTGGGGTGCGCCGATCCCCACCACCGAGGTCGGCGTCGCCCGGGCGGTCATCTACGGCACCCCGGACACCGGACGACGTACCTGGCACTTCACCCACATGCCCCAGGCGTTCGTCCACGTCGTGGTGGTCTCGAACGAGGCCGGTCTGACCTCCCCCGCGCTCAGCGGGGGCATCTCCACCCGCTGACCTGCACCGCGCCGCGACGGGGTTGGCGTATCCCCTGATGTGTGGCGGCGGCCCGGCGGTGCCGAGCCGCCGCCGACGTCCCGTTCGGACACCGGACCTACGGGACGCCCGGCCACGGACCAGCGGGACACCCGGCCACGGACCGGGGCCCGACCGGAGCGGCCACGGGCGTCGGACGCGGGATCCCCCGGCCCCGCGTGCCCGGCTAGGGTCACCGGGTGACGACGATCGGCGTGTTCGGCCCGGTGCGGGCCAGCCGTGGCGGCGTCACGATCAACCTCGGCGCTCCCCGGCAACGCGCGGTGCTGGCCCGACTGACCGCCGGTGGCGGCCACCCGGTCTCGGTCGACCGGCTGATCGAGGATCTCTGGTCGGGGGACCCGCCCCCACGCGCCCAGGCCGCCCTCCAGGTGTACGTGTCGAACCTGCGCCGGGCGCTGGAGCCGGACCGTCCGTCGCGCACCCCCGCCCGGACCCTGCTCACCGCCGCCCCGGGGTACGCCCTGCGACTGCCGACCCCGGACGTGGACGCCTGGCGGTTCGAGGCGGCACTGCGGGCCACCACGCCCGAGCCGGGGCAGCGACCCGCAGTGGCGATCGCCGGGCTGGACGAGGCCCTGGCCTGCTGGCACGGCGGCAGCCCGTACGCCGAGTTCGTCGGGGAGCCGTGGGCGGACCGGGAGCACGACCGGCTGACCCAGCTGAGGCTGTCCGCCGTCGAGCAGCGGGCGGAACTCCTGCTCGTCCTGCACCGGCCGGGCGAGGTCGTCCGTGACCTCGACCCGCACGTGCGCGACCACCCCCTGCGGGAGCGGGCCGCCGTGCTGCTCGCGGTCGCGCTGTACCGCCTCGGCCGGCAGGCCGACGCGCTCGACGTGCTCCGTACCGTGCGGGCCACGCTGGCCACGCAGTTGGGCATCGACCCCGGCCGTGAGTTGCGGAGCCTGGAGACGGACCTGCTGCGCCAGAGCCCACGCCTGGACAGCGCCGCTCCCGCGCCGCCCGGGGCGACCGTCAGGCTCCTGCCCGCCCCCATCGTCGGGGCACCCGAGACGCGCCCGGTGGGCCGGGCGGCGGAACTCGCCCGGCTCCGGGCCGCCGCCGCCCGGGCCGCCGTGACCGGCCTGGGCATCTGCTGGATCGGCGCCGAGGCGGGGGCGGGGAAGTCGACGTTGGCACGACAACTCGCCGACATCCTCACCGCTGACGGCTGGCAGCCGGTCGTCGGGCACTGCCCGCAGGTGGAGGGCGCACCGCCGGCGTGGGCCTGGCGCGACGTGGTCACCGCCGCCGGACGGCTCCTCCCCCTCGACGAGGCGGAGGCATCGGGCCTGCGCCTGCTGCTCGACCCCGAACCCACCGGCCGGGCCCGTGGCGAGTACGACGAGTTCCACCTGCGCGGGGCGCTGGCCGCCTACCTGGCCCGACTGACCGCGCAGGCCCCCGTGCTCCTCACGGTCGAGGATGTGCACCGCGCCGACGGGGAGACCCTGCGCATCCTTCGGCACCTCGTCGCCGCCCTCACCGCCGCGCCAATGCTCATCGTGGCGACGTACCGGCCGGACGAGGTCACCGACGACCTGGTGGGGGCACGGGCGGCGCTGGCCGCGGTGCCGGCGGTCGATCTCGCGCTGCACGGCCTGGACGGGGAAGCCGTCGCCGAGCTGCTGCGCCGGCACGGGGTGGACAGCACCGATCCCGAGCTTACGCACACGGTCGGACAACGGTCGGCGGGCAATCCCCTGTTCACCATCGAGCTGGCCAAACTGGTCGCGGCCGAAGGACCAGCAGCGGCGCTCGACGGCGTGCCCGCCGGCCTCGGCCACGTGCTGGCCCGCCGACTGGCGCGACTGCCTGCCGACGCGCGGACGGTGCTGCGACACGCTGCGGTGTTCGGTGCCGAAGCCGACGTCGACACCCTGCTCGCACTCGACGGCGGCCCGGAGGAGCCGGTCCTCGACGGCCTGGAGGCCGGAGTGACCGCGGGGCTGCTCGTCGAACCCGCGCCGGGTCGGGTGCGGTTCGCCCACGCCCTGATGCGCGACGCGCTCTACCACAGCGTGCCGCTGCTGCGCCGCACCCGGATCCACGCCCGCATCCTCACCGTGCTGCGGGAACAGGGCAGCGACGACGCGGCGGCGCTGGGGCGGCATGCGCTCGCGGCCCTCACCCGGTCCACCGCCGTCGACGCCATCGGTCATCTCGCCACCGCCGCCCGTCGCGCCGGCGACCTCGGCGCACCGAGGGAGGCCGCCGCGCTCTGGGCCGGTGCGCTGCGCGCCGTCGGCCTGGCCCCGGCCACCGACGCCCGGACCCGGCTCGACCTGCACCGCGAGCTGGCCGCTGCCAGCGCGCTCGCCGGGGACGTGGTCGGCGCCCGCGCCGCCCGCGCCGAGGCGGTACGACTGGCCACCGGCGTCGGCGACCCGGCAGCCGTCCATGCCGCGCTGACCTGCATCGACGCCCCGGTCACCTGGACCATCCGGCCCGACCGCCTGGTCGACGCGCCGCTGGTCGGCCTGCTGGAGCAGGAGTTGACCCGGGTCGGTCGGGACCGTCCGGTGCTGCGCTCGCGCCTGTTGAGCACCCTCGCGTTCGAGATCGAGGGCGCCGACCTGGGCCGTGCCGACGAGGTCACCCGGGAGTCCCTCGCGTTGGCCCGCCGGCAGGACGACCCGGCGGTGCTCTGCCGCGCGCTCAATGCGCGCTACTTCGTCACCGTCGCCCCCGTGTACCGCGCCGAACTGCCCGGGGTCGGCCGGGAACTGCTGGCGACGGCCGAAGCGGCAGGGCTGACCGCGTACCGCTGCCAGGCCCACCACATCCTCTACCAGGCGGCGCTCGCCGACACCGACTTCGACCGGGCCCACCACCACGTCGACCGGGCGGTCGAGGAGGCCACCACCGGGCAGCTCGGCCTGATCCTCGCCGTCATGGGCTGGTTCACCGGCCTGCGCGCCCTGTTCCGGGGCGACCTCGACGAGGCGACACGCCGGTACGCGGAGATCAGTGACCGGATGGGCCGCGTCGGTGGCCCGAACGCGGCGGCGATGGGACTGATGGGCCGGTTCACCGTGCTGACCGCCGTCGGGCGTGGGCACGAGGTGATCGAGGAGCTCCGGCAGGTGCACGCGCGGGTGCCGGACGACGCCCACGACGTGCTGGCCCACGCCCTGCTGTCGGCCGGTGACCACGACGCGGCCCGGGCGGTGTGGCGGCCGGACGCGCCGATCCGCCCGGACTACCTGTGGCTGTACTGGATGACGGTGCGTGGCCAGGTCGCGGCCCGCCTCGGCGACGCGCCCGCCGCCCGGCGCTGCTACCGGGAGTTGACGCCGTGGGCGGGGCGCTTCGCCGGGCTGGAGTGCGGCTCGATCTCACTCGGACCGGTGGACCAGACCCTCGCCGAACTGGCCGCCGTGCTCGGTGACCCGGCCGCCGCCGCGCACCGGGCCGCCGGGCTCGACCTGGCCCGGGCCGTCGGCGCGGTGCCGTGGTGCGACGAGTCGGCGTACGTGCCGGTGCCGGCCTGAGCGGTCCACCAGGCCCGCTCCTCCTCGACCGGCCGTTGGCTCCCCGCGTCGCACGAGGGCGGTGCCTGCGCGACGGCTACCGCACGCGGGGACGCTGCAGGACGAGGTGGTCGAGCAGCTGGGTCAGCCCGTCGTCGCGGGGTGCCACCTCCAGCGCCGGATCGTCCGCGAGGACCGCCTGCTGGAGCAGGTGCAGCCGCTTGGACGGCTCCAGCCCCAACTCCTCCACCATCGCCGTACGCAGCCGGTGGAAGACCGCCAGGGCCTCCCGCCGCTGGCCGCTGCGGTGCAGCGCGACCATCAGCTGCGCGCACAGGTTCTCGTTCAGCCCGTGTTCGGCGATCAGCAGGGTGAGCTCAGCCAGCACGTCCTGGTGGTGGCCGAGCCGCATCCGCGCCTCGATGCACTGCTCGAGGGTGTTGAGCCGGACCTGTTCCAGCGCCTTGAGCCGGGGCTCGGCCACGGTGCCGGCCCGCACGTCGGCCAGGGCCGGACCACGCCAGAGCGCACAGGCGCGCACCAGCAGCGCCGCCGCGTCGACGTTCTCGCCGGCTGCCAGGGCCCGCCGGCCGGCCGAGGCGAGCTGTTCGAACAGGCGCAGGTCGAACTCGTCGGCACCGACCCGCAGGACGTAGCCGCCGGGCACGGTGACCAGCACCCGCTTGGCCACCTCGGAGACCGGCACGCCGAGCAGGCCGGCGAAGCACTTGCGGATCTGCAGGACGTACGTCTGGAGCGTCGTCAGCGCGCTCACCGGCGGGGACCCGCCCCACAGCTCCTGGATCAACGCGGAGACCTGCACGGTCTGGTCGGCGTTGAGGAGCAACAGGCCCAGCACGCTGCGGGGCTTCGGGGCGGTCGGTGTGGTGACCGCCCCGGCGTGGGCGAGCACGAGCGGTCCCAGGATCTGGATTTCCATGGCCCCTCCCCCGAGAGCGGTCCGCCCTCTTCTCGACGTGCCGTTGCGGGGATCCGCATGAAAGCGACAGCCTTACCCATCACCATAGATAAGCGTCAGTTCCAAGCAGAATTCACGTCTTTTCGTTCCGTGATCGTGCGCGGTTCGACTGAGAGGCTAGCCGGTTTTGGGGCGACCGTCGCAGATTGCTCAAGCCATCTTCGAGGAGCGATGGAAAGCCCGAGGTCAGACCGCCGGGAGGGGCCGAGAAGGCCGGCCCGGCGGGCCCACCGGCCAGGCCCCGGGCGGGTCGTCACCCGGGCTTTGGCCCGCGACGGCACATCGGTTCGGCGGCACCCCGCACCGCCGCCCGACAACACCACACCGAGCGGCAGAAAGCCCTTTTGTCCACACATCAACACCATTGACAGTCTTCACTCATAAGGGGTTGGTCGTGCGGAAGGTCCGACTGCCGCGCCTGCGGCGGGGGTCAGGCCCGGTGCCGGCGCAACACGGCGGCACCGACCCGCCAGAGGATGTCCGGACGACGCAGCCGCGCGGGCCCGGTCGTCAGGTTGACGACCTCCAGGAAGGCCCGGTGCACCACCTCGTCGGTCACGGTCGCGTGCTGGACCGCCTCGGCCAGGCCCCGGCGCAGCCGCCACCCGAACGGCCGGGCGGCGGTCACGTGCGGCAGGTAACGGTCCTGCGCGGCGGAGAAGTCCCAGGCGTCGTCCACCACCGCCCGCACCCGCCGGAAGTACGCGTACGCCGGCCCGTCCACCGCGCCGGGCTCGGCCAGCCACTCGTCCAGCGCGACCGCCTGGATGGCCGCCACCGAGATGCCCTGACCGTAGGTCGGGTTGAACGAGGCGACCGCGTCGCCGATCGCCACCAGGCCCGACGGGAACCGGTCCAGCCGGTCGAACTCACGGCGGACGCTGTCCGGGAAGCGGTGCACGTACACCTCACTGGCCGGCTCGCACGCGTCCGGCAGCAGCCGCAGCGGGGTGGCCGGGTTCGACCGGCAGCGGGCCAGGAACTCGCCCAGGTCACGGCCCGGTCGCCGGTCGCCGTAACCGCTGACCAGCGTCAGCCAGCGATCGCCCTCGACGGGGGTCATCGAGCTGGGACCGTTGCGCGCCCGGCTCGGCGTGTGGACCGAGTAGACCGCCACGTGGCCGGCCAGCCGTTGGCCCGGCTCCCGGTGGAACAGGCAGGTGGCGTAGCCGAGGTCCAGGGCCATCCGACGCTTGGCCGGGGCGGGATAACCGAGCCGACCCAGCCAGTCGGCCAGCCGGCTGGACCGGCCGGTGGCGTCCACCACCAGCTGCGCGCCGTGCCGCTGGGCGTCGGTGCCGCCGGTCGGGCGGACCAACGCGCCGTCCACCCGGCCGGCGGTCGCGGTCAACCCGACGGCGGTGCCCCCGACCAGGGTCACGTTCGGCAGCGCCAGGACCCGCCGGCGGATGTGCCACTCCAGGAACGGACGGGACACGCTGACCACGCTGCCGCCGCGCACCGGGACCTTCGCCCGGCCGTCGAGGAACCACTGCGCGCCGCCGGGACCACTGCCGACCAGTTGGCCACCCTCGCGCACCAGCTGCCGGACGAAGCCGGGCAGCAGCCGGTCGATGACGGTCCGGCCCCGGCCGAGCAGGGTGTGCGCCTGGCTGCCGTGCGGCGCACCCCGGCGGATCACCGGCGCGTCCACCAACACGTCGGGTTCCACGATCCACACCTGGTCGGCGTGGTCGGCCAGGACCCGGGCGGCGATCATGCCGGCGACGCTGCCACCGAGGACGAGAGCGGTCCGCATCAGCGGCCGGGGACCGGCCGTGGGTGCCCGGGGCACGCCGGCGCGCTGGCGAGCGCCAACACGTGGCCGGACAACTCCCGGTGGGTCACCAGGACCCCGGGATCGTCGACGGCGGGCCGCCAGGCAGGTGGTGCCGGTGGGGCGGTACGCCGGCGCAGCAGCCGGCCACCGCGCAACCCGGTGCCGTACACCTTGGCCACCGCCTCCTTGCCGGTCCACAGGGCCAGGAAGTCGACGCCGAGGCGGTCCGCCGGTCGGCCGCGCAGCCAGTCGGTGTCCTCGGGGGCGAACCACCGTCGACTCAGACCGAGCGCGGGCAGCGGACGCACCTCCTCGACGTCGACGCCGACCGGTCCGATCCGGGACACCGCCACCGCGACCAGGCCACGGGTGTGACTGAGGCTGGCGTGCCAGCCCGTGGCGACGCCGCACAGCACCGGCGCACCCGCCGCCGAACGCTCCACCGCGATCGCGGCCGGCGGGGCACCGGCCATCGCCGCGACCGTCTCGACGAGCAGCGCACGGGCGGCCGGCCGGCCGTCGCCCGCCGTGCGGCGCAGCCGTACCACCAGGTCCGGCGTCACCACGGCACGCCGTGCCGGCCGGGGACGGCCCCGGGCACCCGCCGGGCCCTGCGCCGCCCGCGACGACCCCGGGCGGGGCGCGGCCCGGTCCGGGCGGCTCCGACGGCACCCATTCAATCCCCCACCGCCCGCATTTCCGATAATTGTCAGCACGCCCTGGTTAATGCGAGGATGACCCGGGTCGAATTGACGATACCGAGGCGTGGGCGGGCCCGGACCGCACTTCTCTCGACATTCACTAGAGGCTCGGTGGAGAACGATTATGCCGCGGCAGCGACAGGGCACGGAAGGGCATTGCCCCCGGCGACGGGGGCCGGCCGCACCGCCGTGGGGACGGTCGTCGGGGTGGGCCCGGTCGGGTCGCCCGGCCCCGGTGCGGGCCGTGGCGCGGGGAGCCGTCCGTGGCGCGTGACGACGAGTACTTCCGCAAGCGGCTGCTGAACGTCCTCTGTGCCACCTGGACGGCGCAGGCATGCTCGGTCTTCGCCCTGCTCGGCCTGGCCGACCGGATCGCCACGGGCACCACCGGCGGCGCCGCGTTGGCTGCCGCCGCCGGGCTGGACCCGGTCGCGCTGCGCCGGTTGCTCGCCGCGCTCGCCGACGCCGGCGTCCTGCGCCAGACGGGTCCCGACGACTTCGTCCTGTCCGGCATGGGGGAATACCTGCGCACCGACGTCCCCGGTTCGGTCCGCGACACGGCCGTCCTGTACGGCCAGGAGGTCTTCGCCTCGTTCGGCGGCCTGCTCGACACCGTCCGCACCGGCCGGCCGGCCTTCACCGACCGCTTCGGTGAGCCCTTCTACCAGTACCTGGGCGGGCATCCGGAGCTGGCCGCGACGTTCAACGGGGCGATGGCCACCGCCCCGGAACCGCCGCCGCCCCCCGCCCGGCTGTTCGACGACGCCCGTACGGTGGTGGACCTCGGCGGCGGCGACGGCGGCCTGCTCGCCGACCTCCTGCGGGCCCGCCCCGAGCTGCGCGGAGTCCTCGTCGAGCTGCCCGAGGCCGCGGCCCGGGGACGTGCCCGGCTCGCCGCCGCCGGGGTCCTGGACCGGGTCGAGATCGTCGTCGGCAGCTTCTTCGACCGGGTGCCCACCCACGGCGACCGGTACGTGCTGCGGCGGGTCCTGCACAACTGGAACGACGGCAACGTCGCCCGGGTGCTGGCCCGGGTGCGCGCGGCGATGCCGACCGGGGCGCGGCTGCTGGTGCTGGAGGAGCTGCTGCCGGCACAGCCGCAGCAGACCGGAGCCGGCGCGGGCACCTGGGGGGCGCCCCGCAACCGGATCGTGGATCTGCTGATGCTGGTCCTGATGGAGGGCCGGGACCGCACCGCGGCGGAGTACGGCCAGCTCCTCGCCGACGCCGGCTTCGCCGTCACGGGCGTCACCGACGGCGCGATCGAGGCGGTACCGGTCTGAGGGCGGCGGCGGGCCGTCCCGGGTCCGTCGTTCCCCGGCTCAGCGGGCGGGCCGGGTCAGCAGCAGGCCCTCCTGGGCCACCGTGGCCACCAGGTCGCCGTCGCGGGCGTACAGGCGGCCGGTCGCCAGGCCACGACCGGTGGCCGCCCACGGGCTGTCGCAGTCGTACAGCAGCCACTCGTCGGCCCGGCAGGGCCGGTGGAACCACACCGTGTGGTCGATGCTGACGCCGAGGTCACCCGGACCCCACTCGGTCGCGTGCCCGGCCACCATCGCGCTGAGCAGCAGGGGCAGATCCGAGATGAGCACCAGCGCGCCGGCGTGCAGCGGCCCGTCGTCGGGCAGCCTCCCGGCCACCCGCACCCAGGCCCGGCGGTGCGCCTCACCCGCCCGCTCCCCGTCGGTCCGCCCGCCGGGCGGCGGGCCGAGGTACCTGACGTCGAACGCGAAGAGCATGTCCTGCACCGCGGCCAACCGGCCGGGGGCGTCGGCGAGCAGCCGGGCCAGGGTCGGCACCTCGTCCGGTGGCGGGACCTCGGGCGCCGGCCGCCCGTGCGCCGGCCCGGTGCCGGGATCGTGGAACGAGGCGGTCAGGAAGAAGATCGGGGTGTCACGCTGGAGGGCGACCACCCGTCGGACGGACATGGACGGGCCGTCGCGCAGGGCCTCGACCAGGTAGGTGACGGGCCTGCGGCTGTCGCCCGGCCGGGTGAAGTAGGCGTGCAGCGAGTGCACCGGTCGACCGGACCGCACGGTGTGCGCGGCGGCGGTCAGCGCCTGCGCGGCGATGAGCCCCCCGTACCGGCGGGTGGTGCCCCGCGTCGTGCCGCGACCGGAGAACACCCCCGCGACGGGCACCAGCCGGTCCGTGGTGACCGTGGCGGGGTCGACGGTCACCAGGTCGAGCAGCCCGACCACCTCCTCGACGACCGCCCGGGCCCGGTCGGGGGCGGCTGCTCCGCCGCTCATCCGGCGAGGTACTTGTCGACCTCGTCGGCGGCGACGAGCGTGCCGTGGGGTTCCGCGCGCATCTGCTCGCCGAGCTGTACCGCGCGCCGCCGCAACGCAGCGGTGGTCAGGTGGGACATGCCGGAGCGCAACACGTCCTCGGACAGGTCGGTGAACCGCACGTGCACACCGACGCCGAGCCGTTCCAGCTGGCGGCCCCAGAACGGCTGGTCGGCGTAGGAGGAGCAGACCATGGTGGGGATGCCGGCACGCACCCCGGCGGCGGTGATGCTGGCGCTGCCGTGGTGCACCACCATGGCACAGTGCGGCAGCACCAGGTCGTAGTCCACGTAGGGCACCACCCGCAGCTGCGGTGACGTGGACGGCGCGACCCCGGCCAGGCCCCAGCCGGTGGCCACCAGGGCACGCACCCCCAGCGACCGGCAGACCCGCTCGATGCCCGCCATCATCGCGGCCGGATCCGCCACGTGCGTGCTGCCGAACGTCAACAGTGCCGGTGGTTCGCCCGCCGAGAGCCACCGCGCCAGCTCCGGATCGAGGGTGGACATCCCGGCGCGGTGCAGGTCGTCCGGGGTCAGCCGGAGGTCACCGACGATCGGACGGTAGGCGTCCCAGGTCAGGCCCGGCACCAGGGTGGGGCTGTAGCCCTGCAGTTCCAGCGGCCGCCGCAGCTGCTTCGGGTGCGGCGGCATCGGAGGCAGCCCGAGCTGGCGACGGAAATCGAACATCAGGTCCCGCCGGTACCGCCAGGCCCGCCGGGTGTAGTGCAGGTAGGTCGCCCGGTTCGCCTCGGGGGTCGGCAGCGGGTCGACGGACACCAGCGGATGCGGCACCACGTCGTTCGGCCGCGACGGCGTGAGGTCGTACGCGATCAGCGGGACGTCGTGCGCCTCGGCCAACGTCGCGGCCCACTGCTCGCTGACCACGGCACAGACGATGGCCTCACAGCCGGCGGTGAGCTGAATCGCCTCGTCGCCGAACCGCCGACCGTAGTCCCGGTACGCCTCGATCGTGATCTGGAGGAAGGAGTCGAGGGTGCTCTTGGTGACCCACTCCCGGCCCCGCTCGGTCTGCATCATCGACTGCTGGTTCCACCCGACCGGCACCACGTCGAGCCCCAGCTGCCGGGGCAGGTCGACCAGGTTCATCGACGCCCCGACGAGTACCTCGTGGCCGTGGCGGGCCAGCTCCGCGGCGAGTGCCGTCAGCGGATAGACGTCACCGCGACTGCCGAGCGCCAGGACGGTGATGCGCATCGTCGTTCCCCTCCGGTCCTCGGTGCGGCGTCGACGGCGTCGACCCGTCGCCTGCGGTCAGGTCGGTGGAGAACGCGATCTCCCGCTGCTCCTCCAGGTCCGCCAGCCGGGCGGTCAGTCCGCGCCGGATCGCGGCGTACGCGTCGCTGCCGAGCGCGAGCCGCAGCGGGACGGTCGGCCCGGTGGCGACGTCGACCACGGCGGCGGCCATCCTGGCCAGGTCGCCGCGGCACGGCAGGCGACCGTCCTGCGCCCGGCGACGCAGGATCGCCGCCGGGGTGCCCGCGTAGGCGGGCGACTCGGCGGTCAGCTCCTTGCTCCGCCCGAAGAATCCGGTGCTCACGGTGCCGGGCTCGACGATCGTCACGCCGATGCCGAAGCCCTTCACCTCGGCGGCCAGTGACTCGAAGAACCCCTCCACGCCCCACTTGGTGGCGCAGTAGACGGCCGTGCCGGGCGACCCTCGTTGCCCGGCCATGCTCGAGATCTGGATGATCCGCCCGCCGCCCTGCGCCCGCAGGTGCGGCAGCACCGCCTGGGCCAGGTGGATGGGGCCGGTCAGGTTGGTCCGGAGCTGCCTGTCGACCTGCTCGCCGCTGGCCTCCTCGGCCGCGCCGACCAGCGCGTATCCGGCGTTGCTGATCACCACGTCGATCCGGCCGAGCGCCCGGGCGGCGTCGTCGACCACCTGCCGGATCTGCTCCGGATCGGTGACGTCCAGTCGGGCCGTCCACAGCGCCTGCGCCGAGGGGGGTCGCAGGTCCGCCAGGGTACGCGGATCGCGGGCGGTGGCCGCCACCGTCTCACCCCGGGCGAGCAGCTCGGTCACCAGCGCCCGGCCGAGACCGGCCGAGCTCCCGGTGACGAGCCAGGTACGTGCGGGCCCGGTCATGCCCCGGCCCACGCCGGGACGTCGAGGATCTCCAGGACCGCGCAGGACAGGGTGGCCGGCGCACCGCCGTAGAGCAGCAGGTGGTCACCGGCGGCCAGCTGCCCGGTGACCAGCAGGTGGTTGAGCGACAGCAGCTGGTCGCTCGCGCCGGTGTGCCCGACGCCGCGCCCGAACTGCCAGGTGGTGCGCTCCATGGTGATGCCCAGCGGCTCCACCAGGTCGTGCTGCACCATGTAGGCGGCGGAGTTTCCGCAGATGACCCGGGTCATGTCGGTCAGCTTGCGGTCGGCCTCGTCCAGCGTCCGTTCGATCAGGTCGAGCCGGGCGCGGGTCCTGATCTCGGCGGCGTCGGTCAGCGACATCACGTTGTTGCGGAAGTGCTCGGCACGTTCGCGCATGTCGATCGTGCGGCCCTGCGCCGCCAGCGGCGGATACAGCGGCTCGCCGCCGCGGTACAGCGGCTCCACCTCGGGCACCACGACGCTGCCCACGGCGCGCAGCCGGGCGAAACCGGTGTCGCGGTCCAGCAGCAGCGCGCTGCCGGCGTCGCCCAGGATGAAGCCGGGCGCGGAGTTCCACCGGTCGATCAGCGGTGTGCCGAGGTTCTCCGCCGTGGTCACCAGCACCGTCCGGCCCGCCGCCGCGACGGCCAGGTGCCCGGCGGCGATCTCCAGCGCCGCGAACACGCCGTTGCAGCCCAACCGGACCTCGAACGCGGGGGTCGACGTGCCGACGACCTCCCGCTGGATGTACGGGCCGGGCAGCCACATCTCCGGACCCTGGTGGTGGATGGAGGCGTGCAGCACCAGGCCGATCCCGGTCGGGTCGACGGCGGCCCGGGTCAGCGCCTGCCGGGCCGCGTGCACGGCCATCTCCGGCGGTGAGACGTCCCCGGCGATGCCGACGCCGGTCAGCCGGTTCTCCAGGTAGGAGGCCGGGCTGTAATCCCCGCGCCGGGCGGCCTGTCCGGCGTCGGTCACGGGCGGTTGAAAGACACCCAGCCCGGACAGGTGAACGTTGGTGATCTTCAACCGCGTCTCCCGGATCGGCCGGCCATGGCACCACGTCCGCCATTCTTCAAGGACTGTAGTGGCCGTCCACGGGGGCACGGCGCACGTGACCTTGACGCCGGACTGAGAACTGCTTGAATCCGGCCGCCGTTGCGACTTCAGCACGCATGGAGGCGACCGGTGTCGCATTGACCGCTGCGAGTGGCCGTTGCTAACTTCGGGCCACGCATCGGGGAGATATGTCGTCGGCTGGCGTGATGGCGCTGCGGGTCGTCGGTGACCACACACGACGTCGTCGATTGACGGCAGTTCGTCCGGAGAATGTGCGACCGGTCCACCGAGGACGCCGCCCCGCCACTCCCTGCCACCCGAGAGAAGGTAGCTGAACCATGTCAGCCGACGAGGTCCTCGCGTTCACCATGCAGGCGCTGCGGGAGATGAACTTCTACACCGACGACACCGGCCCCGACTCGATGCTCGGACCGTCCGGCGTCGACCTCGACTCGCTCGCCGTGTCCGAGCTCGCGCTGCGGGTCGAGGACCAGTTCGGCGTGACGTTCGACGACGACGACATCGAGACGCTGGCCATCATGACGCTGGGCGAGTTCGCCGCGGAGGTGGCCAAGCGGGCAGAGCTGATCCCGCAGGCCGACGCGGCGCGCGGCTGACGGGCGGTCCGACACCCGGCTCGACGACAGGCTCTACCGCACGACCACGGTGGCGGTGACCGGCACGCTCGCGGTCACCGCCACCGCCCGTACCGGACCAGTCCGCCCCGGGGCCACCGCGTCGGGCGGACGGCGTCGGGCCGCACGGGCGGCAGGTGGTACGGCGGGCCACGCCCGGTCAGTGGCGGCCCGGGTCGCCCAGCTGGCTGAACACCTCGCCGGCCAGGTCGGCGACGCTGTGGCCACCGAGCATCTTCGCGATCGGCAGCATCATGCCCAGGTCACGTTGGACCCGGGTGCGGACCTCCACGGCCATCAGCGAGTCCAGGCCCTGCCGCTTGAGCGGACGCCGGGGGTGCACCTGGGCCGACGGCATGCCCAGCACCTCCGCGAGGACCCCTGCCAGGTAACGCTGCACCGCGTCCTGGTCGGTCAGCGTGTCCGCCACCCCGGGAGCCGCCACCTGACCGACGCCCGGTCCCACCGGTACGGAACCCGTGGCGCTGGCGACGGCGGTGACGGGGGCAGCGGGGACGTGGGCCGTGACGTCGGGGACCGGGATGCCGGTGTCCGTGGGTCGGTGCGTGGGCGGCGTCGCGGGCGACGGCGACCACGGCACTGCGGGTGCCGGGGCCGCAGCGGTGGTGGGCTCGGCGAGCAGGTCACGCAGCAGCGGCGAGGCCGCCGCGTCCGGATGCGCCGTCGCCCACCGCCGCCAGTCCGCAGGCAGCACCACGCCATGGGTGGCGTCCCTGGCCAGCAGCAGGCGCAGGGCCTCGATGCCCTCCCGAGGGCTGAACGTGTCCATCCCGGCGGGATTGATCGCCCGACCCTGCTGACGCCCGACCCGCGCCGGCATGCCGACCGACCAGAAACCCCAGTTCACGCTGAGCGCGGTCGCCCCGGCGAGGCGGCGTTGGTCGGCCAGTGAGTCCAGGGCGGCGTTCGCGGCGGCGTACGCGCCGAGCATCGGGGAGCTGAGCACCGCCGAGCCGGAGGAGAACAGCACGAAGAAGTCCAGCGGCCGCTCGGCGAACAGCCGGTGCAGCACGGCCGCACCGGTGACCTTCGGGCGCAGGACCGCCGACAGCACCCCGTCGTCCAGCTCGGACAGTGCGCCGTACTCGATGACTCCGGCCGCGTGCACCACGCCCCGGATCGCCGGGCCGTCCTGCTCGTGGTGGCGCAGGACCTCCCGCATCGCCTCCTCGTCGGCCACGTCGACCGCCTCGTACGCCACCCGCACCCCGTGCCGTCGCAGGTCAGCCAGCCAGCCTTCGCCGCCGGTCCGGTCGAGCGGGGTCCGCCCGGTCAGCACGACATGCCGGGCACCCTCGCGGACCAGCCAGTCCGTGACCACCCGGCCGAGGTCGCCCAGCCCGCCGGTGACCAGGTAGCCGGCGGCCGGATCGAGCCGGACCGGCCGGTGCGGGGCGGCGACCTCGACCGCTGCGGGCACGGTCAGTTCCGCCGTGGACACCAGCACCTTGCCGATGTGCCGGGCCTGCGCCAGGTGCCGGAACGCCCCGACCAGTTCGGCAGCGGGAAAGACCCGGTGCGGCAGCGGTTCGAGCAGACCGGCCTGCACCAGGGCCAGGGTCTCCTCCAGGATCGCGCCGAGCCGGCGCGGGTCACTGAGCCCGAGATCCACCACGTCTACCACGAAGAACGAGGCGCCCCGGGCCAGCAGCCGCAGGTCCAACCGGGTGCCCTCGACGAGGTCACGGCGGCTCAGCTCGACGTAGCGCCCCCGGTCGGCCAGCAGCTCCACACTCTTGAGCAGGCCCTCCCCCGCCAGCGTGTTGAGCACCACGTCGACGCCCTCGCCCCGGGTGGCTTCCCGGATCTCGTCGGCGAACCCGGTGCTGCGCGAGTCGGACACGTGCGCGACACCCATCATCCGCAGCAGCGCCCGCTTCTCCGGGCTGCCCGCGGTGGCGTACACCTCGGCGCCACGCCAGCGGGCCACCTGCACCGCGGCCAGGCCGACCCCGCCGGTCGCGTGGTGGATCAGCACCCGCTCGCCCGGCCGCACCTGGGCCAGGTGCACCAGCGACTGGTAGGCGGTGACCAGGGCGACCGGCACGGTGGCCGCCTCCTGCGGGGTGAGCCGGGCCGGCCGCCGGCGTACCAGGTGCGCGTTGACGCACAGGTAGCTGGCGGCGGGCGTCTCCAGTGCGACCGCCACCACCTCGTCACCGGGCCGCAGCCCGGCCACGCCCGGTCCGACCCGGGTGACCGTGCCGGCGCACTCACCGATCACGGTCGCGGGTCGGTCGGACAGGCTCGGATACATGTCCATCGCGACCAGCACGTCGCGGTAGTTCAACGCGAGGTAGTCGGCACGCACCTCCACCTCGCCCGGCCCCGGCGCGCGCCGCGGCACCGGCACCAGGCGCATCCCGTCCAGCATGCCGGGCACGGTGGCCTGCACCTGGTGGGCGACCTCGACGCCGTCCGGCCGACGGACGCCGACGGAGCTGGACCGCAGCCGCGCCGCGTACCGCCGGTCGCCCCGCAGCGCCACCTGGTCCTCCGGGCCGGCACCCGCCAACTCCCGGCCCAACGCGGCGGCGAGTTCGGCCGGCGACCCCGCCGGGTCCAGGTCGACCAGGGCACAGCGCAGATCCCGGTGCTCGTGGGCGAGCACCCTACCCAGCCCCCAGACGGCACCCTGCCACATCGACACGCTGCCGTCCGTGTCCCCCGCCCGGTGCGCGCCCCGGGTCACCAGGGTCAGCCGGGGCGGCTCGGCCAGGCCGGCGTCGGCGAGGGCCCGCAGCAGGCGCAGGATGCTGGCACAGCCGAGACGCTCGGCGTCCTGCGCCTGCCGCTGCACCGGGGCCGAGTCGTCGGGCTGGTCCACGTCCAGCGCCCAGAGGTGCACCACCTCGGTCGGCGTCAGGCCGTCGAAGTCGGCCCGCACGTCGGCGAGCAACCGGCGGTACTGCGCCGGTGCGGTCGGGTCGATCTCGTAGTGGTCGGCTGCCAGCCGCCGGTAGCCGGTGCCCGCGAACACCCGCACCTCGGCGTCGAGCGCGCCGCCGACGCCGGTCCGGTCGGCGAGGACCAGGCGGCGGTCGCCCGGCCGCGGCACGTCGGACAGCGCCGGCAGCGGCTGCCACCGCAGCTCGTGGAACCAGCCGTCGGGGTCACGTACCGAGTCCGGCGGTTGCAGGTACTGCAGGCGCAGTCCGTTGATCTCCACGATCACCCGGCCGTCCGCGTCGGACACCACCAGGTCGCCGCAGACCGAGTCGGAGCGCCAGGCGGTGACCGCGACGGCGTGCGCCCAGGCGGGTGTGCCGGGATCCGGGTGGATCGACAACTCGTCGATGCTGCCCAGGACGAACGCCGACGACCGGTCCCCGGCCGGGATCAGCGACGCGAGCACCTGCCCGCACGCGTCCAGCAGCGCCGGGTGGCAGGTGTACCCGCTCGGGTCGACCCCGGCGGGCACCTGGATGCGGCCCAACGCCTGACCGTCGCCCAGCCAGAGCTCCGCGACGCCCTGGAACGCGCCCCGCCACTCGTTGCCCCGCTCGGCGAAACGCCGGTAGAAGTCCGCGCCGGTGAGGTGGTCGGGGCAGGCCGCCCGGATCGTGTCCAGTGGCAGCGTGCGCCGCCCGGCGGGTGGGGTCCGGGTCACCGTGCCGGTGACGTGGGTCGCCTCCGCACCGGTCACCGCGAAGTCCCAGGTGTCCGGCCCGCGCGGGGTGAACGTCGTGGCCAGGGCGGGTGCCGGCTGGTCCGGGCGCAGGAACAGCGCGTCGACGTACCGGATGTCGCGCAGGACGGGCGTCTGCCCGCCGCAGATCCCGTCGGCGGCGGCGTGCACCATCTCCGCGTACGCCGTGCCGGGCACGACCACGGTGCCCTGCACCTGATGGTCGAGCAGGTAACGCTCGCGGGTGAGGTCGACGACCCGCTCCACCCGGTGCGGGGCCGGCCGGCCGGCTACGGGCGGGACGAGCCAGTACCGCTGGCGCTGCCAGGGGTAGGACGGCAGTCGCACGTAGCGGGGCGGCGGCCCGCCGGACACCCGGTGCCAGTCGACCGGGCACCCGGCCCGGTGCAGGGCGCCGACGGTGTCGAGCAGGCTGGCCAGTTCCGGCTCGTCGCGGCGCAGGCAGCCGACGGCGGCACCGCCGGACCCGGCGAGGGCCAGGGCCTCCCGGATGGCCGGCAACAGGACGGGGTGCGGGCTGATCTCCACGAACACCGTCTCGCCCCGCCCGGCCAGGTGTGCCACCGCGCCGCCGAAGCGCACCGGCTCACGCAGGTTGCGTACCCAGTAGGCCGCGTCCCACCCGGAGCCGTCGCACGGCGCGTCGTCCACGGTGGAGTGCAACGGGGTACGCCCCGCGCGGGGCGCAATGTCGCCGAGGCAGGCCAGCAGCTCCTCGCGCAGCTGCTCCATCTGCGGGCTGTGCGAGGCGACGTCCACCTTCACCTGGCGGCAGAACACGCCGCGCCCCTCGAGGTCCGCGACGATGGCGGTCAGGGCCTGCGGGTCGCCGGAGAGGACCGTCGAGCCGGGGCTGTTGCTCACCGCCACGCCCACCAGGTGCTCGTGGCCGGCCAGCGCGGCCTGCGCGTCGGTGACGGACAGCTCCACCGAGTACATGGCGCCCTGCCCGGCGACCGTCTTCAGCAGCCGACTACGCCGGCAGATCACCGCTGCGGCGTCGGCGAGGCTGAGCGCGCCCGACGCGCATGCCGCGGCCACCTCGCCCATGCTGTGCCCCACCACGTGGTCCGGCTCGACGCCCCAGTCGCGCAGCAGCGCGCACAGGGCGGTCTGCATCGCCCACAGGGTCGGCTGGATCGTGTCGATCGACGCCGGGGCGTCCGCCTCGCCGGTCAGCCGGGCCAGCAGCGACCAGCCGGTCTCGGCCCGGACCGCCTCGTCGCAGCGGGTGAGCATGTCGCGGAAGACCGGCGAGCCGGCCAGCAACTCGCGCCCCATGCCGTCCCACTGCGAGCCCTGGCCGGGGAAGACGAAGACGACCGCCGGCCGGTCGCCCTCCACCGGCGCCGACGCGGTGACGCCCAGCCGGGGCCGGGACTCACCGGCGGCGTACGCCCGCAGCCGCTCGACCAGCTCGTCCGGCGACGTGCCGACGGCGGTCAGCCGGTGCTCATGGTGGTCGCGCCGGGTGGCCGCGCTGAAACACACGTCGCGCAGCGGCAGTTCCCGCCCGGCACCACCCGGTTCGAGAAAGCGTGCGTACCCGGTGGCGAGCGCGGCGAGCGCGTCCGGGTCGGGTGCGGAGAGCACCAGCAGCTGCGCCTCGTCCCCGTCGGCAGGTGCGGGTGCGGGTGCGGCCGGTGGGTACCCGCCGAGCACCACGTGGGCGTTGGTGCCGGAGATGCCGAACGAACTGACCCCGACCAGGCCCGGCCGGTCGGTCTGCGGCCACGGGGTGCGTTCGCGCACCAGCCGCAGCCGCAGGCCCGTCCAGTCGACCGCGCCGGTCAGCTCCTCGGCGTGCAGGCTCGGCGGGATCTCCCGGTGCTGGAGGGCGAGCACCGCCTTGATCACCCCGGCCAGCCCGGCGGCCGCCTCGGTGTGGCCGATGTTCGTCTTGACCGAGCCGACCAGACACGGCGACCGCCCGTCCCGACCCTCGCCGGTCACCACGCCGAGGGCCCTCAGCTCCACCGGGTCACCGGCCGCCGTCCCGGTGCCGTGCGCCTCGACGTAGTCCACCAGCCCGGCCGACACGCCCGCGTCGGCGTACGCCGCGCGCAGCGTCTCCTCCTGGCCCGGCTGGGACGGCGTGAGCAGGTACCCGCCGGACTGGCCGTCGTTGCCGACCGCGGACCCGTAGATCACCGCGTGGATCGCGTCGCCGTCCGCCTCGGCCCGGTCCAGCGGCTTGAGCACCAGCACGGCGACCCCCTCGCTGCGGACGAAGCCGTCGCCGTGGGCGCTGCCGAACTTGCACCGGCCGTCGGGCGCGAGCATCCTGGCCGCGGAGAACGGGATGGTCTCCTCGGGAGAGAGGACCAGGTTCACCCCGCCGGCCAACGCCAGCTGGGTCTCCCCGTTGCGGACGCTCTGGTAGGCCAGGTGCAGCGCCGCCAGGCTGGAGGAGCAGGCGCAGTCCACCGCCATGCTGGGGCCGCGCAGATCGAAGGCGAACGACACCCGTCCGGCCAGGAAGCTGCGGGCACCGCCGGTCGCCGCGTGCAGGTCCAGCACCGACGCGTCACTGAGCAGGTGCCCGTAGGCGGAGGACATGCCGCCGATGTAGACACCGGTGCGGGTCGTGGACAACCGCTCGCGGGTCAGGCCCGCGTCGGCGAGCGCCTCGGCCGCGGTCTCCAGCAGCAGGCGCTGCTGGGGGTCCATCCGCTCCGCCTCCCGGGGCGCCACCCCGAAGTAGCCGGCGTCGAACTGGTCGATCTGGTCGAGGAAGCCGCCCCGGCGGCTGATGATCCGGTTCGGCGTGCCCGGTCGCGGGTCGTGGTAGGCGTCGATGTCGTACCGGCTGGCCGGCACCTCGGTGATCGCGTCACCGCCACCGCTGAGCAGTTGCCAGAGCTGCGCCGGTCCGTCGGCCCCCGGGAAGCGGCAGCCGATGCCCACCACGGCGACCGGAGTCCCGGTCGGTTTCCCGACCTGCGACCGTGCCGACTCGCCCCGTCCGGTCATCCGGCCCGCCTCTCTCGGCATCGTGTGATGGCTGCGACCCGAGTCTCCCGGCCACCACTAGGAAATGGCTTGAGAAACTACGGACATCAATGGTCAGACACGCTTGCCTCTCGGTCGGGACCATCGGCGTGCGGCCCCAATTCCCCTCTTCTGCGGGTGCAGATGAAATTCGGATCCTCGGTCCACTGGTCCTCTGGGGCGCGAATCCGCCGGTCAGCGCACCGACCACGCTGTAGACGTACGTCCTGCAGGTCCGCAAGTGCCTGGGCCGACTGCTGGACGCCGCGGTGACCGAGGTCGCCCGACGTCTGCTGGTCACCTTGGCCGGCGGATACCGGCTGGGGCTCGACACCAGCGAGTTGGACCTGCGGACCTTCGAGCAGCTCGCCACGACCGGGCGGCGCTCCCTCGCGGCCGGCGAGCACGTCGCGGCGGCGGCGAGCCGGCTCCTCGACCACCTCGTACGTCGCCAGGCCCCCGGGCGGCGGTGCGGGAACCCCGTCGACCACTGCGCTTGAGAACGGCTCGACAACAGCTCTTGCGGGCGGCGGGGGTGGGTGGCGCTGCTCGACAGCGACCATGGTGGATAGATAGTTTGGCAGCCGGTCGACCCCCGCCCAGCTCGGGCAGCCGTCCCAGCGCGCGTCCGGTGCGGTCCCACGCCACGATCCGCCAGCACGATTGGACGCCGAAGATGAGGGTCATCACCATCGCCACCGACCTCGAACATCCCTTCCTACGCAGACTGCTGGAACCGTCCTGCGCGGCTGCGGGACTCAGGCTGGTCGTCCTGGAGGGCACGCAGAAGGGTTTCCGGCCGAGGGACAAGCGCGCGTTACTGACCGAATACCTCGACCGGCACGTGGCGCCCGACGAGTTGGTGATGTTCACCGACGCGTACGACACGCTTCTCCTGCGGGGGGCGGATCACATCCTCGACACGTACGCGGGCTTCCCGCAGCGTGTCGTGTTCAGTGCCGAGTCGAACTGCTGGCCGCTGGGCAACGTCGGCCTCGCCCTGCACGACAGCCCGCCCGTGCGCCCGTACCCCTATCTCAACAGCGGTGGCTTCATCGGGCCGGCCGGAGACATCGTGGCCCTCTCCGCGAAGTACCCGAAGCCCCCCAGCGAGCACTTTCCCCTCCTGGGTCGCCTGAGGGCGCACGGCGTCGACCCGGACCGGCTGCACGCCACCAGCGACCAGTACCACTGGATGCTCGTCCAGCTCCTCGAACCGGACACCGTCGGGCTCGACCACGGCGCGGTCCTGTTCGAGAACTTCGCCCCGGCGGTCGCGAACTTCTGTGAGCTGTCCCGCTGGACGAGTGACTTCCGCACCAACGGCCGGCAGGCGGCCAGCTACCGACGGGAGCGTACGAGGCTCGAGTCGCGGTTGCAGTCACCAAGCGGCGCCGCCCAGGTGCACTTCGCCTCCGCCCTGGCCAAGACGGTGGTCCTCGACCTCCTCGACGAGGGGCAGCTGCCCTCCTGGCTGGCGGGGGTGTTGCCGCGGTGAGCGCCCGGCCGGAATACGAGGAGCGCCACCGCCCCTCCCTGCAACGCAACGAACTCCAACGCAACGACCTGCTGGCCATGCAGGCACTGGCCCCGCTGTCGCTGACGTACCTGCCGTGGAGCGCGAGCGCCATGCGGCCGAGCGGAGTCGTCGCGGTGCTCAACGAGATCCTGGTCAACCAGCGTCGGTCCGTCGTCGAGCTGGGCAGTGGCGTCTCCACCTTCTACATCGGCCGGCTCCTGCGGCAGCGGGGCGGGCACCTGTGGACCGTGGAGCACGACGAACGCTGGGCGGAACTGCTCGGTCAGGAGCTGGCGCGCGAGGGCCTCGGCGACGTGGTGACCGTGGTGCACGCCCCCCTGGTGCCTGTGGAGTCCCGCTGGCCGGACGAGGAGTCGACCTGGTACGAGCAGCGCCGTCTCGCGGAGATGACCGCGGGCCGGGCCGTCGACCTGCTCGTCGTCGACGGACCTCCCGCCTACCAGGCGGCGAACGCGCACGCCCGTCATCCCGCCGGGCCCTTCTTCGCCGCGCGGTTCGCCGAGGACTTCGCCGTCGTGCTCGACGACATCGACCGGCGTGGTGAACAGGACATCATGCGGTGCTGGGAAGACGAGATCGGGGTGACGTTCGAGCACCGCCCGACCAACGGCCGGATCGGCATCGGCCGGCCCGGACCGGCATTCACCGTGTAGGAACGGGCCGACCACCGCGCCCGCCGAGCGCCCCGGCCGGTCACCCGCAGCCGGGTGCGGACCGGGAACAAGCCCCGCACCGCCGCAGCGACGCCCGGCTCCGGCTTGACCTGGAGCGCACTCGAATACCTAGCATCACCCCGGTCACGACGTGACATCAGATGATGACCGTACGTATCGGGAGAACCTGGTGAGCGAGCTCAGCCCACGCCGTCGCACCCTGGTGCTGGCGATCTGCTGCGCCAGCATGGTCCTGGTGGTGGTGGACATCTCCATCGTCAACACCGCCCTGCCCCGCATCCGCGACGACCTGGCCGCCACGGTGACCGGCCTGCAGTGGATCATCGACGCCTACACACTGGTGCTGGCCGCCTTCCTCCTGCTGGCCGGTTCCACGGCGGACCGGGTCGGTCGGCGGCGGGTCTTCCAGACCGGCCTCCTCATGTTCGGCGTCGGCTCGCTGCTGTGTGGCGTGTCGCCGGGCATCGGCTGGTTGATCGCGGCGCGGGCCGTGCAGGCCATCGGCGCGACCATGCTGAACCCCGTGGCGATGGCGATCGTCGCGAACACCTTCACCGTCCCCGCCGAACGGGCCAGGGCCATCGGCGTCTTCGGTTCGATGTCCGGCCTGTCGCTCGCGCTGGGCCCCGTCCTCGGCGGTGCGCTGATCGACGGCTTCGGCTGGCGCTCCGTCTTCTGGATCAATGTGCCGTTGGCGCTCGTCGCGTTCGCCCTCACCGCGAGGTACGTGCCGGAGTCGCGCGCGCCGCGGCCCCGCCGGTTCGACCCGGTCGGCCAGCTCCTGGTGATCGCGGTGCTCGGCAGCGTCGTCTACGCGGTCATCGGGTCCAACCGGCAGGGCTGGACGGCACCGGTCATCCTGGGGCTGCTCGTCGTCGCCGCGCTGGCCACGGTCGGCCTCGTCGGGTACGAGGCCCGCCGGGTCGATCCACTGCTGGAGTGGCGGCTGTTCCGCAGCGTGCCGTTCAGCTCGGCGATCCTGATGGCCCTGTTCGCGCTCTGCGCCTTCGGGGCCTTCCTGTTCGTGACCACGCTCTACCTCCAGCACGTCCGCGGCATGTCGGCGCTGACCGCCGGGCTCAGCCTGCTGCCGCTCGGTGCGTCGATCGCGCTGCTCTCGCCGTACACCGGGACGGTGGTCGGGGCCCGTGGGCCGCGCCTGCCGCTGCTCGCCTCGGGGACGGCGCTCGCGCTGGGCGGCCTCACGTCCCTGCTGATCGGGCCGGCCACCCCGCTCGTCGCCGTGCTCGCGAGCTATCTGCTCTTCGGAATCTTCCAGGGCACCCTCAACCCGCCGGTCACCAACACCGCGGTCTCCGGGATGCCGCGTTCGATGGCGGGCCTGGCCACCTCACTCGCCTCGGCGGGCCGTCAGACCGGCACCACCCTGGGGGTCGCGATCGCCGGCACGATGGTGGGCTCGGTCGGTGACGGCACCTCGTTCACCGACTCCACCCGGCCGGTGTGGTGGCTGGTGTCCGGTCTCGGCGTGGGCATCGCCGCCCTGGCGCTGCTCAGCACCGGACGGTGGGCGAGGGGCACCGCTTCGCGGGCCGCCACGCGGTTCGGTGCCGTCGGTCGGGTTGGTTAGCATCGGGCCATGATCGAGGAGCTGGTCCGGAAGGTGTCCGCCGGTGACGACGACGCGGTCGAGGAGTTGTCCCTGATCGCGGACACCGAGCCGGGCAGGCTGACGCCGCACCTGAGCTCGCTTCTCGACCACGACGTGCTGTGGCCGGGAAAGCTGTACCGGGCGGCGGACGCCGACGTGGTCCGCCGGGTCGTGGCGCGCGTCGACGGCGGGCGGACACCGGAGCAGCTCAACCACCTGCTGGTCGTCCTGGCGCACACCGCCCACCCGCTGGCCGAGGACGCCCTACGTCGCTGGTCGGCTCAGCCCCCGCCCGGCGCGGACACGCTGCACGTCGACATCCTGGACTACGCGTCCGAGGGCGGCTGGACGGTCGACCCGCAGGGCCACCGGCGCGACCTGTGCGGGGACACCGCGTACCGGTGGCTCATGCGCGAGGCACCACGGCGGCCGGACGTGGCGATCTGCCCGTGGTGCGCGTCGCCGCTGTGGACGGCTGCGGACCTCGACCCGGCGGACCCCGCCGTCGGTGTCGCGTTGGCGCACACCGGCTGGTCCGGTCGCCTGGTGATCGAGACGTGCCACTTCTGCGCCTGTTACACGACGCTGTACAGCCGGGTCACGCCGGACGGCGGCACCGGCTGGTGGACCGGTAACACCCGCCCCGACCATCTCGGTCCCGCCGGGACGGAGGATCCGCCCGCGCTGCTGCCGGTCCCCGGGGAAGCCCGGGAGAGCCCCTATCAGGCCAGCGCGTGGGACCGGGGCGGTTCGACGCTTGGTGGCCGGCCCGACTGGATCCAGGACGCCGACCACCCCGACTGCCCCGGGTGCCGGCAGCCGATGGACTACGTCGGTCTGGTCGGCGGCGCGGACCTGGACGAGTACGGCGAGGGCGCCTACTACCTGCACCTGCACCGGCCGTGCGGGTTCGCCGCCGTCAACTACCAGCAGAGCTGACCTGCGTCACCCCTGCCGCTCAGCGGCGCTGCGGTGCAGGCGGGCGGCGACGGCGGCACCGATGGTGCCCGTGGGGGTCGTGACGACGACCATGACGCCCATCGTCACGCGGTGGGCGGCACGGGGAGAAGGACCGGTTCGGGCGCGATCATCACCCTGGCGCTGCCGACCGGTCACCCGCTCACCGCGCCGCCACGGCTGCGGCTGGCCGACATCGAGGCCGGGCACCAGCAGGTCGTCCCCGGCGCGTACGTCTACGTCCGCCACGGTGAGCAGCGGCCACCGTTCGCGGACATGGTGCAGATGCTGCGGCAGATCGAACTCGGACGGATGGTCGCGCTGCTGCCCGCCTCGGTGGCCGCCCGGGCGTACCGGACGGGTGCGGTGAACCCGTCCGGTACGCCCGGGCGGGCCGTGGGCCGGGGCCGCCCGTCGTCGGGGCTCAGCCCGCGATCGAGGCCCGGAAGTACCAGCCGTTGTACTGGCTGTCGGGCAGGGTGCGGTAGACGCAGTTGCTGGCCACCTCGCCCCAGTAGCTGGCGTCGATGCGCCACTGCTCGCACTCCTCGTACGTGGCGAAGGCCCCGTTCCAGTCGAACGGCACGGCGGCGGCCGGGGCCGGCTGGACGGTGAAACTGACGGCGGCCGCCGCGGTGGCGACCACCGCGAGTCGGGTGAACCGGCGGCGCATCGGCTGGGGCATGGGGGTCCTTCCGCAGGGGTGACGGGACTGTGACCGATCGTAGATCCACAGTGGCCGATCGCTGATCCACCGTTCGGGCAGGCCCCGGGGACCCGACGCGGGACGGCCGGGCCGCCCTGCGCCGGCACGGGAGGTGTCAGTCGTGGACGCCGACGTGGAAGTTGAAGACCGCACCGTTGCGGGTGAGGGTGAGGTTCCACTTCCCGCCGTTCTTCAGCACCACCGGGTTGACGGTCGGATACCGCTGGAGGAACCAGTCCTCCAACTGCTGCGCCTGCGCGGCGGCGAGCACCCCGACCTCCCCGATCGCCGCTGCCTGGTGCGGTTCCTGGTTGCAGCCGGCGTTGAACCGGTAGCTGGTGTCGCGGTTCCACCGGCCGCTGCCGAGCATCGTGACCGTCACCGGGCCGGAGTGCTGGAACGCCAACTGCGGGACCGCGGGGTCGGCGACGACCACGCCGGGTGGTGTCTCCAGGGACGGGAACGGCACGGCCACCGTCTCGATGACGGCCTGCGATGCCCAGTTGAAGTCGACCTCGAACGGCATGCCCATCCTCCTGACCGGGGTGTCCCGTCCGCCGGCCTGTCGCGACGGCACGTCGACGTGACCCATCATGGGTGGGACCCGAAGTCACATGACGGATACTGTCCGTGCCCGGACACTGCCGGCCAACCGACAGCGTCCGGCACGGACCCGGCCCCGGCGGGCGGTGGCGACGCCGACCGTCGGTTGACGGATCGGTCGTCGCGCCACCGGCCGTCGTCAGCAGGCGGCGCGCTGGCCGGAGTAGTGGACGCCGATCCGGCCGACCACGGTCAGGTCGGTCAGGGCGGTGTCGGCGGCGCGGTTGACGTAGCAGGAGTACCGGTGCTGGTTGATCACCTCAAGGTGGATGTGCGCGCCGCTGTCCCCGTTGACCTGGTAGCAGCTGGAGTACCGGAACCGGCCGGTCTCACCGAGCTTGGTCCACGGGCCGACCGAGGCCCCGACGACGACACCGCCGGGTTTGTCGTTCACGTGCATCACGTCCGCCCGGCCGATGATCCCACCGGTCGTGGTGTCCCGGGCTTCGAGTCCGATCCGGTAGCCGCCGTCGGCGAGGTTGCCGGTCGCGCAGCCCGGACGGACGGTGACCACGGTGACCGCGACCGGGTGCCCGGCCGCCGTCTTGGTGCCGAACGGGGAGACGACGGTGGCTCCCGGGTTGCGGTAGATGTCGACCGCCCAGTCGTTGGTGTAGCCCCAGTTGCCGAACACGATGTGGTGGTTGGCCGGCCCGGACCCGCCGAACCTGTTCCAGGTGGACGAGTCCTGGATCGGTGGGTACACCGCGATCGCGTCGGCGGTGTCGTGCGCGGCGGCCGGGGTCGCCGGTACGGCGACGGCTCCCAGCACGAGCGCGAGCGCGAGCGCGAGCGCGCCGAGCGTACGGGCGATACGGAACCTCATCGTGCCTCCGAAAGGGTGTGCGGAGCGGAACGAAACCACCTCGCCGATCGACGAGAGTGGATGAGGATACCGCCGGTGGCGGGACGTGGAACAGCCGCCGACGTCGCGGCCGTGACGGGCCGTGCGGGTCGCCCGGCTCAGGGCGTGAGCGTCTCCCACAGGTGCGGGTTCCGGGTCAGGTGCAGCAGCCGCTCCACCAGCCGTCGGTGGGCCGGGGTGTGCGTCGGGGCGCCCCACAACGGCGCGGTGCTCATGCCATCCGCCGCCGCCACCACGAGCGCCAGCACCTCGGCGGGCAGCCCGTCGGCGGCGAGGGCCGCCTCCAGCCGTTCCGCGTCGGCCCGGGCGAGTTCGGCGACCGCGGGCACCGTCATGAGCTGGGTGATCAGCGACAGCGATGCGCGTACCGTGGCGTCGTCGGCGGGCGCCACCGCCGCGCGCAGGTAGGCCCGGGTCAGTCGTCCCGGTGCGGTGTCGCTGGGGTCCAGCGCGGCGTCGATGCTCGCCTGGAAGGCGGCGAGCTGATCGCGGGCCAACTCGGCGATCAACTCGTCCTTGCTGGCGAAGTGGTAGATCAGCCCACCCTTGGACACCCCGGCGAAGCGGGCGATGTCGTCCAGCGAGGCGTGGATCCCCCGGGCGCGCACGGCGTCCGCGGCGGCGTCCAGCAGGGCACGTCGGGTGGCCTGCGGCGACCGGCCGGCGGTACGTCCCACGGCGACACCGTACCTACGGCCGGGGCGGGCGCGGCGACGGGATCAGCGCCCACGCCAGCACGGCCGCGCCGAGGGTCAGCACCGCCGCGACCGACGAGCTGACCTGCACTCCGGTGATGAAGGCGTCCCGCGCACCGGCGGTGGACTGCGGCGGGAGCACCTGCAACGCCGAGCCCAGCGAGTCACGGACCCGGGCCGCGTCCCCGGCCGGCAGTCCGGCCGGCACGCTCACCGCGTGGCGGTAGACCAGCGACAGCAGGGAGCCCAGCACCGCGATGCCCAGCACCACACCGAGTTCGTTGGCGGTCTCGGTGATCGCCGAGACGGAACCGGCCTTGCGTGGTGGCGCGGCCGAGAGGATGGCGTCGCCGGTCAGCGTCATCGCCAGTCCGATGCCGAGGCCGATCGGCACCAGCGCCAACCCGAGCCAGAGGTACGGCGCGTGCGCGGCCGCCGCCACCGCGCCCAGCCCCGCGGCGGCGAGGCCCAGGCCGAGCGCGATGGCCCGGCCCCGGCCGAACCGGGCCACGACCAACGCGATGATCACGACGACGACGATCGAGGCCAGGGTGGCGGGCAACTCGGCCAGACCCGCCTGCAACGGGCTGAACCCCCGGGCGAACTGGAGGTACTGCGAGAAGAAGAAGAGCATGCCGACCAGTGCGAAGATGGCGATCACGTTGGCGACGACCGCCCCGACGAACGCCGGGTTGCCGAACAGTTCGACGTCGAGCATGGGCTGTTCCAGCCGCCGCTGCCGCCTGACGAACAGCACGCCGGCGACCAGCCCGGCCAGCAGGCAGGCCACGGTCACGCCGTCGAGGCCGGCCCCGACCACGTGCTTGACGGCGTACACCAGGGGCACGACCGCCGTCATGGACAGCACGGCGGAGAGCACGTCGAAGCGGCCCGGTCGCGGGTCCCGGGACTCCGGGAGCAGCAGCAGACCGGAGACCACCACCAGGACCATCACGGGCACGTTGATGAGGAACACCGAGCCCCACCAGAAGTGTTCCAGCAGGAACCCGCCCACCAGCGGCCCGATCGCCGACCCGGCCCCGAAGGCGGTGGACCAGATGGCGATGGCCCGGGTCCGTTCGCCGCTGTCGGGGAAGATGTTGCGGATCAGCGACAGGGTGGACGGCATCAGCGTCGCGCCGGCCACACCGAGCAGCAGACGCGCCCCGATCAGCGCGGGCGCGCTGGGGGCGAACGCGGCCAGCAGCGATGCCGCACCGAAGGCCACCGAACCGATCAGCAGGACCCGTTTGCGTCCGAACCGGTCGGCCAGGTTGCCCATCAGCACCAGCAGCCCCGCCAGGGTCAGCGAGTAGATGTCACCGATCCAGAGGACCTGTTCCGCGGTCGGTGCCAGGCTCGCGGTCAGCGCCGGCACCGCCAGGGAGAGCACCGTCCCGTCGACGGCGAGCAGCAGCACCGCCGCGGCCAGCACGGCCAGCGCCGCCCACCGTCGGCGGGTCGACAGCGCCGCTGCGGCGACCGGGGTCGAGGGCGTGATCATGCCGGAACTGTACCGACCAGCCGGTACAGTTTGTCAGGGTGACGTACCGCACTCCCGCCTGTCGGCCTTCCCGGCCGCTCCCGGCGCGATCGCGGCGGCAGCGCCGCCGGTCCGCTGCCCGCGGTGTGGGCGGTGTGCGGCACTCCATCGTCTGCCGGATGGCAGGGTGGAACACATGGACAGGAAGCATGTCGACGACTGGCTCGTCGCCTACGAGCGGGCCTGGCGGACGGCGGGTACGGACACCCTCGGCGCGCTCTTCACCGAGGACGCGAGCTACCAGCAGGGGCCCTACCTGACCCCCGTGGTGGGTCTGCCGGCCATCGCCCGGATGTGGGAGGCGCAGCGCAAGGGCCCCGACGAGGTGTTCCGGATGACCAGCGCGATCGTCGCGGTCGACGGCGACACCGCCGTGTCCCGCCACGAGGTGCACTACGGCGACCCGGTCAGGCAGGAGTACCGCGACCTGTGGGTGATGCGCTTCGCCGACGACGGGCGGTGCCGGTCGTTCGAGGAATGGCCGTTCTGGCCGGATCGGCAGCCGCCCGCGGTGCCGTCGGGATCGTGACGGCGCCCGGCCGCCCAGGTCGGCCGCCGGCTCCCGGGACGTTCCCGGTGCTCGACGATCGCGGCCGGTCAGGCCCGCGACCGGAACGGGGCGAGCGTGGCGCGGATCGTCTCGGCGGCACCCCAGTCGTCGTCGAACTGGGCCAGCACCGCCAGGTGTTGCCGCAGTTGGATGATCGGCATGCGGTCCCGCCAGTCGGCGTCGAGGCCGGTCAGCTCGGCATAGACGGCGAAGAACCGACGCGACTGCGGTGGCGCAGCCGTGGTCCACAGGTGGGCCAGGTCCACCTCAGCCCACAGGTACGACACCGCCGGGTCGATCAACGCCGCCTGTCCGTCCCCGGTGGACAGCACGTTCTGCGACCAGAGGTCGCCGTGCGTCAGGCACGCCGGCCGGTCCGGCAGCAGCTCGGGCAGCCGGGCGCACAGCCGTTGCATCGCGGCCCGGTCGGCGGCACCGAGCGCCGCCTCGACCCTGGGCTCGGAGAGCCAGCGCAGCAGACGGCGTTCGGCGAAGAAGGCGAAGCCGTCGTCGGCCCAGGTGTTGACCTGCCGGCGACGCCCCAACCAGTTGTCGCGGTGCCAGCCGAAGCGGGGGTGGACGGTGCTGGTGTGCAGGTGGGCGAGCGCGTGAGCGAACCGCTCCCAGAAGGCCCCGTCCTGCGGCCTCGGCGACAGCAGCGACAGCACCAGCAGTTCGTGGTTCGCCACGAGCACGTCGGGGGTCGCCAGGCCGCCCAGTTCCCGCAGGGCCGTCAGCCCGTCGGCCTCCGCGACGAACGCGTCGCCGTCGGGTGGATCGGCGAAGGTCTTGACGAAGACCGGTGGCGCGTCCCTGCGGTGGGCGATCCCGGCGAGCGCGGCGAGGCCACCGCTCACCGGCTCGACCGTGACGACGTCCCCGATCCCGGCCCGCACCAACCGTTCGGCGAGCAGTTCCGTCGCGGGCATCGGTGCGCTCCGTCCGGGTCGGGGTGCGGCGGGTCCACCATGGCATTCCCCGTCGCGCACCGCAGCCCCGCCGGCCGGTCGACGCCGCACGGGCACGACCCGGGTGGCGCGGGTACGCCGGACCGAACCGGGTGGCTGGCCCGGCCCCGGTCACCCGCCGGTGCCCTCCTGCGCGCCGTCGTGCTGGTCGCCGTCCAGGTAGACGTGCTGGTGGCCGTGGCCGGCGTCGACGTTGACCTGATCGAGTTGGGTAGCGGCGACGGACCAGGCGGCGGCGGCCTGCTCCGCCTGCCGTTTCGCCAGTGCCGTCAGCGCCGCCCGCTGCCCGGGTGGCCCGGTGACCGCGAGGAGGTACGACTCGACGGCCAGGGACGTCTGCTCCACGGCACCACGCAGACCACCGCGTGCCACGTTGGTCGCCGTGCTGCCCGACGGTGGGTCGGCGAACGGCTCCGCCGCCCGCAGCACGGTCTGCTGCCACTGGCGTGCCTGCTGCTGGTCGGCGGTCGGCCCGGCCCGCAGGGCGTCGAGCACGGGGGTGATCTCGTCGCGGAGGCGTCGGGCGGTGGCCGTCAGCTCGGTGATCTGCTGGGCGTCCCGCTTCGCCTCGGCCCGGCGCAGGTCGGCGATGGCCGACTCGGTGGCGTCCGGTCGACCGACCGTGTATCCGATGCCGCCACCGACCAGGGCGACGACCAGCCCGATCGCGGCGACGACGGCGAGCCGGGACGGCCGGCGGCGTGGTGAAGGCGACGCGGCCAGCAGATACGAGGGCCTACCGGTACGACGCGACACGTCATCTCCCTGCTCGACGGGGACTGGTCGCAGCATAGTGCCGTCCGGCCGGCGGCGGGTCGGCCGTTTGCCGACCCGCCGGGGTCACCGCAGCGCCACCACTGCGTCGGTGCCCCCCTGGTGACGCAGCACGGTCTCCGGTGCCGGATCGTGGCGCAGCAGCGTGTGCCGGATGAGGTCGGTGCCGGCGGCGAGATCGTCGAAGACCGCGATGTCCACGCTGACGGCGTGGGTGACGTAGCCACCGGAGGCGTCCCGGCGCATGCTGCTGCCACTCTGCTCGGCGTGGCCCAGGCCCCGGTCGCGCAGCGCCCGGTCGAGGTCGCGGGTCACCGTGGTGGCGTACCCGCGCGAATCGGGCCGTCCGCCGACCTCCAGGTGCAGGTCCAGCCGGTAGCGGCGGGCCACCCGCAGCGCACTCGGGCCGAACCACCGGGTGCAGATCCACGACGGCGAGGGTGGGACAGGGGACCTCCGCAACCCGTACCGGCCGACCCGGCGGGGCTCGTCGTGGGGCTAGGTGCGAGCGGCCGAGACGTGATGGCGACCGATCGGCAGCATCAACGGCCGGCCGGAGACCGGATCGACGATGACCCGACTGTCCAGGCCGAAGACGGCCCGGACGCACTCCTCGGTCAGCACCTCGGTCGGCGGCCCCGCCGCGTACAGGCCACCGTCGGCCAGCGCGATGAGGTGGCCGGCGTAGCGGGCGGCCATGTTCAGGTCGTGCAGCACCATCACGATCGTGGTGCCGCGGGTGGCGTTGAGGTCGGTGAGCAGGTCGAGCACCTCGACCTGGTGGCTGACGTCGAGGAAGGTGGTCGGCTCGTCGAGCAGCAGCAGTTCGGTCTGTTGGGCCAGCGCCATCGCGATCCACACCCGTTGCCGCTGCCCGCCGGAGAGTTCGTCGACCGACCGGTCGGCCAGGTCGGCGGTGTGGGTGGCGTCGAGGGCGGCGGCCACCGCACGGTCGTCGTCCCCGCTCCAGCGGGACAGCAGTCGCTGGTGCGGGTTGCGGCCCCGACCGACCAGGTCGGCCACGGTGATGCCCTCCGGGGCGATCGGTGACTGGGGCAGCAGGCCGAGGGTGCGGGCCAGCTCCTTGGCCGGCGTCCGGTGCACCTGCCGGCCGTCGAGCATGACGTGACCGGCGCGCGGGGCGAGCAGTCGCGACATCGACCGCAGCAGCGTCGACTTCCCGCAGGCGTTGGCGCCGACGATCGCGGTGATCCGGCCGGGCGGGACGAGCAGGTCGAGCGATTCGATGACGACGCGGTCGCCGTAGCCGACGGTCAGTTTCTCCGTCGTCAGGGCGTGGTCGGTGGTCACAGCGAGCCTCCGGCGCGGTTCGTGCGGACGAGCAGGTAGATGAGGTACGGGGCACCGAGCACCCCGGTGATCACCCCCACAGGGAAGCGGATGTCGAAGGCGAACTGGCCGAGGAAGTCGGCGACCAGCACCAGCAACGCGCCGACGAGGGCGGACGGCACCAGCGGTGAGCCGCCGACGCCGACCAGCCGGGCGGCGATCGGCCCGGCCAGGAAGGCCACGAACGCGATCGGCCCGGTGGCCGAGGTGGCGAACGCGATCAGGCCGACGGCCGCGACGATCGAGACCAGCCGGGTACGTTCCAGCCGGGTGCCGAGCGCTGCGGCGGTGTCGTCGCCGAGTTGCAGCATGGTCAGGTTCCGGGCCTGGCTCAGCAGCACCGGGCCGAACAGGGCCAGCGCGGCCAGCACCGGAACGGTCTCGTCCCAGGTGGAGCCGTTGAGGCTGCCGTTGAGCCAGCGGGTCGCCGCCTGCAGGTCCCACTGGCCGGCCTGGTTGAGGACGTACGAGGTGGCGCTGTTGAGCATGGCGGCGATGCCGATGCCGATCAGCACCAGCCGGGTGCCGGCCACCCCGTCGGTGAACGACAGCAGGTAGATGAGCACGGCGACGCCGAGCGCGGCGACGATGGCGAAGATCGAGACGCCGGTCTCGCCGAGGCCGAGCACGATGATGCCGAAGGCCGCCGCAGCGCTCGCCGCCGAGCTGATGCCGATGATGTCGGGGCTGGCCAGCGGGTTGCGCAACATGGTCTGGAAGGTGACGCCGCCCATGCCGAAGCAGAGCCCGGTCGCCAGGGCCAGGACGGTGCGGGGCAGCCGGAGTTCACCGACGGTGAACGACGCGCCGGGCACGGTCTCGCCGAGGATCACCCGCAGCACGTCGCCGGGCGGGTAGAACGTCTGCCCGACCATCAGCGAGACGACGACCAGCGCGGCCACCGCCGCCGAGAGTGCGGTCAGCACGGCACGGCGTCGTCGGCTGCGCCGGACCCGGCCGCGGGTGACGGCCCTCAGGGTCGTGGTGCTCACAGTTCGCGTACCTTCTGCCGGCGGACGATGTAGATGAAGAAGGGGGCGCCGATCAGGGCGGTGATGATCCCGGCCTCGATCTCGTCGGGGCGGTTCACCACCCGTCCGGCGACGTCCGCGACGGTCAGCAGCACCGCGCCGACCAGGGTCGCGAACGGCAGCAGCCAACGGTGGTCGAGTCCGACGAGCAGCCGGCACAGGTGCGGGACGATGAGGCCGACGAAGGCGATCGGTCCGGCGACCGCGGTGGCCGCGCCGCAGAGCACCACCGCGCCGGCGGCGGCGATCCCGCGGACCAGGGCGACGCGTTCGCCGAGGCCGGCGGCGAGTTCGTCGCCGAGCGCGAGGGAGTTGAGTGCCCGGGCGCACAGCAGGCAGCTGGCCAGCCCGGCGAGCAGGAACGGCAGGACCTGGCCGATGCTGTCCCAGCTGGCCCCGCCGACGCCGCCGACCTGCCAGGACTGGAAGTTCTCGGCGATGTCGCCACGCGGCAGCACGACCGCGACCACCAGCGAGGCGAGGGCGGCGGAGGTGGCCGCCCCGGCCAGGGCGATCTTGAGGGGGGTGGCGCCGCCGCGACCGAGTGAGCCGACCGCGTAGACGAACAGCGCGGACACCGCCGCTCCGGCGATGGCGACCCAGATGTACATGGTGGCGGTGTACAGGCCGACGGTGGTCATGGCGACGGCGATGGCCAGCATCGCGCCCATGTTCACCCCGAGGATCCCCGGGTCGGCGAGCGGGTTGCGGGTGACGCCCTGCATCACGGCCCCGGACAGGGCCAGTGCCGCGCCGACCAGGGCCGCGAGCACCGTCCGGGGCAGGCGTTTGACCACGGCCGCCTGGTCGAGGGTGTCGTGGGTGCCGCCGAGTGCGGCGGTGATGTCGGCCCAGCCGACGATCCGGGAACCGAAGGCGACCGACGCGATCAGGGCCAGGGTCAGCGCGGCGAGGACGACCAGGAGCCAGGTCAGGCGGGTCCGGGCCGGACGTCGCAGCAGGGCGACGTCCGGCCCGGAGGTGGCTGCACCGGTCATCAGAGCTTGTCGGCGGCTTTGCCGAGCAGATCGACGTAGTCCTTGAGGACGAACGAGACGCCCAGGGGTGTCGGGTTGGCGGCGGTGGCGACGGGGGTGCTGCCGGGCAGCGTGACGAAGGAGCCGCGCTTGATCGCGGGGATCTTGGACAGCAGCGGGTCCTTCTGGAGGGTGGCCAGGGTGGTGCCGTCGGCGTCGCCGTAGGTCACGATGATGTCGACGTCGCTGAGGTTCTGCACCTGCTCGGCGCTCTGGGTGAGGCTGAACTCCTTGGTCGCGGCGGAGGCCTTCGCGATGCTCTGCGGGTGCGTCATGCCGAGGTCGGTGAAGAACTGGGCCCGGGTGTCGTTCGTGGTGTAGAAGCTGATCTTGCTGAGGTCGGTCGGGTCGAGGTGGGTCAGGAACATCGCCGACCGGCCGGCCAGTTTCGGGTAGCGGGCGGCCTCGTCCTTCATCTGCTTCTCGATCTTCGCGATCAGCGCGTCACCCTCGGTGGCCAGGCCGAGGGCCTTGCTCTCCAGCTTGATGCTGTCGCGCCACGAGGTGGCCCAGGGCGCCTGCGGGTACGCGACGACCGGCGCGATCTTCGTCAGGGTGTCGTAGTCCTGCTTGGTCAGGCCGGAGTACGCGGCCAGGATGACGTCCGGCCTGGTGTTCGCCACCGCCTCGAAGTCGATGCCGTCGGTCTCGTCGAACAGCACCGGGGTCGACGCGCCGAGTTCCTTGAGTCGTGCGGCGTCCCAGGGCAGCAGCCCGTCGCCGTCCTCGTCGCCGAAGTTGGCCTTGGCGTAGCCGACCGGGACGACGCCCAGGGCGAGGGGGACCTCGTGGTTGGCCCAGTTGACGGTGGCGACCCGCTCCGGCTTCTTGTCGATCGTGGTGGTGCCCAGCGCGTGGGTGACGGTGAGCGGGAAGGTCGCCGTCGCGGGCCCGGACGCGGCGGGCTTCCCGTCGGGGTCGGACGACCCGCCGCAGGCGGCGAGGGCGAGCGTGGTGGCGACCGCGACGATTCCGGTGAGCAACCGGGAGGGGCGCATACGGAGTACTCCAACTCACATAGTAAGGACAGGCTTACCTAATACTTGATCGGTAAAGTACTCCACGTTCCTGAGCCGTTGACCAGGGGGTATGAGGCAGTGAGCAAGATCAGTGCTGGCACCGTCATCCTGCGTAGGGCGGTCGCCCGCAACGGGCGACGCCTCTGGAGCGGAACGGCACTGGCCGGCGTCTACCAGCTCTGCGCGGCCCTGGTGCCGATCCTCATCGGCGTCATCGTCGACCGGGGCGTCGCCACCGGCGACCTGACCGCACTGCTCGTCTGGATCGCCGTCCTGGCGGCGGTCTACCTGGTCCTGGCGGTGACCTACCGCTTCGGCGCGCGACGCCTGCAACGGGCCATCGCCGAGGAGGGTCACCAACTGCGGGTCGAGCTGGCGGCGCGGATCCTGCACCCACGCGTGCTCCGGGCCGAACGGCACACCGGCGACCTGCTCGCGGTCACCACCACCGACGCCGAGTACACCTCCTACCTGCTCGACCACATCCCCCGGATCACCAGCGCCCTGGTGGCGGTCACGGTCAGCGCGGTCGCGCTGCTGCTGATCTCGCCACCGCTCGGACTGACCGTGCTGGTCGCCATCCCGGTCGTGCTGGCGGTCCTCAACCGCACCGCGCCGCTGATCGCCCGACGTGTCAAGGAGCAACAGGATCAGGCCGGCCGGGCCACCGCGCTCGCCACCGACCTGGTGACCGGGCTGCGGGCGTTGCGCGGCATCGGCGCGCAGGACGCCGCAGTCGAGCGGTACCACCGGGTGAGCCGCCACGCCCTGGCGGCCACGCTGCGCGCCTCCCGGACCCAGAACGCCTACCTGGGCGCGTCCACGATGCTGAGCGCCCTGCTGTCCGGAGGCATCGCGCTCACGGCGGGCTGGTTCGCGCTCACCGGCCGCATCACGGTCGGCCAGTTCATCACGGTGATCGGCTCCGCGCAGTTCCTCGTCGAACCGTTCGGCGTGCTCGCGGTCGTACCCAGTTGGACCGCTGCCGCCCGCGCGGCGGCGGAGCGGGTCGCCGCCGTCGTCGGGGCCGACGTGGTCCTGCCGCCGGGTGCCGCCGTGCCCCGCAGCAGCGGCCACGAGCTGCGCCTGACCGACGTGACGTACGGCCCGCTCGCCGGGCTGCGCCTGCACGTGCGCGGCGGGGAGTTCGTCGGTGTGGTGGCTCGCCGACCGGCGGACGCCGAGGCGCTGGCGCGGCTGCTGGCGGTGCCCGACGGTCACACGGGTGACGTCCTGCTCGGCGGCGAACGGCTCGAGGCCGTGGACCGGGGCCGGGCGCGGCAGGTGCTGCACAGCGAACCGCACCGCACCGACCTGTTCACCGGCACCCTCGCCTCGAACATCGCCCTGCGCGACGACGGAGGGCGGCACGACGACGGACGGCACGACTGCGGACGGCTCGACGAGGCCCTGCGCGCCGCTGCCGCCGCCGAGGTGGCACACCTGCACCCGGAGGGCCTACGCATGCCGGTCACCGAACGCGGCGCGAACCTCTCCGGCGGCCAGCGTCAACGTGTCGCGCTCGCCCGCGCGTTGCTCGCCGCGCCGCCGCTGCTGGTCCTGCACGACCCGACCACCGCCGTCGACGCGGTCACCGAACGGGCCGTCGCCGACGGCATCCGCGCCCTGCGGCACGGTTCGGATGCCGGCTACGGCACCGTCGTCATCACCACCAGCCCGACGCTGCTGGCCGCCACCGACCGGGTGGTGTTCATCGGGGACGGCGCCGTCGCCGCCGAGGGTACGCACGCCGAACTCGTCAGCCACGACGACAGCTACCGCCGGACGGTGCTGCGGTGACCCACCCGATCCTGCCCGTGGCCGGCCCGCGCGCGAGCAGGGCGTGGCTCGGTGCGCAACTACGGGCCCGCCCGGGCGGCACCGGCGGCACCCTGGTCGTCGGGCTGCTCGCCGCCGCCACGGCGATCGTCCCCGCATACGCCCTGGGCCTGCTGGTCGACCGGGTCCGGGCCGGTGGCGGCACCGACGCGCTCGTGCCGGTCGCCGTGGTCATCGTGGCCGCGGCGGTCGTCGGCGGCGTGGCCACCGGCGTCAGCGCCCACCTGATCCGCCGGTTGGGTGCGGGGATCCTCGCCGACCTGCGTGAACGTGCCCTGGACGCCGCGCTGCGCCTGCCGGCGGCGGTGCTCGACCGGGCGGGCCGGGGCGACCTGGTCTCGCGGGTCGGTGCGGACGTCAGCGCCATCGACCGGGCCGTCACCGAGGTTCTGCCCACCCTGGTCTCGGCCCTGCTGCTGGCGGCGATCAGCCTCGGCACGATGATCGGCATCGACTGGCGGCTGGGGCTGGCCGGCGCGGTCGCCGTCCCGCTCCATGTGCTCGGCCTGCGGTGGTACCTCCCCCGGGCCGCGCCGGCCTACGCGGCGGAGCGGGTCGCCATCGCGCAGCGGTCGCAGCAGTTCGTCGAGAGTGTGCAGGGCATCCGTACGGTGCACGCCTACCGGCTGGAGGACCGGCACCTCGCCGGCATCACGGCGGTCTCGGCCCGCGCGCGGGACATCTCGACGAGCGTGTTCGCCCTCTACACCCGTTTCGTGGGCCGCATCCACGGGGCGGAGCTGGCCGGGCTCGGCGCGGTGCTGGCGGTGGGATTCCTGCTCGTCCGCCGGGACGCCGTCACTCTCGGCGAGGTCTCCGCGGCCGCGCTGCTGCTGCACCGCCTGTTCGGCCCGGTGCTGCACCTGATGGTCACCTTCGACAAGGCCCAGGATGCGGGGGCGAGCCTGGCCCGTCTCGTCGGTGTGCTCGGCACGGACCCCGAAGGCCGTGGCGGCGGCACCGCGCCGACGGCGCACGACCTCGTCCTGACCGGCGTCGGCTTCAGCTACGACGGGGCCACGCCGGTGCTGCGCGACGTCTCCCTGCGGGTCGGGTCGGGCCAGGTCGTCGCGCTGGTCGGGTCCACCGGCGCCGGGAAGACCACGGTCGCGTCGATCGCCGCCGGGGCCCTGCGCCCCGGGCACGGAACGGCCACCCTGGGCGGCGTACCCGTCACCGAGCTGCCCGCCCGGACGGTCGCCCTGGTCAGTCAGGAGACCCACGTGTTCGCCGGGCCCCTCGACGAGGACCTGCGGTTGGCCCGCCCGCACGCCACACCGGAGGAACTCACCGCGGCCCTGGCCCGCGTCGGTGCCCTGACCTGGGTGCTCGCGCTCCCCGAGGGCCTGGGCACGGTGGTCGGTGAGGGCGGCCACCCGCTGACTGCGGCGCAGGCGCAGCAGTTGGCGCTGGCCCGGGTGGTGCTGCTCGACCCCGCGGTGGTGGTGCTGGACGAGGCGACCGCCGAGGCGGGCAGCGCGGGTGCGCGCGACCTCGAACAGGCCGCCGCCGCGGCGTTGGCGGGACGCACCGCCCTGGTCGTCGCCCACCGCCTCACCCAGGCCGTGGCCGCGGACCACATCATCGTCATGGACCATGGCGAGATCGTCGAGAGTGGTCCGCACGCCGATCTGGTCGGTGCGGGGGCAAGCTACGCCCGGCTGTGGGCGGCGTGGACCGCCCGGGCCGCCGACGGTCCCGGGCCGACCCGCACCGACGCCGCTGCGGGGCCCGTGGTGGGCAGCGGCGACCCGCCGGTGCCGCAGCGGCGGCAGGTGCGGAGGGACGGGCCGCCGCTGACCGCTCAGCGGGAGTAGAACTCCACCACGAGCTGCTCGTCGCAGACCACCGGCACCTCGTGCCGGGCGGGCTCGCGCAGCAGCGTGGCGCGCAGCCCGGTCAGCTCCACCGACAGGTACGGGCGGGGTCGGTCGTCGGCGTGCGCGCCGGTGGCGGCGAGCTGGAACGGTGGCAGGGCGCGGCTGCGCTCGCGTACCGCGACCACCTGGCCGGGCCGCAGCCGGTACGAGGGCCGGTCGACCTTGTGCCCGTCGACGGTGAAGTGGCCGTGTCCGACGAGCTGGCGTGCCTGGTAGATGCTGCGGGCCAGCCCGGCCCGGAGCACCACCGCGTCGAGTCGCCGTTCCAGGAGGGCGACCAGCGACTCACCGGTCTTCCCGGCGCCCCGGGCGGCCTCGTCGAACGTCCGGCGCAGTTGGGCCTCGCTGACGTTGTACTGGTGGCGCAGCCGCTGCTTCTCCAGCAGCCGGACCTGGTAGTCGGAGGTCTTGCGCCGGTTGCGACCGTGCACACCCGGCGGGTAGGGACGTCGCTCGAAGTACCGCACGCACTTGCGGGTGAGCGGGATGCCGAGCGCGCGGGAGAGCCGGGCCTTGGGGCGGGGGTGGTTCACGTTCGACGTCTCCGATCGAATGGTCTAGCCTGCAACTTAGGTAAGGCTAACCTACATTGAGGAGTCAGGGATCATGCGACCCAGCCCGGCGGAGATCGTGCGTACCCTCGTCGCGGGCGGGCTGCCGGCCCTCGCCCAGCTGGCCGGCAGCACCGGCCCGCACCAGGTCCGGCACGCCACCGACCCGGCCGGCCGGGTGCTGCTGCTGGTGCCGGCGCCCGGCGACCTCGCCACGGCGCTCACGCCGCCCGCCGGGGACACCGCCGTCGCCGCCGTCCTCGACGTGCTCGACCTGCCGCCCACCGCCGGTGCCCCCTCGCTCGGCCGGGCCTGGGTCTCCGGCTGGGCCGAGCGCCTCGACGGCGACGCGGCCCGGCAGGCCGCGATGGACTTCGCCGCCACCCGGCCCACCGGCGACCTGCTCGACGTGGGCAGCAGGTTCCAGCTGCACCGGTTCGAGGTGACCGAGGCCCGCTGGGAACGCGCCGGCGCAACGCGCCCGATCGACCCGCAGGCGTACGCACAGGCCGAGCCCGACCCGTTGCACGCGGCCGAGGCGGGGTTGCTGGCCGACCTCGCCGACCACCACGCCGAGCAGGTCGCGGCCCACCTGCGCCGGCAGTTGAAGCTCACCGGTGCCGAGTCGCCACGGGTGGTCCGGATCGACCGGTACGGCCTGCTGGTCGCGTACGGCCAGCCCGGCGCGGCCCGACGGGCGAGGGTGAGCTTCGCGCGACCCGTCGCCGACGTCGCCGAGCTGTCCCGGCTGCTGCACCCGATGCTCTGCCCCCGGCAGGCAGCCGCCTGAACCCGTCGCGACGACGCTGACGCCCACCGCCCATCCCGGATCCGGCACGCCCAGGACGTCCTCGACGCACGACGGCTCCTGGCACGCCTGCAACCCGGTCTGCCGGATACGGTGGTGCGGTTCACCGGGAACGTCCCCTGCACGGAGGCGGCAACGCCACGGTTCGAGGGCTTCCTGCGCCGATGGGGGTCCGGAGCCGCCCCGCAGTCCAGCTACCCACCTGCACCACCTGCTCGGCGGCCGCCCTCACACCGCCACCTGGCCGGCCCGCGGCCCGACGGGGTGGACCCGATCGGTCCGGGGTTTCACCGGTCGCCGGTTGCGGGTAGCGGTTGGTCGTGAACCGCGATCTCGTGACGGCGTTGCAGGCCGCCTGGGGCCTGCCGGAGTTCCGCGACGGGGTACGCCACGTCGTCGACCTCGAGGAGGTGGCGCTGCTGCTGGCCACGCTCTCCGTTGCGGACCATGACCGCGAGGTGGAACGCAGCCTGCTGCGGCTGCTGCGGTCCAGTCTGGACACGACCGAGATCCGGGAAGCGGTGTTGCTGCTGCTGGAACGCGACGAGGTACGCCGACCGCTCCTCGCGGCGGTGGTTCGACCGCGTGCCGACCGACCGGGTCAGGCTGCCGCCATCACCTCGGCGGCCGAGGACCCCAGGGTGCGGCGTGAGGTACGGGCGGTGCTGGACGACGCCAGGGTGCGCGAGCTGGTCTGGCAGGCGGTCGAGAACCAGATGGACGCCGACCGGGTCGGCCTGGCCCGCCGCGTCGCCGTGCTGTTCATCCGGCACCCGAGCGTCCCACGCCTCACCTGGGCCCTGCGCCGCCACGGCGTACTACGCGAGCTACGCCGCACCGGCACGCCAGGCGACGGCACCGCGACCTGAGGAGGTGCACCTACACTGCCGCCATGTTCGAGTACCACGGGTGGATCACCCTCCGCTCGACAGCCGAGGCGGTCGACGACGACCCACCCCTGCGCCTCGACGAGATCCAGCACCTGCTCGACGGTCTCACCGGCCACGGGCTGATCGACCTACGCCCGGTCAACGGCGCGTACCACGTCCATCTCGGCGGGTTCCCCAACCACCGGGGCACGTCGGGTGCCGACATCCTCGACCTGTTCACCAGGATCGGTCAGCTCGCCCCCGGGTCCTACGGGCTGCTGTACGTGCACGACGACGAGGACCCCGGGCACGAACTGGCCTTCCGGGTCTTCCGGCTGGTGCGCGCAACGGTCACCGAACACGCCGACCGCCTGCTGTCCCCGGTGATCCCCACCCTCGAAGACGAGTACCTCGGCTGACCATGGCGAGGCCCGCCCGCACCATGTGACACCGCCCGTCCACCCGTCGCCGTACGTCAGCACGGCGGGGAACACCGGGCAACGGGGAGCGGCCCGGGTGGCGGTGCGCGATGATGGGGGCGTCCGGCCGGAGGATGTTGATGGAGAAACCGACACTGTTCCTGACCGTGGGCCTGCCCTGCGCCGGGAAGACCACGGCTGCCCGGCGCATCGAGATCGAACGGAGAGCACTTCGGCTGACCAAGGACGAGTGGGTGAAGGCTCTCTACGGGCCCGGGAATCCGCCCCTGGCGGGAGCCGTGATCGAGGGAAGGCTCATCCAGATCGCGCTGCGCGCCCTCGAACTCGGCACCAACGTCGTGCTCGACTACGGCCTGTGGGACCGCAACGAGCGTTCCGCCCTGCGCCGCGCGGCGCTTGACGTCGGCGCGACGGTGGAACTGCACTACTTCGCTCTCAGCCCGTCCGAGCAGCGGAAACGACGTGACCAACGCCAGGCCGAGGAACCGCACACGACGTGGCCCATGTCCGACGGGGAACTCGTCGAGTGGGCCGCCCGCTTCGACGTCCCCACGCCGGGCGAGCTCGACGGCGGCGAGCCCATCGACGACCCCCCGGCGGGATTCCCGACCTGGTACGAGTGGCGCACCCACCGCTGGCCGCCCTCGGTCCACTGACCCCCGCCGACCGGCCGTGCCGCAAGTACCCGAGCGGGTCGAAAGCCCACTGAGATCCGTCAATGTTGCCAGAGTGCATCCAGACGTGTTGGAATAGCTCATATCGCCGCAGCGCGGGGGCAACCGCACTGAGAACGGCCAGCACGGGAGCAGCACGGCATCGACAGCGCGCCGCCTCGACGGACGCTCGCACACCGCCTCGACGGGCCATCGCCGTGCTGACGGGCACCCCGCCGGGTGGGCACTCCCGCCCGCCACACGTATCCGCCGCCACGCGCCCCGACGGTCGACACGCTCGACGCCTGCCCGGGGTCGCCTGACGGGCCTGCCAGAGCACCACAACCGGCGACGAGGTGAGAAGCGATGAGTTCCCCAGAGAGTTCCGCGTGGTACCGGCACCGCCTGGTGTGGGTGGCGGTGATCCTGCTGGTGGTGTCGGTCGGCACTGTCGTGTTGGCCAACCGGAGCAGCACGGGGGCGGAGCCGGCGGATCTGCAGGCGCAGATCGTGGCCCGGATGCGTACCACGCTCGAAAAGGCGGATCCGGGGCAGCACCAGCATGCCGGGCACGACGCCCAGCAGGGCGCCACCACGGAGAAGCCGCCGGTGATCTGTGGGGTCCGCGTCTACGGCTTCGAACCGGCCGGGGCCACCACGTTCACCGACGTCCAGAAGATCTACGGCTTCCATCTGTGCGGCATCGCCGAGCAGAAGCGCCCCTGGGACGTGGCGGTCAAGCTGGCCGGCCCACTGATCATGGACCTGTCCACCGATCCGCCGGGAATCCAGGTCGTCGAGGCGACTGCGGAGGTCAGGTTCGTCGACCGGCTCCGGGAGATGTTCCCGCCCGCGTACGCGACGATCGCGCAGCAGGAGGCGCTGGGTGCCTCGGAGATGGCCGACCTGCGCCGGAGGTACGACGCCGCAGCGAAGCTGTGACCCGTCCGGCCGACAGGCCGGCACGCCCCGCCACGTGGTGACCGCCCGGCGGCCGACCCGGGGTCACCGTGCCGGGTGGCCGACGCCCGGTTGCCGCCCCCGGTGGCCGGCCCGACACCACGCCGTCCGGCCGCCCGGACCCGGACCTGCGGTGACCTCGGGTCCACGGCCCGGCCGCCCGCCGGCGATGCGGCGATCTCGGACAGCTCGCTCCACATCCGACAGCTCGATCCAATCCGACTAAATATCGATCAACATTGATATTTGGCTGCATGGGTGCAACAGTGGATTCGGGAGCATTCACCACTCGATGTCCCGTACCGACGAATGGAGGATGAACAGTGCGTTCACACCAGTCCGACCGATCCGGCGGACGCCCCCGGTCAACCGTCCGCCGGTCCCTCCAGGCGCTCGTCCTGATGTTCGCCATGGTGGTCGGCACCCTGCCCCTGACCAGCCCCGCCCAGGCCCACGGGACGATCATCAACCCGGCGACCCGGGCGTATCAGTGCTGGAAGACCTGGGGCAGCCAGCACACCAACCCGGCCATGCAGCAGCAGGACCCGATGTGTTGGCAGGCGTTCCAGGCCAACCCGGACACCATGTGGAACTGGATGAGCGCGTTGCGCGACGGCCTGGCCGGCCAGTACCAGCCCAGCACCCCGGACGGGCAGCTGTGCAGCAACGCCCTGTCCCGGAACAACTCGCTGAACACGCCCGGGGCGTGGAAGGCGACCACCGTCGGCCGCAACCTCACCGTCCAGATGTACGACCAGGCCAGCCACGGTGCGGACTTCTTCCGGGTCTACGTCACCAAGCAGGGGTTCAACCCGGCCACCCAGCGGGTCGGGTGGGGCAACCTGGACCTGATCACCACGACCGGGCGGTACGCGCCGGCACAGAACATCTCGTTCAACGTCTCGATTCCGTCCTCGCGCAGCGGAAGCCACGTCCTGTTCTTCATCTGGAAGGCGTCGCACGCTGACCAGACCTACATGTGGTGCAGCGACGTCAAGATCGCCTGATCGGCGACGCGGTACTCCCGGCCCAGGACGTCACCGTCCTGGGCCGGAGCCCGTCTCGGGGTCCTCCAGCGGCACCGCGTGACGCTGGTGGTGGCGGCGGGCCGCCGTCAACCGACGCTCTCCGGCACGCAGCCGACCGCCACGGCGGGGACCCGGCCCGGCCGGCGGGACTCCGCCTCAGGTGAGCGAACAGGGCGTCCCGTTGAGGGTGAACGAGGACGGGCTGCCGGTGTCACCGGTGTGCTCGGCCACGAACCCGATGGCGATCGAGGCCCCCGGCCCGAGGATGACGTGGTCGTCGAGTCCACGGGCCGTGACGGTGCCGCTGGACGGCGAGTACACCGCGTTCCAGTCGGTGGTGATGCGTTGCCCGGCCGGCAGCGGGAACGTCAGCCTCCAGGAGGTGATCGCGCTGGCACCGGTGTTGGTGATGGTGATGCTGCTCGTCAGGAAGGTGTCCCAGGTGTAGACCGAGTACCGGACGGTGCACGCCGCCCCGCTGGGCGGCGGGCTGCCCGGCACCGCCGTACCGAGTGGTGGGCTGCCCGGCACCGCCGTGCCGGGTCGTGGGCTCATGCTGGCGGGCACGGTGGTCGGGACGCTGACGCCGTCCAGGGCGGCGGCCAGCGTCAGGGTCGCCGCAGCGGCACCGAGATGACTGCTCCTCAGTCTCATGGCGGCGGTTCCCTCCCGGGGGTCGGCGCACGGCGGGGCGGCGGGACACGGGGCGCGAGCCGCCCCGATGACCGCCCGGCGCACGTTCGCGAGCCCCAACATTAATTCACCACAGTCGATTGTCAAAGGCATCGCGCCGGCCCCGCCGCCGACGGGCCGGACACCCCCGGGGGGCGGGCCACGGGATCGATCGCGGCCATCGAGACGGGCGGTCGACCCCCCACACACATCGATGGCTGTCGTTTTGCCGGTCCTCGCGCCATCTGACGGCAGGCACCCGGGACGGTATTTCCCGGCGCATGGCCAACTCCTCAACTACGTCATCGCGCCGACACGACATCGAAACACGTCGTGATCGACGTCCCCCGCCGATGGGAGAAAACCTGTCATGGGCAAGGTAGGAAAGCGCGTCCGCCGCTCCACGCTGGCCGTACTCACGGGTGCGGCGCTGGCCGGGCTGCTGGCGGTCACCGCAGCCGCCGCGGCACCCGGCGAGGCACCGCAGGGCAAGGCCGCCGCGGCGGCCCGCACCGACGTCTACATGAAGGACGTCGCCGCCGACACCGGCGTCCAGCCGCACTCGTACGGCCCGTTGTGGGCCAGCCCCGACATCAAGGTCTGCCCGACCGCCGTCGAGTGTGCCGTCAGCCAGAACCCGATCGTCGGGGTCACCAACTATCTCTTCCTGAAGGTGCGCAACAACGGACCGTACGGCTCGGGCATCGACAACGGGGTGCTGCGGGTCTACCGGACGACCCCGGGCGGCGGCGCCACCTGGCCGACGCACTGGACCCAGATCGGCGCGGTCAGCGTGCCCGTCTACCCCGGCGTCACCACGGTCACGATCCCGTGGACCGGGGTGCCCGGACCGGGTCACTTCTGCCTGTTGGCGCGCTGGGTGTCACCCACCGACCCGATGACCTTCGAGGGTCCGAGCACGAGCGTCAACACCCAGCACAACAACAACATCGTCTGGCGCAACGTCGACTCGGTCCGGCTCGTCGCTGGCGGACCGCGGGTCGTGCGGCCGTTCGCCATCGGCAACGTGACCACCGCGGAGACCAAGAACGACCTGGTCTTCACCCAGCCGGCGGAGCAGGCCCGGGGCGCCCGGGTCTTCGTCGACCTCGGCCCGACCCTGTTCGAGCGCTGGCAGTCCACCGGAAAGGTCGGCACGGGCATCCGCCAGGTCGGCAAGACCGAATTGGAGATCGTCGAACCGACGAAGGCCAGCATCAGCGGGCTGGTGTTGAAGCCCGGTGAGCGCCTCGAGTTCTCGTTGGCCTTCTCGGCCGAGACCGCCCTGGCCAAGGAGACCGCGCTCAACGTGACCCAGTTCGGGCCGGACGCCGACGGCACCGCCCGCGCCGACCTCGGCGGGGTGCAGTACCTGCTGGCGGACGGGCAGCGGGGATAACCCGGGTCGTCGCCACCTGCGACGGTGGGGCGTGGGCCGTCCGGCCCACGCCCCACCGTCGTCGGTCGGGGTCGGACACCGGACGCGCGGCACCGCCCGCGCCGCCCTCCCGGGAGCAGAGCGCCGGTCAGCGCAGACAGACCCAGGCGGTGGACAGGGCATACCCGACGGTACGCGCGCACAACTGGACCGGACCCGGCGGTGGGGCGCCCAACGAGAAGAAGCCCATCGCGTCCACCGACGCCTCGTCGTAGGTGCCGGCGGCCGTGCGGGCGCTCACCCGTCCGCCACCGGACGGGGAGAGCTGCCCGACGATCCCGGCGTCACTCACCTCGATCTCCACCAGCACCGACCCGCTGCGGAAGGAGAGCGTCCGCGCGGACGCGGCAGACCGGGTCATGCCCACCAGTTCGGCGTCGACCGCCGAGTCGAAGGTCAGCTCGGCGACGGCCAGCTCCGCGTCGGCGGTACGCCAGGTGAACGCGGCCAACGCCGCGCTCAGGTAGGCCTCCGAGACCGGCCCCGTGTCCCACAGCGCCGCGCCCAGCTCCGTCGTCAGCGCGTCGTCATCGACCGGCGGCCACGGCTCCATCCGGCTCACCCCCGTTCGTGCCGATGGCGGACGCTCCGAGAAACTCGACGATCGCCGGACATCTCCGCAGCCTACGCAGACAGCGGGCCTGGGTGGGTCCGATACTGCCGATCGGAATGCCGAGCCGCTCGGCAACCTCCCGGTAGCTCATCGGCGGGTCGGTCGTCAGCAGTGCCAACAGCGCCTGGCAGCGCGGCGGGAGCTGCACGAAACCCTCGCGCAACGCCTGCCGCCGCTCCGCGCGCAGCAGCTCGTCGTCCGGGGCGGGCGCCATCGCCGCCAGCTCCCGGGAGAGCCCGTGATAGGTCTGCAACGACTGGTCGTACGGGTCGACGGGCTGGGCCCGACGGCTGAGGCGGGACAACCGGTAACACTCGCGCCGCGCCGTGGTGGCCAGCCAGCCCGGTAACGCCTCGGGTTCGCGTACCCGGCCGAGCTGCTCCACCAGGCGGAGCCAGACGGTCTGGTTGACATCCGCCGCGTCGGCCCGGCTGAGGTCGTACGCCCGGATGACCGAGTAGACGACCGGGGTGTACCGGCGGACCAGTTCGGCCCAGGCCGACTCGTCCCCACCGGCGGCGGCGGACAACAGGCTGGTCGTGCTGGCACCGGTCACCGGGCCACCGCCCGGGGCGTCACACGGCTCATCCGACGAGCACCCCGTAGTCGGGGTGCCACCGGGGGGCGGCGAGCAGGGTCGTACGCGCCTGGTCCGCGCTGAGGCCCCCGGCGGTCATCAGGGCGGCGAGCCGCCCGGAGACGTGTGCGGTGGCGAACGAGGTACCGGCCCAGACGGCGAACCCGTGGAACTGGCGTACCGGCCGCCCGGGTAGCGGCAGCTGCCCCTCGACGTAGGTGCTGTGGCGCTCGCCGAGGGCGCAGGCGTCCACCCAGGGGCCGAAGCAGCTGTCGACCGCCGGCACCAGACCGCCGGACGTCTGGGCGACCGCCGCGACCGCCAGCACCCGGTCCAGGGCGGCGGGCCAGAGCGGACGACTGGTGCCCGCGTTGCCGGCCGCCGCGACCACGGCGCTCGTCGTCGGCAGCGCGGCCAACGCGTTGGCCAGTGGCAGCGACGGCTGGTCGTCCAGGGTGTAGCCACCCAGGGAGAGGTTGAACACGGACACCTGCGGCGCGAGCCGGCTCAGGGCGGCCACCACGGTCGCCTCGTCCCCCACCCCGGTCGGGTCCAGGGCCTGCTCCGGGTCGACGCGTACCCCCGGCGCGGCCTGCCGGACCACCCCCGCGACGAAGGTGCCGTGCCCGCCCTGCGGGGCGAGCACGTCGGTGTGGACGTAGAGCGGGTCCTCGTCGTCGGGCTGCGGCAGGTACGTGCCGCCGAGCCACTGCGGGTGACACGCGCCGGCCTGCTGCCAGATCCCGGTGTCGCAGATCCCGACGGTGACGCCTGCCCCCTCACCGAGCCGGGTCGGGTCGGGCGGCGGCAGCGCCGCCGCCGGGCGGGGCGGCGTGCCCGGGTTGCCCATGATGTTGCCCAGGCCGAGCAGCACGTGGTGCGGCTGCACCGCCGGCACCGGTTGACCGGGCCACTGCTGGGGGTCGCGTAGTTTCCCCACGACGCCGGGGATGTCGGTCTCCCGGTCGAACAACAGCCGGGTGACACCGGCGAAGCCGGCGCCGACGGTCACCGGATAGTCGTGGGCACGCAGCCAGGTGGTGACCCGTTTGGCGTCGGCGGCGGCGGCGAGCAGTTGCCGGGGCCGGTAGAGGATCTCCCGCCCCGGCACGGTGTACCGACGCACATTCTGGTCGGCGGCCAGCGCCGCTTCGAACGCCTTCTGGTAGGCGTTGGCGTCCGCGTCGCCAGCGACCGCCGGGGCAGGGCGCGGCACGACGCCGAGCGGTGCCGCCACGGCCAGCGCGGACAGCGCCAGGACCCGCCGTCGGGACAGCCGGCCGGCCGGACCCGGCACGGTGGGGTGGTCGGACGGCGGCACGGATCCTCCATGCTCGTGAGAGAAGCGCGCCCACCGATGGTGGACGCGGCGAATTCCCCGACCGCCAATTATTCCGGACCATCGCCGGTTGTCAATTGTGAAACCAAGCAGGACACCCATTGACGAAATTCCCGCGACGGATTCTCGACGTTGACTCGCGGCTGTCCGTCGTGGACTCTCTAGGGCATGTCCGACAGCACCGGTTCCGGTGCCACGGCGGCCCAGGCGGCACTCGACGCCGTCCAGCGATACCCACCCGAGGCGATCACGATCGCCCACCGGGTGCTCGCCGGCCAGACCGCCGACGACGACGAACGCTCCACCGCCGAGCGGGCCATCGGTCTGGCCCTGCGCGAGTTGAACGACCTGACCGGCGCACTGCGCCACCTCCGGCGGGCGGTACGGGCCGCCGGCACCCCCCGTACCCAGGCGTTGGCCCGGATGAGCCTCGGGTACGTGCTGGCCAACGCCGGCCGTACCGCTGCGGCGTTGCGGGCGGTGACCGCCGCGCTGCCCCAGCTCACCGGTGCCGACGCCGGTCGGGCCCGGATGCAGCGGGGGGTGGTGCTGCACTACCGCGGACGCTACGCCGAGGCGGTGCGCGACTACGGCATCGCCATCGACATCGCCCAGCGCGAGGGCGACCCGCTGCTGGAGGCCCGTGCCCGCAACAACCGTGGTCTGCTCAACGCCCACCGGGGCTCCCCCGGCGGCACCGACGACGACCTCTCCCGGGCGGCGGCGGCCTTCCGCCGGCTCGGCCTCGACCTCGCGGCGGCCGACGCCCGCTGGAACAGCGGTATCGCCGCCGGGCAACGCGGCGAGATCGCCATGGCCCTGCGCTGCTTCGCCGACGTCGACGAGGAGTACCGGCGGCTCGCCGTGCCCCGACCGGCGCTGCTGCTGGACCGGTTCGAGCTGCTGCTGTCGGTGCCGCTGCTCGACGAGGCGGTCGAGGTCGCCGCCGCCGCGGTCCGCGAGCTGCACCGCAGAGGGATGGCCTCGGACCTCGCCGAGGCGCTGCTCGCCCAGGCCCGGGCCGCGCTGCTCGCCGACGACCTGGACACCGCGACCGCCGCCGCCGCCCAGGCCCGGGCCTGGGCCGTTTTCGCCAGGCACGTCGAACTGCGCGCCGAGTTCCGCCGGGGCACCCGCACGCCGGCCCTGCTCGCCGCGATGGTGCGCACCGCCGGCCAGCTCGACGCCACCGGGTGGTCGGGTCCGGCGCTGACCACCCGCATCGAAGCCGGTCTGCTGGCCGCCGCAGCGGGTCGCGTCGACCGGGCCGTGGCCCTGCTCGACGTGGCCGCCCTGGCCCGCCGGCGCGGCACCGCCCCCGCCGCGCCCAGGGGTGGTACGCCCTGGCCCGGTCGCGGCGGCTCACCGGAGACGACGCCGGTGCGGCCCGGGCACTGCGCCGGGGGCTGGCCGTCCTCGACCGGCACCGCACGTCGCTCGGGGCCACGGAGTTGCGGGCCCACAGCGGCACGTACGGGCAGGAGCTGGCCGCCGAGGGCCTCGACATCGCAGTCCGCGCCGGCTCCCCGGCCCGGACGCTGGCCTGGGCCGAACGCTGGCGGGCCAACACGCTGCGGATGCGCCCGGCGTTGCCTCCCGATGACCCGGACCTGTTCGCGGCGCTCACCGAGCTGCGGCTCGTCAGCAGCCTGCTGGAGGACGAGGTGCTGGCCGGCCGGCCGGCCCATGCCCTACGCAGCCGGCAGGCCCGGTTGGAACAGCGCATCCAGGACCTGGCCCGCCGGGTGCCCGGCGGGAGTGGCGTGGTGACCCCGCCCGGCGTGGGGGTGCTCGCCGGGCGGCTCGGTTCCCGCGTGCTGGTCGAGCTGGTCGCCCACGGCGAGCGGCTGCGGGCGGTGCTGGTCCGCGACGGCCGGGCCAGCCTGCACGACCTCGGCCCGCTGGCGGAGGCGGTGCACCTGACCCGGTGGCACCGGTTCGCCCTGCGCCGGCTGGTCACCACCGGCGACACGCCCACCGCGCAGGCCGGGGCCCGCCATGCCGCCGCCACGCTGGACCGGCAGCTCTTCGAGCCGCTGCGCCGGCACCTCGGCGACCGCCCCTGGTGATCGTGCCGGTCGGGGCCCTGCACGCGGTGCCGTGGTCGGGTCTGCCGACCTGCGCCGGGCGCGCGGTGACCGTCGCCCTGTCGGCCACCGCCTGGCTGCGGGCGGACGGCCGGTGTCCGCCGGCCGGGCCCTCGGTGCTGGCCTGCGGGCCGCGCCTGCCGGCCGGCCTGGCCGAGGTACGCCGCCTCGGGCAGGTCCTGCCCGACGCCACCCTGCTCACCGGTGCGGACGCCACCGCCGACGCGTTGACCACGGCCCTGGACGGCGCCGGCCTGGTCCACATCGCCGCCCACGGCACCTTCCGCGCCGACAACCCGCAGTTCTCCACGTTGGAGCTGGCCGGTGGACCGCTGTTCGCCTACGAGTGGGAACGGGTCGCCCGGCCGCCCGGCTGCGTGGTGCTCTCCGCCTGCGACTCGGGGCTGACCGGGGTGCGGCCCGGCGACGAGGTGATGGGCTTCACCGCCGTGCTGCTCGCCCTGGGCGCACGGTGCCTGATCGCCACCGTGCTGCCGGTGCCGGCCGAACCCACCACCGCGCTGATGCTGGACCTGCACCGACGGATGCGGGGCGGGGTCCGCCCGGCGCAGGCGCTCGCCGACGCCCAGCAGGCCTTCGCCGTGCCCGGCGACGGCACCGCCGGGGCCACGGCGGCGGCGTTCGTCTGCCTCGGTGCCGGCTGAGGCCGCGCCGAGCCGCCCGGCGGACGCGGTGTCAGCCCAGCGTGGCGACCCGGGGACGCAGTCCGTCGATCAGCTCCGGTGGGGCGGCGAGCACCCGACTTCCGCTCACCTCGACGGCGACACCGGCTTCGACGGCGATCACCAGACCGGCGGCCCAGTCCCAGCGGAACGTGCGGTCCTCGACGTAGGCGTCGCAGCGGCCCGCCGCGATCCAGGCCAGAGCCAGGGCCGTCGAGCCCAGCATCCGCACCCCGCGTACGTCACCGGCCAGGTCGGTGACCACGGCCGCCTGCACCCGGCGGTGGGCGACGTCGTAGGCGTACCCGGCGGCGAGGACGACCTCGCCGAGCGTGATCCCGGCGGGCCGGCTCAGCGGCGTGTCGTCGAGGAACGCGCCCCGGCCCCGGACGCCACGGAACGTCTCGTCGTGCACCGGGTCGTGGACCACCCCGACGACGGGCTGCCAGCCGTCCGGTGTCTGCTGTTCGCAGGCGACGCTGACGCACCAGAACGGCATTCCGGCGACGTAGTTGACGGTGCCGTCGAGGGGGTCGAGCACCCAGCGCAGCCCGGAGTCGCCGAGGTGGTCGCTGCCCTCCTCGGCGAGGATGCCGTCGCGGGGCCGGCGGGTGCGCAGCAGCTCGACGATGCGCGCCTCGCTGGCCCGGTCCGCCTCGCTGACCAGGTCGGTGGAGGCGGTCTTGTAGTCGACGCGGCCGTGGTCGCCGAAGCGCCGTAGCAGCTCCCGGCCACCGAGGCGAGCCGCCTCCTCGGCGACCCGCCGGCAGTCGTCCAGCTCGGCACCGGTGGCCATCGCGTTCTCCTCGGGTCGTCGGCAGGGCCGGTCGAAATCGTCGCACCCGTACGGGCGCGGGCGCCAGCATCCCGGCGCGGGCACGGACGCCGGTTGCCCGACCGGCCGGCTCCCGGTCGCCGCCCGGCGTGGCCCCGGGGCGTGCGGGTCGGCATCCCGGGCGGCGAGCGACGGGGGCGGCCGGTCGGGCACACTGTGGACAGCGGTCGGGACACCGACGCCCGCCGACGCGCCGTCGACCCGCCCCGTCGCCATCGCCGTGGGGAGGCAGCGCGACATGGGTACGGTGGACACGTCCAGGGTGGACCGGTTGCTGGCGCGGATCCGCGACGGGGTCATCGGCGAGGGTGAGCTGCTCGACGGGCCCTACGGGCCACGCCGGATCACCTACGCCGACTACACCGCCTCCGGCCGGGCGTTGGACTTCGTGGAGGACACCATCCGCGACCGGGTGTTGCCCCGCTACGCCAACACCCACACCGAGAGTTCCGCGACCGGTCGGGCGACGGGGCGGTTGCGCGAGGACGCCCGACGGACCATCCTCGACGCCGTCGGCGGCACCGACGAGCATGCGGTGCTCTTCTGCGGTTCCGGGGCCACGGCGGCGGTCGACAAGCTGGTCGGGCTCCTCGAACTGCGGCTGCCCGCCGGCCCGGCGCACCGGCACAAGCTGCTGGACGGCATCCCCGTGGCGCAGCGCCCGGTGGTCTTCGTGGGCCCCTACGAGCACCACTCCAACGAGCTGCCGTGGCGGGAGACGTACGCCGACGTGGTCGTCATCGGCGCGGACGCCGACGGGCACATCGACCGCGTCGAACTGGCCGACCGGCTGGTCCGGTACGCGGACCGACCGCTGCGGGTCGGCAGCTTCTCCGCCGCCTCCAACGTCACCGGCATCCTGTCCGACGCCGACGCGATCGCGGCCCTGCTGCACGCCCACGGGGCACTGTCGTGCTGGGACTACGCCGCCGCCGGCCCGTACATGCCGATCCGGATGGGTGAGTCGACGCCGGGCGCGGCGGACGGCAAGGACGCGGTCTTCCTGTCCCCGCACAAGTTCGTCGGCGGCCCGCAGACCCCCGGTGTTCCTGGTGGTGCGGCGGGATCTGATGCGCAACCGGGTCCCGGTGGTCCCCGGTGGGGGCACCGTGGCGTTCGTCGACCCCGCCGGGCACCGGTACCTCGACGATCCGGTGGCCCGCGAGGAGGGCGGCACTCCGGCGATCGTCGAGTCGATCCGGGCGGGCCTGGTGTTCGCCCTCAAGCAGTCCGTCGGCGCCGACGTCATCCAGGCCCGCGAGGAGCGGCTGTGGTCGCGGGCGCTGGGCCGCTGGTCGGCCAATCCGGGGATCGTGGTCCTGGGCAATCCCCGGGCGCGGCGGCTGCCCATCGTGTCGGTGCAGATCCGCCACGGCAGCCGCCATCTGCACCACAACTTCGTCGTCGCGCTGCTCAACGACCTGTTCGGCATCCAGGCCCGTGGGGGGTGCTCCTGCGCGGGCCCCTACGGGCACCGCCTGCTGGGCATCGACGAGGAGCGCTCCCGGGCGTTCCGGGAGCAGATCGCCCTGGGCTGGGAGGGGATCAAGCCCGGGTGGACCCGGATCAGCTTCGGCTACTTCGTCTCCGACCTGGTCGCCGACCATCTGATCGACGCGGTCGACCTGGTCGCCCGCCTGGGGCACCGCCTGCTGCCCGACTACCACTTCGATGCCCGCAGCGGTCTGTGGCACCACCACCGGGGCCCGGGGCAGTCGCTGCGCCTGGCCGAGCTGGGCGGCCTGTTCACCGGCGACGACCAGCCGGTCCCGCCGCGGCGGTGGGCCGGTGAGGACGCCCTGGCCGGTCACCTGCACGAGGCACGCGAGATCCTGGCCGGGCGTGGGGACCACGTCGACGAGGGACCCACCGGCCTGCCGGCCGGCGTGGAGGCGCTGCGCTGGTTCCACCTACCGCCGGCCTGCGTGACCGCCCCGAACGGGCCGTCCTCGCGCCGAGCAGGGTGAGTGTCGGTGGTGGCGCTGGTCGTGTCACGCGTCGAGATCGCCCCCCCCGGGCGTACGCCGCGGTACCCGGCTGCCGGCACGCTGCTGCGCGCGGCGACAGCGCTGCCCGGCGGGCTGACCGGACGGTCCCGTCGGACCGTCGTGCCATGATGCCGCTCACCCAAGGCAAGGAGCACGGCGCAATGGCCACGGTGACGGTTCGGGACGAGACGGCGACCGGCAGGGCGATCGACCAGTGGCCGCTGGCCGGCCTGCCGGAGCGCATCTCCGCGCGGGAGCTGGTCCGGTTGCGACGCCTGTGCCGATCAGCCGGCGGCTCGTTCAGGTGGTGGATCGGCCCGCACCGGGTGCCGCCTGCGGCTCGGTTGTCCAGCTGGCCAGCAGGGGCAGCACCCGCGCCGTGGGTGAGTCGGGTTCGACGGTGTAGACGACCAGCCGTTGCTCGGGATCGTGCGGCCCGACGACGGATTCGATGCCGAAGCTGAGCGGTCCGGCCGTCGGGTGGACCAGTTGCTTGGTCAGCGAGGTACGGAAGGTGACCCGCTGGTCGTCCCACCACTGCGCCACGTCGGGATCGCCGTCCCGCAGCTCCTGCACCAGCTCGACGAGTCGCCGGTCGTCGGGGTGGCGTCCCACCTCGTAGCGCAGCGCTCCGACCGCGGCGGCGGCGAAGTCGGCCCAGTTGACGATCCGCACCCGCGCGTCGGGGTCCAGGAACAGCCACCGCGCGAACGACGACCCCGGTTCGGCGGCGGACCCCAGCACCGCGCTCAACAGCCCGTTGCGCGCCAGCACCTGCGTACGGCGTCCCAGCAGCAGCACCGGGACGTGGCTCAGTGCTCCCATCAGGCGCAGCATCCCCGGGTCGGGTCGCTGCGCGACCTCCGGCCCCGCCCACCGCCGCCGCGAGGTCGGCGCGGCCAGATCCCGCAGGTGGGCACGTTCGATCTCGTCGAGCTGCAGCGCCCGCGACAGCGCCTGCACCACCTCGTCGGTGACGACGTGCTGGCGTCCCTGTTCCAGGCGGCTGTAGTGGTCCGGGCTCAGCCCGGCGAGCACGGCGAGTTCCTCCTTGCGTAGACCCGGCACCCGCCGTGGGCCGGGGAATGCCTCGATGCCGGCCTGGGCGGGGGTCAGGCGGTCCCGCCGAGACCGTAGGAACGCCCCCAGGGCAGTGCGGTCGGCAGGCACCCACCCAGTGTAGGAGCGGACCTCGGCGCGCGCCTGGTCATGCGGTGACCAGGCAGCACGCGCCCTGGTGCGGGCCGCGTGCCTGCCCTGGGATGGTGACCATGACACACCCCGAGACCCCTGCCGGGCGGATCCGCACCGTCCTGATCACCGGCTCCACCAGCGGCATCGGTGCCGCCACCGCCCGGATACTGGCGGCGCGGGGATGGCGCGTCGTCGTCACCGGCCGCGATCGGACCCGCGGTGCCGCCGTCGTCGCCGACATCGAGGGCACCGGCGGACACGCCGTGTTCGTCGCCTCCGACCTGACCGGCCCGCCCGGAGCGCTGCGGGACTTCGCCCGCGCCGCCACCGAGGCCGCCGGTGGGCACCTGGACGCGCTGGTCCACAACGCCGCGCTGTGCCCGGCCGTCGACACCGTACGCCTCACCGACACCGACCTGGAGGCCACGCTCGCGGTCAACGTCCGCGCCCCGCACGTCCTGACCGCCGCCCTGGCTCCGGCGATGGCGGCACGCGGCCATGGCGCGATCGTGGTCATCGGCTCGTGGATGGCCCACGTCGGGCACCCCTTCGTCGGGCTGTACTCGGCGACCAAGGCCGCGGAGATCCAACTCGCCCGCAGTTGGGCCGCGGAGTTCGGTCCCCACGGGGTACGGGTCAACGCCGTCTCCCCCGGGGCGACGCGTACCCCGATCAACGCCGGCGACGGCGACGTGATCACCCGGATGACCGCCGGCACCCCCGCCGGACGACCCGGGACCCCCGACGAGACCGCCGACGCGGTGGCGTGGCTGCTCTCGGAGCAGGCCGGCTACATCCACGGCGCGGAGATCGCCGTCGACGGAGGTATCACGGCGACCCGTCCCGGTTGAGTGCCGTCACGCAGGCCCGAAGACGCCGGGTGTGCTCGCCGGAAGGTCATCGACGCTCCGAAACGATCGGGGTGAATCCCTTGCCCCGCAACGGAGATGACCTTAGGTTACATTGATGATCCTCAGTGGTGAGCCGCACCCTGACCCGCCGCGGAGCGCCGGGGCCGGCGCTCCGCGGCCCGAGGATCTCGGTGGCGTCGCCTATCTGCGGGGGCTGTCGAGGCGGGGCTTCATCACGGGGGCCGCGTTGGCGGCATCCGGGCTGTCGGCCGCCTTCGCACTGCTGCCCGACTCCGCCCGGGCTGCTGGCGGCTACCTGCGACCGTGCGGAAACGTCCGGATTTCCAGCTCCTGGCAGGACCACCGCAACCGGACGCCGCCCTCGGGTGAGCCGGGCACCGACTACGCGGTCGGCACCGGCACTCCCGTCATGGCCGCGGCGAACGGCACGATCCGCTTCGTGAAGACCGACACCGCCACCGGGACCGGGCGCGTCGTGGGAATGGCCCACGACGACGGCAACTACAGCCGGCACCTGCACCTGTCGACGATCACCGTCTCCGTCGGTCAACGTGTGTCACGAGGCCAGCCGATCGCGTACTCCGGCTCCTCGGCGAACGGCAGTGACCATGGTGTCGGACCGCACGTGCACACGAGTCTCTGGCTGAACACCGCAAGCCCGACGAACTTCTCCGCGACGGTGGACTTCGAGAACCACGTCGGAGACGTCGCCAACCCGAACCCGCCGGACCAGGAGGTAGACGAGGTGTTCATCGCGAACGTGAAAGGTAGCTGGTACCTCATAGTCCCCCAGGGGACCGGTAAGCCGCGGGCGGTGGTCCTGGGTGGCGACAGCAACGCCGCCGCCGCCGGCCTTCCGGTGCTGAACTTCAGCTGGGATCCGTCGATCAACGCGCTCCGGGCCGCGGTCGACGGCATCGGCTGAGCTGGCCCGGGATCTCCTCCGGTCACCGGCCGTCCGCCCGCGCCGCCGTCGTCCCCGCCGAAGGCGGACCGGGGCGACCATGAAGGGTGGGCCGAGGCAAGTGGGTGCCCGATGCGACCATGGCGGATAATTGCCCGATGACAAATCCAGACCTCGACCCCGACGTCTACCCACCCCTGGACCCCGGTGAGCCGGTGCCGGACGACGCCGGCGAGCTTCTCCCCGATACGCCCGGTGAGCTGCCGGAGGCACCGGTCGAGCCGATGCCCGACGACGGCGAGCCGGGCGGCGTGCCCGAGCCGGCCTGACGGCGAACCCTGACGGCGAACGCGGACGGGCCGGCCGCTCGTGCGGGCCTCCACCGGCCGCCGCCGGGCACGCCCCGGCCACCTTCGGTCACGTCCCGGTCGCCTTTGCTCACGTCCCGGTCGGCGCGGGCGACGGTCGGGGGCCGCAGACGTGATGTCGACGCCCCCCGCCGCCGCGCCGACGGGGGCGGCGGTCAGCGGCTCCGACCGGTGGGACCGCGCCGCCACCCTTCGAGCTTCCCAGGGTTACGGACCACCCACACGTGACTGATCCGGCCCGGGCCGGTCGCGGGGAGGGCAAGCACGGCCAGGATGTGGCCCTGCCGGTCGGTGGCGACCAGGCCCGGCTCGCCGTTGACGAGTTCCTCGTCGACGACCAGGTCGGGTTGCCGGTTCCACACGCTCAGCAGGAAGCCGGCGATGGCCTGCGGCCCGTGCAGCGGCACCAGAGATGCGGAGACGAGGCCACCACCGTCGGTGATCGCGGTGGCGTCCGGGTCGAGCACGCCGACCAGAGCGGCGAGGTCGCCGGTCTGCCAGGCGGTCCGGAACGCCCGCACGGCCGCGGCGTGCTCGGCCGGGCGCACCGGCGTACGGCGTTGCTCACGGACGCGACGCCGGGCCGAGGAGGCGAGTTGCCGACACGCGGCCGGGGTGCGGCCGACGATGCCGGCGATCTCGGGGTAGCTGAACCGGAGCTCGGTGGAGGATTTCCGCCGGGTGCGGCCCGTACGGCTGGGTCGGCAGATCGTCCTTCGCCGAGCAGGCCGGATGGTCGCTCACCACGGCGGGACGCCGGCGCAACGAGGCGCAACTGCGCGCCGAACTCGACCGTGTCCGCGCCCACGGCACCGTCGCCGACACCCACGAACTCTTCCTGACCCTCAACGGCCGGGCGACCCAGGTCTTCACCGCCTGGCAGCTGCGACCGGGCGAGGCCACCGGGACGCTACGTCACCTCGCCGGCCTCGCCGACGAACTCCGCGACCTCGAACGACACCTGACCGCGTGCCTGGCCTGCTTCGCCGGCTACCACGACCGGGTCACCCGGGCGCTCACCCGGGCCGGCGACGATCCGGCGTGGATCACCGGCGTGCAGGTCGACTCGTGCACCACGTCTGGTTCGAGCTCCACGAGGACCTGATCGCCACCCTACGCATCACCCGCTGACCGCACCACGCATCGACTCCCGCAACTGGCGCGGGGCTGGGACACTGCGCCCATGAGTCAGGGTGTGCCCGGCGTGTCGTCCGGCCGGTGGTGGGGAGCGTTACGGATCGCCCTGGTCCTGCTGTGGCTGCTCGGGGCGGCGACGACGTGGTGGACCGCTCCGCGCCAGCAGGGCTACGACCGGGCCAGGGCGGACGCGGTCGCGGGCCGGGTGGTCGCGTACCAGTGGGGTGACCGGTGGCAGGTGGACCGTTCGCCACCCTGGTTCGGCTCCGCCACCCTGTGGGGCTCCGGCACCTCCGGGCCGCTGTTCGCGTGGAGAACACCCGACGGGCGGGTGCACTGGACGAACACCGACCGGTTCGGACAGGTGAGCACCACCGGGACCGTCGAGCAGGAGAGCTACTCGGGACCCGGTGCCGTCGGTATCGCGCAGCAGCTGCGGGTCGCCGGGCTCGAACACCGCGCCGGTGGCGTCCACTCATCGATGACCGTCGTCAGCGGGACCGGCCTCCTCGTCGCAGTCGTCGCGCTCGTCGTCGTCGCCGCCGGCCCGGCTCCGGTCCGGGGCACCCGGTGGTTCTGGTTCTGGCTGATCTGCCTCGCCCCGTACGGCCTCGGACTGCTGTTCTGGATGGCCCGGGACCACCCGTGGTCGAGGTCCGCGGCGGCGGTGACCACGCGGAGCCCGACGTACCCACGGGACCGGGGCGTGCTCGGCTTCGGCGTCGGCGCCCTCGCGTCGGTTCTGATCGGTGCCGTGCTGTTGGTCCTGCATCAGTCACTGGGTGACTGGTGGGTGCCGCGACCGGACGCCTAGCAGCACGCGGTCTCCCCGCGTGCCGACCGGGGACGGGCCCGAACGGTCCTCGGGTGCGACCGGGGTGCGGGACAATACTCCCATGACCTCTACCGGATCGTCGCGGCTGTCGTTGTGGTCCACCGACTCGGTGCTGTCGATCGGGTCGCGGGGCTCGGTGCTGTCCATCGGCAGCGTCGGCTCGATCGCCTCCGTCGGCAGCGTCGGCTCCGCCGGATCGGTCCTGTCCATCGGGTCGGCACTCTCGGTCGGGTCGGCCCTGGCGTGGCGGTCCCGCTGGTCGCTGCTGGCCGACCGTTCCTCGGGGGCCGCGATGGGTTCCCGCGAGAGCGCCCGCACGCTGGTCGGTCCGACGGCGACGGTGGCGGCCGTGGCGTTGGCCGCCTACGCCGGCTACCTCCTGACGCGCAGCCGCCATCCGGGTGAGGGTCGTTGAGGGCGGACGCGGCAGGGGTGCCGGGGAAGGTGGCGCACGGCGCGCTCAGCAGTTGCCGGGCTTGTCGTTGCGTGTCACGGCGGTCCAGGTGAGCAGCTGGCCGGGCACCACCGTGACCAGGTAGGGGCTGCCGTCGGACTGCTTGAGCGTCTTCGCGTACGCGTCGCTGACGGCGTAGACGTGCAGTTCGAAGCTCTGTCCCGGTGACCTGTCGTCGCCGACCACGACGCGGTTCGCCTGCCAGGTGTGCGGGGTGGGGAAGTGGAGCGGTTGTTCGTAGAAGTAGCCCTGGACACCGGCCGGGCGCACGAAGATCACGGCGGTTCGTCCCGCTGCCGGCTCGTCCCCCGTGCCGGAGACGTCCGAGCAGTTCGGCACGACCGTCGCACTCGTGATCGCGAAGCGCACCGACGGGGTCCTGGACGGTGTCGGAGCCGTCGTGGGGGGCTTCCGGGTGGGGGGTGGACTGCTCCGTGTCGGCGGTGGAGTCGGCGTCTCCGGTCCGGCCGATGCGTCAGGGGTCGGCGTCCCTGGTGGAGACGGCGTCGGAGCCGGCGGTGAAGTCTGGCCGATCGACGACTCGGAACCCGACTGGCTCTCCTTGCCGGGTGTGCGGTAGGTCGGCATGGCCGCCACGACCCCCACGATCAGCGTGACCAGCGCGCCGAGCGCCGTCACCAGCACGCCGAGCGCAGCCACCTGCTCGGCAGACCTCAGCGTTCGCCACCATCGCCGCATCCGTACCCTCCTCGATCAGCCGACGCGGACTTTCAGTACACCGGGTGCGAGCAACAGACACTGTCCATCGGGGAGGTGGTCGACGCGACAGCCCGGTCCGTGGTGGATCGTGCGGCTCGGTGCAGGGGCGAATCCGGTGGACCTGTCGGTTCCTGATCGTCGAGGATCGGCGGATGTCCGTACCCGTACGTCAGATCCGTGCTCGCTACTCGACCACGACGATCACCGTGTACCAGGCGTACCCGCCGCAGATCGCGCTGCCGGCGGTGTCCGCCGGACGTTTCGTGGCCCCCTTCAAACGGGACCGGATGACGTGGATCAAACCGTCGTTCCTGTGGATGATGTACCGCTGCGGCTGGGCCACCAAGCCCGGGCAGGAACGCGTGCTGTCCATCGAGATCACCCGGGCGGGTTTCGAGTGGGCGTTGGCACACGCCTGCCTGAGCCACTACGACCGTGACCTGCACGGCGACGCGGCGACCTGGGCGCAGCAGGTGAAGACCAGCCCGGTCCGGGTGCAGTGGGACCCGGAGCGGTCGCTGCGTCTGACCGCGTTGCCGTACCGGTCGCTACAGGTCGGGCTGTCCGGCGAGGCCGTCCACCGGTACGTCGACGACTGGATCGTCGCCGTCGAGGACGTCACCCCCGCCGTCGAGCAGATCCGGGACCTGCTGCGCCGGGGTGACGAGCAGGCAGCGGCAGCACGCCTGCCCGCCGAGCGCGGCTATCCGCTCCCGGACCGGATCGCCGTCGGCCTCGCGGCCAGCCCCGATGTCGCCGCTGCGCCGGGAGTCCCGCTCGACGGCACCGGCAGGGGCAACTGACGCCCTGCGGCCTGGCCGCAGCAGATCACCTGCCCGCCGACGTTCCGGCGGCTTCGGCCGCCGCCGCGCCGTGCTCCCCTGGCCCGGGGCGCCCGGTGCTACACCGCGGGCCCGGACCGCCGCCGACGGGCGCCAGGCGTCACGTCCGGCTCAGGGCGGAAAACCCGGCGGCCGGGGCCACTGCTCCGCCTCCGGGTCGGGCCGGTAGCCCGGTGGCGGCTGCCCGGCGGGTGGGCGTACCGAGGACGGCGGCGCGGCGGACGGGCCCGGACCGTGCGCCCCGGCGGCGGGTGCAACGGTGACCCCGGCCACGGGTGGAGGGCCGCCGCCCGGTGGGGGCGCAGCCGCGACGCCGACCACGGGCCGGGCCACGCCGGGCTCGGCCGGGACACCCGGCGCGTCCATCGGTGGGGTGGCAGGCCGCGCGGCCGGTGGCTGGTGGCTGGTGGGCTGCGGCCCCGGGAGCGCCGGTACGGCAACCCGGGGCCGCCAGACCTGCTCCCCGCCGATCAGGCTGCGGAAGTCGAACTGACACTTCGGGCAGGTGCGCAGTGCGGTCTCGGCGCGGCGGTCACCGCACTTCTGGCAGTAGGTCACCACCGTCTCGTCGGCGTCCATCCCCTGGCAGCGGGGGCAGGCGAACTTGGGACCCTTGTTGTTGAGCTGCACCAGCCGGCCGGCGAGCACGTAGGGCGTGACCAGCCCGCCGATGCTGCTGGCCAGGTCCCGGGTCCGCCGAGTGCGCTCCTGCATGCGTTCCATCTCGGGGTTGGCGACCTTCTCCAGCCGGCAGGTGGTGCAGGTGCGCAGGGTCCGCACCGGCAGCAGTCCACGTAGCCGGGCCTGCTGGTGCAGGAAGGTCACCGCCGGCACGTCCGCCGGCTCGACGGTGATCCGGTCGGCCCCGCCCGCCGCGAGGCGTTCCTCGACCCGGAACACCAGCGACTGCACCTGCCCGACGAGCTTCGGCGGCATACCGCCCGGCCGGCTGACGATCAGCGTGCCGACCATCAGCATGCCGTCGGCCAGGTTGGCAGGGACCTCGGCAACGGCGTCGGCCGTCTCGAAGGTGAAGGTCGCGCCGCCGGTACGGGTGACGACCGCCTGCCGGTGCGCCTGCCCGTCGCCGTCGAGCAGCCGACCCGCGTGCCGGGACAGTGCCGCCTGCGCGCGGTTGGCCAGGCCGGCGGCGTGCTGCATCATCGCCACGTCACCCGGGCCCGTCTGCCGCCACCATGGGCTGAACGAGGTGGCCGCCACCGGGTCGAGCCGACCGAGTACGGCGTCGAAGGCGCTCAGCACGGACTCGAAGAGACCGACGTACACCGAGGTCACGCCCCAGTTCCGCCCCAGCCGGCCCGGCCATCGGTCGACCAGCAGCACGCCCACCAGTGCCCCTGGGCCGTCGGCCTCCAGGGTGATGCGCAGCTGTACCGGCACCTGGGTCGGCGAGAGGGTGACGCCACCGAGGCGGGAGCCGCGTACCGCCTCCAGCAGGCTGAGCTGCTCGGTCTTCAGCTCGAAGGCGAGTTCACGGAGACTGCGCAGCAGTTGCTGGCGGGCCACGCTCGGCGGGGCACCGAGCCGTCGTTGCGCGCCGGCCGCCAGCCGGCCGGGCTCCAGCCCGGCCGCGACGACCGGCGGCACGGCTCCGGGTCCACCGGTGTCAGCCCAGCTCATTCCGCTACGTCGTAGGAGACGCTGGTGTCGAAACTGGACCCGGCGGCGTCGTAGCCCCCGGCGGCGTAGGAGGTGTCGTACGACGTGCTGGCGTCGTAGGAGGTCGCGTCGTACGTGCTGGCGTCGTAGGAGGTCGCGTCGTACGTGCTGGCGTCGTAGGAGGTGCTGGTGTCGGTGCCGCTGGTGGCCCAGTCGACCTCGGCGGCTGCGGTCTCCACGTGGTCCACGACGGCGTCGGAGTAGTCGGCGGAGACCGTGTAGTTGTTCTCGGCGATGTCGGCGTGGTCGGCCGCCCGCGCCATGGCGCTCTCAGCGACGTCGATGTTGCCGGCGGCGGCGTTCTCCACGGCGTAGTCGGCCCAGTCCTGGGCGGAGTCGGCCCAGTCGTCACCGCTGTCCGCGTGCCAGTTCGACCAGTCCTGGTCGCCGACCGCGCCGCTGATCTCGCTTTCCACGATGGACGCCGAGGGTTCCGGTAGCGCCACCACCGCCTCGGTCGGGGTGGTGTCCCCGATCGGCGTGTCGGTGGTCAGGAAGTCGCCCCAGTCCGAGTCGGCACTCATGCTCTGATTCCCCAGATTTCGATGAACGTTTGCGGTATTCGGTCGTCGGCCGAGCGTTCCGGCCGAGCGACGAGAACTGTCCCACGATCGCGGCCGGGGCCGCGCGCCCGCCGCGACGGGGGGTGGACGTGTCGGCCGAGGTCACGGTGGTTTCCGGCCGGTGCGGCGGCGACGGTGTCTAGATGCCGACAGAGACTCCGCCGCACCGGTGTCCGCTGCCGACGGCCGGCGAGCCGGGTCGAAGGCGCCTTGTACGGTTTCGCCGACCGGACGGTCATCGTCCGGGCCGGGTCGATCCGGCCGATCGCCGATCTCGGCGGGATCAACTACATCGACTTCGACGGCCGCGAGCCGTCCCGGGCGAAACTCGTGGAGCGGCTTCGCCGGGCTGGTTGTGTCGTCGACGACCGGGGCACCGAGTGGCGGCGTCCGACCCGGTTCGAAGGGCTCGACACCTTCACCCGCCGCCCGTCCTGACCGGCACACCGGCACCCTGTTGCCGCGTCCGGAGGCCGGTCGTTCGCGCACGACGATGCGACATCGGTGATCCCGGTGGCACCTCAGGCTGTGCGCGGCGGCACCCGACAGGGGCCGCGTCACCTGCCCGCCGGGGCGGGGGACCTGCCGCGGCGGCCGGCGCGTTACGTCCGGTCCGGGCTGAGGAAGCACGACAGCAGGTGCCGGAACTCGTGCGGGTGCTCGATCGCCGGCACGTGTCCGCAGCGGCCGAACACGTGCAGACGCACGTCGGCCAGGTGGTCGAGCAGGGGTCGGGTCGCCGTCGCGAGCGGGGTGACCCGGTCATCGGCACCGTGGACGAGCAGGACGGGCGCGCGGATCGCGGCCAGCGTCCGCACCCCGAGGGTGAGGTCGTCGACCCAGCGCGCGCGGGGCGGCGGGAACAACGACGCGTACGCGGCGGCTCCCGCCCGCATCGCGTCCGCGCGGGCGGCGACGGCCGCGTCGGTCACCAGCGTCTGGTCGAGGAAGAGTCGACTGAGCATGTCCCGTGCCCCGACCGGGCCGGCGGGGGCGGCCCAGAGCGCGTCGAGGTCGGCCGACAGCGGTGCCCCGGGGGCACCCATCGTCGAGACCGCCACGACCCGGGTGACCTGCCGGGGGTACGCGGCCGCCAGGGCCAGCGCCACGGCCCCGCCCATGGAGTGGCCCACCACGGCGTAGTGCTCGATACCGAGAGCAGCCATCAGTCCAGCGGCCTGCCGGGTCCACAGCCGGAGTCCACCCCGGGAGCCCGCCGGGACGGGGGTGCCGCCGAACCCGGCCTGGTCAGGGGCGAGCACGCGCCAGGACGGGCCCAGGGCCTGGGCCGTCGCCGCCCAGGCTCCGGACCCGGTCGTGCCGGGTCCGGAGCCGTGCAGCATCAGCACCGCCGGCCCGACGCCACTGTCGAAGACGTGGACGGGAGAGCCGTCGACGGTGACCGTCCGCGGTGTCGTCATCGGGACGGGCCGGGTGCGCTCACGCCGCGGGCGAGTCGACGGACTTCGCGAAGAGTTCCATCATCGCCCGGCCGAACTGCGGCATGTCGGGCCATCCCCGGCAGGAGACGAGGTTGCCGTCGACGACGTCGGGCGCGTCGATGACGGTCGCGCCCGCGTTCTCCATGTCACCGGTGATGGGCGGGAAGCAGGCCGTCTTGCGACCCTTGAGCAGCCCGTACACCGCGGGGACCTGCGCGCCGTGGCAGACCAGCGCGACGGGGAGGTTGCGGGCGAAGAAGTGTTCGGTGATGCGCCGGACGTCGGCGTCGACCCGGATCCACTCGGGTGCCCGTCCGCCGGGGATGATGAGGGCGTCGTAGCGTTCGACGTCGACCTCGGCCCAGGGCACGTCGACCGGCAGTTTCCTGCCGTTCTTCTCCACGTAGGCGTCGGAGTTGGGGTCGAACTCGTGGATGACCAGTTGCACGTCACGTAGCGTGCGTGACGCGACGTCGACGTCCCAGCCGCCCTCCTGCACGCGGTAGTAGGGATACATGGTGTCGAGTTCCTCGGCGGCGTCGCCGGTCAGGAGCAGCGCTCTGGGCATCTGCTTCTCCTCGCAATGTGGTGGCGGTGAGGTGGACGCGATCCAATCCGATCCAATCCGATTGAGCTAGCATTCCTCCGCCCCGCCCGCCCGTCAAGCCTGCACGGCCATCGCCTCCGCGCCCTCGATCTCGTCGAACAGCCGCCGGAAACGCTCGCCGGAGCGCAGGATGTGCCGACGCATCGCATAGGCGGCGGCGTCGGGGTCCCGCGCGGCGATCGCCGCCACCACGTCCTCGTGCTCGGCCATGGCCAGGTGGGTGACCTGCGTGTCGTGGTGCAGCCGGAACAGGTGAACGTGGCTGTGCAGCCGGGCGAGCGACTCCCGGATGACCTGGTTCTCCGCGCTCTGCGCGACGAGATCGTGGAAGGCGGCGTCGCGCAGCCCGAACGCGCCGTAGGCGGTGGGTCCGCTGCCACCCTCCAGCTCCGCCATCTCCTCCAGCATCCGCCGCAGGCCGGCGACCTGCGCCAGGGTGGCACGTTCGGCGGATCTGCGCGCCGCCGCCGGTTCGAGCAGCAGGCGGACCTCGAGCATGTCCTCGAAGCGGTGCCGGGTGATCTGGGGCGGGATGCGGTAGCCGGCGTGGGGCACCCGCACGACCAGCCCCTCGGCCTCCATCCGGTTCAGCGCGTCCCGGATCGGCGTCTGCGAGACCCCCAACTCGCGCGCCAGGACGTCGATCGTGACGCGGGAGCCGGGCTCGATCCGGAGCGACATCAGCTGTCCGAGCAGCGTGTCGTACACCTCGTCGGCAAGGCGGCCGCCAGCTCGTCCCGGCGACGTTGCGCCCGGCACGACCCTACGGCCCCGCGCGGCCGTCGCTTCGTCGTCCATCGTGACGTGGGGTCCTCTCTTGCGCCTGCGGGAACCTGTTGACATCAGTCACGACGCTGCGACATGCTGACGCCCCCCACCCGATCGTATAGGAAACGTGACGGACGCCCGTCATCCTGCACCGTCGCCGTAACGCCTGCCATCGCTCCACTCGATCATCTGGAGCTCCCATGAGCATGCTCGACGTCCTGCCCGCTTCGTCACCGGGCCACCGATGGGCCGACGTACCCCTTCTCGACAGCTGACGACCGGCACGTCGCGGCGGTCCGTGACCACCGTCCACGGGTCGACCATCGCGCCGGCCCGGCACCACGCCTGAACGACCCGGCACCTGCTCGGCGAGGCACCTAGCGAGGCTCTAGAAGTCCCCACCACCCCAGAAAGCAGGAACCCTCATGCGGCATCCGAAGCGAGTTGGACGAACATCCGTTTCCGGCCGAAAGGTGCGGCTGGCGACGGCGGCCATGCTCCTGCTGGCCACGACCCTGGCCGCCTGCGGCGACGGCCAGGACGACGGTACGAAGACGAGCGCCCCGAAGGCACCGGCGACCATCCCGGAACTCACCAAGGACCCGCTGACCCTCAGCTTCATCTGGTTCGACTGGCCCCCCGCCCACGCCCTGGAGGACTTCGCCAACGCGGAGTACAAGAAGGAACGGCCGAACGCCACCATCAAGGTCAACACCGTGCCGAACGCGAACTGGCACGACGCGATGTTCACCCAGTTCGCCGCGCGCAAGACCGACTTCGACATCGCGATCCTGGACTCGCAGCACATCGGCGAGGCCGTGACGAACGGCAACATCCTCGACCTCACCGACTTCGTCAAGAAGAACATCGACGTCGACGCCTACAACCCGTACCTGCTCGCGGCGTACGGCCAGTTCCCGCAGGCCGAGACCGGCAAGCGCGACGAGAACGCCAGCCTGTACGGGCTGCCGCTGCTCGGCGACACCTGGACGATGATCTACCGCAAGGACCTGATCGGCGACAAGCCCCCGCAGACCTGGGACGAGATGATCTCGGTCGCCGCGAAGTGCCAGGCGGACAACCCGGGCGTCAGCGGGCTGGCCTTCCACCAGGCCAACGGCTCCGACGCGGCAGCCGTCACCTACAACACGGTCAACGGCGTCTACGGCGGCAACCTCTGGAACGCCAAGGACCGCAAGATCGACGGCGTCCTCAACGACACGGCGGGCCACGAGGCGATGGACGTCCTGGTCAACAAGATGAAGCCGCTGACCGCCAAGGGCTCCGGCAACTGGTTCATCGACGAGGTTAACGCCGCGGTCGCCCAGGGCAAGGCGTGCATCGCGTTCAACTGGATCGCCGCCAGCGGCGGCCTGCTCGACCCGAAGCAGTCGACGCTCGGCACCAGCCGGGAGCAGATCCTCGGCAAGCTGGGGTTCGCCACCCTGCCCACCCAGAAGACGAACCTGGTCCCGCTCGGCGGGATGGGGATGCACGTGTCGGCCTACTCCCCCTCGGCGCAGCAGGCCGAGGCGCTGAACTTCATGCGGTGGTTCGAGCAGGCCGACGTGCAGAAGAAGTGGGCCGCGGCCGGTGGCGTGCCCGCGCGTACGGATGCCCTGCAGTCACCCGAGTTCCTCAACGCCGGGCCGTTCAACCAGGTGTACGCCGACTCGGTGCCGCGGATGCGGGACATGTGGAACGTGCCCGAGTACGCGCGGCTGGTCGACATCGAGAACACCGGCGTCAACGCGGCCCTCAACGGTGCGAAGAACCCGAAGGCCGCGCTCGACGACATCGCCCGGGAGCAGCAGGGCGTGCTCGACTCCAGCAACCGCAAGGGCGGCGGCGGGCTGTGAAAGACCCCGTCCCGCTGACGACCGACCGCCCCGGGCAGGTGGTGTCCGCGACGCCACCTGCACCGGGCCGGTCCCGCCGCCGGCTCAGCGACCGTGGCCTCGCCGTGGTCTTCGTCTCCCCCGCGCTGCTGCTGTTGCTCGGCATGTCGGTGTTCCCGCTGCTGTGGGCGTTGTACCTGTCGTTCACCGACTACTCGGCCACCCGGGGCGGGCCCGCCCGGTTCGTCGGGTTCGGCAACTACACCGCCATCCTGACCTCGGCGCAGGTCCACCAGCGGGCCCTGACCACGCTGATCTACGTGGTCGGCGCGGTCACCCTGCAGACCGTGCTCGGCTTCTCCATCGCCTACCTGATCTCCCGCCGTACGCACGGGCGCGGAGTGCTGACCACCCTGTTCCTGGTGCCGATGATGTTGTCGCCGGTCGTGGTCGGGCTGTTCTGGCGGTTCATGCTCGACGCGCAGTTCGGCGTGGTCAACAGCATGCTCGGCTCACTGGGTCTGGGGCAGGTGGAGTGGCTCACCCGGCAGCGCACCGCACTGGTCTCCCTGATCGTCGTCGACACCTGGCAGTGGACGCCGTTCATCATGCTCATCGCGCTCGCCGGCCTCACCGCCGTCCCGAAGTACCTGTACGAGGCCGCCTCGATCGACCGGGCGTCCGAGTGGTTCCGGTTCCGCACCATCACCCTTCCGCTGGTCTGGCCACTGCTGCTCATCGCCGTGCTGTTCCGGGCCATCGAGGCGTTCCGGCTGTTCGACCTCGTCTACATCCTCACCAGCGGAGGACCGGGGGTCTCCACCGAGACGCTGTCGTTCCACGTCTACAAGGTCGCGTTCCTGGGCTTCAACACCGGCACCGCCTCGGCGTACGGCATCCTCATGGTCCTCGTCGTCATCGTCCTGACGCAGCTCTACCTGCGCTACCTGAACAAGCTCAAGGAGGGCTGATGGCCGTCTCCGTCGACGAGGCCGTGTCCGCGGGCCCGACCCCGGACCGCCCGCCCCCCGCACGCCGGGTACGCCGTCGGGGCCGTGGCCGGTCGGTGCTGGAGGTCGTGCTGCTGACCGTGCTGGCCGTCGTGATGCTCTTCCCGGTGCTCTGGATGATCGAGACGTCCATCAAGGAGAACCGGGACGTCTACGCCGTGCCGGCCGAGTTCTTCGGCTTCACGGTCACCCTCGACCACTTCCGGGACGTCTTCGTCGGCGCCGACGGTGGACGCTCGGCACTGTCCGTGGCGTTCCTCAATTCCGTGGTGGTCGCCGGGGTGTCCACGGTGCTGGCCACCGTGCTGGGGGTGCCGGCGGCCTGGGCCTACTCCCGCTTCACCCTGAAGGCCAAGAAGGACCAGCTGTTCTTCATCCTGTCCACCCGCTTCATGCCGCCGGTGGTGGTCGTGGTGCCGATCTTCCTCATGTACCGCCAGGTCGGACTCATCGACAGCAAGCTCGGTCTGATCCTCATCTACGCCGCCTTCAACGTCCCGTTCACGATCTGGATGATGAAGGGATTCGTCGACGAGGTGCCCGCCGAGTACGAGGACGCCGCCATGCTCGACGGCTACAGCCGCCTGCAGGCGTTCGGGAAGTTCACCCTGCCCCTGCTCGTGCCCGGCATCGCCGCGACGGCGGTCTTTGCGCTCATCTTCTCGTGGAACGAGTTCGTGTTCGCCATCTTCCTCACCTCCAGCGACGACGTACGGACGGCACCACCGGCCATCGCCGGCCTGATCGGCGGCACCACCGTGGACTGGGGTCTGGTGGCCGCCGCCTCGGTGGTGTTCGCCCTGCCGGTGCTCGTCTTCGCCTACCTGGTCCGCCGGCACCTCGTCGCCGGTGTGACCCTCGGGGCGGTGCGACGCTGATGGCGGGCATCGAGGTGAGCGCCCTGCACAAGCGCTACCCGGACGGCACGGTCGCCGTCGAGCACGTCGATCTGTCCATCGGCGACGGCGAGCTGTTCGTGATGCTCGGCCCGTCGGGGTGCGGCAAGACCACCACGCTGCGGGCCGTCGCCGGTTTGGAGCGGCAGACCAGCGGCGACATCCGCATCGGCGACACGCTGGTCAACGACCTGCCGCCGGCCGAACGCGACATCGCCATGGTGTTCCAGTTCTACGCGCTGTACCCGCACCTGAAGACCCGCGACAACCTGGCGTTCCCGCTGCGGGCCGAGGGACTGCCCAAGCACGAGGTGCAGGCGCGGGTCGAGGAGGCGGCCCGGCTGATGCGGCTCGGTCCGCTGCTGGACCGGCGGCCCCGTCAGCTCTCCGGCGGAGAGCAGCAGCGGGTCGCGCTCGCCCGCGCCCTGGTACGCCGGCCGCGCGCCTTCCTGATGGACGAACCCCTCACCAACCTGGACGCCGAGTTGCGGGCGGACATGCGCACCGAGATCAAGCACCTGCAGGGGGAGCTGGGGGCGACGATGGTCTACGTCACCCACGACCAGGTCGAGGCGATGTCGCTCGGTCACCGCATCGCCATCCTCAACAAGGGCCGTGTCGAGCAGATAGGCACCCCGCTCGAGGTGTACGACCGGCCGGCGAGCCTGTTCTGCGCGGCGTTCATCGGCTCCCCACCGATGAACCTCATCGAGGTGGAGGTGGCCGACGGGAAGCTGCGCGGTCAGGGCGGACTGGTCCTCACGCCACCGCCCGGCCTGCCCCGCGACCGCCCACTGGTCGCCGGGGTCCGGCCGGAGGCGCTGGAGGTCACCGCGCCGGGGGCGGACCGGTCGGTTCCGGCCCGCGTGGTGTCGGCGGAGTGGCTGGGCGACGAGATCATCTACGTGGTCGACCACAGCGGCGGACGCGACGTCCGGGTCCGGATGCCACCGACGGTCCGGTTCGCCGCCGACGCCCAGGTCGGGCTGCGGCACACCGGCGGGACACCGGCGGTCTACGACGTACGCACGGAAGAGCTGGTGGCCTGATGGGAACCGTTGCGGTACAGGGGCTGTGCAAGTCCTTCGGTAAGGTCCAGGCCCTGGACGGGGTGACGCTGGACGTGCCGGACGGCGCGTTCTTCGTGGTGCTCGGGCCCTCCGGGGCGGGCAAGACGACGACCCTGCGGGCGATCGCCGGCCTCGACCGGCTCGACGCCGGGACGGTGCACCTGGACGGCAGGGACGCGACCACCGACGCCCCGGCCGCCCGTGATCTCGCGATGGTCTTCCAGAACTACGCCCTCTACCCGCGACACACGGTGTACGAGAACATCGCATCACCGTTGCGGGCCCGGCGCCGTCCGTCGGGCGAGATCTCCGCCGCCGTCGAGCGGATGTCGGACCTGCTGCACATCGGGCGTCTGCTGAACCGTCGTCCCGCGCAGTTGTCCGGCGGTGAGATGCAGCGGGTCGCGTTGGCCCGGGCGCTGGTGCGCAGCCCCCGTGCGTTCCTCATGGACGAGCCGCTGACCAATCTCGACCTCAAGCTCCGCGTCGAGATGCGTACCGAGCTCACCCGCATCCACCGCAGCCTCGGGGCGACCTTCGTCTACGTGACCAACGACCAGGTCGAGGCGCTGTCCATGGCCGATCAGGTCGCGGTCCTCAAGGAGGGGAAGGTGCAACAGGTAGGCACCCCGACCGAGGTGTACGAGCGTCCCGCCAACCAGTGGGTCGCGGGATTCGTCGGGAGCCCGCCGATCAGCCTGCTCCCCTGCCACGCCGAGGGGGACCGCCTGGTCGGTGCGGCAGGCTGGACGCTGCCGCGGCCCCGCTGGGCCGCCGCGCAGGACGGCCGCCCGCTGCTGCTGGGTCTGCGTGCGGAGGACCTGTCCGTCGAGCGGCGCGCAAGCGCCACGTTGCCGGGAGAGCTCTACGGGCTGGAGCCGCTCGGCGACCGGACGGTGGTCGACGTCCGGGTCGGTGCGCAGATCCTCAAGGTCAAGTCCCGACCCACCATCACCGGTACGCCTGGCGAACAGGTGCTCGTCGCGGTCGACCTGGACCGGGCGCACCTGTTCGACGCGGGAACCGGGCTGTCGCTGTCCGAGGCCGGGCGGTAGCCACGTCGGGGGGCACCGGCACCAGGCACCGCCACGTACCCCGCGGCGCGTCACCGGTGAGCACGACCTGACGACCAGCGCCCGCGAGGGCGGTCGGTGGTGCGGGCGGCACCGCAGACGAAGCCATCTTCGAACCGCGCCCCGCCGGGGGCGGGTGACCCGTCCGACTGCGCGCGGCGCGATCGCCGGGCAACCCGGACAGCACCACGACGAGCACAGGAGGCGACGCAATGAGTGACCCGATGGACGTCCTGGCCCCCGAGCACCGGCGGCTGCGGATCGGCGACGCCTGGCGCGACGCCGCGGGCGGCGTCACCTTCGCCGTCGAGGACCCGGCCACCGGCAGGACCATCGCCGAGGTGGCGGACGCCGACGTCGCCGACGGGCTGGCCGCCCTGGACGCGGCGAGCGGGGCGGCGGCGCAGTGGGCGGCGACCCCGCCACGGAAACGGTCGGAGTTGTTGACCGCGACGTACCGGGTGCTGACCGAACGGTCCGAGGAGGTGGCCCGGCTGATCACGCTGGAGATGGGCAAGCCGCTCGCCGAGGCCCGGGCGGAGGTGGCCTACGGCGCCGGGTTCTTCCGGTGGTTCGCCGAGGAGGCGGTACGGGTCGAGGGGCGTTACAGCACCGCCCCTGCTGGTGGATACCGCATCCTCACCGTGCCGAAGCCGGTCGGACCGTGCGTCTTCGTGACGCCGTGGAACTTTCCGCTGGCCATGGGTGCCCGCAAGATCGCCCCTGCGTTGGCCGCAGGCTGCACGACGATCACCAAGCCGGCCGCCCAGACACCGCTGACCATGCTGTTGCTGGCCCGCATCATGGCGGAGGTCGGCGTACCCCCGGGGGTCGTCAACGTGGTCACCACCAGGCGTTCCGGCGCGGTGGTCTCCGCGCTGCTGGCCGACGCCCGGACCCGCAAGCTGTCGTTCACCGGCTCGACCGAGGTCGGGCGGGTGCTGCTCCGGCAGGCCGCGGACAACGTGCTGCGTACCTCGATGGAACTGGGCGGCAACGCGGCCCTGATCGTGTGTGCCGACGCCGACCTGGACGTCGCGCTGGACGGTGCCATGGTGGCCAAGATGCGCAACATCGGGGAGTCGTGCGTCGCGGCCAACCGGATCTACGTCGAGGAGCCGGTACGCGAGGAGTTCACGGCGCGTTTCGTCGAGCGGATGGGTGCGCTGTCGGTGGGCCCCGGTCTCGACGACGGTGTGGACGTCGGTGCGTTGATCGACGATGCCTCGGTCACCCGGATCGACGAGCTGGTCACCGACGCGGTCGATCGCGGCGCCCGGGTCCTGGTGGGTGGTGAGCGTCCGGCCGGGCCGGGGCACTTCTATCCGCCCACGGTCCTCGTCGACGTGCCGGGGGAGGCGCGGATGCTGGGGGAGGAGATCTTCGGCCCGGTGGCGCCGATCATCTCGTTCACGTCCGACGACGAGGTGCTGGCGAGGGCCAACGACACCGAGCACGGCCTCGTCGGGTACGTCTTCACCCGTGACCTGCGGCGGGCGCTCCGGTTCGCCGAGGGGCTGGAAACCGGGATGGTCGGCATCAACCGTGGCCTGATCTCGGACCCGTCGGCCCCGTTCGGTGGCGTGAAGCAGTCCGGGATCGGCAAGGAGGGGTCGCACGAGGGCATCCTGGAGTACCTCGACCTCACCTACGCGGCGATCGACCTCCCGTGACCGGCCTCCCGCCCCGGGCATCCACCGGAGATCGTCGCGTCCGGTGCCCGTCCGCCCTGCCCGGTCCCCGCCCGGGAGGCGTCCGGGCCGCTCAGGCCGCCCGGGCGGCCGACCTCACCGACGCCGTCGGGGTCCCGCAGGTGACCTGGCAGTCCGCCCAGCACATCGCCGCCGATGTTCCGGAGAGGCACCGACATGCTTGAGACCGTCCGCGGACCGCGCCAGTTGATAGTCGGCGAAGGGGTCGCGCAGAACATCCCCCGGGTGGTGGCCGAGAGTGGCTCGCGGGTCCTCATCGTGACCGACCGGATCCTGCTGGGGCAGCCGGGGGTGGCCGGGATCGTGGCCGCCGTACGGGAGCGGGTCGAGGTCGTCGAGGTGTTCTCCGACGCGACCCCGGACGTACCACTCACCGATGTCGACCTGGCGGTCTCGGCCGCCGCCGCGGTGGACGCCGACGTGATCCTCGCCGTCGGGGGTGGCACGGTGATCGACCTCGCCAAGATCGTCGGGGTCATCCGGCGGCACGGTGGGACGCCGCGCGACTTCTACGGCGAGGCGCGGGTGCCGGGGCCGACGATTCCGCTGGTCGCGGTCCCCACGACGTCGGGGACCGGCTCCGAGCTGACCCCCGTCTCGGTGCTGACCGACCCGGACCGTGCGCTGAAGGTGGGGGTCTCCAGCGTCCACATCGTGCCCGACTTCGCCATCGTCGACCCCGAACTCACCTACACCTGCCCGGCGACCGTCACCGCACACTCGGGCATCGACGCGTTCTGCCACGCGGTGGAGAGCTACACGGCGCGGCCCCGGGCCCACGGACCGCGCGATCCGGTGGAGCAGGTGTTCCTCGGTCGCAACCCGGTCACCGACCACTACGCGCTCCGGGCCGCCGAGCGGATCGCCCGGAGCCTGCGTCGTGCCGTCAGGGACGGCGGCGACACCGACGCGCGGGCGGACATGTCCTACGGGTCGGTGCTCGCCGGGCTCGCCTTCTCCCACGCGGGCAACGCGGCCCCGCACGCGCTCCAGTACCCCATCGGCGCGGCCACGCACACGCCGCACGGTCTGGGTGTCGGACTGTTGCTGCCCTACGCGCTGCGTGCGGCCAGAAACGCTGTCGGCGACCGGTTGGCCGTCCTCGCCGGGGTGTGCGGGCTCGACGTCGCCGACGCCTCGGATGCCGAGGCCGCAGACACGTTCCTCAGCTGGCTCGACGGGCTCCTTGCCGACATCGGCATCCCGCCCACCCTGGCCGACATCGGGGTGGCCCGCGCCGATCTTCCCCGCTTCGCGGAGATGGCAGGTGGCGTCACCCGCCTGATCCAGAACCACCCGGGCCCGACCGACACCGCGAGCCTGACCGCGATCCTGGAGGCGGCCTGGGCCGGGGACCGGGCCTGACCCGGCGCCGGTGCTGCGTGGGCGGCGGCCCCCGTCGGGGAGGTCGTCGCGGCGCGGCCCCGTCCGCTGTCCGGGCAGGGCCGGCAGGGTCCACCGCCGTGCGCCGAGGCCGGCGCACGGCGGGTGGGTCCGTCGTCGCGTGCTACTCCTCCGGCTCCCAGGCGATCAACTGGTCGAAGACACGCCGGTCGCCGTCGACCCGCAGCGAATCCATCGTAATCCGGCCGTAGCAGAACATGACCAGCTCATGGGCCGTGCCCCGGGCGGAGACGTAGGCCATCTGCGGGTCCTCGACGGCGACCGGCGTGGGGAGGCGGGCGGTCCGGGCGCCGTCGGCGGAGAACCAGGTTCGCCATGACCGGCCCTCGGTGGCGTGGTAGTCGACGACCGCGGGCTGGTGCGGCCAGGCGATGGTCGTCGCGACGCAGGTGGTCAGGAACTCGTCGACACCGTCGAGGGCCACCTCGTCCGGCAGCGGCTGCGGGGTGCCCACGGCGGCCTGGGCGTCGTAGGTGTGCACGGCGACCTGCTGGAGTTGGTGCCGGGCGACGGCACCGGTCGTCTGCGGCGACTGCGACGGACCCCACCACGTCCAGCAACCGCGGTCCGGGCCGGCATCGCGCAGCGCGTCGAGCAGTTGCTCCGTCGACGCGGCGAACCAGTCCAGCAGAGCGTCGCGCTCCCGGGGAACCACCGGGGCGGACATCGCCGGTGGAGCGTCGGCGGGGCCGGCGGCCACGATGGCGGCCCACCTGCGTCGCCCTTCGCCCAGGTGCTGCACCAGGTCGAACAGCGTCCACTCCGGGCAGGTCGGTACCCGCACGTCGAGGCTGGGTGCCGTCGCGACCGCCGCCCGGAACGCGCATGATCGTTCGTCCATCAGGCGCAACAGGTCAGCGAACTCCAGAGTCTCTTCCACGGCAGCTTTCTACTAGCTCCCGGCCACAACCGACAGGGGATTTCGTCTTCCGGGCGGCGGGGTCGCACGGAAAACCGGTTGTCCCTCGTCGCGCGGGTTGACCATGCTGACGCGCATGGGTCGGTGACCAGTGGCGCACGTGCGCGATGACGACGGGTTCGAGTCAGCTCCCCGTCTCATTCGTCGTGCCACTCGAAGCCCGCACCGGGTGACCGGTGCGGGCTTCCTTCACGCGACGTGATCTGCGACGTCGCGCCAGCCGGCATGCTCCCCGCCGAGATGCCGGCTGCCCGCCACCGGATCCGGGATGCACCCCCGGCGTGCCATCGCACCCCCGGGCGTCTCCTGCCTAGACCCTGGAATCGCCGAAGTCATGAACAGTTCCCGCCATCTCCGCGTGCCGGCCCACGGCCATGGGCCCGGCATCGACCGCAAAGCGCTGTGGGTGGTCAGCGAGCTCGGACTACCCACCATCGTCAGGTCCTGCGTGTCGTGCAGGTCCACCCGGCACCACCCCACCGGCAAGGTCCGGGTCAACGCCAACCACAAGCTGCTCGACGTGTGGTTGTTGATCTGCTGCGACCGGTGCGGTCGCACGTCGAAGATTCCCGTCCACGAACGCGTCAACGTGCGGGCGCTGGACAACGATCGGCTGCGGCTGTTCGAGAACAACGATCCGGCCGTGGTGCGACAGTTGACCATGGACGCGACACTCGCCCATCGGGCCGGCCACCAGCTCGACTGGACCGGCACCTGGCAGCTGGACACCGACCTGCCGTTCTACGACCTCCAGGATGCGGACGCCGCGCCACTGGAGGTCGTCGTCAGGTTCGAGCTGCCGGCGCCCGTCCGGATCGAGAAGCTGCTCACCGCCGGGTTCGGCCTGAGTCGTCCCGCCCTGCGGGGCATGGTGGACTCCGGGCGCATCCGCCTGCCCCTGCCCGTCGGAGCCAGGGCCCGCGAGGATTTCACCTTCCTGGTCGTCGCCCCGCCCCGGTCACCCGGGGCTGTCGGTGCACGTCCCGGCGGGGGTGCGTCGGTCGGAGGCGGTGGTGGCCGGCGCGGCTCCCGCCCGGCGGTCTCGGCGTCGGACGGGGGCTGACCCCCGCGCGGGGGTCGGACCGTGACGACCCGGTTGTCCACGAGGGAGGTGAACGTCGACTCGGGGGTGATCAGGCCCCACTTCACCAGCCACCGGTAGGTCCGCTCGAACTCGGCCTCGGGGTAGGGCTCCGGGGTCGACGTGGCGCACCCCGGAAGGGACGACCGGTCAGCGCACCGGCCCGGTGCTCTCCCGGGCGACGAGGTGGAAGGAGGGCTGCACGTGCATCGGCGGACCCCCCTCCCCCTCGATGCGGGACACCAACCGGCGCACCGCCGACCGGCCGATCGCGCGTTTGTCCGGGGCGACGGTGGTCAGGGTGGGATTGCTGAAGCGTCCCTCCTCGATGTCGTCGATGCCGGCCACCGCCACGTCGTCGGGCACTCCCGCCCCGGACCGGGTGAGCGTTCGCAGGGCGCCGATGGCGGTCAGGTCGTTGTAGGCGAGCACGGCATCGGGAGGATGGTCCAGGCTCAGCAGGTGGCGCATCGCGTGCTCGCCGTCCGCCCGGCCGAACTGCTCCGTGGGTACGACGAGACCGGGGTCGAACGGGATCCCGGCCGCGTCGAGCGCCTCCCGGTAGCCACGGATGCGCAGGTGCGCGGACTGCCGGTCGCCCCCCGGCGGTGCGCCGACGAACGCGATCCGCCGACGGCCCAGCGCGACCAGGTGCGCGGTCGCCGTCCGGCTCGCCGCGACGTTGTCGATCGCGACGTGGTCGTACGGCACGTCGTAGACCCCCTCCCCGATCAGGACCAACGGCATCCGGGCCCGCCGGGCCAGCACCTCCTCCCGACCGATCGCCACCGGACTGAGGATGAGACCGTCGATGAGGTGCCGCTGCGCCCCCTCCAGGAGGGCCAGCTCGGCACCGCGCTCGGCGGCGGTGTTCTCCATCAGCAGCGTGTACCCGAGTCCGGCGGCCTCGCGGATGGCCACGTCCGCCAGTTCGGCGAAGTACGGATTGGTCAGCTCGGGAACGGCAAGCGCGATCAACCCGGTACGGCCACGGCGCAGGTGCCGGGCGCTCAGGTTGGGGGTGTAGCCCAGTTCGTCGATGGCCCGCTGCACCCGTTGCCGGGTGCCCTCCCCCACCGGCCGGTAGCCGTTGACCACGTTGGAGACGGTGGCGAGGGAGACTCCCGCCCGCTCGGCGATGTCCTTCAGGCTGACACCCATCTGCCGTCCCCGCCTCCTGCGCCGTCGACCGGTTGCCGGCACCGCCGCCACGCAGCCGCCGCAGCGACGCCGACGTCCACCGGGCACAGCGCGGCGGTGCGGAGATGAGGCTACCGATCCGGGTGGCGGACGCGCGGGCGGCAACGCATCGACGGATGGGGATTGACGTGTTGTCCGGCGGGGATCTATAACGTTATACACACCGCCCGGAAGTTCTGCCGACTGCCACCTGCCGCCCGGGACTTCCCCCGACGTCCGCGCCCGGCCTGGGGACCGGACGTGACCTGACCGGCCGCCCGACACCCACTGCCAGCCGCCGGCGGCGCAGTTCGGCCCTGACGGCCCGTCCGATGGAGACGGCATGACACGTCCCGATCCCGTCCGCCTCGCCGCCCCCCTGCTACTCGTTCTCACCCTGATCGCCGGCCTGCTCGCCGCGCCGGCCAGCCCGGCGCGCGCCGTGCCGGCCAAGAACCCACCGCTGACCACCCCCTGGACCGCCCAGGCACTCGTCGGCACGCCACTGCCGGAGTACCCGCGACCGCAGATGACCCGGTCCGACTGGCTCAACCTCAACGGCGAATGGCAGCTACGCCAGTCCGCCACCGACGACGCCCCGGCGTTCGGCACCGAGCTGCCCGAGCGGATCAACGTGCCGTTCCCGGTGGAGAGCGCCCTGTCCGGGGTGCAGCGCGCCGCCGGCGACAACCGCAACTACCTGTTCTACCGGCGGGTGGTGACGGTGCCCGAGAGCTGGAACGGACGCCGGGTGCTGCTCCACTTCGGCGCGGTGGACTGGCAGACCACCGTCTGGGTCAACGGGGTGGCCGTCGGTGGTCACACCGGTGGCTACGACGCCTTCACCCTCGACGTCACCGCGCCGTTGCGGGGCGGCGCGAACGAGATCGTGGTGAAGGTGTGGGACCCGACGGACAGCCGGCAGAACGGCAGTCTGCCGCCGATCGGCAAGCAGACCAAGCAGCCCGGCGGGATCTTCTACACGCCCAGCTCGGGCATCTGGCAGACCGTGTGGCTGGAACCGGTGCCGACGGCCTCGATCAGCAGCGTCGACCTCACACCGAGGCTGGCCGACGACACCCTGCGCGTCCGGGTCGCCACCCGGGGGGACGTCAGTGGTCACCGTGTCCTGGCCGAAGCGCTCGACGGCACCACCGTGGTCGGCTCCGCCACCGGCGGTTTCACCGAGTTCGCGGTGCCCGTGCCGAACGCCCGCCGCTGGTCGCCCGACGACCCGTTCCTCTACCACCTGCGCATCACCCTGCGTAATGCCGCGGGCGGTGAGGTCGACCGGACCACCCACTACTTCGGGATGCGCGAGATCAGCACCGGCGTGGTCAACGGTGTCCTACGGCCCAAGCTCAACGGCCAGTTTGTCTTCCAGGCCGGCACGCTGGACCAGGGCTTCTGGCCGGACGGGCTCTACACCGCGCCCACCGACGCCGCGCTCGCCTTCGACCTGCAAAAACACAAGGACCTGGGCTTCAACATGGTGCGCAAGCACATCAAGGTCGAACCGCAGCGCTGGTTCTACCACGCCGACCGGCTCGGTCTGCTGGTGTGGCAGGACGTCCCGTCCCTGACCGCGCAGGACATCAACGCGACCGACGCGCAGCAGGCGCAGCTCGAAGCCGAGGCCCGCGAGATCGTGAACGAGCATCGCAGCTCGCCGGCCGTCGTCACCTACACCGTCTACAACGAGGGGTGGGGTGAGCGGGCGCTGGCCGACACCCGCCGGGTCGCCCAGGCCGTCAAGACCCAGGACCCGACCCGGCTGGTCAACGCGCACAGCGGCCACAACTGCTGCCAGTCGTTGGGCGATCCCGGCAACGGCGACATCGACGACTGGCACGTCTATCTGGGGCCGGGCTCACCGGTGCCGTCGGGGAGCCGGATCGCCGTGCTCGGTGAGTTCGGCGGCCTCGGCCTGCGCGCGCCCGGGCACGAGTGGAGCCCGAACGGCAGCTTCTTCGCCTACGAGTGGCAGCCGAACGCGACCGTGCTGACCGACCGCTACGTCGGCCTGGTGCAGGGCACGCAGAACCTCATGATCGGCAAGGGGCTCAGCGCCTCGGTCTACACCGAGATCACCGACCAGGAGGGTGAGCTGAACGGATTCCTCACCTACGACCGGCAGGTGGTCAAGATGGACCAGGCCCGGGTGCGGGCCGCGAACCTGGCCCTCATCGCCGCGTCGAGGACGGTCGGCAGCTCGGCACCGGTGGCGCTGCCGCTGAACACCCGCCGTTCCCTACAGGTGACGACTCCCGGGTACACCAACCGGTTCCTGCGGCACCGGGACAGCCTCGCCTACACCGAGGTCGTGGACGCCAACAGCTCGGCGGTGCTCAGGAACGACGCGACGTACACGGTCCGGGCGGGTCTGGCCGACGCGGCGTGCTATTCGTTCGAGTCGGTCAACTTCCCCGGGCAGTTCCTCCGGCACCAGGAGTCGCGCGTACGCAACTCGCCGGACGACGGCTCGGCGCTGCTGCGCGCGGATGCCACCTGGTGTGCCCGGGTCGGGGTCGGCGGGGGTGGGGTCTCGTTGGAGTCCTACAACTTCCGGGGCAGGTACCTGCGGCATTTCAACTCGGAGGTCTGGCTGAGTGACGGCACGGGCGGCTCGGCGTGGAACACACCCGTGCTGTGGGCCGCGGACAGCACCTGGAACATCGCGACACCCTGGGCACCCTGAGGGAACGGTCCAGGGCGTCGGCACCGCGCCGACGCCCTGGACCACACCGTGGCACGACACGTTTCAGCCGATGCGGTACTGGTCGCCGTAGACGGCGAAGACCAGTGGCGTGTTCAGGTCGAAGTTGCCGTTGTCGAGGAACACCCGCTGGGCCGTGTCGACGCGGGAGGTGTCCGAGTGGGCCTCCTCCTTCTTCATCTCGACGACCCGCTCGTCGAGGAACGCGTTGAGCCAGGTCCGCTCGTTGCCGCCCTGCGCCGGGGGCTTCGCCCGGGTGAGGGCGCGGCTGCGGATCTGCCGCATGCCCTCGTACCCGTGCATGACGGCCGCGTCGTAGTAGGCGAACTGGCCGAGTGCCCGGACCCCGTCGTTCTTCCCGTCGCGGACCGACGGGGTGAAGTAGACCCGGTCCCGTTCGGCCTCCTGGGCGGCGCGGAACACCGGGTCGTTGGCGGCGGTGCGCCAGTCGCGGGGGTAGTTCGGGTCGAGGCCCGCGTGCGACGCGGTGCCGTTGACGGCGCGCAGCGCCGGCAGGTAGCCGGCCAGCACGTTGCCGGGCTTGGTGTTCGTGTACGCCTGGACCAGTTCGAGCATGTCGCCGGTGCCGGAGCAGAAGCCGATGATGCCGGCGGTGTAGCCACGACCGTCGCCGATGTCCTCGATGTAGGAGAACTGGGCACGCCAGTCGAGCGAGGAGTTCTCGGCCGCCGAGACGAGCTGCATGGCGACGTCCTTCTTCGCCGGGTCGTCGAGGTTGGTGCCGGCCGGGGCGGTGGCGGTCGGGGTCGGGGTGCCGCCGCCGGGGAGGGTCCACTGCTGGTTGGCGGTGCCACCGCAGGTCCAGATCTGTAGTCGGGCGCCGTTCGCGGTGCTGTGGTCGGTCACGTCGAGACACTTGCCCGAGGCGGGGTTGACCAGGGCGCCGCCAGCGGCGGCGGTCCATTTCTGGGCGCCGGTGCCGTTGCAGTCGTACAGCTGGATCTTGGTGCCGTTGGTGGTCGACGCGGCGGTGACGTCGAGGCACTTGCCGAGCGCACGGATCGAGCTGTCGCTGTTGCCCACCGTCCACGTCTGGGCCGCCGTGCCGTTGCAGTCGTAGAGCTGCACGGCCGTGCCGTTGGCCGGGTTGGCACCGGCCACGTCGACGCACCTGCCGGCCAGACCGGTGATCGGGCCGGCGGCTGCGGCGCTGGCCGACGGCAGGCCGTAGCCGACCGCCGCGATGCCGGTCAGCAGGGTGCCCACCGCGTAGGCGACTGTTCTTCTGCGCACCATGGCGTTCCTCGGGGGAAGGGCGGCAGGCCGCCGGCCGGTCGGTGCCCGGACGCGACGTTCGCCCAGGCGGGCACCGCAAGAATTAGGAAACTCTATTAACAACTAGCAGTACGTCCATCGGCTGTCAAACAGGGAGGAAGACCGCACGAGTCCGCAACGCCGGCCCAACCCGGCGTCCCCCTCCCGCACGGCCCCGGGTCGCCCTGGCCGCACAGCCCCCAGGTTGCCCTGGCCGCACGACCAGGGCAACCACGGTCAGCCACGCCCCCATGACCCGGGCGCGCACAGTCGGCACGTCACGACCCGTACGACAGGCGCAGCCTGCCGAGCCCGGGTCAGGCGCAGCCTGCCGAGCCCGGGTCACGCGCAGACTGCCGAGCCCGGGTCAGGCGCGGACCGTCGGGACAGGGTGGGAGCGACCGTGAGCGCCTTCAGGCAGGCGTCTCACGGACCCGCTCAAGGCCGAGGTGCGGGCTGGTGACGAGGCGGTAGTCAGCCGACTCCGCATCGGAGAGCGGGTTGCCACGGACCGGGGTGAAGTCGGGCCCGACGGAGTCCGGTGCGCGCACGGCCCGCATCTGCACCCGCACCGCTTCGTCACGCAGTTGATCGGTGATGACGCGGGTGGACGAGTTGGCCGCCTCACGCAGGTCGGACAGGCCACCGATGATCTCCGCGAAGGAACGGGACGAGACGCCTTCATCCGCCTGCACGGCCTGCTCGTCTCCGATCAACCGGTCGGACGTGAGGAAGAAGCCGTCCTTACCGAGATAGCGCTCGTACATGATGCTCACCAGCGCGAAGAGACGCATGTACGCACGACGGTAGGCAAATTCGAAGAACCTGAGGGCCTCCGCTTCACTGACCTCGCCACGGTCCATCGAAGCGACGCACGCCGCCGCGGTCAGAGCGCTGTAGAGCGCCAGATGCACGCCGGTGGACAGGAGCGGGTCCAGGAAGCATGCGGCGTCGCCCACGATCGCGTAACCCGGCCCGCAGAACTGATCCGCGATGTACGAGTAGTCGGTCTCGACCCTGGTAGTGCCCAGGAACGCCGCCCCGGCGGTCAGGTCCGCCACGGTCGGCGAGGCGGTGATCAGGTGCCGGTACAGGTCGTCCGACGACGGATGCTCGGAACGGTCACGGGCGAAGGCGTCCTTGGTGGTGACGTAACCGATACTCATCCGTCCGCCCGCCATGGGGATCACCCAGTACCAACCCTCTGGCGAGGAAATGATGTTGATTCCTCCGGTCGGCGTTTCGGGCAGCAGCCTGGCGCCGGTCCAGTAGCCCCAGATGCCGACGTTCCGCAGGTTGCTCAGCGGCTCACGGTTGCCGAAGTGACGGGTGCTGAGCAGCCCGTTACGGCCGGTGGCGTCGACCAGAAAGTCGAAATCATCCACGGTGAACGATTCACCGTGCTCCGAGGAGCACTCCACGGCCACGGGCCGGCCGTCGGCGAACCGAACTGAACGACCGGTGACGCCGGTGGTGACGGCAACCCCGTTCTGGCGGGCGTGCTCCAGCAGCAGCGTGTCGAACTCGCTGCGATCCACCTGCCACGACTGCACTCCGGACTGTTCTTGCCAGTCGAACGCCCACTGGTCGTCATCCCAGTGGATGACGCCGCCGTTCTTCTTCACGAAACCATAGTCGTCGATGACTTTCGACATGCCGATGACGTCCAGCACCACCCGGCACGACGGCGTGAGCGACTCACCCACGTGGTATCGCGGAAAGTGGGAGCTCTCGATGAGCTGCACGTCGAGTCCGGACTGGGCCATCGCTGTCGCTGCGGTGCTACCAGCCGGGCCACCGCCGATTACGAGAACCTTCATGTCACTGCCACCTCGCCGTTCTGGCCGTGTATGGGGTCGCCGACGATGCGACGACGACGTCTTTCTCCGGGAGTCGAACTGCGGCTCAGCCAGCCGCGACAGCTGGCCCGGGCGGACACCGGCGGAGCGCTTCCATTTGGTGCGACCAGGGCCGCAGCCGACATCAGGGGTGGTACCGGCCATGCAGCACAGAAGACCCCGTCCTCGCACGTCACCGATAGACGATCGTACATGAAGGTATCGACGATCGTCTTGATTCCGCGATAAACCGAGAACCGGGTTAACTCCGGTATTCCAATGCTGTGAACAAACTGCCGCCTGCCGCGGTCGACGGGGACGCGCCATCGGGTGGGGACGCGATCCCGCCCAGGTCGACCGGGGCATGACCGGGGCGGACGCACCGTGCTCAGTCGACCTGTCCGCCGAGGTGGCCGGGATAGCAGTGATCACCGCCGGCGCCACCATCGGCACCGCCACCGCGCCGGCCGCCGGGGGCACCGACACCGAGACGCTACTGGCGATCTCGATACCGGGTGCGCTCGGCGTGACCGCCAGCGGCACCGTCGAGGAGGTCACCGCCACCCGGGCGGCGGACGGCTCGTCGGCGTCCGCCAGCGTCAACGGTCTCAACCTGACCGTGCTCGGCATCGACGTGCTGGACGCCGCCGAGGTCACCGCCACCGCCGTCTGCCCGCAGATCGGCGCGACCAGTGCCGACACCACGCTCGTCGGGCTGGAACTGTTCGGCACGACGGTGACGCTGACGGCGAACACTCCCGCCGTCGTGGGCAGCGCGGCAGTGGTGGTGCCGGGGCTGCTGGGCGCGAGTCTGAACGCCTCGTTGACCCGCGTCGAGACGACCACCGCCACCGGCGCCACCGCGATCACCGTGCGGGCCGTCCTCACCCTGTCGGGCACCGTCCTCGTCGTCCCGGTCACCATCCCGGTCGGCATCGTGATCGTGGCCGAGGCCATCTGCGGGCGTCCGGCGGCGGCACCGACCACCGCGACGATCACTCCCGACGAGGGCCCGCAGTCGGGCGGCCAGACGGTGACGATCACCGGCACCGGCTTCGTCCCCGGTGACACGACAGTCACCTTCGACGGGGTGCCCGCCACCGATGTCACGGTCAGTCCCGGCGGCACCGCGCTGACGGCGGTCACCCCGCCCACACGGTCGGACCGGCCGTCGTGGTGGTGACCACCGGCGGCGGTACGGCAGCGCCGCTGGGCTACACCTATCTCCCCGACGGCAGTGGAGCGACCGTGACCGGGCTGACCCCGACGAGCGGGCCGACCTCGGGTGGCACCACGGTCACCATCACCGGGACCGGGTTCACCGCAGCGACCGGGGTGACCTTCGACGGGGTGCCCGGCACCGGGTTCACCGTCAACCCGGCCGGCACCAACCTCGTGGTGAACCCGAACGGCACCTCGCTGACCGTGGTCACCCCACCCGGTTCGCCCGGCGCGGTGGACGTCACCGTCCTGCTGCCCGGCGACGACGTCACCGCGCCTGACGGGTTCACCTACGAACCCGTCCCGCCGCGCATCGACACCGTCAGCCCCGGGCAGGGGCCGACCGGTGGCGGCACCACGGTGACGGTCAGTGGTTCCGGGTTCGTGCCGGGCGGCACCACGGTCACCATCCGCGCCACGACCATCCCGGCCAGCAGGTCACGGTGGCACCGGACGGTCGCTCGTCGACCTTCCGTACGCCGCCCTGCGCGGCCGGTGACACCACTGTCGTGGTAAGCACCGGCGGGGCACGTCCAACGGGTTTACCTTCCGTTACGTGGCGCGGATCCTTGCCGGTGACCGGTGACGCCATCGTCGCGCCGCTGACCATCGGGGTGATGCTCGCGCTCCTGGGCATCGTCCTCCTCCTGCTGACCCGCCGCCGGCAGCGCGCCGGCCGGATCGGCTGACCGGATGCTCCCGGCCAGGGTCCGACCGGACCCTGGCCGGGACGCACGGTCGGGCAGGTGCCGCTGCGGCACTACCATGCCCCGCATGTGGTGGAAGACCGCAGCGGTGCCGACGGTGGCGTTGCCGGCCGCGTCCCTCGGCCGGACCGCGCACCGCCGCGTTCCACCGGGACCTGCAATGGGCCACGGTGGCCCGGGCAGCCCGGAGCCTGTCGTCGGACGTGTCCCCCACCGGCCGGCCAGCGCCGCCTCCGACGAGCACCTGCGCGCTGCGGTGATCCGGGCCGGGACCGTGTGACCTGATGAGTCCCGGTGGTACCGACGTGAGCCTGCTGGAGCTGGTGCTGGGGTTCGTCGTCGCGGTCGTGCTCATCACGGTGATCACGATGATCCTGCGTCGCCGTGGCGGCAGCCGGGACCTGCTGGGCTCCCAGGTACGCGAGCTGCGGGCCCGGGCCGCCGCCGCGTCCCCGAGCGCGGACACCCGCCAGTGGGACGCGGCCACCCGGATCGCCGACGCCCGCAGACACGAAGCCGCCGCCCGGGCCCCCGCCGCTGACGACGTCCCGTCCGACCCGCCGACTGCTGCGGCGTCCGCCGCGGACACGGCCTCCCCCGCCACCGCGGATCGTCCGGCGGCGGACCGGTCGGCTCAGGACCCCACCGCCCCGTTGGAGGGGCGATCCCCGACACCCGACGCGATGGTCGACGCGTTCGCCTGGCTGCGGATCGCGGCACTCGTGGAGGCCGGGCACCGCGAGCAGGCCGTCGACCTGCTCAGCACCACGATGGCCATCTCGACCGACGAGGCGCAGCTGCTCGTCGACGGTCTGGCCGACGCCGGGGGTGAGCGTCGTCCCGACTGACCCGCGTGATCGCTGCGGGCCCGGCCCGGTTCGCTGGTGTGCTACCGGTGGGCGTAGGCGCCCGCGCGGGCGGCGGTGGCGACGCTGCGGGCGACGCGTTCGGGAAGGTCGGCGTCGCTGGCCGCCCGCAGGAGGAGGAGTTCGTGGTACAGCGGGGCGGTTGCGGCGACGAGCAGTTGACGGCTGTCGGTGCCCGCCGGGATCTCACCGCGTTCGACGGCACGCCGGGTGATGTCGGCGCAACGGTCGTAGCGGTCGACCCAGAAGGCGCGTAGGGCCTCGGCGGCCTGGTCGGACCGGAAGGACGCGCCGATGAGCGCGACGGTCACCGGGTCGGTGGTCAGTGCCGCGTACACCTCGTGGTTGGCCGCGACGAGGTCACCTTCGAGTGAGCCGGTGTCGGGTGGGCGCCAGGCGTCGACGCTCGCCTCGTTCAGGACGTCGGCCAGCAGGCCACCGACATCCCGCCAGCGTCGGTAGACCGTCGTGCGGTGGACACCCGAGCGCTCGGCCACCACGTCGATGCTCAGGGAGTCGTAGCCGTGCTGCACCAGCTGGGCGAGCGCGGCGTCGAGTACGCGGCGGCGGACCGCTGCGCTGCGTCCGCCGGGTCGGCGCGCGCGGTCGGTCACCGCCTCGTCGGGGTGATCGCTTGTCGGTCGTGGCGACGCCATGCCACGATGCTATCGCTACAGCCGTAGCCTTAACGAGCGAGGTCCGCCATGCCGCCCGACCCGACGACCCTCCACCCGGTGGCGATGCATCCCCGGGTGGTGTTCCTCAAGCCGCTGGTCACCTCCCCCAAGATCACCGTCGGGGACTACACGTACTACGACGATCCCGACGACGCTGCCGGCTTCGAGCAGCGCAACGTGCTCTACCACTTCGGACCGGAACAGCTGGTCATCGGCAGGTTCTGCGCGATAGCGGCAGGCACCCGGTTCCTGATGGCCGGGGGCGACCACCCGGTCACGGGTCCGTCGACCTTCCCGTTCACCCTCTTCGGCGGCGAATGGGCCGAGCGGACCCTCGACGTCGTGACCGCCATGCCCAGCCGGGGTGACACCGTCATCGGCAACGACGTGTGGTTCGGCTACCGGGCGACGGTCATGCCGGGCGTACGGATCGGCGACGGGGCGATCATCGCCGCCGGTGCGGTGGTCACCACCGACGTGCCGGCCTACACGATCGTCGGCGGTAACCCGGCGCGGCCGATCCGGCAGCGCTTCGACGACGACGACATCCACCGGCTGCGACGGGCCGCGTGGTGGGACTGGCCCGCCGACCTGGTCAACCGGCACTGCCGCGCCCTGATGACGGGCACACCCGCCGAGATCGAACGCATCGCCGTCGAGAACGGGTTGGCACCGGCCCGGTGAAGTCCGCCCCCTGCGGGAATGCGCCGTGGCCGACACAGCGCGGGCCTGCCGCCCATCGGCCACGAAACCGCCTTCGAGGCGGGGCTCGCCCTCATCCTCCGCGGTCTCGTCGCCGAAGCGGCGACCACCGGCCGCCGGCCGAACGTCGCCCGCCGCCCCGGCTGTGTTCCACCAGTGGCGGTGACCCTAGACAATGCAACGATGACCCGTCGTAACACGAAGATCGCCGGGTGGGCGGCCGGCACACTCTGCTCGCTGGGCCTGGTCGGCCTCGGCGTGGCGTTCGTCCGGGTCGGCGTGACGGAGGCCGACAAGTGGGCCAGCACGCTGGGGATCTTCGCCACCGTGCTGGGGTTGGCGCTGACGGCCTACACCTCGGCGGCGACCCGCAGGGCCACGCCGCAGGCCGGGGCCGGGCCGGCCGGTCGGGTCGACAACACGATCCAGGGTGGCGAGTTCGCCCAGTCGGTCATCCAGGCCCGTGACCTGACGCTCGGGGTCCCACCCGCCCCGGCATCCCGGGCGGCCGCCGACGGTGCGGTGACCAACACGATCACGGCCGGCACGTACCGCGGCCCGGTCATCCAGGCCCGTGACGTCGTCCGGCAGCCAGCCGACCCGCCGGCTGCCGACGACGGTGCCGACCCGTCCCGGGCGGGGTGACGTGAAGGGCGACGGGTTCGGACGCCGGCTCTTCGGCCGGCGGACGGACGGAGCGACCTCGAACACGATCACGGGTGGGGTGTTCCTCAACGTGGTGATTCAGGGTCACACCATCAACGTGACCCTGCCGCCGCAGGTCACCCCCGCCGGGCTCCCCCGGGCCACGAAGTCCTTCACCGGTCGGGAAACCGAGGTCGAGCTGCTGCTCAGGGAGCTGGCTCCCGGCGGGAGCACCGGAGCGGGACCGGTCTCGGCGGTGGCCGGTCTGGCCGGGGTCGGCAAGACCGAGCTGGTCGTGCAGGCCGCCACCCGGGCCCGACGACAGCCGGGGTGGTTCCCGGGCGGAGTGCTGTTCGTGGACCTGTCCGGCTACGACCCGCAACGGAGCCTGTCGCCCGGCGCGGCGCTGCTCGGCCTGCTGCAGGCACTGGGGCTGCCCGGTGAGTACATCCCCGCGGGCGAGCAGGACCGCAGTGCGTTGTTCCGCAGCGTGCTGGCCGCCTATGCCGCACAGGACCGGCGGCTGCTGCTGGTGATCGACAATGCGGCAACCGCCGCCCAGGTGACCCCGCTGCTGCCGAGCGACGACAGCACCGCCACATTGATCACCTCCCGACACACCCTGGCGGTCGGGGCCCGACTGCACGACCTCGACGTGTTGGACGTCGAGACGTCCGTTCGGCTCCTGGTCGACCAGTTGGGACAGCTGCGCGGCCCGGCCGACAGCAGGGGGCACGACGAGCCGCAGGCCGCTGCCGAGATAGCCGAACTGTGCGCGGGCCTGCCCCTGGCGCTGCACATCGCCGCCGGTCTGCTGGCCGATCCCGGCACCCGTACGCTGGCCTCCCTCGCGGGGGCGTTGCGCGCCGCACACACCCGGCTGGACCGGCTGACCCGGGAGGACCGTGCGGTGCGCGCCGCGTTCGACCTCTCCTACCGGCAGCTGAACCCCACCCAGGCCCGCCTGTTCCGACTGCTGCCGGTCAACCCCGGCCCCGAGGTCGGCACGGAGGCCGCCGCATGCCTGGTCGACACCGATGCGCAGCGGGCCGAGACGCTGCTGGCGGACCTGGCCCGGGCCCACCTCGTCGCGGCCGGCCCCAGCTGGGGGCGGTGGCGGATGCACGACCTGGTCCGCCTCTACGCCGAGGAGCAGTCGGACTCGGCTGCCGGAGCCGATGCTCCGGATGCCGCCCGTGCCCGGCTGTTCACCTACTACGTCGCGACCACCGCCGCCGCCAGTGTCCAACTGGAGCCTCCGTCGGTCGCCGCCGCGCTCGCCGCGCGCTCCGTCCCGGCGGACGCCCTGGCCCGGATCGAGACCACCTACGCCGCGGCCGGGCAGATGCAGCCGCCCCCGGTCACGGTCACCTTTTCCACGCGGGCACAGGCGTTGGCCTGGTTGGAGATCGAACGGCCCAATCTGATTGCCGTCTGTACGACCGCGGCGACGCACGGGCACCGCACGGCCAGCATCGGACTGGCGTCGCTCCTGTACACGTTCCTGTCGTTCCGTCGGTATCTGTCGGAGCTGATCACGGTCACCGACAGCTTCCGTGCCCTCTGCCGGGAGGCCGGGGACCGGCACGGCGAAGGCATGGCGCTGAGCCACCTCGGCGCGGCCCTCAACGAGGCGGGCCGGTCCGACGAGGCCGTCACCGCCCACATCCGGGCGGTCGAGCTCATCGGGGAGACCGGTGACCGGCACGACGTCGGCGTGGCGCTGAACAATCTCGGCCTGGCACTGCGGGCGGTGGAGCGGTTCGACGAGGCGATCGCCGCCCACACCCGGGCGTTGGACATCTATCGTGAGATCGACGCCCGGCACAGCGAGGGCACGGCGTTGAACAATATCGGCCAGGCGCTGCGGGCGGTGGGGCGGTTCGACGAGGCGGTCATCGCCCACACCCGGGCCGCCGGGATCTGTCGCGAGACCGGGGATCGGCAGGGTGAGGCTCTCGCCCTGAACAACCTCGGCGCGGACCTACAGGGGATGCAGCAGCACGAGCGGGCCATCGCCGTGCACACCCGAGCCGCTGACCTCTTCAGCGAGCTCGACGACCGGCACCACGAAGCTGAGGCACGGCACCATCTGGGCTCGGCGCTGCGGGCGGTGCGGCGGTTCGACGAGGCGGTCGTCGCACACACCCGGGCCGTCGAGCTCTTCCGGGACAGCGGTGACCGGGACGACGAAGGCTTGGCGTTGACCGGCCTCGGCCTGACTCTGCGCAGAGGTGGACGGTGTGCCGAGGCGGCGGCCGCCCACACCCGGGCGGCGCAGGCGTACCGCGAGGCCGGCGACCGGCGCAGCGAGGGCATCGCGCTGAGCAACCTCGGTGTGGCCCTGCAGGACGCGGAACGGTTCGACGATGCCACCGAGGCCTACGAACAGGCAGTGGAGGCGTGTCGCGAGACTGGTGACCGGCCGGGCGAGGGTGTCGCCTCGTACAACCTCGGCAACAATCTGCGGGCGGCGGGGCGGTGCGGGGACGCGGCCGTCGCCCACTCCCGGGCCGCGGGCATCTTCCGGACGGTCGGCGACCGGTACCGCGAAGGCAAAGCGCTGCTCGGCCTCTGCCTGGCCCTGCTCGACACGGGGCCGGCCGACGAGGTTCGACGCCACTATGAACGGGCGGTCGAGGTGTTTGCCGGCGTCGACGAACACGAGAGCGTCGCGCTGGTGCAGCGGTGGCTCGGCAACCTTCACCCGGGAACGATCCCGCCGGGGATCTTCCCGCCGGAGTTCCATCAGGCGGCGTTCGTCGTTCTGATGGGGCTCATGTTCGCCGATGCCCGGTCGGGCAGGTCGCTGCGGGGCGGTCCCGGCGTGCCGGACGGCAGGTAGGCGGGGTAGCCGAGCTCCTGGGCGTTTCTGCGAAGGATGCCGTGGCTGGTCGCGCCACCCTCGGCCTGGCTCGGGTGAGGTGTCTGCTCCTGAGCCGGGTCGTTCAGGTGGGCGATGTCAGGGAGGGCGACAGGTGGGCGCGTTCGCCCTGGGCGCTGAAGAGGGTGAGCAGCTCTGCGGCCTGAGCGTCGGCGCTGCCGATCTGGTGCGGGATGCGGGTGTCGAACTCTGCGGCTTCGCCGGGGCCCAGCTGGTATTCCTGGTCACCGAGGACGAGCCTGACATGTCCGTTGAGTACGTAGAACCATTCGTACCCATCGTGGGTCTGCAGTGTCGTCGTAGCCGATCTGCCGGCCGGTGGATAGATCACCTTGTAGGCCTGGATGCCTCCGGGACGTCTGGTCAGCGGCACGACGGTGAAGCCGGACCGCCGTACCGGCCGCAGGTGGATGCGTGGATCGCCGGTGGGCGGGGCCGCGACCAGTTCGTCGAGCGGGACGCCGTGCGCCCGCGCCAGCGGTAGGAGTTGCTCCAGCGTCGGGCGCAGTTTCCCGTTCTCGAGACGCGACAGCGTGCTTGCGGTCAGGCCGGTCTCTGCCGCCAGGGCGGCCAGGGAGATGTTCCGGGCCTTGCGTAGTGCGTGCAGGCGCGGGCCGACGCCCGCGAGGACGTCGTGCGACGTGACGTTCATGGACCCATGATGCGGATCCGCAACGTTTCTCGCAAATAGGCAACGCTGCTGGTCATGCTGATGGCGGAGGTAGGTAACCGATGCTCACATCAGCAGCAACTTCGCCACCGGCAACACGGTGGTCGCGCACCGTCGCGGCCGCCACGGCCGCGCTCGTCCTGGCGACAGCGTGCACCACCACCGGCGGCAGGACGCAGAACACGACGGCACAGCAGGCGAGCGCCACCATCGCGGCAGGTCACGACGCGGCCACCCGGGATGATGCCCCGTTCAACCGTCAATTCACCCACGAGACAGCCGACGTCGATGGCGTGACGATGCACTACGTCACCGGCGGCACCGGCGAGCCGCTCGTCCTCCTGCACGGCTGGCCCCAGTCGTGGTACTCGTGGCGCGAGATCATGCCGGCGCTCGCCGAGAAGTACACCGTGTATGCGCTTGATCTGCCGGGACTCGGCGACAGCGAGGGTGCGCCGTCCAGTTACGACAAGGCGACCCTGGCCCGCTACGTCCACCGGCTGCTCGTCGACAAGCTCGGGCTGAAGAAGATCAACCTGGCCGGCCACGATCTCGGTGCCGGAGTGGCGTTCCAGTACGCCACACAGTTCCCGGACGAGGTCGTCAAGTACGCCCACCTCGACTATCCGATGCCCGGCCCCGCCCTCAGCGCGAGCGCCTACCGGCAGGCGAGCTGGCACATGTCGTTCCACCACCAGGACGGGTTCCCCGAGTTGTTGGTCGACGACGACGTCCGTGACTACCTGTCTCTTTTCTACGGGTATGTTGCCTACGGTGGGGTCAGCTTCGGCGGGCCGGGCGCGAAGGCTCCCTTCACCGCACAACAGATTGACGAGTACGCCCGCACGTACCAGCGCCCGCAAGTCCTGACCGGCGGGTTTGAGCTCTACCGCACCCTGGACCAGGACGAACGGGACAACAAGGCCGCGAAGCCGATCACCATGCCGACGATGCTGCTGACGGCCGAAGGCACAATCGACTTCACCCGCTCGACGGTCCGGCCCCTCATGCCCACCATCACCCGCGCCGTGGAGGTGCCCAGGGCCGGGCACTGGCTGATCCAGGAGAACCCGGAATTCGTCACCACCGAACTGGTGACGTTCTTCGCGAGGGGGGCGGACCGGTGACCGGTGCACTCGATGCCGAGTCGTTCTGGGAACAGCACCACCGCGCCCGGCGCGGCGGCTCCGCTGGGAACCCCAACCCGGTGCTGGAGGAGACAGCCGGGACACTGCCTCCCGGCGATGCCCTCGACCTGGGATGTGGCGCCGGCGGCGACACCATCTGGCTTGCCCGGCACGGCTGGCAGGTCACCGCTGTGGACATCTCAACCGCCGCCGTGGAACGGGTGTGGGCACGCGCCCGGCAACTCGGCGTCGACGGCCGGGTGACCGGCGAACAGCACGATCTGGCCCGGAGCTTCCCCGACGGGCAGTTCGACCTGATCTCCGCGCAGTATCTGCACACTCCCTTCGCGCTGGACCGCGGGCGAGTACTGCGTACCGCGGCGCACGCGCTGCGCCCCGGCGGTCATCTCCTGATCGTCGACCACGGCTCGACCGCGCCCTGGTCGTGGAACAGAGATCCCGACACGCATTACCCCTCACCCGGCGAGACCGCAGCCGAGCTGGCCCTCGACCCGGCCCGGTGGTCCGTCGTACGCGCCGACATGCCGCGCCGCCGGGCCACCGGACCGGGAGGCCGGAGCGCCACCGTCACCGACAACGTTCTGCTCATCCAACGACATGATCGGAGAAGCTGATGCCGCCGACCACCCGAACCAGGAAACGCAAGGACACCGGGCCCGGATGGACCGCCCCCGGGGAGAAGGACACTCTGGTCGGCTTCATCGACTACCTCCGCAATGCGATCATGGACAAGGTCGCCGGCGTACCGGAGCCCGAGGTCCGCACCGCCGGCGTGCCCTCCGGCACCAACCTCCTCGGGTTGATCAAACACATGACCGCCGTCGAGCGGTTCTACTTCCTCGAAGAACCGATCACCAACATGCGCCGCACTTTCCAGCCCACTCGTGACGACACCGTCGACGGCCTGCTCGCCGGCTATCGGGCAACGATCGTGCAGGCGAACCGGGTCATCGAGACCTGGACCGAGCTGACCCAGCCGGCACCCCGGCCGCCCGGCCGTGGCGCCCTGCCGCCGTCGCAGCGATGGGTGCTGGTCCACATGATCGAGGAGATCGGACGCCACGCGGGGCACGCGGACATCATCCGCGAGAGGATCGACGGGTCCACCGGCCGCTGACAGCCACTGCGGCCAACTCTCAGCTCCCTCAGCCAGCCTGAAAGCGCCGATAATTGGTGGCTGGGCGGTAAAATGCCCGTTAAATATCCTCGACAGTCGCTCGGAAAAACAATTAATCCGGCCCGAGTGGACGCGCCACACAGCACAGTGGACTTCGATGTCGATCGAAATTATTCTCCGTGCCATGCTCCGTAGACATCGAAGGACATTCCTCTTCCTGGCAACAATTCTGGTATCAGCACTGGTGGCCGGCCTGGCCGGGCCGGGCCGGGCGGGGGTGGGAGAACCGGCCAGAGCCGCGGCGAAGGCGGCTTTCCAGGCGAAACTGGCGACATTCGGGGCGCGGCTGGCCGATGCGGTGCCCGACACCATAACGGTCGAGATCCCGTTGGATGCCGAGGTCGACCGCGCCGTGTTGGCGGCCAGGGTCAACGAACTCAACAACCGCAATCCGCTGTTCAGCGACACGATCCGGGAGGAGATCGAGCGTTACCAGCCGGATCTACCGCCGGGAGGTGGGGCTCTACACTGGGTCGATGTCGACGGTCAGGTCACGCTGACAAGCACCAGCCTGGTGTTCACCCTGGAGGCGGACGACGACCATCCCGATCTAACCTGGTATCAGGACCTGATTCTGGCCGCGATCGGGTGGGGCCTGCAGTGGGCCCTGACGGCGATCTGCGGGCTCATTGTTCCGGCCTTCGTGCTGACCTGCGGGGCGGTGGGAGGGTTCCTCGCCGGGTTCACCACCTGGATCATCAAGGCCCACTGGGAGAACCGGCTGGACGACTGGCACCAGTATCTCTACGCGTTCGCCGCCGGCCTGGCCGGGGCCGCCGCCGGCACGTTCCAGGCGTTCTGGGAGTCCCGATTCGGTGATTGGATCAGGTCCGGCGAGGGGCGAGAGTGGGTCTTGAAGCAAATGAAGGCGATCGCGGCGAAGTGGAGGAACTCGTGGTGGCCCGCCCTCGCCGACACCATCTCCGCGACCGCCGACTGGGTGGCAGCCCGTTGGGGCGACATATGGGCGGCGGTACAGCGGCCTCCGGCACCCACGCCGCCACCGCCACCGCTGTCGCTGCGCGTCATGCCATTGGGTGACTCGATCACGCAGGGTGTCGGCGGAAGCCCGGCCGGGACCGGCTACCGGGCCCGGCTGTGGGACCTGCTGTCGGACCAGCCGGGCGCACTGGACTTCGTCGGCTCGGTGGACACCGGTGAGCTGCCGGACACCAACCACGAAGGTCACCCAGGCTGGAAGATCAACCAGATCAACAGCCTGGTGCGTGACTGCCCGGTGGCCCGCTACCGCCCCAACGTAGTCACCCTGCACATCGGGACGAACGACCTGCGCAGCGCCGTCGACATCCCGGCCACCGTGGGGCAGCTGCGCACGTTGATCAACACCACTCTCCGGCGTGGCCCGGAGTCCACCGTCTTCGTGGCCACCCTGGTGCCGTCGCTGTCGCCGGACATCAACGCGCGGGTGCAGCAGTACAACGCGCAGGTGGTGAGCCTGGTCGGCGAACTGCGCGCCGTCGGACGGCCGGTGCGGCTGGTCAGCATGAGCGCGGTGACTGCCGCCGACATGACCGACGGGCTGCACCCGAACAACACCGGGTACCGCAAGATGGCCGACGCCTTCGACGGCGCGATCGACAGCGCGCTGACCGAAGGACTGATCCGGCCGCCGCGTACGGGCGATCCCGGGGCGTGTGGTGTGCCGCCCAGCACGACCCCGCCGCCGACCGGTCCTCGACCGGAGGGCTGGAACTACGTCGGCGAGGTCGCCGCCGGGGCCGGCCCGCGTGAGCAGGTCCGGTTCGCCGACCTCAACGGCGACGGCCGCGACGACTACCTGCTCGTCGGCGACCAGGGCCAGGTCAGGGCCTGGCTCAACGCCGGTGTCGGCAACGGCGTCAGCTGGCAGAGCCGGGGGCAGGTCGCCTCCGGATCCGGGCCCCGCGAGCAGATCCGGTTCGCCGACCTCAACGGCGACGGCCGCGACGACTACCTGGTGGTCGGCGACCAGGGTCAGGTCAAGGCGTGGTTCAACGTCGGCGTCGGCGACGGGGTGGCCTGGGCCGCCCAGGGTGAGATCGCCTCGGGCGTGGGTGCGACCCGCGACCAGATCCGGTTCGCCGACATCGACGTCGACGGCCGCGACGACTACCTGGTCGTGGACAGCGTGGGTCGGGTCAGGGCCTGGCAGAACAACATCGGTGGTGCCGGCTCCCCGTGGGGTGGGCTCGGTGAGATCGCCTCGGGCGTCGGCGCCAACGGCAACCAGGTCCGCTTCGCCGACCTCAACGGTGATGGCCGGGACGACTACCTGGTGGTCGACGAGCAGGCCGGGATCCGCGCCTGGCTCAACAACATCGGCACCGGCGGTCGACCGTGGGGCTACGAGGGCACCGTCGCCGGTGGGGCCGGCGTAACCAGTGCCGAGTTGGACCTGGCCGATCTGAACGGCGACGGCCGCGACGACTACCTCAAGGTCGGCGCGAGCGGCCAGGTCACCGCCTGGCTCAACGACCGGTACGGCCGCCCGGACCCGTGGGCCTGGCAGGGGCTGATCGCCAGCAGCGGCGCTCCACGTCAGCAGGTGCGGTGGGCGGACCTGAACGGCGACGGCCGCGACGACTACCTCGTGGTCGGCGGCCAGGGGCAGGTCAGCGCCTGGTTCAACGTCCGGGACAGCGGTGGTGTCGGCTGGGACTGGCGGGGCGAGGTGGCCTCCGGTTCGGGTCCGCGTGAGCAGATCCGGTTCGCCGACCTCAACGGCGACGGCCGCGACGACTACCTGGTGGTCGGCGACCAGGGCCAGGTCAAGGCCTGGCTCAACGCCGGCACCGGCAATGCGGTCGCCTGGTCGTCGATCGGGCAGGTGGCTGCCGGCTCCGGCCCGCGCGACCAGATCCGGTTCGCCGATGTGAACGGCGACAACCGGGACGACTACCTGGTGGTCGGCGACCAGGGCCAGGTCAAGGCCTGGCTCAACGCCGGCACCGGCAACACCGTCAGTTGGGCGTCCCAGGGCGAGGTCACCTCGGGCTTCGGTGCGGCCGGGGCAACGGTCACCTTCGCCGACCTCAACGGCGACCGCCGGGACGACTACCTGGTGCTGGGTGAGTACGGCCAGGTCCGGGCGTGGATCAACAACCGGGGCGGGCCGGGCAGCGCCTGGCTCTCCCGGGGCGAGATCGCCTCGGGCGTGGGGTACCCGCGAAGCCAGGTCGAGCTGGCGGAGATCAACGGCGACCGCCGTGCCGACTACCTGGTCCTGGACGACCAGGGCGGAGTACGGGCCTGGTTCAACAACGAGGCTGCCGGTGGCCCGGCGCCGGGTAACCCCCCGGTGATGCCGGGCGACCCGACCCCCGCTCCCCCCAACGACAACGGATCCCGGCAGACCAACGTCCTGCCGCTCTGCGTCGCGAACCGGTGCCCGCACTGACGGGCTGACCCGTCGGGGAGGCGCGGCGACCTCCGCGCCTCCCCGACCGGCCCGCCTCCGCAGGATCGCGTCGCCTTCGGCGTGATCCTGTCCGGCCCGCCACGGCTCCGGGTCGGTCACGGCTCGATGCTGGTGTACTCACAAACCGCCGCCGGAAAACCGCCCGGGCCGAAGCGCAGCTCGACGACGTGCCCGCGTTCGGTCCTGGTGACCGCTGGTGTGATCGACTGACCGGCCCGCGCCGGTCGCAGGTACCAGCACCGGCTGGTGTCGGTACGGCCGGGCGGCACCCCCGCGTCGGCCAGCGCGTTCTCGCCGCGCTCCAGGTAGCACGCGAAGAAGACGTGGTCGTTCAGATCCGTCTCGCGGTCGCTGAAGGTGAAGCCCGCCGTCTCGGCTCCGCCGCTGCGGGGTCGTCGCGGCGACTCCGGCAGCAGCGGCGAGTCGCCGCCGAAGCCCGGGGGTGCCTCGGTGCGCGGTGTGGGTCGTGCGCTGGTGCCGCTGTCCAGCCAGGTCCACCTGCTGGTCCACACCGCTACCACGGTGCCGTCGGCGGCGCGCAGGGTCAGCTCGTCGTGCCCGCCGTACCAGCCACGCCGGTCAGGACCGAGGGTGACGGCCAGTTCGGCGTCGAGCGGCGCTCCGGGGAGCACCCGCACCGGCGGGGTGTACGCCTCCACGTACCGCACCACGGCACGGACCCGGTGCCGTTCGAAGTAGGACCAGCGGTCGAGGCCGGCCATCTCCTGCCACCAGCCGGCGGAGACCTCGTCGAGGAGGTGCACCAGCTGGGTCGGTTTCAGGGTGCCCCGCTGGGTGATGGCCGGATAGCGCGCCTCGGTGCCCGCGCGGTACACCCTGGACCCGACGGTCACGGCAGCTGCCCCTGCGGTCGGCCGGGCCGCCGCGGTTTGATGGTGGTGCTCACCGCGACCGGACGGGTCCGGCCCCCGCAGTGGTGTACCGCCATCGGGCCCTCCGCCCGGCAGGCGCAGGGCAACACCCGGTTGAGGCTGGAGCCGATGCAGAAATCCTCGTAGGCGGTCCGGTCGCCGGGAAGCAGGCGGGCCAGCAGCGCCATCACCGGGTCCACCGCCTTGATCCGGCCGTCGTCGTCGCGCACCTCCAGCCAGGCGTGGTCGAGGTCCATCATCCCGATCAGCCAACCCCGCCGGGCGTACGCCTCGTAGCCCATGGCCCGGCACTCCCGTTCGAGATACAGGCTGGCGGAGACGCAGTTGACCACCCCGTTGGCGAGCGTGTCGTCCGGGTCGACCTGCCAACTGGACGGCAGCATCTGGAAACGCGGCCCGCCATGGCGGATACCGGCGAAGAGCCGGGCCAACCGGGGGGAGACGATCCGGTCCGCCCGGCCGGCGGTGACCAGGTCCAGTTCGACGGCGACCAGGTCGGGCACGGCCGGGAGCCGTACCTCGTCGTCGGTCAGGGTCACGGGCCCGGCGGCGCTGGTCCAGCCGGAGGCCGTGCCACCGCTACGCTCCGGCACCGGTCGGTGCAGCAGCCAGCCGGGGCCCGTGCCGCATCCGCCGTCCGGACACCTCATCGTCGCGGTCATCCGCCAGGACCTCGGTTCCGTCCAGGTGGCGGCGGGCTTCAGGGAGAACCGGAACGCGAACTCCCAGCCGATCTCCGGGAGGCTGTTCCCGGTGCCCGAGTAGAGGCCCAGATTGATGAGGTCGTAGTGGCAGAATCGCCGTTCGTCGCCCGCGCCGGTGACCGGTAGCCCGGCTTCGACCAGCAGCTCCAGCGTCTCGGCGGAGCAACGCAGCAGCCCCAGCGCGCCCGCCTGGTCGACGGTGACCTTGCGGTGGGCCGGCGGGACGAGGGTGATGCGGCGCAGCGCGGCGAGCCACCTGTCGGTCTCCGCCACGGTGACCGCGCTCACCGCGGCCACGCCCCGGGGTCGGCGGAGTCGTAGAGCACCTCGCCGGGAAGGGAGCCGTCCGTGGCGGCCCGGAACATGGGCCGCCGTCGTGGTTTACCGCTGGTGGTACGCGCCACCGCGGGCGCGGGCACGCTGAGCACCCGGACCCGTACGCCGGGGCCGCCCTCCCGGCCGAGTATCCGCGCGACCTCCGCGGCCCACGGACCTGGCCGCTGCCGGATCAGCGCATGCAGTACGGGTGTGTGGCCGGCGGAACCGGCCAGGACCACGACGCGTTCCGGGGAGAGGCCGTCGACGCCGGCGAGGCGGGCCTCCAGGTCCTCCGCGTAAAGGTTGCGTCCGCGTACCTTGAGGCTGTCGCCGGCCCGGCCGAGGACGAACAGTTGGCCGTCGTGGAGGAAGCCGTGGTCGCCGGTGCGCAGCCGGCCGCTGACGAAGGCGGCGTCAGTGGCATCGGCCCCGTGGTATCCGGCGGCCATCGACCGGCCGGTCAGAGCGATCTCCCCGACGACGGCGGGCGGCAGCGGTCGGCCCTCGTCGTCGACGATGGTCACCGCGACACCGTCGCGGGCATCGCCGCAGCCGATCAGCCAGTCGTCGTCGGCCGACGGGTCGGTCCCGACCTCCTCGACGGCGGTCACCTCGACCGGCTCGCCGGGGCTCAGCTCGCCGGCGACCCGGAGCGCCACCGGTGGTGGCGCCAGGTGCAGGCCGGTCGCGACGAGGGTGTTCTCGGCCAGCCCGTACGCGGGTAGGAAGGCCCGGGTGCGGAACCCGTGCGGGCCGAGCAGCGCCGCGAACGACTCCAGGGTGCGTCGGCTGACCCGTTCGGCTCCGACGATCGCGGCCCGCCAGTGACTGAAGTCCATTCCGGCCAGGTCGTCGGGGCCGATCCGCCGGGCGGCGTAGGCGTAGCCGAAGGTGGGTGCGGCGGTCAGCGTCGCCCCCCACTCGCCGAAGCAGGACAGCCAGCGTCGGGGCGAACGGATGAACTGGTCCGGTCGCATGGCCAGGATGTCGCTCTGATTGAGCACCGGGGCCAACGTGCAGCCGATCAGCCCCATGTCGTGGTAGGTCGGCAGCCAGGTGGCCGTCACGTCCGCAGCGCCCATGTCGAGCCAGCGGCGGATCGCGGTGATGTTGGCCAGGAGGTTGTCGGCGCGGATCGCCACCGCCCGGGGGTGGCCGGACGATCCGGAGGTGAACTGGACCAGTGCCACCTCGTCCCCGGCCGGTGGCGTCGGGTCGTCGACGGCAGGCGTGGCGGGACGGCCCGGCCGCACGTCGCCCGGCTGGTCGGGACCCGCGACGGTCAGCACGGTCACCGCCAGTCCGGCGGCGGCTGCGGCGCTGCGGGCGGTCCCGGCCAGGTGCGGGTCGACGAGCACGGTGTGGGTGCCGGCGACCCGCATCAGGTGGGTCAGTTGCTCCGGGTACGCCGCACCCGCGCCGAGGCCGGCGGGCGGTGGCATCGGGTTGACCACACCACCGGCTGCCAGCACCCCGAAGAAGCCGGCCAGGAACGTCTCCGGTGACACCAGCAGGAGCGAGACCACCTCACCCCGGCGCAGTCCCGTGTCGCGCAGCAGTCCGGCCACGGTCAGTGCGGCGGCGGCGAGCGAGGGGAAGTCGTGCCGGGCCCAACCGGCGTCGTCGGTGGCCACCCGCAGCCCGTGGCCGGTGCGCGGCTCGGTGAGCCAGCCGGTCAGGCTCATGGTGTCGTCATCCGGTCGCCTGGCTGACCAGCGCCACCACGTCGGCGACCGTGACGACGTCCATCGCCTCGTCGTCGGAGATCGGTGCCAGGTCGAACCTTCTCTCCAACGCGACCGCCAGTTCGATCAGTGCGAGCGAGTCGAAGTGCAGGTCGTCGACGAGCCGCTGGCCGTCGGTGACGTCCCCGGCCGGGTGGGGTGCCATGCTGGCCACCAGTTGGCGGACCGTCACCTCGACGGGCTCTGCCATCGGACTTTCTCCTTTTTCCTCAGCTCAGGCTCCGGATCGGATGTGGCACGCCGTGACGGTTCTCGTAGTCGGCGACGGCCCGCTCCTCGGCGGCATGCCACACCTCGGTGACCTGTGCGTCGACGTCGTCGAGACCGGCGGCGCGCACGCGGCGCAGCAGCGCGTCCCGGGCGGTGTCCCACTGGTCACGCAGTTGCCGGCCCCGGGCCCGCACCACCATCGGCAGCGCCGACGGGTTGCGCCGCTCCGGTCCGACCAGCACGTGGACCACGTACGGGACGGCGTCGAGGACCTGGTCGCCGACGAGCCGGCGGCGGCCGTCGACCACCCCGTGGCGCATCGCCCAGACGCCGAAACCGACGTGCCGGGACTCGTCGCGGATCACGTTGCGCAGTCCCTCGGCCAGCACGGGCAACTGCCCGCAACGGCGGACCGCTTCGGCCACCGAGCGGAGCACGACCAACGCGAGGGCCCCCTCGGCCACCACGTGGTAAGTGGTCACCGCGGCGTACCAGGCGTCGAGGTCGTCCGGGTCGCGGCGTACCCGTTCGGTCTGTTCCAGCAGGTACGCGTCGAACAGCTCCACGGTGGCGGCGGAGGCGTCCGCCCGGCACCGTCGCGCGTACGCGTGGGTTGGCTCGGTGGATCCCTCCACCGCCTGGAGGTAGCCGAGGAAGAAGATGCTGTGCCGGCTCTCGTCCACGAGCTGGCTGGAGAGGTAGAACTGGGCGGCCTGGGTGGGGGCCGCGTACACCAGGGGGGTCAGTAGTCGGGCGACGGCGACCTCACCGACGGCGAGTTCGACGAGAGCGGCCCTGAGTTCCTGGTGGAGGAAGGGCCGCAGCGCCTGCCACGCCGGTCGGTCGGCGGCCATCGCCAGGTCCTGGGTGGACCAGTTCTGCCGCTCCCAGCGCAGGTACAGGCTCTCGGGAGTGGTCTCCCGGTCGTCGATGAGCTGTTCGTCGAGAACGGCCGTCACCGTGGGACTCCTTTCCCGTGGCCGCCCTGCGTCACGGGGCCGCACCGGTGGCAGCCGGCAGTTGGACCGGCCCGAGGAACGGCATCGACCAGTGGTCACCTAGAGAATCGGCGAGTGGGTGCCGGGTGTCAAGCAGGGTCTCGGGCACTGCTCGGGCAGCGAGTTCGCTGTGCTCTGGCCGTGCTTCTCCGCGTCCTCTGTGGACATGTTCGTGTGGTAGAAAGGCAGGAATTTTCGTCGGCGTCACCGACTACGAGGTCCGGAGGGGAGGCCCGCCATGGGGATACCGGCCGTGGCGCGTGGCAGCCTCGTCGATCTGGTCCGCGAACAGGCCGAGCGTGACGCGTCGAGTGTGGCGGTGGCCGACGAGGGCGATGTGCTGACCTACGGCGACCTGGAGCGGGAGAGCAGCCGCCTCGCCCACGTCCTGGCGGCCCGTGGACTCCGGCCGGGTGACCGGGTCGTCCTCCTGCTCCCCCGGTCCGCCGCGGCGATCTGCGCCATCTTCGCTGTGTTGAAGTGCCGTGGCGTCTACGTTCCGCTGGACACCGCCGGTCCGCCGGCCCGGCTGCGGCCCCGGATCGTCGCGGCCGAGCCACGGTTGACCATCGGTGATGCCTCCACCCACCGCCTGCTCCGGCAGTGCTGGGACGGTCCGTCGGCCGTGACGGTCTGGCTCACCGACCCGCCGCCGGAGGCCCGGCGACCGCAGGACGTCGTGGCGGCCGAGATCGCTGCCGCACCGGCCACGCCACCGGCCACCGAACCGACCCCCACCGACCTCGCGTACCTGCTCTTCACCTCAGGTTCGACAGGGGTGCCGAAGGGAGTGCCGATCACGCACGAGAGCGTGCTGTGGCTGGCCTCCTGGGCGCGGGAACACTTCCAACTGACCAGCGTGGACCGGCTCTCCTGCCACTCGGCCCTGTCGTTCGACTTCTCCGTGCTCGACATCTACTCGGCCGTGGCGGCCGGCGCGTCGCTGCACCTTGTCCCGGCGCACTACAACCTCGTACCTGATCTGCTGGCGCGGTTCATCCGTGAGTCGCGGCTGACCCAGTGGTCGTCCGTGCCGTCGGTTCTCATGGCGATGGCCAACCGTGGGGTGGTGCGGGACATGCCGGAGCTTCGCCGGTTGATCTGGTGCGGGGACGCCTTTCCGGTCGACGGCCTGCGCCACTGGATGGCGAACCTGCCGCACGTCCGGTTCACCAACCTCTACGGGCCCACCGAGACCACCGTCGCGAGCAGTTACTACGACGTCGGGTCGATGCCGGCGCCGGGTGCCGACGTGCCGATCGGCACCGCGCTGCCCGGTGAACGCCTGGGAGTGTTCGACGAACACCGGCGGCCGGTGCCGACCGGCGTGGTCGGTGACCTCCACATCGCCGGGGTCGGACTCAGTCCGGGGTACTGGCGAAGCCCGGCGGAGACGGCGGCGGTGTTCGGCACCGTCGAGGGTGACGACTCCACCCGCTGGTACCGCACCGGGGACCGGGCCAGCCTCGACGAGGAGGGACTCGCCCACTTCCACGGTCGTGGTGACCGGCAGATCAAGTCCCGCGGTTACCGGGTCGAACTGGACGAGATCGCCCGGGTGGCGCGGCAACTGCCGGAGTTCGCCGACGTGGCGATCGTGGCGGTGGATTCACCCGAGGCCGCCGGGCGCGAGATCGGCATCGCCTACGTGGCCGCCGGCGACCGGCCGCCGGACCACGCGGCGGTACGGTCCGCACTGGCCCGGACGTTGCCCCCCTACATGTTGCCGACGCGATGGCTCGCAGTGGGTGCGATCGACACGAACAGCAACGGCAAGATCGACTATCCGGCGCTGACCCGACGGTTCCTCGACCATGCCGATGCGGCCCCGCCCAGGACGGAGACCTAGATGTCGTCACCCACCACCTGGCCGGCGCCGTTCGAGGCGATCCTGCGCCGTTACCTGGCGGCGCTCTCCTCGGCTCAGGACATCCCGGCGGAGCCTCTCGTCGACCTCGGCCTGGACTCGTTGCGGGCGACAGCGCTCCTGGCGGAGTTGGAGAAGGAGTTCGGTGTCGACTTCGGCGACGAGGTGCTCGACCCCGCGTTGTTCTCCGGTGCCGGCCACCTGTGGACCGTGGTCCAGGACCTGATGGACGATCCCTCCTCGCGCACCGGGCAGACCGTGGGTTGATCCGGGCGCGGCAGACGGCTCCGGTGCGGTTGGACCCGTCCGGTCGCGGTCGAACGGATCACCAATTCGTGGAGGTCGGCCTCCGGAAAATCGGCAACCCACGCCTGGCGACCGAGCACCTGTTCGCGTCGACCGTGCCGCTGGCCTACGACCAGCAGCCGGACCCGGCCCAGGTCGCCCCTGGCCGCGTGGTGTCCTTGCCGGGCGGGTCCCGTCACGCGCAACGGGTTCGCGCGGTTGGATCCAGGGGTCGCCGGATGTTCTGGGAGTGCAGTCGTGAGTCCATTTGATCAGCTTGCTGGCCTTGACCTGCCGACCCTTCAGGCGTTGGAGACAGCTCTGGCGCTGGGTGGCCTGGTCACCGAGGCGGAGGTGTCGGCGTTGGTCGGCGCCGACGCGACGCCGTACCTGCAGCGCGCCACCGATGCGGGGCTCGTCAGGCGACTGCGGGGCCGACTCACGGTGAGCGGCGTCGTGCGAGAGGTCTTCTCCCGGCCGCTGGGTGTCGGCCCGGCCGCTGGTCAGCTCGCCGCCGCGTTGAGCGCCGATGACCTGAAGGTGGTGGCGCGCAACCTGGGGCTGGCCGCGAAGGGCCGTAAGGCGGAACTGCTGGCGGAGGTGGAGGAGTTCTTCCACGACATGGACAACGTGCACGCTCTGGTGAAGCGGATGCCGGCCGCGACCCGGGCGGCGGTGGAGGAGGCTGACCGCGACGGTGGACAGGTCCGTCGCTACGGGGGCAGCAGCATGGCACACCGGAGTCGGTTCACGGACCGCTACCGGCGGGTGCATCCGCTGGACTGGGCCGAGGAGCACGGGCTGGTCTACCGCGTGACCTGGGAGGACTATCAGCTGGCAGGTCAGGTCGCACTCGCTGTGCGAGAAGCGGACTACCGCGCTCCGTTCCAGCCACAGGAGCCGCTGGTTGCCTGGCATACGCCGCAGCCTGCGTCAGTGCGCCGCGACGCACAGGCCCAGGGTATCGCTGTGGTCGGCCTGTTGTCGGCGCTGCTGGACGGGGCGGGACGGGAGCCCCTCGCTACGGTCAAGGCTGGCGGCGTGGGCGTGCGCGAGTTGACCCGGACGGCGAAGACGCTGGGCGTGACGGTTCCGACCGCCCGGCTGCTACTGGCGGTGGCCCATGAGGCCGGGCTGGCCGACCTCGATGAACGCGTGGTCCCGACGGCCGCGTACGACCGCTGGCTCAAGCTCGGCCTGCAGCAGCGGCTCGCGGTGATGCTGAAGGCGTGGCGCGACCTGGACTATCTGCCGTCGTCGCAGACCGGGCCGTGGGTTGCGGAGCACCACCAGAACTGGTCGGCCCGCGCCCGGATGGCAGTACTGCAGGCGTTGGGCGACCGGGCGACGACAGATCTGGAGCACGCGGCGCAGTGGATATGGTGGTGGCAGCCGCTGGCCTTCGGCGGTACCACGACCGTACGTGGCCTGCTGGACGAGGCCGCGACGTTGGGGGCGCTCGGCGCGGGGGCCGTGAGCCCGGCCGGGCAGGCGCTGCTGGCCGGCACGGACATCGCCAAGGCGGTGGGCGACCTGGGTGAGGTCGCCCGTACGGCCCGGCTGCAGGCGGACCTGACCGCTGTCGTGGCGGGAACACCGAGCCCGGAGCTGGCTGAACTCCTCGGCGCGACCGCCGTCGTCGAGTCCCGGGGCACAGCGACGACCTGGCGCTTCAGCCCAGCGACGGTACGCGGCGCATACGACGCGGGCTGGACCGAGCAGCGCCTGGTCAGAGCCCTGAGGAAAATCGCCGACGGCGGACTGCCACAACCACTGGTCTACCTGCTCGCCGATGTCGCCCGCCGACACGGGTCGGTACGGGTCACGCCCGTGGCCAGCACCCTGGTCAGCGACGACACCGCGCTGCTGGCCCAGATCGTCGCCGACAAGCGGCTGGACAAGCTCAACCTGCGGCTGCTCGCCCCGACCGTGCTCGCCAGCCAAGCCACCACGGCCGACACGATGGCCACCCTACGTAAGGCCGGCTACGCACCCCGCCAGCAGGACGCCGACGGCCGCGACGTCATCGAGAAGACCCGCCGCCATCGCGCCTGACGAGCCGGGGAACACCTTGGTTCACTCCTCTGTCGGCAGAGTTCCGGGTTTGAGGGCTGAGGGTGACCGGGCGTCGAGGAGAGCGCGGGGGCTGAATACCAGATCCGCTCTTCCCTGCCCCGCTGACCGCCCTGCCGGACGACGAGCCCACCACGGTACGGCTGACGACCGGTCCCGACGGCGTCACGCTGCGGCATGAGGGAGTACGGGGCCGGCACGCCGTCGCCCTCGGCCTGATCTGGGACCATCTGCTCGACGGCTCCGGGACACTCCCGTGGGTCGAGACCCTGCGGGGGCAGGCCGCCGAGGCGACCGCTCGGGCCGAGAAGGTCCGCCGGCTCCGGGCCGAACAGAAAGCCGCGCGGTGGGGTGGTCCTCCCCCGTCGGATCGGGTCCGCAGACTCTTCGGACACGCGCAGTCCCTGGCGCGGATCGACCGCCGGCTACTCGACCGCATCGACGCGCTGCCCGCCGATCGGCAGCGGGAGGTGGCCTGCTGGTCGGCCCGCCGTGCGATGCGGGTGGCCGGGCTGGAGCAGCTCGGCTGGATCGCCGACGCTCTCGCCGCCGCTGAGGCCGGCCGCCCACTGCCGCGCGCCCTCACCGAGCAGAGTGCTGCCGCCGCGTACCGTCGGCTGACGTCGGACCCCGAGGTGCCCCACACCACGATTTCCCTCTCGCCGGACCCGGTGTTCAGCGCGTTCGGTGTCACCGAGGTGCTTCGGCAGGCTGTCGCATTCCCCGCCCTGGTCGCGCTGGCCAACCACGACCCGCTGGCCGCCACGATCGATACCGTCCGCGATGCGGCGATCGCCCACGGGGACGACCGCGACAACTTCCTCACCGAGGCCCACGCCGCTCTACCCTGAGCTACCCACCGTCCCCGCCGCATTCTCGGGAGCCACCAAAATGGCTTGTGCCACACCTTGAGTACGGCGGCAAATTGTCTCTAAAATTGCTGGCATGGCTAATCAGATCGGGGTCGGCCCGGAGCTTCTGGCCTATGTCCGGGAATTCTCGCTCAGGGAGGACGACGTCCTTCGGGCGTTACGCACGCACACCGGTGAGCTGCCCGGCGGTCAGTCCCTGCAGGTGATGGCCGAGGAGGGACAACTCCTTGCGCTGCTGGTGTCCCTGGTCGGGGCCACGAGGGTGCTGGAGGTGGGCACCTTCACCGGTTACAGCACCCTGTGCATGGCCCGGGCGTTGCCACCGCACGGCCGGGTGGTGACCTGTGACATCAGTGCACGGTGGCCGGAGATCGGTGCCGAGTACTGGCACCGCGCGGGGGTTTCCGACCGCATCGAGGTACGCATCGGCGCGGCCGTCAAAACCCTGGAAAAAATGCTCGACGAAGGCACCGGTGGCAGCTTCGATCTCGTTTTCATCGACGCCGACAAAGCGAACTATCCGCAGTACTACGAATTGGCGGTGCAACTCGTACGCCCCGGTGGACTGGTGGTGGTGGACAACACGCTGTTCTTCGGCCGGGTGGTCGACCCGACCGCCGGTGATCCGGACACCGCCGGGGTACGGCGGGTCAACGCCATGATCCGCGACGACCAACGGGTGGACGTGTGTCTGCTTCCGATGGCCGACGGCATCACGTTGGCCCGCCGGCGGGCCGGCTGACCTCCACACCGCCGCCCGGCCGGTGGGGGCCGGGCGCGGGCGGTCAACCCGCGCCGACGGTCGCCGGGCCGGCCAGGTCGGGGGCGGTCAGCTGGAACGTCGACGGTGCCGGTTGCCGGCGTGCCGCCAGGTGCAGTCGCTGGACGGCCCGGTCGCCGTCGACGGCGATGCGGTCCCGGCATGCGCAGGGCTCCTCGTCGAAGCCGGCGAACCGGTAGGCGATCTCCATCATCCGGTTCCGGTCGTTGGGGCGGAAGTCGGCGATCAGGTGCACGTGGGCTCGGGCGGCCTGGTCCACCAGCCAGGTCAGTAGGACGGTGCCGGTGCCGAAGGACACCACCCGGCACGAGGTGGCGAGCAGCCGCAGGTGCCACACTCCGGGGTGTTTCTCCAGGACCAGCACACCGACCGCGCCGTGCGGCCCGAACCGGTCGGTCAACGTCGTGACCAGGACCTCGTACCGGGGGTCGGCCAACAGGGCCCGCAACGCCTGGTCCGGGTAGTGCACTCCGGTCGCGTTCATCTGGCTGGTCCGCAGGGTCAACTCCTCGACCCGCGACAGGTCCGCGGCGTCGGCGCGCCGGATGCGCATCACCAGTTCCAGCGAGCGCAGGAAGTCCTCCGCCGGGCCGGTGAACCGGGCCTGCTCGTCTGCCCGCCGTTGACCGGCCTGGTACATCTGCCGGCGTCGCCGGGCGTCCACGGTCACCGACGTCGGAGTGAACTCGGGCCGGTCCAACAGGGTTGTGGCGGCGTCGGCGTCGTAGCAGCGTACCTGCGGGAGGTGGAAGGCGACCTCGGCCCGTTCGGCCGGCTGGTCGTCGATGAAGGCGACGGTGCCGAGCGCGAAGCCCAGCCGGTCGGCGATCCGCTGGACCGCGTCGGACTTGCGTCCCCATCCGATCTGCGGTGCCACGAAGTACTCGGCGACACCGAGCGCGCGCAGCCGGGCCCAGGCCGGCTCGTGGTCGTTGCGGCTGCAGACCGACTGGAGGATGCCCCGGGCGTCCAGCCCGGTGATCACCGCCCGGATCGGGTCGGGGAGCACGACCTGTTCGTCCTCCAGCAGGACACCCTGCCAGAGGGTGTCGTCCAGATCCCAGACCAGGCACTTCACGGTCACGGGCGGGACCGTCGGGACGGTGTCGGTCACCTCGACTCCTTCGTGGACTGCCGATCTTGGGCAGTATGGGATGAGTGGGCGGGCGGGCGGCGCGGCGGTGGGGTCACCGGCGGTTCACCGCGTGGTCGGCCAGCATCAGCTGACACATCTCGGTGCTGCCTTCGATGATCTCCATGAGCTTGGCGTCGCGGTACGCCCGGGCGACGGGGTGCCCGTCGACCGCACCGGCCGACGCCAGGATCTGGACCGCGTCGGCGGCGGCCCGGGTGGCGTGCCCGGCGCTGACGTACTTGGCCAGGACGGTGGCGGTGACCACGTCGGGTGAGCCGGTGTCCCAGCAGCGGCTGGCGTGCTCACAGACCCGGGTGGCCACCTGCTCGGCAGCCCACAGGTCGGCCAGGTGCCGGGCGACGAGCTGGTGTCGGGCCAGCGGGCGGCCGAACTGGTGGCGGGAACGGGCGTGTGCGACGGCTGCCGCCACACAGGCCCGCAGGATCCCCACGCACCCCCAGGCGACCGACATCCGGCCGTAGCTCAACGCCGTGGTCACCAGCAGGGACAGCGACTGCCCGCCGGCACCGAGCAGGCTGCTGGCGGGTAGCCGTACCGCGTCGAACCACACGTCGGCGTGGCCGGCGGCCCGGCAGCCCAGCGGATCCGCCCGCCGGTGCACCCGTACCCCCGGGGTGGCCCGGGGCACCACCACGACGGCTCCCTGGTCGCCGAGGCGGGCGAAGACCAGGAGCAGGTCGGCGTGGTCGGCGGCGGTCACCCACACCTTGTGGCCGTCGAGGCGCAGGGTGTCGCCCGTCATGGTGACGGTGGTGGTCATCGCCGACAGGTCGCTGCCCGCCTGCGGTTCGCTGAAGGCCACGGCGGCCGTGTCCGTGGCGGCCAGGCGGGGCAGCAGCGACCTGGCCTGGGTCTGGTCGGCCACCCGTTCGATGGTCCAGGCCGCCATCGCCTGGGAGGTCATGACGCTGCGCAGGGAGCTGCACAGGCTGCCCACCCGGGCGGTGAACTCGCCGCTGTCCAGGCTGCTCCAGCCCGGTCCGCCGTACCCGGTCGGGATCTGGGGGGCGAGCAGGCCGGCGGTGTGGAGTGCGCGCACCACGTCCACGGGTAGCCGGCCCGCCCGGTCCCAGTCGCCCGCCCGGTCGCCGACCAGGCGGGCGACGAGCGTGGCGGCCTGGGCGGGCGTGACGGTGGGCGTGGTGGCGGCGATGGTCTCAGGCACCGTGGTCGCCGGGTTCGCTCGTGCGGAGCCGGTCGACCAGGGCCACCATCCGGCGCACCGTGCGGAAGTTGTCCAACCGCAGGTCGGTGCCGCGTACGGAGACCCCGTACGTCTGCTCCAGGTGTACGACCAACTCCATCGCGAACAGCGACGACAGCCCACCGGTGGCGAAGAGGTCCGTGTCCGGCGGCCAGGTCCGCCCGGTACGCGCCGTCAGGAAGCGCACCAGTTCCGGCGCGGCGGTGTCGACCCGGTCGCCGGTGTCCGACACCTCCTGGTCGGATGGCACAGTCATCACAGGTCTCCCTCGTAGTGGTAGAAACCCCGTCCGCTCTTGCGGCCGAGGTGGCCGGCCTGGACCTTGGTCAGCAGCAGCTCACAGGGGCGGCAGTTCTCGTCGCCGGTGCGTTCGTGCAGCACCCACAGGGAGTCGACCAGGTTGTCCAGGCCGATCAGGTCGGCGGTACGCAGCGGACCGGTCGGATGCCCCAGACATCCCTGCAGGAGTCTGTCGACGGATTCGACGCTCGCCGTGCCGGCGGCCACCACCCGGACCGCACTGTTGATCATCGGGTGCAGGATCCGGCTGGTGACGAAGCCCGGGGCGTCCTCGACCACCACCGACTCCCGGCCCAGGGTGGTGAGCAGCCCGCGTACCGCGTCCAGGGTGTGCGGACCGGTACGCGGGCCGCGGATCACCTCGACGGTCCGGATCAGGTAGGGCGGGTTCATGAAGTGGCTGCCGATCAGGTCTTCCGGTCGTGCCACCGACCGGGCCAGTTCGCCGATGGGGATCGAGGAGGTGTTCGACACCACCGGGATGCCGGGTGCCACCAGGGCGGAGACGTCCGCCAGTACCTTCGCCTTGGCGTTGGGGTCCTCGGTGACCGCCTCGACCACCGCGGTGAAGGTGCCGGTCCGCCCGGTCGGGACGTCCGCGAGGGACAGTCCGACGTCCAGCGGACCGGGTCGGGTGTCCTCCGGTAGGGCACCCATCAGCCGGGCCGTCCGGACCTGCCGGTCGACCCGGTCGGTGGCCTCGGCCAGGCGACGGCGGTCCACGTCGATCATGGACACGGCGATCCCGTGCCCGACCGCCAGTGCGGCGATGCCCGTCCCCATCACTCCCGCGCCCAGCACCACCAGTCGTTGCGCGGCACCCGGCGTTGTGTTCTGCCCCGTCAAGAGGGTCTCCCTTCGTTGCCGCGACGGCACCGGCACGGTTCGCAGGCCACGGCGGCCACGGTCACACCTCGGAGCGGCCGGCCTTCCGTTCGTCGAGGGACGATCCGTTGGCGACCGGCCAACCGTTGACAGCCGACGATCCGTTGACAGCCGGCGAACCGTTGGTGGTGGACGTCCTGGAGGCGGCGGCGTCGGTGGAATCACCGGACGGGGTGGGGTCGGTGTAGAACTGCCGCGCCCACTGCCGGTACCGCCCGATCGGGCCGTCGCCCCGGGCGAGCTTCGGCTGTTCGACGTGCTCCTGGTGGTGCCACATCAGCAGGTCCGCGCCGGTGTCGACCGAGGCCACCCGTTGGGCGATCGCGCCGAGCAGCCGCGCGACGGGCATCGCCGTCGCGCGGGCGGCCCGCTCGGGCAGGAACGGCAGACCGGCAAGCTCCAGCTTGGTGCCGAACCGCAGTTGGATCCGACCGGCGGTGGTGGGGGTCGCGTGCAGCATGACGTGGAGATCGCCCGCGCCGTTGGGCAACCGGGTGCGGGCCGCGATGGTGGCCAGTCCGATCACGGTGAGGGTGTAGGACTGGCGGCTCTGGCGCATGACCGTTCCCCGGGCGGTCGCGGTGACCGTGCTGATCGGCTCCCCCATCACCGGCGTGCCCTCGATGACCAGGTCCCGCAGCCCGTGCAGCGCCGGGAGGTGCCCCCAGTCGAAGGCGTTCTCGATGACGTCCTGCGGGTGACCGGCGATGTCGAAGGTGTTGTGGCTGAAGGGTTGCCGCTCGTCCAGGCCGAAGATCGGCACCTGCCACTGCGGTGCGAGGCCGAGCGCGTGCCGCCACACGTAGATCGACCCGTTGGCCTCGCAGACGGGGAACTGGGTGAGGGTCGCCTTGGGCGGTGGCAGGTCGTACCCGGTCCGTACGCAGGCCCCGGAGGGGTCGAAGGCGAACCGGTGGAAGGGACAGACGATCTCCTCACCGTCGAGTGTTCCACCGACGCCCAGGTGTGCCCCGAGGTGGGGGCAGCGTGGGCGGACCGCCCGCAGCAACCCGCGGGGGGTCCGGTAGACGACCACCTCGCCCCCCATGAGCGGGCGGGTGGTGATGGCCCCGGGGCGGACCTCGTCGGAGAAGGCCACGCAGAACCACCCGTTCGGGTCGGGACGCGTGGGCGGGTGGAGCCGGTCGGCGGGTGCGGCGGTGTGCCGGCGGATCTCACGGTTGCGGAGCAGCTGTTTGACCAGTGATCTCATGGTTGTTCTCCTAGTGGGCGACCGGGCAGGCGTCAGGGCCCGGTCCGGGGGGCGACGGCACGGGTAGGGGCTGCGACGTGGCGACCGGCGGCGCGTCGGTCCCGGAGGGCTCCGTCAGGCGACGCCGCAGCCGCAGGCGCAGCCCTCGGGAGCTGAGGCTGGTTTCCACCTTGGGTCGGAAGGGTTCCTCGCCGACGGGGGACAACTCCCAGCGGGCCGCCACCGCGGTCAGGGCCAGGATCGCCTCGGTGAGCGCGAACTGGTCCCCGATGCACTTGCGGGCGCCGGCGCCGAACGGGACGTAGCCGGTCCGGTCGGGTGAGGTGCCGCGCCAGCGGTCCGGGTCGAAGTGGTCCGGGTCGGCGTACAGGTCGGGCCGCCGGTGAATCAGGTACGGGCTGAGCACGAGGGTGTCGCCGCGGCGTAGCCGTACCCCGTCGAGTTCGGTCTCCTGGGCGACGGTGCGGGTCATCATCCAGGCCGGCGGGTAGAGCCGGAGGGTTTCGGTGACCACCCGGGTCGCCAGGTCGAGCCGGGGCAGGTGTTCGGGGCCGGGGAGCGTGCCTGCCAGGACGGTGTCGGTTTCGGCCTGTAGTGCGTGTTGGATTTCCGGATGGGTGGCCAACAGGTGCAGTGCCCAGGCCAGGGTGATGGCGGTGGTCTCCATGCCGCCGAGGAAGAAGGTGAGGGCCTGGTCGGCCAGTTCGGAGTCGCTGAGCCGCTGCTCGTGGTCACGGCTTTCCACGTCGACGGCCGCGACCAGTGCGGAGAGCAGGTCGGCGTGGTCGGTGGGGTCGGCCCGGCGGGCGGCGACGATCTCGGTGATGGTGGCGAAGAGCCGGCTGCGGGCCTGGTCGTAGCGTCGTTTGGCGGGGGTCGGCAGCCGGCGTAGCAGGGCCGGGGTCATCATCCGGCGGAAGAAGGCGCTGACCACGGTGTTGGTGTCGGCCAGGGCGCGGCGGAGGGTGTCCGCGGGGAGGGACCCGCTGAACATCGTCTCCATGGTGGCCTGGGTGGTCAGCGTCATCATTTCCCGGGTGACGTCGAGCACCTGACCGTCGTGCCAGGAGCCGGCGGTGGCGTGGGAGGCCCGGCCGAACACCGCCGCGTACCCGTGTAGGCGCTGTGGGTGGAACGACGGTTGGCACAGTCGCCGTTGTCGCCGGTGCAGCGGGTACGGGCAGGTGGACAGCCCGTCGCCGATGACCTCCCGAATCCGGTCGTAGATCGGGCCGCCCTTGTCGAAGGTCCGGTCGTTGACGAAGATGTGCCGGGTCAGGGTCGGGTCGCAGATCAGCACCGCGGAGGTCGGGCCCAACCGGACCCGCACCATCCTGGGGTAGCCGGCCAGGGAACGGATGAAGGCCAGTGGATCCCGCAACAGGGGCAACGCGTGTCCGAGGAGCGGTAGTGCGCCTGGTGCCAGGGGAATCGACGCGGTGGTCGTCGTGGTCGTCTCGGTCATGGGTTACCTCGTTCTCCGGTCCGACGTCGTCGCACCGGGCGGTGGGCGGGTGATCTCGAGCAGGGCGGTGGTCCAGCGGAAGCCGAGGCCGAAGCTCACGACGAGGACGTGGTCCCCGACCCGCAGCGCGCCGGTGCGGAACATCCGGTCCAGGGCGAGCAGCACGTCGCAGGGGCCGGCGTGGCCGAGGTGGCGGCCGAAGGTCCAGCTGCTGTCGGTGGCGCGGCGGTGCAGCGGGGGTCCGGAGAGCACCAGGTCGAGCACGGCTGACCCGATCGCGATGGCCACCACGTGCGAGATGTCGGCCGCGGCCAGGCCGGTCTCGTCGAGGACGGTGTCGACACAGTGGCGGGTGCGGCGTTGCAGCGCCCCGATGTGCGGCAGGAGTCCGGTCTGTTCGGCGAGGAACCGTCGGCCGTCGCCGGCGGCGGTGCCCCGCTCACCGGCGCGGGTCAGCACCTCCAGCTCCGGTTCGGTGGCCTGCGCGGTGGCCAGCAGCCGGGCGAAGCCGGTGCCCCGGGTGAGTACCGCGGCGGCGCCGGCGTCACCGGCGACGTAGCCGATGTCGCGGACGTGGCCCCACCGCTGGTGGGGGAAGCGGGCTCCGGCGGTGACCAGGGCCGCCGGGGCGGTGGGTTGGGCGGTGAGGTGTTCGGCGGCGGTCACCAGGGCGGCCGCGCCGCCGTCACTGGCCGCGCCGACCTCGATGCCGGTGGTACGGGTGGCTCCGAGGACCCGCAGCAGGTACGGCGCGGGCGTGTAGTGGTCCTCGTCCTGGAAGGTGGCGTGGGCCAGCAGGCTCACATCGGCGCTGGGGACCTCGGCGTGGCGCAGGGCCAGCAGGGCGGCCCGGGCCGCCATCTGGGTGGCGGTCTCCCCGGTCGAGACTGCCGCCGAGGTGAACCCGTTGGCCGCCGCCATGGACGACGGACCGGCCTGGGTGCCGCCCCACGGGTCGTGCTCAGGTCGGATCGGGGGTATCCAGGAACCGGTTCCGGCGATCGTGATGTCGTGCCACAACACCGCTGTCTCCTCGACTGTCAGGGAAGAGCCGGCTGGGGGATGTCGGCGTGCGGCCGGATCAACCTCCCGCTGTGGTCGGTGGCGTGCGCGCTGACCCCGGTGATGCGGGCCAGGACGTGGCCGTCCGTGGTCGACGCGGTCAACGCGCCGTCGGCGAACCGGCAGTGCAGCCGGATCGTCGGGTGCGCGGCGCTGAGCTGGCAGTCGTTGCCCGGTCCGCCGAGGTCCACCGCCTCGATGCCGGCCATCGGGCCGACCAGTGGTGGCCGGTCGCCGGGTGGCGGCAGGAGCAGCAGGTGCACCATCGCGTCCAGCAGGATCGCCGGTACGGTCATCCCGGCCAGGGCCGGGTTCCACGCCTCGTGGTCCAGGCGGAACGTGGCGCTCGTGCCGTCCGGTCCACGGGCGTACTCGCCGGTTCCGGCGAACGGGCCGCTGAGGGTGATCGGCAGGTCGGCGGAGTAGACCGGCATGGTGAAGTCCGGTTCGGGGCGGTGTGTCACCTGGTCGGTCGGCGCGGGCAGTGTGGGGTGCCGGTCGGCCAGCATGACGGTCGTCTCGCAGAGCAGGTCGTTGAAGCGCAGGATCTTGCCGTTGCGGCCGACCCGGTTGGTGGTGATGCGGACTGCCACCACGGCCCGGTCCGGGGACCGGTCGGTGAGTTGGGCCTCCACGGTGATGGTGCGGGGTGGTCCGGCGGACCTGACCGTCACCGACGTCCGGCAGACCAGGTCCCGGAATCCGGTGACGACGAGGTCGGGGCAGAGGTGTCCGGCGGCGCCGGCGGCGGCCTCGAGGGCGAAGGTGCCGGGGAGGACGTACTCCCCGTTGACCCGGTGGTGGCGCATCCACCGGCCGTCCTGTTCGGCGAGGGTGTGTGGTTCCCAGGTTTTGGTGAACACCGCCCAGCGGCGGCCGCGCAGCAGTACGCCGTCGAGCAGCGGCGTGGCCAGGGAGGGGTCCGGTGGGGTCGGTGGTGGTGCGTCGGGTACGGGCAGTGGCAGCCGGCCGCTGGTGGTGTCGGTGCTGATTCCCCGCTGCCCCAGCAGTACGCGTTCCTCCTGCCGGAGGTAGAAGACCGCCGCCCCGCTGCCGGGCCGGGTCACCGCATCGAGGAACTGGGCGGCGCCCTGCCGGCTGCTGATGTAGGCGTCCATCCGGTTGCGGCGCAGGGTTTCCTGCATGGCGGTGCTGCTGGCGACGCCGACCTCCCGCCAGCCGCTCCAGAGGATGGCGAGTTCGCGGTGTCCCTCGGGTGCGTGTCGGTCGGCCCAGGCGCTCGCGTACGCCAGGTATTCGTTGACGGCGCAGTAGTCGACGTCTCCGGGGGCGGGGGCGAGGGTGGCCAGGGTGCTGAAGTTGCACCAGGTCCGGGGCGGCCGGCCGGCCAGGGCGCGTTTGAGGTTGCGGTAGCCGGTGGCTTTGGTGGCCCGTACCGCCCGGAAGTCGGCAAGGGTCTTCGCGTGCAGTGCCCGGGAGCGCAGGTCGAGGACGGTGTTGACGAGCAGGTCGATGCGTCCGTGCCGGTCGATGACTTCGTCGAGGACGGCTTGGGTGCGGTCCGCGTCGAGGACGTCGCACACCCGGTGGTGGACCCGGTCCGGGCCGCAGAGTTCGGCGAGCCGGTTCACGGTGCGGCGTACCTCCAGGCGGGCCTGGGCGCGTTCGTAGCTGGTCTTGAGTTCCCGCACCGACGCGTCGGGGTGTTCCCGGCGTCCGGCGGCGATGAACTCGGCCTGGGGTGGCAGTTCGTCGTCGGTCTCGGGTAGCGGGGTGCGGCCGACGAGGTACAGGTGGGGCCGGTCGGTGGTGCGGGCCACGGCGTCGAGGAGTTCGGGGGTGATGCCGCGGGCGCCACCGAAGGCGACCACGATCGCTCCGGGTGGCAGGGCGGGTTCTGCCGTGTGGTGTGGTCGGGTCTCGTCGTCGCCGACGGCCAGTTCGGACCAGGTCTGCCCGTGGCAGGCCAGGGTGTGCGTCGGCACCCGGGCGGTCGCCGCCCGGGCCAGCTGTGCCAGCGCGGTCGGGGCTTGCGACGCGTCGGTGATCAGGGTGTTCCCGCTGCACTGCGGGACCTCGGCCCGTACCGAGCGGACGAGTCCGCTGAACAGACCGGCGAGCGGGTGGGTCGTTCCCTGCGGCAGGGCGGCGAGCAGCAACGCGGCGAGCGACCCGCCGGCGCGCAGCGCGGGCAGTGCGGCCTGGATGGTGGTGAACGCCAGGTCCTGGAGGTCCTCCGACCGGGCGGCCTGGGTGTCGTCGGCGCCGTCGTCGGGGGTTTCGAGCCGGGTGAGGATCCGGATGTGGCGTGGGACGAACGGCAGGTCGGCCAGCGCGTCGGCGGCGGCGTCGGGTGGTACGTGGGTGGCGGCGTCGACTCCTGGCTGCGGTGACCAGACGGCGATGTCCGGTCCGGTGACCGCGGCGGCGAGGTCTGCGGCGTCGGTGAGCACGATGCTCCCGGCGGGGATCGCCGGCCCGTCCGGGTCGGGTGGGGTCAGGGGGCGTAGGTGGAGGGTCTGCCGGCGGCCGATCGGCTGTTCGGCCGGTTCCGGGACGGGCCTGCTCGGGTCCGGGTCGGGACCGGCCGGCCTGGTGAACCGGATCGTGGGTGATCCGGGGGCGGCCGGGGACACGACGGTGTCGGTGCCGGTGACGACGGCCCGGAGCACCGCCATCAGGGCGTCGAGGGCCAGGTAGGTGCGGTCGGTGCCGGCCGGTGCGGGCAGGGTGTGCGCCGGGTCGTCGGCGGTGCCCCCGGGTGCGGTGCCGAGGGTGCCCAGGATGGGCAGGCCGTGTTCCCGGGCGGTGGAGCGGCGGGCGACGGCGACGACGGCGGCGCCCTCGGCGACCGACCGGCCTGCCGGTACGAGGCTGTCCAGGTGCCGGTCCCATCCGCTGATCGGTCGCAGGCTGACCGCGCCGACGAGGGCCAGGTCGCAGGCCCGGTGGCGGAGTTGACGCAGGGCCAGGTCGAGGGCGCTGTGGGCGGAGTCGCGGTGGGCGTAGACGCTGGTGCCGAAGCCCCGCAGGTCGTAGTAGTTGGCGGCCCGGCCGGACAGGATGCAGGAGACGGCGCCGGTGAAGTCGTCCTCGTTGAGCTCGTCGGGTATGACGTCGCCGGCGTCGGCGAGTGCCTTGGCGAGGTACTCCCGCAGGGTCTGGGCCTGCCCGGGGTCGGGTAGCAGGTCGAACGTCGAGGCGCACTCCTGTGCGTGCACCCGTAGGGCGGCGCGGGCGTTGTGCGTGGTCGGCAGGCTCGCCCCCACCAGGATCGCGGTGGTGGGTCGCAGTGTGGTTCCCGGTTCGCCGAGGTCGGCCAGGAGCGGCCCGAGGGCTTGGAGCATCATCAGGTGGGCGGGGTCCATGTGCCGCATCGTCCGGGGTGGGATCCGCACGTCGAGGGGGGACGGCAGCGGGTACGGGCTGCCGAAGCTGAGCTGCGGGGCCGGGCCGTCGCCGGCGAGCCAGCCGGGCACCCGGTCGCGGTCCAGGCCGGGCAGGTGGGTGCTCCAGCCCACCACGACCAGGTCCTCGGTGTCCGGGGTGCGGTCGGGCACCGACGGTCGGGGCGCGGGTCGGGTCGACGGCACCCGGTCGGCGAGCACCACGTGGGCGTCGGCTCCCCCGAGGCCGAACGAGGACACCCCGACCATCCGGGGGCGGGCCTCGTCGACGGGCCAGGGCGCATCGGTGACGGGCACCGTCAGGCGGGTGCCGTCGCCCAGCAGCGGGTGGGGATCGGTGACCACGGTGTGGCCGGGAATCGTGCGGTGGGCGAGGGCGACCAGTGCGTGCGCCACCGACACCAGCCCGGCCAGGACACCGGTGTGGCCGAAGACCTGTTTGTTCGACGTCAACAGGCACGGTCGGTCCCGCTCGCCGAGTCGTGACAGCAGGGAGCGTAGTTCCACCTCGTCGCCGACGGGGGTGCCGGTGCCGTGGGCCACCACCCAGTCCACGTCGGAGGCGTCGACGCGGGCGTCGGCCCAGGCCCGGCCGATCGCGAGTTCCTGTCCCCGGGTGGCCGGGGCGTGGATGCCCTTGCCGCGGCCGTCGGCGGCCAGTCCGGTGCCGAGGACGACGCCGTGGATGTGGTCGCCGTCGGCCACCGCGCGGGCGTACGGTTTCAGCGCGAGCATGACGGCGCCCTCACCGATCAGGGTCCCGTCGGCCGCCTGGTCGAAGGGGCGGATCCGGCCGCTGACGGTGATTCCCTGGGCCCGGCAGAACAGCGTGAAGCCGATCGGTTCGATCACCGACGTGCCGCCGACCAGCGCCACGTCACAGCTTCCCTCGCGGAGGGCCTTGACGGCGGCGTCGAGACAGAACAGGCCGGTGGCGCAGGCCGCGTCGAGGGTCAGGTGTTGGGCGTCGTCCGGGATCAGGCCGCGTAGCGCGTTGCGGGAGACTGAGGCGGGCAGGTAGGCCAGCGGGTTGCCGCCGTCGCCGCCGTAGTGGGCGCTGATGGCGTGGTCGGCGAGTTCGGCCAGCCAGTCGTCGCCGCCGCTGCTCTGGATGGCGTCGCGGATCAGGCGTTGGTACTCGTCGCCGAGGACGACGCCCTGGGTGCCGAGCCCGGTCTGGTCGTGGATGCCGGTGGTCGCCGCCAGCCACCGGTCGCCGGACCGGCGGTGTACTCCGGCCAGGGCCTGGACGGTGCAGTGTCGGAGCCATCGGGTGGTGCGTGGCCAGCCGGGGTGTTCCAGGAACCCGTCGGGTTCGGTGATCGAGGCGGGGTCGGGGACGAAGCCCTGCACGTAGCCGGCTTCCCGGATGTAGAAGCTGTCGGTCTCCGCCGCGCTGGCCGACCAGAAGTGCCGCAGGTCGAACGCGGACGGTTCGCTGGCCAGCAGGGCGCCCTCCCGGAGCCGGTCGTAGAGGTCGGCGGGGTTGTTGGTGCCGGGCAGGACCACCCCGAGGCCGACCACCGCGATGGCGTCCGGGTCGTGCCCGCCGGGGCCGGGGCCGACCTCCGGTCGGCGCGGCTGCGGGTCGCGCACCGGACGTGGTGTCGCGGCCGGGGCCGGTTCGGGCACGGCGACGGCCTCGGGTACGGCGGCGGCCTCGGGTACGGCGGCGGCCTCGGGTACGGCGGCGGCCTCGGGTACGGCGGCGGCCTCGGTGGTCGCGGGGTGCGTCTCGGGTGCCGTGGCTGCTGCGGTGGGGCGGACCGGTGGGGTGCGGGTGGGCACACCGACCTGCGCGGCGAGTTTGCTGTGCAGTCGCAGGCTCTGCATGCCGCCGATGCTGATGCCGCCGTCGGCGACGAGGGTCTGCCCGGTGATGAATCCGGTGTCCGGGTGCAGGAGGTGGACGAGCAGCCGGGCCGCTTCGGGGGTAGAGATGGTGCGGCGCATCAGGTCGCTGGTGCGCGGCGAGTCTCCGAGCGCGGCGGCCGGGTCGTCGAGGTTGACGACGATCTCGCTGGCCACGGAGCCCAGCAGCACGGTGTTGACCCGGATGTCCTGGTCGGCCAGTTCCAGTGCCAGGTACCGGACCATGGATTCCAGGGCGGCCTTGGTGACGCCGCCGGGGCCGTACCCGGGGACCGGCTGGTGGGCGCCGACGCTGGACAGGCAGAGGATGCCTGCTCCCGGGCGGCCCACCATCAGCTCGGCCGCCCGGCGGGAGCAGTGGTAGGCGCCCATGACGTTGGTGGACCAGGCCCGCTGCCAGTACGTGTCGTCGACGTCGAACAGGGGCAGGAACGCCCCTCCGGCCGCGTTGTTGACGAGGAAGTCGAGGCCGCCGTGCCGCTGCCGGACCAGGTCGAACATCTTGTCGATCTCGGTGCGTTTGGCCACCGAGGCCCGGATGAACTCCGCGCTGAGGCCGGCCTGCGCCAGCTCGGCGCGCAGCAGTTCGGCCTGCTCGACGGAGTGGAAGTAGTTGACGATGACGTGTGCGCCGCAGGTGGCCAGTCGACGGACGATGTCCGCGCCGAGGCTCTTGGCCGCGCCGGTCACCAACGCGATCCGACCGTGCAGGCTTGGTGTGTCGGTCATCGGGCGGTCGCCTCCCCCCGGGCCTGGACGACGGCCTGCGCGATCCGCCCCAGGGTGCCGACGGTCAGCAGGGAGGTGTTGGCCCGCAGGTCCGGCAGGCCGTACCGGTCGGCGACCCGGCCGAGGAGGGCGACCTGCTTGAGTGACTCCACGCCCAGGTCGGATTCCAGGCCGTCGTCGTCGCCGAGCAGCTCCGGCGGATAGCCCAGGTAGTCGCCGTACAGGGCCCGGATCTCGTTCAGCACCACCGCGTACCGCCCCTCGGTGTCCGATGTGGAGACTGAGGGGGCCACCGTGGCTGGGGAGGCCGGTGCGACCGGTGACTGCGGGGTCGGCGGTGCCAGGACGGACGGGATAGGGGGTGCGGCCGGGGCGCTTGGGGCCGCCGGGACGACCGGCACCGCCGGGACGGCTGGGGCGGGTGCGGTCGCCACGGGTGGCGGCACCACGACGGGGGGAGCCGGTCGCGGCGGCGTCGGTGGCGCGGACGTGACGGGTGGAGGGGCCGCCAGGACAGGCGGCGACGCTGGCGTCCGTACCTGCGGTGACATCGTCTCGGTGCGGCCGGCGACCAGCGCCCGGACCGCCGCGACCGGGTCGTGTTCGCTCAGCGGCACCACCGAATGGATGCCCGGGACCGACGCCTCGACGAACCGGGTGACTACCGGCCACTCCCCGCATTCGATGAACGTGTCCGCACCGGCGGCGTGCAGGGCACGCACCGTGTGCAACATCCTCACCTGGGCGGTGAGCGCGCCGGCGACCAGCTCGACCGGGTCCTCGTCGCCGATGTCCCGGCCCAGCCACGGTGAGGACACCCGCCACCGTCCACCGCCGTAGGACACCCGGGGGGCGGTGGCCAGCAGGTCCCGGGCGGCCTGCGCGACCGCCGGGGTGTGGGTGGGATGCGGAACGTCGAGGCGGACACTCGGCCAGCCGAGCGCCTCGGCCACCCGCTCCGCCTCGTCGATCTGCCGCCGCGGACCGCTGAGGACGCTCTGCCGGGGTGTGTTCTCGCAGGCCAGCACCAGGTGTGGGTGGCCGATCAGCCCGGCGAGTGACTCCGCGCGGCGGCCGTCCACCCCGACGGCGAGCATCGTGCCCGGCCACGCCTGCCGGGTCAGTGCCCGGGACCTGGCCACCGCCAGGCGCGCGGCGTCGCCGACCGACACGTGTCCGGCGGCGGCCAGGGCCCAGAGTTCCCCGATGCTCTGTCCGACGATCGCCACCGGTTCGACGCCCTCGGCGAGGAGCAGGTGGTACGTGGCGAGGCTGACCGCGAAGATCTCCAGGTACTGCACCTCGGGGCTGTAGGGGCGTTCGCCGGCCACGTCCTCGATCAGGCGGGTGCTGATGTCGGGCAACCCCAGTTCCCGGGCCGCCTTGTCGATGCGGGTCAGTGCCTCCCGTACCGTCTCGTAGCGGCTGTGCAGGTCACGCAGGATGCCCGTACGGGGAGCAGCCACTGTGCCGGGCATGACGAAGACAGAATCCACCATGTGCGTCACCCTCGTTTCCGTCCCGGTGAACGGGCTCTGGCGCGCCGTGACGGCGCAGGGACAATCGACGACGTGCGACCTGCGGGTCCGGTGTGCCCTGCCGTCACCCCCGGCCCGGGCCGCCCGGCCGGGCAGGTTCCGGCCGGCTATTCCGCGATCCGCGACCGGTACGCCCAGCGGAAGACGAGCGGCTCACCGTCGCCGTCGTCGGGGCGTTCGAAGTGCTCGTAACCACCGTTGTGCGGGACTTTCACCTTCGGTGCGTCCGGCGAGACCCGTTGGGTGCGAAGCTCGGGCGGGAGGCTCGCCGGGCCGCCTTCGAGTGCGATCAGGACGGTGGTGCAGGGGTTTGTGGTGTCGTCCGGCTGGGGGGACACGGTCATGCGGATAGCTTCCCCGGGGAGGACGAACGAGACATGCGTCAGCTGACCCACAAAACCGGCCCGGGTTCGTCGAGTCATCCGTCATCGGGACCCGCGTTGCGGAGCACCTCCTGGGCGATCTGGTTACGGCTGCGCAGCCCGAGCTTGTGCAGGGCGCGGGAGATGTGCGTCTGGACCGTCCGGCGGGTCAGGAGCATCGCGGCGGCGATCTCGGGCGTCGAACGGCCCTCGGCGACGAGCACGGCGACGCGTCGTTCCGTGGCGGTGAGCGCCGCCCAGCCCGAGACCGGCCGGGCTGCGCGGGGGCCGCTGACCCCTCGGCGTACGCCCCTGCCCCGCAGCCGCGCCTCGGTGCGTCGGACGTCCCAGGTCGCGCCCACCCGGGTGTACAGGTCGATCGCCTCGGTGGCGGCCGCCCGGCACTCGTCGGTCGCACCGTGGCCGGCCAGCACCACCGCGAGGTCCTCAAGGGTCGCCGCCAGCTCGGTGCGGGGGCCGGCCGACCGGTAGTGCTGCACGGCCGTACGCAGCGGCTCGGGGTTCTCGGTGGCGAGGCCCACGCAGCGCTGACGCATGGTCGCGGCCCGCCCCGGCACTGGCTCGGCCTCGGTCCAGACCCGCGTCAGTTCGAGGGCAGCGGTCACGGTCGAGGAGTCCGTGCAGGCCGCCGCCATCCGGATGAGGTCGGCGAACCACGGGTGGTGGGGGCCCGTGCCGGAGTCGGGGCGGTGTTGCAGCATCGTGGCGAGCAGGGCGGCGCCCCGTTCCGGTTCGCCCTGCTGTTCGGCGTGTACGGCCCGGGCGGCGAGGAGGAAACCCTCGCTGTCCTCGTCGGTGCTGCGGTCGGCCGACACGTGCGTGGCGGGGTGCAGGTGCGCCTCGGCGAGCGCGCGGTCGTCACGGCGGACGGCGATCAGCGCGGTGACGCCCCGCCGCAGTAGCGCAGGTCCACCCCGGTGCAGACCCGGATAGAAGGGCCCGCAGGGATCGTCCGCGACCGGGGTCAGCGCCGTCAACGCCTCGTCCCAGCGGCCGAGCCAGTAGTGCAGCATCGCCTCGGTGACGCCGATGGACCCGGCGGCGACGTCGTGTGCCCGGCGGCGGATCTCATGGGACAGCCGCAGCACCCTGTCGGCTTCCCTCCACCGGGCCATGTTCTGCAGGCTCACCACCCGGCAGTGCAGGGCGAACATTTCCAGTTCCGGGTGGTCGGGGTGACCGACGAGGGCGGTGAGTGCCTGTTCGGCGTGCCGCAGTGCGGCCGGGTGGTCACGCCGGTCGGAGCGGGTGAGGGACAGCACGACGCTGGCGCCCGCGATCGCACAGTCGTCGCCGGAGCGGCGACCGGCGTCGAGGGCCTCACCGGCCAGTGCCTCGGCTTCGTCCGACCCGCCGGTGCCGGCCCGGCTGATCAGGGCCAGGGTGCCCAGGAGGCGTCCGCGCCACGGTTCGGGTATCGCCTGTCGGGTGAGCACCTGCCGCAGGATCAGCTCGGCCTCGTCGGTCTTCCCGCTGTTGGTGAGCGCGCGGATCAGCAGCCAGTGCAGCTCGCCGTGCGCGTCCAGCCCGGTCGACGACGCGAGGGCCTCGCGGGCCCGGTCGGCGGCCTCCTCCCACCGGCCCAGCATCTGTAGTGAGCGGGCCAGCGCGACGCTCAGCGAAGGCTGGTGCGGGTCCTTTGCCGGAAGCTGTCCGAGCTGTGCGCGCAGCAGCCGGACCGTGAGTCCCGGGTCGGTGTCCGCCAACGCGGGGACGGACCTGTGGAGCCAGTCGGGCACCCACCGGTTCTCGACGCCGCCCGCCGCCACCAGTTGGTGTGCCACGGTGAGCGGCTCGGCGGCTGCGGCGGCCAACTCCCGGGCCAGGTCGAGGTGCAGCGCCCGACGCAACGGCAGCGCGACGGCGTCGTACAGGGCTTGGCGGATCAGCGGATGGCAGAAGGTCATTCGTTCCCCGGAGCCGGCGAGGATCCGGGCCGCGACCGCCCGCTGCAGCACGTCGGCGAGGACCCGCACCGGCCGGCCCAGCACGACACTCAGGTCGGTGACGGTGAACTCGGTGCCGAGTAGTGCGGCGGTCCGCAACACGTCCCCGGCGTCCGGCACCAGACCGAGCCGGCTGGTCAACGCGGCGGTGAGGGCGGGAGGTATCCGGTCGTCGTCGTCACGTAGGTCCGCGTGTCCCGCCACGACTTGGACCAGGTCCTCCCGCACCAGGACGTCGGCCAACTCACGCAGGTAGAGCGGATTACCCACCGCCGCGCCCGACCACCGGCTGAGGGTCGGGCCGGGTGGCGCTCCGAGCAGCCCGGTCAGTAGCTGCGAGACCTCCGCTTCGTCCAGCGGCATGAGGCTCAGCAGGTGTTCGTGGCCCCGGAGGGTGTTGGCCGGGGTACGGGTCGGACGGGACGGGTCCTGATGGTGCGCGGCGATCAGGAGTAGGGGCAGGTGTTCGACGCTGGCGGCAAGGCGTCGCCAGACCACGGTCGACGCCTCGTCCATCCAGTGCGCGTCGTCGACGATGAGGACGGTGGGGCCCGTCGCACACAGGTCGTCGACGAGGGAGGCCAGCATCTCGGCCACGGCAGCCAGGGCCGACCCGTTGGCGGGGAAGGCTGGCGGTTGGCCGACCAGGGTCTGGGTGATCTCCGCCCGGGACGGGTCGTCCGGCCGCTGGCGGACTCCGAGGCAGGCGAGCAGGACGCTCAGTGGTGACTGCTGGGAAAGTTGGTCGGCGACGGCGTGGAACACCTGGTAGCCGCGGTCGGCTGCGGCCCGGGCGGTGATGGTGAGCAGTGAGGTCTTGCCGATGCCCGGCTCACCCACCAGCCGGAGCGCCGCGCCGGTTCCCCGCGCCAGCCGGGTCAGCGCTGTCTGCGTGAGGTTCCGCTCACGCGCTCGCCCGACCCATACCTCGGACCCGGACTCCGGGCCTATTCTCAGCATTCCCATCGAAGGTGAATTGCCGCCGGGAATCTCCCCGACGACGGATATCCTTTTCCCGGCCGAGCCGACTACCGTCACACCGTGTCGACCGGGAAATCAACTCTATGGTGGCCGCCGCACCGGGCCCGCAATACGCTGGCAGGCGGCCTTGATCGACCTCCACCAGATCAACGAAATGCCTGAGATCATTCGTTCCGACACCCTACGATGAGCCATCCTGATAGGAATTAGTCGAAAAATCAAGGGAAGCTCGTCGAGTCCGCAGGGAGTCGCCTCCCGGCGAACCAACAGGGCAGTTGCCGGATCACACAATACGTTTCGGTCAGGTTAATTTGTGATGGTCGGCCGACGCCGGGTCGGCGCACGGGCGGTGCCGTACCACCGAGCAGCCCTACGCCGCACCCGGAGGACGCGAGACGGGCGAGGTGAATTCACATCGTCATCGCGAGGAATTCCCGAATTCCCACCCGCCTTCACGTCGATTCCGGCGAGGTCACCGAATCAGCACACCAATCGCCACTTCGAAAAGGGGCTTGCTCTCCCAAGGTCGAGTTCGATGCTACAACGCTGCCCGTCGAATCCGATAGCCCTGAGTGAATCTTCACCCACCTTCGGTAACGGCCACCGACCACTCCCCCGCCCCTCGCCGTGAACGTGTGGAACGAACGCAGGCGGCGGGCCCCGTCCGCATCGTCTGACCGGGCAGGACAGCGGACCGGGCCAGGGCGGACGGATGAAGACCCAGCCGCCCTCCTTCCTCCGCAGCCGGCAGGGTTCGAGGGTGCCGGAGGGTGCCGCGATGATCGTTGTGGCGGTCAACCTGCCCCACACCGCCGTTCCCCTTGCGCCGGACCCGGCGGCGTACGGCGCGCACTGTGTCACCGAGACACTCCGGGATGCTGGTGCGTCGGCAGCCCCGCGCCTGCCTCGGCCGACTGCTGCCGCAGTCGCCGCCTACGGCGTGGGCGAGTTGGTCGAGCGCTCCCGCGCCGGGACGTGGTGTTGCGCAGGCCAGCGCGGCGTAGTGGCTGCACCTCAGCGTCCACCCGCTCCGACAGCTGACGGCGGGGGTGTCGGCCGACCTTTGCCGGCGGGGGCGATCGCGAGGTCGGTAACCTGGTCGTCCGTGATGCCGAACTCGAACGAAAAGGACAGTGGCCCGCCGGGGAAGTCGCCGTCCCCGGAGGCCACCAGCCGGTCGTCCGCGAACGAGGTCGGTGTGAGCACGATCTTGGGGTGATCAGGTGTCCCTGGATCCACTCGCGGATCTCGGTCCCGCCGGTCCAGGTTTTCCCGTCATCGCGCACGGTGGTCCCGTCGCTGAAGACCGCGGCCAGCGCGTTCGCGTCGTGCGCGTTGGTGGCTGCCATGAAGTTCTCGACCACGTTGGGCAGCGTGATGTCATTCATTTCCACTCTCCGGTTTCTCGGTGCCAGGACGCGAGGGCGTGCTGGTGTGTCCCTGCGGTACCTCAGCGGCACGATGCGGACCGCGCAGCACGGGACTGGCTTGAGGCGCCGACCAGGGGTCAGGTCGGCACAGACATGCGGGGCATTTCATCGGGTCGGCTGTGTAGGTGACTCGATCCCTCCTCCTGGTCGCGGCATGGCAACCCTCGCGGGTCGCCGACACCGCTGTGGCGACAGGCTCAGAAGTCCGCACTGCGTGAGAGCTTTCGTTCGCGCGCAGCTCCGCGAGTGCGTTCTCGTGCATCGCGACTACGGCGTCGTAGCCGGAGTTGCCGAACACGATCCGGTGCGGTGGAACGGGTGCGTTCATCGCGCTGATCACTGCCTGCACGCCACGAACGGGGTCACCTGCCTGCTTGCGTGAGCGTCCACGAACGCCGCCTTGACGGCCTCGACCATCGGCACGTAGGCGTCGACGGTCTCGTTCTGGAAGTAGGAGAAGGCACTGGTGCGGAAGGCTGCCGGCGCTACGGCGAGCACGCGCACCCCGAACGGCTCGACTTCCTCGCGCAGTGTCGCGGTGAGTCCTTCGATCGCGAACTTCGCCGCCGCGTAGTAGCCGAACCCCAGTGCGCCGACGAGGCCGGCCACCGACGACATGTTCACGATCCAGCCGTCGCCGCGTGCCCGCATGCCGGGGAGGACCGCGCGGATCACCTCGACGACGGCGAACAGGTTGAGGTCGAACGTGCGGCGGATGGTCTCGTCGGGGCCCCCTCGATCGAGCCGTACCAGCCACGGCCCGCGCTGTTGACGAGCACGTCGATTCCGCCGAACCGTTCCTCTGCTCCATCAAAACGGGGGGAACTCAACCAGCGTCACCAACATCGCCGCCACCACCCGACATCACGCCCGAGACGGCATCCGCCCGCTGGCACTACCCGGCATCACCTGACGACAGCCGGGCCCTGGGGTGCCAGGACCTGCACCGGAACGGGACGGTCACTAGTAGTGCCGTCGCCCAGCTGGCCGTGGTTGTTCAAGCCCCAGGCGACGACGGTGTAGTTCGGCTGTAGCGCGAGATTGTGATCGATGCCGGCGGCGATCGCCCGAATCAAGTACAGAAATCGACCGCAGGGCGCGACTTCCCCCACCGCACACACCCGCACCGGCGTCAGACGATTCACGCGAGTGCCGTCGCCGAGCTGTCCATAGCCGTTGTAGCCCCACGCCAGAACGCCACCGCTACTCAGCTGCGCCATACTGTGAAAACCGTTGGCGGCGATGTGCCGCACCCCGTACAGGAACCGGTCACAGGGTGCGACCTGCCCCTGCGCGCACACCCGCACCGGAACGAGCCGGTGGTTATCGCGTGTGCCGTCACCGACCTGACCCTCGACGTTGTAGCCCCAGGAAACGACACTGCCGCTGCCCAGCAACGCCATGCTGTGGAAAGCGCCAGCCGCCACGGCGCTCACCCCGTTCAGGAACCGGTCGCAGGGGGCGGTCTCCCCCACCGCGCACACCCGCACCGGAATGGTACGGAAATTGTCGCTGGTGCCATCGCCGACTTCACCGGCGCCGTTGAAGCCCCAGGCGACGGCGTGGCCGGTCCCCACGACGGCCAGACTGTGCCCTTCACCTACCGCGATGGACCTGGCCCCGGTCAGGAACCGGCCGCAGGGGGCGGACTCCCCCACCGCGCACACCCGCACCGGAACCGGACTCCCGGCGTACCCGCCGTCACCGAGCTGACCGAAGGCGTTGAAACCCCAGGCGACGACAGCACCGTTGCCCAGCAGAGCGAGGTTGTGGTCTGAGTCGCCGCTGGCGATGGCCCTGACCCCGCTGAGAAACTGGCTACACGGTGCGACCTCCCCCACCGCACACACCCGCACCGGAACCGAACGACTCGTGAAGGTGCCGTCACCAAGCTGACCTGTCACGTTCTGCCCCCAGGCGACGACCGTGCGGTCCCGGAGCAGGGCCACGCTGTGCACGAACCCGGCGGCGATGGCGATCACACCGGTGAGGAACCGGGTGCAGGGGGCGGCCTGACCGACGGCGCACACCCGCACCGGAGTGACACTCGGGTCGAGGTTGCCGTCACCCAGCTGACCTTCACTGTTTCGGCCCCAGGCGAGGACGGTGCCGTCCGAGCGCAGGGCAAGACTGTGTCCGTAACCGGCGGCGATGGCGGTCACTGCGCCGAGTTCGGCCGGAGCCTGCTGGGCCACCAGTCGCTGGGCCACCGCAGGCGCGGCGGTTCGACCGACCGGCTTCCCGTTCGCCCCACCGACCGAGGCGTCACCGACCACCACGACCAGAGTCAGCACCGCCAGCACGCTGGTGACGGCAGCGCGTCGGGCACTGCCGATCATCACGGCGGACATGTCTTCGGGAAAACAGAATTTACCCATCTCCCTCTCCTGACCGAGACAAATTCAATTCCTGGCCACCTGACTGCCCGGACCTTGGCGGCGGATCAGGCGCACAGCTGCACGGGCCCCGAATCCGGCAGGCCGCACAGGCAAGACCAGAACGGGGATAGGGGTGAGGGGCGGCAGGGATAACACGAGAATTTGAGTAGATATCACCTCCCTGGCAGGCGGCTCAGGCAACAGGGATTCGTGACCCAGAATATAGACCCGTACAACGTGGAGATAAATAGCCGAGTCGAATGAGTTAGATGCTCGCGAACGGTCGCGTGTCCTTCTCGCGTCGAACCACCGCGCGCCCGACCCCGGCCGCTCGACGTCGAATGCCGGCGCAGATCTTCACCCGTGTCGATGACTCGGCGCGCGGCGGGATGCGACACTACGAACAACGGCCCGACCTGCCGCATCGCCAGGTTCCTACGCCAGTAGACGGCCACCAGCAGCACCCGGCCGGGCAGATCGAGGGCCACTGCCGGCCCGGCCGACCGTCAGCGATCCCGTCCCCGTCACGCTCGGCGACGAGACGGATCAGCTTGCGGAACTGGTCGGGGGCCAGCCCAGCGAACGGGATGATCCCCTCCTGGCGGACCGGCCGAGTGCGGAGTGCGCCCACACCGCCAGGTCCAGGGGCCAAACGGTACGGTGGCACCGCTGACCCTGTGTCAGGGGCGGGCCGGGGCTGGGGTGGCGTGTTCGGTTCGGCAGCGGGGGCAGCGCAGTCGCGTTCCGGCAGCCGTGCGGGGCACCCGCAGTCGCTGACCGCAATCGCAGGTCAACACCGGGGCTGACGCCCGCAGGTATTCGTTTCGCTCACGGCGCGGCCACCGGGCGTGGCAGCGGGCGCACCACTTCGGTGGGTAGCTGTTGTAGTGGGCAAGACCGAACGCGCCTGCGATCATCAGGGTGGCAGGGACCAGAAGACCGAGCGGCGCGAGCAGGGCGGGCACGATCCCGCCGGCCCCGTCCGTTACCAATGCGGCGACGACCGTGAACACGGCCAGCGGCACACCGAGCAGGGTGAACCCGAAGCCCAACGCGAAGGCCAGCACCGACGGCAGGAACACCCACATGCCGCCGGTGGCCCATCGGCGGACGCCGTACCCGCCGCAGCGAGGGCAGTTGGGCGACGCACGGTGCGGCACGGCGTGCAGGACCTTCGGCGAAAGCCACTCGACGAGCCGCTTGAGGATCTCCTCGACCAGTTTGGTCGCAAGGGCCTGGAGAAACGAGTTGAGCATGGCAACCGCCTTCCTCGTTGCACGGGTCTGCCCGCGCTCAGGTCCGGGGCTGCCACCTGCCGTGTCAGCCAACACCCAGCGTGACCGAGCGGTGCCACCCTCCGCCCCGGCGCGCCGCTGCCGCGGCTTCGTGCCTCCGATCAAGGGCTTCGTCTCGCTCTCAGCGTCCGCCCTGGATTGCTGGGTGGTGAAACGGCCGTCGTCTACCCGACAGACGTCACCTCCCAGCACGGATGCCGGGAGACAGGCCGCCCGGCCACACCCTCTGATGCGGTGAGCTGCACGATCAACGCTTCTGGGCGAGGTACCGGCGGGGGTGTCGGTCGACGGTCCCCACATCCTGGTATACGATACGACACGTGGCGTATCGGAATGAAGAGTCGTCAGGGGCCCGCGGCCGACCGCGCGATGCCGAGCTTGAGCGTCGGATCACCGCGGCCGTACTCGAGGTCCTCGCTGAGCACGGGTACGAGGACCTGTCCTTCGAGGCGGTAGCTCGACGCTGCCAGACGTCGAAGGCCAGTCTGTACCGGCGATGGGGATCCAAGCGGGACATGGTCATCGCCGCAGTGAAGGCAGGGCCCGCCCAGCACTCGACGTCCCCGCTACCGCAGGAGGCAACCCTGCGCGAGGACCTCCTGAGCCTGGTGCGGCGGCTGGAACGCACGATGGCTGCCGCCGACATCGGCACCGCATTGATGCTGCTTCAAGCGGGGCTGAAAGACCCTGAGCTGTGCGACGCCATCGAGAGTTCCGCGGGTCCCACGGGGGCCAGGTTGCCGCAGGCGGTCATCGACGCCGCGGTTGCTCGTGGCGAGCTGCCCACCGGTGCGAGCCCGTTCGCCTTCGACGAGGTCGTCGGGTCGGTGCTGCTGCTCCGTCACGCGAACGGCCTTGCGGTCGACGACGCCTACCTGTCCGCGCTCCTGGACACCGTGATCATCCCTGCGCTCGTCGCCTCCTCCACCAGCGCCACCACGTTGCCTGCCGGCCTCTTCTCCGGCCATCCCGAAACCCGCGCCACCAACCGACCCCAGGAGGATTCGTGACCACACCATTCGTGATCGACAACGTCACCTACCGCACGATCACCGGCGACACCGGCGTGGACCTCAACGTCGCCGTCGGCGGCCAGGGGCCGGCCGTCGTGCTGCTCCACGGCTTCCCGCAGACCCACTACATGTGGCGCCACGTCGCCGGGAAACTCGCGACCGACCACACCGTCATCATCCCCGACCTTCGCGGTTACGGAGCCAGCGGCAAGCCCGCCGCCGACGACCCGGGCACCTACTCCAAGCGCACGATGGGCAACGACGTCATCGCCATCACCCGTCAGCTCGGCTTTGACCACTTCGGGCTCATCGGCCATGACCGCGGTGCGCTCGTCGCCGTCCGCACCGGGCTCGACCACCCCGAAGCAGTGCGCTACCTCGGTATCCTCGACGTCCTGCCGACCCTGGACACCTGGGCCGTCCTGCACGGTGTCAATGCCAAGGTCGCCTGGCACCTCTACCTCATGGCCCAGCCAGCCGGCCTGCCCGAGAAGATGATCGCCGCCGTCGGTCCCGAGTTCTTCGGCTCCTTCCTCGACGCCTGGGACCCCACCGGCACCACCTTCACCCGCGAAGAGCGCGACTACTACGTCGACAGCTCCGTCGCCGCGATCGACTCGATCGTGGCCGACTACCGCGCGACGGCCAGCATCGACCTCGACATGGACATCGCCGACCGTGAACGCGGCGCGCAACTCACGATGCCCGTCGGTGTCATCTCCCAGGACTGGGGCTCCCAGCTCGGCTTCGACGCCTCCGCGCTCTGGCGCGCATGGGCCCCGGACCTTACCTACCGGGCCACCGGCAGCGGGCATTTCATGGCCGAGGAGAACCCCGACGAGATCGTCGCGTTCATCACCGCGCTGGCCACCCGCGCTCCTGCCGCCCGCCATCGCACCGAAGAATGAGCCATGTTCATCGTGGGCGACGGCCGTCCCCGGCGGCGGGGAGGACGATGACGGTCTGCGCGGTCGGGGTGGCGCACCCCGTGGCACGTGCGCTGACCGGCAGGGCCGCTGGTCGGCGACCCGGTCGATCGTGATCGGCATGCGGTCGAGGACCGCGTAGGCCAACCGTGCGGCCCGGCGCATGGTGGCGGTGAGGTCGTCGGCGCAGGCGGGGAACGCGTCGACGGCCTGGAGCAGGTAGCGCCACCCGGTAGTCACCGAGACTGCGAAGCCGACCGCGAGGCGGTGGGGATGTCGCCGTCGCGCAGGTGCTCAGGACCATCAGTACGCGCTGCCGCCCCGGTAGCTAGCGCCGGCGGCCGCCGAATGTGCGACGTCGATCGCGGATGAGCTCGATCAGGCAGGTCAGGCTGCACGTGGACAGCGGAATGCTCGCAGGAACAGTCAGCACCGAAGCCCCCGTGCCCGGCAGCGCGTCTTGGCCAACCGCTGCCCTACCGGGGTTCCGTCCTGTCTGAAGCAATGACGCGCCGCTGAGCACCTGCTCAGGAACCCTTGAGCTCGATGACAACCGCTCAAGATGCCCAACCCCGGGCAACGGCTGCGGGCACCGGCGAGAGAGGTCCGACCGCTTCCGGGACGACTCGTGGCTGTCGCTGATGATCCCTAGGCTGGTCCGCCGCGCTGACGGTCACCGGGTGGGACAGGCGCGGCTGATGGTGAAAACCCTGGCCAGGGCCTTCCTGCCCCGCCTTCGGTCGTCCCCGGACCTGGACCCGCCGCTAGTGGTTCGAGGACGTCAAGGACCGCCTTCAGCCGGTTGTCGAGCGGTCCACCCAACTCCAGGACAGGAGTGTCGTTCCAGGCATCGAGGGGGTCGTCGTAGACGAGTTCCCGAAGCGCGTCGTTCATTCGCGAGCGGAGGCCGGGCAGCTCCGCAGCGGGCAGAACCCGCTCGCTCTCCAGCGTGATCACCACGATGACCAGTAGATCGAGCGTCGCGAACGCGGAACGCACCGCGGAGGCGTCAGCCTCCTCCACCGGGTCCGCTCCGGTCGCGGCCAGGTAGGCGAGATAGTCGAGCGGTGTGCGGTCGAACACGACCTTGGAAGGTGACAGCGACCGCATGCTCCGCACCGAGCAGGCCAGCATCGCCCGGTAGTCCTCCCGCGACGGCGGGAAATCGAACTCGTACCCCTGCTCTTCCAGGAGGTAGTACGGCTCGTCGCGCATGACATGTCCCGGCAGACACGCACACAACGCTTCGACAAGGGTGGTCTTTCCGATTCCGTGCGTCCCCGAGATCGCGACCCTCATTGCCCCATCCTTCACGATCCCGCTGACCCAGGCGTAGTCGGTGCCGCCCAGCCCGTTCGAGCGGAGCACAAACGTCTACCCATCGACCTCAGGCATGCGGGACGCGGCGTCGGCCGAAACTTCGGGCGCGGGGCGCAGGCCGGGCACGGCCCCGGGATCCGCCTTTCGGTCGCCACCGCCGTCGTCAGGGTAGATCGCCTTCACGCCACCATCATCGCGTGCCCATCCGCTCGGCGTACGCATCCGGCCTCAGTTCCTCGCGATGACCGCCGCGATCTGACACAACCGGGCCACGGCCAGCCCGTGACCAGGTCCGGATCGCCTACGACCACTGGCCCGACTTCGGACCTACTCGTCTCGACGGATCTGTCCAGCTGGCCTTCGGCGGTGGGTACCGTGTCTCGACGTCGCCGCGCCCGCACCGACCGTGGCCGCGCTGCCCGCAGGGGCAACCCGGACTGCCCGCAGGACCGGCCGGCGACCGGGGAACGGGCCGGTAGATCCGGCGCACGCTGGTGCGGACCCGCCCACCGACCGGGAGACAGGCGTGCATCCGCATCAGGACGTCCAGCCGGCACCATGGCAACACACGTTCGCCACGACCTTCGCCTGGATCGCCGAGCACCAGCCGGCGTTCTTCCAGCGCCTCACCTGGGCCGACACCCAGCAGAACAGCACCTGCCTGGCGATGTTCCATGCCTGGGCCGACGAGCAGGCCGCCCACACCGGCGTCGACCAGCTGCGCCGTAGCCTGGCCACGATCACGCTGCTCCAGCAGCACGCCAGTGGGCAGCTGGACCGGGACCAGCTCATCGTCGCGCTGGTGGACACCGTCCGGCCGCCGTGGGTCGACCACCCCCTGGCGGTGGCGTTCGGGGAGGTCGATCCGACGCTCGTCGCGGAGGTCGCCCAGATCGACGACATGTTCGCGCTGGTCGCCCGGTTGGCGCAGGTGTTCGAGGTGGACACCGGGTTCACGTTCGCCCTCTGGTCGGTGGCCGCCGAGGCCCTCGCCGGCGAGATCGCCGGGGCGTACCTGCCGTACTTCGCCGCAACCTGCGACGAGCACCTGCGGCAGTGGTACCTGACCGCCACCGTCGCGCAACCGGACCTGCCCGGTCAGCCCGGGGACCCGGCACCTGACGGCGGCGACCAGCCGGCGACCCGGTGGCTGGACTACCTGGACCCCGACCAGTTCCCGCAGGTGCTGGCGGACTGCCCGGACCTCGCCGCCGACATGGCCGACTACAACACGCAGGCGTACGCGTTCAGCCTGGCCGGGCCGTACCAGGAGGAGTACCGGTCATCGGTGCACGACGCCATCGCCCGCGTCCTGGCCTGGTACGCCCACCGTCAACCGGTGATCCTGGGTCGCCTCCAGGCGTTCGGCGGGCCGCAGGGGCAGCCCGACGATCCGGCGACCGCCCACCTGCTGGCCCTCGCCCCGCAGTGGGAGCAGCTCCGCCAGGCCTGCGGGCTCCTCACCGCCGCCCTCGAACCCGGCTTCACCGGATATCCGCCGGCCCAGCCGTTGCCGGTCCGGGAACAGATCGCGGCGGCGGCGCGGGCCCGGCTGTCGGCCAGGGAGAGCCGGCAGGGTGGTGCGGGACCGCCGGAACCGGTCGAGACGCCGAGAGCCGTCGAGACGCCGCGAGCCGTCGAGGCGCCGCGACCACCGTCCCGCCGGCCCGAGCGGGTCGAGCAGCACGGGCCGTCGACTCTGGCCGGCATCACCGACGAGCAGTGGCGGCAGGTCGCGGCGATCCTGCCGGGCGGCGACTCGCATCGGGGCCGGCTGCACGACCGCCGGCTGATCGTGGAAGCGATCTACCACCGCAGACGCACCGGGTGCACCTGGGCGAACATGCCCGCGCACTATCCACCCGGCCCGACCGTCGCCAACTACCAGTCGACCTGGGAGCGCGACGGCACCATGCGCCTGATCGAGGCGATCCTGGGCTAGGCTCCCCCGGCCAGATTCTCCGGACCAGCTCGCCGGGCGATGATCGGCAGGTCTGGCCGCCAGCGCCACGGTCGGTATCGCTCAGCATCGTTACCGGACGTCTCCGCCGACGGACCTACCTGAGCAGGGCCGCTGCCGCGGCCAGGGTGGCCAGCGACAGTGTCGTGGTCAGCAGCACCGCGCGGCTGGTCACCGCCTCGCCGACGTCGTACTCCTGGCCGAAGATGAACGTGTTCTGCGCTGTCGGCAGGCCCGCGCACACCACCACGGCGAGCAGCTGCGGCGCGGGCAGGTGCAGGGCCAGCCCTGCCGCGTACGCGACGGCCGGCTGCGCGACGAGCTTCAGCGCGGTGATCACGGCCAGCTCGGCCGGCGCGGCCCGATCGCTGCGCGACGGCGTCGTGTGGTGCAGCGACGCGCCGAGCGCGACCAGGGCGGCCGGAGCTGCGGCGCCCGACAGCAGGGTGAGTGTCGCGTCGGCCGCCGACGGCAGCCGCAGGCCGGCAGCCGAGCAGGCGACACCGAGCAGCGACGCCAGGATCACCGGGTTACGTACCGGCAGGGAGGCGATCCGCCGGACCCGTATCCGCCCGGCGGGGTCGCTGTGCCGGTCCAGGGCGACCAGGATCACGGGTGCCACCACCAGTACCTGTAGCAGCACCACCTGCGCCAGGAACGCCACGTCGCCGAGTACCTGGGTGGCGATGGGGATGCCGAGGTTCGCCGAGTTGACGTACCCGGCGGCCATACCCCAGATCGGCCGCTCGCCGGGCTCGCGACCGAACAGCCGGCTCGCACCGAACCACCCGAACCCGACCACCACAGCGGTGCTCGCCGCGAAGGCGAGCAGCGGGCGGCCGGCGAACCCGGACAGCGGCATCCGGGACAGTGCCAGGAACAGTGCGGCCGGCATCGCCAGCTGGAACACGAACCGGCCGAGTACCGCCGCCCCCGCCTCGCCCAACAGACCCCACCGACAGGCCGCATAGCCGACCACGGTGAGAATCCAGATCGGCACGAACGCCGACACCAGGCTCATCCGGGTGTCACCGGCGGGCGGACGTCGCGCTGATCCAGTGACCGGCGAGTGTTCGGGGCGGACGAGCCGAGAAGCCCGATCTCCGCTCGGGCGTGGGTGTCATCGACCTGCCGCAGGGTGGACTCGGTCCCCTGGCCCTCCACCACGCTGTCACGGTCGTCAGAGACATCGACGCATCCACGGCCCGGGAAGTCGCCGGGCAGCCCGAAGCCACCCACGTGCACGTCGATCGGGAGACCATGCCTTCAGCGTCGCATCCCGTCCGGACCGGGCAAACATCCACTCATCCGCAGCTCCACGGGGCGAGCTCATCACCTACGTGTACGCCTGCCGGACAACGCCCGCTACGCGTGTCGCCGAACCCGATCGTTCCCGCCTCGGTGTCGTGGCCAAGGTCAAAACGTATTCGACGCCCCAATGACGGTGGCCGTTCCTACCGCAGGCCGACCCTCGTGCATGGTGATGGTCATGCCCGGCTGCAGGTGTCTCCAGAGGGGCGGGGACAGCGGGCCAAGGCGGACCGACCCGGTGGCGCCTGGTGGCAGCGTCGCTGCCGGCTCCACCCAGAGGCGTGCCACGAGCAGATCGGGATCGCCCGCGGCCGTGCGCCTGCCGACATCCCACAGCGGTCGGAGGATGCCCTTGCCCGGGATCGGCGTACGCCGGCCGCCGTCGGCGGGCCGCGCTCGGACACCTCCTGGAGTCCCTCGGCGTTCCCGCCACCAGCATCCCGACCGACCTCGACCGCCGGGCCGCCAGGTACCGGGCCGAGACCGCAGGCCGCAGGCTGCTCATCCTTCTCGACAACGCTCCCCGCCTATCGCCGCGTCGGCGACCGATACGGCGAAGCGTCCACGCTGGTGAACCTCGGCAACGCCAACACCCGCCCGGGCCACTTCGACGAGGCGTACGACCAGTTGCTCCGCGCCGCCGCTCTGTTCCGCGAGACTGGCGCCGTAGTCGGAGCGGCCGCGGCCCTGACGAACCTCGGCGACGTGTGCACCAGCCTCCGGCGGCACGACGAGGCAGCCGGGCATTTGTCGGCGGCACGTGACATCTTCCGGTCGGCCGGCCACGTCTACGGCGAAGCAGTCGCGCTGACGAACCTGGGCCGGTGCACGGCACTCGCGGCGACCACGCGCGGGCGATCGGTGACCTGACCGTGGCGATCCGCATTCTGCATTCGATCGGGCACCGTTACGGGGAGGCGAGCGCACTCAACATCCTGGGTGACGTCCTGACGGCCGCGGGGCGTACCACCGAGGCGGTAGCCCGGTACGCCGTTGCGTTGTCGATCGCCACCGCGACCGGTGACCACGACGAGCAGGAAAACGCGCATGAGGGCATTGCCCGGGCCCGACGGAAGGCGGTACCCGCCTTCGCGGATGTGTGATTCACGGGCTCCGGCAACGCACGACTATGTGCATCGTCCTTCAGTGCTGTTCTCGGCTGCATGTCGCGCCCGAACTGCGACACCGGGGGCGTTAGACTCGCCGGCCATGGGACTGCTCACCTTTGGCCTCAACATCACCCTGGACGGTTGCGCCGACCATCAGGAGGGGGTCGTCGACGACGAGACGCACGCCTTCTTCACCCGGCTCATGGACGAGGCCGGGGCGATGCTGTGGGGTCGGGTCACCTACGAGATGATGGAGAGCGCCTGGCCGGCCGTCGCCCGCGGTGACCAGGAGGCGCCGCCGGCGATGCAGGAGTGGGCGGCCAAGTTGGAGGCCAAAGCCAAGTACGTGGTGTCGTCGACGCGCACGGACTTCCCGTGGACCAACAGCCACCACATCGTCGGCGATCTGCGCGAGGGCGTGCAGAAGCTCAAGGACGCGACCCCGGACGGGGTCCTCCTCGGCAGTGGCAACCTCGCGACCGAGCTGGACCGGCTGGACCTGATCGACGAGTACAGGATGCTCCTGCACCCCCGGATCGCCGGTCACGGCCCGAGGCTGTACCAGGGCGGGCTGCCCAGCACACGCCGACTCGAACTGCTCTCGGCGAAGCCGATGCGCAATGGTGTAGTGGCCCTGCATTACCGCCGCGCCGGCTGATCGCCGGAGTCCGCCTGCAACCGAGCACCGGTGGAGCATCCACCAATGCACCCCGGCTCGCCCCGTGGAGCGACGTACCCCTGCAGGACTGCCTGAACTGCGAACTGGCAATGACGAAGTTGGTAAGTCGGTTGGGCAAGACGTCAACCGATCAGGGCGTTCGCACCCTGAACGGGGAGGCGCAGAGGCCTCGACGAGGGCTGGGTCCCGCACCCCGGGCCGGGCGGGCGGCAGTCAGCCACAACTCCAGCTGCTCCGCCGAGGAGCGCGCACCTCCCGGCAGCAGATCGAGCTGATAGCCGCCGGGTTCCCGTGAGGGCGTCAGGATCAGCTGATCACGACCGCTGTACAGAAGGATCTCCGCGCTGTCCGGCTGCTGCTCGAACAGCACCGGCCCGTCGCCGGCAGCCAACACCGCCAACCCCGGACCGCGCTGCACCTCGACCACCGACGACCGCCACTTAGTGTTGAGCGCCTCGGCGTAGATCGACTCCGCGAGTCGACCGAGGGTCGGATCGCGGACGAACTCCAGGTCTGCCTCGGCGATCACGTGGCGGAAGTAGCGGTCCGCGTCGGCCAACGCCGCCGTGCCGTCTAGCCGCATGCCCACCTCTGCCCCACCGAGCAGGCCATAGTCGGTGAGGAAGTTCGCCGAGAACAGAGCACCGTCGCGGCCGTCGGCGATCACCGCTTTGGCGTGCGTGAGCCGGTCGGCATGGATCTCAACGCCAGCGGCGGCGAAGGCGGTGGCCTCCGCACGCGCCGCGCGGATGTGGTTTCGACCGCGCATCAGCAACCGGACCCGCACCCCGCGCTCGACTGCCCGACGAATCGGCTCGAACAGGATCTCCGGTCGTGCCGTCATCCGCGGCAGCGGGTACGTCATGTTCGCCACGCTGAAGGTGGCCAGCAGCAAGTCGCTGCGGGCGTTGTCGACGGTCTCCCGGATCGCTTGGAGGATCGCGAACTGCTTGCCGTACGTCCAGATAGGGCCGTTGCCAGCTGGCTCAGCGATCGTGCCGTGCCGGTCCACCGCCCGGGACTGGACCAGGTAGTGATCGCGGTCGGGGGGCATCTCCCATGGGCTCTCCGCCCACAACCGAGCGAAGAGTCGGGCCAGGTATCCGGCGTGGGCGGGGTCGGTGACGACCACGCCGTTTTCGCCCACAACGTCGAAGGACCGGGTCACCAGATTGGCGCTGGAGACCAGCGCGACACGGTCGTCAACCACGACGAACTTCGCGTGCACACCGGGCCGGCCGCGCACGTAGATGCCTTGGCGGGTCAGTTCCTTGAAGTTCCGGTACTCGGTCTGGTCGTCGATCGACATACCGTCGTCGACCTCGTTGATCGCCTTGTCCAGGCCCTTGTCGTCGAGGGCGGACAGCACGTACACGCCGCCTCGCAGCCTTGTCGCGGCGCGAACCAGCGCCTCGGCGACCGCGCGGTCGCCGAGGAACAGGGTGCCAACGAAGATCTTCTCGCGAGCGCCGTCGAGCATCGACAGCAGCTCTCCGCGGATCGTCGAACCCCCACCTTGGTACGTCCAGCAGTGGCGGTACGGCTCCGCCGGGTCGGCAACTGCGCCGTCGAACGGGGTCCGTCGCGGCGCGGACGATCGGTGGACGAAGAAACCACCGGTCACCACCCGGTCTGCGAGCGTGACCACCTGCCGGTCGGTAGCCGCCTCAGTCATAGCAGAAGTCCCGGTCACGGCGCAGCGCGTAGACCTGCGGCCAGTGTCCGCTTGTCCACAGCAGGTCAACCACGTCGTCCTCGGTGACGTCGTCCGCCGCCAACTCGTATGCGGCGCGAGCCTGCTCGATAGCGCCGCGCAGGGCGTCGGGGTCGAGTGAGCCGGGTCCGGGGTTGCGAAGCCGGCGGACGGCGTCGTGTCTCGCGAAGACCCGCCGGGCGGCCGGTTCGGCCGCGATCAGCCGGACGTTGACCCCCAGAACGCAGGTTTCCGTCCGAATCTCAAGCCCAACGGTGGGTGTGAGCGGCAGCTCCGACCCCGCGGCCTCGGCTGCGGCGGCGTCGAGGCGGTACACCCAGTCGAGCGGGCCTTCCCGTTCGACGGTCACCGTACCCCCGGAGTCGACCCAGGCAGAGCCCGCGTGAGCTGCCTGGTCCGCGAGCGCCGTCCACTCGGCCGCCTGCCGGGTCGCCCCGTCCAGCGGCAGCGACACGGGTGCCTTCCCGCCAGACTCCCGCACCTTGAGGACCAGCTTCCGCGCGACACCGGCACCGCTGATCCAGCCGGAGCAACGGTACGCCGGGCAGTCGGCCTCGATCCTCATGGGCTCGGCCGGCTCGACAGCGTCGACGATGTCGTCCGGCAGTCCGATGACGTCCCTGGCCCGGATGCGTGATCGCAGCAGATCAGTGAAGTCGGACACCCCTCCCGGCATCGGTGCATGTTCGGCCGGGGCGCCCCGGTGCAACGGCGGTGGCGTGGTGCCGCGCGATCCCGGCGAGTAGGCGACCAGGTCACCGGTGTGCGGCAGAAACAGGAAAGTCATGGTGACGGTCCGGTACTCGGGGACGGTCAGCCGCGCCAGCGCCGCGCCGGCCACCTCGGCGACCGCCCGGTACCCGCCGCCGTCCACGTCGAGCAGGCCCAGTCCGGTCAGCCGCTCGGCGATCCGGGTGACCACCTCGGCCGGTATCCCGGTCACCTCCGCGACGTCCTCGGGCCGCATCGGTGCCAGCATGATCGCCGACTCGACGACTAGGCGATCGACGACCGTCAACTCCTCGTAGACGAGGCGGACGACCGGCACCGAGGTCCAGAACAGCATCGGCACCAAGGCTTCTCGCACCACCACCGTCGCATTCTCGGGCACCTGGATCGGGGGCGTCCACTTGAAGGTGATCATCCCAACTGCTCGATCCGCTGGAAGTTGTCGTCGGTGTCGAACAGGTCGAGCAGGTGGGCATAGAACCGACGGGCGCGGTCGTCAGTACGCAACTGCCGCAGTGTCCGGCCGTGGCCGACCAGCACCAGCGCGCGGCGGGCCCGGGTGCAGGCCACGTTCAGCCGATGTATGTCCTGCAACCACTTGCCGTACCCGGGTCCCACCCGGGACAGGCTGGCCCGGGTGAAGCTCAGCAGCACCAGGTCGCTCTGCTGGCCCTGGATGCGGTCGACGACGTCGATCACCTCCCAGTCGAGCATCGGAAGCCGCAGGCCGAGCAACCGGTTCTCCAGTGCCCGGGCCTGCGCGCGGTAGAACGACAGGACGCTGACACTGATCGGGGCCCGCAGCTCCGCGTTGTAGATCTGGCACGCCCGAACGATCATCTCCTGCTCGCGGACGTTGACGAACCCATGGCGTACCTGCTCGTCGGCGGCATCCTGGTAGTGGCTGGTGTCCAAAAACAGGGCGGGTCTTTCGAACCGACGCGGGAGCACCAGCGGGGTGACCCCGGCGGCGGCGAGTTCGGCGTCGGACGGCGAGCGATAACGGCCACCGTAGACGGGTCCGTCCACGATCCGGGCCAGTGGGGCGATCATCCGACGTTGCAGTACCAGAGGCTGTCGCAGTCGCGGGCTGCACACCCCCACCACGCGTTGGAACAGGCTCTGCGCCAGGTAGCGGCGCATCGACAGGAGGAGGCGCCGGTCGATCTCCGTTTCGTCCCCGTTCCGGCTGAACCGCTTGTGGACCTCGGCGAAACGGTGCCGGAAGACGGTGGCCCACTGCCCCGACGCCTCCAACGCGGCGGCCTCCCGACCCACCGAATCCGTCCGGAAGGCGCGTTCCCGTTCGTCCTCCTGCCACAGCTCGGCGAGGTCTTCAACCGCCCGGTCGAGGGTCGGTGCCGCCGTGCGGGCGAGGCGGTGCAGCGCGGTGAGCGCGTGCAGGAAGTGCTCGTCCCGCTGCTCGACGTACGGCGGAAGTTGGTGTTCGTCGCCGACCAGCACCCAGCGGCGGCTGCGAACGGCGCCGATCAGGAATTCACTCTCGGTCACCCGGCTGGCCTCGTCGACGATCAGCGTGTCGTAGTCGGTGTGCCGAACGATGTCGCTGCCACGGCCCACGATGCCCTTGGTGGTCGCGCAGACCAGATTGGTGGCTCGGATCAGGGACTGTGTGACATCGTCCACGAACTGCTCGTCGGTGCGCTCGGCAACCAACTCGCGCCAGCGCGCGTCCAGGGCCGGCAGCCGCTCCAGCACATGCTGGCGGCGCTGTAGCTGCCGTTCGAGCTCGACCGGATCCTCGCCGGCCGCCACCAGCCGATCACGTTCCCGGGTGGCCGTCTCCACCACGGCCCGGGCCGCCGCCACTCCCTGGACGGCCATGTCCGCCTGCCAACCCAGGTCGACGAGTTCCGCGTGCAGCGCCTCCGCCCTCGAACGCAGTGCCGTCACCGACTCGTCGAACGCCTGACGGACCGCGTGGAGGCTGTCATCGTGTGCCTGCCGCTGCGCTGCCGCCAGCCGGAGTCGCCCCACCATGTCGACGACCGGTGCCAGACCGACCTGTGATTGACGGTCCGACCCGTACGCCAGCCGGCCGTCGACGGCCAGGAGCGCGTTCAACGCATCGCCGATCCGCCGGACGGCCACGGCATCGCCGAGAGGGGGTCGAGGCAGCTGGCCACCGAGCGCCGCGACCACACTTTCGACGGCATCCACCGCAGCGGTGCACCGGGAGTTTGCGGTCTGCAGCCTGTCCCGAGCGACCACGTTCTGTTCTCCCAGCCGGGTCCGTTCGGCACGGCCGTCGCGCAGCAGCCGTTCGTGCGTCTCCACCAGCCATCGCCGTTTCGCCTGCTGGTGGACCACTGCCTCCTGCCATCTGGCGACGTCCCGCTCGGCCCTGGCGTCCTCTCGCCGTGTCCGGGCGATCCGGCCGCGGCCCAGCCGGTCCGCCATCCGGTCGAACGGAGTCGCCCACTGCTTCGCCACGTCGAAGTGCATCCGTGCCTGCATCGCCACCTCCCGGGCGGACAACAGCGCCTCCTCGGCATGGGCGACGGCACGCTCCGTTTGCACGATCGCGGCAGTCGACCGGGCCACTGCATTCTCGTGCCGCGAGATCGACGCTCGCCACGCCCCGTCGGCGTACCGGTACGCCTGTGCCAGGTGAGGGAGAGCACCGCTCACGGCGACGAGGTCGGTAGCCGCCTTACGCAGGATCCTCAGGGTCGGTTCGATCTCGGCCCGCTCCTTGGCCTCCCACTCCGCCGCCTGGTTGAACGCGTCAGCGGCGGCCGACAACGTGGCCTCCTGCCGCTCCTGTGCCACCCGCAAGCGGTCGAGTTCCGGCTGGAGCCGGTCCCGCCCGACGGTGAGCCGCTCGTCGGCCTCGCTGGCCAGTTGGCTGGCCGCCGTCAGGTTGGCCAGGGCCGCCGTCAACCGGTGCACCGCCGCGCTGGCTGTCGCGACCTCGGTCAACCGTTCCCGCACTCTGGACAGTTCGCGCTCCCACCGCCCCCGCTGCCCGTGGTCGCCGGGGCGCATGATCCGCCGAGCCTGCTCGGCACCGACCCGGCTCGGCAGAAAAGCGTGCAGATCCTCGTCCACCCGGTCGTCGCTCCAGGTAACCCGGAGCGGCCGGATGCCTGGCTTCCGCCCGATCCGGCGCAGGGCCTCGTCGACCGCGACGTGGGTCGGCGCCAGCAACAGCACCCGTTCACCGCAGGCTACCAGTTGCCGGATCACCTCGCCGATCACCTCGGTCTTGCCGGTGCCCGGTGGCCCCTGGACGAGGAAGGCGTGCGGGCTGCCGATCGCACCGACCACTGCCCGACGCTGTTCGTCGTTGAGTGCCGGCACATCCGGATCGTCGTCGCAGAAGTAGACAGGGGGCGGGGCCAGCTCTGGGAGGGACAACGCCTGTGGCTTACAGAGCAGCCGGGCCAGGTCGTCCCAGGCGCCTTCCACGTTCTCATCTCGGAACCGGGCCAGCGCCTCGGCGTTCTGCCGCATGCCGAAGGGGCGGACGACCGACAGGGTGACTGCCTCATCCCGCTCGAACACACAGTCGGACGGCTGGGCCACCTGGACCTGGCCGCGCCGCACCGACAGAACCTCGGTGTTGTACGCCCCGCCATCTGCCCGGGTCAGCCGGACCCGCTTACCGCGGAAGCCGTCCACACCGTCATCGGTCGAGTCGACCAAGATCGCCGCCTGTCGGCCCGGCTTCGGGTGCGTCGGACGGGCCAGCCCTCCGATCGTCTCCTCGGGCTCTTCAGCACGCTGCTTGAGCAGGTCGATCAGCGTGCCCAGCTCGCCGTACTGCAGGCGCACCTGGGCGTGGAGGTCGCCGTTGCCCTGCCTGGACGGGCGTTGTCGCGAACTGCGGACCTGCCGCTTCCGGTCGAGCAGGGCGGTTTCGATCTCGACCAGGTCGCATTCCGGCTCGTCCCAGACCATCCCGAAGGTCACCTGCTCGGGTACTGCCCGGAAGGTCCGCGGCACCGTAGTGGCGGTCGTGATCGATACTGCCTCGGCCAGCCAGACTCCCGAATTCTTGCCCTGCCGTCGCCGCAGTCGCAGCTCGAACTCGGTGCCGCCGAGTTGGAAGAGCTCGTTGCCATGTCGGGATGGACGCCGGGCCAACCAGAAGCCGGCAAGCAGGTCTCGGGCCACGCCGTCCCAGGAGCGGTCGGGCGGCGGTGACAGATGCGGTGGCCGACTGATCGTCATCTCGCCGATCAAGACGCGCTGCCTCTGCTCCGTCCAGCTACCGGGGCATGCCAACAGGGTGTCGGACACGCCTCATGCCTCGTCGAGGAAGCGGAGGATGCCGATCGACTGGTCGATCCGCTCTTCCGGGTGGTGCAAGGCCCAGAAGGCACGCAGGTTCTGCAGGGCCCGAGCTCGCAGGATCCGGGACTGGTCTACCGTCACCGACATGTCACCGTGCGCAAGAACCGAACGGTTACGCACCTCCACCAGGCTTCGGATGTGCCCCACACCACCCAGGTCAGCAACTTTGGCCGCAGGCAGCAGCGCATCATCCACACAGTGCAGTAACAGCAGGGCGTCGATCAGCCCGACCTTCCACGGCAGGGCAGCGGTCCCCCTCCGGCCGCCGAAGAGCTCCCGGCTGGCCGCCTGGTAGCGGGCGGTCAAACCGTCGACGTCCGCGTCAAGCAGTCGGTAGTCGGGATGCCCACCTTCGAATCCACCGTATGCCCGGCGCATCCGCTCGGAGAGGCTCTCCTCGATGGTCCGGTAGTACAGCAGCGCGGCGAAGTCGTACCGATGGAACTGCTGGTAGTGCTCACCAAGGAGGAAGTAGTTGAGCAGCAGGGCAGAGCGGTCGCGCTCGACGAGCCGGTGGACGAAGTCGAGTTGCTGCAGCAACCGCTGCCCGACTTCCGGCTTCAGCCCGGATCGCTGGTCGACCAGCCGGGTCCGGACCCGCGCCACCAGGTCCGGCAGTGCCGGCGTATCCAGGTCACACCATGCCTGGTACAGCGCTGACAGGTCGCACAGGAACCGGGCCTGCGCCGGCTCCGACATGGAGAGACTGAGCTCACCGAAACGGGCCGCAGCACCCGCGTACACGCCGGAGCGGAACATTTCCCGGGCCGCGTCCATGCCCTTGTCGCCAAAGATGACAGTCGGATTCTGCAGCACACACAACCGCTCGGTACCGGGCACGGCCTGCCGCATCTCCGGGTCGAACTCACTGTCGATGTAGCACATCCTGAGGTCCAACTGGGCGGCGGCGAGCGCGGCACCCGCGCTCATCACCTTCTTCCCGCCGGTGATGTCGATGATCGCGGAGATCGGCCTCGCCCCGGGACGAGGAAAGACCGCCTTCTTCACGATGTCGTAGATCTCACTCACATCGACAGGATCGACGTACTGGTGCTGGAAGTCGGAGAAGGTGATCCGTCCGCTCAACATCTCGGAGATGACGTTCACCTTGGACCGGGAGTTGTCCGAGGAGATCACCAGCAACCGGGCTGGTCGCAGTAGCTCGAAGGCCAGCACGGTCGTCTCCGGTGAAAACCCGGCCAGGCTCACCAGCAGATCTACTTGTGGGCAGTCCACGTCCCGCGAATTCCGTCGGGCTATCTCGATCACTTCCGGATACATCTCCGCGAGCCGGAACCGGGTCGCCTGCTCGGCGGCGGTCCCCTCGCCGAAGGTGTCCTCGCCGCGGAAGATCCGCCGCATACGGTCGCGCTTCTGCAGGAAGGTGGTCATCGCTGATGATTCCAGCCCACGGAGGGTAGTCCTGACAAGACCCGCCGCCTATCTCGGCTCGAACGTGATCGGTGCGCAACGTAGGAACCTCGGCCGATACAGTAGGTCTAGAAGCTCGGACCCAGTGGAATCACCAGTTCAGGGCTTTACCTTGCTGGTGAACCGTCAGGGAACCGAACTCCGATCCCGCAGATCGATCCTCCAGAAACAGCTTGTCGATCAGGCATCTCCGACATCCCGGCTGCCGGTGCCGGGCCGGCTTCGCGGCCCGTCCGCGCGCGGACCCTTCCTACGACTCATGGCCCATCCCGGGTCACGACATCTCCACAGCAGGCATCGGCAGCGTCGGCTCGATTGCCTCCGTCGGCAGCATCGGCTCCGCCGGATCGGTCCTGTCCATCGGAGTCGCGCTCTCGATCGGGTCGGCCCTGTCGTGGCGGTCTCGCTGGTCATTGATGGCTGACCAGTCCTTCGGAGCCGTGATGGGCTCCCGCGCACTCGTCGGTCCGTCCGCGACGTTGGCAGCCGTGGCGCTGACCGGCCTTTGCCGGCTGCCTCCTGGCGCGCAGCCGCCAACCGCATGAAGGCCATTGAGGGTGGTAGCCGGGCGAAGTCGTTTCCTGCCAGGCTGTTCGCTTCCGAGAGTACGGTGCTGTCTCTGCGAGCGACCCCACCATCGCGCTTCACCACACGGGCGTGCCCGGCGGCCGATGGCAGCACGGCAGCAGATCAGCGAGTCCGTCGCGGCGATCAGGCCGGGACAGTGCTCGGTCAATACGGGCATTCACCGTTGGCGATGCAGCTTGTGATCAGGAAGCCACGCTGACATCCCTGCGTGCCATTCCGGCAAACCGGACCGTCGGTTCTGCCGGTGTGCCCGGGGGGATCACCGGGGTTGACGCGGGCGAAGGACACCCGCAGCTTCAGCGGCCAGCCGAAACCCAGTTGCGAGAGGCCTACGCCTGGTCGGCGTTCTGGGGTTTGGTGGCTTCGGCGGCAGCGCGTTGGCGGACCCGGGCCACCTCCGCCGAGCTGGCGAACTGTCGGGCCACCCGGGCCAGCCAGGCGCTCTCCGAGGCCAGCGAGGCGTCCACGTCCTGGAAGGGGTGTTCGGCACGGTAGTCCCGGCCGTGCGCGTGACCGACGAGGGCGGCGGCGATCACCGCCGCTTCCACGGTGGCCGGGTCCGCCGCCGGGTCGACCCAGCGGGGCACGTCGGGATGGGCGTAGGGGCGCAGCGTCAACTGCGCGTCGCGGATTTCGATCACCCGCCGGTAGAGCGCGAACTCCGCGCCGGGCAACGGCCAGCCGCCGCTGGTGTTGAGGGCGATCTGCGGCAGCGCGGTCCGCAGCGCCCGCCAGAGTGGGTCGATGCGGCGCAGCCGGTGTAGCGCACGTAGCCACCGCAGTGGCGCGGTGATCCGGTCGCCCCAGGCGGTCAGGGTCGCCCCGATCAGCCAGAGCAGCATGCAGATCGAGCCCAGGGTGGCGCCGATCGGCAGCGTGGTGGCCAGGGACCGGCCGGTGAGGAGGGTGACCACCGGCCGGACCCCGGACCAGGCCGCCCAGACGATGCCCAGCGCGGTGCCGGTGACCACGAAGCTGAGTCCGGTCCGCAGTACGCCAGCCGGCACGTGCCGCAGGTAGCCGCCCACGCTGGTGATGAAGGTGACCAGGCAGACCGCGATGTAGCTGAAGAAGACCACGAGGTAGCCGACGACGACCGGATCCCGCGAGTACGCGTTGACGAAGTTCAAGGTGAAGGTGGTGTCGGCGTTCGCCAGCAGCACCGCCATCACCAGGACCGCGCCGACCAGCAGGACACCGTGCCGGCGCAGCCAACGCCGGGTGCCGGCCGGGCAGGCGATGCTCTGGCCGAGCGCGCCGAGGAAATACGCGGCGAGCATCTCCAGGCCGTTGCCGAGCAGCCGGCCGAGGTTCGGCACCGGCTCGACGTGGCTGATCGCGATCAGGACCGGGTGGGCCATCACCGCCAGACCGAGGCCGATACAGAGGAAGAAGGCGGAGAGGTACCGGGTGCCGGCGGCTCGCCGACGGCCGGGTACCGGGATGAGTTTGTAGGCGGCGACCACGACGGCGAGCGCCAGGGCGGTGAAGTTGAGCCAGGTCAGCATGGTGCCCGGCCCTGGTCAGCCGGTGTCGAAGATCGAGCCGAGTCGGGCCAGCCCGTCGGCGACCTCGGGGGTGACCGGGCCGACGCCGCCGGTCGGGCCCCGGCGGGCGCGTTGGGCGATCATCGAGGCGACCAGTTCGGCCTCCTGCTCCTGGGCGGCCGAGTAGTCGGAACGGCCGAGCACCCGGCGGACCAGGTCGGTGGAGAGGTTCGGCAGCAGCAGGGCGGGCAGGGCGGCCAGCGAGCGGTCGTCGACGTGGCCGCAGAGCAGGTGCCCAACCTCGTGCAGCAGGATGTGCTCCTGGTGCAGCCGGGTGGTGCTGGTGGCATAGAAGAGGTAGTCGGCCTGGTCGGTGGCGACCAGTGCGCCGCACTGGCTGGCCCCACCGGGCATCGGCACCAGCTCGACCGGTCGGCCCCGCTGGTGGGCCAGCGCGTCGACGAACCGGGTCGGCTCGAACGGCGTCGGGATCGACAGCGCGTCGACGATCCGCTGGCACCGACGCCACATGCCCCGATCAACCGCCATCGCGCCCCACCGGCCCGCCCGTACCGGGCCCGGGCAGCTCCACGCCGGCCGGGCCGGCGCGGCGTGCCTCCCGCCGCCCGATGGCTTCGATCATGTCGCTGATGGTGTCCAGCCCCTCCGGGGAGAGGGTGACCGCACGCAGCGCGATCTGCCGCACGGCACTGTCGCGCAGCGCGCCGAGCAGCTCCAGCTCCTCGACGATCCGCGCGCCCTGCTCGTCGTCGAAGAAGTACGCCGCCGGCACCTGGAAGAACTGGGCGAGGGCCTCCAGGTGCCGCTTGGTGGGGTTGGTCCGCCGGCCGTTGCGCAACTGCCAGAGGTACGTGGTGGAGAAGCTCTCCCCGGTGGCCGCGCGGCAGGCGGTGGCCACCTCCTCGTTGCGGTACTGCTCCCGGTCGGGGCGGCGGACCACCTCGAAGAGTCTGTTGATCTTCTCGGCGAGGGTGCCCGTGGTCGGGTGGTCCATGTGGTGCCCTCCCCTCGTCGGATCGGGTGGACCCCGTTTCCCGTGGTTGACGGCGGCGACCCCCTCGGACATCCTAGCGATTCACGATTTTTAGCTGAGATGAACGGCGCGCGCGCCGCCTTTCACACTGGCTGAGAGCTTCCGGAGGAGGTGAACCAGATGACCGCACTTGTCGACCACACCAACGACATCTCCCTGGAGATGTTCGGTGAGCTCACCGAGGCCGACCGGAACGCCCACGGGCTGGCCGGACTCACCCCGGTGCTCGCCACCCCGACGGCGGTGGCGCTCGGCGTCGCCGTCGGCGCCGTGGCGTTCCACGCCGGCTACATGGTGGGCATCGCCCGCAACATGGCCGAGGGCACCAGGCCACAGCCGAAGTAGTCGCCCGACAACCCGTACCCCCAGTCAGGAGGTGATCCATGTCCGTTCTCGCCAACAGGGTGAACGCGGACCCCGCCCTCGCCACCATCCCGATCCACAGCGACGAGGCGCGCAACCACGTCGGCGGGATGCCGGTGCTTGCCACTCCGGCGACCATCGTCACCGTGGCGGCCGGAGTCGGCCTGGTCGGCTCGGTGGCGGCGCTCTTCGGCGCCGGCTACGTCGCCGGGCGCAACCTCGGCGGGACCAGGCCGGTCCCGAAGTGATGACCCGATCGCGGTAGCAGCACCCGGGGCCGGTGGACCGCCGCGGCGGTCCACCGGCCCACCCGTCCCGCCCCGGTCCTCCCCGCACCATCAGGAAGCGCTGACCCATGAAGAGAGCACCCTGGCACCGCCGGCTCCGGCCGCCCGCCACGTTCGACCGCTCCGCCGTGCTGAACTGGACCGAGCGGATCAGCTCGGTGACCCACCTCTTCGCCAGCCTGGAATACCTCACCCGCAGCCGGGACCGGCAGCGGGGCGGGGCGAACAACTGGGCGGTCAACCGGCGTACCTTCCACGAGCACGCCCCCCGCCTGACCCGGGCGCTGGACCTGGCCGCCAACGACCGGGTGGCCACCGCGCTGCATGTCAGCCGGGCCGTCGCGGCGGCCGCGCTCTGGCTGCCGCTGGGCCGCCGGCAACGGGTCGCCGCGAACGCGGTGCTCTCCGGCAGCCAGGCCGCGCTGCACGCCCAGCACCTCTACGGCAGCGACGGCGCCGACCAGGTCTCCTTCCTGGTCCAGGCGCTCACCACCGCCGCCCGCGCCGGCCAGCGCCGGCCCGCCGTGGTCGACGCCTGCCTCTGGTTCGTCGCCCTGCAGTCGGTGCTGTCGTACACGGTCTCCGGCTGGGCCAAGCTGCCCAGCGAGACCTGGCGCAGCGGACGCGCCCTGCCCGGCATCACCCGGACCCTCACCTACGGCGACCCGCAGGTCTGGCAGCTGATGCGCCGCTACCCCCGGCTGACGAAACTCGCCGCCCACGGGGTGCTGGCGATGGAGTGCGCGTTTCCGCTGGCCTACGCCGCTAAGGGCCGCCCCGCCCCGTACCTGCTCGCCACCGCCGGGGCGTTCCACCTGGTCAACGCACGGGTGATGGGGCTCGGTCGGTTTTTCTGGGCGTTCACCTCCACCTATCCGGCGGTCGCCTACACCACCCGGCCCCGGGAACGCACCGGCGACGCGGCCGGCATCCGGCGCGACGACACCCTGCCCGCCGTGGCGGCGGCCGCCGGGCTGGTGCTCTTCGCCGCCGGCCAGGTCGCCCGGGTCCGGCGGCGTCGGCTGATCGAGCGGGGGCGCGGCGACGAGCGCACCGTCACCACCGCCGCCGGCAATGTCCTGTCCTACCGGTACGCCGGCAACCCGCCACCCGACCGGTCCACCGGTGCCGGGGCGCGGTCCGGCGGGGCCGAGGCACGGTCCGGCGGGGCTGCCGGTGACGGGCCGGTGGTGGTGTTGGAGAGCGGGATGGCCGCCACCGCCGAGCACTGGGAGCGGATCGCCGGTCCGCTCGGTGAGCGGTTCACCACGGTCACCTACCAGCGGGCCGGCTACGGTGCCAGCCGCTACCGGGACACCGGGGAGTACCGGTTCGAGACGATGGTCGACGACCTGGTCGAGTTGACCCGGCACGTGGCCGGCGACCGCCCGGTGGTCCTGGTCGGCCACTCACTCGGCGGCTACCTGGCCCTGCTCGCCGCCGCACAACTCGGCGGACAGGTACGCGGGGTGGCCCTGGTCGACTCCAGCCACCCCGCCGAACTCCGCCGTTCCCTACGGCAGGCCGAGGGTGGCCGGGCGCTGACCAGCACCCTGGCCATCATGCCCGGTTCCCTGCGGGCCGGGTTCGGTTCACTGCTGCCCCGGGCCCCCTGGATCGACCGGCTGCCCGAGCCCGTCCGCCCGCTGGCCCTGGCCCAGTACCGCGACCCGCAACTGTGGGCCGCCGCCCGGCGGGAGTGGCGGGTGGTGCAGGAACGCTTCGAAGACGAGAGCACCGGGCTGCCCCGGATCGACGTACCGCTGGTGGTGGTGACGGCCGGGCGGACCGCACGTGCCGACGCCGTCCAGGCCGACCTGCACGACGAGTTCGCCGCCGCGGCCCCCCGGGCGCAGCGGCACCTGATCGCCGACGCCGACCACGACGAGATCCTCACCGACGCCGACCGGTCCGCGGAGGTCGTCACGATCCTCACCGCGTTCGTCGACGACGTCACCGGGCCGGGCCCGGAGGTCCGGCGATGAGCCGCCGGGTCGGCTCCGACCTGCGCCCACTGACCACGGCGATCACCGCCGGCCTGGTCGGCTGGTTCGGGGTGACCGTGCTCAGCCAGCACCCGCAACAGGTCTTCGACCGGTTCCGCCGCTACGACGTACCCGGGTTGCTCATCGGCAACTGGCGCTTCTTCGCCCCCGAACCGGCGCAGCACGACTTCCACGTCCTGCACCGGGTGCTCACCGCCGACGGCGCGCAGACCCGCTGGGTGGAGACCACCCACATCCCACGCCGGCACTGGCGGCAGGTGGTCTGGTTCCCGGAACGCCGGCAGGACAAGGCGATCTTCGACATCTGCGCCGACCTGATCGTGCACCTGGGCACCCCCGGCGTCGAGATCACCGCCACCGCGCCGTACGAGGTGCTGCGGGACTTCGTCGCGCACGCCGTACACCGGCAGTACGCCGGGGCGGACGTACCCCGGGGATTCCAGTTCGTGATCGCCCGCAGCGCCGGCTACGACGAATCCCACCAGCCGGACTACCTGCTGGTCTCCCCGTTCGAACCGTTGCCGGAGGGCACCCCGAGATGACTGAGATCGCCGACAGCGGCTACGGACGCCAGTTCGTCGACTTCTACGACCAACTCTTCCCCGGCGGGACGGCGGCGGAGCCGGCCGTCGCGTACCTCGCCGGCCTGCACCCGGGCGGCGGAGCACCCACCCTGGAGCTTGGCGTCGGCACCGGCCGGATCGCCCTGCCGCTGGCCGACCGGGTCGGCGAGATCGTCGGGGTGGACTCGTCGCCGGAGATGCTCGACGCGCTGCGGGCCGCCCTCACCGAGCGACCCCGCCCGGTCACGCCGGTGCACGGCGACATCCGCGACTGGTCCGACGACCGCCGGTACGGCCTGGTCTACTGCATCTGCGGCACCCTGTCGATGCTGCTGGACCCGCAGGAACAGCAACGGGTCGTGAAGGCCGCCGCCGCCCGGCTGGCCCCCGGCGGGCTCCTCGTGGTGGAGACCCACAACCCGCAGTTCGCGCTGGCCGTGCTCAACCAGGGCCGGGCCCGCGACTCCTTCTTCGTGCCCTACCCCGGCCAGGACACCGGGCTGCTGTCGTACTCCACCATCGACGTGGCGAACGGGATCTGGCACCTGGCGCACATCTGGATCTCCGAGGGCCGGTCCCGGATCGCCTCGGAGCTGAGCCGGCTCACCACCCCCGACGAGGTCGACGGGTACGCCGAACAGGCCGGACTGGTCCGGGTGGCCCGGCACAGCGACTGGGCCGGCAACGAGTTCACCGGCGCGGAACCGATGTACGTCACCGTCTACCGCGCCCCGGGTGACCGGTGACCACCCCGGCCGCCGGTGAGCGGCACTGGCTGCGCATGATCGCCGGATACGTCCGGCCACACCGGGGGCCGTTCGTGGCCGCCGCCGTGCTGCTGCTCGCCTCCAGCCTGCTCGGGCTGGCCCAGCCGCTGGCCGCCAAGGCGCTGATCGACGGCCTCACCGCCGGTCAGGGGGTGGGCCGGGCGCTGGTCGTGCTGACCGGGCTGGTGATCATCGCCGCCGTACTGCTCGGAGTCGGCAACTACCTGATCCTGCGCACCGCCGAGGCGGTCGCCCTGGACGGACGGCGCGGCCTGGTCCGGCACCTGCTGCGGCTCACCGTGCCGGCGTTGCAGCGGCAGGCCCCCGGCGACCTGCTGGCCCGGGTCGCCGGGGACACCATGCTGCTGCGGCAGATCGCCAGCCAGTCCCTGATCGACATCTTCACCGGCGGCGTCATGCTGCTCGGCGCCGTAGCACTGATGGCGGTGGTCGACCTGGCCCTGCTCGGGGTGACCGCGGTCGTGGTGGTGCTGCTGGTGGTCATCATGGGGTTGTTGATGCCCCGCATCCGCGCCGCCGCGCTGCGCTCCCAGGAGTCGGTGGGCGACATGGGCGCCGCCCTGGAACGGGCGCTGGGCGCGTTCACCACGATGAAGGCCTCTGGCACCGAGGCCACCGAGGCGGCCCGGATCGACGCGGCGGCGCTGACCGCGTACCGGCAGGGGGTGAGCCTGGCCCGTTGGGGCTCGGTCGCCGGCACCAGCGCCGGCCTGGCCATCCAGGTCGCGTTCCTGGTCGTGCTCGGGGTCGGCGGCGCACGGGTGGCCAGCGGCGCGATGCCGGTCTCGGCACTGGTGGCCTTCCTGCTCTACGTGGCCTACCTGAGCCACCCGGTGATGCAGCTCGTCGGCGCCGGCACCTACCTGCAGATCGGGCGGGCGGCGCTGACCCGGATCGCCGAGATCGACGCACTGCCCACCGAGCCGATCGACCTGCCCCCCGCGCCGCCGGTCAGGGCCGCCACCGCGGCGACCACCGCAACCGGTGTCCTGGCCGGGTCGGCGGGAGCCGGCGGGCCGACCACCACGACCGGGGCGGGGTCGGCCCGCGGACCGGCGGAGGTGGTGTTCGAACAGGTCTGCTTCCGGTACCCGGACCGGGACGAACCGGCCCTGCGCGACCTCACCCTGACCGTGCCGGCGGGCGGGCTGACCGCACTGGTCGGGCCCTCCGGCTCCGGCAAGACCACGGTGCTCGCCCTGATCGAACGCTTCACCGAACCACAACAGGGCCGGATCCTCGTCGACGGCCGGCCGCTGGCCGACTGGCCGCTGGCCGAGCTGCGCGCCGCCATCGGGTACGTCGAGCAGGACGTCGCGGTGCTCGCCGGGACGCTGCGGGAGAACGTCGCGTACGCCACCCCCGGCGCGACCGACGAGGAGATCCACGCGGTGCTGCGGACCACCCGGCTCAGCACCCTGCTGGACCGGCTCGGCGGCGACCTGGACGCCCCGATCCGGCACCGGGGGCTCTCCCTGTCCGGCGGCGAGCGGCAACGGATCGCGGTGGCCCGCGCGCTGCTGCGCCGTCCCCGGCTGCTGCTGCTCGACGAGGTGACCTCGCAACTGGACGCCGCCAACGAGGCCGCCCTGCGCGAGGTGATCCAGGAGATCTCCCGCCGGACCACCGTGGTCGTGGTCGCGCACCGGCTCTCCACGGTCCTCGCCGCCGAGAAGATCGTCGTGCTGGAGAATGGCACGGCCCGTTCCGTGGGTTCGCATCCGGAGCTGGTCCGCACGGATGCGCTCTACGCCAGTCTGGCTGCGGAACAGGCGTTGGTCTGAGGCGGGAGGGCACACCATGGGAGCGCAGAAGGCAGCCGGCGGATTCGACGCGGTGGTGGTCGGCTCCGGCCCGAACGGGCTGGCCGCCGCACTGGTGCTCGCCTCGGCAGGGCTGAGCGTCCAGGTGCACGAGGCCGCCGGGACCACCGGCGGTGGCACCCGGACCGAGGAACTGACCCTGCCCGGATTCCACCACGACGTCTGCTCCGCGGTGCACCCGATGGCCCTCGCCTCGCCCTTCTTCCGCGCCTTCGACCTGGCCGCGCACGGCGTACGGCTGTTGCAGCCGGAGATCCCGTACGCCCACCCGCTCGACGGGGGGCGGGCGGCGCTGGCCTGGCGGGACCTGGACCGCACCGCCGAGGGGCTGGGTCCCGATGGGGCGGCCTGGCGGTCCCTGCTCGGGCCGCTGGTCCGACGCTGGTCGGGAGTGGTCGACACGGCCATGTCCGACCTGCGCCGGGTGCCCCGCGACCCGCTCGCCGCACTGCTGCTCGGGCTCCGCACCCTGGAACAGGGCACCCCGGCCGCGGCGGCCCGGTTCCGCACCGGGGAGGCCGCCGCACTGCTGGCCGGGGTCGCGGCGCACGCGATCGCCCCACCGCGCCGGCTCGCCCCGGCCGGGGCCGGCCTGCTGCTGGCCACCCTCGGACACGCGGTCGGCTGGCCGGTCCCCGCAGGTGGCAGCCGGGCGATCACCGACGCGATGGTGAACCGGCTACGGCAACTCGGCGGCCGGGTGGTCACCGGCAGCCGGATCGACGACCTGGCCCAACTGCCGCCGGCCCGCACGGTCCTGCTCGACGTCTCCCCCGCCGGCCTGCTGCGCATCGCCGGCGACCGGCTACCTGCCGGCTACGTGCGCAGTCTGCGTTCCTTCCGGTACGGCGGGGCCGCCTGCAAGGTCGACTTCGCGCTCTCCGGGCCGGTGCCGTGGGCGGATCCGGAATGCGCCCGCGCCGGCACCCTGCACCTGGTCGGCTCGGCCACCGAGGCCCGGATCGCCGAAACCGCGGTGGTACGCGGCCGGCACCCGCAACGCCCGTACGTGCTCGCGGTGCAGCCCGGCGTGGTCGACCCGACCCGCGCACCCGCCGGCAAGCAGGTGCTCTGGACGTACGCGCACGTGCCGAACGGCTCCCCGCGCGACGTCAGCGACCAGATCGTCGCCCAGGTGGAACGCTTCGCGCCCGGCTTCCGCGACCTGATCCTGGCCACCCACGTGGTGCCGGCGGCGCAGGCCGGCAGCCACAACCCGAACTACGTCGGCGGGGACATCTCCGGCGGCGCGGTCACACCCTGGCAGCTGGTGATGCGGCCGGCGGCCCGCTGGGACCCGTACCGGACCCCGCTGCCCGGCGTCTACCTCTGCTCGGCCTCCACCCCACCCGGCCCGGCCGTGCACGGCATGTCCGGGCTGCACGCCGCCGGCCGCGCCCTGCGGCAGCACTTCGGCATCCGCACCGCCCCCCTCGACCTGATCCGCGGCGGACGCTGACCGAACCGGGCGGCGTCGACCGAGTCGCGCGGCGTCGATCGGCGCGGTGCGCGGGACGTCCGGTCTTCGCGGGCGGGCCGTACCCGATATCGCTCGACCCCGCCGTCACGTCCCTCGATCTCACCCTCCAGGCCTCCGCGCACGTGGCCGGAATGGCCGCCCGGGTACTGGGCAAGAATCCGACCTGGACCCCGGCGCAGGTGCACTCCTACCTGGTCAACAGCGCAACCCCAGGGGTGGTGACCAATCCCGGCAGCGGCTCACCCAACCGCCTGCTCTACGGATCACCAACCCTCTGAACGGTATCCGGCGGCCCGACCCGGTCGGGCCGCCGGACTCGTGTTTTGACCATCGGGGGGATTTGCGGTGGTCGAGGTCTAGCGGATTGGGAGGACCCTGTCGGCCCGGAGGCCGCCACGCTGCGGTCTCGGGGTGGCCGCCCGGTTGCCGGGTGGGTGCCGACGTGCCCGGCGCAGCGGTGGTCGTCCGCCGGCCCCGGTCACCGGGTCGCGGCCGGTTCGGGGAGTTCCGTCAGGTGCAGGATCCGGCGCGGGAAGAACACGACGAACGCCAGGATCGACGCCCCCGCCGCCACCCACAGGGCGGGGCGTAGACCGATGACGGTGGCCAGTCCGCCTCCGACGGGGCCACCGAGCGCGGCGACGCCGAGCATCAGCATGCGCATGACCGCGTTCATCCGGGCCATCAGCGTGTCGGGGGTCAAGGTCTGCCGAAGGCTGACGACGATGACGTTCGTCGCCCCCATCGCCACCGCGGAGGCCAGGAACACCGCCACCAGCACGGCGGTGAGCACCACCGTCGGTCCGCCGGCTGCCGGGACCACGATCCAGCTGGAGAAGGACACGCTCGCGCAGGCCACGTACACCCGACCGACGCCGAACCGCCGCGCTGCGGCCTGCGCCGACGCGGCGCCGATCAGGCCACCGACGGCACCCGACGAGAGGATGCCGCCGATGACGGCGGTGCTCAGGGAAAGCTCCCGGACGGCATACACCAGGAACACCGTCTGGATGAACATCAGGAAGAAGTTGTAGCAGGCACCCAGGATCGCGAGGATGCGCAGCAGCGGGTTACCGAACACCCAGCGCAGTCCCTCGCCCAGTTCGGTCCGCAGGTTGCGGGGCGTGTCGCTCCGTTCCGGCTTCACCTCGCGGGCCCTGATCTGCAGCAGCATGGCGATCGAGACCGCGTACGACGCGGCGTTCACGACGAGCGCGATGGGGGCGGTGAGGATGTTCACCAGTACACCGGCAAGGCCGGGCCCACCGATGTGGGCGGCGGCGTCCGCCGCGCCGATGCGGCTGTTCGCCTCGATGAGTCGGGTGTGGTCGGCGACGATGGTGGGCACGTAGGACACCCAGCACACGTCGAACATCACCGCGGCGACACCCACCCCTGCGGTGACGACGTAGAGCCAGCCGAGACTCAACTGACCGGTGACGGCGAGGATCGGCACGAGGCCGACCAGCACCAGCCGGACCGCATTCGCCCCGACCATGAGCGGCCGTCGCGGCATCCGGTCGGCGAGGGCACCGAAGAGCAACGAGAGCAGCAGGTACGGCAGGAGCTGGGCCATCCGCAGCAGACCCACCTGCTCGGTGCTGCTGTCGAGCACGAGAATCGCCGTCAGCGGCAACGCGAGTGCGGTGACCTGGGTCCCGAACATCGACACCGTCTCGCCTATCCAGAACAGGCGGAAGTCCCGGTTCTGCCACCACAGGCCCGTTCTGCTCCGCCGCTCACGCACTGGCAGTCGCTGGAACACCCTCACTCTCCCGCTGCGGCGAGGAGGGTGTCGATGACCGCCGCGAGGACGGGGCGGTGCTCGCCGGACCACATCGAATGGTGCGCGCCGGGGGCGCGGTACTCGCGTACCGTGGCCGCCAGCGGGGCCCACTGCCCGGCCGGTACCGCCCCCGGGGTCCTGAGCACGGAAAGCCGGCCGGGGTAGGTCCAGGTGGGCCGGTAGCGGAAGGTGGCCCGCACGCTGGCCCGGTAGACGGACAGGCGGCAACCGAGTTGATCCGGCCCGATCTCCGCCGGTAGCACCGTGTCCCGCAGGAACGCGTACAGCGCGTCGAACTGATCGGGAAGGCCCTGGTAGCCCGGGGGAAGTTCGGGGGCGTCCCGACCGGCCTCGGCCGCGATGTCGGCGACGAACTGTTCGACGGTGCGCCGGTCGTCGGGCGTCCGGGACGGGTCCGGCAGCGGGGTGTCGACGACGGTCAGGAACGGCACCGGCGCACCGGCCTCCGTGAGCTGCCGCGCCATCTCGAACGCGACCAACCCACCCATCGACCAGCCGAGCAGATGGTAGGGGCCCGTCGGCTGCCGTTCCCGGATCGCCGCTACGAAACGGCCGGCCAACGCCACCACGTCGGGCAGCGCGTGCTGACCCGGCTCCAGCCCCGGCGCTTCGAGACCGATGATCGTCCGTTCCGGGCTCAGCCGGCGGGCGACTCCGGCGAAGATGGACGGGGAGCCGGACGCGCCGGGGACGCAGAACAGCGGCGGGTACGTGCCGTCGTTGGGTGCGGCGGCCAGGGTCACCAGCGGTGACCAGGTGTCGGCCTGCTGGTCGGCGGCCCGTCGCGCCTGCACCGCTGCGGCGAGGACGACGGGCGTGTAGAGGTCCCGGGCCGTGATCCGGGTGCCCAGGCGTTGCTCGATCAGCTGGAGCAGCTTCGCCGCGTGCTCCTCGTCGGCGCCGAGTGCGAACAGGTTGTCGGTGACGGCGGCCGGGGTGGCCGGTGACACCAGGACGTCGGTCATGGCCAGCGCGATCGTCTGCGCCAGGCTCAGCGCATCGGCGGGCGGGCCCGCCTGCTGGTGGGGCGGTTCGGCGGCCGGATCGGCGGCCGGTGGTGCGACGGCCTGGAGGTGCACCTGCTGGGCGAAGTCGCGCAGGTTGGGCGAGCCGTACAGGGTCCGGACGCCGAGTTTCGCGCTGAACGCCTGGTTGACCCGGCTGATGACCCGCATCGCCTGCAACGAGTTGCCACCCAGTTCGAAGAAGTCGTCGTCGGCGCTGAGTCGCCAGGCGGCCATGCCGAGGACGTCGGCGAAGACGGCGGCGACCTGCCGTTCGGTCGGGGTGGCCAGCGCGACGACCTCCCGGTCGGCCTGGACGTACGCCGCCGGTGCGGGCAGTGCCCTCCGGTTGAGCTTGCCGCTGAGCGACATCGGCAGGCTCTCCAGCACCCGCCAGGCCTGCGGGACCATGTATGACGGCAGAAACTGGGCGGCGTGCCGGCGCAACTCGGCGACCGATGGTTCCGTCGACCCGGTCAGGGTCACGTAGCCGGCGAGGATCTGCTGGCCCCGCGCGTCCTCGGCCAGCTTCACCGCCGCCGTGTCGACCGCGGGATGGGTACGCAGCACCGCTTCGATCTCCTCGACCTCGATCCGTAGGCCCCGCAGCTTGATCTGCGTGTCGATCCGGCCCAGGAACTCCAGGTGGCCCTCGCGGTTCCAGCGGACGAGGTCGCCGGTGCGGTACACCCGTCCGGTGGACCGGAACGGGTCCGGGATGAACTTCTCGCTGTGCAGGTCGGGGCGGTTGAGGTAGCCGCGGGCCAGCCCCTCGTCGCCACCGATCAGCAGTTCACCCGGCACCCCGACCGGCACCAGCGCCAACTGCTCGTCGACGACGTAGAAGCGACGTCGGGTGATGGGCCCGCCGATGGGCGGCGAGGTCCGGTATTCCCCGCGGGGTACGACGTGCAGCGTCACGCCGATCGCCGCCTCGGTGGGGCCGTAGCCGTTGACGAACGTCCGACCCGCGACGTTCCACCGGTTGGCCAGCTCGGCCGGGCACGCCTCACCTCCGGTGAACACGTGGCGCAGGTGCGGGTACGGGCCGTCGTCGAGCAGCGCCAGCAGCGTCGGAGGTGCGCCGACGAAGGTGATGCGCTCGTCGCGGATCAGCGCGGACAGCGACTCCGTCGAGTGCAGGGTCTCCCGGCGTGCACACACCAGCGTGGCGCCGCTGATGAGCGCGGCGTAGACCTCTGCCTGACACAGGTCGAAAGCGAGTGACGCGAACTGCAGGATCCGGTCGCCGGGGCCGAACTTGAAGGTCTCGGCGAACGGGACCAGGTAGGACACCAACGCCCGGTGCTCGGTCAGCACCCCCTTGGGGCGGCCCGTCGAACCGGAGGTGTAGATCACGCTGACCAACGAGTCCCCGGTGCTCACCTCGTCGAGCGGGTCGCCTGCTCCCCCGGCCCCGGCGGACTCGATGTCCGGCCAGTCGCGGTCCAGGCACAGGTAACGACGCGACCGGGGCTCGGGAAGGCTGGCGAGCAGGTCGCTCGTGGTCAGCACCACGTGTGCGTCGGTGTCGTCGAGAATGAACTCCAGGCGGCCGACCGGGTGGTCGATGTCGAGGATCACGTACGCGGCGCCCGCCTTGGCGACACCGAGGAACGCCACGAGGACGTCCAGGCCGCGATCCATCGCGACCCCCACCAGCTCTTCGTGTCTGACCCCGCACCGGTGCCTCAGGTGGGCGGCGAGGACGGCGGCACGTCGGTCCAGTTCCCCGTAGGTCAGCTCGACGCCCTCGAAGACCGCCGCGACGGAGTCGGGTGCCGCTGCGGCCCGTTCCGCGACGAGGACGTGCACGGGATCGGAGCGGACGGCGTCGTCCGGACCGCGACCCAGCCGCATCAACTCGGCCCGGTCGTCGGCGGACAGCAGGTCGATCTCGGACACCCTGATGCCGGGGTCGGCGGCCGCACCGGTCAGGACGCGCTCGATGTGGGTGAGCAGTTGGTCGATGCGCCACCGGGCGAACAGCTCCGTCGAATACTCCGCCGACACCCTCAGCTCGGTCGCCGACTCGGCGAAGGTCAGCGACAGGTCGAACCGGGAGTGCATCGTCTGCTGGTCGACCACACTGATGGTGGCTCCGGGCAGGTCGAGGGAGCCGCTGCCGGTCTCCTCGTTGAGCACCTGGAGAAGGACGTCGAACAACGGATTGCGGCTGGGGTCGCGGGGGACGGCAAGGCGGTCGACCACCCGCTCGAACGGCACGTCCTGAAGCTCGTAGGCCCGCAGGGAGGTGTCCTTGACCCGATCGAGCAGCTCGGCGAAGGTGGGCTTTCCGGACAGGTCCAGCCGCAGCACCACCGCGTTGACGAAGATGCCGACGACCTGTTCCAGGTCGGGATCGGACCGACCGAGTGCGGTGGTGCCGACGGCGAGGTCCTCCTCACCGGTGTAACGGGACAGGACCACCCCGAGGGCCGCGGTCAGGAGCATCGACAGTGAGACCTTCTGCGACCGGGCGAGGCGGCGCGCGGTGGCACCGATCGATGCCGGAAAGACCCGGCTGAGGTGTTCGCCGCGGTGGACGGTGTACGGCGGTCGCGGGTGGTCAGCCGGCAGGTTCAACGCCGGCAGGCCCGACAGTTGGGACTTCCAGTAGGTGAGCTGCGCTTCGAAGGTGCCGTCTTCGAAGGCGACCCGCTGGGCCTTGACGAAATCGGCGTAGTCGGTGGCGGCCCGGCCGGCCGGGAGTTCGTGACCCTGCCGGATCGCCGCGTACGACCTGCGGATCTCGTCACTGATCAGGTTGATGGACCAGCCGTCACACACGATGTGGTGAATGACGATGGACAACAGGTGTCGTTCCGTTGCGACGCGGAACAGGCGGAACCTGTAGAGCGGGCCCACGGCCAGGTCGAACGGTGTCCGTGCCAGCGTGGTGGCCGCGTCGAGGGCACGTGTCTCCCGGAGTTCCCCCGCTGCGGTGGAGTCGTCGATCACGAGCGCCTGCTCCGGAGGAGCTGCGATGACCTGGTAGGGAACGCCGTCGTGCGCGTCGAAGCGCGCGCGGAGGATGTCGTGGTTCGCGACGACCCGGGTCATCGCGGTCTGTAGTGCCGAGTGATCCAGGTCGCCGTCGATCCGGTACAGCACGGCGACGTTGTACGTCGGTGTGCCGGGGGCGAGTTGGTCGAGGAACCACAACTGTTCCTGGGCGAACGACAGTGGCAGTTCAGCCGAATCCGTCGCGTGTGCCGAATTCACCAGGGCCTCGGTCACTACCTCTCCTTCCTACAGACACCCGCAATCTGTCGAAAAAGCGCAAACTCGTGTCGCGTAATCACAGAGATGTCAGTGCCCGGGAGCGAACCCGGCGCTGTTTCGCCACGGGGTGACCTACGGTGAATCAACTTGGACAGCATCATCGGTCGGTGCCGGATATTGCTTCGATCCATTGCCACAGCTAGCGACCAGAGTATGACTGACGGTAACATTAACGATGGGGTGCGTCAATACGTATTGATGGCCGGCCGGGAGTTCGCCGGCGGGGTTGCGGCTGATTTGAGCTGGTCCGTATGGCTCATGGTCAGGTGTCCGTAGCGCTGTCCATCATGGTGAACCGTCCCGGTTTCGGCGCAGTCGGCGGTCACTGCGCGTGGCGGACGCCCGGAGGGCGGTGCACCACCAGGATCCCGCCGGGGAACGGGGGCGGACCTGGCCGACCGGACAGCCCCGCAACGTCACGCCGACGCGCCGTCCGGCGTGGTGGCCGGACCGTCCCGCGGGTGCCGACCCCCTCACCACGGGCGGCAGCCGGCAATCACGGCGTCGCGTTCCCCGCCCGACGCCGGCACCACCCACGGCGCACGTGAGGAGAATTCCCTTCCGCATCGTGCGGACACGACCCCAAGTGGTGACCGGCGACAGCTTCCCGAGCGAACACACATTCAGCCACGACACCATTTTCACCCTCGGGGGAAATTGGCAGGTCCTTCGCGGCTGCCGCGTACGCCGGACTGCTAGCCTGCCGATCAGCGGAAAACGCCCGTCGACCCAGCGCGAAGGGAGCATCCCAGTCGTGACGACAATTCGCATTCTCGGCCGCGCCGCACCATGGAGGACACTGTTCCTCGCCATTGCCGTCGCGGTGGCCCAACTGCCGGCACCCGTCGCCGGTGCCGCCGCCAGGGGCGACCGACCCGCCCTCCGTTGGCGGGCCGACGACGCGCTGTCGAGTTCCCGCTTCGCGCTGGCGGCGGCCACGGCGCCGGACGGGTCGATCTTCGCGATCGGGGGTGCCGACGCGGCTTCGGTCACCACGGTGGTGGAGGTCTACACGCCTCGGACGCGGCGGTGGAGGGCCGGTCCGTCGCTGCCCCGGCCCCGGTACCGCCATGCGGCGGCCACCGGCGGGGACGGGCGCGTCTACGCGATCGGTGGCAGCTCTCCCGGTGCCGAGGGAGCGTTCCTCAGCTCCGTGCTCGCCCTGACGCCGGGCGACGACCACTGGGTGCCCGTCGCGTCGATGCCCAGCGGACGGCAACTGCTCGCCGCGACGGCCGGCACCGACGGCCGGGTCTACGCCGTCGGCGGGGACCGTCGCGGCTCGCTGTCCACCCTGGAGGTCTACGAGCCGACGGTGGACCGGTGGACCACCGCGGCGTCGATGCCCACGCCGCGCTACGAGATGGGGGTGACCGGCGGACCAGACGGGCGGATCTACGCGATCGGCGGCTGCGGGGACGGCGTCCTGAACGTCCTCGACGTCGTCGAGGCGTACTCGCCCACCACCGACACCTGGGCGACTCTCGCGCCGCTTCCCAGCCGGCGGTGTCTGGTCGACGCCACGACCGGCCCGGACGGCCGGATCTATGCGACAGGTGGCTGTGAACTGGTCACCGACCCTTCGGGAAGACCTGTCGACTGCGTGGACACCACCCGGGTGGACGCGTACTCACCCGACACCGGCACCTGGGCGACGGTCACCGGCACCACCACCGCCCATCGTGAAGGCGCGGCGGTCACCAGCGGCAGGAGGATCTTCGCGATCGGCGGGCACACCGCCGGGGTGGAGTCCGCGCGGGTGACCGCCCGCCGCCCGCCGGGGGCGTGGCCGGCCTGCGTCACCGGCACGGGTTAGCATCGGCGGCGGCATGATCGTGCGAGGTGCCCCGCGGGTGCGGGGAGAATCGGGAAGCCGGTGTGATTCCGGCACGGGCCCGCCACGGTGACCGGGGAGCGACCGTCCAGGCGCGAGGAGCGCAGCCACTGGCCGTACGGCTGGGAAGGCGGACGGGTTGGCGTCGATCCGGGAGTCCGAAGACCGGCCTCGCGTCGACCGCCCGCCCGTCCGGGGTGGGCCGAGCGCAGCGGGAGCCTGCCTGTGGAACTCTACGACGCCATCCACCGCCGCCGGGACGTCCGGGCCCAGTTCACCGGGGAACCGGTGCCGGACGGCGCCCTGCACCGGATCCTGGACGCCGCGCACGCCGCACCCAGCGTCGGTTACTCACAGCCGTGGGACTTCGTCCTGGTCCGGGACCCTGCCATCCGTCGTCGGTTCCACCGGCACGTGCAGGCCGAGCGGGCGACGTTCGCCGCCACCCTGGACGGCGCGGCGGCCGAACGGTTCGCGGGCATCAAGATCGACGGGGTGTTGGAGTCGACGCTGTCGGTCGTCGTCACGTACGACCCGCAGCGTGGGGGCCCGGCCGTGCTCGGGCGGCACGCCATCGCCGACGCCGGTCTCTACTCGGTCTGCCTGGCCATCCAGAATCTCTGGCTCGCCGCCACCGCCGAAGGGCTGGGCGTCGGGTGGGTCTCCTTCTACCGAGAGTCGTTCCTGGCCGGGCTGCTGGGCGCACCGGCCGGCATCCGGCCGGTGGCCTGGCTCTGCGTCGGGCCGGTCACCCACCTGGAGTCCGTGCCCGACCTGGAACGGCACGGGTGGCGTCGACGCCGACCTCTCGCCGAGGCGATCCACCACGACCGTTGGTTGCACAGCTGAATCCCCATTTTCCATTGTGGATGACAGCGCGCCTCGTCGCTGCAACACTGTTTTCGGTCGATCCCCCGCCGACTTCCTGAGTGCCCACTGATGGATTTTGACAGCGATGGGACAGCCATTGGATCTGCACAGGGTAGTAGTCAGCCATCCTGAATCCTGCCCGAGACAGGTTGACTTCATTGTCACCGACGACCGGCACGGCGCCGCCGCTGCACCGGCGGCCTTCCCCGCCGGACTTCGCTTCGGGGTTCACCGGTGACGCGAGGCGGTCGTTGTCGCCGCGGGTCACGGCGACCGGTGGCAGCTCACGGAGAAACCAGCCCCGAACGCCCGCGCCTGACTGCGGTCGGATGTCCCCCGGGCCGACGAACACAGCCTCGACGAGCGCGCTGAGTACGCCGACTCATGCCTGGTCGGGTCGGACCGTCCACGCTGGACCGCGTGACTTCTGAGGCGGCCGGTGCACGTCGGTGGGGTGGCCCGATCGTGGGGCTCCTGGTCCTGGTCTGGATCGGCGGGCTGATCGCGGCAGCCGTGTGGTGGCTGAGCATCGGCTTGGCGCAGTGGAACGCCAACTACGACGGCCGGCCCGACGAGCTGGTGGGCCTCGGACGCCAGGCGAGCCTGGCCCTGCTGGTCGCCGCGTTGGTGGCGATCGCCGGCCCGGCAGTCATCGCGCTCGTCGCGTACCGGCTGCGGCTGGTCCGAACCGCGATCGTCTTCCTGGTGCTGACCGTCGTGATCGCCGTGCCCGCCCTACCGTTCGCCGCATCCGTCGGGCGGGGTCTCACTCCGGTGCCGGCAGACACGACGCCCGGCCCGCCAGGGCACTGCGTGGAACTCAGCGGCGGCGACAACCGCTGCCCGGGCGGCTGACGGGAGCGGGAGCAGCAGGGTGTGCCGGGATGACCGGGCAGGCGGCCCACCCGGAAACGACGGAAGGACCGGGGTGGTGCTGGCTTCCATCCGTCGAGGTGCCGGCCTGGCGTCGACCTGTCGGGAGTACGCGGGTCTCGACCATCACCCCGTGACAGGATCCGCCCGCCCTCCTTGCCTACTGGTCGTGACGGGCCTTGACCGCAGCCGTACGCAGCGCATCGATCGCACCCATGTTCAGCTCGGCCCAGCGTTTGAGCTCGCGCAACGGACCGACGAGCGTGTCGCCGAGCGCTGTCAACGAGTAGTGCACGGCGGGCGGACTCGTGGGTTCCACCCAGCGGCGGGCGAGGCCGGCGCCTTCGAGTTGACGCAGGGTGTGGGTGAGCATCTTCTGGGACACACCCGGCATGCGGCGGCGCAGCGCGGCACGAGCCGGACGACGTCGTCGGTGGCGTCGCCGGGTTCGCCCACGTCCAGTCCCCCACGCGGATCTCGTTCGCCCTCCCCGAGGCCGACGCCTCCCCCGGGCCGACGTCGATGTTCTTCCTGCTGCCTGGAGTCGGCGAGGTCCTGCGTGTCAACGGCACGGTCACCTCCCAGCGGCGAGCACGGACCACGGTGGTGATCAGGCAGGCGTGGGTCCACTGCGCGCAGGCCATCCTCCGGTCCGGCCTGTGGCAGCCACCCACCCAGCAGACCGCGTCGGCCCCGCAGATCGCCCTCGACGAGCCGCTGGGGGCACCCGGTGTGGCCGAGTTCCTCGCCGCAGCGCCGTTCCTCGCACTGTCGAGCTGGGACACCGAGGGTGGCAGCGACACCAGTCCCCGAGGCGACCGGGGAACGGTGGTCCGGATCCTCGACGGTCGGACGCTCGTGCTCCCGGACCGCAGGGGCAACAAACGCGCCGACACGCTACACAACCTGCTGCAGGATGAGCGGCTCGCCTTCGCCGCGCTCGTGCCCGGCCGCAGCGGGGTGCTGCACGTACGCGGGCGCGGCGTGGTAACCGACGACCCGGCACTGCTACGGACCCTCGCGCTGCGCGGGCTGGCACCGCACGCGGCGCTCGTCATCGACGTCGAACACGCCGAGGTGACCGGCAACGACGCGGTGGCCCGGGCCCGGCTGTGGCATCCCGGCGCACACCTCGACCGCAGTGCCGCGCCGGATCTCACCATGATCGCGTTGGAGCACCTCGCCACGAACTCGGCGGACGCGCCGGGCGGGCCGCCTGCGGCACTGTTCAGGGTCATCGGCGCGATCCCGGGGCTGTCGCGGGCGCTGCGGGTGATGATGCGCCGCGCCTACCGCTCCGCGCTGCGTAAGGAGGGCTACGCCGACGTCGCGGACGGGCGACGGACCGACGGCGACCGGGCCGGAAGTCCGCTGCGGGAGGTGCGAATCGTGGAGATGCGCCGGGAGACGCCGAGCACCGTCACGCTCGTCCTCGAAGACGCCGCCGGACGGCCCGACCATTTCGCGTTCCGGCCCGGCCAGTACTTCACGCTCGTCGTCGAGGTCGACGGCCGACCGGTCCGGCGGGCCTATTCGGCCTCGTCCGCGCCGGGGACGACGCGGCTGGAGGTCACCGTCAAGCATGTCGAGGGAGGGCGGCTCTCCAGCCACGTGCACCGGATGCTGCGCGTCGGGGACCTCCTGGGCCTGCACGGCCCGTCCGGGACGTTCCACACCGAGACCGAGCCACCGACCGAAATACTGCTCGTCGCCGCCGGCAGCGGTGTGACGCCGATGATGAGCATGATCCGTACGCGGCTCGCCGACCGGGCCGGCCACGACCGGATCGCGCTGCTCCACAGCAGCCGGGACGCCGACGAGGTCATCTTCGCCGCCGACCTCGACCGGTTGGCCGCGGAGCACCCGGACCGGTTGTCCGTCACCCACGTCCTGACCAGACGGGACGGCCGCCTCGACGCGGACCGCCTGGTGGACTGGTTCACCGGCCGTACGCCGGCCGCAGACGCCCGCTACTACGTCTGCGGCCCCGAGGCGCTCATGAGCACCGTACGGAAGGTGCTCGCGAGCCTCGGCGTGCCGGACGCGCGGGTGCACCACGAGACGTACACCTCGGGTGCCGGCACCACGATCGCGACCACGACGCCCCAGCCGATGACCGTGGAAGCGGCCGGGCAGCCCGTCGGCGCGGGGACGGTCGAACCCGGCCAGAGTCTGCTCGACGCGGGTCTCGCCGCCGGGATCGACCTGCCGTTCTCCTGCACCGTCGGCACCTGCGGCGAGTGCGTCGTGCGGCTTCGCCGCGGCGACGTCGTGTTGAGCGAGCCGAACTGTCTCACCCCGCAGCAGCGGGCCGCCGGCTACACCCTGACGTGTGTCGCCCAGCCCCTGTCCGAGGTGACCATCGACCTCGCCGACCAGGGGCGTTCCGCGATAGGTGGCCAAGGCTGATCTGGACACCGGGTGGCAGATCGTCGGGGTTGCAGGTCGACGGCGTCGTAGTCACGACGCCACCGACGACGACCCGGCCGACACCAGGCTGATCACACCCACGGTCAATGAGGTCCGCCACCTGATCACGCGTGCGTCATCCGTCCGACCAACGACGCCACCCACCGTCTGCACTGGTCGGGTTGACGCGATTCCGCAAGCTCGAGCCCGACGAGCCCACTACACGCCGCCTCCATCCCGGATTCCCGTCAGGGTCTCGCGACGGCTGATGCGCTAGACAGTGGTACCCGCCTTCTCCGTAGCGTCGCCGGAATTCTCGGTGCGGGTTACGCGGGCGAGAAAGACACCCCACGCGGCGAGCAGCACCGGAACCAGTGAGTTCCACCAGTTCGGTGTCAACCAGGGGAAGGAGCCCACGACGAATGCGGCTGCGGCAACGATGCCGACAGCTCGCCCGGCCAGTCCGGCGCGTGTCGACCAGCCGAGCGTCACCGCAGCAACGGCGAAACCCAGGAACGCCACGTGCAGGGCGCCGAACGTCGAGCTGACGAGCAGGGCTACGACCTCGGCTGACAGGTCGATCTCAAACACCGGGTAGACCAGACGCCCCACCGCGAGCAGTACGACGACGAGCGCGACGAGGGCGACTGTGAGAGCGGTCCTTCCCACGTCGATCCACGCCGACGGGCCGGCCAGGCCCGCGCTGAATAGACCGCGCGCACCGGCTCCCCAGCAGATGACCGCGAAGAACAGCAGTTCGTTGCTCCACATCAGTAATAAGTGGCCGCGTTCGACCCACGCCGTCATCGCGACCGCCTCGGCGGGCGGGTCAGGCAGAAGCGACAACAGCAGCAGGGCTGCGGCGGTGAGGAGCGCCCCCACGATCGTCAGCCAGCGGTGCACCCGTACGTCGACCGCTTGACGCGGCGTCATGTCTCTTACCATCGGACCGCCTCCGATAGCAGTCATCTCCCTACCGTGCCCTGCATACTCTGCCTCCCGTGAACGACCAGCCATGATCCCGGACGGCGGTGCCGTATCAGGAGTCGCGTCTGCCCCAGTTGCCGAGTGCGACGATCGCCTCGCGCAAGGCGAACCCGCGGTCGGTCAGCGCATAGGCCCGGGTGTTGTGTCGAAGGGGCAGGCGGATCAGCACGCCAGCCGCTTCGAGCTCGCGCAGGCGTATCGCGAGCATGTTTGTCGGCACGCCGAGGTCACGCTGCAGATCGCCGTAGCGCTGTGGCCCGTCGAGCAGCCGTTCCACAATGAGCAGGGCCCACCGTGCTCCGACGATGTCGAGGGCCGCGGCGAGATCGCTCACGCGGTCGGATCGGCGTCCGTCTTCATCCAAAACGGTGAGTAGTGGTAGCCGTCGGGGTCGTCGAATTGACGCTGGTACATGAAGGGGTAGTCGTCGGTGTCACCGATCCGCCCGCCAGCAGCGCCGGCGCGGTCGACGAGTTCGTCGACCGCCTCCCGGCTGCCCAGGTCGAACGAGACCGTGACCTTCGAGGGCGTCCGAGGTCCGCCGATCAACTCTTCGACTCCGCCGACGCTCGCGTACATCTCGCGGCTGCCGAGCATGACGTACTGCTCGGGGGCGATCGCGAAGCACGACACGTTGTGGTCGGACATCTCGGCGTTGAGGGTCCAGCCGAGGGCGGTGTAGAAGGCGGTTGCGCGCTCGACGCTCTCGACCGGGCAGGTGATGAAGAGGCTCACACGGGCCATACTTGCAAAATACAAGTGGCAGGTCAAGCGGCGTGCGTCCGCCGTCCAGCGACGGGACCAGGAGTCGGTGCCCTCCCACATGTCGAATTCGTCAGGAAGGTCCCGCCATGGTGTGATCCCGGAGAAGGCCAGGACGCCATGGGCCGTCGTGCTCCTGGGTGGGCCTGGCGGCGGGTCGCCCCGATGATGCCGGCAGGTCGGGTCAACCCGGTGACGGTGAGGTCTACGTGGTGACGGAGGACTGGCCGGGTAGGGCCTCCTTCCCGCTGCCGGGGTCGGGCGACCACCTACCCGGTGAGTGGTCATGGCGTCGGACGGGCCGGTCGTCGCCGCCGGTCCGGGGCCGGCCCGGGAAAACCATCTCTGACCTGACCGCACGGGCCTATTCTCGACCCGTAGGCACCGGAACCGGAGGCTCGTCGCGGGGATCCGGCCTGCCGACCCGGCACACGTCACGGCCACGTGCTCCCGGCTGCCCGGCGCCCTGTGGTGGCGCTCGGACGACGCGACGGGTCACGTCGGTGGTGGTGGAGCATGACGCCCTGCCCGGGACAGTCTCGGGAACTCACGACGACGGGAGCACGATGACCAGTTGCCCCATCGGATCACACGGACGACGTGGTCGGTCCGACGCGGATTCCCGCTCGTCGTGCTGCTGGTGGGGTTGTTGATCCCCGTCGCCCCGGCATGGGGTGCTGACGGTGGTCCGACCGGCACCGTCGAGATGGCCGCCGACGGGGACGTGGTCGGCACCCCCACGCCGCTGCGTACCGTCCCATCGGTGATCGCCGACGTGGCCGACGGTCAACTCGTCGTCTACCGCATGCCCGGTATCCGGGGCGGCCAGATCAACGCCACCGCCATGCTGTTCCTGCCCACGCAGGCACCACCGGCCGGCGGGTGGCCACTCGTGGTGTGGGGGCACGGCACCGTCGGGTGGGCTCCGGAGTGCGCGCCGAGCGTGCAACTCCAGGAGCACGGCCGGTGGGCCGACGGGCCGAACGCGGCCCTGCTGGCGTCCATCCTGAAGATGAACATCGCCGTGGTCGCTCCGGACTACGAGGGACTCGGCCCGGTGGCCGAGGGTGTCCCGGAGGGGCACGGCTACTACGAGCTGTCCAGCAAGGGAAACTCGATGGTCTTCGCCGCGGTGGCCGCGCAGCGGCTCCTCGGTGACCGACTGTCGGGTCAGTGGGTGCCGGCGGGCTGGTCGGAAGGTGGCTTCGCCGCTCTGGCCGCCGCGTACTACTCCGACCAGGCCACCATGGCCGACCCCGAACTGGAGTACCGCGGCACCATCACCCTCGCCCCGGTACCGGACGTGCCCGCCATGAACCGGGTCCTGTGGAACGACATCGAGGCGGCTGCACGATCGGGGCTCCCGCCAACGGAGCACCAGATCGAGCAACTCGTCTTCGCCAACGCGGAGACCATCTACTTCACCAGGACCGAACGGTACGCGGGCTACGACATCGACCCCGCCACGATCTACGGCCCCACCATGCTGAGGTTCTACCGTGACAACTGGCGTACCTGCCTGGACGATCTGAACGCCCTGGTCAAACAGGACATCCAGAACTACCTGAACGCGTCGCCGGCACACCGGCTGACCACCTACCCCGGTGTTCGCGGCGACACCCCGAACTCGCTGCCTGAGAACAAGCGGTTCTACGCGGAGAACCAGGGCAGGCTGGAGAACTCGACGCTACCGGGGGCGATTCTCTGGCTGTACGGCACCGACGACATCACCAGCCCGGCCACGGTCACCTACGACACCGTCAACAAGATGCTGATCAACGGAAACGACATCAACCTCGCCGTCCTCGAAGGAGCCGGCCACTACGACGTGTCCGCCGCCGGTCAACCCCTGATCGAGGCCCGGCTGAGGCAACTGTTCGACATCACGTAGCGCCGCCTCGCCGTTGAGGCGTACGCCCGGTGGGTTGAGGTGAGCGACGACCTCACCTGAACATCCACTCCTGCCGTTCTCCCGCTGCTCACCCGCGATCGGCACGCCCTGCACCGCGTCGACCCGCACAGGGGACTGAACCGCATCGACCTCGCCGCCGTACGTCGATGGCTGGACCGCCACCCTAACCAGCGCTTCCGCCGGTCAGGGGCTTTTGTCCTTCGGACGGCCTGATGCAGGCCGACGACCCTTTCGACCCCCACAGCATTTGCGGTAGACGACTGCGCAGCTCAGCAACGATGTGTCCGGCGGCATCTCGTCGACTGTTGCGCTGTCCGTGTGCGTCCGTCGGACGCACGGACCCCCTCTGGTCACCGGGCACCAGAGCGTGCCGCCCCCGCTAAACGGGGGGTCTTCGAAGGAGGTTCAAATCTCCATAGATGAAAGTCAAAGCCCTGACCAACACTTTCGCTGGTCAGGGCTTTTGTCTGTCGGGACGGCCGGATTCGAACCGACGACCCCTTGACCCCCAGGACGATTTGGTAAGCGTTCCTGCACGTCACGCACGCTATGCCTACTACTAAGGCGTGCCCCCAACGGCGCATCGCTCAGCATCGAGCACTACGTGTGGTCCCTAACTGGTCCCCAGGTACTCGGCGCGCCTCTGTGGTGCCCTGCCGCATACTTCGGCCTGGACGTTTGGAGGATAAATTCCCTTAGGTTATTCAAACGGGCTTCATGGGCCTATTCAAGATCTCGATTCCGATCTAACTTTTCCACCTCAAGCATCTCAAAGAGCACAGCTTCAAGGCGAGGACTATCCCGGGCGATAGCCCAGGTAACGAATCTGAGCTTTCGACTTATCGCGTTTTCTTCCATTCGCCGAACTACCTCTCGGCTTAGCGTGTGATTGGTTACCAGCAGGTAGCGCAGGCGTGCACGCCCAAACCCGACCCTGGGAATAGCCGAAAGCAAATGGGAAAGGTTCCCAATAATTGGGAACTGTGAATAATTGACAGTGACAGCAACAGCGATACCGCCCCGAGTGATCAGATAGTCAAAACCGTAATCCTGGCTTGATTGAGAAATAACGGCACCAACTGAAATCGCGGCTCTTCGAAGTACCGAGTAAACACTCATCTCGTAGGCGTAGGCTGCCGATGCCACATCGCTAGAGAACCCCTTCTCATTGAGGCTTACCCTTAGATTTCGCAGCATCGCGGCAGCTTTCGGATCAGTCACCGCAATAGCGGCAGCAGTCCATGCATTTTCTACCGGCCCTAGCACTCCGTCATCTTTGCCTTGATTGGGCGCATCTTCCGCAGCCTCCTGAATGCTTTGATCAATGCCCTCTTCGCCCTGAGGATGCGACCTTATCCCCTCGTCGCTGCCGACGCCATCTTCACCTTGGGTTTGGCCACCCCGAGTAGCGTCAATTGCGACAGAATCGAAGATTGTCAAGATTGAGCTAATCGCTTCCCCGCGCAACCTGTCAGATTTTCCTTGCCCTACCCTCTCGCTAAGAGCAGTCAGCATTGCGAGCGTTACTCTTTGGGGAAGCGGAGGCTTCCTACCCTCCTCGACTATCGTCCTGTCGTAAACCCATGTGAGCGTTTCCCACCACCGTTCTTCATGGTGCTGCCGCTTCACATGCCGGAACTGCATCATTGCGATGCTCGCCGCAACTAGAGCAGCAACAACGGCCATGACACCGCCGAAGCCGGCCGACGTCAGGAATCGTTCCCAAAAATCGGCACCGAAATGCTCCGAGTTGATTACTCCCGTGGGGGACGGGTAAGGTACCCCGACGGGGGACGTGGAAGGCACTCCCACAGGAGATGGGGAAGGGTTCACCGGCACCGGCACCTGCACTACGACCTCCAGCACGGAACCGATGGATCCAGTGACTGCGGTGGCGGGCCGATAAGCGCGTCTGGGATGTCGGCCAGCCGGATCACCTGGCCGGGACCGATGAAGCGTCGTGCGACCAATAGCCCTGCCTCGTGAGCCTCAGTGCCCGCGTGGCTAGCCGACGCATCCGTGATCAACCACGGCGTGAAGTTGTGCTCAAATGCGTCTACGGCACCCTTCAAGACGCAGCTTTCGGTAGCAATACCGCAGAAGTAGAACTCTTCCCATCCACGCTGCTTGAAAAGCGTCAAACCCTCTGGAGTGAATGGGCTATAGATCCTCTTGTCCAACCTTGTTCCCTGATCTACGTACTGGCACAACTCGGGAATGAAATCGATGTCAGGGGAAGACTGGAGCCGCTGCCAGCCGAAGAAGCGCTCGAAGGGACTGCCCGGATAATTAAGATATCGCGTAAAAAGCGTGTCACCGCCGGTCGCCTGCCAGCGACGCACTAGGTCGACAACAACAGGAACAATGTGCGCTGACTGCTCTCGCACGAAGCCGTTTTGCATGTCAGTCACAACAAGCACAGGGCGACCCGATGTCACTGGCTTAACCTCGATCCGTCTCACGGAGGGTTTCGATGGCTTGGTCTAGGGCTGGCATTAGGTCACACGTCCGCAGAATCGCCCGCCGCATCGCCTGATGCTGTCCGGGCTCTCGAAGACGGGAAACAGTAAGCCGGGAGCGCACTCCCCGAAGATAGCGCCACCCGTATTCGGACGGCACCCGTGGGTCCCGCCCCTGCTCTACCTGGCGGGCGATTGCGTCGCAATACGCCCACATGGATTGGATCGCAAGCTCGCAGGATATTACCTCAGCTTCCGTCAAGGAACGCTCGGCTGAGATCGGATGGTAGACGACTCCGGACCATGAGGCGTAACCAACCGAGATGCCCTGCACGCCGAACGACTCGATGCCAACGTGGTCGTATGCCTCAGACAGCAAAGACTGCTCGATCAGTTCGGCGTGCGCCAGGTGTTCGTCATCCATCGGACGGTCGCGGTGTAGCAACACCTTCGGCGTCGCCATGATACGTAGGGCAGTTCCTAGCAACTCCGCCGGCCATGCTGGCTCGACCACCCAATGAGCGCCAAGCACATACACCGCAGACTCGTCCTCTACTGGGTGAAATGCGCGCGAGGTAATCGATAGCCCATGCAATGTTGTCACCGTACGACGCCACCCGCCAGGCAGCCAGTGCCGCGATTGTGGACAACTGCACTGGTTCGACAAGGTGGAAAACCACGGACCCGCACGGCCACACGTACAGGGTGCAGTCGCCTTCCGGGTGCTCGACGGGTGTCGAGCAGCAGGTGTGCCACTCCCCCACGGCTGGCGTGCAGCCCGCAGCCTCCCGCAGTCGGGCAGCACCATCGACACCGACGAACGCTGTCACAAACTTGTGGGATCGCGCCGAGAAGTGCGGTCGGTCCTCAGCGCCACTGGTCAGCTCACCGAACAGATCGTGAGGCTTCGCGTCGTACACCAGGCAGTAGAGCTGGCGGTAGATCGGATCGGTGACCGCGACGCGCCCCGTCTCGTGGCGGTACATCGCCTTCTCGATGGCCTCGACGGTGGGCGTCTCTCGGATGCCGCGTTGCTGGCCGACGCGGTGCAGCTCGCGCGCAGCGCGCTTGCGTGACTCCCAGCCGGCCGCCTTCCGGCGGTTGACCAGGACAAGGTTCGGCTTGAACTGCCGAGGGACCTCAGTGGACATGGGGCGTGTCCTTCGTGTCCGTGCCTAGTACCTGCCCGGATCGCCGCGCACCAGGCAGTCTCATTGGCAGGCGAGCAACGTGCCGCCGCAGACGGGAGCCGAAGACAGGAGGCACCAGATGAACCGATCTAGCCCGTGGTGCCTTTACGCGGCCTGTCCGCCTGCCACTTCCGGATCGTGTCGGGCTGCCACGCCGGGGACCGGCCGAACATCCGGTCAGGCGCGGGAGCCTGGCCGCGTGAGACGTAAGAAGCCCAGGTTGCGCGACTGATCGGGGCACCTACCGAAGCGAGGTAGGTGCGTACGTGGTCCGTCGTCCACCAGTCGGCGGGCAGGTCAGCGTCGGTCATCAGTACAAGCCTACGCGGTAGAGGTGCTTGCACGAATACAACGTGGCGCTGTAGCGTCTCGAATACAACGCCACGTTGTACCGGCCGGATGGCTCGGGGAACGACGGCACGCCGTTGCCGCACGCCCATGAGACGCCGGATCAGGTCGTTAGTTGACAACTCCACAGCGACAGGAATGAGCGCGCGTAGCTCGCCGAGCAGCAACTTCGCCTTGATCCGCATGGCGGTCGACCCCGGTAAGTCCCGGGCGAGCGAAGCGAGTGAGGCGGGTTGCGCGCGCCGCATCTACCGATCCGGTTGTGCCGGATCACGTGTCACCCCGACCGGCAAGGCTCGGGGGATTTGTCCATCTGACCTGACCCTGTGGGGAGAGGTGATCCCGCTATGTCCGTGATTGCCGCGTGTGTGCGTGTCACGACCAAGAGCCGCGCTATCTGGCGTACCTGCACGGCGTGCGGGGTGCTCGCTCCGCTGGCCCCTGACGAGAGCTGCTGCCGGGCCTGCCCGCAGACGTCGCGTTCTCGCCGTACCGAGAGGAACCGATCGAAGTGACCCCCGCCGAGATGGACCCGACCCCGGTTGACCTGGCCGCGATTGACGCCGAGTGGCCGTTGATCGCCGCTGAATTGGACGTGCTCGACGCTGAGATCAGCCTGTTCTACGCCGACGACCGGGGCGGCCCGTCGCCGTTGGACTGGCGCAGGTTGCGCCGGGCCGAAGCCCGCGTCACCCGCGCCGCGACGACTGTGGTTCGCCCGCCCTGGCAGGCCGATGGGTGCGTGCCTCACCGCCTGGCGGTGGTCGGCCGGACCGGTTGCGGCCACGACTGCGAGATCGTGCGCTGCCCCGGCTGCGGTGGCGAACAGGTTCTCCACCGCGCCGACAACGGCTGCCGGGCCGGCCTGCCTCGCGCGGTCTGATGTCCCGCATCCGCGCCGCCTACAACGACCCGGACGGCAACCGGTACGGCATCCCCACCTACTGGTGGCAGGGTGCCCCGCCCGGTTACGCCACCCGCCGTCAACTCCGCGCCGCCGGCCTGCGGCCCGCCGGGCAGCCGGTCGCCGCTCAGGTGCTCTGGCGTGGCGTCGGCGGCACCCGCGCCGCGTACCTGTACCGGGTCGATCTGGCCCGGCCGAAGCGCACCGCCACCCCCGCCCAGCTCCGCGCGGTTCGCGCCGCTCTGACCGCGCGCCGTACCTGCCGCATCTGCGGGCGGGTGCAGCCCTACTACATCCCGCGCTCTCTCAACGAGTGCCTTGACTGCTTCGAAGGAGTCCCCTCGTGATCTGGCTGCTCCTGATCCTGCTGGGCGGACCGCTGGTGATGCTCGCCCCGTTCGCCCTCGCCCACGCCCTCAACCACGCCACCCCGACCGCGAAGGAGACGCTGCGATGACCGCCCGCAAGACCCGCCGCGCCGTGATGGCCGAACTGATCCTGCTCGCCGACCCGACCGACATCCGCGTCCACACCCCGGGTGTATCGCTGTCGGTCACCTTCGACAGCATCGCCGCCCTGAAGTCGTGGCTGCATCTGGCCGGACTCAACGACCCGGACATGCTGACCGGTGAACACGACGGCACCACCACCGACGGCCGCCCGTACCGGCAGATGAACGCCTACCCGACCTGGCACGGCTGGGAGTTCTACGCCACCGCCACCGAGTACACCGACCCCGTCGAACCGCTCGACTCGTCGACGGCTGACCGGCTCGCCGCGCTGGCGGTGGCCCGATGACCGCCCCCACCCTGAGCATCTACCCCCGATCAGTGGACGAGTTGATGCCCGAGGCGCACGCCCTGGTCGCCCGTCTCGGCACGGTCCCGTCGCGCAACCGGATCAAGACCGAGTTGCGGGTCGGTGGTCCGAAGGCAGACGCCATCATCGACCGGCTGACCCGCCCCCCGGCCGACCCGGACACCACCCCGACCGGTACCGACCCCACCCCCGGTGCCGCCGACCTGCCGCCGGTCGACCTGGACCCGCACCCGGACGCCGACGCGGTCGACCCGCCCGCGCCGGACGCGCCCACGGCCCCGGTGCCGCACGACCCGACCGCACCGGGCACGACCCCAGACATGCCCGAGGCACCCGACGTCGCGTCGGGGCAGGCAGCACCCGCCGTAGACCCGGGTTCCAACATCACCACCACCCCGACCACCGCCCGTCCGACGGGCCGGGGCTGGGCATACGTCGGGGTGATCCTGGGCGGGGTGGTGTCGATCGCCGCGAACATCGCCCACACCTACCTGCCGAACCCGCCCGACGGCGCACCGGCCGGGTGGGCACCGGACCCGGGGTGGTCGCCGTCGCCGTTGGCGGTGGCGTTGTCGGTGTTCTGGCCGGTCGCCCTGTTCGTGACGGTGGAGATCCTGACCCGCATCCCCTGGGGCGACGGGATCAGTTCGGTGTTCGCCCGGGTCGCCGGGGTGCTTCCGGTCGCGGTGGTCGCCGCCGTCGTGTCCTACCGGCACCTGTCCGGACTCCTGGCCCACTTCGGCGAAGACCCCCTCACCATCGCCATCGGCCCCCTCGCTGTCGACGGGCTGATGGTCATGGCGTCCGCCGCGCTGCTGGTGACCAGCCGCCGCAGCCGTACCTGACCCCGCCCGGCGGCACAGCCCTGATGGCCTGAGAAACCTGTGCTGTGCCGCCGGTCCGGTCACCCAACCCCTACACGAAGGGAGGGCACCTCTGATGGTGCCAGTACCCGATCCGGCCTGGTTCACCGACCGGATCACCGAAGTCCGCGCCGAACTCGCCCGCGCCGACACCAAAGCCTCCACGTTGATGGCCGTCGCCGGAGCGGCCGTGACGGTCGGCGTGGCGACCCTCGCCCGCACCGACCTTCCCGGCCCCGCCCTGGCCGCCGGAGTCACCACCGTCGCCCTGGTCGGTACGGCGGTGGCACTGCTCGCCGGTGCGGTCCGGCCGTGCCTGGGCGGTGGTCACGGCCTGGTCCACTACGCCGCTGCGGCGCCGGGGGACCTGATGACCGAGGCCACCGCCCCGCCACTGTCCGCCGCCGCCGAACGCGCGCACCACCTCGTGTGGCTGTCCCGCACAGCCGTCCGCAAGTACCAGCGGGTCCGTACCGCTGTGGATCTGCTGCTGGCCGGCATGGTCGGCACCGCGCTCACGGCTGCTCTGGCCCCACTGCTCGGCTGACCGGTCTCCCGGCCGTGCCCACCCACACCCGGGGTGTGGGTGGGTGCGGGGGTCGACCGGCCCGCACCACCTGTTGCGCCGGACGCGGTACCGCCTGGAAACGAACCCGCGTCCGGCCCTCCGATGAAGGAGAACTACAGCATGGCAGGCATGCCTCAGGAACGTGGCATCTTCACGGGTGCCGACGCTCTGACCGACAACGTGTCGTTGGTGGAGTGGTTCAACTCCACCCGCCGTATCCTGCACGCCGCTGCCCTGGAACTCGGCGTGACCGCATCCGAACTCGACGCCCGGCTGCGTGTCGTCGGCGGCGGCATCATGGTCGGTGGCCTCACCGGTAGGGCTCGCGCCCGGCAGGTCGCCCGCCCCATCACCCACGCCTCCGAAGCCCTCGTCACCGCGTCGCAGTACATCGTGACCGCGTCGACCCGCTTCGAAGCCGTGTACCTGCCCGAGCTGGAAGCCGTCGGGTACAAGCCGCGCCGGGACGGGTTCCGGTTCACCACCGGCGGCGGGGGTGGCCGCTGATGGGCCGCCGCACGAGAATGCCCCGCCACGGTGGGCTTCCCCCGATGTCCTACAGCGTCGACCTTCGGTCGGCTGCCCTTCCCTACCTCGTCTGCCCCGCCGGGTGTCTGCTCGCGTGGCCGGCCGCCGCCGCGTCGCATCACTGGTGGGGCACCAACCCGTGGGCCGCCGCCGGCATCACTGCCGCCGGTGGCGGACTCACCGCCCTCACCTGGGCCACCGGCCGCGCCCGGGGTGTCATCCGGCAGCGGGTGTCCACCCTGCTCACCGCGACCGGGTCGGCGTGGGCGCTCGGGGCGACCATCGGCGCACCCTGGGAACGCCCCTGGCTCGACGTGTGGGCCGGCGGCACCGTCGTCGCCTCGGTCGCGGTCGCGGTGATGCGGCTGATGGCCAAGGCCAACCCCGACGAACAACCCGCCACCACGGGCGGTGGTCTCGCCGAGGCCGTCGCCGCCCTGCGGGATGCGCGGATCGGACGGCCGAAGGTCGACGGGGCGAAGGTCCGCGCGTCGGTCGCCATGCCCCACGGCGACACCCTCGCCGACGTCGAAGGCTCCCGCGAATCCATCGCGTCCGCTCTCGACGTCGCGCCGACGGCGGTGCGGGTGCACCGCAACCCCGACAGCGTCCGCACCGGCCACATCGAAGTGGTACCGGTCGACCAACTCCGCGACACCATCGCGTGGGCCGGCCCGTCCGCTCCCGGCCGGTCGGTAGGGGATGCGCCGTTGCGGTTCGGCCTGGCTGAGGACGGCGAGCCGGTCGGGTTGTCGCTCACCGGCCGCCCTGGGGTTCGCCCCGCCACCCACGTGCGCGCTACCGGCATGACCGGCTCGGGGAAGACCGAGTGGGCTTTGGTGGTCATGACCGACTACCTGACCCGCACCGACGGCGCGTTGATCGTGGTCGACACCGTGAAGCGGGATCAGACGGTCAAGCCGCTCAAGGGCGGGTTGACGCTGCTGGTCACCGAGGACGACCACGCGGAAGCGTTCTTCGACGTCCTCGCCGAGCAGGTTATCCCCGCCCGCACCGAAGCCCTGGGTCGGGAGGATCTGACCGAGTGGATGCCGGGGTGCTCGCTGTCGCACCTGACGGTGTGGGTGGAGGAATCGGCCGCGTGGTCCGGCCACCCGGCCCTCGTCCAGGTCGCCGAACGGGCACGGTCGGCCGGCATCTGCCTCGTGCTGTCCCAACAACGCTGGACCCACGACCGCGCCCCCACCTCCCTACGGTCGCAGTTCGCCACGAACGTGTGCTTCGGCATCGACAGCCGCGACGACCCATCCCTTGCCTTGACCGGGGAGACGGTCGACGCGGGAGCGTCACCGCAGTCGTGGGGCAGCAGCAAACCCGGATACCTCTACGTCGAGTCACCCAGCATCCCCACCGGCCGGTGGCCGATTCCCTGCCGCGCCGAACTCGCCCACCGCGCCGACCTCGCCGAAGCCGTCACCGGCTGGGCACCCGTCCGCCGACCCCTCGACCCCATCACCGCCCGCGCCCTCGCCCCCGTCATGCCCACCACCCCCACCACCGCGACCGCTGGGCCGGCCGCCGCGACGGTCCGCCCGACCGACAACGACGACGACGGCCAGGAGGTACCGGCCATGGCCACCCGCCCCGGCGTCAACCCCAACGACCCGCCCGACGACGTCGACCCTTCCCAGGAGATCGACACCACCCCGACCCCGCGTCGGTTCTCCCTCGCCCTGCCGAAGCAGGTCGGCCCCGAACAGGCTCGTACCCTGCTCCGTCAGCACCTGACCGCCCTCGCTGAGCAGGGGCACACCGAGGTCCGGCCGGCGGACTTCGGCGACGTGCTCGCCGCGACCGGCTACGGCGCAGCCTGGCTCACCAAAGCCCTCAAAGAACTCACCGTCGGTCACGAACCCCTGCTGATGCCCGTCACCCGCAACGGCCGCTACCGCATCCTGCGCACCGCCTGACCACCCGTCGCACCGGCCGTGTAATCGGCGTGAAGTACACGCCGATTACACGGCCCCCCACCTAGGCAAACCCGCCGTGAAGTACACGTGCAATTCACGGCCACCCCCACCCTGCCCACCCACAGGAGCAGACCGATGAACCCGGCCACCATCGCGCTCACCGCGCTCGCCCTCGGCACCATCCTCGGCATCACCCTCGGTGTCCCCCTCGGCCGCCGCGTCGAACGCGTCGCCTGGTACGCCGACGCCACCCTCGCCCGCGCCCGCATCACCGGGTGGCTCCTGCGCGACCTCAGCGGCTGGCTCGCGGCCGTCGCCCTGGTCGTGGCCGTCGTCGTGTTCGTGGTCTGGGCGCTGCTGCGGCCCCACCGCTAAGACCTCTGAACGGCGCGCTTCGCGCTCTCACCACCGAATGGCCAGTGCCCGCCCGGCGCTGGCCATCGTCACGCCGCACCCGGGAAGGAGCGGCCTGATGCCCCTACACGGCACCCGGTGCGGGCACTGGATCGGCGCGGAACGGCGCTACTGCCACCACCCCGATGGTGTCCGTCCCTACCTGCAAGGCCCACGGTGCCCGGCCCACACCCCGAATGCTCTCGCCGGACGGCCCGAAGCCCTATCGATGGCCCTGAACGAACCCGAGAGGAGCGCCATGCCCGACACGTCTGCCCTGGTCGCCGCCGCCCTCACCTACGTCGAACGCGGCTGGCCCGTATTCATGCTCGCCCGGTCGAAACGACCCGTCGCCAACTGCCAGCCCTGCGCCGACGCTGGCCCTGACCACGACCGGGAAGGCTGTGCGTGCCTGACCTGTCACGGCTTCTACGCCGCGAGCACCGGCCCCGACCGGGTCGCCGCGATCGTGGCCGCCATCCCTACCGGGCAACTCGCCCTGCGTACCGGTGCCGCGTCCGGCACCGTCGTGGTCGACGTCGACCCCGCCCACGGCGGTAGGGACACCATGAACGCGCTCATCGCTGATGGGCTGTTGCCGCCCACTGCCTACGTGGTCACCGGGTCGGGTGGGTTGCACCTGTACTACCGGCACCCCGGACAGCCGGTGCAGTGCAGTCAGGGCAAGCCCGGTCAGGGACTCGGTCCCGGCATCGACGTCAAGGGCGACGGCGGGTACGTGGTGCTGCCGCCGAGCGTGCACCCCCGCACGGGCCGCCCGTACCGGTGGGCGCCGCGCCGGGAGATACAGGAGATGCCCCCCGCGCTGGTCGACGCCTGCCGACCCGCCCCGCCCCCACCGACCCCGGCCCCGGCGCACACGCCGACCAGCACCCGCGAGGCGGAGGGCATCTCCCATCCCGACCGGCTACTCGCCGCGCACCTGCACGCGGTCACCACCGCCCCGCAGGGCACCCGCCGCACCACCCTCTACGGCGCAGCCCGAGGCGTCGCCCGCATGGTCACCGCCGGAGCCATCAACCACCACGACGCGGTAGCCGCCCTCACCACCGCCGGACACCAGGCAGAGCAGACCGACCGAGACATCCGCGCCGCCATCACCGGTGGCTTCCGCGCCGAAGGAATCGCCGCATGAACCCACCAACCAGCACCAACGAACAGCCCGTAGACGGTGCGGCGATTCTCGACCGGTTGCACGGCTGCCTCACGAAGTACGTGATCCTGCCCAGCCCTGAGGCAGTCGACGCGGTGACGCTGTGGATCGCCGCGACCCACGCCCAAGCCGCCTGGGCACACGCCCCCCGCCTGGTCATCCGCGCACCAGAGAAGCGGTGCGGGAAATCGCGGCTGCTCGACATTGTCGAAGGCTGCTGCCACGACCCGCTCATCACCGTCAACGCCTCACCGGCCGCCGTCTACCGGGCTATTGGCACCGGCCAACCTCCGACCCTGCTCGTGGATGAGGCCGACACCCTGTTCGGCGGGAAGAACGCCGACGCCAACGAAGACCTACGCGGACTCCTCAACGCCGGCCACCAACGCAACCGACCCGCGATCCGCTGGGACAACAACACGCAGAGCCTGGAGAAGATCCCCACCTTCGCCATGGCCGCCCTCGCCGGCATCGGCGCGATGCCCGACACCATCGAAGACCGCGCCGTCGTCATCCGCATGCGCCGCCGCGCACCCGGCGAGAAAGTCGCCCCCTACCGGCACCGCCGCGACGGCCCCGCCCTGCGCACCGTCGCGCAGCAGTTGGCCGGGTGGCTTCGCGCCAACCTGACCGCGCTCGAAGCCGCGGAACCACCGATGCCGGTAGAGGACCGGGCCGCCGACACCTGGGAACCCCTCGTCGCCGTCGCCGACCTCGCCGGAGGAACCTGGCCAACTCGCGTCCGGCACGCCGTGACCACCCTGACCGCCGAAGCCGACGAAGCCGGCAACGTCTCCCAACGGGTGCGGCTGCTCGCCGACATCCGCACCGCCTTCACCACCCTCGGCGACCCCACCGCCGCACCCACCGCCGACCTACTCACCGCCCTCAACAGCGACCCCGAGGCACCCTGGGCCGACAGCGGCCCCAACGGACTCACCGGCAAGAAACTCGGCGACCTGCTCCGCGACTTCGAAATCCGCTCCGACACCATCCGCTTCACCGTCGGACAAGCCAAGGGCTACACCCGCGACGCCTTCACCGACGCGTGGCAGCGGTACTGCCCACAACCCGAAACCCCCACCACCGGGGTATCCGTACCATCCGTACCAACCTCGTTTCCGCAGGTCATCCCCGGTACGGATTACCCCACTGGTACGGATCGATCCGTACCACGACGCACCCTCACCACCGCCCCTGGTACGCATTAATCCGTACCAGGAACCAATCCGTACCAGCCCTGACCAGGCAAAACGAGCTTGGTACGGATGGTACGGATACCCCCGGCCCCGGCGGCACCCCATCGCCGCACCGGGAAGCCGACCAGCAGAACGGCCCGCTGAGAAGTCGCCAGCCACACCAGGCCATCCAGGGCTATCCGGACGACCCGGACGGTAGCCCTACGGCGCTCTCAGCGGGCCGTTCTGCACCCCCGCTGCATCGACACCTCTCCCTATCGCTGACGCCATCTGTCGACCGAAAGGCGCTCACCGTGCGACTCGTGACGCAGAATCCCTCACCGGAGATGCCCGCTACGCCGAAGGAAGACGACACCATCCGACTCTCGTCCAAGCCGTTCATGTCCACCGAGGAACTTGCCGTGCTGCTCGACGTCGACCCGTCGACCATCCGCCGCTGGCGCACCGTCCCGCCCTTGCAGGGACCGCCGTTCATCCAGATTTCCGACCGGGTCGTCAAGTACGTGACGGCCGACGTCGAGAGCTGGCTGTCCGCCCGCCGGGTCTACCCGAAGGCGGCTTGATGACCCCTCCCCAGCAGCCGCCGATCGGCGTACGGCTCGCCACCGATGTGGAGGTACGACCAGGCCGTGAGCGCCCCTATAGGGCGCGCGTCCGGTGGGTCGACCCGACGACCAAACGCCGACTGTCCAAGTCCGAATCGGTGGCGACACCCGAAGAGGCACAAGGGTGGCTCGACGCCATGGTCAGCGCGGCACAGGGTGGCGTCGACCCGCTTGCCGCGACAAAGCGCCTGGCCGAGTACGGCGAAAGTGTGATGACGCTGGCCCTGCGCGGCCTGGAACGCAAGACGCTCGACCCGTACCTAGCCGGTTGGCGTAAACGGGTGGTGCCCGCACTCGGCCACATTCCGATCCGCATGATTACGAACGGCGCGGTAGATCGGGCCGTGCACGGCTGGATTGCCGACGAGTGCAGTCGATCGACGGTCAAGAACAGCCTTGCCGTGCTTGTCCGGGTGATGCAGCAGGCCGTACGTGACGGCATCATCGCGCGGAATCCCGCACAGGTCACCGGGTGGCAGCGCGAATACCAGCGGGCCGAAGACGAGTTGGACGACCCGCGCACCCTGGCCCTGCCGCACTGGGAAGCCCTGACCGGACTCGCCGCCGCCCTGGTCGAACGGTCTGCGAACGGGTTCCCCGGATGGGGCGACGTGACGATATTCGCCGCGTGCACCGCAGCCCGGATCGGCGAGGTGTCCGGCGTCCGCGCCGAGGACATCGACCGGGAAACGTGGATGTGGACCGTCCGCCGACAGACCACCCCCGGCCCCGGCGGTCTGATCGACAAGGGCACCAAGGGAAAACGCGCACGGATGGTGCCGCTCATCGAGGAAGTGCGACCAATCGTCGCCCGCCGCCTGGACTCGGTTACCGCGCCACACTCCCGGCTGTTCACCGGGCCGCGCGGTGGACGGATCAGCACCGCCGTGCTGCGGGACGCGACCCATTGGGATGAGGTGGTGACGAAGCTGGGATTCGAACACCTGCGCCGGCATGACCTACGGCATACCGGCCTGACGTGGATGGCCGATGCCGGCGTGCCGGTGCACGTACTACGGAAGATTGCCGGCCACGGTTCGCTGACCACCACACAGCGATATCTGCACCCCGACCGGCAGTCGATCACCGACGCGGGAACGGCACTCAGCGCCCACCTGAAGGCTCGCCGGTCCCCAGGTGGTCCCCAGCTACGCGCGGTCTAGATCAGCGAACTCCTACCGCTCTAGTACGAATTAGAGGCCGTTGGCCAGGGCGAATGCCCCGGTCGACGGCCTCTTTTCGTGCTGTCGGGACGGCCGGATTCGAACCGACGACCCCTTGACCCCCAGTCAAGTGCGCTACCAAGCTGCGCCACGTCCCGATGCTCTCCGCCTGGTTTCCCCTGCGGCAGCCGGTACAGCTTAGCGCAGGATCTTCGCACCGCGCGCACAGCCCCCTGCCGCGTCGGTGCGCACCGCCACCACCTCTAAAGCGTCCTAGGAAAGGAGGGGCACGGGAGGGCTGCCGTCCCCGGGTGGGAGCGGCAGCCCTTGGAGGTGCCGGGTCAGCCGTGGGCCTTGCCCCGGCCGCCGGGGCCGAGCTTCTTGCGGGGGCGTACCGAAATCTCCACCGGGCTGCCCTCGAAGCCGAACTCCTCGCGGAGCTTGCGCTCGACGAAACGCTGGTAGCCGGCGTCCAACGGCGCGGTGGTGAACAGCACGAACCTCGGCGGGGAGACACCCGCCTGGGTGGCGAAGAGGATCTTCGGGGCCCGACCGCCGCGCACCGGGTGCGGGGTGGCCTGCACCAGGGCGGTGAGCCACTGGTTGAGCTGTGCCGTGGGCACCCGGGTCTCCCAGCTCGCCAACGCCTTGCGCAGCGCGGGGGCGAGCTTGTCGACGGCCCGGCCGGTCTGCGCCGACAGGTTGAGCCGGATCGCCCAGGGGATCCGGCGCAGCTCCCGGTCGATCTCCTTGTCCAGGTAGTACCGGCGGTCGGCGTCGACCAGGTCCCACTTGTTGAAGGCGATCACCAGGGCCCGGCCGGCCTCGACGACCATGGTCAGGATCCGCTGGTCCTGCTCGCTGATCGGCTCACTGGAGTCGAGCAGCACCACCGCCACCTCGGCCGCCTCGATGGCCCCGGCGGTACGCAGGCTGGCGTAGTACTCGGTGCCGCTGGCCTTGCCGACGCGCTTGCGCAGCCCGGCGGTGTCGACCAGCTGCCAGGTTTCGCCGCCGATCTCCACCAGGCTGTCCACCGGGTCGACGGTGGTGCCGGCGACCGAGTCGACGACCGCCCGCTCCTCCCCGGAGAACCGGTTGAGCAGGCTGGACTTGCCGACGTTGGGCCGGCCGACCAGCGCCACCCGGCGGGGGCCGCGCGGCCGGTTCTCGACGATCTTGGGCGCGTCGGGCAGCGCGTCGAGGATCGCGTCGAGGAGTTCGCCGGAGCCCCGGCCGTGCAGCGCGGAGACCGGGAACGGCTCACCGAGGCCCAACGACCACAGCGCGGTCGCCTCCATCTCGATGGCGGTGTTGTCGGTCTTGTTGGCCACCAGGATCACCGGTTTGGCGCTGCGCCGCAGCATCTTCACCGCGGCCTCGTCCACATCGGTCGAGCCGACCATGGCGTCGACCACGAAGATCACCACGTCGGCGGTGACCACCGCCGTCTCGGCCTGGGCGGCGATGGCCGCCGCCCGGTCCTTCGCGTCCGGCTCCCAGCCGCCGGTGTCCACCACCGTGAACGAACGGCCGTTCCACTGGGCGTCGTAGGGCACCCGGTCCCGGGTCACCCCGGGGACGTCCTCCACGACCGCCTGCCGCCGGCCGATGATCCGGTTGACCAGCGTCGACTTGCCCACGTTCGGGCGACCGACCACGGCCACCACGGGCTGCGGGCCGGTCGGCTCCTCGACGGTGACCTCCGGCTCACGCAGCTCCACCCATCCGTCACTCATGCCACGCCCCGCTCGGTGAGCAGCTCCCGCAGCCGGGCGACGACCTCGTCGATGCCCAGCTCGGTGGTGTCCAGTTCGACGGCGTCGGCGATCTGCCGCAGCGGGTTGACCGCGCGGGTGGAGTCGAGCCGGTCCCGCCGGGCCAGGTCCGCGGCGGTCGCCGTGACGTCGGCGGCGTCCTCGGCGCTGCGGCGTCGGGCCCGGGCCGCCTCGGAGGCGGTCAGGTAGACCTTCAGGTCGGCGTCGGGGGCCACCACACCCCCGATGTCGCGGCCCTCGACGACGATCCGACCGGCCTGGGCGATCAGCTCCCGCTGCCGGGCCACGAGCAACGCCCGCACCGCCGGCACGGCGGCCACCGCGGAGACCGCGCCGGTCACCTCGGGGCCCCGGATCTCCTGGTCGACACCCGTCCCGTCGACGGTCACGCCGTACCCCCGGGGGTCGGTGCCGATGCGCAGCTCGACCTCGGCGGCGACCTTGCCCACCGCGGCGGCGTCGGCCAGGTCGACGCCGGAGCGCAGCACCGCCCAGGTGATCGCCCGGTACATCGCACCGGTGTCCAGGTAGCGGGCACCGAGGTCGACGGCGAGCCGCCGCGACACGGTGGACTTACCCGAACCGGACGGTCCGTCCACCGCGACCACACAGCGCCCGGCCCGTACGTTTTCCTCCACCGTTGTCCTCCTCAGCCCGTACCTCGCGGGTCACCGGTTCCTCCGGTGCCGTTGAGCGGTCGTCCATCGTCGTCCATCATCCCGCGCCTCGCGGGTCGGCCACGCGCGCCTCCGTCGGGGGCGACGCACGCCACCCGTCGGCCCGTTGGGCCGCGGGGAAGCCCACCGGCACACGTACCCGCTGCGACTCCGGTCAGTCACCCACGGCCTTGAACAGGGCGGCGACCTCCGCGTTGGTCAACCGCCGGATCCGCCCGGTGCGCAGGTCACCGAGCTTGATCGGACCGATCGAGGTACGCACCAGCCGGGACACCGGGTGCCCGACCTCGGCCAGCAGCCGCCGGACGATGTGCTTGCGCCCCTCGTGCAGGCTCAGCTCCACCTGGGCGGTTTTACCCAGGGTGTCCACCACCTTGAACGAGTCGACCTTCACCGGCCCGTCCTCCAGCTCGACCCCGGCCAGCAGCCGCTTGCCGAGGTTACGCGGGATCGGCCCGGCCACCTCGGCCAGGTAGGTCTTGAGCACCTGGTACGACGGGTGCATCAGCTTGTGGGTGAGGGTCCCGTCGTTGGTGAGCAGCAGCAGGCCCTCACTGTCGGCGTCGAGCCGCCCGACGTGGTAGACCCGCTGCTCGACCCGGTTGCCGATGAACTCGGCCAACTCGTTGCGGCCCTTGTTGTCCGACATGGTGGTGACCACCCCGCGCGGCTTGTTCATCGCCACGTAGACCAGGCGGTTGTCGGCCTGGAGGCGTTCCCCGTCGACGTGGATCACGGCGGTGGCGGGGTCGACCTTGTCGCCGAGGTGGGCGACCCGGCCGTCCACGGTCACCCGACGCCGGAAGATCAGATCTTCGCAGGCGCGTCGGGACCCGACACCGGCGGCGGCGAGCACCTTCTGGAGGCGTTCGGCACCTTCGTACACGGGGGCGTCGGGCTTGGGGGAACGGTCATCGCGTGGCATCGGCAAGCTCTTCTACGTCGTCGGGGAGGAACGGGGCGAGCGGGGGCAGGTCGGCGACCGAGTCCAGGCCCAGCTTCTCCAGGAACATCGTGGTGGTCCGGTAGAGGAACGCCCCACTGTCCGGTTCGGCGCCGCACTCCTCGACCAACCCTCGGGAGACCAGGGTACGGAGCACCCCGTCGCAGTTGACACCCCGGATGGCCGAGACCCGACCCCGGGTCACCGGTTGCTTGTAGGCGATCACCGCGAGCGTCTCCAGCGCGGCCTGGGTCAACCGTACCGACTGCCCGTCCAGGACGAACCGCTCGACGTGGGCCGCGTATTCCGGCCGGGTGTAGAGCCGCCAGCCCCCGGCCGCCCGGCGCAGTTCGAAGCCGTGCCCGGCGGCGGTGTAGCCGGCGGCGATGTCGTCGAGCACCGGCCCGATCCGCTCCGGGGACTGTTCCAGCACCTGGGCGAGTACCAGTTCGCTGACCGGCTCGTCGACCACGAGCAGGATGGCTTCCAGGGCGCCGCGCAGCTCCGCGTCGTCGAGTTCGGGTGCCGGTGGCGGCGTGACGGTCACCCGCCGCCGGCCCGCCGGCCGCCGCTTCGGCACGCCCACCGGGTCCCGCTCCCCCGCCGCGGCGGCGTCCGGGCCCGAGCCGACACCAGCCCCGACCGCACCGACCCCACCCGCACCGGTCCCGTCCGTTGTCGCCGGCTCAGCCGGGGCTCCGGGAACAGCCGGCTCAGCCGGGGCTCCGGGAACAGCCGGCTCAGCCGGGGCTCCGGGAACAGCCGGCTCAGCCGGGGCTCCGGGAACAGCCGGCTCACCAGCGGCTCCCGGACCCGTTTGGGCGGTGGGGCCTGCGGACACCGCCTCCGTCGGCGGAGCACCCGGATCGGCGGGTGGTGCCGTGTCCGCCTCGCCGTCGGGGCCGGTCGGGGCGGGCGCGGGCTGCTGCCGGGCGGTGGGGCGCTCCCACGGGGGGATCCAGGCCGCGGCCTGATCGGCCAGGGAGTCCTGGCGCTCCTCGTCGCTCATCGCGTCTCCTGCGTCGTCGCGGCTTCGCCCGCCGGGCCGGCGGACCCCGGGCCGGCGGACCCCGGGCCGGCGGACCCCGGGCCGGCGGACCCCGGGCCGGCGGACCCCGGGCCGGCGGACCCCGGGCCGGCGGACCCCGGGCCGGCGGACCCCGGGCCGGCGGACCCCGGGCCGGCGGACCCCGGGCCGGCGGACCCCGGATCGGCGGGGCCGTCCGGGGCAGCCGCCGGGGCGGCGGGTCCGCCCGGGGCGGGACCAGTGTCGTCGGCGTCGGCGGGGGTGCCGGCGTACTCGTCGACGTGCAGATCGGCGTCACCGTCGGCGGGGCCGGTCCAGCGTACGGTCAGCTCCTCCAGGGCCTCCTCCTGCACGAAGGCCACCAGTCCCTCCCGGTACAGCTCCAGCAGGGCCAGGAAGCGGGCCACCACCTCCAGGGTGATCTCGCAGTCCGCGCAGAGCAGGGTGAAGGTGGCGATGCCGGCCCGGCGCAGCCGTTCGGCCAGGATCGTCGCGTGCTCCCGGACGCTGACCCGGACCAGGTGCACGTGCGCGATGGACACCTCGGGCACCGGCTTCGGGGTCATCGCCCGCACCGCCAGCCGCAGCAGCCGCTCCGGGCCGACGCCGAGCACCAGGTCGGGCAGGGCGTCGGCGTAGCGGGCCTCCAGGGTGACCGCGCGGGGGTAGCGTCGCCCGCCGACCGCCTCCAGTTCGGCGATGTGCGCCGCCGCCTCCTTGTACGCCTTGTACTGCAACAGCCGGGCGAAGAGCAGGTCCCGCGCCTCCAGCAGGGCGAGGTCCTCCTCGTCCTCCACCTCGGCCGAGGGCAGCAGCCGGGCCGCCTTCAGGTCGAGCAGGGTGGCGGCGATGAGTAGGAACTCGCTGGTCTCGTCGAGGTCCCACTCGTCGCCCATGGCGCGGATGTAGGCGATGAACTCGTCGGTGACGGTGTGCAGGGCCACCTCGGTGACGTCCAGCTTGTGCTTGCTGATCAGTTGCAGCAGCAGGTCGAACGGGCCGGTGAAGTTCGCCAGCCGGACGGTGAAGCCGGCGCTCTGCCCGGCCTGCGGCACCCCCGCCGGGTCGGTCGCCAGGTCGGCGGCGACCTCGGCAGCCAGCACGGGCGGCTGCTGCGGGGTCGTCGGCGGATCCAGCGGTGGCGCGGTCACCGGACGACCGTAGTCCACGTCTCGGACGTCGTCGCCGTCCGGGACGCCCGAGGGTGCACCCCGACCTACCGGTCGGCCTGGGCCGCGATCACCTCACGGGCCAACTGCCGGTAGTTGCGGGCCCCCGAGGAGGCCGGGTCGAGCGTCGTGATCGGGGCACCGGCCACCGTGGACTCGGGGAACTTCACCGTCTTGGTGATGACGGTCTGGTAGACCTTGTCGCCGAACGCCTCGACCACCCGCTGGAGCACCTGCCGGCAGTGGGTGGTGCGGCTGTCGTACATGGTGGCGAGGATGCCTTCGAGTTCCAGGTCGAAGTTGAGCCGCTCACGCACCTTGTCGATGGTGTCCAACAGCAGCGCCACCCCGCGCAGGCTGAAGAACTCGCATTCGAGCGGGATGAGCACACCGTGCGCGACGGTCAGCGCGTTGATCGCCAGCAGACCCAGCGAGGGCTGGCAGTCGATCAGGATGTAGTCGTACTCCTTGCGCACGTTGCGTAGCACCCGGGCCAGGGCCATCTCCCGGGCGACCTCGTTGACCAGCTGTATCTCGGCGGCGGAGAGGTCGATGTTGGCGGGCAGGATGTGCAGGCCGGCCACGTCCGTCTTGATCAGGACGTCCTCGGCCATGACGTCGTCCTGCATGAGCAGGTTGTAGACCGACAGGTCGAGGTTGTGCGGGTTGACGCCGAGACCCACCGACAGCGCGCCCTGCGGGTCGAAGTCGACAAGCAGCACCTTGCGGCCGTACTCGGCCAGGGCAGCACCCAGGTTGATGGTGGTGGTGGTCTTGCCCACCCCACCCTTCTGGTTGGCCATCGCGATGATCCGGGCCGGGCCGTGCCGGTCGGTGGGCATCGGCTCGGGGATAGGCTTGCGCATCGTGTAGGCGGCCGGGTCGGCCGGGCCCAGGTCGGCGCCGAGTGACGCCTGCTGCTCACGGAGCTCCGACGTCCAGGCGTCGGCACGATCACCGTTGCCAGCCATGTCCTCGTTGCCCCCTCCCGACGACCACCCGGCATCGGAGCTGTCCGACGTCCTTCGCGGCGCCGCTGCGCACCCCGGTTGTCGTGCCAGGAGGTCCGCGCCGATGCCGACTCTACGCCACCGACGACCAGCGCGTTCGGCACCGGTCCGGCGTGTCGGGCATAGCGGCCGGTCAGCGGCCCGACGGCGGGTTCGCGTCCCGGGCCCGGGGGTGCGTGGTGGCGTACACCTCGCGCAGCCGTTGCACCGTGACCAACGTGTACACCTGGGTGGTGGTCACCGAGGCGTGGCCGAGCAGTTCCTGCACCACCCGCACGTCCGCGCCGCCGTCGAGCAGGTGGGTGGCGTAGGAGTGGCGCAGGGTGTGCGGGGAGACCGCGTGCGGTCCGTCCACCGGCAGCCCGGCCCGCCCGGCAGCCCGCCGCAGCACCGTCCACGCGCCCTGCCGGGTCAACGCCCCGCCCCGGGCGTTGACGAAGACCGCCGGGGTGCCCCGACCGGGGGCGACCAGGCCCGGCCGGGCCCGCACCAGGTAGGCCCGCAGCGCCTCGACGGCGTACCCGCCGATCGGCACCAGCCGGGTCCGGCCGCCCTTGCCGCGCAGCAGGGCGGTGCCCTCGTCGACGTCCAGGTCGTCGACGGCGGCACCGACCGCCTCGGAGATCCGCGCGCCGGTGCCGTACAGGAACTCCAGCAGCGCCCGGTCACGCAGGGCCAGCGCCGCCCCGTCGCCGGTGGCGGTGACCGGGCCGGCGGTCTCCAGCAGCCGGGCCACGTCGTCGACCGGCAGCGCCCGGGGCAACCGGCGGGCCGCGGGCGGCGGGCGGACGTCCCGGCTGGGGTCCGCCCCGGCCAACCCCTCCCGGACGGCGAAGCGGTGCAGCCCGCGCACGGCGGAGGCGCCCGCGCCGCCGAGGTCACCGCCAGCGGCGGGTGGTCGTCGTCGCCGGCGCGCAGCCGGGCCAGGTGCGCCTCGACCTGCCCGGTGCCGACCGACGCCAGGTCGGTCACCCCGGCGGCGGCCAGGGTGCCCAGGTAACGCTCCAGATCCCGACGGTACGAGGTGAGGGTGTTCGCCGACAGGCCGCGCTCCACGGTGAGGTGGTCGAGATAGCCGCGCACCACCCGACGCAGGGCCGGCGCGGGTTCCGCACCCGCCCCGGCCCCGTCGGGTGCCGTCCCACGCACCCCTCGCCCGGCCGCGCGGGACACGCCGCCGGGTGCCGGGTCGTGCGGCTCCTCGGTCAGGCCAGCACCTCGGCCAGCGGGAGGGTGGCCATGCCGTGCGCCTCGGCGACCGGGCCGTAGACCACCTGACCGTCGTGGGTGTTCAGGCCCGACGCCAGGGCGGGGTCACGGCGCAGCGCGTCACGCCAGCCCCGGTCGGCCAACTCCAGGGCGTACGGCAGGGTGACGTTGGTCAGCGCGTACGTGCTGGTGTGCGGCACCGCGCCGGGCATGTTCGCCACGCAGTAGAAGATCGAGTCGTGCACCTGGTAGGTCGGTTCGGCGTGCGTGGTCGGGCGGGAGTCCTCGAAGCAGCCACCCTGATCGATGGAGATGTCGACCAGCACGCTGCCCGGCTTCATCCGGGACACCAGCTCGTTGGAGATCAACGTGGGGGCCTTCGCGCCCGGGACGAGGACCGCGCCGATGACCAGGTCCGCGTCGAGCACCGCCCGCTCGATCTCGTACGCGTTGGAGGCGACCGTCTGCAGGTGGCCCCGGTAGATGGCGTCGGCCTGCCGCAACCGGGCCACGTTCATGTCCAGCAGCAGCACCTCGGCCTGTAGGCCCAGCGCGATGGCGGCGGCGTTCATGCCGGACACGCCCGCGCCGACGACCACGGTCTTCGCCGCGTACACCCCGGAGACGCCACCCATCAGGATGCCCCGGCCGCCGCCCTGCCGCTGGAGGTGGTACGCGCCGACCTGCGGGGCGAGCCGACCGGCCACCTCGGACATCGGGGCGAGCAGCGGCAGCGACCGGTCGGGCAGCTCGACGGTCTCGTACGCGATGCCGGTGACCTGCCGGTCGACCAGCGCGTCGGTGCACTCCTTGGAGGCGGCCAGGTGCAGGTAGGTGAAGAGCACCTGCCCGGCGCGCATCCGGTGGTACTCCTCGGCGATCGGTTCCTTGACCTTGAGCACCAGCTCGGCGGTGTCCCACACCTCGTCGGCCGTGCCGAGGATGGTGGCCCCGGCGGCGACGAACTCGTCGTCGGTGAGGCTGGAGCCGACACCGGCGCCGGCCTCGACGAAGACCTGGTGACCGTGACGGACGAACTCGTTGACGCCTGCCGGCGTGATCGCCACCCGGTACTCGTGGTTCTTGACCTCGCGGGGGATTCCGACCTTCACGTGAGACACCCTTCTCCGGGGTGCCGCACCCCGGACTGCGCGGTGCCCCGCCGGCTCCGTTGCCGACGCGGTTCACCGGTCCCGCCGGCGGCAGTCTAGGCGGGCCGTCCTCCTGCGACGGACGGCACAGTGACAACCGGTGCCCGGTCCACCTGACGGTGTGTCAGGCATACCGCGCGGGCCTGCCGTTCGGCGTACCCCCCATCGTCGCACCGCGCGGCCCCGCCCGCCGGACGGGAACGCCGGCGGACGCACCGTGTCCCGTCGGCGCGACGCACCGCGCCGGTGGGGTGCACGCCCGCCGGCCGGCCCCGCGCCGGCCGGCGGCAGGGACGGCGCAGGGCCGCGCGGCGTACCGCGGCGGCCCCTGTCGGCGTACCGGATCAGCGGTGCAGGGGGGTGTCGGCCCGGCGCAGCACCGACCAGCCGGCGTCGCGGGCCCGGGCGGCGGCCAGCAGCCCGGCCACGCACGGCCCGTTGGTGACCTCCCCGGCCAGCACCATGCCGACCGCCTCGTCCAGGTCGATCCGGACGATCTGCAGGTCGGCCTCCTCGTCGTGCCGCTCGTGCCGCTGACCGACGGGCACCTCGGCCAGCTCCCGGGCGAGGAACACCCGGACCACCTCGTCGGAGAAACCGGGCGAGGTGTGCACGTCGACCAGCAGGTCCCACCGGGCAGCGGTCAGGTCGGCCTCCTCGGCCAACTCCCGGCCGGCGGCCACCGCGAGGTCCTCCCCCGCGACGTCCATCAGGCCGGCGGGCAGCTCCCACAGGTGCCGCCCGACCGGCTGCCGGTACTGCCGCACCAGCACCACCTGACCGGCGTCGTCGAGGGCGACCACGGCGACCGCGCCGACGTGCCGGGCGTAGTCGCGGGTGGCGGTGCCCCCACCGGGCATGGTCACCTCGTCGGTGACCACGGTGAAGATCCGACCGGCGTACCGCTGCACCCGGGAACGCAGCTCGTAGCGGTGCTCGACGGCGCTCACGACGCGGACGACGCCGTCGCCGACGCGCCGTTGCGGGCCGCGTTCTTCGGCGTCGGCGCACCCTTCTTCGCCGGCTCGTTCTTCGCCGGCTCGCTCTTCGCCGCCCCGGCCACCGCGTCGAGGTCCACCGGCAACTGGTCGGCCTGCGAGTACGCCACGGCCGCCTTGACGAACCCGGCGAACAGCGGGTGCGGGCGGGTCGGACGGCTCTTCAGCTCCGGGTGCGCCTGGGTGGCCACGAAGAACGGGTGCAGGCTGCGGTCCAACTCGACGAACTCGACCAGCCGGCCGTCCGGGGACGTGCCGGAGATGTGCAGGCCCGCCGTGGTGAGCTGGTCCCGGTAGGCGTTGTTGACCTCGTAACGGTGCCGGTGCCGTTCGCTGATCTCGGTGGCGCCGTACGCCTCGGCGACGATCGACCCCTCCGCCAGCGTCGCCGGGTACGCCCCGAGCCGCATCGTGCCGCCCAGGTCACCCCGACCGGCGACGATGTCCTCCTGGTCGGCCATGGTGGCGATGACCGGGTGCTTGGCCTCCTCGTCGAATTCGAGGGAGTTCGCCGCGTCGAGGCCGGCCAGGTGACGGGCCACCTCGATGGTCATGCACTGCAGGCCGAGGCAGAGCCCGAGCAGCGGCACCCCGTTCTCCCGGGCGTACCGGGCGGTCCCGATCTTGCCTTCGATGCCGCGGACACCGAACCCGCCAGGGATGACGATGCCGTCCACGCCGGACAGGGCCGACGCCGCGCCGGCCGGGGTGACGCAGTCGTCGCTGGGCACCCAGCGCAGCTGCACCCGGGCCCGGTGGCCGAACCCGGCGGCCCGGATCGCCTCACTGACCGACAGGTAGGCGTCGGGCAGGTCGACGTACTTGCCGACGACCGCCACGGTGACCGTGTGGTGCGGCTGGTGCACCCGCTCCAGCAGGTCGTCCCACCGGGTCCAGTCGACGTCGCGGAAGGACAGGCCGAGCCGGCGCACCACGTACGCGTCGAGCCCCTCGCGGTGCAGCACCTTGGGGATGTCGTAGATGCTCGGCGCGTCCGGGGCGGCGACGACCGCCTCGGCGTCCACGTCGCAGTAGAGGGAGAGCTTCTGCTTCAGTTTCTCCGGGATCTCCCGGTCGCAGCGCAGCACGATGGCGTCGGGCTGGATGCCGATGTTGCGCAGCTGCGCCACCGAGTGCTGGGTCGGCTTGGTCTTCAGCTCCCCCGACGGGGCCAGGTAGGGCACCAGCGAGACGTGCAGGTAGAAGCAGTTGTCCCGGCCCAGGTCGTGCCGTACCTGCCGGATCGCCTCCAGGAACGGCAGCGACTCGATGTCGCCGACGGTGCCACCGACCTCGGTGATCACCACGTCGGGGATCTGGCCGTCGGCGTCCGGGTCGGCCATGCCGACGATCCGGGCCTTGATCTCGTTGGTGATGTGCGGGATGACCTGGACGGTGTCGCCGAGGTATTCGCCGCGCCGCTCCTTGGCGATCACGTCGGAGTAGATCTGGCCGGTGGTGACGTTGGCCTTGCCCGACAGGTCCCGGTCGAGGAAGCGCTCGTAGTGCCCGACGTCGAGGTCGGTCTCCGCGCCGTCCTCGGTGATGAAGACCTCACCGTGCTGGAACGGGTTCATCGTCCCCGGGTCGACGTTGAGGTAGGGGTCGAGCTTCTGCATCACCACCCGCAGCCCGCGTGCGGTGAGCAGATTGCCGAGGCTGGAGGCGGTGAGGCCCTTACCGAGCGAGGAGGCGACGCCCCCGGTGACGAAGATGTGCCGGGTCGTGCGTGCTGAAGGGGCCAAGGCCTGCTCCCGTGTCGTCCGTAGCGGTCATGCGAACCGCCGTGCCGATCAAGTGATCACGCGATCCACGGGATTCCACGGTAACACCTCCCCCGGGGCCACCTGGCGTCGCACCCGACCTCGGGCTATCCCGCCCCGGCGGCGGACCGGCCGGCCGCCGCCGAGGTCCGGGCCGGACCCACCGCACCGGGGGTACGCGCCGTCGGCACCGTCGCCGCGTCCCGCCCCACCGGTCGGGTGCCGGAGGTGTCGTCCGGTGCGTCGGCGTCACCGTCGCGCGGACCGTCCGCCCCGGCACCGCCGGGCGGCGTCACCGCTGCGGTGGGCAGGTCCTTGCCGTCCCCTCGCGGGCCGCCGCCTCCCCGCCGTCGTCGGGCCGCCCACCGTCGGGGGTGCCGCCGGTCGGGGCCGCACCGGGTGGGCCGTCCGGGCCGGGGTGACCCGTGCCGGGCAGGGTGCGGTCGGTCGAGTGGTCGAGCACCCGCAGCGAGGCCAGCGCCGCCATCGGCACCACCAGCGCCGCCGCCGCCCCGGCCACGTCCAGCGCGGCACCCCCCAGCAGCCCGGCGATGACCGCCGCCAGGGCCGTACCGGCCAGCGCCGCCCGGATCGCCGGGTAGATGCCGAACAACCGCATCAGCCCACCCCAGGGCTGGAGCAGCGCGAACCAGACCAGCAGCAGACCGACCACCGCCAGCACCGTCAACGGGCTGTTCACCAACGTCTGGAAGTTCGCCGTGCTCGACCGGTGCACGGTCAACCCGCCGGTGCCCTCACCCAACGCGGTCAGGAACCGGCCCAACGCGCCCCGCTCCTCCACCGGCCGACGCAGGTCCACCACCGCGAAGCCGATGGTCAACGCCAACCCGGCCATGGTGGCCCAGACCAGCCGGCTGACGGTCAGCCAGCCGCCGGTGCTGATCGCGGCGGCCACCGCCACCCCGGCGGTCAACGCGATCGCGCCGATGGAGTCCGCACCCAGGTAGGGGCTGCCGATCACCACCACGGCCGACCCGCCCACCGCGACCACCACCATCGGCCGCCACTGCCGGCGGACCCGCTGGGCGAGCCAACCGGCGCTGAGCAACGAACCGGCGAGGAACACCCCCAGGCCCACGGTGCCGAGGCCGGAGAACCGGCCGCCCTCCAGCGCGGAGTAGCCGACCACCCCGTTGAGCTGCAACCGGGCCCCGCTGAGCACGTCCGCGCCGACCACCAGGGTGGCCAGGCCGGCGACCGCGCCGAGCGGGCCGAGAGTGCGGTCGTGGCCGGGGGCGAACCGGACCAGGGCGGTGCCGCCGACGATCAACGCGACCGTCACCAGCGCGAAGTAGCCGCCGGCGTGGTCGCCCCGCCACCAGGGCACCGCGTCGGCGAGCAACGCCGCGGGCACCGCCAGGGCGACGGCGATCAGCAGCAACTCCACGGTCGCCACGATCCGGCGGGACACCGGCGGCGGGCTGTGCGGGCCGGCGAGGCGGCGGGCCCGGCGCAGCAGCGGCAGCACCGCGACGGCCAGCACGACCTGGGCGGCGGCGAGCAGGGCGAAGAACCAGCCGGCCACGGCCCGCTGGGCGGCGGCCTCCCGGTCGGCGTCGGCCGGCGCGCTGATCGCGGCGGCCAGGTCGTCGGGGCGACCGTCGACCTTCACCGCGGGACGGCCGAGGAAGAGCCGCTCCGGCATCGGCCGGCCCAGCGCGACCAGCGCGGTCGGCGCCAGGTCGACCAGTTGCAGGTAACCCTCCCGGCCGGTGCTGGCGGAGGTGAGCCAGCCGTTCTCCCAGCCCGGGCCGTCGGCGACGACGACGTGCAGCCGGGCCGGCGTCTCGGTGTCGGACACCCCGGCGACCAGCACCAGCGACCGTTGCGGCCGGGCGGCGAGCACCTTCGCCAACGCCTCGTCGGCACGCCGGGCGTCCGCCCGCCGGTCCGCCGGGTCGGTGCCGCTGACCGTGCCCAGGTCGACGATGCTCAGCACGCAGGAGCCGAGCAGCCCGGCCGGGTCGGCCGGCAGTCCCGGGGCGTACCGGTCGACGCGGCCGAAGGGACGGGCGGCGGCGACGGCGGCACCCGGGCCGACCGCCACCGAGCAGCGCACCGACTCCGACAGCGAACCGGGCACCGCGCCCCAGGGTTGCCGGTCGGCGTTGTAGGCGACCACGCTCTCCTGGTTGGGGAGGTTCGCGCCGATGCCGTCGGGCTGCTCGACGGTCACCGCGGCGGGCGGGCAGCCGCCGGGCTGCCGGCTGCCGTTCCAGCCGGCGTAGCTGCCCGCGCCGAGGGTGAGCCAGCCGTCCACCGGGCAGGTCGGGCGGTGCGCGGAGCGGGTCGACAGCGAACCGATGGACCCCTGCTGGGCCATCCGCCACAGCGTCGGGGTGCTCTGCGGGTCGACGTCGGACCAGCGCAGCCCGGCCACCCCGGCGAGGACCACGAAGTCGGCGGTGCGTCGGGGTGGGCTGCTTTCGGGGCGGGCGGCCAACGCGGTGACGCCGAGCGCCACCACGATCAGGGTGAGCAGGACCGGGGTGAATCGGCGCAGCATCAGGCGCGTCCCGTCGAGGGGGTGTCGGTGCCGGGGACCGCCGACCCGGTGCGGCCGGGCCGACCGTCGGCGTCGAGTTCGGTGTAGAGGTCCCGCAGCGCGGCGACGGTGTCGGCCTCGGTGGGCCAGCCGGCCGCCCGGACGGCCCCCCGGTGGGCCAGGTCGGCGCGCAGGTCCGGGTCGTCCAGCAGCGACCGCACGGCGGCGTCCACCGCGTCGACGTCGCCGGCCGGCACCAGCAGCGCGCCGTCGCCGACCAGCTCGGGCAGCCCACCGACGGCGGTCGCCACCAGTGGCACGCCGGCGCGCAGCGCCTCCTGGGCGAACAGTTGCCGCGCCTCCCAGTCGCTGGTCACCACAGCCAGGTCGGCCCCGGCGAGCAGGTCAGCCACGTCGGTACGGTGTCCGAGCAGGGTCACCGGGGCCCGGGCGGCGGAGATCCGGGCGGCCAGCGGCAGGTAGGCCGGGCCGCTGCCGGCGATCACCACCACCGGTGGCGGGATGCGGGTACGCCACCGCGCGGCGGCGTCGACGAGCACGTCGTAGCGTTTCTGCGGGTGCAGCCGGCCGACGGAGAGCACCAGCGGCTGCCCGGCGGTGACACCGAACTCGGCACGGACGGCGGCGCGGCGGCGACGCGGGGCGGGCAGGGCCGGCGCGGCGACCGGGGCGAGCCGGGCGTCGGTGGCGCCCAGCGCGGCGGCCCGGTCCACCAGGTCCGCCGAAGCCCCCAGGGCGACCCGGGCGGACCGCGCGACCATCCGTTCGGCGAGCCGGGACAACCGCCCGCGTAGCCCACCGGCGAGCACCGCGTTGTGCCAGGTGACCACGAGTGGTACGGCGGGCCGGGCGAGCGCCGCGACGAGCCCGGCGCGCAACCCGTGGGCGTGCACCACCCGGACGTCGGTGTCGGCCAGCGCCCGGCGCAGCGCGGTGACCGCCCGGGCGTCGGCGGGGGTCGGGTTGGCCGAGATCTCCACCGGGGTGAACCGGGCCCCGGTGGCGGCGAAGTCGAACTGCTCGCCGGTGGCGGCCGGGCCGCAGACCAGCACCGGCTGGCCGGCCTCGACGAGCCCCCGGGCCACCGAGCGGACGTGTTGACCCACCCCGCCGGTGCTGGAGGCGAGCAGCAGCACCACCGTGCCCCGGGGTTCGGGGGCGGACGTCGCGTCGGTCATGGGGAGAGGGTCTCCTTCCCGTCACCGGCGTCGCGGGCGACGCCGTCCTGCGGGTCACCCGCCGGTCGCCGGCCACCCAGCTGGCGTCGTACGCCGGTGAGCAGCGGCCCGACGTCCCGCCGGTCCACCAGCCAGGCGACGGCGAGGAACAGCACGCCGACCACGGCCCCGGACAGCATGCCCTGCACGAGTGCCCCGGCTGTCGTCGGGGTGCCGCCGCCGGCGAGCAGGCGGGCGGTGAGCAGACCGGCCGGGGCGGCCAGCAGCGCGGCCAGCAGGCCGGCGGTGGCGGCCCGACCGGCACCGGCGAGGGCGGCCCGACCGGCGGCCCGGGACACCGCGCCGACCAGCAGCGCCCCGAGGACCAGCATGCCGACGGAGTTCGCCAGGGTGACGGCCAGCACCCGGTCGGCGCGCGGCAGCAGCGCCGCGAGTGGCATGGCGACCAGGGGCACCAGCAGCCAGCCGGTGGTGATGGCGGCGGTGGCCACCCGGGTGGCCCCCCGGGCGTAGAGGGCCCTCGACAGCACCGCGAACAGGCCGTAGCCGACCAGTCCGGGGGCGAACCCGACGATCGCGGCGGCGGTGGGTTCCGCGCCGAGCGGGAAGAACCGGCCGACCGGTTCGGCGGTGCCGACCAGGGCCGCCGCGCCGAGGAAGCTGAACAGCAGCACCCCCCGGGTGGTCGCGGCGACCGTCGTCCGGTAGCCCTGCTCGTCGCCGGTCGCGGCGGCGGCGGACAGGCCGGGGTACGCGGCGACCGCCAGCGGCACCGCGAGCACCGCCCAGGGCAGCAGGTACATGGTCTGGGCGAGGTTGTAGACCTGCGGGGAGCCGGTGGGGCCGCCGGAGACCCGGTTGAGGATGACCACCAGGGCGAGTTGTTGGGCGGTGACAGTGACCGCCCCGGCGACGGCGAGCCCACCGACCCGGGCCCGCGCGTCGGCGGGGAACGTGTAGCCGGGCCGCCAGGTCAGCCCGAGCCGGCGCAGCGGGACCAACAGCGACAGCGACAACACCACCACCCCGACGGTGGTGCCGCCGGAGAGGATCAGCTCACCGGCCCGGCTGACCTGCGCGATGCTCGCGTCCCGGCCCTGGGTGACGCCGAAGACGACGTAGACCCCGACGACGGTGAGACTGGACAGCAGCGGCGCGACGACCGGCCAGGCGAACCGGCGGTGCGCCTGGAGCACCCCGGTGAGCACGATGCCGATGCCGTAGAGCGGCAGTTGCGGGGCGAACACCCGCAGCATCCGTGCCCCGGCGGCCAGCTCCGCCGGGGACCGCCCGTCGGAGATCACCGCCACGATCGGGTCGGCGAACACCGCCACCAGCGCCGCCAACGGCACCAGCAGGGTCACCGTCCAGGTCAGCAACGCGCCGGTGGTGGCGGCCACCGCCCGCCGGTCACCCGCCGCGACCGGCCCCGCCAGCAGCGGTACGACCAGACTGGCCAGCGCCCCACCGGCGACGATCTCGAAGATGATGTTGGGGACGGTGTTGGCGATCACGTACATGCCGCCGAGGTCGCTGTCCTGGACGACCCAGGTGAAAACGGCGGTACGGCCGAAGCCGGCGAGCCGGGCCAGCACGGTGAGCACGGCGATGAGTGCGGCGGCGCCGGCCACCCGACCGACGCCGGCGAGGGGTGCCGGTCTGGTCACGTCAGTCGGATCGCCGGCCCAGCGCGTCGAGTTCCCGCAGCACCGGGGTGCGCTGGATGACCGCCGTGAAGCTGACCTTCTCACTTGCCGCGGTGAGGCCGGCGAGGACCGCGAGCAGACCGGCCCGGCCGAGCGGGCCGGTGCGGGCGGCCAGGGCCACCCCGAGCAGCGCGCCGAGCGCGTTGGCTCCGCTGTCGCCGATCATCACCCGCTCACCGAGGTCCTCGTCGAGCAGCCCGGCGGCGGCGCCGACCGCACCGGCGGCGATCCCGGCGTGCGGGCCACCGGCCAGCGGCACGCCGAGCAGCACCCCGGACTTCAACGCCCGGCCGGGACGCAGGTCCAGCAGGTTGAGCAGGTTGGCGGTGCCGGCGACCACGCCCGCACCGAGCAGCACGTCGACGGTGCGGCCGAGTGCGCCGTGACGCTGCCGGCGGGGGTGCGCGGCGACCTTCGGATCGGCGGCGAGCAGCACGGCCGCGGCGAGCCCGGCCGCACCCACCCCGGCGACCTTGACCATGCCGGCGGTGACCCGGCCGGCCCGCAGTGCGGCGAGGTGACCGGCGAAACCCTTGGCGGCCTTCTGCTCCGGGCGGGCACCCACCACGTCGTCGTAGAGCCCGACGGCGCCCGCGCCGAGGCCGGCGACGAGCACCGCCGCGCCAGCCGGGACGCTGGCCGCGCCGAGCGCCCCGCGCCGGACGCCCCGACGGCCAGCGCCGGTCCGGCGGCGAGGCTGACGGTACGGCCCCGGAAGTTGGTCCGCTCCAGCGCCGGACCCGCCGGGGAGGTACGGGCCTCCCGCAGCGCGTACCGGGCGGCGGCGGCTCCGGCGGCGGCGGCGAGCAGCCGCCCGATCCCGCTCACGCGGCACCGCCGGACGGGGCGGGCGGGTGGTAACCGGTCACCGGGGTACGTGGTTCGTTCACTGGGGCAGTCTAGGCACCAGCGTGGCGTTGTCGCCGACGCCGTACTGACCGGCCCGCTTCTCGGTGAGCTGTTGGACCAGGGCCAGGCTGGTGACCAGCTGCCCCTGCACGGTGTTGGCGTTGTCGACGGTGGAGATGGTCTGGGCCAGCACCGGGTCGCCGCGTACGACAGCCACCAGGTTGCCCCCGGCGGAGCCGTTGCCGCCGACGACGATCGCCCCGGTGCGGTCGAACTGCTCGGCGACCTTCACCACCGACTCGTCCTTCTTGGCGGAGTCCTTGTCGACGTAGGGCTGCCCGCTGACCACCACCACGGCCTCGGCCGGCCCGGTGACCTTCTCCTCGCTGGTGAGGTACCCGGCGTTGGCGTACGCGGCCAGCACCGCCCGCCGGTCGGCGTCGGTGACCGGCGGGGTGCCCGGCGTCCGGTCGAGCAGGACGCTGGCCAGCAGGGCGCTGGAGGTCTCCACGCCGTTGCCGTTGCCGGGCAGCGCCGAGGCGGGCGCGGTGGGGCGGGCGGCGGTGACGGCCAGCTCCATCAGGTTGGTGTTGTTGTCCGGGTTGATGAACTTGTCCTGTACGTCGACCCGGCCGGTCACGGTGGCCCCGGCGGTCTGGAGCATCTTGAGCACACCCTCGGTGTGCTCCCGCCCGGTGGGCAGGCTGAGCACCATGACGCGCTTGCCGGTGAGCTTGCCGGGCAGGTAGAGCTGCGCCATCTCGGCGGCGAAGTCCTCCTCGAGGTCAAGCTCCTTCTGGAGGCTGTTGACCGACTGCCGCATCTGCTGGTTGTCCTTGCGCAGCGAGTTGACCGTCTCCTTGAGGGAGTCGGCAACCGGGCCGTTGAGGGCGGCCGTACCGACCACCAGGCCGATCGCCAACGCCAGGAAGACCGCGGTCAGGGACACCACGTGGTACCGGAAGTTGATCACGCTTGCAGCCTCTTGATCGGTCGGGAGCTAGAAGAGCTGGCCGAGCTGGAACACGAAATTGTCCCACCACTCGGAGACCACGCCCAAATACGCCTTGCCGACGGTGGAGACCGCCACGGCGGACGCCATCGCGGCGATCGCCGAGAGGACCAGCAGCAGCAGGGACGAGCCGGAGATGCTCTGCCGGTAGAGCCGGCTCACGCCCTTGGCGTCGACCAGCTTGCCGCCGACCTTGAGCCGGGTGAGGAAGGTGGAGGCCATCCCGCCGCGCCCCTTGTCCAGGAACTCGACGAGCGTGGCGTGGGTGCCGACCGCGACCAGCAGCGAGGCGCCCTTCTCGTCGGCCAGCAACATGGCGAGGTCCTCGCTGGTGGCGGCGGCCGGGAAGGTGATCGCCGGCACCCCGAGCCCGTTGACCCGGGCCAGACCGGGTGCCCGGCCGTCCGGGTAGGCGTGCACGATCACCTCGGCGCCGCAGCGCAACACGTCGTCGGTGACCGAGTCCATGTCCCCGATGATCATGTCGGGGGTGTACCCCGCCTCGACCAGCGCATCCGCCCCGCCGTCCACGCCGATCAACACCGGCTTGAACTCCCGGATGTACGGGCGCAGCACGTCCAGGTCGGCCTTGTAGTCGTACCCCCGCACCACGATCAGGCAGTGCCGACCCTGCACCGGGGTCTGGATCTCGGGTACGCCCACCCCGTCGAGCAGCAGGTCGCGTTCCTGGCGCAGGTAGTCCATGGTGTTGGCGGCGAACGCCTCCAGCTGCACCGACAGACCCTCGCGGGCGTCGGACATCGCCTTGGCGACCGTCTCGGCGTCCTGGAGGTCACCGTGCGCCACCGGCTCGTCGCCGACGAAGACGGTGTTGCCCTCGATCCGGACGGTGTCGCCCTCCCGCAGCCGCTCGAAGACCCCCTCACCGAGGTCGTCCAGGAGCAGGATGCCGGCCCCGATCAGCACCTCGGGGCCGAGGTTCGGATACCGGCCGGAGACCGACGGCTTGGCGTTGAGCACCGCAGCGACCCCGACCGCGACCAGCGAGTCGGCCGCCACCCGGTCCAGGTCGACGTGGTCGATCACCGCAATGTCACCGGGGCGGAGCCGGCCGACCAGCCGTTTGGTACGGCGGTCCAGACGTGCGGTGCCGAGAACTGAGTCCGGTTCCGCGTTCCGGGTCCGGCGCAACGTGGGTAGACGCATCGTGACCATCCTGGCATGGGAGGCAGGCATTTCCGTTGCGACATGCCTGAGCAGGGCCGCCTACCCAGGGAAGCACACCGGAGCACAGGCCGGTGTGCCTCCGCTCACAATCGTTGCGGTCAGGGCCGTCTTTCCTTGGCCGCGACGGCCAGAAGCTCCTCGGCATGGGCGATACCCAGATCCGAATCCGGCAAACCCGCCAGCATCCGGGCCAGCTCCCGGGCCCGCTCGGTGTCCTCCACCACCCGCACCCCGCTGGTGGTCACCGCACCCCCGGTGTCCTTCGCCACCACCAGGTGCCGGTCGGCGAACGCCGCCACCTGCGGCAGGTGCGTCACCACCAGCACCTGGTGACTACGCGCCAGCCGGGCCAACCGCCGACCGATCTCCACCGCCGCCTGCCCACCCACACCCGCATCGACCTCGTCGAACACCAACGTCGGCGGGCCGCCCGAACCGGCGAACACCACCTCGATGGCGAGCATCACCCGGGACAGCTCACCGCCGGAGGCTCCCCGCTGCAACGGCAGCGACGGCGCACCCGGGTGGGCCAGCAGCCGCAACTCCACCTCGTCCGCGCCGTCCGGGCCGACCCCGCACTCGACCCCGTTGACCGACAGCGTCGGCTCGGACCGGCCGGCCGGCCGGGGCAGCACCGCCACCTCGATCCGGGCGTGCGGCATCGCCAGCCCGGCCAGCTCCACGGTGACCTGCTCGGCGAACCGGACCGCCGCCTCCTGCCGGGAGGCCGACAACCGGCCCGCCAGCTCGGCCACCTCACCGGCGAGGCGCTGGGCCTCCCGGTCCAACTCGTCGAGCAGCTCGTCGGAGGTGTCCAGGTCGGCCAGCCGGGTCCGGACCCGCTCGGCCCAGGCGATCACCCCGTCGACGTCGTCGGCGTACTTACGGGTCAACGCACGCAACGCGGCCCGCCGCTCATAGATCGTCTGCAACCGGGCCGGGTCGGCGTCCAACGCCGCCAGATAGGTCGACAACTCCGCCGAGACGTCCGCCACCAGGGTGGCCGCCTCCTCCAACCGCCCGGCCAGCTCACCCAGCGCCGGATCGGTGCCGGCCTGCGCCTCCAGGGTGCGCCGGGCCGTGCCCAGCAGCGCCGTGGCGTCCGGGGTGTCGTCGGCCGCCTCCACCCCGCCGGCCACGCACAGGTGCGCCAGCTGCGCCGCCGTCCGCAGCCCCTCGGCGTGCTCCAGCCGCTGCGCCTCGGCCTTCAGCTCGTCGTCCTCGCCGGGCTGCGGGTCGACCCGGGTGATCTCGTCGAGGCCCAGCCGCAGCAGATCGGCCTCCTGGTGCCGGGCCCGGGCGTTGCTGCGCCGGTCGGCCAGGTCGTCGACCACCTGCCGCCACCGCCCGTACGCCTCCCGCAGCGCGTCGACCAGCTTCTCGTGCCCGGGACCGGCGAACCGGTCCAGCGCGGCCCGCTGCTCGGCGGGGCGTAGCAGGCGCAACTGGTCGGACTGACCGTGCACCGCCACCACCTGCTCGCCGACCTCGCCGAGCATCGACACCGGCATGCTCCGGCCACCCAGATGCGCCCGGGACCGACCCTCCACGGTGACCGTACGGCTCATCAGCAGCGAACCGTCGTCGTCGGGTCCACCACCGGCGTCGACGATCCGGGCGTGCACGACGTCGGCCACCCGACCGCCCAGCCGCAGCCGCCCCTCGACAGTCGCCCGACCCGGCGCGGCCCGCACCCGGCCCGCGTCGGCCCGACCGCCGAACAGCAGGCCGAGGCCGGTCACCACCATCGTCTTGCCGGCACCGGTCTCACCGGTGATGACGTTCATCCCGCCGGCCAGCGGCAGGGTGGTGTCCTCGATGACGCCCAGTCCGGTGATCCGCAGCTCTTCCAGCACAGCACCCGACAGTAGACGCGTGCTGGGACAGTTGACCAGCCGGCACGGCCCACCATCCGGGCCGGGGACGATCCGCTCTGCTGCCGCGGGGGCAGCACCGCTGGTGGACGCCTCGGTGGCACCGGTGGCACGCCAAGGGTGACCACGAACGATCCCGTTGTCGCCGGCCGCAGGTCTCGGCGACTCCGGGCGCCCAGGGCGATCCCCGCCCGGGTCCGCCGCAGGATCAGCGGCGGCTGCCCCGCCAGCCCTGCACCGGCAGGTCGAACTTGGCCACCAGCCGGTCGGTGAACGGCCGGTCCCGCAACCGCACCACCCGCACCGGCAGCGCGCCCCGACGCACCGTCACCGTCGCCCCCGGCGGCAGGTCGTAGACCCGCCGACCGTCGCAGCACAGCACCGCCAGGGTGGTGAACGGGTCGACCGTGATGACGAACGTGGAGGTGGGCGCGGTCACCAGCGGACGGCTGAACAACGCGTGCGCGCTGATCGGCACCAGCAGCAGCGCCTCCACCTCGGGCCAGACCACCGGCCCGCCCCCGGAGAACGCGTACGCGGTGGAGCCGGTGGGGGTGGCGCAGACCACACCGTCGCAGCCGTAGCGCGACAGCGGCCGACCGTCCACGTCGACCAGCAGCTCCAGCATCTGGGCGCGCTCGCCCTTTTCCACGCTGATCTCGTTGAGCGCCCACGACTCGATGGTCGGGCCACCGTCGAACTCGGCGGTCACATCGAGGGTGAGGCGTTCGTCCACCGTGTAGTTGCGCCCGACCACGTCCCGTACCGCCGTGTCGAGGTCGTCGATCTCCGCCTCAGCGAGGAAACCCACCTTGCCCAGGTTGATGCCGAGCAGCGGCACCTTCGTCGGGCGGGCCAGCTCGGCGGCGCGCAGGAAGGTGCCGTCACCGCCGAGCGCGAAGACGATCTCGGCACCCTCGGCCGCCCGCTGACCGGCCATCGGCACCACCCCGGGCAGGTCGAGATCCTCGGCCTCCTCGGCCACCACCCGCACCTCGAAACCGGCCGCGATGAGATCGGCGGCGACCGCCCGGGCGTGCTCGGTGCTCCGGCGACGCCCGGTGTGCGTCACCAGCAGCGCGGTCCGGCTCACCGACGCCACCGCCCCTCGGGCACCCGAAGGGCCCCGCCGTCGCTGAGGTCCACCGGACCCGCCTCCCGTCCACCCTCGCGGGACACCGTCCCGACGTCGCACACCACGCTCACCCTGCCACCTTCCCCGAAACCGGGTCCGGCCCGGGGCCGGTCGGCCCGGCGGCCACCACGGCGTGCACCCGCTCGGCGTCGGCCGACGGGGCGTCCCGGCGTAACCACACGAAGAACTCGACGTTGCCGCTCGGACCCGGCAGCGGGCTGGCCGCCACGTCCGCCAGCCCCAGTCCCAGTCCGGCGGCGGTCGCCGCCACGGCCAGCACCGCCTCGGCCCGCAACGCCGGGTCCCGCACCACACCCCCGGCGCCGACCCGCTCCTTGCCCACCTCGAACTGCGGCTTGACCATCAGCGCCAGGTCACCGTCGCTCCTGGTGCAGCCGGCCAGCGCCGGCAGCACCAGGCGCAGGGAGATGAACGACAGGTCGGCCACGGTGAGGTCCACCGCCCCACCGATCACCTCCGGGGTGAGGGTCCGCACGTTGGTGCGGTCCAGCACCCGGACCCGTTCGTGGGTACGCAGCGCCCAGGCGAGCTGCCCGTAGCCGACGTCCACGGCGACGACCTCCGCCGCGTCGGCCCGCAGCAGCACGTCGGTGAACCCGCCGGTCGACGCTCCGGCGTCCAGGCAGCGCCGGCCGGCCACCCGCAGCCCCGCGGGACCGAAGGCGGCGAGCGCGCCGGCCAGCTTGTGACCGCCCCGGGAGACGTACTCGTCGGCCGGGTCCGCGCCGGTGACCAGCAGCGGATCGGCCGGATCGACCATCGCGGCGGCCTTGCGGGCGGGCACCCCGCGCAGCTGGACCCGACCGGCCTCGATCAACGCCCCGGCCTGCTCCCGGGACCGGGCCAGGCCGCGACGGACGAGTTCGGCGTCCAGCCGGGTACGACGTGCCATGGGGTGGTTCTCTCCGGTCCGCTCAGGCCTGGTCGATGGTGGCGAGGGTCTCCCGCAACGTCTGGTACGCCGCCTCGTACTGGGCGATCTGGTCAGCCGGGGGCAGCCCCTCGGCGTTGGCCATCGCCTGGACGGCGGCGTCGACGGCGGGATGCCGGGCGTCGTCGACATCATCGTCGAAGCCGACACCCACCGACGGGCCGGGGCGGGCCGTGGGCGCGGGACCCGGACGACCGCCCAGCGGCAGACCGGGCCTACCCGCCGGGGGCGGGCCGGGGCGGAACGGGCCGGTCACGACCGGCCGCCGGTGGAGCTGGTCACGCGGCACCACCGGTGCCTCGTCGGTCGGGGCTGGTCTTCTTGACCGGTCGGGGCGGCGGTGCGCCGTCGTCGGCACCGCCCGGCCCGGCGGAGCCTTCCGGCGGACCCGCCTTCCGCACGGCCTTCTTGGCCACCGCCTTCTTCGCCACGGTCTTCTTCGCCACGGTCTTCTGCGCCACGGTCTTCTGCGCCGCGGTCTTCTGCGCCGTGGCCCCGGTCACCGGGTCGCCGGCAGTCGACGGGCCGGACGTCGTCGGCACGGCGGTGGCAGCCGACGGGGCAGTCGTTTCCGGCACGGCGGTGTCGACCGGCGGGACAGTGGTGTCCGGTGGGACAGTGGTGTCCGGGGCGGCGGTGGCGACCGACGGGACGGTCGTTTCCGGCGCGACCGGCCCGGTCGGCGGGGTGCCCGGTCCGCTCTTCGCCTCACGCAGCTGCCGTTCCAGCTCGTGCACCCGGCGGGTCAGTTCGGCGACCTCGTCGGCGGTGGCCAACCCCACCGCACCGAGCGCCCGGTCGACCTCGAACCGGACCAGTTTCGTCAGCGCTTCCCGGTTGGCCGCCCCGGTGGCGAGGATTTCCTCGGCGAGCGACTGGAGTTGCCCGGCGGTCGCGCCGCCCGTCCCGACCAGCCGCCGGGCGGCGTCCTGGGCCCTCTTCCGGGGCGCTTCCGTCAGGCCCAGGGCCAGCTCCAGGTAGGCGCGCCACGCGTCCTGCATGACTGAGTCCTTCCGTGGGGGCAGTGTGCGGCCCTCACGCTACCGGGCGCCCCGGGTCGCCCATTGCGGTACGGTGCCGGAAACGGCGTGGCGGGTGTGAGGGAGACGATGTGGCCACCGTGGACGAGTGCCGTCAGGCGCTGCGGGATCTTGCCGACCGCCTGGACCGGCACGCCGACGTGTCCAACAAGATCGATCTGGACCGCACCCTGGCCTGCCGGATCACCGACCTGGAGACCGCTTTCCACGGTCGGATCGCCGGTGGCCGGCTGCTCGATCTCACCGACGGCGACGACCCCAAGGCAAAGATCGCCCTGGTCACCAGCAGCGACGACCTGGTCGCCCTGGTGCACGGCCAGCTCGACGTCACCAAGGCGGTCGCCGCCCGGCGGATCTCCATCAAGGCCAGCCCGTTCGACCTGCTGAAGCTACGCAAGCTGCTCTGAGCGGGCGACACCGCCGACGACCCGCCACGGTCGGCCGACAGACAGGCCGGGGCGGCACCACCCGCTGTCGGGTCGGTGCCGCCCCGGGCCCGCTGTTCAGCCGGCCGAGCTGGCGGCGAGGTGGCCGGAGCTGGCGGAGCCGTCCGCAGGTGGCCGGCCGGAGCCGGGCCCCGGTGACCGGGCTGGCCCCAGCTCGGCCGGCCGGCTGGCTCGCTGGCTCAGAGAGCCGGTCAGGTGGCCAGTCCGAAGCCGGCCAGCACCTGCTCCGCCTCCGGCGAGGCCGGTCGGACGTCCGCACCGGTGCCCGCCGCCCAGGCGACCGCGCAGAGCGCGGCCAGCGCGTCGAGCGGCCGTCCGGCACCCCGCAACTCCACCGCCCCGTCCACCGCCGTGGCCGACCATCCACCGGCCTGCGGGGCACCGGGAACCCGGACCACCGCCGCCGGGTCGAAGAGCCCGGCCAGGTCCACCGCCACATGGGTCGGCCGCCGTTGTTCGGCAGCCGCCAACAGTTCGGGTACGTCGCTGACGCCGGTCAGCACCAGCAGGCTGTCCAACCCGGCCCGGCGGGCACCCTCGATGTCGGTGTCGAGCCGGTCGCCGACCACCAGTGACCGGCCGGTGCCGGCCCGTCGGGCGGCGGTGGCGAACAGTGCCGGCTCCGGCTTGCCGACCACCACGTCGGGTGCCCGGTCGAGGGCGTGCCGCAGGGCCGCCACCAACGAGCCGTTGCCGGGCAACGGACCACGTCCGCTCGGCAACGTCCGGTCGGTGTTGGTGGCCACCCAGGTCGCCCCGGCCCGGATCGCCACCGACGCCTCGGCGAGGTCCACCCAGCCCACCTGCGGGCCGTACCCCTGGACGACGGCGACCGGCGCGGCGTCGGCGCGGTCGACGGGGGTGAGCCCGACGGCGCGGATCTCGGCGCGCAGCGCCTCGGCCCCGACGACGAGCACCGCGGCACCGGCGGGAAGGCGGTCCCGCAGCACCTCGGCGGCGGCCGCAGCCGAGGTGAGCACCTCCGCCGGATCGGCCGGTACGCCCATTCCCGTGAGCAGGTCGGCGACCTCGCTGGAACGGCGTGAGGCGTTGTTCGTGGCGAACGCCACCGACCGGCCCTCGGCCCGCAACGCGCCGAGGGCCTCGACCGCGCCGGGGATCGGCCGGTCGATCAGGTAGATCACTCCGTCCAGGTCGAACACGACCAGGGCGTACCCGTCGACAAGCCGACCCCCGGCGACCTCGGTCATCGCTGGTCCGTCTCCGCGCCGCGCCCGTCCACCGGCCGGCCCTCGACCGGGGTCGGCGCGTCGTCGACCTGACCGGCCGCACCCGCACCGGGGTCGAGTCGGGTGGCCGCGGCACCCGAGGGGCTGTCGTCGGCGTCGTCGCCCGCAACACCGGCGTGGGCGGCCGGCTCGTCGTCGGGGTCGTCGTCGCGCCCGCTCTGCTCGGCGCTCTCGCCACGGTCGTTGTCACCGGTACGATCCTCGGCGCGCTCGCGGTCGCCGTGACCGTCGCGGATCTCGTCGTCCAGGTCCGCTTCCCCGTCGGGGTCGTCCTCGGCGACATCGGCTTCCCCGTCGAAGTCGTCCTCGTCGTCGCGGTCGCCTTCGGCGCGGTCGTCGGAGGTGGTGTCCGCCCCGGCCGGCAGCGTGCTGGCCTCGGCGGCCGGTTCCTCGACCGGCTCGTCGTCCTCGTCGTCGCCCTCGATCACGACGCCGTCGAGTTCCAGCAGCCGCTCCGGGGCATCGGTCTCACCATCGGCGTCCACGTCGGCGGCCCGCGAGAACCACTCCCGGGCCTCCTCGCGCCGACCCACCGCGAGCAGTGCGTCGGCGTAGGCGTAGCGCAACCGGGCGGTCCACGGCTCGGCGACGTCGGTGGTCAGCTCCGGGACCTGGAGCATCGCCACCGCGGCGTCCTTCTGCCCCAGGTCGGCGCGGGCCCCACCGGCAACGATCAGCAGCTCGACCGCGACGGCCTTGTCGAGCTTGGCGCTGTCGGCCCCCCGGAACAGATCGATCGCGCGTTCCGGTCGACCCAGGGCGCGCTCACAGTCCGCGAGCACCGCCAGGTGGCTCTGCAACCCGGTCATCCGGTGGTAGGTGCGCAGTTCGGCGATCGCCGTCTGCCACTCCCCCGCGTGGTACGCGGCCAGCCCGACCGCCTCACGGACGGCCGAGATCCGGGACGCCAACCGCCGGGCGGCCATCGCGTGCGCGAGCGCCTCCGTCGGGTCCTCGTCGATCAGTTGACCGGTGGCGACCAGATGCCGCGCGACGGTCTCCGCAACCGGCTTGTTCAGCGAGAGGAGTTCGGCACGAACGGCCGTGTCGAGGTCGCTCGCGAGGATCTCGTCCGGCAGTGCCGGCGCAGCCGGACGGGCGTCGGCCTCGTCCCGGCGGTCCCGGTCGGCGCCGAACCCGCCCTCGCGGCGGTCCTCGCCACCGCGCTGGTCGTCGCGGCGCGGCCGGTCATGGTCGCGCTCGCCGCCACGGAAACCGCCCTCACGACGGTCACCGCCCCGGAAGCCACCCTCGCGGGAGTCGCCGTCCCGGCGGAACCCGCCGGGGCGGGAGTCACCCTCGCGGGGGCCGGAGCGGAAACCACCCTCGCGGCGGTCACCACCCTGGAAGCCGCTTCCACCCCGGCTGCCACCGAAGCCACCCTCACGACGGTCACCACCACGGAAACCACCCTCACGGGAGTCCCCACCACGGAAACCACCCTCACGGCGGTCACCGCCGAAACCACCGGGCCGACGCTCGCCCCCCGCAGCGCCCTCGCGACGATCTCCACCGCGGAAACCACCCTCACGGGAGTCCCCACCACGGAAGCCACCCTCACGCGGGCCGGACCGGAAACCACCACGGTCCCCACCACGCGAATCATCACGACGATCCCCACCACGGAAACCACCGGGACGGGAATCACCATCACGCGGACCAGAACGGAAACCACCCTCACGACGGTCCCCACCGAAGCCACCCTCACGACGATCACCGCCACGGAAACCACCCTCACGGGAGTCCCCACCACGGAAACCGCCCTCACGCGGGCCGGACCGGAAACCACCACGGTCCCCACCACGCGAATCATCACGACGATCCCCACCACGGAAACCACCCTCGCGGGAGTCGCCACCGAGCCGACGGTCACCACCCCGGAAACCACCCTCGCGGGAGTCGCCACCGGGCCGACGGTCACCGCCTCGGAAACCACCGTCGCGGGAGTCGCCGTCCCGACGGAAACCACCGGGACGGGAATCACCGTCGCGGGAGTCGCCGCCGCGGAAGCCGCCCTCGCGCGGGCCGGACCGGAAACCACCACGGTCCCCACCACGCGAATCATCACGACGATCCCCACCACGGAAACCACCGGGACGGGAATCACCATCACGCGGACCAGAACGGAAACCACCCTCACGACGGTCCCCACCACGGAAACCACCGTCGCGGGAGTCACCGCCCCGGAAGCCGCCCTCACGCGGGCCGGACCGGAAACCACCCTCGCGGCGATCGCCACCGCCGAAACCACCGGGCCGACGCTCACCGCCGGCAGCACCCTCGCGACGCTCGCCACCCCGGAAACCACCGTCACGACGGTCCCCACCTGGGAAGCCGCCCTCGCGACGGTCCCCACCACGGAAACCACCCTCGCGGGAGTCACCGCCACGGAAGCCACCCTCACGCGGGCCGGACCGGAAACCACCACGGTCCCCACCACGCGAATCATCACGACGATCCCCACCACGGAAACCACCGGGACGGGAATCACCATCACGCGGACCAGAACGGAAACCACCCTCACGACGGTCCCCACCACGGAAACCACCCTCACGGGAGTCACCACCACGGAAACCACCCCCGCGGGAGTCACCGCCGTTGCGCGGGGCGTCGCCATCGCGTCGGAATCCACCGTCGCGTCGGTCGCCGGAACGGAAGCCGCCGTCGCGCGAATCCCCACCGGAACGGAAACCGCCGGGCCGGGAGTCACCGGTACGGGGGCCCGAACGGAAACCGTCCTCGCGCCGGTCTCCGCCCCGAGGTCCCCCCCGCGAGGCACCGCGGTCGTCGCGGTCTCCCCGGTATGGGGGACGGTCGTCCCGCCGAGGGCCGGCGTCACGCCCCTGGGGCCGGTCGGAGCGATCTTCATATTGGCGCGGACGGTCTCCGCCCTGCGGTCCTGAACTCACAGGTAAATCCTTCCTGATTGCGCCACCGACGGCGCGACGCAGTCGAGGGCCGACCCGGATGGGGCGGCCCTCGACTGAAAGGTTGTCCGGCGGTGTCCTACTCTCCCACACCCTCCCGAGTGCAGTACCATCGGCGCTGGAGGGCTTAGCTTCCGGGTTCGGAATGTAACCGGGCGTTTCCCCTCCGCCATGACCGCCGTAACACTATGAACATATCAAACAACACACACACCCACACATGGTGGGGGGTTGTTTGGTGTTTGTTCAGAGTTGCACAGTGGACGCGTAGCAGCCTTGTTATCAAGTCCTCGGCCTATTAGTACCGGTCAACTGAACCCGTTACCGGGCTTACATTTCCGGCCTATCAACCCAGTCGTCTAGCTGGGGGCCTTACCCCCACAAAGTGGGGTGGGATACCTCATCTTGAAGCAGGCTTCCCGCTTAGATGCTTTCAGCGGTTATCCCTTCCGAACGTAGCTAACCAGCCGTGCCCCTGGCGGGACAACTGGCACACCAGAGGTTCGTCCGTCCCGGTCCTCTCGTACTAGGGACAGCCCTTCTCAAGTATCCTACGCGCACGGCGGATAGGGACCGAACTGTCTCACGACGTTCTAAACCCAGCTCGCGTACCGCTTTAATGGGCGAACAGCCCAACCCTTGGGACCTGCTACAGCCCCAGGATGCGACGAGCCGACATCGAGGTGCCAAACCATCCCGTCGATATGGACTCTTGGGGAAGATCAGCCTGTTATCCCCGGGGTACCTTTTATCCGTTGAGCGACACCGCTTCCACTCGCAAGTGCCGGATCACTAGTCCCGACTTTCGTCCCTGCTCGACCTGTCAGTCT
>NZ_CP192021.1:0-2562500 GCF_050942205.1 Micromonospora sp. CA-248260 | reverse complement strand
GTTCGTCCGTTCCGCGCTGGCAGAGAGAAAGTTACGCGTCCGCCGAGTTGATCGTCAAATCCGGCGGACGCGTCGCACGTCACACCCGGCCGTCAGGGGCGCAGCTCGACCCCGGCGAAGGAGCGCTTGCCCCGACGCAGCACCAGGTAACGGCCGTGCAGCAGGTCGACCGGGTCGACGGTGGCGTCGACGTCGGTGACCCGGGTGTTGTTCACGTACGCACCGCCCTCGGTGATCACCCGACGGGCCTCCTTGAGCCCGCCGACCAGCCCCGCGTCGCGCAGCAACCCGGCCACGTCGGGCAGCTCACCGGTGAGCTGCACCAGGCCGGCCTCGCTCAGCGCCGCACGCAGCGTCTCCGGGGCGAGGTCGTCCAGCGAGCCCCGACCGAAGAGCGCCTGGCTGGCGGCGACGGCCTGCCGGGTCTCCTCCGCGCCGTGGACCAGGGTGGTGAGTTCCTCGGCGAGGGCACGTTGGGCGCTGCGGGCCGCCGGGCGTTCCGCCGTCTCCTTCTCCAGCGCCTCCAGCTCCTCGCGGGAGCGGAAGCTGAAGTACCGCAGGTAGCGGGTGACGTCCCGGTCGTCGGCGTTGACCCAGAACTGGTAGAAGGCGTACGGGCTGGTCATCTCCGGATCGAGCCAGACCGCGCCGCCCTCGGTCTTGCCGAACTTGGTGCCGTCCGAGCGGGTGACCAGCGGGGTCGTGAAGGCCTGCACCGGGCCGGCACCGCGGCGACGCACGTAGTCGACACCGGCGGTGATGTTGCCCCACTGGTCCGAGCCGCCGTACTGGAGCTGGCAGCCGTGCCGTCGGTGCAGCTCGAAGAAGTCGTTGGCCTGGAGGAGCTGGTAGCTGAACTCGGTGAAGCTGATGCCGGTCTCCAGCCGGGCCCGCACCACCTCACGGGCGAGCATCTTGTTGACCGGGAAGTGCTTGCCGACGTCGCGCAGGAACTCGACCACCGACATCTCGCCGGTCCACTCCAGGTTGTTGACCAGTTGCGCCGCGTTCTCCCCGGTGTACGACACGAAGGGCGCGAGCTGGTCGCGGATGCGCTGCACCCAACCGGCCACCACCTCGGGCGGGTTGAGGGTACGCTCGGCGCTCTCCTTCGGGTCGCCGATCTGGCCGGTGGCGCCGCCCACCAGCAGCAGCGGGCGGTGCCCGGCGAGTTGGAGCCGGCGGGCGGTGGTGACCTGCATCAGGTGGCCGACGTGGAGGCTGGGCGCGGTCGGGTCGAAGCCCACATAGAAGGTGGCCGCCCCGCCGTCGAGCAGCGCACGCAGTTCGTCGGGGCCGGTGGAGTCCTGGATCAGGCCGCGCCACCGCAGGTCGTCGGTCAGGGAGTCCCGCCCGTGCGGGAGGTTGCTGTCGGTCACGGTCACCGATTCTCCCCCATTGCCGACCTGGGGCCGTACCGGGTTTGCCGGCCGGCGGCGCGGCTAGGCTGGCCGGGCCGGTGCGACGAGGAGGAAAGCCGTGGAGATCCCGGAGATGACGGATGGTCTGGTCGGCCTGCTGGGGCTGACGTTCGACGAGGCCAGCGGCGACCGGGTGGTGATCCGCTGGAAGGTGCGGCCGGAGCTGCACCAGCCGGCCGGCATCATGCACGGCGGCGTCTACTGCACGGTGGTGGAGACCGTCGGCAGCGTGGGCGGCACGCTGTGGCTCGGCGACCGGGGCAGCGTGGTCGGGGTGTCCAACCAGACGGACTTCCTGCGGGCGGTACGCGAGGGTGAGCTGGTCGCGGTCGGCACCCCGGTGCACCGGGGACGCAGCCAGCAGCTCTGGCAGGTGGAGATCACCGACGCCGAGGGCCGGTTGGTCTCCCGGGGCCAGGTCCGGTTGCAGAACCTCACCCGGGACTGACGCCGCGACGCCCTGGCCCGGCTGCTCCCCCGCCTGGCCCTCCGCCCGGGCGACCGGCGGGACGTGCGGGCCGGGCGAGAAGGGCGACCAGCGGGACGTCCGGGCCGGGTAGGGCGAGCAGGGCGACCAGCGCACGGAGCGAGCAGGGCGACCAGCGGGCATCGGGCATCGGGCATCGGGCATCGGGGGCAGGTGACCCGGGAAGCCTGACCGGTTTGCCGGATGCGGTGCCTCCTGCGCCGATATCGTCGCCTCGATGACCGCCGCCGATCCCGTCCCCCCGTGAGGGCGCTCCCGGGTGCCACAACCGCGTCCCCGCGTCGGCCGGCCCGCGTGAAGCTCCTCGCCGCCACCCTCGGGGTGCTGTCGGCCATCGGCGGCTTCGTCGACATCGGCGACCTGGTGGCGGCGAGCCAGGCGGGGGCCCGGTTCGGCATGGGCCACGCCTGGGTGCTGGTGCTCGGGGTGGTCGGCATCTGCGCGTACGCGGAAATGGCCGGCCGGATCGCGGCGGTCAGCGGGCGGGCGGTGTTCGACCTGGTCCGCGAACGCCTGGGTCCCCGTATCGCGCTGCTCAACCTGGCGGCGTCCTACCTGGTCACGGTGCTGACCCTGGCCGCCGAGCTGGGCGGGGTGGCGTTGGCCCTGCAGTTGGCCTCCCGGGTGAGTTACCTGCTGTGGGTGCCGGTCGCGGCGTTCGCCGTGTGGCTGGTGCTGTGGCGGATGCGCTTCCAGCTGATGGAGCGGGTGTTCGGGCTGGCCGGGCTGACCCTGCTGGTGTTCGCCCTGGCGCTGTTCTGGTTGCCGACCGACTGGGCGGCGCTCGGCCACGGTGCCCTGCACCCCGGGACGGCCGGCCAGGGCTGGGGTGCGTACTGGTTCGTGGCGGTGGCGTTGTTCGCCTCCACCGTCAGCCCGTACGAGGTGTTCTTCTTCTCCTCCGGCGGGGTGGAGGAGAACTGGAGCGCCGCCGATCTGGCCGATGCCCGGTCGAGCGTCCTGATCGGCTTCCCGGTCGGCGGGCTGCTGGCGTTGTCGCTGGTCGCCGCCGCCACCGTGGTCTTCCACCCGGGCGGGGTGTCGCTGTCGACCCTCGACCAGGTCGCCCGACCGGTGGTGCTGGCGTTCGGCGGGGTGGGGCTGGCGGTCGCCGCGCTGGCGTTCTTCGCGGTGACCTTCGGGGCCGCGCTGGAGACCGGGCTGTCGGCGGCGTACGCGGCGGCGCAGTACTTCGGGTGGCAGTGGGGCAAGCGGGTCAGTCCCCGGGAGGCCGCCCGGTTCCACAGCGTGCTGCTGGTCAGCGTGCTGGCCGCGACGCTGCTGCTGTCCACCACCGTCGACCCGGTGCGGTTGACCGAGTACATGCTGGTGGCCAGCGCGGTGGTGCTGCCGTTGACGTACCTGCCGATCCTGGTCGTCGCCAACGACCGCACCTACCTGGGTGACGACGTGAACGGGCCGTGGCTCAACCTGCTCGGTGCGGTGTTCCTGCTGGTCATCGTGGCGGCGTCGGTGGCCGCGATCCCGTTGGCCGTCGGGACGGGGATGGGACGGTGAGGGTCCAGCTCGCCCGGCAACTGCTCGACCGGCAGATCGTCGACGCCGACGGGCTGCTGCTGGGCAAGGTCGACGACGTCGGGTTCGCATTCGACGCGCAGGGCGTGCCCTACGTGGCGTACCTGCTGACCGGGCAGGGGGCGCTCGGGCAGCGGATCGGCGGGCGGATGGGGCGGTTGCTGGTGGCGCTGGCCGACCGGTTCACCGAGGGGGCGTCGACGCCGCTGCGCATCCCGTTCGATCAGGTCGCCCGGATCGACAGCGCGGTCCGGCTGCGGGCCCGCGCCGACGAGCTGCCCCGCCCGCCGGTGGAGACCTGGCTGCGGCGGCACCTGATCGACCGGATACCGGGCGCCGGCCGTGCGAGCGGGTGAACTGCTCGGCCGCACCGCGTACGACCTGCACGGGCGGCGGTTGGGGCGGGTGGTGGACGTGGTGGTGCGGGGTGGTTTCCCGGACGGCCGGCTCCGGCTCACCGACGTGCTGGTGACCGCCCACTGGTGGAGCCGGATGTGGGGCCGGCTGATCGGGGCGCAGCGGCACCCGTCCGGCCCCTGGCTGATCCGGGTGAGCGCGCGGGCGTTGAGCCGGGACACCCGCCAGTTCCCCGCCGACCAGATCCAGCTGCTGCCCCCGGTGCCGGGCTTCCCGTTCGGGACGCCACCCCGGTCGGGTTGACAGCCCGGCGGGCCGGGGGCAGGCCGGACGGCACGGGACCGTGCTATCCGGCGCAGCGAGCCGGCAGGGCGGACGCGCGCAACGCCGCGGCCAGCCACTCGTACGGGAACCGCTCCGGTGGGTCGTCGTTCACGGTGGCGACCAACTCCATGTACCTGTCGAACGGTCCCTCCGCCGGCATGCGGTCCCACTCCGCGCCGGCCAGCATCCGGTCGGCCGCCTGGATCCGGAACTCGGGCGTGTCCGGCAGCCCGGGGCTGTCCGGCGTCGCGAAGATGCCTGTCAACCACCCGATCCACTGGTCGGCGATCCCCCTGCCCCGGGGCGAGTCCGGCGGTACCCGCTCGCGCGCCGCGTCCAGCACCGGTTGGCCGATCGCCGCGCCCGTCTCCAGCGTGTCCAGCATCGGCGGCGAACTCATCAGCGGCCCGGCCCCGGTGGTGCACGCCTGGTGCAGCTCATGGCGTACGGCCTGCCGGACCTCGGGGTCCCGGACCAGCTCGGCCAGCTCGATCCACGCCTCCAGCTGCGCCGCGGTGGGTTGTTCGGGCAGCTCGGGCCGGGCCGCCCGCCACCAGTCGACCATCCGCTGCGGTGGCTCCCACCCGGTGGAGACCTCGGCCCAGAACTCGTCGATCAGCCGGTCGCGTTCCTCGTCCGGCATGCCGACCAGCTTGTGCATCAGCGTGACCTGCTCGGCGGTGGAGTCCTGGCGCAGGAGGGCCGACAGCACCGCGCGACGGCTGCGCAGCCGTGTCTCCTGCCGGGCCAGCAGGGCGAGGTGGGTGGTCGCCAACTCGCGCAGGGTCGCCTCGCCGGCCAGCACCCGCCGGATCTCGTCCAGGCCGGCGTCGAGTTCCCGCAGCGTCCGGACCAGTTCCAGTCGGGCGATGGCCGACACGTCGTACAGGCGGTGGCCGGCCGGGGTGGTGGCGTCCGGCGTGACGACACCGGCGTCCGCGTAGTACCGGACGGCGCTGACGCTCAGGCCGGTCCGCCGGGCGACATCCCCGATGGCGTACAGCTCGTTCATGTTCACGACCACCACTATGCGATCTCCAGCGGCTTGAGATGCAAGCCCCACGTCGTCGTGGCGTCAGGCGTGGGCTTCGTCGTGGACGGGTTCCTGCTCGTCGGTGGCGGACGTGGTCGGGGCGTGGTGCAGCCGGATCTGGGAGATGGCGCGCTGGTCGACGCCGGTGACGGTCATCTCCCACCCGTCGATGGTGACACTCTCCCCCGCGACGGTGGGGATGTGCCCGAGGCAGGACAGCACCATCCCGGCGACGGTGGTGTAGTCACCGGCCGGCCGGTTGGGCACATCGACGCCGATGTCGGTCAGGTCGTGCACGGGGAAGGTGCCGGGCATCACCAGCGACCCGTCGGCCTCGGTGCGTACCGAGCGGACGTCCCGGTCGGTCTCGTCGTAGATCTCCCCGACGATCTCCTCCAGGATGTCCTCCAGGGTGACGATCCCGTCGACCGCGCCCCGCTCGTCGACCACCAGGGCGATGTGCTGCCGTTCCGCCTTGAACTGGCGCAGCGCGTCCACCACCGGCAGCGAGTCGGGCAGCAGCATCGGCGGTCGGGCGCAGTCGTCGACCGGCCGGTCGTCCGGCACCCCCACCAGGTCCCGCAGGTGGATCACGCCGACCGCGTCGTCCAGGCCGCCGTGGCGCACCACCGGGGCCCGGGAGTGGCCGGTGGCGGCCAGCAGCAGCCGGGCGGCCTCCGCGGTGGTCCCGCTGTCGAGCGTGAAGACCTGCAACCGGGGTACGAGCACCGCGCGCAGCTGCCGGTCGGCGATCTCCACCGCACCGGCGATGATGGTGCGTTGTTCCTTGGTGAAACCGTGGTTGCCGGCGACGATGTCGCGCAGCTCGTCGGGGCCGATCTCGTCGGGCTGCTGCTTGGGGTCCACCCCGGCGAACCGGACCACCAGGTCGCTGGTGGCACCGAGCAGCCACACCGCCGGCCGGGTGAAGCTGGACAGGATGTCCAGCGGGCGGGCCACCAGCAGCGCCCACCGTTCGGCGCGCTGCATCGCGATCCGCTTGGGGGCAAGCTCACCGAAGACCAGGGTGACGAAGGTCAGCACCAGGGTCACCAGCACGATCGCCACCGTCTCGGCGGCGCCGCCGACGAAACCGAGCAGCGGGACGAGCGGCTTGGCCAGGGAGACCGCTGCGGCGGCCGAGGCCAAGAACCCGGCCAGGGTGATACCGATCTGGATGGTGGCGAGGAAGCGGTTCGGGTCCTTGGCGAGCCGGGCGAGCACCCGGCCGGCCCGGCTGGTGCGTTCCAACCGCTGCACCTGGCTGTCCCGCAGCGACACCAGGGCCATCTCGCTGCCCGCGAAGATCGCGTTGAGCACCACCAAGACTCCGACCAGGGCCAACTGGCTCCAGTAGCTCTGCACGCCCGGCACTCTCCCTCAGGCGGGGGGCGTCGGCGACGGGCCGACGCCGCCGGGCGGAGGACCCGCCCGGCGTAGCCCAGTCTGTGCCCAACCGCGCGGTCGGCGAACCCTCCCCACGGCCATCGTCGGTGACCGGATGCGGCCCGCACGGCGGTCCGGCCCCGTCCGGCCGTCGGGGGACCCGACGCGAGCCCGACGGCCGGCCTGGCCCCACCGGCTGCGGGCCCGACGGCCGGCCTGGCTGCGACCGGCCGTCCGCTGACCGCCGCCGGAGGCCGACGGTCAGCGCGCTGCCCGGCGGTCGGGGGTCAGCGCCGACCGGCGGCCGGGGCCAGGTCGAGGACGTACGCGTCGCCGTCGGGGCGGAAGCCGAGCCGGTGGTAGTAGGGGGCGACCATGCCGGGTGGGCTGACCACCCGGCGGAAACCCCGGTCGGTGAACAGGCTGCTGCGGCGGTAGACGAACTCGCCGGGGGTGAAGTCCCGGAAGCGGCGGGTCACGTAGTCCAGGTCGATCTGGGCGGTCCCGTCCGCCTCGGCGTGCGACAGCACCACCCCGACCACCTCGTCGTCGCGTACCACCAGGAAGGCCGACCGGTCGGCGTCGGCCGGGGGTGGGCGGAAGTCGGGGTTGAACCGGGCGATGTCGGCGGCGTGCACCCGCAGCGTGTGGGCCAGGAACTGGTCGCCGACGCCCACCTCGACCACCTGGTAGGCGCGGTCGTCGTGCCGGGTGGCAAGCATCGACCGCAGGTACCACACGTTGATCGCGGTGAGCACCACGTTGAGGCCGACCATCGGCCAGACCTGCACGGCGGCGTTGTAGCCGATCAGGATCAGGCAGCCGACCAGGTTGAGGGCGCGCAGGCGCAGGATGCGGGTCTGCAGCAGGGACCAGACCAGCAGCGCGGAGCCGGCCCAGCCGACGAGTTCGAGCCAGTTCACCCCGCGAGACTAGTGCCCGCCCTGGTCAGCGGGGACGGCGGGCAGCTCCAGCAGCCATTCCTCGACCTCGACGCCCCGGCCGTCGGCGTACCCCGAGTCCTCGCCGACGACCACGAAGCCGCACTTGCGCAGCACCGCCAGGGAGGCCCGGTTGTCCTTCGCGGCGCGGGCCCGCACCGGCCGCTGCGGCACCTCGCGCAGCAGGGCGGACAGCGCGGCGGTGGCGTGGCCGCGCCCCCACCGGCGCGGGTCGATCCAGTAGCTGACCTCGGTGTGCTCGTCCACCGGGAAGGCCGCCACGTGCCCGACCACCGCGCCGTCGACGACCACGGTGCGGTTGACGACCCGGGGGTCGGCGCGGATGCGGGCCCAGTGCGCGTCGAACACCGCCCGATCGGTCGGGTCGGCCGGGCCGAACGCCGCCATCCAGGCCGCCTCCGGGTCCTGCTCGTGGGCGAAGAAGTGCGGGAGGTCGTCGTCGCACACGGGCCGCAGGGACAGCTCGTCGGTCATCGCCGGAGGATACGCACCGGCACCGACAACCTCGGGACCTGTGGCCCGGTCGGCGTACCGTCCGGCCCTGCCGGCCGCCCCCCGACCGTTGCTACCAACGAAGGGACAGGTCCGACCGGCGAGTGGAGTGGAGGGCCGGGGCCATGACCAGGTACGTCTACGACTTCATCGAGGGTGATCGCAGCAGAGCCGACCTGCTCGGCGGTAAGGGTGCCAACCTCGGCGAGATGACCCGGCTCGGGTTGCCGGTGCCGCCGGGCTTCACGGTCAGCACCGACGCCTGCCGGGCGTACCTGAACACCGGGTCGCCGCCGGACGGCCTGTTCGAGGAGATCAACGCCCATCTGCGGGAGGTCGAGGCCCGGCTGGGCCGGCGGCTCGGCGACCGGCACGACCCGCTGCTGCTCGCCGTGCGCTCCGGCGGCCGGTACTCGATGCCGGGGATGATGGAGACGATCCTGGACATCGGGCTCAACGACGCCACCGTGGCGGGCCTGGCCGCCCGTGCCGATGACGCCCGCTTCGCCTGGGACTCCTACCGGCGGTTGATCCAGATGTTCGCCCGCACCGTGCACGGGGTGCCGGCGGACGAGTTCGACCGGGAGCTGGCAGCGCTGCGCGCCACCGCAGGCCCGGACGGACCGACCGCCGAGCAGTTGCGCGACCTCGTCGAGACGTACCAGAAGATCTTCCTGCGGCAGGTGGGGCACCAGTTCCCCCAGGCGCCGCACGAGCAGTTGTACCTGGCCGTACGGTCGGTGTTCGCGTCGTGGAACTCCGAGCGGGCCCGGCTCTACCGGCGGCAGGAACACATCCCCGACGACCTGGGGACCGCGGTCAACGTGATGGCGATGGTCTTCGGCAACCTCGGCCCGGACTCCGGCACCGGGGTGGCCTTCACCCGCGACCCGGCCACCGGCGCGCCCGGCGTGTACGGCGACTACCTGCCCGACGCGCAGGGCGAGGACGTGGTGGCGGGCATCCGCAACACCGTCGCCCTGCCCGAGTTGGAGCGGATCGACCCGGCCAGCTTCCGGCAGTTGACCGGCATCATGGCGACGCTGGAACGGCACTACCGGGACCTGTGCGACGTCGAGTTCACCATCGAACGCGGCAAGCTGTGGATGTTGCAGACCCGGGTCGGCAAGCGGACCGCCGCCGCCGCTTTCGTGATCGCCGCGCAACTGGTCGACGAGGGGCTGATCACCCTGGACGAGGCGCTGTGCCGGGTGACCGGGGCGCAGTTGGGCCGGCTGATGTTCCCCGCGTTCGACCTGGCCGACGCGCCACCGCCGCTCACCGTCGGGGTGGGCGCGTCGCCGGGTGCGGCGGTGGGCCGGGTGGTGTTCGACTCGGCCGCGGCGACCGCCGCCGACGGGCCGGTGATCCTGGTCCGCCGGGAGACCACCCCGGACGACCTGCCCGGCATGATCGCCGCCGCCGGGGTGCTCACCTCCCGGGGCGGGAAGACCTCGCACGCCGCCGTGGTGGCCCGGGGCATGGGCCGGACCTGCGTCTGTGGCGCGGACGCGCTGCGGATCGACCCGGAGCGCGGCGAGCTCACCGTCGGCGACCGGGTGGTCCGGGCCGGCGAGGTGATCTCGATCGACGGGACCTCCGGCCGGGTCTACCCGGGGGCGGTGCCGGTGCAGCCCTCCCCGGTGGCCCGTTACCTCGCCGGTGAGCTGGCCCCGCAGGCCGATCCGCTGGTCGCGGCGGTGCACCGGCTGCTCGGGCACGCCGACGCGGTGCGCCGGCTCGGCGTGCGGGCCAACGCGGACACCGGTCCGGACGCCCGCCGGGCCCGCGCGCTGGGGGCCACCGGCATCGGCCTGTGCCGTACCGAGCACATGTTCCTCGGTGAACGCCGGGAACTGGTGGAACGGCTGATCCTGGCCGACGGTCCGGACGAGGTGACCGCCGCCCTGGAGGCGTTGCTGCCGTTGCAGCGGGCCGACTTCACCGAACTTCTCGCCGCGATGGACGGCCTGCCGGTGACGATCCGGCTGCTCGACCCGCCGTTGCACGAGTTCCTGCCCCCGTTGCACGAGTTGACCGCACGGGTCGCCCGTGCCGAGGCGACCGGGCGGGACCCGGGACGCGACGGGCGGCTGCTGGCGGCGGTCCGCCGGATGCACGAGGCGAACCCGATGCTGGGGCTGCGCGGGGTGCGGCTCGGGCTGGTGATCCCGGGGCTGTTCGCCATGCAGGTGCGGGCGGTGGCCGAGGCGGCGGCGCAGCGGGTGCGCGACGGGGGTGACCCCCGGCCGGAGATCATGGTGCCGCTGGTGGGTGACGTGCGGGAGTTGGCGGCCGTGCGGGCGGAGACCGACCTGGTCCTCGCCGGGGTGCCCGACGCGCCGGCCATGCCGGTCGGCACGATGATCGAGGTGCCCCGGGCCGCGCTGACGGCCGGTGACATCGCCGCGCAGGCCCGCTTCTTCTCCTTCGGCACCAACGACCTGACCCAGCTGACCTGGGCGTTCTCCCGGGACGACGTGGAGGGCTCGTTCTTCGGCACGTACCTGGAGCGGGGGATCTTCGGGGTGTCGCCGTTCGAGAGCATCGACGCCGCCGGGGTGGGTCGGCTGGTCCGGCTGGCCGTGGCGGAGGGGCGGGCCACCCGCCCGGACCTGACCGTCGGGGTCTGTGGTGAGCACGGCGGCGACCCCGACTCGGTGGCGTTCTTCGCCGACGCCGGCCTGGACTACGTCTCCTGCTCGCCGTACCGGGTGCCGATCGCCCGGCTGGCGGCGGGCCGGGCCGCCGTCGAGACCGCCACCGACACGTCCGACAGCCGCTAGGAGGCAGCGTCATGACCGCGATCTTCAATCCGACCGGGCCCGCCCCGCTGGGGCCGCCGGTGCCCCGTACCCCCGAACCGGCGGTGACACCGACGGTGACGGCGGTCGGGCCGGTGGGGCCGGTGCTGGCCCTGCCCGGCTCGCCGGCCGCCGCGCTGGTGCCGGTGACCCGCGACGGGCGGGCCGTCGGCGCGTTCGTGCTCGCCGACGGGCGGGTCCGGTACCGGGCGCTGCCCGACCCGGACCGGGTGCTCGCCGCCGCGGCCGGTGCCGCCGCCGTCGCCCTGCTCACTGCCGGGGTGGCGGTGGTGGCCCGGCGGCGGCCACCGGCGATCGGCACGGTGACCATGGGGCCGGGCGGCTGGGTCAGCCTGCGCGGCGTGCGGGGGCCCGCGCTGCGCGCGGCGACGCCCCGGCCGTGGTGGGCGCGGCTGCTGCGCGCCCAGCGGCTCGTCGTGCGGCGCTGACCGGCCGCCAGGGGTCTTTGGTCCCGGGCGGGGGTGGTCCTGCGCCTCTGCCCGGGGCGGCCCGCTCCGGCGAGGCTGAGGGTACAGGCGAAACACCCCGGCGACCCAGGCCGCCGGACCCGACCACCGCGGAAGGACCGATCATGACCGGCACCGCACCTCTGCACCCGTGGCGTGGCTTCACCGGCGACGCCTGGCGCGACACCATCGACGTGGCCGCCTTCGTCCGGGACAACCACGAGCCGTACACCGGGGACGCGTCGTTCCTCACCGGGCCCACCTGCCGCACCCTGGAGGTCTGGGGGACGCTGCGGGCGATGTTCGTGCAGGAACGCCAACGCGGCGTGTACGACATCGACGCGGCCACCCCGTCCACCATCACCGCGCACGCCCCCGGGTACATCGACCGGGAGCGGGAGCTGATCGTCGGGTTGCAGACCGACGCGCCGCTGCGCCGGGCCATCATGCCCGCCGGCGGGCTGCGGATGGTGGAGACCGCATTGAAGGCGTACGGCTACCCCGCCGACCCGCAGGTGCACCGGATCTTCACCACCTACCGCAAGACGCACAACGACGCGGTGTTCGACGCGTACCCGGCCGACGTGCTCGCCGCGCGCCGCTCGCACGTCATCACCGGGCTGCCCGACGCGTACGGGCGGGGACGGATCATCGGCGACTACCGCCGGGTGGCGCTGTACGGGGTGGACCGGCTGGTCGCCGAGCGCAAGGCGCTCAAGGCGGCGCTGGACGACCGGCCGTCGACCGACGAGGTGATCCGGGACCGGGAGGAGCTGGCCGAGCAGATCCGGGCCCTGGGTGAGCTGGCACAGATGGCGGCGGGCTACGGCTACGACATTTCCGGGCCGGCGACCACCGGCCGGGAGGCGATCCAGTGGCTCTACTTCGCCTACCTGGCCGCCACCAAGGAGCAGAACGGCGCGGCGATGTCGCTGGGGCGTACCGCCGGGTTCGTCGACGTCTACCTGCGGCGGGACCTCGCCGAGGGGCGGCTGACCGAGATCGACGCCCAGGAGCTGGTCGACGACTTCGTGATCAAGCTGCGGATCGTCCGGTTCCTGCGCACCCCCGAGTACGACCAGCTCTTCTCGGGCGACCCGACCTGGGTCACCGAGGCGCTCGGCGGGATGGGTGCCGACGGCCGGCCGCTGGTCACCCGGACCAGCTTCCGCTACCTGCAGACCCTCTACAACCTCGGTCCCGCGCCGGAACCGAACCTGACGGTGCTCTGGTCGCCCCGGCTGCCGGTCGGGTTCAAGCGGTTCTGCGCCCAGGTGTCGCTGGACACCAGCGCCATCCAGTACGAGAACGACGACCTGATCCGGCCCGCGTACGACGACGACACGGCGATCGCCTGCTGCGTGTCGGCGATGCGGGTGGGCCGGGACATGCAGTTCTTCGGTGCCCGCGCCAACCTCGCCAAGGCCCTGCTGTACGCGATCAACGGCGGGCGCGACGAGATCACCGGTGAGCAGGTCGCCCCGGCCAGCGCCCCGGTCGGCGGGGAGACCCTCGACTACGCGGAGGTACTGGCCGCCTACGAGCGCACCCTGGACTGGCTGGCCGAGACGTACGTGGACGCGTTGAACGTGATCCACCACCAGCACGACCGGTACGCCTACGAGCGGCTGGAGATGGCCCTGCACGACCACCCGGTGCGCCGGTTCATGGCCACCGGCATCGCCGGGCTGTCGGTGGCGGTGGACAGCCTCGCCGCGATCCGCTACGGCAAGGTGAAGGTGCTGCGCGACGACACCGGGCTCGCGATCGACTACGTGGTCGAGGGGGAACCGCCGACGTACGGCAACAACGACGAGCGGGCCGACGCGATCGCGGTGTGGCTGACCGAGACGTTCGCGGCGAAGCTGCGCCGGCAGCGCACCTACCGCGACGCGGAGCTGACCATGTCGGTGCTGACCATCACCTCGAACGTGGTCTACGGCAAGCACACCGGCAACACCCCGGACGGCCGGCGGGCCGGTGAGCCGTTCGCCCCGGGCGCGAACCCGATGAACGGCCGGGACACCCACGGGCTGGTGGCCGCCGCGCTGTCGGTGGCGAAGCTGCCGTACGACGCGGCCCGCGACGGCATCTCGCTGACCTCGACGGTGACCCCGGACGGGTTGGGTCACACCCGCGACGAGCGGATCGACAACCTGGCCGGGGTGCTGGACGGCTACACCGACGCCGGTGGGTTCCACCTCAACGTCAACGTGCTGGACCGGGCCACCCTGGTCGACGCGATGGCGCACCCGGAGCGCTACCCGCAGTTGACCGTGCGGGTCTCCGGGTACGCGGTGAACTTCGTCCGGCTCACCCGGGAGCAGCAGGAGGACGTGGTGTCCCGGACCTTCCACGGGTCGCTGTGAACGTCCGGCCGCGCGACGCCGTCGCCACCGCCACCGGGCGGGGCGACGGCGTGCCGACCGGGGCGGTGCACTCGTGGGACGTGTCGGTGGGGGTGGACGGGCCGGGGACCCGGTTCGTGGCCTTCCTCGCCGGTTGTCCGCTGCGCTGCCGGTACTGCCACAGCCCGGACACCTGGTACCGGCGCAGCGGCCGGCACCGCACTGTCGACGAGCTGATGGCGGAGATCGAGCCGTACCGCCGGTTCATCGCGGTGGCCGGGGGCGGGGTGACGATCAGCGGCGGCGAGCCGCTGATGCAACCCCGGTTCACCGGTGAGGTGCTGCGCCGCTGCCACGACCTGGGCCTGCACACCGCGCTGGACACCTCGGGTTTCCTCGGCGTCCGCGCCGACGACGCCCTGCTCGACGCCACCGACCTGGTGCTGCTGGACGTCAAGTCGTGGGACCCGGCGACCTACCGGCGGGTCACCCGCACCGGGTCCGTCACCCCGACGCTGCGCTTCGGCCGGCGGCTCGCCGACCGGGGCACCCCGATCTGGATCAGGTTCGTGCTGGTGCCCGGTCTCACCGACGCCGAGGAGAACGTGGCCGGGGTCGCGGACTTCGCCGCCGGGCTGGACACCGTGCAGCGGGTCGAGGTGCTGCCGTTCCACCGCCTCGGCGCGCACAAGTACGCCGAGCTGGGGCTCACCTTTCCACTCGCCCGGACGGAACCGCCGTCCCCGGAGCTGGTGGCCCGGGTCCGGGCCCAGTTCGCCGCACGCGGCCTGACCGTCACCTGACGCCGGCCACCGGACGGGCAGGGCCGGTCAGACGCCGGCCATCAGACGGGCGGGGCTGCTCAGCCCTGCTCGTCCTCGTCGGCTGACGGCTTGGGCCGACGGTGGTCCCTGATGTACGCCTCCACGTCGGACCGCAGCCACACCGAGCCGCCGATCAGCTTCTGAAACGGCGCGGGGAACTTGGGCAGCAGGATGAGCTGCCGAAACCGGGACCTGCTCACGCCCAGCATCTGCTGGATCTCAGCGGCTCCGACGAGCGGACCCGGAACTTCCTCCTCGCCCATGCCCCCGAAGGTATGCACAGTGGGTCCTACCCCTCAGGGCCTGCCTTACACGGCCCGGCCTACAAGGCACTATTTTGTAGGGCCTGCCCTAGTTGACAGGGGTGCCGCTCACGGTGTGGAATCGGTGACGCGGTGCCCCCGCCCTGGTGGAGCGGGGCTCGGCGGGGCGGGGTGCCGCGACGACCCCGACACCCCCGGGAGGCGGGATGTATGGACACCGCGCGGTGCCGTATCTGATCGAATCGGCGTGGCGCTGCCTGGACCAGCACCGCGACCGGCGGTGCGACAAGTGCACCGGCAGCGGCTTCTGCCCGGTGGTGGAGGCCGCCCGCACCCGGATCAGGGCGTGGCGCAGGTACCGCAGTGTGTTCGGTCGGCGATGAACGCGCCCCTGCCGAGGGCGGGTGACCTGCTCCTGCTGACCCGGGCGGCCAGCGTCCAGTTCCTCCGGCCGGTCCGGTTCCGGGTGATCCGGGTGCTCGACTGGCCCACCTACGACGGGTGGATCTGGCTCGACGGCTACCGGCTCGACGACCGGGACGAGGCGGTGTCCCGCCGGACGGTCTTCGTCCAGCCCGCCGGACTGGTCGTCACTGCGCGCACCGCCCCGACGCCGACGCAACGGTCCGGGCCGACGCCGCCGGGGGTGTCGACGCGGGCACGGGTGTCGCCGCCCGTCCGGGTCAGCTCGCCGCCGAGGTCGGGTAGCCGTACAGGTCGAGCAGCCGCCCCCGGGAGGCCTGGAGCCGGTCCACGACCACGCTCATGAACCGGGTGGTGAGCTGCCGACCCAGGGCGTCGTCGGACTCCATCAGCCGGCGTACCCCCTCCGCGGTGAACTCCACGGTGGTGGTCCGCCGGACGGCGACCGCGCCGAACTGCCAGCGGTAGGGCGGGAACAGCCACGACCAGCCCAGCACCCCACCCGGCCCGATCGACTCGATGCCCACGTCCCCGCGCCCCGGCACCGGGAAGTCCAGCGCCACCTCCCCGCCCCTGACCAGCCAGAACCGCTCCGCCGGCTGGCCGGCGTAGAACAGCCGGTGACCGGGGTGCCAGACCACCGGCCGGGCGTACCCGGTCAACCGGGGCAACCACTGCGGCGGCAGGCCGGCGAGGAAGGGGTGCTCGGTGAGCATCTCCAGAGGGGTCATCGGGGTGCCCTTCGCCGTGATGTCGTCCCTTCCATGGCACTCCCGAAGACGCCGACGCGGCAGGGCCAATGGTCCCGTGACCTGCGGGAAGATCGCCTCTGCCCGACCGGCCGCCGCCGCGCGAGGGTGGAACGGGACGGCGTGCCCGGGACACGCCGCACGAGGCGGGGAGGTCACCGGTGACGACATCCGGTGCGGGAGCGGTGCTGGTGGACGACGACCTCGACCCGGGACGGGCCACCGGCGGCCTGACCACCGCCGAGGCGGCGGCGCGACTGCGTACCGACGGCCCGAACAGCGTCGCCGCGCCGACCCGGCGGCGGCTCCCCGGCCGGGTGCTGCGCCAGCTCACCGACCCGCTCGTCGCCCTGCTGCTCGCCGCCGCGACGGTCACCACCCTGCTCGGCGACTGGCCGGACACGGCGGTGATCGTGCTGGTGGTGGCGGTGAACACGATCATCGGGGTGGTGCAGGAGGTCCGCGCCGACCGGGCCATCGCCGCGCTGGACCAGCTCTCCGCCCCCACCGCCCGGGTGGTACGCGACGGCCGCGACGTGGTGTTGCCGGCCGCCGACCTGGTCCGCGACGACCTGGTCCGGGTGGAGGCCGGTGACGTCGTCCCGGCGGACCTGCGGCTGGTCGAGGCGAGCCGGTTCCAGGTGGACGAGTCGGCGCTGACCGGCGAGTCGGTGCCGGTGGCCCGCGACGACGACGAGGAGGTGCGGGCCGGGACGGTGGTGACCACCGGCCGGGCCACCGGCATGGTGCTGCGCACCGGGGCCGCGTCGGCGCTGGGCCGGATCAGCGCCCTGGTCGCCGGCACCCGACCGGCCCCGACGCCGTTGCAGCGCCGGCTGGCCGGTCTCGGCCGGATCCTCGCCCTGGCCGTGGTGGCCCTGTCCGGCCTGGTCTTCGCCATCGGGGTGGCCGGTGGCCGGCCGGTGGTGGAGATGGCCGTGACGGCGGTGAGCCTGGTGGTGGCGGCCGTCCCGGAGTCGTTGCCTGCGGTGGTGACCCTGGCGCTGGCGCTGGGCGCGCGCCGGATGGCCGGGGCCCGCGCCATCCCCCGCCGGCTGCACGCGGTGGAGACCCTCGGCTCGGTGACGGTCATCGCCTCCGACAAGACCGGCACCCTCACCGAAGGACGGATGGTGGTGCGGACGGCGGTCACCCCCGACGGCGTCCGGTACACCGTCGACGGCGTCGGGTACGCCCCGCACGGGCAGGTCAGTCGCGACGGCACGACGGTGACCGCGCCGCAGGAACTGCGCCGGCTGGCACGCGCCGGGCTGCTCTGCAACGACGCCACCGTGTCGCCACCACAGGACGACCAGCCCGACTGGACCCCGGTCGGCGATCCGCTGGAGGCCGCCCTGACCGCCTTCGCCGGCCGGTGCGGACTGGAGCCCGAGGCCACCCGCCGCGCCTGGCCCCGGATCGCCGAACGCCCCTTCGAGCAGGCCACCCGCCGGATGGTCACCGTGCACCGGGGCTGCGACGGGCGGCAGTTGGTGGTCTGCAAGGGCGCACCGGAGAACGTGCTGACCAGCACCCTGCTCGACGCCACCGCCGAGGAGATCGAGGCGCTGACCGCCGCCGCCCGCCAGTTGGCCGCCGAGGGGCTGCGGGTGCTCGCGGTGGCGTCCGCACCTGTCGACACGGTGCCCGACCTGGCCGCACCGGTCGGCCTGCGCCCGGTGGGGCTGGTCGGCGTCGGCGACCCGCTGCGGGCCGGCGCGGCCGGGATCGCCGCCGGTCTCGACACCGCCGGGGTACGACTGCTGCTGGTCACCGGCGACCACCCGGCCACCGCCGCCGCGATCGGTGGACAGCTCGGCCTGTGGCGGGCCGGTGACCCGGTGGTCCGGGGCGACACCGACGACGCCACCCAGGCGGAACCGCACGCCCGGGTGTTCGCCCGGACCCAGCCGGAGCAGAAGCTGGACATCATCGCCGGGCTCCAGGCCCGGGGGCACGTGGTCGCGATGACCGGGGACGGGGTGAACGACGCCCCGGCGCTGCGCCGCGCCGACATCGGGGTGGCGATGGGCGGCGGCACCGAGGTCGCCCGGCAGGCCGCCGACCTGGTGCTGGTCGACGACGACCTGGCCACCGTCGCCGTGGCGATCGGCGAGGGCCGGCGGATCTACGACAACATCCGCCGGTTCCTGCGCTACGCCCTCTCCGGCGGGGTGGCCGAGATCGTGGTGATGCTGCTGGGCCCGCTGTTCGGCCTGCCCGTACCGCTGCTGCCGGCACAGATCCTCTGGATCAACCTGCTCACCCACGGCCTGCCGGGGGTGGCGCTCGGCGCGGAACCCGCCGAACCGGGCACCCTGCGGCGGGCCCCCCGCTCGCCCCGCGAGTCGGTGCTCGGCGCAGGGCTGGGCCGCGACGTGCTGGTGACCGGGGCGCTGATCTCGACGGTGGTGCTGGCCGCCGGGGTGACCGCCGCCCACGCCGGGCTGCCCTGGCAGTCGGTGGTCTTCGTGGTGCTGGGCCTGGCCCAGCTCGGGGTGGCACTCGCCGTCCGGGCGCCCCGAACAGCCGGGGCGGGTCAGGCCAACCCGGGGCTGCTCGTCGCCGTGGCCGGGTCGGCGCTGCTCCAGGTCGGTGGCGTGCTGCTGCCACCGCTGCGGACGCTGCTCGGCACCGAACCCCTCGGCCCCACCGTCCTGCTGGCCTGCCTGGCGGTCAGCGTCCTGCCCGGCCTGGTGCTGCGGCTGGCCCACCGCCGCCCCGCCACCGCCACCGGCACCCCGATCCCGCCCGACCTTCGGCTGCCGGCCGGGGCCGTCGCCGACGCGGTGACCGACGTCCCGACGGCCGCCGTCACCGACCCCGGCCGGGACGCGGTCACCGACCCCAGCCGGGACGCGGTCACCGATCCGGCGGTCGACGGTACGGGCCGGGAACGTCCGGTGCGGGACCAAGGGCCCACCGGTCGGGCCGGACGCCCCTGACCGGGCGGGCCGCGCACGACCAGGCTGGAGACGGATGAAGGAGGACATGATGACGAACAGATCCGGCGCCCCCGTCGTGGTCGGTGTGGACGGTTCCCGCTCGGCGCTGGACGCGGTCCGGGTCGCCGCCCGGGAGGCCGCCGACCGGCACCGCCCGCTGCGGGTGGTGCACGCGTTCATCTGGCCGCTGTTCGGCATCCCGTTGGGCCCCGGGCCCGCTGGACCGCCCCAGGCGGGGCTGCGGCACGAGGCCGAACGGATCATCGCCGACGCCGTCACCGAAGCTCGCAAGGTCGCCCCCGACCTGGTCGTCACCGGCTGGTTGTCCGACGGCGCACCGACCCCGGTGCTGCTACGCGAGGCCCAGGACGCGGCGCTGCTGGTGCTCGGCACCCGGGGGCTTGGCGGTTTCGCCGGGCTGCTGATCGGCTCGACGGCGGTGCAGGTCTCCGCCCGCGCCGACTGCCCGGTGCTGGTGGTACGCGGTGAGGCCAGGGCGGACGGCCCGGTGCTGGTCGGGGTGGACGGCTCCGCGCTGTCCACCGAGGCGCTCGGGTTCGCCTTCGCCGCAGCGGCCCAGCGCGACACCGGGCTGCTGGCCGTACACGCCTGGCTGACCCCCGCGCCGCTCGGCCCGGGCGACGTGCTGCCGCTGGTCTATGACGTGGAGGCGCTCGCCGCCGAGGAGGAGCGGATGCTCGCCGAGGCGCTGGCCGGCTGGTCGGACCGCTATCCGGACGTCCCGGTGACCCGACGGCTGGTGCCCGGCGCGGCGGCCCGGGTGCTGGTCGAGGAGTCGGCGGCGGCCCAGCTCACCGTCGTCGGCGCGCACGGCCGCAGCGCGCTGGGCGGGATGCTGCTCGGCTCGGTCAGCCACGCGGTGCTGCACCACGCGCACAGCCCACTGGTGATCGTCCGCAACCACGCCGTCTGACCGCCGCAGGCGGCGGCACGCCCGGCCTGGTCAGCTGCCGGCGTTTGACGGGCCGGCACGTCGACAATGGGCGCAACCGACCCTGGGAGAGCTGATGAACCGACCGGTAGTGGTGGGCGTGGACGGCTCGCCGACCAGCCTGGCCGCCGCGGAGCAGGCCGCGCACGCGGCGGTGCTGCGTTCCGCGCCGCTGCACCTGGTGCACGGTTACCTGCACCCGCTCGGCTACGGCGTGCCGCTCAACCCGTACGACCTGGGGGTGCCGGCGCCGTCGGACGAGGCGCAGCAGATGTTGGAGCGGACCGCCGCCGAGCTGGCCGACCGGTGGTCGGGGCTGACGGTGCAGGTGCGTCAGGTCGCCGGTGGGGCGGGCGCGACACTGGTCGAGGAGTCCCGCCGCGCCGACCTGGTGGTGGTGGGCAGCCGGGGGCTGGGTGGTTTCGCCGGGCTGCTGCTCGGCTCGGTCGGCGCTCAGGTCGCCGCGCACGCGCACTGCCCGGTGCTGGTCGTCCGGCCGGAGACGTTGCCGATCGGCGTGGACGGGCCGGTGCTGGTGGGCGTGGACGGGTCGCCGGCCGCCGGGGTCGCCGCCGACCAGGCCGCCGCCGAGGCGGTCCGGCGGGGGGTGCCGCTGGTGCTGGTGCACGTCGGCCCCGCCCCGCAGGACCGGGAGGTGCCCGACGAGGTCGCCGAGTCCGAGGCGGCGTACCAGGCGCACGCGGTCCGGTTGCTCGCCGAAGCGTCCGCTGCGGTCCGCGCCGACCACCCGGACGTGGTGCTGCGGGAGCATCCGGTCCGGGCGGTCGGGGTGGCGCAGGGTCTGATCGAGGCCAGCGGCACGGCGTCGGTGCTGGCCGTCGGCACCCGGGGCCGGGGCGGTTTCACCGGTATGCTGCTGGGCTCGGTCAGCCAGGCGGTGGTACAGCATGCCCACTGCCCGGTGCTGGTGGCCCACCCGTACCGGTGAGGTCGCCCGGCCGGCCGCCGCAGGACCGCCGAGCCGGCGCGGGCCAGCCCGACAGCCGCTGCTGCGGGTCAGCCCTCCCGGCTGCCCAGGAGCTGGGCGAAGTCGGTGGTGAGGGCGAACGGGTCGGCCGGGCCGGTCGCCGGTGGCCGCCGGTCGACCTGGTCGGCCAGCTCCCGGCCGGCACGGTCGATGCGGGCCCGCAACGCCCCCTCGGCGGTGCCGCCGGACCAGTCCTCCGGGGCGGCGAAGACCGACGTCGGCAGCACCACCGCGCGCAGGTAGCCGAACATCGGCCGGACGGCGTGCTCCAGGGCCAGCGAGTGCCGGGCGGTGCCGCCGGTCGCGCCGATCAGCACCGGTCGGTCGACCAGCGCCTGGGCGTCCACCACGTCGAAGAAGGACTTGAACAGCCCGTTGTACGAGGCGTTGAAGATCGGCGTGACGGCCACGATGCCGTCGGCTCCGGTGACCGCGTCGAGGGCGGCCCGCAGCTCCGTCGACGGGAAGCCGGTGAGCAGGTTGTTCACCACGTCGTGGGCGTGGTCGCGCAGCTCCACCACCCGCAGCTCCACCTCGTCGCCGCGCCGGACCAGCTCGTCGCGGGCGGCGGCGGCGAGCTGGTCGGCGAGCAGCCGGGTCGACGACGGCTGGCTCAGACCCGCCGACACCACGGCCAGGGTGCGGCGGGTCATCGGACCCCCTCCGCCCCGGCGGCAGCCAGGTCACCGGCGTCACCCGCACCGGCCGGGTCACCGGCGTCACCCGTCCCGGCCAGCGCGGCGTCGCGGGCGGCGACCAACGAGGCGTGGGTGGGCGCGACCGGCACGTGCGCCGGGCGCAGCGCGTCGAACTCCTTGCGCAGCACGGGTACGACCTCCTCGCCGAGCAGATCGAGCTGCTCCAGCACCGTCTTCAGGGGCAGCCCCGCGTGGTCGAGCAGGAACAGCTGCCGCTGGTAGTCGCCGACGTACTCCCGGAAGCCGAGGGTGCGGTCGATGACCTGCTGCGGGCTGCCCACGGTCAGCGGGGTCTGGCGGGTGAACTCCTCCAGCGACGGCCCGTGCCCGTAGACCGGCGCGTTGTCGAAGTACGGCCGGAACTCGCGCACGGCGTCCTGCGAGTTACGTCGCATGAACACCTGGCCGCCGAGCCCGACGATGGCCTGCTCGGGCGAGCCGTGGCCGTAGTGGGCGAAGCGCTGCCGGTAGAGGCCGACCATCCGCTGGGTGTGCTCCTTGGGCCAGAAGATGTGGTTGGCGAAGAAACCGTCACCGTAGTAGGCGGCCTGCTCGGCGATCTCGGGGCTGCGGATCGAGCCGTGCCAGACGAACGGCGGGACGTCGTCGAGCGGGCGCGGGGTCGAGGTGAACGACTGCAACGGGGTGCGGAACTTGCCCTGCCAGTCGACGACGTCCTCCCGCCACAGCCGGTGCAGCAGCTCGTAGTTCTCGACGGCGAGCCGGATGCCGTTGCGGATGTCCTGCCCGAACCACGGGTAGACCGGCCCGGTGTTGCCGCGCCCCATCATCAGGTCCACCCGGCCGTCGGCCAGGTGCTGGAGCATGGCGTAGTCCTCGGCGATCTTCACCGGGTCGTTGGTGGTGATCAGCGTGGTCGCGGTGGACAGCAGCAGCCGCTCGGTGCGGGCGGCGATGTGCCCCAGCATGGTGGTGGGCGAGGAAGGGACGAACGGGCGGTTGTGGTGCTCGCCGGTGGCGAAGACGTCGAGACCGACCTCTTCGGCCTTGAGGGCGATGGTCACCATCGCCTTGATCCGCTCGTGCTCGGTCGGCTCCCGTCCGGTGGTCGGGTCGACCGTGACGTCGCCGACGGTGAAGACTCCGAACTGCATGACCAGCTCCTCGCGTCTGAGATACCGGGCCGTTCGTGGTACCCGGACGTCGCGCACAACCTATTTGACGCGTCAACTATTCCGGCGTCGGCCACTCCCGGGGTGGCACCGGTCACCCCGCCGACGACGGTCCCGCCGGCTCCTCCCCCTGCCTCGGGGTACCCGGATCGCCCTGGTCCGACGCGTCCGACGACGGGTCGCCGGGGGCACTGGCGGCCGACGGCGCCCGATCGGCCGGTCGGACGTCCGACGGCGAACCGTCGGGCGGGCCGGCGGTCGTGGACTGGCCGGCGGTCCAGGGCTGGCCGGCAGTCGAGGGCTGGCCGGCGGTCGAGGGCTGGCCGGCATGCGGGTGAGCGGGATGTGGCGCGGGGTGGGGCGGGCCGGCGGGTGGGGCGTACCCGGTCGAGCCGGTCGGGGGCCACGACGGCGGCGGCCCTGGTGGCGGCGGGCGGCGGCGGCCGAGCTGCACCGCCACCACGACGACGACCGCCAGCACCATCATCAGCACCAGCGGGACGGCCACGCAGGCCAGCCTGCCGACCAGCACTCCGGCGTCGTTTGCGTCCATCCGAACCACCTCCGGTCACGATTGCGCGCGAATGCTAGCGAACTTCGCCGGAGACGGACGCCCCGTCGGTCCCCGGCCCACCGTCGGCGGTCGGCCCACCGTCGGCGGTCGGCATGGTGGTCCGGGTCAGCCGCGCCGGCGGGGCACGTGCCGGCGGTAGGCGCTGACCGTCGGGTCGCCGGTGATCCAGAAACGCCACGGCACGTCGTGGGCGGCGGCCACCCCGACCCGGGGACCAGCGGTGACCTCGGCGCGGGCGACCGGGCAGGTCGGCGGGCTCAGCAGCAGGGGACCGCTCCCGTCGAGCACGCAGGTGCCGTTGGCAGACGCGGTGACGTCGAGCGCGACGGCCAGCCGGGCCGGCCCCCGGGCCAGGTCCCGGTCGGCGACGTCCCCCCGGCGGGTGCGGGCCGCGGGTAGCCCGTCGACCACCTCCCCGGCCCGCAGTAGTACGGCCGCCGCCTCACCGTCGCGACCGCAGACGATGTTGAGACACCAGTGCATGCCGAACACGAAGTACGTGTAGGCGTGCCCGGCCGGCCCGAACATCACCCTGGTCCGGGGGGTGGGTCCCCGGTGGGCGTGCGACGCCGGGTCCTCGCCGGTGCCGGCGTACGCCTCGACCTCGGTCAGCCTGATCCGGACGCCACCGGCGGCGAGTTCCCAGCCGAGCAGCGTGCGCGCCGTCTCGGCCACCTCGGCGGCGGGGGCGTGCAGCCACGGGTAGTTCACCGCTCCAGGTAACGGCACCTGCGGAAGATCGGCAAACCGAGGACCGTATTCCCGTCGGCATCCGGGGCAGGCAGACGTCGTCATGCCGGCCGGTCGTCACGGTGGGCAGCCCGACGAATTGCTTAAACATTTTGTTGACAACGGATCGTTGTCAGCATGGAATGGGTGCCATGACCGACACCTTCAGCGCACCTGACGCGGCCCGCGCCCGAGCCGAGCGGACCTACGCCGCGCTGCACCGGATCAGCACCCGGCACGCCGACACCGACGCACGACGACGCCGGCACACCAACCCGTACCTGGCCGACCCATGGGAGGCCGTCTCGGTGGTCACCGCGCTTGCCGCCGGCGGGGCGACCCGGGAGGCCGACGAGGAGCCCGTCGACGACGCGGACCTCACCGCCGCGCTGACCCTGTTGCCACACCTGCGCGCCGAACTCGACGCGCTGGAGGTGGGCCTGCTGACGATGGCCCGGGCCCGCGGACTGACCTGGCAGGCGATCGCGTTCGGGCTCGGACTGGGCAGCGCACAGGCGGCCAAGCAACGCCACGAACGCCTGGCCGCCCGCACCGCCTGACCCGCTGGAACCGCCTGGTCGTCTGCGGCCCCACCACCCCCAGGCTCGCCGATCGATACTGAGAGTAGTCAAGGCGCAACCACCCACTACCCTGCTGTCGCCCCTTTGCTCTGCTGACCTCGACGCGACAGACACTTAGCGTCACAGCCTCCCGCGCCGAACCGTCAGCCAGCCCCAACAATTCACCTGGTCAGCGGCGTGGCGCGGAATGGGCAGCAGAGCAAAGGGCGAGAAGGTGTCATGGTGTTCGCCGGACAAAAGTCGCTCTCCGTAGCGGGAGTTGCCCGCTCACGCACCGCAACCGACAGCGCGACGAAGACGGCACGGCACGACGGCCACAGCCGCCGCGACGACGGCGAGCCAGCGTCGCGGGCAGCCCGCCCGCGACGACCGGCCGCAACTATGGCCCGGGCGGTACGTCGACCGGCCCGGGTGGAACGCGCTGGACCTGGGCGGCGGCCAGCCGGCCCAGGTCCGGTCGTCCGCCTTCCGAGTTGCGGGGCGCGGACGACCGGCACGCGTCAGATCAGCGGGGTACGACCCGCTCGGCGGCCCACTCCCGCCAGCCGGTGAGCTGGTCGGACGCGGCGGCGAGCTGGTCGGCGACCGGGCCGGGGCCGGTCGAGCCGGGGGTGATCCGGGCGGCCAGCGCCGAACGGACCGACAGCACGTCACGCACCGACGGGTCGAGGTGCTCGCTGACCGCCGCCAGGTCGGCGTCGGAGACCTCGTCGAGGGCACAGTCGCGGGCCGCGCAGAGCGCCACCAGTTTTCCGGTGATCTCGTGCGCGTCGCGGAACGGCACGTTGCGCCGGACCAGCCAGTCGGCGACCTCGGTGGCGAGCGAGAAGCCCACCGGCGCGGCGGCGACCAGGCGGTCCACCCGGACGGTCATCGTGGAGATCATCCCGGCCAGCGCCGGGAGCAGCAGCTCCAGGGTGTCGACCGCGTCGAACGCGGGCTCCTTGTCCTCCTGCATGTCCCGGTCGTAGGCCAACGGCAGGCCCTTGAGCATCGTGAGCACGCTCATCAGACCGCCGACCAGCCGACCGGACTTGCCCCGGGCCAGCTCGGCGATGTCAGCGTTCTTCTTCTGCGGCATGATCGACGACCCGGTGGCGAACGCGTCGTCCAGCTCGACCCAACCGAACTCGTGCGACGTCCAGAGCACCACCTCCTCGCCGAGGCGGGACAGGTGCACCCCGACGAGCGCGGTGACGAAGAGGAACTCGGCGACGAAATCCCGGTCGGCGACCGCGTCCATGGAGTTGGCGAAGGATGTCCGGAAACCCAACTCCTTGGAGACGGCCACCGGGTCCAGGGGCAGGCCCGAGCCGGCCAGCGCGCCCGCGCCGAGCGGGCTGATCGCCGTACGGTGGTCCCAGTCGCGCAGCCGCTCCAGGTCCCGCAGCAGCGGCTGGACGTGGGCCAGCAGCCAGTGCCCGAAGGTGACCGGCTGGGCGTGCTGGAGGTGGGTCATCCCCGGCGCGGCCGTGTCGACGTGCCGTTCCGCCTGCTCCACCAGAGCCTCGGCCAGCTCCACCAGCCGGGCGGCCACCCCCCGGGCGTGGTCGCGCAGATAGAGCCGAAGGTCGGTGGCGACCTGGTCGTTGCGGGACCGGCCGGCGCGCAGCTTGCCGCCGAGGCTGCCGAGCCGCTCCAGCAGGCCCCGCTCCAGCGCGGTGTGCACGTCCTCGTCGTCGATGGTCGGACGGAACTGCCCGGACGCGCAGGCCGCCTCCAGGTCGTCCAACGCCGCCAGGATCCGCCCCAGCTCGTCGGGGTCGAGCAACCCCGCGCCCGCCAGCACCCGGGCGTGCGCGCGGGAACCCGCGATGTCGTACGGGGCGAGACGCCAGTCGAACTGGACGCTCACCGACAGCCGCGCCAGGGCCTCGGCGGGGCCACCGGCGAACCGGCCACCCCACAGGCTCGTCCGGTTCGTCGCGGCGCTGTTCTCGGTCAGGCTCTTGTCGTCCACGCCGCTCATTCTGGCAGTGCTCACCTTTCGCTCACCGACTGCGGGGTTCACTCCCGGCGCCGGCTCGTCCGTCGTACGCAAACCCGTGACCGACCCGGTCACGGGGTGTTTCCTTCCCCGGCCTCGTCGCGGCGGGCCCACCCGGCGAGCTTGTCGCCGAGCGCGGCCCCACCGTCGGCCTCGCGGGCCACCACCAGGATGGTGTCGTCACCGGCGATGGTGCCGACGACCTCGGTCAGACCCGCCCGGTCCACGGCGCTGGCCAGGTAGTGCGCCGCGCCCGGCGGGGTACGCAGCACGGCGATGTTGCCGCTGGAGTCGACCCCGTTGAGCAGCTCGCGCAGCAGCCGGATCAGCCGGGCGGGGGCCGCCTCGGCGTCGCGCAGCGGCCGGTGGCCGTCCTCGGGGATCAGGTAGCCCGCCCGCCCGTCCCCGCCCCGGGCCTTCACCGCGCCCAACTCCTCCAGATCCCGGGAGAGGGTGGCCTGGGTGACCTGCACCCCGTCGGCGGCGAGCAGGTCGGCCAGCTCGGTCTGGGAACGGATCGCCCTGGCCCGGATCAACTCGACGATGCGGGCGTGCCGGGCGGCGCGGGTCGGGGCGGTCATGATGAGGATGCCTCCAGGAGAAAGGTCAGCAGCGCCTTCTGGGCGTGCAGCCGATTCTCCGCCTGGTCGAAGACCACGCTGTGCGGGCCGTCGAGCACCTCGCTGGTGATCTCCTCGTCCCGGTGGGCGGGCAGGCAGTGCAGCACCTTCACGTCCGGCCCGGCGTGACCGAGCAGCGCGGCGTTGACCTGGTAGGGCAGGAACGGGGTGATCCGGTCCAGCCCGTCGCCCTCCTGGCCCATCGAGGTCCAGGTGTCGGTGGCGACCACGTCGGCGTCCCGGACCGCCTCGACCGGGTCGACAAGTGCCCGTACCGACCCGCCGGTGCCCGCGGCGATCTTCCCGGCCCGGTCCAGCACCCCCGGATCGGGTTGGAACCCGGCCGGCCCGGCGACCCGTACGTGCATCCCGGCGGTAGCCCCGGCCAGCAGGTACGAGTGCGACAGGTTGTTCGCCGCGTCCCCCACGTACGCCAGGGTCCGCCCGGCGGTGCCGCCGCAGTGCTCGCGGACGGTGAGCAGGTCGGCGAGGAGCTGGCACGGGTGGTAGCCGTCGGTGAGCGCGTTGATCACCGGCACGCCTGCGTGCGAGGCGACCTCGGCGATCCGGTCGTCGCCGTGGGTACGCAGCACGATCGCGGCGACGTAGCGGGACAGCACCCGGCCGGCGTCGGCGAGTGTCTCGCCCCGACCGAAGTGGGTGACCTGGGTGTCCACCACGAGCGGGTGACCGCCGAGTTCGGCGATGCCGGCGTCGAAGGAGATCCGGGTCCGCAGGCTCTGCTTGTCGAACAGCACCGCCACCGAACGCGGCCCGGCCAGCGGGGTGAACCCGAACCGGTCGGCCTTCATCCGGGCGGCCAGGTCGAGCACGGCCGACTGTTCGGCCGGGGTGAGGTCGTCGTCGGCCAGCAGGTGCCGGATCATGTGCGGGTCTCCGTCGGGGTCGGGGTGGGGATGGACGGCGGCGCGGTGCGGGTCTGCGCAGCCGGCGTGCCGTGGGTGGCCGGCGTGCCGTCAGCGGCCGGAAGGTCGACGGCCGTGTCGAGGGCGGCGGGGAGGGCGGCCAGGAACGCGTCGACCTGCTCGCCGGTGAGGATCAGCGGCGGGGCGAGCCGGATCACCCCCGGCTGGACCGGGTTGACCAGGAACCCCGCCGTGCGCAGCGCGCCGGCCACCGGGCCGGCGACCGGTGCGGCGAGCACGATGCCGAGCAGCAGACCGGCTCCGCGTACCTCGGCGACGAGCGGGTGGCCCAGCGCCTCGACGCCCCGACGCAGCCGTTCACCGGTGCGCTTGACGTGGTCGAGCAGGCCCTCGCCGGCGATGGTGGAGACCACCGCGAGGGCGGCGGCGCAGCTGACCGGGTTGCCGCCGAAGGTGGTGCCGTGCGAACCGGCCCGGAGCAGCTCGGCGGCCCGACCGAAGGCCAGGCACGCGCCGATGGGCAACCCGCCGCCCAGCCCCTTGGCCAGGGTGATGACGTCCGGCTCCACCCCGTCGGCCTGGTGGGCGAACCAGTGACCGGTGCGCCCGATACCGGTCTGCACCTCGTCGAGCACCAGCAGGGCCCCGTGCCGGGCGGTGATCCGCCGCGCCTCGGCCAGGTAGCCGGGCGGCGGGACGACCACCCCGTTCTCGCCCTGGACCGGCTCCAGGATCACCATCGCGGTGGCGTCGGTGACGGCCGCCGCCAGCGCCGCCACGTCGCCGTACGGGACGTGGTCGACGTCGCCGGGCAGCGGGCGGAACGGGTCGGCCTTCGCCGGTTGGCCGGTCAACGCCAGCGCCCCCATGGTGCGGCCGTGGAAACCGCCGACGGTGGCCACGACGTGCGACCGGCCGGTGAGCCGGGACAGCTTGAACGCGGCCTCGTTGACCTCGGCGCCGGAGTTGGCGAAGAACACCCGACCGGGCCGGCCGGCCAACGCCAGCAGCAACTCCGCGAGGGCCACCGGGGGTTCCGCGACGAACAGGTTGGAGACGTGGCCGAGGGTGGCGATCTGTTTGGAGACGGCGGCCACCACGGCGGGGTGGGCGTGCCCGAGCGCGTTGACCGCGATACCGCCGAGCAGGTCGACGTACTCCCGGCCGGCCTCGTCGACGACGACCGCGCCGGAGCCGGAGACCAGCGCCAGCGGCGGGGTGCCGTAGTTGTCCATCATGGACTCGCCCCAGCGTTGCACCAGCGTGCTCATGCGCCGACCGTGCCTTCCTCATGGGTGGACCCGGACGGGGTGTCGACGACCATCGTGCCGAACCCCTCCGAGGTGAAGACCTCCAGCAGGGTGGAGTGCGCGACCCGACCGTCGACGACGTGCGCGGCGGGCACTCCCCCGCGCACCGCCCGCAGGCAGGCCTCCATCTTGGGCACCATCCCCGATTCCAGGGACGGCAACAGCGCCGCCAACGCCTCGGCGTCGATCTCGCTGACCAGGCTGGTGGTGTCCGGCCAGTCGGCGTACAAACCGGCGACGTCGGTGAGGACGACCAGCTTGCGGGCGTGCAGGGCGATCGCCAACGCGGCGGCGGCGGTGTCGGCGTTGAGGTTGTGCAGCACGCCGTCGGCGTCCGGGGCGACGGTGGAGATGACCGGGATCCGACCGGCCGCGATCAGGTCGGTCACCGCCGACCCGTCCACCGACTCCACGTCACCGACCTGACCGACGTCGACCGCCTCACCGTCGACCCAGGCGGGCCGCCGCACGGCGGTGAACAGGCCGGCGTCCTCCCCGGACAGGCCGACGGCGAACGGACCGTGCGCGTTGATCAGGCCGACCAGTTCCCGGCCGACCTGGCCGACCAGCACCATCCGGACGACGTCCATCGCCTCGGGGGTGGTGACCCGCAGGCCACCCTTGAACTCGCTGGCGATGCCGAGCCGCCCCAGCATCGCCGAGATCTGCGGCCCGCCGCCGTGCACCACGACCGGCTTGAGCCCGGCATAGCGCAGGAAGACCATGTCGGCGGCGAAGGCCCGTTGCAGGGCCGGGTCGACCATCGCGTTGCCGCCGTACTTGACCACCACGGTGGCCCCGGAGAACCGGGCCAGCCAGGGCAGCGCCTCGATCAGCGTCTCGGCCTTCACCTGGGCCCGGGTGAGATCCGCGGACAGGCTCATGTCGAGTACGCCGAGTTCTCGTGCACGTACGCGTGCGACAGGTCGTTGGTCCAGATCGTCGCCGCCGCCGCACCCGCGTGCAGGTCGATGCGGATGGTGACGTCCCGCCCGGTCAGGTCGACCTTGGACCGGTCCTCGGCGGCGGCACCGCCACGGCACACCCAGATCCCGTTGACCGCCACGTCCACCGCGTCCGGGTCGAACGCGGCGGCGGTGGTGCCGACCGCCGCGAGAATCCGACCCCAGTTCGGGTCGTTGCCGAACAGCGCGGTCTTGACCAGGTTGTTGCGGGCCACCGACCGGCCCACCTCGACCGCGTCGTCCTCGTCGGCGGCACCGACCACCTCGATGGCGACCTGCTTGGTCGCCCCCTCGGCGTCGGCGACCAACTGCTGGGCCAGGTCGTGGCAGGCGGCGGTGACGGCGGCGGTCAGCTCGGCCTCGTCGGGCTCCACCCCGGACGCCCCGCTGGACAGCAGCAGCACCGTGTCGTTGGTGGACATGCACCCGTCGGAGTCGACCCGGTCGAAGGTGACCCGGGTGGCGGCCCGCAACGCGGCGTCCAGCAGCTCCGGCCCGGCCACCGCGTCGGTGGTCAGCACGCACAGCATGGTGGCCATGCCGGGGGCGAGCATCCCGGCGCCCTTGGCCATCCCGCCCACCGTCCAGCCGGCCCCCCGCACGACGGTGGTCTTCGGCCGGGTGTCCGTCGTCATGATCGCCTCGGCGGCGGCCGGGCCGCCGTCGCGGGCCAGCGCCCGGATCGCGGCACGCACCCCGGGCAGCAGCCGGTCCATCGGCAGCCGCTCACCGATCAGGCCGGTCGAGCAGACCGCCACGTCACCGGCACCGAGCCGCAGCCGAGGGCTGGACGCGGTGAGCGCGGCGGCGGTGTGCTCGGCCGTGGCGTGGGTGTCCTGGAAGCCCGCCGGACCGGTGCAGGCGTTCGCCCCGCCGGAGTTGAGCACCACGGCGCGGACCACACCGCCCCGGACGACCTGCTGGGTCCACCGCACCGGCGCGGCCCTGACCCGGTTGGTGGTGAAGACGCCGGCGACGCCGGCGTCCGGGCCGTCGTTGACGACCAGGGCCACGTCGGTGGCCCCGCCGCTCTTCAACCCGGCCGCGACTCCGGCCGCACGAAACCCCCGAGGGGCGGTGACACTCACAGTGCAGGCCTTTCGTTCGCGACTGCGGGGCTCCGCTGCGCTGCGCTCCTCGCGCTCACGGTGCAACTCCAAAGAGGGGCAGGCCGGTGGTTTCGGGCAGGCCGAGCATCAGGTTGGCGTTCTGCACCGCCTGACCGGCGGCGCCCTTGCCGAGGTTGTCGATGGCGCTGACCACGATCACCCGACCGGAGTCGACGTCGACGGTGGCCTGGAGGTGGCAGGAGTTCGCCCCGGCGGTGGCGGCGGTGTGCGGCCACGCCCCCTCGGGCAGCAGGTGCACGAACGGCGCGTCGGCGTACGCCTCGGCCAGCACCGCGCGCGGGTCGGCGTCGCCGGTGGGCACGGCGGTGACGGTGGCGAGGATGCCGCGCGGCATCGGGGCCAGCACCGGGGCCAGCGACAGCCCGGTCGCGCCGGTGGCCTGTTTGATCTCCGGGACGTGCTGGTGGGCACCCACCTTGTAGGGCGACAGGTCCCCCATCACCTCGCTGCCGAGCAGGTGTGTCTTGGCGGCCCGCCCGGCCCCGGAGGTGCCGGAGGCGGCGACCACGACCACGTCGGCCGGCGAGACCGCACCGGCGGCGACCAGCGGCGCGAGGGCCAGGGTGATGGCCACGGCGTAGCAGCCGGTGTTGGCGACCCGGGTCGCCCCGGCGATCGCGGCCCGCTGGCCGGGCAGCTCCGGCAGGCCGTACGTCCACGCCCCGGCGTGCGGGCCGCCGTAGTAGCGGGACCAGGCGTCGGCGTCGCGCAGCCGGTGGTCGGCACCGAGGTCGACCACCCGCACCGACTCGGGCAGTTCGGCGGCGAGCGCCGCTGACTCGCCGTGCGGCAGGGCCAGGAAGACCAGGTCCGCGTCGGCCAGCGTGGCCGCATCGGTCGCCGCGAACACCAGGTCCAACCCCACGAGCTGCGGGTGCACGGCGGTGACCGGCGCTCCGGCCTGACGGTGGGCGGTGGCGGTGACCAGGTCGAACTCGGGATGACCGGCGATCAGGCGCAGCAGCTCGCCCCCGGCGTAACCACTCGCCCCGGCGACCGCAACTCGGATACCCATTCCTACCTCCGCATGACTATGCAGAGAAGGTTAGCCGCCGCCGCAGCCGGATGCAACTTAATACACTCCGCCGCATGAGCATGACATGGCCGGTCCCGCCCCCACACCCGATCGCGGTGATCGACTCCCTTGGGCCGACGTAGCGCCATCGATCCCCGCCGACACCGCCACATCCGGCCACCAGGGCACCCACCGCCCGACCCCCCGACGACGAACCAGGAACGCCCGGAACCCTGACGCTTGACAGGACTGGATAGCTTCCCGTGAGAAAGCGATTACTCTAAGCCTAAGGGTGGACCTTGGAACTGACCCGGCTCGTGTTCGGACTCCTCGTCGCCGTGCTGTTGCCGACAAGCCTGGACGTCCTACGCGCCCGACCATGGGTCGCCCACACCGTCACCGGCAGCTACGCCGCCTACGCGGTCTTCCCGGTGCTCGATGGCGGGAAAGCCGCCCTCGTCTGGGCTGCGGCCGTGCTGACGGGGATACTGCTTCTTCCCACTTCCGGACGTCTCGCCCTGCGGTTCCCCATTCGACGCTGGACCAGGAAACTCCACGATCGGTCGGTTCTCAGCAGCTACCTTCGTCCGGTCACTGCGCACCGAAGCCTTGCGATGGTGTCGGGGGTACTGCTCCTTGCGGTAGGCGTGTTCTACGGCGGTACCTGGCCCCAGCAGGTCGTCGCCCTCTGGCGGGACGACAAGCTCGGTCTCGTTCTCTCCGGCTTCCTCCTGGCAGTGTTCGTCGGAAACCTCGTCGTGGCACGCGTGGTCAAGCCGTACTTCAACGCCCTTCCCGAACAGGGAGGCGGCGCAAGCCTGCTGCACCTGGGGACGCAGCTCGGCTGGATCGAGCGGGCGCTGGTCTTCACCTTCATCGCCACGGGGCAACCCGCAGCCGCGGCGCTGGCGATCGCGGTCAAGTCTCTCGTCAGGCTGCCGGAGGTCCGGGAGCAGGCAGAAGGCACCTTCAGCCAATACGTCATGGTGGGGACGATGACTAGTCTTATTGTCGCGGTCGGCGCAGGGATCGCGGTCCGCATCGCACTGGGGCTGCCAGCACTCTAGGAAATCAATGAACACGCTGCTCGGTCACCCGTACATGCGGGAGCTACTCTCCCTCCACCTACCGCAGCGGCACTTCGCGGTGGCCGGAAGCGGACCTCTCTTCGCCAGAGGATGGATATCCGACCCCGGGGACATCGACGTCGTGGCCAGAGGTCCCGCCTGGGCCGCCGCCTGCGAGCACGGCAGCCCGTCGCCCGCCCCCTACTCGGACGTACGTCGGTTACGACTCTTCCACGGTCACGTCGAGATCCTTGACGGCTGGTTTCCGGAGTTGTGGTCGACGGACCTGCTGATCGATGAGGCAGACGTCATCGGAGGCATCCGCTTCGTTCAGCTTTCCGTCGTCGCCGCCACCAAGAAGAAGCTCGACCGGCTCCGAGACCGGGAACACCTGGCGGTCATGACCGCCCACGGCTGCCTGATCTGACGGAATCCGCCGCCGTCTGCGGCGCGGCCGGGACCTCCGTCCAGAACGCGACGGCCCCGACCCGGTGAACGGATCGGGGCCGTCGTCAGGCCGGTGCGCCTCAGGCGCCGCGCAGGGTCGCCCCGAACCGCCGGGCGGCGACGGCCACGGCGGCGTCCCGGGCGGCCACCGCCTCCTCCACGGTCAGCGTCCGGTCCGGCGCCCGGAAGGTGAGCTTGTACGCCAGCGACCGGCGACCCGCGCCGAGCGACTCCGAGGCGTACACGTCGAAGAGCCGGACGTGCTCCAGCAGTTCGCCCGCGCCCTCGACCAGTGCGGCCCGGACGTCGGCGGCCGGCACCGAGTCGTCCAGCACCAACGCCACGTCGATCAACGCGGGGGGGAACCCCGACACGGTCGGCGCGGACACCACCGGGGCGGCCGGCAGGGCGTCCAGGTCCAGTTCCATGGCGCTGGTCCGGCGGGGCAGTTCCAGCGCCGCCACCACCGTCGGGTGCAGCTCACCGGCGTGACCGACCACCACCCCGTCGACCAGCAGCGCGGCACAGCGACCCGGGTGCCAGGGGGCGTGCTCGGCGGCCCGTACCTCTATCCGGTCCGCCGGCAGGTCGGCGGCGGCGAGCACCGCCCGGCCGGCCTCCACGGCGTCGGCCCAGCCGGCGGCGCGGCCAGCGCCCCACCAGCCGGCCGGTTCCACGTCACCGGTGAGCACCACCGCGACGTGCCGGGGCTGGGCCGGCACCACCGCGTCGGCGGCGGCGAACTCGGCGTCGGTGGGGCGACGGTCCACCCCCATGACCGGCGGCGCACCCACCCCGGCCCGCGGGTGGAACACCGTGCCGATCTCATAGAGCGCGAGGTCACGGTGGCCCCGGCCCAGGTTGCGCTTGAGGATGCCCAGCAGCGGGCCGAGCAGCGTGGTGCGCAGCAGCGGCTCCTCCTCCGACAGCGGGTTGGCCAGCCGCACCGCCGGCCGACGCGGATCGTCGGCGGGCAGCCCCAGCTGGTCGGCCAGCTCCGGGGCGACGAACGGCAGGCCCAGCACCTCGACGTAGCCGCGTTCGGCCAGTGAGCGGGCCACCGCCCGGCGGCGACGCTGCTGCCAGGTCAGACCCCGGCCGGGCGGCGCGGTCGGCAGCACCGACGGCACCCGGTCGTAACCGTCGAGGCGGACCACCTCCTCGACCAGGTCCGCCGGGTCGGTGAGGTCGGGCCGCCAGGTCGGCGGGGTGACGGTGAGCACGTCGCCGGCATCGGCGGCCGTCCCGACCGTCCCCGGGTCCTCGGCCAGCCGGTCGCCGCCCCGGATCACCGTGCAACCCACCTGCTCCAGCAGGTCGACCACCCGCTGCGGGGAGTAGTCCACCCCGATCCGGCGCGACGGCAGGTCGGCCGGGAGGGTGACCGGGCGCATCGGCCGGACGTGGTCGAGGTCGAGGACCTCCGCGCCGGCCTCGCCACCGCCGTGCGTGGTGAGCAGCTCGACGGCGCGCTGGAGGGCCACCAGCGGCAGCGCCGGGTCGACCCCCCGCTCCCACCGCTTGGCCGCCTCGCTGAACAGCTTGTGCCGGCGGGCGGTACGGCCCACCATCACCGGGTCCCAGTGGGCGGCCTCCAGCAGCACGTCGGTGGTGCCGCCGACCACCTCACTGGTCTCGCCGCCCATCACCGCGGCCAGCGAGATCGGGACGCCGTCGCCCTCGCCCGCGAGGGAGTTGGGCAGCCCGGCATCGCAGATCACCATGTCCTCGGTGGTGAGCGCGCGGACCACACCGTCCAGCGTGGTCACCTTCTCGCCCGCCTCGGCCCGGCGCACCACCAGCGGACCGGTGATCCGGTCGGCGTCGAAGGCGTGCATCGGCTGACCCAACTCGAGCATCACGTAGTTGGTGATGTCGACCGGCAGCGAGATGCTGCGGATGCCGGCCACGGTCAGCCGCTGCCGCATCCAGCCGGGCGTGGCCGCCGTCGGGTCGACACCCCGGACCATCCGGGCGGTGAACCGGTCACAGCCCACCGTGTCGCGCAGCTGCACCGGGTACGCCGGCTCGTCCGTCCCGGCCGGCGCGGGCACCAGGCCCGGGTCACGGAAGGACAACCCCAGGGCGTACGCCAGCTCCCGGGCGATGCCGCGCACGCTCAACGCGTACCCCCGGTCGGGGGTGATCTCCAGCTCGACCACGACGTCGTCGAGGCCCACCACCGGGCGGGCGTCGTCGCCAGGTCGGGCGGCGGTGTCCGGCGGCAGCACGATGATGCCGGAGTGGTCGTCACCCAGGCCCAGCTCCTGCGCCGAGCAGATCATGCCGGCCGACATCCGGCCGTACGTCTTGCGCGCGCCGATGGTGAAGTCGCCGGGCAGGACCCCGCCGGGCAGGATCACCACGACCCGGTCGCCGGGGGCGAAGTTCCGCGCCCCGCAGACGATCTGCTGGAGTTCGCCGGTGCCGTTGGCGGCGCCGACGTCGACCAGGCAGTGCCGGATCGGCTTCTTGAACCCGGTCAGCTCCTCGATCTCGCGGACCTCACCGACGACCAGCGGACCGGTGACCGTGCGGCGCAGGTCCACCACGGACTCGACCTCGATGCCGAGGTCCACCAGGGCCTGTTCCAGATCCTCGGTGGGCAGGTCGACGGGGAGATCGACATACTCCCGCAGCCAACTGACAGAAACTCGCATGACTCAGACCACCGTCTCCGTGACTCGTACCCGCATCGCCCTACGCCCCGGCCCCGAACGCGCGGGTGAACCGCACGTCGCCCTCGGCCATGTCCCGCATGTCGCTGACCCCGTGCCGGAACATCACCGTCCGGTCGATGCCCATGCCGAACGCGAACCCGGAGTAGACCTCCGGGTCGATGCCGCAGGCCCGCAGCACTCTCGGGTTGACCATGCCGCAGCCGCCCCACTCGACCCAGCGCGGGCCGTCGCGGTGCTCGGGGAACCACACGTCGAACTCCCCCGACGGCTCGGTGAACGGGAAGTAGTGCGGACGCCACCGGGTCTTCGCCCCCGCGCCGAACATGGCCCGGGCGAAGTGGTCGAGGGTGCCGCGCAGGTGCGCCATCGTGATGCCCCGGTCCACCACCAGGCCCTCGACCTGGTGGAAGACGGGCGCGTGGGTGGCGTCCAACTCGTCGGTGCGGTAGACCCGGCCGGGCACCACCACGTAGATGGGGGGCTTGCGGGTGAGCATGGTGCGCGCCTGCACCGGCGAGGTGTGGGTGCGCAGCACCAGGCCGGAGGTGTCCGCGCCGGCCGGCGGTGCGATGTGGAAGGTGTCCATCAGCCCGCGTGCCGGATGGTCGGCGGGGATGTTCAACGCGTCGAAGTTGGTCCACTCCAACTCGACCTCGGGACCCTCGGCCACCTCGTAGCCCATCCCGACGAACAGGTCGCTGATCTGCTCCATCAGGGTGGACAGCGGGTGGCGTGCACCCCGGGGCCACCGGTCGTACGGCAGGGTCACGTCGACCCGCTCCTCGACCAGCACCCGGGCGGCCTGCTCCCGGTCGAGCACCTCGGCGCGGGCCGCGTACGCGGACTCGATCGCCCGGCGGGCCTCGTTGACCCGCTTGCCGGCGTCGGACTTCGCGGCCGGCGGCAGCGCGCCGATCTCCCGGCGGGCCAGCGACACCGGGGACCGGTCACCGAGGTGCGCGGGGCGCAGCGCGGTCAACGCGTCGGGGTCGGTGGCGGCGGTGAACGCCTGCTCGGCGGTGGCCACCGCCTCGGCCAGGGCGGCCGGGTCGAGCAGGGCGACCTGCTTCGGGTCGTACGGATCGTTGCGGTAGCTCATGGCGTACGGGCACTCCCTCACGGCGGCGCCGACCCTCCCGGGCGGCTAGGCGAGTCTACGGACGCGCGGCTTCGCCGCAGCCCGCCGGTGGGAGTTGCGCGCGGGGAAGGGTCAGGCCCGCCGCCCGCCGACACCGGCGGGCTGGGTAAACGAACGCCGTGGCGCGTTCCGCACGTGACCGACTCCCCTGCTGGGTGTGCGCCGACCGGGGTCAGCGCAGTGCTCGGGCTGAAGCGTACAGGCAGACGGCGGCAGCCGCAGCCAGGTTCAGGCTCTCGGCCCGCCCGTGCAGCGGCACCCGGACCCGGGCGTCGGCGACGGCGGTCAACTCCTCGGGCAGACCGTGCGCCTCGGCCCCGAACAGCCAGGCGGTGGGGGCGGCGAGCCGGCCGTGGTCGACGAGGTCGTCGAGGTCGCTGTCGCCGTACCCGGTGGTGGCGAGAATCGTGAGCCCGGCGGCGCGGAGCCCGGCGACCGCCGCGCCGGGGTCGGCGGCGCGGACCACGTCGACGTGGAAGAGGCTGCCGGCGGAGGCCCGCACGCACTTGCCGTTGTAGGGATCGACGGTGTCACCGGCGAAGACCACCACGCCCGCGCCGGCCGCGTCGGCGGTGCGCAGCACGGTGCCGGCGTTGCCCGGGTCACGGATGCCGGCGAGCACCGCGACCAGGCGCGGTCCGCGCGCCAGGGCGGTCCGCAACGGCACGTCGAGGTGCCGGCAGACGGCGACCAGCCCCTGCGGGGCGACGGTCTCGGTCAACGCGGCCAGGGCCTCGTCGGTGATCTCGGAGACCGGCAGGTCGGCGCGGGCGGCGCGGGCCGCCAGGTCGGCGTGCCGGTCCAGGGCGGTCGGGGTGCCGAAGAGTTCCACCACCGTGTCGGTGCGGTCGAGGGCCTCGCGGACCGCCTGCGGGCCCTCGGCGAGGAACCGGCCGGCCGTGTCGCGGTCCCGACGCCGGTGCAGCCGGCGGGCGGCGACCACCCTGGGGGTACGCGGGGTGAACGGGCCGGTGACGGCGTCGAGGCGTCTCCCGTGCGCTGGTGACTGCATGGGAGACGCCTCGATCCGTTGTTGCGGGTGGTCAGGCAGCCTGGGCTGCGGCGCCACCGGTGCCCTCGGCCGTCACGGCGGCGCGGGCCAGCTCGACGATCGCGGCGAACGACGCGGCGTCGTGGACGGCCATGTCGGCGAGGATCTTGCGGTCGACCTCGATGCCGGCCAGGCGCAGGCCCTGGATGAGCCGGTTGTAGGTCATGCCGTTGGCCCGGGCGCCAGCGTTGATGCGCTGGATCCAGAGCTGCCGGAAGTCGCCCTTGCGGTCGCGACGGTCCCGGTAGGCGTACTGCATCGAGTGCAGCACCTGCTCCTTGGCCTTGCGGTACAGCCGGGAGCGCTGACCGCGGTAACCGCTCGCGGTCTCCAGCAGGGTACGACGCTTCTTCTGGGCGTTCACAGCCCGCTTGACGCGTGCCATCTCAACTCCTTGTTAGGTAAAGGTGGCGCGCGTCAGCGGCCGAGCAGCTTCTTGATGCGCTTGACGTCGGACTTGGCCAGCTCGACCGTGCCGGTCAGCCGCCGGGTCTGGGTGGACGGCTTCTTCTCCAGGTTGTGGCGAAGGCCGGCCTGCTGGGCGACGATCTTGCCCTTGCCGGTCACCTTGACCCGCTTGCCCATACCCGTGTGGCTCTTCATCTTCGGCATGTGGAACGTCTTCTCCCTGTTACTGGCCGCTGGTGTCAGCGGTCGGGCCGGTCTCGCCGGCTGCTGCGGTCTCGCCGGCCACCGGGGCCTCGCCGTCTGCCGGCGACGCGGACTCGTCCGCGGTCCGGTCCCGGGGGCCGGTGCGGGACGCCGTGGCGGCGACCGCGGAGGCCTTCACGGCCCGGTGCGGCGCGAGGACCATGATCATGTTCCGACCGTCCTGCTTCGGAGCGGCCTCGACGTATCCCAGGTCCGTGATCTCGGACTCGAGCCGGCGCAGGAGCCGGTAACCCAGCTCCGGGCGGCTCTGCTCCCGACCACGGAACATGATCGTCACCTTGACCTTGTCGCCCGCCTTGAGGAACCGCACCACGTGACCCTTCTTGGTCTCGTAGTCGTGCGGGTCGATCTTCGGCCGGAGCTTCATCTCCTTGATGACGGTCTGCTGCTGGTTACGCCGCGCTTCGCGCGCCTTGAGTGCGCTCTCGTACTTGAACTTGCCGAAGTCCATGAGCTTGCACACCGGCGGGCGCGCCATCGGCGCAACCTCGACCAGGTCCAGGTCGACGTCCGCGGCCAGCTGCAGGGCGCGCTCCAGCGGGACGATGCCCACCTGCTCACCCTCAGGGCCGACCAGTCGGACCTCACGTGCCCGGATCTGCTCGTTCACGCGTGGTTCGACGCTGATGGGGCCTCCTCGAGTCGAGTCTGCTGTGTGGCCGACTCCGCGCGGCCCCCGGGTGGGGACGACTCGGAAAGCAGAAGGCCCCGGCACATGCCAGGGCCCGCTCGACCGGTCGGCACGATCACATGATCGCGCATCCGGCACCGGGACATGCCCGGAACCGGTGACCGGACCCGGCCACCGACTGGGGCGACTCGGGTGGGAGCAGGCGCTCCGCTTCGGGACCGCCTGACCGCCGGAGGCGGAGGCAGTCTGGTCGACTCCGAAACACTACACCCCCGCCCCAGCCATCCCCAAACCGGGCCCGCAGGTCAACACGGCCCGAGAAGCCCGGCGGCGGGCCCGGACCGGCCGGCACGGCCAGCCTGGTAGCCGACCGGCTGCCGGTCGGCTACCCCCGTCGCCGGTCGGTCGGCGCGGTCAGCGGATGGTGGAGGCGCCGCCCAGGCGGGCCAGGTGGGCCTGGTGCAACCGGCGCAACGCGCGCACCCCGTCGACCGCGATCTCCTTGTCGGCAGCCTGGAGCGCCACCATCGGCAGCAGGTCGTCGTCGTGCAGCTCCAGGCTGGCCCACGGCGCACCCCGGTCGAAGCGCACCCCCCGGACCACCTCCCAGGGCAGCTCGTACGAGCCGAGGATGTTGCGCACCCGCACCCCCCGGGCGTCCGCCTCGACCCGGGGCCGGGTGAACAGCAGGATGCCCAGCGCGCCGAACACCCCGAGGCCGATCATGGCGAACTGGTCACCCCGCTGGAAGGTGCCGTAGCCCTCGCCGGTCGCCCCGGTCAACGAGGTGGCCACCAGGCTGAAGACCACCAGCAGGGCGATCGCCGAGGCCCAACAGACGACCCGGATACGGCGCGGCTTCAGGCGGATCAACTCGGTGTCGCTCACCGCTCCAGTCTGCCACCCGCCGCAGCCCACCCCCGCGCCGCCACCCGGTGGCGGGATCAGAGGCGGCAGGCGTGGATGTTGGTGACCAGGATGGCGCGGGCGCCCAACTCGTACAGCTCGTCCATGATCCGGTGCACGTCGTCGCGGAGCACCATCGCCTGCACGGCGACCCAGCCCTCCCGGTGCAGCGGGGAGACCGTCGGCGACTCGATGCCCGGGGTGAGGGCGCTGGCCCGGTCGAGCAGGCCGGCCGGCACGTCGTAGGCGAGCATCACGTACCGGCGGGCCACCAGCACCCCGTGCAGGCGACGCAGCAACTGCTCCGCCTGCGGGTGCGCCGGCGCACCGGCCCGGCGGACCAGCACCGCCGAGGAGCGCAGCAGCGGGTCCCCGAAGACCACCAGCCCGGCCTGGCGCAGCGTCGCGCCGGTCTCCACCACGTCGGCGACGACGTCGGCGACCCCGAGCCGGATGGCGTTCTCCACCGCGCCGTCGAGCCGGATCACGTCGGCCTTGACGCCCAGGTCGGCCAGGTAGCGCTCGACCAGCCCCGGGTACGCGGTGGCGATCCGGTGCCCGCCCAGCTCCTGCACGTCACCGACGTCCTGGGGGCGGGCGGCGAAGCGGAAGGTGGCCCGACCGAACGCCAGGTCGACCACCTCCTCGGCGGGGGCGCCGGAGTCGATCAGCAGGTCCCGGCCGGTGATCCCGACGTCGAGGTCACCCGAGCCGACGTAGGTGGCGATGTCCTTCGGGCGCAGGTAGAAGAACTCGATGTCGTTGGCCTCGTCCGGGCAGACCAGGTCCTTGGGGTCGGTGCGCTGGCGGTAGCCCGCCTCGCGCAGCATCTGGGCGGCCTTCTCGGCCAGGGCGCCCTTGTTGGGTACGGCGACACGCAGCATGACGGAGTGCTCCTTCGATCGGATCAGATCAACGACGCGGGCGCACTCACAGATGTCGGTAGACGTCCTTCAGCTCCAGACCGCTGGCCAGCATCAGCACCTGCACCTGGTAGAGCAGTTGCGAGATCTCCTCGGCGGTGCGTTCCGGCCCCTCGTGCTCGGCGGCCATCCACGACTCGGCCGCCTCCTCGACGACCTTCTTGCCGACGAAGTGCACCCCCTTGGACAGGGCGGCGACCGTGCCCGAGCCCGGCGTGCCGGCGGCGGCCTTGGCCTGGAGCTCGGCGAACAACTCCTCGAACGTCTTCACGGGACCGGATTCTTCCAGCCGCCCCCCGACGCCGTGCGCTCCGGGGTCCGGCCGAGTCGTCCGGCCACGCCGGGTTCCCGCAGGCTGGGACGCGCCCGCCAGCCCGGTGGCGTGCCGGCCCAGCCGGGACGACCGGACGGCACGCCGGCAACGGACCGGACACGTTTGGACATCGATCTCTCATCTACCTGATGGGACACCCTTCGAGGGATCGGCGCTCTTCTCTATCCTGGCGGCCATGGTCAGCAGTAGCTCACGTGCCCGCGCCGCCGCCACCGCCGCCGTTCTCCTCGTCGCGGTGGCCGGATGCGCACCCCAGGAAGTGACCCCCACCCCCGACGCCGTCCCCACGGCGGCCACCTGCGCCAAGGACAGCCTGAAGACCCGGACGCCGGGCAAGCTCACCGTCGCCACCGACGAACCCGCGTACGAACCATGGTTCAAGGGCAACAAACCGGACACCGGCGAGGGCTTCGAGGCCGCCGTCGCGTACGCGGTGGCGGAGAAGCTCGGCTACGCCCGGGGGGACGTCACCTGGACCCGGGTCAAGTTCGACACCGCCATCGCCCCCGGCCCGAAGACCTTCGACTTCGACATCAACCAGTTCTCCATCACCGAGGAGCGCAAGCAGGCGGTCGACTTCTCCGCCCCGTACTACCTGGTGCGGCAGACGGTCATCGCGCTCAAGTCCTCGAAGATCGCCGGGAAGAAGTCGGTGGCGGACCTCAAGAACGCCAAGCTCGGCGCCCAGGTGGGCACCACCAGCTACCAGGCGATCACCGCGCTGATCAAGCCGACGGTGAAGCCGCAGGTCTACAACAGCAACGACGACGCCAAGAAGGCCCTGCAGAACGGTCAGCTCGACGGTCTGGTGGTCGACCTGCCGACCGCGTTCTACATCACCGGGTCGGAGCTGCCCGAAGCCACCATCGTCGGCCAACTGCCGCAGGTGGGTGCGCCGGAGGCGTTCGGGCTGCTGCTGGACAAGGACTCACCGATCACCCTGTGCGTCAGCAAGACCGTCGGTGAACTCTCCGGGGACGGCACGCTCAAGCAACTGGAGCAGAAGTGGCTCGCCCAGGTGGCGGGGGCGACCGAACTCCAGTGAGCCGGGTGTCACCACACCACGACAGCCCGGCCGCGCCCCGGCGACACATCCCGTCGACGGCGCAGCGGCGGCGGGCCGCGTACCGGCGTCGGCAGACGACCCGCAGCGTGCTGGTCGCCGCCGCCTCCACGGCGGTGCTCGGCACGCTGCTGGTCGTCGCGGTCACCGGCGCGCCCGGCTGGGACCGGGTCCGCCGGTCGTTCCTCGACCGGCAGATCGCCCTGGAAGCCCTGCCGGACGTGCTCGCCGGGCTGTGGCTCAACGTCCGGCTGCTGGCCTGCTGCGCCGTCGGGGCGCTGCTGCTCGGCCTGCTGATCGCGCTGCTGCGGACCCTGCGCGGGCCGGTCTTCTTCCCGGTCCGCGCGCTCGCGGCGGGCTACACGTACACCTTCCGGGGTCTGCCGCTGATCATCGTGCTGTACGTGCTCACCCTCGGCGTGCCCGGCCTGCGGTTGCAGGGGATGCCCCCGGTGCTGGTGCTCGGCGGGCTGGCGCTGGTGCTCACCTACGGCGGTTACCTGGCGGAGGTGTTCCGGGCCGGCATCGAGTCGGTCCACCCGAGCCAGCTCGCGGCGGCCCGCTCGCTGGGGCTGACCTACCGGCAGACCATGCGGCACGTGGTGCTGCCGCAGGCCGTCCGACGGGTCGCGCCGCCGCTGCTCAACGACGTGGTGGCGTTGCAGAAGGACGTCGGCCTGGTCTCCCTGGCCGGCCCGATCGACGCCGTCCGGGCGGCGCAGATCGCCACCGCGCAGACCTTCAACTACACCCCCTACATCCTGGCCGGGGTGCTGTTCGTGCTGCTCGCCATCCCGCTGATCGCGGTCACCGACTGGGTGACGCTGCGCTCGGCCCGACGCCAGTCCGGAGGCTGAGATGGCCGTGCTGACCTGCCGGGGGCTGCGCAAGGAGTTCGGCGGTCAGGTGGTCCTCGACGGGCTCGACCTGACCGTCGAGGACCACCAGGTGGTCGCCCTGATCGGCGCGTCCGGGTCGGGCAAGTCGACCCTGCTGCGCTGCGTCAACCTGCTGGAGGAGCTGGACGACGGGACCATCGAGCTGGACGGCGTGGAGATCTCCGACCCCCGGGTCGACCCCGACCGGGTCCGCCGGCGCATCGGCATGGTCTTCCAGTCGTACAACCTGTTTCCGCACCTGAGCGTGCTGGACAACGTCACCCTCGCGCCGCGCCGGGTGCACCGGCGGGAGCGGGCCGAGGCCGAGGCGCAGGCCCGGGAACTGCTCGACCGGGTGGGCCTGGGCGGGAAGGCCGACGCCTACCCGGACCGGCTCTCCGGCGGCCAGCAGCAGCGGGTGGCGATCGTCCGGGCGCTGGCCAACTCGCCCCGGCTGATGCTGCTCGACGAGGTCACCTCGGCGCTCGACCCGGAGCTGGTCGGGGAGGTGCTGGCGATGATCCGGGACCTGAAGTCCGCCGGGATGACCATGGTGCTGGCCACCCACGAGATGGGCTTCGCCCGGGAGGTCGCCGACCAGGTCTGTTTCCTCGACGCCGGTCGGGTGGTCGAGGCCGGGCCACCCGCCCAGGTGCTCGGTGAGCCGACCCACCCGAGGACCCGCCAGTTCCTCAAGCGGATCATCGACGCCGGCCGCCTGTAAGGAAGGGCCCCTCACCAGCGCCTTCCGTATAGGAAGGGGCCCTTCCCGACCAGCGCGACAGCGGGACCCGGGATCAGCCGAGGGTGCGGTCCAGGAACGCCCGTACTGCGGCGTGGAACTCGGCCGGTCGATGGATGTGCGGGGCGTGTCCCGCGTCAATGGTGCGCAACTCACCGGCGGGCAGCGGGTGGTCAGTGGGCGAAGCCGACGCGGTGGGGGTTGGTGGTGGCGGTACGAATCGCCAGGGCGGCGTCGAGGGCGGCGACGGTGGCCGACCAGCCCTTGTCCTCGGCCGAGCCGGGCAGCCCGGCCCGGTCCCGGGCCTGGTCGAGGGTCTCCACGGTCAGCACCCCGTGCGCCACCGGCTTGCCCTCGTCCAGGGCGACCCGGGTCAGCCCGTCGGTCACCGACCGGCAGACGTAGTCGAAGTGGGCGGTCGCACCGCGCACCACCACGCCCAGGGCCACCACCACGTCGCAGCGCCGGGCCAGGGCCTGCGCCACCACCGGCAGCTCCACCGAGCCGGCCACCCGGGCCGTCACGGCCCGCGCACCGCACGCCTGCGCGGCGGCCACCGCCCGGTCGAGCATGTGGTCGGTCAGCTCGCCGTGCCAACGCGCGGCCACCACCCCGACCGTCAACCCGGTGGCGTCCACCGGGGTCACTCCCGGTTCACCGAAACCCGCCATGGTCATGCTCCGATCTCGTCGCCGGGGACCGGCCGGCCCATCGGGGCCTCGGTCACCTCGTCCAGCTCGTCCAACAGATGGCCCATCCGGTCCCGCTTGGTCCGCAGGTAGCGGACGTTCTCCGGGTGCGGCCGGACCGGCAGCCCCTCCCGGCCGGTGACGGTCAGCCCGTACCCCTCCAGGCCGGCACGCTTGGCCGGGTTGTTGGTGAGCAGCCGCATCGACCGCACGCCCAGGTCGTAGAGGATCTGCGCGCCGGTGCCGTAGTCCCGGGCGTCGGCGGGCAACCCCAGGTCGAGGTTCGCGTCCACGGTGTCGCGGCCCTGGTCCTGGAGCTGGTACGCCTGGAGTTTGTGCAGCAGACCGATGCCCCGCCCCTCGTGGCCGCGCACATAGAGCACCACGCCCCGCCCCTCCCGGGCGACCCGGGCCAGCGACGCCTGCAACTGCGGCCCGCAGTCGCAGCGCAGCGACCCGAAGACGTCCCCGGTGAGACACTCGGAGTGCACCCGGACCAGCACGTCGTCGCCCTCGCCCAACTCGCCGAAGACCAGCGCGACGTGTTCGGCCGGGTCGTGTTCGGCCCGGTAGCCCAGCGCCCGGAACACCCCGTACGGGGTGGGCATCCGGGCCTCGGCGACCTGCTCGACCTGCTTCTCGTGCCGCCGCCGGTAGGCGACCAGGTCGGCGATGGTGACCAGGGTGAGCGAGTGCTCGACGCAGAACTTTTCCAGATCCGGCAGCCGCATCATGGTGCCGTCGTCGTTGACCAGCTCGCAGAGCACCCCGGCGGGCCGCAGCCCGGCCAGCCGGGTCAGGTCGACCGCCGCCTCGGTGTGCCCGGGTCGGCGCAGCACCCCGCCGGCACGGGCGCGCAGCGGCACCACGTGGCCGGGGCGGGCCAAATCCGTCGGGTCGGTGCCGGGGTCGGCGAGCAGCCGGATGGTGTGCGCCCGGTCGGCTGCGGAGATGCCGGTGCTGACCCCCTCCCGGGCGTCCACGGTCACCGTGTATGCGGTGCCGCGCCGGTCCTGGTTGGTGTGGTGCATCGGCGGCAGGTCCAACCGGTCGCACTCCGCCTCGGTCAGCGGTACGCAGACGTAACCGGAGGTCCAGCGGACCATGAAGGCGAGCAGCTCCGGGGTGGCCAGCTCGGCGGCGAAGATCAGGTCGCCCTCGTTCTCCCGGTCCTCGTCGTCGACCACCACGACGGGCCGGCCGGCGGCGATGTCGGCCACCGCCTCCTCGATGCGGGCAAAGGTGACACCGTGCGTGCTCATGCCACGACCTCCGAGTAGGTGGGCGGGATCGGCGCGGACGCCGTACGGGCGGCCCGCGAGGTGCGCCACCAGGCGGCGAAGCCCCAGCCGCAGAGTGCGCCGTAGACCAGGTACATCGCCGCCGAGGGATAGAAACCGCCGCGCAGCAGCAGCGGTACGCCGACCGCGTCCACGGCGATCCAGACCAGCCAGAACTCCACCCAGCCCCGGGCCATCCCGTAGGTGGCCAGCAGGCTGCCGGTGAGGATCCAGGCGTCCGGCAGCGGCCCCCAGGAGCCGAGCGCGGCCAGCAGCGGATAGCCCAGCGCGGTGCCGACGACGGCGGCGAGCAGCAGGCCCAGCCGTTCCCGGCCGGTGGCCCAGCGGGGGGTGACCGCCGGGGCGTCCCCACCCTGGCGGCGGTTGCTCGACCAGCGCCACCAGCCGTAGACGCTGACCGCGAAGAAGAAGACCTGCCGGCCGGCCTGGCCGTAGAGGTCGTGCGCCTGCGGGGTGGCGAACACGCCGCCGAGGAAGACCGTGAACAGCAACCCGTTGCCGATCATGCCGACCGGCCAGGCCCAGACCAGCCGGCGCAACCCGAGCAGCGCCGAGACCAGCCCGAAGGCGTTGCCGACGATCTCCCGGACGAGCACCGGGGAACCGACGACCTGCACCTGGGCGTCGAGCAGCCAACCTATCGGGCCGGTCACCGCGCACCCCCGCCGACCGACGGGAGCACCGGGCCACCGGCGTTCCCGGCCACCGGCCCGTGGGGGCCTGCGGACGGCGGTGCGCCGTCGCCGGGCAGGCGGGTGCCGAGGAGACGTTCGACGTACTTGGCCAACACGTCCACCTCCAGGTTGACCGGGGCACCGACGCCCCGACCGCCGAGCGTGGTGAGCTTGAGGGTGGTGGGGATCAGCCCGACGGTGAACCAGTCGTCGCCCACCGCCGCCACGGTCAGCGACACCCCGTCGACGGTGATCGAGCCCTTCTCCACCACGTACCGGGCCAGGGCGGCGGGGAGCCGGAACCGCAGGGTCTCCCACTGCGCGGCCGGCTCCCGGGAGAGCACCTCGCCGACCCCGTCGACGTGGCCCTGCACCAGGTGTCCGCCGAGCCGACTGTTCAACGCGGCGGCCCGCTCCAGGTTGACCGGGTCACCGGGGTGCAGCCCGCCGAGCGCCGAACGCCGCAGGGTCTCCCCCATCACGTCGGCGGTGAACACCCCGCCGTCGACCTCGACCACGGTCAGGCAGACCCCGTTGACCGCGATGGAGTCGCCGTGCCGGGCGTCGGAGGTGACCAGCGGGCCGCGGATCGCGACCAGCGCCGAGTCACCCCCCGTGTCGGCGATCCGGACGACCTCGCCCAACTCCTCGACGATGCCGGTGAACATGTCAGGCCTCCCTCTTCCGGGGCAGCGCGGTGATCCGCAGGTCGGATCCGACCCGGGTAACGTCGGTGAGTTCCAGATCGATGGCGTCGGCGATGGTCGTCACACCGGCGTCGATCAATGCGGTGGGGCCACCCCCGAGCAGCTTCGGCGCGACGTAACCGACGACCCGGTCGACCAGGCCGGCGGCGAGGAACGCCCCGGCCAGCCGGGGGCCGCCCTCCAGCAGCGCGGCGCGTACCCCCCGGTGGTGCAGTTCGGCCAGCAGGGCCGGCAGGTCGACCCGGCCGTCCGGGCCGGCCCCGACCTCCGCGACGGTGGCGATCCAGGTGCGGGCGGCACCGTCGCGGACCCGGGCGTCGGCCGGGGTACGCCCCGCGCTGTCCACCACCACCCGCAGCGGCTGCCGGATGGCCAGGGTGCCGTCGCGCAGGTTACGGGCGGTCAGCCGGGGATCGTCGGTGAGCACGGTGCCGACCCCGGCGATCACCGCGTCCACGGTGCCGCGCAGCGCGTGCACGTCCATCCGGGCGGCCTCGGAGGTGATCCACATGCTGCTGCCGTCGACCGCCGCCGACCGGCCGTCGAGGGTGGCGGCGTACTTCCAGATGAGGTACGGCCAGCCGCGCCGCATCGAGGTCAGCCAGGCGACGTTGCCGGCCTCGGCCTCGCCGGCGCGTACCCCGAACTCGACCCGCACCCCGGCGGCGCGCAGGGTGGCGGCACCACCCGAGGCGACCGGGTTGGGGTCGGGCACGGCGACGACGACCCGGGCGATGCCGGCGCGGATCAGCGCGTGACTGCACGGGCCGGTACGACCGGTGTGGTCGCAGGGTTCCAGGGTGACCACGGCGGTGCCGCCCCGGGCCCGCTCACCGGCCTGGGCGAGCGCGACGATCTCGGCGTGCGGCCCGCCGGTGTAGGCATGGAAGCCCTCCCCGACGACCGTGCCGTCCGCGTCGAGCAGCACACAGCCGACGACCGGGTTGGGGCTGGTGGTGCCGAGGCCCCGGGCACCCAGCTCGATGGCACGACGCATCGCCTCGTCCACAGAGACGCCGCCCATGCCCTGCCCTCTCCCTCGCCGGTCCGCGCGCGGGCGGTACGGGAGGAACGGGCAGGCGGCGGCGGAACCGGGAACGGCAGGGCCGCCCCCGGGGGAGCCCACGCGCGGCCGGATGACGCCCGCGCAGGCCCGCCCCGCCCGCGCGCTGTCTCCCATCCGGACTGTCGGGGGTGCGGACGGACCGCTCCCCCACCGTCGGCCCCGGATTCTCACCAGGTCCACCGGGCGGCACAGCCGTCCGGGTCGCGGGCTTACCACTGTTACGTGGATCACCGCCGGTTCGGAATTTCACCGAGCCCCGCCAGCGCGTGGTGGGTACATGCGAAGTCTTACACGTCACCCCGGGAGGTCCGCCACCTCCAGCGTGCTACTTCACACCCCGTCGGCGCGGCGGCGGTCCACCGCGACGTATGACCCCGGTTGGCTCTTGGCGACCGTTTTCATCTCACTGGCCACGGCGATCGCGTCCAGGGGGTCGGTGAAGCGTTTGCGGGCGTCCGAGAGCGAAACGCCGATCGACAGCGTGACCAGGGCGGCCCGCCGGATGTTGCCCCGGCGGTCCTTCAGCTCGACGAAGCCGCGCTCCCGGTCCATCGGGTCGTAGAGGGTGTCGGCGGACTTCTCGAAGTCGACCACGGCCCGGGAGGTCAGCGGGCGGATCTGCTCGGGGGCGCAGACGATCACGAAGTCGTCGCCGCCGACGTGACCGAGGAAGGCCGGCGGCAGCCCGATCGCCACCACCGCCCGGTGCAGGCTGCGGGCCAGCGCGGAGATGAACTCGTCGCCCCGGACGAAGCCGTACCGGTCGTTGACGCTCTTGAACCGGTCGATGTCGATGTAGCCGACGGCGTAGTCGACGCCGCTGCGGACCCGGTCGCTGATCTCCCGGCGGATGCGGCTGTTGCCGGGCAGGCCGGTCAGCGGGGAGACCTCGCGGAACTCCTTGTTGCGGCGCAGCGTGGAACTGACCCGGGCCACCAGCTCGGCGGTGTCGAACGGTTTCACCAGATAGTCGTCGGCACCGGCGCTGAGCCCGTGCACCTTGTCCACGGTCATGCCCTTGGCGGTCAACATGATCACCGGCAGCGCCGAGGTGATCGGGTTGGCCCGCAGTCTCCGGGTCAGTTCCAGGCCGTCGATGCGCGGCATCATCAGGTCCACCACGGCCAGGTCCGGCCGGTGCCGCTCGACCATGTCGAGGGCCTCCTGACCGTCACCGGCATGCAGCACCTCGAAGCCGTGCAGCCGCAGGTTGAACTCGACGAAGCGGGCGATGTCCTCGTCGTCGTCGACGACCAGGATCACGTCGGGACGGTCGCCTGCGGGTTCCACCTCAGGCCCCGGGGGCAGCGCGCTCCGCGAGCCCGCGCAGGCGGCGGACCGCCTCGGCCGGGTCGGCCGCCCCGTACACGGCGGTGCCGGCCACGAAGGCGTCCGCGCCGGCCGCCGCGGCCTGCTCGATGGTGTCGGCGGCGATCCCGCCGTCGACCTCGATGCGCAGCTCCAGGTGGCCGCTGTCGACGTGCCGCCGGGCCACCCGCACCTTGTCGAGCAGCTGCGGGATGAACCGTTGCCCGCCGAAACCGGCCTTGATCGTCATGATCAGCAGGGTGTCGAAGCTGGGCAGCAGGTCGAGGTACGGCTCGATCGGGGTGTCCCGGTCGATGGCCAGCCCGGCCCTGGCGCCGGCCGAGCGCAGGTCCTTGGCCAGGGCCACCGGGTCGTCGCACGCCTCGGCGTGGAAGGTGACGTTGTACGCGCCGGCGTCGGCGTACCCGGGGGCCCACCGCCGCGGGTCGGTGATCATGAGGTGCACGTCGAAGGGGAGCCGGGTCACCGCCCGCAGGCTCTGCACCACGGGCAGGCCGATGGTCAGGTTGGGCACGAAGTGGTTGTCCATCACGTCGACGTGCAGCCAGTCCGCGGCGTCCTCGACGGCGCGGACTTCATCGGCGAGGCGGGCGAAATCGGCGGCGAGGATGCTGGGCGCGATGATCGACGGCGGTACGGTCACAGGGCAAGTGTACGAACGCGGCCATCCGCCGCGGACAGCACGGCACCATGAGCGACGCCCTGTGATCCAGGCGTGACCCACGGTGCAGCATCGGCTCCCTTCGGCGGGAGTGCGGGACGAATGGCCGGTGGCGACTGGCCGAACGGCACCGAAATGACGACACTCCATCAGGGATGGTCACGTATGCTGCTCGCCCGTCGACGGGTGACGCCACATGGGGCACGGCGACGGACCGTCATGGCGCGGGAAGGGCGAACGATGCGACGGTGGTTCGTGGCGGTGGCGGTGGCGGTGGCCGGCGCGGTGACGGTGTCACTCAGCGGCTGCGTGTCGCAGCACAGCGCCGACGGCGACCTGCTCGACGACTGGCCGGTGCTCCCGGTGGCCCAGTCGTTCGTGCCCGCCACCGACGCCTGCCTGCCCCGGATCACCCCCGTCGTGCAGGCCGGCACCTACGAGACGGTGGACTGTGCGCGCAGCCACCTGGCCGAGGCCGTCCACGTCGGTACCTTCACCGGCGCGGTGACCCGGGGCGAGCGGCCCGAGCCGGGCTCCGCCGCGCTGCGTCCCGCCCGCACCGAGTGCGACCAGCGGGCCCGGGCCGTGCTCGGCGGTGACTGGCACTCGGCCCGGCTCACGATGAACATCGCGCTGCCGTCCAACTCGGCGTGGAACAGCGGGGCCCGCTGGTTCCGGTGCGACCTCAGCGAGACCGACAGCATCGACAACACCCGGCCGGTCAACCGGGTCGGCAGCCTGCGCGGGGCGATGGTCGGTGACAACCCGCTCAGCCACCGCTGCTTCGATCCCAAGCTGATCGGCAACAACCTCAACTACATGGCCCCGGTGCTGTGCTCCGAGCCGCACCGCGCCGAGTTCGTCGGCGTCTACCTGGAACGCAGCGACCTGAGCTGGGCCGATTTCAGTCGCGCCAACCAGCGGGTGCACCGGCGGTGCATGGCGCTGATCGCCGGTTTCGCCGAGGTCCCCAACAACAGCGAGTTGCCGTACCGGGCCGGGTCGATCTTCTATCCGCCGTCGCAGCGGGAGTGGGAGGAGGGCGACCGCGGCATCCGCTGCTTCCTCTGGAGCGACGACCGCAAACTGACCCGCTCGATGCGCGGCGCCGGCCCCAAAGGCCTCCCCATCACCTAACCCCCACCCCCCACCCCCCACCCCCACCCCCACCCCCACCCGAGTTGATCAAGAGGTTTACGTCAGGATCGCGCTGGCGGGTGACGTAAACCTCTTGATCACCGAGGTCAGGCGGGGGTGGTGGGGGTGGGGTTTGGGGTGGGTTAGTTGCGGCGGAGGACGGCCAGGAACATGGCGTCGGTGCCGTGGCGGTGGGGCCAGAGTTGGACGGTGGGGCCGTCGCCCAGGCCGGGCATGCCGGACGGGAGCAGGGTACGGGCGTCCACGAAGTCCGCCGGCACCCCGGCGCGACGGGCGGCCTCGGTGACCGTCACGTGCGTCTCCACGGTGTGCGGGGAACAGGTCACGTAGGCGACCAGACCACCCGGGCGGGTCGCCCGCAGCGCGGCGGCGAGCAGCTCCCGCTGCAACCGGGTCAACGGAGGCAGGTCCGACGGCTGCCGCCGCCAGCGCGACTCCGGCCGACGACGCAGCGAACCCAACCCGGTGCACGGGGCGTCGACCAGCACCCGGTCGAAGTGCCCCTCCGGCAGTTTCGGGTCCGCCCCGACGGTGCGCCCGTCGGTGTGCAGCACGTTCACCGGCAACCCCCGGGTGGCCTGTTCGACCAGCCGGGCCCGGTGCTCGGACACCTCGACCGCGGTCACCCGGGCGCCCCGCTGCGCGGCGAGCGCACCGAGCAGCCCGGCCTTGCCGCCGGGGCCGGCGCACAGATCCAGCCAGCGCCCGTCGGGGCCGTCCAGCGGGCCCGCCGCCAGCGCGTTCGCCACCAACTGGGAACCCTCGTCCTGCACGTGGGCCCGACCGTCGGCCAGCGCCGGCAGGTCACCGGGGGCCCCACCGGCCAGGTAGACCGCGTACGGGGAGAACGCGCCCGGAGCGCCGCCGACCTCGTCGGCCAGCTCGACCGGGTCGGCCCGGCCGGGACGGGCACACAGGTGCACCGGCGGGCGCTCGTTGTCCTCGATCAGCAGCCGGGTGACCTCACCCAGGTCACCGTCGAGGGCGTCGGCGAAGGCCCGCACGATCCACTGCGGGTGGCTGTAGGTCACGGCCAGGTGGCCGATCGGGTCGGCCGTCGGGGACGGAGCGAGCTTGGTCACCCAGGCGTCGAGGTCCTGGCCGGCCACCTCGCGCAGCACCGCGTTGGCGAACCCGGTGGCCCCCTCCCCCACGGTGCGGACCAGGTCGACCGTGGACGACACGGCGGCGTGCGCCGGTACCCGGGTGTGCAGCAGCTGGTAGGCCCCGAGCCGCAGCGCGTCACGCACCGGCGGGTCGATCCGCTCGACGTCCCGGCCGGCCGCGGCGGTGAGGATGGTGTCCAGGGTGCCGAGCTGACGCAGCGTGCCGTAGGTCAGCTCGGTGGCGAAGGCGGCGTCCCGACCGGTCAGTCCCTGCTCGCGCAGGATCACCGGCAACACCAGGTTGGCGTACGCGTCGTCGCGGTGCACCGCCGCGACCGCCTGGTACGCCGCGTACCGGGGCAGGTCCACGGCCGGGCGGACCGGGCGGCCCGGCCGCCCGCCCCGCGTGTCGTCCCGGCCACCCCAGCCGCCGGTACGGGCGGTGCGGTCCCCCCGGAAGCCGCCACTCGGCCGATCAGGTCGCCGGTCGTCGCCGCGTTGCTCACGTCGCCCGCCGTCGACAGGGCGCTCGGGTCGTTGCGTCGGCCCGGTCACGCGAGTTCCTCCCCGGCACCGGCCCGCACGCCGCGCGCCCAGTCGGCCGCCGGCATCGCCCGCTTGCCGGCTGCGCGCACCTCACCGAGTTGAACGGGTACGGTCGCCGTGCCGGCCAGCACGCGGGACTTCTCCACCAGCAGTTCTCCAGGCTTCAGTTCGGGGCCGTTGCCGACCGGGGTGACCGGGCCGAGCTTGACCCGCTCGCCCCGGAAGGTCGTCCACGGGCCGGGGGCCGGGGTGCAGGCGCGGATCCGACGGTCCACCGCGAAGGCGGGGTCGGTCCAGCGCACCCGGGCGTCGTCCACGGTCAGTTTCGGGGCCAGCGACACCCCGTCGGCGGGCTGCGGTTCGGCCCGGGCGGTGCCCGCCTCGATCGCGTCCAGGACGGCCACCAGCAGCCCGGCGCCGGAGTGGGCGAGCCGCTCCAGCAGGTCGCCGGAGGTGTCGGTGGGGCGGATCTCGTCGGTGAGGGTGCCGTAGACCGGGCCGGTGTCCAGCCCCTGTTCCAGCTGGAAGACGCTGGCCCCGGTCAGCTCGTCGCCGTGCAGCACCGCGTGCTGCACGGGTGCCGCGCCCCGCCACGCGGGCAGCAGTGAGAAGTGCAGGTTGATCCAGCCGAACCGGGGGATCTCCAGCGCCGCCGGGGGCACCAGCGCGCCGTACGCGACGACCGGCACGCAGTCGGGTGCCAGCGCGCCGAGCCGGTCGAGGAACTCGGGCTCCCGGGGCCGGGCGGGGGTGAGCACCTCGACGCCGTGCTCGTCGGCCCAGGCGCCGACGGGTGAGCGGAGCACCCCCCGGCCCCGTCCGGCGGGGGCGTCGGGGCGGGTCACCACGGCCACCAGGTCGTGCCCGGAGGCGTGCACGGCGGCCAGGGCGGGGACGGCGACCGCCGGGGTGCCGGCGAAGATCAGACGCATCGGCGGGTCACCGGCCCAGACCGAAGGGGCCACCGGCGGCGTGCGGGCTGACCTTGACGGTGGGTGGGGCGGCGTCGTCGTACCAGTCGGCCTGGCGGATCGCCTTCATCGCCTCCTTGCGCCCGGCGGGGTCCAACCGGTCGAGGAAGAGCACCCCGTCGAGGTGGTCGGTCTCGTGCTGGACACAGCGCGCCATCAGCCCGGTGCCGACGATCTGCAACGGGTCGCCGTAGCCGTTGTAGCCCTTGGCGACGACGTTCTGCCGGCGCTTGGTGTCGAAGTAGAGCCCGGGGATGGACAGACAGCCCTCCGGGCCGTCCTGCTCCTCGGTGTCGGGGAACTCCAGCACCGGGTTGACCAGGTGGCCGAGCACGTCGTCCACCTCGAAGGTGAAGACCCGCAGGCCCACCCCGAGCTGGGGGGCGGCCAGCCCGGCGCCGCCACGGTCACGCATCGTGTCGGTGAGGTCGGCGATGAGCCTACGCAGCTCGACGTCGAAGTCGACGACCGGATCGGCCGGCGTGCGCAGCACCGGGTCCCCGAACAGACGGATGGGCTGGACGGTCACGCGGGGTGGCTCCTTCGTTGGACGGCGTGGTGCCGTACCAGTCTACGGAGTGCCGAGGTGGTGTCGGCCGGCGTACCGCGACGGGTCGGGATGGTGCCGCTGACGCCGGCGTCAGGCGTTGGCGCCCGGTTCGCCGGCCAGCACCGCGTGGTCGCCGAGCAGGGCGTGCGCGGGCAGCGGGAGCCGGGTGCCGTGGGCGGCCTCCCAGTCGTGCACGAGGCTCGGGCGCACGTGGGCGGCGAAGTAGTCGACGGCGCTGGTCTGCCCGACGACCGGCTCGTCCACCTCGGCGACCAGTTGCGCCGGCACCAGGGAGAACCCGTTGCGCAGGGCGGCGCTGAGCCGGCGGTGCCCGTCGACGACGAAGAAGTACTCACCGGTGAAGCCGATCCGCAGCGGTTCGAGCGCCTCGTCGCCGGCCGCCGCCAGCCCGCCGACGAACTCGGACCCGTCGAGCCCGCGCAGGGTGGCGACGTCCTCGGTCGGGTAGACCCGGGCCGGGTCCAGCAGCAGCAGCGGCGGGGCGTCACGCAGCACGTCGGCACCGAGGCGGCCCTCGTACACGTCGACGATGTGGGTGATGACCTCCTCGGCGGAGGCGCGGGTCGTGTCGCAGACCAGGTCGTAGTTGCGCAGCCGGGCCTTGTCGACGCCGTAACGCAGGATGAACCGGTTGCGCTCGCTCTCGCTGCGTTCGCGCAGCTTGGCCTCCGCCTCGTCCAGCGAGGTGTAGCTCTCCGCCGGGCCGGAGGGGCGCAGCAGCACCCGGCGGGCCGCCTCGGCCGGCTCGGTGATCATGTGCACCTTGAGCGCGTGGGTGAAGAAGTGCCAGGCCAGCCGGGAGTCCATCACCAGCGACTCGCCGGAGGCGGCGATGTCGCGTTGGAGCTGGTCGACGTAGCCGTCGACGGCCTGGTCCAGCTCGGCGTGCAGGTTGAGCTGGAGGGCGGTCATCTGCCGCTCCTGCGCCATCTGCCGGTAGAGGTCACCGACGCTGACCCGGCGCAGGCCCAACCGCTGGGCGATCTCGACGGAGACGGTGCTCTTGCCGCTGCCGAGGTCACCGTTGAAGACGATCGACTGACGAACGGTCACGACTGACCCACCCCTGCTCACCGGCTGCTTGACTTCATCGATCCGGCGTCGGCCCGACGCGTTTGCGCCTTCGTCGCGCCATCGTGCGCCCGGGTATGACGGGCGATGCTATCACGCGGCCCATCGCCTCCCGCCGCACGCGGTGTGCGACGGACGACTGGCCAGGTGCACTCCGAAGCTGACTGGTGACTCAGAAAAGGCTGAGCGGGTCGACCTGGAGGCGGACCGGGTCGGCGGCCCGGCGGGCGCTGCGTACTCCGGCGGCGGTGTGCAGCGCCTCGGCCAGCGCGGCGGCCCGGGACCGGGGCACCCGGACCAGCATCCGCTCCCGGTCCTGATCGGCCGGGACCGGGCCGAGCACCTCCGCCCCGTCGGGCAGCCGGGCCTGCGCCAGCAGGTCGGCCACCGCCTCCGCGCCGCCGGTGACGCTGGCCATCTTCACCGCCGGGGGGAAACCCAGCTCCCGACGCTCGGCCAGCTCCCGGGCGGCGAACCAGCCCGGGTCCCACCGCAGCAACGCCTGCACCGGGGCGAGCGCGCCGTCGGCGACCACCACCACCTTGCCACCGGCCGGGGCGGGCCGGGCCAGGGCGGCGGCGGACAGCCACCGGCGCAGCGTCTCCTCGCCGGCCCGCAGATCGGCCCGGGTGAGCAGGGCCCAGGAGTCCAGCAGCAGGACCGCGCCGTACCCACCCTCGGCCACCGGCTCGGCGCCGGGGGTGGCGACGACCAGGCTCGCGCCGGCCGGGACGTCGGTCAGCACCTCGTCGCGGCCCGAGGTGCGCACCGGCACCCCGGGAAAGGCCCGGCCCAGCTCCTCGGCGGTCCGCCGGGCCCCGGTGACCGCCGCCCGCAGCCGCCGCCCCCGCACTGCGGGCAGGCGTACGCGGCGGCGACCCGGCCGCACCACCGGCAGGCCGGCGGGGCGTCGGCGGCGCGCAACGCCAGCGGACCGGCGCAGTGCGGGCAGCGCGCCGGGGTCCGGCAGTCGGCGCAGGAGACCGACGGCAGGTAGCCCCGGCGGGGCACCTGGACCAGCACCGGCGCGTCCGCGCGCAGGGTGTCCCGGGCGGTGGTCCAGGCCAGGCTGGGCAGCCGGGCCGTCGCCGCGCCCGGGTCGCGGGCCAGCTGCGGGTCGTCCCCGGTCGGGGCGATCGCCGGGGTACGCGCCCGCAGGGTCGCCCGGTCCGCCACCACCTCACGGGCCCACCCGGTCTCCACCAGCAGCTGCCCCTCGGCGGTCCGGGTCCAGCCACCGACCAGAGCGGCGGCCTCGCCGAGCCGGGCCCGGGTGAGCAGCACCTCCCGGGCATGCGGGTAGGGGGCGCGCGGCTCGGCGTGCAGGTCGTCGCCGTCGTCCCAGATCGCCACCAGACCCAGCCGGTCGACGGGGGCGAACATGGCGGCCCGGGTGCCGATCACCACCGGCACGTCGCCCCGCCGGACGGCCAGGAAGGCCCGGTAGCGGCGGGCCGGGCCGAGCGCGGCGGAGAGGGTCACGTGCCGCCCCGGGCCGAGCAGCGCGGTCAACGCCGCGTCGAGCCGGTCGAGGTCCCGGGCGTCGGCGACCACCACCAGGGCACCCCGGCCACCGGCGAGGGTGGCGGCGACCGCGTCGGCGTACCGGGCCGCCCAGTCCTCCCCGGCCAGCGCCGACCACACGGCCCGGGGGCCCGCCCGTCGGCGAGCGCCGTCAGGTAGGCCGGGCCGGCCGGGTAGTCCCGCCACCCGCGCGGGTCGGGTACCGCCCGCCGCCGCGCCGCCGGGCCGCCGCCCGGAACGGGAACTGTCGGATCGGCGACTGTCGGATCGGAGACAGGCGGCTCGGGGGCGGTGTGGGGTTCCTTCTCGACCCGGGCGTGCCGGGGCGGCACGGCCAGCCGGAGCACGTCGGCGAGGTTGCCGGCGTACCGGTCGGCGACCGCCCGGGCCAGCCGGGCCACCTCGGCGGCCAGCACCGGCTCCGCGGAGACCACCTTCTCCAGGTAGGCCAACCTGCCGCCGTGCGCCGAGGCGTCGACCCGCTCCAGCAGCCACCCGTCGACCAGCTGACCGGCGAAGCGCACCTTGACCCGCACCCCGGGGACCGCGTCGGCGGCCAGGCCGGCGGGGACCAGATAGTCGAAGGGCCGGTCGAGGTGCGGCAGCGGGACGTCCACGCAAACCCGCGCGACCGGCGACCCGTCCGCGGGTCGCCGGTCGCTGGGCGTGGTGCCGGTCAGGCGCCCGCTACCGACTTCAGGTCGGCGGCCCGGTCGGTGCTCTCCCAGCTCAGCTCCGGCAGCTCCCGGCCGAAGTGGCCGTAGGCGGCGGTCTGCCGGTAGATCGGGCGGAGCAGGTTGAGGTCCCGGATGATGGCGGCCGGCCGCAGGTCGAAGACCTCACCGACCGCCTTCTCGATCGCGGCCACCGGCACCGTCTCGGTGCCGAAGGTCTCGATGAAGAGGCTGACCGGGTGGGCCTTGCCGATCGCGTACGCGACCTGCGCCTCACAGCGCTCGGCCAGGCCGGCGGCGACGACGTTCTTGGCCACCCAACGCATCGCGTACGCGGCCGAGCGGTCCACCTTGGACGGGTCCTTGCCGGAGAACGCGCCACCACCGTGCCGGGCGTACCCGCCGTAGGTGTCGACGATGATCTTCCGACCGGTCAGGCCGGCGTCACCCATCGGGCCACCGATCTCGAACCGGCCGGTCGGGTTGACCAGCAGCCGGTAGCCCTCGGTGTCCAGGCCCAGGTTCTGCAGCTCCGGGGCGATGACGTGGTCGCGCACGTCCGGGGTGAGCAGCGAGTCCAGCGAGATGTCGGCGGCGTGCTGGCTGGACACCACGACGGTGTTCAGCCGGACCGGACGCAGCCCCTCGTACTCGATGGTGACCTGGGTCTTGCCGTCCGGCCGCAGGTAGGGGATGGTCCCGTCCTTGCGCACCGCGGACAGCCGCTGGGCCAGCCGGTGTGCCAGCGCGATCGGCAGGGGCATCAGCTCCGGCGTCTCGGAGCAGGCGAAGCCGAACATCATGCCCTGGTCGCCGGCGCCCTGCGCGTCCAGCGCGCTTTCCGAGGCCCCGGTGCGCAGCTCAAAGGCGTTGTCGACGCCCTGCGCGATGTCGGGCGACTGGGCGCCGATGGAGACGCTGACGCCGCAGGAGGCGCCGTCGAAGCCCTTCTTCGACGAGTCGTAGCCGATACCGAGGATCGTCTCGCGGACGATGGTCGGGATGTCGGCGTAGGCCTTGGTGGTCACCTCACCGGCGACGTGGACCTGACCGGTGGTGATCAGGGTCTCGACCGCCACCCGGCTGTGCGGGTCCTGGGTCAGCAGGGCGTCGAGGATCCCGTCGCTGATCTGGTCGGCGATCTTGTCCGGGTGGCCTTCCGTGACCGATTCGGACGTGAAGAGGCGGCGTGTCACGGCACTCCTAAGCTCTTTAGATAATCGTTGCGCAGCAGTCTAGTCACCCTCACGTACCGCTCACGACCCGGCGAGTCGGCATCCACCGTTCAGGACCGGGCGGGCCACCGGGCGAGCACGAGGTCCCAGACGCGGTCGGCCAGATCCTCCTTGGCCTGCTCAGGCAGGCGGTGCACGGCGCCGTCGGCACCGATCACGGTGGCCGCGTTGGTCTCGGCCCCGAAGACCTTGTCGACGCCGACCTCGTTGACGACGACGAGGTCGGCGCGTTTGCGGGCGAGTTTGGCCCGGCCGTTGGCCTCGGCGTCACCGGTCTCGGCGGCGAACACCACCAGCACCTGCTCCGGACGACGGGTTCGACCCAGCTCCGCGGCGATGTCCGGGTTGGTGACGAGGGCGATGGTCGGCGTACTGCCGTCGTCCGACTTCTTGATCTTGCCGGGTGCGTACGTCGCCGGGCGGAAGTCGGCCGGCGCCGCCGCCATCACCACCGCGTCGGCGTCGACGGCGGCGGTCAGCGTCGCCGTGCGCAACTCCTCGGTGGTGCCCACCCGGACCAGGTCGACCCCGGCCGGATCGGGCAGGGCGACGTTGGCGGCGATCAGGGTGACCCGGGCGCCCCGGGCGACGGCCGCGCGGGCGAAGGCGTACCCCTGCTTGCCGGAGGAACGGTTGCCGAGGAAGCGGACCGGGTCGAGGGGCTCCCGGGTGCCGCCGGCGGTGACCACCAGGTGTCGACCGGCCAGGTCGGCGGGGGCGTCGACGCCCCGGGCGAGGGCCCGGCGGGCGACCGCGAAGATCTCGGCCGGGTCGGGCAGCCGGCCCTTGCCGCTGTCCGCCCCGGTGAGCCGGCCCACGGCGGGCTCGATCACCCGCACCCCCCGGGACCGCAGGGTGGCCACGTTGGCGACGGTGGCCGGGTGTTCCCACATCTCGGTGTGCATCGCCGGGGCGAGCACCACCGGGCAGCGGGCGGTGAGCAGGGTGTTGGTGAGCAGGTCGTCGGCGAGGCCGTGGGCGGCCCGGGCGAGCAGGTCCGCCGTGGCCGGCGCGACCACCACCAGGTCGGCCCGCTGGCCGAGCCGGACGTGCGGGACCTCGTGCACCTCGGCCCAGACGTCGTCGGCGACCGGCTGGCCGGACAGCGCCGCCCAGGTCGGCGCCCCGACGAAGCGGAGCGCCGACGCGGTCGGCACGACCCGGACCCGGTGACCCGACTCCGTGAAGAGCCGCAGCAGCTCACACGCCTTGTAGGCGGCGATGCCACCGCCGACTCCGAGCACGATCTCGGCGGACATCGGGGGTACGGGGGTTACGGCTGGTCGGTCGGCTCGGCGGTGAGCAGGCCCGCGTTGATCTCGCGCATGGCGATGGAGAGCGGCTTCTCCTGCGGGGTGGTCTCCACGAGCGGGCCGACGTACTCGAGCAGGCCCTCACCGAGCTGGCTGTAGTAGGCGTTGACCTGACGCGCACGCTTGGCAGCGAAGATCACCAGCGCGTACTTCGAGGTGGTCTTCTCGAGCAGCTCGTCGATCGGCGGGTTGGTGATGCCCTCGGGGTTGGCGATGGATCCCACGAAATACCTCTGCGTCTGAAAGGTGTCCGCGCGGACGCGGCTGGTCGCTCGCCGCGCGGACGCGGCTGGTCGCTCGACCGCGGCTGGTCACTCGAACACTGCTGGTCGCTCGAACACGGTCTGCGGTCGGACGGGAGCCAGATTAGGACGAACCGAGCAAGCTTACCAGCTCAGCGGCAGCACGCTCGGTGTGGTCGTGGTGGACGGTGCGCTCGACGAGGGCCGCCAGGGCCGGGTCCGCGCGGTGTCCGGGCGGGAGCAGCAGCACCAGCCGGGCCGATGGCAGGGCTTCGGTCACCACGAGCGCCCCGGGCGGGTCCAACGGGAGCAGCACCGGCCACCCCCGGGTCAGTCGGTCGATCAGCGGGGCACGCGGGGTGCCCCGCCGGTACGGCCCGGCCCGGGACCACTCCAGCAATTCGCCCGCGGCGATCATCCGATCGAACTCGGCCGGCTCCCGGAAGAGCCGGTCGACGCCGTCGGACTCGCCGGGGCGACGTGCCCGGGTGGTCACCGGGACCGGCACCCACACGGCGGGAGAACGTGCCCGGACCGCTCCGACCACACCGCCCCGACCGGCACCCGAAGGTCCGGTCAGGACGGTGAGCCGCGCCGCCGGGCACGCCTCGTCAACCGTGCTCACCGCTTGTTTCTACCTGCTGCGGCGATCAGTTGGCGGCGAACTCTCCAAGCAGCGCCTTACGCTGCTGCTCGCCCAGACCACGCAGACGGCGGCTGTCGGCGATCTTGAGCTTCTCCATGATCTGGGTGGCCCGGATCTTTCCGATACCCGGCATCGCCTGCAGCACGGCCGACACCTTGAGCTTGCCGACGACGTCGTCGGACTCGGCTCGCGCAAGGACGGCGGCCAGGGTGGTCTTGCCCTGCTTGAGCTGCTCCTTCAGCTCAGCACGGGCCTTGCGGATCTCCGCGGCCTTTTCCAGCGCGGCAGCGCGCTGCTCGGGGGTCAGTGACGGGAGCGGCACCAGTTCTCCTCAGGTCCCTATCGCGACGGGCGGAACGCACCGTCGCTCTGTGAAACGTGGTGTCGCTGAAAACCAAAGGGGTCCGTGGTTCCCAGCGCGGGGAAAACTAGCGTTCGGCGGAGCTTTCGGCAACGTGGACGCGCGATGATCAACGTAAAGTGACCGAGCCGTCAGTCAGTGTCGGGCAGCCAGGATGTGCCGGCAGTCGGCCACCGCCCGGTCCGCGGCGGCCCGCAACGCGTCGGCGTCCGGGCCCGCGTTGAGCACCTCCCGGGAGTACGACGGCAGCACTGCGGACAGGTTCGAACCGAACACGGTGGGTAGGTCGGCGGCCGTCGCACCCTGGGCGCCGAGCCCCGGCGCGAGCAGTGGGCCATTGACCCGGGACAGGTCGTGACCGGTGTCGCCGATGGTCGCGCCGACCACCAACCCGATGCTGCCGAGCGGTTCCGCACCCCTGTTGAGCTGCGAAATCTCATCGATAACAAGCTGCGCGACCGTCCGCCCACCGGCCGTGACGGCACGCTGCACCTGAGCCCCCTCGGGGTTGGAGGTGAGCGCTAACACGAACACTCCGCCACCGTGCGCGACGGCCGACTCGAACATCGGGGCCAGCGAACCTACTCCCAGGTAGGGGCTCGCGGTGACCGCGTCGACATACAGCGGGCTGGATGGATCAAGGTACGCGGAGGCGTACGCGGCGACGGTCGAACCGATGTCGCCACGCTTGACGTCGAGGAGAACGAGCGCGCCAGCTTCGCGCAACTGTCGGATAGTTGACTCAAGAATCGCCACTCCGCGGCTCCCGAATCGCTCGAAGAAGGCCGACTGAGGCTTGATCACCGCAACCCGGTCACCGAGCGCTTCCGCGACGGTCCGGGCGAACCGCTCCAAGCCGTCGACGTCGTCCGGCAGCCCCCAGCGGGCCAGCAGCCCGGGATGCGGGTCGATGCCCACGCACAGCGGCCCACGCTCCGCCACCGCCCGGTGCAATCGAAATCCGAAGGTCTCCATCGATGCTCCTCTCGTCTGCTCCTGCGTTCACCGCGAGCGGCGGTCGCCACCGCGGCGTCGGCCCCGGGCGGCCGGTCAGCCGGCCGCCACCGCAGCGGTCATCCCGGCCGCGATCCGGGCCACGTCGTCCTCCCCGGTCACATACGGCGGCATGGCGTAGACCAGGTCGCGGAAGGGGCGCAGCCACACGCCCCGGGCCACCGCAGCGGCCGTCGCCGCCGCCACGTCCACCTCGTGGTCCAACTGCACCACGCCGATCGCACCCAACACCCGCACGTCCACCACCCCTGGCGTCCCGCGCAACGGCTCCAGGCCGGCCCGCAGCCCCGCACCCACCCGGGCGACCCCGGCGACCCAGTCACCGGCCCGCAACAGCCCCAGGGAGGCGTTGGCGACCGCACACGCCAACGGGTTGCCCATGAACGTCGGGCCGTGTGCCAACACCCCGTCGGCGGAGATCCCCCAGGCCACCTCCGGCGTGCACAGCGCCGCCGCGAGGGTCAGGTAGCCCCCGGTGAGCGCCTTGCCCACGCAGAGCACGTCCGGGGTCACCCCGGCGTGGTCGGCGGCGAACATCCGCCCGGTCCGGCCGAACCCGGTGGCGATCTCGTCGAAGATCAGCAGCACCCCGTGCGCCCGGGTCACCTCGCGCAACACCCGCAGGTACCCCGGGTGGTGGAAGCGCATCCCGCCGGCCCCCTGCACCACCGGCTCGACGATCACCGCGGCCAACTCGTCGGCGTGCCGGGCGACCGCGTCGGTCAGCGCCGTCACGTACGCCGGGTCGGGCGGGTCGGCGAAGCCACCGGGCGGCCTCGGTGCGAAGACCTGCCGGGGCAGCACGTCGCCCCACAGGTGGTGCATCCCGCCCTCGGGGTCGCACACACTCATCGGGTGGAAGGTGTCCCCGTGATAACCGCCCCGCCAGGTGGCCAGCCGACGGCGCTGCGGCCGGCCGGTGGCCCGCTGGTACTGCAGGCACATCTTGATCGCCACCTCGACCGACACCGAGCCCGAGTCGGCCAGGAAGACGTGTTCCAGGCCGTCCGGGGCCAACTCGACGAGCGTCTCGGCCAGCCGGACCGCCGGCTCGTGGGTGAGCCCGCCGAACATCACGTGACTCATCCGGCCGAGCTGGTCGGTGACCGCCGCGTCCAGCACCGGATGCCGGTAACCGTGGATCGCCGCCCACCACGACGACATCCCGTCGACCAGTTCCCGGCCGTCGGCCAGCCGCAGCCGGACACCCTCGGCGCTGTGCACCACATAGGGCGGGTGAGCCGGCGGCAGCGCCGCGTACGGGTGCCAGACACGGGCCCGGTCGACGGCCAGGATCTGCTCGGGCGTCACGCGCGTTCCTCCGTACCCTCGTCAGCCGCCGCACCACCGGCGGCCTGCGCTGCTCTGCTGCCCTGACGGCGACGGCGGCGGGTCTGGACCTGCCGCACGGTGGCCCCGACGGCCACGCCCCGCCCCGGCTGCGCGGCGACAGGGACAGCGACGCCCCCGGACCGCCGCAGGGCTGCGGCGGCGGCGACCCGCGCGGGTGTCACGCGCCGCGCCCGTGGCGGTGCGCGGCGGCCCGGCCGGGGTCGGATCGGCTCCCGGGCGGCACCACGGCGGGCACGACCGGATACACCGGACGCGCCCGCCGGATCACCGGCCGCTCACCGCCGGATCACCCGTCGGCATCCCGGACCCGGTCGAGACGCGGGCGGCGGCCCGGACCAGAGCCGGGCCCCGGTAGATGAAACCGGTGTAGAGCTGGACCAGACTGGCACCGGCGTCGAACATCCGGGCCGCGTCGTCCGGGTCGAGAATGCCACCGACGCCGATCACCGGGAGCCGACCGCCGGTCTCCCGGTGGACGAAGGCGACCATCTCCCGGGCCCGTCCGGTCAGCGGACGACCGGACAGGCCGCCGGCCTGCGCGCCACGTTCCGCGTCGGCGGGGGCGAGACCGGCCCGGCCCAGGGTGGTGTTGGTGGCGATCACGCCGGCCGCACCCCGGGCCAGGCAGACCTCCAACAGCTCGGCCACGGCCGGCTCGGTGAGGTCCGGGGCGATCTTCACCAGGACGGGCTTCTCCCCCACCAGGGCGGTCAGCAGGGCATCCAGGTGTGCCTTGTCCTGCAACGACCGCAAACCCGGGGTGTTCGGGGAGGAGACGTTGACCGCGAAGTAGTCACCGTGCCCCCGCAACGCCCGGTAGGAGGCGAGGTAGTCCTCGACCGCCTCGTCCAGCGGGGTCACCTTGGACTTGCCGAGCGAAATGCCCAGCGGCACCCCGAGCGGGCGGGGCAGCGCGGCCAGCCGGTCGGCCAGAGCCTGCGCGCCGGCGTTGTTGAAGCCCATCCGGTTGATCACCGCCGCGCTGTCGGGCAGCCGGAACAGCCGGGGCCGGGGATTGCCCGGCTGGGCGTGCGCGGTGACCGTGCCCACCTCGACGAAGCCGAACCCCAGCGCCGGCCAGGCCGGCAGGGCCACCCCGTTCTTGTCCATCCCCGCCGCCAGGCCCACCGGGTTGGGGAACTCCACCCCGAACACCGTCCGGGGCGCCCGGTGCAGGTTGCGGGCCCGCAGCAGGGCCAGCGCCGCCGGCCGCCGCGACAGGGTCGCCAACCGCCGCAACGTCCACTCGTGCGCCGCCTCGGCGTCCCCGCCCCCGATCCGGAACAGCGCCCTCCGGACCCCCTTCTCGAACATCACCACGCCCCGGCCCCCCAACCGACACTCCCCCGGCCGGCACCCTCGTCGGTGACGCCCCCTCGGCCGGAGCCCTCATGGGTGACGCCCTCGTCGGTGACGCCCTCGTCGGTGATCAAGAGGTTTGCGTCACCACAACCGCCGTCCGGTGACCGAAACCTCTTGATCACCGGCCTGAGCGGGGAGCGCGGACCGAGCGGGGAGCGCGGACCGAGCGGGGGGTGGGGGGTCATTGGGCGGCCCGGAGGGCGGCGTGGAGTTCCTGGAGGGGGCGTACCCGCATGTCGCCCCGGATGCGGGCCTCGATGCCCATCACCGCCGCCGCCACCCCCGGCACGGTGGTGATGCACGGGATGTCGGCCGTGACGGCGGCGCTACGGATCTCGTAGCCGTCCGAGCGGGCGCTCGCGCCGGAGCCCTGCGGGGTGTTCACCACCAGGGCCACGTCACCGGCGAGGATCATCGACACCGCGTCCGCGCCCTCGCCCGCCTGGTAGTGCTTGCGGATCTGCTCACAGGCGATGCCGTGCCGGCGCAGCAGCTCGGCGGTACCCGTGGTGGCGACGATCTCGAAGCCCAGGTCGGCCAGCCGCTTGACCGGGAAGATCATGGCCCGCTTGTCCCGGTTGGCCACCGAGACGAAGATCCTCCCGGTGGTCGGCAGCGAGCCGTACGCGGCGGACTGGCTCTTGGCGAAGGCGTGCCCGAAGCTGGTGTCGATGCCCATCACCTCGCCGGTGGACTTCATCTCCGGGCCGAGCAACGAGTCGACACCCTTGCCGGCCGGGGTGCGGAACCGCTTGAACGGCAGCACCGCCTCCTTGACCGCGATCGGGGCGTCGGGCGGCAGCACCCCACCGTCGCCGGTCGCCGGGAGCAGCCCCTCGGCGCGCAGCTCGGCGATGGTCGCGCCGAGGGCGATCCGGGCCGCCGCCTTCGCCAACGGCACGGCGGTGGCCTTGGAGACGAACGGGACGGTACGCGAGGCCCGCGGGTTCGCCTCCAACACGTAGAGCATGTCGTCCTTGAGGGCGTACTGGACGTTGAGCAGGCCGCGTACCCCCACCCCCCGGGCAATCGCCTCGGTGTAGCGGCGTACCTCGGTCAGGTGCGAACCGGCCAGCGTGATCGGCGGCAGCGCGCACGACGAGTCGCCGGAGTGGATGCCGGCCTCCTCGATGTGCTCCATCACGCCGCCCAGGTAGACCTCACCGTCGGCGTCGCAGAGCGCGTCCACGTCGATCTCGATGGCGTCGTCGAGGAACCGGTCGACCAGCACCGGGTGGTCCGGGGAGATGTCGGTGGCCCGCCCGATGTAGTCGCGCAGCGTGGCGTCGTCGTAGACGATCTCCATGCCCCGCCCGCCGAGCACGTACGACGGGCGCACCAGCACCGGGTAGCCGATCTCGTCGGCGATCGCCTTCGCCTCGTCGTACGAGGTGGCCATGCCGTGTGCCGGGGCACGCAGGCCGGCCCGGGCCAGCACCAGGCCGAACGCGCCGCGCTCCTCGGCCAGGTGGATCGACTCCGGGGAGGTGCCGACCACCGGCACCCCGGCGTCCTTGAGCCGCTGCGCCAGCCCCAGCGGGGTCTGCCCACCGAGCTGCACGACCACCCCGACCACGCCGGGGCCGCCGGCCGCCTTCCCGGAGGAGTCCTCGGCGTGCCACACCTCCAGCACGTCCTCGAAGGTCAGCGGCTCGAAGTAGAGCCGGTCGGCGGTGTCGTAGTCGGTGGACACCGTCTCCGGGTTGCAGTTGACCATGACGGTCTCGTAGCCGCCGGCACCGGACCCACCGCCGGCACCGGACCCACCGCCGGAACCCGATCCGGCACCGGACCCGTCCGGGTCGGGCAGCGGGGCGGCACGCAGCGCCTGGACGGCGTGCACGCAGGAGTAGTCGAACTCGATGCCCTGCCCGATCCGGTTCGGCCCCGACCCGAGGATCAGCACCTTCGGCCGGTCCGACGGGGCGACCTCGGTCTCCTCGTCGTACGTCGAGTAGTGGTAGGGGGTGGTCGCCTCGAACTCGGCGGCGCAGGTGTCCACCGTCTTGTAGACCGGGCGCACGTCGAGCCGGTGCCGCAGGGTGCGCACGCCGTCCTCGGCGGCCAGCTCCGGGCGCAGCGCGGCGAGCTGCCGGTCGGACAACCCGGCCCGCTTGGCCCGGCGCAGCAGGTCGGCGTCGAGCACCGGGGCGGCCACGATCTCGGTCCGCAGCTCGACCAGGCTGACGATCTGGTCCAGGAACCACGGGTCGATACCGCCGGACGCCGCCGCGACCTCGGCGACCGACGCGCCCAGCCGCAGCGCCCGCTCGACGGTGTAGAGCCGCCCGTCGTGCGGCGTCCCCAGCGCGGCGAGGGTGTTCTCCCGCGTCGCCCCCTGCGGGTCCGGGGTGGTCCAGAAACCCGACGCCTTGGTTTCCATCGAGCGCATCGCCTTGTTGAGCGCCTCGGTGAAGTTACGGCCCAGGCTCATCGCCTCGCCGACCGACTTCATCGTGGTGGTCAGCTCCGGGTCCGCGCCGGGGAACTTCTCGAACGCGAACCGGGGGATCTTCACCACCACGTAGTCCAGCGTCGGCTCGAACGCCGCCGGCGTCTTCAACGTGATGTCGTTGGGGATCTCGTCGAGGGTGTAGCCGATGGCCAGCTTCGCGGCGATCTTGGCGATCGGGAAGCCGGTGGCCTTCGACGCCAGCGCCGACGACCGGGACACCCGGGGGTTCATCTCGATCACCACGATCCGGCCGTCGGCCGGGTTGACCGCGAACTGGATGTTGCAGCCGCCGGTGTCCACCCCGACCTCGCGCAGCACCGCGATGCCCAGGTCACGCAGGTTCTGGTACTCCCGGTCGGTGAGCGTCATCGCCGGGGCGACGGTGACGCTGTCGCCGGTGTGCACGCCCATCGGGTCGATGTTCTCGATCGAGCAGACCACCACCACGTTGTCGTGCCGGTCGCGCATCAGCTCGAGTTCGTACTCCTTCCAGCCGAGCACGCTCTCCTCGATGAGCACCTCGTGCACCGGGCTGGCGGCCAGGCCGGACCCGGCGATGCGGGTCAGGTCCTCGTCGGTGTGCGCCATGCCGGAACCCAGTCCGCCCATGGTGAACGACGGCCGGATCACCACCGGCAGGCCCAGCTCCGCGACGGTCTCCCGGACCTCGTCCATCGAGTGGCAGACCCGCGACCGGGGCACCAGGCCGGCCGGGTCGGCCAGCCCCAGCCGTACGCCGGCCTTGGCGACGATCTCCTTGAACAGCTGGCGGTCCTCACCCCGGTTGATCGCCTCGATGTTCGCGCCGATCAGCTCGACGCCGTACTTGTCGAGGACGCCCGCCGCGTGCAGGGCGACCGCCGTGTTCAACGCCGTCTGCCCGCCCAGGGTCGGCAGCAGCGCGTCGGGGCGCTCCTTGGCGATGACCAGCTCCACGAACTCCGGGGTGATCGGCTCGACGTAGGTGGCGTCGGCGAACTCCGGGTCGGTCATGATGGTCGCCGGGTTGGAGTTGACCAGGCTGACCCGGATCCCCTCGCTGCGCAGCACCCGGCAGGCCTGGGTGCCGGAGTAGTCGAACTCGCAGGCCTGACCGATCACGATCGGCCCGGAGCCGATCACCAGGATGTGCTTGAGATCGTCGCGCTTAGGCATTCGTGCGCCCCTCGCTGTGGTTCCGGCCCGCACCGGGCTGCCCGTCGGGGCCACGGCCCTCGATCAGCTCGGCGAAGCGGTCGAAGAGGTAGTCGGCGTCGTGCGGGCCGGCTGCCGCCTCCGGGTGGTACTGGACGGTGAAGGCGGGCACGTCCACGGCCCGCAGCCCCTCGACGACGTTGTCGTTGAGGCAGACGTGCGACACCTGCACGCCACCGAACTCGGTCTCGATGACCTCGTCGGGGACGACCGCGCCGGCCGCCGCCCCGGGCTCGCGGCCCGGCCAGGCCACCGCGAAGCCGTGGTTGTGGCTGGTCACCTCGACCTTGCCGGTGGCCCGGTCGAGCACCGGCTGGTTGATGCCCCGGTGGCCGTAGCCCAGCTTGTAGGTGCCGAAGCCGAGCGCCCGGCCGAGGATCTGGCTGCCGAAGCAGATGCCGAACAGCGGGATCCGCCGGCTCAGCACCTCCCGGGCCAGCGTCACCGGCCCGTCGGCGGTCGCCGGGTCACCCGGGCCGGGCGAGAAGAAGACCGCGTCCGCGCCGGTGGCCAGCAGGTCGTCGATGCTGGAGTTGGCGGGCAGCACGTGGGTGGTGACCCCCCGGGCGGCCAGCCGCCGCGGCACGTTGCGCTTGATGCCCAGGTCCAGCGCGGCGACGGTGTAGCGGTGCTCGCCCTCGGCCTCGACCACGTACGGGGTGGCGGTGCTCACCTCGGCGGAGAGGTCCGCGCCGACCATCTGCGGGGACTGCCGGACCCGCTCCAGCAGGGCGCGCGGGTCGTCCTCGACGCTGGAGATGCCGACCCGCATCGCACCACGTTCGCGCAGGTGCCGGGTGAGCGCCCGGGTGTCCACCCCGGCGATGCCGACCACACCTTCGACGCCGAGCCGGTCCTCCAGGCCGCCGGTGGACCGCCAGTTGGAACCGATCCTGGCCGGGTCGCGCACCACGTACCCGGCGACCCAGATCCGGTCGGACTCGTCGTCCTCGCCGTTGACGCCGGTGTTGCCGATGTGCGGGGCGGTCTGCACCACCACCTGCCGGTGGTAGGACGGGTCGGTCAGGGTCTCCTGGTAGCCGGTCATCCCGGTGTTGAAGACCGCCTCGCCGAAGGTCTCCCCGACACTGCCGTACGCCTCACCGTGGAAGGTGCGCCCGTCCTCCAGGACCAGGATCGCCGATCTGCGCCTACCCATCACACGTCACCTCCGATCCGGACTGCGGGACTCCGCTCCGCTACGTTCCTCGCTCGGATCACGCGCCCACCTCCGATCCGGACTGCGGGACTCCGCTCCGCTACGTTCCTCGCTCGGATCACGCGCCCACCTCCGATCCGGACTGCGGGACTCCGCTTCGCTACGTTCCTCGCTCGGATCACTTGACAGCCTTTCCGTCCAGGACCGTCGGCTCGCCGCGCAGGAAGGTCGCCACGATGCGACCCGGCAGCGTCATGCGGGCGTACGGGGTGTTGCGACTGCGGCTGGCCAGCTCCGCGGGCTCGATCACGCGTCGGGCGGCCGGGTCGACCAGGGTCAGGTTGGCCGGTACCCCGGGTGCCGGGTCGAGGCCGTGGCCGTCGAGTCCGGCGATCCGGGCCGGGGTCCGTGACATCCGGTCGGCGATCAGGTCCCACTGCGGGCCGAGCACGTCGAGGGCGATGGACAGCGCCGTCTCCAGACCGAGCATGCCCGGCCGGGCGTACGCCCACTCGCACTCCTTGTCCTCCACCGCGTGCGGGGCGTGGTCGGTGGCGACGACGTCGATGACGCCCTCGGCGAGCGCGGTGCGCAGCGCGGCGACGTCGGTGCCCGTCCGCAACGGCGGGTTGACCTTGAAGACCGGGTCGTAGCTGGCCGTCGGGCTCCAGTCGGGCGAGAGCCCGGGGCTGGCCTGCTCACCCCGGCCGGCCACCACCTCGTCGGTGAGCAGCAGGTGGTGCGGGGTGACCTCGGCGGTGACCCGTACCCCCCGGGCCTTGGCCTGGCGCAGCACCTCGACGCTGCCGGCGGTGGAGACGTGGCAGACGTGCAGCCGGCTGCCGACATGCTCGGCGAGCAGCACGTCGCGGGCGATGATCGCCTCCTCGGCGACGGCCGGCCAGCCGGTCAGCCCGAGCCGGGTGGAGACCTCCCCCTCGTGCATCTGCGCGCCCTCGGTGAGCCGGGGTTCCTCGGCGTGCTGGGCGATGATCCCGTCGAACGCCTTGACGTACTCCAGGGCCCGGCGCATCAGCTTGGGGTCGGCGACGCAGTGCCCGTCGTCGGAGAAGATCCGCACCCGGGCCGCCGAGTCGGCCATCGCGCCCAGTTCGGCGAGCCGCTCGCCGGCCAGCCCGACGGTGACCGCGCCGATCGGCTGCACGTCGACCAGCCCGGCCTGCCGGCCGAGCCGCCAGACCTGCTCGACCACGCCCGCGGTGTCGGCGACCGGCGAGGTGTTCGCCATCGCGCAGACCGCGGTGTAGCCGCCCAGCGCCGCCGCCCGGGAGCCGGAGTCGACCGTCTCGGCGTCCTCCCGGCCGGGCTCGCGCAGGTGGGTGTGCAGGTCGACCAGGCCGGGCAGGGCGACCAGGCCGGTGCCGTCGATGACGGCGGCCTCCGGGTCGGTCAGCCCGGCTCCGGTCTCGGCGACGACGCCGTCGCGGATCAGCAGGTCGGTCGGCGGGCCGCCGACGACGCTCACGTTCGTGATCAGGTACGCGGTCACCGGTTGTTTCCTCCGAGCAGCAGGTAGAGCACGGCCATCCGCACGGAGACCCCGTTGGCGACCTGTTCGACGATGGTGGAGCGGGGTGAGTCGGCGACCTCGGGGGTGATCTCCATCCCCCGGTTCATCGGCCCGGGGTGCATGACGATCGCGTGTTCGGGCAGCCGGCGCATCCGTGGCCCGTCCAGCCCGTAGCGGCGGGCGTACTCGCGGGCGGACGGGAAGTAGGAGTCGTTCATCCGCTCCCGCTGCACCCGCAGCATCATCACCACGTCCACCCCGGGCAGCACCGCGTCGAGGTCGTAGCAGACGTCGGTGCCGGGGTCGGCGTCGGTCGCCACGGACCCGACGCCGGCGCGGGCGGCCCAGTCGACCGGGATCAGCGTCGGCGGGCCGACCAGGGTGACCTTGGCGCCGAGGGTGCTCAGCAGCAGGACGTTGGAGCGGGCCACCCGGGAGTGCAGGACGTCGCCGACGATCGCCACGTGCAGGCCGGCGAGCCGACCCAGTCGGGCCCGCATGGTGTACGCGTCGAGCAGCGCCTGGGTGGGGTGCTCGTGGGTGCCGTCGCCGGCGTTGACCACCGACCCGTCCACCCAGTTGGCCAGGCGGTGCGGGGCCCCGGAGGCGGGGTGCCGGACGACCACCGCGTCGGCCCCCATCGCCTGGAGGGTCAGCGCGGTGTCCTTCAGGCTCTCGCCCTTGGTGACGCTGGAGCCCTTGGCGGAAAAGTTGATCACGTCGGCGCTGAGTCGCTTGGCGGCGGCCTCGAACGAGATCCTGGTCCGGGTGGAGTCCTCGTAGAAGAGGTTCACCACGGTCCGGCCGCGCAGCGCCGGGAGCTTCTTGACCTCGCGGCCGGCGACGGTGGCCATCTCGGCGGCGGTGTCGAGGATCTGGGTCGCGGTGTCGGCGTCCAGGTCGGCCCCGGAGAGCAGGTGTCTGATCACGGGCGGGGCCGCCTCTCGTTCGCGTCTGCCGGATGCCGTCGCGGCGCGCTCACCGGGTCCCCCCGCAGAGTCGGACCTCGTCGGCGCCGTCGGTCTCGACGAGGGTGACCTTGACGCTCTCGGCGAGCGCGGTCGGGATGTTCTTGCCGACGTAGTCGGCGCGGATCGGCAGTTCCCGGTGGCCCCGGTCGACCAGCACGGCGAGCTGCACCGAGGCGGGTCGGCCGACGTCGTTGAGGGCGTCGAGGGCGGCCCGGACGGTACGGCCGGAGAAGAGCACGTCGTCGACGAGGACGACCCGCTTGCCGTCGATGCCGCCCGGGGGCAGTTGGGTCGGGCCGACCGCACGGGTGGCGTGCCGACGCAGGTCGTCGCGGTAGAGAGTGATGTCGAGCACCCCGACCGGGACGTCGACGTCCTCGAAGGTGCTGATCCGGGCGGCGAGCCGTCGGGCGAGCGGGGCGCCCCGGGTGGGGATTCCCAGCAGGACGGTGTCGGCGGCGCCCTGGGTCTTCTCCAGGATCTGGTGGGCGATCCGGTCGACGACGCGCTGGACGTCGGCGCTGGCGAGGATCACCTTCACCGAGGGTTGTCGCTCGGGCGACGGATGGGCAGCCGGTGGGCAGGCCACGGCGGACCTCCTTCCCCGCCTCACGGGACGGGTCGTTAAAGGATGTCGGGGGTGTCCGGTCGGGTCAGGGTGGCCCGACCGGGGCTGGCGGCCACGTTACCAGCGGTCACCTCGCGGTTCACCGCGACCCACTGATCCCTGGATCAGGACGGTGAAATCCGGACAACTCCCCCGCTATCTCCGATGGGAATGTCACGAGCACTTGACCACGTGTCGCAATCCCCGTACCGTCACGCTCCGTAGCGATCGCTGGGAGAACCCCAAAGCACAGCACTGGGAGTGTCCGAATGCCCTCTGAATACGCCAAGTCGCTGGGCGCCCGCCTGCGCTCCATCCGCCAGCAGCAGGGCCTGTCCCTGCAGGGGGTGGAGGAGAAGTCAAACGGACGCTGGAAGGCGGTGGTGGTCGGCTCGTACGAGCGCGGCGACCGGGCCGTCACCGTGTCCCGGCTGGCGGAGCTGGCCGACTTCTACCGCGTACCCGTCTCGGAGCTGCTGCCCGACGGCAGCGGCGTACGGCACGAGCCCACCAGCAAGATCGTCCTGGACCTGGAGCGGCTCTACGACGAGGCCTCCGAGGACCTCGCCTACGTCGCCCGGTACGCCCGGGCGATCCAGCAGCAACGGGGCGACTACAACGGCCGGGTGCTCTCCATCCGCGCCGACGACCTGCGCGCCCTGGCGATCGTCTACGACGCCTCGCCGTCCGGGCTGATCGAGCGGCTCACCGAGCACGGTGTGCTGGTCGCCGACCCGCGGGCGTTCTTCGCCTCCTGATCCGCGGTCGCTGACGTCGAAGGGCCCGTGCCGTCCGGCACGGGCCCTTCTGTCACACCGTCTCCCGCCCCCGGCGGCGCGGACCGGCCCTGGTGGGGCGGCACGCGCGCGACCCGGTCAGCGGGTGGCGTACTCGGCGATCCGGCCGAGGATGCCGTTGAGGAAGCGCGGCGAATCGTCGGTCGACATCTGCCGGGCCAGCTCCACCGCCTCGCTGATCGCCACCGCGTCGTCGATCTCGTCGACGTAGAGCAGCTCGTAGACGGCGATCCGGGCCAGGTTGCGGTCGACCGCCGGCATCCGGTCCAGGGTCCAGCCCTCGGCGTAGCTGGCGATCACCTCGTCGATCCGGTCGAGGTGCGCGGCGACCCCCTCGACCAGACCGACCGCGTAGTCCAGGTGCTCGGGACGCGGTTTCTCGATCCGCTCGACGTAGCCGGCGAGCACCTCGACCGGAGGCCGGTCCCGCAGGTCCGCCTCGAAGAGCACGTCCAGCGCCCGCTTACGCGCCTTGCGACGCGCCGGCATCTGCTGCTTGGCGCCCTCGGCCATCAGGCCCGGCCGAGGTAACGGCCGTCGCGGGTGTCGACCTTGATCTTCTCGTCGGTGGTGATGAAGAGCGGCACCTGCACGGTCGCGCCGGTCTCCACGGTGGCCGGCTTGTTGCCGCCGGTCGACCGGTCGCCCTGCAGACCCGGCTCGGTGTAGGTGACCTGGAGCACCACGCTGGTCGGCAGCTCGATGTAGAGCGGCACACCCTCGTGGGTGGCGACGGTCGCCTCGGCCTCCGGGAGGAGGTAGTTGGCGGCCTCGCCGACGGTGCCGCCGGGGACGGTGATCTGGTCGAACGTCTCCAGATCCATGAAGACGTAGTCCTCGCCGTCGGCGTAGAGGTATTGCATGGTGCGCTTGTCGACGGTGGCGGTCTCGACCTTGGTGCCCGCGTTGAAGGTCTTGTCGACGACCTTGCCGGACAGCACGTTCTTCAGCGTCGTGCGGACGAACGCCCCACCCTTACCGGGCTTGACGTGCTGGAACTCGACGACGGCCCAGAGCTCCCCGTCGAGGTTGAGTACCAGGCCGTTCTTGAGGTCGTTGGTGGATGCCATTTCCTGCCTTGATCATCAATTGGCGGACAGACCTGGCAAGTCTACTAGCTGCGTCTAATCGGCGGCGGTTCCGGCGGCCGGGGACCGCCCCGCCGCCACCGACCACCCCGACCGTCACGCACAGTGACGGAAGCGGGGGTCAGTCGGCCCCGCCGAGCCGGGTGGCGAGGTGCCGCAGCGCGAGCCGGTAACCGTCCACGCCGAGCCCACAGATGACGCCGGTGGCCACCGCCGACACCACCGAGTGGTGCCGGAACTCCTCCCGGGCGTGGATGTTGGAGATGTGCACCTCGACCAGGGGCGCACGCAGCAACGCGCAGGCGTCCCGCACCGCGATCGAGTAGTGCGACCAGGCCGCCGGGTTGAGCACCACCGCCGCACCCTCGTCCGCCGCCCCGTGCAGCCAGCCCAGCAGCTCGTGCTCGGCGTCGGTCTGCCGGACCACCACGTCCAGCCCCAGTTCGCGGCCCGTCTCGACGCAGAGCGTCACCAGGTCGGCATAGCTGGTAACGCCGTACACGTCGACCTGACGGGTGCCCAGCCGGCCCAGGTTGGGCCCGTTGAGCACGTACACCCGGGGGGTGGCGGTGGTCACCGGCTGACCTCCCGGTAGGCGGCGTGCAGCAGCTCGTCGTCCGGGCCGTCCAGGATTGCCGGCCTGGCCAGCCCGTCGAGCACCACGAACCGCAGTCGACTGCCCCGGGCCTTCTTGTCCACCCGCATCGCCGCCAGCAGGTCCGGCCAGGCGTCCGCCGGGTAGCTGGTCGGCAGATCCAGCGCGGTCAGCACGCTGCGGTGCCGCTCGGCGGTCGCCGCGTCGAGCCGACCGGCCAACCGGGCCAGGCTGCCGGCATAGACGGTGCCGACGGAGACCGCGTGCCCGTGCCGCCAGCGGTACCCCTCGACCTTCTCGATCGCGTGGGCCAGGGTGTGCCCGTAGTTGAGCACCTCCCGGACACCCGACTCGCGCAGGTCACCGGAGACCACGTCGGCCTTGACCCGGATCGCCCGCTCGATCAGCTCCCGGGCCACCGGGCCGGTCGGGTCGACGGCGGCGGCCGGGTCCCCCTCGACCAGGTCCAGGATCGCCGGGTCGGCGATGAAGCCACACTTGACCACCTCGGCCAGCCCGGCGGCCAGGTCGGCCGCCGGGAGGCTGTCCAACGTGCCCAGGTCGGCCAGCACCCCGACCGGCGGGTGGAAGGCCCCCACCAGGTTCTTGCCGGCCCCCGTGTTGACTCCGGTCTTACCGCCGACGGCGGCGTCGACCATGCCGAGCAGCGACGTCGCCACCGGCACCCATTGCACCCCGCGCAGCCAGCAGGCCGCGACGAAGCCGGCCAGGTCGGTCACGGCACCGCCGCCCACCCCGACCACCGCGTCGGTACGGGTGAAGCCGGCCGCACCGAGCTGCTCCCAGCAGTCGGCGGCCACCTCGACCCGCTTGCCCGCCTCGGCGTCGGGCACCTCGATCGCCAGCGGGGTGACCCCCGCCCCGGCCAACCGCTCGCCGATCTCCTCGGCCAACGCCCGTAGGGGCGGCGCGTACAGCACCGCCGCCCGGGTCGCGTCGGGCAGCAACGCGGGCAGCTCGGCCAGCAGGCCCCGCCCGACCAGTACGTCGTACGGCCGTTCGCCGCCGACCGGAATCCGGGTCACCTCGTCCATCGCCGGGAGCCTAGTCCAGCGTCGGCTTCGACACGGCGGGTGTCCACCTGGTGGCGGTCCGGGAGAGGAGGTGGCCGACCGACCACGGCCCGGAGATCGGACCATCGGCCGCCCGACCGAACCCTCATCGGGTGCCGGACCCGCCGGATGCCGGACCCTCGTCGCATGCCGGACCCGCCGGATGCCGGGCCCACCGCGTGCCGGACCCACCGCGTGCCGGACCCACCGCGTGACCGCACGGCAGGGCCGGCGTTTAGCCCGACAGAACCCGGGCACCGGGGACGGGATCGACCCGAACGCGGAGGAACCCATGGCCGGCACCACCATCGACGGCGCGGACATCCGGCTGCCGGCCGTCATCCTCGGCGTCGGCCTCGGCGGGTTCGTCGACGGCATCGTCCTGCACCAGGTGCTCCAGTGGCACCACATGCTCAGCAGCACCGGCAGCGACAACGTCGGGATCAGGGCGTATCCGGTGGACACCGTGCCCGGGTTGCAGATGAACACCCTGTGGGACGGGCTGTTCCACGTGGTGACCTGGGTGGCGGTGCTCACCGGGCTGGCCCTGCTCTACTCCCGGGTCACCCGGTCCCGGGGCCGACTGTGGCGCTCCGGGATGCTCTGGGGCTGGGCACTGGTCGGGTGGGGACTGTTCAACCTGGTCGAAGGGGTGATCGACCACCACCTGCTCGGCATCCACCACGTACACGGTGGTCCGTACCAGACCGCCTGGGACGTCGGCTTCCTGCTGCTCGGGGCGGCACTGGTGGCCCTCGGCTGGGCGGTCCAGCGTCGCGCCACGGCCGTGGACACCTGCGCCGGGCAGCGATGACCGGGGCGCACGACGGCGGGGTCGGACCGCTGCTGCTCGTACCGGCGGTGGTGTTCTGGGGTTATCTGGCCGCCGCCCTGCGCCAGCGTGACCCGGGGCGGGCCGGTTGGAGCCACTGGCGGACCGCCAGTTTCGGCGCGGGCGCTGCGCTGCTCGCGCTGGCCCTGCTGCTGCCCGCCCACGACCTGGTCGGGCACATGTGGCAGCACCTGCTGGTCGGCATGCTCGCGCCGCTCGGGCTGGTGCTGGGCGCACCCGGCACGCTGGCCCTGCGGACGGTACGCCCCCGGGCCGGCCGGGCCGCGCTGCGGCTGCTGCGGCATCCCGCCGTGGCGGTGGCCACCCACCCGGTCACCGGCCTGCTGCTCACCGCCGGGGGCCTATACCTGTTGCACCTGACGCCGCTGTACCGGGCCACCCTGACCCACCCCGGCCTACACCCGCTGCTCCTGCTGCACTTCCTGCTCAGCGGGTACGCCTTCACCTGGGCGATCGCCGGCCCCGACCCCGGGCCGCACCGCCCCGGCGTGCCGGTGCGCCTGGTGGTGCTGGGCCTGTCCGTCGCCGCCCACGCCACCCTGGCCCAGCTGATGTACGCCGGCCTGGTCGACGCCGCCGCCCCCGCCGACCAACTGCGGACGGCGGCGACCCTGATGTACTACGTCGGCGACCTGGCCGAGATCCTGCTCGCGCTGGCCCTGCTGGTGACCTGGCGGCCCGAACCCCGCCGCAACGAGTCGACGCCGGTCCGGCGTCGCCGGGTGGGCCCGGTCAGGGCTTGAGCAGGGCGACGATCTCGGCGGCGAGGTCCTCCGGCGCGCGGCCGTCGGTCACCACCGTCGCCGTCGCGACCTCCGCGTAGAGCGGCCGACGCTGGTCCATCAGGTGCTTGAGGGTGGCACGCGGATTCACCGACAGCAACGGCCGGCCGGCACCGAGCCCGACCCGCTTCACCGCGTCGGGCAACTCCACCGACAGGTGCACCACGGTGTGCCCGACCAACGCGGCCCGGTTCTCCTCGGCGAGGATCGCCCCACCGCCGAGGGCGAGCACCCCGGCGTGCGACGTCAGCGCCGCCAGCACCGCGGCCCGTTCCAGGGCCCGGAAGTGCGCCTCACCCTCGTCGATGAAGATCTCCGGGATCGGCTTGCCGGCCATCTGCTCGATGTCGGTGTCGGTGTCCCGGAACGCCACCCCGAGCAGGGTGGCCAGCTCCGCGCCGACGGTGCTCTTGCCGGAGCCGGGCGCCCCGACCAGCACGCAGACAGGCTTCGTCACTGGTCCAGCCTTTCGTTCGCGACTGCGGGGCTCCGCTGCGCTGCACTCCTCGCCCTCACTGGTCCAGCCTTTCGTTCGCGACTGCGGGGCTCCGCTGCGCTGCACTCCTCGCCCTCACCGAAGCCAGCCTTTCGTTCGCGACTGCGGGGCTCCGCTGCGCTGCACTCCTCGCCCTCACCGAAGCCAGCCTTTCGTTCGCGACTGCGGGGCTCCGCTGCGCTGCACTCCTCGCCCTCACCGGGGCCAGCCCTTCTTGGCAGCCGGCGCTCACCGGATGATCAGCGCGTCGAGGTAGCCGGCAAGGTTGCGGCGGATCTCGGCCACCGAGTCACCGCCGAACTTCTCCATGGCGGCCTCGGCGAGGACCAACGCCACCATCGCCTCCGCGACCACCGCCGCAGCAGGAACCGCACACACATCCGACCGTTGGTTGATCGCCGTCGCCGGCTCACCCGTGGTCACATCCACCGTGGCCAACGCCCGGTTCAACGACGAGATCGGCTTCATCGCCGCCCGCACCCGCACCGGCTCACCCGTGGTGATCCCACCCTCCAGACCACCCGCCCGGTCGGTGACCCGACGCACCCCGGTCGCGGTGGGCATGATCTCGTCGTGCGCCTCCGAGCCTCGGGACCGGGCCTGTTGCCACCCGTCCCCGATCTCGACGCCCTTGATCGCCTGGATCGACATCAACGCCGTCGCCAACCGGGCATCAAGCTTCCGATCCCACTGCACATGACTACCCAGACCCGGCGGCACCCCGTACGCCAACACCTCCACCACCCCACCGAGCGTGTCAGCAGCCTTCTTCGCAGCATCCACCTCAGCGACCATCCGGACACTGGCATCCGGATCGAGACACCGCAACGGGTCCGCGTCGATCCGCTCAGCATCCTCGGGCGTCGGCCGTAGCCCCGGCTTCGCGGCCACCGAACCCAACTCCACCACGTGCGACACGATCTCGATGCCGAGGGCCTGCTTCACCAGGGCCTTCGCCACGGTGCCCACGGCCACCCGCGCAGCCGTCTCCCGGGCGCTGGCCCGCTCCAGAATCGGCCGCGCATCCGTGTGACCGTACTTCTGCATGCCGGCCAGGTCGGCGTGGCCGGGCCGGGGACGGGTCAGCGGAGCGTTCCGGGCCTGACTCGCCAACTCGCCCGCATCCACCGGGTCGGCGGCCATCACCGTCTGCCACTTCGGCCACTCCGAGTTCCCCACCCGGATCGCGACCGGACTGCCCAGCGTGACGCCGTGCCGCAGACCACCGACGACCTCGACCTCATCCTGCTCGAACGCCATCCGCGCACCCCGGCCATAACCCAACCGACGCCGCGCCAACTCACCCACGATGTCACCAGAAGTCACCGCCACCCCGGCGGGAACCCCCTCCAACAACGCCACCAGAGCCGGACCATGCGATTCACCTGCAGTCAGCCAACGCAACACGACGGTCAGTCTGTCACGCCCGGTGCCGGCGTCGGCACCCTGTCCGGTCCGTCCCGCCCTGCGGACGCCGAGCTGCGCCGGGCGGGCCGCCGACCGGGTTCACGACCAGTCGAAGCGCATACCCAGTCGTTGTTCCAACGCCGCGTTGTGCGGGGCGAAGTGCACGCTCAACTCTTCCCGTACCTGCTCGGGCATGGCGCTGCTGCGGCGGTGGTTGTGCGCCTCGTACGCGGCGAGCTGGTGCGGGGGCAGACCGAGGAAGTCCAACACCCGGGCGTACGTGGCGGCCGGCTCGGCGTACAGCGTCTCGCTGGGCAGGATCAGCAGCTGGGAACGGTCGAACCGGTCCAGCCACGGCGTCAGGTGCTCCAGGTAGCGGCCCCGGGCCCGGTAGGTGTACCAGTCGTACGCCTCGCTGAAGTACGTCGGGTCGGCGATCAGCTTCTCCCGCTCCCCCGCCGTCCGCTCCTCCTCCCGGGCCAGCGCCTCGACGAAGTCCAACGGCTCCTTGCCCTCCGTGCGCCGCTCCTTCCAGTGCGAGTACGCCCGCTCCACGGGGTCCCGGAGCAGGAAGATCAACCGGACGTCGGGCATCAGCTCGGCTACCCGCTGCGCGGCGAGCGGGTGGAACATGTACAGCGGGGCGGCCTCACCGACGCGGACCGGCCCGCCGTGCCGACGTTCCAGGGCCTGCCGGTGCCGCACGGTCGGGAAGTGCGAGCGGTACCACGCCTCGCCCCGACCCCAGTTCTCCTCGAAGTAGTGCGAGGTCTTGGTGTTCCAGGCCGGGAAGAGCCGGGGCACCAGGGGGTGCGCCAGCAGGTAGCGCCACAGCGAGGTGGTGCCGCCCCGCTTGGTGCCGGTGATCAGGAAGTCGGGCAGCGGCCGACGGTCGCTGGTGCGTTCGCCGTACCGGACCAGCGAGCTGCGTACCTGGTGGGTGACCTGGTGCGGGACCACACCCTTGAGGCGGTCGCGGATCGTCATCGTCTCCCTCTCGTCACGCCGGTTTCGGCCTGAGCATCGTCACGGCGGCCTCCGCCCGAGCGCCTCATGCCGGTTTCGGCCTGAGCATCGTCACGGCGGCCCGGACCGTACCCCGGACCCGCCGGTCCAGCAGCAGCCCGGCGGCGACGACCGCCAGCACCGCCAGGGCCAGCGCCAGACCGGCCACGCCCCGGCCGGCGACCAGCGCGCTGAGCACCGCCACCACGGCCGCACCGCCGCCGGCCCCGAGCGCCGCCCAACCCACCGACCGGGTGAGCAGCGGCTCGCCGATCGCCACCCGGGCGGCGATCGCGGCCAGCACGTTCTCGGCGACCACGCCGGCCGTCCAGGCGTACGCCGCGCCGAGCGCCCCGTGGTCGGGGATGAGCAGGAAACCCAGGCCGACGGTGAGCGCCAGCCCCACCACGGTGGCCTGGAGGTGCCGGGTGCTGTTGCCGCTCATCAGCAGCATGGTCTGCACGATCCCCACCCCGGAGTTGACGAGCATCGCGAAGGCGAGCACCGCCAGCGGGGCGGCCCCGACGGTGAACCCGTCACCGAAGAGGCTGAGGAACCCGGGCGCGAACACCGCCAGCAGCAGGTACGCCGGCCAGGACAGCAGGATGATCACGACGGTGACCCGCCGGTAGACCAGCGCCGCGTCGGCGGTGCGCCCCTGCCCGAGCAGCCGGGAGAGCTGGGGCGCGACGGCCACCCGCAACCCCTGCATGATCAGCAGCCCGGCCAGGGCGTACCGGCCGACCGCGCCGAAGACACCTGACTCGTCCGCACCGGCCAGCGCCGCGGTGAGCAACACCCCGACCCACATGCTGCTCGCGTCGATCGCCGCCGACACCGCCCGGGGCAGCGCGAAGCCCCAGAGGGTACGCCAGTCCGCGCCGTCCGGCCGCAGCCGCGCCCCCGCCAGCACCCCGAGCGGACGCAGCAGCAGGACGGCGGCGGCGACCACGGCCAACGCCACCGGCAGCAGCCAACCGCCGAACCCGACGGCCACCCCGGCCCCGGTGGCGACCGTCGCCAGCAGCAGTACGGGTCGGGCCAGCGGCACCAGCACGTACTGGATGCCGATCACGGCGGTCACCGGGCGGACCGCCCGGACGGCGGCGAGCAGCACGGTCATCGCCACGGTGACCGGCAGGGCGAGGAACGCCAGCCGCAGCAGTGTCGGCCCGTCCGACCGCTCGAAGAAGACCGGGGCGAGCCGGTCGGCGGTGAACGCGCCCACCGTCGCGACGACCCCGGTGAGCAGCAGCACCGGCAGCAACGCCACCGGCAGCAGCCGGGCGGCGTCACCGTCGACACCGGTGCGGCGTCGGGGCAGCGCCCAGACCAGCGCGGTGTCCGCACCGGCGCAGCAGATCGCGCCCAGAATGGAGACCACACCGATGGCGGTGAACAGCGCACCCGATCCGTCGGTGCCGAAACCGCGCACGATGACCACGGTGAGCAGGAAACCCAGCGCGCCGTTGACCGCCGCGCCGACCAGCCCCACCGCGCCGCTGCGGGCGCTGCGGCGGACCTCCCCGGCGCCGCTCGCCGCGTCGGAGGTGTCCGCCACCGGCCCGGCCGGTGCGTCGGCCGCCGTGGCACGGCGGTCGACCTGCCGAGGAGCCGCGGGTGTGGTCCCGGTCCCGGTGCCCGGATGGCTCATGTCCGCTCCCTGCCGTCCTCGGTGCCGGTCTGGTCTGCGGTCCGGGTGGCGGTCCGGACCGGTGGGGTGGGCCCGTCGGGCCGGGCCGGTTGCACCACGGTGGGTGCGTCCACCCCGCCACCCGGCCGGGACCCGCCGCCCGGAGCCGGGGCCGAGGTCGGCGATGGGACCGACGGCCGGGCCGAAGCCTGGGCGGCAGCGGGCAGCGGCGGTGAAAGCGGCCGGGGCGAAGCCTGGGTAGCGGCCGGCACCGACGGTGGGACCGACGGCCGGACCGAAGCCTGGGTGGCGGCCGGCACCGGGTGCGGCGCAGCGGCGGAAGCCGGAGCGGGAGCCGGAGCCGGAGCCGGAGCGGAAACCGGAGCCGGAGCCGGAGCGGAAGCGGAAGCGGGAGCCGGAGCCGGAGCGGAAGCCGGGAGCGGGGGCCAGGCCGGGGCCGGGGCCGACGGCGACGCGCTCCGGCCGGCGGGAGCGGGAGCCGGGTCCGCAGCGGGTGCCGAAGCCGGACCTGGGGCCGGATTCGGAACCGGACTCGGGCCCGGGGTTGGAACTCGGCTCGGGGCCGGGGCCAGCACTGGGGCTGGGGCTGGGGCCGCGGGGCGGGGCGGGACCGGGGTCGGGGGTGGGGTCGCGCCCCGGGGGGCGGACGGGGAAGCGCTGGCCGTGACCCTGGTGGGCGGGGACGGGACGCTGGCGGTGGCTCGGCCACGCGTGGCCGGGGCGGTGCCGGTGGCGCTGGGGGGCGGGACGGTGGCCGATGCCCTGGTCGGCACGGATGCCGTTCCGGTCGCCGCCGTCGGCGGGCCGGTGAGCGCCGCCGTCGGCGGGCCGGTGAGCGCCGCCGTCGGCGGGCCGGAGGCCGCCGCGGTGGGGCGGGGTGCGCGGGGCTCGACGACTCCGGGCGCGAGGGTCACCGGGCGGTTCACCGGCCCGCTGACCGCCGCCAACCCGACCCCGACCGCATAGAAGATCACCGACATGTTGGGGTCGATGTAGGCGTACACGGGGATCACCACCAGGGCGATCACCGGGATCGTGCTCAGCCACTGCCCGGCCGGGGAGACCGCGCTGGCGAGCCGCTTGGCGATCAGCACCAGCCAGGCCAGGAAGGCGACCAGGGCCGGGATGCCGTGGCTGTAGAGCACCTGCCAGATCATGCCCTGGGTGCCCAGCGGCTCCTCGGCGAGCGTGGTGTCGACGCTGTTGGGTGCGCCGTACCCGAGCAGCGGCGAGCGTTCGACGGCCTGGAGGGTACGCACGTAGAGGTCCATCCGGTCGACGTTGGTGTCGGTGCTGCTGACCCGGTTGTCGATCAGCTCCTGCACGGGCACCACCAGGCTGACCACCCAGACCAGCAGCACCAGCCCGCCGATCGAGGCGATCAGCTTGGCGTTGCCCCGTACCAGCGCCCGCAGGCCCAGGTAGGTCAGTCCCGCGCCGAGGCCGAGGAACATGCCCCGGTTGAGGGTCATGAACGCCGGCACCATCGACAGCGGCAACGACACCAGCAGCGCCACCCGGAACTTGCCGGTACGCACCGACGTCAGGTACGCCAGCACACACGGCACCAGCAGCGCGTACGCCGTGCCCCAGTTGTTGGTGTACGGGTAGGGCGCAGCGGTCCGGTAGATCGGGGCGCGCGAGACCGGGTTGAACTCGTTGGCCCGCACGTGGGTCAGCGCCTGGATGAACCGCTCCCCCGACATGCTGCCCGGCAGCAGCAGTTCCATCGGGGTGGTGAGCTGGAAGCGGGGTGCCAGCACCGCCAGCCAGCCCAGGGCGACCACGCCCAGCCAGTACCAGCCGAGGGGGCGGAGCACCTGGGCCCAGGGGACGCCGTCGCGGACCAGGTTGTAGACGTACACGCAGACGATCAGGGCGGTGACCATGAAGCCGAGCCGCAACCCGGAGGTGAGGTAGGCGGTGGCCCGGTCCAGCCGGGTGAAGCTGAGCAGCACCAGCGCCAGCAGCACCATCCAGCAGGCCGTGCCGGCGGGCAACGCCACCCGGCCCCGGGTGACCATCAGGCCCAGCAGCACCAGTCCGAACGCCGACCAGCCGAGGTAGAAGCCGCCGAGCGCCCACCACAGCGGCATCAACCCGAACATGGCCAACAGCGGCCAGGTGGGCAGCGGCGGCAGTCCGGTCGGCGACGTGCCGGCCCGACGCCGCCGGTCAGACACCTCGACCCCGACGCTGGGCCAGTCGGAGCACCCGTTCCCCGGAGAGCAGCCCGAGCACCACCGGGACGGTCACCAGCACCCGCTTCTCCCGGGGGTTGAGCCGGACCACCCGGCCGAGTTCCCGGACCGCCTCCCGCCGCCGTCGGCCGGAGGCGAGCGCGAAGGCGATCTGGCCGTGCAGCCGGGCCAGGCCGGTCCGGCTGCCCGCCAGCTCGGGGTGCTTGTCCAGCAGGTAGCGGGTGGCCTCGACGATGGTCGCCCAGCGGCCGAAGAAGAACGATCCGCCGTGCCAGTCGACCACCACCAGCACCTCGGGCACGATCACCACCGGGCCGTGCGCGGCGATCCGCAGCAGCCACTCGTAGTCCTCGCCGTAGCCGCCGGGCAGCTCCTCGTCGACCGGGCCGATGGCGTCCCAGGTCGAGCGGCGGATCAGGATGGTGCTGGAGTGCACCTCCATGATCCGGTCCTCGACGAAGTCGGGGAGGGTGACCTCGGCCCGGTCGAGTTGGCGTTCCTTGGCGATGCCGGGGCCCTCCAGCCGGATGCCGCAGCTCGCGGCGGCGGCGTCGGGGCGCTGCGCCAGCAGCTCGACCTGCCGGCGCAGCTTCGCCGGCAGCCAGAAGTCGTCGTCGTCGCAGAACGCGACCAGGTCGGCGGTGGCCTCGTCGGCGCCGGTGTTGCGACCGCCGGGCAGGCCCTGCCGGTGGGCGTTGTTGACATAGCGGAGGCTACGGCCGGCCGGGACGTCCACGGCCAGCTCGCGCAGGTCGGTGTGGTCGTAGACGACGATGCACTCCACCGGGCCGGGGTAGTCCTGGCCGAGCACGGCACCCACGGCCCGTTCCAGCAGGCCGGGCCGGTCCCGGGTGGCGATCACCACGGTCACCGGCGGGTGCTGCCCGACGGCCGTCGACTCAGTCACGTTTCTCTCCCGTCACCACGAATCCGACCGGCTCGACGCCCACCGCGCGCAGCCGTTCCACCAGTTGGCTCAGCCGGCCGGTGCGGGTCTTGTCCCGGGCGGCGACCAGCACGGCCCGGCCCTCCCGGGCGGCTCGCACGCCCCGCTCGTCGTGCAGGGCGGGAGGCGCGTCGATCACGGTGACGCCACCGCCGGTCGGGGCGTCCAGCGGGACCAGGTGCACCGCGCCGGACCCGATGCGCAGCTCCTCACCGTCGACCGTGGGGGTCTCCTTGGGCAGCACCCGGGGGATGATCTCGGTCTTGTCCGCCGAGGTGGTGGTGGAGCGGTAGACCCCGCCGTTCTTCGGGTCCTCGGTGGGGAACGGCCGGGGCTTGCGGACCGGCTGGATGATCATGGTGTCTTCCGGGCTGCCCATCGGGGCGGTGGCCGCCGGTGCCGGGACGGCGCTGGGCGCCGGGCGCGGGCGGGGCACCCGGGGGCGGGTCGGTTCGGTGGCCGGGTGGCGGCGCTGGGCGTCCTGGAGCAACGGCCGGATCCGGTCCCGGCTCTCCGGGGCCACCCCGAGCCGCACCTCGTGCCCGCCCTGGGCGAGCGCCGCGGCGATCCCGGCGGTGACCTGTTCGCGTCGCTCGTCGGCGGCGCTGGACAGCAGTACCAGCGGCAGCGGTCTCGGCCCGTCCACCCAGCGGCTCAGGGCCAGCACCAGGTAACGCAGGTCGGTGTCGGAGAGCCGCCCGGAGCGGTCCCGCCCGACGGTCCCCAGCAGCGGGGCGCCGACCAGCGCGGACGCCTCGTCGGCGGTACGCACCCGGCGGTCCATGGACTCCCGGACGAAGGCGACCAGACCGCCGACCAGCAGCCCGCCGAGCAGCCCGGCGACCAGGATCAGCGGGGCGGCGTCGCGGCTCGACGGGACGGGGGCGCGGGCGGCGCTGGTGACCGATCCGGGGCTCAGATCCGCCGAGCCGATCTTGGAACGCTGCTCGGCGAGGGTCGCCAGCTGGTCGTTGAGCGCCCGCAGCTGGTCCAGCAGGGCGCTGGTGCGCGGCGACGGGGTGGAGGAGTTCTGGTTGGCCGGCAACGACCGTTGGGTGGTGGTGCGCTGGCTGGTGACCAGGGCGATCGTGTCGTCGTACGACTTGAGCACGGCGGCGCGCTGGTTCTCGTACATCCCCTTGCGCAGTTCGAGGTACGCCTCGGCGGCGCCGTTCGCGCCGTCCACCGCCTCGGCCTCGCTGTGCCCGGAGTAGCTGAACCGCATCACCTGTCCACCGACCGGGGTTTCCACGGTGAGCGCGTCGGCCACGCCGGTGGTGTCCCGGCCGGTGATCGAGGCGACCTTGTCGATGACCCCGTTGCTGGTGGCGATCCCGCTCTCGGCGGTCATGTTGACCGCCCGGTCGGCACCACCGGAGGGCACCGAGAACGGGTCGGTGACCACCGGGCGGACCACCACGGCCGTGGTGGCGGTGTAGGTGGCGGGAAAGACCAGCAGGTAGGCGGCCACCAGCAACAGCACCAACCCGGTGGCGGCGAGCACCGTGCGCCACCGCCGCACCGGGATACGGGCCAACTCGGCCAGGCCGACCGGGCGCTGCCGGGCGGGAGTGACGTCGGTCACGTCCATCAGTCAGGTCCTCTAGCGATGAGGGGGGTGGGCAGGTCGGCGTGGGCCGGACGTCGGCCCCGGTGCGAGCCGCCGGTCGTCCTATTGTCGCCGACCGTTCACTTATGGTCGACAGCCGACCGGTCCCCTGCGCGACGGGCGGCCCGCCGGTGCCTCGGGGACACCGGCGGACCGCCCGTACCAAAGGTGGATCAGGAGGTGGCGAAGAACAGCGTCTTGCTCGACCAGTCCACGCCGGCACCGGCCGGCGCGATCTCCACCGAGGCGGCGCCGTCGACGGCGACCTCGTCGAACGGCACGGCGCGCAGCGAGCCGTTGGTGTTGCCATAGACGATCTTGCCGTTGACCCAGGCCATCCCCCGCACGGAGCCCCAGTTCAGGCCCACGCTCGGCAGGGTGAACTCGGTGCAGCCCACCACGTAGCCGTCCGGCTCCAGGTAGCGGTAGAACAACTTGTTGGTGCCGGCCTTGGTGTAGTACATCCGGCCGTCGAGGTAGAACGCGCCGGCCATGGTCGCCGGGTTGAACCAGTCGTTGTAGCCGCTGCTGACCCAGGGTGCGCCCACCGAACCGCCGGTGAACATCGACACACCCAGGTAGCTGCCACCGGCGGCGGTCGCGTCGGTCTTCGACCAGTAGAGCTTGTTGCCGACCGAGAAGGCCGCGCCGGCCGCGGTGAGGTTCGCCTGCGCGCTGCTCGCCGGCGTGCCCAGCGTGCTGCCGTCGAACGGCACCCGGGTGGTCTGCCCGTTGCCGGTCCCGACGTACAGGTAGCCCGAGGACGCCGTCGGCGCGTTGGTCGCCGCGACCGTACGGCCACCGGCGAGCGGGAACAGGCCCAGCCGCCCGTGGTACTCGTTGCCCAGCCCGTCGGAGTCGAAGCCGGCGTACAGGCCGGTGCTGCCCCGCCACAGCTCCCACATGATCGGGCCCCAGGTGGTGGTGCCCGCCGGGGCGCCCGAGCGGGTCGGGTTCCAGACCAGCGGCAGGCCGTTGATCGGGTCCAGCGCGCCCAGGCCGAACCGGTTGATCGCGCCGGAGCCGGCCGAGTCGTTGCCGTTGGCGTTGCTCAGCCAGCGGAAGTGACCGCCGACGTAGACCACGTTGTCGGCCACCTCGAGGGAGGTCACCGAGTCGGTGCCGGTGTAGTTGACCCAGGTGGCGTCCAGCGCCGTACCCCGGTCAGCGGTCTCGAACCGGGCGATCGCGTCGCAGTACGCCCCGTCGCCCCGGCCGCCGTCGGCGATGATCACGAAGTATGAGCCGTCGTCGGAGAAGTCGACGTCCCGGGCGTAGAACGGGAACGAGCCGCTGTAGCAGGGCGCCACGTAGCGCTGGGTGCTCCAGTTGGCGACCGCCGGGGTGCCGTCCAGGTCGACGACCACCACCTGGTTGCGGGGCTGGCCGTTGACCTCGGTGAAGTTGCCCACCGCGACCAGGGTCTTGTTGTCGGGTGCGACGGCGAGACCCCAGACCAGCTCACTGCTGGCCCGGGCGACGCTGGCGTCGATCTGGAAGCTCGGGTCGATCGCACCGGTGGTCGCGTCGAGCCGGGCCAGCAGCGAGTGCTCGGTGCCGTTGACCCAGTGGAACGCGCCCGCGATGTAGAGCTTGTTGCCGACCACGACGGTCCGGCGGACCAGTCCGCCGTCACTGCGGCCGACCCAGCCGGTGATCGTCGCGCCGGTGGCCGGGTCTAGCTGGACGAGGTTCTTGCGGCTGACCCCGTTGACGTTCTTGAACGCGCCGCCGACGATCAGCTTGCCGTCCGGGCTCACCGCGAGGGCGTGCACCGCACCGTCCAGGGTCGGGGTGAAGTCGGCCTTCAACGCCCCGCTGCTGCGGTCGTAGGCGAACAGGTAGTTGCGCGAGGTCCAGCTCGTGCCCCCGGCGGCCTTGACCGAGGTGAACGAGCCACCCACGTAGATCGTGTTACCGATCTCGGCGAACGCCTTGGTGTCGCCGTCCTGCGCGTGCGGAATGTTGTCCGCCGGGTTCGCCGACGTGAGAGTGCTGGTCACCGGGGTAAGGTCCGCCGCGTGGGCGGGCGCGGCCAGCAGGCTGACCGCGAGCACCGGTACGGCGAGAGCGGCGAACCACCGCCGCCACACCGGTCGAGACGTTCTGTGAAGCACTGGCGCCCCCAAAAATGAAGTGAGATCACGCGTAGCTTGCTCTGCCCGGACATTTCGCACCATCAACCGACCGGTCCACTCGACCACCGGCTCGGTCCGGTCCTGCCGTACGGGTCGCGTCCGGGCGACCCACGGAGGACGAGGATTGCGCATCGACCGGCGGGACCCGTCACCGGCCTGCCCGGTCCCGGCCGGCCTCACGCCGGCTCCGCCCACCGGAACGGCGGGACCGTGCCGGTGGTGGTGACCGTCCAGGATGCCGCGCTGGCCAGGTCGTCGGCCGTGACGGCGTCGGCCTCCCGGGCCAGCACCAGGCCCCGCCGGTCGAGTTCCCGGGCCATCTCGACCTGGTGGTCGTCGACGTGTTCGCCGTGCCGGGCCCGGCGCGGCACGTAGACGGCACGGCGTCCGGCCCGCATCGCGGCCAGCGCCGAACCGACCCCGGCGTGGGTGACGATCACGTCGGCCTCCCGCATGGCCTGCTGCATCTCGGCGTGCGGCACCTGCCGGCGGGCCCCGGCCGGCATCCGGGGAATGCGGGTCGACCCCACCTGCCAGAGCACCTCCGCCCCGGGGGGCACCACGTCGACCAGGCGTTGCAGCAGGCGCGGAAAGCCGAAGCGGGACTGGGTGCCGAGGGTCACCACGATCCGGGAGACCGGGCGCGGGGCGGCGGGTGCGGGCAGGTAGCCGTCGAAGATGGAACCGCCGTAGCGCCACCGGCCGTCCGCCCAACCGGGGTACTGGGTGTAGAGCCGGGTCCGGGGCACCCGGGCGACCAGCCGACCGGTCAGCGACGGGCCCTCGGTGCGGGTGGCGCTCTCGATGTAGTGGCAGTCGAGACCGTGCCGCACGGCGGGCAGGAAGAACGACATGGCGACGCTGGCACCGGTGCTGACCACCCGGCGGAACCGTCCCCCGCAGAGCACCCGGCGGGCGGCCAGCAGATCGCGCAGCGCACCGACCGGGTCCCGGGTGGCGGCCGGCGGCACGTGGATGACCTCGTGTCCGTCGAGCAGCGAGCGGCTCTGCGGGGAGTCGAACGTCGCCCAGACGCAGTCGTCCTGCACCCCGAGCCGGGGCAGCAGATCGTGCAGCTCGGCGAGGTGCCCACCGGTGGAGGCGACGAGGAGGGTGGTCACGGTGGTGGCCCAACTTCCGTTCGAGGAGTGGTGGGGGCCGGGTCCGTCGCGGCGCGGGGAGGGGTAGCGCCGGTCCGGACGGGGAGGGGGTCAGGTACCGGTGGTCAGCCGGTCGGCGTTGGCCGGTGCCGGGTCGGCAGGCGTCCCCGGCGGGCGGACCCGGCCGTCGGCGACCAGCACGGCGAGCACCATCACGCCGGTCAGCAGGGTGCCGAAGAACCAGCCGCCGAAGACGTCGGTGAGCCAGTGCTTCTCGGCGTAGATGCGGGTGTAGCCCTCGACGGTGACCAGCACCGCCAGGGCGGTGACCAGGCCGATCAGCACCCGGCGGGGGATCCGCCAGGTCAGCGCGGCCAGCACCAGGATGGTGCCGAAGGTCATCAGCACCCGGGCGCAGCCGCCGGAGGGGTAGGTGCCCAGGTCGGTCGGCGGGTGGCCCCGGTCGACGACCTTCGCGAGGATCGTCTGGGTGTACTGCTCGACGACGAACTGCAACGGCATCGCCACCAGCGGAATCCACCAGCGGCGGCGACGCCAGGCGATGGCGAAGCCGATCGCGGCCACCACGGTCACCCACTTGAGCGGGTAGCGGTCGCCGATCGGGGAGATGAACAGGTTGACGTCTTCCCAGAAGCCGACCCGGTGGGCGTGCACGTAGTCGAAGACGGGGTGGTCGACGTGGGGTTCGAGCCGGGAGATCGCCTCACCGAGCGGCCAGCAGACGGCGACGACCGCCGCCGCACCGGCCAGCAGCACCACCAGCGCCGCTCCGGTCCGCCCGAACGCGGCGGTCAGCCCGGCGAGGGCGATCCGGAAGCGTTCGGCCGTCCGGCCGGTGTCGACGGCCGACGCCCACCGGGCCGCCAGCACCGGAACTGTCAGCAGGGGCACCAGCACGGCCAACACGGCCAACACGTAGACGATGGTCACCTGGGGTCACCGCCGCCCGAACGGCCGGCGGCCGGGGCGCAGGTGGCCCCGAACTGATTGACGCGTGACGATCCCATCGTGCTCCCTGATTGTGCCGGCCATCGGCCGGGCCTCCCCACACCCCGGACGAGGTCCCCACGCCGTCCCGGGCCGCACCGACCACGCCGTCGCCGGCCAGTGGTCATCGAGTGGGGCCACCCTAATGGAACGTGAGCCGGCTTCGGTAGCGGCGGTGACGGCAGTGTGGGCTTTTCGCCGTTTTTCCGGTCGGGACCCCGACACTTGTCCCATTCACCGGGAGAAACCGCCGGTCAGGGGCGGGGTGAGCCCAGCCGGTCGGCGAGCGTGTGCAGCAGTGCGGGATGCAACTTCGCACTCCAGCCGCCCCCGCCGGCGGCCAGTTCCGCCGTCCGCAACCACAGCTCGACGAGATATGCGTCGGCGACGAATCGACGCCCCGCCGGGTCCAGGCCGAACGCCGGGCCGTGCTGGTCCAACAGCTCGACCATGTCGCCGGTCGCCCCCGCCACGTCCCGGCCGGCCAGCGACAACGCGCTCTGGAAACCCTGGTGGGCGAGGTCGAACCCGAGGGGCCGGTCGGCGCCGCTGTTCTCCCAGTCCCAGACGACCAACCGGCCCCGGTGCCGGCCGAGGTTCCACGGCACCCAGTCGCCGTGCCAGTGCCCGAACTCCACCGGCCGGTCGCCGTCACGGTCGACGAGGGCGGCCAGCGCCCCGACCACCGGACCACCGGCGGTCGCGGCCCGCGCGGTCAGATCGGCCAGGAACGCCGAGCCGCGCAACGGGCGGCGGGCCGCCGCCGGGCCACCGCGCCGGGCCACCGCCAGCATCGCGGCCACCTCCGGGCGCAGCGGGTGACGCGGCCGGCGGATCCGGGCCGGCATCGGCTCGACCAGGGTCACCGCCAGGTCACCCCAGCTCACCTCGTCCAGCAGCCGGGGCACGTCCGGGAAGTCACCGCCGTCGCGGGGCAGCTCCCGCAGCGCGGCGGCCTCCGCGCGGACCATCGCCCGGGTCGCGTCGTTCCACCCGATCTTCGCGTACGCCCGCGCGGCACCCCGGTCGTCGAAGAGCTGCAACGTCGGCTTGTGGTGCGGGTCCGGCGGCCGGATGCCGATCGCGGCGTGCAGCCGTCGGCCAGCCAGCCGGCCCAGGTGCTCGGCGAGCAGCAACTCGGCCGGATCGGCGTCGGTGGGCACCGCGACGGTCAACACCGGCATCCGGGCCAGCCCGGTCGCCCCGAGCCCGGCCAGCATCCCGACGGCCAACCGGTTGGCCCGCACCCGGGGCGGACGCAGCGCGTTGTACGCCAGGGTCGACGCCGCGCCGACCCGGCGGGAGACGAGCGGGAGCAGGAACCTGGCCCGCTCCACCGAGGGCACCACGGCGTACCGGACGGCCGGGCGGTGGGTGGTGGGCACCGGGTCGGCCGGACCGCCGAGCCAGAGCCGGGGGTCACCGAAGATGGCCCGGGTCACCCAGCCCAGGCCGTCCTGCCGGGTCCGTGGGTCCGCCACCGCCGTCATGCCCTCTCCCGTCCTCGCCCGAGCGCCGCGCGCTGGCGGACACGATAGGGGCAGCGGGCAAGCAGCCGCCCGGCGGGCCGAGGCCCACCGGGCGGCGTACGGTGCCCGGTCCGGGTCAGCGCTGCCAGACGCGGACGTAGTCGACCCGGAAGTCGGCCGGGAAGCGGGTGGCCGCGTCGGGGTCGCCCAGCCAGCCGCCGACCTGGAAGTTCAGCCGCAGGTTGAACGGCTTGTTGAACGCCTCGTCGAACCACGGGGTGGTGCTGCGGTCGCGCTGCCAGACCTGCCGGCCGTCGATGTACCAGCGGATCACCCCCGGCTCCCACTCCGTGGTGTACGTGTGGAAGCCGTCACCCGGGTAGCCGGTCGGGAAGTCCCACCGCTGGTCCTGCTTGACCGGCGTGTAGTCGTAGAAGATCGCCTGGGTGGCGGCCTCGTGCAGGGACGACCCGCCGGGCAGCTCCACCACGTCGATCTCGCCCTTGCCGCCGTCGTCGGGGCGCAGCCAGAACGCCGGCCAGAGGCCCTTGGAGTCGGTCGGCCCGTTGGGCGACTTGGCCCGCATCTCGAACCGGCCGTAGGTGAACGACGCCTTGCCGATGGTGTCCAGGTAACTCTGGGTGTACTGCCGGGTCTGCGAGCTGCACACCGCGGTCTCCCGCTGGGCGCGCAGGGTCAGCACCCCGTCGGCGACGAAGGTGTTGTCCGCGTCGTCGACGTTGCAGCCCTTGTCGATGTCGCGGCCCTCGTTGTCGCGCAGGTTCCATCGTTTCAGGTCGACGGTGGGCCCGGTGAACTCGTCGGACCAGACCAGCCGCCAGCCGGGCACGTCCGTGCCGGGGCGGACCGTCGGCGTGGGCTTCGGGGCGGCCGTGGTCGGCGCGGGCGGGCCGACCGTCCGGGTCGGCGACGGCGCCACCGTACGCGTCGGCGTGGGCTTCGGGGCGGCGGTGGTCGGCGGGGCCGTGGTGGCCGGTGGCCGCGTCGGCGGCCGGCCGCCCCGCTGGTAGGTCACCACCAGGCTGGGCCGGATGGTGGCCTTCGTGTTCTCCCGGGACGCCCAGTAGATGCGGGTGTTCCAGTTCTCCTGGGTCAGGGCGAAGGTGACCTGGCCGTTGCCGCTGACCGCGCCGGAGACGTCCCACTCGTTGTAGCCCTGGGCGACCCGGTCGACGGTGGCCAGCGCCGGACCGAGGACGGGCCGTTCGTGCCACGCGCCGGTACCGACCGCGGTGCCCTCGGCGGCGTGCGCCCGGACCCGGGAGGTGAACTGCTGCCAGGCGTACACCCGCAGGGACGCCTTGACCTTCACCGCGTCGGCGGGCAGGCCACGCACCTGGAACTCCAGGACGGCGTCGCGCTGGCCGACCCGGTTGCCGTCGCAGAGTTGCGGGCAGCTGGCCAGGGTGGTCTTGACCCCGTTGTCGCCGTCCTGCGGGACCTGGGTGGCCGTGGTGTCCGCGACGGCGGAGAGCACGATCGGCGGCACCTCGGCGGCGATCAGCGGCATCATCGTGGCCACGATGCCGCCGACTGCGGTGACGCTCAGGACACTGAGGACGACCGCCTTGCGTCGGCCGGTGATGGCCGGAAGGGCGCGGTGGATTCCGTGCCTGCTCAAGGAACTCTCCCCGGGTGGGCGACGATTACCGGCAGCAGCGTAACCACCACGGGCGGCTGTGGCAGGGGTGAAATCAAGGTGACGACAGGACTTAACCAAAGAATAAGGCAGCCGGGGTTGCTTTTCGGCGGGCGAGCAAACGAATGCCGGCTTCCCGAGGTTACGCCTGATTGACCGGAAAGTCGGCGATGCGGTTCGCCGTCATCCTGGCCGCTCCTGACCCGCCGGGCAGGGTCGCGGGGAACGCCCGCCGAACCGGCCGGCCCGACGGGAGGGCGGGTCAGCGGCGGGCCGCCGCCAGCGCCGCGCGCATCGCCTCGACCGGTGCCGGCACCCCCGTGAACTGGGTGAACTGGCCGACGGCCTGGGCCAGCAGCAGATCCAGCCCGGAGAGCACCTGACGGCCGGCGGCCAGCGCCGAGGCGGCCAGCGGGGTCGGCCACGGGTCGTACAACGCGTCGAAGAACACCGTGGACGGTCCCCAGTGGACCCCGTCCGCCAACGGGTCGGCGACCCCCTTCGGCACGGTGGAGACGACCAGGTCGGCGCGCAGGTACCCGGCGGCGTCGGCCCAGGCCACGGGGACCAGGTCCACCCCGACGGCCGCCGCCACCGGCCGCAGCTGCGCCACCGCCGCCGGGCGACGGGCCACCACGGTCACCGTGGTCACGCCGAGCCCACCGGCGGCGGCCAGGGCGGCCCGGGCGGTGCCCCCGGCGCCGAGCACCGTGACGGCGGCCCCGGCCGGCACCCCGGCCGAGGTCAGCACGGTCACCATGCCGGAGACGTCGGTGTTGTCGGCGTACCAGGAGCCGTCGGGACGCCGTACCAGCGTGTTGGCCGCGCCGACGGCGGTGGCGACCGGCGACGCCTGGTCGGCCACCGCGAGCGCGGCCTCCTTGCCCGGCATGGTCACCGACAGCCCGGCCCACTCCGACCCCAGGCCGGCGACCAGGGCCGGCAGCTCCTGCGCCCCGCACTCGATCCGGGTGTACGACCAGCCGTCGAGCCCGGCCGCGGCGTAACCGGCGTTGTGGATCACCGGGGAGAGGGAGTGCGCGATCGGCCGGCCGAGCACCGCCGCCCTCACCGGCAGTTCTCTCCGCTCAGCACGCCGTTGGTGCACATCTGGCGTTGCAGGTCACGGAAGTCGGCGTCGGTCGTCCCGTAGCCCATGGTGCCCTTCTTGTCGACGGTCATGAAATAGACCCAGGTGCCGTTGGGCGGGCTCATCGCCCCCTTGAGGGCATCCTCGCCGGGGTTGCTGATCGGGGTGATGGTCAGCCCGTCCGCGCCGTGCGTCCGGTACGGGTTCTTCGGGTCGTTCAGCTCGGACTGCTTGAGGATGTCGGAATCCTTCGGGTTCTTGCCCTGCAACCGCAGCCAGTAGTTGATCGCGCTGTCGATCTCCAGACACTTGCAGTGGTAGCGGTCGGTGTAGACCCGGTTGTAGATCACCCGGGCCACCTTCGGCATGTCCACGTGGTTGACCGACTCGGCCTGCGCGATCGACGCCGTGATCAGCGCCTCGTACGGGGAGATGCCCCGGTCGGCCTCGACCGTCTCGACGAACTTCATCTCCCCGGTCACGTCGAGGAACTTGTCCACCATCAGCGACAGGATCTGCGGGGCGGTCGCCTTCGGCGGCAGCTCGTAGGTGGCCGGGTAGAGGAAGCCCTCCAGGCTCCGCGGCCCCTTCTTGCCGTCCTTGCGGTTGAACCAGAACTCCGGCACGCCCAACTTGACCGGGTCCTTCGCGGCGGCCTTGAACTCGGCGACCGGAATCTTGGTCTCCTTGGCCAGCAGGTCGTAGATCGCCAGGGTGATCATGCCCTCGGGGATGGTGATCCCGTTGACCACCCGGCTCTTCGGGTCCAGCAACAGGATGAGCGCGTCGGAGGCGCGCATCTCCTTCTTGACCTTGTACCGGCCGACCTGGATGTTCTTGCTGAGCGCGTTGTCGTCGGCCGCCTCGACGAAGGCCTTGGTGCTCTTGACCACACCGGCGTCGTAGAGGGAGTTGCCGATGTCGGTGGCCGTGTCGCCCTGCTTGACGTCGACCAGCGCCTCACCGGTGCCCGGGCCGTCGAAGTCCGGCGTGATGAAGTGGCTACGGATCCGGTCGAAGCCGTAGAAGGCCCCACCCCCGATGCCACCCAGCAGCACCAGAGCCATGAACAGAGCGAAGATCGTCTTCAGGTGCCCGCCGCCCGACTTTCCGCCACCCGACGTGCCGTTGCGTCGGCTGACGAAGCCACGCCGGTGCCGGCCCTTCTCCCCCCTCTCCTGCTCGTCGAACCCGAGGTCCAGATCGTCGATCATTCCGTCCGCCTCCGCTGCGCTTCCAGCCAGCTCTGCAGGATCTCGACCGCGGCGGCCTGATCCACCACCGCACGTTGGCGCTTTCCCCGGACGCCACGCTCGGCAAGCCTACGAGACGCGACGACGGTTGACATCCTCTCGTCGGTGAGCGTCACCGGAACCGGCGCTATCACCTCGGTCAACCGGCGCACGTACGCCAACACGTGCTGGGCCGCCGGCCCCTGCCGGCCCGCCAGATTGACCGGCAGCCCGACGACGACCTCGACGGCCTCGTGCTCGGCCACCAGCTGCGCGAGCTGGGCAAGGTCACCGGGCACCGCGTCCGGGCCGGTGGTCAGATCCCGGGCCAGAGTGACCAGCGGAGTGGCCAGGATCCCGTGCGGATCGGAACGGGCCACCCCCACCCGGACCTGCCCGACGTCGACACCCAACCGGACCCCCCGGGACAACTCACTCACCGTCGGTCACCCTCCCCGGTGACGAGCCAGGGCGGACCAGCTCTGGTCCGCCCTGGCTCGTGCGCTGATCCGTCACGCGTCGGCGATCGCCTTCTCGACCGTGAGCAGCAGCTTCGGCGCCTCGGCGGCGGGCAGGCCACCACCCTGCGCGACGTCCTGGCTGCCGCCACCCCGACCGAAGAAGGCCGCCTTGACCAGGTCGTTCGCCGCCAGACCACGGCCACGGGCCGCCGCGTTCACGGCCACCACCAGGGACGCCTTGCCGTTCGATCGGGCCGCCACCGCCACCACCGCCGGCCGCGCCGGATCGATCTTGCCGCGGATCTCCTGGGCCAGGGTCCGCACGTCGTTACCGGCCGCGCCCTCCGGCGCCTCGGTGCCGACGTACGCCACCCCGCCGACGTCCTTCGCCTGCCCGGCCAGCGCCGCCGCCCCGCCCAGCACCAGCTGGGCGCGGAGCTTCTCCAGCTCCTTCTCGGCGTCACGCAGCTGCGTCACGGTCTGCTCGACCCGGTCGGCGACCTGCTCACCGGGCACCCGGAACAGCTCGGCGAGGCGGGACACCAGCAGGTGCTCACGGGCCAGGAAACCGAACGCGTCCATCCCGACCAGCGCCTCGATCCGGCGCACGCCCGAACCCACCGACGCCTCGGAGAGGATCTTCACCAGGCCGAGCTGGGCCGAACGGGCCACGTGCGTGCCGCCGCACAGCTCCCGGGCGTAGTCGCCGACCTCGACGACCCGGACCCGCTCGCCGTACTTCTCGCCGAACAGCGCCATCGCGCCGATCCGCCGCGCCTCCTCCTGGGTGGTGATGAAGGCGTTGACCTCCAGATCCGCCAACAGCACCTCGTTGACCTGCTGCTCCACGTCGTGCAGCACGCTCGGCGACACCCCGGTCGGGGTGTTGAAGTCGAACCGCAGCCGCCCCGGGGCGTTCAGCGAGCCCGCCTGGGTCGCCGACTCGCCGAGGAAGTTACGCATCGTCTGGTGCACCAGGTGGGTGGCGGTGTGCGACCGCGAGATCGCCCGCCGTCGGGTCACGTCGATCTCCGCGTAGCCGGTCTCCCCGGCCCGCACCTCACCCCGGACCACCTTCGCCCGGTGCACGATCAGACCCGGCACCGGCTGCTGCACGTCGAAGACCTCGACCTGACCGGCACCGACCGTGATCAGCCCCTGGTCGGGCTGCTGACCGCCACCCTCGGCATAGAACGGGGTGGTGTCGAGCACCAGCTCGACGGTGTCACCCTCGACCGCCGCGCCGACCTGGACGCCACCGCTGAGCAGCGCCCGCACCCGGGACTCCCGGCTCAGCTCGCTGTAGCCGGTGAACTCCACCGCGCCACCGTCGTCACGTACCGACCGGTACGCCGACACGTCGGTGTGCCCGGTCTTGCGGGCCTGCGCGTCGGCCTTGGCCCGGTTGCGCTGGTCGGCCATCAACCGGCGGAAACCCTCCGCATCCACCTGGAGGCCCTGCTCGGCGGCGATCTCCAACGTCAGGTCGATCGGGAACCCGTACGTGTCGTGCAACTGGAACGCCTGCTCACCCGACAGGGCCGGCTTGCCCGCCGACCGGGTCTGCGCGATCGCCGTGTCCAGGATCGTCGTCCCCGCCCGCAACGTCGACAGGAACGCGTCCTCCTCCGCGTACGCGTACTGCGAGATCCGGTCGAACTCGGCCGCCAGCTCCGGGTACGACGGGGACATGCAGTCCCGGGCCACCGGCAGCAGCTCCGGCAACGCCCGCTCCTGCCAGCCCAGCAGGCGCACCGCCCGGATCGCCCGCCGCATGATCCGGCGCAGCACGTAGCCGCGCCCCTCGTTGCTCGGGGTCACCCCGTCACCGATCAGCATCAACGCGGTCCGCACGTGGTCGGCGACCACCCTCAGCCGTACGTCGTCCGGGTGCGACTCGCTCGCCACGTGACCCGAGTGCGCGCCGTACCGCTTGCCGGTCAGCTCCGCCGCCCGGTCCAGGATCGGCCGCACCTCGTCGATCTCGTAGAGGTTGTCGACGCCCTGCAGGATCGAGGCCATCCGCTCCAGGCCCATGCCGGTGTCGATGTTCTGCGCCGGCAGGTCACCCAGGATCGGGAAGTCCTCCTTCCCGCTGCCCGGACCCCGCTCGTACTGCATGAAGACCAGGTTCCAGAACTCCATGTAGCGGTCCTCGTCGACCGCCGGGCCGCCCTCGCGGCCGTACTCCGGACCCCGGTCGTAGAACAGCTCCGAGCACGGGCCGCACGGCCCCGGAATGCCCATCGACCAGAAGTTGTCCGCCTTGCCCCGGCGCACGATCCGCTCGGCCGGCACCCCCACCGACCGCCAGATCTCGAACGCCTCGTCGTCGTCGAGGTAGACCGTCGGCCAGACCCGCTCCCCGTCCAGCCCGTAACCACCCTCGGCGACCGGCTTGGTGACCAGGTCCCAGGCCAGCGGGATCGCCCCGGACTTGAAGTAGTCACCGAAGGAGAAGTTGCCGTTCATCTGGAAGAACGTGCCGTGCCGGCTGGTCTTGCCGACCTCGTCGATGTCCGGCGTACGCAGACACTTCTGCACACTCACCGCCCGCCGGTACGCCGGGGTCTGCTGCCCCAGGAAGTACGGAACGAACTGCACCATGCCGGCGTTGACGAACAGCAGGTTCGGATCACTGATGGCGGGCAGCGGAGCGGACGGCACCACGGTGTGCCCGTTCGCCTCGAAATGGGCGAGGTACCGCCGCTTGATCTCCGCCGTCTTCATCGCTGGTGCTCCTCCGGAAAAATCTCTCGGTCACCGATACGCGGGTCCTCCCGCAGCTCGGCGAACTGGTCGTCGAACGCCTCACCCCGGGCGAACGCCTCGTGGATCTCCTGCTCGCGCTCGGCCATCCCGATCCGTACGTCCTCCACGAAGCTACGCAGCGACTCGACCAGACCGCCAGCGGATTCGGACAGCCCACTGGCGATCCCCGCCGGGGTGTACGCCTGCGCGGTCCGGGTGGCCTTGCGGACCACCACCACGCCCACGGCCAGCCCGATGCCGAGCCAGAAAAGTCGCCTCATGTCTCATTCCTCCTGTGCGACGCCGGCCGGGTCAGCTGTTGCCGCGCCGGGCGGCCCGACGCTGCTGCTTGATGGTGTCGCGCACCTCACGCTCGGTCTCCGCGGTACGCCGCGCCGAGGCGGCCCGGCGGACGCCGTACCCGAACGCCGCCACCTTCACCAGCGGGTTCGCCGCGGCGGCGGAGACGACGGTGGCCAGGTTCGCCACGTTGGCGGTGACGTTCTGCGCGTGGTTGGTCATCGTGTCGACCTTGGCGAGTTGCAGGTTCACCCCGTCGAGGGAGGTCTGCACCTGCTCCAGGGCGACGTTGACGTTCTTGACCGTGGTGTTCACGTCCCCCAGCAACGGGGCGGTCTGCTCGTTGAGGTCGTTGATCATCCGGGTCGTCGCGTCCACGGTGTGCCGCAGCCGCAGGATCGGTACCGCCAGCACGAGCACCAGCATCAGGAACGCGCCGGCCGCGATCAGCGCAGCGATCTGTCCACCATCCACGCATGTCCTCCTCAAGCAGGGTTCCGGGGCCCGACGCCCCGGAACACGCGACCCGGGTCGCGGCGTGACCCGCACCGGGTCGATCGGGAGCAGGCGGGCCTGCCAGCCCCAGACCCTACCGTCCGTGATGGAAGCCGGCTCAGGATGGTGAAGGTGTCGGGCTGCCGAGCGGATCGTCGGTGATCGTCGGGAACGGGTCCTCACCGGTCAGTGACGGGTCGGTGCTCGGCTGTGGCCGGGTCCGCTCGTCGTCGATCGCGTTGCGGACCTTCACCGACACCAACGAGCCGGTGCACTCCCCCGCCGCGGGCGGGACCGGGGTGGCCGGCGGTACCGCCGGGTCACCGCTGGCCTGCGGTGCCGCACAGGTCGGCTCCCGCACCCACAGGTCGAGGGTCAACTCGTCGCGCCGCCAGCAGGTGTAGCTGCCCTTGGCCGGCTGTTCCGGGCACCGGGTCACCTTCCACGGCCGCCAGCCCTGCGCGCGCAGGGCCTGTTCGTAGACCTGGGTGGTCTCCTGCGGCGCGCGGTCGGACTCCACGGTGCGCTCCCGCAGCCGGCAGTCCTGCAGGCACCAGCGGCTGCCACTGACGTTGTCCACCGTCTCCACCGTCGCCCAACCCGGCACGCCCAACTCGTCGAGGGTGCCGAAGACCGGGTCCCGGCTCAAGGTCCGCATCCCGAAGAAGGCCGGGAGCGCCCCGAGGAGCAACGCGCTGGCCAGCACCAGGATTCCCAGCCGCAGGCGACGCCGGTGCCCGGTCCGGCGACGCGGTTCGCCACCGGTGTCGTCGGCGCCGTCGGGCTCGTCCTGCGTGGGCGAACGCAACGGCGCCCCGGCCGACCCGTCCGGATCAGACCGGGCCCCCTGCGGTGGCGTCACCCGGGCCACCCCGGGGCCGTCGACCCGACCGGAGGACGGGCCGGCCGGAGCACCTGCCGGCTCCGTCCGATCGGGGGGGCGCACCGGAGGTGCTGCCCGGCCCACGGCGTCCTGCGGGCCGGCGACCGGTCGTCCGCCCGGCGCGGTGGCCCGGGCGACAGCCGCCGCCGCGACGGCCCCACCCGTACCGGCGGGTCGGGCAGCGGACCGTGGCCCGGCGGGCCGGCCGCCGTCCGCGCCAGCCGCCCGATGCGGATCGTCGGTGATGGCGGGCGGTCGGGCGACGCCGGTGACCGGGCCGGTGGCGGGATCGTCCGGGCGGGCGGTGCCGGTGGCCGACCCCTCCGCACGGGCGGTGCCCCGCGACGACGTGCCGGGACGGGGTGCGACCTGGTCGGACGCGCCGGGCTTGGCCGCCCTCGGGTCAGGCTGCGCCGCCCTCGGGTCGGACGCGCCCGGTCGGCGTGCGCCCGGTTCGGGTGCCCCCGGCTGCGGGGCCGGCGGGGCGGGGGCGTCCGGACGTGGCCCGCCCCGGCGCGTACCTCGTTGCGGGGCGCGGCGGCAGCGTTCGGACCCGGTGCGCCGAAGCGGGGAGCGCCGGAGGTCGGTGCCGTCGCGGCACCGTCCGGACCGGCGTCGCGGGACGGTCGGGCCGCCGGCGGCGGGCCTGCCGGGCGCGACCCGCCCGGGACCGGCGCGGTGCCGGGCACCGGGGCCGAGCCGCCGACCCGGGGGCCACCGGACACCGGACCGGGACCGGCGGGGCGCGCAGCCCCGCAACCGGCGGGGTGCCAGGAACCGGTACGGAAGCGGTACCACCGGCCCGGGGGCCGCCGGACCCGGGATCGGAGCCACCGGGACGCGGACCCCGAGCCGGGTCGGGCCCGGGGCGGGCTGCACGGACCGGACCGGGGTCATCGCCCACCGGCCCGGGACCGGCCGGCCGCTCGGGCGGGACCGGCCGTGCCGTCCCCCGAGCCGGCCCAGCCTGCTCCGGCCGATGCGGGTCACCGTGCTCCGGCCGGCGTGGGCCAGCCTGCTCCGGCCGATGCGGGTCACCGTGCTCCGGCCGGCGTGGGCCAGCCTGCTCCGGCCGGTGCGGGTCACCCGGTCGCCCCCGACCAGCCGGGTCGGCCGGACCAACGCCGCCCGGCGGGGTCGGCCGACCACCCGGTGGGGTCGATCGGTTGAGCACCCGCAGGGCGGGGTCGGTGTGTGAGGTGCGACCGGCCTGCCGCAGCCAGTCCGCCGGCCGATCCGGCCGGTCGCCACGGGGCCGCTCGTCCTGGGCGGGACCGGTCGGGACCGGTCGACCAGCCGCCGTACCCTCGTCCGGCCGACTCCGCCGGCCGCGCGACTCGTCGATGGGCGGGCGACCCTGGGGATCGGACTCGTTCCCGGTCCGGACACGCCACTGCCCTGACGGCTCCGCACCGTCCGGGCGGTTCCGCCGCCCCCCGGGCCCGTCGCCGTCCGACCCGGGACGGTGGGCCGCCGGCCCGCCGTCCGGACCGGACCGTCGGCCCGGTGGGGGGGCGATGTCGGTGGGCGGGCGGCGACGCCCGTTGTCGTCGTGGGCAGCCGGACCGGACCGGCCGGTGCCGGGCACGGACGGCGACGACGGAACATCGGGTGGGGTCGGCGCGGCCCCGGGTAGCGGTGGCGCGTTGCCGGTCAGCGGCACCACCGGTTGGTCCGGTTCGGCGGCACGACGACGGCCTGCCCGCTCGCCGGCCGGCCGGCCACCGGGATCGCGCACTGGGGTGGTCGGCGCCTCGGCACGGCGGACCCCCCCGGCCCTCTCGGGCGGAGGGTTACCGCCCGGCGGGGCCGTCGGGGCGGTACGGGGCCGCCGGCAGTCGGGGCCGGTAGTACTCCGGCGCCGGTCGGGGCACCCACCCCGGCGCGGGGTGTGCCCGCCGGCTGCACCGCAGCGGGCGCGGGACCACCGGGCCCGGGGCCGGGCCGGTTCGCCGGTTCGACCGGACCGGGACGTCGCTCTCTCGGCCGGTCGTCCGGCACGGTCCGGCGACCCCGCAGGGAAGGACCATCCGCTGCTGCCGCCCCCGACCGGTCGTCGGGTACCGCCCGACGGCCCAGGGGTGGCCCGGCGGGTGTCGGGGCACCGTGCGAAGGCCCGGCAGGCGTCGGGGAACCGGGACCGGCCCATCCGACAGGTGGTGCCTGACCGGGGGGCACCGGCCGGCCGGGAGCGGCGCCGGGGACCGTCGCCCGGCCGGGGGCCGGGACCGCAGCCCGGCCCGGACCGGAACCACCGGCGGTGGCGTCCGGGTGGGATGCCTGTCCGGGCCGCTGCGGGCCGGGGTGATCGGCGGACGCCTGGCCCGGCCAGGGCCCGGCACCCGGACGCGGATGCTGCCCGGAGGGTGCGGACCAGCCCGGCCCGCGCACCGGTGGGGCAGCCTGGGTAGCGGGGTGTGCCGGCCCCGGTGGAGGTCCGTCGGGGCGGGCGGGACGGGGCGAATCGGTGCCGGCTGACACCGACCCGGGCCGGGCGGGGCCGACCGGCGGCAGCGGGGACGGCCCACCCGGCTGCGGCGGGCGGGGGCCACCGGATGTCGGCGTCTCCCGCCGCGGACCCGGTGAACCGGGCGGCGGACCTGTCGGAGGTCCGGACTCCGGTCGGGCGCCCGGCTGCTGCTGCGGCCGAGGCTCCGGCGGGGCCGGCTGCGGCCGGAGAGCCGGCGGCGCCTGCTGCGGCCGGGGGTCCGGCTGCGGTGGGCGGACGCCGGCCGAGGGGGCCCGTCGGGACGGGACACCGGCTGACCGACGCGCGGCGCGACCGGCCCCCCCGGGGCGTCCTGCGGGGCGACCGGTCCCCGTCCGGCAACCGGCGGCACCGGGCGGACCGGCGGCACGGGACCACCGTCCGGGCCGAGTTCGGTGCGCTGCTGTTTCGCCGTACGCAGGTCGTCGATCCAACCGAACTCTTCGCCGGCCGGCTCGGGCGGGGTGTCGTCGCCGCCCCGCCCCCGACCCCACCGACGTCCCTTGGCGCGAGGTTCACGCCGCTCGTCGGGACCGTCCTGCGGTTGCTCCCCACCTCGCGATGTCACTGCTGAACCTCCCCGGCGTCGCCGCCGTCCTCATCCGCCCCACCGGCGTGTCCCGGGCCCGACGGGTGACGGCCGTTGACCACCGGCACCGGCCCGTCGGGTCGTGACACCGGGGTGGACAGCCCCCGGACGATCCGGCGCAGCAGGGGCAGCCGGGCGGCCACCGACCGCTCGGCACCGTGCCCGCTGGGCCGGTAGTAGTCGGTCCCGACGAGGTCGTCGGGAGCGTACTGCTGGGTGACCACTCCGCGTTGGTCGTCGTGCGGGTAGCGGTAGCCCGTGCCGTGCCCGAGCCCCCGGGCGCCGGAGTAGTGCGCGTCGCGCAGCCCACGCGGCACCGCGCCGCCCCGACCGGCCCGTACGTCGGCCATCGCCGCGCCGAGGGCCGTGGTGGCCGAGTTGGACTTCGGCGCGGTCGCCAGGTGGATGACCGCCTGGGCGAGGTTGAGCTGGGCCTCGGGCAGGCCGACGTACTCCACCGCGTGCGCGGCGGCGGTGGCCACCGACAGGGCGGACGGGTCGGCCAGGCCGACGTCCTCGCTGGCGAAGATGACCATGCGGCGGGCGATGAACCGGGCGTCCTCCCCGGCGACCAGCATCCGGGCCAGCCAGTGCAACGCGGCGTCGACGTCCGAGCCGCGCATGCTCTTGATGAAGGCGCTGGTCACGTCGTAGTGCGCGTCGCCGTCGCGGTCGTAACGCACGGCCGCCACGTCCACCGCCTGTTCGGTGGTGGCCAGGTCGATCCGGTCGACGTCGAGCGCGGTCGCCGAGGCCGCCGCCGCCTCCAGCGCGGTGAGCGCCTTGCGGACGTCACCGCCGGCCAGGCGCACCAGGTGGTCCTCGGCGTCGGTGGCCAGGGTCAGCGCGCCGGCGAGGCCGCGCGGGTCGGTCACCGCGCGCCGTAGCAGCGCCCGCACGGCCGCGTCGTCCAGCGGCTGGAGGGTGAGCAGCACGCACCGGGACAGCAGCGGCGAGATGACGGAGAAGTACGGATTCTCGGTGGTCGCCGCGAGCAGGGTGACCGTACGGTCCTCGACGGCGGCGAGCAGCGAATCCTGTTGGGTCTTGCTGAACCGGTGCACCTCGTCGATGAAGAGCACGGTCTGCGGGCCGCCGGAGCGGCGCTGCCGACGGGCGGCCTCGATGACGGCCCGGACGTCCTTGACCCCGGCGGTCAGCGCCGACATCGCCACGAAGCGACGGTCGGTGGCCCGGGCCACCAGGTGGGCGATGGTGGTCTTGCCGCTGCCCGGCGGGCCCCAGAGGATGACCGACAGCGCCGCGCCGCCGCCGACGAGCTGACGCAGCGGGGCGCCGGGCGCGAGGAGGTGTTCCTGCCCGACCAGCTCGTCGATGCTCGCGGGCCGCATCCGCACCGGAAGGGGGGCGTCCTGCCCCACCGAGGCGAAGTCGTCGACGCCGACGGTGCCCGCGGGGGCGCTGGGCGCCGCGGCGGGTGCACCGAGGGAGAAGAGGGCGTCGGAATCCATCAGGAAGACAGTACCGGGCGGGGCCGACGACGCCGGAATCGCGCCGTCGGCCCCGCCCGTTCTGATCCGATGCGGTCAGGTGCGGTCAGCCGCGACCCGGCCGACGGCCCCGGTACCACCGGCCGCCGCCACCGCCGCGCGGGCCGCTGCCGACGCCGGCCAGGTAGAGCGAGAGCAGCAGCAGGCCGATCAGGACCAGGGTGTTCCAGTTGAACAGGTCGGGGGCGCCGAAGTTGGTGTTGAGCAGGTCCAGCAGGAGCGCGAAGCCGAAGACGACGGCCGCGAGGATGGCGAGCATGTGTATGTCCTCCGGTAGGGGGTCCCAGTAGGTCGGCCCCGATGTACCCAATCGGTCGACTCGTCAATCTCCACCGTGGAGATCGTCGTCGCCGGGGCGTCTCGACCGGCCGGGTTCTAGGCTGCTGGCATGATCGACACCGACCGGGAACTTGCCGGCCGGGCGGCAGTCCTCGCCGCCACCGACAACCATCCGTACGTACGGCACGCGTTGCGGCGCGACGACCGGCCCCGCGGCTGGGTCCGCGACGGCGCGGTGGCCTGGGTGCTCCCGGCGGCGGAGAACGACCGGGCGGGTGGTGTGGTCGGTCCGGTCGACGCGGCGGTGGAGCTGGTCGCGGCGCTGGTCACCGACGGGTTCGTGCGCCCGGGGCAGTACCTGCAGCTGCCCCGGGCCGACCGGAGGCTGCTGGTCGACCGGTTCGGCGCGACCCGGGTCGACGACTGGGATTTCCTCTGGACCACCGCCGCCCCGCCACGGCAACCCGGGCAGGAGCGGGTGGTCCGCCTCGGCCCGGCGGACCACCCGGCACTGTCCGCGCTGATCGACGACGCCTTCCCCACCTCCTCGTCGCGCCCCGAGGACCCGACGGTCGTCGACTGGTACGGCAGGTGGGAGGCCGAGCGACTGGTCGCCTGTGGGGCGGACCGTAGTCGCGGCGACATCGGCTTCCTCGCCGGGCTGACCGTGGCCCGCGACCGACGGGGGCGGGGGCTGGGCGCGGCGCTGACCGTCGGGATGACCCGGGCCCTGCTCACCCGGTACGACCAAGTCGGGCTCGGCGTCTACGCCGACAACCTCGCCGCGCTGCGGCTCTACCGCCGGCTCGGCTTCACCGGCACCCTACGGCGCAGCTCGGTGTGGCTCGGCTGAGGCCGCCGACCCGGCCGACTGGGCGCCCCGGTGGTCGGCCCCGGCGGGCACAGCCGGAAGTCCGGCCCCGGCGGGCACAGCGGGAAGTCCGGCCCCGGCCGGTGTGGCCGGAACGTTCCCGGGTCCGGCTTCCAGCGGGACGTTCCCCGGCTCGGCTTCGACCGGGACATCGCCGGGTGGGGCTGCGGCCGGGGCGGCCCGCCGGCCGGCCCACCAGGCGGGCAGGTAGAGCGGGGCGGCCACCGCCAGCGCGACCGCGCCGACCACCATCGCCGGGCCGACCCCGTTACGGTCGGCCAGCGCGGTGAGCAGCACCGCGCCGAGGGCGAACCCCGGTTGCCCCATCATCGAGTTGAGCGAGATGACGCTGGTCCGGTAGGGCCCGTCGACCTGCCGGTGCAGCAGCCCCAGGTGCAGCGGGTTGGATGCGCCGTGCACCGCATAGCAGGCCAGGTAGGCGACCAGCACCCCGACCGGCCCGGCGAACAGCCCCATACCGAGCACGGTGACACCCTGGAGGATGCGCAGCAGCCCGGCGGCGGGGGCGGCACCGAGCCAGCGCAGCAGCAGCGGGGTGGCCGCCGCACCGGCCGCCGAGACCAGCCAGGCCGCCGAGTTGGCCGGGCCGAGCAGTGCCGCCGCCCGCTCGGGGTCGCCGACCACGTCGGCGAGCCGGATCGGCAGCAGCGACTCGAAGGTGACCATGCCGAAACCCCAGAACAGCTCCACCGAGACCAGGGCGAGCAGCACCCGGGAGCGGCGCAACAGGCCGACGGCCCGACCCACCATCCGGGGTGCCGCCACGACCGAGGCACGCAGCGTGCCGGGGCCCCGGGCCGGGCCGGTCTCGACCAGCAGGATCAGCAGGACGACCAGGGCGACGGCCTGGAGGGCGGCGGCGACCAGCACCGGCACCGTCAGGGCGCTCACCGGCCCGACCGGGCCGAGCGCGATGAGGCCGCCGCTGAGCAGCGCACCGCCGGCGATGGTGACGCCCGCGACGGTGCCGGCGAAGCCGAGGCCGGGCTCGTAGTCGGCGTCCCGGTCGGCGGCGAGCGTGGACTCGACGTACCAGGAGTCGAGCGGGCCGCTGTCGAGCGCCCGGTAGACCCCCTGTAGGGCCCAGACCAGGAAGAACAGGGCGAACGAGTCCGCCACCGCGAACAGCCCGAGCGACAGCAGGCTCACCGACCAGGCGGTGACCAGGACCACCCGGCTGCCGAGCGCGTCGGCCAGGCCACCGGTCGGCAGCTCCAGCACCAGCACGACCAGGCCCTGGGCGGTGGCGACCAGACCGATCTGGGACAGCGACAGGCCGCGTTCCTGCATCAGCAGGATCAGCACCGGAATGGTCAGGCCGGTGGGCAGCCACCGCAGGCCGTAGAGGGTGAGATAACGGAACCGGACCTGGCGTACGGTCAGCGCGGCCATCACTGCTGCTCGATCATCGGGAACGCGGCCACGAAGACGTGCACCCGCTCGGCGTCCGGCTGCGCCGGGTCCGCCTCGGTGCGGTAGCGCTCCAGCACCTGCCACAGCTCGTCCTCCAGGGCCTGGAGCCGGTCGGCGGGGAGGCTGAGGAAGGCGTCGCTCATCCCGAACGCGTCCCGCCAGGCCGGTGACCAGTCCTGCTGGACGGCGAACCAGCGTTCGGCCCGCTCAGCCAGGAGGCGCACCTGGTCGCCCTGGATCCACTCGATCGCGGCCCGGGCGTCGGGGTCGTCGTCGAAGTCGCTCGGCTCCCAGTCGGTCACCTCGTGCGCGGCCCGCCACCAGCGCTGCCGCCCGGCGCTGCGGTCCGGGTCCTCGACCACCAGCCCCACGTCGGCGAGCTGGCGCAGGTGGTAGCTGGTGGCGCCGGTGTTGGTGGCGAGCAGGCCGGCGAGGGTGGTGGCGGTGGCCGGTCCCTGCACCCGCAGCGCGCCGAGCAGCCGCAGCCGCAGCGGGTGGGCCAGGACGCGGACCTGCCGGTGGTCGATCCGGACGGAGCTGGTCGCGGGTCGCCCGCCGGTGTCGTCGTTCTCCATGCATGCACAATAACTGTGCACAGAATCTATGCACAATATTTGTGCATAGATTCTGTGCAAGACCTCCTGTGGGGCCCGACACGGCCGACCCGACGGTCTCCCGTCAGTCGGCGAGCAACTCGGTCACGCCGCGCAGCCGGGTCCGCAGCAGGGTGACGGCGCGGGACGAGTCCAGCCGCACGTCGGTGGGGCGCCGCAGCCCGGCCGCCGTGGTCGTGGCGGTCGTCATCCCGGCCGGATCGATCCCGTGCCGACGGGCCACCAGCAGTCCCAGCCCGGCCCGGCTGACCGGCTCCGGGCCGGCCACGTTGAGCGGGCCGGCGACTGTCGAGTCGGCCAGTTCCAGCACCGCGTCGGCCAGGTCGCCGACGTCGACCGGGCAGCGCAACTCGTCGGTGAACAGGGTGGCCCGACCCGCCAACGCATCCCGGCAGAGCTGTATCTGCTTGCTGCCCTCCCCCAGGATCAGCGAGGTCCGCACCAGCACCGCTCCCGGGTCGACCACCCGTACGGCGGTCTCCGCCGCCGCCTTCGCCGCACCGTAGGGATGCACCGGGGTCGGCACGTCGTCGTCGAGATAGGGGGTCGGACGGCCGGCGTGCAGCGCGTCACTGGACAGGTGCACCAACCGCGCCCCGACCTCGGCCGCCGCATACGCGACGTGCGCCGCCCCGTCGGCGGTGACCGTCCAGTCGTCGGTGCGGTACGCGGTCGCGACGACGACGTCCGGGCGTACCTCGGCGACCAGCCGGCGCACCGCCTCCCGATCGGTCACGTCGAGCCGACGCGCCGCCACCCCGGGCACCCCGACCGCACCCGACCAGCACGTCCCCACCACCGACCACCCGGCAGCAACCCCCCGCCGACACACCTCACCCCCGAGAAACCCACTACCCCCCACCACCAACGCCCGCATCCCACCACTCCCCTTACAGCGATCAAGAGGTTCACGTCACCTCACGGCGTGATGATGACGTAAACCTCTTGATCAACGATCCGGGGTAGGGCGGCCGGGCGGGCCGGCCGGGGTGGGGTGGGGTGGGAGTTAGGCCGGGTCGGCTACCGGGGCGGCGGGGCCGGCGGTGCCGGGGGACGCGGCCGGGGGCTTGGGCTTGGCGTCGATGCCGGCCTCGGTGCGCTGCTGGGTGGTGATCGGGGTCGGGGCGCCGGTCAGCGGGTCGAAGCCGCCCCGGGTCTTGGGGAAGGCGATCACCTCGCGGATCGAGTCGGCCCCGGCCAGCAGCATGCAGACCCGGTCCCAGCCGAACGCGATGCCGCCGTGCGGCGGGGCGCCGTACTTGAACGCCTCCAGCAGGAAGCCGAACTTGTCCTGCGCCTCGGCGGGGGTGATGCCGAGCAGGTCGAAGACCCGCTGCTGCACGTCGCCCCGGTGGATACGGATCGAGCCGCCGCCGATCTCGTTGCCGTTGCAGACGATGTCGTACGCGTAGGCCAGGGCCCGGTCCGGGGCCTCCTCGAACCGGCCGACCCAGTCGGCGTTCGGCGAGGTGAACGGGTGGTGCACGGCCGTCCAGCCGCCCTCGTCCGTGCGCTCGAACATCGGCGCGTCGACCACCCAGCAGAACGCCCAGGCGCTCTCGTCGATCAGCTTGGCCCGCTTGGCGATCTCGATCCGGGCCGCGCCGAGCAGTTCCTGCGCCTCCCGGGTGTTCGTGCCGGCGGCGAAGAAGACCGCGTCGCCCGGCTTGGCCCCGACCGCGTCGGCCAGGCCACCCAGGTGCTCGGCGGAGAGGTTCTTGGCCACCGGCCCACGCGCCTCGCCGGTCTCGGCGTCCAGCACCACGTACGCCAGGCCGCGCGCGCCACGCGCCTTGGCCCAGTCCTGCCAGCCGTCCAGCTCCTTGCGGGTCTGCGCCGCACCGCCGGGCATGACCACCGCGCCGACGTAGCCGCCCGCGTCGATCGCACCGGCGAACACCCGGAACTCGGTGCCGCGCAGGTACTCGGTCAGCTCGGTCAGCTCCAGGCCGTAACGCAGGTCGGGCTTGTCGGAGCCGTACCGGGCCATCGCGTCGTGCCAGGTGATCCGGGGGATCGGCCGGGAGATCTCGTGCCCGGCCAGGTCCTTCCAGAGTGCCGCGACGATCGCCTCGCCGAGGTCGATCACGTCGTCCTCGGTGACGAAGGACATCTCGATGTCGAGCTGGGTGAACTCCGGCTGCCGGTCGGCGCGGAAGTCCTCGTCGCGGTAGCAGCGGGCGATCTGGTAGTACCGCTCCATGCCGCCGACCATGAGCAGCTGCTTGAACAGCTGCGGCGACTGCGGCAGCGCGTACCAGCTGCCGGGCTGGAGCCGGACCGGGACCAGGAAGTCGCGGGCGCCCTCGGGGGTGGACCGGGTCAGCGTCGGGGTCTCGATCTCCAGGAAGTCCCGCTCGTGCAGCACGGTGCGGGCGAGCTGGTTGGCCCGGGAGCGCAGCCGCATCGCGTTGGCCGGGCCACTGCGGCGCAGGTCCAGGTAGCGGTAGCGCAGCCGGATGTCGTCGCCCGCCTCGACCTGGTCGTCGACCGGCAGCGGCAGCGGCGCGGCCTCGGAGAGCACCTCCAGCGCGCTGGCGGTCACCTCGATCTCACCGGTGGGCAGCTCCGGGTTCTCGTTGCCCTCGGGGCGGCGGGTCACCTCGCCGGTGACCTTGACGCAGAACTCGTTGCGCAGCGCGTGCGCGTCCTCTTCGCGGAACACCACCTGGACCACGCCGGAGCCGTCGCGCAGGTCGACGAAGATGACACCGCCGTGGTCGCGCCGGCGGGCCACCCACCCGGCGAGCGTCACCGTGGTGCCGGCGTCCGTCGCGCGCAGGCTGCCGGCGTCATGGGTACGGATCACGACTTGCGTCTCCTCATCTGCGGTACGGCTGTTCCCCCGCATTGTGTCAGCCGCCCGGTCCGCCCGGTTGCGGGGTGAGCAAGGCCGGCCCGCCCACCGGACGCGCGGAACGGGCCGCCGGTGTTCCCGACGGCCCGTTCACGCAAGGTGGATCAGCGGATCCGGTGGTGCATCAGAGGATGCGGCAGATCGGTCAGATGATGCTGACGCCGTAGACGCTCAGCGGCTCGGTGACCGGCTGGAAGTAGGTGGTGCCACCGCGGGTGCAGTTGCCGCTGCCGCCGGAGGTGAGGCCGACCGCGCTGCTGCCGCTGAACAGCGAACCGCCGCTGTCGCCCGGCTCGGCGCAGACGTTGGTCCGGATCAGGCCGGAGACCGAGCCCTCGGCGTAGTTCACGGTGGCGTTGATGGCGCTCACCGAGCCGCTCTTGAGGCCGGTGGTGCTGCCGGAGCGCTGCACGCTCTGGCCGACGTACGCGTTGGCGGCACCGGTGACGTCCCGGAAGCTGCCGTTGTAGAGGGAGACGTTGCCGGTCGCGTTGGCGGCGTTGCTGTGCCGGACGATGCCGTAGTCGTTGCCCGGGAAGCTGGTGCCGGTACGGGTACCGAGCACGCTGGTCTGGCCGGAGTTCGAGTACCAGGTCGAGCCGATGTTGGTGCAGTGCCCGGCGGTCAGGAAGAAGGTCTGACCGGCGCTGTTGCGGACGTTGAAGCCGAGCGAGCAGCGACCGCCGCCGGTGTAGATGGCCTGGCCGCCGGAGATCTTGGTGCTGAGCACGCCGGTCTCGGCCTCGACCCGGACGGTGCCACCGGTGCGCGCGGCGGCGGCCTTGACCCGCTCCAGCTTGGCGCCGGTGACGGTGCTGTCGACCGACACGACGACCTGGTTGGTGGCGGTGTCGGTCCACCACGCGGTGCCGGGGATCTTGGCCGACCGCTCCAGCTCGGCGGTGGCGGAGCGGAGCTGGGCCGCGCCCCGGGTGACCAGCTTCGGGACGGCACCGGCGGCGCGGACCTGCTTGGCGGCGGCGGTGTCGGTGACGGTGACGACCATCTTGCCGGCGGCGTCGGCGTAGGTGCCGGCGGCGCGGTCACCGAGACGCTCGGCCAGGCTGGCGGCGGCGTCGGGGGATGCGGGTGAGGCGGGGGCCGCCTGGGCGGGGGCACCCATGAGCGCGCCGGTGACCAGGGTTCCGGCCATGGCGACGGCGGCGGCGTGTCGAAGTGAGGACCTCGTGGGTCGCATGCAACAACCTCCGGAAGGGGGTGACGGGCGGCGTCATGAAGACGCGCCCGGGGACAACCGGCCGACCTGGGGAAACCGGCCGAGAGACTGAAGTATTCACATATTTAAGATCGTTATCAAGACATGCGTTTGCCCGGATTCACCCCACCAGCGGTTATGACGGTCAGGCAACATCGTGGACACATCCATGTCAGACCCTCCGCCAACCTGCCCCGCCCCCACAGCGGGCCGGGCCCGAAGCGGCCACCGCCGACAGCCCGAAGCGGCCCCCGCCGGGGGTCCGACGCCGCGGTCCCGACCCGGCGTTGAGTGGTTCGCAGGCGGCCCGGTTGCGCGCCGCACCCGGTCCCGCAGGCACCGCAGCCGATCCCGCAGGCACCGCAGCCGATCCCGCAGGCACCGCAGCCGATCCCGCAGGCACCGCAGCCGATCCCGCAGGCACCGCAGCCGATCCCGTGGACGCACCGACCGGAGCCGACCCGCCCCCCGCACCGTCCGACGAGACCGGTGGCACCGGGGTGGTCCGGCCACAGCCGGGACGGCACGACACGACCGGGCCGCCGACCAGGACGTCCCGTGCCGGCAGGCCCGATGGCGGCGAGAACGGCAACACTCGGCACCCGTCACCGGGAGTCATCATCAGTCGACCCCGCCGCCTGACGGTCGTCCCCTTTGCTCTGCCGCCCTCACCGCGACAGTTACCTCAGGTAGCCATGCATGAGAAGACCAGCGAATCACACGCCGCAAGGAAAGGCAGCTCAGGTCGGTGGCGCTCCGAGGGCAGCAGAGCAAAGCGCGGAAGGGTAGGAGCACGAGGGGGGAGCCGTTGTCACGGCGCGTCACACCCGCCGACCTGTCACCGAAAGTCACCGACTTCGAGGGACGGACGGAGTAACCGGGTGACGCATGACGTCGGCACGACCCCGGGCGAAGCGGCGGGGCCGGAAGAGCCGTCCCCACCCGCGCGGCACACCCGACGCGCCCGCCGCACGGCACACCCGACGCGCCCGCCGCAGGGGGTGGCGACGTGGTTGCAGCACACCCCCGTGCCTGCGGGCAGGCACGGGGGTGGTGAAACGCCGGAGGGGACGGTCAGGTCAGGCGCGGGCGGCCAGCTTGGCGGCGCGCGCGTCGCGCTTCTCCTCGAACCGGGACGCGGCCTGCTCCAGGCCGTCCAGGTGGGCGGCGATCCGGTCGCGGGCGGCCTCGCCCTCGGCGTCCAGACCGACGACGTTGAACACGTCCCACTGGCGCAGCACCGGGGCCACCACGTCGTCGCGGTGCTGACGCAGGTCGTAGATGCCGGCGAGGGCGATCGTCACCGACTTGCGGGCGAACCCCTCGATACCCACCCCGGGCATCTGGAAGTCTGCCAGCACCTCGTCGATGGCTCGCATGGTCTGGTTCGGGTCCACCTCGAGGGCCGCGCCGAGCAGATTGCGATAAAAGATCATGTGCAGGTTCTCGTCGGCCGCGACGCGACCCAGCAACGCCTCGCAGACCGGGTCACCGGTGATCCGGCCGGTGTTGCGGTGCGAGATGCGGGTCGCCAGCTCCTGGAACGACACGTACGCCAGCGAGCGCAGCATCGACGTGTCGTGCGAGTTGCTGTAGCCGGCGGTCATGTGCACCATCCGGGCCCGCTCCAGGGCCACCGGGTCGACCGCCCGGGACACCGTGAGGTAGTCCCGGATGGCGGTACCGTGCCGACCCTCCTCGGCGGTCCACCGACCCACCCACGTCCCCCACGCCCCGTCCGGACCGAACAGGGTGGCGATCTGATGGTGGTACGACGGCAGGTTGTCCTCGGTGAGCAGGTTGACGATCAACGCCGTCCGGGCCACCTCGGGCAGGGTAGAGTCCCCCTCCGACCACGCCTCGCCGCCGAGCGGGCCGTCGAAGGTCCGCCCTTCGCTCCACGGCACGTACTCGTGCGGAAACCACTCCTTGGCCACCGAGAGGTGACGGTCGAGGTTCTTGGCGACCACGGGTTCGAGTTCGTGCAGCAGCGCGGTCTGGCTCAGCTCGGTCACAGGGCCCCTCCCTACGGTGGCGTAACTTACGCCACCGTAGGTCCCCGTCGGCGTACGCGCCAGTAACTGAGACTCAGCCGACCAGCGGCTTCAGGTCCGCGTGGGGCGGCGTCCACTCGGCCGGCACGGCGTTCACCTGCTCGCCCGAACGGATGTCCTTGACCTGGTCACCCTCGGCACCCCGGAACCACACGTACGGGATACCACGCCGCTCGGCGTAGCGGATCTGCTTGCCGAACTTCGCCGCGTTCGGCGACACCTCGGTCGGGATCCCCCGCGACCGCAGCACCTCGGCGACCGCGTTGCTGCCCGCCCGCTCCTCCTCGGCTCCGACCGCGACCAGCACACAGGTCGGCACGCTGCGCGAGACCGACAGCGCCCCGGCGCCGAAGAGCAGACCGAGCAGCCGGGTCACCCCGATCGAGATGCCGACCCCCGGGTACGACACGGCACCGGCGCTGGCCAGGTTGTCGTACCGGCCACCGGAGCAGATCGAACCGAACCGCTCGTAGCCGAGCAGCTGGGTCTCGTAGACGGTGCCGGTGTAGTAGTCCAGGCCCCGGGCGATCCGCAGGTCGGCGACGCAGAGCCCCGGCGCGTGCGCGGCGGCGGTCTCCACCACCGCGACCAGCTCGGCGATGCCCTCGTCGAGCAGCGGGTCGCTCACCCCGAGGGCGCGCACCGCGTCGGCGAAGGAGGCATCCGGGGCGGAGATCCCGGCCAGCGCCAGGCACGCCTTCGCCTGGGCCGCGCTCGCTCCCGCCGTCTCGGCCAGCAGGTCGGCCACCTTGTCCGGGCCGATCTTGTCGAGCTTGTCGACCGCGCGCAGCGCCGCCTCCGGGTCGGTCAGCCCGATGCCCCGGTAGAACCCCTCACAGATCTTGCGGTTGTTCACCTGGATCAGCACCGGCGGGATCGGCAGCGACCGCAGCGCGTCCCCGATCACCAGCGGCATCTCCGCCTCGTAGTGCGCCGGCAGGGTGTCCCGGTCGACGATGTCGATGTCGGCCTGGAGGAACTCCCGGTAGCGCCCCTCCTGCGGGCGCTCACCCCGCCACACCTTCTGGATCTGGTAGCGGCGGAACGGGAACTGGAGCTTGCCGGCGTTCTCCAGCACGTACCGGGCGAACGGCACGGTCAGGTCGAAGTGCAGGCCGAGCGCATCGTCACCGGCCGGACCATCCGCGTCGGCCTGCAACCGGCGCAGCAGGTAGACCTCCTTCGAGGTCTCCCCCTTACGCAGCAACTGGTCCAGTGGCTCCACCGACCGGGTCTCCAGCGGCGCGAACCCGTACAGCTCGAAGGTGTGCCGGATCCGGTCGAGGACGAACTGCTCGATCATCCGCTGCGACGTGGTCCACTCCGGGAAGCCGGACAGGGGCGTGGGCTTGCTCATGGCGTACTCCTTGCGGGTCCGCGCCGGGCGCGGTGAGAGCGAAAGGTCCGCGCGCGGCGCGGAGGAGAAGCTAGAGGCCGCGGGTGGGCGCGGCCGGACGTGCGCCACCGGGGCCCGCCACGTCGACCAGGTACGGGTTGCGCACCCGCTCGCGGCCGATGGTGGTCCTCGGGCCGTGGCCGGGCAGCACGACCGTGTCGTCGGCCAACGGGAGGACCTTCTCCCGCAGGCTGGCCAGCATCCGGGGCATGCTGCCGCCGGGCAGGTCGGTGCGACCGATCGAGCCGGCGAAGAGCACGTCACCGGAGAGGCAGAGCTGGTCGGCCTCCCAGGGCGAGCCGGTGCCGGGCAGCCGGAACAGCACCGACCCGCCGGTATGGCCCGGCGCGTGGTCGACGGTGATCTCCAGGCCGGCCAGCGCCAGCGTCGCCCCGTCGGTCAGCTCCGCGACGTCGTCCGGCTCGGTGTACGGCAGCCGGCCGCCGAACAGCGCGGTGAGGTCCATCGACAGCGCCTTGGTCGGGTCGGCCAGCAGCTCCCGGTCCTCCGGGTGGACGTACGCCGGGATGCCGCGCGCGCCGCAGACCGGGGCGACGGAGAAGGTGTGGTCGAGATGGCCGTGGGTGAGCAGCACGGCGGCCGGGTGCAGGCGGTGCTCGGCGAGCACGGCGTCGAGCCGGTCGAGCACCCCGATACCGGGGTCGACCACCACGCACTGCTCCCCCGGCGCGGTCGCCACCACGTAGCAGTTGGTGCCGAAGGCGTCCGCGGGAAAGCCGGCCACGAGCACGTCCGCTCCCCTTTCGTTCGAGTCGTCCGTCTCCTGGGCAGCCTAGTCGTCGGCGCGAGCCGACATCCGCGCCCACCCGCACCACGGGCCCCGTACGGCACAGTGACGCACTTTGATAAACCCAGGCCGGCCCTCGTACACCACTTTCACAGCGGGTACCCGTACACTCTGGCGGGCGTGTGGCGTGGCGCACCTGCGGACATCGTGGCGCGTACGGCCCGACCGCCGGTGACGACCAGGGTAGAGGAGGGGAGCACGGGTGGCTTCCAGCAGGGACCGGCAGCGCAAGCTCGCGCGGGAGAAGCTCGACCGGCAGTTGGCCCGGCGGGCCGCCGCCGCCCGACGGCGTCGGCAGATCCAGGCCGGGGTCGGTGCGGCCGTGGTGCTGGTGCTGATCGTGGCCGGCGCGGCCTGGGGGCTGGGTGCCTTCGACAGCGACCCCGAGCAGAAGGCCGCCGAGGACGTCTGCCTCTGGACGCCGCAGGACGCGGCCGCCAACACCAACCTCAAGGACGTCGGCACCCCGGCCACCACCGGTCTGCCCACCACCGGGGTACGCACCATGACGATCGACACCGACCAGGGCGGCCCGGTCACCGCCGAGCTTGACCTCGCCGCGGCGCCGTGCGCCGGGGCGAGCATCGCCCACCTGGCCGGCAAGTCGTTCTACGACAACACCAAGTGCCACGAGATCACCACCGAGGGTGCGTTGCGTTGCGGCGACCCGAGCGGCACCGGCCTGGGCGGCCCCAGCTACTCGTTCTACAACGAGAACGTGCCGACCGCGCCCGAGGCGAGCCCCTCGGCCAGCCCGCCGCCCGGGCAGCCGCCGACCTACCCCAAGGGCACGGTCGCGATGATCAGCAACCCGCCGGGCGCCAACGGCAGCCAGTTCCTGATCTTCTTCAAGGACTCCAGCCCGGCCCAGCCGGCGTACCCGATCATCGGCCGGATCACCGGCGGCCTCGACGTGGTCGAGAAGATCGGCGCCCAGCCGACCGTGGACAACGGGGCGGGCGCCAAGGTCAAGCCCAAGACCGACGTGCTGATCCGCAAGCTGACCGTCGGCGAGGCGCAGGCCGCGCCGGCTCCGGCGACCGGTTCCCCGGCCGCGTCCCCGGCGGCCAGCCCCAGCGCCGGCTGAGCCGGCCCACCACCCGTACCTGCGGCCACGCCGCGCCAGAGAAAGCCCAGGAGGAGTGACCGTGACGTCCACGAGAGAGCGGCAGCGCGCGGCGGCGCGGGCCCGACTTGAGCGGGAGATGGCCGAACGTTCGGCCAAGGCCCGCAAGCGCCGGCAGACGCAGGCGATCGTCGGGGCCGCCGCGATCCTGGTGCTCGTGGTCGCCGGCACCGTCTGGTTGGCGACCAGCCTCGGCGGTGATGACGACGACAACAAGCAGCAGACCGCCAGCACCGAGGGCTTCTCGCAGTGCACCTATACCGAGGCGCCCAAGGAGGGCCGGCCCGCCCAGATCAAGGACGTCGGGCTGCCCCCCAACCAGCAGGCCAACAAGGGCACCCAGACGATGACCCTGGAGACCAACCTGGGCCCGATCGTCGCCAAGCTCGACCGGACCAAGGTGCCCTGCACCGCCGGCAGCTTCACCCACCTGGCCAGCAAGGGCTTCTTCGACAACACCAAGTGCCACCGGCTGGTGACCGAGGGCATCAAGGTGCTCCAGTGCGGTGACCCGAGCGCGACCGGCGCCGGCTGGCGGCAGACCGACGGCACCGGCGGGCCGAGCTACGGCCTCGCCGAGGAGAACCTGCCGACCGACAAGCGGCCCCCCTACCCGGAGGGCGTCATCGCGATGGCCAACTCCGGGCAGCCGGGCAGCACCGGCAGTCAGTTCTTCATCGTCTACGGCGACTCGCAGCTCGACGCGAAATACACCGTGCTGGGCACCGTCACCTCCGGAATGGACCTGGTCAAGCAGGTCGGGGCGGCCGGCGACGACAAGGCGTACGCCCAGCAGGCGGGGGGTGGCCACCCCAAGAAGGAGGTCACCATCACCAAGCTGACCATGAGCGACATCGAGGGCTGACCGCACCGTACGACGAAGCGCCCGCCGGCTGAGCCGGCGGGCGCTTTCGTTACCCCGGTGTCCGCAACACTCCCGGGGACCCTACGGACCCACGGATCCGGAGGCGGTCGGGTGGTCCGCCCGGTGGGGTCCCAGGCCCGTCAGGCGCCGGAGGTGACCCGGTAGGCGTCGAAGACCCCGTCGACCTTGCGGACGGCGGCCAGCAGGTGCCCCAGGTGCTTCGGGTCGGCCATCTCGAAGCTGAACCGGCTCACCGCCACCCGGTCCCGGGTGGTGGTGACCGTCGCCGACAGGATGTTGACCCGCTCCTCGGAGAGCACCCGGGTGACGTCGGCCAGCAGCTTGTGCCGGTCGAGTGCCTCCACCTGGATGGCCACCAGGAACGTGGAGGCGGAGGTGAGCTTCCAGCTGACCTCCACCACCCGCTCGGCCTGGGCCCGCAGGTCCTCGGCGTTGGCGCAGTCGTCGCGGTGCACGCTGACCCCGCCGGAGCGGGTGACGAACCCGAAGACCGAATCCGGGGGCACCGGCGTGCAGCACCGGGCCAGCTTGATCCAGACGTCGCTGACGCCCCGCACCACCACCCCGGGATCGCTGCTGTTCTGCCGGCTGTGCGGCGGACGGGTGGCGACGGCGGTCTCGGCGATGTCCTCCGCCGCGCCCTCCTCACCGCCGTACGCGGCCATCAGCTTCTGCACCACCGACTGCGCCGACACCTGGCTGTCGCCGACCGCCGCGTAGAGCGACGCGACGTCGGCGAGGTGCAGGTCCCGGGCGATCGCCATCAACGCGTCGGAGGTGAGCATCCGCTGCAACGGCATGCCCTGCTTGCGCATCGCCTTGACGATCGAGTCCTTACCGGCCTCGATCGCCTCCTCACGCCGCTCCTTGTTGAAATACTGGCGGATCTTGGTACGCGCCCGGGGGCTCTTGACGAAGCTCAGCCAGTCCTGCGTCGGACCGGCCGTGTCGGACTTCGAGGTGAAGATCTCGATCACGTCGCCGTTGGACAGCGCCGACTCCAACGGCACCAGCTTGCCGTTGACCCGTGCCCCGATGCACTTGTGCCCGACCTCGGTGTGCACCGCGTACGCGAAGTCCACAGGCGTCGACCCGGTCGGCAGCGGGATGACGTCCCCCTTGGGGGTGAAGACGTACACCTCCTGGCTGGACAGGTCGAAGCGCAACGCGTCGAGGAACTCCGACGGGTCGGCGGCCTCCCGCTGCCAGTCCAGCAGCTGCCGCAGCCAGGTCATCTCGTCGATGTGCGCGGGCGGGCCGACGATCTGGGTGCCCTTGTGCTCCTTGTACTTCCAGTGCGCGGCGATACCGAACTCGGCGGTGCGGTGCATCGCGTAGGTGCGGATCTGCATCTCCACCGGCTTGCCGGTGGGCCCGATGACCGTCGTGTGCAGCGACTGGTACATGTTGAACTTGGGCATCGCGATGTAGTCCTTGAACCGGCCCGGCACCGGCTGCCAGTTGGCGTGGATGACCCCCAACGCCGCGTAGCAGTCCCGCACCGTGTCGACCAGGATGCGCACCCCGACCAGGTCGTAGATGTCGTTGAAGTCCCGCCCCCGCACGATCATCTTCTGGTAGATCGAGTAGAGGTGCTTCGGCCGGCCGGTCGTCTCCGCCTTGATCTTCGCGGCCTTGAGGTCGGTGCCGACCTTCTGGGTGACCTGCTTGAGCAGCGACTCCCGCTGCGGCTGGTGCTCCCCGATCAGCCGGAGGATCTCCTCGTAGCGCTTGGGGAACAGGGTGCCGAAGGCCAGGTCCTCCAGCTCCCACTTGATCGTGTTCATACCGAGGCGGTGGGCCAGCGGAGCCAGGATCTCCAGCGTCTCCTTGGCCTTCTGCTCCCGCTTGGGCGCCGGCAGGAAGGACAGCGTCCGCATGTTGTGCAGCCGGTCGGCCAGCTTGATCACCAGGACCCGGGGGTCCTTCGCCATCGCCACGACCATCTTGCGGATCGTCTCCGCCTTGGCTGCGTCGCCCAGCTTGACCTTGTCCAGCTTCGTCACGCCGTCGACGAGCAGGGTGACCTCGGGACCGAAGTCGGTGCGCATCTGGTCGAGGGTGTACTCGGTGTCCTCGATCGTGTCGTGCAGCAGCGCCGCCACCAGCGTGGTGGTGTCCATTCCCAGGTTGCCCAGGATGGTCGCCACCGCCAGCGGGTGGGTGATGTACGGGTCACCGGACTTGCGGTACTGACCGGAGTGCCACCGCGCGGCGGTGTCGAAGGCACGCTGGAGCAGCCGGGCATCCGCCTTGGGGTGGTTTTCCCGGTGGCTGGCGATCAGCGGTTCGAGCACCTCGCTGACCTGGGAACTCTGCCAGGGGGCGTTGAACCGGGCCAGCCGCGCCCGCACCCGACGCCCGGTCGGCGCGTTGGACAACGCGAAACCGGCGCTCGGGGACGGGTCGTCGTCGAGCGCCGCCCCGGCTGCCATGCCGTCGAGCGTGGCACCGACGTCGTCGCCGACCCCCGCCGGGCCGACCGGTGGGTCGTTCTTCCGAGCGGTCACCGCGCCGTCAGCGTCGCCTGTCGGGTGCACCGTGCCCTCCACCGGAGGGACGACATCGTGGGACACCGGCCTCCTCACCGATCGCCGGGACCACGCCGGCCGTGCGGCCGACGCCTGTCTTCCAACCGGCCGTCGCGCCGGCATGTTCCCATCGGCCGCCGTCGGGGCCGATGGCGTTACCCGCCGGCCCCCGGCCGACGCCCTGCCCGCCGCCCGGACGGGTGATCGCCCGGTCAGCAATGGGCAATGCTACCCGCACGGTAGGTGCCGTGCCGCTCCGCCGGACGGTCCGTCCCAGGTCGGCGGGACGACCGGGCGTCACACGGTCAGCAGGGCATGGACCGGACGCCCGGCGAGCCGCTCCCGCCCACCCAGGAAACCCAACTCCAGCAGTACGGTGAACCCGGCCACCGTGCCACCGGCCCGCTCGACCAGATCGAGGGTCGCCTCGGCGGTGCCACCGGTGGCCAGCACGTCGTCGACCACCAGCACCCGGTGCCCGGCGGTGAAGGCGTCCTGGTGCACCTCGAGCGTCGCCTCGCCGTACTCCAGGGCATAGGAGGCCGAGTACGCCGGCCGGGGCAGCTTGCCCGCCTTGCGCACCGGCACCACCCCCATCCCGGTCGCGTACGCGATCGCGGCGGCGATCACGAAGCCCCGGGCCTCGATGCCGACCACGATGTCGAAGCTGTCCCGCCCGTGGTGGTCGATGATGCCGTCGATCACCTCGCGGAACACGTCGCCGTCGGCGAACAACGGCATCAGGTCCTTGAACAGGACACCGGGCTTGGGGAAGTCCGGCACGTCCAGCACCCGGCTGGCGACCAGCCGGGCGACCTGCGGGCCGCTGTCTCCCCGTACCGCGGTGCTGTGGGTCTCCGTCACGATGGTCGATTCTCCTTCGCTACGACGACGGCGTCCGCCATGCTGCTCGCACAGCATGGCGGACGCCGTCGACTCGACGTGTGGCGGGTCGCCCGTCGGTCAGCGCCGCTTCGCGCCACCGGGGCGGTTGCCCCCGCCGCCGCTGGGACGACCACCCCGGGCACCGGTCGCCCGCTTGGCCGCCGGCCGGGAACCGACCTTCGGCGCGCTGCCGGCCAGGGCCGCCGCCTCGGGGTCGATCGGCTCGTCGGCAGCGTCGTCGCCGGCCGCCTGCCGGGCCGCGCCACGCGGGACGACCTCGCCCCGGGCGATCGCGCCCCGCCGGGCCAGCACCCGCTTGGTGTGCGCCTCGATGCGCGGGTCATAGTTCTTGAGCAGCACCAGCAACGGGGTGGACAGCAGGATCGAGGTCAGGAACGCCATCGCCATACCGACGAAGAGCACCAGGCCCAGGTCCTTCAGGGTGCCCGCGCCGAGCAGGCCGGCACCGATGAAGAGCAGACCGCCGACCGGGAGCAGGGCGACCACCGAGGTGTTCAACGACCGCATCAGGCTCTGGTTGAGCGCCAGGTTGGCCGCCTCGCCGTAGGTCTGGTTGTTGTTGGCCGTGATGCCCCGGGTGTTCTCCTGGACCTTGTCGAAGACCACCACCACGTCGTAGAGCGCGAAGCCCAGAATGGTGAGGAACCCGATGATCGTCGACGGGGTCACCTCGAAGCCGACCAGCGAGTAGATGCCGGCGGTGAGGATCAGGTTCATGAACAGCGAGATGATCGCCGCGACCGCCATCCGCCACTCGAAGCGCAGCACCAGGTAGGCCGCCACCACCAGGACGAAGATGATCAGGCCGAGCAGCGCCCGGGAGGTCACCTGGCTGCCCCAGGCCTCGCTGACCTGGCTGCCGCTGATCTGGTCGGCGTTGATGCCGAACTCCTGCGCCATCTCGGCCTTGACCGCGTTGGCCTGGTCGGCGCTGAGCTGCGAGGTGCGCAGCTCGTAGTACTCGCCGCTGGTGCTGCCGACCTTCTGCGCGGTCACCACCTCGGCGCCGCCGCCCTCGGCCGCCAGCGCGTCGTTGACCTTGCCCTCGGCCTGGTCTAGGGTGCCGACGCTGGCCGGCACCTGGAACGAGTTGCCGCCGGCGAACTCGATGCCCAGGCTGAAGCCGCGCACCGCGAAGCTGAGCACGGCGATCAGCACCAGCACGCCGGCGACGGTGAACCACAACTTGCGCCGGCCGACGATGTTGAGACCGGCCTCGCCCCGGTAGAGCCGGGACGCCAGACCACTCTTAGCCATCTCAGGCCTCCTTGACGCGCGAGTTGCGGGCGGTGGCCGGGTCGGCCGAACGGGCTGGCAGGGCCCGACCGAGGCCGCTGACCCGGGGCGACAGGAACGCCGGGGTCCGGGCGAACATCGTCATGATCGGGTGCCGGAAGAGGAAGACGACCACCAGGTCGAGGACGGTCGCCAGGCCGAGGGCGAAGGCGAAGCCCTTCACCGTGCCGACCGAGACGATGTAGAGGACCACGGCGGACATCAGGGTGATCGCGTTGGCCGAGATGATCGTCCGGCGGGCCCGGATCCAGGCCCGGCCCACCGCGCTACGCGGGCTGCGCCCCTCCCGGATCTCGTCCTTGAGCCGCTCGAAGTAGATGACGAACGAGTCCGCCGCCACACCGAGCGAGACGATCATGCCGGCGATGCCGGCGAGGGTGAGGGTGAAGCCGATCGACCGGCCGAGCACCACCAGCGCGCCGAAGACCAGCAACGCGGAGAGCACCAGGCTCAGGAAGATGACCGAGCCGAGCAGCCGGTAGTAGAAGAACGAGTAGATGATGACCAGCAGCATGCCGATGCCGGCGGCCAGCAGACCGGCCCGCAGGTGGCTGTCGCCCAGCGTCGCGGTGACGTTCTGCTGCTCCTGCGGCACGAAGGTGACCGGCAGCGCGCCGTAGCGCAGCTGGCTGGCCAGCGCGTTGGCCGACGTGTTGTCGAAGCTGCCGGTGATCTGCGAGTCGCCGGTCAGCACGCCCTGGATCTCGGGCGAGGAGACGATCTCGTTGTCCAGCACCACGGCCACCCGGCACTTGCCGTCCTGGCCCAGGGCCGTCTGGTCGCAGCCGCCGCCGGTGTTGTTGAACGCTTCCCGGGTCAGCTCGGTCCACTTGGACTGGCCGTCGCCGGTGAAGTTCAGGCTGACCACCCAGGTGCTGGCCTGGTCGAGGACGGCGTTGGCGTCCTTGACGTCGGTGCCGAGCACCTTGGCCTGGTCGAGCAGGTACTTCGCCGCACCACCCTCACAGGCGACCGCCTGCTGCTTCTCGTCCTTGATCGACGCGGGGGGCCGCTTGTCGAGCTGGGCGCAGGTGATGGTCGGCACGTTGAACTGCATCTGCGGGCTCAGCACCGCGATCTCCTGCGGGGAGAGCGTGCCGAACGGCTTGAGCGTCTCCGCCAGGGCCGGGTTGGTGGCCAGGTCGGCCGGAGCCTGGAGCCCGCTCGCGGCGGCCCAGGCCGGTGCACCGACCTTCTTCTCGACGGCCTTGCGCTGCTCCTCGATGCTCTGCGACACCGGCGCCTCGGTGGCGCTGGGCGAGGCGGCCGGGGCGCTCGGCGAGGCCGACCCGGACGGGGAGGCGCTCGGGCTGGCGCTCGGCGCGGGGGCGCCACCACCCTGCCCACCGGCGCTCGGCGAACCGGTCACCTTCGGCGCCGCACTGCCGGAGGCCTTCGGCGACGCGCTGCCCGACGGAGCCGGGGAGGCGCTACCCGACGGGGCCGGCGACGCACTGCCGGACGGAGCCGGAGCGGCGACCGTACCGCTGCCGTCGGCGGCCTTGAGCACCTTGCGGAAGCGCAGCTCCGCGGCGCTGCCGACGTCGGTCAGCTCCCGGTTCTCACCGGGCAGGGAGATGACGATGTTCCGGTTGCCCTCGGTGACCACCTCGGCCTCGGCCACCCCGTAGGCGTTGACCCGGCTCTCGATGATCTGCCGGGCCTCCTCCAGGTTGGCCGACGTCGGGGGCTTGCCGTCGATGCTGTTGGTCGCCTCCAGCGTCAGCCGGGTGCCACCGATGAGGTCCAGGCCGAGCCGTGGCTCCAACCGGTCCTTCCAGCTACCGCTGGCGCCGCCCGAGAAGAACACCAAGGAATAGAGGACGACGAAGATGATCCCGAGCACGGCGAGCTGCCGCCCGGGGCGCATCTGTCCCTGAGGTGGTGCCACGGCTGTCTGTCTCCCTGTAACGGTCGCGCCGCCGGCGCAGCGGCGACGAGGTCGGAGCGGGGTTCCCGCCCCGACGTGCTCTGCGCGGACCGCTCCCGACCGTGCGGCACGGCGTACCACCGCCGACGTGGGGGCGTCGGACGGCGGGGCGCGCGTGCCGGCCCCGGGGACCGGCCCACCTATCCAGTTGTCCTGTCACGCCCACCCCGGCGGGGCGGGCGGACACTCACTCCTTGACGGCTTCCGCGTCCTCGATGACCGGCTCGTCGGCCTCCGGACGCTCCGCCCGGGTGACCACCCGGGCGATGGCCGGCCGGGCGTAACGGGACTGCACGCCGGGGGCCACCTCCAGCAGCACGGTGTCGTCCTCGACGCCCACGACCGTGCCGTAGAGCCCGCCGATGGTGACGACCTCGTCACCGGGGCCGAGCGCGGACTGCATGGCCTCGGCCTCGCGGCGGCGCTTCTGCTGCGGCCGGATCATCATGAAGTACATGACCCCGAAGAGCAGGGCGATCATGATGATCGGCGTCAGACTGCCGGCGCCTCCGCCGGACTGTGCTGCGTAAAGCACGGTGTGCGACCTTCCCATTGGCCCCCGTTCGGCGCGGTGCGCGCCGGAGCGGAGGCGGATATTCACATCCTGTACAGACCGCGGCGAGTCTAATCCCTGCACCTGGGAACGCCGAATGCGGCGCAGATCACGTTCAGATCACGGTGGATCGGGCGCGTTCGAGAACAGATCAGGCACAGCGGGGGCTTCCATGCCAAATGTACCATTTGGTGGTGTCCGGCCGAGGTGCCGCCAGGCCGCCTCGGTGGCCACCCGCCCCCGGGGCGTACGGGCCAGCAGTCCAGCGCGGACGAGGAACGGCTCGCAGACCTCCTCCACCGTGTCCGGCTGCTCCCCCACCGCCACCGCCAGGGTGGACAGGCCCACCGGCCCGCCCCGGAACGAGTCGACCAGCGCGGTCAGCACCGCCCGGTCCAGCCGGTCCAGCCCCAGGGCGTCCACGTCGTAGACGGTCAGGGCAGCGCGCGCGGTCTCCAGGGTGACCACCCCCTCGGCCCGGACCTCGGCGTAGTCGCGCACCCGGCGCAGCAGCCGGTTGGCGATCCGGGGCGTGCCCCGGGACCGGCCGGAGATCTCCACCGCCCCCTCCGGGGTGATCGGCACGCCCAGGATGCGCGCCGACCGGTGCAGCAACGCCTCCAGGTCGGCCGGGGAGTAGAAGTCGAGGTGCGCGACGAAACCGAACCGGTCCCGCATCGGACCGGTCAGCAGGCCGGACCGGGTGGTGGCACCGACCAGGGTGAACGGCTCCACGTCCAGCGGGATCGCGGTGGCCCCCGGCCCCTTGCCGACGATCACGTCGACCCGGAAGTCCTCCATCGCGCTGTAGAGCAGCTCCTCGGCCGGCTTGGCGATCCGGTGGATCTCGTCGATGAACAGCACGTCGCCCTCGGCGAGGCTGGTCAGGATGGCGGCCAGGTCGCCGGAGCGCTCGATCACCGGCCCGCTGGTCACCCGGATACCGGAACCCAGCTCGGCGGCCACGATATTGGCCAACGTCGTTTTCCCGAGGCCAGGAGGCCCCGACAGGAGGATGTGGTCGGGTGGGGCGCCGCGCCGCATCGCGCCCTGCAACAGCAGGTCGAGCTGGTCGCGGACCCGGTGCTGGGCGATGAACTCGTCGAGCCGCTTCGGCCGGACGCTGACCTCGGCGTCCCGCTCCGCGTCGTCGGCGTACGCCGAGACGAGGCCGTCGCCGGTCATGCCGGCCGCCCCGGCCGCGACCGCGCCACGGCGGTCATCGGGTCCGGCCGAGCAGTCGGATGGCCTGCTTGAGCAGGACCGGCACCGGCGGGGTGGGGCCGTCGACGGTCTCCGCCACGGCGGCCACCGCCTGGTCGGCCTGCCCGGCCGTCCAGCCGAGCCCGACCAGCGCCTGGCGGACCTGGTCCGGCCAGGCCCCGGCGGTCACCCCGGCCGCGCCGTCGGGCCCCACCGGCACCGGACCGATCCGGTCACGCAGCTCCAGGACCAGCCGCTCGGCGCCCTTCTTGCCGATCCCCGGGACCCGGGTCAGGGCGGCGGTGTCGGCGTTGGCGATGGCCTTGCGCACCGCGTCCGGGGTGTGCACGGCCAGCACCGCCTGGGCCAGCCGCGGGCCGACCCCGCTGGCCGTCTGGAGCAGCTCGAACAGCTGCTTGGCGTCGTCGTCGGCGAAGCCGTAGAGGGTGAGCGAGTCCTCCCGGACCACCAGGCTGGTGGCGAGCCGGGCCGGCTGGCCGACCCGCAGCTCGGCCAGGGTGCCGGGGGCGCACTGCACCGCCAGGCCGATCCCCCCGACCTCCACCACGGCATGGTCCGGACCGGTCGCGGTCACCGTGCCGCGCACGCTGGCGATCATCGTGCTCCTCCTCGTCGTACCCGGTCGGCGGCCTCGGCCAGCTTGGACCGGGTGCCGCCCCGCCACACGTGGCAGATGGCCAGGGCCAGGGCGTCCGCCGCGTCGGCCGGCTTGGGCGGCTCGGCCAGCCGCAGCAGCCGGGTGACCATGGCGGTCATCTGCTTCTTGTCGGCCTGACCGGACCCGGTCACCGCGGCCTTGACCTCGCTCGGCGTGTAGGTCTGCACCGGCAGCCCGGCCCGCGCCCCGGCCAGCACGGCGATCCCGCTGGCCTGGGCGGTGCCCATCACGGTGCGCACGTTGTGCTGGCTGAACACCCGCTCCACGGCGACCGCGTCGGGCCGGTGCTCGGCCACCAGGTCGGTCAACGACCGGTCCAGGTGCAGCAGGCGCAGCGACAGGTCGTCGGCGGGATCGGTGTAGACGACGTAGTAGGCGACCAGCGAGCAGGGGCGGCCCGGCACGCCCTCGACCACGCCGACCCCGCACCGGGTCAGCCCCGGGTCGACGCCCAGCACACGCACGCCGTCTCCTCCAGGCCCCTCGACAGTACGGGTGTTCGACACCCTACTGGTCCACCCCGACACGCCGGTGGGCGGACACGCCGCCCACCGGTGGGTCTCAGCGGGTACGCAGGCCGTCGAGCACGCCGTCGACGACCCGTTCGGGGAGCAACCGGTCGTCCAGCTCCGGATGCCAGCGCAGCAGCCGCTGGACCAGCATCGGCCCGGTGAGCAGCGCCATGGCCACCTCGATGTCGAGATCGGCGCGCAGTTCGCCGGTGGCCACGCCCCGGCGGAGCACCTCCCGCATGATCTTGCGGCGGGGCTCGATGATGTTCTGGTAGAGCTGGAAGTGGTCCGGGCTGCGGTTCACCTCGGGCACCAGGCACGGCATGATCCGCTCGGCCCGGGGGTCGATGTTGTGCCCGACCGCACCGACCAGCAGCACCAGGTCGTCGCGCACGGAGTGCCCGGCCGGCTGGGGGACCACCCCCTTGAGCCGGCGCAGGGCGTCGAGCAGCAGGGCGTCCTTGCCGGGCCAGCGGCGGTAGATGGTGGCCTTGCCCACCCCGGCGCGGGCCGCGATCGCCTCGATCGACAGTGCCTCGAGGGTGCTGCCCTCGGCGAGCAGGTCCAGGGTGGCCTCGATGATGGCCTCGTCCGCGCGGACGCTCCGCGGTCGCCCGGGCGACCGCGGAGCATCGGCGGTGGGGTTCATGTCAGACATTGTTCCCGGCCCTATGTGGTTGCGGCCAGTTCCCGCTCCGCCACCGGCGTCGCGTCGGTGGCCGTGGCGGTGCGGCCTGGCATCCAGCGCAGCACGATGAGGATGCCGAGGGCGGCCACCACCGCGGAGATCGCCGCCGCCCAGTGCATGGCCGAGACGAACGCGTCGTTGGCCGCCGCGATCAGCTTCGGTGCCGCCGGGCCGACCTGCGCCGCCGCCGCGTACGCCCCGGAGACCGACTCGGTGGCCGCCTCCCGGGCGGGGGCGGGCAGGCTGTCGACGGTCGCGGCGATGTCCTGCCGGTAGACGGCGGACAGCACCGAGCCGAGGACCGCGACGCCCAGCGCGCCGGCGACCTGGCGGACGGTGTTGCTGACCGCCGAGCCGACGCCGGCCTTCTCCCGGGGCAGCGCCGACATGATCGACTCGGTGGCCGGGGGCATGATGTTCGCCATCCCGACGCCCTGGAGGAAGAAGGCCACTAGCACCACCCAGATCGGCGTGGTGGCGTCGATGAAGGCGAACGCGGCCAGCGCCACGGCGGTCAGCACGAGGCCGACCGTGGCGACCGCCCGGCCGCCGTACCGGCGCACCATCGCGGCGCTGCGCGGCGCGAAGACCAACTGGGCCCCGGCGAACGGCAGGAAGAACAGGCCGGTCTCCAACGGGCTGTAGCCCCGGACCAGCTGCATGTAGAACGAGCTGAAGAACATCACGCCCATCGCGGCGAAGAAGACCAGGCCGACGATCGCCACCGGCGCGGCGAACCGGGGCACCCGGAACAGCCGGACGTCCAGCGACGGGTGGTCGCTGCGCCGCTCGTGCTCGACGAACCAGGCCAGCACCGCCACTCCGCCCAGGATGGCGGCCCAGACCGTGGGCCGGCCGAAGCCGTGCTCGCCGCCGTCGATGATGCCGTAGGTCAGCGCGACCAGTCCGACGACCGACAGCAGCACGCCGAGGATGTCGACCCGGCCGGGCCGGGGGTCGCGGGACTCGGGCACCAGCAGGGCGACCAGCAGCACGCCGAGTACCACCACCGGCACGTTGATCAGGAAGACCGAGCCCCACCAGAAGTGCTCCAGCAGCGCGCCGCCGAGGATCGGGCCGATCGCCACCGCCAGGCCGACCGCGCCGGCCCAGACGCCGATCGCGCGGCCCCGTTCCCGGGGGTCGAACACGTTGGAGATGATCGACAGGGTGACCGGCATGATCGCCGCGCCACCGATGCCCATCAGGGCGCGGGCCGCGATCAGCTGGCCGGGGCTCTGCGCGTACGCCGACAGCAGGGACGACAGGCCGAACAGGACCAGGCCGATGAGCAGGAACCGGCGGCGGCCGGCCCGGTCCCCGAGCACCCCGAAGGTGAACAGCAGGCCGGCGAAGACGAGGGTGTAGGAGTTGATCGCCCATTCCAGCTCGCCCTGGCTGGCCCCGAGACCGTGCACCGGGTCGGCCAGGGTACGCAGCGCGACGTTGAGGATGGTGTTGTCGAGGACGACGACGAGCAGGCTGACCACCAGCACGCCGAGGATCGCCCATCGTCTCGGATGTCCGGTGTTCTCGTGCGGTTGCATACGCTCCGGTGCTCCCCCCGGTTCACCCGTACCGGCAATACGATACGGGGCAGACTCGTAACGACACTCACCTTACGAGGGGGATGTTTCGATACGGCACCGGTTCGTATCGGATGTGGTGCGGGTCACGCCACCCTGGACGGTCGAAGCGCGACTCAGGCCGGCACACCGCACGCGGCCAGGGCAGCGGAGAAGCTGGTCAACCGGGTCGCCGGGGGCGGCAGGGGCCCGATCCAGCCCGGCCCGGCGGCGTACACGCGTACCCCCGGGACATCGCGGCCGAAGCGGACCAGACGGTACGCGCGGCCGGTGACCGGCGTCTGCGACCAGACCACCACGACCTGAGGGCGGGCCCGCAGCACGGCGGAACGCAGCGCCGCCCAGGGCAGGTCCGGCCCCAGGTGCAGGCAGCCCCGACCCTGCTCGCGCAGCGCGGCGGCCACCGCGTGCAGGCCCAGGCAGTGCGCCTCGTGCTCGGCACCGGCGAGCAGCACACCGTCGGCGCGCAACTGCCGCACGGGAGCACGGCGGTGCACGTCCAGCCCGATCCGGATGCCCTCGGACAGGGCGTGCTCGACGGCGATCTCGGCGGCGTCGCGCCCCCGCAGCCCGGCCAGCATCGGCACGCAGAGCCGTTCCCAGGCCGCCCCCACCCCGGCGTCGGCGGCGAACTCCAGCACCAGCGCGGCGACCAGGTTGGCGTCGAGGTCCTCGGCGGCTGCCGCGAGCCGCCTGCGGGTCGTCTCGACGGCCTCCACCGGCATCGGATCTGTCAACACCAGACGCACCCCCGGGTAGCTCACCATTACCAGGGGATTCGCCCGGACGGCACGGTCTGGATGCGCCGTCGGTGGATTATCTGCGGCGGCTCAGTCCGTCAACGCCGTCAACGCCAGGTCCACGTCCGCCTCTGTGGTGTAGAGGTGGAACGCGACCCGGACCTGCCCGGCGCGCACCGCCGCCCGGACCCCGGCCCGCGCCAGCCGCTGCCGCGCGTCGGGCACCTCCACCGCGACGATCGCGCTGCGCCCCGGTGGTCTACCCAGCCCGGCCAGGAAGCGGTTAGCCAACCCCACGTCGTACGCGCCGATCACCGCCGGGCCGAGCGCGGCGACCAGTTCCAGGGCCGGCGCGGTGCCCACCCAGCTGAACCAGGCCGGGGAGATGTCGAACCGGCGGGCGTCGTCGGCCAACCGCAGCGGCGGACCGTAGTAGGTGGAGTGCGGGTCCTTACCCGCGTACCAGCCGGCGGCGTCCGGCCGCATCCGCTCCCGCAGCGCCGGAGCCAGATAGGCCAACGCCGAGCCGCGCGGCGACATCAGCCACTTGTACGTCCCCACCGCGACCGCGTCGGCCAGCGACCCGTCGAACGGCAGCCACCCGCACGCCTGGGTGGCGTCCACCACCACCAACGCGTCGTGCGCGCGGGCGGCGGCCACGATCTCGGCGTACGGGGCGACGGCCCCGTCGGCGGACTGCACCAGACTGAACGCCACCAGGTCGGTGCCGGCGTCGATCGCGTCCCGCAGACCAGCCAACGGCACGGTACGCACCCGCACCCCGCGCTCCTGCTGCACCAGCCAGGGGAACAGGTTGGAGGTGAACTCGACCTCCGGGACGACCACGGTGGCACCGGCGGGCAGGGCGGCGGCGATCGGCGCGAGCAGTTGCGACACGGTGCTGGCCACCGCGACGTCCGCCACCGGCACCCCGATCAGCCCGGCGAAGGCCTCCCGGGACCGCCCGGTCGCCTCTCCCCACCCCTCCCACGAGGTACGCCCCACCCGCCAGTCGGCCAGCGCGCCCTGCACCGCCGTCCAGACCGGCTCGGGTGGGAGCCCGTAGCTGGCGGTGTTCAACCAGCCCGGCTCCGGCTGCCACAGCTCGCGTGCCTGTTCCAGCTCCATGCCACCGACGCTAGCCACTCCCCCCGCCCGCGCGTCAGCGCCAATCCGGGCCGGGTGGCCCGGACCGGGCCCTGGTCCTGGTCCTGGTCCGCCCTGGCCCTGGGTCGGGCCCTGCTCCTGGCCGTGGTCCTGGGTCGGGCGCTGGTCCTGGCCGTGGTCCTGGGTCGGGCGGGACGGCAGTGGCGGGAGCCTCGGCAGGCCACAGTGCTGGTCCGGGCTTGACAGGGTGCCCTAGGTTGAAGATCAACATTGTGACCAACCCGGAAGGGTGATCCTCCATGCCGGTCGGCTTCACGTTCGCCGTCATTCTCGCCATCGGGCTGGCGATCGCCGGTGCGGTGCTGCTCATCGCCCGCAACCCGGGCGTCAAGCGCATCGCCGCGCTGGTCGCGCTCGGCTGCCTGGCCGGAACAGTGCTCTTCGGCGTGGGAGCGAGCGCGCACTCCGTGCCGATCCGCTCGGTCGGCATCGTCACCAGCTTCAACAAGCCGACCGGCGAGGTCACCGGCTCCGGTCTGAAGTGGGTCGCCCCCTGGCAGAAGGTCGGCGAGTGGGACGCCGGCCGGCAGAAGTACGACCACATCGGCGGCGACCAGTGTGTCCGGGTCCGCACCGGCACCCTCGCCGACGCCTGCGTGGAAGTGCTGATCGAGTGGCAGGTCAAGCCCGAGAACGCGCCGAAGCAGTTCATGGACTACAAGGGCGACTTCGAGAGCTTCCGGGGCCAGCGGGTGGGGGTGCAGCTGGACAGCGCGGTCAACGACGCCTTCGCCACCTACAACCCGCTGGAGAAGATCGACGCCCGGACGGGCAACCTGAACGTCGACCTGAAGCCGTTCGCCGAGGGCATCCGGGGCAACGCCGAGGGCCGGCTCTCCGGCGACGTCGACATCCTGTCCGTCACCATCACCCGGGTCAACCACGACGACAAGACCGAGGGCAACATCAAGGCCTTCCAGGACAAGCTCGCCCAGACCCGCAACCTCGAACAGGACCGCAAGAACGCCGAGATCCAGAAACAGATCACCGAGACCAACGCCAAGGTCGACAAGGTGTCCCGCTGCCTGGAGATCGCCGAGAAGAACGGCTCCACCCCCGGGCTGTGCATCAACCCGGGCATCGTCACCGGCGGCAAGTGACGACCGGCCGGTCTGTGCGACGAGCGCCGCGCTGTCGTGCGGGGACGACGCGCTGGCCGCTCGATCCTTGTTGTAGTGGCATCCGCGCAGGGGGAAACCACCGGAACAAGGATCGAGCACGATCTTGCCGCCGACCGACGTGGAGCTGACCTGCCAGCGGGTCAGCTGACGTTGGCGGGGCCGAGGACGCTCTTGAGGTCGCCCATCAGCGCGGTGGTGGCGGCCACCCGGAACGGTCCGAGCCGCAGGGTGGTCACCTTGCCGCCGTTGAGCAGCTTGACGTGCACCTCGGTGTCGCCCGGGTGCAGCACCAGGGTCTCCTTGAGCCGTTCCACCAGCGGTGGCGTGCAGCGGTGCACCGGGATGGTCAGCGTCACCGGTTTACTGCCGGGGGTGCTGCTGACGTCCGGCATGGACATGTCCATCGCCATGATCCGGGGGGTGTCGTCACGCCGGTCCACCCGGCCCTTGACCACCACGATCGCGTCCTCGGCGATGTACTGGCCGATCACCTCGTAGGTGTTCGGGAAGAACAGCGTCTCCACCCCGCCGGCCAGGTCCTCCAGGGCCGCCGACGCCCAGGCCCGCCCCTGCTTGGTGACCCGGCGCTGCACGCCGGAGAGGATGCCCGCCAGGGTGACCACCGCCCCGTCCGGGACGGTGCCCTCCTCCGACAGCGCGGCGATGGTGGTGTCGGCCGCCGCGCCGAGGACGTGTTCCAGCCCGAACAGCGGATGGTCGGAGACGTAGAGGCCGAGCATCTCGCGTTCGAAGGCGAGCTTGTCCCGCTTGTCCCACTCCGCGTCGCCGATGGTCGGCATCACGGTGGTGCTGCCGGTGTCGGCGTCACCGAAGCCCGCCCCGAACAGGTCGTACTGGCCGACGGCCTCCTTGCGCTTGACGTCGGCGAAGGCGTCGATGGCGTCGGCGTGCACGGCGAGCAGGCCCTTGCGGGTGTGCCCCAGCGAGTCGAACGCACCCGCCTTGATCAGTGATTCGATGGTCTTCTTGTTGCAGACCACCGCGTCGACCTTGGACAGGAAGTCGTAGAAGTCGGCGTACTCGCCCTTCTCCTCGCGGCATCGCATGATCGCCGCGACCACGTTCGCCCCGACGTTGCGGACCGCGGCCAGGCCGAAGCGGATGTCCTTGCCGACCGGGGTGAACGGGCCGGCCGAGGTGTTCACGTCCGGCGGCAGCACCTGGATGCGCATCCGGCGGCACTCCGACAGGTAGAGCGCCATCTTGTCCTTGTCGTCACCGACTGAGGTCAGCAGCGCCGCCATGTACTCGGCCGGGTAGTGCGCCTTGAGGTACGCCGTCCAGTACGACACCAGGCCGTACGCCGCGGAGTGCGCCTTGTTGAAGGCGTACCCGGCGAACGGCACCAGGACGTCCCAGACCGCCTGGATGGCCTGGTCGGAGTAGCCGCGTTCGCGGCAGCCGTCCCGGAACGGGATGAACTCCTTGTCGAGGATCTCCTTCTTTTTCTTGCCCATCGCCCGGCGCAGCAGGTCCGCCTGGCCGAGGGTGTAGCCGGCGAGGATCTGCGCGGCGCGCTGCACCTGCTCCTGGTAGACGATCAGGCCGTGGGTGGGCGCCAGGATCTCCCGCAGCGGCTCCTCCAGCTCCGGGTGGATCGGGGTGATCTCCTGGAGGCCGTTCTTGCGCAGCGCGTAGTTGGTGTGCGAGTCGACACCCATCGGGCCCGGCCGGTAGAGCGCCAGCACGGCGGAGATGTCCTCGAAGTTGTCCGGCTTCATCAGCCGCAGCAGCGAACGCATCGGCCCGCCGTCGAGCTGGAACACGCCCAGGGTGTCGCCCCGGGCGAGCAGCTCGTAGGCGGGCTTGTCGTCCAGCTCCAGGCCCAGCAGGTCGAGTTCCCGACCGTGGTTGAGCTGGATGTTCTTGACCGCGTCGTCGATGATCGTCAGGTTGCGCAGGCCGAGGAAGTCCATCTTCAACAACCCGAGCGACTCGCAGGTCGGGTAGTCGAACTGGGTGATGATCGCCCCGTCGGCGTCCCGGCGGGTCAGCGGGATGTGCTCGATGATCGGCTCGGCCGACATGATCACCCCGGCGGCGTGCACCCCGGTCTGCCGGATCAGCCCCTCGATGCCCTTGGCGGTGTCGATCACCTTGCGGACGTCCGGGTCGGACTCGTAGAGGCCCCGGATCTCGCCGGCCTCGGCGTACCGGGGGTGCTTGGGGTCGAAGATGCCGGTGAGCGGGATGTCCTTGCCCATCACCGCCGGGGGCATCGCCTTGGTGATCCGGTCGCCGACCGCGTAGGGGAAGCCGAGGACCCGGGCCGAGTCCTTGATCGCGGCCTTCGCTTTGATCGTGCCGAAGGTGGCGATCTGCGCGACCTTGTCCTCGCCCCACTTGTCGGTGACGTACTTGATCACCTCGCCGCGCCGACGCTCGTCGAAGTCGATGTCGACGTCCGGCATCGAGACCCGCTCGGGGTTGAGGAACCGCTCGAAGATCAGGCCGTGCGGGATCGGGTCCAGGTCGGTGATGCCCAACGCGTACGCGACCAGCGAACCGGCTGCCGAGCCACGCCCCGGGCCGACCGCGATGCCCTGGTTCTTGGCCCACTGGATGAAGTCGGCGACCACCAGGAAGTACGACGGGAAGCCCATCTGGTTGATGACGCCCAGCTCGTACTCGGCCTGCACCACGTGGCCCTCGGGGATGCCCCCGGGGTAGCGGCGGGCCAACCCCTTGAACGTCTCCTTGCGGAACCAGGACTCCTCGGTCTCCCCCTCGGGCACCGGGAAGCGCGGCATCAGGTTGTGGAACTCGAACATCCCGCTCGGGTCGACCTTCTCGGCCACCAGCAGGGTGTTGCGGCAGCCCTGCTGCCAGAACTCCGAGGAGTCGACCGCGCGCATCTGGTCGGCGGACTTGACGAAGTAGCCGCCGCCCTCGAACCGGAACCGGTTGGGGTCGGCGACGTTGCTGCCGGTCTGCACGCAGAGCAGCACGTCGTGCGCCTCGGCCTGCGCCTCGTGGGTGTAGTGCGAGTCGTTGGTGACCACCGGCGGGATGTCCAGCTTGCGGGCGATGGTGATCAGATCCTCACGGACCCGCTGCTCGATGGAGAGCCCGTGGTCCATGATCTCCAGGAAGTAGTTCTCCTTGCCGAAGATGTCCTGGTAGGCGGCGGCGACCTTGAGCGCCTCGTCGAACTGGCCGAGCCGCAGCCGGGTCTGCACCGCGCCGGACGGGCAGCCGGTGGTCGCCATGATCCCCTCGGCGTGCTCGGCGATCAGCTCCATGTCCATCCGGGGCCACTTGACGTAGTGGCCCTCCATGGAGGCCCGGGAGTTGAGGGTGAACAGGTTCTTCAGGCCCTGCGCGTTGCGCGCCCACATGGTCTTGTGGGTGATCGCGCCGTTACCGGAGATGTCGTCGCTCTTCTGCTCCGGCCGGCCCCACTTGACCCGCGCCTTGTGATAGCGCGACTCCGGCGCCACGTACGCCTCGACGCCCAGGATGGGGGTGATCCCGGCCGCCATGGCCTGCTTGTAGAAGTCGTTCGCGCCGTGCATGTTGCCGTGGTCGGTGATCGCCACCGCCGGCATCCCCAGCCGGTTGGCCTCGGCGAAGAGGTCCTTCAACCGGGCCGCCCCGTCGAGCATCGAGTACTCGGTGTGCACGTGCAGATGCGCGAACGAATCGCCCATGCGTGGAATCCCCCCGGATCGGATCATGGGTCACGAGATCAGGCCGGTCCACGATAGCGCCGCCCGGAGAAGCCACTGAACCCGCCGCGCGGAGACCTCCGCGCGGAGGTCGTGCGGTCCCGCACGCCGTACACCGACAGTCACCGCGCGGCCCCGCAAAGCCCGACGCCGACGCGGACAGGGCTGCCCCCGCCCGGTCGGGCGGGGGCACCCCCACGACGCCCACCGGCGTCACCCGCGGATCAGACGACGGTGACGGAGACCTGACGGTTGTTCCCGGGGGTGGCGGTCAGTTGCACGGTCACCCCGCCGTAGGTGACGGTGTGGCCGATCGCGGTGAGGGTGGCGTTGACCAGCGCCTTCTCGTCCGTGCCACAACTGGTGACATCCGAGCCCGGGGTGCGGTCGACCACCTCGACCGGGAAGGGCCCGCCGATGGGGGGAACGCTCCCGCCGGGCGAGGCACCCCCGCTGAACACCGAGGTGGTCACCCGGTAGACCAGCACTCCGGGCTGGAAGCAACCCGACGACACGTCGAGCGCGCTGATCTGCCGGTTCTCCACCACCACGGCGGTGTTCCCGCCGGTGTGGACGACCACCGCCTTGGTGCCACCGGTCGTACCCAGGGGGGTCAGGACCGCCGACGCGCTCCCCGTCGTGGTCCGGCAGTCGATCTGGGAGTCGGTGAGCCAGCCCGCCTTCCACTTGTGCCAGGCGAACAGGTCGGGAGCCCGGGCGGAGATGAGGCCCATCAGGTCCCAGCCGCCCACCGCCCGGTGGATGCTGTCGGCCGAGTTGTACGAGTAGAGGTCCGGCAGCCCGAAGAGGTGCCCGGTCTCGTGGTTGAGGATCTTGTAGCCCCAGTAGTCGACGTCCTGACCGAAGGTGACGGCATGGCGCAGTTCGACCCCGTCGGCGGTCACTCCGTCACCGGGGGCCGCGACCCAGGCCGGCGATATGTCGAAGGTCGTCGCGGACTTCGGCGGCACCACGTAGACGATCTGGTAGAGGCTGAAGTCGATCGCGGAGTCCGCGGCGGCCACCGCGGCGGCCAGGTACGACCGCTGGATGGAAAAGTTCGATTTGTAGCCGGCGAAGCTGCCGTGGGTCTGCGGGATGTGCCGCCACGTGGTGTCGAAGGTCAACTGGAGGTTCAGCGCACCGTACGAGGACTGGGTGAAGACGTTCGGGGCGGCGCCGAACGTGCTGGTCCGGCCGGCCCGCTCCCCGCTGACCGGGGCCGCGTTGATGAAGTCCACGAACAGCACGATGCCCCGGACGGTGCCGGTCGGCGGCAGCCAGGTGGTGTAGTTGGTCGGCCCCTCGTGCTGCCACCCGGTCACCGGCGTGGGCAACTGGCAGGGGCTGACCAGTGTCGACCGGGCGGGCCCCGCCGCCGCCCCCGCTGTCGGCGGCCCTTCGGCCGGTGGCGCTGCCGTCGCCGGCACCGCCGGGGCGAGCAGCACGCCGGCCACCAGCACCGCGAGGGCCGCCCTGGCTCGAACACTCAGCGACACCCACCTCCTCCTACCGGACTTCTTGTCGTTCGCTGGTTCGCTCATGGAGCCGATCCTGCCAAGGTGCTCAGCCGGCTCGCATCGGCAGAAACCACCTAGTCCCCTGCGCCGGAGATCCACTCCCGACGACACCGCAGCACGGGGCCGCCGAGTTCGGTCACGATCGACTACGGGTGGCTCCCCGGACCCGATGGTCCCCCGCTGGTCGTCGACGACGGTCCCGGGCCGGAGACTGGGCGCGGGACCGTCGTCGACGACGTCAGTGCATCGCGGTCAGGGCCGCCGCCTCCTGCTCGGCCCGTTCGTCGCCACTGACCTCGTGCAGCGGCTTCTCCCGGATGAACAGGACCGCGATCAGGGCGAGCAGGGCGATCGGGGCACCGATGAGGAACAACTCCGAGGTGGCGGTGGCGTACGCGTCCCGCACGATCGCCAGGACCGGGGCGGGCAACGCGGACAGGTCGGGCACCTCGGTGGTGCCACCGCCGGTGGCGCCGGCGGCCGGGCCGAGCCGCTCGATCATCAGGCCGGTGACCCGGTTGGCCAGCACCGCGCCCAGGGCGCTGACCCCGATCGCCCCGCCCATGCTGCGGAAGAAGGTCAGCACCGAGGTGGCCGCGCCCAGCTCGTGGGCGGGCACGTCGTTCTGCGCGGCGAGGACCAGGTTCTGCATGAGCATGCCCACGCCGGTGCCGAGCACCGCCATGTAGAGCGAGAGCAGCGGTACGCCGGTGTCGGCGTCGATGGTGCTCAGCAGCAGCATCCCGACGGTCATCACGGCCGCCCCGACCACCAGGTAGACCTTCCACCGGCCGAACCGGGTGATGAGCTGACCGGCGACGGTGGAGGAGACCAGCAGGCCGAGGATCATCGGCAGGCTCATCAGGCCGGCGACGGTAGGCGACTTGCCCAGCGAGGTCTGGAAGTACTGCGACAGGAAGACCGTGCCGCCGAAGAGGGCCACCCCGACCAGCACGCTGGCGACCGTGGTCAACGTGACGGTACGGCTGCGGAAGATGCGCAGCGGGATGATCGGCTCGGGCACCCTCGACTCGACCCAGACCGCCAGGGCCAGCAGCACCAGCCCACCGACGACCATCAGCGCGGTCCAGCCGGAGGCCCAGGCGAACCGGTGCCCGGCCAGCGACGACCAGACCAGCAGGGTGGACACGCCCGCGGTGATCAGCAGGGCGCCCCACCAGTCGATGCGCGCCTTGCGGCGGACCACCGGCAGGTGCAGGGTGCGTTGCAGCAGGACGATCGAGATGAGGCTGAACGGCACGCCGATCAGGAAGCACCACCGCCAGCCCAGCCAGGAGGTGTCGACCATGACGCCGCCGATCAGCGGGCCGGCGATCGTGCCGACGCCGAACACGGCGCCGAAGATGCCGGCGTACCGGCCCAGCTCGCGGGGCGGGATCATGGCGGCCATCACGATCAGCGCCAGGGCGGTCATCCCGCCGGCGCCGACGCCCTGCACGATCCGGCTGGCGAGCAGGGTCTCCACGTTGCGGGCGAGCCCGGCGATCAGCGAGCCGAGCACGAACAGGCCGAGCGACAGCTGGATGAGCAGCTTCTTGCTGTAGAGGTCGGCCATCTTGCCCCACAGCGGCACGGTGGCGGTCATCGCCAGCAGCTCGGTGGTGACGATCCAGGTGTAGACGGTCTGGCTGCCGTGGAGTTCGGCGATGATGCGTGGCAGCGCGTTCGCCACCACCGTCGAGGCGAGGATCGCCACGAACATGCCCACCATCAGGCCGGAGAGTGCCTGGAGGATCTCCCGGCGGGACATCCGGCCGGCACCCGCCCCGGTCGGCGGGATCGGCTCGGCAGTTGCGGTCATGACACGTTTCCTCACGGGGTGCGGTGCACGCCCGGCGCGGTCGCGCCGGGCTGGTCGGTGGTACGGGGGTCGGGCAGCCCGGCGGCGACGGCGGCGAACGCCTCGTCGAGCAGTTCGGCCAGGGAGCGGGACCCGCCGCCGGTGGCCCAGCGGACCATCGCGGTCCGCAACGCGGCTCCGGTGACCGCCACCACCAGGGCGGGATAGCCGTCGTCCGGCGAATGGCCGGTGCGCGCCGCGAGCGCCTCGACCATGGCCTGCTCGGTCGCCGCGTTGCCGGAGACCAGCCGGGCCAGCAGCACCGGGTGCTGCATCACCACCTGCATCCGCAGCAGCCACAACGCGGCGTCACCCTCCACCTCGTCGATCACGCCGGACAGGGCCGACCGGGTCGCCGTCAGCGCCGGCACCTGCGCCGGTACGGTGGCCAGCGCCCGCAGCACCCGTTCCCGGTCCCCCTCGGTGTCGCCGACCAGCGCGTCGTCCTTGGTGGCGAAGTAGTTGAAGAAGGTCCGGGCGGAGACGTCCGCCGCCTCGCTGATCTCCTCGACCGTGACCTGGTCGAGCCCCCGCTCGGCGACCAGGCGCAGCGCGGCGGCGGCCAACGCGGCGCGGGTCTGACGCTTCTTGCGGTCCCGCCGCCCGAGCCCTTCGTCGATGGTCATGTGCTGGAGCCTAGGAACAAAGATGCAGCCACTGCAAACTTGCATGGTGTGACATGAAACTCGGCCGGCCGCAGGTGAGCTTCCCCGTCCGGCGGTCCGGCGGTCGGCCGCATCGGTCGGCTGGCCGACTCGGGAACCCGCCGGGCCGGTGCCGCGACATAGCCTCTACGGCACCACATCACGGCGGACAGGGACCGGAATGCTCCTCGCGAACGACATAGACGACCTGGCCGGCGCCGCCGCCCGGGGCGAGCCGGGTGCCCTCGACGCGCTGCTGACAGCGGTGCGCCCCGAGGTGCTGCGGCTCTGCGGCCGGCTGCTGCCGCACCGGGAGGACGCCGAGGAGGCCTGCCAGGACGCCCTGCTCGCGGTGGCCCGGGGCATCGACCGGTTCGAGGGCCGGTCGTCGTTCCACACCTGGCTCTACCAGCTCACCGCCAACCGGGCCCGCTCCACCTACCGGGCACTGCGTCGACGCTGGCAGGTCGAGGCCGATGGGGTGCCGCTGCCCGACCCACCCGACCCCCGGCGCACCAGCGTGGTCGCCGGCACCCGGCTCGACCTGCTCGACGCGTTGGACGCGGTCCGCCCCGAGGTCGCCGAGGCGCTGACCCTGCGCGACGTGCTCGGCCTGCCCTACCGGGAGATCGCCACCCTGCTCGACGTGCCGGAGGGCACCGTGAAGTCCCGGGTCCACCTGGCCCGCCGGCAGGTCCGGCAACGGCTGACCGGTGAGTGAGCGCCCCTGGCCGGGCCGGCTGCTGATCACCCTGCTGGCGCTCGTACCCGTGACGGCCTGCGGACCGACCCCGGTCGCGCCGCTGCCGGTCCGGTCGGCGACCCCGACGGTCGCCCCCGCGACCCCGACCGCCCCGACCGCCCCGGCCACGGCGGTACCCACCTCGGCCGGCCCGGTCGTCAGCGCCGTCAGCGCGCCGTCGGCCCGGCACACCCCCTCGCCGCCACGCCGGACCCCGACCGCCGGCACCCGCCCGCCGTCGACGAGCCCCCGGCCGCAGGCCTGCCTCGGCCCGGTCCGCTACGACCTGGTGGTCTCCGACACCGAGTTGGCCCTGTTGAAGTCGCTCTGCCTGAGCGTCGGTGGGGTGCTCCGCATCCAGGGGATCGGGCCCGGCGAGGTCGAGGTGGACCGGGAGGACCTGGTCTCCAGCCACTACGAGGCCGGGGTGGTGGACATCCGCTTCGTCCACTCCGGCACGGTGCAGGTGACCATCCCGCAGGGCGGCAAGACATATCCGGTCACGGTGGTGGTGGTCTAACCGTCGGCCGGGCGGACCCGCACCCCGGCCAGCAGCGTGTCGACGAACTCCGGCCCGCCGCCCGGGGGCGGGACGATCTGCGCATAGAGCAGGCCGTCGCGGCCGGCGCGGGCCGCCGCCTCGACCAGCACCGGACGCCCCGCCGGGCAGCTGAACCCGGCGACCACCCACTCCACGCCGCCCCGCCGGGTGCGCCGCACGGGCCCGGCCACGCAGTCGGCGTGCGGGCGTTGCGCGACGAAGTCCGCCGGGGTGGTCTGCCGGGCCAGGCCGGCGGAGAGCCCGACGAAGGCCCCGGGCACCGTCGGGTCGGTCGCCCACCGGCCGGGGTCGGGCGAGACGACCAGCGCCGGTTCGAGCCGCCCCCGCTCGTCGTACCGGCCGGCCCAGCCCGTCCCGGCGGCCCGCCAGCCGGCCGGCAGGGTGACGCTCACCGGGCCGCTGCGACCCCGCCCGGCATCCGGCGCGGGGCGCCCGCGTCGCCGGCGGTCACCCCCACCGCGACGAGCACCAGGGCAGCGGCCCCGACCAGGCGGAGCCGGTGGGCGGCTCCCCGCCGGAACCCCGACGGCCCCGCCACCACCCGATCCGCCCGACCCGCCCGATCCGCATGGTCCGCGCGACCCGCGCGACCCGCGCGGTCGGCGCGGTCGGCGCGGTCACGGTGGAGAGCGCGGCCGGCCCGGCCGGGGCGGGGAGCGTCGTCGGCGGACCCGGTCCCCGGTGGCAGTGCTCCCGCCGGGCCCGGGTCGCCGGGCCGGCGGATGGCTTGGCGCAGCGCCGCCCGGAAGGCGTCCGCGTCGCAGTGACGGTCGGCGGGGCGGGGTGCGGTGGCCCGCCGCAGCACCGCCGCCACCGCACCCCGGCCACGCGCTGGTCGGGGCCGCCGAGCAGCCGCAGGCCGAGCCGGCCCAGCCCGAACACGTCGCTGCGGGTGTCCACCACGGCGAGGGGATCGTCCTGCTCGGGCGCCATGTAGCCGGGGGTGCCGGCGCGGGCGGTCAGCCCGGAGGCGGCGGCGAGCGCCTTGGCCAGCCCCAGATCGGCGATGACCACCCGCTCGCCGTCGGCGGTCGAGGCGAAGAGCACGTTGCCCGGGGTGAGGTCGCGGTGCACCACCCGCTGGCGGTGCAGCACGGCGACCCCGGCGGCGATCTCGTCGAGCAGGGCCAGGGCCACCGGCACCGGCAGCGGTCCGGCGGCCAGCCGGTCCCGCAGACTGCCGCCGTCGGCCAGGGCCAGCACCGCGTACGGTCGGCCGTCGGGCAGTTCACCGACCGCGTGCACCCGCGCCAGCCGGGGGTGGTCGAGTCGCCGCAGCAGCCGGGCCTCGTCCCGGAATCGTTCCCGTACCCGCAGGTCGTGGCTCCAGTTCTCGGCGAGCACCTTGATCGCCACCCGGGAGTCGAGGACCGGGTCGTGGCCGAGCCAGACGGTCGCGAAGGAGCCCGCGCCGAGCAGCCGCTCGATCCGGTAGGAGCCGATCCACGCCGGAGTGCTCATCGCCCCACCCCCACCGCACGGTAACCGGCATCGACCGCTGTCGGCGTCCGGGGCATCCGGGACCTGTCAGGAAAACGACGAACGGAATCCGGCCGGGCGGAGACCAACAGCACGACAGACCCGTACCTGCGAAGGAGTGCCGTCATGCGTCGTCTTCCCACCATCCTGCTCACCGGCGTGCTGGCCGTGGCCGCCGCCGTCGTCCCGGCCGGCCCGGCCGGGGCCGCCGGGCCGGGCCCCGGGGTCCGGCCCGGCGCCACCGTGGCCCTCTCGCCGGACCGCCCGGCCGGCAGCACCGACCTGCTCAGCGTCCGGGGGGCGGGACCGTTCCGGATCGGCGCGTCACTGACCCGGCTCACCTCGGCCGGACTGATCGACTGGACGGCCCTCGACTGCGAGGGCGTGGTCACGGCCGGCGTCACCGGTGAGTGGGCCGGCGTGATCATGGTGGCCTTCCGCAACGGGCGGCTGGTCGAGGTGGGCACCGCCACCGCACCGCCCCGCTCGCCGGCCGGGGCGAGCGTGGGCATGTCCTGGGCCGAACTGGAGCAGATCTACGGTCCGCGGGGCGCGCTGATCCACAACGACGCCGGGGACGCCACGGCCTACCTGGTGCGGTTCGGCAACCGGGTCGAGCTGTTCACCGGGCACCCGATCCGGCCGGGTGTCGGCTACTTCCAGGTCGGGCTGGCGGATCACGTCGAGCGGGCCTTCCGCCAGGGCCACTCCTGCTGACCGCCGGTCCGGGCCGGGGCGTCGGGGGTTCTCCCCGACGCCTCGGTTCGCATGGTGGCATCGCCAACATTGCTGTCGTCCTCGACATTAGTGTGTGTCACACAGTATGGTGTGACACATGATTAGCGAGGAGGTCCTGCGGACCCATCTCCAGGAGCTGCGTCGCGGCACGGTGGTGGTGGCCAGCCTGCTGGCCCTGCGCCAACCCGGCTACGGCTACGCGCTGCTGCAACGCCTCACCCGGCACGGCTTCCCGGTCGACGCCAACACCCTCTATCCCCTGCTCCGACGACTCGAGGAGCAGGGGCTGCTGACCAGCGAGTGGAACACCCAGGAGAGCCGACCGCGCAAGTTCTACCGCACCAGCGCCGACGGGGAGACGGTCCTGGCCCGCCTGCTCGACGACCTCGCCGCCGTACAGACCTCCGTGACCGGGCTGATCGAAGGAGCCGACCGATGAACACCCTGACCGACCGCTACCTCGCGGCGACGCTCCGCTCGGTGCCCGCCGAGCGTCGGGACGAGATCGCCACCGAGTTGCGCGCCTCGATCGAGGACATGATCGAGGACCGGAGCGGCGGCGGCCAGCACACCGCCACCGCCGAGCGGGAGGTGCTCACCGAGCTGGGCAACCCGGACCTGCTGGCCTCCCGGTACGCCGACCGCCGGCTCCAGCTCATCGGCCCGACCTACTACCTCGTCTGGCTCCGGCTGCTCAAACTGCTGCTCAGCTTCATCCCGGCGATCGTCGGCACGGTCGTCGTGGTCGTCGAGGTGGCACAGGGCAACGGCTTCGGCGCCATCGGCCGGGGGATCGTCGTCGCCATGCAGGTGGGCGTGCAGATCACCTTCTGGCTCACCCTGACGTTCGCCCTCATCGAACGCTGCCAGCCGGGCACCACGATGCCCGGCTGGACCGTCGACCAGCTCCCCGACGTACCCACCCACCGGGACGTCTCCCTCGCCGACACCGTCGCCTCGGTGGCCATGCTGGCGCTGACCATCGGATACCTGCCCTTCCAGCACTACCAGTCGTGGGTGCACGACACCGACGGCGGCAACATCCCGATCCTCGACCCGGCGCTGTGGTCGTTCTGGCTGCCGGCGCTGATCGTGGTGCTGGCCGCCAGCATCGGGTTCGAGATCGTCAAGTACCGGACCGGACGCTGGACCTGGCCGCTGTTCGGGGTGAAGGGCCTGCTCGACGTGGCGTTCGCGGTGCCGGTGGCCTGGCTGGCGCTCTCCGACCGGCTGCTCAACCCGGCCCTGGCCGACCGGCTGAGCTGGCTCGCCGACCAGGACAACCGGGACACCCTCGGAGTCGTCATCGCGCTGAGCGCCGCCGGGGTGGTGGTCTGGGGGCTGATCGACAGCGCCGTGAAGACACGCCGCCAGACGCGCTGAAAGAACCAGCACCCGACGGGCCCGGCGTACCCACGCCGGGCCCGTCGCACGGTCCGGGAACCCCCGGCCCGCGCGGGGGCGGGTCAGGTCAACACGGCACGGCAGCCCAGCCGGGCGGCAGCTGCGGCACCGGCCAGGACGGCTCCGGCCGCCAGTGCGCCCAGCCCTCGTCCCACCACCGCTGCCCCGCGTCGAGCAGCGCGGCGATCCGGTCCCCCTCGGCCCGGATCGCCTGTGCCATGCCCGGGTAACGCCCCTCGACGAGGCGCTGGGCGAACAGCTCCACGTCCTTGAAGACGTACCGGTCGGCGTCCGCCGCCCACCACAGGTCCAGCTCGTGGTCGAGGGTGTCCACCCCGATCGGGGTACGCCGCAGCGGGTCCTGGAGGTTGAAGTACCAGCCGGCGAAGGTGCGGTCCGGCCCGGTCCAGAAGACGTCGACCGAGTGCGCCTCGCCCGGGCGGTGCAGCATCAGCTTGCCGTGCCCGGACCACGCGGTGTGCCCCGCCGTCTGCCACGGGTGCCGGCCGCAGGGGAATTCGCCGTGCTCCGGGAAGCCGAACTCGGCACCCGGCGGCAGATAGAGCGCCAACAGGTCGTCGGTGTCCGCCACGCAGATGGTGGGGCAGCCGAGCCAGACCTCACCACGCAGGATCTCCCGCCGGACGACCACGTCGCCCGGCGGGAACCGGTGTGCCGGCACGACCGTCAGGCGTCCACCGCCGCCATCACGTCGTCCGAGACGTCCGACGACAGGGTTTCACAACCACCTTGATCCCTGCTTAACAGGGGTTGGGACGCCTTCTGACCGATCTCTATAGAGAGATCAAGATCAACAGGAGGAACCACCATGAACACCCCTACGAGGAAGGCCGCGCGATGGAACGCCCGTCGCGTAGCTTCCATCATCTGCACGGTCATCGTAAGCCTGGTTGCCGCTGTCGGCAGCTATGACCACATGAGGGAGCTTGCTCTCTCGGCAGGACAATCCCCGTTTCTGGCAACGCTTCTGCCGTTCTCAGTTGACGGAATGATTCTCGTTGCCACTCTGGCACTCGGTGATGGTCGGCACAAGAAAGGATCGGCATGGGCAGCATTCCTCATCGGTGTGCTTGCTTCTCTTGCCGCTAACGTGATCGTTGCCGATGCCGATCTCATCAGCAGGGTCGTATCGGCATGGCCGGCAGTTGCGCTTTTGCTGACTGTGGAAGTGCTCGCCCGTGCCGGTAAGAGCTTGCCGATTGCCGATTCCATTCTGATGCCGATTGCCGATCCGCTGTCACTTGCCGATCCTGTTATCCCTGCTCCGCAGCCTATGCTGATTGCCGATTTCAGCATGCCGATTCCCTGCCCATCGGAACCGGTACAGCCTGCATGGTGGAACCTCGTGCCGGTCGGCGTGAACACCTTGCCGATTGTGCCGAGAAAGCCTGTTGCCGATCGGAACGGCAAGCCACGAATCCGGAAGCACGTTGTGCCGGCACACACGGAGAAGCGTGCCGAATCGGCAAAGCCTGATGTTGCCGAAATCGTTGCTCGTGCCGATGCACTGAAGTCGGAACTCGGCACATGGAAAGCCGTTGCCGATGCACTCGGCATTGCTCCCCGCACGCTTCAGAACTACCGAAACTCCCAGAAGGCGGTTATGGCATGAGACTCCCCTACTGCAAGACTCACGGCAAGATCACGAGCTTCGTTGCTCATGGCACCTGGCACTTCACCCCTGACGGCCCTGCTGAGGGCATGAGGGCAGTGACCTTGGAGTGTGGCTGCCACTACGAGGCGGTACGCGTCGACAGCAACGCACTGAACGGGGCGGAGCCGCTGTACGGCAAGATCTACACGGAGTTTGTCCTCATGACCTACGCCGGAGAAACGATCATCGTGTGGGACAAGGTTGAAACCGCTGAGGGCTACGCCTGACACAACCACAGAGAGAGGGCTGCCCTTCGGGGTGGCCCTCTTTTTGTGTCTTAACGAGGTTCATAGCGCTAACAGCCGATATTAAAGGTGTCGGCAAAGAGATGAGGAGAGCCTGATGATTGAGGCAAGAGCACAAGCGCGACAGCGCATTAGGCAGATCATGGCAGAGGCAGAGAAGCGCCACCAGGAGAAGCCAACGCCCGAACCTACCAACCGTGTGGCGTTCACCAGAGCCAACAAGTCCGTATGGCGAGACAGGAGACTTCACTATGTTCACTGATCAGAGAATCGCAGCAGCGCAGGAAAAGGCTGAGAAGCGTCAGCCAGTGATTGAGGATCTGACACAGCGACTACGCAAAGCAAGGGAGAAGCTATGAGGTGTGTACGATGCCCATTCTGGTTGGCCCGTGATGCTCATGTACTTGTCAGCAACCACGAGGATCACCCTGTGCCCTTGTGTTGGCGGCACTACTACAGGCTTGAGTTGGTTCTTGCAATTTGGGGATGGGACATAATCAGAGAGTTGGGATGAGAAAAGGGAGCCTTCACAAAGAGGGCTCCCTTTCCTTTTTCCGGAGTTATCGCAAGAGCACCCTATTGATGTCTCCGGAAGATGCTGAGGATACGGCACGCCTCACGGTTGCTTCTCGGCAACCCACGTCCCGCGACCGGGGAACGTGAGCACCTGGCCACGCTCCCGCATGAGCTTGACCGCAGCACGCACAGTCCCACGAGACACGCCGTACGTCTGCTGCAAGTGCGCCTCACTCGGGATCGGCGTACGAGGTTTCAGAGTCCCGTCAGCGATCTGCGCGGCCAGGATGTCCGCAAGCTGCACGTAGAACGGGACCGGCGACATCTCATCGATGGTCATGGCCTGAACCTAGGGACGAGACACACGGCACCCTCCGTGCGGTACGTGCTGCACGCTCCAACACGCCCATGTGCGTGCTGTACAGGGCTGTACGAGCAGAACGAGTCGGACTACCCTCGATGACGTCCCGTACACCCCTAGCACCAGGGAGTGACTACACGTGCCACGCAGCAAGTGGTTTCAACGGCCAGATGAGCCCGTCGATGTCGTCGTCCAGGCGTCAGCGCCCGCACCAAGCCCTCAGAAGGCTCCTGAGGCTCCGCAGCGGCCTGCCCCCTCTGTGGGTGACCACCGCCGGAGGTACTGGGAGGAGCGCCAGTGAGCGAGTGGGATGACGCGCCGTTCCTCATCAGCCTGTCATGGGCGCTACTCGACTTCCACAAGCACAGCAGGTGCCACAAGTGCGCGGAGATGGGTTTCTGCCCGATGCAGGAAGCAGCCCGGAACCGAATCAGGATGTGGCGCAGATACCGGGCGATGCTCCGATGAGGGCCGGAACGGTTTTGTACGTGACCAGAGCAGCCAGCATCCAATTCCTACGTCCGATCCGGTTCCGCCTGATTCGAGTCCTGGACGATTGGTACACGTACGACGGATGGGTATGGTTGGACGGCTACCAGTTGAACTCATCAGGTGATGCTGTCTCCCGCAGGAAGATCTTCGTGCAGAAGGATGGTCTGCAATTCTCCGATCCCGCACAGAGCATGGTGAGGAGAAGAGTCAACCGACGCTGAAACACAAAAAGCCCTGTACCTCATCCTTCACGGACGGGTACAGGGCTTTCTGTCTTTTGTGGACACTCAGACCGTATCAACGGAACCGATGACCTTCCTGAGCACTCTCTCAAGCTGCTCATCAGTGATCACGACTGATCCAGCAGGGGTAGCCTTGATCGCTTCTACGTCCGCCTTGATCGCGGCCAGGACGTCACCAAGACTCTTCAGGCTCGGGTGGGTCACTGGCTTTGCGCCTTCAGCGTCATCCTTGCCCACGGCTAGGCGTAGGTACGCCTGTCCGATGGGGAATGCTCCGTGAAGCCTGGTCAGCTCACGATGCACTACGTTGAGCTTGTCTCTGTCTTCCTGTTCAAACATGTCATCAACTCCAATAATGTTCCAGGGCTTGTTGCTGTCCTCGTGAGACTCACGGGTGTTCCAATGAACATGCTTGTCATGTGGGTTCTTTCCTGTGTAGTCACGCCTCACCCATCCGTCGCTGCGGTTGGCAATCTTGCGATTGTGAATCCAATACTGAGAAGACTCATGAGCCTGAAAGACTCTCTTCAACTCCTCAATAGCCGCAGCATCGTTGACTGATCGCAAGTCGACGTCCATATCCCATGCGTCTACAGAGCCGTCCGGATCAGGGTTGTGATCCGAATTTGTGTTCTGGTGCGCCTCATCTCCGACAGTGCCGTCTGAAGTCTTATCCCTGTTCGGATACTTCGTGTTGACAGCAGCTCGGAAGTTGGTCAGCGCCTTGTTTGAATACCAGGCCATCAAGCTTCCTCCGTATTCTTGGCCTGCTGAACCATCACCACAGACTGATTCCTCAGGGCTTCTACTGCTGCTTCAAGAGCGGCAATCCTCTGCCTGAGGTCTGAGTTTTCCTTAGTGCGTTCACTCAGCTCGTTCTTCAGCCAGGCAACGTGTTCCTCTAGCTCAGTGATGATGTTGACGTAGTGATCCTTAGCCAAAGAAAAAGCTGCCGCTTCTGCGGTCAGCCTTGGCATTTCCTTCTGTGCTTGTGCAGCTTTACGGCTGGATAGGTATCCCCACAGTCCCGACAAGGCTGCAACTCCTGCGGAAACCGCAGAGATAACTTCTGGTTCGATCATTGCCTAGCCCCCTTAGTTAGCCTCCGGGGCTTCTCATGTGATTATTTACGATGCGACGTACCATGCAGTGATATAAAGTCCTGCAAGGAGGTTCAGCGCCCCACCGCTTGTCTGATGTGCCACTACTCGCAATTGGTCACCAGCACTGGCAACATACGAGCCAGACAAGGTGATGTGCGTGACGTCACCAGAAACCGCCGGCCGGGAGTCAATTCCCGTGTAGACACCGGTAGTACCGATCTCCATCAAGAATCGCCTCTGACCGGTGGCATTCGATGCGAAACTTCCATAGACCTGGAATCCCCACACACCAGCGATCGGCAGTGTTATCAGCGATCCACCAGGCGTGAACATTGACGAGTTGTCGAAATCGCTCGTATCAAGAGTCACGGCGGTAAGTGTTCCGCTTGTGAGGGAAAGGGTTGTGGTGCGTCTCGCCCGGACGGTACGAATGTTCAGACGAGACGCGGTTAGCTTTTGTCCTGCGGTAATTGCCATGGCAAACTCCTAGAGAGGAACGATTGCCGGCTCGGCAACGTTTACCGCAGCACCGGCAGATTGAGATTTAATGATTCCATTAACTGACCTCGTAACCGTGAAGGTCTGCGGTGACGTGCTACCGGAGATGGCAGTAACCGTCATCAACTCCCCACCAACCAGAATGGACAGTGGGAAGTCAGCAGGATCGGTAGTCCACAAATCGATCGGGTCAGACGCCACAGACAAACTCGTGGCGCTTGAAGACACTCCTGCTGACAGCACAGACGAGTCAGAGTCAACCCGCGTATTGCTGTCAGCTTGCGCCACTGTCCACGCGGAACCAGGCGTTGCGTTCCATGTGATGTCCCACGCGAAAGCGTCAAGACGCATGGTGTACCCCTGAACTACGGCAGTCACAGGGCCAGCAGGAAGCCAGTCAGGCAAACCACTGATTGACACGAGGTCACCAGGACCAAGAGCCGTTACTTGACGCGCTAGCTTCTGACTAGAAGCCCACACAGAGGAAGTGAGATCAACCGACACACGCGGGTAACGCGCCTCATCGATCGTGCCTAGTCGTGTCCGCCAACCCGCCTGGTCGGCCGCCTGGACGTCGGTGAACAGGCTGAGCGTTACCGACTCGTCGTATACCCCGACACCGCTTGGAGGCGTTGAAACTGACAGTGGACCGGTGTCCACCACAACACGAGCTGAGCCGCCTCCCTCCCTGGTGACAGTGACGTCATTACGGATGGCGGAGTCATCTTCAACTGGTTCAAATGGACTTGCGACATGACCAGTGCTGTAGGAGATCCCTAATGGTGTTTGATTGTAGATGCTGTTCCGGTTTCTGTACGCGACCGCCAGATCAGCGCGAGACTCGTACAGGATTCCTCCTCCTACTGCCGCTGCGTCGTCAAGCAGATCTAGGAAGCTCTCATTTTTTTGCCGCCCCAATAGCTGCACATCGTCGGAGTCAGGCACGACATCAGAAGGAACCGCTTCCTCCGTACACAGTCTTTTGATGCGCTCTGCTGGTGCCTCACCCAGATAGCCATTTGAGGCACGAGCGAACTTGTTCTGAACAAGTGGAAGTTCACGCCCTGCCACAGCAACATGAGCGATACACGCGGATAGAGCACTCGGAACAAACCTGATCTGATTCAACGTCCTGACCGCACCTGCATAGGTGATCGCACCCAGAACAATTGAGTAGAAGGTGTCGCTCCCGACAGCGTGCCAGTTGACTACCAAGTCGACGTTCCCGCCGTTCTGCTTGGCGTACACCTGGAAAGCTACCCACTTGGTAGGGGGCGCTTCACCTCCGTGCGTGGTCGCCTGAGAGACCACAGTCGCTCCGGCAGCATCAGTTCCGATCCACTCATAAGTCGTGCTGGAGATGTTGAAAGTCCAGTCCGTCACACGTCCCGTGGAACTCATCCGCATGAACGTAGTGTTAGAGGCTGGCAGGGAATCCAGCTTGAGATAGAAAATGACACACCACGCAGTGCTGCTGCTGTTCGGCCTGTTCGTCAAAGTCATGGCGGATGTTGCCGAACCCAACTTCGCTACCGTAGCCGCACCAGGCAGAGAATCCTCCGCCGAATAAGTGACATCGATAGCTGACCCTCTAGGCGCACCAGAGACAGCGCTTGACGGATACTCGCTGTCGCTTCCATCCTCAAGAGGCCAATACGCACTAGGTGAATACTGACTCAAGTTTCGGTAGATGGGAGAACGTAGAGCCTTCTTGCCCTGCCCTAGTCGACGCAGCACTCCGGACGCATCCACCGGCACCCATTGGTCCTTACCCGATACATCCCAACGGGAAGGCCACTCAGAGATCTCACCGAAGAACAGAGGCAGCGTGACTTTGTAGTTGTCGAATGACAGGGCCGGAACAGGGCTGTTCGTGTTTCCACCTACCAGCCAAGCTCGAATACCTACCAGCCCTGCTGTCCGGATCGAATCGTCGGATACGGAGAACTGCCAGTCTTTCGGCTCAAGCTGATCTGAACGCCACGCCTTGATGCTGAGCTTCGTACCCACGCAGGATGCTCGTACCCTCATGACAGTGCCAGCCGAGTAAGTCACACCAGTGATAGGCCGCAGGGTGCCTAGCTCCGTATCGACACCACCGACTGTGCGGGAGATCTTCAGCGCCATCACACCAGCAACATCGAACTCCGCACGCAGCCAGTAGAAATTACTTCCGTCGACATACCGAGCTAGTAGACCAGCCACCATTGAGGCACCGGTCATGACCGCAGGAATGGTGAACTCAATGAACTGGTCAGAGTCGACGGTATGGCTGTTCAGCAGCACTCCGATACGAGTCGATGCCGCATTAGGGAAACTGATGACACCCTTGCCGCCGGCTACGGACCAGTCCGCACCTACCGCCACCGACCACACAAGGCCACTGTCAGAGGTGCCCAGACCTCCGGAGACGGTACGGGTAAACGTGTCTGACCACAGAGGCGTACTCAGCCGGAAAGGCGTGTTACGGCCAATCAGACCGAAGTAGGGACTACGAGGGTTACGAGGGCTGTACTTGCCTGACCTGTTGTCCAGGCGCATGGAGCAGCTACTAGCTTGAGTCTGCTGGCCTTCAGAGGTACGACCACCATTGATCGTGATTCCTCCACCAGCAGACTCAAGCCGCATGTCTGACGTGATGTTCGTCCAGCCCAGAGAGCCGATGTATAGCTCTCCTACCGGAGACAGCGCATCCTGAGGGAAAGCCATATTGATCAACTCCCAAAAGCGATCTGGACGTCTCCACGCCCCTTGACCCTTACGTATTTGCGGATAAGTTGAATAAGGAGATCATCTAGCGGATCTCCACCAGAACTGAATTCGAGAACAACTGTGCCACCCCCACCGTTACCACCAGAGGAGCGGGATAGCGGAGTCACCTGAGCGCCACGGTTGAGATTCAGCAACTCAGGGCCGTTCTCACCAACCACCGCCATACCGGAATTGGTGATCGTTCCACCCTTAGCCAGGAATGGGATACTCGGCAGGTGTGGGAAGTTCACGCCCGGAATCTTGTTCGCCTTACTGATGACGCTTCCGTTGATGAATCCGACCGCATTGTTGATCAATCGGATTATCGAGTTAATAGAGCCCTTCACTGTACCTACTGCCGAACTGAAGGCTCCTGACACATATCCGCCGATCGCTCCGAAGATTGACTTGAAGACGCTTCCCACCTTCTTTACAACACCCATTACCTTGTCGAAGTTAGAACGGATACCGTTAACCGCAGGGCCAATAGCGTTCTTCCATAGCCAACTCGCTACGCCACCAATACCATGCATGACGGTAGAGATTCCATGACCCACAGGGACTAGCGCGTTCTGCCATAGCCAGTTCGCCGCTGCGGCAATTCCGTTGAAGGCTGGCTTTACCGCATTGTTCCAAAGCCACAGAGCCGCAGCGCCGATAGTGTTCCTGAACAGGAACCACCACAGTGCAGCGAATGAAGTCACGATCTGAACCACAAAGCCGATAGCAGCGCTGATTCCGTTAAAGACTGGTCGGAGAACACCATTCCACAACCACATAGCGCCAGCAGAGATTGCCTGCCAAGCGCTAACAAAGAAACCTGCGAATGGTCCGGCGAACCAGGCACCAACACCCTTAAGGAATCCCCACACAGCTTGCCAAATACTCTGGAACCATGTGGTTTTTGTAGCGATCAAAACAATGACACCAATAAGCAGCATCACTCCGAGAATGATCGCACCTACAGGGTTAAGCGACATTGCGACATTCAGCGCTGTCTGCACAACAGTCCACACCTTAGTGATGGCTACTACCGTTCCGATGATAGCGACGATAGGACCAAGGACCATTGCCATTGTCTTAACGACAGAGTTGTGCTTCTCAATCCAGATAACAGCCTTGCCAAGAACATCGACCAAGCCCATCTGCACTTTCCGCTTGAACTGATCGACCTTTGCGCCGGTACTGTTCTGAAGCGTGTCTCCTGCCCTCTGTGCGGCACCGGAGACATCTCCAAGAGACTTGGACGCGGTAGAGAGATCCATCTTCAAAACGGCGTCTCTCATGTCTTCCCACTTGGTACCAAGCAACCCGACACCAGCAGCGTTCTGCTTCACAGGGTCTTTGATCTTTCTCAGACCATCAAAGATCTGATCCATTCCCTTTGCAGCGGACGGACCACCCTTAGCAATCTTCTTGATCATGCTGTCTGCATCTAGCCCTAGCAGTTTGTAGGCTGCCCTAGCTCCCTTAGAGCCATCGATAGCCCGAATACCAAGCTCCTTCAGAGCGTCCGCAGCCTGGTCAGCATTGCGGGCACCACCCTTAATAGCCTGGTTCAACAGACCCATAGCCTGAGTACCGTTGAGGCCAAGAGAACGGAACAGGGTGGGATATTCCTCGAACGTGTCCAGGAGGTCCCCAGCCTTGTTGACACCCTGCTGTGTACCTCTGGCGAGGATGTCAAAGGCTTCCTCAGCGCTCTTAGCCATACCAGTACGGAGCATTGTCGACACGGTCGCAGAAACTCTGTCTGACTCCTCCACCATGACTGTTCCCAGAGTCAAGACCTTTGCCGACACAGCCTCAATAGCTGCGTCACTCGCATCATCAGGGACTAGCGCGTTCTGCCATACACCCTTGATAGCTGCGCTGGCAGTCTCTACAGAATCACCAAAGCCCTTGGCGTACAGGTTCCCTGAGATCTTTCCGAACTCAGCAGCCGTCTGCGCGTCTCCACCAATCTGCGCCGCTAGAAGAGCATCAGACTTGGACTTGTCCATTGTCGCTGCAAGTCCGGTAGCCAGGCCGGCTGCCAGTACGGCACCAATAGCCGCACCAGCAACCGCAGCCTTACCCTTAATAGAGTCAAACGTCTTGGACGCCTTGTCCTTTGCGAGGATGTTGAATACCACGCTTGTATCTGCCATAGCAATTACCCCCGCTCAGACTCCTTGGCCTGCTTACGCATGTGGTCGATGACCGCACACATTTGTTCGATTTCGTCCATGGTTAATTCACCCCACATGTATGGGGGAATGTGAAGTTCCGCAGCAGCGTCAGGCCAATACTTCTGCTTCAGTTCTTCGAGGAAGCTTTTCCCAAGCCGTCCGGAGCATCAGCGATTTGAGCGTCTAGAGCGGCCAAAGTCGACTCACGCTCTTCCTCAGCCAATCCACCAGCCGTAGCGACCTGAGCACGAATTCCTTCAAGCTCAGACTTCGTGAACTCAAGCTCAAGCTCACTGTCATAGAAGTCAGGCATATCCTCAAAGCGCAGCGTGTGATGGTCCCTGCGCAGGCAATGCCAGAGCATGACCCTACGAGCCCTCACATCACCCTTGAGGACACCAACCTTGAACTCATCCCAGGTGCCACCAAAGCGCTTCTGTAGGATCTCCGCTTCGCTAGCCTTGATCCGGCCGGTGGAAAACTCCCACTCCTGAGCCGCATCGCCTTCCGGCGTGTATGTAACGATCATCTTGTGTTCCTCGCTATTCTTCGTGCAGTCTTCTCCATGGCCTCTAGAACGGCCTTGCGGTACTTCGCTGCATTGCTCTTGAGTGCCCGGTCGAAATAACCTGGCTGACCTTCCTGCTGAACCCACACGTCCCGGCCGAATACCTTGTGTCGCCACCCGTTAGCCCGGTTGAGCCTCTTAGGGGCGTTAGCGAATCCACGAACACCAGGCGTGCGCTTGATACGCAGACGCGCACCGGTAGAGCGCCCACTGAGACGAGCCTCAGCCTTCAAACCCTTCAGCACAGTCGTACGCAGAGGTGGGCCATCAACAGGTAATCCACCTGACTGCATCGACATCAGAGAAGAGCGAACCTCGGCCTTTGCAGGCTCTAGCGCCTGGCGCATTTCCCTAGCCAGATCTCGACGCAGCTTCTTACCGTCCGCTTCCTGCTTGAGCGCCTTGCCTAGAGCCTGCAATGCCTTCTGATCTGTTGATAGCTCAATCATGGCTATCAGCTCGTTGCGCGAGTCACAGCGCCAGACGTCGAGTAGGAAACCTTGACCTCAGCCACGTCACCAACGCCACCCGAGATAGGTGTCCACTCCTTCACCATGACAACACCTGTGTACTTCGGATTCGATGTGCCGACAGCAGCGCCCGATAGTCGAACCTCAAAGGTCACGTTTGTTCCGAGCAATGCCCACATAATCGAGTCAAGAGCAGATGCCGCAACATCCTGCTTAAGCTCAATCGCTAGAGTGCCCGACTTGAGCCCGCCAAGGACTTCCTTCCATCCGCCAGAGGCGTACGTAGTGACTTCCTTCTCGTCAACTTCTGTGCTCAGCTCAATGCTGTTCGCGTACGCGGAAAGGTCAGTGCCGTTGAGAGCCACGTACGATGAAGTTAGAACCATCTTTGCCATTAGAAACTCCAAAAGGTAATAAGAAACCCATCACCCGCAATGAGTGATGGGTTAGAGAGAACAGAGATTTAGGCGACGCCTACCGACACCATGAACAGGAAGCTCGGAGTCGTGCCGGAGATTGTGTAACTGACCCTGTAATAGGTGTCAGTGTTCGTATTAGCCGATCGGAGGATCTGGCTGCCCACTGCGGTAGCCGCAGCGAAGCTCAGTCGTGTAGCCGGCGACGGGAAGCCCACAGCGTCATCAGACTCGACAACCACAGTCAGGCTCGGTGAGCCAGTGCCAGCCACAGACAGGACATGCAGAGCGGCGTAGAGCTGCTTGCCGGCAGGCACCGCAACGTGCAGCACGCCTGGTGCACTTCCTGTAGCCGTACGAGGGGTTCCAGGGCTGTGCAGGGACACTCCCCGCACCAGCGGCCATGTACCCGACGCCTCAGCTTTCCAGGGAGCGACGTCACCAACCTTGCCGCCAACCTCGTAGGAGGTACGTAGGCCGTTGGTGAAGTAGGCGAGGTTGCCAGAGCTTGCAGCGGTAGGACAGATGGTCCACGCGCCTACGGCACCCAGCCCAGACCATGACTCGTTGTCGACCTTGGAAGGGTCACCAGCTTCCCACTGGCCTTCACCAGAGATCTTGGTGGAGGCAAGTCCACCAAGGACTTCCTTCCAGGCTGGCTGACCCTCTACAGGGTTGAAGGCCGTGACTTCCTTTTCCTCCACCTCACTGGACACCTCGACCTTGTTAGAGACTCCTGTCAGGTCAGCAGCGCCAGCGAATATGCGGGTATTGTGCATCACAAACTTTGCCACGGTCAGTCACCTTCATTCTTTCCTAAAACCTCAATCACGATCTCAGCCCCGAAGTATTTCTCCGTCTCGCCGAACGTGTATTTCCGATATCCCTGAATACGGGTGATAGTGAAGGCATCAGCAGCACCGTTAAGCGCGTAGTCCCCTGGCTCACCTTTAGCCGCATTGAGAGCAGCCCTGACGGAACGGGAACCAGTGCGAGACAACAACTCGTCTAGGAGCTTCTGACCAAACTCGTCATCTGCTGCCGAGACAAGGACATGACATGTGATGGTTGCCTTGTCGTATCCACCGAACGACTGGTTAACCTCAAGCTCGACCTCTGTAGGGACGAAGCAGGGAACCGTAATCGAGTCAGGCGCATAGCCGTAGCCGATGAAGCCGGGAATGACAGCAACAGCGTTCGCTAGCTCCTGTCGTACCTCTGAAATGTTCATGGCAGATCACCCAAACCCGGGAGCCATGAAAGGCCAAATCAGCGCCTCAACATCAGGGTCAACCTTGCCGAGACGAATCACTCCCCACTCGGAATTTCCAGCAACACCCTGAGCGGAGTCCTTACGCATGAACAGGCGATTAGCCTGAATCAGCGTGGCTCTCTCAATCTCAGGAGGCACAGCGGGGAATCCCCACTCAGCGGTAATCCTGACTCGCGCTCTATCCGGCCAGGTGCCAGACGTTCCTAGCCTGCTGATCGGTAGTCCTCTAGCTAAAGCGTTGTCAGGGCCAGTCTCGTATCCGGTCACAGTCGACCAGGAAGAGCCTGAGCCTGTCTCCACGACCAAGCCGTCAAGGCTGCCGATGTCGTCCACCAGGAGCCACGCATAATCCCTGTCGGAGTAGGTGCGGCTGATGGTGGAGAAGGTTCTAGCAGTGGCAGTATCAGCCAGAGCGAATCCGCCTGGTGTCTTACTGCACAGCCGGTCGATTTGACGGGAGGCAGCCAGCAGAGCTGCTGTCAAACTCTCATCCCGTGAAGTCTCATTATCAGGGATGGTGCGAGATTCCTTGAACAGCTCAAGACTCGCGTACAAAGTGGAAGACATCACTGACCACCTCCCCTCTCATCAAGTTGTCTGCTTACGTGGCGCATTAGCTGTCTGCTTGCGCGGATTAGTGCTGGTGCGGCCCTCAGGCTTACCGTTCTTAGCGGTCAGGTGGGCGCGAATAGCGTTGTCGACTTCCTTGACACGCTCGGTCAGGCCATGAACCTCATAACCCCTACGCTCTTCCTGCAGAGCCTCAAGCCATGAATCAGTTTTGTCGTTGGACATAATTTCTCCTAGGAATAGCAGTGGGCGGCCCATCGAATGACAGACCGCCCACTAGAGAGGGATCATCAGGCAAAGGTCGGAGTTACCAGACCGGTTCCGCCGATCTTGGCTACACCGTTGGTGTAACGACGGAAGCTGTAGGCGAAGTAGCCATACATAACCAGAAGAACACCAAGGTTTGCCGCAGCAGCCTGCTCAGCGCGGATGAATACCGGCGCGTTCGGGTCTTCCCACAGGTGGCACTCATCAGCCGCAACAACGTAGATCTCATCTTCGTTGGTTCCGGTTCCGAGGTTCTTAACGATGTTGTTGTCAACAATGACCGCCAGGCCGTTAGGCAGGTAGCCACGAATACCAGCGTTGTAACCAACACCAGTGTTGACACCAGCAGACTGAGTAGGAATTCCTGGCTGAGTGAACATAGGCCACGTGCTAGTCATCTGGCTCTGTAGCCAGTTCCAGCGACGAGAGTGCATGATCACGTGAGAAGGGGTTGCCTGTCCCAACAGAGCATCCTCAATGTTTGCGCTAGCGTTCAGAAACTTCGGGTACAGCTCAGCAGCCGTAGGAGAGGGATCGGTGTAAGCAACAGACTGAGCAACCGCAGACAGACCAGTAGTCGCCTGGTTAAGGAGAGTGTTGTCAAGAGTAGTTGCATACGAGCGGAACAGGTCGCTCATCACGATCTCTTCCACACCAGTACCACGCTCGATTGCCTGACGAGAAAGAGTCTGCTGACCAGAAGCGGTCTGCACATTCTCAGTCAGAAGAGTGTCGTCCATGTTCGTTTCCGACACAGCCGAATTCTCAGACGACTGAAGAGCCACAGACGAACCAGTAGTGACACGGCTGATGTTCACAGTCATACCGCTAGCCGGAAGGTCATGCTTGTTGCAGATGTCCGCGAATGGACGCATAGCCTTGACGTTCGGGGCGTACATCTCAGTTAGGTACTGAGGAACAACCAGGCCAGAGAAGGCACCAGTTCCAGCCGCACGCTCTAGGTACTGGCCGCGCTCTACACGCTCTTCTGCCATGTGACGGTTAAGCCTGTGCTCAGCGTCAAGGTCCCTAAAGAGGAACGAACGAGCCACGTCACGAGCGAACTGGGAACCCTTGCGATCAGTTTCCCTGCTATAGGTACGCGCCTCAGCGCCTACACGGGCAACCTGGTCATAGGCAGGCTTGCTGGCACCAGTACCGGCACGCTCAGCGTAAGCCTTCTCATTCGCGTCCTGGTCAGCCGCAGCGGCACGGGCAGTCTCAAGCTTGAACTTGATGCCGTCGATGTCCTTCTTAGCCTGGTCACGCTTGGCCTCAAGCTCCTTGACCTGACGATCCTCATCAGGAGTGAAGTTCGAACGTGCCTCAGACTTTGCCTTGTCGATAATGTGCAGAACTTCTGCATTTGCGCGCTCTCTGTCGCGCTCAGCCATCTTAAGCTCAACCTCAAGTGACTGGATAAGTTCAGTTACAGTAGCCATTTCATTTCTCTTTTCGGAAAGGGATTGGAAACCCTTCCGCACGCTTCTGCGTCACTACCGGTCTGATTGCCGGCTTGATCCGTAAAGCTGCTCCTCGGTCTGATTGCCAAATGGAGTTGCGGTTTATGGGTCAGTGCTGATTGCTAGTCGTCCAGCCGTAGCATGGTTTCGACCAGCGAAATACTGCGTCCGGTTGGCGCAGAAGTAGTAGAAACATCGGCCGATCCACTCAGCCGAGAATTAAGACGCTCAAAAGCGGCACGAGCCGCACCAAGCGGAAGTCCATCTAGCTCAGACATGATTTCTCTCGACCTGGCCGCGATGGAGGTATGAGGATTCGCGCCGTAGTTGACTGCGGACACGTCACCTCTGTGAAGATCTACCTGAGTGATCCGGAACTCTGAGAAATCGTCGTTCCACTGAGCATCCTCAATCAGGAATCCAAAGCTCATCTGATCGATGTTGCGATCCTCGATAGCTAGGATGAGATCCTTGACGTCCTGGCGCTCAGGATTGAGCAGAGCTACCGAACGCAGCCCTAGAGCGTCCACAGACAGCTCTAGAGTGTTATTGGTAGTCCTAGCCATGGTTACGCCTCTGTGGTTCACCAGGAACGCCACATCAGGATTAGCCGCTAGCGTGGCGTCGAACGCTCTGGCGTCAATCACCTCGTCGTAGCCGCCGAACATGTCCCACATCTCATAAGGTGTCTCGACAACTGAGGCGTATCCGTCAAGCTGATAGAAGCTTCTGCCGTCACGCTCAATGAGGCTGGCGCGTAGCTGCTTGGCCTCAAAGCCCAGTGACCGAGCTGCGCCGGCTGGTGCTGCGCTTGGGCCTGGCCGCTGTCCGGCTGAGCCCTGAGGCTTGAGAGCCGCAGAGCGGCGTAGAGCCGCTTCCCTGTTTGCAGTGTTAGTCATTGTTGGTACCTGCCTTGGAATCCTGGCCTGACTGCTTTGGTAGGCCGTACAGCCGGTCGAATTCGGCTAGCTGTGAATCGGTGAACGCAGGAAGGTTGTCCTGCTCTCTGACTTCGCTTGGCGCAATCTGACGGGAACGCAACTTGATCTCGTTCATCTCTGCGCGTGTCTTCGGGTCAAGCCTCAGCAGAGCGTCTGAATTCAACTTCACGTACTGCGGTGAAGGGGTCAGCTTGCTCAGCTTGTTCTCTCGGCGGATGATTGCCGGACCGAGATTCATAATCAAGAACTGAAGGTTGCGCTGACTCATCGAGGCGTAGGTAATGCTGCTTCCACCAACCGCAGCGTCGATCAGGTCGCTAGGGCATCCGAAGAAACGAGCAATGTCGGTTAGCCCGTACTGCTTGGCCGCTAGCCACTGAGTTTGGCTGTCTACTGTCTGAATCGGGGTGTACTCCCAATCATTACCGTGAACGAACACCTCTCCGGCATCAACGTTGGCCTTGAAACTCGCCTTAGCTGCTTCCTTAACGTCCTCGGGAAGGCTCTTGCTGGTGTGCTTCAAGACAGCCGCAGGAATCGCGTTGCCGTTGAACCAATCCGTTGCGTAGTCCTGAATACTCAGGTACTCCCCGATGGAGTAGGCCGCATACTGAATTGGAGACAGACCATAAGGCAGACCAGCGATCGTGTACTGCTTCTCATGCCAGATGTCAGCAGGGTCAAACTCCTCATTGCCTACGCGATAGCTGAGCTTGTTGTCTCTGTAGACAACCGTGACGCTTTGCAGCGGTAACAGCTCGATACGGTTAGGAAGTCCCCTACCGTTTCGCTCAGTGATCAGACCAAAGGCGTTGCCAGCCCGATCTAGGTCAACCTGAGTCGAGTAGAGCCATTCCTGTAGGTCACAGTTGTCCCCACCAGGGTTGACCAGCACAGGAGGCTTAGGCACCTCGATTTGCTGACCGTTGACCCTGCGGAACACGTCTGCGGGCATTGTCGAGATGAGGTCAGCCCTCAGTCTCAAGCAGGCCCAGACCGCAGAATGCCTCATGGCGTTGTCGTTGTTGACCAGGACTCTGCCCTTACGAGACGAGGCGTTACGCGACGGAATGAGATCCGCAGCAGTAGTCGTGATATTGGCGTGACGCTCCTGCGGAGAGAAGACGTTACGAATTCTTTGAGTGAAACTAGCCACGATGGTGACCCTCCTAACCGAATGAAGCCATTAGGTCGTAGTCACCACTGCCGACCGAATCCTTACGAGTTACATAGGCCCATCGGGCGATGAGTCCTGCGGTAAGCGGACTGGTATCAACATCGGAACGAGCACGATCGAATACCCAAATGCCGCTCTGTGTCATTCGCGTAGCAGCGCCAGTAACGGCCTGGTCTAGCGGATCGAACTGCCTGTGTCGGAAAGACTTATCCTCAATAGCTGAAACGAACTGAGAGTTTGCCGCTACCCAATCCGCACCGGTCATGACCGCTAGGTCTCCAAACTCAGGCTCATCAGGATTGTCAGGAATCGTGAGTCCGAGAGATGCGAACTTGAAAGCCGCTGCCTTCAGTGGAGATTGAGGGTCGATACCGATGGCAACTAGTGAGTCTCCATACTTGGTCTTCATCTCAGCCAGGTATTCAGGCACCCAATCGACACCAGGATCAGTACGGATAACCTCAAGATGCCCTAGTCCGTCTTCACGCTCAGACCACACGGTTACCGCCGCATAAGCCTTGTTCTTAACCTGCCAAGCGCACACGCCAATAGAGAAGAAGGCATCTTCCGCCGGCTGTGACTCGGGATCAGCAATAGCGTTCCAAGCCTCATCACTGATGAGGTTGTTTCCAGACTTGACCGGCCAGCGTCCTAGACGCTCTCTAGCGAATGATTCGACCTTCTTACTCTTCGTGGCCCTTGCTCGCTCCTTGCGGATGGTGGACTCACGGATATGGAGGTTCATCGCAGGATTAGCCTGTGACCACGCTTCCCTATCGTCTAGGACGTCCTCAAGAGGCTTATTCGGGTCGACACTCCACTCCATCCAACAAACGTCAGGATCATTGGCTAGACCACGCTCGCGGATGGTGCTGTATGGCTCACCGCTAGTCGTGTCCAGGGGTGGTGTGGACAGGTACCAAGTCTGAGAATTCCGGCTTCCTGACAGTGCGTAGCTTAGGGCTGCCTCGTCAATTTCTGTCAGGTCGTATGCCTCGTCATGGATCAGCTTGTCAATCGAGTCACCACGCGCGTTCTTTCCTCGCGCTGCCATCTCAAGGAAGGCACCAGACTTCAGTCTGATGAACTCACCACCGTTTTCCTTGGAAAGCCACGTCTTGCCAGGAAGCAGAAGTTCCTTTAATCCCGGATTCTCTCTGCCCTCTTCCTCAGCCTTTACCCACTTCTCGATGATGTTGGCTACACGGAAGAAGATCTTTTCTGCGTTAGGCTTCTTTTTCTGAGCGGTCAAGATGATCCGCTCATCGAACAGGAAGAGACCTCCCAGGATCAGAACATCGATGATGTAGGACTTTCCATTCTGACGAGGAACCATGAGCCCTACGTCTGAGGCTGACCACACGAACAGGTCAGGATTCTGCGGATCAGGAACCTCACGCAGACCGTTACGGATTGCGTACTTCTGCCAGTCGTAGAGAGAAATCCCTAGGTCTGCGGCGAACTCAATAGCATCATCACCTGCGCCAGTTTCACCCGGCGGGAAGTTGCCTATTCTTGGCTCTTGCTTCCCTCTTAGCACGGAGGACATCGACACGGGACGCCTCCTTTACTTGAGGGCTGACCTGTTGCAGCTTCGCCAGGACTTCTGAGAGCTGCTTTGAGATAGAGGCTGCTTCCCTGTGCTCAGCAGTAGTCAGACGCTCCGCCAGGTGATCCCTTAGGGCTTCCAACTTCTCTACGTAGGTGCCTTCCTGCATGATTCCCACAAAGTCACGCTCTGTCGGCTCCTGCTCTGTCATGGCTGGCACCTCCTCGGGGATATTTTTTTCGACTTGGCACGGGGTCATCTAGAGGTCTGATTTCTAAAAAATCTTGGAAGTTCTGACGTGATGTGTCGCCTCATGTGCATGAGCCATACGATTGATGCTTCAAGATGTGCCAACATGTTGATAGGCATGGCCTTACCAATCCCTTGACGTGTTCAGTGGAGGAGGCAGAGGCTTGTTACCTCTGCTTGGGTTGCACTTCTTCCCACACGTAGGACAACCCTTCACTCCGTGTGCTGGCATCTTGTTGTACGGGTCTGCTCTGTCCTGATCAGGCTTGGTTGATACCGGGGTGATGTAGTCCGCAGTGTCAGCGCCATCGTGGTGACAGAGATGGCAGATGTAGTCATTCACCTCTAGGCAGATCCGCTTAGCTTCTAGGTATGGCCCTGAGTGCATCCACTTGTAGTGTCTTCTGTCAGAGGCCATACCTAGCTCCTTGTCATTCGTCGCCGGGAGGCGGATCAGTTGGGTCCTCAGGATCAGTAGGAGGATCTGTTGGCTCCTCAGGGTCAGGCTCCGGTGGTGGAGCAGGACGCTGGTCTACCTCGCCATAAACCGTGTACTGGACTAGACCGAAGTCTTCCTCGGTGCGATTGATGTAGATAACACGCTTCACCTCTGAGGCGCTTCTCTTTGAATTCTGTGCATAGCGCTTAGCGAACTGAGTGAACATGTACTGATCAAGTTCCTCAGTGGTCATGCTCTGCTCTAGTTCCATAGGAAGCTGAATCAGCATCACGACGTACACGATGCCCGGTTCAGGCGATGAGAAGTTGAACATTGCTTTCCTCAATTCTGGTGAAATGGCAGGGCGTGTTCACGGGTACTGCTGATGGTCAGCGGAGGCAATCTCAATGTGATTGTCAAGGAAATCCTTAGTCACTCTCAGCGCTACGAGGATGTCTTCATCGGCTGCCGAATACGACTGGCGCAATCCATCTTCGTCCTCAATCCAAATTGTTACTTCAGCCATTGTTGCTCTCCTCTGATTCTGGTGAAATGAGGGAGGCACATGAGGAGATCTGTGCCTCTACCTCAGCTTTCCCGCCATCCAAACCCGATGCCGACGCAATATGCGCGCATCCTTCTCGACCGTTTCGGCCTTCCCTATATATCTCCTGTCCCGAGACAGCGGATCTGATCTGAAATAGCATTTCGTGATCAAGATCACTTGAGGTTACTCCGACGAATAGCCGATTACATAAGTAACGGCGATTTAAGGAGCAAACATGGAATGCAATTGGGCTGATCCTGCCAAGTCTGAATACCGTCCCGAACTAGTGGAGCTAGTAGAGACAATCGCAAGGCAGAAGGCGTCAAAAGCTCGATACGACTGGAACATCGACATCGAGTATGAGGACTTGCGGCAAGAGTTATTCCTATACCTGTTCCTGAATCCGAACAAGGTAGCCAATGGCCGATTCCCCGCTACCATCCTGCACTCTGAGGCCGCAGACATCTGCTACCGCAAGAGGCTTCAGGAGAGCACGTCAATCATCGACACAGACGAGCTATACGCGATTCTGACAGAATGGAACAGCCTTCCTCGCTACGTTCGTGAGGCGCTGTACGGACCTGTCTTCCACAGGGCAGGCAAGGGGCGATACCTTCAGCTTATCGAGTATGTGCACCAGCATGGCGGGAACTACGCGCTTATGACTCCGGCCGACAAGAAGGCGTATCGCAGAGCCGTTGTACGCCTGGCGGAGATCATCGCGGGTGTCATGTGTGGAAAGCCTGCAAGCCTCTCAGAGCTGCCACAGGATCTAGCCGACCCAGAGCAGGAACTAGAGGCGCTGACCGCTGAGCAGACCTCTGAGAGCGTGGATGACACCTTCTCTGCATGGCACGGTCACTACGTCTGCGATGCAGGACACCACACAACAGCGACGCTAGCTGTAGCGCCTCCCAAGAGGATCGGCTCAGAGCGCGGTATCTATGGGCAGAGGTACTGCTCTTGTGGAGACAAGAACTTGGTTCTAGCGTCCTGAACCATTTCAATAATGTACGCAGGGTCTAGTAGGAACGCTCGTAAGGCTTCCTCTACTAGGCCCTGATACTTTTGTGTCTCGATAGGCTTGGTGTCGTTCTGGAAGGCCAGTGCTTCAGCCTTCTTAGCGTGATACCTACGGTTCTGATAGGCGTTGTTGGCATCCTTGCAATCCTGACAACGACAGCCGCGCCAGTAGCATCTGATATTGCCGTGGGGAACTTCCTTAGCCATTCTCATTCTCCTGAAATAGCGAAGCCCCGGTCACCTCGTAGTGAGGGCCGGGGCTTCTTCGTTGCGGCTACGCTGCCTGTACCTCTTGCGTAGGCGGATGAACTGCATGCTCGTGATCTCCCACAGGCCACATGGGAATATAGCGATGCTCAATACCATTCGCTACGTCCTCAAAGGTTGTGCATTCGACAGGCTTACTCTTAACGCCACACTGCCAACAACGCATCTCGTTTCGGATATCCGCCGCGAGGTCATCAGCGGTCAGATGCGGGTATGGCGCAATCAACCAACCCGCATAGGTTGGGTAGAGCGGTTCTACCCTCTGCATGTTTTCGAACGTATCTAGCAACACCTTTCCGCCTGGTGTGGCCCACGTCCTACTGTTCGAATTAAAGGCTCCATACATCTGCTCTGACATCTCTTACTCTCCTCTTTGGCGATCCTTTCGCCTCACTTATGTAATCGGCTGTTGGCGCTTCGAACCTCGTTACAGAACCAGGTCGGCTGCTTGTCAGTGATTGAGTTTGTACGTGTTTGGCAAACCTCGACCCAGCCGATCCGTAACCGAGATGAAGCCAAGCTCTTCAAGCTCCTTAAGAGCACGCTGCACTGTACTTCGAGACATCCCATTCTTCTCTGCTAGCTCATCCTGTTTGGGATGCCTGTCAAAGAAGTTGATAATCATGTCTAGGTAACCGTAGATCCGGATTGCGTTGCTTGAAGCCTTCACGTCAAGGAGTCGGGGTGGCACTCGGCCATAAGGCTCAGTCATAATCTCTTCCTCACCAATCGTTCATGTCGTCTAGAATTGACTCGAAATTCGAATCAGCTAGCTTGCCTTCAGTCGATGACGCTTGTGTCGTCTGAGCCTGCTTTTTGGCTATGGCGAATTCTCGACGTGGGCGCTTCTCTTCCTCACTGTTCCAGCCCTGAGCCGCCTTGTTGACTGGCTTGCTGCATGTGCTGGTGCGCTTGCGGGCAGAGGCAGCCTTTGGGGCGTTGGCGTGACGAACAAAGGGAACGTCACAAATCCAATACTCGTTCCCGCCGTGAACCCTTGACTGGCGCTCCTTGATGATCCAACCCTTGTCAGCAAGTTCCTTGAGAAGACGCTTGACCGATGGGACGCTCATACCCGACTTCTCAGCGATTGTTTCCTGCTTAGGGAACGTCCTGTCAAAGCCTCCCCAATGGAAGCGAATGACTGTGTAGAGCGCGTAAGCGGGGGCGGATACCTCACCAGTAGCAAAAGCCTGCATCATGGCGTAAGGCACCATCACGAACTGCGATGACGCAGGATAAGAATTCTGTTCAGACATGGCTATATTCCTTCAATTTCGATTCATGGATTCGGTTCCTCGTCTCAGGGGCGGCCAGATGTGAAACCAGCCGCCCCCTTCACATGAGATCGAAAGAGGAACCGCACAGGAGCTTTTCGCTCCTACACATACTATAACGGTCAAACGATCTTGGAACCTCCCATGTTACCAATTCTTAATGTTGGACAAGTCATTGATGACTCTCAGTAATTCCTCTTTTGATTGCAAAGAGTTAATCCACACAAGTGTTAGTAGTCTTCACTCAGATTTCTATGCTCAGACCCGATCAGGCTCAAAGCCCTCAGAGCCTTTCTAAGCCTTTGAGAACCCCATACCCTTACACGGGTAGCCATCCGACCCTCCAGGACGCTCAGAATCGATCTGAGAGGGTTTTAAGATGGTTCAGGCGGGCGGGGCGGCGGGCCAAACTGGCGCGTAAGCCGCTAAGCGCTCTTAGCAAATCCTCGCCATAGGCGAGAAGACACATCCTCACCTCTGTGAACTGAGGCTATGCCTCAGGATTTGCCTAAGAACGAAGTTAAAGCCCGGACAAGCCGCCTGGAGCGAAGCGACAGAAGGCGCATGTCCGTTTTGCTTCTGCGGAGCAGAAGGGTCTTCATGCCCCTTATTTAAAATCTCTTAAATCTAGATTCTTATGACTCGTATCAGAAACGATCCCTGCACTCGTATCAAATATGAAACAAGAGCAGGTCAGAGCGTTGTAATCTCCCACTCAGCTCAGATCTGGTATAAGAGCAGGTCAGGGCACATCCCTACGTTTTGGAGGGAAGAGAGCACACAGAAGGGGTCGACCCCTCTAAAGAGCAGCCGACCCCATCCGGATCTGTTTCTAGCGGATCTTCTCTTGAATCCTCGCGGCCATATCACCATGCCAGATCACCCAGATTCGTGACCCTCCGGTGTCTTTTGGCTCTAACTCAACCTGATAACGGTTACCCTCAGTAGCGGCCAGCGTGTCCCAATACTGCCGGACATCCTCAGGTTTCTCGTCAGGATTCATCGCAGCGAAGATCTTCATACCCGAATCGCGGATAAGTCCCTGCTTCGCAGGAATGTCAGCGCCTTCCCAGAGCTGCCGGTACGTCTTGCCGGTAGGCACATACTTCCAGCCTTCCGGCCGGGACGGCAGGGATTCCAACTCTTCCCGCCGAGACTCAAGCTCTGAGTACATCTGCCGGAACTCTGCTGTTCCCTGCTCCCCCCGGTACAGGCCAGCCTGCCTGTCCTCACGAAGCTCCTTCAAACGCTCTTCCACCTCTGACAGCAGGGTTGCCGTGTCATCCCCTGGGACGTACATCTTTTTCATGACGTCCAGGTCACCCATCTTGGCGAGGAAGACAAATTCCACAGCGCTTTCAAGCTGCTCAGCCCGAACCGACCCTGCCTCACAGCCGTTGCCCTTCCTGCTGCGTCCAGAGCATCGGTAGTATTTGTAATCCTGCTTGCGGTCCCGCTTCACCATCCAATTGAAATGCAGGACTTCACCGCAGTGAGGACAGTGCGCAGCAGCGGACAGCAGAGCGTCAGGAGCCTTCCTCGTCTTAGGCTTCCTCGCACCGGTAATAGCGTCTTGCAGAGCTGCCCAATCGTCTTCAGAGATCAGCGGCTTGCCACGCATGACCGGGGAACCGTTCTCTTTGACGATAATCCGGTCAACGGTGAGGTAGCCAAGAAGGACAGGATTGGTCAGCATCCGGCGTAGGGTCTGATCGGTCCACTCCTGTGGCGGTAGCGGTTCCCCGGTTTCCTTGTCCCTACGAGGCTTTCCGGTGTCGCGCATAGCAGCGTGGTCCCGAGGAGACAGCACACCGGTTTGGTTGAAGTCTCGGGCGATGCTGGAAATGCTCGTTCCATCAATGACCCTGGCAACAGCCTCTTGCAGCAGGGGCGCACTGACAGGATCGTGCTCTAGCTCATGCTCTCCCCGTAGAGCCTTCTGATACCCGTAGGGGACCAGGCCGCCGACGTTGCGCTTCTCTTTGCGCATCCGGCGCACACGAGCCTGTGCACGGGACTTCATCCGAGACAGCTCAGCGCGGGCAAGTTCCGCTTTGATGACGAAGTTCAGCCGGAAGCCCTCACCATCGGCCGAATCAAGCCTGTCGTCATAGCCGATCAGCCGTACCGGTGGCCGAACCACCTGACCAGTCTCAGGGTCTTTGCCCTCGATGACGTCCAGGATCGTTGCTGCGACGTTCAAGCCCTCACGAGACAACCGGTCTACGTGCCAGGCCGCTAGGACGTCAGCGTTGCCCTCAAGGGCGTCAGCAAGCCACCCCTTGAAGGCTGGCCGGTTACGGATGCCTCCCGACGCTCCGTCATCGACGTGTAGGGCAACTTCCTGGAACCCGTGAGACGCGCAGAGCCGCCGCAGGTCATCAACCATCCCCTGCTTGGAGAGGTTGCGATCATCAGCGGCTCTGGACAGGCGGACGTACAGGGAGGCACGCAGGGCTCTTCTACCGGGGGTCATGGTCCGGCAGAGTAGACACGGTCAGGCCAGTTGTGCAACTATCTCGTCGGAGACGTCGAAGTTGGCGTAGACGTTCTGCACGTCGTCGCAGTCCTCCAGCACGTCGATCAGCTTGAAGATCTTGCGTGCGCCGTCCTCGTCCAACGGCACGTTGACGCTGGGGATCAGGGCGGACTCGGCCGACTCGTACTCGATCCCGGACTCCTGCAGGGCGGTGCGGACCGCGATCAGGTCGGTCGGCTCGGAGACCACCTCGTACGCCTCACCGAGGTCGTTGACCTCCTCGGCCCCGGCGTCGAGGACCGCCATCATCACGTCGTCCTCGGTGGTGTCGGCCTTGGGGACGATCACCACGCCCTTGCGGGAGAACATGTACGACACCGAGCCGGCGTCGGCGAGCGAACCACCGTTACGGGTCAACGCCGTGCGGACCTCGGTGGCGGCCCGGTTGCGGTTGTCGGTCAGGCACTCGATCAGCATGGCCACGCCGCTCGGGCCGTACCCCTCGTACATGATGGTCTGCCAGTCGGCGCCGCCGGCCTCCAGGCCGGAGCCGCGCTTGACCGCGCGGTCGATGTTGTCGTTCGGGACCGAACTCTTCTTGGCCTTCTGGATGGCGTCGAAGAGGGTGGGGTTACCGGCCGGGTCACCGCCGCCGGTGCGGGCCGCCACCTCGACGTTCTTGATCAGCTTGGCGAACATCTTGCCGCGCTTGGCGTCGATGACGGCCTTCTTGTGCTTGGTGGTCGCCCATTTAGAGTGGCCGGACATCTCGTACCTCCGTCTGTTGACTCACGCCTCGCGTCGGCTGGCCGCGCCGACTCCGGGCCAGCACCGGCCGCGTTGGAGGGCTGCGACGGGCAGTGCCCGCGCCGAACCGCGGCAATCCTACCGAGAGCACCCACCCCGCCGTCACACCCGGCGCGGCACCGCCACCAACCCGCGCGGAAATCGCCCCTTTCGCCGGGAGATGGGCGGCTCAGCGGGCGGCCCCGACCAGGTCGGCGAAGTAACGGTGCAGACGCAGGTCCCCGGTCAACTCCGGATGGAACGACGTCGCCACCAGGTTGCCCCGGCGGACGGCGACGATGCGGTCGACGGCCGGACCCCCGGTGACCCGGCCCAGCACCTCGACGTCGGCATCGACCCGCTCGACCCAGGGGGCGCGGATGAACACGGCGTGGAACGGCCCGCCGTCGATCCCGGTGATCTCCACCGGAGCCTCGAACGAGTCGACCTGCCGACCGAACGCGTTGCGTCGCACCGTCATCGCGATGCCGGCGAAGCCCCGCTGGTCGGGACGGCCGTCCAGCACCTCGGTGGCCAACATGATCATCCCGGCGCAGGACCCGTAGACCGGCATCCCGGCGGCGATCCGCTCGTCGATCGGCGCGCGCAGCCCGAAGATGTCCACCAGCCGGCTCATGGTGGTGGACTCCCCACCCGGGATCACCAGCCCGTCGACCGCGTCCAGCTCGGCTGGCCGACGCACCGCACGGGCGTCCGCGCCGACCCCGGCGAGGGCGGAAACATGCTCACGGACGTCACCCTGGAGGGCGAGCACCCCGATCACCGGTCCACCCACGTCCCCTCCTCCCGCGCCACCGGCAGCAGCCCCGACCCAAGCCTCACCAACCGCGCTCGGCCAACCGGTGCGGCTGGGGGATCTCGTCGACGTTGATGCCGACCATCGCCTCACCCAGGCCCCGGGACACCTTCGCCAGCACGTCCGGGTCGTCGTGGAAGGTGGTCGCCTTGACGATCGCGGCGGCCCGCTGCGCCGGGTTGCCGGACTTGAAGATGCCGGAGCCGACGAAGACGCCCTCCGCGCCGAGCTGCATCATCATCGCGGCGTCGGCCGGGGTGGCGATGCCCCCGGCGGTGAACAGCACCACCGGCAGCTTGCCCGTCTCGGCGACCTCCTTGACCAGGTCGTACGGGGCCTGCAACTCCTTGGCCGCGACGAACAGCTCGTCGGCCGGCAGGGAGCTGAGCCGGGCGATCTCCTGCCGGATCCTCCGCATGTGCATGGTGGCGTTGGAGACGTCCCCGGTGCCCGCCTCGCCCTTGGAGCGGATCATGGCCGCGCCCTCGGTGATCCGGCGCAACGCCTCACCCAGGTTGGTCGCGCCGCACACGAACGGGACGGTGAACGCCCACTTGTCGATGTGGTTGGCGTAGTCGGCCGGGGTGAGCACCTCGGACTCGTCGACATAGTCGACGCCGAGGGACTGCAGGACCTGCGCCTCGACGAAGTGACCGATCCGGGCCTTGGCCATCACCGGGATGGACACGGCCGCGATGATGCCGTCGATCATGTCCGGGTCGCTCATCCGGGACACGCCACCCTGGGCGCGGATGTCGGCCGGCACCCGCTCCAGCGCCATGACGGCGACCGCACCGGCGTCCTCGGCGATCCTGGCCTGCTCGGCGGTGACCACATCCATGATCACGCCGCCCTTGAGCATCTCGGCCATGCCGCGCTTGACGCGGGCGGTGCCCCGGACCTGGGGGGCATCGGCGCTCGGGGACGTCGTTTCGGACATGGTCCATCACTCCTCGGACGTGCTCGGGGGCTGGCTCCGGCTGATGCTATGACGCCCCGGACGCCGCTCCGACAGCCAATCGGCCCCACGGTGGCCTGCCCTGTGGCCCCCGTCACCCCGGCTCGACCCGGGCCGGTGCCGCCCGCCACCGCGACCCGCCCGCCACCGCGACCCGAGCCGCCACCGCGACCCGGGGCCGCCACCGCGAAAGGGGCCGCACCGTCGGGCAGCAACCGGTCGGCAGCCCCGGTCAGCCCGCCGGGACGTCGGCGGGCAGGGCCAGGGTGGGGTCGTCGATGTCGAAATACCGCGGCCAGGGGTGGCGGCGGCCCATCCGGCACACCCGCACCAGCGGTCGGCTCCGCGCGCTACGCGCGTCCCGCACCAGGTCGGTGTGCACCTGCCGGGACAGCGCCAGCCGCCGGCTCGCCGCGATCACCGCCCCGCAGGAGGGATCGGCCGGGTCCAGCCGGGCCGCCCGCAGTTGCCGGGTGAGGTCGTTCTCCGCCGCCTCCCGCTCCTCGGGGACGGCGTCCAGGGCGATCCGCGCCGCCGCGTACAGCTCCACGCCGTGGCGCTGCTCGGCCAGCACCGCGGCGGCGGCGGCCCGGCGCAGCAGATGGGCGTCGAGCGCGCGGGCCGCCGACTCCGCCCGGGTCTGCAACCGCTCGACCCGGCCCGCCGTCCAGACCAGGTAGACCACGACCAGGGCGACGACGACCACGGCGACCGACACCGCCCACAGCTGCGGCACCGTCGGGGTCACCGCGGACCACCCAGCCCCGCCCACTCCTGGTCGATGACCCGACCGTCGGTGGCCTCGATGGCCGCCGCGTAGACCTCCACCACCCGACGGGCCACCACCGGCCAGTCGTAGTGGGCCACCACCTGATCGCCGCAGGCGCTCAACGCGGCCCGCTGCGCCGGGTCGTCGAGCAGCTCCGCCAGGACGGTCCGCAGGCCGGCCGGGTCACCGGTCGGGAAGAGCCGACCGGCCCGCCCGCCGTCGAGCACCCGCCGGAACGCGTCCAGGTCGCTGGCGACCACGGTCGCGCCGGCCGCCAGCGCCTCGGTGAGGATCATGCCGAACGATTCGCCGCCGGTGTTCGGGGCGACGTAGAGGTCGACGCTGCGCAGCATCCGGGCCTTGTCGACCTCGGAGACCAGACCGAGGAACGTCACCCGGTCGCGTAGCTCCGCCGGGAACCGCCCGAACAGGTCGTCCGGGTCACCCGGTCCGGCCACCAGCAGGCGCAGCCCCGGCCGGTGCGCGGCCAACGCGACGAAGGCGTCGCGCAGGATCGGGAAACCCTTGCGGGCCTCGGTGAACCGGCCGAGGAAACCCAGCGTCCCGCCGCTGCCGGTGGCGCACTCCCCCGGCCAACCGGGCAACGGCTCGACCCCGGCGAACTTCGCCACCGCCACCCCGTTGGGGATCTCCACCGCCCCGCCGTCCATGTGCTCGACCTGCACCTTGCGGGCCAACGCGCTGACCGCGATCCGGGCGGTGATCCGCTCCAGCAGGATCTGGAGCACCCCCTGGGCGGCGGCGAGCACCCGGGACCGGGTCATCGCGGTGTGGAAGGTCGCCACCACCGGCCCCCGGGCGGAGAGCACCGCCAGCATCGACAGGCTCGGGGTGAGCGGCTCGTGCACGTGCAGCACGTCGAACTCGCCCCGGGTGAGCCAGCGCCGCACCCGGGCGGTGGAGACCGGCCCGAACGCGATCCGGGCCACCGAACCGTTGTACGGCAGCGGCACCGCCCGCCCGGCGGAGACCACGTACGGCGGCAGCGTCGACTCCTCGTCGGCGGGGGCCAGGACACTCACCTCGTGCCCCAGTCCGAGCAGCGCCTCGGCCAGGTCCATGACGTGGTTCTGCACCCCGCCCGGGACGTCGAAGGAGTACGGGCACACGATGCCGATCCGCACTGGCGCCCCCTCCCCTCAGACCGAACCGGCGCTGGCCGGGGGCGGCGCCGCGGTGGACCCGCCGTCGGTGGAGCCCCGCTGGTCCAGCCACATCCGCTGCAACATGTGCCAGTCTTGCGGATGACGGGCGATGCCCGCCGCCAGACAGTCGGCAATCCGCTGGGTCAGCACCCGGACCCGCTCGTCCAACGGTGCGCTGTCCGGGTCGGGCACCGGCAGCGGGCCCTCCAACTGCGCGCGCGGCATCTCCGGTTCGTACCACAGCGACGCCACGTAGAGCGGGGCGCCGGTGCGGATGGTCAGCAGGGCGGGCCCGGCCGGCATCCGGGTACGGCCGCCGAAGAAGTCCACCTCGATGCCCCGGGCGGACAGGTCCCGGTCGGCCAGCAGCGGCACCACGGTGCCCGCGCCGAGCCGGTCCACCAGCACGTCGAAGGCGGGCCGGGCACCGCCGTGGGTGGGCAGGATCTCCATGCCGAGACCCTCGCGGAAGGCGAGGAAGCGCCGGTAGACGCCCTCCGGCTTGAGCCGCTCGGCGACCGTGGTGATCGGCAACCCGGCGGCGGCCACCCAGGCGCCGGCGGCGTCCCAGTTGCCGGCGTGCGGCAACGCCACCACCGCGCCCCGGCCGGCCGCCACGTCGGCGACGAGCAGCTCCGACCCGCCGAGGTGGAACCCGTCGAGGATCTGCTGGCGGCTCAGCGAGGGCAGCCGGAACGCCTCCATCCAGTACCTGGCGTACGACCGCAGACCCTGCTTGACCAGTGCGTCCAGCTCCGCCTCGGGCAGATCGGGGCCGACCACCCGGCGCAGGTTGGCGCGCAGTCGGGTGGCGCCCTTGCCCCGGGCGCGGTGGGCGCGGTCGGCGCCCGCCTGGAAGGCCGCGGCGACCACGGGCCGGGGCAGCGCGCGGGCCAGCCGCCAGCCGGCGACGTAGCCGAGTTCGGTGAGGTTCACTCGGGGCCGGCCAGTTGCGCCTGCCGGTAAACGTGGGCCACCCGCTGGCCGACCGTGAAGATCGACACGGCGGCGAGCAGCCAGAGCGAGATCTCCAGGGCCGGGCCGACCCCGAGGCCGGTGAGCAGCCCACCGACCCCGACGATCAGCAGCCGTTCGGTGCGTTCCGCGACGCCCACGTTCCCGCTCATCCCCAACCCCTCGGCGCGGGCCTTGACATAGGAGACCAGCCCTCCGGCGGCCAGGCAGATCAACGCGGCGGCCACCCCGGAGTGGTTGCCCTCGGTGGCCAGCCAGTAGGCGACCGCGCCGAACACCGCACTGTCGGAGACCCGGTCCATCGACGAGTCGAGGAACGCGCCGAACCGGGTCGAGCCGCCGCTCATCCGGGCCATCGTCCCGTCGAGCATGTCGGTCAGCGCGAAGAAGGTCACGATCAGCGCTCCGGCCACCAGCTGGCCGCGGGCACCGAATCCGAGCGCGCCGACGAGCACGCCGACGGTGCCGGCCACGGTGACCGCGTTGGGGGACACACCGGCGCGGAGCAGACCGCGCGCGACCGGCTCCACGACGCGGGTCATCCCCGCGCGGGCCGTCACTTGGAAGATCTTCGCCATGGCGGTCCCACGATAACGGCCGGCAGTGCCGCGCGATACGGCCGGTCGCCCGACCCGCCCGACGAGACTTGTGCGGGGTCCGTCGACGGGTGTGGGATCGGGGCGGAAGGTGAGCCAGCTCACCACCTCGCCCGTTGACCGTTCGCCGGTCGCCGGGCCACCGGAGGATATCGCCGCGGCACCCGACCGGGCCGCTCCCCGTCGTGCGCGGCGGTCGCCACCCACCACCGGCTCAGGGAGGTGCGCCGCGATGGCGCAGAAGAACCAGGACCAGGGCGCCACCGGTGACACGCCGGTGGTGACCACGCCCGACCGGGTACGCAACGTGGTGCTCGTCGGACACTCCGGCGCCGGCAAGACGACCCTGGTCGAGGCGCTGCTCGCGGCCACCGGCACGATCGACCGGGCCGGCACCGTCGCCGCCGGCACCACCGTCTGCGACCACGACCCCGCCGCGGTACGCCAGCAGCGCTCGGTAAGCCTCGCCTGCGCCCCACTGGTGCACGCCGGGGTGACGGTCAACCTCTTGGACACCCCCGGGTACGGCGACTTCGTCGGCGAGCTGCGGGCCGGGCTGCGGGCCGCCGACGCGGCACTGTTCGTGGTGTCCGCCGTCGACGGGATGGACGCCGCCACCGCCGCCCTCTGGGAGGAGTGCGCCGCCGTGGACCTGCCGCGCGCCGTGGCGGTCACCCGGCTGGACCACCCGCGCGCCGACTTCGACGAGGCGGTGGCGCTGTGCCAGCGGGTCTTCGGAGACAACGTGCTCCCGCTGCACCTGCCGATGCTCGGCGACGACGGCGAGGCGGTCGTCGGGCTGCTCGCGTTGATCACCCGGCGGGTGCACGACTACTCGGCCGGGCTGCCCGCCGACGTCCGGGAGCCGGACCCGCAGCACCTGCCGGCGATCACCGAGTCCCGGGGTGAGCTGATCGAGGGGATCATCGCCGAGAGCGAGGACGAGACCCTGATGGACCGCTACCTCGACGGCGAGGAGATCGACACCGACGTGCTGGTCACCGACCTGGAGCGGGCGGTCGCCCGGGGCCACTTCCACCCGGTGACGCCGGTCTGCGCGGCCACCGGCGTCGGGCTGGACGTGCTGCTCGACGCCCTGGTGTCGGCCTTCCCGTCGCCGCTGGAACGCGAGGTCCCGGCGGTGACCGGGGTGGACGGCTCCCCCCGCCCGCCGCTGGACTGCGACCCGGACGGCCCGTTGGTCGCCGAGGTGGTCCGGACCACCGTCGACCGGCACGTCGGCCGGGTCTGCCTGGTCCGGGTCTTCTCCGGCACGCTGCGCCCCGACCAGACGGTGCACGTGTCGGGGCACGGGCTGGTCGAGCGCGGCCACCCCGACCACGACGCCGACGAGCGGGTCGGGCACGTCTACCGCCCGCTCGGGGCGGCCCTGCGCGAGGTGGACGCGTGCGTCGCGGGCGACATCTGCGCGATCACCAAGGCGGGCAGCGCGGAGACCGGCGACACCGTCTCGGCGAAGGGGGAGCCGCTGCTGATCGCGCCCTGGGAGATGCCGGAGCCGCTGCTGCCGGTGGCGGTGGCCGCCCGGAGCCGGACCGACGAGGACGCCCTGGCCCGCAACCTGGGCCGGTTGATCGTCGGCGACCCGACGCTACGGCTGGAGCGCAACCCGGACACCCACCAACTGGTGCTCTGGTGCATGGGCGAGGCACACGCCGACGTGGTGCTCGACCGGCTCCGGGCCGGCGGGGTGGAGCTGGACACCGAGCCGGTGCGGGTGCCGTTGCGGGAGACGTTCACGGCCGCCGCCACCGGACACGGCCGGCACGTCAAGCAGTCCGGCGGGCACGGTCAGTACGCCGTCTGCGACATCGAGGTGGAGCCGCTGCCCCGGGGGGCGGGTGTCGAGTTCGTCGACCGGGTGGTCGGCGGGGCGGTGCCGCACCACTACGTACCGGCGGTGGAGAAGGGTGTCCGGGCGCAGCTGGCCCGCGGGGTGGTCGCCGGGCATCCGGTGGTGGACGTGCGGGTGACCCTGGTCGACGGCAAGGCGCACAGCGTCGACTCCTCCGATGCCGCGTTCCAGGCGGCCGGCGCGCTCGCCCTGCGCGACGCCGCCGAGCGGGGCGCTCCGACCCTGTTGGAGCCGGTCGACGAGGTGGTGGTCCGGGTCGCCGACTCCTCGGTCGGTGCGGTGCTGGGTGACCTGTCCGGCCGGCGGGGCCGGGTGCTCGGCACCGAGGTCGACCCGGACGTCGAGGGCCGCACCCTGGTCCGGGCCGAGGTCCCCGCCCAGGAACTGCTGCGCTACGCCGTGCAGTTGCGGGCCCTGACCGCCGGCACCGGCACCTTCCGCCGCACCTTCGCCCACTACACCCCCACCCCCACCCCGAAATAACCCAACCCCACCCTTACCACCCACCCCACCCCACCACCCCCACCGCCCCACCACCCCCACCGCCCCACCACCCCACCGCGTCGATCATGGAGTTGTGGTGGGTGTTGAGCCCCATATGTCGCTTACGCGGGGCCCCACAACTCCATGATCGACGGGGGTGGGAGGTGGCGGGGGTGGGGGACGGGTGGGCGGGGGTCAGGGGCGGGCGGCGGGGACGGGGGGTAGTGGCCAGTGGGGGCGGTCGGCGTCCCGGAGGGCGGCTGTACGCAGGGCGGCGAGTTGCCGTTCCACCTCGGCGAAGTGGTCCGGGGTGAGCGGGCCGAGGCGCAACGCGGCGGCGTTCTCCTCGACCTGGGCGACGGTACGGCAACCGGGGATCGGCACCGTCCGGTCGCTGCGCGCCCAGAGCCAACCCAGCGCGCCCTGGACCAGGGTCCGCCCGTCGGCGGTGAGCGCGCCCCGCACGGCGGTGACCCGACGCAGCCACTCCGGTGCGGGTCGACCGCTGCGGAACCACTCCAGCCAACCCGGCGCCACTCCCCGCACGTCGTCGCGGGGCAGCGTGGAGCCGTTGGTGTACTTGCCGGTGAGCAACCCCATCGCGAGCGGCCCCCGGTTGACGCTGGCCAGGTCGTGCTTGTCGCAGGCGGCCAGCATCACCGGGGCGTCGCGCAGCACCGACAGGCTGTGCTGGATGGCGGTGGCGTGCGGAGCCGCCTGGGCGAACCCGGCGGCCCGGTCGGCCCGGTCGGTGCTCCAGCCGTACGCCCGGACGAGTCCGTCGGCGACCAGTTCCTCGCAGGTGCCGACCAGCGCCTCCACCCGCGGCAGCGGGAGGTCACCCAGGTGCAGCTGGTAGAGGTCGATCCGGTCGGTGTCGAGGCGGCGCAGCGAGTCGACGACCGCCCGCCGCAGGTACACCGGGGAGGCGTCCTCGCCGGTGGCCTGCCGGGACCGTTCGTCGAAGGTGTACCCCCATTTGGTGGCGATCACCGCCTCGTCGCGGCGGCCGGCCAGCGCCCGGCCGAGGACCCGCTCACTGTGCCCCGCGCCGTACGTGTCGGCGGTGTCGAAGAAGGTCACCCCGAGGTCGAGCGCGCGGCGGACGGCCCGCACCGACTCCTCGTCGTCGACCGCGCCCCAGCCCAGCGGTTGGGTGCCCTCGGCCCAGGGGCCGCCGATCGCCCAGCAGCCCATGCCGAGGGCGCTGACCTCGATGCCGCTGCGACCCAACATCCGTGTCGTCACTGCCATCGCCGCATCGTGTCACCTTCGGGACGCGTGGGGAGACGAAGCTGACGCATCGTGCCCGATCGACCACAAGCGACACCGCCGGCACGGCACGGCGGATGGCGGCGCGGACTTCGCCGACCCCGCCGGTCGGCACACGCCGTCGCGGGCGGTGAAGGCGGGCAGGGTGGCACCGGACGACGGCGACCCACCCGGCCCACCGGTGGCGACGCGGACACCGGACGACGGCGACCCACCCGGTGGCGGCACGGACAACGGACGACGGCGACCCACCCGGCCCGCCCGGTGGTGCCGGGGCCCGCCGGGTGATCAGCGGGGCAGGGCTCGGGCCAGCGGCACCGGGGTCGACTGCCCAGGCCAACGGCCGGTCAGGGTGGCGGCGGCCGGCCCGTCGTCGGGCAGTCCGGCACCGGGCAGCCGGCGGGCGACGAGCAGGTCGACGGTGTCGGTGCCGATGCTGGTCGGGTCGTCGTCGCCCACCTGGCGTACCGCGCCGACGACGGGGGCCCCGACGTTGCCGGTGCCGGCCACCGTCATGGACGGCTCGCGGACTTCCCGCACTCCGTCGATCTCAAAGTACTCCTGCGCCTGACCGGTGCCGGTGAGGATGGCGGCGGCCAGGGCGGCGGCGTAGACCGGGTCGCCGCACCCGTCGTAGACCCAGCGGGGGCCGAGCACCGAGTGGTGGGTGGTGCCGACCAGCCACTCGTCGGCGTCGGCCAACGGCGCGTCCCGGTAGGTCAGCGGGACCTGGTAGACCGGGCCGGCGTCGACCCGTACCAGGATCGTCTCGATACCGACGGCACCGGCGGGGTCGTCGAACCGGTAGGCGGCCACCCGGACCGGCTCGCCGGCCGCCGGCCCGGAATACCAGCGCCGGCCCGGCAGCCAACCGGCCAGGAGTTCGAGTTTCGTGGGGCGGATCTCCGCCTGGTGCAACAACGCCATGATCACATCCTAGGAGTCGCCACACCGACCGCCGCACCCGTCACGCAGGCCCGGCCCACCGACCCGCGCCCGACCCGGACGTGCCGTCACGCGGCCCCGGCACACCGGCCCGCGCCGGACCCGGGGGTGCCGTGGCGGGTGGCCCGGGCCGCCGGCCGGGACGGCCAGGCGCGGGCGAGCAACTAGCGGATAGCCCGGGCCGCCGCTCAGGACGGCCAGGCGCGGGCGAGCAACTCGCGGGTGTCGGAGAGCAGTTGCGGGAGCACCTTCGTCCGGCCGATCACCGGCATGAAGTTGATGTCCCCACCCCACCGGGGCACCACGTGCTGGTGCAGGTGGGCGGCGATGCCGGCGCCGGCCACCCCGCCCTGGTTCATCCCCAGGTTGAACCCGTGCGCGCTGCTGACCTGCCGGACCACCCGCATCGCGGTCTGGGTGAACGCCGCCAGCTCCACCGTCTCGGCCTGGTCGAGGGCGGTGTAGTCGGCCACGTGCCGGTAGGGGCAGACCAGCAGGTGCCCCGGGTTGTACGGGTAGAGGTTGAGCACCGCGAAGACGTGCTCGCCCCGGGCCACCACCAGGCTCCGCTCCGGCGGCAGGCCGGGGGCCAGGCAGAACGGGCAGCCGGCGGGCTTCTCGTAGCCGCCCTCCGGCCGGTCCTCCCCCGAGATGTAGGTCATCCGGTGCGGCGTCCAGAGCCGGTCGAGCCCGTCCGCCAGTCCGTCGTCCGCCGGGCCGTGGTCCGTGTCGCCGTCGAGGTGCCGCTCCGCCCCAGTCACACCGCCGATCCTACGATCTCCCGCGCCGACCGCCACCGGCCGTGGGTACGCGGCCGGTGGCGGGCCGGGGTCAGCTGCCGGCGGACGGCCCCGAGTTGGTACGCGAGGAGACCACGTCGAGCACGTGGGCGACCGCCTCGGCGACCGGCACCCCGTTGCGCTGCGAACCGTCGCGGTAGCGGAACGACACGGTGCCGGCGGCCACGTCGTCGTCCCCGGCGATCACCATGAACGGGATCTTCTGCTGCTGGGCGGTGCGGATCTTCTTCTGCATCCGGTCGTCACCCGCGTCGACCTGGGCCCGGATGCCTTCGGCGCGCAGCGCCGCGACGAAGCCGTGCAGGTACTCGGTGTGGTCTTCGCGGATCGGGATGCCGACCACCTGCACCGGCGCCAGCCAGGCCGGGAAGGCTCCGGCGTAGTGCTCGGTGAGCACCCCGAAGAACCGTTCGATCGACCCGAACAGGGCCCGGTGGATCATCACCGGCCGCTGCCGGCTGCCGTCGGCCGCCTGGTATTCCAGGCCGAACCGCTCGGGCAGGTTGAAGTCGACCTGGATGGTGGACATCTGCCAGGTCCGGCCGATGGCGTCCTTGGCCTGGACGGAGATCTTGGGGCCGTAGAACGCCGCGCCGCCCGGGTCGGGCACCAGGGTGAGGCCGGATTCCTCGGCGGCCGAGCGCAGCGCCTCGGTGGCCCGCACCCAGTTCTCGTCGGTGCCGACCGACTTGTCCGGGTTACGGGTGGACAGTTCGAGGTAGAAGTCGTCCAGGCCGTAGTCGCGCAGCAGCTCCAGGACGAAGGCGAGCAGCGACTTCAGCTCGCCGGCCATCTGCTCCTCGGTGCAGAAGATGTGCGCGTCGTCCTGGGTCATGCCCCGGACCCGGGTCAGGCCGTGCACCACGCCGGACTTCTCGTACCGGTAGACCGTGCCGAACTCGAACATCCGCAGCGGCAACTCCCGGTAGGAGCGGCCCCGGGACCGGAAGATCAGGTCGTGCATCGGGCAGTTCATCGGCTTGAGGTAGTAGTTCGCCCCCTCGACCTCCATGGGGGGGAACATCCCGTCGGCGTACCAGTCGAGGTGCCCGGAGACCTCGTACAGGTGGCCCTTGGTGATGTGCGGGGTGTTGACGAACGAGTAGCCGGCCTGCTCGTGCTTGATCCGGGAGTAGTTCTCCATCTCCCGGCGGATGATGCCGCCCTTGGGGTGGAAGACCGCCAGGCCGGAGCCCAGCTCGTCGGGGAAGCTGAACAGGTCGAGGTCGACGCCGAGCTTGCGGTGGTCGCGCCGGGCGGCCTCCTCCAGCAGCTTCAGGTACGCCTTCAGCTCGTCGCGGGTCGGCCAGGCGGTGCCGTACACCCGCTGGAGCTGCGGGTTCTTCTCCGACCCCCGCCAGTACGCGGCGGCCGAACGCATCAGCTTGAACGCGCCGATCAGCCGGGTGTTCGGCAGGTGCGGGCCCCGGCACAGGTCCGACCAGCAGACCTTGTCCTCACCGGCGGCGAGGTTGTCGTAGATGGTCAGCTCGCCGCCGCCCACCTCCATCACCTCGCTGGTGTCCAGCCCCTCGCCCTTGACCTCGATCAGTTCGAGCTTGAACGGCTCAGCGGCCAGCTCGGTGCGGGCCTCGTCCAGGCTGTCGAAGCGGCGGCGGCGGAACCGCTGGCCGGACTTGACGATCTCCTGCATCCGCTTTTCCAGCTTGGCCAGGTCGTCGGGCTGGAACGGCTTGTCGACCGCGAAGTCGTAGTAGAAGCCGTTCTCGATCGGCGGGCCGATGCCCAGCTTGGCCTCGGGGAAGACGTCCTGCACGGCCTGGGCGAGCACGTGGGCGGTGGAGTGCCGCAGCACGTTCAGGCCGTCCGGCGAGTCGAGGCTGACCGGCTCGACGGTGGTCTCCTCGGCGGGTGCCCAGTCCAGGTCACGCAGCTGGCCCTGCGGGTCGCGGACCACCACGACCGCCTTCGGGCCGGCGGCGGGCAGCCCGGCCGCGGCCACCGCGTCGGCCGCCGTCGTCCCGGCGGCCACGACGACGGGGTCGGCCACGACGGGGGTACGGGGTGCGGACACGGTGAACTCCTCAACGGCAGGCGGCACGGATGGGCCGGACGCGCCGGCTGCTTCGATGCTATCGGTCCCGCCGTCGCCCCCGGTCGCCGGGAAAGGAAGCCCGGTCGCGGTATCGACCCGCACCGGCGTTGAACCTTTCCGGCCCGCCGTCCGAACTACCAGGTGTGGCCGGAGCCGGTGTCGGCCGCGGCGAGACGGATGGGGGCGGAAGATGGCGACGACCCGTGGTGGCGCCCGGCGGCGTCGGACCGTACTGGTGCTGGCGGCGGTGGCGGCCGGGGTGTTCGGCGCCCCGACCGCGGCGTCGGCGGACGGGGTGACGTCCAGCCCGGGTCAGGCGGTGCAGGGCGACGCGGTGGAGTTGACCTTCGTGGTGCCCGAGGAGCGGCCTGGCGCGCGCACCGAGAAGATCGAGTTCAGGCTCCCGCCGGATGCCCCGATCGGCGAGGTCTACCCGCTGTCGGTGGACGGCTGGGCACCACTGATCACCTCCCGCGACCTGGACGCGCCGGTCGCCGGGATCCACGCCCCGTCGGTCAGCACGGTGACCTCGGCGGTGGTCTGGACCCGGGGTGCCGGACCGGCGGTGTCGGGTCCGGCGCGACTCTCGGTGGCCATGGGCCCGCTGCCGCAGCTCGACCGGATGACCTTCGAGGTGGTGCAGACCTACTCCGACGGCACGGTGGTGCGCTGGGCCGACCCGGTGGGGGGTGGGCATCCCGCCCCGACGCTGGCACTGGTGCCACCCGCCCCCGGTGCCGCCCCCGGGCACCACGGCGGGGCGGCCGACGCGACGGACGCCCAGTCCGCCCCGGACGCCGCCGCACCGACGGAGGGCGACGGCGGCCCCAGCGCCGACCTGCTGCTCGGCGGTGGCCTGCTGGTCGGGTTGGGCGGCGGCGCGGCGATCGGCTGGGTGGCGAGCCGCTCCCGCCGTCGGGCCGCCGCCGACACGGAGCCCACCGGGGACACGGAGCCCGCCGGGGACACGGAGCCCGCCGGGGCCGACGACCCGACGTCGGACACCGACCGCGCCCCGGTCGGGCGCACCCCTTCCGACCAGGGCTGGCGGCTCGACGAGCACGTCCCGACCGACCACGCCGACACCGACGCCGAGCAGGTGGCAGCGCGCTGAGCAGGTGGCAGCACGCTGAGCAGATGCCAGCGCCGAGCTGGTGGCAGCAGCTGGCGGCGCGCTGAGCACCGACCGGGTGGCAGCACGCGGAGAGCCGAGGGACCCGCCGCAGGCCGAACGCGGAGCGGGCGGTCTCAGTCCAGCCAGGTGGGGAGCGCCTCCCGGGCGGCCACCCAGTCGGTCGGCACCCCGCCGGGCGTGCCGACCCCGGTGTGGCCGCCGATGATCCCGCCGACGATCGCTGCGGTGGTGTCGACGTCCCCGCCCGCCTCGACGCAGGCACGGATGGCGGCCGGGTAGTCGGCCAGGTGGGTGGCGACCACCCAGAGGGTGAAGGCGACGGTGTCCTGGGCGGTGACCCGGGAGCCGTTACCCAGGGCCGCGACCGCTTCGTCGAGGGGGCGGCCGAGCAGACCGGCCGCCCGGCGTGTCCCCCGGTGCACCTCGGTACTCGGGTCGAGGGCCCCGGCGACGGTGGCGAGCAGCCGGGTGACGTCGGGACGGTGCTCCCCCTCAAGCCGGGTCCGGGCGGCGAGTGAGGCGGCGACGGCCACCGCCACCGCTCCCGCGACCCCCTCCGGATGGGCGTGGGTGACCTCGGCGCTGGCGCGGGCCCGGGTCGCCGCCCGGGTGGTCGAGTCGGCGTACCACGCGCCGAGCGGGGCGACCCGCATCGCGGCGCCGTTGCCGCAGGAACCCTGACCGTCGAAGGCCGACGCGGCGGCCACCGGCCACGGGGTGCCGGTGCGGATCAACCGCAGGATCGTCACCGCACCCGGGCCGTAGCCCCGGTAGGGCTCGGCCCGGGTGGCGAAGGCCAGCGCCAACCGGTCGGGGTCGACGTCGCCGTGGGTGGCGAGTTCGGCAAGTACCGAACAGGCCATCTCGGTGTCGTCGGTCCACTGCCAGGGCGGCGGGGGCAACCGGCCGGCCGCGAGGTCGTCGGGCCGCCGGCCCGGGACGAAGAACTGGGAACCGAGGGCGTCGCCGACGGACAGCCCGGCCAGGCTGTCCCGGGCCAGCGCCAGCCGTGCGTCGGGAAAGAGGGTGAACGGCATCGTCGTACCAGTTTGCCCGGTTCACGGGTCCGTCGCAACGCACCCGACTTGCCACGGGCAGTACGGTGCTGACGTGGCCACCGTGCTCCTGGTCGAAGACGACCACGTCGTCCGCGGCGCGATGCTGCGCTCGCTCAGCGAACGGGGGCACGCGGTGCACGCGGTCGGGACAGCCCTGGACGCGTTGCGCCGGGTCGCCGCCGAGACCCCCGATCTGGTCGTGCTCGACCTGGGCCTGCCCGACCTGGACGGTTCGGACGCGTTGCGGATGCTGCGCGGCATCACCGACGTACCGATCATCATCGCCACCGCCCGCGACGACGAGCAGTCGGTGGTCCGGTTGCTGCGGGCCGGCGCGGACGACTACATGGTCAAGCCGTTCACCGGCGCCCACCTGGACGCCCGGATCACCACCGTGCTGCGCCGGGTCGGCCGGGCCAGCCGGACGGTGGCCCCGGCCGTGCACACCGTCAGCGGCCTGCGGGTGGACGTGGGCGAACGCAGTGCGGTGCTCGACGGGGAGCCACTGGCGCTCACCCGCAAGGAATTCGACCTGCTGGCGTACCTGGCCGCACGACCTGGCCGGGTGGTGTCCCGGCGGGAGCTCTTGGAGGAGGTATGGCGCCAGCCGTCGGTCGGCGAGGACCAGACCATCGACGTGCACCTGTACTGGCTGCGGCGAAAGATGGGCGAGTCCGCGGCGAAGCCGCGCTACCTGCGCACCGTGCGGGGGGTGGGGTTCCGGCTGGTGGCCCCCGACTGAGGACGGCGCTGGCCGCCCTGACGGCCGGCATGTGCGCGCTGGTCGCGTCGGCGTTCCTCGTTCCGCTCGGGCTGACCCTGCGCGGTGAGGTCCGGGAGGAGGCGCTGGCCGACGCGGCGCGACGCGGCGCGATGGTCACGGGCGCGCTCGCCGTCAGCACCGCCCCGGCGACGGTCCGCCGCGCGGTCGAGGCCACCGGTGACGACCCGGCGACCCGCCCGGTGGTGCACGGCCTGGCCGGGGAGCAGCCCGCCGGCCGGGCCTCCGCCGAGGATGTGGAGCGGGCCCGCGCCGGGGAGCAGTCGCGGGTCGTCGACGTCGACGGTGGGCTGGTGCGGCTCGACCCGGTGGTGCTCGACGGCCGGGTCGCCGTGGTCGAGGTCTTCGTGCCCGCCGCCGTCCTCGACGAGGGGGCGGGTGGCACCTGGCTGCTGCTCACCGGGGTGGCCGTGGCACTGGTCGGCGCGGCGGTGGTCGTGGTGGACCGGGTCGCCGCGCGCGCCGTCGACTCCACCAGGGGGCTGGTCCGCGCCGCGCTCGCCGTCGGCGACGGTGACCTGGGGGTACGGGTCGAGCCGAGCGGTCCCCGTGAGCTGGCCGAGGCCGGGTACGCGTTCAACCGGATGGCCGACCGGCTGGTGGCGGCCCGCACCGACGAGCGGGAACTGGTGGCGGACCTGTCGCACCGGCTGCGTACCCCGTTGACGGTGTTGCGGTTGGACGCCGAGGGGCTGGACTCCGACGACACCAGTGTCGGCTCGTTCAGCCCGGCGGAGCTGGACCGGCGGCGCACGATCCGGCGTATCCGGCAGGCGATCGTCACCCTGGAGGGCGAGATCGACGTCCTGATCAAGACGACCCGTAAGTCCGTCGCGCACGAGGCCGGGCCGGCCGAGTGTGACGTCAGCGAGGTGGTCCGGGACCGGATGGTGTTCTGGGCGGCGCTGGCCGGCGACCAGAACCGCCCGCACCGGGTCAGCGGCGCCCAGTTCCGGATTCCGGTGCTGGTGCCCCGGGCCGAGCTGGCCGCCGCCCTGGACGCGGTGATCGGCAACGTCTTCCGCTACACCCCGCAGGGCACCGCGTTCGAGGTGGCCGTCTCCCGTCGGGACGGTTACGTGGCGATCCGGATCGACGACGCGGGGCCGGGCATCGCCAACCCGGACCGGGCGTTGCGGCGTGGTGCCAGCGGCCAGGGCTCGACCGGGCTGGGGCTGGACATCGCCCGGCGGGTGGCGTTGCAGGCCAACGGCTCGGTGAGCCTCGACCGGGCCCGGCTGGGCGGGGCGAGTGTGGTGATGCTGCTGGCCGATCCGCAGGCGACGCCCCGGCAGGTCAACCGGTTCGGTCTGGTGGGCCGGATGGCACGCGAGGCACGCGAGCAGAAGGGTGGCCGCCGCTGGCCCCGGCCGCGTCCGACCGACGACTGAGCGCCGCCTGCGGGCCGGGTCGCGCCGGCCGTGACTGTGCTGCGGCGCAAGGTTTCCTTAGATCCGGATTAACGACGGCGACGCGGGACGTGCCGGCTGACAGGATCTGTCCGAACCCATCAGTTCCACCGGCCTGTCGCCCCTGACACCCACCGGCCGGTGGATCGGTACGCGCGGCGGGGGCACGGTCCCCCACACCAGCTCCCGCCGCGTGTACACCACTTCTCCCGACCCCGTGGTGGGTCAGTGGGCCGCCACGAAGGCGTCGATCTCGGCGATGATGCGGGCTTGGCCGGCCGGGTCGAGGAACGAGGCGGACACCGCCTGGCGGGCCAGCGCGGCGAGCCCGTCGGGGCCGGTGTCGAGCAGTCGGGCGGCGACCGCGTACTCGTCGTTGAGGGTGGTGCCGAACATCGGCGGGTCGTCGGAGTTGATGGTGACCCGCACCCCCGCGTCGACCAGTTGCCGCAACGGGTGCTCCTCGATCCGGGCGACGGCCCGGGTGCGCACGTTGGAGGTCGGGCAGACCTCCAGCGGGATGCGCCGCTCGGCCAGGTGGGCGAGCAGCTCCGGGTCCTGCGCGGCGGAGATGCCGTGGCCGATCCGCTCGGCACCCAACTCGCGCAGGGCGTCCCAGACGGTCTGCGGGCCGGTGGTCTCCCCGGCGTGCGGGACCGAGTGCAGCCCGACCGCCCGCGCCTGGTCGAAGTACGGCTTGAACTGCGGCCGGGGTACGCCGATCTCGGGGCCGCCGAGGCCGAAGGCGACCAGCCCGTCGGGGCGCTCGTCGAGGCTGATCCGCAGGGTCTCCTCGGCTGCCGGTAGGCCGGCCTCGCCGGGGATGTCGAAGCACCAGCGCAGCGCGATGCCGAAGTCGGCCTCGGCGCGGCGGCGGGCGTCCTCGATGGCCTCGCAGAACGCCGGTGCGGGGATGCCCCGGCGCACGTGCGAGTAGGGGGTGACGGTCAGCTCGGCGTAACGGACCTGCTGGCGGGCCAGCTCGCGGGCCACCTCGTGGGTGAGCAGCCAGACGTCGTCGGGGTCGCGGATGAGGTCGACGACGCTGAGGTAGACCTCGATGAAGTGGGCGAAGTCGCGGAACGCGAAGTAGTCGGCGAGGGCGTCCGGGTCCGCCGGGACGGGGCTGCGTCCCTCGTGCCGGGCGGCCAGTTCGGCGACGATCCGGGGGGACGCGGAGCCCACGTGGTGCACGTGCAGCTCCACCTTGGGCAGTTCGGCGATGAAGGCGGACAGGTCGGTCACTGCTGCTCCTCTTGACGGGCACCCGTACGGGCGACCACGAAGATCCGACGGAACGGGAAGTACACCTGACCCTGCCGTACCGGGTACGCGTGGGCCAACCGGGCTGCCAGCGTGGCGCGGAAGTCGGCCAGGGCGGTGTCGTCGAGCACCGCCCGCACGGGGCGCAGGGCGGTGCCGTCCAGCCAGCTCAGCACGGGGTGTTCGGCGTCGGCACCGGCGGGCAGCAGGTGCAGGTAGGTGGTTTCCCAGGCGTCGACGGCGCAGCCGGCGGCGGTCAGCGCGGCGGCGTACCCGATCGGGTCGTCGACGGGGTCCTCGCGCAGCAACGGCCGGACGGTGGCCGCCCAGCGGGGGTCTGCGGCGACCTCCCGCAGCGCCCGGTGTGCGGGACCGGCGAAGTTGCCGGGGACCTGGACGGCGAGCCACCCACCGGGCGGCAGTGCGCCGGCCCAGCGGCGTAGCAGGGCCGGGTGGTCGGGCACCCACTGGAGCACCGCGTTGGCGACCAGCACGTCCACGTCGGGGGCGGGCCGCCAGTCGGCGACGTCACCGACGGTGAAGTCGACGGTGGTGTCGAGCGTGCGGGCCCGGTCGATCATCTCGGGGGACGAGTCGAGGCCGGCGATCCGGGCGGCCGGCCAGCGGCGGGCGAGGGTCGCGGTCAGGGTGCCCGGCCCGCACCCGAGGTCGACGACGGCCCGTGGGTGCTCCGCCCCGACCCGGGCGAGCAGGTCGTGGAACGGCCGGGACCGTTCGTCGCCGTAGCGTAGATAGCTGGTCGGGTCCCACATGACTACCCCCATACCGTACGTACGTTTTGTTGCGACGGTACGGCCCACGCTGCGCCCCGGCAACCTGGTCACTAGGCTTCACCACATGGAACAGCGCAGCTTCGACCGGCTCGGCCGGCAGGTGGGTGTGGTCGGTCTCGGGGCCTGGCAGCTCGGCGCGGACTGGGGACAGGTCAGCGAGAGCGACGCCCTGGCCGTCCTCGACGCCGCCGTGGAGTCCGGCGTCACCTTCCTCGACACCGCCGACGTCTACGGCGACGGCCGCAGCGAACAGCTGATCGGGCGGTTCCTGCGGGACAACCCCGGGCACGGGCTGACCGTCGCCACCAAGATGGGCCGCCGGGTCGAGCAGACGCCGCAGGCGTACACCCTGGACAACTTCCGGGCCTGGACCGACCGGTCCCGGGCCAACCTCGACGTGGACACCCTCGACCTGGTGCAGCTGCACTGCCCGCCGACCGAGGTCTTCGCCGACGACCGGGTCTTCGACGGTCTCGACACCCTGGTCGCCGAGAAGCGCATCGCCGGGTACGGCGTCAGCGTCGAGACCTGCGACCAGGCGCTCACCGCGATCGCCCGGCCGGGGGTGGCCAGCGTCCAGATCATCCTGAACGCGGTCCGGCTCAAGCCCCTCGACGAGGTGCTGCCGGCCGCCGCCGCGGCCGGCGTCGGGATCATCGCCCGGGTGCCACTGGCCAGCGGCCTGCTCTCCGGCCGCTACGACGAGCACACCACCTTCGCCGCCGACGACCACCGCACCTACAACCGGCACGGGGAGAGCTTCGACGTCGGCGAGACCTTCTCCGGCGTCGACTTCGACCTCGGCCTGACCGTGGTGCGTCGGCTCGCCCCGCTGGTCGGCGACGGACGCACGATGGCCCAGTTCGCCCTGCGCTGGATCATCGACCAGCCCGGGGTGACCGTGGTAATCCCCGGTGCCCGCAACCCGGAGCAGGCCCGCGGCAACGCCGCCGCGGCCGGCGCCCCCGCGCTGACGGCGACCGAACTCGACACCGTCCGGTCGGTCTACGACGAGCTGGTCCGCCCCCGGGTGCACGACCGGTGGTGAGCCACGCCGGCCGGGTCGTCGCATCGGCCCGGCCCGGCCCGCATCCTGGTGACCGGGTCGGCTCCGACCCGGGGAGGGGGGACCGGTGAGAGGGTGGCTCACGCTCACCCTGGGCCTGCTGGCCGTGGTGGTCGGTGCCGTCTGGACCGTCCAGGGCCTCGGCTATCTCGACGGCAGCCTGATGAGCGACCAACGGTTCTGGGCCGTCGCCGGAGTGCTGCTGGTGCTGGCCGGGCTGGTGCTGCTGCGGCGCGGCCTGCGCGCCCGCCGGCTGCCCTGATCCGGGCAGCCGCGCGATGCGGAAAGCCCCGCGTCCTGAGGTGGACACGGGGCTTCTCGTTGATCCGGCTGGCCGGATCACCCGGGCTGGCGTTAGCCGACCGGCTTCGCTCAGAGGGGGCGGACCTGCTCGGCCTGCGGACCCTTCTGACCCTGGGCGATCTCGAACTCCACCCGCTGGTTCTCCTCCAGCGAGCGGTAGCCGCTGGACTGGATCGCCGAGAAGTGGACGAACACGTCAGCACCCCCGCCATCGACGGTGATGAAGCCGAAGCCCTTGTCAGCGTTGAACCACTTCACGGTTCCCTGCGCCATGTGTATCTCCTTCTAAAACTGGCGGCCGAGCACGCCGTGCGGCCGATTGGCCGTTTCGAGCAGCGGTGACCCGGGCAGCCACCCACGAGGGGAAGACCGCTCCGTGCCGACGCCGTCTCGCAACAGCGGGGATCAGCAAACCACGTACCCAAAAACTCTGCACAGCCTAATCGACGAAATTCTTCGACATGTGACCTGACGGATGCCCGACGATTGCTGACCGGCTCGGCAAAGCCAGGCAAAAGGGCCCCCCGCCCATCGATGGGTCGGGGGGCCACAGGTCGTCGTCACCGGACCGGAGGGCCGCCGTCGTGGCCGGCGCGGTCGCCGCGCCGGCCCCGGTGGCGCGCGCCGGGACGGGTCAGTCGGGCCAGCGCCCGGTCAACCGTCGTACGCCGACCGCGCCGCCCCGGTCCACCGCCGCCCGGACGACGGAGAAGATCGCCCCCTGCAACGCCGCCGCCGCGAGGATCTCGCCCCAGCGGCGGTCCTCGTCGGTCGGGTCGGGCGCCTCACCGTCCCCGGCGGTCGCCTTCCACACCTGCCGGAAGATCGTTCCGGCCAGCGCGCCGGCCGCCAGTCCCAGCAACACCCCGACCGGCTTGTACGCGGTCCTGCTGATGCCCTTGCTCACCTGCGCCTCCCCCGAATGATCAACAACACCACCACCGCGGCCACCGCACCGGCCGCTATCGTCGCCCACGGCACCGGATCGCGCCGCACCGCCACCGAGGTGTCGTACGCCTGGGCCCGCGCGAGGTCGACACCCTGCGCCGCCTGGCCCCGCACCCGGGCCACGGTCAGCGCGGCCTGCTCACGCACCCGCTCCTTCGCCTGCTCCGCCGAGTCCTTCAACCGGGCCTTGACGTCGGCCTTGGCGGCCAGCATCTCCATCGTCTCGCCCAACTCCACCCGGGTCCGCCGGATCTCCTCGCGCAGCGCCTCGGTGTCTCCGGTCCCGTTGCCGTTGCTTCCTGTCGTGCCGGTCATGCCCGTCCCCTGTCCTTCACCGCGGCGGTGACGGTGTCCACGTCCGCGCGGACGCTACGCACGGTCGCCTCCGGCATCGGGGGGACCGCCTGGCTGACCTGCTTCTTCCCGACCAGGGCGAGCACCCCGGCGATGAGGAAGAGCACCACCGCCACGATCAACGCCGCCGCCCAGGCGGGTAGCACCAGAGCCAGCAGCAGGATCGCGGCGGCGACCAGTGCGCCGAGCCCGTACAGGGCCAGCGCCCCGCCCCCGCCGAAGAGGCCGATCCCGATCCCGGCGTGCCTGCCCTTCTGGGTCAGCTCCGCCCGGGCCAGGGCCAGCTCGTCCCGGACCAGTCGGGAGACCTGCTCGGTGGCCCGCTGCACCAGTTCGGCAGTGGACGGCTCGCTCCCGGTCCGGGACGTACGGTGGTTCGCGACGTCAGCCATGCTGTCCTCCTTTCGTCATCACCGCGCTGTATGCCCGGAGCCGCCGTCCGTCAATCCTGCACACGGTGACCAACCACATCTGACCCCAGGTCGGCCCGGATCGTCCGGCGAAACGCGGAAGCGGGACCGACACAGCCCCCGAGACCAACTGTCACGAGGGCTGTGTGACGACCCGGCGGCGGCCGGTGGCACTTCCACCCGGCCCGGCGCCGGCCGGCGGATCGGCTCAGCGCCGGACGGCGGATCGGCTCAGCGCCGGCCGTCGACACCATGGTCGGCACCGACGGCGACGCCGTCGCCACGGGCGTCGCCGTCGGGACCCACGAACGCCTCGCTGCGGGCGTCGCCGTCGTCGCTGCCACCGAAGACCCGGGCGTCGTCGGGCACCTCGCCCTCGGACCGGCGGCGGACCGGCCGGCGCGGCTGCACCCACTGCCAGGGCAGGCTGCCCGAGGAGTCCCCCAGCTCGGTACGGGTCCGGGGCAGCGCGGTGGGGCGGTGGTCGCGGACCCAGCCGACCAGGTGCTCGCGCACCAGGCAGCGCAGGTCCCACAGGCTGCCGGCGTCGGCGGCGCTGACCAGGGCGCGCACCTTGATCGCGCCGCCGGTGGCGTCGGTGACCTGGAGCACGCAGACCCGGCCGTCCCACAGGTCGGTGCTCTCCACCAGCCGACGCAGCTCCTCCCGCATCGACTGCACCGGCACCGACCAGTCGAGGTGGAACTCGGCGGTGCCGAGCACCGCCGCCTCGGTCCGGGTCCAGTTCTGGAACGGGGTGCTGGTGAAGTAGGAGGTGGGCAGGATCAGCCGCCGGTCGTCCCAGATCTGGACCACCACGTAGCTGAGCGTCAACTCCTCGATCCGGCCCCACTCCCCCTCGACCACCACCACGTCGTCGAGGCGGACCGCGTCGCTGAAGGCGAGCTGGAGGCCGGCGATGACGTTGCCGAGCAGGCTCTGCGCGGCCAGCGCGGCGACCACACCGACCAGGCCGGCGCTGGTGAGCACGCCCGCGCCGATGCCCCGTACCGCGGGGAAGGTCATCAGCATCACACCGACGGCGAGCACGACGATCACCACGATCGTCAACCGGCGCAGCAGCACCACCTGGGTGCGTACCCGCCGGACGTGCCGGTTGTCGGGCACGTCGACCCGCAGGAACCGGGCCAACGCGGTGTCCTCCGCCACCACCAGCAACGAGGCGACCAGCCAGGCCACCGCGGCGACCACCCCCAGCACCAGGATGTGCAGCACGGCCTGCCGCCACCCGGTGCCCACCGCGTAGCCGGTGGTCCAGCGGACCGCGAACTGGACGGCCACCACCGTGCCGGCGACCTGCAACGGCCGGTGCACGTGTGCGGTCAACTCGGTCATCAGGTGGGACCGGCGGCCCAGCCGCCGGATCACCCGGTGTACCACCTCGACGAGCAACAGCGCGATCGCCGCCGCGGTGGCCGCGGCGGCGATCGTCTCGAGGTAGTCCTGCACGTGGTTGTCTCCCTCCGGCCGGGCTGATCGCAATCGGGCAAAGGCCCAATGGTGCCCGGCGTTTCCGGTATCGACCAGGCTCAGATCTTGCGGAACCGGGACTGGAAGAAGCAGTAGACCCCGAAGGCGGCGATGCCGAGCGCCATCAGCGCCAGGATGAACGGCCCGTACGGCTGGTCCCGCAGGGTGCGCAGCGCGGCGTCCAGGCCACGGGCCTTCTCCGGGTCGTAGTTGATCGCCGCGACCACGATCAGCAGGCCGGCGACGGCGAACACCGCACCCCGGGCGATGTAACCGGCCATGCCCAGCCGGCGGACCGTCTGCCGGGTCTTGCCGTTCATCTCGTTGGTCTTGAGGTTCCGCTCGAACTTCTTCTTGTAGCCGTAGATCACCATGCCGATGCCGACGGCGGCGAGCACCAGGCCGGCGAACCCGACCAGACCACGGCCGCCGCTGGAGGCCATCAGCTTCTCGCTGAACTGCTCCTGCTGGTCGGCGCTGTTGGAGCTGGCGTCCTGCACCACCTTGATCGAGGTCCAGGCGAGCCAGAGGAAGACGACGGTACGCACGACCGAGGCGATCCGCTCGAAGAGGCGTTCCTTGCCGCGCTTGGCGTGGTGGCCGACGGCCGCCTCCAGGGCCTGCCAGATGGCCATCGCGATCAGGCCGACGGCCATCGCGATCAGCAGGAACTTGCCCATCGGCTGGGCGCCCAGGGCGCGCAGCGCCCCGTTCTGGTTGCCCTCCTCGCCGGAGCCGGCGAAGGCGATCTGGAGGATGACCCAGGCGAAGAGCAGGTGGACGATCCCGTAGCCGATGAAACCGGCCCGGGCGAGGAGTTCCAGCCAGCGGCTGTCCGCGGTGCGGCTAGCGGTGGCTTGGGCGTTCCGGGTGAGAGACATGGGCCCACAATCTCCGTTCGGGAAGATCCCCAAACGTGGTGCCGCCGGCCCGGGGCAGGTCAGCTGCCGGCGTTGCGCGACACCCGGATCTGCACCTGCTGGTCGGTGACGCTGTCCAGGGTGACCGCGAAACCGCCCACCTCGGTGGCCTGCTGGCCGATGGTCAACGAGAGCTGCTCGCCGGCCACCTCGACGGTGACCTGGTCACCCTGCGCGCCGATCAGCTTCGCCTCGACCCCGAGGATGGAGGCGCGGGCGTCGACACCCCGGTCGAAGGTGACCGTGCAGGCGTCCAGCCCGCAGTCGGTGTCGGCGCCGTCCGAGCTGCATCCGGCCAGCACGGCCACGCCGAGCACCAGGCCGGCCAGCAGGCCGGCGGTCCGACGGAGGGGGGTGGGGGCGGTGGCGCTTCGCTTCGTCACCCCACCAAGGGTACGAGACGTTGCCCAGCCCACCACCCGGGTGGATCTCCGGCCTGGTGGCGGGCGGGCTAGGGTCCCGGCATGCCGATCGACATCACCCGGACCCGGGCCGCGTACCCCGCGCTCGCCGAGGGCTTCGCCCACTTCGACGGTGCCGGTGGCACCCAGACCCCGCAACCGGTGATCGACGCGGTGGCCGACGCCATGCGCCTCGCGGTGGGCAACCGCAGCACCGCCTCCGTGCCCGGCCGGCGTTCGCTGGAGCTGGTGACGCAGGCCCGCACGGCGGTGGCCGATCTGCTCGGCGGCGCACCGGAGGGGGTGGTGCTGGGGTCGAGCGCGACCACGCTGACGTACACCCTGGCCCGGACGCTGGGTGCGGACTGGGGCCCCGGGGACGAGGTGGTGGTCTCCCGGCTCGACCACGACGCCAACGTGCGGCCCTGGGTGCAGGCGGCCGAGGCGGCGGGGGCGACCGTCCGCTGGGCGGAGTTCAACCCGGGCACCGGTGAACTGCCCGCCGGGCAGTTCACCGACCTGGTCGGCGAGCGGACCCGGCTGGTCGCGGTGACCGCCGGCAGCAACGCCACCGGCACGATGCCGGACGTGGCGGCGATCGCCGCGGCGGCACACGCGGTCGGCGCGCTGGTCTGTGTGGACGGGGTGCACTCGGTGCCGCACGGTCCGACCGACCTGGCCGCCTCGGGTGCCGACTTCCTGGTCACCAGCGCCTACAAGTGGTCCGGGCCGCACCTGGGGGCTATGGTGGCCGACCCGGCCCGCTGGGCGGGGCTGCACCCGGCCAAGCTGATCCCCTCCTCCGACGCGGTGCCCGACCGGTTCGAGGCCGGCACCCCGAGCTTCCCGCTGCTCGCCGGGGTGGCCGCCGCCGTCGACCACCTGGCCGGGCTGGACCCGACGGCGACCGGGGACCGCCGGTCGCGGATCCGGGCCGGCCTGGCCGCCGCCCAGGCGCACGAGGGTCGGTCTTCGCCCGACTGGCCGCCGGGCTGGCCGCCCGCCCGGCGGTGACCGTCCTGCCGGCCGGGGCACGCCGCTGCCCGACCGTGTCGTTCCGGCTGGCCGGGTGGACGCCGGCCGGGCTGGCCGCCGCACTCGGCGCCGCCGGGCTCTGCCTGTCCAGCGGCGACTACTACGCCTACGAGTACTTCCAGGCGCTCGGGTGGCGCGACAGCGGCGGTGCCGTCCGGGCGAGCGTCTACCACTACAACACCCTCGACGAGGTGGACCGGTTGCTGGCCGAGCTGGACCGGCTCACCGACCAGGGGGAACCGGCGGCCCGCTGAACCGCCGGGGGCCGACCGGCCTGGCCGCTGAACCGCCGGGGGCCGACCGGCCTGGCCGCTGAACCGGCGGTTCGGCCGGGTGGTTCGGCGGAGCGGGTCAGCGGGTCAGCGGGCCGTGCCGGCGGGGCGGGCCGGCGGGGCCGGGTCAGCGGGCTCCGGTGAGCAGTTCGGCGGCGGCCCGGGCGGCGGCCCGGGTCGCGCCGTGGGTGGCCAGGTGCAGCCCGCCGGTGACCAGCTCGGGCAGGCCCAGTTCGACCACGACGGCGTCCGGCCGGGTGTCCAACGCCCGGTCGACCGCGGCCCGCATCCAGGGGTGCCGGTGCAGGTCCCGTACCACCAGCACCAGCGGTCGGCCGGCCGCCGCGGCGGTCGGGTCGGCGGGCAGGTCGGCCTCGGTGAGCCGGACGGTGGTGGTGCCGGGAATCAGGTCGGCCAGGGGTGCCCCGAGCCCCCACGGGGTCTCCGCGCCGATCGCGATGTTGTGTGGCGCGGCGAACTCGACCACGTGCGCGGCGGCGGTCAACGGCAGCCGGCCGACCGCGTCGCCGCTGACCCGTACCGCCCGCCGGGCGGCGGTCAGGCCGACCGGTGAGCCGTCAGCGGGGCGTGGGGCGTGGGCGGGCCGGCCGGCGCGGGCGGCGGTGCTCCACTCGGCGAGCTGACCGACCCGCTTGGCGGCCTCGGCGAGGCGCTCCTCGGGCAGCTCACCGGCGAGGACCGCGGCCACGATCGCGTCGCGCAGGTAGCGGGCGGTGGCCTCGTCGGCGCGTTCGCCGCCGACGCAGATCGCGTCCGCCCCGGCGGCGAGGGCCCGTACGGCGGTGCCGGCGAAGCCGTACCGGTCGGCGACGGCGCGCATCTCCACCGCGTCGGTGACCACCACGCCGGAGAAGCCCAGCTCCTCGCGGAGCAGGTCACCGAGGATGCGGGGGCTGAGGGTGGCCGGCAGGTCGGGGTCAAGGGCGGGGACCAGCAGGTGCCCGGTCATCACCGCCTGCACCCCGGCGGCGACGGCGGCCCGGAAGGGGACCAGCTCGCCGGCGTCGAGCCGGGCCCGGCTGGCGGCGATCCGGGGCAGGTCGTGGTGGGAGTCGACCCGGGTGTCGCCGTGGCCGGGGAAGTGTTTGGCGCAGGCAGCCACCGCGGCGGACTGGAGGCCGCGTACCCAGGCGGCGGTGTGCCGGGCCACCAGCTGCGGGTCGGCGCCGAAGGAACGCACCCCGATCACCGGGTTGGCCGGGTTGATGTTGACGTCGGCGTCCGGCGCGTAGTTGAGGGTGATGCCGAGGTCGGCGAGTTCGACGCCGAGGTCGCGGGCCACCTCCTCGGTGAGGGCGGGGTCGTCGACGGCGCCGAGGGCGAGGTTGCCGGGCCGGGAGCTGCCCCGGCCGGACTCGATCCGGGTGACGTCGCCGGCCTCCTCGTCGATGGCCACCAGCACGTCGGGGCGCTCGGCGCGCAGCGTCGCGGTGAGCGCGGCCACCTGCTCGGGGTCGACGACGTTGCGGGCGAACAGCACCACCGCGCCGAGCCCGTCGGCGAGCCACCGGCAGACCCAGTCGGGCGGGGTGGTGCCGACGAAGCCGGGTTGCAGGACGGTGGCGGCCAGCCCCGCCAGGTTGCGCTCGTTCATCCGGCCCCGGTACCCCCGTCGCGTGTCGACGGCCCGGTGCCGTCGCGGTGCTGCCATGGTCACACCGGGCGACGTAATAGTCAATAAACCTTACTGTTACTGTCTGGCGTCGGTCGGGGAGGCGTGCGACAGTGCGGGGATGGACCTGCCGCCGCTCGCCGACGCCACCTCACCGGCCGACATCCCCGGCGTACGCCTGCTCGGCCTGGTGGTCGGCGGGTTGCTGCTGCTGGCCGCGATCCGCGCCATGTTCGGCCGCCGCTGACCGACTGATCCCCCACCACCCGGGGTACCGCTAGCGGAGGTCGCGCCGCACCCGGCGGCGTCCCGGCGAGGGGACACCATGAAGATCGGTTACTTCCTGTCCAGTGAGGAGTTCACCCCGGCGCAACTGCTGGAGCAGGCCCGGGGTGCCGAGCGGGCCGGTTTCCAGGCACTGTGGATCTCCGACCACTACCACCCGTGGACGGACGCCCAGGGGCAGAGCCCCTTCGTCTGGTCCGTCATCGGGGCGCTGAGCCAGGTCACCTCGTTGCCGGTGAGCACGGCGGTGACCTGCCCCACGGTCCGCATCCACCCGGCGGTGCTGGCGCAGGCCGCGGCGACCAGCGCCGTCATGCACTCCGGCCGGTTCGTCCTCGGCGTCGGCACCGGCGAGGCGCTCAACGAGCACATCCTCGGCGACGCCTGGCCGCAGACCGACGTCCGGCTGGAGATGCTGGAGGAGGCCGTCGCCGTGCTGCGGGAGCTGTGGCGGGGCGACTTCGTCAACCACCACGGCCGGCACTACACGGTGGAGCACGCCCGTGTCTACACGCTGCCCGACACACCCCCGCCGGTGTACGTCTCCGGCTTCGGGCCCAAGGCCGTCGACCTGGCCGCCCGGATCGGCGACGGCTACGTGAGCATGATGCCCGACGGCGACCTGGTGAGCCGGTTCCGGGACAACGGCGGCGGCGACAAGCCGTGCCAGGCCGGCTTCAAGGCCGCGTACGCCGACACCGAGGACGAGGGCGCCCGGATCGCGTACGAGACGTGGCCCAACGCCGGGGTGCCGGGCGAGTTGTCCCAGGTGCTGCCCTCCCCCCGGCACTTCGAGCAGGCGGCCCGACTGGTCACTCCGGAGCAGGTGCGGCAGGGCTTCGTCTGCGGCAACAGCGCCGACGCCCACCTCGAGATGATCGACCGGTACGCCAAGGCCGGCTTCGACGAGGTCTACGTGGGCAACGCCGGCCCGCACTGGCAGGGCCTGTTCGACCTCTACCAGCGTGAGGTGCTCCCCCACCTCCGCTGACCCCTCCCCCACCGACCACGATCGACCACGGGTCACCGACGCACACCGCCGTCGGTGACCCGTGGTCGATCGCGCGTGCGCGCCCGGTCACGACGCCTGACCTGCGACGTACCGGCCCCCGTGGGCGGTGGGTCCGATCCGGTGGGAGCGGTTTCGGCATTGATGCCCCCGGGTACCTCCGGCCCTCGATGAAGCTGTCCATGCACTCGACGACGTTGCGCCGCGCGGCGCGCAGCCTGTTCGGCTGGAAAGCGCTGCGGCCCAACCAGCTCGCCGCCATGCGCGCGGTGATGAAACGACGCGACGCCCTGGTGGTACTCCCCACCGGAGCCGGCAAGTCGGCGATCTACCAGATCCCGGCCAGCCTGATCCCCGGGCCGACGGTGGTGATCTCCCCCCTGCTGGCCCTCCAGCAGGACCAGATCGCCGCGCTCAACGAACGCCAGCGGCCCGAGCTGCGCGCGGTGCGGATCAGCTCCGACGAGAGCGCGGCCCAGCAGGCCGAGGCGATCACCGAGATCCGGCAGGGGCGGGCGGAGTTCCTCTTCATCACCCCGGAGGCGCTGGCCAACCCCGACCGGATGGCCGAGGTGCGGTCGCTGGAGCCGGCCCTGGTGGCGATCGACGAGGCGCACTGCATCTCGGCGTGGGGGCACGACTTCCGCCCCGACTACCTGGCGTTGGGCCACCTGATCGACGGTCTCGGCCGCCCGCCGGTGGTGGCGTTGACCGCCACCGCCTCCCCGCCGGTACGCGACGACATCATCGCCCGGCTGCGGCTGCGTGACCCCGAGGTGGTGGTCTCCGGGCTGGACCGGCCGAACCTGTTCGTCGAGGTCGCCCACTGCCCGACCGACGACTACCGCTGGCGACGGCTGATCGCACTGCTGCGCGACGACGTACGGCCCGGCATCATCTACGTGCCGACCCGGCGGGCCGCCGAGGAGTTGGCCGAGCGACTGACCACCGCCGGATACCCGGCGGAGTTCTACCACGGCGGGATGCCCACCGCCGCCCGGCACCGGCTGCACGAGGCGTTCCTCGCCGACCAGGTGCCGATCATGGTGGCGACCTCGGCGTTCGGCATGGGCATCGACAAGCCCAACATCGCCTGGGTGGTGCACATGGCGCTGCCCGACTCGCCGGACAGCTACTTCCAGGAGATCGGCCGGGCCGGGCGCGACGGTGCGCCGGCCCGGGTGCTGCTGCTGTGGCGGGCCGAGGACGTCGGCCTGCAACGCTACTTCTCCGGCGGCCTGCCCGACGAGACCGAGCTGCGGGACCTCGCCGCGCTGCTGCGTCGTCGACCGGCCACCAAGAAGGCGCTGCGCGAGTCGACCGGCCTCGGGCCGCGCAAGCTCGGGCAGTACCTGGCCCTGCTGGAGCAGATCGGCGCGGCCGAGCCCCGGGCCGGGCAGAAGATCGGTGCCCCGCGCTACGCCCCCACCCCGGCGGAGGCCGGCGCGGCGGCCCTGGCCGAGGCGGAACGGCAGCAGACCGTGACCCGGTCCCGTACCGACATGATGCGGGCGTTCGCCGAGACCACGGGCTGCCGGGGGCAGGTGCTGCTGGCGTACTTCGGTGAGCAGATGTCGCACATCTGCGGGCACTGCGACAACTGCCACGCCGGCACCAGCGTCGCCAACGACGGCGCGGTCGGCCCCTTCCCGGTGCACAGCCAGGTCCGGCACCCGGAGTGGGGCCCCGGCCTGGTCCTCAACTACGAGGACGACCGGATGACGGTGCTCTTCGACGAGGTGGGCTACAAGACGCTCTCCGTGCGCGTGGTGTCCGAACAGGGTCTGCTGACGCTGGACTAGCCTGACCCGGGCGACCGCCCGGGTGCGGTGCCCGCAGTGAAACGAACCGAGAGGGGCTCAGTCGTGATCGAACAGCCGGCGTACACCGGGTTCGGGTTCTCCGACGAGGAGTGGGGGCTGCTGGTCGGCCTGCCGCAGTCGGTCCTGACCGCGGCGAGCGCCGCCGAGTCGGACGGCGCCCGGCGGACCCGGGCCGAGAACGCGGCCGGGTTGGAGACCATCGCCACCGGTCGGGAGTCGGCCAGCCCGCTGGTCGCCGCCGTCGCCGGGGAGATCGTGTCCCGGGTGGGCGACCCGGAGGCCGGCGAGGAGTTGCCGGTGATCTCGCCGGCCGACCCGCAGGCGCTCATCGACGACGTGCTGGTCCGGGCCGGGGAGGCGGCCGCCCTGCTGGCCGCCAAGGTCGACGAGGGCGAGGGCGGGGCCTACCGGCACTGGCTGGTGGAGATCGCCGAGCAGGTGGTCGGGGCGGCGTCCAGCGGAGGGCTGCTCGGCATCGGCGGCGACCAGGTCAGCGACTCGGAGCGCAGGTTCCGCGACCGTCTCTCCCAGGTCCTCAACGACTGAACACCGCACCGCGTAGGCTACGGGCCGGGCCGCCGTCAGGCTGGCCCGGCCCGCGCTGTCGTCAGCGTCGTCGACCCGCGCCGACCGCACCGCGCGTACGCGGGTTCCTGCCTCAAGGTCACGCTCGAACATGGTTGTAGTGGCATCGCCACGCCCGGAGGCCACACCAACCATGAAGCAGCACGATCTTGCCGGGGCACTCGGGGTGCTGGCCTCTTCGCCCACAATGGTGGGGTGATGCCCGCCGACGGGGAGGCCGGACATGGTGCACCGCACAGTGATCGACACCGAACAACTACCACCCGCGGAACGGTTCGGGATGTGGCTGGACCTGGTCGCCCGGACCGCCGCGCCGTTGCGGATCCGCTCCGCGCACCAGCACGACTTCCGGGCCCGCGCCGAGTTCGTCGAACTGGGTCCGCTCCGGTTGGTGCGGTACCGCTACCCGTCGTTGGAGGCGGTCCGCACCGCGAAGCTGGTCCGCCGCACCGAGGTGGACTTCCACATGCTCGCCCTCACCACCAACGGCACCGGCATCGCCGGGCAGGCCGGGCGGGAGAGCCGCCTGGGCGCGGGCGAGTTCACCTTCTACGACGGCTCCCGGCCGCACGAGGTGAGCCACCTCGGCGACGGCAACGGCGCGGAGCACGCCGCCTCGATCGTCGCCCTGATCCCGTACGGGTCGATCCCGCTGACCCCGGATCGGCTCACGCCGCTGCTGGCCGGCCGGATGTCGGCCAGCGAGGGGATCGGCGCGCTGGTCGCCCAGTACCTGACCCGGATCACCTCGTACCCCGAGCAGTACCGGCAGGCCGACGCCGAACGGCTGGGCGGGGTGGCGCTGGACCTGGTCTCCACCATGTTGGGCCGGTACCTGGTCGCCGAGGACGAGCTGCCCCGCGAGGTACGCCGTCAGGCGCTGCTCGCCCAGGTGCGGGCGTACGCCCAACGTCGGCTGGGCGACGCCGGGCTGACCCCCGCCACCATCGCCGAGGCGCACCACGTCTCCGTACGGAGCCTGCACCGGCTCTTCGAGGCGGAACAGACCACGGTGGCGGCGTACATCCGGGAACTGCGGTTGGAGCGCTGCCGGCGGGACCTGGCCGATCCCGCGCTGGCGCACCGGCCGGTCCAGGCCATCGCCGCCCGCTGGGGTTTCCGGGACAAGGCGCACTTCAGTCGGGCCTTCCGGGCCGCCCATCAGCTGACCCCCCAGGCGTACCGGACGCTCCACCTGCAACAGGCACGGATAGTCAACAGCCCGGCGTCCGAAGTCAACCCGGGGCCGACATACTGACCGTGGGCCGACGGTCACCCGACCGTGCGGCCCGACGGTAACGGGGGACCGCGGTGGCGTCCGTGACCCACGGTCACGGACGACCGCCCCGGTGCCGCATCCACCCGGCGCGACCGACATCGCGCGGTGGGCTCCCCGGCCGCACCGACCCCGGCCCCGTCGCCCTTCCCCCCAGGACTCGCGGCGGGGCCGGTCAGGCCTCCTCCAGCAACTCCAGCACCAGCCGCTCGACCTGCTCCTGCGGGGAGCCTGCGGCCACGGGCAGCACCACCCCGTCGTGGTAGAGGTCGACCACCCGGGGGTCCACGTACGACGTACGGGCCACCGTGGGGGTGTTGCCGAGCAGTTCGGCGACCGCCCGCATCACCCCGGCCACCGCCCGGCGACGGGCCGTCACGGAACGCTGCGCCCCCACGGTCGCCAGTTCCGTGGCCGCCCGCACGGTGGCGTGCCAGGTGCGGAAGTCCTTGGCGGTCATCTCGCCGCCACTGGCGTCGCGCAGGTAGCCGTTGACCTCGTCGCTGCGCACGTCCCGCCAGGTCCGCCCGTCCCAGTAGCCGAAGAGCCGTTCCTCGGTCCGCCGCCGCCGACGCAGGTGGGTCAGCACCCGGCACAGTTGCGGGTCCTCGATCCGGCGGACCTGTTCGATGCCGCCCTTGGCCGGGAACTCGAAGACCACGCAGCCGCCCCGGGACCGGGCGTGCTCCGGGCGCAGGGTGGACACGCCGAAGGTGGCGTCCTCCCCGACGGCGTACTGCTCGTTGCCGACCCGGAAGGTGCCCATGTCGAGCAGGCGGGCGACGGTGGCGAGCACCCGGTCCCGGTTCAGCCCCCGGCCGGCCAGGTCACCGGCGATACGCTCCCGCAGGCTCGGCAGCCGCCGGGCCACCTCCAGCACGTGGTCGAACTTCGCCTCGTCCCGCTTACGCCGCCACTCGGGGTGGTAGAGGTACTGCCTGCGGCCGGCGGCGTCGGTCCCGGTGGCCAGGATGTGCCCGTTGGGGTACGGCGCGATCCACACGTCCGACCAGGCCGGTGGGATCACCAGGTCGCCCAGCCAGGCCAGGGTGTCGGGGTCCCGGACCCGGGCACCGTGCCGGTCCAGGAAGGTCCAGCCCTTGCCACGTCGGCGACGCCCGTACCCCGCCCGACCCGGATCACTACGCCGCAGTCGCACCTCAGACCCGTACCGTTTCCTCGGCCTCGTCCACGGCGGCCAGCACCCGGTCGACCGGGAGCGCCACCCATCTCGACGCCGGTGGTACCCCGGACGAACCGTCGCAATCCTCGCCCGACGCCCAGAGCACCCGGTGCCACGGCCGGTCCGGCGGCGGCCCCCACCGGGCCGGAGGCACCGGGCCGAACAGCAGCACCGACGGCACCCGGTAGGCGGTCGCGAGGTGGCCGACCCCGGTGTCCCCGCTGACCACCAGCCGGGCGGCGGCCACCAACGCGGCCAACTCGCCCAGGTCGGTCCGGCCGGCCAGCACCGCCGACCCCGGCAGGCCCGCCTCGGCCGCCACCCGGCCGGCCAACTCCCGCTCGCCGGCCGAACCGGTCACCACCACCCGGTGCCCCCGGTCGGTCAGCTGCCGGGCCAGCGCGGCGAACCGGTCCGCCGGCCACCGCTTCGCCTCGACCTTGCTGCCGGGATGCACGACTGTCGCCCCGGTCGGCATCCGCCCCGCTGCCGGCCGCCGCAACGCCAGGTCGGTGCGGTCGGCCGTGACGCCGTACCAGGCGAGCAACCGGCACCACCGGTCCACCTCGTGTTCGTCGTCGCGCCAGCCGGGGCCGGCGCAGTGCCCGGCCGGCGGACACCGGAAGGCCCACAGCCGGCCCGCCCCGGCCAGCATCCGGTGCGAGCCCGGTCCCCGCCCGTGCAGGTTGACCGCCACCTCCGGCGGCGGCCCGGACCACCCCGGCGCACCCGACGGCGACGACCCGAGCCAGGGCGGCGCACCACCGGACGACCGGTCGGGCCACCCGGTCGTATCGGGCCAGGGTGGCCGGCCGAGGTCGTCGGTGGGCAGTAACCGGTCGATCCCGCCGACCAGGTCGACCAGCGGGCCCAGCCAGGCCGGCGCGGCCAGCACCAGCTCCTCGTCCGGGTATCCGGCCCGCAGCGCCCGCAGCGCGGGCACCGCGGTGGCCAGGTCACCGACGCCGAGCGCCCGCAGCACCAGGATCACGGGTACGAGGTCTCCTGTTCGGCGCAGACCACCAGTTCTCGCACGGCACAGCCGGGTGGTTGGGACAGCGCGAACATGATCGCGGCGGCGGTGTCGGCCGGGTCGTTGAGCTTCGCGTCCGGTCCCGGTCGGTACTGCGGGTCGCGGTCGTCGAAGAAGGCGGTCCGCATCCCGCCCGGGATCACCAGGGTCACCCCGACGCTGCCGGCCAGCTCGGCGGCGAGCGACCGGGTGAACCCGACCACCCCGAACTTCGCCGCGCAGTACGCGGTGGCGTCCCCGACCGCCTTGACGCCCAGGGTGGAGGCGACCGTGACGACGTTGCCCCGGGACTCCGCCAGGTAGGGCAGCGCGGCCCGGATCACCGCCACCGTGGCGAGCAGGTCCACCACGACGATCCGCTCCCAGGTGTCGCGGGGGACGTCGGCCAGCCGACCCGGCACGTCCATCCCGGCGGCGGTCACCACCGCGTCCAACCCGCCGGCCTGCTCGGCCAGCTCCCGGGTGGCCTCCTCGGCGGCCCGGGTGTCGGCCAGGTCGCACTCGACCCACGGCACCCCGTCGCCGGGGCGGCGTCGGTCCAGCACGAGTGGTCGTCCGCCGGAGCCGGCCACGGCGGCGACCACCGCCGCGCCGAGCCCGCTCGACCCGCCGGTGACCAGGACGGCCGGACCGGCACCGGGTGGACTGCTGCTCATCGTGCTCCCTCCGCTGTCGTACGTGCCGGGCCCGCCGTCGAAGGCGCCGGGCCGGCCGGGGTACCCGCCGGCCCCGGCTGCGGGGCGGCGGTCCGGCGTCCACCGCGGGCCGCCGCGATCATCTCGGTGGTGGAACGCCCGGCGAGGTACGGCACCACCACGCTGTCCCCACCCCACCGGCGCAACAGCTCGGCCTCCGGCAGGGCCGGTCCGTCACCGACGCCGGTGGCGTAGTCCCCGCCCTTGACCCAGATGTCGGGCCGCAGCCAGCCCAGCGCCGCGTGCGGGGTGGTCTCGTCGAAGACCACCACCGCGTCGACGCAGCCCAGCGCGGCGAGCAGCCGGGCCCGGTCCCCCTGCGGGATCACCGGCCGGTCCGGGCCCTTGAGCGCGGTGACGCTGGCGTCGGAGTTCACGCACACCACCAGGCAGTCGCCGAGCTGCCGGGCGGCCTGGAGGGTCGCCACGTGCCCGGCGTGCAGCAGGTCGAAGCAACCGCCGGTGGCCACCACCGTCCCGCCGGCCGCCCGGACCTCGGCCACCACCGCACCGGCGGCGGCGGCCCCGATCCGCTCCCCGCCGCCGACCAGCACCGGCGGGCAGGCCCGCACCGGTACGGGCAGCGCGGTGGCCACTCCCCGTCCGCCACGTACGCCGACGCCGCGCCGACCGCCGCCTGGACCGCCTCGGAGACCAGCGCACCCTGGGCCAGCGCCAGCCCGGCCGCCGCGGCGAACCGGTCCCCCGCCCCGCAGGTGTCCCCCTCCGCGGACAGCGGCGCGGAGACCATCAGCGGGGTCGACCCGGCGGAGCAGAGCAGCGCGCCGTCACCGCCGAGGGTGACCACCACCGCCCCGGCCCGCCACCGGTCCCGCAGCCCCTGCCCGGCACGGGCCGCGACCGCCAGCCGTGACCCGCCCGGCGGCACCTTGGCCAGGTCCCGGGCCTCCGCCTCGTTCGGCGTGACCAACTGCACCCCGGGCACGGCGACCGGGCCACGCGGATGCGGGTCCCACACCACCGGGGCCCGGGTCGCGGCCAGCGCCGCCCGCAGCGCCGGCTGCCGGGCCACCCCCGGCCGTAGTCGCTGACCAGCACTGCGGACGCCCCCGCGAGCAGCCGGAGGACCGCCTCGGAGGGTGGCCCCGGTTCGCCCGCCGCGCCGCCCCGGTCGTGGCGCAGCAGCACCCGGCCCCGGGCCCGCAGCCGGATCTTCTCCGGCGTGGTCCCGGCCAGCGGCAGGCCGTACACCTGCACCCCGGCGGCGGTCAGCAGGCAACTGAGCCGGGCCGCCCCGGCGTCGTCGGCGAGGGCGGTCACCAACGCCACCTCGGCACCTGCGGCGGCGGCGAAGACGGCGGCCAGGCCCGCCCCGCCGGGCCGGTCGGCGTACGCCGTCTCGTCCAGCACCGGCACGGGTGAGTCGGGGCAGAGCCGGTTCACCACCCCCTCGACGTCCCGGTCGAGCAGGGTGTCCCCGACCACCACCAGTGGGCCCCTCACGCCGGATCCTCCCGGTGCCCGTCGGCCGCCGGGTCGATCCCGTCGACGACCACCTCCACCCCGGCCCGCACCGGACCGGGGTCCGCCAGCGGCGGCACGGGCCGACGATCCCCCGCCGGACCATCCACCAACGGACCGTCCACCGGCAGACCGTCCACCGACAGGTCGGGCACGGCGTCCACCGACGGGTCGGGCAGGGCGTCCACCAGCGGATCGGGCAGTTCGTCGGCCGGCGGACCGTCGACCGGCAGGTCCGGGACGCCGACCGGGGGCGGGCGGCGGCCCGGTCGGGGCGACGCCACGGTCGGCGGCCACGGCGGCCGACTGCCCGGCCAGGGCCGCCAGCGCCGTGGGCAGCGCCCGGTCGACGTACTCGCAGAGCACGTGGGTGGAGACCAGGTGCAGCTCCTGCACCACCTGGCTGTCCGGGGAGGCGACGGTCAGCGCCTCGTGGCAGGCCCCGGCGAGCGGGTTCGGCGCGGGGCCGGTGAACGCCCAGCAGCGCAACCCGGTCTCCCGGGCGGCGTCGACGGCGGCGAGCAGGTTGCCACTGGCCCCGCTGGTCGACATCAGCAGCAGCACGTCACCCGGCCGGCCGTGGGCCCGCACCTGGCGGGCGAAGACCTCGTCGTAGCCGTAGTCGTTGCCGATCGCGGTCAACGCCGAGGTCTCGGCGTGCAGGGCGATCGCCGACAGCGGCTGCCGGTCGTCACGCAGCCGGCCGACCAGCTCGGCGGTGAGGTGCTGGGCCTCGGCGGCGCTGCCCCCGTTGCCGGCGACCAGCAACCGCCCGCCGCCGGCCAGGATGCCGGCCAGCTCGGTGCCCCAGCGGGCCAGCAACGGCTCCGCCGCGCGGTACGGCAGCATCGCCTCGACCAGCAGGTCGAGGTGCGCGTCCAGTAGGCCGGCCCGCGCCGCCCGGGTCGACGTCGTCATCAGGCGACCACCCGGCTCGGCCGGTGCACGGCGGCGACCTCGGCGTACACCTCGGCCAGCCGGTCGGCGGCGGTCGCCCAGGAGTAGCTGTGGCGGGCCCGCTGCAACGCGGCGGTGGCGTACCCGAAGCGGCGGATCCGGTCGCCGAGCAGGCTGCCCAGCGCGGCGGCCAACGCCTGCGGGTCACGGGCCGGGACCAGGTCGCCGGTCACCCCGTCGACCACGGTGTCGCGGATGCCGCCGACCGCGGTACCGACGACGGGCACCCCGCAGGCCATCGCCTCCAGCGGGGTCAGCCCGAACGGTTCGTACCAGGGCGCGGCGACCAGCACGTCGGCCGACCGGTACCAGCGGCCCATCTCCTCCCGGGGCACCGCCCCGACCAGCCGGACCCGGTCGGCGACCCCGCAGGTGCCGGCGAGCGCCCGCAGCCGCCGGGCGTACGGGTCGGTCTCCAGCAGCCCGGCGGGCGGCCCCCCGACCACCAGGCACTCGGCGTCGGGCACCAGTGCCATCGCCCGGATCACCGTCTGGAAGCCCTTACGCTCGACCAGCCGGCCGACGGTGAGCACCCGGGGACGGTCGGGTTCCCGCTCGACGGCCGGGCCGAGCGGGGCGAAGGTGTCCAGGTTCACCCCGGACGGCACGACGGTCATCCGGGACCGGGGGACACCGAGGCGGACCAGCTCCCCGACCTCGTCGCGGCACTGGGCGACGACCCGGTCGACGGCGCGGCCCAGTTCCCGTTCGTAGCCGATCCGCCGGGCCGGGCTGGTGTCCTGCACCCCCTGGTAGCGCTTCTTGACGGTGCCCAACGCGTGGTAGGTCTGCACCACCGGCACCCCGGTCTGCCGGCTGGCGGCGAGCGCGGCCAGCCCGCTCATCCAGAAGTGCGCGTGCACCACCTCGGGTGTCCAGTCCCCGCCCCGCCACCGGGCGGTGAGCCAGTGGCTGAACTCCTTCATGTGCGGCAGCAGGGCGTCCTTGGCGACCGGCTCGGCCGGACCGGCGGGCACGTGCACCACCTCGTACCCGTCCGGGGCCCGGACGGTGACCGGCAGGTCGACGGCGTCGCGCCGGGTGTAGACCCGGACGTCGTGGCCGGCCGCCACCAGCGCGGCGGAGAGTTCCGCGACATGCGTGTTCTGCCCACCGGCGTCCTCACCGCCCAGCACGGCGAGCGGGCTGGCGTGCTCGGAGATCATCGCGATGCGCATACTTCCTCCTCCAGCAGGCGGTCCCAGTCGGCGAGGAAACGGTCGAGGCCGTAACGGCCCAGCGCGGCGGTACGCGCCTGCGCACCCACCCGGCGGGCCTCGGCGGGGTCGGCGACGAACCCGGCGGCGGCGGCGAGCAGGGTGTCGACCCGGGTGGACAGCGCCCCCGCCCCCGGTGGCACCGCCTGTACGGCCTCGGTGGTGGCCAGCGCGACCACGGGCATGCCGATGGTCATCGCCTCGATCAGGCTCAGCCCCAGCGAGGTCCACCGGCACAGGTGCAGGTAGGCCCGCCGCCGGGCCAACTCGGCGTGCATCCGGTGCTGCGGGACGTCGTCGTGGCTGGTCAGCCGGTCGGCCGGCAGTCCGAGGTGGTCGGCGAGCCCGGCGACCTTCATCCCGAAGACGTCCAGCGGGGCGATCTCGGCGAACCGGGCCAGCAGGTCGGTGCCGGTGATCCGCCCCCGGCGTACCGGCTCGTTGATCACGACGGCGAGCCGGTCCAGCTCGCCGGTCCAGGTGACGGCGGGGGGCACCACCCCGTGCTCGACGACTGCGGTGCGGGTGCTCCCGTTGTCCCAGAACAGCTCGTTGAAGTGGGTGACGTGGGTGAGCAGCAGGTCGTCCCGGTCGGCCATCGGGTGCCGGGTGTTCGGCACGTCGCCCTTCGGGGTGTTGTGTTCGACGTAGACCGCCGGCACCGCCCGGCCCACCGGCCGGCCGAGCCACTCGCCGGCCAGGTCGTACTCCTCGGGGCGTTGCAGCAGCACCACGTCGACGTCGGCGTGGCGCAACTGCTGCGGGGTCACCTCGACGGCGCTGTCCGGCCACGGGTAGGTGCGCGCCCGGCCCAGCCCGTACGCGCCCCGGTCGGGGGTGACCGGCACCAGGTAGCGATGCTTGCCGTGCACGAAGGACGTGGTCCACGACCCGTGTACGTGCCAGAGCAGGATGTTCATCGGTGACTCCCCCGCCCCACGGTCACCGGCGACGCCCCGGCCGGCGAGGGTCCGGCCGGTGACTCGGCCGGCGACGGTCCGGCCGGCGAGGGTCCGGCGGGGCCGAGGAGCGGCACGCCGACCGGGCCGGTCGGGGCGTCGGCGGGAACGCCCAGCAGGCGTACCGCGTCGAGGACCCGGCCCGGCTCGACGGCGGCCAGGCAGGGGTGGCCGGGCACCGGGCAGACCGTGGCCCGGGTGTCCCGGCAGGGCGCGGCGGCGTCGCCCAGCCGGACCGTCGGCACCCGGTACGGACCCCACTGTCCGTAGGGGACGGTCGGGGCGAACAGGCTGACCACCGGCACGCCCAGCGCGGCGGCCAGGTGCGCCGGCCCGGTGTTGCCCACCACCAGCGCACCGGCGTCGGCGAGCACCCCGGCCAGCTCGGCCAGCCCGGTCCGGCCGCCCAGGTCGATGCCGGTGTCGCCGGCCACCCGGGCGGTCAGCGCGGCCTCGTCGGGTCGACCGGTGACCGCCACCCGGTGCCCGGCGGCGGTGAGCACCCGGACGATCCGGGCGGCCAGGTCGGGTGGCACGGCCCGGCTCGGCACCGCCGAACCGGGATGCAGCACCAGGTAGCCGGGGCCGCCGAGCCCGGCCGGTGTGGGCGGCAGCCGGTCGGTGCGCACCCGCAGCCGCAGGTCGTCGCCGTCGGGCAGGGCGAAGCCGGCGGCGACGGCCAGCGACAACGCCCGTTCCGGCTCGGGCAGCCCGGCGGGGACCCGGTGCCGGACGTCGAGCAGGGAGCCGGGGTAGTCGTCACTGATCGCGCTGACCCTCGGGACACCGGCCATCCGCAGCAGCAGGGCCAGCGGCAGCGGTGACTGGTGGAAGGAGGTGAAGACGACCGCCTCGTCGGCGCGTACCGCCCGCAGCCGGGCGGTGAGCCGGTCGATGTCCTGCGGGTCGACCGGGGCGGGTGCGCCGTCGATCCAGGGCAGCGGCCACTCGACGATCTCGTCGACACCGGGCAGCAGGGCGGCGGCGTCCCGGCCCCGGGGGCCGCAGAGCAGCACGACGCGCCCGGCGTGACCGGCGACGGCGCGGATGGCGGGACCGGTGACCAGGACGTCCCCGGCGGAGTCGCTGCGGACCACCAGCACGGTGCCGGTGCGGCGCGGGGACGGGGCGGCGACCAGGGCGGCCCGGCGCAGGATCAGGTCCACGGCGGCGGGCAGGTCGGCGGCGACGTGTCCGGCGGCGGCCACCTCGGCGGCCCGGGTGGTGGGGGTGGGCACCAGGATCGCGGCGGCACCGGCCGCAGCGGCGGCGGCCTGGTCGGCGTCGATGTCCCCGACCAGCACGCAACGGTCCGCGGTGGTGCCGAGCGCCCGCGCGGCGGCGTGCACCATGCCCGGGGCGGGCTTGCGGCAGCCGCAGCCGGCGCGCTCGTCGTGCGGGCAGTGCTGCCAGGTGTCGAACGGGCCGAGCAGTTCCTCCACCCGGGCGTTGACGGCGCGCAGCTGTGCGGCGGTGAACAGCCCCCGGGCCAGCCCCGACTGGTTGGTGACCACCCCGAGGCGCAGGCCCGCGGCGCGCAGCCGGTCCAGTGCCGCCCGGGCCCCCGGCACCGGCCGGACCTTGTCCGGGTCGCCGTTGTAGGGGACGTCCTCGATCAGGGTGCCGTCCCGGTCGAGCAGCACCGCGTCGTACAGCGCGGGACGGCCCCGGCCAACGCCCGGGTCAACCCGGCCTGGCCTGCACTGATATGGCTCCGCGTCCCGTGGCACGGGCGGCGGGTTCCCGAGGCCCCGGGGAGTAAACCTGACCCTGTCGGCAGGTGGGTCGGGTCGCCGGTGCAGCGTTACCCGTCGGCCCGGAGAAGCTAACGCGCCGGGTTAGGCCGGGACGACCCGGGTACAGGGCAGCGATGGCGATCGTGGAGAGAGTGGTCGATGCACCCCCGCAGCAGGTCTTCGACGTGCTGGCCGACGGGTGGACGTACAGCGACTGGGTGGTCGGCACGGTGCACGTGCGCGACGTCGACGCGCAGTGGCCCCGGGTGGGCACCCGGCTGCACCACCGGGCCGGGCCGTGGCCGTTCTCGCTGGAGGACGCCTCGACGGTGCTGGCCTGCGACCCACCGCACCGGCTGGTGCTGCGGGCCGGCCTGTGGCCGGCCGGGGAGGCGATCGTGGTGTTCACCCTGACCCCGACCGGTGACGGTGCGACCCGGGTCCGCATCGGCGAGGACTTCGCCGCCGGCCCGTTGCGCTGGTTCCGCACCAAGCTCAACGACCTGGTGCTGCACCAGCGCAACAAGGAGACCCTGCGTCGGCTCTCCGACATCGCCGTACGGCAGAAGGCCGACACGCACGCCGATCGGTGACCGGGCGGTCGCGGGGAGCCTCGGCGGGGTCCCGCCGGGCTTTTGGCTACCCTGTGGGGGAATGCCGTCCGCCGACTGAGGATGTCCGACATGATCGAACCCGTGGAGCTGCCGTCACCGTGGCGGGACGCACGCCTGACCGTCGTGGTCCCCACCTACAACGAGGCGGGCAACCTCCCGGTGTTGGTCGACCGGCTGCTGGCCCTTCCGCTGCCGGGGTTGAAGGTGCTCGTCGCCGACGACAACTCGCCGGACGGCACCGGCGAGGTGGCCGACAAGCTGGCCATCGAGCACCCGGACAAGGTGCAGGTGGTGCACCGGGCCGGCAAGGAGGGCCTGGGCCGGGCGTACGTCGACGGCATCGGCCGGGCCCTGGACGGCGGCGCGGAGTACGTGGCGCAGATGGACGCCGACCTGTCGCACCCGCCGGAGGCGCTGCCCGGGATGCTGGGGGCGTTGCTGTCCACCCAGGCCGGCGTGGTGATCGGGTCCCGGTACGTGCCCGGCGGCCAGCTCGACGAGGCGTGGCCGCTCTACCGGCGGGCGCTCAGCGGCTGGGCCAACCTGTACGTGCACACGCTGCTGCGGGTGCGCATCCGTGACCTGACCGCCGGCTTCAAGATCTGGCGGGCCGACGCGTTGCGCGACATCGGCCTGCACCGGGTGCAGTCGAACGGTTACAGCTTCCAGGTGGAGATGCACTACCTGGCCACCAAGCTGGGGCACACCATCCTGGAGGTGCCGATCCGGTTCGAGGAGCGTCGCGACGGCCTGTCCAAGATGACGACCGCGACCAAGGTGGAGAGCGCGCTGATGCCGTTCAAGCTGCGTACCCGGCACCGCAACCTGGACTCCTGACGCGGGCGCCGGTGACCGGGGTCGCCGGTGCCCGCCGCAGGGCCGGTTCCGCCCGGTTCAGTGGTCGGCGCGGTAGAGCGTCCGGTGCGCGGCGTCGATCATCCCGGCGTACAGGCCGCCGGTGACGGCACGGTCGCGGGCCAGCGCGGCGCGGGCGGCGTTCGCGCCGGGTGCGCCGTGCACCCCGCCGCCGGGGTGCGCCGACGCGCTGGCCAGGTAGAGCCGGTCGATGGGGGTGTCGGCCCGGCCCAGGCCGGGGATCGGGCGCAGGAACAGCTGCTGGTACGCCGCCGCGGTGCCACCGCCCAGCGCCCCGCCGACCAGGCTCGGGTCGCCCTGCTCCAGCTCGGCCGGACCGGCGACGTGCCGGCCGACGATCCGGCTGCGAAACCCGGGGGCGGCGGCCTCCAGCACGTCCTCCATCCGGTCCACCTGCCGGGCGATGTCCTCGGCCCGCCAGTGCCGCCGGAACGGCAGGTGGGTGTATGCCCAGAGCGACTCGGTGCCGGCCGGCGAGTGCGTCGGGTCGGCGGTGCTCATCTGCCCCACCAGCAGAAACGGCTGCGCCGGGATCTCGCCCCGGGCCAGTTCGGCGGAGTACGTGGTGAGCCCGTCGAGATCGGCGCCCAGGTGCACGGTGCCGGCGCCGGCCACCGCCGGGTTGGTCCACGGCAGCGGGGCGGACAACGCCCAGTCGACCTTGAGGGTGGAGCCGTCCCAGCGGAAGTGGGCCAGGTCCTCCACCAGCCGGGGTGGCAGCAGAGCGGCACCCACCAGGTCCAGGTAGAGGGCGGGAGCGGGCACGTCGGCGAGCACCGCCCGGCGGGCCCGAAAGGTGGCCCCGCCGACGGTGCGCACCCCCATCGCCCGGCCCCGGGCGGTGAGCACCCGGTCGACCTGCGCCCGGTAGGAGATCCGGCCGCCGCGTTCGGTGAGCCGGGCGACCAGCGCGTCGGTGATCCGCTGCGCGCCGCCCACCGGCACCGGCCAGCCGACCTGCTGACCCAGCATGGCCAGCAGCCAGCCGTACACGCCGGAGCCGGCCTCCTCGGGGGACAGGTCGGTGTGCAGGGCGCAGCCGGCCAGCAGCGCGGGGCCGCCCTCGCCGGTGAACAGTTCACCGCCGAGTTTGCGTACCGGCAGGACCAGCCGGCGGGCCAGGCGCAGCGCGCCGCCGACCCGCAGTTGGCGTAGCAGACCCAGCCCGCCGCGTACCGGGGGGAAGGGGGTGGTGATGGCGTCGAGCATCGGCCCGGACACCTGCGCCCAGTCGGCGTACGCGTGCCGCCAGCGGTCCCCGTCGCCGGGGGCGAACGTCTCCAGCGAGGCGGCCGTGGTGTCCAGGTCCCGGTTGATCACGGCGGCCCGCCCGTCGGGCAGCAGATGGGCCAGCACGTCGGGGGCGTGCGTCCAGGTCAGCCCGTAGCGGGGCAGGTCGAGGCCGGCCAGCACCGGGGAGGCGTACCCGAGGGGGTAGAAGGAGCTGTAGAGGTCACTGAGGTAGCCGGGGGCGGTGACCTCGGCGGAGCGCACCGCCCCACCGGGCGCGTCGGTCGCCTCGAGCACCAGGACGTCCCAGCCGGCGTCGGCGAGCAGGTTGGCGGCCACCAGGCCGTTGTGTCCGGCGCCGATGACGACGGCGTCCGCGCTGTCCGTGCCGGTCGCGATCATCAGATCCGGCTACCCGGCCAGCAACCGGGCGAAACGCGTTTGCTTCGCCGGGAGCGGGGCATCCCCCCGCATGTACCGGGTGGAGCAGCTGATCGGCGGGGTGTGGGGCGCGGGCGGCGAGGGTGGTGAGCTGACGGTCCACGATCCGGCCGACGGCTCCCCCGTCGGCACCGTGCCGGTGGCGACGGCGGACGAGGTGGCCAAGGCGGTCGAGGCGGCCCGGGAGGTGGCCGCCGAGTGGGCGGCCACCGCGACGGCGCAGCGTGCGGAGCTGCTGCTCCAGGCAGCGGACGCGGTGGCGGCGGACGCGGAGGAGTTGGCCGCGGCGACCACGGCGGAGATGGGCAAGCCGCTGGGTGACGCCCGGGGCGGGGTGGCGGCCGGCGTGGGCACCCTGCGCCAGTACGCCGAACTGGGCCCGCTGCGGGGCGGCCGGACGCTGCACGGCGGCGTCGACGCGATCGACTTCATGACGCCGCAGCCTCGGGGGGTGGTCGCCGCGATCACCCCGTGGAACGACCCGGTGGCGGTCTCCTGCGGCCTGCTCGGTGCCGCCCTGGTCACCGGCAACGTGGTGCTGTTCAAGCCCAGCGAACGGACCCCGGTGACCGGTTGGCTGCTGGCCCGGCTGCTCGACGGGGTGTTCCCGGCGGGGGTGCTGTCCCTGCTGACCGGGGGCGCGGAGGTGGGTGCGGCGTTGGCCGCGCAGCCGGTGGACGTGGTGGCGCACGTCGGTGCCACCACGACCGGCCGGGCGATCGCGGCGGCCTGCGCCCGGACCGGGGCCAAGGCCCTGCTGGAGAACGGCGGCAGCGACCCGCTGGTGGTCGACGCCGGGGTGGACCCGGGCTGGGCGGCCGAACAGGCGGCCCTCGGGGCGTTCGCCAACGCCGGGCAGCTCTGCGTGGCGGTGGAGCGGATCTACGCGCACCGGGACGTCGCGGAGGACTTCGTCGACGCGCTGGTGCAGCGGGCCGGGGCGCTGGTCGTCGGGCCGGGGCGCGACCCGGCCACCGAGCTGGGCCCGCTTGTCGACCGGCGGCACCGCGACCAGGTGCACGGGCAGGTCACGGCGGCGGTGGCGCAGGGGGCGACGCTACGCGCCGGTGGGGTGCTGCCGGACGGGCCGGGGGCGTTCTATCCGGCGACGGTGGTCACCGACTGCCGGCACGAGATGACGCTGGTGCGGGAGGAGACGTTCGGGCCGGTGGCGGCGGTGGTGACGGTGGACTCGTTCAGCGAGGCGCTGCGGTGTGCCGCCGACTCGCCGTACGGGCTGGCGGCGACGGTGCTGACCGGGTCGATGAGCCACGCCCAGCGGGCCTGGCGGGAGCTGCCGGTGGGCACCGTGAAGGTCAACGCGGTGTTCGGGGGCGCTCCGGGTGGTGCCGCGCAGCCACGCCGGGGCAGCGGCCAGGGCTTCGGGTACGGCCCGGAACTGCTGGACGAGTTCAGCACGGTCAAGGCGGTCCACCTGGAACCGCCGGCCGGCGGGCACTGGTGAGCCGGGCCGCCCCGAACCGGAGCGGCCCGCGTACCTCACCGGATCCGGCGGTCAGTCGCCCCGGGCCTTGCGGGTGGCCCGGTCGTTGGCCTTCTCGATGGCCTTGACCAGTTCCGGCTTGGTCATCCGACTGCGGCCGGGCACGTCGAGTTTCTTCGCCACCTGCATCAGGTGGTCCTTGGTGGCGTTGGCGTCCACTCCACCGGCGGTGGGTGCCCGGCGGGCGGGGCCACCGCCTGCGGCCTGCCGGTCGCTGGGTCCCTTGCGTCCCTTGGGTTCCCAGTGGTCGCCGACCTTCTCGAAGCTGTGCTTGACGGCGGCGAAGGCGGCGCGGTGCGCCCGTTCCCCCTCGCCGTAGGTCTGCACCGCCGAGTCGTGTGTCTTCTCCCAGGTGCGTTGCGCCTTGTCCGGGGAGCGTCGCAGCGTGCTGGGCAGTACCTCGCGCCCGGGCATCTCGTCCTCCTCCGCGTCGACTGTCTGGCTGTCTGCACGGTTCCCTGCGCCCGCACCGGCAAACCCCGGGCGTCGGGTTTGTCGATTTCCGCCGTCGGGTACCGCCCGGCCCAGGCGCGCACCGGACGTCGGGTCCGCGGGTCGCCGGGCGACGAGGAGCCGAGCATGGCAGCGACGACGGAGCCGACCGCGGTCGCCGAGGACGGACCGCAGCTGCGGATTCCCCGGCGGATGCGCCAGTTGAGCTGGTCCACCTGGCGGGGGGTGCTGATCCGCAGCGGGCAGGGTTTCGTGAAGGACAACTGCGCCGACTGGGCGGCGGCGTTGACCTACTACGGGGTGCTCGCCCTCTTTCCGTCCACGGTCGTGGTGGTCGCCCTGGTCGGTCTGGTCTCCGACGGCGAGCGCACCGTGGACACGGTGTTGGATCTGGCCCGCGACATCGGGGCCGGCTCGGTGGTCGGCAACGAGGGTTTCGTCTCGGTGGTCCGCACGGTGGTCGACCAGCAGAGCGGCACGAAGGTGCTGCTCAGCTTCGGGTTGGCGGGCGCGTTGTGGTCGGCGTCCGGGTTCATCGGCGCGTTCACCCGGGCCTCCAACGCGATCTACGGGGTCGAGGAGGGCCGCCCGTTCTACCGGCTGCGCCCGTTGCAGATCGCGATGGCCGCGTTGTCGCTGGTGCTGCTCGCGGTGGTGGCGCTGGGCCTGATCGTCAGCGGGCCGGTGACCGACGCGGTGGGCGACCTGGTGGGGGCGGGTGGACTGGCCCGCACGGTGTGGAGCGTCGCGAAGTGGCCGGTGCTGGCCATGGTGATGATGACACTTTTGTCGCTGATGTTCTGGATAGCACCGAACGTCCGGCAGCCCCGGTTCCGCTGGCTCACCCCGGGCGGGGCGGTGGCCCTGCTGTCCTGGATCGTCGTCTCCTTCGGTTTCGGCCTCTACGTGGCCAACTTCGGCTCGTACGACGTCACCTACGGCAGCCTCGGCGCGGTCATCGCCTTCCTGGTGTGGCTGTACCTGTCGAACTCGGCGCTGATGTTCGGGGTGCAGATCAACGCCGAGTTGCAGCGGGGACGCCGGTTGCAGGCGGGCCGGGACGCCGCGGCTGAGCCGGCGTTGCCGCCGAAGGCCACCGCCGGTTCGTGACCGGTCGGGTACCCGTGTCCGGCCCGGCGTTTCCCCGCACCGACTGCGGGTAGCACACCAGACATGGAACGTGGCAGCAGCAAGCACGCACCGAGGGTCGACGACCAGATGAGCCAGGAGGTCAGCGGCCTCGTCCAGGGGCCGGGCACCGCGGGCTCGCGGGTCGAGGAGTTCCGCGAGGCGGAGCCGGCCGGCGAGGACCAGCCGGGCGCCACCACGGCCCCGGCGGGCGACCTGCGGACCGGCACCCCCCAGGGGATGACCTCGGAGGACGTGGAGGCGCGCAGCCGGTTGGGCCGGTTCATCACGATGGCGGCCCTGCCGGGGGACCGCCTGGCCCTGATCGCCAACGCGCGGGAGAACCAGGCGCCCGACGACCTCGTGGCCGCCCTGGAGCGGCTGCCGGAGGGCACCCGTTACCAGACGATTTCCGAGGTGTGGGCCGCCCTCGGGCACCGAAACGAGACGACGCGCTGGTGACCGGATCGGCCCACGATCCGGACGACCACCAGCGGGCAGAGGAGGACTTCCAATGAGCGGCGTTATCGAACATGTGGACGTGTCCGTACCGGTACGGACCGCCTACGACCAGTGGACCCAGTTCGAGGAGTTCCCCCACTTCATGGAGGGGGTGCAGGAGGTCCGGCAGCTGTCGGACACGATGACCCACTGGACGGTGGAGATCGCCGGGGTCAAGCGCGAGTTCGACGCCGAGATCACCGAGCAGCTGCCCGACGAGCGGGTGGCCTGGAAGTCGACAGGCGGCACCCAGCAGGCCGGCGTGGTGACGTTCCACCGCCTCGACGAGGACAACACCCGGGTGACCCTGCAGATGGACTTCGAGCCGCACGGCGTGGTCGAGCAGGCCGGCGACAAGCTCGGCGTGGTGGACCGGCGCACCAAGGGTGACCTGGAGCGGTTCAAGCAGTTCATCGAGCGTCGCGGTCAGGAGACCGGCGCGTGGCGCGGGTCGGTCGACCGCCCGCAGCCCTGATCCACACCCACGCACGTACGTCAGGCGCTCCACCGACGGCCGCCGGCTCCCCCGGCGGCCGTCTGCGGTGCCGGGGTGTTGCGGTCCGCCCCCGGGTTGGCCGTTTGCGATCATCTGGTCGGGGTACCGCGAAGGGATGACGGACAACGACGGCAGGGTCTGGCGGGACGAGGAGAAGACACCGCTGGAGGAGTTGGACCGGGCGATCGCACGGTCCACCATCGACGGGCAGGCCGACGATCCGACCGGCAACGACGCGGGTGAGGAGGCGGCCTTCGGCACGGCCCCGAACCGGTGGACCGGGGTGCCGGCCCGGCCGCCGAGCGTCGGGAGATGACCGACACCGAGCGTGCCTACCGCCCCTCCACGACGGGACGTACCGGCCCGGACACCATGTGACCCAACGGCCCGCTCAGTCGGCCGGTGCGGCGGTGCGGCGGGCGGCTGCCGCGTGCGCCACCAGCAGGGCCACCGCCAGCACCGTCAGCACCGGGCCGAGCAACCGCACCGACGTGTCACCGAGCAGCACCCCGAGCCCGGCCGGGATGAGGGCGGCCCCGATCCCGGCTGCGCCGATCTGCACGCCGATCACCCGGTCCGCGTGCTGCCGGCCGACCCGCTCCGCCGTGCTCAGGGTGAGCAGCGGGAACACCGGCGCGGCGGCGAAGCCGAGCACGACCAGGCCGGCCACCGTCACCCAGCCCGGGGCCGGCAGCGCGATCAGCACCGCCCCGACGGCCATCCCCAGCAGGCTGCCCCGCAGCACCCGGGCGGTGCCGAGCCGTTCGGCGACCAGCCCCTGCACCACCCGGCCGACGAACAGGCTCCCCCAGTAGGCGGAGACGCTCAGCCCGGCGACCGCGGCGGACAGCCCTCGCCCCTCGGTGAGCAGCAGGAACGCGTAGAGCCCGGCGGACACCTCGATGGCCACGTAGATGGCGAAGGCGAGCGCGCCGAACCAGACGGCGGGCAGCCGCAGGGTCTCGGCGATCCGCACCACGGCCGGCTCCGCCGCCCCGCCCGGCGTCGCCACCCCGCCCGGCACAGCGTCGTCGACCGGACCACGCTGCGGGGGCCCGACCGGCGCGGCGGCGACGGCGTCGACCGGTGCACTGGCGGCGGTCTCCCCGGCCGGCCCGGCGCGCTTCGGCGACCCCGGGCCGCCCGCCCGGTCCCGCCACGCGCCGACGGTGAGCGCGAACGCGGTGGCCAGCGCGAGCTGGGCGGCGGCGGTGACCGCGTACCCCCAGCGCCAGCCCGCGCCGGTGCTCAGCATGGCGGTCATCACCAGGGGGCCGATCGCCACGCCGAGGCCGAAGAAGGCGTGCATCCAGTTCATGTGCCGGGGGCCGAACGCCCCGGCCGCGTACGCGTTGAGGCCGGAGTCGATGGCTCCGGAGCCGAGGCCGAGCACCAGCGCACAGCAGATCAGCACGGTCAGCCCGGGTGCGCTGGCGTACCCGGTCAGCGCCAGGCTGGCCAGCAGGGTGCTGCCGGCGAGCAGCCGGCCCACGCCGAGCCGGGCGAGGGTGAACCCGGCCAGGACGCTGGAGGTGAGGTAGCCGATCGTGCCGGCGGTGAGCACCAGGCCGACCGCTGCGGTGGGTACGCCGAACTCGGTGCTGATCGAGGGCCAGCCGACGCCGAGCAGGCCGTCGGGCAGGCCGAGGCTGACGAAGGCGAGGTAGGCGAGCAGGAGCAGGGAGGTACGGGGCGGGGCGACGGGCACGGAGGCTCATCTTGCCGCATCATCGAGAACGGGTCGACGTGATTGTCGCCTCCCCCGAACCGGTGGTTTGGAACGCCCGGACGGGCAGGAAAGCGGACAGGTAGTCCAGAATCCACCGTTCGGCTGACGGTAATCCGCAGGGGGCGCGCAAGACTTTCGGGATGCAACAGGGCTCCGGTTTCCTCACCCCTCGTCAGCGTCGCCTGGCCTGGCTCGGCTTCCTGCTCGCCGCGCTCCAGGCTCCGGTCTCCGCCAAATTCTCCTCCGACGACTCGTGGCTGTTCAGCCTCTGCGTCGCGCTGATGGTGGCCACCGTGATCATCGCCGACGACGCCGGCCGTCGTCGCCCGGCCGACGCCACCCCCGCGGAATGACACCCGCCCGGCCGTACCGCTGATCAGGGGGTCGGGCCGGGGAACTCCCGCTGCGGGCAGCTGAGCGGACGGGCCGGGTCGACCCGGTGCAGGGCGTACCCGGTCCCCTGGGTCGGGACGTGCGTGCTGGGTGCCCGGTCGCCGAGCTGGACCAGGGCGTGCCAGCCGGTGCGCTGGGCGGTATAGAGCGTGCAGCCGTCGAGGACCTGGGTGTGCTGCCGGGCGGCCACGGTGGCCCGGCCCTGGGCGAAGGTCGCCGGGTCGGCCGGGTCGCTCTCCGCCAGCAGCAGCGACGACGCGGCGGTCGTGGTGTTCGCCCAGAACGACTCCCCTGCCGTCAGGTAGAGGTCGGCGACGGTGATCACGTCGTGGTCGACCAGGCTGGAGAAGGTCAGGTCGGGGTCGGCCGCTCCGGTGGTGCCGGAGTGGGTCACCGGCGGCAGGGTGATCGTGGTGGTGTCCGTGCGCTGCTGCACCCAGTACGGGCCGGCCGTGTACGCGCTCACGGCGGCCGTGTACGCGCCGAACGGCCGGTGCCCGGCCGTGGAGTCGACCACCACGAAGTCGGTGCGCCCGACGCCGTACCAGCTGGTGGCCAGGGTGGTGCCGGCGGCGTCGCGCAGGGTCAGGTCCCAGTCGGCGGTCGCGCCGGGCTGGACGGCGACCACCGACCAGCGCCGCTGGTAGGTGCGGTAGACGTAGTCCTGCGCGGTGCGGGCGACCAGCACGTCGCCGTCGCCGAGTCCGGTGCCGGCGACCGCCGCGCCGGGGTACGGCAGCGGTGCGACGAGGGTCACCGCGAGGAGGGCGGCGAGGTGCGCGCCGCACCACCGGCGGCCGGTTCGGGACATTGCCATCGGTGGGATTCCTTCCAGGCGGGATCTGGACTGTAGCGACGTCGGGGCGCCACGGGGCGCTACCGCGCTGTCGGATATCGGCCCCACCGCGCCGGCCGTCCCTGTGCGACCTTGTCCCCAGCCGCACCCGGCACCACGACCAGCCACGTCGGCTGCCGCCCCCCGGGCAGCGACCGACGCAGGTCGACTGCCGCTCCCGGGCAACCGGACCACCGTGCGCCCACCGGCGGCACCCGGACCACCGCCGACCCGACCGCTGAGGAGCACCGACCGTGACGAGACGACCGACGGTGTGGACCTGGTTGCTGAGCCTGCTGGCAGCCGTGCTGCTCGCCCCGACGCCCGCCCCGGCCGCCCCGGCCGGCGCTGAACGGGACGCCCGCGACCGGGCCACCACCCGCAGCGCCGCGCAGCAGGCGTCGTGGTCCACCGGCCCGGTCGCCGCCGGCGCCACCCAGGGCTGGGTGTGGAACAACGCCAACCCGCTCAACGCCGCCTACCAGGTGGGCTTCTCCCCGACCGGGGCGAACTCCACGACCCCGTGCGAGTTCGAGGTGACCCGCAGCTGGTACTCCCGGCAGCCCAGCGGCGAGCGGCGCTTCCACTTCGTGATCCGCAACAGCGGTACGACCAGCTGTGGGGCCACCGTCCTGCTGTCCTGGCTGACCCCGACCCACGACTGGTCGACCGGGGCGTTGGCCCCCGGGGCGAGCGGCAACTACGGCTGGGTGGAGCAGATCGCGCCGACGGTGTCGTACCTGCTGGGGCTGACGCCGACCGGGGCGACCGCGACGGCCGCCTGCCAGCTGGAGATCACCCGCACCTGGTACCGGCAGGAGCCCGACGGGGTCCGGAAGTTCTACTTCGTGCTGCGCAACATCGGCACGATCACCTGCTCCGGGCAGTTCCAGCTCGCCCAGACCAGCCCGGCGGCCTCCTGGTCGACCGGCACCCTGGCCGTCGGCGCCTCGGCCAGCTGGACCTGGACCAACGCCAACCCGCTGAGCGCGGTCTACCTGCCCGGGGCGTCCCCGACGGGTGCCGGCGGCGGCACCGCCTGCCAGTTGGAGGTGACCCGGAGCCGGTACGCGCAGCGGATCAACCCGGACGGCACCAGCCAACGGCAGTACCTCCTGACCGTCGGCAACGTCGGGCAACTGCCCTGCGCCGGCACCGTCCTGCTCGGCTCGCTGACCCCCTGAGGCGCGGCCCCGGGCCAGCCTGGGACGGGCCCGGGGCCAGCCCTGGGACACGCCCCGGGCCAGCCCTGGGACGGGCCGGGGGACCCGGATCGGGTGTCCGGGTCGTCCCGTTGCCGCCCGTCCCGGCCGCGCAGGTGGCCGGTGAGCGCGGTGTTCCCTCTGCCCGCCGGGGACCGGGTCGGTCCGCGTGGCGGAGGCCGGCCGGCCGCAAGGGTGCGCCGGGACCGGCCGGGCGGCCGACCCCGCCCCGGTCAGCCGGTGGCTAACCTCGGTCCTCATGCGAGTGCCGTACCCCCAGGGAGCGACCGGGACCGCCGTGCGCGCGGCACGCTCCCGGCTGGCCCTGCTCACCGCCTCGGTCGGTGCTCCCGGCCTCGCCGCCGCGCGGGCCCGGCCGGGCCTGCTGGCGCTGGTCGACCAGCACGCCGCAGCCGTCCGGGACAGCCTCGACGGTGACCGCCGGCCGCTCACCCCGGCGGCCCTGGCCGGCTATGCCGAGGGGATCCGGGACACCGCCGGCGCGCACGGCCTGCTGCCCGTCGGCGCGGCCGACTTCGCCGCGCCGGACTGGGTGCTGACCCGGCTGCTCGCGGTCTGCGCCCTGGCCCGCACCCTCGACCCCCGGCACCTCGACCCGGCCTGACCGACCGCGGCGGGGACGGCCCGGCGCAGCGCGAACGGGAGGGCGCCCGCGTCGCGCGGACACCCTCCCGGTGGTACGTGCCGACTCAGCTGCCCGGACGACCGAACTGCTGGGTCTCGTCGCCGGACTGACCCGACTGGTAGGTGCCCCGGCCACCGGCCATCGTCCGGGCCTCGTCGACGCGCGGCATGGTCTGCGTCCGCTCGCCGCCCCGGTCGGCCATCTGCCGGCTCATGTCGCCCTGCCCGGCCGCGCGGGCCCGCCGGTGCTCCTGGACCGCCCGCGACTCCTCGGCCGCCCGGTCCAGCCAGCCGTCCCAGCGGGACTGCATCGGCTTCACCAGACCACCGCCGACGCCGACGATCAGGATGCCGGCCACGGTGGCGAGCACCGCGATCAGGACCGGCGTGGTGACCGTGGTGGCGATACCGACCTGGTTCAGCGCGGCGATGACGCCCAGCGCCAGGATGAAGACCGCCACCAGGTCGGCGAGCACCTTGCCGTACGACAGGCCGCCGAGCGCACCGGAGACCAGGTCCCGGACGGCGTTGGCGATAGCGGCGGCCACCACCACGATGACGATCGCGATGAACGCCCGTGGCAGCCAGGCCACCACCCCCCGGATGAGGTCGCTGATCGCGTTGGGCCCCCACACCCCGAAGGCGAACTGCAGGGTGAACAGCAGCACCGCGTAGTACGCCAGTCGGGCCAGGATGTCACTGGCGTCGTACTTGGTGCGTTCCAGCGCCCGTCTGATCCCGCCCCGTTCGACCGCCCGGTCGAAGCCCACCCGTTCCAGCGCCGCGTCCACGATCTTGAGTACCGCGCGGGCGATGAGCCAGCCCACCACGAGGATGACGATGAACGCGATGGCCCTCGGCACAAAGAGCAGCACCGACCGCCACATGTCGGTCAAGGCGCTACCGATGTCGACCTGCCTGACCGCAAGGGTTTCCGGCATGATGTCCCTCCTGTCCAATGGACTGCGCCGCCCGGTTACCCGTCCGTCGCACCAGCACGCCGCAGAATCCGTACGGATTTTTCCGACATGTTTTTAGAAAAGCCCCTGACCTGCACGAACATCTCCGGCAGCGGCGTCGGGCAGGCGGCACGGGGCACGATCGGTTCGCCCCGGGACGCCGCCGGATAGGCTGCGGACATGCCAGGCACGGTCGGGCGGGTCCCGACGTCACCAGCCCCCGTACCGGGACCGGACGGGGTCTCACCGGCGGTGGCTGCCGTGCGGGCCCACCCGTGGGCCGACACCCCGCTGGGCCCGCAACAGGGCTGGGACGTGACGGTCCGCGTGCTGGTCGACGTGATCCTGTCCTCCCCCGTACCGATGGCGCTGCACTACGGCGACGACTTCGTGCTGCTCTACAACCAGGCGTACGCCGAGGTGATCGGCGACCGGCACCCCGGCGCGCTGGGCCGGCCGGCCCCCGAGGTGTACGCCGACCTGTGGCACGCCCCCGGCGTCGGTGAGGTGATCGAGCGGGCCTACCGGCACGGGGAGTCGTTCCTGCAGAAGGAGTCGGTGCTCCCGGTCCACCAGCACGCCACCGGCGAACACGCGGTCTTCACCCGGGGGCACTCCCCGGTGCGCGACAGCACCGGACGGATCGTCGGCGTACTCACCGTCGCCGCCCAGACCAGCCAGCTCACCCAGCAGTTGCAGAGCCTGTCCGACTTCGCCGCGGCACTGTCGGGCACCCTCACCCTGGACGACGTGGCCCGGGTGACGTTGCGCTACGCGCTGCACTCCTTCGACGCCGACCAGGTCTCCTTCGCGGTCGACGACGGCCCGGCCTGGCGGCTGGTCCGCCGGATCCGGGGCGAACTGCTCGACGAGGCCGACGAGCGGCTGCCCCCGCTGTGGCGGCCGGTGCCAGCCGACACCACCGCGCCGGTGGTGGTCGGTGCACACAGCGGGGTGCCCTTCTTCGCCGGGGACGGCCAGCCGCTGCGGGACACCGCCGTCGACCGGCACGACCAGAAGATCCGCTCGCTGGCCGCACTGCCGCTGCGCTCGTCGGTGATCCGGGGCGGGATCGCCGTGGGCTACCAGACCCCGCACGGCTGGTCGGCGGCGGAACGGGCACTGCTGGCCGCCTCGGCCGAGCTGGTCGGCCAGGCGGCGGAGCGGGCCCGCCGGTTCGAGACCCAGCACGGCACGGCGCAACTGCTGCAACGCAGCATGCTCCCGGAGCAGTTACCGGCCCTGCCCCGGCTGCGCATCGCCGCCCGCTACGACCCGGGTGTCGACGGCAACGCCGCCGGTGGTGACTTCTACGACGCGTTCCTGCTGCCCTCCGGCGACCTGGGTGTGGTGCTCGGCGACGTCGCCGGGCACGACGTGCAAGCGGCGGCCCGGATGGGGCAGGTCCGGGCGGCGCTGCGGGCGCTGGCGCTGACCGACCCGCGACCGGACGCTGTCCTGGCCGGGCTGGACCGGCTGGTGGCGAGCCTGGGCACCGAGACGGGCACCCACGAACTCTTCGTCACCGTGGTCTTCGGGGTGGTCGACGCCGACCGGAGTGAGATCACCCTGGCCAGCGCCGGGCACCCCCCGCCGCTGATCCGGCGCGGCGGGCCGGACGGCGTCGCCACCGCCACCTTCGTCGAACTGCCGACCGGCGCACCCCTCGGGTTGGGCTGCCGACCCCCGACCGCCACCGTGCCGCTCGCCCCCGGCGACACCCTGCTGCTCTACAGCGACGGGGTGGTCGAGCGGCGACGGCAGAGCCTCACCGCCGGCCTGGCCGGGTTGGCGGCGGCGGTGGCCGGGGCGGCCAGCGGTGACCCCCGGGCGCTCTGCGCCGTCGCCACCGGCGCGGTCCCCGGCGCCACCGAGGACGACGTGGCGGTGCTCGCGGTGGAGCACGCGCTCAAGCCGAGCCGCTCCGCCGGGATGGAGATGCCCGCCGAGCCGACCGCACCCAGCCGGGTACGCCACTGGATGACGGCACAACTGGGCGAGTGGCAGGTGCCCGACGCGGTGATCGGCGCGGCGGTGCTGTGCACCAGCGAGCTGACCACCAACGCGTTGCTGCACGCCGGCACCGCCGCCCGGGTGGAGATCGACCTCAGCCCCGAGCGCCTGCTGGTGTCGGTGGCCGACTCGGGCACCCGAGGCACGGTGACCCGGGCCCAGACCGACACGCTGAGCAGCCGGGGCCGGGGCCTCGGGTTGATCGAACAGCTCTCCGACGCCTGGGGCACCGACCCGACGGTGCGGGGCTCGACCGTCTGGTTCGAGATCCTCCTGCCCCCGACCTGACCGGGAGTCCCGCCGGGGCCACGCTTCAAGGTCGCGCTCGAACCATGTTGTAGTGGCCTCGCTACGGGGCGGTTTCAAGCGGTCGTAGACCACTACAACCTGGAAATAGCGCGATCTTGCCTACCTGGGTACGGGTCCGGAGACAAGCCGGACACCCAGGCTTAGCCCGGCCATCGACGGGGCACAGTCCCACCCCCGCCCACATCCGTGGCCGGGGGTGAGAGGTGGTCGGGGTGGAACTGGTCGATGTCGAGTTCGCGCTGGTGGGCGCGGGAGCCCTGCTGGCCGGGGTGCTCCCCCGACTGCTGGAGCGTCGCCCGCTGTCCATGCCGATAGCGTTCCTCGGCCTCGGGATGCTGGTTTTCGCGCTGCCCATCGGCCTGCCCTCCCCGGACCCGCTGCGCTACCCGCAGGTCGCCACCCACCTGACCGAGATCGGCGTGATCGTGGCGCTGATGGGCGCCGGGTTGAAGATCGACCGACCGTTGAGCTGGAAACGCTGGTCGTCGACCTGGCGGTTGCTGGCGATCGCGATGCCGATCTGCATCGCGGCGGTGGCGCTGCTCGGCTGGTGGTGGGCGGGTCTGGTGCCGGCCGCCGCGCTGCTGCTCGGTGCGGCCCTGGCCCCGACCGACCCGGTGCTCGCCTCGGACGTCCAGGTCGGCGAACCCACCGACGCCGAGGACTCCGAGGACGAGGTGCGCTTCGCGCTGACCTCCGAGGCGGGCCTCAACGACGGCCTGGCGTTCCCGTTCGTCTACGCGGCCATCGCGATCGCCAGCGTCGGGCTGGCCCCGTCGGGCTGGTTCGCCGAGTGGTTCGCCGTCGACGTGCTCTACAAGCTGGCCGTCGGCGTCGGCGGTGGCCTGCTGATCGGCTGGCTGCTCGGCAAGCTCTTCTTCCGCGCCCCGAGCGAGTTGCGGCTGGCCCGGCACGCCGAGGGGTTCCTCGCGCTGGCCGCCACCTTCCTGGCGTACGGGCTGGTGGAGGTGGTCGGCGGGTACGGGTTCCTGGCCGTCTTCGTCGCCGCGCGGGCGATCCGGGCCGCCGAGCGGACCCACGAGTTCCACGCCGTGCTGCACGACTTCGCCGAGCAGACCGAGCGGCTGTTGACCGTCCTGCTGCTGCTGCTCTTCGGTGGCGCGGTGATCACCGGTCTGCTCGCCCCGCTCACCTGGCAGGCGGCGACGGTCGGGCTGGCCCTGGTGTTCGTCATCAGGCCGCTGGTGGGGTGGCTGTCGCTGCGCGGCGCACCGGGTCGGCCGGCCGAGCACTGGGTGATCTCGTCGTTCGGCATCCGGGGCGTCGGCTCGTTCTACTACCTGGCGTACGCCACCACCAAGGCGGACTTCGCCCAGGCGGACCTGATCTGGGCGACGGTCGGCCTGGTGGTGGTCGTGTCGGTGGTGGTGCACGGAATGGCCGCGACCCCGGTCATGCAGTTGCTGGACCGGGCCGGTGAACGCACCGGCGACCCGTCGGAGCAGGGTCGACGCGACGAGCCGGCCCTGGACGGCGCGCGGGGTTGACCGGTGGCCGGTCAGGTCAGTCGGCGGGCCAACTCCCGGCCCAGGTCCCGGCCGGAGCGCCAGGCGCTCTGCACCCGGGGCTTGCCGAAAGCGTCCCCGGCCAGCCCGACCAGGTCGTCGTCCAGGAAGAACGTCCCGTCGGGGTCCGGCTCGACCGGCCGGGCGTACGTCCAGCGGTGCACGTGGACCAGTTCGGCCGGGTCCGGCAGGCCGAGCAGGTCGCGGACGGCCTCCTCGATCGCCGGGCCGGCCGCCCCGGGCTGGGCCAGGCGCCCGGCGGCGAACTCCGGCGTGGTGTGGGCGACCAGCACCGGGGCGGCGTCGCCGCGCCGGTCGCCGTCGTCGCAGACCAGGGCGAGCACCGGGTGCCCGTTGACGAACGCGCCCCGGAAGTCGGCCCACCGCCGGCCGGGGAAGCGCAGCACCGCCGCGAGCACCGGCGCCCACCCCTGCCGTACGGCGGCCCCGGTGGCCCCGGTCAGCGCCGGGTCGAGCAGCAGGGCGGCCTGCGGACCCGGGGTGCACAGCGCCACGGCGGCGGCGGACTCCCCGTCCACCACCGGGCCCGGTGCGACGCCCGACACGAACCGGTCCACGGTCACCGGCAACTCCCGGGCCAGCTCCTCGACCAGGGAACGCAGGCCGCGCGGGGCGGCCCAGCGGACCGGTCCGGGCACCTCCCGCCGGCCGTCCGGGCCGTACGCGACGAAGGTGTCGGTCCACTCCCGCACCAGCCCGGCGGCCTGCCAGCGCCCGACCACCTCGACGAAGTCCGGGTCGTCGGCGGTCAGGTACGCCGCACCCAGGTCGGCGGGGCGGCCGTCGAAGCGTCGGCTGGCCATCCGGCCCCCGGCCACCCGACCGCGTTCCCGGATCTGCACCGGCACACCCGCCCGCACCAGTTCTGCGGCGCACGCCACCCCGGAGATGCCGGCACCCACCACGATCACATCCGCGTCCACCCGGTGATCGTATGCGCCGCGACCGGCATGACCGGGCGACCGGCGGGGTATTGGCACGGCTGTTCGAGGAGAGGTGAACCTGATGACCGACCGCAACGACCAGCAGCCCGACCCGCGTGGGGCGATCAAGGATCCGCAGGAGTGGGTGACCGGCGACGAACCGCCGACCGCCGCCCAGGAGTCGTACCTGCACACCCTGGCCCGGGAGGCCGGCGAGGAGGTGCCGGACGACCTGACGAAGGCGGAGGCGTCCCAGCGGATCGACGAGTTGCAGGAGGAGACCGGCCGGGGCCGGTGACCTCAACGGGGTGGCAGGCGGTGCAGCACGACCCGGTCGAGTTGCCCCGCCACCACCTCGGCGGTCAGGTACGTGGCGTACGGCTGGGCCCGCCGGTCGGTGGGTGAGCCCGGGTTGAGCAGCCGCAGGCCGCCCGGTGCGACGCTGTCCCACGGGATGTGCGAGTGGCCGAAGACGAGCAGGTCCCGATCGGGGAACCGGACCGCGCAGCGCTGTTCCCGGCCGGTCTTCGGCCCGGTCTCGTGCACCACGGCCACCCGCAGCCCGGCCAGCTCCACCTCGGCCACCTCGGGCAGCCGGGCCCGCAGGTCGGGGCCGTCGTTGTTGCCGTACACGCCGACCAGCCGACGGGCCCGGCCGACCAGCCGGTCGAGCAGTCCCACCTCGACCCAGTCCCCGGCGTGCAGCACCACGTCGGCGGCGTCCACCGCCGCCCAGACCTCGGCGGGCAGGTCCCGGGCGCGGCGGGGCAGGTGGGTGTCGGCGATCATGAGCAGCCGCATCAGGCGGACCTTCCGGGCGGGGGCCGGGCGCGGCCAGCCGGCTCAGGCGCCCTGGCCCTGATTCTGCATCAGGCCGCCGTCCATGAAGTACGTCGACCCGGTCACGTAGTCGGCGTCGTCGCTGGCGAGGAAGACGGCCAGCCGGGCGATCTCGACCGGCTCGGCGGCCCGCTTCCACGGGATGCTCTGCACCTGCTCCGCCAGGTACTTCGGGTCGTCGATGGCCTCCTGGTTGAACGGGGTGAGCACCATCCCGGGTCCGATGTTGTTGACGTTCATCCGCATCGGGGCGACCTCCAGGGCGAGGCTCTTGGCCAGTTCGAGCATGCCGCCCTTGCTGGCGTCGTAGTCCGCCCCGCCGGCCCGGGCGACCTCCTGGTGGATCGAGGTGATGTTGATGATCTTCCCGCCGCCGCCCTGGTCGCGGCGGTGCCGGACGAACCGCCGGCAGCAGAAGAACATCCCGTACAGGTTGGTACGGATGCACCGGTCCCAGGTTTCGGTGTCCAGGTCGGCCACGCCGATGCCGGAGGCGTCCACCCCGGCGTCGTTCATCAGCACGTCCACCGTGCCGAACGCCGTCAGCGCCTCGTCGAACATCGCCTCGACCTGGTGCTCGACGCTGATGTCGCCCTGCACGACCACCGCCCGCCGGCCGGCCTTCTCGATCTCGGCCCGGGTGTGGTCCGCGCCGGCGTGGTCGTGCAGGTAGTGCACCACCACGTCGGCGCCCTCCCGACCGAACTCGATCGCGGTGGCCTGCCCGATGCCCGAGTCCGAGCCGGTGATCAGGGCGGTGCGGCCGGTCAGTCGTCCACTCATCAGCGTGTTCCCTTCGTCGGTCCCGTACCGGTCGGCACGGCTCAGGTCGACGTCGGCACGATGTCGGTGCCGGTCGTCACGAAATGCGGCCGCTCCGTGGCGAGGTCGCGTCGTCGTTCGGCGACGTCGGTGAGCAAGCCGGCCGCGTTGATCAGGCCGATGTGCGAGAAGGCCTGCGGGAAGTTGCCCACCTGCTCGCCGGTGGCCTGGTCGATCTGCTCGGCGTAGAGGCCGAGGTCGTTGACCCGGCTGGCGAGTTGCTCGAACAGCCGGGTGGCCCGCTCCTGCTCGCCGGCCAGGGCCAGGCAACCGGCCAGCCAGAACGAGCAGATGACGAAACCGGCCGGGTCGCCGTCCCAGCGGCGCAGCAGCCCGTTGCGCGACAGCCGCCGCTCCACCACGTCGATGGTGGAGCGCATCCTCGGGTCGGCGGCGGGCAGGAACCCGACAAGCGGCATGAGCAGCACCGAGGCGTCCAACCGGTCGGAGTCGAAGGCCCCGGTGTACGCGCCGAGCCGGTCGTTCCACCCCCGCCGCAGCACCGCCGCGCGGACCTCGTCGCGGGCCCGCGCCCACCGCCCGATGTCGGCCGGATCGCCGAGGCGAGGACCGAAGCGCACCGCCCGGTCCAACGCCGTCCAGCACTGGACCTTCGACGACACGTAGTGCCGTTCGGCGTCGCGGGACTCCCACATGCCGGAGTCCGGCAGGTGCCAGGCCCGGACCGCCTGGTCGGCCAGGGCCCGCAGCAGGTGCCGTACGTCGGGTGACATCGGGTCCAGGTAGTGCCGCATCAGCCAGGCGGCGTCGAGGATCTCGCCGAGCACGTCGTTCTGCCGCTGGGTCCAGGCGTCGTTGCCGACCAGCACCGGCCGGCTGTCGGCGTAGCCGCGCAGGTGGTCCAGGGAGTGTTCGGTGAGGTCCCGCTCGCCCTCCACGCCGTACATGATCGGCACCCGGCCGTCGTCGATGCGGCCCATCGCCCGCGCCACCCAGGAGAACTGCCGGTCGGCCTCGTCGGGGCAGGCCGACCGCCACAGCGCCTGGAGGGTGAGGCTGAAGTCGCGGACCCAGACGTAGCGGTAGTCGTAGTTGCGGTCGCCACCCAGCTGTTCGGGCAGCGAGGTGGTGGCCGCCGCGACGATCGCGCCACTGGGCTGGTAGGTCATGCCCTGCACCACCATCGCGCTGAGGCGTACCTGGTCGCGGTAGAGACCCTGGTAGTCGTGCAGGTCGGCCCAGGAGCGCCAGCCGGCCACCGCGTCGGCCACCACCCGGTCGGCGGCGGGCAGGGCCGGCTCGCCGCCGCCGTAGGTCGGGGCGTACCCGAGGGTGAACCGCAGGGTGTCCCCGGCCCGGACGGTCGCCCGGCCGACGGCGTCGCCACGGCGGCAGGCCAACGGCACGTCGGAGCGCAGGCTGAGCCGGCACGCGCCGGCCCGCGCGTCGATCACCCCGGCGGCGTGGGTCAGGTACGCGGTGACCCGGCCGTACTCGAACCGGGGAGCGAACTCGACGCGTACCGGCACCTCGCCGGAGATCCCCTCGACCAGCCGGGCGAGCACCCGGGGCGAGCGCAGGCCGATGTCGTGCCCACGTGCGTCCGGTTCCAGCGCCAACGCGTCGGTGACGGCCACCGACCCGGTGCCGGTGTGGAAGACGGTACGCAGCACCAGCGAGTCGTCCAGATAGGAGCGGGTCACCCGCACGTCGTCGCCCTCCGGGGCGATCGACCAGTGCCCGGCCCGGTCGTCGAGGAGCCGCCCGAAGACCGACGGGCTGTCGAACCGGGCGGGGCACCACCAGTTGACCGAGCCGTGCCGGTCCACCAGCGCGGCGCTGCGACCGTCGGCAAGGAACCCGTGCTCGCTGATCCGTCCGCTGTCCACGGGCCGGGTTACCCGGGCACCCCGGAGCGCATTCCTCGACCACACCGTCTTCTGTCTGTCCGCCCGTGACCGTCACCCCGGCCGCCCGGCGCGGATTGCCGGAGCTGCCGGCGTTACCTCGGCGGGCCGGCGGGAACGCCGGTCGTTGACGAAGGAGGATGCCATGACCAGAGCAGCGAACCCGACCGCCACTTGGCGACCCGGGATGCCGGGCGGCGACAACCTCCCGTCCGGTCCGGCCGGCCGGCCGGCGACGCCCCCGGGGGACGGGCACGGCCCGCAGGCCGGAGCGCCGGCGGTGACGATCGGCGCGTACCCGGACTATCCGTCCGCGCAACGGGTGGTGGACTACCTGGCGGACAACCGGTTCCCGGTGGAGCACAGCGCGATCGTAGGGACCAACCTCACCCTGGTGGAGACGGTCCTCGGCCGGCTCACCACGGGACGCGCCGCCCTGCTGGGTGCCGGCACCGGCGCGTGGTTCGGGCTGTTCATCGGCCTGTTGTTCGGCATCTTCACGGTCGGCAACTGGCTCGCGGTGATCCTGGTCGGGCTGGTGATCGGCGCGATCTGGGGGGCCGTGTTCGGCGCGGTGGCGCACGCCATGTCCGGCGGCCAGCGTGACTTCACCTCGGCCAGTTCGTTGCGGGCCGGCCAGTACGCGGTGACCGTGGACGCCGGCTTGGCCGACCAGGCGCGGCAGATGCTCGGCCGGATGCACCTGACCCCGACCGGGGCCACCGCCCGCTGACCCGTCCGACCCAGCCGCCGCCCCGACGCGCCCAGCGCCGGGGCGGCGGTCGCGTCGTCGGCCCCTGACCGGGGCGGGCGGCCCGACCACGACAGGCCCGGGGAGCACCCGCCGCTCCGGTCGACGGCGACGGCGACGGCGACGGCGACGGCGAACCGGAGGTGACGATCAGGACGAAAAGGCCCCGGCCGATCGAGGCCTTGAATGTTGTCTGACTAGCGGGACGTCCTCGCGAAGTCCACGAACCCCCGCCACGCGCCCGGCGCGAACGCCAGCGTCCCGCCGTCACGGTCCTTCGTGTCCCGCACCAGGACGACGCCGGGCAGGTTGTCGGCGACCTCGACGCAATTTCCGCCGTTGTCGCCACTCTTCGTGCTCTTGCGCCACCGCGCGCCGGTCAGGTCCATGCTGCCACCGCTTTCCTGATGAGGTCGAGAGACTGCGACCGAGGTAGGGCCTCGCCGACTATGCGAGCCCACCTACGTTCAAGGCTAGCGATCTCTGCCGCGTCGTCGGTGACGTGTGCGCTGGCCGGACCGTCCTGGTGCGCCAGCCGCGCACCGTCCGGCAGCTCGGCCAGGACGAACGGACCGCCCATGCCCAGATAGATCGGCGTGTCGAGCGGCACGACGTGCACCTGCACGCACGGCAGTTCGGCGCAGGCCGCGATGTGCTCACACTGCTCGCGCATCAGCTCGCCGTCGCGTCCTGCGCGCCGCCGGAGGGCCGCTTCATCGATCACGGCGACGACGAGCGGAGGCTGTGGCCGGTGGAGAATCGCTTGCCGCTGCATCCGCGCCGTCACCAGCTCGTCGACCTCCTCTGGGGTGGGGGTCGCCAGCGCCAGCGTCGCCCGGGCGTACGCTTCCGTTTGTAGGAGCCCCGGCACCCACGCCAGTTCGAACCCCCGCAGCACCACCGCCTCGCGCTCGATGTCCGCCCAGCGGCGAAACCAGACAGGCTCGTGGCGCTTCAGCGCGTCCGGCCAGAGGTCCAGGACGTCCCGGCCCAGTACCGCCGCGACCTTGGCGCGATGCCGGCTCTGCGGGATGCTCCCGTGGCGTGCCCACCTGGCTGCGGTTTTCGGGTCGACCCCGACCTGAGCTGCCAGGCTCTCGGCGGTCTCCCCGGTCTGCGCCATGGCCTCTTTGACTGCCAGATTCATCCCGCTCCCTCCCCCGTTCCGACCGAACGTTCCGAACGTCTGCCTCCATATTGCTACGCGGTGTGTTCGCTCCACAACCCTCGGCAAGGTGGAGTCAGAGCGGCGCCGCCGGTCGGAGGGGAGATCCGCCGGCCGCGCCTGCTGCGGGGGCCGTCTCCTGTGGAGGGGCAGGAGGCGGCCCCCGTTCCATCCACCGCTACCAAGGGGGAACACCGTGCCGGACACGCCGGAGCCCGACAGCCCACCGCCGCCCGAGCCGCACCGCAAGCCTGACGACGACCCACCACCGGCACGCCCGTCGGTGCCCGGCCCGATCGGGCCGTTCATCCCACCGTGGCGGGGCCCCGGCCGGCTGGGGAACGCCGTCCCCTGCCACCGCCGGGCCCACTGCCACCGCCGGGCCCACTGCCACCGCCGGGCCCCCCGGCTGGAACGGGAGCTGGCCCGGTGACCCCGCACACGATCCGCCCCGGTGACGTGCTCCACCTGACGCGCGCCGCGAGCGTGCAGTTCATCCGGCCGATCACGGTCCGGGTCATCCGGGTGCTCACCGACCGGCACACGTACGACTGTTGGTTGTGGATCGACGCCTACGAGCTGGACGCAGCCGGCGACGCGGTCCGGCGGCGGACCCTGTTCCTGATGCCGGCCGGAGCGACACGTCTGGAGCCCGGCCCCCGTCGACCGGCTCCACGCAGGCCGATCCCGGGAAAGGTCGTGGTGGCGTGACCGAGCTGCTTCCCGGCCGGCACACGCCGCTACCACCCACCTGGCTCTGCCGGATCGACGCCCACCCGTGGCCCTGCGGGGAAGCGAAACTCGCGCTCATCGCGGCGTACGCCGACGACCGGCCGGGCCTGCTGACCCTGCTGTCGACGCTCAAGGAGGAAGCCGAAGACCATCTCACGCAGCTCGACGGCGGCAGGCCCGTGGACGCCACCGACCGCTTCCTGACCTGGACATACCAGGCCGGCCGCTGACCTCACCTCTCTCCGAGCGGCGAGGTGGGTGGGGCGGGGACGTGGCAGGGTCAGCGGTCGCGGCGAGGATAGACCAGTTCACCGGCCCGAATCGGCACCTTGACCCGGTTCTCCGGGGGTGCCAGCGGGCAGGCCCAGGTGTCGTCGTACGCGCAGCTGGGGTTGTAGAGATAGTTGGCGTCGAGGCGGACCCGGTGCCCGGGGAGCACGGTGAGTCCCCGCCCGAAGGTGCCCTTGACCGTGTCGGTGAGGTACCGACCGCCGCCGTACGTCTCCCGGCCGCTGGTGCCGTCGCGGACCGGCACGAACAGCCCACCGCCGTACGCCTCGATCCACCACAGGGTCAGCGGCCCCCACGGGGTCTCGGCGACCGCCACCCGCCGGTAGCGCACCACCCCGTCCGGGCCGCCGGTGTCGATGGTCTCGGTGCCGGAGGCGGGACGCAGCGGGGCCTCGACCACCGCCGCCGGATCCGCCGGGAACCAGCCCAGCCCGGGGAAAGCGGCCCGGTCGGCGGCCGGCAGCGGGCTGGCCGGGTGGCTGCGGAACAACTCGTCCCGGGCAGCCCGGAAGCCGGCCAGGTCGGTGTCGGACAGGTAGAGCGCGGCGGTGCGTTCCCGCCAGTCGAGCACGTCGAGATCGTCCACCCACCGACCCTAACCACCCAACCGAACCCGACCCACCCCTCTCCCGCCACCCCAGCCGCTCTCCCCTCCCCCACCCTGAGCCGCTCTCCCCCGACCCCCCGCGCCCTCCCCCGAGCCGCCGTCCCCGGTGATCAAGAGGTTCGCGTCAGTATCGGGCTGAACGATGACGCAAACCTCTTGATCACCGGGGACACCGCCGGGACACCGCGCCGAAGGGGCGGTGATCAAGAAGTTTGAGGCGGAAATCGGGCTCAACGGTGACGCAAAGCTCTTGATCACCCGGGACAGGGCAGGGCCGCGACGGGTGAGCGGGAGCGGAGCGGGTCAGTCGTCGGTGGCGAGGCGGGCGTGCAGGTGTTCGTCGTGCCGGTGGCCGTCGCCGTAGCGGTGCGACTCACGCAGCGTGCCCTCCCAGCGGTAGCCGGCACGGGTGGCGACCCGGCAGGAGGCGGGGTTGTCGACCGCGTGGCACAGTTCGATCCGGTGCAGGTCGAGGTGGGTGAAGGCCCAGCCGGTGAGCGCCCGCAGCGCGCCGGAGGCGACCCCGCGTCCGCGCGCCGGCCCGGCGGTCCAGTAGCCGACGGCGGCGTTGCCGTCCCGGATCTGGTGCACGGAGACCGCGCCGAGCAGCGTCCCGTCGGTGGCGTCGGTGACCGCGACGGAGACGTGGCTGCCGTCGCTGCGGTCGGACCGCCGGGTGATCCACGCGGCGGCCTGCGCCAGGTCGGTCACCCCCTGCCCGTTCCACCGGACGATGTCGGGGTCGACGAGGGCGGCCAACACGGCCGGCGCGTCCGCCGCCCGCCAGGGACGCAGCACCAGGCCGGGTGCGGTGATCTGTACGGGTTCCACCGGGGCAGTCTGCCAGCTCACCGGCCACCCTTTCCTTTCAAATCCTGAATTTCCTCCCGTCAAGGAGAAGTGTCTCGCTGCTCACAGGCACATTAGAGAGCTTGTTTAAATTTGAAGGAGTGCTACTGTTCGGGCATGACGGAGAGCCTGGACAGCGAGCGGATGGCTTGCTGGCGTGCCTACATCGAGGCCAGCCAGCGGCTGTTCACCCAGCTGGAGGACGACCTGCGTGCCGACGGGGAGCTGAGCTTCGCCGACTACCACGTGCTGGTCCTGCTCTCCGAGGCGCCGGGCCAGCGGCTCCGGATGGGTGAGCTGGCCGGCCGGCTGGTCTTCTCCCCCAGCCGGCTCACCTACCAGATCTCCACCATGCAGCGGCGGGGCCTGGTCTCCAGGCAGTCCTGCCCCGGGGACCGTCGGGGCAGTGAGGCGGTGCTCACCGCCGCCGGGTTGCTGACCCTGCGCGAGGCCGCGCCGGGGCACCTCGCCTCGGTCCGCCGGCATTTGATGGACGACCTCGACGACGCCGAGGTCACCACCCTGACCCGGGTCTTCGATCGGCTCGGCCGGCGGCTGCGCGCCGACCGGGACGCGTCGTCCACCCACCGCGACACCTGAGGAGAGCCGAGATGCCCGCGATCACCGTCGACGACGTCCTCGTCCTGCCCCGCCTGCCCCGGCTCGACGAGACCACCAGCTACCGGCCGGTCCGCCGGCTGACCACCGCCCCGAGCGGCTACGAGGGTGAGGGTTTCCCGGTCCGCCGGGCCTTCGCCGGGGTGCCGATGCAGGATCTCGACCCGTTCATCCACCTCGACCAGATGGGCGAGGTGGACTACGCGCCGGGCGAGCCGAAGGGCACCCCGTGGCACCCGCACCGGGGCTTCGAGACGGTCACCTACATGATCGACGGGATCATGGACCACCAGGACTCGCAGGGTGGCGGCGGCACCATCACCGACGGCGACACCCAGTGGATGACCGCCGGCAGCGGCCTGCTCCACATCGAGGCCCCACCGGAGCACCTGGTCGCCAGCGGTGGCCTCTTCCACGGCCTCCAGCTCTGGGTCAACCTGCCTCGGGTGGCCAAGATGATGCCGCCGCGCTACCAGGACATCCGGGGTCGGGAGGCGGCCCTGCTGACCACGCCGGACGGCGGCGCGCTGATCCGGATCATCGCCGGTGAGATCGCCGGGCACCAGGGGCCGGGGTCGACCCACACGCCGATCACCATCGCCCACGTCACGCTGGAGCCCGGTGCCGAGTTGGACCTGCCCTGGCGGGCCGACTTCAACGCGCTGGTCTACGCGCTCTCCGGTCGCGGCACGGTCGGCACCGACCGGCGACCGTTGCAGGGCGGCCAGTTGGCCGTGCACGGTCCGGGCGACGCGCTGCGGGTGACCGCCGCCGGCAAGCAGGACGGCAACACCCCGGGCCTGGACCTCTACATCATGGGCGGAAAGCCCATCCGGGAGCCGGTGGCGCACTACGGGCCGTTCGTGATGAACACCCGCGCCGAGCTGATGCAGGCCTTCGAGGACTTCCAGGCCGGCAAGCTGGGCGTCGTGCCCGCCCAGCGGCTGCCGCACACCGGCGGCCAGGGCGACCGCCCCTGACCGGGCGTACGCCGGACTGAAGCCGGTGACCCGTCCACGGGCGTCCCGGGACATCCCGGGACGCCCGTTTCGGGCGAGGTGACCGGCGCGAAGGGGAGGCCCTCGTGCGCCGAGGTGTCCTTTTCCCGGTGTCCGTTCCGGTGGACCGGGGCGGGCGGCGGTGGCAGGTGGGTGGCGGCCGTCAGGAGACCGCGAAGATCCCGGCCACCCCGAGAATCACCATGAGCAGCACCGCCAGGATCGCGCCGCGTTCGCTTTCGACCGCCTGCGTACGGTCCTCGGTCGCGGAATTCGTCGTCTCGGCGGGCATTGCGGTGCCTCCTCGGCGTTCGCGGCTCTACGGGGTGCGGTAGGCCACCGTCCGGGCGTCTGTCGTGCTACCCGGAATGCGCATTCGCGGCGGGGGTCCTACCGTGAGGACGTCGTCGACCTCGGGAGGTGGAGCGTGGCGATCGAGGACTGGTTCCTGACCGCTGAGGAACGCGCCAACCCGGTGTCGGGGATACCCGTCTGGACGACCGGAAACCTCGCCGAGCCACTGATTCACGGTGCGGCGTACTTCGACCGCCTGGTCAGCGCGGTGGAGGCCCTCGGCGCGGGTGACCACCTCTTCTTCACCGACTGGCGGGGCGACCCGGACGAACGGATGCGCCCGGACGGCCCGACGGTGGCCCAGCTCTTCGCGCAGGCCGCCCAACGTGGCGTGGTGGTCAAGGGGCTGCTCTGGCGCTCCCACCTCGACGCGCTGTCCTACAGCGAGGCGGAGAACCGGAACCTGAGCGAGACGGTCAACGCCGCCGGCGGTGAGGTGCTGCTCGACCAGCGGGTGAGGCGGGGCGGGTCGCACCACCAGAAGCTGGTGGTGCTGCGCCACCCCGACGCGCCGGAACGGGACGTCGCCTTCGCCGGCGGGATCGACCTGTGCCACAGCCGCCGCGACGACGCCGACCACCACGGCGACCCGCAGCCGTTGGCCATGTCGCCCCGGTACGGCCCGCGCCCGCCCTGGCACGACGTGCAGCTCGCCGTCCGGGGGCCGGTGGTCGGTGCGTTGGACACCACGTTCCGCGAGCGGTGGACCGACCCGATGCCGTTGGACTCGGAGAACCCGCTGGCCTACCTGCGGGACCGGCTGCGCGGCTCCGACCTCCGCCCCGATCCGTTGCCCGCCCAGCCGGCCGACCCGCCGCCCTGCGGGCCGCACCGCATCCAGGTGCTGCGTACCTATCCTGCGGTCCGCCCCCGCTACGCGTTCGCGCCGGACGGCGAGCGCACGGTGGCCCGCGGCTACACCAAGGCGGTACGCCGGGCCCGCCGGCTGATCTACCTGGAGGACCAGTACCTCTGGTCGACCGAGGTGGCGGAGCTGTTCGCCGAGGCGCTGCGGGCCAATCCGGACCTGCACCTGGTCGCCGTGGTGCCGCGTCATCCGGACGTCGACGGCGCGTTGGCGCTGCCGCCGAACATGGTGGGCCGGGAGCAGGCGCTGTCGCTGTGTGAGCGGGCCGCCCCGGAACGGGTGCACGTCTTCGACGTGGAGAACCGGGCGGGCGAGCCGGTCTACGTACACGCCAAGATCTGCGTGGTCGACGACGTCTGGGCGAGCGTGGGCAGCGACAACTTCAACCGCCGGTCCTGGACGCACGACAGCGAGCTGTCCTGCGCGGTGCTCGACGACACCCGCGACCCGAGGGCCCCCGCCGACCCGGCGGGTCAGGGTGACGGTGCCCGGGTGTTCGCCCGGGACCTGCGGCTGCGGTTGTGGCGTGAGCACCTGGACCGCGATCCGGACGGGGCCGACGACGTCGACCTGCTGGATCCGGCCGACGCGGTGGCGGCGATCACCTCGACCGCCGACGCCCTGCAACGGTGGTACGACACCGGTCGGCAGGGTCCCCGGCCACCGGGCCGGTTGCGTCCGCACCGGCCCGAGCGGTTGCCCTGGTACACCCGGCTCTGGGCGTTGCCGGCCTACCGGCTGGTCTACGACCCCGACGGCAGGCCGCTGCACGCCCGGCGCAAGGGCACCTGGTGAGCCTCCGAGGCGGTCGGCCCGCTGGACGCGGGCCGGGCGGGTGCGGTGGCTGACGTCGCCGGGGGCGGCGGGGAATACCGGGTCAGTCCGCCCGGGTAGGCGAACGAGGTACGCGGGGCGTAGCAGCCACCGACGATGAGCAGGGGGTTCTCCGGGCGCAGCGCGTAGCTCGGGTGCACCGGGTCGAAGAACTCGACCGACTCGATCTCGAAGGGGCTGACCGGCTCCGACACGTACGGGTAGACGCCGCTGACCAGGTCGCCGTCGCGGAGGGTGAAGTAGCGGTGGTGTCCGGCGCGTATCTCGTGGCCGGTCTGGCCGACCCGGGCCCGGGTCCGGATCAACGGGGCGCCGCCGATCTCGGTGTCGGCGACCAGCACGTCACCGCGTACCCGCAGGGTGGTGCGCCCCAGCACGGCGGGGGCGCCCCGGGCGGCGGCGTAGTCACGCACCCGGGGGCTACAGGTGACGTAGTGGGTCCACCAGCCGCCGGGGGTCACCCCGTCGGGCGCGTCGACCCCGGCGAGGGCCACCCCGAGGTAGGTGAGCGTGTAAGCGCCGAAGCCGGAGGTCTGGGCGGCGTCCTCGACGACCTGTTGGTTCATGAAGACCTGGCGGTCGGGCCGGGGGCGCAGGCCCGGGGGGACCAGGGCGGCGACCGCGTCCGGGTCGGCCGGCAGCCAGCTGAAGTGCAGCGTCCGGCTGTCGACGACGAGTTGCGGGTCCGCGGGGTCGAGCACGGTGTTTCCTCCGTACGGGGTGGTCCCCGCGACGGTACGGGCGGGCTCGGCGGCGGGACAAGGACGGAAACCCGACACGGCACCGTGGTGTCGGGCTCCCGGTCGACGGACCGGTCCACCGGTGGGCCGGGCGGGGCGACCCGGCGGGGCCGTGCCGGCTCCGGTCCCCGGATCGGACGACGCTGCGTGGTGGGGATCACCGTCATCGGTAATCTATGACCGTTTCGGGGCTTTAATGAAGCAAAATCACTTAAGTACATCAGCCTTTCGGCTAGATTTCCCTTCACCGATCAGGCTATGGTGGCTTCCGAACGGCCCATCTGAAGCTAAACCAAAGCGTCACGCCTTTTTCCGCGGACGAGGTGCAGGGAGGACCACCAATGACCGCGTCAACCATGAGCGAGCAGGCGACCACCACGCCGACCACCACCGAGAAGCTCGACCCGCGCGCCCTCACCGACAGCGCCGCCGACCTGCTGAACGCGATGGCCGCACTGCCCGCCAACCACCCGTCGCGGGCCGCGCTGCGGGACCGGGCGATCGAGGCCTGGCTGCCGCTGGCCAACCACCTGGCCCACCGCTACAGCGGCCGGGGCGAGCCCACCGACGACCTGGCCCAGACCGCCGCCGTCGGCCTGATCAAGGCGATCGACAAGTTCGACCCGACGCGCGGTGTCGACTTCGCCGGCTACGCCATCCCGACCATCATCGGTGAGCTGAAGCGGCACTTCCGCGACCGCACCTGGGACATCCGGGTGCCCCGTCGGCTCCAGGAGCTGCGGCTGGCCATCTCCGACGCCAACAGCTCGCTGCTGCAGACCCTCGGCCGCTCGCCGACGGTCGCCGACATCGCCGCCCACCTCAAGATCACCGAGGAGGAGGTCCTGGAGGGCCTGGAGGGTGCCCGCGCCTACAACGCGGTGTCGCTGTCCACCCCGACCGGCGACGGCGACCGGGCCACCGAACTGGGCGACATGCTCGGCGGCGAGGACAACGAGTTCGAGCTGGCCGAGCTGCGGGTCGCCCTCGGCCCCGCGCTGGCCACCCTCGACGAGCGCGAGCAGAAGATCCTCACCCTGCGCTTCTACGGCAACCTGACCCAGTCGCAGATCGCCGACCAGATCGGCGTCTCGCAGATGCACGTGTCGCGGCTGCTCGCCCGGGCCCTGACCAAGCTGCGCGGTCAGCTCGACGGCACCTACTAGGGGGTGGCGGCGGTCACCGACCCGGCGGGTCGGTGACGGCCACGACCACGAGGCCCGGCCGGCGGTTCGCCGGCCGGGCCTTCCCCATGTCCGGAGCCGCCGTGCCCGACCCCGCAACCCCGTGGCCCGACCCGCAACCGCCGTACCCGACGTAGGAAGCGCCGTGCCCGGCTCCGCAACCGCCGTACCCGACGTAGGAAGTGCCGCGCCCGACTCCGCGCGGCGTGGCTCCGAAGCGGAAAAGCCGTGGCCCCGACGCGCGTGCGTCGGGGCCACGGTCTCGTCGGTCCGGTCAGCCGGCCGCCGGGTCCCGCCACATCGGATAGAACGGCGTGCCGTCCGGCAGTCGGAAGACCTCCCGCAACCGGTAGCCGTGCCGGGCGTAGAGGTCCCGCCCGGCCTCACTGCTCGCCTCCAGGTAGCCGGGCACCCCATGGTCGTCCAGCCAGGCGTGGTGGTGCCGCAGCAGCGCGGTACCCAGCCCCTGGCCCTGCCGCCCCGGCCGGACGGCCAGCAGCGCCAGGTGGTGGTGGTCGGGATGCGGATGGTTGGCCGCGAACAGCTCGTCGAGGTGCTGGAACCGGGGGGTCCACTCACCACAGGCGGCGGCCAGCCGGTCGTCGTAGTCCACCGGGGCCGGCGAATCGCCACCGACCTGCGGCAGCCAGACCGCCACCCCGTCCCGGTCCGCGGTGCCGAAGACCAGGCCGTGCCGCATCGCGTGGTCGACCAGGATCTCGAAGTTGTCGGCGAAGACGGCCTCCCGCTTCGCCTCGTCCGGCACCAGCCACCGGGTCGCCGGGAGCACCAGGAACGCCTCGGCGATCCGCTCGGCGACGAGCCGGGTGTCGGCGGCGTCGAGTCGCTCGACGGTGACCGTGTTCACCGCCGGGCCTCCACCGGCACCGGGCCGTCCACCGGCGGGTCGAACAGTGAGGTCGCCGCGCTCTCCGCGCCGCGCCCGATCCGGGCGTAGACATCGGGACGGTTGGACCGCAGCACCATGCCCCAGAGGAAGCCGATCAGCGCGGCCACCGGGTAGACCCCCGGGATGATCCAGCGCAGCGGCGAGTCCGGCGCGACGCCGAGCAGGGTGGCGAAGTTCGTCACCGCCACCGCGACGACGGCCGCCAGCGCGACGGTGGCCAGTGCCGGGGCGATCGCCCGCCGCCAGAGCGACTCCGAGGTGTCGGACCGGGCGAAGTAGACGATCACGGCGACGCTGGTGGTGGCGATCAGCAGCAGTACGCCGAAGCCACCGCCGGTGCCGGCGTAGTAGAAGAGCTGCACCACCGGGTCCCAGCCGTTGACCGCGTACAGCACGATCACCAGCAGGCCGAGCAGGCTCTGCGCCAGCGACGCCACCCGGGGTGCCCCGGTTCGGGGCGAGGTCTGCCCGAAGGCGGCCGGCAGCACCCGCTCCCGGCCCAGCGCGAAGGCGTACCGGGCGGTGGTGTTGTGGAACGAGATCATCGCGGCCAGCACCGAGGTCATGAAGAGCGCCTGGCCGATGGTGACGGCGGTGTCGCCGAGGTGCGCGGCAGCCAGGTTGAAGATCAGTTCGATGCTCTGCTCACCGGCGGCGGCGGAGATGTTCTCCGGCCCCACGGCCACGGTCATCGACCAGGAGGAGAGGGCGTAGAGCCCAGCGATGATCGCCACCGAGAGGTACGTCGCCAGCGGCACCGTCCGCTTGGGGTCCTTGCTCTCCTCGCTGAACACCACCGAGGACTCGAACCCCACGAAGCCGGTCATGGCGAGCACCAGCAGCGCACCCGCCCCCGGCACCAGCAGGTTGGACGGGGCCAGCGCGGCGAAGCTGGTCGTGCCGCCCGCCGGGTTGCTGAGCTGACCCAGGTCGAACACGACGATCACCACGATCTCGGCGATCAGCAGCACCGCCAGGACCTTGCCGTTGACGTCCACCCGCAGCAGGCCGAGGAAGGCGACCAGCGCCCAGGCCACCAGGGCCACCACGGCCCAGTGCGGCTCGACGCCGAAGAGGGTGCCGAGCACCGGCGCGGCGGCGGCGCCGATGGCGCCGTACAGACCGACCTGGAGCGCGTTGTACGCGATGAGGGCGACCCAGGCCGCGCCGACGCCGGCCGGCCGGCCGATGCCACGCGCGACGTAGGCGTAGAACGCGCCGGCGTTCTCCACCCGGCGGGCCATCGCCACGTAGCCGACGGAGAAGAGCGCCAGCACGGCGCCGACGGCGAGGAAGGCCAGCGGCATCCCGGTGATGCCGGTGACCGCGTAACCGGTGGTGACCACGCCGGCCACCACGGTCAGCGGGGCGGCGGCGGAGAGCACGAAGAAGATGACCGACGGCACGCCGAGGCGGCCACGGGCCAGGGCGTCACTGACGTTGCTTGGTCGTACGACTGTCGGATGGGGGGGCATGGGGCTGCTCCGGAAGAGGGGGAGATGAGGGGGAAGGTGGTGGCGCGGCGAGATCAGGGGATGCCGCGCAGCACCGCGGCGCCGACCGCGGCCTCGGTGTGCACGACGAGTTCCTTCAGCGGCGGAGGCAGCGACTGGACGAGGGTGGCCAGTCGGTGGTGGGCGCGCGGGCCGGCGCTCCACAGCACCTCGCGGGTCAGCCCGGCGGCGGCCACCAGCCCGAGCAGCGTGGTGTCCGACACCAGGGGCTGCTCCGGCCGCTCGACCAGGGCCCGCAGCCGGGTCGCCGGCCAGGCTGCGGCGTTGAGGTCGATCGGCAGGTAGCTGACCGTGGTCCGCAGCAGCCGGCGGTTCTCCTGCCGGCGCAGCACCCCGGCACGGGCCAGCCGCTCCCCCACCGAGGTGGTGGACGACTGGGCCAGGAAGGCGAGCCAGGTGCGCACCGCCTGGTGCTGCGACTCACCGATCAGTTGGTCGAGCACGGTGTGGGCCAGCGCGTCGGCCGGGGGACGCCGGTCGATCACGGTGACCAGTCCACCCGAGACGGTGATCTGTCCGAAGAGGATCAACTCGGCCAGCAGACCGGCGGCGAGACCGAGGCCGGTGGCGCTCGGATGCAGCTTGGCCTTGCCCCGGCTGTCGTTGTGCGCAATCAGAAAAAACTCGTCGGCGATCAGCAAACGAGCCTCCAACGCATTGTCCACAGGTGATCCACGCCGGGTGACAGGATGCCCCCAGACCTCCAGCTTTGCAACTCCCAGATTCGATGGTTGCACTCCGTACTCATGCGACCTGCGGATCTTGTCGTGACAGACTCGGAGGGTGACTGCCAGCCCCACCGTTCGCCGCCGCCGCATCGCCCGTGAACTCCGCCAACTGCGGGAACGCGCGGGCATGACGCTCGACGTGGCCGCCCGCCAACTCGACATGTCCAAGAGCAACCTGTCCCGGATCGAGAACGCGCAGATCGGGATCAAACCCCGTGACGTCCGCGCCGCCCTGGCCCTCTACGAGGTGACCGGCGTCGATGCCGAGGCGCTCATCGAGATCGCCCGGGGCGCGCAGCAGCGCGGCTGGTGGCAGAACTACAGCGACGTGCTGCCGGAGTGGTTCGAGTTCTACGTCGGCCTCGAGGCGGAGGCGGAGAGCCTGCGCACCTACGAGGCGGAGTCCGTCCCCGGCCTGTTGCAGACCGAGGCGTACGCCCGGGAGATGTTCCGCCGTACGGCCGGCGAGGAGGGGTTGGAACGCAAGGTGGCCGCCCGGCTGCGCCGGCAGGAGGTGCTGCACCGGGAGTCTCCCCCGGTCGAGCTGTCGGTGGTGCTCAACGAGGCGGTGCTGTTGCGCCCGGTGGGCGGACCGGCCGTCATGGCGGAGCAGCTGACCCACATGGCCCGGATCGCCCAGTCACCGAACGTGACATGCCACGTACTTCCGTTCGCGTCCGGCGGGCACCCGGCGATGAGCACTCCGTACGTGATCATCACGTTTGCCGACGCGGCCGACAATTCCGTGGTTTACCTGGACAATCTCACGCTGGGTCTGGCGCTGGAGGAAGCGGGACACGTGCGCGGGTATACCCTTGTGCACGAGGAGCTGTGCCGGATGGCACTGGATCCGGCGGCGTCTTTGGCCCGCCTGGAGGAGGCTGCTCGTCACTTTGCGTGATCGCATTGCGGCACGCCCGGGGGGAACGGAAGGTATGGGAATGCAGGCGCTGCCTCTGTCCATGATGGACTGGCGGACCAGCAGCCGCAGCAGCGGCAACGGTAACTGTGTGGAGATCGCCACCACCGACGACCGGATCGCGGTGCGCGACAGCAAGGACCGGTGCGGTCCCGCGCTGGTCTTCTCCGCCCACGCCTGGACAGCCTTCGTCACCGGCATGGAGGCGGTACGACCGGGCTGACCCCCGGCGTGCCACAGTGGCAGCCGTGCTCCGTGACGTACCACTCGACCTGCCGGTCCGGCCGGCGCTGCCACCGCTGCTGCGGGCGCTGACCGGCACCGGCAGCGCGGTCCTGGTGGCCCCGCCCGGCACCGGCAAGACCACCCTCGCGCCGCTCGCGGTGGCCGACGGGGTGCCCGGTCGGGTGCTGGTCGCCCAGCCCCGCCGGGTGGCCGCCCGCGCGGCGGCCCGACGGATCGCCGACCTGCTCGGCGAGCGGGTCGGCGACCGGGTCGGGTACACCGTGCGCGGCGACCGCCGGGTCGGCCCGGCCACCCGGATCGAGGTGGTCACCACCGGCCTGCTGGTCCGCCGGTTGCTGCGCGACCCCGAGCTGCCCGGGGTGGACGCGGTGCTGCTCGACGAGTGTCACGAGCGGCAGCTCGACGCGGATCTCGCGTTGGCCTTCACCGTGGAGGCCCGCGCGGCGCTGCGGCCCGAGCTGTGGCTGGTGGCCATGTCGGCGACCCCGGAGGCGGACCGGTTCGCCGCGTTGCTCGGCGGCGACACGCCGGCCCCGGTGGTCCGCGCCGAGGCCGCCCTGCACCCGGTCGCCCGGGTCTGGACGCCGCCGCCGCGCCCGGTCGCGCCGCCGGGCGCGGGACGGGTCGATCCGCTGCTGCTCGACCACGTCGCCGCCACCGTCCGGCGGGCCCTGCACGAGCAGGACGGCGACCTGCTGGTCTTCCTGCCCGGGGCGGGCGAGATCGGGGCGGTGGCCCGCCGGTTGGCCGACCTGACCGACCGGGTGGCCGTCCTGCCACTGCACGGGCGGCTGCCCGCCGCCGCACAGGACGCCGCGTTGCGCCCGGCCGCACGACGTCGGGTGGTGCTCGCCACCTCCGTCGCGGAGAGCAGCCTGACCGTGCCCGGGGTCCGGGTGGTGGTCGACGCGGGCCTGGCCCGGGTGGCCCGCACCGACCTGTCCCGGGGGCTGGGCGCACTGGTCACCGTGGCGGTGTCCCGGGCCGCGGCGACCCAGCGGGCCGGGCGGGCCGGCAGGCAGGCCCCGGGGTGGTCTACCGTTGCTGGTCCGAGGCCGCCCACGGCCGGCTCGCCGCCCAGCCCGAGCCGGAGATCGCCACCGCCGACCTGACCGGCTTCGCCCTGGACCTGGCCGCCTGGGGCAGCCCCGACGGCGTCGGCCTGGCACTGCCCGACGCACCGCCGCCCGCCGCGCTGACCGTCGCCCGGGAGACGTTGACCAGCCTCGGCGCGATCGACGCCGACGGTCGGGTGACCGCCCGGGGACGGGCCATCGCCGCCACCGGCACCCACCCCCGGCTGGGTCGCGCCCTGCTCGACGGCGCCGCCCGGGTCGGCCGGGACCGGGCCGCCGAACTGGTCGCCCTGCTCGCCGAGGACGGACTGGCCGGGCGGCACGACGACCTCACCGCCGGGTGGCGGCGGCTGCGCGACGACACCGATCCCGGTGCCACCGCCCGCTGGCGTGCGGAGGTACGCCGGCTGCGCGCCGCCCTGCCCGCCACCACCGAGCGGGGCGACATCGGCGCACGGCTGCCGGACGACCTGGCGGCGGGGCTGCTGGTGGGGCTGGCCTATCCGGAGCGGCTGGCCCGGCTGCGCCGGGCCGGCGGGACGTCGTACCTGATGGCGGGTGGGACCGGGGCGGAGCTGGCGGCCGGGTCGGCGCTGGCCGGGACGGACTGGCTGGCCGTCGCCGTCGCCGACCGGTCGCCGGGCGCACCGACCGCCCGGGTCCGGTTGGCCGCCCCGGTCGACGAGGCGACCGCCCGGGAGGTCGGCGGTCCGCTGCTGACCGAGGTACGCGAGGTCGGCTGGGTCGACGGCGACGTGCTGGCCCGGCAGGTGACCCGGCTCGGGGCGATCGAGCTGGTCAGCCGCCCACTGGCCCGGCCGGCGTCGGAGCTGCTGGCCGCCGCCCTCGCCGACGGGCTGCGCCAGGTGGGCCTGGACCTGCTGACCTGGACCCCGGCGGCCCGGACGCTGCGCCAGCGGCTGGCGTTCTGCCGGCAGGCGTTGGGGGCGGACTGGCCGGAGGTCTCCGACGCCGCGCTGCTCGCCGCCGCCGACCGGTGGCTCGGGCCGGAGCTGGCCGCCGCCCGTCGCCGTGCCGACCTGGCCCGGATCGACGTGACCGGGGCGCTGCGTCGGCTGCTGCCCTGGCCGCAGGCGGGCCGGCTGGACGAGCTGGCCCCGGAACGCATCGAGGTGCCCAGCGGCTCCCGGGTCCGGGTCGACTACGCCGATCCGGCGGCGCCGGTGCTGGCGGTGAAACTCCAGGAGACGTTCGGCTGGGCGGACGCGCCCCGGCTGGCCGACGGTCGGGTGCCGGTGCTGCTGCACCTGCTCTCCCCTGCGGGCCGGCCGGTCGCGGTCACCGCCGACCTGGCGTCGTTCTGGCGCACCGGCTACCCGCAGGTGCGCGGGGAACTACGCGGGCGCTATCCGCGCCATCCCTGGCCGGAGGACCCGACCACGGCCACCCCGACCCGGCACACCACGCACCGCCGACGCTGAGCCGACGCACCGCCGGACGACGCCGGGCCGACGCACCGCCGGACGACGCCGAGCCGACGCCGCAGGGCGGCGGAGCTGTCACTCGTCGACGACGTCGGCGATGAGCACGGTGATGTTGTCGGGGCCGCCGGCCCGCAGCGCCAGGTCGATCAGGCGGCGGGCGCACGCCTCCCGGTCGGGGGTCTCCCGGAGCACCTCGGTGAGGGTCTCCAGGCGGACGACGTTGGAGAGGCCGTCGCTGCACAGCAGCCAGCGGTCACCGGCCCGGGGCACCATCGTCGCGTACGACGGGGAGACCTGCTCGCCCTGCAACGCCTGGGTGACCACGGCCCGCCGGGGGTGGCTGGACGCCTCCTCGGGGCTGATCACGCCCTGGTCGACCAGCATCTGGACGAAGGTGTCGTCCCGGGTGACCTGCTTGAGGGTGCCCTCGCGGAACAGGTAGGCCCGGGAGTCACCGACGTGCGCGAGCGCCAGGCAGCTGCCCGTGCGGGAGAAGAGCAGGGCGGTCAGTGTGGTGCCCATGCCCTGCCGCTCCCGGTCCTCCTCGACCGCCTGGTGGATCCGCGCGGTGGCCAGCTCGATGCCGGTCTGCAACGCCGCCACCAGGGCGTCCTCGGGGGTCTCCACGTCCAGTGGGGCGACCGCGTCGATGGCGATCCGGCTGGCCAGGTCGCCGGCCGCCATCCCGCCCATGCCGTCGGCGACGGCGACGAGCCAGGCACCGGAGTGCAGGGCGTCCTGGTTTCCGCTGCGGATCAGCCCACGGTCGCTCGTCCCGACGGAACGAAGCTTCAGGGTCATGGGTGGCAGCCTGCCAGGCGGAGGGCGTTGTTGTCTCTAGGAGATCAGGACGACTGCGCGTGGCGCGGCGAATCTCACTACCGCAGGCGTCGATCCGGACGGCTGCGACCAGCCCGAAGGTCATCCAGTCGAATCGATTGACAGGGACGAGACGCGCTGGAAACATCTGGCTGATAGCTGGGAGCGCTCCCAGTGATGACCATCTACGGCACACCCCACCACTGTCCTTCCGCCCGGAAAGGAATCCCGTGATCCTGACCCGACGACGTCGGCGGCATCTCGCGGTATTGGCAGCGACGACCCTGATCCTCACCGGCGCCGGCACCGGCGTGGCCCACGCCGAAGTCCCGCCGGACGCGCCCGAGCAGATCAGCAACGGCGACTTCAGCGAGGGCGTCTCGCCCTGGTTCTCCTACGGCACCGGCCCGCTCGACGTCGTCGACGGCCGGCTCTGCGTCACCGTCCCCGCCGGCCTGGCCAACCCGTGGGACGCCGGCATCGGCCACGACGGGGTCCGGCTCAACGCCGGGGCCGAATACAAGCTCAGCTTCGACATCTCCGCCACCCCCGGGTTGAGCGTCAACGCCGTGCTCCAGCTCGGCAGCGCCCCCTACACGTCGTACGCGAGCGTGCCGGCGGTGGCCGCCCCGACGAGCAAGCGGGTCGAGCAGACGTTCACCGTCCCGGACGACAACCCCAACGCCCAGCTCATCTTCCAGGTCGGCGGGGCCGCCGCCGAGCAGCGGATCTGCCTGGACAACGTCTCGCTGCGCGGTGGCGAGGCCGCCCCGCCGTACGTGCCGGACACCGGCCCCCGGGTCCGGGTCAACCAGGTCGGCTACCTGCCCGGCGGCCCGAAGAACGCCACCGTGGTGACCGAGTCGACCGGGGCGCTGCCCTGGCAGCTCAAGTCGGCCGCCGGCACGGTCGTCGCCAGCGGCCAGAGCACCCCGCGCGGGGTCGACGCCGCTTCCGGGCAGAACGTGCAGACCGTCGACTTCTCGTCCTTCCGCACGCCCGGCACCGGCTACACGCTGGTCGCCGACGGCGAGACCAGTCACCCGTTCGACATCTCCGGCGACCTCTACGACCGGCTGCGGGCCGACGCGATGCAGTTCTTCTACGCCCAGCGCAGCGGCATCGAGATCGACGGTGACCTGATCGGCGAGGAGTACGCCCGCCCGGCCGGCCACCTCGGCGTGGCCCCCAACCAGGGCGACACGCAGGTGCCCTGCCAGCCCGGCGTCTGCGACTACTCGCTGGACGTGCGCGGTGGCTGGTACGACGCGGGCGACCACGGCAAGTACGTGGTCAACGGCGGTATCGCCGCCTACCAGCTGCTGAGCGCCTTCGAGCGGACCAAGACGGCGGAGACCGCCGCCGGTGGCGCCGCACTGGGTGACTCGACGCTGCGGGTGCCCGAGCGGGGCAACGCGGTGCCGGACATCCTCGACGAGGCCCGCTGGGAGATCGAGTTCCTGCTCCGGATGCAGGTGCCGGACGGCAAGCCGCTGTCCGGGATGGTCCACCACAAGATCCACGACAAGGCGTGGACCGGCCTGCCGCTCGCCCCGCAGGACGACGCCCAGCCGCGTGAGCTGCACCCGCCGACGACCGCCGCCACCCTGAACCTGGCTGCCGTCGCCGCGCAGTGCCAGCGCCTGTTCGCCCCGTACGACGCGGCGTTCGCCGCCCGCTGCGGCACCGCCGCGTCGAGCGCGTACGCCGCCGCGAAGGCGCACCCGGCGGTCTACGCCGACCCGAACGACGGCATCGGCGGCGGCGCGTACGACGACACCAACGTCACCGACGAGTTCTACTGGGCGGCCGTGGAGCTGTACCTGACCACCGGCAAGAAGGCGTACCTGGACGACCTGACCGCCTCGCCCCAGCACAACGGCGACGTGTTCGCCACGGGCGGCGCGTTCAGCTGGCAGAGCGTGGGCGCGGTCGGCCGGCTCGACCTGGCCACCGTGCCGAACGGCCTGCCGGCCGCCGACAAGACCCGGGTCCGCGACTCGGTGACCGCCGCCGCCGACAACTACCTGACCACCCTGCACGCCCAGGCGTACGGCCTGCCGGTGCCGGGCGAGGCGGCAAGCTACGTCTGGGGCAGCAACAGCAACATCATCAACAACATGGTCGTGCTGGCCACCGCGTTCGACCTGACCCGGGACGCGAAGTACCGGGACGGTGCCGTGCAGGCGACCGACTACCTGCTCGGCCGCAACGCGCTGAACATGTCCTACGTGACCGGCTGGGGCGAGCAGAACGCGCGCAACCAGCACAGCCGGATCTTCGGCAACCAGCTCAACCCGGCGATGCCGAACCCGCCGGTCGGCTCGCTCGCCGGTGGCCCGAACGCCGCCCTGCAGGACCCGTTCGTCGCCCAGCTGCTCAAGGACTGCGCGCCGATGTTCTGCTATGTCGACGACATCAACTCGTACTCGACCAACGAGGTGGCGGTCAACTGGAACTCGGCGCTGGCCTGGCTCGCGTCGTTCCTCGCCGACCAGGGGGAGGCCAAGGCGGTGGCCCCGCGCACCTGCGCGGTCAGCTACCAGGTGCACGGCACCTGGCCGGACGGCTCCAACACCCAGGTCGTCCTGCGCAACACCGGTGACACCGCGATCAACGGCTGGACCCTGCGGTACGCCTACAACGGCGACCAGAAGGTCACCCAGGCGTGGACGGCCAAGGTGACCCAGTCCGGGGCCACCGTGACGGCGAAGAACGAGTCGTACAACGCGAAGATCGCGCCGGGCGCCAGCATCACCTTCGGTCTGCTCGCCAAGACCGGCACGCTGGCCAACCCGTCGCCGGACCTGATCACCGTCAACGGCGTCGCCTGCACGGTGTCCTGACCGGCACTCCCACCCTCGGGCCCCGGGCTGCCACCCGGGGCCCGAGCGCGCCGGGCGGTCGTCCCCCGACCGTCCGGCGCTCCCCCTCAAGCCCTCACCACGCCCCACCCGCGACGTCCCTCCGGCCCAGTAGTGGAGACGAGTTCCATGCCCGAGCTGACCACGATCTCCGACGTAGAGCGCCGGCGCATCGTCCACGAGTTCGTCGACGAGACCGTCGGAGACGGCCACCCCGAGGTCGTGGCGATGGTCCGTGACCTCACCCACCGGGTCCGCGACACCGTCGAACTCGCCCGCGCCGCCGGCATCACCCCCGAGTCGCCCCGCGCCAGCCACGTGGTGACCGCGCTGGTCAGCGCGTACGGCGAGGTCTTCGACCGGGTCGACGACGCCGGCTACCGCAGCGCGCTCCTGGCCCGCCTGGAGGTCGCCAACGACCCCCGGACCGAGCGGTACTTCCAGCTCCTCGCCACCGTCAACGGCTGGACCCCACCCCCGACCCTCGCCCCCGTCCTGGACTGGTTCATCGCCGCCCTGCGTCACCATCCCGCCCCCTGACCGCCCTTCGCGCCCCACCGCCGACCCGGACCCCGCCCTCCGCGCTCCCGCCTGATCAACAGTGGAGTGGCGCGGGCGATGCCAGCAGCACGGACGGTGCGGGCGATGCCAGCAGCACGGACGGTGCGGGCGATGCCAGCAGCACGGACGGTGCGGGCGATGCCAGCAGCACGGACGGTGCGGGCGGGGCCGGTGGCAGCGGCGCGGCAGTGGCGGCGCGAGCGGAACCGGCGGCGGCCCAGGGACAGCCAACAGCACAGGCAGCGCGGTCACCGAGGCCCGACGACCGCGGGGCCGGGTCGGGGTCGGGGTCGGGCGCCGACCCACACTATTGCCCGAGACCTGTATGCCTGTCTGGCATAAATATGACGGACAGTCATACGTGTTCCAGGGCAGTCATACACCCCTGCCGCTCACGCAGGGCGATCATCGACAACACATCGGGTGGGCAGCCGCCTTGTCGTTGACCGCCACCAGCAGTGCCAGTCGGTGGCGTGGAGAGCGGACCAGAGATCTAGGGAGGTCCCGCTTGAGCAGCGCGGCGACGTCGGCCGATGCCCGCCTGGCGCGAGCACATGAAACCAGCGGGGCCGAAGGGGCCGAGCAGCGCAGGGCCGAGCGCCCGCTGTCACGGCACGACAGGCGGGCGCTCGAACCCGGCCGGACTCAGCCGGGCAGGCCGCTGACGGCGGCGGGCACGGCGACGTCGCCGCCGGTCCAGACGTAGCTGGCGTCCACGTCCGGTGCGGCGAACCCTCCGGCGAACAGCGAGTTGACCCGGGACGCCTCGGCGGCGCTGGGCTTGGCGTTGCGGCAGGAGACCGGGGCGCTGCTGCCCGACATGAGGTCGGTGCACAGGCCGGTCCGGTTGTCCGGCAGGCCGAGGATGTGGCCGATCTCGTGGGTGGCGATCCGGGTCCGGTCGTAGCCCTGGTCGACGGCCTGGGTGCCCATCCAGACCCGACCGTTGCCGAGGCTGGTGGTCTGCGCCCGGGGCCAGCCCGTGTCGACGTAGATGGTGATGTTGCCGGGCGTGCGGGCGACCAGCCGGACGTTGCCCACCGAGCTGTTCCAGATCGTCGCGGCCTGGTCGAAGTTGGTGCGGAACTCGCCGGCCCGGCTCGCGTCGTAGTAGACCGTCCGGGCGGCCGCCGACGCGGTGGTGCCGGCCGAGGTGACCGCGCCGGTCGCCGCGAGCACCAACGCCAGCAGGGTCCCGGCGGTACGCGAGAACTGTCGTCGTCGAATCATCCGACCTCCATCGATAGAAGTTTACCGATGTTATGTGGTTGGTCGGACCCGGGTCGAATAGCGGTTACGTCATACCGCCGCGACCGCCCGCCCGGCCGCTCCCGCCTCAGCCACCCGGTCAGCCGATCTCCTCGTCGAGGAAGCACCAGCGCCAGGACTCCCCCGGCTGGATCGAGCGCATCACCGGGTGCCCGCTCGACTCGAAGTGCTTCGTCGCGTGCTGGTACGGCGACGAGTCACAGCACCCCACCTGCCCACACTCCACACACGACCGCAGGTGCACCCAGTCGTCGTTGCCGACGGCCACGCACTCCGGGCAGGCGTCGGTGACGGTCGGCTCGGCGGTCCCCGCCCCGGTCAGGTGCGCACAGCTCATCAGTCGCTCTCCCGTCGCAACAACGACTCCTCCAGGTCAAGGTCACGGTAGGCCCGCACCAGCACCTCCTCGGGAATCCGTCCCTCGTCGCGGGCGGCCCGGAAGACCTCCCGCTCGGCGTCGATCATCTCCTGCCGCAGCCGACCGTACGCCTGCGACGGGGTCTCCCGGTCGCTGCCACCGAGCCGTTCCCAGGCCAGGTTGGTGCGGCTCTGCACCAGCCCGCGCAACCGCTCCACCACGGCCGGCGGCGCACCGTCGGCCAGCGCGTCCAGCTTCTCCCGGGCCGCCCGCCCGGCCTGCTGCTGCACCGTCGCGGCGGAGAGCGCGTCGGCCACCGGGTCGTCCGGGGGCAGTTTCAACCGGCGGGCCAGCCACGGCAGGGTCGCGCCCTGGCCGAGCAGGGTCGCCATGATCACCGCGAAGGCCAGCCAGATGAACAGTGCCCGCTGGTAGGGCTGTTCCCCGGCCAGGGTCAGCGGCAGACCCAGCGCGGCGGCCAGGGTCACCACCCCGCGCATCCCGGCCCAGCCGATGACGATCGGGAACTGCACCGGCGGGCCCGGGTCGCGCTGCCGGACCCGGGGCACCAGCCGGGCCAGGTAGGTGGCGGGGAAGACCCAGACGAACCGGGTCAGGAAGACCGCCGCCAGCACCGCCGCGGTGATCCCCACCAGCCGCCCGGTCGGCTCGTCGAGATCCCGCAGCACCTCGGGCAGTTGCAGGCCGACCAGCAGGAAGACCAGCCCTTCCAGCAGGAACTGCACCAGCCGCCAGAACGCGCCGGTCTGCAACCGGGAGGCGGCCGACAGCAGCAGCGGCATCTTGTGGCCGATCCCCAACCCGGTGACCACCACCGCCACCACCCCGGAGGCGTGGATCTCCTCGGCGGCGAAGACCACCGCGAACGGCACGATCAGCGACAGCGCGTTGTCCAGCAGCGGGTCGGTGGTCCGCTTGTGCAGGTAGCCGAAGACCACCACGCCCAGCAACCCGACCAGCACCCCGCCGCCGGTGGCGACCACCACCTCCTGCGCGACGTACCCGAAGCTCACCGAGCCGGCGCTGGCGGTGGCCGCGACGATCGCCACCCGCAGCAGCACCAGCGCGGTGGCGTCGTTGACCAGGCTCTCCCCCTCCAGGATGGTCACCACCCGCCGGGGCAGACCCACCCGCCGGGCCACCGCGGTCGCGGCGATCGCGTCCGGCGGGGCCACCACCGCACCCAACGCCACACAGATCGCGTACGGCAGGTCGGGCAGGAACAGGTGCACCACCGTGCCCACCACGAAGGCGGTGAAGATGACCAGACCCACCGCGAGCAGCAGGATCGGCCGCAGGTTGAGCCGGAACGCCGGCACCGACGTGCCCAACGCCGCCACGTAGAGCAGCGGCGGCAGGATGCCCACCAGCACCAGGTCGGGGTCGAGCCGGACGTGCGGGAACCCCGGCAGGAAGGACAGCCCGAGGCCCAGCACCACCAGCAGGATCGGCGCGAGCAGGCCCAGCTTGCGGGCCAGCGCGGCACCGAAGGTCGCGATGGCCAGGAAGACCACGACCTCGAACAGAGCTTCCATGGGGTACGAGCCTAGGGGTACGACCCGGCCGGGGTGATCACCCGGCGGCGCGCAGCTTCGGCAGCACCTCCGCGCCGAACGTGTCGATGAAGGCGCGCTGCTCCTGCCCGACGTGGTGCAGGGCGATCTGGTCGACGCCCAGCGACAGGTACTCCTCGAGCCAGCCCACGTGCCGGCCCAGATCCGACGACACGTTCACCACCTCGGTGACCTGCTCCAGCGGCACCCGCTCACTGACCGCGTCGAAGTGCTCGGCGGTGTCCAGGTCCCAGCAGACCGGCGGCGGGAAGATGTTGCTGCGCCACTGCTCGTACGCGATCGCCTCCGCCTCGGCCTGCTCCGGCGCCCAGCTCACGTGCACCTGCAGGTGCACCGGTCCCCGCCCACCGGCGTCCCGGTAGGCGTCGATCATCTCGCGCAGGTGCGCGGTCGGCGCGTTCACGGTGATCAGCCCGTCCGCCCACTCGGCGCACCACCGGGCGGTGGCCACGCTGACCGCCGCCCCGATCAGCGCCGGGGGTTCCTCGGGCCGGGTCCACAGCTTCGCCCGGTCCACCCGGACCAGGCCGTCGTGGCTGACCTCCTCGCCGGCCAGCAGCGCCCGGATCACCTCGACGCACTCCCGCAGCCGGGCGGTACGCACGTCCTTACGCGGCCAGCCGTCGCCGGTGATGTGCTCGTTGCTCGCCTCGCCGGTGCCCAGCGCCGCCCAGAACCGGCCCGGGTACATCGCGCCGAGGGTGCCGATGGCCTGCGCGATGATCGCCGGGTGGTAGCGCTGGCCGGGGGCGTTTACCACCCCGAACGGCAGCCCGGTGGCCTGCAGCGCGGCCCCCAGCCAGGACCAGGCGAACCCGGACTGGCCCTGCCGGGTGCTCCACGGCGAGAAGTGGTCCGACGACATCGCGGCGTCGAAGCCGGCGCGTTCGGCGTGCACCACCGCCTCCAGCAGGCGACTCGGATGGATCTGCTCGTGGGAGGCGTGGAAGCCGAACACCGTCATGGCGTCCTTCCGTACCCATGACGGTGCCCGGTTAAAGCTCACCCGCGCCGACTTGGCCGGCGCGGGCGTCCGCCGCCCGGCCCGGGTGGCGGCGACGCGGGGTCACTCGGCGTGCGCGCCGGCCCCGGCGGTGGCGGCACCCTCCCCCACCCAGACGGTCTTGGTGTTGCAGAACTCCCGCATCCCCAGCGCCGACAGCTCCCGGCCGTAGCCGGAGTTCTTCACCCCGCCGAAGGGCAGCTCCGGGTACGAGGTGGTCATGCCGTTGACGAAGACGTTGCCGGCGTCCAGGTCGGTGGCGAACCGCTCCTGCTCGGCCGGGTCGGTGGTCCAGGCGTTCGCGCCCAACCCGAAGGGCGTGCCGTTGGCCACCTCGACCGCCTCGTCGTACGACGACACCCGGTAGAGCCCGGCGACCGGTCCGAAGACCTCCTCGGCCCACATCCGCATCTGCGGGTTCAGGTCGGTGACCACGGTCGGCGGATAGAACCAGCCGTCGCCGGTCGGCTTCTCGCCGCCGCAGAGCACCGTCGCGCCGTGCGCCACCGCGTCCTGCACCTGGGCGTGGATCTCGTCCCGGCCGCTCTCGCTGGCCAGCGGGCCGACGTCGGTGGCGGCGTCCATCGGGTCGCCGACCCGCAGCGCGGCCATGTTCGCGGCGAACTTCCCGGCGAAGGCGTCGAAGACGTCGGTGTGCACGATGAACCGCTTGGCGGCGATGCAGGACTGGCCGTTGTTCTGGCAGCGGGCGGTGGTGGCCACCTCGGCGGCCCGGTCCAGGTCGGCCGAGGGCATCACCACGAACGGGTCGCTGCCGCCCAGCTCCAGCACGGTCTTCTTCAGCTCCCGGCCGGCGATCTGGGCGATCGAGCGGCCCGCGCCCTCGCTGCCGGTCAGCGTCGCCGCCCGGACCCGGGGGTCGGCGAGGATCCGGTCGACGGCGTCGGAGCCGACCAGCAGGGTGGTGAACGCGCCCTCGGGGAAGCCGGCCCGGCGGAACACGTCCTCCAGGTAGAGCGCGGTCTGCGGCACGTTGGAGGCGTGCTTGAGCAGGCCGGTGTTCCCGGCCATCAGGGCCGGCGCGGCGAACCGCAGCACCTGCCAGAGCGGGAAGTTCCACGGCATCACCGCGAGCACCGCCCCGATCGGCTGGTAGCGGACGTACGCCCGCCTGGCCTTCACCGCGGCGGCGTCGGCGGGCTCGTCGGCGAGCATCCGTTCCGCGTGCGCGGCATAGAACCGGCAGGCGGTCGCGCACTTGGTGACCTCGGCCTTCGCTGCCGTGTAGGTCTTGCCCATCTCGGTGGTCATCAGCCGGGCGGTGTCGTCGCGTTCGGCGTCGAGCAGGTCCGCGGCGGTGTTCATCCACTGCGCCCGCTGGGCGACCGTGGTGCGGCGCAGGTCCCGGAACGCCAGGTCGGCCCGGTCGATGGCGGCGTCGATCTGCTCGGCCGACATCGGCTCGTACGACTTGAGCCCCTGCCCGGTGGCGGGGTTGGTGGTGGCGATGGGCATCTCGTACTCCTGTCACTCGAAGAGTGAGTGCCGCGCGCCCGGCTGCTCTTGGCGGCGGGCGGCACGGCGGCGCTGGATGACGACCAGGTCGACGACCGCCACGACGGCGAACAGCGCGCAGAGCACACCCAGCCAGGCCAGCCCGGCCCAGAACGCGCCGACCGCGAAGACGGCCATGCTCACCAGGCCGAACAGGGCAAGCGTCAGTCGGAGGTTCAACGCGCTGTAGGCGTGGCCGACCGTGCCACGGGCACGCCGGGGCTGCGATCTCGTCATCGTCTGGGGCTACCCCGGCACGGACACCGTTAACCGGCCCCGACGCCCGGATCACGACGGGTGTCTTACACGCTCGTACCAGATTCATGTTTCCAGCTATTTAATCTGCCCGGAAGTCGACACGACCGGGCCGTAGCACCGCACCTGGCCCGTAGAGTGACCGGGCTGTCGCTCTGCGCCGTCTGACCGGGGGAAGACGCATGCCTCGACGCTGGGTCGCCGCCGTGGCCTGCCTGTTCGCGCTGGTCGCGCTCGCCTGCGAGGAGGGTGGCGGGGCGTCGCCCCGCCCGACGAAGAGCGGGTCGACACCGACCGGCCTGCCCACCACGATGGCCGCTCTCGGTGACTCGATCACCACCGGTTTCGGTTCCTGCCTGGTGCTCACCTCGTGCCAACGCAACTCCTGGTCCACCGGGGACGGCATCCGGGTGGAGAGCCACTACCGGCGGCTGCTCGACGCCGACGCGTCGATCCGCAACCGGGCCCGCAACCACGCCGTGCCGGGTGCCCGTGCCGAGGCCCTCGCCGGGCAGGCCGGCGCCGCCGTCAAGGACAAGGCCGACTACGTGACGGTGCTGATCGGCGCCAACGACGCCTGCCGCGACGACATCGACGCGATGACCTCCACGGCCACCTTCCGCAGCCAGGTCGACCGGGCGCTGCGGGTGCTGCGCGAGGGCCGCCCCAAGGCCCGGGTGCTGGTGGCCAGCGTCCCCGACCTGAACCGGCTCTGGGAGATCGGGCACACCGAGTCCCGCGCGGTGCGGATCTGGAAGACCGGCATCTGCCCGGCCCTGCTGGCCAACCCCACCTCGGACGCCAAGGCCGACCGGGACCGCCGGACCCGCTTCGCCGAACGGATCGACGCGTACAACAGCCAACTCAAGGCGGCCTGCCGGGCGTACGGGTCGCGGTGCCGCTACGACGGCGGCGCGGTGCACCGGGTGCGGTTCAGCCTGGACGAGGTCAACGCGCTGGACTGGTTCCACCCCAACGTCGCCGGGCAGAACCGGCTCGCCGACGCGACCTTCCCGGCGGCCGGCTGGCGACTGTGAGCCACCCGGGCAGCCGCCGGGCCGGACCCGGTATGCCCACTGATCAGGGGCGACGCGGTTGGGGCACCCCGCCCCGGTGTTCCCGGTAGAGCGTCTGGGCGCGCTCGGCGAGATCCTTGGTGGCCGACGAGTTGGCCCAGGTGCCGAGGATGATCGCGGCCCCGGGGACGACCTTGGCGAAGACCCGCTTCGCCGCCCGCACCCCGGCCATCCGGGCCAGCCGGACGCCCAGTTGCAGCATCACCCGCCCCAGCGGGTTCTGGGCCGCGTGGCCGAACAGCGCACCGGCCCGCTCCCGACCGGCCGCGACGCCCAGCGCCAGCCGGGCCGTCTCGGCCGCCTTGTGCACCTTCTGCAGGACGAGCAGGTCGGTGGCCCGGTCCGGGTGCTCAGGGTCCACCCCGTACGCGGCGGCGACGTGCAACACCAGGCGGGCCTGGGTCCAGGCCAGCACCCCGACGTCGATGACGGCACCCGGTAGCCCCGCCGCGCCGGAGACCGCCCCGGAGAGCCGGGCCCGGTTGACGAAGCGCCGGATCGCCTGCTCGGCCAACTGGTCGGCGGTCGCGTCGGGTCGTTCCGCCCGCGCCCTGGCGAGCCACTGCGCCGCCTCCGGGCCGAGCCGGCGGACCGCCTCCAGGGCCAGGTGCTCCGGGGCGTACTGCGGATCTTCCCGCATCCGGTCCCAGAGCCGGGCCGGCGGCGCCTCGGGGGCGTCACCCGGGTCACCCGCCGGTGCTCCCGGCACCGCCGTGACAGCCACCCCCGGCACCGCTGCGACAGCCGTTCCCGGGGCCGCCGGTGGTGGCGCGGCCGTCGGGGCGGCGGGCGGCGGCGCGGGGACCGCCGGTGTGTCGGCCCGGACCGGCGGCGTGGGGACGGTCGGTTCGTCGTCGACAGGCACGGCGTCGGTCACAAAGGCTCCCGGGGGTGGAATCGGTTCAGGGGCGGTCAGCGGCGGCGACCCGACAGCTTGCTGGCAGCCTGCTTGAGCCGCGCCTGGTTCTCCGGCTTGGCCAGCTCGCGCCGACCCCGGTCGACCAACTGCTGCCCCTTGGGCGAGCGCAGGAAGGCGCTGATCCGCTGCATCAGTGCTGACATGTCGTCCTCCGATCGGGTGTCCTGCGTCATGTGTACCCGATTCGAGCAACCGCCAACCGTCCACTGTGTCCGGTCGAGGATAACCACCGACCGGTTTCGCCCCGAACGGACCCGACCGCCCCGCAGGGCCCGGGCCCGCAGGACGGGACGAACGGGACCGGCCCGCCCGAGCCGGGCTCGGGCGGGCCGGGTCACCGGGGCGGATTCCGCTCCGGCCGGACGGGGGTGGCTCAGACCAGGATGGCGCCGACCACCTCGGTGGCCCGCCACTCGTGCTGGGCGTAGAGGTCCGGGTAGGCCGAGATCTGCACGGCCTGCGCGGCGACGGTCAACGGCAGGTCCTCCCAGCCGGGAATCGCCAGCAGCGCGGTGAGGAACGCCCGGGTGGCGAACGCCGGGTCCATCAGCTGACCGACCTCGCCCCAGCCGCTGCTGGGCCGCTGCTGGAACAGCCCGACCGAGTCGTGGTCCCAGCCGATCGCCTGGTGCGGGTAGTTCTGCGACTCGGGCAGCACGCCGCTGGCGTAGTTGTAGAGGTTGCTCTCTTGCATCGCGGTGGCCACCGCGATGATCAGGGCCCGGCGGGGCACACCCATCGCCCGCCCGGCCTTGACGATCTCCTTGGCGTTGTCCATCTGGGCCTGGTCGAGACCGGCCACCGGGACGATCCGCTTCGGTTTCGGCTTCGGCGTGGGCTTGGGGCGGGGCTTGGGCCTGATGGTCCTGGTCGCGGTCGGCGTCGGGGCGGCGGCCGTCGGGCTGGCGACGGTCGGGCTGGCGGTGGGGGTGCCGGGAACGATGGTGACCGGGGTACGGATCTCGGCGCGGGAGGCGGCCTGCCGGCTGCGCTCGGCGAGCGCCGCCTCGGTGCCGGCCCGGTCGGCGGTCGGCTCGTCCGGCAGGGCCTGTGCGCCGGCGACGGCGGTCGCGCCGAGGCAGCAGAGCACCCCGGCGGCGAGGGCCACCCGGGTACGCACCGGGCGGCGTCGGAGGTTAAGGAGCCCGCCGAGGCGGGTACGGAAGGAGCGGGGTTCATCGAGAACGCCGACCTGAACGGACGAGGGGGTGTCGTCCGAACGGCCAGTCATGCCCTTGGGGGCGACCTGGTCGTCGATGGTGTCGTCGTCACGCATCCGCCGAGGCTAGACACGCTCCCATCCGGTGACCCACCGTCACAGGGTGGCCCTCATCACAATCGCGCACCTGCGGGTGGGACACCCGTCGTGGACGCGCGGCCAGGGTGACAGACCTCCCGCAACAGGCATTACGGTCAGGAAATCCGGGCGACGTCGTCCCGCGTGGTCAACCGCCCAGAGCGCCGCGGCCGGCCGCATGATCCACTATGTCCGCCTTTCGGGTGACAGGCCGGAACCATCCGACCGAGTCGCCCCGGCACTATCGGCGAATTGGTGGCTTCCTCCGGGTTTGATAGCCGGATCGGTCACGACACGCCCAGTGCTGGAATGGATGACGCCGACAGGTACGTTCCCCGAACCGGGTGCCGTCCGCGCACGGTCGCCCGTACGCGCGTGTTTCCTCAGGAGGTCCGACCGGTGCTCGACCCACACGAGCTCTACGAGCTCACCGACGATCTGCCCGACCTCGGCCAGCCGGTGCTGATCCAGGCGCTCACCGGCTTCGTCGACGCCGGCAACGCCAGTCGGCTGGCCCGCGAGCAGCTGCTCACCTCGCTGGACGCCCGCACGATCGCCACCTTCGACGTCGACCAGCTCTTCGACTACCGGTCCCGCCGCCCGGTGATGACCTTCGTCGAGGACCACTGGGAGGACTACGACGCCCCCGAGCTTGCCCTGCACCTGCTGCACGACGACGACGAGACACCGTTCCTCCTGCTCACCGGCCCGGAGCCGGACCTGCAGTGGGAGCGTTTCGTGGCGGCGGTCAGCGCGGTGGCCGCCCGACTCGACGTCCGGCTCACCGTCGGGCTCAACTCGATCCCGATGGCCGTGCCGCACACCCGACCCACCGGGGTCACCGCACACGCCACCCGCCGGGAACTGATCTCCGGCTACGAGCCGTGGTTGCAGCGGGTGCAGGTCCCGGGCAGCGTCGGGCACCTGCTGGAATACCGGCTCGGCCAGGCCGGCCGGGACGCCCTCGGGTTCTCCGCCCACGTGCCGCACTACGTCGCGCAGACCGAGTACCCGGCCGCCGCCGAGGTGCTGCTCTCCTCGGTGTCGCGCAGCACCGGCCTGCTGCTGCCCAACGACAGCCTCCGCTCCGCCGCCGAGGTGGTCCGGGTCGAGATCGACCGGCAGGTCGCCCAGACCGACGAGGCCGCCGCACTGGTCACCGCCCTGGAGGAGCAGTACGACGCGTTCGCCCGGGGACGGGGCGAGAAGAACCTGCTGGCCGCCGAGACCGGCCCGCTGCCCACCGCCGACGAGCTGGGCGCCGAGCTGGAACGCTTCCTCGCCGAGCAGACCCGACCGGGCGACACCCCGGGCACCTGACCCACCCGTACCACGGCGGCGGCGACCCGACCCGGGACGCCGCCGCCCGGTCATCCCCGAGGTACCGGCACGCCGAGGGCGGCCCGGCGAGCCCCCGCACCGCCAGGCCCGGCGAGCCCCCGCGCCGCCAGGATCGGCGGTGCGCGGAGCCCGCAGCGGCGGGGAGCCGGTGACCACGCCGACTCCGCTGCCCGGCGGGGCGGGCCGGGATGCGGCAGGCTGGGCACATGCGCCTGGCGACCTGGAACGTGAACTCGGTGAAGGCCCGCCTCCCCCGGCTGCTGGACTGGCTCGCCGGCACCACCCCCGACGTGGTCTGCCTCCAGGAGACCAAGTGCCCGGACGGGGCCTTCCCGGTCGCCGAGGTCGGTGAGCTGGGCTACGAGGTGGCCAGCCACAGCGACGGCCGGTGGAACGGGGTGGCGATCCTGTCCCGCGTCGGCCTGACCGACGTCACCGTCGGCTTCCCCGGCGAACCGGGCTTTCCGCAGCCCGAGGCCCGCGCCATCTCCGCCACCTGCGCCGGGGTCCGGATCTGGTCGGTGTACGTCCCGAACGGCCGGGCGGTCGACGACCCGCACTACGCGTACAAGCTGGCCTGGTTCGCGGCGCTGCGGGACGCCCTGGAACCGGAGGTGGCCGCCGGTGGGCCGGTCGCCGTCTGCGGGGACTTCAACGTCGCCCCGACCGACGCCGACGTCTGGGACCCGGCGCTCTTCGTCACCTCCACGCATGTCACCCCCGCCGAGCGGGCCGCCCTGGCCGCCCTGCGCGACCTCGGGCTCAGCGACGTGGTGCCCACCCCGATGAAGGGCCCGCACCCATACACCTACTGGGACTACCGGGCCGGCATGTTCCACCAGAACAAGGGCATGCGCATCGATCTGGTGTACGCGTCCGCGCCGCTGGCCGCGACGGTCCACGCCGCGTACGTCGACCGGGAGGCCCGCAAGGGCAAAGGCCCCTCCGACCATGCCCCGATCGTGGTCGACACCGACCAACCAGCTGTCGACGCACCCTGACCCGCCCCGGGACAGCGCCGCCAACGGTTCCGGCTCCCGCCTATGGGGGCGCCCCCTCCTGTCAGGGCGTGCCCCGCCCGGGGCGTCCCTGCGTGCCGCTGCCGCCTATCGGGGGTGGGACGTCTTGGCGCGGTCGACGAAGCCACGCCACGCTCCAGGCCTACCGGGGGCCGGGCCGGATCACCGGCGCCGGGTCGCCGCACGGCCCTGGCCGTGCGGCGAGGCGAAACTCGCGCTCCTCGCGAGGTACGACGGCGACCGGCCGGGCCTGTTGATCCTGCTGTCCCGGTTGTCGGTGGAGGCGACCGACCACCTGACGCGACTCGACAGCGGTCGCCAGGCCGACCTGACCGACTGCTTCCTGACCTGGGCCCGCCCGCCCGCCGACTGACCGTCCCGCGCCGGCCGCGCCTCTCCCCCACCACTCTGCCGGCGGCTGCCCGCCCCCGCCCGCCATCCGGCCGGCCGGCGACCGGGCGACGCAGGCGGATTGTGGAGAGTTGTTGCGCCCCTGGCGACAACAACTCTCCACAAAGCCGCGTGCGCTCCGCGCTCCCCCCGCCGGAGGCGCGTCTCCCCGCGCTCGGCATGCGCCCACGCCCCGCAGCCCGCGCGCCACGCGCCGCCCCGGGTCCGCCCGCCGCATCCTGCACGGCAACTCCGCGTCGCGCGGGCACCACCGACGGCGTACGGCCAGGCTGACCGCCGGACGGTCCGGCCGCAGGGGCGGGGCTAGGGTGGTGGGATGGCAGTCGTGAAGATCAACGCGATCGACGTCCCGCCCGGTGCCGGCGAGGAGTTGGAGAAGCGGTTCGCCGCTCGGGCCGGCGCGGTGGAGAATTCCCCGGGTTTCCTCGGCTTCGAACTGCTGCGCCCGGTCGCCGGGGAGAGCCGCTACTTCGTCTACACCCGGTGGGAGACGGAGGAGGCGTACCAGGCATGGGCCGCCGGGTCGTCCCGGGCCGCACATGCCGGCGAGGGCGGCGAGCAGCGGCGGCCGGTCGCCTCCGGCGCGACGCTGCTGGAGTTCGAGGTGGTCCAGCAGGTGACCGGCAAGGGCTGACCGGCGATACCGCCCACGGCGGTCGCCGGCGGGCGGCTCAGATCCAGGGCAGGACGGGGGCGGTGGCGGGGGCGGCCAGCCGGGCGAGCCAGCCGGCGATGCCGGCGGCACCCTGCATGAAGCCGGGCTCCGGCGGCAGCTGCGGCGGGGTCCTGGTGTGCTCGGTGTTCGACCAGGTGACGCCCGCCGAGGTGGACACGGTACGGGCGAGAACGTCCTCGGCGAGCGTGTCGGCCCAGGTGAGCAGGGCGGGGTCGCCGGCGTCCCGGAAGCGGTCGACCAGCATCTGCCCGACCCCGGCGGTGCCGCAGCAGCGGGCGAGATTGTCCCAGTACCCCGGGTAGAGCCGCTGCGGGAGACGGCTGTCGCGCAGCGCCCCCAGGCATTCCTCGACGGCCAGCCGCCAGCGGGGCTGCGGGTCGACGGCGTCGAGGAGGGCGAAGAGTCGTACCGTGCCGGTCGGGCCGTGGCACCAGCCGAAGGTGACCGCCGGACGGTCCGGGCGGGGCGGAACCAGCAGCGGCAGCGCCCACCCGCCGGGGCGGCGCCCCAGGGCCAACAGTCCGTCGGCGGCGCGCACGGCGATATCGCGCAGATCGTCGCGACGCAGGGAGTCGCCGGCTGTGGCCAGGACGTAGGCGACGCCGGCCGTGCCGTGGGAGAAGCCGGGCATGAGGCGCTCGTCGCCCGCCCGCATCCGCCAGTGCAGGCCGTCGGGCCGGTCCTCGGCCAACCCCACCAGCCCGTCGGCCAGGACGTGGGCCGCCTGCGCCACCACCGGATCGGCATCATCGTCGAGGGCGTCGAGGAGGGCCAGCAGGATGCCGGCGTCGCCGGAGATGACATCGGAACACCGGCCCGGGTCCACCGGACGGCGCAGCAGCCGCTCGGCTATCCGTACCGTCACCGACGCGGCGGTGTCGAGGGCCACCCGGTCGCCGGAGACCCGGCCCCAGGCGCGCAACGCGACCGCCACCCCGGCCCAGCCACCGAACAGCCCGTCGTCGGGCATCGTCGCGGCGTCCGGCTCGTGCCGGGCAAGATGCACCAGCCGACCCCGGGCCCCGGCCGCGACCCGGCCGAGCGCCGACCCCGCTGCGGTGGCGACGCCGCCGTCGGTCGTGGTGACGACGGGCCCATCGGCCGGGTGGCGGCCGGTGGCCGTGGCCTCGGCACAGCCGAGCAGCACCCCGGCGGTCCCGGCATAGAGGTCGTCGAAGCGTTCACCCGCCTCCTGCCACCCCAGACCACCCTCGGCGGGCACCGCCACCGACTCGATCCACCTGAACGCCTGCCGCACCACGTCCGCCGTCACCGCGCCGATCCTGCCACCGCCGCCCGACGGCGTCCCCGCAATATCGGGCGCACACCCCGGCCACGACCGGTCAGGGTGGGCGGTCCCGGCCGTGCCCCGGTCAGGCGGCGGACCCGGCCGGCGCGGTGGGGCGCGGGGGCAGGGTGAGCGGGGGGTCAGGGTGAGCGGGTCTCGGCCAGCGAGGCGAAGGCGATGACGTTGTCGGCGTAGCCGGTACGCCCGCCGATCCACTGGCCACCACAGGTGATCAACCGCAGGGCCGGCGCTCCGCTGTCGCCGTAGACCCGGTCGGCGGGCAGGGCCGACTTGTCGAAGAACTCCACCGAGTCGACCCGGAACACCACCACCCGGCGATCGTCGCGGGTCACCTCGATCCGATCACCTGGCTTGAGTTTGCGCAGGTCGTAGAAGACCGACGGCCCGTCCTTCGAGTCGACGTGGCCGACGATGATCGCCCGGCCCGGCTCGCCGGGGGTCGGACCCCGGTCGTACCAGCCGGTCTCCTGGTGCCGGTCCAGCGGCGGGACGTCGATCGACCCGTCCCGGGCCTGACCGACCGGGGCCACCGGGGCGGCCACCTTGATCGTCGGAACGGTGAGCCGGACCGGTCGGCTGGCCGGCAGGCCGCCCGGCGCGGGGCTCTGCCGGGCACCGGCCGCCGGACGCTGCGCCGTCGTGTCGGTCCGGTCCAGTGGCCCGACCGTACGACCCAGCCCGGCCCCGGTGGCGAAGACACCCAGCAGCACCAGCAGCACGGCCAGCGGCACCGACCAGGGACTGCGGGTCGACGCCGGGCCCCCGGGCGACGCCGCCGGCCCGGGGACGCCCGGCTGCGCCGTCGGCCCACCGGGCGGCGGGAACGGGCCACCACGCGGCGGGAACGCAGCGACACCCGGCGGGATCAGCCCACCGGGTGGCGGGAACGGACCGCTGCGGGGTGGCACCGGGCCGCCCGGCGACGCCTGGCCACCGGGTAGCCGGACCGGGTCGTGGTGCTGCGGGTTCGGGCCGGGGGACGGTCGGAACGGACCGCTACGGGGACCTGAGGGGACGGGCGGTGGGGGCATGGTCAGCTCCCGGCGACGCCACGCGGCCGGCGGGCCGCCACGATCCCGACGACGGCCCCGGCGATGGTCAGCGCCAACCCGCCGGGCACCAGCAGTCCGCCGGGCAACCCGCCGTCCGCCGCACCGCCGAAGCCGGTGTGCGGACCAGGGCTGGGCTTGACCTTCTTGACCACCTGGAGCGCCGTCGAGGCGGTCGCCCCGTCGGGACATTCCAGCTTGATCCGGTAGTTGCCGGGCCGGACCCGGTCCCTGACCATCGGGGCGGCGGTGAGCCGTCCGTGCTGCGGCTGCACCTGGACCCGACCGAAGGCGTCCGAGACGACTGTCGCCGGGATCGAGTTGTCGTGACAGCTCGCCTCGATGCCGACCAGATAGCCAGGCTCGACGGTGCCCGGGGTCACCTCGACGAAGACCACGCCGGGCGGTGGTTGCGGATCTCCGCCCTGGTCCGGCGCGGGTTGCCCCGGGCCGGGGGCCGCAGCAGCGACCGCCGGGCCGACGACCGGCCCGGCGAACAGCAGGGGCGGACCAGCGAGCAACGGCACAGCCGGCGGGACAGCCGCAACCGGGACAGCGGAGACCGGGACGGCCGAGATGGGCGGAGCAGCGGAGACCGGGGCGGCGTGCCAGAGCGCGGGGGCGAGGGCACCGACGGCGACCGCCAGCGCGGTGCGGTACAGCGCGATCGCCACCATGTCCCCCTCCCGGCGCCCAGGGCAGCGCCGGACGACCCGGACGCCGACCTGCCGTACGGGATGAATCGTCTCACCCCCCGACCGACGGCACATCCGATACGGCGGAACCGTCGCGTACGCTCGGGTCGCTGTGACCTCCATCGACCAGAACCCCGCCGTCCCGGTGGCCCCGTCGGCCACCCGGATCCGCACCTTCCATCCCCGTCGGGGCCGGATGAGCAGCCGGCAGACCGACGCGCTGGCCCGGCTCTGGCCGGCGTACGGGATCGAGATCGCCGACCTCGACGGGCCGGTCGATCCGGCCGGGTTCTTCGGTCGCGGTGCGCCGGTGGTGCTGGAGATCGGCTCCGGGATGGGTGACGCCACCGCGGCGATGGCCGCCGCCGACCCGGACCGGGACTACCTCGCGGTCGAGGTGCACACCCCGGGCATCGCCCACCTGCTCGACCTGGTGCAGCGGGACGGCCTGGGCAACGTCCGGGTCGCCCAGGGTGACGCGCTGGACCTGGTCCGGGCCATGCCGGAGCGCTGTCTGGACGCGGTGCACGTGTTCTTTCCCGACCCGTGGCCCAAGTCGCGGCACCACAAGCGGCGCATCATCCAGCCGGAGCACGTGGCGTTGCTGCGGTCCCGGCTGGCCGGCGGCGGGACGCTGCACTGCGCCACCGACTGGGCCGAGTACGCCGAGTCGATGCGCTCGACGCTGACCGCCGACCCGGAGCTGGTCGACGGGTACGCAGGCTTTGCGCCCCGCCCCGACCACCGCCCGGTGACCAAGTTCGAACGCCGCGCGCTGACCGCCGGGCGTCCCGTCTTCGACCTGATCCACCGCCGCCGCCCCTGAGCCCGTCGGACCGCCCGCCCGGCGGCATCCGACCGCCGGCGACACCGCCTCCTCGGCCATCCGGGAAACCGGGCGGGCGGCGGGGACCGATCGGGGCGGGCGGGTGGCCCGGTTGGCGGGCGGGGTGGTGGTGCGGGCACGATGGGGACGCTATGACGCTGACTGCCGCGCTGCCTCGAAGCGCCGACCCCGACACCCTCTTCGACGCGTTCGCCGGCTGGGCGTCCGAGCGTGGGCTGAACCTCTACCCCCACCAGGAGGAGGCGGTCATCGAGATCGTCTCCGGCGCCAACGTGATCATGAATACGCCGACCGGTTCGGGCAAGAGCCTGGTTGCGATCGCGGCGCACTTCACCGCCCTGGCCGACGACCGGACGAGCTTCTACACCGCCCCGATCAAGGCCCTGGTGTCGGAGAAGTTCTTCGCGCTGTGCGAGGTGTTCGGCGCGGAGAACGTCGGCATGCTCACCGGCGACGCCAGCGTCAACGCCGACGCCCCGATCATCTGCTGCACCGCCGAGATCCTGGCCAACCTGGCGCTACGCGAGGGGGCACGGGCCGACGTCGGCCAGGTGGTGATGGACGAGTTCCACTTCTATGCCGAGCCCGACCGGGGTTGGGCCTGGCAGGTGCCGATCATCGAGCTGCCGCAGGCGCAGTTCGTGCTGATGTCGGCCACCCTGGGGGACACCACCCGGTTCGTCGACGACCTGACCCGGCGTACCGGCCGGTCCACCGCCGTCGTCCGGTCGGCCGAGCGGCCGGTACCGCTGATCTTCTCGTACGCGATGACGCCGCTGCACGAAACGCTCGAAGAGCTGCTGGAGACCAAGCAGGCCCCGGTGTACGTGGTGCACTTCACCCAGGCCGCGGCGCTGGAACGCGCCCAGGCGCTGATGAGCGTCAACGTCTGCTCCCGGGCCGAGAAGGACATGATCGCCACCGCGATCGGGAACTTCCGGTTCACCTCCGGCTTCGGCAAGACGCTGTCGAGGCTGGTGCGCCACGGCATCGGCGTGCACCACGCCGGGATGCTGCCCAAGTACCGCCGGCTCGTGGAGACCCTGGCCCAGGCCGGCCTGCTGAAGGTCATCTGCGGCACCGACACGTTGGGCGTGGGCATCAACGTGCCGATCCGCACCGTGCTGTTCACCGGCCTGAGCAAGTACGACGGGGTACGCACCCGGCTGCTCAAGGCCCGCGAGTTCCACCAGATCGCGGGTCGGGCCGGACGGGCCGGCTTCGACACCATCGGGCGGGTCGTGGTGCAGGCCCCCGAACACGTCATCGACAACGAGAAAGCGCTGGCCAAGGCCGGCGACGACCCGAAGAAACGCCGCAAGGTGGTGAAGAAGAAACCACCGGAGGGCTCGATCGGCTGGGGCGAGCCGACCTTCCAGCGCCTGGTCGAGGCCGAGCCGGAGCCGCTCACCTCCAGCTTCCAGGTCAGCCACTCGATGCTGCTCAACGTGATCGGCCGGCCGGGTGACGCGTTCGCCTCGATGCGGCACCTGCTCACCGACAACCACGAGGACGCCGCTGCCCAGCGCCGACACATCCGTCGGGCGATCGCCATCTACCGGGCGTTGCGCGCCGGTGGGGTGGTCGAGCAGCTCGACACGCCCGACGAGACCGGCCGGCGGGTCCGGCTCACCGTCGACCTCCAGCTCGACTTCGCGCTCAACCAGCCGCTGTCGCCGCTGGCGCTGGCCGCCATCGAACTGCTCGACGTCGAGTCCCCGTCGTACGCCCTGGACGTGTTGAGCGTGATCGAGTCGATCCTCGACGACCCCCGCCAGGTGCTCTCCGCGCAGCAGTTCAAGGCGCGCGGCGAGGCGGTCGCCGCGATGAAGGCCGACGGCATCGAGTACGAGGCCCGCATGGAGCTGCTCGACGAGGTGACCTGGCCGAAGCCGCTGGCGGAGCTGCTGCACGCCGCGTACGAGATGTACCGGCAGGGGCACCCCTGGGTGGCCGACCACCAGCTCTCCCCCAAGTCCGTCGTGCGGGACATGTACGAACGCGCGATGACCTTCGGCGAGTACGTGCAGTTCTACGGGCTGACCCGCTCCGAGGGCCTCGTCCTGCGCTACCTCGCCGACGCGTACAAGACGCTGCGGCAGACCGTCCCCGAGGACGCCAAGACCGAGGAGCTGATCGACCTCATCGAGTGGCTGGGCGAGCTGGTCCGCCAGGTCGACTCCAGCCTGATCGACGAGTGGGAGCGGCTGCGCAACCCCTCCGACGTCGCCGACGCCGCATTGGCGCACGCGTCGCTTGAGGAGCGGGTGCCGGCGGTCACCCGCAACGCCCGCGCCTTCCGGGTGCTGGTCCGCAACGCGTTGTTCCGTCGGGTCGAGCTGGCCGCCCTGCGCCGCTGGTGGGACCTCGGCGAGCTGGACGGCGCATCGGGCTGGGACGCCGACGCCTGGGCGGAGGCGCTGGAGCCGTACTTCGAGGCGTACGACGGGATCGGGGTGGGGCCGGACGCGCGCGGCCCGGCGCTGCTCATGATCGAACAGGGGCGGGAGAAGTGGGCCGTCCGGCAGATCCTGGACGACCCGGAGGGCGACCACGACTGGGGGATCAGCGCCGAGGTCGACCTGGCCGCCTCGGACGAGGTGGGGGCCGCCGTCGTCCGGGTGACGGACGTCGGGCAGCTCTAGCGCGGAGGTCGGGGTGCGGTCGGCTGCCGGATCGACCTGACGGTGGTCGACCCGGCCCCGCCGACCGTGCTCGACCCGGCCCCGCCACGGTGCTCGGCCCCGCTCCGCCACGGTGCTCGACCCGGCCCCGGCGAGGCGGCGGCATCACCTGTTGGTGACACCGCCACCTCGCCCACGGTGCGCCCGCACCGCCCGGGTGACCGGATCGGTCAGGAACCGGCGGGTTCCTCGGCCGGTCCCGCCGCCGTGGCGGCGTGCAGACCGTGCGTCGCGAGATCGTCGGCCACGGCCAGCCCGAGCCGCACACCGCCGACGTTGGGGCCGAGATCGATCCGGTCCTCGTCGTCCACGGCGAACGCGTCGAACACCCAGTGCACCCCGAGGTAGACCCGGCTACGACCGTTCTCCTCGATCATCTGCCACAGCCCGCCGGGGAACCGGCGTGCCAGGCGTGGACGTACCGTGCCGGTGTTGTCCACGCTGATGCCGTTCAGTTCGTCGGACACGAACTCCAGCCCGTCGGCGAGGTCGTCCGGGCCGTGGCCGCCCCGGCCATAGAACTGGCGCACCGTCTGCAGTGCCGCCGCACCGAACGTCGCGTGACCCGACGGGTAGGCGGGGAAGTTCGGGGTGCGGTTCTTCTGCCCGACGTTGTTGGTGTTCGGCGCACCCGACGGCAGCCACCCGATGTCAGTGTCCGGGTCCAGTTCCGTACCGCCCTGTCCGGTCGGCCCCAGCGCACTGTCGTGCTCCCGGATCCCGACCACCGGACGCCACAGGTCGTGGCGGTACTTCTCGGTCCAGCAGAGAATCCCACCGTCCGCCATCGCGGTGTTGACCAGTGCGAACAGCCTGGCGTTGGCGGCCGGGTCGTTGTTCCGCGCCCGGGCGACCCGCCGGACGATCTGGTTGAACAGTCGTGGTGGCGTGCCGAGGCCCTTGGCACCGTCGTAGGCCCAGAACAGCCCGATGCCGGTTTCGGTGGGCGTCCGCTGCGGGAACCGGTCGGGCAGCGTACCGGTGAGGTGCGCAGCGATGCCCTTGCCGCGGATCTGCCGCAGGGCCCGCCGGTAGGCCCGGTCGCCGGGACGCGGCGGGCCGTCCAGACGGTGGCGGACGCTGACCGCGAAGCAGGCTGAGCGGGCACCGTGGAAGGGCGCGTAGAAACCCTGCCCGGGGTTGTCCGGGTCCTCCCGGTGGTGTTCCGGGGCGAGCGAGGGCACGTAGCCCTCGTCGCCGTGACCAGGGTCGCCCCGGCGCAGCGCCAGCAGCTTCCCGGCCACCCGCCGCCCGTAGTCGTGGCTCTCGGCGGCGTGTTTGCCGTCGACCAGCCCGGCCGCGAGGTGCCGGGCCGCGAAGTGGTCCCGCTGCGCCGGGTAGAGCGCGCTCAGCGTCGTCCGGGCCGCGCCCGCGACGGCGGCGGCCACGTCGCCCCCGGTCGGCGGCGTCGGCAGCCGGTTGCCGAGGTACGGCTCCTGCCCGCCGACGATGCCGAAGAACGCGTCGTGCATGGCGAGGTGGGTGATGGCCAGCGCCCGCGAACTGCCGAGCGGGCCCCGCGCCCCCGCCTCGGTCGGATCACCCGTCGTGTGGGTGACCCGGTCCGCTTCCAGAGCGACCTCGTTCCAGTACATGATTGGGTCCACGATGCTCCCCCGAGGTGTGGTGGACAGACAGTTTCTCGACACCCGTACCGTATTCGGATGGGCGGCCAGAATTTGACGCGCATTGCGGGAACAATGCCGTTGGGTGCAATTCTCGCCGGATCTGAGCTGCGGAGACGTCGGCGATTCGACGCCCCGATCCTGGATTGGATGTCGACAATCAATGGTTGCCACCGGCGGCACGACGGGTCAAGCGAAAGCACCGAAATTGTGGGCGACTGTCGGGAGTAGGCATTCGAGAAAACGGTGCAACGGAACGCGACACGTGCGTTGTGCCAGGTGACAGCCCCGCCCGGGGGTCGACCACACGGGGCTGGGCCACGCGCCCCCGCCCCGGAGCTTCCGGCGGGCGGGCCGCGTCCACCGGACGCGCCGGGCCGACGATCTCCGGGACCCGGTGATGTTCGGACCGCAACGATGCGGCGCCGGCCATCTCTGAGACCCTATGTAGCCAAACTCGCCGACCCTATGTAGCGTACGGCCCATGGCGTCATCCCCTCGTATGACGGCCGCCGTGGCCGGCGTGCTGGCGGCGTTTCTCACCGACCCGGCAGCCGAACGGTACGGCCTCGACATCATGCAGGTGACCGGCTATCCCAGCGGTACCGTCTACCCGATCCTCAGCCGGCTGCAGCACGCCGGCTGGCTCGACGCGCACTGGGAGGACATCGATCCCTCCGCGGCGGGCCGGCCGGCCCGTCGCTGGTACCGGCTCAGCGCCGACGGCCTCGTGGCCGCCCGGGCCGGGCTCGCCGCCTACCGGCAGCGCACCGCCACGCCCGGCGCGGCCGTCCGGGTGGAGCCGACGTGGGCTTGGTAGACCGGCTGATCGCGGCCTGCCTGCGGACGGCCGCCCGGCGCTGGCCGGTCAGCCAGCGCGACGACATGGCCCGCGAATGGGTCGCCGAGGTCGCCATGCTGCGGCAGCGCCGCGGCACCGGATGGCGCCGGATGGCCTTCGCGGCCAGTCTCGCCGTCACGCCGCTGACCTTCGACGAGAGTGGGGCGCCACGCGGCAGCTGGGAGTGGATGCGGGCTGGGGCGACGCTGCGGACCATGGCGCGGGTAGCGATGGCCGGCGCTTTCGGCTACGGGCTGGCCCTGGTCGTCCGGGAGATGGTCACGTCACTGCCGGAACTCGTGCCGGCCGACGACACCGGGTTCCTGATCGGCCGCCTGTTCCATGCCGGCGTGACCGCCGCCGTGGTGATGGTCTACGCCGTCCTGGTGGGTCGGTGGGCCGGTCGGCGTGTGGCGCCGGAGCCGGGCCCGGCAGGCAGTCTGGGCGCCGCCGCCTCGGTGGTCGTGCCGCTGGCCGTGCCGATGCCGTACGTTCTGGCCGAGCTGACCTACGAACCGCTGGTGGTGTCCGTGGCGATGGCCGCGGTGTGGGCGGTGACCACCGGGTTGCTGGTGGTCACCGGCATCCGCGGCGCCCGGATCTGGCCGGTGGTCGCCGTGCCGGTCGCCGTGGTCCTGCCGCCCGTCGTCGGCGTGCTGTTGTCGCAGGGCGTCCCGGGCGTGCCGATGTTCCTCCTACCAGACCAGCTGGCCGGCGTCGGACTGTTCCTGCTGCCGTGGACGGTGTGTGCGGTCGTCTTCGGCCGGGCCGTGGTGCGCCGCTGGTCGGCACCGGCCGAGGACGGGCTCGCGTCGCGGGCCTCGGCTGCCGTACCCGCCGTTGCGGTTCCGGCCGCCGGCCCCCGGGTCACCGTGGTCCGGGTTGTGCTGACGGTGCTGGCCGCCGCCGCGGCGCTGGTGTGGGCGATCGGCATGACGGTGTGGCAACCGTTGAGCGAGCCGACCGACGGCGCGATCGGCGAGAACAACACGTACTGGGCCCGGGAACTGCGCTGGAGCGCGTTGATCGCGATCGTCCTGAGCCTGGTCGTGCAGGTACGCGGGGACCGCCGGGCCACCCGCGGCGTGCTGTTCGGCGGGGTCGCCGGGCTGGCCGCCGACATCGTGCTCGACCAGCTGGACCTGACGTCCTCGGCCACCACCGGGCTGGCTGTCGCGGCGGTCTCGGTCGCCGTGGTGGCCTGTGCAGTCATCGGCGCCGCAGCGGTCGTGCCCCGCCCGCCGGTGCTGCTGACCGTGGCGATCGTCGCCGCCGTGCTGTCGGCCATCACGACCCAGACCGAGTCACCGACCGACGGGGAGCCCGGATTGAACCTGGGCAGTGCGGCTGCTGGTTCGCTGCTTGCGGCGGTCGCCGTGCTCGCCGCGGTCCGCGCGGCCGGGACGGTCAGCCGCTGGCGGGCCGCCGCCACGGCTGCGGCCGTCCTGCTCGCCGCCGCCGGCCCGTGGCTGGTGCGCCTGCGGTATCCGCAGCCCGTCGACGGCCGGTTCCACGGGGTCCTGCTGGCCCTCGCGCTGGCCCTGTTCGCCGTGGTGATGCTGGCCGGGTCCCGCCCGCGCACGGCCCGGCAGTGGCTGCGCCCCATGGTGGCCCTCGCCGTCGCTGCAGTCGCCATCCCTGCGCTGATCGTGCCGCTGACCTACCTCTCGATCCTCCTGCCGGTCGGCAGCCTATTCACCGCGATGGCCGGCAGCCCGCCGGTCAACAGCGCCGACCAGGACACCATCGGAGCGCTGATCGCGGTGGTGGTCGGCCTGGTGGTGGCGCGGCTGCTGCGGCCGCTGGTGTTGGACCCGGCGCCGGGATTGCCGGAGTCGGGCGTCACCGCACCGGCCGGTCAAGGCGAGCCGCCGTTCTGGCGGGCGTTCCAGGGCTCCTGAGCAGCGCGGACACGGCTGCTGGCCGGTCCAGCCGAAGATCTCGGTCGGCTGGTCGCTGGCCAGCGCCCCGAAAGTAGGTCCGGACGGTCATCGCGGAGTCCGTCAGACCTGCATCGTGTACGCCACGAACGGACCGTTCCATGTCAACCCCCGCCAGGTGGATCTGGACACCGCAAGGCTCGACTGGACAGGACAAGAGAACCCCCCTCCAGACCCTGGGAGATGTCACACCCGTCGATTAGAATGTATGTACTAATCGAGTTCCTGACCTGGGAGGACGCTCGTGACCGCGCCCGTCAACGCCCCCCTCACGCCGTACGCCACCCTCCTCGGCTTCACCCGGTACGTCGACCGCACCGGGCCCACCAAGGCAAGCTTCGTCGGCGGGCTGCGCAAGCAGCGAGCCAGCCGGCACGGCTTCAACCCGCACGGCCAGTTCGTCAAGGCGCTCAAGGCCGACATCGCCTTCCACACCGGCGGCACCCACCTGGCCGGCGTGGCCGACGTGGTCAAGCCGCGCTGGCGTCCGCTCTACCAGGCACTGGTGCCCGGCGCGACGGCCTGGCTGGAGTCGCTGGGCGAGCCGGCCGGCATCGACCTGGCGCAGACCCGCGACGCCCTCGCGATGCTCGGCGACCTACCCGTCAAGATCAACCCCCACTTCGGCATCCGGTACGCCGACGGTCACGCCGAGGCGGTCCGGCTGCACTTCGACGAGACCCCGCCGAGCGAGGAGGCGGCGTTGGCCACCCTGCACCTGATGGCCCGGCACATGGACGCGGTGCTGCCGCACGCCGAGCCGGTCCTGGTCGACGTGCGGCGGGGGGTGGCGCACCGGACACCCGAGCACGTCAAGTCGGCACAGGTGGAGCAGTGGTTGGCCGGCGAGGCCGCCGCCTTCCGCGCCATCTGGTCCACCGCCGCCTGATCCCGGGCAACGGCCGGTCCGGGAGGAGCAGAGCCCACCCGGACCGGCCAGCGCCCACCGGCAGCCCACCGACCCACCGCGACCACCCTCCCCCGGCCCACCCAGCAGCGCACCCCCCAGCAGCGTCGAGGCTCGGACGCTGCTGGCTTTCACCACCCCGCCCATCCCGCCGCGCGGACGCCCCCTGGACTCGGTACCACGGGGACCGGCGTAGCGAGGCCGAGGATGCGGGTCCGCGCGGCGCAAGATCGTGCTCGAACCAGGATGTAGTGGCCTCCAACTGCGGTCGGAAAAGACGCACCCGGTGCCGGGGAAGGGGCCCAGGTGTCAGGGAAGGGGCCACGGTGCCGAGCAAGGACCCCCAGGGTTCGGGGCAGGGCCCCTGGTGCCAAGGAAGGAGACCCGGGTCCGGGGAGGAGGCCCGTCCTACTTCGGAGGGCGGGCGAGGTGGATCAGTCCGTCAGGTGCTGGCCAGGGCATCGAGGATCTTGTTGGCGATGCCGACGCGGATCTTCCAGACATCGCCGGAGACGTCATGCGTCACGCTTGCCCTGACGGATCGAGACCCCGACGTCGACACCGAGGACCCACGGTTCGACACCAAGGAGCGGCCGACGGGTAGCTGCCGGAGGAACTCGCGCCAGCCGAGAAGACCGCGCAGGAACGCCTCCACCGAGTCCAGCGACGCCAAGGATCGGCCCACGGTTCGACACCAAGAATCGGCCCACGGGTTGACGCCAAGGACCGAGGAGTAGAGAACAGGGGCTCCACACCGAGAAGCCGGGACCGGGAGGGATCGGGGCTCGACGCCGGGTCAGTCCTCCGAGGCGGGCCGGCTGGCCGGGACCGTCGGCATCGGCCACTGCCCGGTCCGCACGATCGCCGACGCATCCAGCTGCTGGTCGGCCCAGACGTAGCTGTCCGGCAGCAGGTCGGTCACCGGCAGTTTCCGCAGCGCGTCGATCGGCCCGACGATGACCTGGATGCCCGGGTGGTAGTCGAGCAGTACCTGCCGGCATCGTCCGCACGGCGGGAGCACCCCGCGCCCCCGGTCGCCCACGGCGACGATGGTCTCCAGTTCCGTCTCCCCCTGGGTGGCGGCGGCGCCGAGGGCCACCAGCTCGGCGCAGGGGCCGCCGGTGAAGTGGGCGAGGTTCACCCCGGTGAACACCCGGCCGTCGGCGGTCCGGGCGGCCGCCGCGACGGAGTGGTTGTCGCTGCGGCAGCGCAGCTTGGCGACCGCAGTGGCCGCCTGGACCAGTGCGCGGTCGGTGTCCAGCATCGTCGTCGTCATCCGGCAGCCCCCCGTGTCGCGTCGTCCGGCGGTCAGCGTAGCCCGGCGACGGCCGGTTTCCCGGGCAGCGCTCCGACGGACGCGGCGACACCTGGACCGCCCGGCCCGCAGCACCGTGACCTGCGTCTCGACCCCCTCGGCCCGCAACGCCGTGACCCGTCGGCGCGCTGACACCGTGACCTGCCCGGACCGGAGGCACCCGACGGTGGGCGCGGCGCCGCGCCCGAAAGCCGCTACCCGGGGGCCGCCCCGCAACAGACCGCCACCCGGACCACATCCACACGGCGGAGGCGGCGCGTAGCCCGGGAGGCGTAACCCGGGGGCGGTCCGGCGGCGGGCTGCCTATCCTTGGCGACGACATGCAGAATCCAACCGCCTCCGGCCCCGCCGCGCCCGCCGATGCCGTGTCCGCCCGTGAGCTGCACCGCCGTCTCACCCCGCTGATGTTCCGCGACCAGCGCCGCCTCCAGCGTCGGCTGGACGGGGTACGCAAGCTGCGTGACCCGCAGCGGCGCGACGAGGCGCTGGTCGAGATCGCCGGGGAGGTGTCCCGGGCGGAGGCCCGGCTGGCCACCCGGCGGGCCGCCGTGCCGAGCATCACCTATCCGGCGCAGTTGCCGGTCAGCGAGCGCCGCGACGACATCGCCGCCGCGATCCGTGACCACCAGGTGGTGATCGTGGCCGGTGAGACCGGCTCCGGCAAGACCACCCAGCTGCCCAAGATCTGCCTGGAGTTGGGGCGTGGGATCACCGGGCTGATCGGGCACACCCAGCCCCGCCGGTTGGCCGCCCGGACGGTCGCCGACCGGATCGCCGAGGAACTCGGCACCGAGCTGGGGGACGTGGTCGGCTACAAGGTCCGTTTCACCGACCAGGTGAGCGACCGCAGCCTGGTCAAGCTGATGACCGACGGCATCCTGCTGGCCGAGTTGCAGACCGACCGGATGCTGCGCCAGTACGACACCCTGATCATCGACGAGGCGCACGAGCGCAGCCTCAACATCGACTTCATCCTCGGCTACCTGCGGCAACTGCTCCCCCAGCGGCCCGACCTCAAGGTGGTCATCACCTCGGCGACGATCGAGACCGCCCGGTTCGCCGAGCACTTCGCCGACGCCGACGGCCGGCCCGCGCCGATCGTCGAGGTGTCCGGGCGGACGTACCCGGTGGAGGTGCGCTACCGGCCGTTGGTCGAGGTCGCCGAGGGCGACGAGGACGGGGCCGACGACGAGGAGAACGTCCGCGACCAGATCCAGGCGATCGGCGACGCGGTGCAGGAGCTGGCCGCCGAGGGGCCGGGCGACATCCTGGTCTTCCTCAGTGGGGAGCGGGAGATCCGGGACACCGCCGAGGCGTTGGGCAAGCTGACCCAGTCGAAACGCTCGCTGCTGGGCACCGAGATCCTGCCGCTGTACGCCCGGCTGTCGGCGGCCGAGCAGCATCGGGTCTTCGCCGCCCACCCCGGTCGCCGGGTGGTGCTCGCCACGAACGTCGCGGAGACCTCGCTGACCGTGCCCGGCATCAAGTACGTGGTGGACCCGGGTTCGGCCCGGATCTCCCGCTACTCCAGCCGGTTGAAGGTGCAGCGGCTGCCCATCGAGCCGGTTTCCCAGGCGTCGGCCAACCAGCGCAAGGGCCGCTGCGGCCGGACCTCCGACGGTATCTGCATCCGGCTCTACGACGAGCAGGACTTCGCCTCCCGGCCGGAGTTCACCGACCCGGAGATCCTGCGCACCAACCTGGCCTCGGTGATCCTCCAGATGACCGCGATCGGTCTCGGTGACCTCGCCGCGTTCCCGTTCATCGACCCACCGGACCGGCGCAACGTCACCGACGGGGTCAACCTGCTGCACGAGCTGGGCGCGTTGGACCCGACCGAGGCCGACCCGGCCAGGCGGCTCACCCCGTTGGGCCGTCGGCTGGCCCAGCTCCCGGTCGACCCCCGGCTGGCCCGGATGGTGATCGAGGGCGAGCGTAACGGCTGCGCCACCGAGGTGCTGGTGATCGCCGCCGCGCTGTCGATCCAGGACCCGCGGGAGCGGCCGGCGGAGAAGCAGGCCCAGGCCGACCAGGCGCACGCCCGGTTCGCCGACAAGGAATCGGACTTCGTGTCGTTCCTCAACCTGTGGCGTTACCTGCGGGAGCAGCAGCGGGAGCTGTCGTCCAGCGCGTTCCGCCGGATGTGCCGGGCGGAGTACCTCAACTACCTGCGGGTACGCGAGTGGCAGGACATCGTCGCCCAGTTGCGCCAGGTGCTGCGTACCCCGGAACAGGGTGACGGGCGGCGGGGGCGGCGGGGCGCGACGCAGGCCCCGCCCGACGGGGGCCGGCGCGGTCCGGCCGCCGACCTGCCGGAGGAGATCGACACCCCGAAGGTGCACCAGTCGCTGTTGCCCGGCCTGCTGTCGCACATCGGGCTCAAGGACGCCCAGAAGCACGAGTACCTGGGCGCCCGGGGGGCGAAGTTCGCGGTCTTCCCCGGCTCGGCGCTGTTCAAGAAGCCGCCGCGCTGGGTGATGGCCGCCGAGCTGGTGGAGACCTCCCGGCTGTGGGGCCGGGTCGCCGGGCGGGTCGAGCCGGAGTGGGTGGAGCCGCTGGCCCAGCACCTGGTCAAGCGCAGCTACAGCGAGCCGCACTGGGAGAAGAAGCAGGCCGCCGTGATGGCCTACGAGAAGGTCACCCTGTACGGCGTCCCGCTGGTCACCTCCCGCAAGGTCAACTTCGGGCGGATCGATCCGGCGCTGAGCCGGGAGCTGTTCATCAGGCACGCCCTGGTCGAGGGGGACTGGCAGACCCACCACCCGTTCTGGCGGGACAACGAGAAGCTCCGCACCGAGATCGAGGAGCTGGAGAACCGGGCCCGCCGCCGGGACATCCTGGTCGACGACGAGAGCATCTTCGCCTTCTACGACCAGCGCATCCCCGCCGACGTGGTCTCCGGGCGACACTTCGACGCCTGGTGGAAGAAGGCCCGGCACGAGCAGCCCGACCTGCTCACCCTCACCCGGGAGGTGCTGGTCAACGCCGGGCGTGGCGGGGTCGACGAGGCCGACTTCCCGGACGAGTGGCAGGCCGACGGGGTGACCCTGCCGCTGACGTACACCTTCGACCCGACGGCCGCCACCGACGGCGTCACCGTCGACATCCCGCTGCCGCTGCTCAACCAGGTGCCGGCGGAGAGTTTCGACTGGCAGGTGCCGGGGCTGCGCGAGGAGTTGGTGATCGCGTTGATCCGGTCGCTGCCCAAGCCGATCCGACGCAACTTCGTCCCGGTGCCGGACCACGCCCGCGCGGCGCTCGCCGCGATCACCCCCGGTGCGGAGCCGCTGCTGGACGCGCTCAGCCGGCAGCTGCGCCGGATGACCGGGGTGACCGTGCCCCGGGAGGCGTGGGAGCCGGCGAAGCTGCCGCCGCACCTGCGGGTGACGTTCCGGGTGATCGGTGACGCCGACAAGCCGGTCGCCGAGGGCAAGGACCTGCCGGCCCTGCAACGCCAGCTCCGCCAGGAGGTACGCCAGGTGGTGGCCGCCGCCGCACCGGAGGTGGCCCGGACCGGGCTGACCGGGTGGACCATCGGCACCCTGCCCCGCACCATCGAGCAGGTCCGGGCCGGCTACGCGGTGACCGCCTACCCGGCGCTGGTCGACGAGGGTACGACGGTCGGGGTGAAGGTCTTCGACTCCGAGGCGGAGCAGGCCGCCGCGCACTGGGCGGGCACCCGGCGGTTGTTGCGGCTGACCGTGCCGTCACCGGCGCAGTTCCTCCAGGGGCGGCTGAGCAACGAGGCGAAGCTGGCGCTGAGCCGCAACCCGCACGGTGGGGTGCAGCAGCTCATCGCCGACGCCGCCGGGGCCGCCATCGACAAGCTGATCGCCGACGCGGGCGGGCCGGCCTGGGACGCCGACGGCTTCGCCGCGCTGCGTGACCGGGTCCGCGCCGACCTGGTCGACACGGTGGTGGAGGTGATGGGCCGGGTCCGCCAGGTGCTCGCCGCCGCGTACGCGGTGGAGCAGCGCCTCGGCGCGACCCGCAACCTGGCCGTGGTGGCCGCCCTGGCCGACCTGCGCCAGCAGCTCACCGGCCTGGTGCACAAGGACTTCATCACCGAGACCGGCTACGCGCGCCTGCCCGACCTGCTGCGCTACCTGACCGCGATGGAGCGCCGACTGGACCGGCTGACTGCCAACCCGCAGCGGGACAAGTCCCAGCAGGACCGGATCGCCACGGTGCAGAAGGAGTACCGGGACCTGGTGGCCGGGCTGCCCCCGACCCGCCGCGCCTCGGCCCCGGTGCGGCAGATCCGCTGGATGATCGAGGAGTTGCGGGTGAACGTCTTCGCGCAGGCCCTCGGCACCCCCTATCCGGTCTCCGAGCAGCGCATCTACCGCGCGATGGACGACGCCGAGGGGCGCTGATCAGGGCAGCGGTTCCACGCCCGGCGGCAGGTCGCTGGTGCTGGTGGCCGCGTGCACGTAGTCGAGCAGGATGCGGCGCAGCTCCCGCCCGGCGTGGGTGGGCACCACGTCGCGGCGGCGGGCCACCGCGATGGTCCGGCGCACCCCGGGCGGGGCGAGCCGGGTGACCCGGATGCCGGGGCGGCGGCTGACCACGATGCCCGGCACCAGGGCGATGCCCAGGCCGGCCTCGACGAAGCTGAGCACGGCGTCCATCTCGCCGCCGTCGACCGAGAAGGTGGGCTCGAAGCCGGCCTCCCGGCACGCCTGGATGGTGGCGTCGCGCAGGTCGTAGCCCTCGCGGAACATCACCAGCGGTTGGTCGCGCAGGTCGGTGATCCGCAACTCGCCGCTGACCAGGGCGGCGGGCAGCGGCTCCACCGAGGCGATCACCAGGCTCTCCCGCAGGATCGGGTCGACCCGCAGCCCGGGGTCGGCCCCCTGCGCGGGCATGATGATCAGGGCGAGGTCGAGGTCGCCGCGCAGCAGGTCGCGGACCAGGTCCTGCGAGCCGCCCTCCTCGACCCGCAGGTCGACGGCGGGGTGGGCGTCGCGGAACCGGCGCAGCACCGGTGGGGCGAGCGAGGTGGCCAGGCTGGGGGTGGCCCCGAGCCGGACCCGGCCCCGGCGCAGGCCGACCAGTTCCTGCACCTCCCGGGTGGCGGTGTCGACGTCGGCGAGGATGCGCTTGGCCAACGGCAGCAGCACCTCACCGGCGGCGGTGAGGGCGATGTTGCCGCGTACCCGCTCGAACAGGGGGGCGCCGAGGGCGGTCTCCAGAGCGTGAACTTGCTTACTCAACGACGGCTGGGTTATGCCGACGAGGTCGGCGGCTTGGGTGAAATGTCGTACTTCAGCCACCGCGACGAAGTACCTCAGCTGATGGAGCTGCATCTTCATAGCTTATGGCTATCGAGACTGCGAGGTCGATGCATTGGACGACTGATTGCAGGGCTCCTAGCGTCGGTCAGGTGGTAATCACGAAAACTCGGTCGCCCATCCGCTCGAACGTCGGTCTCAAGGCCGTCATGGCGGTGACGGGCATCATGCTCGTGCTGTTCCTCGTCGCCCACATGCTCGGCAACCTCAAGGTGTTCACCGGCGAGACCTCGTTCGACCACTACGCCCACTGGCTGCGCGACATCGGCAAGCCGCTGCTGCCCGGGGTCTGGTTCCTGTGGATCCTGCGCACCGCGCTGGTGGTGGCCGTACTCGGGCACATCTGGGCGGCGACCGTGCTGGCCGTCCGGGCCCGCGCCGCCCGCCCGGTGCGCTACGCCCACCGCAAGAAGGTCCAGGGCAGCTACGCCGCGCGCACCATGCGCTGGGGCGGCGTGATCATCCTGCTCTTCGTGATCTACCACATCCTGGACCTGACCACCGGCACCCTCAACCCGGTCGGCGACGCCAGCAACCCGTACGGCAACGTGGTCGCCGACTTCGCCCCGGACCGCTGGTACGTGACGCTGTTCTACACGCTGGCGATCGTCACCGTCGGCTTCCACCTGCGGCACGGGGTGTTCTCCGCGTTGCGCAGCCTCGGCCAGCAGACCCCCCGGGGCGAGCGCCGGGCCCGTACCGCCGCGCTGGTCTTCGCCGTCGTGCTCTGCGCCGGCTACCTGGTGGTCCCGTTCGCCGTACTCACCGGATTGGTGTCCTGACATGGAACTCTTCACCGAGGGCGAGCCGATCGCCGACACGTTGGCTCCCGACGGCCCGGTCGAAAAGCGCTGGGAGACCCGCCGCTTCGAGGCCAAGCTGGTCAACCCGGCGAACCGGCGCAAGATGACGGTGATCGTGGTCGGCACCGGCCTGGCCGGTGGCTCCGCCGCCGCCACCCTCGCCGAGCAGGGCTACCGGGTCCGCAGCTACTGCTACCAGGACAGCCCGCGCCGGGCACACTCGATCGCCGCCCAGGGCGGCATCAACGCGGCCAAGAACTACCGCAACGACGGCGACTCGGTGCACCGGCTCTTCTACGACACGGTCAAGGGCGGCGACTTCCGCTCCCGCGAGTCGAACGTGCACCGGCTCGCCGAGGTGTCGGTCAACATCATCGACCAGTGCGTCGCCCAGGGCGTCCCGTTCGCCCGCGAGTACGGCGGGCTGCTGGACACCCGCTCCTTCGGCGGCGCGCAGGTGCAGCGCACCTTCTACGCCCGGGGCCAGACGGGCCAGCAGTTGCTGCTCGGCGCGTACCAGGCGCTGGAGCGGCAGATCGGCCTGGGCAACGTGGAGATGCACACCCGCCACGAGATGCTGGAACTGGTCGTCGTGGACGGCCGGGCACGGGGCATCGTGGTGCGGGACATGGTCACCGGTGAGATCAGCACCGAGATGGCCGACGCGGTGGTGCTCGCCTCCGGCGGCTACGGCAACGTCTTCTACCTCTCCACCAACGCCAAGGGCTGCAACGTCACCGCCAGCTGGCGGGCGCACCGCAAGGGCGCGTACTTCGCCAACCCCTGCTACACCCAGATCCACCCGACCTGCATCCCGGTCTCCGGCGACCACCAGTCCAAGCTGACCCTGATGAGCGAGTCGCTGCGCAACGACGGCCGGGTCTGGGTGCCGCAGAACAAGGACGACGACCGCGCCCCCCGGGACATTCCCGAGAACGAGCGGGACTACTACCTGGAGCGGATCTACCCGTCGTTCGGCAACCTGGTCCCCCGGGACATCGCTTCCCGGGCCGCCAAGAACGTCTGCGACGAGGGCCGGGGCGTCGGGCCGACCAAGCTCGGGGTCTACCTCGACTTCTCCGACGCGATCGACCGGCTCGGCCGCAAGGCCATCGAGGCCAAGTACGGCAACCTGTTCGAGATGTACGAGCGGATCACCGGCGAGGACCCGTACCAGGTGCCGATGCGGATCTACCCGGCCGTGCACTACACGATGGGCGGGCTGTGGGTCGACTACGACCTCCAGTCGACCATCCCCGGCCTGTTCGTCATCGGTGAAGCCAACTTCTCCGACCACGGCGCGAACCGGCTCGGCGCGTCGGCACTGATGCAGGGCCTGGCCGACGGGTACTTCGTGCTGCCCACCACGATCGCCCACTACCTGGCGTCCGGGCCCCGGGAGAAGGTCGACGCCAGCCACCCGGCGGCGGTGCAGGCCCGGCGCGAGGTGGAGGACCGGATCGCCCGGCTGCTGGCCGTGAACGGCGACCGGACGGTGGACTCGTTCCACCGGGAGCTGGGTCAGATCATGTGGGAGCACTGCGGCATGGAGCGCTCCGAGGCCGGGCTGCGCAAGGCCATCGACGAGATCCGGGCACTGCGGGAGCAGTTCTGGCAGCGGGTCCGGGTGCCGGGCGACGGCGAAGGGCTCAACCAGTCGCTGGAGAAGGCCGGTCGGGTGGCCGACTTCTTCGAGCTGGCCGAGCTGATGTGCATCGACGCCCTGCACCGCGAGGAGTCCTGCGGCGGCCACTTCCGGGCCGAGCACCAGACCCCCGACGGTGAGGCGCAGCGCGACGACGACCGGTTCGCCTACGTGGCGGCCTGGGAGTTCACCGGCACCGGTGAGCCGGCCGTGCTGCACAAGGAAGACCTGAAGTTCGAGTACGTCCACCCCACGCAGCGGAGCTACAAGTGAACCTGACCCTGCGCATCTGGCGTCAGTCCGGCCCCCAGGACAAGGGGCGGATGGTGACCTACCCGGTCGACGACGTCTCCCCCGACATGTCGTTCCTGGAGATGCTCGACGTGCTCAACGAGCGGCTGATCCTCTCCGGGGAGGAGCCGGTCGCGTTCGACCACGACTGCCGCGAGGGCATCTGCGGCATGTGCGGCCTGATGATCAACGGGGACGCGCACGGCCCGCAGCGCGGCACCACCGCCTGCCAACTGCACATGCGGCAGTTCAAAGACGGCGAGACGATCGACATCGAGCCGTGGCGGGCCCGCGCGTTCCCGGTGATCAAGGACCTGGTGGTCAACCGGAACGCCTTCGACAAGATCATCGCGGCCGGTGGCTACATCACCGCGCCGACCGGCAGCGCCCCCGAGGCGCACGCCGCCCCGGTGGCCAAGGCCAACGCCGACGCGGCTTTCGAATCCGCCGCCTGCATCGGCTGCGGGGCCTGTGTGGCGGCCTGCCCCAACGGCTCCGGCATGCTCTTCACCGCCGCCAAGGTCACCCAGCTGTCGCTGCTGCCGCAGGGCCAACCGGAGCGCTACACCCGGGTGATCGGCATGGTCGACGCGCACGACGAGGCCGGCTTCGGCGGCTGCACCAACGCCGGCGAGTGCACCGCGGTCTGCCCCAAGGGCATCCCGCTGAACACCATCGGCCGGCTCAACCGGGACTACCTCACCGCCACCGCCAAGCGCGGCGACACCCCCGGTTCCTGACCCCACCGACGGTCCGACCGGCCGCCTCCGGACCCTCCGACCGCCGCACCCCCGACCGAGGGGTGCGGCGGTCGCTCCGTCCCGCCCCCACGCCTCCGCCCCACGCCCCACGCCCCACACCCAGCGTGCCCCGCGCTCCGGGCCCCACGCCCCGCGCTGCGGGCTGCGGGCTGCGGGCTGCGGGCTGCGGGCTGCGGGCTGCGGGCTGCGGGCTGCGGGCTGCGGGCTGCGGGCTGCGGGCTGCGGGCTCGATCCTGGATGTAGTGGCCTCCGCACGCCATGAGGCCACTACATCCAGGATCGAGCGCGATCACGACGGAGACCGGGGACGACCACGGGCAAGGACCGAGCACGATCACGGCGGTGGTCCAGGACGATCACGGCAGGGGCCGGGGCAGGGGACGATCACGGCAGGGGCCGGGGCAGGGGACGATCAGGGCAGGGGCCGGGGCAGGGGACGATCACGGCTCGGTGGGCCGCCGACCTTGGCTGGCCGGTGGCCGGTTCAAGCGTCCCCGCTCGGGTAGCAGACCCCTCGACGGCACGGCGAGGGGACTCAGCGATGAAGGCACTGACCTGGCACGGCAAGCGCGACGTCCGGGTGGACGAGGTCCCGGACCCCCGGATCGAGGAGCCGACGGACGCGATCGTCCGGATCACCTCGACCGCGATCTGCGGCTCCGACCTGCACCTGTACGAGGTGCTCGGGCCGTACCTGAAGCCCGGTGACATCCTCGGGCACGAGCCGATGGGCGTCGTCGAGGAGGTCGGCTCCGGGGTGACCCGACTCAAGCCCGGCGACCGGGTGGTCGTCCCGTTCAACATCGCCTGCGGGCACTGCTGGATGTGCGAGCGGCAGCTTTTCGCCCAGTGCGAGACGACCCAGGTGACCGCCGAGGGCAAGGGCGCGTCGCTGTTCGGCTACACCTCCCTCTACGGTTCGGTCCCCGGTGGGCAGGCCGAGTACCTGCGGGTCCCGCAGGCGCAGTTCGGCCCGATCGTCATCCCGCAGACCGGGGCCGACGAGCGCTACCTGTACCTCAGCGACATCCTGCCCACCGCCTGGCAGGCGGTGAGGTACGCCGACACCCCGCCCGGTGGCACCCTGGCCGTGTTCGGCCTCGGCCCGGTCGGGCAGTTCTGCGCCCGGATCGGCCGGCACCTCGGCGCGGGCCGGGTGATCGGGCTGGACCTGGTGCCCGAGCGGCTGGAGATGGCCCGCCGGCACGGCATCGAGACGCTCGACGTCAGCCAGCTCGACGACGTGCCCGGCGCGCTGGTCGACCTGGTCGACGGGCGCGGCCCGGACGCGGTGATCGACGCGGTCGGGATGGAGTCGCACGGCTCCACCAGCGGCAAGCTGGCCCAGCACGCCGCCGGGCTGCTACCGGACAAGCTGGCCGAGAAGATGATCGACAAGGTCGGTGTGGACCGGTTGACCGTGCTCAAGGCCGCCCTCAAGGCGGTGCGGCGCGGCGGCACCGTCTCGATCTCCGGGGTGTACGGCGGCGAGGGGGACCCGATGCCGCTGATGGAGATGTTCGACCGGGGCATCCAACTGCGGATGGGTCAGTGCCACGTACGCCGGTGGACCGACGAGATCCTGCCGCTGCTGTCCGGCGACGACGACCCGCTGGGCGTGGAGGACCTGCGGACCCACCGGGTGCCGCTGGTGGACGCGCCGAAGGCGTACGAGATGTTCCAGAAGAAGGAGGACGGCTGCGTCAAGGTCGTGTTGGCTCCGTGAGTCGGGTGGTGGTGGTCACCGGTGCCACCAGCGGCATCGGCCGCGCGGCGGCCCGGGAGTTCGCCGGGCGCGGGGACCGGCTGGTCCTCGCCGCCCGCTCCCCCACCAGCCTGGCCGAGGTACGCCGGGAGTGCCGTGCGGCCGGCGCGGACCGGGTACGCACGGTGCCCACCGACGTGACCGACCCCGACGCGCTCGACGCCCTGGCCGACACGGCGGTACGCGAGTTCGGTCGGATCGACGTGTGGGTGCACACCGCGGCGGTGATGGCGTACGGCCGGTTCGAGGAGATCCCGGCGGAGGTCTTCGACCAGGTGGTCCGCACCGACCTGCTCGGCGCGGCCGGCGTCGTCCGGGTGGCGCTGCGCCGCTTCCGGGCGGCCGGCGGGGGCACCCTGATCCTCACCGGTTCGGTCCTCGGGCACGTCACCGCCCCCTACATGAGCGGCTACGTGACCAGCAAGTGGGGCCTTCAGGGGCTGGTCCGTTCGGTGCAGCAGGAGGCCCGGGACCTGCCCGGGGTGCACGTCTGCCTGGTCACCCCGGGCAGCGTGGACACCCCGGTCTACCAACGGGCGGCGAACTACCTGGGGCGGGCCGGCCGGCCACCGCTGCCGATCACCACCCCGCAGCGGGTGGCCCGGGCCGTCGCGCGCTTGGCCGACCGGCCCCGCCGGGAGGTGTCGGTGGGCCGGGTCAACCTGCTCATGCGGGGTGGCTTCACCCTCCTGCCGGGCGTCTACGACGCGCTCGTCGGGCCGTTGATGCGGCGCGGCGGGCTGACCGGGCAGCCGGTCGCCCCGCACGACGGCGTCGTCTTCTCCCCGGACCCGGCGGGCGCGGCCGTCCGCGGCGGGTGGCTGCCGGAGCTGTCCGACCTGCTGCGCCGGGCCGGTGCCCCGACCGGCCGGGCGGCGACGGCGGTCGCGGCGGGGGCGGCGGTCGCGGCGGGGACGGCGCTGGCGGTCGGGACGGCACTCGCGGCGGGTGGGGCGGCCCGGCGTCGGCGGCGGTGAGCAGCCCCCCACGGGCCGGTCCGCCCACCTAGAGTGGTGCCCCGGAGACAGCTCCGGGGCACCGCTCGACGGGAGAGACGTGACCAGCAGGGTGAACCGCAGGACGGCGCTGGGTCTCGGCACGGCCGCCACGGCCGGGGCGGTACTCGTCGGCACACCGGCATCGGCCGCCGGCCGCCCCGGCAAGTCCGCTGCCCCTGCGGCGAGCCCCGAGCTCGTCGCCCCGAGGATCGCTGCGGCCTTCCAGCGGGAGAAGTCGCTGACCGGCGGCAACTGGCAGGTCCACCTCAGCCTGGAGAACGGGGTCACCCCGCTGGTCGCGGTCTCCGAGTCCGCCGACCGGCGGGTCGAGGCGTACAGCGTCAACAAGATCGCGGTGGCCGTCGCAGTGCTCGACAAGATCGACCGAGGGCTGCTCACCCTCGACCAGCGGGTCGAGGTGGCCGCCTCGACCGTGGTGCCCGGCGGTGACGGCATCTTCGTCCTGGACACCGCCTACCCCAGTTCGGTGACGGTCGGGCACGTGCTGGCCAACCTGCTCACCGTCTCCGACGACACCGCGTCGCGGCTGTGCGGTCTGGTCTGCCCGGCCGCCGAGATCAACCGCACCCTGGCCGCCAAGGGTTTCCCCAACACCCAGGTGCAGCCGCTGTCCGACCCGCACCGGTTCTATCTGGGCACCAGCACCGCCCGGGAGACGCACGCGCTGCTGCGCGCCCTGGTCGCCGGCACCCTGCTGTCGCCGTCGTCGACCGCCCTCGTACTCAAGCTGCTGCGCGCCCCGGTCGCCTTCACCGACGGCATCCGGCGCACCATGTCCTCGGCGGAGCGGGCCCGGGTGGCCACCAAGGCGGGCTGGTTCGTCGACGCCCGGCACGAGGCCGGTGTGGTCTTCGACACCACCGGGGCGGCCGTGCTGACCTACGTCCTCTTCGCCGACGGCCAGGCCGACCGGGACAACTTCGGCGCCACCCACCCGGTGGTGCAGGCCCGGGCCCGGCTCGGCCGGTTCCTCCTGGACGCCACCGCGCAGCTCAGGGGCACCGCGGACGCGCCCCGGCACCGGGTGGCCCGGCAACGACCCAGCAACGGCGGCTGACCGGCCCTGCCGTCCGTCCCGCCACCCGGACCTCCCACGGCCCGGCGTCCGGGCCGCCCCCGGCCCCGTCCCCCACCGACCGGCCCGGGGAAGCGGGGGCGGTCCGAGGGTCGGCGTGGGCGGGAGCCGCCGGTGGTGACTACCGTGTAGTGCGGGACACCGGCGAGGGGGACGACACATGGGGCAACCAGCGCAACGCGCGGTCGAGCGGAGGCTCGGCGGTCGGCTGTGGCAGGTGGCGGGGCTGGCGGCGGTCGCCGGCCTGGCCTGGACGGCGCGGGACGTGCCGGTGGCGCTGGGCGGCCGGCTGACCGGCGCACGCGCGCAACGGGCCGCCCGGTCGGCGCAGTTCCGCGACGGGACCTTCCACAACCGGGTGGCCACCCGCACCATGCCCGGCGGCGACCCCGGCCGCAACCTGCTCCGGGAGCTGCTCTTCGGCCAGCAGCGTCGCCGCCCCACCGCCCCGGTCCCGCTGGTGCGGCCCGCCCCGGCCCCGACCACCGACGTCGACCGTGAGCTGGGCATCGTCTGGTACGGCCACGCCTCGACCCTGGTCGAGATCGAGGGGCACCGGGTGCTGATCGACCCGGTGTGGAGCGACCGCTGCTCGCCGTCGGCCGCGGTGGGGCCGAAGCGGCTGCACGAGCCCCCGGTACGCCTCGACGAGGTGCCCACCGTCGACGCGATCCTGATCTCCCACGACCACTACGACCACCTCGACATGGCAACCGTCCGGGAGCTGGTGCGCCGGCAGTCGGCGCCGTTCCTGGTGCCGCTGGGCGTCGGCGCGCACCTCGACCGGTGGGGGGTGCCGGAGGACCGGATCGTCGAGCTGGACTGGTCGCAGGGGCACCGGGTCGGCGGCCTGGAGATCACCGCGACCGCCGCCCAGCACTTCTCCGGCCGGGGGCTGCGGCGTGACGGCACGCTGTGGAGTTCGTGGGTGGTCGCCGGGGCGCACCGGAAGGTCTTCTACACCGGCGACTCGGGCTACTTCGACGGGTACGCCGAGATCGGCGCGGAGCACGGGCCGTTCGACGTGACGCTGATGCAGATCGGCGCGTACGACCGGGCCTGGCCGGGCATCCACATGTTCCCCGAGGAGGCCGTCGCCGCCCACCTCGACCTGCGCGGCGACCTGCTCGTCCCGGTGCACTGGGCCACCTTCAACCTGGCCCTGCACGACTGGTCCGAGCCGGTGGACCGGCTCTGGGCCGAGGCCAAGGCGCACGGCGTGCGGCTGGCGGTGCCCCGGCCCGGCGAGCGGGTGGTGGTGGCCGACCCGCCGCCGGTCGACGGCTGGTGGCAGACGATCGCCTGACGCGCGCCCACCGCCCGCCGCTCAGAGCACGAAGGCGTCGGTCCACAGCGCCCCGGAGCGACCCGACAGGACGTCCAGCATCGCCACGGCCTGACCGTCGGTGAGTTGGGCGACGAAGTCGACGATGGCCCGGCCGCGGGCCCGGCCGATCCGGTCGGGGGTACGCGGGTGCAGCTCCGCCTCGGCCAGCTCGACCAGGTCGGGCAGCCGGCGGGGCAGCCGGGACTCCTCCTCGGGGTCGAGCAGCCACTGCCAGAGCGCGTCGACCAGGGTGTCCAGCAGGCGGGCCTGGCCCCGCTGGTGCAGGGCCAGGTCGGGGCGGGCCAGCACGAAGCGGTGGTGGACGAACTTGAGCACCTGCACCTCGTGCCACTGCGCCGGGGCCAGTTGCACGTGGCCGGAGCGCACGTCCGGGGTGGCGGTCACCGTGATCGCGTCGACCAGCCGGGTGGTCCACCGGGCGGAGAACCGGGCCACGTACTGTTCCGCCTCGATCGACCCGTCGAAGGGCAACGCCAGCAGCCCGTCCACCAGTTCCTCGCGGACGTGCTCGACGGCGGCGGCGAATGCGTCGTCGTCGGCGATCCAGGCGTCCTTGCGGTGCAGTTGCCGACGCAGCGCCTCGATCGCCGTGCCGGGCCGGCGGGCGGCACCGGCCAACGCCGGGTCGGTGACCGCGCGCAGGTGCCCGCCCTCCCGCTGCCAGGCCATCAGCTCGGCGGCGACGGTGCCCTGCTGGAGCACCCCCACCCGGTAGAAGTCCTCCACGTCGTGGATGGCGTACGCGATGTCGTCGGCGGTGTCCATCACCGACGCCTCGACGGTCTGCTGCCACTGCGCGATCCGCCCGGTGAACGGGGCGCGGGCCTGCCGCAGGTCGGCCAGTTCCGTGCCGTACGCGCCGAACTTCGCCGAGCCGCTGTCCGGGTCGTCCGGTGGGGCGGCGGCGCCTCGGGGGGCGGGACGCAGGTGCCGGGGGTGCGGGTCGGGGTGGTCCAGCCGGGTCCACGGGTATTTCAGCATCGCCGCCCGCACGGCGGCGGTCAGGTCGAGACCGGTGGTGGCGGCCCCCCGGATCTCGGTGCTGGTGACGATCCGGTACGACTGGGCGTTGCCCTCGAATCCGTCGGCCAGCCCGAGCCGCTGCCGGGCCAACCGGTCCAGCACCCGCTCCCCCAGGTGCCCGAACGGCGGGTGACCGAGGTCGTGGGCGAGGGCGGCGGCCTCCACCACGTCCGGGTCGCAGCCACCCAGTTTCTCCAGCAGGTCCCGCTGGGTCGGGTCGGCGGTCAACCGCTCCGCGATCGCCCGGGCCACCTGCGCCACCTTGAGACTGTGGGTGAGCCGGTTGTGCACCAGCAGTCCGGAGCCGACCGGGCTGATCACCTGGGTCACCCCACCGAGGCGGGCGAAGAAGGGCGAGGCCACGATCCGGTCCCGGTCGGCCCGGAACGGGCTCGCGGCGAGGTCACCGAGGGCTCGGGCACTGCCGCCGAAGAGGCGACGGGCACGCGGATCCGCAGGTTGCTCCATGATCGCCACGCTAGCGCAGCGGGCCGACCGGCACGGCGGCACGCGACGGGTTCCCGGGCCGACGGGCCACCAGGGCGACGGGCCACCAGGGCGACGGGCCACCAGGGCGCGGCAGGCCGGCCCGGGGGCCGGGAACGGTGGGGCTGCGACGGCAGTGCGGCCGGCCCGGCGACGGGGTGGGCGGCGGGGGTGGCGCACGGCGTCGGGGGTGGGCGGCAGAATGCAGCAGGGAACCCGAAACGAAGGCGGATCAACATCGTGACCCAGTCAGTCCATCAGCGGATCGCCGACGAGCTCGGCGTCGCCGAGCGCCAGGTGCGGGCGGCCGTGGAGCTGCTCGACGGCGGCGCGACCGTGCCGTTCATCGCCCGCTACCGCAAGGAGGCCACCGGCCTGCTCGACGACGCCCAGCTGCGCACCCTGGAGGAGCGGCTGCGCTACCTGCGGGAGCTGGACGAGCGGCGGGCCGCGGTGCTGGAGTCGATCCGCAGCCAGGGCAAGCTGGACGAGGCGCTGGAAGCGCAGATCATGGCGGCCGACTCCAAGTCCCGCCTGGAGGACATCTACCTGCCCTACAAGCCGAAGCGGCGGACCCGGGCGCAGATCGCCCGGGAGGCCGGGCTGGAGCCGCTGGCCGACACGCTGCTCGGCGACCCCACCCGGGACCCGAAGGAGACGGCCGCCGGGTTCGTCGACGCCGGGCGTGGGGTGGCCGACGTCGCCGCCGCGTTGGACGGGGCGCGGGCCATCCTCATCGAGCGGTTCGCCGAGGACGCCGACCTGATCGGCACCCTGCGTGAGCAGATGTGGTCGCGGGGCCGGCTGGTCTCCCGGGTACGCGACGGGCAGCAGGCCGCCGGCGCGAAGTTCGCCGACTACTTCGACTTCGCCGAGCCGTACCCGAAGCTGCCCTCGCACCGCATCCTGGCGATGTTCCGGGGCGAGAAGGAGGGCGTGCTCGACCTCACCATGGCCCCCGACGCCGAGGAGGACCCGGACGCCCCGCCGACCGGCCCGACCCGCTACGAGGCGGCCATCGCCGGCCGGTTCGGTGTCACCGACGCGGGGCGGCCCGCCGACCGGTGGCTGGCCGACACGGTGCGCTGGGCGTGGCGTACCCGGATCCTGATCCACCTCGGGGCCGACCTGCGCACCCGGCTGTGGCAGGCGGCCGAGGAGGAGGCCGTCCGGGTCTTCGCCACCAACCTGCGCGACCTGCTGCTCGCCGCCCCCGCCGGTAGCCGGGCCACCATGGGTCTCGACCCGGGCCTGCGCACCGGGGTGAAGGTGGCGGTGGTGGACGCCACCGGCAAGGTGGTCGCCACCGACACGATCTATCCGCACGAGCCGCGTCGGCAGTGGGACGCCTCGATCGAGACGCTGGCGAAGCTGGCCGGGGCGCACCAGGTGGAGCTGGTCGCGATCGGCAACGGCACCGCCAGCCGGGAGACCGACAAGCTCGCCGCCGACCTGATCACGCGGTATCCGCAGCTCGGCCTGACCAGGGTGATGGTCTCCGAGGCCGGCGCGTCGGTCTACTCGGCCTCCGCGTACGCCTCACAGGAGCTGCCCACCCTGGACGTGTCGCTGCGTGGCGCGGTCTCCATCGCCCGGCGGCTCCAGGACCCGCTGGCCGAACTGGTCAAGATCGACCCGCGCTCGATCGGCGTCGGCCAGTACCAGCACGACCTGTCCGAGGTGAAGCTGTCCCGCTCGCTGGACGCGGTGGTGGAGGACTGCGTCAACGGCGTCGGGGTGGACGTCAACACCGCCTCCGCTCCCCTGCTGACCCGGGTCTCCGGCATCGGCGCGGGTCTGGCGGAGAACATCGTGCTGCACCGGGACGCCAACGGGCCGTTCCGCACCCGTGCCGAGCTGAAGAAGGTGGCCCGGCTCGGCCCGAAGGCCTTCGAGCAGTGCGCCGGCTTCCTGCGCATCCCCGGCGGCACCGACCCGCTCGACTCGTCCAGCGTGCACCCGGAGGCGTACCCGGTGGTGCGCCGCATCCTGGCCAGCACCGGGCAGGACCTGCGCTCGCTGATCGGCAAGTCGGCCATCCTGCGCGGGCTGCGGGCCACCGACTTCGTCGACGACACCTTCGGCCTGCCCACCGTCACCGACATCCTCGCCGAGCTGGAGAAGCCCGGCCGGGACCCGCGACCGGAGTTCCGCACCGCCACCTTCGTCGAGGGGGTGGAAAAGATCGGCGACCTGACCCCCGGGATGCTGCTGGAGGGTGTGGTCACCAACGTGGCCGCGTTCGGCGCGTTCGTCGACGTGGGCGTGCACCAGGACGGCCTGGTGCACGTCTCGGCGATGTCGCACACCTTCGTCAAGGACCCGCGCGACGTGGTGAAGTCCGGTGACGTGGTGCGGGTCAAGGTGCTCGACGTGGACGTGCCGCGCAAGCGGATCTCGTTGACGCTGCGGTTGGACGACGAGGTGCCGACCGGCGGTGACCGGCCGGCGGCCGACGGGCAGCGTCGCGAACGCGGTGCCCTCCAGGGCGGGCGCGGTGACGCGCCGGGCGGCCGGCGTAGCGGCGCGGGCGGGTCCGGCGGCGCGGGCAGGTCCGGCGGGGCAGGCGGCGCGGGCAGGTCCAGCGGGACAGGCGGGTCCGGCGGCCAGCGGGAGCAACAGGGCGGGTCCCGGGCGGGTCGCAGCAACGGCAGGGCCGGGGCGGCTCCGCACCGGCACCCGCCAACGACGCGATGGCCGAAGCGTTGCGCCGGGCGGGCCTGGCCTGAGCGGTCGAGGGGGTGGGCGTACCGTCGCGGCATGGGTGGTGACGGCGGTACGGGGTGGCGGGAGCAGCAGCAGCGGGCGGCGCGGGCGCACGCGGCGGCCGACGCCCGCCAACGCGACGGTGAGCACGCGCAGGCCGAGGCACTGGTCGCCCGGTTCACGGCCGAGGCGACCCGGCGGGGGCTGCGGACCGCCCGGCTGGTGGCCCAGGGCTACGACGGACGGGGCCGCTACCGGACCGGCCTGACCGGCTGGTACGTCGACCGGGCCGGCCTGCGCGCGGTCGCCGTCGACGGCCGGTTCTTCCTGCTCACCGTGCCGCCGGGCGTACGCGCCAGACTGTTCGGCGTGGACGTGCCACCGGCCCGGCCGCCCCTGGTCGTCGGCCGGGGCGGACGCGACGGTGAGTCGGTCCCGCTGGCCGACCTGCTCACCCGTCGGCTGGCCGCCGGCGACGACTGGCCCTGACCGGCCCGGCGGCCACCATCTCGTGCAGGGTCCGCTCGACCCGGTCGGCACCCGTCGCGACGGAGAACATCCGGTCGTAGTGCGCCCGGCCGGCCTGCCCGAGCAGGTCCAGTTTCTCCCGGCCCAGGTCGCAGACCTCCCGCAGGGCGTCGGCGATCGAGTCGGGGTCACCGGGGCGGGCGGTGATGCCCGCGCCGCTGTCCCGGGCCACCGCGGCGGCGTCGCCTTCCGCAGCGACCAGCAGCGCCCGCCCGGCGGCGAGGGTCGACTGCACCTTGCTCGGCATCGTGTACGCGGACATGCCACCGGGCCGCAGGCTCACGTAGTGGACGTCACCGGTGGCCATCAACGCGGGCATCCGGTCCCGGGGCAGCTGCCCGAGGAAGCGGACGTTCGCCGCCCCCGCCGCCTCGGCCCGCCGACGCAGCCGCTCCTCGGTGGTGCCGGAACCGGCGATCAGGCAGACCAGGCGGGGGTCGCCGGTGCGGGCGCAGGCGTCGATCAGCGAGTCGAGCCCCTGCGCCTCGCCGAGCGCGCCCGCGTACACCAGCACGACCTGGTCGGGTTGGAGTCCGAGGTCGGCGCGCAGGTCGGTGGCGCGGACGCCCAGGGTCTCGTCCGCCCACATCGGGATGTGCACCAGCTTCTCCCGGGGCACCCCCCGGCCGGCGAGCAGCTCGGCGGCGCCCGGGGAGACGTGGGCGACCCGGGCGGCGCTGCGGTACATCGCACCGCACCAGGCGGCCATCCCCCGCTCGACGGTCCGTGACACCCGACCGGTGCCGAGGAAGCCGCTGGCCAGCACACTGTCGGGCCACAGGTCCAGCACGTGCAGCAGCACCGGCACCCGGTGCACGTAGCGGGTGAACCACATCGGCAGGGCGACGCTGATCGGCGAGTTGCCGACCCAGAGGGCATCCAGACCCCGCAGCACCGGGGTGCCGGAGACCAGCGCGGAGACGGCGAAGGACCCGTAGTTGGCCAACCGACGTGGCGCGGAACGGTCGTGGCTGGGATAGAGGGCGACCCGGCGGACCCGGGCCGGGCCGTCGGTCTCGTCGACCCGGCGGGCCAGCCGGTAGCCGGGGGCCAGCCGGCCGCTCGGGTAGTTCGGGAAACCGGTCAGCACCTGGACCTCGTGTCCCCGGTCGGCGAGAGCGCGGGCGAGCATCCCGGGCAGGGCCGCCGGGCCCGGTTCCGGGTCGAACCACTGGGTGAGCAGGCCGATCCGCATCGTTCTCACCCCGCCGCCACGCCGGCCACCGGGCGGGTCGGTCGCACGCCGTCAGCCACCGGGCCGGTCGGCCGCACGCCGTCAGCCGCCCACAGGGCGCGCAGTGATTCGGTCAGGTCGTGGACCGGGGTCCAGCCGAGCACCCGGCGGGCGCGGTCCAGGTCGGCGCACATCCACGGCACCGCGGCCGAGCGGGTGGCGTCGGGCGGGAAGCCGCCCGACCGGATCTCCCCGGGGAAACCGGCCACGTCGGCCAGCAGCCGCACGACGTCGCGCGTCGCGACCGCACGTCCGCTGCCCACGTTGACGACCCGCTGCGTGGGCGCGGCGCACCGCGTCGCGGCCAGCACCGCCGCCGCCACGTCCCGCACGTCGACGAGATCCCGGTAGGTGTCGTGCAGCCCCAGAGCGAGGTCACCCGCCCCGTCGGCCGCCGCCGCGCGGACCATCGCGGTCACCCGGGCCAGCATGTTTCCCGCCGGCATCCCCGGCCCGACCGGGTTGAAGACCCGCAGCACGATCGTGTCGAGGCGGCCGGTGTCGCCTGCCAGCTCGGCCAGGCGGGTCGCGGCCAGGTGGCTGAGCCCGTACTCGCTCACGGGAGCGGCAGGGTGGTCCTCCGCGACGGCGAGGCCGTGCGGCACGACGCCGTACTCGGCGGCCGAGCCGATCCGGACCAGCCGGGCCCGGGGGGCGGCGACGGCCACCGCCTCGACCAGTTTCGCCGTGGTCACGACGTGCGCCCGCACGAAGTCGAGCCCGGAACCGACGATCCGGCCGGCCGCGCTCACCACCACGTCCGGTCGTTCCCGGGCGACCAGCGCGGTCAGCTCCGGCAGGTCCATCCGGACAAGGTCGCACTGTGCCCGGGTGGGCGACCGCAGGTCGGTGTGCCCGGCCAGTGCGGCACCGATGTGCCGGCCCAGGAAACCACCCGCGCCCAGCAGCAGCACCCGGCTCATCGGCGGTACGCGGCGTCCCGGTCGTCGACCGGCGACGACACGGGCCTCGGGCCGTCGACCGGCCGGACGTAGGCCGGCGACGACGCGTCCGTCCGGGCGTCGGCCGGTGCCGACACGGGTGCAGGGGCGTTGCCGGTAAACTCGTGCCAGGTGGCGGCACCGGGAGCCGAGATACCTTCCCGGGTGAGCACCACCCGGACGGTGGTCAGCAGGATCTTCAGGTCCAGCAGGAAGGAGCGTCGGTCGACGTACTCGACGTCGTAGCCGAACTTCGCCTCCCAGCTCAGGGCGTTGCGCCCGCGCACCTGGGCGAGCCCGGTGATGCCGGGCCGCACCTCGTGCCGGCGGGCCTGCTCGGCGTTGTAGAGGTCGAGGTAGCGCACCAGGTGTGGACGGGGACCGACCACACTCATCTCGCCGCGCAGCACGTTCCAGAACTCGGGCAACTCGTCGAGGCTGCTCGCCCGCAGCCAACGACCCACCCGGGTGAGGCGTTGGGCGTCGGTCACCAGCCCCCGGTCCGGGTCGGGGTGGAGCATGGTGCGGAACTTCACCACGTCGAACAGTTCGCCGTGCAGGCCGGGCCGGGTGTGCCGGAACAGCACCGGCCGCCCGTGCGTCACGAGCACCACCAGGGCGACGAGGGCCAGCAGGGGTGCGCCGACGGTCAGCACGACGAGCGCGCCGAGCACGTCGAACAACCGCTTCCAGCGGTCGTACGGCCGCCGGGGTGTCGGGGTGGTTCCCCGCCCGTCGGCCCCGGCTCGCGGCGGTGCCGTGTGGACAGCAACTTTGGGCATGAAACACACCTACCACCTTTACGAAGGACGATCCGCGCTTTCACATTCGCCACCCCGGACAGGTCGACAATGGAGTGCGCAGCATCCCCGGTAAAGGTGAAACATGATTGTTCCTCCCTTTACCGGAAGCCCGCCCGGTCTCGTTATTGCAACAGTATGGTCACCTTTGACGAGATCGCGATTCCCGAGGATGGTCCGCCGGGAAACAGGCAGGAGGAGATATGCTTCCCTCGCTTTCGGACAGGCGTTTCCTGATCACCGGGGGCACGGGGTCGTTCGGCCAGACAATGGTCTCCCGACTGCTCGACGCCGGCGCCGCCGAGGTGCGGGTGCTCAGCCGGGACGAGTCGAAACAGGACGCGATGCGGCACCGCCTCGGCAACGACCGGGTGCGCTACTACGTCGGCGACGTCCGCGACTACGACAGTGTGCTCAAGGCCGCCCGGGGGATGGAGTTCGTCTTCCACGCCGCAGCTCTCAAGCAGGTGCCCTCCTGCGAGTTCTTCCCCCTCGAGGCGGTCCGCACCAACGTGCTCGGCAGCGCCAACGTGGTGGACGCCTGTGAGCGGGTCGGTGTGGAGACACTGGTCCTGTTGAGCACCGACAAGGCCGTCTATCCGGTCAACGCGATGGGCATGACCAAGGCGCTGATGGAGAAGGTCGCCCAGGCCCACTCCCGCAACAACGCGGCGGCCCGGACCCGGGTCTGCTGCGTGCGGTACGGCAATGTCATGTACTCGCGCGGATCGGTGATTCCACTGTTCATCGACCAGATCCTGCGCGGCGGCCTGCCGACGGTCACCGACCCGACGATGACCCGTTTCCTGATGTCGTTGCCCGAGTCGGTCGATCTGGTGGAGCACGCGTTCACCTTCGGCCAGCCGGGGGACGTCTTCATCCGCAAGGCCGACGCCTGCACCATCGGCGACCTCGCCACCGCCCTGTGCAACCTGTTCGGGGTGCCGGCGAAGTTCACCGTGCTCGGCATCCGGCACGGGGAGAAGCTCTACGAGACCCTGGCCAGCCGGGAGGAACTCGCGTTCGCCGAGGACCTCGGCGACTTCCTCCGGGTGCCGGTGGACAGCCGCGACCTCAACTACTCCCTCTATTTCGAGGAGGGTGACGTCGAGCACGGTGGCCTGGCCGACTTCCACTCGCACAACGCCCGCCGGCTGTCCGTACCGGAGATCGAGTCGTTGTTGATGACGTTGCCCGAGGTGCGCGCGCAGGTGCAGGCCCACGCAGCGGCCGTGGTGACGACATGAGCGCGGCCGCCGACACCGGTCGGCCCGACCGGGTGCCCCGGCGGCGCAGCGACCACCAGGCCGACCGCCCGGCCCGTCGGGTCCTCGTCGTCGGCGTCACCGGCATGCTCGGCCACGCCGTGCTGCGCGAACTCGCCGACGACCCGGATCTCGACGTCCACGGCCTCGCCCGCACCATCGACGACCGGGCGGGGTGGTTCCCCGCGCACCTGCTCGCGCGCATCGTCGCGGCCGTGGACGTGACCCGGTTCGACGACGTCCGGCGGCTCGTGGACGAGCTGCGACCGGACGTCGTCGTCAACTGCGTCGGCGTCATCAAGCAGCGACCGGACGTGCAGGACGCGGTGCCCACGGTCACCCTCAACGCTCTCCTGCCCCACCTGCTGGCCGACGCCTGCGCGCAGGTCGGCAGCCGGCTCGTGCACGTCAGCACCGACTGCGTCTTCTCCGGCCGCCGGGGCGGCTACCGTGAGGACGACCTGCCCGACCCGCCCGACCTCTACGGCCGGTCCAAACTGCTGGGCGAGGCGTCGGGAGCGTCGGCCCTCACCCTGCGTACCTCGATCGTCGGGCACGAGCTGGGCACGAACCGTTCCCTGGTCGACTGGTTCCTCTCCCGACGCAGCCAGGTACACGGTTTCACCCGGGCCATCTACAGCGGGGTGACGACCGTGGAGTTCGCCCGGCTGCTGCGCACCGTGGTCCTGCCCCGGGCGGAGCTGACCGGCCTCTACCACGTCGCCGCCGCACCGATCGCCAAGTACGACCTGCTCCGCCTGGTCGCCGAGGTGTACGGATGGCCCGGCGAACTGGTGCCGGACGACGAGTTCGTCTGCGACCGGTCGATGTGCGCGGACGCCCTCGCCCAGGTCACCGGCTACCGTCCGCCGAGCTGGCCGGACATGATCGCGGCGATGCACGCCGCCCGGTCCCGCTGGGCGCTCGACCGGGCCCGGCCGGGCCTGGCGGGCGTCCCACGCTGACGGACCAAACGACCACCGCCGGCACCGCCGGCCTGCTGGAGTCAAAGGACATCACGTGGGGAACCGAGTCGGTCAACTGTGCCTGATCGTCGGGGCGTTCGTCGTCGCGGTGGTCACCACCGTCGCCAGCGTCAACGTCCCGATGGTGGCGGTCGGGGCGGTGGCTCTGCTGCTGCTCGCGCTGTTCGCCCTCGCGCGGCAGATGGACGGCTGGCGGTGGCTGCTGGGCCTGACCATGGTGCTCCTGGTCTGCGCCTCGTCCAAGCTGCCGTCCCTGGTGGAGGCCAGCTTCTATCCCCGGTACGCGGCGGTCGCCGCCCTGATCGTCTGGGCGCTGCGCACCCCGGGACGCACGGTGGCCCGGCTCGATCGGTGGACCCGCCTGCTCATCGGCGCGCTCTGGGCGATGGCGGGACTCGCCACGCTGAGCTTCACCTGGTCGGTGGTGCCGCTGGAGACTCTCCAACGCGGCGTGGCGCTGCTCTTGCTGGCCGCGCTGGTGCACGTCCTGATCCGCTGCCGGTGGGCGGACCGGGCGGTCATGCTGGCCGACCTGCGCGTGGTCTACCTGGTCCTCAGCGGTTCCGCCCTGCTCAGCCTCGGCCTCGGGCTCGCCGACGGCACCCTCGTCGCCGCGCTGTCGCAGACCGACCGCTTCGAGGGCCTCTACAACAACCCCAACATGCTCAGCATCGTCTGTGCCCTGACCACCCCGCTGGGCTGGGCGGTCTACCGGGCGTCCCGGCGACGGGCGGAACTGCTCGGCATGGTGCCGGCCGTCGCCTGTCTGCTGCTCTCCCAGTCCCGCACCGGGCTGATCGCCGTGCTCGTCGGCGCCCTCTGGGTCGTGCTGCGGCACGGGCTGGGCCGGATGGTCCGCATCGCCGCCGGGCTGGCCGCCGGGCTGTTGGTGGCGTACCTGTTCAACCTGCTGCCGATCCTGTTCGCCGGCCCCTGGATGCGGCAGCTCGTGCTGCGCTTCACCGACCCCACCGGCGGCGACCTGTCCAACGGCCGCACCGAGATGTGGCAGGCGACTGTCGACCTGTGGTGGCAGAACCGCCCCACCCTGGGCTTCGGGTACGCGTCCCGCAACCACCTGTTCGCCCTCGCCAGCCTCGACGAGTCCTTCGGGACCGGGGTGAGCGTGGTGCACAACAGCTACCTGCAACTGCTGCTGGAGCTGGGGCTCGCCGCCGTGGCGCCGCTGGCGCTGCTGCTGCTGGCCGTCGGGCGGGTCGCGCTGCGGGCACCGGTGCGCCGGGCCGACTCGGGTCTGGTCTGGCTCGTCGTCACCGGGGTGCTGATCCAGATCACCGAGTCGGCCATCTTCGGCACCGGGCAGACCTACCCGTACGTGTTCTGGCTGGTGGCCGCCGGTGTGCTGCGGCACCTGCCCGACCGCCGGGCCGACGCGGACGACGGCGTCGAGCCCTCCCCCGCGCCGGCACACCCGCACCAGGTCAACGCCCCGGTGGACGCCGTGCCGCGCCGGCCGGTGCCGGTGCCGGTGCTGCGCTGACGTCGACCTGACGGCGCTGCCCCGAGCTCACCTCACCCGACGGCGCTGCGCTGAGCTCACCTCACCCGACGGTGCTGCACTGAGCTCACCCGACGGCGCTGCGCAACGATCACCCGACGGCGGAGAAACTGAGACCCGGCTTCGGTACCGGGCCTGGGATCGCACGACGGTGGGCGTCCGGTCGGGACGCCCACCGCCTCGTCGGAACGCCCGGGTCAGCTCCGGTCGTCGGCCGCCAGGAAGGCGCTGACCCGGTCCCGCCAGGCCCGGTGGTCGAACGACTCACGGGCCCTCGACCGGGCGGCCCGGCTCATCGCCGTCCAGTCGTCGTCGGTCAGCCGCAACGCACGCTCGACCGCCCACCGCACGTCGTCCGGCCCGTTGCCGGCGAGCACCAGCCCCTCGACACCGTCGTGCACGTAGGTGGCCAGGTCGCTGGTGTGGTTGAGCAGCACCGGGCAGCCGGCGGCGAGACTCTCCGGCACCTTGGACGGGAAGCCGTTGGCGGCGTATCCCCCGGTGGGGCGGACCAGCATCGAGAAGTGCGACTCCGCGAGCAGCGTCAGCACGGTGGCGCGGGGCACCCGACCCAGGAACCGCACCTCGGCGTGGAGCCCGTCGAGGACCGAGACGTCCAGGTCGGAGTGGGCGGCGGCAGCCTCCCGGGTGACCCCGGCGATGGTGAGGCTGACCCGTCGCTGCTGTTCCGGCGTGAGTCGGCCGATGCCGCGCAGGATCACGTCCAGCATGTCCTTGCGGGCGGGGGTGCCGGCGTAGAGCAGCCGCAGGCCGGTGGAGAGGGCGGGCGGCCGGCCGGTCGGGAAGTCGTCGCAGTCCACCTGCGGCGGCACCACCAGCACCGCCAGCCCGTGCGCCGCGAGGTATCCGGCCAACGTGGTGGACACCGCCGTGGCCCGGCCGACGAGCCGGGTGGCCAGGAACGTCGACCAGCGGTGCCGGACGAAGTACGGGGTCAGCCAGCCGTGCCGGAACTGCCGCCGGTCGTGCCGCTCGCTGGCGTCGACCACGATCGGGCAGCGCAGCACCAGACGCAGCACCGTCCAGTTGCCGAGGGTCATCAACGCCATCGGGAGCAGCACCACGTTCACGTCGCCACGGCGTACCCCCTGCCGGCGGGCGGCCCGCAGCACCCGGACCGGGCGGGCCAGCCGGGCCGGCAGCCGGGTGAGCCGGTGCCGGCCACGCACGCGCAGGGTGACCAGGTCGACGCCGGCCGCCTCGGGTGGTCGGGCCGGGAAGGCCAGCTCGCAGGGCCAGTCGTTGACGACGAGCGTGCGGCTGCCCTCGGGGGCGGCGGACCGGGCGAGTTGCAGCAGGCGGTTCGAGGTGGCGTCCCCGTGCGGAAAGGCGTAGGCGCCGACGAGCAGCGGGCGGGGCTGGTCGGCCCGTGCAGTCGATCCGCCGGCCGGCCGTGGCTCCCGGCCGACGAGCATGCTCTGATCGGTCATCTCTCTCACCGTCCCGAGCCGACCGGGGGTCGGCTGCTCTCTCGTGGCACCCGGTCCCGCCCGGGGTGGGCCGAGGCCCACCGTCGGTAGATCTCCAGGTGGATGCTGGCCGCCGTGTCGATGGCGAAGACGCTGTGCTCGAACCGGTCGGCGGCCACCGCCGGGGCGGTCGACGCGGTGTACGCCGCCGCCCGGCCCACCGCCCGCGCCCACACGTGCGGCGGGGCGTCGACACCGACGATGCTCACCCCGGGTAGCCGGTCGCCGATGAAGCGCACGCCCGGCAGGTCGGCGGCGACCGTGCCCACGCCCACCGCAACGGGTTCCAGCACTCCCCCGGGCAACCCCTCCAGGCAGGACGGGTGGACGACGACGTCGGCCTGCCGCAGCAGCCCGCCGACGTCGTCGCGGGGGCCCAGCAGGTGCACCCGGTCGCCGAGCCCGACGGCGTGCGCCGCCGCCCGGACCCGGTCGTCGTCGGCCGGGTCACCCGGCCCGACGAGCACCGCGTGCGCGGACACGCCCAGTTCCCGCAGCGCGACCAGGATCGGCGGCAACAGCCAGCGGCGTTTCTCGGGCGAGGCCCGGCCCACGGTCACGCAGACCAGGTCGGCCGGCCCCGCGCCGATCAGGGCCCGCAGGTCGTCGGGGCTGGGGCGGCGGAGCCGGTCGAGGTCGAGCCCGTTGAGCACCACCCGGCAGCGGGGGTCGGCACGCCAACCCGGGTGGTAGCCGAACGTCAGCGAACTGGGTGAGACACCCAGGATGTCGGTGGCGCAGCTGCCCAGCAGCCGACCGCAGATCCACCGGTAGACCCGGCGGCGCAGGGTACGCGGCCGGTTGTCGTCCCCCCGGAAGTGCGCGACCCGTCCGGGTACGCCCCGCAGCGCGCCGAGCGCGAGCGGCACCCCGGAGAAGTTGGCGCAGTCCGCGTGCACCACGTCCGGGCGCAGCCTCCCGACCAGGCGCAGGAACCGGGCGGGGAAGCGCAGGTCGAGCGGGATCGCCGTGACGGTGCCGCCGTGCCGGGTGACCATGTCGGCCAGGGGTCCGGGCCCCACCGTGTCGCTGAGGGTCACCAGGTGCAGCTCGGTGCCGGCGGCGGCGAGCCGGGGCAGCAGTTCGGCCGTACGCATCTCGGTGCCGCCGAAGTTCAGCTCACCGACGACCCGCAGCACCCGGACCCGGCCGGTCACGACGGTCCGCACCGGGCGAGGGCCCGCCGGTATCCCACCAGCGCCGCCGGAACCATGGTGAGCAGGTACCCGGCGCAGGCTGCCGCGGGCAGCCCGGCCAGGCCGAACTGTCGCAGTCCCCAGACCTTGAGCCCGGTCGCCAGCACCAGGAACGACGCCCAGCCGACGAACTGCGGCCGGAGCAGCCCGATGCTGTTCTGCACCAGGATCAGCGGGGAGGTGACCGCGACCAGCAGGGACCAGCCGGCCAGCCCGACGAGGACGGGGAGCCGGATCGTCGACCGGTCGACCTGGCCGACCCAGAGTTCGATCAGCCGGTGGCCGTAGCCGACCAGCAGCAGCCCGACTGCCCCGACGATCACGCCGTAGAGCACCATCATGCGACGGGTGTTGCGGCGTACCCAGGCCACCTCGCCGCGCGCCAGGGCGGCGCCGTTGACCGGCCAGACCGTCATGCCCACTAGCCCGACGAAGATCCACAGGACCCCGAACAGCTTTCCGACGACCGCGTAGTGCGCCGCCACCGTCAGCCCCAGGACGTTCGCGACCAGGGGGTTGTCCACGTTGAGCGCGATCGACGACATCGTGGTGAGCGCGAAGAACTGCAGACCCAGCCGGAGCAGGCCGACGACGGTGGCCCGGTGCACGAGCCGGGGTCCCGGCCGGCTGGCGGGGTCGGCGGACCAGAAGTAGGTGACCGTGTTGAGCAGGTTCGTCACCGGCACGGCCAGCACCGCGCCGCCGACGACCACCAGCGGTCCCCAGTCGGCGGCGATGGCGACCAGCACGACGGCCAGGGCGGCCAGGGCCCCGGCCGACTGCCAGGCGTTGCTCTGCACCATCTGGCCGCGGGCGTACTGGATCCGCTGGATCACCGACAGCGGGATGTTGACCGCGAACGCGCCGAAGCAGATCAGCACCATGGTGGTGGTCTGCGCGGCGACGGCCGGGTCGCGGACGGCGAACAGGTCCACCCAGGGGACCACCGGCGTGACCACCGCGAGTGTCGCCAGCAGCAGCACCGCGACCACACCGAGGGTGGCGAAGGCCCCGGAGATCTCCCGGGCCTGTTGCCGGGGGTCGTCGGCCAGCTGACCGAGCCGGGTGAGCAGCCCGTTGCCCAGCCCCAGATCGGCGAACCAGGCCATCCCGGTGAGCGCGGTGATCGCCATCCAGAGGCCGTACCGCTGGTCGCCGAGATACCGGAAGCAGGCGGGCGTGATGACCAGCGGAGCGGCCAGGCCGATCCCCTTGGCCACCATCGCGGTGGCGATGCCCACTGTGACGGCGCGGTCGCGACCGGGCCCCGACGGTGGGCCGGACGTCGCCACCGGGGCGACGACCGCCGTGCCGGTCAGCGCCGCAGCCGGCGTCGGCGCGGGGGCCGGCGTCGGCGCGGGAGCCGGCGGTCCGGCGGCGACCGCCTCGGCGGCGGGCCGGCCCACGGCCCGGGTCACCGGAGGGGGGCGGGGGCGACCCCCAGCCGCGCGGCCAGCCACGCGCCGGTCGCCCGCAACCCCTGCGCCCGGGGGACCGGCGTGACGTCCGGAAACAGTTGCCGCAGGGTGCTGTCGTCCGCCAGCGAGTGGGGGACGTCGCCGGTACGCGGCGGCGCGTGCTCCCGGGCGATCGGCCGTCCGAGCAGCTCCTCCAACTCGTCGAGCACCTGGAGCAGGCTGGCCCGCGCCCCGAAGGCGAGGTTGACCGGATGCGGGTGGTGCACCCGGCGGCGCAGCGCGTCGAGGATGACGTCGCAGACCGTGCCGACGTAGGTGAAGTCACGGGACTGGGTGCCGTCGCCGTGCACCACGACTGGTTCGCCGCGCAGGGCGGCGTGGGTGAACCGGGGAATGACGGCCGCGTACGCGTGGTCGTGCCGCTGCCCGGGGCCGTAGACGTTGAAGAACCGGAAGGCCAGGGTGGGCAGCCCGAACGACGCCTGGTGCGCCAGGGCGTACGCCTCGGTGGCGAGCTTGCTGGCCGCGTAGGGGCTCATCGGGCGGGTCCAGGTCTGCTCCGCCTTGGGCAACGCCGGGTTCATGCCGTACACCGACGAGGAGGAGGCGACGAGCACGTGTCCCACGTCGTGCCGGCGGGCCGCCTCCAGCACCATCAACGTGCCGGTGGCGTTCGCGTGGTGGGAGGCCAGCGGGTCGCGTAGCGAGCGGGGCACGCTGGGCAGGGCGGCCAGGTGGACCACCGCCTCCCGACCCGCCATCGCCGCGTCCAGGGCGGCCGGGTCCAGGATCGACCCCTCGACGAATTCGACGTCCAGCCCGTCGAGGTTGCCCCGGAGCCCGACCGAGAGATCATCGAGGACGCTGACCTCCTTGACAGCCGGCTCGTCCAGGGCGGCGCGGGCCAGGTTGGCGCCGATGAAGCCGGCCCCACCGGTGATCAGAATGCGCATGGACAACCCCCCGGTACACACCTCACCTGTTCGTCGAAGCAGGCATGCAGCACATTACGGCACAGACGGAATCTTCATCACAATTAGGACAAATCTCGGCCGTCGGCCTGCAGCAGCCCGGCCGGGGTCCACCGAACGGCCGGTGGTGCTGTCCGGGAGCCGACCGACACCAACCGCCAGCTGGGCAAACGCGCACAGTGACAGCATCGTCGCAGTTCAACGGTGGAGGTGTGGAGGATGGCCGAGCTGATCGTCTACCGGTCCAACGCCCTGATGTCCGTCAGGTCGCGGATCGACGCCACCCGGGACGTGATCATGCCCGTCAACCTGGCGTACGCGGAGAGCATGGTCGGCATGTGGCACTCCGGCCTGCCCCAGGTGAGCCTGGTGCCCTCGACCGCCACCGACGCCCAGGTGTGGCCGGTCCTGTCCGCCGTCGGCACCCGCATCCACGACACCTCGGACGACAACTGCCCGATCAACACCGGCTGGTCGTACGTCGGCGGCAACCACGGCTACAACGTCGGCAACCAGATCGCGGTGGCCAACCACGGCAAGACGACCGCCGACGTGGGTTCGCAGTGGAGCGACGGGACCCGCATCTTCACCCTGCTGGCGGTGACCAACGCCAACAGCCTGCTGTTCGGCAACCCGTACACGATCGTGGACGGCATCGCCCAGGGCGCGCGGGTGAAACCGGCCGCACCGCTCACCCACGTCTCGGGGGCGACCAACCGGACCACCGTGCCGATCACCGGCCTCACCCCCGACGTGCAGATCCGCCCGGCCACCCACTCCCACACAGTGGCCGTCGAACTCGACGGCCGGCCGGTGCCCGACGGTCGGTCCACGGGCCAGGAGCTGGTGATCCGGGAGTCGTACGTCATCCCCTCCTACCAGGGGATGATCGACACGGCACGGGCGAACATCGGCACCCCGATCGCCACGATCATGCCGAGGATCCCGTCCCTGTGCCGGATCTCGAACGAATACCGCTGGTCGCCCGGTGGCAGCCTGATCGTCGCGCAGACGGTCACCGCCCTGAGCCGGTTCACCCTCAACGCGGGGGTCACCCAGTGCGGGCCGTTGACCCCGGTGGCCGGCGGCACCCGTCGGCAGTTCATGCCGAACGTGGGGGTGGCCGGCGGCCTGAACTGGTCCGTCTGGGCGAACATCGACACCCTGACGGCGCTCACCGACTTCACCCCGGCGACGCTGCGGAACCGGCTGATGCCGGCGAGCAGCATGACCCAGTGGGTGGTCAGCGGCGGGGGCGTCCAACAGTGGGGCATCGCCGTCGGGCTGCTGCCGGTCGCGGACGGGAAGCCCGAGATCCGGGTCCGTTACACCACGGCCAAGGGCTGGTTCATCAGCTCCAGCCTCAAGAAGAACTACCCGCAACTGGTCTGGGGCCGCACCCTGGCCGCCGGTGAGTCGGTGACCGGCACCGCCTACCGCCGCTACCTGGCGCCCCCGTCGACCGCCACCGAGATCGTGGTGTCCGCCGACGGCGCGGATTTCGTGGTGATCGAACGGGTCGGCACCGTGGCGCAGGCCGAGATGACGGCGCCGCAACTGTTCCACCGGCTGCTGGTCCCGGTCGGCCCGACGAACCTCGACGTGCCGGACCGGGTCACCGTCGACGGCATCCCGTACACCGTGCCGGTCTCCCCCGGGTACGGGACGTGGCGCGCGGAACCCGACCAGGTCGCATCGGGACCGCTACCGGGGGCGACCGGACCCCGGGGCAGTTACTTCCTCGTCCGGTCCGGCCCGACGCTGAGCCGCACCTGCACCGGCACCTACCAGCGGCTCCTGCTGCACCCGGTCTTCCTGGCCGAACCGACCCCGGTCGACCGGGTCTGTGTGGAGGTCACCGTGGCCGGCACCGGCGTCCTGCGGCACGGCGTGTACGCCCACGATCCGTCCACCGGGCGTCCCGCCGTCCTCGGCCCGATCGCCGACTTCGGCACCGTCGCCGTCACCTCGGTCGGGGTGCGGGAGTCCGTGCTGGTCGCTCCCGTGGTGCTGCCCGCCGGTTGGCACTGGTACGCGCACGTCTGGCAGGCCAGCGGCACCACGCCGCCCGCCGTACGGGTCAGTGGCGTCGGCGCCGCCACCACGCTGAACCTCGGTGCCGGCGCGGCGGCGATGACCGGGGACCGGTTCGGCTACGAGGTGACCGGGGTGACCGGTGCGCTGGGCGCGATCACGATCATCGGAGTCCACCAGTTCCCGCCGCCGCAGGTGGCGTACAGGCGGGCCTGACCCGGTGGCCCGTGCCCCGGCGGGGCCGCACCGGCGGGCGTCGTGTCCCGGTGGACGTCAGCCGGTCGTGACGCCGTAGATCCGCTTCATCGCCGCGTGTTTGGCCGGGACCGGCAGGTGGCCGATGCCCAGCGACTTGGCCCGCAGCCGTTCGAGGTACTCGTCGGTGGTACGCACCGGCCGCGCCGGCACCCCGGCCGCCACCGTGTTGTCCGGGATGTCCCGGGTGACGATCGAACCGGCCCCGATGACGCACCGGCTTCCGATGGTGACGCCGGCCAGGATCATCGCCCGCATGCCGATGTAGACGTCGTCGCCGATGGTGATCGGCGCGGTCCAGTCGAGGTCGGGATGGTCCTTGCGCAGGATCAACGTGCCACCGTCGTGGGTGATGAACTGCACCTCGGAGGTGATGTAGACGTTGTCGCCGATGGTGATCAGCCACGGCTCCGAGCCGAACATCGCCCGGTTGACCCCGTAGAACCTGACCCGACCGGTCAGGTTGACCCCCAGGGACCGGACGAACGCCTCGGGGTCACGGGACGCGGCCAGATGGTCCCGCACCCGCCGGGCCATCGTACGAACACGACTGGGCACTTACTGTCCTCGATCGCAGGGGACGGCTACGGACCACCGGACCGGGCAGGCGGGCCCGGTCACTGGGGAAACGAGTCGGGTCCGGCCAGGGTGACGCCGGTTCCGCCCCGGACGGGATCAGCGGCAGAACTGGCGGGCGTGCGCCAGCACGTTCGGTTCCCGGTGGCGTTGCCGCCAGTGCCGGTACCGCCGTCCGGCGGTGCCCTTCGCCTCGGCCCGCTCCTCGGGCGACCGAGCGGCGAGCAGGTCGAGAGCCCGGCTGAGGCCGGCCGCCGTCGCCGGCCGCACCACCAGCCCGCCGGTGTCGGCGATCAGCTCACTGAACGGCGTGTTGTCCGAACAGACGACCGGGCAGCCGGAGGCCAGGCTCTCCAGGATCACGTGACCGAAGTTCTCGCCGAGGGTGGGGAAGAGGAAGGCGTCGTACCGGCTGAACGTCGGCATGACGTCCGCCGCCGCGAGTTCGCCGAGGTAGCGGACCCGGACGTGGCCCGGCATGGCCGTGATGATCCGCTGGCATCGCGACCAGTAGTGCGGGTCCTCCGGCGGCCCGAAGATGTCGAACTCCATCGGCCGGGTCGTGCCGGCCACCGCCTCCAGGGCCGTGGACAGGTTCTTCATCGGCGAGATCCGGCCGACGAAGACCAACCGCAGCGGCCCGTCGTGCGCGCGGGCCGGCGGCGCCGGGTGCGCCGGGATCGGGCTCTCGTTGCCGTTCACCATCACCTGCGCCCACGGCATGTTCGCCCGGATCTGCTTCTCCTCCAGACCGCTGCACGCCTGCCAGCGCACCCGCAACCGGCGCAGCAGCGGTGCCCACACCGCCAGGAAGAGCCGCTTCTTGGCGGCCCTGATCGCCAGGGCACCGGGCGACAGCTCACCGCGCGGGGCGACCAGGATGGCCCCGACAGGCACCAGGCGCAGCGCCGCCACCAGGATCGACACCACCGAGAACAGCGACCAGATGCTGTTGACATAGAGCAGGTCGATCGGGCGGGAGCGGACGTGCCGGATCAGCCGGACCCAGTGCCGCGGCGCCCACGGGTCCAGGTAGAACACGGCGGAGCGGTCGTCGCGCCGCAGCAACCGTCCGGACAGCCCGGGGTAGGGTGCAGGCGAGTGGAGATCCCGGTCCCGGGTGACCAGGGTGACGTCGAGATCCCCCGGCAGGGTGTCCAGGATGAACCGCAGGGAACGGATCGGACCACCACCACGGAAGCCCGGCTCGAACACACCTGCGGTGGCGACCACCCGGTAGTTGCCCGCGGTGTCGGCGGACCGGACCGCCCGCTTCGCCGCCGCCGCAGCGTCGTCGGGGGGACGGGTTCTCGTCAGCTTCACCATCGCCCACCTTCACAGTGCCGTCCGCAGATCGGCACTCCACCTGAGTATCGGAACGCAATGACAGCGAGGAGGGTGTCGGAGCCCGCCGGGCGCGGCCTGTGCCGTGCGCTCGCGGCCACGGACACCGGCCCCCACCGCTGCCTGACCGGCGCCATCGGTGCCGCGAGGGGGTCCAGATGACGGGGAGCGACCCGCGTTCTCCGTGGCCGAGGGAGCAACGGATGACTACCGACGTGGTAATCGTAGGTGTGGGCGGGATGGGCCGTGAGCTGTACGGCGTTATTCGATTGCTGAACGCCCGGCCGGTCGACGGGATCAGCTGGCGGGTGCTCGGCTTCGTCGACGACCACCCCACCGAGCCCAATGTGGAACTCGTGCGTCGGCTCGGTGTTCCGTTCCTCGGGCCGACCCGCTGGCTGGCCGGGCAGCCGTCCACCACCCGGGTGGCACTGGGCGTGGGACACCCGCAGTTGCGCCGCGAGACCGACCAGGTCCTTGCCCGGTACGGCCTGCCCGCCGCCACCGTGGTACATCCGGCTGCCGAGATCGGCCCGGACTGCGTCTTCCAGGAGGGCCTGTTCGCCGCCGGCGGAGCCCGGGTGACGACGAACGTGGTGCTGGGCCGCCATGTACACCTCAATCAGAACTGCACCGTGGGCCATGACGCCGTCCTGGGTGACCATGTCTCGGTCAACCCGCTCGCGGCGGTCTCCGGCTACTGCCGACTGGGCGACGGCGTCATGGTGGGCACCACCGCCGCCGTCCTGCCGAGGCTGACGGTCGGCCGGGACGCCGTCGTGGGGGCGGGCGCCTGTGTGACCCGGGACGTCCCGGCGGGCACGGTGGTCACGGGCGTGCCGGCCCGGCCGGTGGGTCGGTCAGCGGCGGATGCCCGCCCAGTCGTGATGCCGGCGCACGGTCGAGAGGATGAAGTCGACCACCCGGCGTGACGTGTCCGGGACCTGGTAGTCGAGCGGGCAGGCGACCGGGCCGGCCGCTACCTGGGCCACCACCACCCGCACGCCCTCCACCACCCCGGCCGGGTCCAGACCCGTCATCACGATCGCCCCGGAGTCCAGCGCCTCGGGGCGCTCGATGGACTCGCGCAGCGTCACCGCCGCAAACCCGAGAATCGCCGCCTCCTCGCTGACGGTGCCGCTGTCGGACAGTGTGCACCGGGCGTGCCGTTGCAGGGTGACGTAATCGAAGAAGCCGAACGGCTCGTGGAAGGTGATGCCGTCCAGGAGCGTGCCGTCGACGGCGAGCGACTCCAGGCGCTTGCGGGTACGCGGGTGGGTGGAGACCAGCAGCGGCAGTCGCCACTCGTCGCGGACGGCACAGAGGCAGTCCAGCAGCCGGCGGAGCCGGTCCGGATGGTCGACGTTCTCCTCGCGGTGGGCGCTGACGACGAAGTAGCCGCCCGGTTCGAGGGCGAGCTGCGCCAGGATGGTGGACCGCTCGATCTGCGGCCGGTAGTGGTCGAGCACCTCCCGCATGGGTGAGCCGGTGTGCAGGATCCGGCGGGGGTGCAGGCCCTCGGCGAGCAGGTTGCGCCGGGCGTGCTCGGAATAGACGAGGTTGAAGTCGGCGACGTGGTCGACCAGCCGGCGGTTGGTCTCCTCCGGCACGTTGAGGTCGAAGCAGCGGTTGCCCGCCTCCATGTGGTAGACGGGAACCTTCATCCGTCGCGCCATCAACGCCGAGATGGCGCTGTTGGTGTCGCCGAGCACCAGCAGCGCGTCCGGACGCAGCTCACCGATCGTCTGCTCGGTGCCGACCAGCACGGCACCGAGCAGACTGCCGAGCGACCGGGTGTCGGCCCGCAGGAAGCGGTCCGGGGACCGGACACCCAGCTCGGTGAAGAAGATGTCCGACAATGCGGGATCCCAGTTCTGTCCCGTGTGCACCAGGGTGTGCTCCACGGTCCGGTCCAACATGTCGATCACCCGGGCCAGGCGGATGATCTCCGGCCTGGTCCCGACGACGGTCATCACCCGGGTCACTGGACGCCTCCTCGTAGCCGATGGTGGGATTGGGGGCACCGCCCGGCGGGCGGTCGGGTCGGTCTCACGACGACCGGCCCTGTGGGGGCACCCGGCGCACCGGGTCGTTGATCGTCTGCCGTGCCTGGTCGAGAACACTGATCCGCGGCCGGCTCGCCCGCCACCGGCGGTAGGCGGCCCCCGCCGCCGCCCGGGCCGCCTGCCGCTGCGCGGGCGAGGCGGTGGCGAGCTGGGTGACCAGTGCACCCAACGCCGCCGGGGTCAACTCGGTGAGGACCTGCCCGCCACCGTCGCGCAACACGGTCGTCCACGGTGTCCGGTCCGAGCAGATCACCGGGCAGCACGCCGCCAGGCTCTCCGCGATGGCGTTGCCGAAGTTCTCACCCCGGGTCGGCAGGACGAACGCGTCGTACCGGGAGAAGGTCTCGCCGACCTGCTCGGGGCGCAGCTCTCCCCGGTAGCTGACCACGGACGGGTCCGGCAGGGCCGCTCGTAGCTCCACACAGCGCTGCCAGTACTTCGGGTCTTCCAGCGGGCCGTAGATATCGAGCCGCACCCGGGCCCGCACCTGGGCGAGCGCGGCGAGCAGCAGGTCCAGGTTCTTTATCGGGGAGATCCGTCCGATGAAGACCAGTCGTGCGTGGTCGGTCGCCGGCAGTCCGGCCGGCGCGCGACGCGGCTCCGGGCCACTGGCAATCGCGACGACACCGATCCGGGCCCGGGGCAGCGCCCGTCGGATGTCGACGGCCTCCAGCGGCGTGCTGGCGTGCCACAGCACCCTGGGCCCCCGCAGCATCCATCGCCAGCCGGACAGGAACATCCGCTTACGGGCCCGGTGCAGGCCGAGAGCGGCGGCACCGAACTCGCCCCGTGGAGCCACCAGGATGCGGTCCACCCGCAGCAGGCCGAGCCGGGCCGCGACGATGGGCAGGATCGAGAAGGCCGACCAGACGCTGTTCACGTAGAGCAGGTCGAAGCGCACCGGCCGCAGGGAACGCCAGAGCGTCCGCCAGTGCGCCGGGTGCCGGACACCGAGATAGAAGATGCTCGTCCGGCCACGTCGTACCCAGGTGCCGGAGAGCCCGGCGTAGGGATCGCTGGCGCCGAGGTCACGGTCCCGGGTCAGCAGGGTCGTCGAGACGTCGGCGCTGGCCGTGTCGAGCACGTCGGAGATGGAGCGGACCGGGCCTCCGGCCCGCCAGCCGGGGCTGAAGTAGCTCGCCGTGACCAGGACCCGGAACTTCCCCCGGTCGACACTCGCCAACCGTGTTCTGACGTCCGCCGCGGGGGTGGTGTCGCTGGCCATCCTCGCTCCTCGCTCAAGAGATGGAACTGAGTGGGCCAACGAGCGAACGTCCATTCAGTGACCGCGCCTCGCAATTTTATTCAATTCGCCGCCACGGGACGAGGAATAGTGGACGGCCGCCCGGATGGGGGTATAAGGAAGTCGCAGAAACAGTCTCTAGCACAGCACGAGAGGATCTCCATGTCGCGAGTGGCACTCATATCCGGCACCACCGGCCAGGACGGCAGCTACCTGGCGGAGTTCCTACTCGACAAGGGCTACACGGTGCACGGGATAAAAAGAAGATCGTCTTCGTTCAACACCGAGCGGATCGACGGCGTCGATGTGCATCCCCGCAGTGGCGACGCACGCCTTTTCCTCCATTACAGCGACCTGTCCGACCCGGCCTCGTTGACATCGCTGATCCGGGACATCCGGCCTGACGAAATCTACAACCTCGGCGCGCAGAGCCACGTCCGCGTCTCCTTCGACATCCCGGGTTACACCGCGGACGTCACCGGGCTGGGCGCCCTGCGGATGCTGGAGGCGGCGCGGGCGGCCGACATCGGCTGCCGCTTCTACCAGGCGTCCTCCTCGGAGATGTTCGGCTCCAGCCCGCCCCCGCAACGCGAGCAGACCCCGTTCCACCCCCGCAGCCCGTACGCGTGCGCCAAGGTCTACGCCTTCTGGTCGGCGGTCAACTACCGCGAGTCGTGGGACATGTTCTGCGTCAACGGCATCCTGTTCAACCACGAGAGCCCCCGGCGGGGCGAGAACTTCGTCACCCGCAAGATCACTCGCGCGGTGGCCAGGATCGAGGCCGGCATCCAGGACAAGCTCTACCTGGGCAACCTCGACGCGGTCCGGGACTGGGGCTACGCCCCGGAGTACGTCGAGGCGATGTGGCTGGCCCTTCAGCAGGACACCCCACAGGACTACGTGGTGGCCACCGGCGAGGGGCACTCCGTCCGCGAGTTCGTCCAGGCCGCCTTCGACCGGGTCGGTCTGGACTGGCAGCGGTACGTGGAGATCGACCCCGCCTACTTCCGGCCCGCCGAGGTCGACGCGCTCATCGGCGACTACAGCAAGGCCCGGCGGCACCTGGGCTGGGCGCCGAAGACCCTGTTCGGCGACCTGGTACGGGTGATGGTGGACGCCGACCGGCAACTCCTGGAAGACGAGCGGATGGGACGCCTCGTGCGGGTGGACCGATGAGGATCACCGTCGAGGCCACCCCGATCCGCCCCGGACACGCCGCCGGGGTCGAGGCCTTCACCTACGGCCTGTTGACCGGCATGGCCGCCGACACCTCCCACGACCTGCGGGTGAACATCCTGCGGGGCACCCTCGACCAGTGGCGTGACCAGGTGCCCGCCGAACAGGTCGGTTGGACCGAGGTCGCCCAGCCGCTGCGCTCGGACACCCCTCCCGGGCAGCTGTTGCGCCGCTGGACGCCGAGCCGGGTCCGCGACTCCCTCGCCGTCCGCAGGGCGGTCAACGCGGTCCGGCAGCGCTCGGTCCCCCGGCAGCGGGGATCGGACGTCACGCTGTACCCGTTCCACAGCGCCCCGATCGGGCCCGGCCCGTCGGTCGTCGTCGTGCACGACCTCCGACACCTGCATGCCGCCTTCCACGCCCCCGGCTTCGCCGCCGTGGTCCGGGAGAACGTGGCCCGCGCGTCCGCCCTCGTGGTCACCTGGCCCCACCCGTACCGGGAGACCCTGCGGCTGTTTCCCGAGGCAGCGGACCGGACCGCGCTCATCCCGACCCCGACGTTCCAGCCCGCGCCCGCCCGCGCCACCGCGCGGCCGGAACCGGGGCTGCTGGTCTACCCGTCCTCCACCGCGGCCCACAAGAACCACGCGACGCTGCTGGAGGCGATGGCGTCGCTCCCGCAGTGCCGGCTGGTCTGTCCCGGCCCGCTGGTCGAGCCCGAGGCCAGTCGCCTGCTCGCCCGCGCCGCGCTGCCCGACCTGCGGGGCCGGGTGTCCTTCCCCGGGTTCGTCACCCTCGACGAGCTGAACGCCCTCTACGCCCGGGCCGACGCCGTGGTGATCCCGTCGCTCTGGGAGGCGGCGAGCGGTGCGATGCTGGAGGCGTTCAGCTGGGGACTACCCGTCGCCTGCGCCGACGCCGAGCCGCTGCTGGCACAGCTGGAGTTCACCGGCGCCGAGGCGACGGTCTTCCGGGCCACGGAGCCGGCGTCCCTGGCCGAGGCGGTCCAGCGGCTGCTGGCCGACCGGGCGCACTACGCCACCGCCGCCCGGCACGCCAACGGCCGGTTGGCCCCCCGCACCTGGGCGGCGACCGGTGGCGACTACCTCGACGTGCTGCGCTGGGCGGCGCAGGGACGACCGGGGCCGATACCGAGATCCGCGTTCGCCGCCGAACTCAGCGGGGAGGGAGCATCGTGAGCATGACGGACGACCGCTATCCGGTGGCCCGACCGAGCCTGTCCGACCTGGAGGAACGGTACGTGGTCGACGCCCTGCGGAGCGGCTGGGTCTCCTCCCGGGGCCCCTACCTCGACGACTTCGAGGACCGCTTCGCCCGGCGGTGTGCCGCCGGCACGGCGGTGGCCACCGCCAACGGCACGGTCGCCCTGCATCTGGTCCTCGCCGCCGCCGGGATCGGTCCGGGCGACGAGGTCATCGTTCCCGCGCTGACCTACGTGGCGACCGCGAACGCCGTCGCGTACTGCGGGGCGCGCGCCGTCTGTGTGGACGTGCGGCCGCAGAACTGGTGCGTCGACCCCGCCGCGGTCCGGGCCGCGATCGGGCCACGCACCCGGGCGGTCATCGCCGTCGACCTGTACGGCCATCCCGCCGACTACCCCGCCCTGCGCGCGCTGTGCCACCGGCACGGCCTGCTGCTGGTCGCCGACGCCGCGGAGTCCTTCGGGGCCACGGTCGACGGGGAGCCGACCGGTTCCCTGGCCGACGCCACGACCTTCTCGTTCTTCGGCAACAAGGTGATCACCGCCGGCGAGGGCGGCTGCGTCACCACCTCCGACGCCCCGCTGGCCGAGCGGATGCGGCTGCTGCGCAACCAGGGCATGGATCCGCAACGGCGGTACTACTTCCCGGTGCTGGGCTACAACTACCGGATGACCAACCTGGCCGCCGCGCTGCTCTGCGCCCAACTGGAGCGGGCCGACGAGATCATCGCCCGGCGGGACGCGGTGATCGCCGGCTACGAGGCGCAGCTGGCCGACGAGCCGGCGCTGTCGGCGCAGCCGGTGCTCGCCGGCGTCCGCCGCGCGCCGTGGATGGCCGCCTTTCTGGTCGGGCCCGAAGGGGACGCCATCTCCCGGGACGCGGTGGCCCGGGCGCTCGACCGGCTCGGCGTGGAGACCCGGCCCTTCTTCGTGCCGATCCCCGACCTGCCGGCGCACCGTGATCCGGGCGCGCACTGCCCGGTGACCGTCGACCTGAGCAGGCGCGGCATCAACCTGCCCACCTATCCGGAGCTGACCGACGCGGGGGTCAAGGCGGTGGTGGAGCGCGTCCGCGCCGCCCTGTCGACCGTCGCCTGACCGGTCGGCCCGCCCCCTGCGGCCCGCCCGTCGGCCCGCGCCCGGCTCACCCGCCGGGCGGTCCCGCCCCGGCTCACCGGCCGGGCGGGACCGGGTCGAGCCGGCGGTGTGCCGGCGCGCGGTGCGCCGCACGGTGCCGCAGCAGCAGCAGGTAGCTGCTGGCCCAGGCGACCGCGCTGACCAGAGCGAGCACCGCGAGCGCACCGGCCGCGCCGGTGGCCCCGAACAGCACCGCCGCGCCGACGACAACGGGCACCCGCAATCCGCCCAGCAGGATGCCGAGCAGAATCGCCCGCCGGTTCGCCTGCTCCACCCGCAGCCCGGCGAAGCCGACGGCAGCCGGCACCGCGAACAGGCTCTCCAGCGCCAGCAGCACCAGCAGGCTGCGGGCCAGGTCCCAGTTGCCGCCGAGCAGCGTCCTGCCGACCGCGTCGGGCAGGAGGGCGACCGCAGCCGTCATCGGCAGGATGCCGGCAGCCACGAGCAGCGAGACCCGAACGGCCGCCCGGGTCCGCACCGCCCGGGACTCGGTGCGGCTACGGGCCAGGTACGGCAGGGTCAGCGTGGCGGCGGTGGACAGCACCAGGTTCACCGGCCCCAGCAGCGTCCTTCCGGCGCTCAACGCCCCGACCACCGAGGTGCCCGCGAAGGCGGCCACCGCGCTCAGCGACAACTGCGCCGATCCGGTGGTCAGCAGGAACTGCGTGCCGAACCCCACTGCGACACGGCTCTCCGCCCGACCGATGCACCAGCCGGGCCGCACCACGTAGCCGCGGCGGACCCCGACGACCACGCCGATCAGCCCACCAGCTAAGGCCCAGATGCCGACCACGTACGGCGCGTCGAGCAGCCGGAGCAGGCCGCACAGCGCGGCGCAGCCGGTCACCGCCGCCCAGGCGGTCTCCTGGAACAGCGCCCCCGACGGGGTGCCGACGCCGACGGCGATCGCCTTCGCGTAGTCATAGAGCACCAGACCCGGCAGGGCGAGGCCCACGAACACCAGATAGGGCGAGCCATACGCCGCACCCGCGGCCCCGAGCACGGTGCCGCAGACCGTGCCGAGCAGGGTGACCCGCCGGGCGGCGGAGGTGACGCCCGTCCCCGCCGCCAGGACGGCGTCGGTCACCATGCTGCGGACCAGCCCGGAGCCGAGAACATAGAACGAGAAGGCCAGGGCGAACTCACCCACCCCGCCGATCGACTCCAGCCGGGTGACCGTGATCGCCACCAGCAGGTTGCCGCCGCTGGACAACCCCCCGACGAGCAGGGCGAGCACGGCCCGACCACCGCTGCGGGGGACAACCGGGGCGTCGCTACGACCGACGCGGGAGCGGGCCCGAACGGTCACCGGGCGGCACCCGCCAGCAGCGGCACCCGGTCGTCCCGCCCGACGGGGGCGCGACGGGTCAGCCACAGCAGGAGAAAGACCGGTACCGCCGACATCAGGTGTTGCAGGAAGCCGATGGTGGAGTCGGGATAGGTCCCGGACCAGAGCAGCACATCGGAGAAGACCAGGCAGAACAACGTCAACCGGGCCGGGCCCGGTCGACCCCGCCAGCGCAGCAGCAGCGCCACGAATCCGGCCCAGAAGGCGTGTACGGCCACCACCCCGACAGGGCCGTCGAAGAACCAGATGTTGCCCAGCAACAGGAAGTTGAAGGCCGACGTCGACCCGCCGCCGAGGTACTGGTTGATCTGTTGCCCGGTCGAGATGGGCGGCCGGTCGGGATCCAGCATCCGCGGTACCAGCCCGTACCTGAGGTAGTCGACGCCCTTGGGTTGACCGAGGTCGACGGGGACCTCGACCTTTGCCACGACCGTGAGTTGACTGTCCAGACGGAGCCGGTCGGCGGCGGTGACCTGGGTGTCTACTACGACGCCGTAATCCTCCCGGATGGTGTTGCGCTGCTCGAACATCGCGGGCCAGAGGAGGAGGAGCACCACCGTCCAGAGCAGGAGATGGCGCAGCCGGAGGACGCCGCAGACCGCTCCGGTGGCAGCCACGAAGAACACCAGCCCGACCAGGGGCGCGGAGCGGGCCGTCAGTACGGCGACGTACGACTCCACTCCGACGAGCAGGGCCAGCCAGCAGTACAGCTTCGCCGAGGAGAGCCGGCCGCTGAGGTGGCTGGCCACCAGCAGGGCGAAGCCCAGGGTGCCCCAGCCGGAGAAGAGCGCGCACAGCATCGCGAGCGGTGTGTCGGAGAGGTCACCGGACACCTGCGCGACGATGGTCCCCCGACCGAGAAGGGCCCCGCCGATGTTCGCCGCGATGCCGGTCAGGGTCACCAGCCGGGCCACGGGATAGATCCGGGGATAGCAGGCGGTCGCCTGGCGCATCCCCTGCCGCCAGCGTGGATCGGGATGCCCGAAGAGCAGGCCGAACGTCTCCACGGAGATGCTGCCCAGCAATGCCAGGCCCACCAGGTACACGATGAAACCGGTCTGCGGGTTGTCGTTGAGCACCGCCGACGGAACGATGAACACCGCGTACGGGGCGAGCACCAGGAAGCTGACCGGATAGCACCGGAGCAGAACGCCGACCAACTCCCGGTGACGTTTCACCCGGACACCACCCCCAGGGCGGGTCATGCGGGCGCCCGGCCGGGGAAGCTGCGGGCCAACCACAACAGAAAGAAGACCGTCATCGCCGACACCGCGTGTTGCAGGAACCCGATCATCGAGTCGGGGTAGGTGCCGGACCACAGCAACGCGTCGGAGAACACCAGGCAGACCAGGCTCAACCGGGCCGGGCCGGGCCGGCCCCGCCAGCGCAGCAGCAGCGCCACGAACCCGGCCCAGAAGGCGTGCACGGCCACCACCCCGTCGGGACCGTCGAAGAACCACATGTTGCCCAGCAACAGGAAGTTGGAGGCCGACGTCCGGCTACCGCCGAGGTACCGGTTGATCCGTTGCCCGGTCGTCAGAGCCGGCCGGTCGGGGTCCAGAAGCCGCGGCACCAGACCGTACCTGAGGTAGTCGACGCCCTCGGGCTGGCCGAGGTCGACGGGGACCTCCGTGGCGGCGACGACCGTCAGTTGCCGGTCCAGGCGCATCCGGTCCGTCGCGGTGACCGCGTCGTCCACCGCGACGCCCTGGTCCTCCCGTAGCCCGTTGCGGTAGTCGAACATGGCCGGCCACAGCAGCACCAGCATCAGCGTGCCGACTATCAGGTACCGCAACCGGAACACGCCGCAGATCACCCCGGCGGTGACCGCGAAGAAGACGAAGGCGATCAGGGGCGCCGTGAGGGCGGTCAGCACGGTGACGACGGCCTTGGTGGCGACGAGCGCGCCCAGCCAGCCGTACAGCTTCACCTTGGACAGGTAGCCGCCGAGGTGACTGGCGACCAGCAGCGCGAACCCGAGCGCCGCCCAACCGGAGAACAACTTGGTCAGCGCCACCATCGGCGTGTCGGACACCTCCTCGGAGATCTGCGCGACGAGGTTCCCCTCCCCGAGGTGCGCTCCCAGTAGTTCGGCCGCGATGCTGACCAGCACGACCAGGCGGGCCACCGGATAGATCCCCGGGTACCGGGCGGTCGCCTGGCGCATGCCGCGCCGCCACTGCGGATCGGGCCGTCCGAGGAGCAGACAGAACGTCTCCACGGAGACACTGCCCAGCAATGCCAGGCCCACCAGGAACACGATGAAACCGGTACGCGGGTTGTCATTGACCACCGCCATCGGCAAGATCAACAGCGCGTACGGGGCGAGCACCAGGAAGCTCACGGGATAGCAGCGCAGCAGCCGACCGACCAGTTCCCGATGGCGTCCCGACGACGCTGCACGGGCCGGACGGGCTGCCCGGGAGTAGCCGACATCGATTGCGGAGCCAGGGTCGGAGACCGCCCTGGACCAGGTCATCGTCCGCCCCTCCCCGTTTTCGGTCGCCGCATGCGCAACGAGCGAGGCGAGGTCCACGAAACGCTCCGGAGGGGAAACTCCGGGCATCGGGGGCCGCACGGCGTGCGCCCCGTCCGGTGGCCGGACGGGGCGCGCGGGTGCCGGTCGGCACTACCCCAGCACGGTGTCGACCAGGGTCTTCGCCTCCTGTTGGAGCTGGGCCAGGTGCTCGGGCCCCTGGAACGACTCGGCGTAGATCTTGTAGACGTCCTCGGTGCCCGACGGCCGGGCCGCGAACCAGCCCGACTCGGTGGTCACCTTCAGCCCGCCGATGGACGCGCCGTTGCCCGGAGCGCTGGTCAGGATGCCGGTGATCGGCTCGCCGGCCAGCTCGGTGGCGGTGACCTGCTCCGGGGAGAGCCGGCCCAGCACCGCCTTCTGCTCCCGGCTGGCCGGAGCGTCGATCCGGGCGTACGCGGGTGCGCCGAAGCGTTCGGTCAGTGCGGCGTAGTGCTCGCTCGGGGTCCGGCCGGTGGTGGCGATGATCTCGGCGGCGAGCAGGCAGAGCAGGATGCCGTCCTTGTCGGTGGTCCAGGTGCTGCCGTCGCGGCGCAGGAACGACGCCCCGGCGCTCTCCTCGCCGCCGAAGCCGACCGTGCCGTCGAGCAGCCCGGAGACGAACCACTTGAAGCCGACCGGCACCTCCAGCAGCGGTCGGCCCAGGTCGGCGGCGATCCGGTCGATCATCGAGGAGGAGACCAGGGTCTTGCCGACGGCCGCCGCCGGCCCCCACTGCGACCGGGTCCGGAACAGGTGGCCGATCGCCACCGCCAGGTAGTGGTTGGGGTTGAGCAGGCCCCCGTCGGGGGTGACGATGCCGTGCCGGTCGGCGTCGGCGTCGTTGCCGGTGGAGACCTGGAACCGGTCCCGGGCGGCGATCAGCGACGCCATCGCGTTGGGCGACGAGCAGTCCATCCGGATCTTGCCGTCGCCGTCGAGGGTCATGAACCGCCAGGTCGGGTCGACCAACGGGTTGATCACGGTGAGGTCGAGGCGGTGCCGCTGCGCGATCTCACCCCAGTAGGCGACGCTGGCCCCGCCGAGCGGGTCGGCACCGATCCGCACCCCGGCGTCGCGGATCGCGTCGATGTCGAGCACCGACGGCAGGTCGTCGACGTAGCCGGCGAGGAAGTCGTACGTGCCGGTGGTGTCGGCGGCGCGCGCCCGCGCGTACGGGATGCGCCTGACCTCCTTGAGCCCGGTGGCCAGGATGGCGTTGGCCCGGTCCTGGATCCACCTCGTGACGTCGGTGTCGGCGGGCCCGCCGTTGGTCGGGTTGTACTTGAAGCCGCCGTCGTCGGGCGGGTTGTGCGACGGGGTGATCACGATGCCGTCGGCGAGCCCGTCGGTGCGGCCCCGGTTGTGGGTGAGCACTGCGTGCGACAGCGCGGGGGTGGGGGTGTAGCCGTCGCGGCTGTCCCGCAGCACGGTCACCCCGTTGCCGGCGAGCACCTCCAGCGCGTCGGCCTCGGCGGGGGCGGACAGCGCGTGGGTGTCCCGGGCCAGGAAGAGCGGCCCGGTCAGGCCCTGCTCCCGGCGGTAGTCGCACAGCGCCTGGGTGACGGCGAGGATGTGGTCGGAGTTGAAGGCGTTGCGCAGGCTGGACCCCCGGTGGCCGGAGGTGCCGAACGAGACCTGCTGCGCCGGGTCGTCCGGGTCCGGGTGCTCGGCGTAGTAGGCGGTCACCAGCCGGGGCACGTCGACCAGGTCGGCGGGCTCGGCGGGCTGTCCGGCACGGGGGTGGGCCACTGCGGAAACCTCCTTGGGGTACGGGTCGGTGCGCTGTCTTCCCCGGCGTCGGCCGGGTCACACCCGGCTCAGGGCTCGACGCGCTGACCCTTGCCGATGACGACGACGCCGTTGTCGGAGACGGTGTAGCGCTGCCGGTCCTTCTCCAGGTCGACGCCGATCTCGGCGCCCTCGGGCACGAAGACGTTCTTGTCGAGGATGGCGTTGCGGATCACCGCGTGCCGGCCCACCTCGACGCCCTCCATCAGCACCGCGCCGTCGACCTGCGCCCAGGAGTGCACCTTGACCTTGGGCGAGACGACCGAGTTCTCCACCAGCGAGCCGGAGATGACCGCGCCGGGCGAGATCATCGAGCCGACGGCCCGGCCGACCCGCTCGCCCCACTGGTGGACGAACTTCGCCGGCGGGTACGGCGGCTGGTCGGTGTAGATGGGCCAGTCGAAGTTGTAGAGGTTGAACACCGGGTGCACGTTGATCAGATCCATGTGCGCGTCGTAGAACGAGTCGAGCGTCCCCACGTCCCGCCAGTAGCCCCGGTCCCGGTCGGTGCTGCCGGGCACCTCGTTGTCCTTGAAGTCGTAGACGTTCGCCTCGCCCCGCTCGACGAGCATCGGGATGATGCTGCCGCCCATGTCGTGCTTGCTGGTCTTGTCGGCGGCGTCCCGCTCGACGACCTCGCAGAGCGCCCGGGTGGAGAAGACGTAGTTGCCCATCGAGGCGTAGATCTGGTCGGGGGCGTCGGGCAGGCCGACCGCGTCGGTGGGCTTCTCCCGGAACGCCCGGATCCGCTTGCCGTCCTCGCCGACCTCGATCACGCCGAACTGGTCGGCCATCGACAGCGGTTGGCGGATGCCGGCGACGGTGACCGCCGCCCCGGAGGCGATGTGGTCGTCGACCATCTGCCGGGGGTCCATCCGGTAGATGTGGTCGGCGCCGAAGACGATCACGTAGTCCGGCTGCTCGTCGTTGATCAGGTTGAAGCTCTGGTAGATCGCGTCGGCGGAGCCGGCGAACCACCAGGGGCCCCGGCGCTGCTGGGCCGGCACCGGCGTGACGTAGTTGCCGAGCAGGGTCGACATCCGCCACGTCTTGGTGATGTGCCGGTCCAGGGAGTGGGACTTGTACTGGGTCAAAACGACGATCTTGAGAAAGCCGGCGTTCGCCAGATTGGACAGGACGAAATCGACCATGCGGTACATCCCGCCGAACGGGACGGCCGGCTTGGCCCGGTCCGCGGTGAGCGGCATGAGGCGCTTGCCCTCTCCGCCGGCCAGGACGATCGCGAGCACCTTGGCAGCCATGACCAGACGCTATCCATACCGCTGCGACTTCACCACTCGTACGGGCACAGTTCCGTGACCGGTGCGCGGCCGGTTTCTGCACTAGGGTGCCGGGCATGACCGACTCCGCCCCGCTGCGCGTGGACCTGCTCACCCGCGAGTACCCGCCGGAGGTGTACGGCGGGGCCGGGGTGCACGTCGAGTACCTCGCCCGGGAGCTGCGCCGGCTCGCCGACGTCCGGGTGCACTGCTTCGGCGCGGAGCGCGTCGAGCCGGGCGTCACCGCGTACCCCGAGCCGGCCGGCCTGGGCGGCGCGAACGCGGCGCTGCGCACCATGGGCGTCGACCTGGCGATGGCCGCCGGATGCGCCGGCACCGACGTGGTGCACAGCCACACCTGGTACGCCAACCTGGCCGGGCACACCGCGAAGCTGCTGTACGGGGTGCCGCACGTGGTGACCGCGCACAGCCTGGAGCCGCTGCGCCCGTGGAAGGCCGAGCAGCTCGGCGGCGGCTATGCGCTCTCCTCCTGGTGCGAGCGGACGGCGATGGAGTCCGCCGACGCGATCGTCGCGGTCAGCGCGGGGATGCGGCGGGACGTGCTGACCGCCTACCCGGCGGTGAACCCGGACCGGGTCCGGGTGGTCTACAACGGCATCGACACCGCCCAGTACGCCCCCGACCACGGCACCGACGTGCTGGACCGGCTCGGCATCGACCCGGCCCGCCCCAGCGTGGTGTACGTCGGGCGGATCACCAGGCAGAAGGGCCTGCCCTACCTGCTGCGCGCCGCCCGGGAGCTGCCCGCCGACACCCAGCTGGTGCTGCTCGCCGGCGCCCCGGACACCCCGGAGATCGCCGCCGAGGTGCAGGGGCTGGTCACCGAGCTGCGGGCCAACCGGTCCGGGGTGGTCTGGGTGGCCGAGATGCTGCCCAAGCCCGAGGTGATCCAGGTGCTCACCCACGCCACCGTCTTCGTCTGCCCCTCGGTCTACGAGCCGATGGGCATCGTCAACCTGGAGGCGATGGCCTGCGAGACCGCGGTGGTGGCGACCGCCACCGGGGGCATCCCCGAGGTGGTCGCCGACGGCGAGACCGGGCTGCTGGTGCCGATCGAGCAGGCCGGCGACGGCAGCGGCAACCCGCTGGACCCGGACCGCTTCGTCGCCGACCTCGGCGCGACGATCAACGAGCTGCTGGCCGACCCGAAGCGCACCGAGGCGTTGGGTCTCGCCGGCCGGCAGCGGGCCGTGGAGCACTTCTCCTGGGACGCCATCGCCGTCCAGACCCTGGAGCTGTACCGCTCACTCCTGGCATAGGGCGAGTTCCCGCCCTGGGCTACCGCCGCGCGGGCCAGGCGAAGGACGGCCGCTACTCGCCGGGCGTGATCAGCCGCAGCGTCGGAAAGTACGAGCGATAGCGGCTGCTGTCACGGGTGAGAAGGCGATAGCGGCACACTGCGGCGTGCGCGCCGATGTAGAAGTCGGCGATTGGCGAACGTTTGGTGCCGCCCTGCCTGCGGTAACGCGCGTACGCCTTGCCGGCCAGGAAGCCCGCCGGGTAGGGCAGTTCCTCACGGAGGAAATCTGTGGCGGGCAGCGCGGCGTCGAGTTCCTCGACACCTTCGAATCGCACTGAAACCTCGGCATACACGATCGGATTGATCACCAGAAGGCCCGCGTCGCGGGCGCTGGCCAGGGCCTCAGCCGACCAGTCGGCCCATTGCGGGTCCTCGGTGAAGACGTCCAACAGGACGTTGGTGTCGACCAGCGTGGCAACCGTCTCCGGCACCCGAGCGGCGACAGCCCGGATCCGTTCACTCCCCACGGAGTAGGTCCATCAGGTCCTCGGTCGACATGCCCTGCACCTCCGGCGCATTGCCCCTGCCGCGCATGTGCCGGACCAGACGCTGACCACGGGTCTCGGCGTCACTGACCCGCACGATACGCAGTGCGCCGCCTTCCTCGATCACGTCGACCTCATCACCCTCGTGCAGGTTGTACCGGACCCGCAGTTCCGCCGGGATCGTCACCTGACCCTTGCTGTTCAACTTCACGGCAGCCCCCTAGATACGTAATACACATGATACGTGTCGCAGGTCTCTGCCTGGCTGCTCTCAGGTGACGTGAAGGGTGGCGGCGAGGTGGACCAGGGCCGGTGGGGCGGCGGCGGAACGGGCCACCACGGCGACCAGGGGCCGGACCGCCGGGCGGTCGTGCACCTCGCTGCGCGCGGTGCGCTCCGCCTCCAGCACCGCCCGGCCGGCGCGGAGCAGGTTGCCGTCGAGCACGTAGGCACGGGCGGCGTCGAGCAGGTACGCGGCCCGGTGCTCAGGGGGCAGCCACCGCCACTCGTCGCCGGCCACCAGCCGCTCGTGGCGTACCGTCGCCGCCGTGACCTCGCCGAGGGCGGCCTCGGCGACCACCCGCGCGGCCTCCACCGCCGCGCCGCCGCCCTCGGCCCCGGCATCACGGGCCGCCCGGCCGGCCCGGCCGAGCAGATCCCGGGCGGCCCGGCCATCACCCCGCCCGGCGGCGGCCAGGCCGGCCTGGAGCAGCAGCGTGGCGAGCAGGGCCGGGTCGGTTGACTGGTCGTCACCGGTCGTCGATGAGGTCGCCCATGGCGTGCCCGGGGAACGCCCCGGCAGGAGGCGGTGGGCGGCGACGGCGGCGGCCTCCAGCGCGGCCCGCCGCCGGCCGCCGTGGCGCAGGGCCTGGGCCAGCGGCACCGTGGCGGCGGCGGCCACCCACGGGTCCCTGGTGACCTGCGCGGCGGCCACCGCCCGGTCGGCGGCCAGCCAGGCCACCTCCGGCCGGTCGACCTTGAGCAGCACCAGCGCGACCAGGCCGTACCCCCGTGCGAGCAGCCCGTCGGTGGCCCGACCGGGCCGGAGTGCCCGCGCCGCGCGGACCCCGTCGACCAGGCCGGGCAGCAGGACGAGCAGTTCCGGATAGCGCGCGTGCCGGTAGCTCTGCTCCGCGTGGGCCAGGCGGGCGCGCAGTTCCGCCAGGTCGGGCGGCCGGGCCGGTGTCTCGACGTGGTAGCGGGCCAGCGCGGCCAACACCGGCTCGACGCCGGTGGCAGCGGGTTCCGGTCGCGCCGACTCCCCCGCCGACCCGGCGAGCAGCACCTCCAGGTCGATGCGCAGCGTCTCGGCGACCATCCGGAGGTGGGACACCTGCTCCAGCCGGCGTACCCCACGCTCGACCTTGTCGACCCAGCTCTTCGACTTGCCGAGATGGTCGGCGAACTGCTGTTGCGTCATGTTGCGCCGCACCCGCCACTGGGCGACCCGGCGGCCCACCGGCAGCTCGTTCACCGCCGGCCCGTCCCGCTCACCGGACGATCCCCACCACGAGCAGCACGAGTACGCACACCGCGACCGCCACACCGTAGGCGAACCGCCGCCGACGCAGCGCCGTGCGACGCGGCCGGACCGGCACTGGCACCCGGTCGCCATCCGGCAGCGGAGCAGGACCACCCGGCACCGGATACGCCCCTCGCAGCGGCCCCTGATGTGGACGCTCATCCATCCCGTTCTCCTCCTGGGTGCACCAAAGATGCAGGCCACGGCCGACGGCCGGGCGGTTGTGCCAGCTTGCCAATCGGGCCGGAAGGCGCTCCGCTGCTGACGAGAAAGCCTCCCGACAGGAACCAACTTAGGACCCTCAGGTACCTGAGTCAACACAGAGTCCACACCGTGTCGCGCCTGGTGAGATTCTGGACCGGCTGACGAGAGGTGGTCCCATGCCCCGCAAGCCCGTCTATGAACAGGTCGTTGACGACGTCATCGCGTCGGTCCGCAGCGGCACGCTCAAACCCGGCGACAGACTGCCGACGATCGCTCAACTCGCCCAGCAGTACAGCTCGTCCGACAACCCGATCAAACGAGCGCTCTGGATCCTGGATGAGCGGGGCTGGATCGAGGTGCACCAGGGCAAGGGGTCGTTCGTCGCGCCGAAGCCTCCCGCATAGCGCGGGAACCGCTGCTGGACACCCGACAGCCCGGAGTAGATAGCCCGCCCGCACAATGCGTAACCCCGACAGGGGTACCACTCTCCGGAAGGTCGTATGACTGTCAGGCATAAAAATGCCTGACAGTCATACGGGTCTCCGACGAAAGTACTGCCGGACGGAGGCAGGCTCCATGACCATCCCGATGGGCTACCGGAAGATCGCCGCCGACCTGCACGCCCGTATCCAGCAGGGCGAGTACCCGCCGGAGAGCCGGCTGCCCACCTACGCCGAGTTGGCCCGGCTCTACTCGGCAAGCGTCTCGACCGTGCAGCAAGCGGTGATGCTCCTACAGGCCCACGGGATCATCGTCGGCGTTCAGGGGGCCGGCCTGTACGTCGCCGCGACTCCCGCCACCTGAACATCCCCGCCCAGCACAGCGGATGCGGCCGGCTAGCCGGCGGTGGGAGCCGGCACCCTGCGCCACTCACTCGCAGGTAAGACGTGTGCCCGGCTGGCAGGGGGGATGTCAGCCGGGCACACGTGTCTCCGGACAGGTGACGCGGGGAGGGGATCCGACGCGGGGCAGGGGCCTGAGAGGGGGGCAGGGACCTACCGCACGGCTGGGCCGCGTGCAGCACCGCCGGAGAGCTACGGGCGGGACGGATGCCCACCGCAGCGGGGAGGGCTACGAGCAGGGGCGTACCCAGGCGGTGCTGACCCAGCCGTTGGTGTCGCCGCTGTCGTTCCACAGCGAGACGTGGTAGCGGCCGTTGGCCTCCTGCGCCGCGAACATCCGGGTGTTGTAGCCGACCGAGTGCGGCCACTTCGTGGTCGACGAGGTGCTGTCCACGAACACGGACAGGCTGACGGCGGTGGAGCACTTGCTGTACTGGTAGTAGGCCGCCTGGGCGGCGCCACCGGTGGCCACGGCCGCGCCGAGGCTGGTCAGGGCGGTTACCGCCAGGAGGGCGAACGCGCGCTTGCTGGTCGTGCTCACGGGGTACCTCCGGGTCGTCGGGTGTGGTGGGTACGGGCCGCGTCGGCGTCATCGCCGACACGGGCCGGCTCAGCAGGCGCGGACCCAGGCGGTGCTGACCCAGCCGTTGGTGTCACCCGAGGTGTCCCAGAGCGAGACGTGGTAGCGGCCGTTGGCTTCCTGCGCCGCGTACATGACGTTGTTCCAGCCGATCGAGTGCGGCCACCGCGTGGTCGACGAGGTGCTGTCGACGAAGAAGGAGAGCGAGACCGCGTCGGAGCACTTCCGGTACTGGTAGTAGCCGGCCTGGGCGGCTCCACCGGGAACCGCGACCACCGCGAGGCCGACGATCGTGGCGCTTGCCAGGAGGGTCACCGCGCGAGATTTGAGCCGTTTCATCCTACCTCCAGATCGTGATCTGTCGATTAACCCGGCCGACCATACACAGGCGGTGATCTTCCCGCAACGCCACGTGTCCAGGGCTGGGCGAACGTCCGACGGGACGGTCGGCGGGAGAAGGAGCCGCTTGATTGAGCGCGAGAGGATCTCGCACAGTAGGTTGAGCGGGTGAGCGGACGGTTCCCGATCGAAGACGTCTCCCCCGTCGTCGCCTGCGGTCGCTACCCGGCCAAGGCGGTGGTCGACGAGGTGGTACCGGTGTCGGCACGCGCCTACCGGGAGGGGCACGACGCGCTCGGCTGCAACGTGGTCTGGCACGGCCCGGACGGCGCGGCCCGCCCGTTCACCCGGATGCGTCCGGGCGAACCGGGGCAGGACCGCTGGCACGCCACCATCCGGCCGGACGCCGTCGGCGAGTGGTCGTTCACCGTCGAGGCGTTCCAGGACCCCTACCTGACCTGGCAGAACGCGGTGACCAAGAAGGTCGCCGCCGGGCAGGGCGCGGCCGAGCTGGCCAACGACCTGGCCGAGGGCGTGCGGGTGCTGACCGCCGCCCTGGACCTCGTACCGACCGGCGACGTCGGGCGGGTCGAGGTGGCGGTGGCCGCGCTGGGCGACAAGGAGGCCGAGCTGGCCCGCCGGGTCGCCCCGGCACTGGACCTGGCCGACCTGCTCTGGGCCCACCCGGTGCGGGAACTGGTCACCACCGGCGCGGCGCACCGGCTCTGGGTGGACCGCCCCCGGGCGCTCTTCTCCGCCTGGTACGAGTTCTTCCCCCGCTCCGAGGGCGCGGTCCCGGCCACCGTCGACGCCCCGGCCCGCTCGGGCACCTTCGTCACCGCGACGGACCGGCTGCCCGGGGTCGCGGCGATGGGCTTCGACGTGCTCTACCTGCCGCCGATCCACCCGATCGGCCGGGTCAACCGCAAGGGCCGCAACAACGCGCTGACCGCCGGCCCCGACGACGTCGGCTCGCCGTGGGCGATCGGCGCGGCCGAGGGCGGCCACGACGCCATCCACCCCGACCTGGGTACGCCGGCCGACTTCCGCGACTTCGTCGCCGCCGCCGCCGAGCAGGGCCTGGAGGTGGCGATGGACCTGGCGTTGCAGTGCGCCCCCGACCACCCGTGGGTCACCGAGCACCCGGAGTGGTTCACCACCCGCGCCGACGGCAGCATCGCGTACGCGGAGAACCCGCCCAAGAAATACCAGGACATCTACCCGGTCAACTTCGACAACGACCCCGAGGGCATCCGGGCCGAGGTGCTGCGGGTGGTGCGGCACTGGATCGGCGAGGGCGTCCGGATCTTCCGGGTGGACAACCCGCACACCAAGCCGTTCGACTTCTGGCACTGGCTGATCGCCGAGGTCAAGCGCACCGACCCGGACGTGCTCTTCCTGGCCGAGGCGTTCACCCGGCCGGCGATCATGCACGGGCTCGGCAAGGTCGGCTTCACCCAGTCGTACACCTACTTCACCTGGCGCACGACGGCCGCCGAGATGCGCGAGTACTGCGAGGAGCTGGTCGCCTCGGTCGACTGGATGCGGCCCAACTTCTGGCCCAACACCCCGGACATCCTGCACGAGTCCCTGCAACACGGCGGACCGCCGATGTTCAAGATCCGCGCGGTGCTGGCCGCCCTGCTCAGCCCCTCCTGGGGCATCTACGCAGGGTTCGAACTGTTCGAGCACGTCGCCCGCCCCGGCGCGGAGGAGTACCTCGACAACGAGAAGTACGAGCTGCGCCCCCGGGACTGGGCCGGCGCGCAGGCACACGGTCGCTCGCTCGCCCCGTTCGTCGCCACCCTCAACCGGGTACGCCGCGAGCACCCGGCCCTGCACCGGCTGCGCAACCTGGTCTTCCACGACATCGACAACCCGACGCTGCTGTGCTGGTCCAAGCACGACCCGGACACCGGCGACACGGTCATCGTGGTCTGCTCGTTCGACTCCCAGACCGTCCAGTGGGGCAACACCACCCTGGACATGCCGGCGCTGGGCTTCGACTGGCACGAACGGTTCACCGTGCACGACGAGCTGACCGGGGCCAGCTACGAGTGGGGGCAGCGCAACGCGGTGCGGCTCGACCCGTACCTGCAACCGGCGCACGTGCTGACGGTCCGCCGCCCGCCGACCCCGCCGGCCGAGATCCCGGCCGGCGCGGAACCGGCCGAGTTGCCGGCCGGCGCGGAACCAGCCGAGTTGACCGTGACGGAGGTGCCCGCCGAACTCTCCGGCGGCACCGCGCCCACCACCCCCGCCCCGGAGGCCGACCAGCCGACCGGCACCGCCGCGCCCCGCCCCGCCAGGGCCCGCCGCGCCCGGACCGGTGGCTCCAGGACCGGCCGTGCCCCGCACGGCAGCACCCCGACCGACCCCGCCCCGAAGGACGACCGATGGACCAGCTGATCGCCGGCGCGACGCACGACCCGCACGCCCTGCTCGGCGCGCACCCCGCCGACGGGTGGACCACGATCCGCACCCTGCGGCGGGGCGCCGGCGACGTGACGCTGCTCGTCGGCGACGACCGGCACCCGATGAAGCGGGTGCACGACGTCGGCGTCTTCGAGGCCCGCGTCGAAGGCAGCGTGCTCGACTACCGGGTCGACGTCGACGGCTGGGTCACCGACGATCCCTACCGCCACCCGCCGACCCTCGGCGAGCTGGACCTGCACCTGATCGGCGAGGGCCGGCACGAACGGCTCTGGGAGGCGCTCGGCGCGCAGGTCCGCGACGGCGGTGTCGCCTTCGCGGTGTGGGCCCCGAACGCCGGTGGGGTGCGCGTGGTCGGCGACTTCACCGGCTGGGGTCCCGACGACGGCTGGCCGATGCGCAGCCTCGGATCCAGCGGCGTCTGGGAGATCTTCGTGCCCGGCGCCCCGGAGGGGGCCCGCTACAAGTACCGCGTCCTCGGTGCCGACGGGCGGTGGCGGGACAAGGCCGACCCGATGGCCGCGTACGCGGAGGTGCCGCCGGCCACCGCCTCGGTGGTGCACCGGTCCCGCTACGAGTGGACCGACGCGCGGTGGCTGGAGCAGCGGGCCCGCCGGCAGCCGCACCGGGAACCGATGAGCGTGTACGAGGTGCACCTCGGCTCGTGGCGGCCCGGCCTCAGCTACCGGGAGCTGGCCGACCAGCTCACCACGTACGTCACCGAGATGGGCTTCACGCACGTGGAGTTCCTGCCGGTGATGGAGCACCCGTTCGGCGGTTCCTGGGGTTACCAGGTCACCGGATACTTCGCGCCCACCTCCCGGTTCGGTGACCCGGACGACTTCCGGCACCTGGTCGACCGGCTGCACGCCGCCGGCATCGGGGTGCTGCTCGACTGGGTGCCCGCGCACTTCCCCAAGGACGAGTGGGCGCTGGCGCGTTTCGACGGCACCCCGCTCTACGAACACCCCGACCCGCGCCGCGGCGAGCACCCCGACTGGGGCACGTACGTCTTCGACTTCGGTCGCCGCGAGGTCCGCAACTTCCTGGTCGCCAACGCCCTCTACTGGTGCGACGAGTTCCACATCGACGGCCTGCGGGTCGACGCGGTCGCCTCGATGCTCTACCTGGACTACTCCCGCCCCGAGGGGCAGTGGCTGCCCAACCAGCACGGCGGCCGGGAGAACCTGGAGGCGATCGCCTTCATGCAGGAGGTCAACGCCACCGTCTACAAGCACCACGCCGGGGTGGTGATGATCGCCGAGGAGTCCACCGCCTGGCCCGGGGTGACCCGGCCCACCGCCGACGGGGGGCTCGGCTTCGGCTTCAAGTGGAACATGGGCTGGATGCACGACACCCTGCTCTACACCGCCAAGGACCCGATCTACCGGCAGCACCACCACCACCAGCTCACCTTCTCCCTGGCGTACGCCTGGAGCGAGAACTACGTGCTGCCGATCAGCCACGACGAGGTGGTGCACGGCAAGGGTTCGCTGGCCGGCAAGATGCCCGGCGACACCTGGCAACGGCTGGCCAACGTACGGGCGCTGCTGGCGTACATGTGGGCGCACCCGGGCAAGCAACTGCTCTTCATGGGCTGTGAGCTGGGCGACGACCGGGAGTGGAGCGAGGAACGCGGCCTCGACTGGTATCTCCTGCACGATCCGGCGCGGGCCGGGGTGCAGCGGCTGGTCGCCGACCTCAACGCCGCCTACCGGGACACCCCGGCGCTGTGGGCGCAGGACACCGACCCGGCCGGGTTCCGCTGGATCGCCGGTGACGACGTCGCCAACAACACGGTCTCCTTCGTCCGGATCGCCCCGGACGGCGCGACCCTGGTCTGCGTGGCGAACTTCTCCGCGAGCCCACTGGAGGACTACCGGGTCGGCCTGCCGGCCGGCGGCACCTGGACCGAGGTGATCAACACCGACGCCCAGCACTACGGCGGCTCCGGCGTGGGCAACCTCGGCGCGGTGCACGCCCAGGACGTCCCCTGGCACGGCCTGCCCGCCTCGGTGGCACTGCGGGTCCCCCCACTCGGCGTACTCTGGCTCCGCCGCGACTGAACCACCCGCACCGGGCGTCGGTCGGGCCGGGGATCAGACCAGGCCGGCGTCGCGGAGCAGCTTCCACAGCCCGGCACCGTCGGGGGCGGAGAGCCACTTCTGCCCCACCGGCCCCGCCGAGGACGGCCGGTCGTTCGGCACGGGCAGGCTACCGGCGAGCACCGACTGGGTCGGGGAGAGCCGGCGGATCGCCACCCCGGCGACGTTCTCCGGGTGGGCGGCGGCGAACTCCCGGTAGATCTCCGGGTCGTGCTGCCCGTCGTCGCCGATCAGCAGCCAACGCACGTCGGGGAACTCGGCGGCCAACCGGGCCAGGGTGGCCCGCTTGTGCTCCCGGCCGCTGCGGAACCAGCGGTCGGCAGTCGGCCCCCAGTCGGTGAGCAGCAGCGGGCCGGCCGGGTAGAGGTGCCGGGACAGGAACCGGGTCAGCGTCGGCGCGACGTTCCACGCGCCGGTGGACAGGTAGAACACCGGGCTGCCCGGGTGGGCGGTGACCAGGCGTTCATAGAGCACCGCCATGCCCGGCACCGCCGTACGGGCGTGCTCGTCGAGGACGAAGGTGTTCCACGCGGCCAGCATGGGTCGGGGCAGCGCGGTGACCATGACCGTGTCGTCGATGTCGGAGAGGATGCCGAGGCGCACCTCCGGGTCGATCACCCGGACCAGGGCCTCGACCGGTTCGGCGTCGGCGACCCGCAGCCGCACCGAGGCCCAGCCGGGGGCGAAGTTGGCCTTGACCATGGTGTCGACGAAGCCGCTGCGGTCGGCGCGGGCGGTGTGTACGCCGTCGCCGGCCTCGATGGTGACCTCGACGTGTTTGGCGGGCAGGGTGGCGAAGCTGCGCCAGCCGCGTACCTTCTCCAGCCGGCCCTGCCGCCGGTCGGGGCGGCTGAGCAGCACCCGGCACAGCACCCGGGCCCAACCGGGTGCGCCGTAACCGGCGTACGCGACGATGTTGGGCTGCCAGCCGGTGCGGCGCAACCGGCGCTCGACCAGTTGGTGCAGGGCGTCCTCGATCCGCGCGGCCCGGTGCAGGGTGGGTACGGCCAGCTGGCTCGCGGTGGTGGAGGGCACGTTGCAACCCTGCCACAGGAGTCCGGCAGCGGCCAGGCGAGCGACCAGGAGCACAGCGGGTCGAGCGCCCAGGTGGACGGCGGCGCACGCACCAGACGTCCGACGCCCCGGGCCGGGCGGAAACGAGTCGGGCCGGACGGGAGACGGACCGGACGGGAGACGAGTCGGGCGCGCTGGGCGGGCGCGGACCGGCATCGGGTCGGCTGGACCGATCCGGCCCGGGAGGCCCGGCCGGCGTGACACACTCCGGTCGGGACGACGACGGGGGCGTTGGTCGTGTCGACACGTGTACCGCCCGACCGCGCACGGCTGGACCGTCCGGCGCGGGTCGCGCTGCTGCTCGGGGTGGCCGGGGTGGGTTACCGGCTGGTCCTGACCCTGCTGACGGTGCCCGCCGCGAACAGCGACGAGGCGACCTTCGGGCTGGCCGCGCTGCACATCGCCGCCGGCCGGGAACACCCGGTCTTCCTCTACGGGCAGCATTACATGGGCATGATCGAATCCTACCTGGCCGCCCCGCTGGTGGCGCTGGCCGGACCGTCCTGGCCGGTGCTACGGCTGCCGCTCGTCGCGTTGTACGCGCTCTTCCTCTGGTTGTCGCACCGGCTGAGCCGGCGGCTCTACCGGCCGTGGTTCGCCACCTTCACCGTCGGGTTGCTGGCGCTCGGCACCGAACGGGTGGTCCGCGACCAGCTCACCGTGGTCGGCGGGCGGCCCGAGGGTAAACCGATGGTGCTGGCGATCCTGCTGATCGCGGTGGGGCTGGCGGGGCGACGGGGCCGGTGGCGGCGGCCCGGGTGGCGACGGGCGGCGGTGGGGTTGGCCGGGGTGTGCGCCGGGGCGGCGCTCTGGTCCGACTGGCTGCTCGCCCCCTACCTGGCGGCCGCCGGGGTGCTGCTGGTCTACGCCACCCGCCGGGAGTTGCTCGGCTGGTCGGGGCTGCTGCTGGTGGCCGGGTTCGCGGTCGGGGTGGCCCCGCTGGTCTGGGACAACCTGGTCGCCCCGCCGGGCGCGGACTCGTGGTCGGTGCTGCGCCAGCTCAGCGCCGGCACCGGGCCGACGCCGCCGCTGGTCGACCGGGTGCGCGGTGGGCTGCTGACCGGGGTACCGCTGGCCACCGGCCTCTGCCCGGTCACCGGGTGCGCCCGCCGGCAGGAGTGGTTCGGGGCGCTCTACCCGGTGCTGCTGGTCGCCGCCGCCGGGCTCGCCCTGGTCGGCTACCGCCGGACCACGGGCCGGCCGACCGCCGTGCGGGTCCGGCCCGTCGCCCAACTCGCCCTGATCGCCGGTGCCGCCCTGACCCTGCTGTCGTACGTCCGCAGTCCGCCCGCCGCGACCGACCCGCTGGCCAACGCCCGCTACCTGGCGGTGGTGCAGATCTCCCTGCCGGCGGTGCTGTGGCCGCTGTGGCTGGCGGCGGCGGCCTGCTGGCGGGGCACCGTCGGGGTGGTCGGTCGGCTGGTCGGGGCGAGCGCCACGGCGGTGCTGGCCGGGTTGACCACCACCGCCGTGGTGGCGACCGGGCTGTTCCTGACGGCGCTGGACGCGCCCCGGGCCGACCAGCGGCGGGCCCGGGAGCTGGCCGACGCGGTGCGCCGGACCGGCCTGCGGGAGGTCTACGGCGACTACTGGACCTGCAACCGGTTGACCTTCGACACCGGTGAGCGGGTGGTCTGCGCGGTGCTCGACGGGCAACTCACCCCCGGGCAGAACCGCTACCGACCGTACTGGCGGCGGGTGGAGGGGGCGCAACGACCCGGGTACGTGCTGCCGGTGGACTCCCCGGCGGAGCGCCGGCTGCGGGGGCTGCTCGGGGACGGGGCCGACCCCGCCCGGCTGGTCGAGGTCGCCGGATACCGGGTGTACCACCCGGCGAGTGCCGTCCGGCCGTGGCGCTGACCTCGGCCCGTACGCTTTCCGGGTGCTCATCCTGCTGCCGCCCTCCGAGGGCAAGGCCGACGCCGGCACCGGTCGTCGGCTCGACCTGACCCGGCTCTCCCTGCCCGAGTTGACCCCGGCCCGCGAGGAGGTGCTGACCGCGCTGATGGCCCTCGGTGCCGCCGACCGGTCGGACGGGCCCGGTGTCGCCGACGCCGCCCTGGCCGCCCTGGGGTTGACCGCCGGTCAGCGGGGCGAGCTGGCCCGCAACGCCCGGCTGGACCGGGCCGCCACCGCACCGGCCGGGCAGGTCTACACCGGGGTGCTCTACGAGGCGCTCGGCCTGGCCACCCTGCCGCCCGGGGCGCTGCGGGCGGCCCGCCGTTCGGTGCTGGTCAGCTCGGGCCTGTGGGGCGCGGTACGCCTCACCGACCGGATCCCGCCGTACCGGTGCCCGATCGGGGCGCGGCTGCCGGGGGTGGGGGCGCTGTCGGCGTACTGGCGGCGGGTGTTGTCGCCGGTGCTGACGGCGGCGGCCGGCGGCGGCCCGGTGCTGGACCTGCGGTCCGCCGCCTATGCGGCGACCTGGACGCCGCCGGCGGAGCTGGCCGCCCGGACGGTCACCGTGCGGGTGCTGCACGAACGCCGGCCGGGGGAACGCACGGTGGTGAGCCACTTCAACAAGGCCACCAAGGGCCGGCTGGTCCGCGACCTGCTGCTTGCGGGGGCCCGGCCGCGCACCGCGACCGCCCTGATCGGCGCGTTGCGTGACCTGAAGTACCCGGTCGAGGAGCAGCCGGTGACGGCGGGCCGCCCCCGTCAGGTCGACGTGGTGGTGACCGAACTCTAGGAACGCAAGATTTCCTCAAATCCGGTGCCGATGGCTGGAGGCGGGCGGACCGGCAGGCGACCGTAGGGGAACCCCCGTCGAGAAGGAGCGGTCCGATGACCTCCGAACCCCGCCTGCTCGACCGGCCGCGCCCCCCGGCGTCCCCACCACCGCTGGACTGGTTGACCCTGGCCGACGCGTTCGAGGTGGCCTGCCTGGTGCGCTGCACGCCGACGCCGGCCGTCGCCACGCACCGCCCGACACCACCCCCACCACGGGCGGTGGTGGAGTTCAACCGGGAGGACGCCGCGCTGCGGATGCGGCAACTGCTCGTCCGGCTCGGCGTCCCCGTCGAGCACGAGGTGGCCACCGGTGGCCTGCGTCGCCGCTACGAGCTGCACCGGTTGCACGTGCCGACGGCGCAGGTGCCCGGGTACACGGCGTTACGCGAGGCCGGCTGGCGGCAGGGACGGCGGGAACTGCTCGGCCCCGCCGTCGGCTCGTCCACCCCCCGGGCCGCCTGGCGGACCCGGCTCGCCTCGGCGGCCTGGCGCTCGGCGTTGCTGGCCGGCGGCCGGCACGTCCGGCGGCACATCCTCGGCATCCGGCTGGCCGACCGGGAACTGGCCGCCGTGCTGGTCCGGTCGGCGGCCCAGTTGGAGGTGCCGGCGCTGCTGCGACCGGGAACCGGCTGCCTGGTGGTCAGCGTCGCCGACGGGCCGGACCGGCTGCGGATCATGGAGCGGGCCGCGTTGGCCCCCGCCCGGCAGCCCGCCCCGGCCTGAGCGCGGCGGACGTCGAGGCGTCCACCCCGCAGCGGGCTGACCCGGCGGTCAGGCCCGGCACCGGCCGTCTGAGCTTGCGCCGAGGGCGGTGACGGCGCAGAGTGCACCGCGTGAGCCGTCGCCGGACCGGGCGCGGCCGGCGGTCCGCCTCCGCCGGCACAGCGCTGCTGATGCTGCTGGTCGTGGTGCTCGGCGGGCTGGTCGCCTGCCAGGACTCCCCCGACGAACCGGTCCGGATCCGGATCGCCACCGGCAGCCCGACCGCCGTCTACCACGCCTTCGGCCAGTCGCTGGCCACCGTCCTCAACCGCGAGATGCCCGGTGTCCGGGCCGGCGTGGTGGTCACCGCCGCCTCCGCCGAGAACGTCCGGCTGGTCGGTTCCGGTGCCGCCGAGCTGGGCTTCACCCAGGCCGACGTGCTCGACACCCACCCGAACGGCCCACCGAAGGTGCTCGCGGTGGCGCGCGTCTACGACGACCTGCTGCACCTGGTCACCACCGCCGGCGGACCGATCCGCGACCTCGCCGACCTGCGCGGACGGCGGGTCTCGGTGGGCGCGGCCGGGTCCGGCACCGAGGTCACGGTGACCCGGCTTTTGGAGGTGGCCCGGCTCGGCGGCGACCAGGTCCGGCAGGAACACCTCGGGCTGGACGACTCGGTGGCCGCGCTGCGGGCCGGCCGGATCGACGCCTTCTTCTTCTCCGGTGGCCTGCCGGTACGCGGGGTGAAGGCGCTCGCCGACGCCACCTCGATCCGGCTGGTGAACCTGGGCGAGTGGACCGAGCCGCTACGTCGCGCCTACCGGGAGGTGTACGTCTCCCGGGACATCCCCCGCTCGGTGTACGGGGTGGACCCGGTCACCACGGTCGCCAACCCCAACTACCTGATCGTCCGGGCGGACCTGCCGGAGCCCCTGGTGCGCGAGGTGACCCGGCTGCTGATGGAACGTCGGTCGGAGCTGGCCGCCGCCCACCCGGCAGCCGGCCGGATGAGTCCCCGCTCGGCGATCGCCACCACCCCGCTACCGCTGCACCCGGGCGCAGCCGCCTGGTACCGGTCCGCCAAACCCTGACTCAGCCCGCCCCGCCGGGCAGGGCGGGGACGACGGCGTCCGGCGGGGAGTCGGCGTCGGACGGGGAGCCGGTGTCCGACGGGGGGGCGATGTCGGACGGGCCGGGGAACCACAGCTCGGCGACCAGACCGCGCGGTTGACCCGGATGCATGGTGAGCCGACCGTCGGAGGCGTCCACCAGCACCGCCACGATGGTCAGGCCGAGGCCGGCACCCTCGATGTTCTGTGCGTCCGGGGCCCGCCAGAACCGCTCGGTGGCCTGGTGGAGCTGCTCCGAGGTCATCCCCGGGCCGGTGTCGCGCACCTCCAGCGCGGTGCCCCCGTCGACGTGCCGGACCGCCACCGTCACCTCGCCGCCCTCCCCGCTGAACTTGATCGCGTTGTCGATCAGCGCGTCCAGCGCCTGGTCGACGGCGGTCGGCACGGTCCGCGCGTACGCCGGGCCGGACGCCGCCAGGAGCAGGGTGACCGACCGGTGCCGGGCCAGCGGCTCCCACGCGGCGACCCGGGACGCGGCCACCGCCGCCGCGTCCACGGTGACCCGTTCGTTCTGCTCCCGCTCCGCGCGGGCCAGGGTGAGCAGCCCGTCGAGGACCAGCGCCAACCGGTCGGTCTCCTCCAGGGCCAACCGGTGCTCGACCTGGCCGGCCTGGTCGGTGACGCTGGGCCCCAGCTCCTCGACCCGCAGCCGCAGCGCGGTCAGCGGGTTGCGCAGCTGGTGGCTGGCGTGCGCGACGAAGGCCCGTTGCCGGTCCATCACGTCGGACACCACCACCGCCATGTGGTTGAAGCTGGCTGCCAACCGGCGCAGCTCGGGCGGCCCCCACCGGTCCTGCACCCGGGCGCCCCGGTCCCCCTCGGCGATCTCGTGGGTCACCGCGTCCAGCTCGGTCACCGGGCGCAACACCCAACCGGCCAGCCCGAACGCGGTGGAGACACAGGCCAGCACGGCAAGCAGGCCGATCCCGGCGAGTAGCAGCCACCAGGCGGTGACCGTGCGCCGGACCTTCGCCACCGGGGTGCTGGTGACCACCGCGCCGAGCACCTCACCACCGTCGTTGATCGGCACCGCCACCACCAGCGGGCCGTCCACCCACGGCCAGACCGAGTCCGGCCCGTTGAACTGCTGCCCGGCCAACGCGCTGTCCAGCGCCGCCCGGGTGTCCCGGCCCGTACGCCAACTCGTCGACACCACCAGCGCCCGGCCGTCCCGGTCGACGACCGCGGCTCCGATGCCGTACAGCTGGTCGTAGCTGACGAGTTCGCCGGTCAACGGCCCGGCGCCGCCGCCCCGCAGCGCCGGCCCGGCCAGCGAGGCGAACCGGGTCGCGTCCGCGAGCCGGTCGGCCCGGACCCGGTCGGTCTCCCGGGACGCCAGCGTCGCCGCGAGGGGCGTCTCCAACGCCAGGAGCACCAGCACCATCAGCAGCAGGTAGCTGATCACCAGTCGACGCCGCACCGGCTGCCCCTCACTCGCCCCGGAGCCGGTAGCCGACCCCGCGTACGGTCTCCACCAGCCGGGGGTCGCCGAGCTTGCCCCGCAGCGAACCGACGTGCACCTCGACGGTGTGCCGGTCGGCCCAGGTGGTGCCCCAGACGTCGAGCAGGATCCGGTCCCGGGACACCGCCGTCCCGGGCTGGCGGGCCAGCGAGAGCAGAATGTCGAACTCCTTGCGGGTCAACGCCACCTGCCGACCGTCGACGGCGACCGTCCGGGCGGCGACGTCGATACGGACCGACCCGACCTCGATCAGGTCCCGCGCCGGCGCGGCGTGGGCCGCCCGCCGCAGCACCGCCTCGATCCGGGCCTGCAACTCCACCATGGAGAACGGCTTCACCACGTAGTCGTCGGCACCGAGCCGCAACCCGAGCACCCGGTCCCGTTCCTCACCGCGAGCGGTCACCGCGATGATGCCGAGCTGGCTGCTGCGCCGCCGCAACTCCCGGCACACCTCGGTGCCGTCCCCGTCGGGCAGGGTGAGGTCGAGCAGCACCAGGTCACAGGGGGCGGCCGAGAGCGCGGCAGCGACGGTGGCCGCGTGCTCCACCTCGTAGCCGCGGCGGGTCAGCGCCGACGCGAGGGCGGCGGCCACCCGTCGGTCGTCCTCGACCAGCAGGATGCGCACCGGTGACCCCCATTCGTCGTACGGATGACGAGCGAATGGTGGCAGAAGCACCGGCCCGCCGGAAACCACGGGGAACACGGGTCGGCCGGTGCCGGGCCGGCCAGCGAACGGGACCGGGCCCGGGACGGGTGTTCGCCCCGGGCCCCGTACCCCGTCCGGTCAGCGGCAGAGCCGGCCGATCTCCTCCTGGAACCGGTCCATCGGGTTGGCCTCGGCCGGGCCGAGCAGGTAGGTCTTCAGTTCCCGCCGGGCGTCGGTCATCGGGTCGTCGCCGGCCCGGGTCAGCGCCAGGATCTTCGGCAGCTCACCGCAGTCGCGGGAGAGCAGGTACGCCCCCCGGGAGGTGGGGAACTCGCGCCGGAACTCGTCCTCCGGCAGCCCGCTCGGGTTGGCCACCACGTACGGCCGCTGGCTCTGCACGAAGTCGGAGACCACGCTGGAGATGTCACTGACCAGCAGGTCGGTCTGGTTGAAGCAGTCGAACAGCGCGGGGACCCGGCCGGTGACCACCCGGTGCCCGGGGCCGTCCAGCGAACCGGCGTCCGGGTCACCACCGGCGGCCCGGATCAGCGACACCAGGCGCTCGTGCACCGCCTTGGCCTCCTTGGACCGGGAACCGGTCAGCGGGTGCGGCTTGTAGACCAGGCGCACCTGCGGCGAGGCGAGCACCCCCCGGACGATCCGCTCCCCCATCAGCACCAGCGAGGTGTGGTAGGGGTCGTCGTCGAGCCAGCCCTCCCAGGTGGGGGCGTAGAGGACGGTGAACGGCCGGTCGGGGGCCGTCGAGCCGAAGGTGTGCACCCCGGCGAGCTGCGGCCGGCCGATCTCCACGATGTCGTCGTCCCGGACGCCGACCGCGGCCCGCGCGTACCGCTCCCGGCCGGCCAGGCCGGCGACCCACACCTCGTCGTACACCTTGCTGTAGGGGTTGACGCTGGCCTGCTTGTCGCTGTCGCCGTGACCGACGAAGACGTGCTTCATGCCCGGCTCGCGCAACATGTGGATGTTGGCGCCGACGTTCGCCGCGTAGAGGGCGGCCCGGACGGTGCCCAGTTCGAGGTTCATGAAGTCGGGCCCGGTGGGCACGCAGATCACCGGTAGCCGGGTGTCGGCCAGCTCGCAGAACGCTTCCTTGCTGCGCATCAGCACGACCGCCCGCTGGTGCAGCGCCTCGGTCGGGGCCAGCCACATGTTGGCCTGGTAGACGTCCTTGGCCGGGCCGGCGAAGTAGAGCGCGACCTCGGGCCGGTGGTTGTCGAGCCAGCGCTGCAACACCGGCAGCACCGGACTCTTGCCGGTGCCCCGACCGCGCAGCCAGGTCACCGCGACCACCGCGCCGATCAGCGCGGCGAGCCCGGCGGCCACCGCGGCGACCGCCAGCACGGGGGTGGCGTCGACACGGACCGCGGCGACCACGGCGGCCGGGATCAGCAGCACGTTGAGCACCGCGAGCGGCACACCGGCCAGGTTGGCGATCCAGTCCGGCGGGCGGGGCGCCGAGCGGATCGGCCCCAGCTCGATGTTGCGGACCAGGGCGGAGACGGGGTTGCGCCGGTCGATCATCGTGTTCAGGGCACCCGCGAAGACGGCGATCACCCAGACCGCCGCCGGGAGCACCAGCAGCCAGGTCAGCTCGACCCCGGTGAGCGGGACCGTGGCGGCGACCAGGAGCACGGACGCCAGGTCCCGGCTCAGTTGCCGGTAGCCCCGGTTGAGACCGACCTTTTCCAGCAGCGTGTCCGAGGGCGGCGACCAGCGGGTGACGGCGAACTCACCGACCACCGCGGCCAGCCCGGCCACGGCGAACAGGACCACCCATCCAAAGACGCCCGCGACGAGCATGACCAGGTAGAACAGCACCAGCAGTGCGCCTCGGGCGGCGGTGCCGGTGCGTTCCAGTAACGTGCCGAACAAAGGAGGACGCTCCCTACGAGGTCGTTGACGGGCGGGGCCCGGCGGTCGACGGCCTCGTCGTGCGACGGGCGTGACCGCAGCACCGCGACCGAACGTGCCGGTCTGCGGGTGATTGCGACTTTAACGCGAGAGGGCGTCCCGGTGTCGCTCGGGTATCCAGGTCCATTTCGGTCAGACGCGACGATACCCCTCGGGCGACACCTGACGTCCGCCGCTCAGCCCGCCCGGCCGTAGCAGGTCGTCGCGCCCGGTCCCGGTCGGGTCGCGAACTCCTTGAAGCCCAGCTCGACGGCCATGTCCCGGGCGTACCGGTTGCCGTTGTAGACGCAGATGGTGCCCACCCCGAGCCGGTCGACGGCGGCGTCGACCTGGTCCCGGGCGGGTTTTTCCCGCCCGTCGGCGAAGTGCGCCAGCAACAGCCGGTCCTTGGCGAAGTCGGAGTTGAGGTCGTACTCCACCAGGTAGAAGTCGCGGGGCAGGACGACCCGGACCCGGCTGGTGACGATCAGTGAGGTCCGCATGATCGTCGACGGGGCGAGGAGCAACCCGGCCGGCCGGTCCTGCCGGGAGATCCAGAAGGCGATCTCCTGCCGCTGCTGGGGCAGCTTCCAGGTGGGGCGGGTGTGCGTCTCGACCCAACTGTCCTTCGACCACATCGGGGTGGCCCAGACGGCGAACGAGGTGACCATCGCGGCGGCGACCAGCCCGCCGACCGCACCGCGCAGCAGCCGCGACGGCGACGGGACGCGCACCGTGCAGAGCAGGCCGATCAGGGTCGGCAGGGCGAGCAGCCACGGCACCCGCCAGAGCACCACGGAGATGCCGGTCAGCGCGCCGAGCGTCTCCAGCACGCCGGGCACCAGCAGCACGCTCATCACCAGGGCGGCACCGGCGGCCAGCAGGGCCGGGGTGCGCCGACGGGCCAGCAGCGGCCCGCACCACAGCGCCAGGCCACTGATCACGCCGACGATCCCGACCAGCAGCGTCCGCCGGTAGGTGTACTCGGCGTCGAAGAAGGCGTCGTCCGCGCCGGCCGCGTCCATACCGCCCAGCACCAGCCGGGACACCACGATCGCCCCCACCGGGTACGCCACGGCGGCCAGCCCGCCGACCACCGCGTCCTTCCAGCGGCCGACCAGCAGCATCGCCAGCCCGGCCGCGCCGACCAGCATCGGCAGGATGATCGCCGAGGTGGTGGTGAGGCCGGCCGCGGTGACGGAGAGGGCGAAGACGAGCAGCAGCGAGCGGCGCGACCGGGTGTCGAACCACTCGGTGAGGTAGAGCCACATCAGCGGGATGACCGCCGAGACGAACATCCCCTTGCCCTCGTAGAGGCGGGGCAGGTGGAAGGTGCCGAGCGCGGCGTCCGAGCCGGCCACCAGGTAGAGGTAGGTGACCGCGACGCTGAACGCGAGCACCGGCCGGCGTGGGGCCCACCGGTGGGTGAGCCGCCACAACGCCAGGACGGCCAGCACCGCCATCACCGGCAGCGCCAGGTACCAGGTGGCGGACGCGCCGTGGATGCCGAGCACGTGCGCGAGCGCGCCGTCGAACACCTCGATCGACGGGGTCGGTGGCAGCGAACCCATCGCCGGGGCGACGTTCTCGGTGAACAGGAAGTCGTTGGTGGGCACCAGGTCACGGTCGGCCACCCAGACGGTCTTGCCGACGTAGTAGACGTCGTCCGGGGTGTTGCGGGCCAGGTAGAGCGAGGAGATCGCCACCCCGACCGAGATCAGCAGCGCGTACCCGGACTGGAGGGCGGTGGGGACCGGTGACGCGGGCGGCGCCGCGTCGTCAGCCCGCCACGCCCGCCGGGTGAGCAGCATGGCACCGACGCCCGCGACCGCGCCGGCGGCGGCCGGGACCCACCAGGAGAGCACGTCGCCGGCCGGGGTGCCGGCGAGGCCGGCGGTGACGGCGGCGACCACCCCGGCGGCGACCACGGGCAGCAGCCAGCGGCGCGGCTGGCCCGTGCCGCCCGCCGGGACGGCTTCGGTAGCCGTCGGCGCTCCGGCGGCGTCGGAAGCCGCACCCGCCGGGGCGGGGACCCGGGCCCGGCGCAGGGCACGCACCGCCACCAGGGCGGTGATCAGGGCGCAGCCGACCAGCCAGATCAGGAACGTCACCGACGGGCGCAGCCCGAACAGGAAGGACGCGTGGTAGAGCACCGTCCACAGCGCGAAGCCCAGCACGGCCGCGTCGGTGACGACGGCCGGGGCGGCGGCGAGCGCCGACCGCAACCGGTGCGCGGGCCGCGGCCGTGCGGCGGGGGGTGGTGCGACGGGCGGAGGCGCGACGGCAACGGGGTCGGCGTTCGGCACGGATCGTCCTTGTCGTCGTACGGGCACGGTACGCGAGAGTCGTACGGCCGGCGGGCGGCGGACGGTCGCCCGGCTCCGGTCCGGAAAGCAGGGTAACCGCAACCATCGTCCGTCGATGGCCGGTGGGCGGCGTGGCGGTGTCCCGGAGTTGGCCGGGTGGGGTGGATGCCGGGTCAACCGGACACCGGGGCCGCCCGCGGCCGGGGCACGGTGCCGTTCGCGGTGAGCCCGATGGCCACCGACTCCACCAGCAGGTCCAGGTAGGTCGGGGTCAGCGGGGTACGGGCGATGGCCAGTCGCCAGTACAGCGGCCCGACGATCAGGTCGACCGCCGCGTCGGCGTCGGTGTCGGCGGGCAGCTCGCCGCGCTCCACCGCCAGGCCGATCAGCCGGCCGCCGATCTCCTGCTGCTTGGCCCGCAGCAACTGCTGCAGGGTCTCGTCGATGGTCGGGTTGCGGGCCGCCTCGGCGAGCAGGTCGGGGATGATCTGCGAGGCCAGCGGGTGGCTCAGCGCGTGGGCGACCACCTGGAACAGCAGCGTCAGGTCGCCGCGCAGGCTGCCGGTGTCCAGCGCCGGCAGTTTGCTGCCGGCGGCGGCGACCACGGTCTCGATCACCAGGTCGAGCTTCGAGCTCCACCGCCGGTAGATCGCGGTCTTGCTGACGCCGGCCCGGCGGGCCACCGCCTCGATGGAGAGCCGCCCGTATCCGACGGCGGCGAGTTCCTGCATCAACGCGCGGCGGATGGCCCTGGTGATGTCGCCTCTCAGCACTGCGGCACCGGCCGGCGCACGCCTCTTGTCGCTGGTCATCGGGGACTCTTCGCACCTGTCACGTGGGCCAATGTAGCGCAACGACGGTACGGTTGCGTCCCGACGTGTTATGGACTACCGTCCACGCAGCGACGAGGCTGCCCCGGCACCGCGCCGACCCACAGTTCCCATCGTCGCGCGCATCCCGTTGGTACGAAAGATCGGAGCGCCCTTCCCATGGCCACCACCGCGCTGGTCGACCCCGAAACGGGCCTGACCCAGGCGCAGCTGGCCGCTCGGCACGGACTACGGGTCGCCGGTGAGCGCCCCTCTCTGACCGAGTACAGCCGCAGACTGTGGGCCTACCGGCACTTCACCGCCGCGTACGCCAACGCCAAACTGGTCGCTTCGTACAGCAACGCCAAGCTGGGCCAGATCTGGCAGGTGCTCACCCCGCTGACCAACGCCGCCGTCTACTACCTGATCTTCGGCGTGGTGCTCGGGCAGAACACCATCCCGAACTTCATCGCGTACCTGACCACCGGGTTGTTCATCTTCAACTTCACCCAGAGCGCCGTGCTGGCCGGCACCCAGTCGATCAGCGGCAACCTGGGGCTGATCCGGGCGCTGCACTTCCCCCGGGCCTGCCTGCCGCTGGCCGCCACGTTGACCCAGTTCCAGCAGCTGCTGGCCTCGATGATCGTGCTGGTCGGCATCGTGCTGGTGACCGGCGAGCCGCTCACCCTGGCCTGGCTGATGCTGCCGCCGGCACTGCTGCTCCAGGCGGCCTTCAACGCCGGGGTCGTGATGGTGGTCGCCCGGATGGGTTCCAAGGCCAGCGACCTCAAGCAGGTCATGCCGTTCATCCTGCGCACCTGGATGTACGGCTCCGGGGTGCTCTACAACGTCAAGCTGTTCGACCGGCTGCCGGAGTGGGCCTCGACGCTCATCCAGTTCAACCCGATCCTGGTCTACATCGAGCTGGCCCGGTACGCCCTGCTGGAGCAGGCGCCACTGCTCAACGAGTCGCTGACCCAGCTCTGGCTGGTGGCGGCCGGCTGGGCGATTCTGGGCGGGATCGCCGGGTACGTCTACTTCTGGCGCGGCGAACAGGAGTACGGCCGTGGATGACCGGTACGAGACGTCCAACGACGTCACCGTGACCCTGCCCCGGGTCGTCGAGCGGATCCCCACCGTGGTGGTGGACGACGCACACGTGATCTACCGGGTACACAAGGGCGCCGGGGGCGGGAGCACACCGGTGGCCGCGCTGCGCCGGCTGGTCAAGCGCTCCTCCGCGCCCAACATCCAGGAGGTGCACGCGGTCAAGGGGGTGTCCTTCACCGCGTACCGGGGTGAGGCGATCGGATTGATCGGCAGCAACGGCTCCGGCAAGTCGACCCTGCTGCGCACCATCGCCGGGTTGCTCCCGGTCAACCGGGGCGCGGTCTACACCCAGGGCCAGCCGTCCCTGCTGGGGGTGAACGCCGCCCTGCTCAACGACCTGTCGGGTGAGCGCAACGTCACGTTGGGCTGCCTGGCGATGGGGATGCAGCCCGACGACGTGGCCCGGATGACGCCGGAGATCATCGAGTTCTCCGGGATCAACCAGCGGGGCGACTTCGCCAGCCTGCCGATGCGGACGTACTCCTCGGGCATGGCGGCCCGGCTGCGGTTCTCCATCGCCGCCGCCAAGAAGCACGACGTGCTGCTGATCGACGAGGCGCTCGCCACCGGCGACAAGGGCTTCCGTAAGCGCAGCGAGCAGCGGGTCCGGGAACTACGCGAGGGGGCCGGCACGGTCTTCCTGGTCAGCCACCAGCTCTCCTCGGTACGGGACACCTGTGAACGGACGATCTGGTTGGAGTCGGGGCTGATCCGGATGGACGGGCCCACCGACGAGGTGATCCGGGCGTACGAGGCATTCGCCAACGGCAAGTAGTATTCCGGGCGCACGTACGGCATCGATCCGATGCTCCACGGACCGCGTCGTCCCGTTGGGGCGGCGCGGTCCGCGCGTTAAGGTTCATCCCGTCGCCACGCTGGCGCAATCCTTCGTTCAGGGTGACCCCCGGGACGCGTGCAGACATCCCCCGAGAGTGAGGATCGGCAATGACGCAGGACCACACCACTGGCCCGGACGCCACACCGGAGACCCCGGCACCGTGGCGGCCCTCGCGGACGGTGGCGGTGGTGCTGGCCGGAGGCACCGGGACCCGGCTCGGCCTGGGCATCCCGAAGCAGTTGCTGAAGATCGCCGGCAAGCCGATCATCGAACACACCCTGGCCGTCTTCGAGGCCGCCCCGGAGATCGACGAGATCATCGTGCTGATGGCCACCGGGCACGTCGCCGACGCCCAGCAGATCGTCGACAAGGCCGGCTTCCGCAAGGTCAGCAAGGTCATCGAGGGCGGCGAGACCCGTAACGCCACCACCCGGGCCGCCCTGGACGCGGTCGGCGACGGCGACGTCAACATCCTCTTCCACGACGCGGTCCGCCCACTGGTCAGCGCCCGGATCGTCCGCGAGTGCGTGAACGCGCTGTGGAGCTACTCCGCCGTCGACGTGGCGATCCCCTCCGCCGACACGATCATCCAGGTCGACGAGGACGAGTGCATCACCGACATCCCGGTCCGGTCCCGGCTGCGCCGGGGGCAGACCCCGCAGGCGTTCCGCTCGGGCACCATCCGGGAGGCGTACCGGCGGGCCGAGGGCGACCCGGACTTCGCCGCCACCGACGACTGCGGTGTGGTGCTGCGTTACCTGCCCGGCACCCCGATCAAGGTGATCGACGGGTCGGACGAGAACATCAAGGTCACCCACCCGGTCGACGTGCACCTCGCCGACAAGCTGTTCCAGCTCGCCGCCGCCCAGGCCCCCCGGCTGTCGCACCGCAGCTACACCGAGGAGCTGGCCGGGCGCACGATCGTCATCTTCGGCGGCAGCTACGGCATCGGGCACGACCTGGCCGAGCTGGCCCGGGGCTACGGCGCGCAGGTCTTCGCGTTCAGCCGCTCCAGCACCGGCACCCACGTCGAGCAGACCGGCGACGTCGAGGCCGCACTGAAGACCGCGTTCGAGGCCACCGGCCGGATCGACCACGTGGTGGTCACCGCCGGCATCCTGGAGAAGGGCGCGCTGGCCGAGATGGACGAGGAGACCATGGACCGGGTGCTCCAGGTCAACTTCGTCGGCCCGGTGATCGCCGCCCGGCAGTCCCTGCCGTACCTCCAGCAGACCAAGGGTCAGCTGCTGCTCTACACGTCCAGCTCCTACACCCGGGGCCGGGCCCAGTACGCGCTCTACTCCTCGACGAAGGCGGCGCTGGTCAACCTGACCCAGGCACTGTCCGACGAGTGGGCCGAGTACGGCGTCCGGGTCAACTGCATCAACCCGGAGCGCACCGCCACCCCGATGCGTACCAAGGCGTTCGGTGAGGAGCCGGAGCACACCCTGCTGGCCGCCGAAACGGTCGCCCAGTCCTCGCTCGACGTGCTGATCTCCGACCTCACCGGTCAGGTGATCGACGTCCGGCGGGCCCCCGGCGAGGCGGCCCCGGTGCCGGCGCAGCCGACCGCGGCCGAGCAGGACCGGCTGCCCAGCGGCGTCGACGCCGGCTGACCCGACCCCCGGAGACGGTACGACATGCGTGGTGAGCTGGTCAGGAAACTGATCGCACGGTGCCTGACCACCGGCCTGGCCGTGGTCGCCTTCCTGGTGGTGGCGTTCACCGGGGCCACCGGTTGGGGCCTGGCCCTGGCGGTGGCCGCGCTGGCCGCCGCCGGCTACGAACGTCGGGTCCGCCCCGACGCCGACATCGTCGCCGAGACGGTGCTGCTGGCCGCCGGCATCCTGGTCGGCTACGCCCGCCGGCTCGACGACGGGTTCGACCCGGTGCTGGCGCTCACCGCGCTGCTGCTGCTGGGCCTGGTGCTGCTGGTGGGACCGCTGCGCGATGCCGGCAACCTGGAGATCCGGGCGGCGAACCTGCCGTTGCGGGCGTGGACCCCGCTGGTCGCCGCCCGGCTCGGCGGCGTACTGCTGGGGCTGCTCGCCGTGGTGGCGGTGGCCGCCGCGTTCGCCCTGCCTGCCGTGCTGGCGCTGGTCGTCGTGCTGGTGGTCGCGGCCGGCTGCGGTGCGGTCGGCCTGGACCTGGCCCGGCGGCGGTTCCGGCCGTCGGGCGGGGGCGGCCCGGTGACCCGGGCGCTGCGCGCGCACCAGCCGGAGTTCCTGCTCTACTTCTCCGCCCCACCCGGCTCGGAATACCAGGTCACCATGTGGCTGCCCTACCTGGAGCGGCTCGGCCGGCCGTTCCTGGTGCTGCTGCGGGAGCCGGAGTTCCTGCCCACGATCGCCGCCGCGACGAGCGCCCCGGTGGTCTACTGCCCCACCCTCAAGGCGATGGACGAGGCGCTGGTGCCCAGCCTGCGGGTGGCGTTCTATGTCAACCACGGGGCGAAGAACAGTCACTGCATCCGGTTCACCCAGCTCACCCACGTGCAGCTGCACCACGGCGACAGCGACAAGGCCCCCAGCGCCAACCCGGTCTCGGCCATCTTCGACAAGATCTTCGTGGCCGGTCCGGCGGCGATCGAGCGGTACGCGCGGGCCGGCGTGGAGATCCCCGCCGAGAAGTTCGTCGTGGTCGGCCGCCCGCAGGTCGAAGCCATCGAGGTACGCCGGGAGGCCCGCCCGCTGACCGCCCCGACCGTGCTCTACACCCCCACCTGGACCGGCCACCACGCCGACGCCAACTACTGCTCGCTGCCGGTGGCCGAGCCGCTGCTGCGCCGGCTGCTCGACCGGGGGGCCACGGTGATCCTGCGCGCCCACCCGTACACCGGGCAGAATCCGGCCTCGGCCCGGCAGTTGGCCCGGCTCACCGAACTGCTCGCCGCCGACCGGACCCGCACCGGCCGGCAGCACCTGTGGGGGGCGGCGGCCAGCCGCGAGCTGAGCCTGACCGAGTGCGTCAACCGCTCCGACGCGCTGGTCTCCGACGTCTCCGGGGTCATCTCCGACTACCTCTACTCCGGCAAGCCGTACGCGGTGACCGACCTGGGCGTCGACGGCGACGAGTTCCTGGACCGGTTCCCGCTGGCCCGCTCCGGTTACGTGCTGCGCCGGGACATGGCCAACCTGGACGAGGTGCTGACCGGGCTGCTGGACACCGACCCGTTGGCGGCGGCCCGCTGGCAGACCCGCCGCCGTTACCTGGGCGACTTCCCCGCCGACGCGTACGCCGAGGGTTTCCTGGCCGCGGCCCGCCGCGAGCTGGAACCGGGCTGGGCCCCGCCGACCCCCCGTGCCCCCGCCGCCCCCCTCTCCCCCCACGCCTGACCCGCACCCGCCTCCGCCCGCACCCGCTCGCCTCCGCTCGCGCCCGCCTCCGTCGGCAAGATCGTGCTCGATCCATGTTGTAGTGGCCTCCTGCGAGGAGGCCACTACAACCATGTTCGAGCACGATCTTCGTCCGGCCGGCCGGGTCGACCCGGGGACAGCGAACCGCCCCGGCCACCCGTGGTCGGGCGGCCGGGGCGGGTGGGGTGGCTCGGTCAGGCGGAGTAGCCCCGGGTGGCGATCCAGTTCGCCAGGGTGGTCACGCTGACCCAGTAGGCCGGCAGCGACGGGTCGGCCGAGTCGGCGATCCGCACGGTACGACCGTTGTCCCGGTAGCCCACGGCGGCGATGTAGTGGCCGCCGGGGAAGGAGTGCCAGCCGCCGTCGAGGTCGGTGGCGTCCCCGGCCACGTTCGCGACCACGGCCCGCTTGTCGGCGACCGCCGCGACCACGTCGGCCCGCAGCCGGTCGATCTGCGCGTCGCTCGGCGTGCCGGCGAACATCCTGGTCCGGTACGGGTCACCCTTGACCACGGCGTTGAGCACCCGGGTGGTGTCCTCGGCCGAGTTGGTGCCCATCTCGGTGGTGCCCAACAGGGCGGCGAGGTCGTCCTGGCCGCGCTCGATGCCGGCCGCGCTGAGCGCGTTGCGGACCGCCGCCGGGCCGCAGTAGTAGTAGGTGGTCTGGGCCTGGTAGTCGTAGCGCAGGACCTTCGACGACGGCGGCTTCGGGGCCGCCTTGCGGGTCAGGTCCGGGTCGGCGGTGGCCCTGGCCTTCGCCCGGGTGACGCGCGGCGACGGGGCGTCGCTCGCCGACGGGCTGGCCGAGGGGGTGGCCGACGGGCTGGTCGGGGCGGGGACGGCGACCCGGGCCTGGGCGCGGCTGGCGACGTCGTCGAGGCGGGGGGCGGTCTCGGCCACGGCGGTGGCGCGCTGCTGGCCGGTCGGGGCGTCGTCGACCCCGGCGGCCAGGGCGGTGCCACCGGCGGCCAGGACGAGGACCGCCGCCGAGCCGACGACCATCCGGTACGGGCGTCGGGTGCCCAGTAGGCGGAGCTGTCGTTTCATGTGGTGCTTCACAGGGTGTTCCTCCACGGGGCGAGGCGGCGGGCACAACCCATCGGCACGCGGCGGACACGCCACGCGCGGATCGGGTGTTGCGCCGCTCGTTCGGCAGGGACCGCCCGACGGGGGGCCGGGCGGATCGGCGGCTCGCCCGGCAGGGGCCGGGCGGCGGGGCACAGAGCCGGGTCAGCGCGTCGGGCGCGACGGTCCGGCGGTGCCCCGGCACCGAGGTGGAGGAACTACCGAGGGGGTGGGGTCATGCTGCACGAGGAGGGAACTCCTTCCTTTGCCGCCGACCGGGTTAGCTGACGGATTCGGGCGGGAAGATCGCCCTACCCCGGGCCGTGGCCCGGAGATTCACCCCAGGTGGTGCGTGTGGGTCCCCGGTTCGTGACTGGCACGATTGAGCGGGTCGGCACGGCGTCGCCTCTTGCGATCGGAAACCGCACCGGACCGCAGCGACACTACTGGCCGGTTTCCCCCCTCGCCAGCCCGCTGAGCTGCACAAACATGGGCTGGACGAGTCAGTTTCGGGGCACTCGGGCACTGACCCGCCACGCGTGGGACGGTCGGAGCGCCCGAGCCCGTCCAGGCGAAAACCCGGACGGCAGGGCATCGACCGCCGATGATCGTCGCAGTCGATGTGACCGACTGTGACCAGGTGTCCGGTTTCCACCCGCAGTGACGGCACCCACAACCCGCAGATAACAATTCAGTCCCGCCGACCCGCCGACCCGCCGACCGCTGACCGGTCCGGCTTCGCCAACCGGCGGCCGGCCGACCTGACGGCCGGGTCAGCCGACCCGGGCCGGACGCCAGCGGGTGGCAGGGGCCGGGCGGGTGGCGGACGTCGCCGGACGGGGCAGTGGGACCCGGGTCGGCCGCCACCGTTGCGCCGCCGCGTGTGCCTCGGCAGCCAGCGACCGGGCCGCCTCGGCGGCCAGTTCGGCGTTCCGCCACGCCGCCCGTTCCCGCCCGACCGCAGCCCGGTACGCCGTACGCCGGTCCTCGCGGACCGCGCGGGCCAGCATCACCTCGTGCTCGACCGGGTGCCGACGCGGGTCCCAACCGTCGCGGTGCGCGAAGACGTCCCGCAGCCGCTCCACCGACAACTCTCCCCGCCAGTGCGCCGCCACGGCCTCCTGGTGCAGCCACCGCTCCCGACCGGCGTACTCGGCGGGGGTGCGGGGAGTACGCGGGCTGGGCAGCGCCCGGGCACCGGTGAACCGGCGGGCCAGCGTCTCCGCCTCGTCGTACGCCTGCCAGGCCCGTTCCAGTGCGTCGTGGGCCGCCAGCCAGGCCACGCGGTGGTGGCGGGCCCTCCGGGCGGCTCCGGAGGCGGCGACGGCCACCTCCTCCGCGTAGCGACGCAGGTCGGCGACGGGGGGTGGGGCGTCGGATGCCGGCGCGTCGGCAGTGGCTGCGGCCGGTTGGTCCCGCTCGGGCCGGGCCACCAGGATGGTGATCCCGGTCAACGCCAGGACGAGCAGCGCGGACCAGATCACGGTGGCGGTCGGGACCTCGATCAGGAACTGGGAGAGCACGGTGTTCACGGTCGACACCTCGCAGGCGGGATGCGGAAGAGGAGGCCGTACCGGCGGCGGGAACATCCGGCCGGGCGGTGCGGGTGTGGTGCGTGGCGGAGGCGGTCGCGGGTGGTCGGCCCCCGCGTGGGCGGTCAGCCCGCCGGGGGTGCCCGGGGGGCGGTGGCGACGGGTGTTCGACCGGCCGGCAGCGCCGGGGGCGGGGCGCTCCGCGCGACGCCGGCCGGCACGACGGCGTCGACCCGGTCTGCCGTCGGCACGGCGAGCACGACGGCGGCCCGGTCCGCTGCCGGCACGGCGAGCACCACGGCGACGGCCCGATCTGCGGCGATGCCGGCCGGGTCGGCCTCCTGCCCACCGCTGCGGATGCCGGTCGGGGCGGCCGGGGCTCCGGCCGCGTGCAAGGACAGCGACGCGTCGACCGGCAGGGCGGCTGCCGCCGGCCCCGGGTCGAACGACGCCGGGCCGGGCAGCGACGGGCCGGCGACGGCGAACGCGATCGCGACGGCCAGGCCGGTCAGCAGCCGGGACCACCAGCGGGCGACCCACCACAGCGGACTGGTGGGTGCGGCCGGGAGCATATGTCCACGTTACCGCCGGGGTGACCGACCCGCAGCACCGCCGGGCGTGTCGCCGCGCCCACCACCGTGGACCTGGTCCGGACGGCCGGGCGGGGTGGTCAGTGCGGGTCGCGCGGTCCGACGTACTCGACGGGGAGTCCGGCACGCCGCCCGTCGCCGGCAGCCCGCGGCCCCGGCACGGTGACACCGCCGCTGCCGGCCGCGCCGTCCGGCCGAACCCCACCGGCGGCGGCGACGCCGGCCGGCGCCCCACCGCCGACAACGGCACCGCCGACAACGGCGTCGGGGCCAGCGGCACCGCAGGCGGCGGCACCGCAGGCGGCGGCACTGCGGGCGGAGGCACCGCGGGCGGCGTCGGGGGCGGCCGGCACGGGTGGGGTACGGCGGCGGGGAGCGAGCCGGCGCATCATCGGCGTCTCCACGAAGCGGTGCAGGGCAGCGGCCAACGCCAGGTTCAGCACCAGGAAACCGAGCACGGCCAGTGGCCCCGACCAGCCGGGCAGCCCCACACCCCAGTGCCCGGTGAGCCGCAGCACCGTCATCATCACCAGCACGTGCACCAGGTAGAAGGCGAACGACACCTCACCGAGCCAGATGAGGGTGCGGTGCCGCCACGGCGACCAGCGGCCCTGCACGTCCGCGCGGGCCGCCGCCGGGATGACCAGGATGTACGCCACCGACAGCAGCGCCGCCCACATCTCGGCCGGGATCCAGTGCGCCGCCACCCAGACGACCACGAACAGCAGGCTGGCCAGCGGCAGGCCGGGCCCCCGCCAGTGGCCCCTACGCAGCAGTTCGGCGGCGGCGACGCCCAGCCAGAACTCGGTGGAGCGGACCAGCGGGAAGACCTGGGTGAACCACCAGTTGCTGCCCTCGGGGAGCAGTTGCTGACCGGGCCAGAGCGCCAGGATGACCAGCGGCACCGCCACCACCACGGCCCAGAGCACGCCGGAGTGGGCCCGCCGGATCGCCGGCAGCACCAGCGGCAGGCAGAGGTAGAAGAACAGCTCGCAGGAGAGCGACCAGCTCACGTTGTTGATGCTGTAGAAGTAGCCGGGGGTGGGGTCCCACGCCTGGATGAGGAAGAGGTTCTCCCACGCGGCGCGCGGCACCACCGGGTCGGCGAACCACCACATCACCAGCAGCGCCGCCGCCCAGGTCAGCACGTGGTTGGGATAGATCTTGGCGAGCCGGCGACGCCAGAAGTCCCGCCGCCGGTCGCCGTCTCGCGTCGACCAGACCAGCACGAAGCCACTGAGGATGAAGAAGAACTGCACCCCGGACAGGCCCAGGGTGAACAGCCAGTCGACCACCGCCTTGGCGTCGGGCTGGGTGACGATCCGCATGGTGCCGACGTGGTAGCCGAAGACCAGCATGGCGGCGATCCACCGCAACCCGGTCAGCGACGGCAGCCGGTTCAGCGCCGGGGACGCGGGGGTGGGCACGCTGGTCACCCGGGGCACCCTACCGGCACACCCCACCGCGGGTGGCGCGCCGGGGTGGTGCGGATGTGCGGAAGGTGTACGAAATCCCTCCACTGCCCTAACATCGCGGGACCCGTCGGTGTCGGCGCGCGCCCATGGGGCGGAACGGCGCGGCCCGTCGCAGGCACGCCCGGCGAACGAGGAACGGAGCAGAGTGTGCACCAGCGGATCCTGATGCGGGCCAAGAAGGACCCGTTCGACGTACGCGGCCCGGAGGAGGCGTACGAGGGGAACTGGATCGGGGAGAACAACGGCAACCTGGTCTTCAGTCACGCCGCGCACAAGTTGCTGCGCACCTCCACCGCGCGGATCACGTCGACCGAGTTCAAGGTCGACCTGCGCGACGCCGACCGGATCAACGAGCAGTACGACGTGTACGTCATCCCGCTGGCCAACGCGTTCCGGCGCAGCTACGCCCACCGCATCGAGCTGATGACGAAGCTGGTCGAGCGGCTGCGGATCCCGGTGGTGGTGTTCGGGGTCGGCGTGCAGACCGACGTCACCGGCGACCGGGAGTACCTGCGTCCGATCGACGACGTGGTCAGCCGGTTCGTCCGGGCGGCGCTGGAGCGGGGGCCGAGCATCGGTGTGCGGGGGGAGATCACCGCGCGGTACCTGAACACGCTGGGCTTCTCCGCCGTCGACGTGATCGGCTGCCCGTCGATGTTCCTGCACGGCGACCGGTTCCGGGTGGAGAAGTCCGCGCCGGCCCTGACGCCCGACGCCCGGGTGGCGCTGACCGTCTCCCCGTACGTCAAGTCGATGGCGAAGATCATCACCTCGCACCAGGCCCGCTACCCCAACCTGCGCTACCTCCCGCAGGACCTCAAGACGCTGGGCACCCTGCTCTACGGCGACGCCCCCGAGGACCGGGGCAAGACCAGCGCCATCCCGATGCACACCTCGCACCCGCTGTTCACGCAGGACAAGGTGCGGATGTTCCTCGACCCGTGGACCTGGATGGACTATCTCGCCGGTTTCGACTTCGCGTTCGGCACCCGGATCCACGGCACCATCACCGCGCTGGTCTCCGGCACCCCCGGCTACCTGTTCGCGCACGACTCGCGCACCCTGGAACTGGCCAGGTACTTCGACATCCCGCACCGGCTGATGAAGGACGTGCCGGCCGACGTGGACGCCGCACAGCTCTATGCCGAGGCCGACTACACCGCCCTCAACACCGGGCACCGGGCCCGCTACGAGGTGCTGCGCGCGTTCCTCGCCCGGCACGACCTGGGCAACGCGTTCGACGACGGCGACAGCGCGGCCCGGTTCGACGCGCAGGTCCGCGAGACGGTGTTCCCCCCGGCGGTCCGGCCCGCCGGGGCCACCTCGCCCGAGGAACTGCTGGCCCGCATCCAGTGGCTGCGCGACCGTAACGCGGCGCTCGGCGACGACGTGCGGGAGCTGCGGGAACAGCGGCTGCGGGCCCGGGTCAAGCGGGCGGTCGGCGCACCGGTACGGCGGATGCTGAACCGTTAACCTGCCGCTCGGCCGCTGTTCAGCAGCTCCATCTCCGCCGGATACGTCACGTTCCGTGGCCGTCCATACCCGTGCACCAGGGTGGCGGGGTGGTCAACCAGCCCGCGCCCACCCCGCTGCTCAGCGTCGTCGTCCCCGTCCACGGGGTGGAGGCGTACCTGCACCAGTGCCTCGACTCGGTGCGCACGGACGTGCCGGCCGACGCGGCGGGCGCGGTCGAGATCGTCGCGGTCGACGACGCCTCGCCGGACCGGTGCGGTGAGCTGCTGCGCGCGTACGCGGCCGAGCATCCGGGCGTACGCACGGTGCACCTGACCCGCAACGTCGGGTTGGGTCCCGCCCGCAACGCCGGCCTGGACGTGGCCGTCGGGGAGTACGTCTGGTTCGTCGACAGCGACGACTGGTTGCCGCCGGGCACCATCGCGGCGGTGCTGGACCGGCTCCGGACGCACCGCCCCGATGTGCTGATGCTCGACCACCTGCGGGTGAGCGAGGACGGCCGGCGGGAGGTGGACGCGAGCAGTCACCTGCTACGCGGCATCCCCGGGGTGGTCCGGCTGGCCGACCGACCCGGGCTGCTGCGGGTGCAGCACACCGCGTGGAACAAGGTGGTCCGCCGGGAGTTCATGGTCGACTTGGAACTGCGCTTCCACCCCGGCTGGTACGAGGACATCCCGTTCAGCAACCCGCTGCTCATCGGCGCGGAACGGATCTCCGTGCTGGACCGGGTCTGCTACCTCTACCGGCAGGGTCGGCAGGGCGCGATCACCTCCACCCGCAGCGGTCGCCACTTCGACGCCTTCGCCCAGTACGACAGGCTGTTCGACTGGGTCGCCCGCCGGTATCCCGACGAGCGGCTGCGCGGCGAGCTGTTCACTCTGATGATCAACCACATGCTGGTGGTGGTCGGCAACGACGGCCGGCTGCACCCGCACCTGCGCCGCGAGTTCTTCCACCGCATCGCCGCGCACCACCGCCGGCACCTGCCGCCGGGCGGCTACCCCCGGCCGGGCGGCGTGGCGGGGCTCAAGCACCGGCTGGTCGGCCGGGACGCCTACCTCGCGTACGCGGTGCTGCGCCAGGCGCACCGGCTGGCGGGGTGGTTGTGCCGCCCGGCCGCCGTGCCGCAACCGGTGCCGCCGGTCGTCGGGCCGTCCCACGACTCCCCCGCCGACCGGGACGCGCTCGCGGGTCGCGGCAGCCGGTGACCGGCCGGCGTCGGGGTGCCCGCCGGGACACGAGCAACGAGCACAGGAACAGGGGTCTCAGATGACGACGACAGTGAAGATCGGGCCGCACCTGGTGGGGGCCGGCGAGCAGCCGTTCGTGGTGGCGGAGATGTCCGGCAACCACAACGGTGACCTGGGGCGGGCCCTGGCGATCGTGGACGCGGTGGCGGCCAGCGGGGCGCACGCGCTGAAGTTGCAGACGTACCGGCCGGACACCATCACCATCGACGTGGACACCCCGGCGTTCCGCATCTCCGGCGGGCACGAGTTGTGGGGCGGGCAGAACCTCTACCGGCTCTACGAGCGGGCCCACACCCCGTACGAGTGGCACGGGCCGATCTTCGAACGGGCCCGGGAGCGGGGGCTGACCGTGTTCTCGTCCCCGTTCGACCCGTCGGCGGTGGAGCTGCTGGAGGGGCTGGACGTCCCGGCGTACAAGATCGCCTCGTCGGAGCTGGTCGACCTGCCGCTGATCCGGCTGGTCGCGGGCACCGGCAAGCCGCTGGTCATCTCCACCGGGATGGCCACCGTCGCCGAGATCGACGCTGCGGTGGGCACCGCCCGCGACGGCGGGGCCGGTGGCATCGTGCTGTTGGCCTGCACCGCCGCCTACCCGGCCCCACCGGCCGACAGCAACCTGCGCCGGATCCCGGTGCTGGCCGACGCCTTCGGGGTGCCGGTCGGCCTGTCCGACCACACCCCCGGCATCGGGGTGCCGGTGGCCTCGGTGGCGCTGGGCGCGTGCTTCATCGAGAAGCACGTCACCCTCGACCGGGGCGACGGCGGGGTCGACTCCGACTTCTCGCTGCACCCCGACGAGCTGGCCGCCCTGGTGGTCGAGTCGGCGCGGGCACACGCGGCGCTCGGCGGCACCGCCATCGGCCCGACCCCGGCCGAGCGGGAGGGGCTGCGGTTCCGCCGTTCCTTGTTCGTGGTGGCCGACGTCCGGGCCGGCGACGAGGTGACCGCAGCCAACGTCCGCTCGATCCGCCCGGCCGGCGGCCTGCCTCCGGTGGAGATCGCCCGGGTCCTCGGCCGCACCTTCACCACCGACGTCCCCCGCGGTACCCCGCTGAGCTGGGACCTCGTCTGACACCGCCCGCCTCCGCCCCGCGCCACCGCGCGGGGCGGGGGCGCGTTCAGGGGGCGAAGGCCACCGTGACCACCAGGTCGGCCAGGTGCAGGGTGCGCCACACCGCACGCGTGTGCGGGGGTACGGCCAGACCGTGCCGCCGCCACCAGGCGGCCACCGGTATCTCGGCCAGTTTGCACAGGCTCTCCGCCCGGGTCCAGCGGGCCCAGAAGTCGACCGGGCCGAAGCGGGCGGCCAACGCGGGCGGGACCTCGGCGGTGGCCCGTTCGGCGTCGATCGCCACCCGCCAACCTGGGGTGACCGGCCCGTACCAGCCGACGCAGCGCCCGTCGTCGAGATGGCTGCGGGTCACCGCGTACCGCAGCTCGGTGGGGGTGCCGACGCGCAGGTGCCGTTCGGCGGCGCCCAGCAGCGCCGGCACCGGTCGCAGCCCGACGTTTCCCGCCGGCCGGACCGGCGGGCCGACCGCGCGCCCCGCCTGCCCGCCCGGCCGGGTGCCCACCGACCCGACCGCACCCGAACCGGCCGACCCGGACCGGGCCGTCACGACACCGTCGCCCCGACCGCCGCCGGGCCGGTGGTCGGGGCAGGCACGGTCAGATCGAGGCAGCACCGTCGACCACGATGACCTGGCCGTTGATGTTGGTGTGCTCGCGCAGCAGCATCCGCACCACCGGTACCACCTCGGCGGGCTCGGTCAGATGCCCGGTCGGGGTGCGGCGGACGATCTGGTCGAGCTGGGTGCTGCCCAGCACGGCGGACATCTCCGAGGCGAAGAAGCCCGGCGCGACGGCGTTGACCAGCATCCGCCCGCCCAGCTCGCGGGCCAGCGACCGGGTCGCCGCGTCCATGCCGCCCTTGGTGGCCGAGTACGCCACCAGGCCGGGGAAGCCGCGCTGCGCGCAGATCGAGGTGACGTTCACGACCCGGCCGCGCCGGCCCTGCCCGAGCATCCGCCGGATCACCAGGCGGGTGAGCTGCAACGGCGCGGTCAGGTTGGTCTCGACGATCCGGGCGATGTCGGCGGTGGCGGTGTGCGTGTGCATCGAGTCCTGCCCGACGGCGGCGTTGTTGACCAGCCCGTCGATCGGGCCGAACCGCGCCTCGACCGCCCGGACGAAGCCCTGCGCCGCCGCGAGGTCGGTGACGTCCACCGCGCCGACGTGCACCCGGTCGGGGTGCGCGTCGGCCAGCTTCTCCAGCTCGGGGGTGACGCTGCGGGCGAACGCGGCCACGGTGAGCCCGGCGTCGAGCAGGTCGGTGACGATGGCCAGGCCCAGCCCCCGGGACCCCCCGGAGACGAGGACGACGGTGCTGGGTGGGACGAGCGCGGAATCAGACATCGCTCTTCAGGGTCTCCTTGACGGGGATCTCGGTCAGTAGGCGGATGCGGCGGGGCACCGCGTACTCGGGGAGCCGCTCGGCGCACCAGCGCACCAGCGCACCCTCGTCGAGCAGGGATGCCCCGTCCGGTTGGCCGGCGTCGCCCGGCGCGGTGGCGGGGACGACCTCGGCGACCACCATCCGGCCGAGCACCGGCGCGCGGCGGCCGGTCACCCGGGCCCAGGCAACCTGAGGGTGGGCGGTGAGCACGTCGCGGACCAGCCCGGCGGAGACCTTGCTGCCGCCGACGTTGATCTCGTCGGAGTCCAACCGACCGGTGATCATGACCCGGCCCTCGACGATCTGCGCCCGGTCGCCGGTGCGGACCGGGCCGTCGTGCCCGACGCCGTGGTGCGGTGAGGCGACCACCAGTTCGCCGTCGCGCAGCGAGAGGGTGGGCCGACCGGGTACGGCCTGGTCGAGCCAGTCGACCGGGAAGCCGGCCCGGCCGTCGTGCACCACGATCGACGCGCCCACCTCGGAGGAGGCGTAGATCCAGGAGATCCGGGCGGCCGGGAAGAGCGCCCGGAGCCGGTCCAGGACGGTCTGGTCGACGGGTTCGCCGCCGAGGGTGAGTTGCCGCAACGGCACCCGGGCCAGCGCCTCCGGGTCGCGGTGCAGGGTGCGCCGCCAGAAGGTCGGGGTGCCGGAGACGGCGTCCACCCCGTGCGCGGCGGCCAGCGCCGGCCAGTCGTCCAGCTCGTCCGGGTCGACCACCACCAGGTGCTGACCGGGCTGGGTCAGCGACAGGGTGACCACCTGCCACCAGGCATAACTGCCGGGGGCGTACGGGCAGAGCCAGGTCCGCTGCGGCTGGGCCGCCCGCACGGTGGTCAACGAGTCCAGGGTGTGCCCGACCCGCTTGGGCCGCCCGGTCGAACCGGACGTGAGCAGCCAGAGCCGGCCGGCCTCCGCTGCCCGCCCGGTGGCCGGCGGCACGGTCTGCGGCACCCCGTCGACGAGCACGGTGACGGCGAACCCGGCGGCGCGCAGCTCGTCCCGCATCGTCGCGTCGACCCGGGTGGGGCCCGCGAGCAGCAGTTCGGTGCCGTCGGTGGCGTGCTGCCGGGCGACGGCGAGGGCGTCGGCGGCTCCGGCGGTGAGGACCGCGCCGGGTGACGGCAGCGCCGACGCGGGCAGGTCCCGCCAGCTGCGGGGCACCCCGGCGACGACGATGCGGTTGTCCAGCCCGGCCGGCGAGGTCGCGACGGTCACTGCCGTTGGAGTTCGGCGAGGAAGTCGAGGACGTCCCCGACGGTGGCGATCCGACGCAGCCCGGGGGCGTCGAAGTTCAACTCCTCCCCGGTCTCGTCCTCCACCCGCAGCGCCAGCTCGGAAAAGTCCAGGGACCGGAAGCCGATCTCCCGCAGGTCGGCGGAGTCGTCGTCGGGCAACACCCTGCCCTGGTTCCGCACCACCTGCGCCATGAGGTCGCGGATCTGCGCGCGACTCAATTCGTTCATGCGCCGGAGTGTACAGCCCGACAATTACCTCGCCCATTTACCCGGGTAGGGTCGACCCGGGTCCACCAGGTGAATAAAAGGGGTACGAGTGTTGCGCGAGGCCACCACGGAAGACGTTAACCTGATGTTTTCCTGGCGTAATCAGGAAACCAACCGGCAGGTCAGCAAGACCAGTCACGAGATCACCCCCGCCGAGCACGCGGCGTGGTGGTCGCGGGTCCGCACCGACCCGACCCGCCGCGTGCTGGTCTATCTCCACGACGACCTGCCGGCGGGCGTGGTGACGTTCTTCGACCTCCGCCTGGACGGGCCAACCCGGTCCGGTGCCTGGGGTTTCTATCTGGATGCCGACGGGCTGGCCGAACGGGGGGCCACCCTGCCCGCCTGGCTGGGGGTGATGCGGGCGGCGGTGGACCACGCCTTCGACGTGCTCGCGCTGGACCGCCTCGACGGCGAGGTGTTGGCGCACAACACCGTCGTACGACAGATGAACCGTCGTTTCCGGTTCGTCGAGGGCACCGGGCGGCCCGAGACGGTCGACGGCCGGGAAATCACCGTCGTCCCCATTTCCCTGACCCGGGAAAATCGTCGCCGACGCTGATGTCGACAGGTGTCCGGTGACGATTCACCGACCGGCCATCCCCCGTTAACCGAATGGCGCGCCGGGCGGCGGCGGAAACGCACACGACCGGGGCGGCACCGGGTGGCGAAAGCGTGCGCCACCGCGACCCGGCACCGGGTGGCGGTGACGTGGGGGGACCACCCGGATCAGCGGCGACGCCAGGCGGCCCAGTGCTGCGCCGGGTTACCCCCCAACCGGACGAAGCCGTACCGGGTGCCGTCCCAGTCGTCCGGCTCGCCGGGTGCCCACCGGACGAGGACGACGTCCGCGTCGGCCGGCGGGTTGTCCACGAACCACCGCACGTCGGCCCAGGTGACCTGGTGGCTGAGGTTGAACCGGAGCACCCACTGCACGCCGAGCGACGCCCAGACCCGGTCGCCGGGGCGTACCCCCAGGTCGGCCACCCGGGGGGTCGGGGCGGTCGCCGCGACCATCGGCCGGACCAGCCGGTCGGTGATCACCTGCATGGTGCCGATGTTCACCACCACCAGCGCGGCGAGCACCGGCACGCGCAACCGGGGCGACCGCACGGCGGCGACCAGCAGCAGGCAGCCGGCCAGTCCGACGGCCGCGCCGGTGAACGGCCGGAACTCGCGCCAGCCCCCGGTCAGGGCCATCAGGTCGGGTGCGCCGAAGCCGCCGTAGCGCAGTTCGTGTCCCCGGCCGGCCACCCAGGCGAGCCGGGCGGCGATCAGCGTCGCCCCGGCCAGCAGCACCGCCGCCGCGACCGCCGCCCGCCGCCACCGCACCCGGGGCGTCGCGGTCACCAGCATCACCACCCCGACCAGCAGCCAGAACGGGGCGAGCATCTGCACGTAGCGGCCGTAGATGGCGTCCAGCGGTTTACCGGTGATGCCGGCCAGGATCACCGACGCTCCGGCGGCCACCCCGACGCTGGTCACCACCGCCACCCCGACCGTCCACCGGGTCGCCGCATCGTCGGCCGCCGACCCTGCTGCGACGGAGGTGCCGTCCGTGGTAGCGGCCGGCGCGGAGGCCAGGGTCGGGGCCGGAGCCGGCGCGGAGACCGGGACCGGCGCGGAGGCTGGGACCGGCGCGGAGGCTGGGACCGGCGCGGAGGCTGGGACCGCGGCCGGAGCCGGCGCGGAGGACAGTGCCGGGGCCGGGGTGGAGGACAGCGCGGCGGGACGGCGGAGCAGGAGGCGGACGGCGCCGGCCCAGGCGACACCGGCCAGGCCGAAGGTGATGACCACCAGGTACCAGAGTTGGGTGGCAACCGCCGCGCCGACCCGCAGCAGCCCCGGGCCGGAGGCGACCGCCCGGACGGTGCCGCCGCCGGGCGGGTCCCCGAGCAGGTAGACCCGGTCGCCGAGCAGCCGGATGACCGCCTCGTTGAGCAGGGCCAACGCCAGTACCGGCAGGACGGCGGCGAGCACCTGCGCCGGGCTGATCCGTCGCCGCAGGAACAGCAGCAGCACCAGACCGGCGTGCACCCCCACGATCACCAGGCCCCGCGAGTGCAGCAGGTGGAACACCCCGACCAGGGCACCGGCCCCGGTGGCGACCAGCGGGGCGGGTCGGCGTACCCACCGGTGCACGACGAGCAGCCAGGCCAGCACCAGCGGCGCCAGCACGGCGTCGATCATCGCCACGCCTGCGTAGAAGACGGTCGCCGGGAGGGTGGCCGCGACGGCGGCGGCGGCCAGGGCGACCGCGCGGCTCACCGGCACCAGCCGACGCACCAGCAGGTACGCCAGCGGCAGCACCGTCGCGTTCAGCACCGCGTTGATCAACTGCACCAGCCGGTAGCTGTCGGTGAAGTCCCGCTCCCCGAGGAACGCCGGGGAGATCAACAGCGGGTAGCCGACCCGGCGCAACGGCCCGTTCTCGCTGCTGAAGCCGCCCGGCCCACCAGCCAACGCGCGGGCGGTGTGCAGGTAGCTGTCCTCGTCGGTGTGGGCGATCGGCAGCGGCACGTGCCGGGACGACCACATCCGCCAGGCGACGCCCACCAGCCAGCCCACCACCAGCAGCACCGGCACCAGCCGACGGCCTCGACCGGCCGGCTGCCCGGGCGGGTCGGCGACCCGGGGTCCTACCTCGGTGACGGCCACCATCGTCGCCTCCTGCCTCGTCGGGGCACCCCCGTCGGCCCGCCCGGGACGCGCGACGGTCCCGGCCCGCAGGCCGGGCCGGGCGGGGCGGGCGGGGCGGGTGCCCGACCGTGGGTGTCGGATGCGCCTGCGGCGGGGGTGCCCACCGGCCGCGCCGGGCCACTGTAGCCAGCGACGTAGCCGCTGGTCAGCCGGCAGCGACCGGGTCGGCAAGTGTTCGCCTGGCGGGGGTCCGGCATTCACGGGAGCAGCGCGGTCGGTTCACCCGGGGGCGTCGGGGTGTTAACCCGACCTGGTTAGCGTCCGTCCGGTCGCCTGGCCCGAGCCGGTGGCGCACCAACCACGAGCTGGGGAGCACCAAATTGAGTGAGTTGAATGGGTCCTCCATTCTGGTCACCGGCGGGACGGGGTCCTTCGGGAAGACGTTCCTCCGGCACGTCCTCGACGTGGCCGACCCGGCCCGGGTGGTGGTGTTCTCCCGCGACGAACTCAAGCAGTACGAGCTGCGCCAGCAACTCGGCGACGACCCCCGGCTGCGCTGGTTCATCGGTGACATCCGGGACCGGCACCGGCTCACCCGGGCCATGCACGGGGTGGACCACGTGGTGCACGCCGCCGCCCTCAAGCAGGTGGACACCGCCGAGTACAACCCGTCGGAGTTCATCGCCACCAACATCACCGGTTCGCAGCACGTGGTCGACGCGGCCATCGAGGCCGGCGTCAAGAAGGTCATCGCGCTCTCCACCGACAAGGCGTCCAGCCCGATCAACCTGTACGGCGCGACCAAGCTCGTCGGCGACAAGCTCTTCGTCTCGGCCAACCACTACGCCGCCCAGCACCCCACCCGGTTCGCCGTGGTCCGCTACGGCAACGTGGTGGGCAGCCGGGGTTCGGTGGTGCCGCTGTTCCGCCGGCTCGCCGCCGAAGGCAAGAGCCTGCCGATCACCGACAAGCGGATGACCAGGTTCTGGATCACCCTGGACCAGGCCGTGCAGTTCGTGCTGGACAGCTTCGACCAGATGCAGGGCGGGGAGCTGTTCGTGCCGCGTATCCCCAGCATGCGCATCCTCGACCTGGTCGAGGCGGTCGCCCCGGACGCCACCACCCATGAGATCGGCATCCGGCCCGGCGAGAAGCTGCACGAGGAGATGATCGCCCCGGACGACAGCCGCCGGACGCTGCGCGCGAAGGACCGGTTCATCGTCCAACCGACGATCGCCACCTGGGGTTACCGGCCGCCCGTCGACTGTGAGCCGGTGCCGGACGGGTTCGCCTACCAGTCCGACGGCAACGACGAGTGGTTGAGCGTCCGGCAGCTGCGCGACATGCTGGGCATCACGGCGTGACGGCGATGCTCCCGTACGGCCGGCAGTCGATCACCGACGACGACGTCGCCGCCGTGGTCGCCACCCTGCGCAGCGACTGGCTGACCACCGGCCCGCAGGTCGACGCGTTCGAGGCGGACCTCGCGGGCTGGACCGGCGGGGCCGGCTGCGCGGCGGTCGCCAACGGCACGGCCGCCCTGCACGTCGCCTACGCGGCGGCCGGGGTGGGACCCGGCGACGAGGTGGTGGTGCCGCCGATGACGTTCGTGGCGACGGCCAGCAGCGCGGTCGCCCTCGGCGCGCGGATCGTCTTCGCCGACGTCGAGGAGGAGACGTTCACCCTGGACCCGGCGGCGGCAGCCGCGGCGACCACCGCCCGGACGAAGGTCGTCGCCGCCGTCGACTACGCCGGCCACCCGGCCGACTACGACGCCCTGCGCACCGCCCTGACCGGCTCCGACGCGCTGCTGCTGGCCGATGCGGCGCACTCCATCGGGGCCACCTACCGGGGCCGGCCGGTCGGTTCACTGGCCGACCTGACCACCTTCTCGTTCTTCCCCACCAAGAACCTCACCACCGCCGAGGGCGGCGCGGTCGCCAGCCTCGACGCTGAGCTGCTGAAGCGGGCCCGCCGGTTCCGCAACATCGGGCTGGTCCGGGAACGCGCCGAGCTGCGCGCGCCGGACGAGGGCGGCTGGCACCAGGAGGTGCACTCCTTCGGGTTGAACTACCGGCTGCCGGACGTGCTCTGCGCGCTGGGCCGCAGCCAACTGCGCCGGCTCGGCGACTTCCTCGCCGCCCGCGCCCGGCTGGTGGCCCGCTACGACGAGGCGCTGGCCGACCTGGACGGGGTGCTCACCCCGACCCGCCGGCCGTGGGCCGCCCCCGCCTGGCACCTCTACCCGGTCCGGGTCCTCGACGGCCGCCGCCGCGAGGTTTACGACCGGATGCGCGCCGCCGGCATCGGCGTCCAGGTCAACTACCTGCCGGTGCACTGGCACCCGGCCTTCGCCGACCTCGGCTACCGGCGCGGGTCCTGCCCGGTGGCCGAGTCGTTCTACGCACAGCAGCTCTCGCTGCCGTTGTACCCGGGTCTCACCGACACCGACCAGGACCGGGTGATCGACGCGCTCGGCGCGGCGCTGCGCGGCGTCACCGCGCCCACCGCCGCCTGACCGGGGGAACCGATGCACCACGCGAACCACTTCTACGGGCACGCCCACGTGCTGGCCCGCTACTGCGGGCTGGGCGACGGCCACCCGCCCCGGATCAACGGGTACGTCCAGCACGGCTGGAACATCGGCGACGGCCTCGCTCCCGGCCACCCGTACGCCGAGCGCACCCCGAGCCTGCTCTGGTCGGAGCAGACCCGGCGGCGGGCCTGGTCGGTCGGGCGGCGCAACGTGGTGGTCACCGGTGCGCCCTTCGCGTACCTGCTCGACCTGCGCCGCGACGACCCGCCGCCGGCCGCCCGGGAGGGCACCATCTGGTACCCGTTCCACGGTTGGGAGGGCCAGCACGTCAAGGGCGACCACAAGGAGCTGATCGCCCGGATCAGGGACACCGAACCCGGCCCGGTCACCGTCTGCCTCTACTGGCACGAGTACGGCATGCGCCGGGTCCGCCGGCTCTACGAGAACGCCGGCTTCCGGGTGATCTGCCACGGCTACCGGGGCCACTGGTGGCGCGACACCGACCCGCTCTTCCTCGACAAGCAGCTCACCGAGCTGCGCCGGCACGCCCGGGTGGCATCCAACCGGCTGACCAGCGCCATCTTCTACGGCATCGCCGCCGGTTGTGAACCGGCCGTCTACGGCGACCCGATGATCCTGGCCAAGGAGGACCCCACCTTCGGCGGCACCGCCCGCATCCGCCGGCAGTGGCCGCAGCTGCACGGCGAGACGGTGGACCTGCCGACCGCCGTCGACATCGCCCGCGCCGAGCTGGGCACCGACCACCGCTGCACCCCCGCCGAGCTGCGTGAGCTGCTCGGCTGGGCGCATCCCGCAGGAGGCACGAGTTGACCACTGGAACCACCGCCCCCGTCGTCCTGCCCGGTGGGGAGATGCTGGCCTGGTCCGACCTGCCGGAGCAGCGGCTGGCCGACGGCGGTCCGCTGGGCGCGTTGGCCGCGCGGGTCGTACCGGCCGGGGCCCGGGTCCTGGTGGCCGGGCCGCACGATCCGGCGTTGCTGGACCGGCTCGCCCACGCGGAGGTCACCTGTCTGCTGCGCAGCCACCCCGACGCGGTGGTGTTGACCGACCGGGCGGCCCGGGTGATCGTCGGCGGGCCGGCCGGACTCGACCCGGCCGACACGTTCGACGTGGTGCTGGCCGGGGCCGGCCTGGACGCCGTCGAGTCGGTGGAGGGCGTCCGGCTGGGCTGGGCGGGGGTGCTGGCCCGGTTGGCCGCCGCACTGCGGCCCGGCGGCACGCTGCTGCTGCGCCTGGACAACCCGCTGGGGGTGTCCCGGCTGGTCGCCACCTCCCCCTGGTACGCCGACCGGGCCGACGCGGCGTGGAGCATCGGCGGGGTGCTGGACGCCGGCCGCCCGGCCAACCGGGAGCAGCTGCGGGACCGGCTCGCCGAGGTGGGCCTGACCGCCGACGCGAGCTACGCCGCGTACCCCGATCCGGGTGCCGCGACGGCGCTGGTCGGCACCGACGCGCTGGACCGGTCACCCACCTCGGGGTTGCTCGACGCGGTGCTGCATGGTGCCTGCGCCGGTGGGTTCGCCGGCGGCGCGGTGCTCCAGGACCCGGCTCGGCTGGCGGTCGACGCGCTGCACGCCGGGCTCGGCGCGACACTGGCCCCAGGCTGGCTGGTCGTGGCCCACCGGCCCGCCGACGACGACCGGTCCGCCCACGCGGCGCTGCCGGTGGTGCTGGTGCAGACCGGCCCGCCGGGGATCGGGGTGGTCGAGGTGCACGACGGAGTCGCCGGCTGGCGCTGGGCCGTCACCGGCGGCGGGGCCGGCCGGACCCGGCCGGCGCCCTTCGCCAGCCGGGAGGCCGCCCACCGGGACCCGGCCGCGCTCACCGGGCCGGTGCCGCCGGGACGGCTGCTGCGGACCCTGCTGCTCGACGGCTGCCTGCGGCGCGACCTGGACGCCCTACGCCGGTTGCTGCGCGGCTACGCCGGGTGGCTCGCCGGGCAGGCCGACCCGGACGGACGGCTGACCGGCGCGGCGGCGCTGGCCGACCCCGACACCGTGGTCGTCGACGGGGACACCTTCGCGGTGCTCGACCCGAGCTGGCAGGCCAGCGAGCCGCTGCCCCTCGAGGTGGTGCTGGCCCGGGGGCTGTGGCGGTTCGCGGTCACCCTGCTCACCGGCGGCTACGCCCACCCGTGGCCGTCCACCGTGGACGTCGCCGGGCTGACCGTGGTGCTCGGTGGAGTCGCCGGGCACGACCTGGACCGGGCCACCGTGGACGCGGCCGTGCAGACCGAGGCGGCGGTCACCGCCGCCCTGCGCGGCCTGGACACCGACGGGCGCGGGGCGCTCGCCACCGAACTGCGGGCGGTCACCCCCACCGACCCGCCCGCCGGGCCGCGCAGCTACCAGCAGATGCGGGAAGCCTGGGTACGCCAGCGGGAGGAGCTGACCCGGCTGGCGGCCCTGCTGAAGTGGACCGAGGAGCTGCTCACCTCGCGGGAACGGGCGCTACGTCGCGCCGACGCCACGATCAACCTGCTCAGTGGCTCGCTCAGCTACCGGGTGGGCCGGCTGGCCATCACCCCCGCCCGGCTGGCCAAGCGGGGTGCCCGGGCGGCGAAACGGCGGGCCCGTGAGGCGCTCGGCCCCAAGCCGCCGGAGGAGCAGCAGTGACCGCCCCGCACACCCCACCGGGATGCCGGCCCGGCGGCGCCGGCGTCCCGACGACGGGCCGGCCCGGCCACGCCGACCTCGTCGGACCCGACGCGGTCGCACCGGTCGGCTCCGACCTGCGGATCGTCGGGATCGTGCAGGCCCGGATGGGTTCGTCGCGGCTGCCCGGCAAGGTGCTGCGTCCGCTGGCCGGGCGCAGCGTCCTCGGCCGGGTGGTCCGGGCCGCCCGGGACAGCGGGGTCCTCGCCGACCTGGTGGTCGCCACCAGTGTCGACCCGGTCGACGACGCGGTGGTCGCCGAGTGCGCGCGGCTCGACGTGCCGGTGCACCGGGGACCGGTGGACGACGTGCTGAGCCGGTTCGTCGGCGCGCTCGACGCCCACCCCGGCGACGCCGTCATGCGGTTCACCGCGGACTGCCCGCTGCTCGACCCGGAGATCGTCTCCCTGGTGGCGGCGGTCTACCGGGCCGTCCCCGGGCTCGACTACGCCAGCACCTCGATCGCCCGTACCCTGCCCCGGGGGTTGGACGTGGAGATCATCCGGGCGGACGCGCTGCGTACCCTGGACCGGCTCGCCGTCGAGCACCACCGGGTGCACGTCACCTCCTGGGCGTACGCCCATCCGGAGCTGTTCCGGGTGCTCGGGGTGACCCTCACCCCGGACCGGTCGACGCTGCGGCTCACCCTCGACACCGACCAGGACTGGGCGCTGGTCAGCGCGGTCGTCGACCACTTCGGCGACGTCAGCGTGCCGCTGGCGAAACTCGCCGACTGGTTGGACGGGCGGCCCGACCTGCGTACCCTCAACTCCTCGGTACGCCAGAAGCGGCTGGAGGAGTCCTGAAGCCACCACGGATCGGGTTGCGCTGCGACGCCGGCCCGCGTACCGGCGTCGGGCACCTGGTGCGCTGCCTGGCCCTCGGCGAGGAGTTCCTGGCCCGGGGTGCCCGGGTCGAGCTGTTCGGGACCGTCGAGCGGGTCGGTTGGGCCGCCGACCGACTGACCGCGCGCGGCATCCCGGTCCACCCCGGTCCGGGCACCCCCGCCGGGCTGGTCGAGGCGGCCCGCGCGCACGCCCTGGACGCGCTGGTGCTCGACTCGTACGAGCTGGACCCGGCGGGGGCCGGGGCGCTGCGGGCGGCCGGCGTGGTCACCCTGGCCATCGTCGACGGCGACACCCGGGGCCAGGACGCCGACCTCTACCTGGACCAGAACTTCGGCGCGGACACCGCCGGCACGCACGGCACCGGCGGCACGGGCACCGGCGGCGGCCGGTTGCTGGCCGGGGTGCGGTACGCGCTGCTGCGCGACGCGGTGACCGCCGTCCGGCCGCCGGCCCCACCGCCGGCCACCCCGACGGACCGACCCCGGGTGCTGGCCTTCTTCGGCGGCACCGACGCCGTCGGGGCGGCCCCGGTGCTGGCCCGGGTGCTGCTCGGCACCGGCCACCCGATGGAGCTGACCGTGGTGGTCGGGCGGCCGGAGATCGAGGCCGAGCTGACGCGGGTCGCCACCGGGCGGGGGCAGTCGCTGCACCTCCTCGCGCCCACCGACACGTTGCCCGCGCTGATCGGCGCGGCCGACCTGGTGGTCAGCGCCGCCGGCACCTCCACCTGGGAACTCTGCTGTCTGGGTGCGCCCGCCGCGCTGGTCTGCGTGGTGGACAACCAGCGTGACGCGTACCGCCGGGTGGTGGCGCACCGGCTCGCCGCCGGCCTCGGTGAACTGCCGGACCTGGTCGCGCCGGGGCTGGCCGGTCGGGCCGCACGGGCCGACGCGGGCCGCACGCTGCGCGCCCTGCTGGCGTCCCCGCAGCGTCGGGCGGCGCTCGCGGCCCGCGCCTGGGCCACCGTCGACGGGCGCGGCCGGGCCCGGGTGGCCGACGCCGTCCTCACCCGGATCGCCGATCGTACGGGTGTACTAAACCCCTGATAGGGTGCCGGGTATGTCGCAGGCCGCCTACCAACCGTCGATGCTCGACCTCACCGACGCCGGCCCGACACTGACCCCGCTGGCCGGGCTGCGCCGCCGGGTGCTCACCCGGGGCGCCTGGGTCGACCACCTGCCGGGCTGGGTGCACGGCTCCGACACGGTCCTCGACGCCCTGCGCACCGGGGTCCCCTGGCGGGCCGAACGCCGCACCATGTACGACACCGAGGTCGACGTCCCCCGCCTGCTCTGCTGGTACGGCCCCGACCGCCCGCTGCCGCACCCGCTGCTCACCGCGGCCCGCACGGCGCTGAGCCGGCACTACGCCGCCGAGCTGGGCGAGCCGTTCGTCACCGCCGGCATGTGCCTCTACCGCGACGGGCGGGACAGCGTCGCCTGGCACGGCGACACCATCGGCCGCTCCGCGCACACCGACACGATGGTGGCGATCGTGTCCTTCGGCTCGCCCCGCCCGCTGCTGCTGCGCCCCCGGGGCGGCGGCGACACGCTACGTTTCCCGCTCGGCCACGGCGACCTGGTGGTGATGGGCGGTTCCTGCCAGCGCACCTGGGAGCACGCCGTGCCCAAGACCACCCGCCCGGTCGGCCCCCGGGTCAGCGTCCAGTTCCGCCCGGTCGACGTCGCCTGACGCCGACCGGGCGACCGGCCGTCAGCCCTCACGACGGCCGGGCCGGACTCAGTCGCGTTCGATGAGGTGACCGACGACGGTCGGGCCGAGCATGACGGCGAAGCCGGACCCGTCGCGGCGCGGATCGGCCGGCGGCAGCTCCACCGGGTCACCGGTCGCCGTCGCGCCCACCGGCCGCGCCCCGATCCAGGCCACCACCAGGTCCGTCTCCCCCTTGAGGAAGCGCTGCGCCCGCACCCCGGCGGTCGCCCTGCCCTTCGCCGGGTACGACGCGAACGGCGTCACCTTGACCGTGGCCCCGGTGGAGGTGACCACCATCGGCTCCCCGTGCGCGGCGTCGTCGGTGCGGATCGCGCCGAAGAACACCACCCGGGCACCCGCCGGCAGGTTGATCCCGGCCATCCCGCCGCCCTTGGGCCCCTGCGGGCGGATCAGCGTGGCGGCGAACCGCAGCAGGGCCGCCTCGCTGGTGACGAAGGCCAGGGTCTCGGTGTCGTCGGCCAGCCAGGTCGCCCCCACCACCTCGTCGCCCGTGCGCAACGAGATCACCTCGAACTCGTCCGAGCGGACCGGCCACTCCGGGGCGCAGACCTTGACCACGCCCTGCCGGGTGCCCAGCGCCAGCCCCGGGGAGCCCTGCGCGGTGGGGCCGAGCGGGGCCAGACCGATCACCGTCTCCCCTGCCGCCAGCGGAACGATCTCGGCGGCGGCCATGCCACCGCGCAGCGACACCGTGCCGGCCTGCTCGGGCAGCACCGGCAGCGGCAACACGTCGACCTTGAAGGCCCGGCCGGCGCTGGTGACCAGGAGCACCCGCCCCCGGGCCGTGGTGTGCACGACGGCGCGTACGGTGTCGTGTTTGACCCGGCCGTTGCGGCGACGCCCCTCGGACGCCTCCTCGGACTCGGCGGCCGTGCGGGCGACCAGCCCGGTCGCCGAGAGGATCACCTGACACGGGTCGTCGGCCACCTCCAACGGCCCGGCCGGCACCGACGCGGCGAGCACCTCCTTGAGGTCCCCGTCGACCAGGGTGGTCCGCCGCGACCCGGAGAACTGCTTCACCACGGCGGCCAACTCGTCGGAGACGACCTTGCGCAGCACCTTCGGGTCGTCGAGGATCTTGGACAGCTCGGCGATCTCCCCGCGCAGCTTGTCCTGTTCGGCCTCCAGCTCGATCCGGTCGTACTTGGTCAACCGGCGCAGCGGGGTGTCGAGGATGTAGGTCGCCTGGATCTCGGAGAGCTTGAACTTCTGCATCAGGCCGTCCTTGGCGGCCTGGGCGTCCTCGCTGGCCCGGATCAGCTTGACCACCCGGTCGATGTCGAGCAGTGCGACCAGCAGTCCGTCGACCAGGTGCAGCCGTTCCTGGCGCTTACGCCGCCGGTATGCGCTGCGCCGGGTCACCACCTCGTAGCGGTGGGCCAGGAACACCTCCAGCAGCGCCTTCAACCCCAGGGTGCGCGGCTGGCCGTCGACCAGCACCAGGTTGTTGATGCCGAAGGACTGCTCCAGCGGGGTGAGCCGGTAGAGGTCGGCCAGCAACGCCTGCGGGTTGACCCCGACCTTGCACTCGACGACCAGCCGGGTGCCGCTCTCCCGGTCGGTGAGGTCCTTGACGTCGGCGATGCCGGTGAGCCGCTTGGTCTTGTTCACCTCGTTGGTGATCGCCGCGATGACCTTCTCCGCGCCGACGCCGTAGGGCAACTCGACCACGGTGATCGCCTGCCGCCCCCGGCTGCCCTCCAGCGGGCCGATCTCGACCCGGCCGCGCATCCGCACCACGCCGCGCCCGGTCTCGTACGCCCGGCGCACCTCGTCCAGGCCGAGCAGCAGACCGCCGGTGGGCAGGTCGGGGCCGGGGACGAACTCCATCAACCGGTCGAGGTCGGCGTCCGGGTGGTTGATCAGCCAGCGGGCGGCGGAGACCACCTCGCCGAGGTGGTGCGGGATCATGTTGGTCGCCATCCCGACCGCGATCCCGGACGCGCCGTTGACCAGCAGGTTGGGGAAGGCGGCGGGCAGCACGGTCGGCTGGGTCAGCGAGCCGTCATAGTTGGGTTCGACGTCGACGGTGTCCTCGCCCAGCTCACCGACGAGCAGCATCGCCTCCCGGGAGAGGCGGGCCTCGGTGTAGCGCGCGGCGGCCGGACCGTCGTCCGGGGAACCGAAGTTGCCGTGCCCGTCGATCAGCGGGGTGTTCAGGGAGAAGTCCTGGGCGAGCCGGACCATGGCATCGTAGATCGCCGTGTCGCCGTGCGGATGGTACTTGCCCATCACATCCCCGACGATCCGGGCAGACTTCACGTGCCCCCGGTCGGGGCGGTGGCCCTGCTCGTGCATCGACCACAGGATGCGGCGGTGCACCGGCTTGAGGCCGTCGCGGGCGTCGGGCAGGGCGCGGGAGTGGATGACCGAGAAGGCGTACTCCAGGTAGGAGTCGGAGACCTCGGTGACCAGCGGGTTGTCGAAGACCCGCGCGCCGGCCTGGTCGAAGGCGGACAGGTCCACCTTGGCGCGGTCGTCCTTACGGCGTGCCATCGTTCAGCTCTCTTCCGGGGGTACGGCGGCCACGGTGCTGGTCATGCGTCGATCGCGTCCCGGTCGACCCGGTCGGAGGAGTCGATGAGCCAGTTGCGGCGCGGCTCGACCTTCTCGCCCATCAGCAGTTCGAGGATGCGCTCGGCGGCGTCGACGTCGTCGAGGGTGATCCGGCGGACCGCCCGGGTGGCCGGATTCATCGTGGTGTCCCACAACTCGTCGGCGTCCATCTCACCGAGGCCCTTGAAGCGCGGGATCGGGGTGACGATCTGCTTGCCGGCCTTCTCCAGCTTGCGGACCGTCGCCTCCATCTCGGCCTGGGTGTAGGTGTAGGTGGTCTGCGGGGTGCGCCCCTTGGTGGTGATCTTGTGTAGCGGTGGCATCGCGGCGTAGAGCCGGCCGGCCTCGATCAGCGGTCGCATGTAGCGGGCGAAGAGGGTGATCAGCAGGGTCCGGATGTGCGCGCCGTCCACGTCGGCGTCCGCCATGATCAGCACTCGGCCGTAGCGCAACGAGGACAGGTCGAAGGTACGCCCCGAGCCGGCCCCGAGCACCTGCACGATCGCCGCGCACTCGGCGTTGTCGAGCACCTGCTGGAGGTTGGCCTTCTGCACGTTGAGGATCTTGCCGCGAATCGGCAGCAGCGCCTGGTATTCCGAGGTACGAGCGACCCGTGCGCTGTTGTGGACGAAGATCCCAGCTTCGAGGGCGAAATTGTGGTAACCGTCGACGGTCAGGTCGTAGACGTCCGCTGTCTCGTCAAGCGGCTCGACCGACACGACACGGTGGTTCACCAGATTGACCGCCTCCCGGAGGCGGGCGTAGTCGCCGTCGTAGAACGCCAGGAGTCGATCGAACCGGAGTCCCGTGCGTGCGGACGTCAGACGGTCGGCTTCGTACGCCGCAGCAAGCTCCGTATCCGGTAGCACCAGCAGCGGAGCGAGCCGCTTGAGCGCGGCCCGCCGCCTGCCCTCCTGTTGGCGACCGACCCGCTCGCTCTTCGGCACGTTGGCCACGTAGGCAGCCCGACCGGCCTGCGCCTGGGCAAGGTGACCGGTGTCCGGGTCTGCCAACCGCTGCTTCATCAAGCGTGAGTGACGGGCCCCGAATTCGGGGTTCTCCTCGTGCCACGCCCGCACCGCGTTGCGCTGGCGCTCCCGCTCGGCAGGATCACTGAACTGTTCGACGGTCTTTCGCGACCGCCAGGCACGCAGTTCGGAGTTGTCCCACTGCCGTACCGAACGCTCCCGCCAGGCGGAACGACGAGCAGGGTCCGCGAAATAGTTCCGGACGCGCTCCGCAGCGGCCTCACGGTGCTCGGGCTGTGACCAGTACTGGGCCTGCCGGTCCCGCATCCGGTCGGCGTAGGCGGCCTTTTCCTCGTCACTGAGCGCGTCGTACCAGTCCTGAAAGCCCTTGTTCAGCTTGGCTCGGAATTCGGGTGACTCGTTGAGCGCGAACAGCCGGGCGAGGCACGCCTCACGGAATGCGGGATCGCGCCACTGCGCGCTGAGCATGGCCGACTTGAACTCCCGGCCGCCGTTGGCAAACCACTCCCGCCAGCCCGCGTGGACGTGTTCGCCCATCATCGCGGCGTGCAGTGCCGAGTGGTCGGCCCAGGTCATCCGTCGGATGTTTCGCGGATCGTTGTTGCGCTTGTTGATGTCGATGTGGTGACGGACGTTGCCGCTGGTGGCGCTGTCGCGACCGTGACGAAGATTCCAGGCGTCCGCGAGGTAGTGGGTGTAGACCCACTCCTCCCGGTCGTTCATCCAGATCCGCTCGTACCCGTTCAGCTTGTGCCCCTCGGCCTTACTGGAAATGCTCCGGTACAGAGGCATCAGTGAGTCACCGGGGGTCAGGGCATCGGCCCGTCGGTAGGAACCGTCGCGCAGCCGGAAAAGGTGATCCGGAGTGCAACGCACCGACGCGCCGTTGTCGAGCTGCACCTGGACCAGCCGGGCAGCTCTCTTGGTGAGACGTGGCTCCACCAGCGGAGCAACCACCACGCGCCCCGCCTTGTTGGTGGTGTAGCCGAAATGGGTCACTCCCCGCTGCCAGTCCGCCGCCAGATCGGCAAAGGACCGAGCCTCGCCGGAGGCGAGCGCGACCATGGTGTCGCCGGTAAAACACCCCAGGGCGCTGTCCCCCTCCACGATGAACAGCTCGCTGCGGTCCACCCCGGTCGCGCGGCAGTCGACCAGTTTGGCGGGCATCGACGCGCCCTCCAGGGCGGTCTTGCGCCGGGCGGCGTCCTTCTGCTGCTTCTGGGTCAGCCGCACCCGGGCCGCGTCGACGATCTTCTGGAGCACCGTGCGCGCCTCGGCCTTGCTGCGCTTGTCCTCCAGCCACGCCTTGACGTGCTGCTCGACCAGGGTCTGGAGGACCTTGGTGATGCCGGCGGTGGAGAGCTCGTCCTTGGTCTGCGAGGTGAACTGCGGCTCGGGGATGCGGACGTGCAGCACCGCCGTCATCCCCTCCAGGACGTCGTCCAGGGTGGGCGGGTCCTCCTTGGGCTTGAGCAGCCCCCGGGTGTTGCGGACGGCATCGGCCAGGGCCCGGGTCAGCGCCCGCTCGAACCCCTTGCGGTGGGTGCCGCCGTGGGCGTTGCGGATGGTGTTGGTGAAGCACTCGACGGTGCGCTCGTAGCCGGTGCCCCACCGGAAGGCGATCTCCACCTCGGCCCGGCGCTGCACGTTGGACTGCATCACGCCGTTGGCGTCGGCGGCGTTCTCCCGGTAGCTCCCCTCGCCGGTGACCAGCAGGGTGCCGGAGACCGGGCGGTCGCCAGCCGGGGCCAGGAACTCCACCATGTCGGTGAGCCCGTTGGGGAAGTGGAAGCGCTCCTCGACCGGCTCCTCGGCGGTCTCGTCGCGCAGCCGGTAGTCGACCCCGGGGACCAGGAAGGCGGTGTTGCGCAGCTTCATCCGGACGGCCTCGACGTCGAGGCGGGCGCCGGTCTCGAAGTAGCGGGCGTCGTGCCAGTAGCGGATCGAGGTGCCGGTGCGCTGGCCGCGCTTCATCGACCCGACGACCTGGAGGCCGGGCCCGGCGGTGAACGGGGCGTCCGGGCCGTCACCGGCGAAGACCCCGGGCACGCCGTGCCGGAACGACATCGCGTGCACCTTGCCGCCGCGTCGGACGGTCACGTCGAACCGGCGGGACAGCGCGTTGACCGCGGAGGCACCCACGCCGTGCAGGCCACCTGAGGTCTTGTAACCGGAGCCGCCGAACTTGCCACCGGCGTGCAGCCGGGTGAGCACCAGCTCGACCCCGGAGATGCCGGACTTGGCGTGCACGTCGGTGGGGATGCCCCGGCCGTCGTCGTCGACCTGCACCGAGCCGTCGGCGTGCAGGATCACCTCGACGGTACGGGCATGACCGGCGACACCCTCGTCGGTGGAGTTGTCGAGGATCTCGTTGACGAGGTGACCCACGCCACGACTGTCGGTGGAGCCGATGTACATGCCGGGACGCTTGCGGACGGCGTCCAGGCCCTCCAGGTGGGTGAGGTCGTCTGCCCCGTAGAGGGTCTCAGGCTGTGCGGTCAACTGGTCGTACTCCCCGGTCTCGGCGGTGTGGTGCCGCTCACCGTCTCGATCTCTTCACGCGCGGCGTGCCGCAGCGAGCGTAGCCGTACGCCCCGACAGCGGCGTGCAGCCCCACGTCGGACGGCGTCGCGCGTCTGCCGGGCACAACGCCGCCGACCGTCGGGGCCTTCCCCGGCCGGGTGGACGGGACCCGGAAACGACCATTTCCGTGATTCGACGATCATGTTAAGAGGCATTGACGCCCATCTCGCCAAGTGATCTGATCCGGCCCAGCAGGATCTTTCACATTTGCATGGACAGATGGGGGACGTCATGTCCAGGTTCCGTCGGAGCGCCCTCGCGGCGCTCCTCACCGTCGCCACGGCCGCCCTGCCGGTCGCCGTCGGCTCCGCCGCACCGGCCGCCGCCGCCCTGCCCACCGCCGCCGTCGCCCTCGGCGACAGCTTCATCAGTGGCGAGGGTGCCGGGGCGTACGCGCCGGTGACCGACCTCAACGGGGTGGCCCAGCCCTTCCCGGGCTGGTCGGCACCGAACAACAACGCCTACTTCTGCCACCGATCACCCAACGCCTCACTGTTCAAGGCGGACCTGCCGGGGATCACCGACCGGTTCAACCTGGCCTGCTCCGGCGGCCAGCCGTACGACATCGCCAACGCCTCGGCCAGCCGGACCAAGGGCCGGCAGGTCGCCGCCCAGCTCGACCAGTTGCGCGCGGTCGGGCAGACCCACGACATCGACCTGGTGCTGGTCGGCCTCGGCTCCAACAACAGCTCGTTCACGTTCGGCAGCGTCGCCGAGAAGTGCGCGAACCGGTTCATCGCCGACGCCTGGACCGGGTGGTGGGAGTTCTGGGCGTACCTGGGCGGACCGGTGGAGCAGGAGCCGTGCTCGGACGCCGACCTGGCCACCTCCGCCCAGGTCGCCGCCGCGACGGCGGAGACGACGGCGGCGGTCCGGCAGATCCTCACCACGCTGGACCAGATCGACGCCGACGGCCAGCACCGGATCGTCTTCCAGGACTACACCAACCCGCTGCCGCCGGAGCTGGCCTCGACCTACTGGGAGGAGGACAGCCGGGACGACACCCGGGACAAGTTCCGCGACCTGGGTGCCGAGCGGTACGCCGCCGGTTGCCCGATCCACCGGGCCAGCCTCGCCCCCGGCCAGCGTTTCTCGCAGGGCCTGGGCACCCTGGTCAGCTCGGTGCGCAGCACGCTGTCCGCCGAGTTCCCCTCCGCCGACCTGGTCTACCTCAACGTACAGCGGGCCTTTGACGGGGCCCGGCTGTGCGAGTCGGCGGGCAGCCCCGGCAACGCGCTGGCCACCCCGATCCGACTCCAGGACGGCACCTCGGGAGTCTTCGTGACCAGCCTGTCCGGCTACGACAAGCTGGACATCCAGCGGATCGCGAACACCTGCGGGACGTACTTCCAGACCTGCCAGGAGTCCTGGCACCCGAGCGCGGCCGGGCACCAGGTGCTGGGTCGGTGCCTGACCGGCGCGGCGGCGACGGCGGCCCGTACGGTCGCCTGCGTCCGGTCGACGGACGGCACGGTCCAGGTCAGCTGAACCGGCGGCCGGTGGGAGCGGGCGGTCGGCCGCTCCCACCGGCCACACCGCCCGCACCGCTCGGCTCGCCCCACCGACCGGGCCGCTCAGCTCGCCTCGCGCCGGCCGGGTGCGGGGGCACGGGGAGCGCGACGCGGGTTCAGGTCGCCGTCGGAGCGGGCGGGGCGAGGCTGAGCAGCAGGGCGGTCGGCGAGGCGTCGACCAGGTCGCCCAGCGGCACCTCGTCGAGGACGGCGAGGAAGGCCGCCTGGGCGCGGCGGAGCTGGACCCGCAGGCGGCAGCCGACGCGCAGGGCGCAGCCGGACTCCTCGCAGGAGACCACCTCACCCTCCCCCTCGAAGGCGCGTACGACCCGGCCGACGGTGATCCGCTCGGCCCCCTCGGCGAAGGCCACCCCACCGGAGCGGCCCCGCACGGTGACCAGCACGCCCGCGCGCTGCAACCGTTGCACCACCTTGGCCACGTGGCTGCGGGGCAGGTCCAGCCGGTCGGCCAGCTCGTCGACGGTGGTCCGGGTCGACGCTGGGGCGGTGAGCATGGCGATCCGCAGGGCCATGTCGGTCGACCGGTTGAGCTTCACCGCCCGACCCTAACCAGGGCCGTCGGCGGCGGACAGGGGCGGACGGCCGGAACCGCCGCGTCCCCGGACCCGGGACCTTCGGCCCTTAAGAAGACTCTGAGATTCCTGTTTAAGTGTCCTCTGTAGCCGAACAGCAAGGAGGAGCCGTGCTCTCGGAGTCGTCAGCCGCCGTCGTCACCGCCACCCTGCCCGTGGTCCGGGCCCATGCCGACCAGATCACCGGCCGCTTCTACGCCCGGATGTTCACCGCCCACCCGGAACTGCTGAACCTGTTCAACCGGGGAAACCAGGCGACCGGACGTCAGCAGGCGGCCCTGGCCGCCTCCGTCGTCGCGTACGCCGGGCACCTCACCGGTGCCGACACGACGGGGTGGACGGCGATCCTGGACCGGATCGCGCACAAACACGCCTCGCTCGGCATCACCCCCGACCAGTACCCGCTGGTGGGTCGGCACCTGCTGGCCGCCGTCGGCGAGGTGCTCGGCGCGGCGGTCACCCCGCAGGTCGCCGCCGCCTGGGACGAGGTGTACTGGCTGATGGCCTGCGAACTCGTCGCCCGGGAGGCCCGCCTCTACACGGTCTCCGGGTTGGCCGGGGACGGCGCGGTGTGGCGCGACTGGCGGGTCGGCGGGGTGACCCCGGAAGCCACCGACGTCGTCTCGATCGCCCTCGTCCCGGCCGACGGCGGCCCGGTGCCGGGCTTCGTCCCCGGGCAGTACGTCTCGGTCGCGGTGGACCTCGGCGGCGGGCTCGGCCAGCAGATCCGTCAGTACAGCCTCTCCGGCCGCCCCGCCGACGACCACTGGCGGATCACCGTGAAACGGGTCCGGGGCACCGGGGACGCCCCGGACGGTCTGGTCTCCAGCTTCCTGCACGAACGCGTCGCCCCCGGCGACATCCTGCGACTGAGCCCACCCTTCGGTGAGGTCAGCGCGGTCGCCGGGGACGGGCCGCTGCTGCTGGTCAGCGCCGGGATCGGCCTCACCCCGGCGATGTCGGCCCTGGAGCACCTGGCGGCCACCGCACCGGACCGGCCGGTGGTGCTGGCCCACGCCGACCGGGACGCCGCCGCCCACGCCCACCGGGCCGACCTGCTCGCGCTGCACGCCCGGCTGCCCCGGCTGCGCCTGCGGCTCTGGTACGAGCAGGGCACCGCCGGGGACGACACCCCGCCGTTGGTCGCCGAGGTGTCCCCGGGCCTGATCGAGCCGGAACTGATCCCCCTCTCCCCGGACGCGCACGTGCACCTCTGCGGACCGCTGCCGTTCATGAACCAGGTCCGGGGCGACCTGCTGCGCCGGGGCGTACCGGCGGAGCGGATCGGCTACGAGGTGTTCGGCCCGGGGATGCTGCCCGAGCCGAGGTGAACGTTCCTCCCCACCACGGCCGTCCGGCGGACCGCGCCCCGCCCGACCACCGGCGCACGCAGGGCGGTCGGGCCGGTACGGAAAGTTGATGTTTATCGCCTCCGCGCTGGGCAACTGGTTCGGGCATGCAGGGCGGTGCGCGACGTCCGGGCATCGGCTCCTGACCGGCGGCCGGGTGCCCGCCGATCGCCCGGTGCGCGGGACCCGGTGACGACGACCGGGGCCCGGCGTGACCGGGGCCGCCTCGCCGGCGACCGGCCCACGGAGGAGGAAGCATGCGCATCGCGATGGTCTCGGGGCACGCCAGCCCGCTCGCCGCCACCGGACAGCACACCGGTGCGCAGCACCTGCACGTCGCCGAGCAGGCGGCGGCGCTGGCCGCCGAGGGCCACGAGGTGCGGGTCTACACCCGGCGGGACTCCCCCATCCCACCCGACACCGTGTCGACCGACACCGGGTACCAGGTGTGGCACGTGCCGGCCGGCCCCGCCCGGGAGGTGCCGACCGACGAACTCCTGCCGCACCTGGGCGAGTTCGGCCGCTGGTTGGCCGAGCACTGGCAGCACGGCGGCTGGCGGCCGGACGTGGCGCACGCCCACTTCTGGCTGAGCGGCCTGGCCACCCTGCACGCCGGACGCCGTACCAACACCCCGGTGGTGCTGACCTACCACGACCTGGGCAGCGCGCACCGACGCCGCTCGGCCGGCCGGGACCCCGGACCCCGGGGTCGGATCGGCTACGAACGCGCCCTCGGGCGGGCCGCCGACCGGGTCGTCGTCCAGTCGCACGACGAGTTGGGGGAACTGGTCCGCCTCGGGGTGCCCCGGTCGAAGCTGACCCTGGTGCCGGCCGGGGTGGACGAGACGGTGTTCGGGCCGGCGGGGTCGGTCGTTCCCCGCGACCCGGCCCGGCCCCGGCTGCTCACCGTCGGGTCGCTGCGCGAACGCAGCGGCTTCCAGGACGTCATCCGGGCGTTGCCCGCGGTGCCGGGGGCCGAGTGCGTGGTGGTCGGTGGGCCCCCCGCCGACCTGCTGTCGGCCGACCCGGTCGCCCGCCGGTTGACCGCGCTCGCCGAGTCCTGCGGGGTCGCCGACCGGGTCCGACTGGTCGGGTCGGTGCCCCGCGACGAGTTGGCCGCCTGGTACCGCTCCGCCGACCTGCTGGTCGCCGCCCCCTGGTACGAGCCGTTCGGTCGTACCCCGTTGGAGGCGATGGCGTGCGGCGTGCCCGTGGTCGGCACGGAGGTCGGGGGGATCGCGGAGAGCGTCGTCGACGGGTTGACCGGGGACCTGGTGCCGCCGCGCGACCCCCGGGCGCTGGGCGGCACGATCCGCCGGCTGCTCGCCGACCGGGTACGCCGCTTCGCGTACGCCACGGCGGCCCTGGACCGGATCCGCGTCCGCTACTCCTTCCGGCACTGGGCGGAGCAGCTCACCGCCGTCTACGCCTCGGTCAGCGGGGTCGGTCAGGTCGCCACGGCAGCCGCCTGACCGCCTCCGGTCCGACCACCCCCGGGGGCGCCGGGAGCGGTCGGGGCGGAGCACCGACCCGTTATTACCGGCCGGTAGGATGGGTCGGTGAGCGGGGACGTGGCATACACGCAGGAGTTCGTCGACGTCGACGGGGCACGGATCGGCATCCAGGTCTACCCGGAGCCCGTGGGGGCGCCCGGCGGCCCAGCGGTGGTCATCTGGCCGGCGATGGGGGTCCGGGCCCGGTACTACCGCCCGTTCGCCACCGCGCTGCACGACGCCGGCCTGGCCGTGACCGTCGCCGACCTGCGCGGCACCGGCGTCAGCACGCCCCCGCCGTCCCGGGCCTGCCGGTACGGCTACCGCGAGCTGGCCACCGACGTCGGCGCGGTCCTCGACGCGCTGAAGCCCCGGCTGGACGGCCGTCCCACGCTGCTGCTCGGGCACTCCCTCGGCGGGCAGGCCGCCCTGCTGCACCTGGCACTGCACGGCACGGGCCGGGTCGACGGGCTCGCCCTGCTCGCCGTCGGTGTCCCGTACTGGCGCAGCTATCCGGGTCTGCGGCGCTACGGCGTGCTGCCGTACTCCCAGGGGATCTCGGCGGTGGCCGGGGCCCTCGGGGTCTGGCCGGGCTGGGGGTTCGGTGGCCGGCAGGCGCGGGGGGTGATCCGGGACTGGGCACGCACCGCCCGGACCGGCCACTTCCCCACCCTCGACGGGGTGGACGGCGAGGCGGCCGTGGGCCGGTTGTCCCTGCCGGTGCTGGCGGTCAGCGTGGACGACGACCAGTACACCCCGCACCCGGTCGTCGACCACCTCTGCGCCAAGCTCACCGCCGCACCGGTCACCCGGCACCGGTACACGGTGGCCGAGGCGGGGGCTGCGCTGGACCACTTCCGCTGGGTGCGGGCCGGGTTGCCGCTGACCCGGCGGGTCGCCGACTTCGCCGCCGGGCTGCCGCGCCGCTGATCCCCCGCCGGGCCGCGAGCCGGGCGCGTAGCCGCCGCCGGGGCGGGTATGCCGCTGCGCCAGCACACGGTGGAGGGGGATCAGATGTCTGAACGACACACCGCACTACGCTCGATGCACGACCTGGGCCTGGCGGCCTGGTTCGGTGGCTCCCTGATGGGAGCGCTGGGCGTCAACGGCGCGGCGGCACGGATCAGCGACTCGACCCAACGGCTCCCGGTGGCCTCGGCCGGCTGGGCCCGGTGGACCCCGGTCAACGCGGCCGCGATCGGCGCGCACCTGGCCGGCGCGGTGGGCGAACTGGCCACCGAGAGCCCCCGGATGATGGCCCAGTCCGGGGTGGGTCGGATGAGCGCGGTGAAGACGGCGCTGACCGTCAGCGCGCTCGCGGCGACCGGCTACAGCCGGTTGATCGGCATGAAGTTGCAGAACGCCGGCAATCCACCGGTCTCGGGGACCACCGAGCCCAACTACCAGACACCCGCCGAGGTGGCGCACCGGCAGCGGCAGATGAAGGTCCTCCAGTGGACCATTCCGGCGTTGACCGGGGCACTGGTGGTGGTCACCGCGTACATGGGTGAGCAGCAGAAGCCCGGCCAGGTGTTCCGGGGGATGCTCGGTCGCGCCGGTGGGCTGATGGGCGCCCCGATGACGATGGGCCGGTTGGCCGCGACGGGGGCCCGCCGCCGGATGGCGATGGCCAGCTGAGCGTCGGGCCGGGACCGGCCGGTGCGGGGCCCGCCGTCGTGCTGTCGACGGCGGGCCCCGCACCGGCGGGTCGGCGACCCGGCCCGGTCGCCGAACGTGCCGGCCCGGTCGCCGAACGTGCCGGCCCGGTCGCCCGGCCTGACGGCACGTCGCGTGGTGGACGGCCCGGGACACACCCGAGGGTCGGTGACCGGGGTCAGTAGCCGGCGACGGCCGTCGTGGGGGTCACCCCGAGCAGCTCCGCCAGCCGGGCGGCGTCCCGCTGGGCCTGCCCCGCGCAGCAGTTGTTGAACAGCACGTGCAGCTCCCCGGACCGGGCGGCCAGGTCGGTGAGCAGGTCGGCCCAGCGACGTAGTTCGTCGTCGGCGTAGGCGTACCGGAACCGGTCCTCCTTGCTGCCGTGCGCCCAGTGCGCGCTGTGGCCGTGCATCCGGACCAGCACCGGCTCGGCAGTACCCACCATGATCGGCGGCACCGAGGAGGGGTGCCCCTGCGGCATGTCGACGCAGACCAGGCTGAGGTCGTGGTCACGCAGGAAGGTCACCGTCTCGGCCGCCGCGAGGCCGTCGAACCAGGACCCGTGACGCAGCTCCACCGCGACCCGCCACGGCCGGCACCGGTCGGCCAGCTCGACGATCCGCCGCCGGGCACCCTCCCCCCGCAGCAGCCACGGCGGGAACTGCAACAGCACCGCGCCGAGCCGGTCGGCCGCCGCGAGCGGCTCCAGCGCCGCCCGGAACCGGTCCCACAACGCGTCGTACGTCGCCTCGGGCAGGTCCCGGCGGCGGACCCGGGACGGCCCGGTGGCCGGTCGCAGGTCCCTCGGTAGCACCTGCACCGGGGTCGGGTGTCCGGTGAAGAGGCTGAACGCCTTGACGTCGAAGGTGAAACCGGGTGGTGTGGCCGCCGCCCAGCCGCTGGTGGTCTCCGGCACCGGGACGGCGTAGTACGAGGTGTCCACCTCGACCAGTCCGAACTGCCCGGCGTACCAGCCCAGCCGCTGTGCCGGGGTACGCGCCGCCCGGGGATACCAGCCGGAGCGCAGCAGCGTCTGATCCGCCCAGGACGAGGTGCCCACCCTGATCGTTCCCATGTGGTCCAGTGGACCGCCCGCCGACCGGATCGGCAACCGCTGGGTTCCGCCGCGTGGCCGCCCGTCGACCGCCCGGTGGTGGTGACGCCGCGGGGTGGCGGCCGGAAAGTGTCGGAGGGTGGCCCTAGGGTCACCTCGACGACATCGACCACGGAGGGTGACGGGGATGACCACTTCGGAGCGGGTGCTCACCGGTGAACGGGCCGACCTGTTGCAGGCTGTCGGCATGCACCGCGGCTTCCTGCGGCACACCGTGCGCGGGCTGACCGACGCGCAGGCGGCGACCCGCAGCACCGCCAGCGAGTTGTGCCTGGGCGGCCTGATCAAGCACGTGACCATGGTGGAGGACCGGTGGGCACGGTTCATGGTCGGCGGGGCCGAGGCGATGGAGAGCGAGCCGGTCGACTGGGTCGGCATGTTCCAGATGACCGACGACGACACCCTGGTCGATCTGCTCGCCCGGTACGCCGAGACGGCGGCCCGCACCGACGAGCTGATCACCACCCTCGACCTGGACGCGAGCCATCCACTGCCGGTGGCGCCCTGGTTCGAGCCGGGTGCCGCCTGGTCGGTGCGGCGCACCCTGCTGCACGTGATCGGGGAGACCGCCCAGCACGCCGGGCACGCCGACATCATCCGGGAGTCGATCGACGGCGCCAAGACGATGGGCTGAGCCTGGCGCGGGCGGGCCCGTCGTCGCCGTCCGGTGCCGTGTGACGGGGGCCACCTGCGCCCCGCCCGATGTGACGCCCCGCACCGGGGTGGCGCTGAGCGACACGAGATGACCGGACACCGCCTCGATCAGGAAACCGCTGAGCGGCTGCTCAGCGGGCCGGGCGATGGGCCGGTGCCGGGCCCCGCGCCGCTCGTGGCGCTGCTGATCGCGATCCGCGCCGCTGCGAACCCGGCTGAGCTGCGCGGGGAGCCGGCGGCGATGTCCGCTTACCGGGCCGCCCGGGCCGGCATGTCGCGGTCGGCACCGCCCGGCCCCACCTCCGCAGACCCGTCCGACCAGCAGAGCGGGTAGTCAACCGCCTGGTTGGCGGGGACGACCCGCCAACCAGGCGGACAAAGCGAGTAGTCAGCCGCGCGGTCGGCGGGACGACCCGCCAGCCAGCGGACAACCGGCAGCCGAACGCGACAACCGGGCAACCGGCCGGGACTACCTCGCAACCTGGCAGCCGGACGGACCAATCGGGCAACCTGGCAGCCGGCCGGACAACCGGGCAGGACTGGGACGACCGGGCAGACGGCCCGGTGGCACCGCTGGCGACCAGGGACGGGGCACGGCCGCCAGCGGTGCCACCGGCTGGTAGCTTGCGCCGATGAATCTGCGGCGTCGACGCCTGGCGGTGGCCTTCCGGCTGGCGATCGTGATCAGTGTGCTCGCCGGGATCGTGCTCACCGCCCTCGGCCCCGCCACCGTCACCGGTCTGCTGCCGTACTTCACCATCCAGAGCAACCTGGCGGTCGGGCTGTTCGCCGGGTACGCCGCCTGGCGGGCCGGGCAGTCCCGACCCGAACCGCCCTCCGCGCTCAAGGGCGCGGTGACCCTCTACATCACCATCACCGGCGTGGTCTACCACCTGGTGCTGGCCAACCCGGCCAGCCCGTTCGCGATGGCCCAGCCGGACCGGGGACCCGCCGAGGCGGTGGGCAACCAGTTCCTGCACACCGTCGTGCCGTTGCTCGCCCTCGCCGACTGGACGCTGTTCGACGAACGTGGCCGGCTGCGCCTGCGGTACGCCGCCTGGTGGCTGACCTTCCCGCTGGCGTACCTGGGTTTCGCCCTGGTACGCGGGCTGATCGTGCACCGCTACCCGTACCCGTTCGTCGACGCCGGACAACTCGGCTACGCCGGTGTCACGGTCAGCGCGGTCTTCTTCGCCGTCGCCTTCTGGCTGCTCGGCCTGCTCTTCGTCGGCGTCGACCGGGCCCTGGCCCGGTGGGGCGCGACCCCGCCGCCCGACCGGGACGCCCCGACACCCGACTGGGACGCCCCGGCACCCGACCCGGACACCCCGGCACCCGACCGGGACGCCCCGGCGGAACCGACACCACCGCCACCGGTCGGGCGGTCAGCGTAGCCGGGGGCGACGGCCCCGTGGGGCCTCCTCGTCGTGGTGGTAACGGCGCGGGCCGGCCCGGATCAGGGAGTTGTCCGACGGCCACACGGCACCCAGATGCGCCCCCACCGGGTGAGGTCGGCGCACCAGGAGCGGGTGGGACCGGCTCAGGGGCGGAGCAGACCCCGCAGGTAGGCGGCCTGGCCGACGTGCTGGAGAGCGTCGGCGACGATGCTGACCAGCCGGACCCCGAGGGTCACCGGCGGGTCCCAGCTCTCGTCGACCACCCGGTCCAGGTCCGTCGGGCGCAGGCCGGCCAGGAACGTGCGGGTCCGCTCCGCCACCGCCCGGTGGTAGTCGACGAGCACCTGGGCGCTTTCCGGTCGGACCGCCGCGACCTGCTCCGCGGTGTGGCCGTAGCCGATGTCGGCGGGGTCGGCGGGAAGTCCGAACCGGGCCGCCCGGTCACCGGCGACCCAGAGTTGGTCGACGCCCAGCAGCTCGGCGATCTGCTGGTCCTGGATCCGGGTGAGGTGCCAGACCAGCCAGCCGACCGGGTTGGCCCCGGGGCGGGGAGCCCGGCGCAGCTCGTCGGGGCCGAGCCCGTCCACGGCGGCGTCCACCAGGTCGGGCAGTTGGTCGTAGGTCTCGGTCAGCAGGTCGTCGACGTTCACCGGTGCCTCCTCCGCGCTGGGCGTACACCCGACCCGGATACCGCTGACGGACCCCGACAAACCGCCTCGGCGGGCCCGTGTGGGCGCGGGGGCGGCTCAGGCGGGGCGTTCGGGCCGGGTGATGGCCCAACTGCGGCCGTCCGGGTCGCGTAGCAGCACCTCACGGGGGGTGCCGTTGGCGGCACTGACCTGCGCGCCGACCGCGACGGCGCGGCGCAGCACGGCATCGGGGTCGGTGGACTCCACGGTCAGCACCGGCAGCCGGGGGGTCGTCGCGGGCAGGTCGGCCCACTCGCTGACGGTGAACCGGTGACCGGCCACGACGAGGTCGGCGGTGAGCACCCGCCCGTCGGCGAGGCACTCCCGTGGGTGCGGGACCGCGCCGAAGACGTGGGCGTAGAACGCGATGGCGTCGGACGCGTCGGTGACCATGAGGTACGGCGCGGCTGGTGGGTGCTCGGAAGTCATGACGTCGGTGCCGCCTTCCCCGTCGACCGGCGACGGATCCGTCTGGATCGACCGTAGGTGGCGCGGCTGGCGCACCGGCACCCTTAACCGACCCCTGAACCGTGCCGGCCGCCGGTGGTGCCCGGCGGCGGGGTCGACGCGCCGACACCCCGGCGGTCGGGGGTGGTGACGGGCCGGCCGCCGCACTAGCGTCGGCGGCACGGGGCCGCACCGCGCCCTGCCGAACTGCCGGAGAGGGCGGGACCGTGTCGCTGCTGGCCGCGATGTCATCGTCGATGGACGACCACCCGGACCTGGTGCGGGTGGATGACCGGGTGCTGTCCCGGTCCCGGTTGCAGGGGCTGGCCACCGCGGTCGCCGACGACCTGCGCGGCCTGGACCGGGTGGCGGTCGAGGCCACCCCGACGATGGAGACCGTGGTGGGGGTGGTGGGCGCGCTGCGGGCCGGTGCGGCGGTGGTGCCCGTGCCGCCGGACGCGGGACCCCGGGAGCGGGAGCACATCCTGCGCGATTCGGCGGCCCAGGCCCTGCTCGCGCCGGTGGGCGCGGCGGTCGACGGTTCCCCGGGGGCCGGTGCCGGGTTGCCGGTCGTCCCGGTCGACCTGCGCCGGGAGTCGGCGGGTACGCATCCGGAGCCCGCCCCGGAGCGGACCGCCCTGATCCTCTACACCAGCGGGACGACCGGTGCGCCGAAGGGCGCGCTGCTCTCCCGGGCCGCCATCGCCACCTGCCTGGACGGGCTGGCCGACGCCTGGGCGTGGACGCCGGACGACCTGCTGGTGCACGGGCTGCCGCTGTTCCACGTGCACGGGCTGGTACTCGGGGTGCTCGGGCCGTTGCGGATCGGCGGCCGGTTGCACCACGTCGGCCGGCCACGCCCCGAGCGGTACGCGGCGGCCGGTGGGACGCTGTGTTTCGGCGTACCGACGATCTGGGGGCGGATCGCCGCGGCACCGGCCGCCGCGCGGGCGTTGCGCCGCGCGCGGCTGCTGGTGTCGGGCAGCGCGGCGCTACCCACGGCGGTCTTCGACGGCCTCGCCGGGTTGACCGGGCACCGGGTCGTCGAGCGGTACGGCATGACGGAGACCCTGATCACGGTGAGCGCCCGGGCCGACGGGCCGCGCCGGCCGGGTGCGGTCGGGGTGCCGCTGCCCGGGGTACGCACCCGGATCGTCGACGAGCAGGGCCACGACCTGCCGAGCGACGGTACGGCGATGGGTGAGCTGCTGGTCGCCGGCCCGACCCTGTTCGACGGCTACCTGAACCGGCCGGACGCCGACGCGGCGAGCCGTACCGCCGACGGCTGGTTCCGCACCGGTGACGTCGCCACCGTCGGCCCCGACGGCTGGCACCGCATCGTCGGGCGGGCGAGCACCGACCTGATCAAGAGCGGCGGGTACCGGATCGGGGCGGGTGAGGTGGAGGAGGCGCTGCTGGCCCACCCGGGGGTACGCGAGGCTGCGGTGGTGGGCCTGCCGCACCCGGATCTGGGGCAGCAGGTCACCGCGTACGTGGTCGGCGACGGGGTGACCGGGCCGGAGCTGGTGGACTTCGTCGCCCGGCAACTGTCGGTGCACAAGCGGCCCCGGGAGGTCCGGCTGGTCGACGCCCTGCCCCGCAACGCGCTGGGCAAGGTGCAGAAGAAGCGCCTGCTGGACGGCTGAGGCGTCAGACCTGGATGGGTGCCGGCAGCACCCGCCGCAGCCACGAGTCGGGGCGGGGGCGGGGGCGCCACTCCCGGGGGTAGCCGACGGAGACCTCCTCGAACCGCACCCCGTCGTGCCAGGTCACCCGAGGGATGTGCAGGTGTCCGTAGATCACCGTCCGGGCGTGGAACCGGCGGTGCCAGTCGGCGGTGAGTTCGGTGCCGCACCACTGGGCGAACTCGGGGTAGCGCAGGATGTCGGTGGGCATCCGGACCAGCGGGTAGTGGTTGACCAGGACCTTCGGTACGGTCGGGTCGCAGCCGGCGAGCCGGGTCTCGGTCAGCGCCACCCGGGCCCGGCACCAGGCGTCCCGGCTCGGGTGCGGATCGGGGTGCAGGAACACCTCGTCGGCGCAGACCACCCCGGCGGCGTGGGCGCGGGCCAGCGCCTGTTCCTTACTGGTGACGCCCGGTTCGCGGAACGAGTAGTCGTAACCGACGAACAGCGGTGCCACCAGCAGCGGGCCGTCGGCTCCGGTCCACATCGGGTACTCGTCCTCCGGGGTGCTCACGCCCAGGCTCCGGCAGTGCCGCACGATGGCCTGGTAGCGCTCCTCCCCGCGCAGCCGGACAGGGTCCTGGGAGTGGGTCCACAGCTCGTGGTTTCCGGGGGCCCAGATGACCTTGCCGAACCGTTCGCTGAGCAGCGTCAGCGCCCAGGTGACGTCGGCGAAGAGTTCGGCGACGTCACCGGCGACGATCAGCCAGTCGCCGGCCGCGCGGGGCCAGAGGCTCTCCACGATCTTCCGGTTCTCCGGGTACGCCACGTGCAGGTCACTGACGGCGTAGATGCCGGCGTTCATCGGTGTGGTCCCCTCGTTCATCCAGTGCTGCGGGTGCGCGGCTCGACGCCGCTGCCGGCTCGGTGCGGTACGGCGTCGGGTCGGCCTCGGCGGGTGGCGGCCGGTGAGGTTCCGGCCCGTGGTCGCGCAGCTATGCCGCCGGGATCGTCCAGGTGTCGCCGGTGTGGAGGAGGTTGGTGAGTTGTTGTTCGGGGGTGTCGGTGGTGGTGTTTTTGGCGGTGGTGATTTGGTGTTGGACGAGGGTGTCGTAGGAGGGGCGGTTGATTTGGCGGAGGACGCCGATGGGGGTGTTGCGGTGGTTGTGTTCGGGGAGGCGGGTGAGGGCGAAGGCGTAGGCGGGGTCGGTGATGGTGGTGTCGTGGATGACGATGTTTTCGGGTGGGGTGGTGGCGGTGTCGCGGATTTCGAGGCCGAATCCGTGGGGTGGGTGGACGACGCAGTGTTGTCGGTCGCGGCCGAAGGTGATGGGTTGGCCGTGTTCGAGGGGGATGAGGTGGTCGTCGCGGGTGTCGGGTTGTTTGAGTTGGTCGAAGGCGCCGTCGTTGAAGATGTTGCAGTTTTGGTAGATCTCGACGAAGGCGGCGCCGTGGTGTTGGGCGGCGGCGCGGAGGACGGTTTGGAGGTGTTTGCGGTCGGAGTCGATGGTGCGGGCGACGAAGGTGGCTTCGGCTCCGAGGGCGAGGGAGAGGGGGTTGAAGGGGGCGTCGGCGGATCCGGCGGGGGTGGATTTGGTGATTTTGCCGGTTTCGCTGGTGGGGGAGTATTGGCCTTTGGTGAGGCCGTAGATGCGGTTGTTGAATAGCAGGATGGTGATGTTGACGTTGCGGCGTAGGGCGTGGATGAGGTGGTTACCGCCGATGGAGAGGGCGTCGCCGTCGCCGGTGACGACCCAGACGGACAGGTCGGGGCGGGTGACGGACAGTCCGGTGGCGATGGCGGGGGCGCGGCCGTGGATGGAGTGCATCCCGTAGGTGTTCATGTAGTAGGGGAAGCGGGATGAGCAGCCGATGCCGGAGATGAAGACGGTGTTTTCGCGGGGGATGTTGAGTTCGGGCATGAATTGTTGGATGGCGGCGAGGATGGCGTAGTCGCCGCAGCCGGGGCACCAGCGGACTTCCTGGTCGGATTTGAAGTCTTTGGTGGTGAGTTTCACGGCGACGGGTTCAGGCATTTTTGCAGACCTCTTCCAGCATCGTCTCCAGTTCGGCGGCGGTGAAGGGTAGGCCGCGGACCTGGTTGTAGGCGATCGCGTCGATCAGGTATCGGGCGCGGATGATCTGGGCGAGTTGGCCGAGGTTCATCTCGGGGATGACGACGCGGTCGTAGGTGGCCAGGACGTCGCCGAGGTTGGCCGGTAGGGGGTTGAGGTGGCGCAGGTGGGCTTGGGCGATGGGTTGGCCGTGGTGGCGCAGGGTGCGGCAGGCGGCGCCGATGGGTCCGTAGGTGGAGCCCCAGCCGAGCACGAGGGTCCGGGCGGTGCCGTCGGGGTCGTCGACGTCGAGGTCGGGCACGGGGATGGCCTGGATGCGGGCGGCGCGGGTGCGGACCATGTAGTCGTGGTTGGCGGGGTCGTAGGAGATGTCGCCGGTCTTGTCGGCTTTCTCCAGTCCACCGATGCGGTGTTCGAGGCCGGGGGTGCCGGGGATCGCCCAGGGGCGGGCGAGGGTGTCGGGGTCGCGTAGGTAGGGCAGGAACGTGACGCCGTCGTCGTGGTTGGGTGCGGTCGCGAAGTCGACGCGTAGGTCGGGTAGATCCTGCACGTCGGGTAGGAGCCAGGGTTCGGAGCCGTTGGCGACGTAGTTGTCCGACAGCAGGATCACCGGGGTGCGGTAGGTGACCGCGATGCGGGCGGCTTCGAGGGCGGCGTGGAAGCAGTCCGAGGGTGACTTCGCGGCGATCACCGCGACGGGGGCTTCACCGTGGCGGCCGTGTAGGGCCATGTTCAGGTCGGCCTGTTCGGTTTTCGTGGGTAGCCCGGTGGAGGGGCCGGCGCGTTGGACGTCGACGATGACCAGGGGTAGTTCCAGGGCGACGGCCAGGGAGATCGTCTCGGATTTCAGGGCGACACCGGGGCCGCTGGTCGTGGTCACCCCCAACGCGCCGCCGTAGGAGGCGCCGAGGGCGGCGCCGACCGCGGCGATCTCGTCTTCGGCCTGCATGGTGACCACACCGAGTTTCTTGTGTTTCGACAACTCGTGCAGGATGTCCGACGCCGGGGTGATCGGGTACGCGCCGAGGAACACCGGCAGACCGGACCGGACCCCGGCCGCGACCAGACCGAGGGACAGGGCGGCGTTGCCGGTGATGTTGCGGTACGTGCCCGGCAGCATCTTCGCGGGTTTCACCTCGTACCGTACGGAGAAACTGTCGGTGGTCTCGCCGTAGTTCCAGCCCGCCCGGAACGCGGCGATGTTCGCCGCGACGAGATCCGGACGCTTGGCGAACTTCCGTTCCAGGAACCGTAGCGTCGAGTCGTACGGGCGGGAGTACATCCACGACAACAACCCCAACGCGAACATGTTCTTCGCCCGCTCGGCGTCTTTCTTCGACACCGACAACTCCGCCAACGCCCCGACGGTCATCGACGTCAACGCCACCGGATGCACCACGAACCCATCCAGGGTGTCATCGTCGAGAGGACTGACCGCGTAACCGACCTTGACCAGGTTCCGGCGGGTGAACTCATCGGTGTTCACGATGATGTCCGCACCCCGACGAAGATCCCCCAGATTCGCCTTCAACGCCGCCGGATTCATCGCGACGAGAACGTTCGGCGCGTCACCCGGCGTCAGGATGTCATAGTCAGCGAAATGCACCTGGAAACTCGACACCCCCGGCAACGTCCCCGCCGGCGCCCGAATCTCCGCCGGGAAATTCGGCAACGTCGAAATATCATTCCCCAACTGCGCCGTCTCCGAGGTGAACCTGTCCCCCGTCAACTGCATCCCATCACCCGAGTCACCCGCAAACCGGATCACCACCCGGTCCAACTGACGGATCTGCTTGGGGCCGGAGGTCCCGCCGCCCGGCGGCTGCACATCGTCGTACCGTGTCGTCGGGGTCATGGGTGCTCACGTCCCTCTCTAGTCCGGGCGGCGCGCACCACGACGACGGCGCGGTGGCCGGCGCGGTGGTCCCCGGCGACGCCGGCGCGACCATCGGTTGTCGGTGCCGCATCGGCGGCAGCCCCTACCACCGGGGTCGGCGACCCCGTCGTCAGCCGGCGGGGTCGCCGACCGCATCAAGCGCCGGCGAGCGCGTGCGACCACACGCTAGGGTCCGCCCCCGACCCTGCCAACCCTTAGCGATCCCCTACCAGGCGTCCCCAGCGCAGGCCCGCACGGCGTCCCCGCGGGGCGTCCAGCGGGGACGGCTGAGGGGGCGCGGGCCTCGACCCGCCATGGGACACTTGTCTACATGGGCGAGCTGACCAGCGGCGCAGTGGCCGAGCCGGGGTCGCCGCTTCGGCCGGGTGATCCGGACCATGTCGGACCCTACCGGCTACGCCGCCTGCTCGGGTCCGGCGGCATGGGGGTGGTCTTCCTGGCCGAGGCGCCGGGCGGGAGCCGGGTGGCGGTCAAGGTCGTCCACGACGAGCTGCGGTCCCGGCCGGAGTTCCGGCGACGGTTCACCCGGGAGGTCGCCGCCGCCGGCCGGGTGGCCGACTTCTGCACCGCCCGGGTGCTCGACGCCGACCCGCAGGGGCCGGTCCCCTACCTCGTCACGGAGTACGTGACCGGGTCGTCCCTGCACGAGCACGTGACCCGGCACGGCTCGCTCTCCGGGCCCCAGGCCGAGGCGCTGGCCGTCGGCGTGGCCGCCGGGCTCACCGCGATCCACGCCGCCGGGCTGGCCCACGGTGACCTGACCCCCCGCAACGTGCTGCTGTCCCCGTTCGGGCCGAAGGTCATCGACTTCGGGTTGGCGAGCCTGATCGAGGTCCTCGACCCGACCACCGGTCCCTCGTACGGCACCCCGGGCTGGTTGGCCCCGGAACGGCTCGCCGGCTTCCCCCCGGCCCAGCCCGCCGACGTCTACGCCTGGGGCATCCTCGTCGGTTGGGCCGCCACCGGTCGGCTGCCGGTCGACCCCCGGGTCCACCAGGCCGGCGGGCCCGACCTGAGTGGACTGCCCGCCGGCCTGGCCGCGGTGGTCGCCCGGGCGCTGCATACCGACCCCCGACAGCGGCCCACCGCCCGGGAGGCGATGCTGATCCTGGTCGGCAGCGCCGACACGGCGAGCATCCGGTCGGCGGTGGAGCCGGTCGCCGCGACCACCGAGCAGCTCGACGGCACCCGGTGGTATCCGGTCGTCGGTCAGCCGGCCACCCTGGTCGCTCCGCCGCCGCCGCACCGGTCGCCGCCGTCCTGGCCGGCGGTGTTGACCGGGGTGGTGGCGGTGGTGGCCGCCGTCGTGCTGGGCGTGGTCGCGCTGCGCCAGGCCGACCAGCGGGGCGCACCGGCCGCCGGGCCGGACCCGTCCGCGCCGGTCAGCGTCACGCCGAGCCCCACCCCGAGCCCGTCGCCCACCCCGAGCCCCACCCCCGCCACCGCGAGCGGTCAGGACGGGTCGTTGGAATTCACCGTACGGGGGGTGCACTGCGGGTCGCGGGAGATCGGGTTCTGGCCGCTGACCCAGAAGGCGGACGGCGTGTTCTGCATGGTCGACGTCGACGTGGTCAACAAGGGGTCCAAGGGCACCATTGTCTGGCCGCTCAGCCAACGGCTGGTCGACGTCGACGGGCGTGGTTACACACCGGACACCCGGTCGCTGCTCTACTATCCGGACACGCAGCGGTTGACGAAGAACATCAAGCCCGGCGCGACGGTCAGCGGATCACTGGTCTACGACACGCCGGTCGGCACCGAGCTGCGCCAACTGGTCGTCCACGACACACCACTGAGTGCGGGCACCACCATCGATCTGCCGTGACCGGGGAGCCGCAGGACATGGACGTCGCCACCACCACGGGACTCACCGGGCGGGCCCTGTCGCGGGCGCTGTACGCCACCGGGCGCGGTGTGCTGCTCGTCGCCAGCGCCGCGCTCAGCCTGGCCCTGCTCGTCGCCACCGTGCTCGCCACGGCGTTCATCTCGCTCGGCGTCGGAGTGCTGCTGCTGCCCCTGGTCACCCCGCTGGTCCGCCGGGTCACCGGGCTGTGCCGGGATCTCGCCGGCCGGGCCGGGGTGCCGATCCCCACGCCCTACCTCCCCGCGCCGCCCACCGAGCGGGGCGTGGTCGGCTGGGTGCAGCGCTGCCGGTCCATCCTCACCGACCCGGCGACCTGGCGTGACCTGCTGTTCCTCCTGCTCAACGTGTTCGTCGGCTTCGTGCTCGGCCTGCTGCCGGTGACCCTGCTGGTCTACTCGGTGGAGGGGTTGGTGCTCTCCGCCGGGTTCTGGATGCTGATGCGCGAGTCCGGGGTGGACTTCTGGTACGGCTTCACCCCGATGGACACCTGGCCGCACGCGGTGCTCGGGGCGCTGGTCAGCCTCGTGGTGTTCGCGATCTGGGTGGCCGCCTCCCCGGGTGTGGTGGCCGGGCACGCCTACTTCGCCCGTACGCTGCTCGGCCCGAGCGAACGGGCGGAGATCGCCTCCCGGATGCGGCACCTCTCCGAGACCCGCTCGGATGTGATCAACATCCAGGCCACCGAGCTGCGCCGGATCGAACGGGACCTGCACGACGGGGCACAGGCACGGCTGGTCGCGATCGGCATGAAACTCGGCGCGGCCACCCGGCAGCTGCGGACCAATCCGGACGTCGCGGAGACCCTGCTGGTCGACGCGCGCAACGCCACCGCCTCCGCGCTGGAGGAGCTGCGTTGCCTGATCCGGGGCATCCACCCCCCGGTGCTCGCCGAGCGGGGATTGGAGGACGCCATCCGGGCCATCGCGCTGGAGAGCCCGATCGACGTCGACGTCACCGCCGACGTGCCCGGCCGGTTGGCCGCCCCGGCGGAGTCCGCCGTCTACTTCGCCCTGTCCGAGTTGCTGACCAACATCGTCAAGCACGCCAACGCCGACCGGGCCAGCATCGACCTGCGCCACGAGGACGGCGCGCTGCGGGCCGTGGTGATCGACAACGGTCAGGGCGGGGCCGACGCCTCGCTCGGCACCGGACTCCGGGGCATCGAACGGCGCTGTGCTACGTTCGACGGGACGCTCGTCCTCAGCAGTCCCGAAGGTGGGCCGACCGTCGCGATCCTGGAGCTGCCGTGCGCGTTGTACTCGCCGAGGACCTCTTCCTTCTGAGACAGGGAATGGTCCAGCTCCTCGAATCGTACGACTTCGAGATCGTCGCGGCCGTCGACAACGGACCGGCACTGCTCGACGCCCTGGTGACCCTCCGCCCGGAGGTCGCGGTGGTCGACGTGCGACTGCCGCCCACGTTCACCGACGAGGGCCTCCAGGCTGCTCTGGAAGCCCGGCGACGCTGCCCCGGCCTGCCCATCCTGGTGCTCTCCCAGCACGTCGAGCAGCTGTACGCCAAGGAGCTGCTCGCCGACGCCAGCGGCGGCATCGGCTACCTGCTCAAGGACCGGGTGCTCAACAGCGACCAGTTCGTGGACGCCATCCGCCGGGTCGCCGACGGGGGCACCGCGATGGACCCGCAGGTCATCTCGCAGTTGCTGGCCGGCCGGTCCCGCCGGGAGCCGCTGTCGACCCTCACCCCCCGCGAGCGGGAGGTGTTGAAGCTGATGGCCGAAGGATGTTCAAATACGGCCATCGCGCAGCGCCTCATCGTCAGCCAGGGCGCGGTCGCCAAGTACACCACCAGCATCTTCACCAAACTCGACCTGACCCCGGCCGACGACAGCAACCGTCGGGTGTTGGCCGTGCTGGCGTACCTCAACGGCACCCGCGCCGACGTCTCCTGACGCCGCGCCGTCCGTTCCGAGCCGTCACCGGCCGTCCGTTTCGGACAGCCGGCCGCGTCTGTCCCGGACCGCCACCGGCCGATCGTCCCAGCGGTAGGTCGCCCCGGGGACCCGGACACACGGTGGTGCCCCCGGTCACCCGACCGGGGGCACCAACGGCGCTGTGGGGCGCGTTCCTACTCGACGGCGACCGCTGCTTCCGCCGGTCGGGTGAGCATCACCCGACGACCGGGCAGCACGGTGGCGGCGAAGGCCAGCACCGCCGCACCCGCCACCACGGCCAGGTAGATCCAGATCGGCCCGGAGGGCACCGGTCGCCCGAGCACCACGATGCTGAACGGCAGCAGTGTGGCGACGGAGGCGATGGTGCCGAGCACCACACCGATGACGGCGACCATGCCCGCCTCCACGCTGAGCATCTGGAGTGCCTGCTTGCGGGTGGCGCCGATGAGCCGTTGCATGCCCAGCTCCCGGCGTCGGCCGGCGGTCGCCACGATCAGGGTGTTCGCCACCGAGATCATGGTGTAGCCGGCGACCAGCGCCACGAGCAGGTAGTTGACCCACGCCTGGGTCTTGGTGCGCTCGGCGAACGTGGTGATCGCATCGCGGCCCTCGATCATGGTGCCCGGGTGACCGGCGACCTTCTCCCGCAGGCTGGCCGTCAGCGCGTCCCGGCTGGTGCCGGGCTCGGCGGTGACCAGGATCTGCCGGGACAGCCCGGTGGTGCTGTGCGCGGCGAGCAGGTCGGCCGGGAGCAGGATCGTCTCGAACCCCTTCTTGGCCGGGTAGAGCGCCACCACCCGCAGGTCGACTGCCGACCGGTCACCGAGTCGCAGGGTGATCTGGTCGCCGACGCCGACGCCGACGTTCTTGCCGGCGACCTCGGGCAGCGCGACGGTGTCACCCCTGAGGTCACCCAGGTTGCCGGCGCTCGTGCGCACACCGGTGATGCTGGCGGCGCTGGCCCCGCTCACCCCCTGCAACGGCCAGGGCGACTCCACATGCGACCCGTCGTACGGCTTGTTGATCCACCCGGCGCTGGTCACGTACGCGGACGCGTCCTCGACGCCCGGCGCGGACCGCAGCGCCTCCACCGTCTCGGCGGGGAACCCGCCGGTGGTGGAGCTGAGCACCAGGTCGGCCCGCAGGTTGTCGGAGTAGTACCGCTCGGCGGCCTCGTTCTGGGTGGTCTGGAGGTAGAAGTTGGCCACCGCCAGCGCCACCGCCAGCATGATCGGGGTGACCGCGGAGGCCACCCGGACGGCGCGGGTCCGGACGTTGACCGTGCCGAGGTAGCCGGCCAGCCCGAAGAACGCCCGCACCGGCACGCTGAGCACGGCGGCGAACAGCCGGGTCAGCCCCGGACTGATCAACGCGATCGAGATCGCCCAGCACATCACCGCCGGCCCGGCGGTCGCGGAGGCCACCGCGCCCTGCATGACGATCGCCGTCACCAGGATCAGCGCGAACCCGGCGGCGAAGAACAGGATGGAGAACACCACCCGGGGCCAGCTCACCCACTTGCGCTGGACGGCGGCCTCGGCGATACCGGCGGTGGGCCGGATCTTGGAGGGGCGTCGCCCGGCCACGTAGGCGGCCACCATCGCGGCGAAGATCCCGATGGCGGGGGCCGCCAGGTAGGGGACGAAGCCCTGGTGGAACTCGACCACCGGCGAGATGACCCCCGCGTCGGAGACGATGTGATAGAGCAGCGGCCCGAGGAACACCCCGGGGGCGCAGCCGAGAATCGCCGCGCCGACGGCGACCACCAGCGCCTCACGGCGCACCATCGTCCGGATCTGCCGGGGCGTCGCACCGATCGAGCGCAGCAGCGCGATCTCCTTCTGCCGCTGCTGCACCGACAGGCCCAGGGTGCTGGCGACCACGAAGATCGCCACGAAGACCGTCATGCCGGCGAAGACACCGGAGAGCGGGATGAGCTGCGCCTGGCCGCCGACCGCCTCGGGGAACTCGGCCGCGCCCCGGTCGTCGCCGGTGAGCACGACGAGCTTACGGTCGGCTAGGGTCCGCTCGATCCGCTCGCGCAGCGCCTCCACGTCGGTGCCGGGCTTGGCCAGCACCCCGATCGCGTCGGAGGTGCCGGTGTGCGGGTTGAGCCGCCGCTCGTCGTCGCCGGAGAAGAACAGCGCCGACTGGCTCACCTCACCCGGTGGGGTGGCGATGCCGCTGACCTGGAAGGCGGAGGTCACCCCACCGACCACGACGTCGACCCGGTCACCGACCTTGACCCGGGCGAGCTTGGCCACCGCCCGGTCCAACACGACCTGCCCGGCCTGCGCGGGGGGCTGCCCGTCGAGCCGGTACGGCCCGAGCTGCGCCGACTCCCACCCGTGCCCCAGCGACTGGGTGCCGACGATCACGGGTGCGCCGTTGCGCACGACGGTGGCGGCGAAGGACGACTCGGCCACCGCCCGCTCGACCCCGGGCACCCCCTGGATCTTGCTGACCAGGCCCGGGTCGATCCAGTACCGCTCGGCCAGCGGCACCGACTTGATGTTCTTGGTGTCCTGCGGGTCCTTCTTGGGCACACCGTAGGTCTGCTTGCCGCTGACCACCACGTCGGCCGCCGCCAGCCGCTGCGGCGGGACCGCCATCCGGATGCCGGTCTCCATCAGACCACCGCAGGCGACGATCAGCGCCACACCGAAGAAGACCGCGATGAACGTCGCGATGAACGCGAGCTTGCGGTAGCGCAGGGTGCGCCACGCGAGGTACGTCATCAGAAGCCACCCCTGCCGGTGGACTGCGCCGCCCGGTTCTGCTGCCACGCGGTCAGGTGGGTCATCCGCTCGGCCACCACGTCGGCGGTCGGCGCCTCCAGCTCCCCGATGAACTGGCCGTCGGCGAGGAACAGCACCCGGTGCGCAGCGGCTGCGGCGACCGGGTCGTGGGTCACCATGATGATGGTCTGTCCCCCGCTGGACACCGTCTCACGGAGCAGTTGCAGCACCTCGATGGTGGTCTGGGTGTCCAGCGCGCCGGTCGGCTCGTCGGCGAAGATCACGGCCGGTCGCATGATCAGCGCCCGCGCGATCGCGACCCGCTGCTGCTGACCGCCGGACAGCTCGCTCGGCAGGTGCTTGCGCCGCTCGGCCAGCCCCACCCGACCCAGCACCTCCACCACGGAGTGGCGGTCGGGCCGGCGGCCGGCCAGCCGGAACGGCAGGCCCACGTTCTGCTCCACGTTCAACGCCGGCATCAGGTTGAACGCCTGGAAGATGAAGCCGACCCGCTCCCGGCGCAGCCGGGTCAGCTGGTTCTCGTTCATGCCACTGAGTTCCTTGCCGTCCAGCACCACCGAGCCGGACGAGGGCACGTCGAGCCCCGCCGCGCAGTGCAGGAACGTGCTCTTGCCGGAGCCCGAGGGCCCCATCACGGCGGTGAAGCTGCCCCGGGGGAAGCTCATCGTCACGCCCCGCAGCGCGTCGACCCGGTTCTCACCGCGGCCGTACGTCTTGCGTACATCGTCCAGCCGCACCGCATCGGCACCGCTGGTCGGCGTGCGCCGGTCCTTGTTTCTGTCCACCTCATGCTCCCCGCAAAAGAACGTCGCCGAACGGCGGTGGGTACATGTTCACGGTATGGATCGGGCCGATACGGCTCAATGGAGCTAATGACCCGAAGGGGTGGGCCTAGGCCCACCCCGGAATCGGCACCTGCGGCGGCTCAGCTCGCCTGGACCGCCGACTCCCACTGCGGCCAGGACCGCTCGCTGCCGCCAGATCCGACGGCCAGCAGCCCGGCCCCGGCCGCGTCCATCGGCAGTCCCAGTGACAGCTCGGTGCGACGCCGGACGTTCAGCTTCCGGTAGACCCGGGTGAGGTGCTGTTCGACCGTACTCACCGTGATGTAGAGCTTCTTGCCGATCTCCCGGTTGGTGTGGCCGAGCGCGGCCAGGGTGGCGACCCGCTGCTCGGCGTCGCTGAGCCGGGACATCTCCTCGTGCTCCGGGGGGGCGTCCGGGTCGTCGCCGCCGGCCGCGTCGCCGCCGGGCAGCAGCCGCCGGCACAGCGCCTGCGCCTGGATGTCCTTGGCGAGCTGCAACGCGCTGCGGGCCACCACCCGTGAGGTGTTGAACTCGCCCCGCCCGTAGTGGGCGCTGCTCAGCGCGGCCAGGGCGAGGAAGAGCTGGTAGCGGTCGCCGGATTCCTGGAGCAGGTTGGCCGCCTGGCGCAGGGTGTTGACCCGTTGCTTGACGTCGAGCGCGGAACCGAGCAGCCGCAGGGAGACCCCCCTGGTCCGGGCGTTCTCGGCACCGGGCCGGGACAGTTGCTCGGTCACCATGGCGCGGGCCCGTTCGGGCCGGCCCGAACGCAGGTAGACCTGGGCCAGGTCGCCCCGCCAGGGCAGCAGGGCCGGCAGGTCCATCCCCCACTGGGTGGCCAACTGCCCGCAGGTCTCGAAGTCGGCCAACGCCGCGTGCACCCGCCCCCCGGCCAGGTGCAGGTGGCCACGGGCCCGCAGATACAACGGCCAGAACCAGGTGTCCCGCATGGCGTCCGGGATGACGTGTTTGAGCTGCGCCTCGGCCTCGTCGAGCTTGTCCATGCCGATCATGGCGAGCAGCATGTTGGACAACGGCGAGCCGATCGCCACCCCCCAGTTGTGCGGCGACATCGCATCCAGCGCCTCGCGGGCGAACCGCTCGCTGAGCGGCAGGTCACCCTGGCGCAGCGCGATGTGCGACCGGACGTCGGACAGGATGGCATGCCAGGTGGTGGCCCCCCGGGCGCCCGCCTCGGCGCCCAGCACGTCACACCAGTGCACGGCACGGTCCATCCGGTCGGCGTAGACCAGCGTCTGCAACGCGCACAGCGCCGACTCCAGCCCGACGTCGACGAGCAGATGGCTGCCGAGCACCTGTTCGGCGCGGGCGATCACCTCGTCGGTCACCCCGTCGGTGAGCACGGCGGTCAGGGAGGGGGTGGCCGACCCGAGTGAGCCGTCGGAACGGGCCGGGGTCCCGGCCGGCGTGACCGCCGGGCCGGCGTCGGCGTCGAGCTCGGCGAACGCCACCGGGAAGTGCAGCCGCAGCCACTCGGCGCACCCCTCCAGCTCGGCGGCGGTGGTGGCGTCGAGCTGCTGGCGGGTGTCCCGCAGGTGCCGCAGGGTCTCCTGGGCGTCCGCCCGGTGACCGTGCCAGAGCTGGTAGCGCAGCAGCGCGGCGGCGTGGCGCTCGGAGAGGTGCCCGGCCCGCAGGGCGTCACGCTGGGACTGGAGGTGCTGGCTCACCGCCGCCGGGTTGATCCGCCACTGGCAGGCGGCCAACGTCGCGGTGAGCGCCGCCCGGCGGGGGACGTCGTCGCACATGTCGTGGGCCAGCTTCAGTGACTCCACCGCGTCGTCGACCCGGTCCTCGGCCAGCGCGTGGGTCGCCGAGTCCTGGAGCACCGTGATCGCCCACGGCTCGGCCAGGCCGCCTGCGGCGAGCAGGTGCCCACCGATCGCCGGGGCCGGGGCACCTTCGGCGTGCAGCAGTTCCGCCGCCCGGGCGTGCATCTCGGCCAGCGCCTCCGGGGTCAGGTCGTGCAGGACCGCCGCCCGTGCCGCCGGGTGCCGGAACCGCCCGGCGTGCAGCAGGCCGGACATCGTCAGCGCGTTGAGTACCCACTGGACCCGGGCCGGCTTGGTGTCCAGCAGCCGGGCCAGCAGCGCCGGGGTGGCGAGGTCACCGAGCAGGGCGAGCCCGTGGGCCGTCTCCAGGATCGTCGGGTCCCAGCGTCGCAGGCAGGCCAGGACCGCCTGGCGGAACTGGTCGCCGACGACCACCTCGGCGACCTCCGTCGAGCCGGCGACCCGCCGGTCCTGGCCGAGCGCGTGCAGCAGCAGCGGATTGCCGCCGCTGACCCCGTGGTACGCCGGGGCGAGCGCCGCCGCCGTCTCGTCGTCGACCCAACCGCGCAGCAGCTCGGCGACGCCCGCCTCGGACAACGGCGACAGCTGGATGTTGCAGAAGCTCGCCTGCCGGCTGATCTCGGCCCGGAACTCCGGGTGGAACGGCTGCGGCTGCGGCGACTCGGTGAGCACCACCAGGATCTGCGCGGCGGTGAGGCGCCGTTGCAGGTAGAGCAGGGTGTGCAGGGTCGTCTCGTCGGCGAACTCGACGTCGTCGACGAGCAGGACGAGGGGGCGGGCGCGGGCGATGTCGATCAGCTCGACACACATCGCGTGCACGGCCCTGATCTCGGCGTCCCCTCCGGTCGTGACGCCCTCGATGTCGACGAACGCGCCGATGCGCCGCATCACCTCGTCCGGCAGCGGCACGCTGTGGAACAGTTGCCCCATCACGGCGGCGGGCAGCAGGCGTTCCGCCCGGGAGCAGGCGGCCCGCAGCACCAGCCCGCCCGCTGCGCCGACGTGGTCGGCGAAGGCCCGCAACAACTCGGTCTTGCCCGTGGCACCGGGGCCGCTGATCAGCGCGACCCGCCCCCTGCCCGTGACGCTTCCGGAGTAAAGGTCCCGCAAGATGTCAAGCTCGCGGCTTCTCTCCACAAATTCCACCCGTCTCCCCCCAGGTCAGCGATGACGCATCGAACGAGGGTGCCGCCGACTACGGACGGGCCCCCCGGCGAGACCCTTCGGCTCGATGCCACGCGGGCCGCCGGGACCCACCCGGCCACTGACCACGTCAGCCGGCAAACCAGGTCATACAATGATGACTGCCAATTGATTGATGACTTTCACCGCGTCCCGACGGCGAGCACAGCATACATAGACACCCGTACAAGACGGTAGTGGGGTGGTGATACTTCGTCATCGATATTACGCACGGCCATGGCGTTATGTCGGATTGTTGGCCTCGGCCGAAAAATTACCACCCGGTAGCAATTACATGATCGAACAACCGTCCCGCCCCCTCCGACCTGCACGGATAGCCGCAGATTCGGCCCGTCGGACAGCGCGTTGACCTGCGAAATGACTCCGGCAGAGGGTTCGTACCGGAATTTTTCGGGCCAACTCTCCCGGCCCGCACCGATCCCGCCCACGTCGGCACACCACCACCGACCGGACGAGAAGCAGCGAATCGGGCAATCTACTCTTGAGCAAAAATTGAGTTTCAGCGAGAAGACGACACTATTACGGATGCAATTCATAAGCTCTGGTCAATGCTGCCGCCCTTGCGACATCGCCGGGGCTATCACAAATGCGACCCACCGGGCCGCAAAGTAACCGCAGGTTGGCCGGCCGCCGAAATCTGGGCGTCGGCCGGCGGGTTAGGGGTCGCTTCCGGGTATGCGCGGGCCAGTGGTGCCGCCACGCTGGAGACATCCGAGGGCAGTGACGCGGAACACGGTGTCCGCCGCGCCCCTGCCCCCAGCCGAGGAGGAAAGCGTGGACGATCTCACCCGGGTGAGCAGCGCGCGGCGGTTCAGCGACGTTCGCGGCGGTGACCACTTCGACGTCGTGCTCGAGGGCGGACCGGTCGGCCTGCCGGCCACCGATCGCGCCCACAGCGCACCGGTCGGCACCGGCCGGATCAAGGTGCCCTATCTGGGCGGCTACGAACACTTCGAACGCTCGGGCGACCACGACGGCCTCAATGACGACGCCTCGCGGGTGGTGGTCTTCCAGTGGACCATGCGGACCAAGATCGCCGAATGACGGGTACGACGGGCGGGTCACCGGTGCGCCGGTGACCCGCCCGTCGTCGTACCGGTGCCCGTGACCGCCCCGCCGGCACGGTGCCCCGGTCGGACGTCACCACCCCCGCAGGCCCAGTGTCCTGGTCGGACGTCACCACCGCGCCGGCGCGGTCGGACGTGACCGGGTCCCGGTCGGGTCAGCCGGTCGGTCCGCCCTGCTGCGCCTGCGCCAGCTCGGCACCGATCAGCCGGATCACGTCGGCTGCGTGGTCGTTGAGATAGAAGTGCCCACCCGGATACACCCGCACGTCGCACTCGCCGGTGGTGTGCCGGGCCCAGTCCCGCGCCTCGTCCAGGGTGGTCATCGGGTCCGCGTCACCGGTCAGCACGGTGATCGGGGCGTCCAGCAGCTGATCCGGGTCGGCCCGGTAGGTCTCCACCGCCTTGTAGTCCCCCCGCACGGCAGGCAGGATCATCGGCAGCAGCTCGGGATCGCCCAGCACCCGTGGGTCCGAGCCGCTGAGCCGGGCCAGCTCCCGCAGCACCCCGGCGTCGTCGCGGGTGTGCACGTACCGCTCGTCCCGGACCCGGGACGGGGCCCGGCGGCCCGAGGCGAACAGCCGCACCGGCGGCCGACCCGTGTGCCGTTGCAGGCGCAACCCGACCTCGTAGCCGAGCACCGCACCCATGCTGTGGCCGAAGAGCGCCACCGGGCGGTCCAGCCACGGGGTGAGCGCCTCGAACACCCCGTCGGCCAGGTCGGCGATGGAGTCCAGGACCGGCTCGTGCCGGCGGTCCTGTCGACCCGGGTACTGGATCGCCAGCACGTCCACCGCAGGCGAGAGGGCCCGGGACACCGGAAACAGGTAGCTGGCCGAGCCCCCGGCGTGCGGCATCGCCACCAACCGGATCGCGCTGGACGGCGCCGGATGGAACCGCCGCACCCAGAGGTCGTTCTCGAGCGTTGCCGTCATCACTGGTCCTCTACGGGTCGACACTGCGGGTGCGCCCCGCAGTGGGACGTCTCCAACGGGCGCACCCGGCCGGCCGGGCCGGACCGCCGTCTCGGCCGGTGCCCGGATCCGCCGTCACGCGTGGTGCTGACGCCCTCCCTGCGACGCCGGTGCCCGCTGTCGAAGCGAGCGTAGGAACGCCCGAAACGCCGGGACAACCCCTAAGCACAGCGGTGGCCCCCTAGCCCGCCGGGACGGGTGGGGGGCCAGGAGGTCGAATGCCCGGAGGCGGCGCTCCCGACGAGCGGGAACGCCACCTCCGGGTGGTCGAACGTGGTCAGGCCACCGGGTGCGCCGGCCGGACGGGTTGCCCGGTGGACCCGGGTCCGATCCGGACCGCCGGCCCCGGGTCGGTGTCGCCACGGTCGGCGTCCTCGGCACCCGCGCCGGACGACGGGGGGTCGACCGTCCGCTCCGGGTCGACGTGACCCGTCGGGGCACCGGGGGCATCGGCGGTGGGGTCGGTCGGACCGTCCGCCGGGCCCTGGCCGGGCACCGAGGCCCCCACGTTGCGCAGCAGCACCGCGGCCAGCACCGCCGTCACCACCAGGATGCCGGCCGAGGCGAGCGCGGCGGCCCGCAGCTCGGTGGCGAAGGCGGCCCGGGCCAGCGTGACCAGCGTGTCCGCCGCGGTGGCGGAGAGCGTCCGGCTCTCCTGCACGGCGCCGCCCAGGGTCTCCCGGGCGGTCGCCCAGGAGTCCGCCGGCACGCCGTCGGGCGCGTCGCCGGACAGCTGCCGCCGGTAGACGAACGTGCCGATGCTGCCGAGGATCGCGACACCGAGCGCCGCACCGAACTGGCTGCCGGTCTCGGAGAGCCCGGCGGCGGCACCGGCCCGCTCGGGCGGCGCGGTGGACACGATCAGCTCCGCGCTGAGCGTCAGCACCATCGCGATGCCGCCGGTCATCAACGCCTGGCCGACCACCACCAGGGCCAGCCCCGACTCGTCGCCGACCTGGGCGAGCACCAGACAACCGGCGGCACCCACCAGCAGGCCACCGGCGGCGACGTAGGCCCGCCGGAAGCGCTGCGCCAGCATCGGAGCCAGCACCGCCGCGCCGACACCCGCCGCACCCGCCGCGGGCAGCGACCACAGCCCGGCGCTGAACGGGCGTAGCCCGAGCACCAGCTGGAGGTACTGGCTGATGAAGAACATGAACCCGACCAGCGCGAAGTTGGCGAGCACGTTCATCACCACCGCCGCGCTGAACGCGGGAGCACGGAACAGCCGCACGTCGATCACCGGGTCGGCGAGTCGCCGCTGACGCAGCACGAACACCGCCAGGAAGACCAGCCCGCCGACCACACCGGCCACCGGCGGCCAGTCCACGCCGTCCTCGGCGAACTGCTTGATGCCCCAGATCATCGGCAGCACGGCGACGAAGGCCAGCACCGTACTGATCAGGTCGAGCCGGCCGGCTGCGGCGTTGCGGAACTCGGGCAGCAGCAACGGGGCCAGGATCAGCAGCAGCAGCATGATCGGCACGTTGATCTCGAAGACGGTGCCCCAGGAGAAGTACTGGAGCAGCGCGCCGCCGGCCACCAGGCCGATGACGCCACCGGCGGAGAAGCCGGCCGCCCAGAGCCCGATCGCGGCCCGGCGTTCGTTCTCGTCGTGGAACATGTTGCGGATCAACGACATGGTCGACGGCATGAGCGTCGCGCCGGCGGCACCCATCACCGCCCGGGTCCCGATCAGCATGCCGGGACTGTTGGAGAGGGCCGTGGCCACGGATGCCACACCGAACACCGCCGCACCGATCATCAGCAACCGGCGGCGCCCGATCCGGTCCCCCAGGGTCCCCATCGGAATCAGCAGGCCGGCCAGCACGAAGGCGTAGACGTCCGTGATCCAGAGGAGCTGACTGCTGGTCGGCTCAAGGTCCGCCGTGATGAACGGCAGAGCGTACGACAGCACGGTCATGTCCATGCTGATGATCAGTGTCACCATGACGAGTACCGCGAGACCGATCCACTCGCGGCGGCCGGCCTTTGCCTGCGCTGTAGCCATGGCCGAAAGCTACCACCGAATTTATACGCACGTATACATCCGGTGGATGAATTAGGGGGTGGTTCCGAGTAGGGTGACGCCGTGGGTCATCGGGAACGCCTGCTGGCAGGGGCCAGGGTCTGCCTCTACGAGCGCGGCTACACACGCACCACCGCCCGCGACATCGTCGCCGCGTCGGACACGAATCTGGCGTCGATCGGGTACCACTTCGGCTCCAAGGAGGCGCTGCTGACCGCCGCCCTGGTGCAGGCGTTCGAGGAGTGGGGCGTCGAGATCGACCGGGTGCTGCGCGACGGCACCCAACCCGACCTGATGGACCGGCTGGAGTCGATGTGGACCGGCCTGGTCGAGTCGTTCGGCACCCACCGGCCGCTCTGGGTCGCCGGGATCGAGGCGTTCGCGCTGGCCGAGCACCTGCCGGTGCTGCGGGAGCAACTCGCCGAGACCTACACCCGGGCCCGCCCGGCGCTGGCCACCTTCGTGATCCGCAACGGCGGTGAGCACGTCACCGAGGAGACCCGCAGGGCCGTCGGCTCGTTCCTGCTGGCGTTGATGACGGGACTGACGGTGCAGCGGTTGCTCGATCCCGAGGCCGCCCCGTCCGGTAAGGAACTGGCCGAGGCGCTGCGGGTGATCGTCGGCGCGGTCAACGACTCCACCGACACCACCCACCCGTCCGCCGACGCCTGACCCCCGCCCACCGGCCCACCGGACAGGGGTTCGACGCACCGTCGACCGGGATGCCGCCCGCGTGCAGGGGGGCCGGATAGGGGTCGGTCCGGCACAGCCGTCGGACGCGGCGGACAGACCCTCCTTACCGGTCACTCCACCCGTACCAGACCGGCGCGGAGCATGTCCTCCAGCCAGACGTCGAAGTCCCGTCGGGTGGCCGCCGGATCAGCCGACCACTGCCGGGCCAGGACAGCGGCCGCCCGTTCCAGCGAACCGCCCTGCTGCTGCAACGCGATCCACATCGCGGCGGCGGTCGCCCCGAACCGGTATCGCAGTCCGCTCCGCTCGGCGGTCAGCTCAAGCTGCCCGTTCCGGGTGACCTTGGCGACGATTCCCTGTTCGAGTCGCACCCGCACTCTCCCTGCCTCTCCCGTGTCCACCCCTGGTGGCACCTACCGGCGAACCGTGAACGTCCACCAGACCCGGCCACTACGTTATGCGGTCGGGTGGTGACGCGATACGGTCATGGACCCACGCCGAAGGTGGACAAAAGCCCACCCGTCCGCCGGGAGGAAGCCCGAGGTCCGCCGACCGCCCGTGGGCATCGACGGACCTCGGGTCCCCGGACGGATGGTCAGTCCGACGCCTCCAATTCGTCGTCGAGGATGTCGAACAGCTCGTCCGCGGTGACCGACGCCAGGTCCCGGGCGGCCGGCTCCACCGCGGCACCCCCGTACGCCGCGTTCCACCGGGACATCAGCGCCTGGAGCCGGACGGTGATCCGGCCCCGCTCCGCCTCGTCCGGCACGGTGCCGTCCAGCAGCGTCTCCCACCGGGCCAGCTCGGCCTCCAGCGACGGAGCGGCCGGCGCGTCACCGGCCAGCTCCGACCGGACGAACCGGGCCACCGCCGCCGGGCTGGGGTGGTCGTAGATGAGCGTCGCCGGGAGTCGGAGCCCGGTCGCCGCACCGAGGCTGTTGCGGAACTCCACCGCCGCCAGGGAGTCGAAGCCGAGCTCCAGGAAGCCCCGCTCCACGTCCAGCGACTGTGGCCGGTCGTGGCCCAGCACCTCGGCCGTCCGGGCCCGGACCAGCTCGGTCACGGCCCGGTCGGCCTCGTCCGACGGCAACCCGGCCAACCGTTCGGCCAGCGGCCGCTCCCCCGCCACCGGGCCCGGCGTGCCGGCGGCCGACCGGCGGGTCGGCGTACGGACCAAGCCCCGCAGCAGCGGCGGCACCCCGTCGGCCCGGGACCGGATCGCGGCCAGGTCCAGCCGGACCGGCAGGGCCAGTGCCGGCACCGGGTGCAGGGTCGCGTCGAACAACGCCAACGCGTCCCCGGTGGACAGCGCGGCGACCCCGGAACGGGCCATCCGGCGCAGGTCGGCCTCGCCGAGGTGGCCGGTCATCCCGCTGCCCGACTCCGCCCACAGGCCCCAGGCCAGGGCGGTGCCGGCCAGGCCGTGCGCCCGCCGGTGCTGGGCCAAGGCGTCCAGGTAGGCGTTCGCCGCGGTGTAGCTGGCCTGACCGGCGCCGCCGAGGGTGGCCGCCGCCGAGGAGAACAGCACGAACCAGTGCAACGGCCGGTGCAGGGTGAGTTCGTGCAGGTGACGCGCGGACTCTGCCTTGGCACCCAGCACCGCCGCCACCCGGTCGGGCGTCAGCGTGGGCAGCAACCCGTCGTCGAGCACCCCGGCGGCGTGCACCACCCCGGTCAGCGGATGCCCGGCGGGCACCCCGTCGAGCAGGGCCGCCACCGCCGCCCGGTCGGCCAGGTCGCAGGACGCCACGGTCACCTCCGCGCCGGCCGCCGTCAGGCGCGCGACCAGGTCGTCCACCCCCGGGGCCGCCGGGCCGCGTCGACTGGCCAGCAGCAGCCGCCGTACGCCGTGCCGGGTCACCAGGTGCTCGGCGACCACCCGGCCCAGCCCGCCGGTGCCGCCGGTGACCAGCACCGTGCCCGTCGGGTCCGGGCCGGCCGGCAGCTCACCGTCCGGCACCGGCAGCGCCGCGAGCCGGGGCGCGAGCAGCCCACCCCGCCGGACCGCCAGTTGCGGTTCGGCGTCGACGGCCAGCGCCGACCGCAGCCCGGTCGGGTCCGGGTCGTCGACGTCGATCAGGACCAGCCGGCCCGGGTTCTCCTCCTGAGCGGCCCGGACCAGGCCCCAGACGGTGGCGTCCACCGGCCGGGGCACGTCCTCGCCGTCGGTGGTGGCGACCGCCCGGGTCGTCACCAGCGCCAGCCGGGTGTCGGTGAACCGCTCGTCGGCGAGCCACCCCTGCACCAGGGCCAGCGCCGCGGTGGTCGCCGCCGAGGGCGAGTCCGACGTGGTACGCCAGGCCACCGCGACGGTGCCCGGGGCGTCACCGGTGCGGGCGACCTCCGCCGCGAGCGTGCCGAGGTCGGCGTACCGGGGCACCCCGAGGCCGAGGTCGTCGTCGCCGAGGACCACGGTCGTGCCGCCGCCGGTGGCCGGGGTCGGCACCGCAGCCCAGGTGACCTGGAAGAGCGACGTGCGGTGAGCCGCCCGGGCCCCACCCAGCTGGTCGGCGGCGAGCGGCCGGACCGCCAGCGAGGCCACCGAGGCGACCGGCGCACCGGAGGTGTCGGCCAGGTCGAAGGAGACCTCCTGCGGGCCGGTCGGGCGCAGCCGTACCCGCAGCGCGGTCGCGCCGGTGGCGTGCAGGGCCACCCCCCGCCAGGCGAACGGCAACCGCAGCCGGTCGTCGTCCTCGTCGGCACCGGTCAGGTCGAGGGTGTGCAGCACCGCGTCGAACAGCGCCGGGTGCAGGCCGAACCGGTCCGCCGGGGCGACCGCCTCCGCGGGGAGCGCCACCTCGGCGTACACCTCGTCGCCGTGTCGCCAGGCGGCCCGCAGCCCCTGGAACAGCGGGCCGTAGTGGTAGCCGGCGTCGGCCAGCCGGTCGTACCGGCCGGTCAGGTCGACCGGGGTGGACCCGACCGGTGGCCAGGCGTCGCCCGCCGACCAGGCCGGTGCGGTGGACTCCGCCGGGGCCAGTACGCCGGTGGCGTGCCGGGTCCAACCGTCGACACCGTCCTCCGGCCGGGAGTGCACGGTGACCGGGCAGCGTCCCGTCCCGTCCGGTGCCCCGACCACCACCTGGAGGTCGACGCCGCCCCGGGGCGGTACGACCAGCGGAGCCTCCAACGTCAACTCCTCGACCAGGGCGCAGCCGACCTGGTCACCGGCGCGGAAGGCCAGCTCGACGAAGGCCGTCCCGGGTAGCAGCACCGTGCCGGCGAGGTCGTGCTCGGCCAGCCACGGGTGGGTCCGCAGCGACAGCCGGCCGGTCAGCACGGTGCCGTCGGCCCCGGCCAACCCGACGACCGCGCCGAGCAGCGGGTGGGCGGCCGGGCGCTGACCCAGACCCGGCACGTCACCGCCGCCCGCCGGGGCGTCCAGCCAGAGCCGACGCCGCTGGAACGGGTAGGTCGGCAGGTCGGTGACCCGGGCGCCGGTGGGCGCGAACCAGGCCCGCCAGTCCACCGGGACACCCCGGGTGTGCAGGGTGGCGACGGCGGTCAGCAGGCTCGCCGCCTCGTCCCGGCCGCCGCGCAGCACCGGCACCAGGGCGAGGCCGCCGGTGTCGGAGACGCAGTCCCGGCCCATCGCGGTGAGCACCGCGTCCGGGCCGACCTCCAGGAACGTGGTGACGCCGGCCGCTTCCAGGGTGGCGATCCCGTCGTGGAACCGGACCGCCTCCCGGACGTGGCGCACCCAGTAGCCGGGGGTGGTGATCTCGTCGGGGTCGGCGAGCCGACCGGTCAGGTTGGACACCACCGGCACCCTCGGCGGGGCGAAGGTCAACCCGGCGGCGACCTGGTGGAACTCGGCCAGCATCGGCTCCATGTGCGGGGAGTGGAACGCGTGGCTGACCCGCAGCCGCTTGATCCGGCGTCCCCGGGCCCGCCAGTCGTCGGCAAGCGCACCGACGGCGTCGTGGTCACCGGAGAGCACCACCGCGCGTGGCCCGTTGACCGCGGCGATGCCCACTTCGGTCTCCCGCCCGGCCAGTTCCCGGCGTACCTCCTCCTCGGACGCCTCGACGGCGACCATCGCGCCGTCCTCCCGCATCGCCTGCATCAGCCGGCCACGCGCGGTGACCAGGGCCGCCGCATCGGGCAGCGACAGCACCCCGGCGACGTGCGCGGCGCTGATCTCGCCGATGGAGTGCCCGGCGACCAGGTCGGGTCGGATGCCCCAGGATTCGAGCAGCCGGTAGAGCGCCACCTCGATGGCGAACAGCGCGCTCTGGCTGTAGACGGTCTGGTCGAGCAGCGCGGCGTCGGCGACGTCGGGTTCGGTGTAGAGCACCTCCCGCAGCGGCCGGTCGAGCTGCGCGTCCAGGTGGGCGCACACCTCGGCGAACGCCGCCGCGAAGGCCGGGTACGCCGCCGCCAGCTCACGGCCCATGCCGAGGCGCTGCGCGCCCTGGCCGGTGAAGAGCATGGCGAGCTTCCCGGCCGACGGGGTCCCCTGCACCCACTCGGCGGGGTCGGTGCCTTCGGCGGCGGCACGTAGGGCGCGGACCGCGTCGTCCCCGACGGGGGCGACCACCACGGCCCGACGCTCCAGCACCGCCCGGGTGGTGGCCAGCGAGTACGCCACGTCCAGGGTGGCCCCGGTGTCGGCGACCAGCCCGGCCTGGGCGTGCAGCGCCTCCGCCGAGCGGGCGGAGAGCAGCCAGGGCAGCACCGGCGGGGTGGCCGGGGCGTCCCCGTCGGCCGGCGCCGCCTCGACCGCCGGCGCCTGCTCGACGATGACGTGGGCGTTGGTGCCGCTGATGCCGAACGACGACACCCCGGCGCGGCGGGGCCGGTCCAGGGCCGGCCACTGCTGCGCCTCGGTGAGCAGCCGCACCGCCCCGGCCGACCAGTCCACCTGCGGTGACGGCCGGTCGGCGTGCAGGGTGCGGGGCAGCAGCCCGTTGCGCATCGCCAGCACCATCTTGATCACACCGGCGACGCCGGCCGCGCCCTGGGTGTGGCCGATGTTCGACTTGATCGAGCCGAGCCAGAGCGGCCGGTCGTCCGGGCGGTCCTGCCCGTAGGTGGCGAGGACCGCCTGCGCCTCGATCGGGTCACCGAGGGTGGTGCCGGTGCCGTGCGCCTCGACCAGGTCGACCTGGTCGGGACGGACGTCGGCGGCGGCCAGCGCCTGCCGGATCACCCGTTGCTGGGCGGGACCGTTGGGGGCGGTCAGCCCGTTGGACGCGCCGTCCTGGTTGATCGCCGAACCCCGCACCACCGCCAGGACGTGATGGCCGTGCCGTTCGGCGTCGGAGAGCCGCTCCAGCAGCAGCATGCCCGCGCCCTCGGACATGCCGGTGCCGTCGGCGTCGGCGGAGAAGGACTTGCACCGGCCGTCGGAGGCCAGCCCCCGCTGGAGGCTGAAGTCCAGGAAGGTGTCCGGCTTGGACATCACCGTGACCCCGCCGGCCAGAGCCAGGGAGCACTCCCCGGAACGCAGCGCCTGCACGGCCAGGTGGATCGCCACCAGCGACGACGAGCACGCGGTGTCGACGCTGACCGCCGGCCCCTCCAACCCCAGGGTGTACGAGATCCGCCCGGACGCGACGCTTGCCATGCTGCCGTTGCCCAGGTAACCCGCCAACTCCTCGGGCACCTCGGACAGCCGGCTGCCGTAGTCGTGGTACATCACGCCGGTGAACACCCCGGTCGGGCTGCCCTTGAGCGAGGTCGGATCGATCCCGGCCCGCTCCAGCACCTCCCACGACGTTTCCAGCAGCAACCGCTGCTGCGGGTCCATCGCGATCGCCTCACGCGGGCCGATGCCGAAGAAGTCGGGGTCGAAGTCGGCCGCGTCGTAGAGGAAACCACCCTCCAGCGAGGACGTCCGGCCGGGCTTGCCGGGTTCCGGGTCGTAGAGGTGGTCGAGGTCCCAGCCCCGGTCGGTGGGGAACGGCGAGATAGCGTCCGCGCCGTCGACCAGCAGCTGCCACAGGTCCTCGGGGGTGCGGACCCCGCCGGGGAAGCGGCAGCTCATCGCCACGATGGCGACGGGTTCGTCGACCATCGGCCGGACCACCGTGGTCGGCTGCGCCTGCGCCGGCCCGCCGAGGATCGTGCCGTGCAGGTAGCCGGCCAGCGCGGTCGGGTTGGGGTAGTCGAAGACCAGGGTCGCCGGCAGCCGCAGCCCGGTGGCGGTGTTGAGCCGGTTGCGCAGCTCCACGGCGGCCAGCGAGTCGAAGCCGAGTTCCTTGAACGCCCGCGCCGGTTCGACGGCGGTGCCGCTGTCGTGGCCGAGGACGGCCGCGACGTTGGCCCGGGCCAGGTCGAGCAGCACCCGGTGCTGGTCGTCCGCGTCGAGGGTGACGAGCTGCCGGTGCAGGCCGGAGCCGGTGGCCGGGGTCGCCGGACCACCCGCCGCCCGCCGGGCCGGGAGCCGGACCAGGCCCCGGAACAGGGCCGGGAGCTGCTGGCCCTGGGCGCGCAGCGCGGCGGTGTCCAGCCGGACCGGCACCAGCAGCGGCTGGTCGGCGGCGACCGCCGCGTCCAGCAGCGCCAGCCCCCGGTCGGAGTCCAGCGGCAGCACGCCGGAGCGGGCCATCCGGGCCACGTCGGCGTCGCCGAGGTGCGCGGTCATCCCGCTGCGCTGCTCCCAGAAACCCCAGGCCAGCGACGTGGCCGGCAGGTCCAGGGCCCGCCGGTGCGCGGCCAGGGCGTCGAGGAAGACGTTCGCGGCGGCGTAGTTGGCCTGCCCCGCCCCGTCGAGGACCCCGGCGGCGGAGGAGAACAGCACGAACGCCGACAGGTCACGGTCGCGGGTCAGGTCGTGCAGGTGCCAGGCCGGGTCGGCCTTGGCCCGCCACACCGTGTCGAGCTGCGCCGGGGTCAGCCCGGCGAGCAGGCCGTCGTCGAGAACCCCGGTGGTGTGCACGACGGCGGTCAACGCCGGGATGCCGTCCAGCAGGGCGGCGACGGCGTCCCGGTCGGCCAGGTCGGCGGCCGTCACCTCGACGGTGGCCCCGAGGCCGGTCAGCTCGTCGCGCAGCTCCACCGCGCCCGGCGCGGTCAACCCACGCCGCGAGGTCAGCACCAGGTCCCGCACCCCGTGCACCTCCACCAGGTGCCGGGCCACCAGCGCGCCCAGCACACCGGTGCCACCGGTCACCAGCACGGTGCCGTCGGCCCGCCACGGCTGCGCCGTGGTGCTCGCGCGCGCCAGACGCGGCACCCGCACCTGACCGTCGCGCAGCGACAACTCCGGCTCACCGGTCCCCACCGCCGCCAGAATCTCCTCCACCGGAGTCTCCGGGTCGGCATCCACCAGCACGAACTGACCCGGATTCTCCGCCTGCGCGGCCCGCACCAGACCCCAGACCGGGGCGTGGGCCAGGTCGGTGCCGCCGTCGACGGCACCGTCGGTGATCACGACCAGCCGGGCGGCGGCCTGGGTCGGGTCGGCCAGCCAGGACTGGAGCAGGGTGAGGGTCTCCCCCACCGCCGTCCGGGCGGCGGTGGCCGGGTCGAGGTCGGCGGCGGGCGGGGTCAGCGGGGCGAGCACGACGTCGGGCACGCCGAGGCCGAGCCCCTCCAGGTAGCCCCACGACTCGGCCGCGGTGCCGGTGGGCACGCTCACCCAGTCGACGTGGTAGAGGTCCCCGTCGGTCGGGGCGGCAACGGTGAGCTGGACCGGGCGGGACACCAGCGCGCCGACCACGGCGACCGGTTCGCCGTCCGGGTCGGCCAGGTGCAGGGTGGCGGACTCCGGCCCACTGGCGGTGACCTTCACCCGCAGGGCGGTGGCGCCCGTCGCGTGCAGCGTCACATCCGTCCAGGCGAACGGCAGATACGGCGGACGACCCACCGGCACCGCCTCACCGATCCCCACCACCTGCAACGCCGCATCCAACAACGCCGGATGCACCCCGAACCGCGACGCCTCACCATGCGCCTCCTCCGGAAGCGCAACCTCAGCAAACACCACCTCACCAACCCGCCAGGCAGCCTGCACCCCCTGGAACACCGGACCATACTCGTACCCCTGCACCACCAGGTCGTCATACAACCCCGCCGTCGGCACCGGCACCGCACCCGACGGCGGCCACGCCACCAGGTCGAAGTCGGGGTCGGTGACGTCGGCGGAGAGCACACCGGTGGCGTGCCGGACCCAGCTGCCGGTGTGTTCCGGCCTGGAGTGCACGGTGACCGTCCGGCGGCCGGTGTCGTCGGCGGCGGCGAGCAGCAACTGCACCTGTACGGCACCCTGCTCGGGCAGGATCAGCGGGGCGTGCAGGGTCAACTCGTCGAGGTGGCCGAGGCCGACGTCGTCCCCGGCGTGCAGGACGAGTTCGACGAAGCCGGTGCCGGGCAGCAGGACGGTGCCGTTGACGGCGTGGTCGGCCAGCCACGGGTGGGTGTCCAGCGAGATCCGGCCGGTGAACAGCACCTCACCCGACTCGGCCATCGACACCGACGCCCCCCACAGCGGGTGCCCGGCGGAGCCGAGACCGGCGGAGGTGAGGTCGGCGCGGCCCCCGGTGGCGTTGAGCCAGTAGCGGCGGCGCTGGAACGGGTACGTCGGCAGCGGCACCTCACCACGCGGACGCGCCGGCAGCACCGGCGACCAGTCGACGGTGACGCCCCGGGCGAACGCCTCACCGAGCGAGGTGAGCCAACGACGCAGCCCACCCTCACCCCGGCGCAGCGACCCGACGGCGGCCACCTCGACCCCCGCGTCGGCGGCGGTCTCCTCCACCCCCATGGTCAGCACCGGGTGCGCACTGCACTCCAGGAACACCCGCATCCCGGCGTCGAGCAGGGCGCGGGTGGTCTCCTCGAACCGGACGGTCTGCCGCAGGTTGGTGTACCAGTAGCCGGCGTCCAGCCCGGCGGTGTCGAACACCCGGCCGGTGACGGTCGAGTAGAACGGGACAGTGGAGGCACGCGGGCTGACCTCGGCGAGGTCGGCGCGCAGCCGCTGCTCGATCAGCTCCACCTGCGCCGAGTGCGACGCGTAGTCCACGTTCACCCGCTTGGCCCGCACGTCCTCGGCGGTCAGCGTGGCGACCAGGTCGTCGACGGCGTCCGGGTCACCGGAGACGACGACGGAGGAGGTGCCGTTGACGGTGGCGATCGAGATGCGGCCGGCGTAGCCGGTCAGTCGTTCGGCCGCCGCCCGCTCGGGCAGGCCGATGGAGGCCATCGCACCCCGACCCGCCAACACCTCCGCAATCGCCAAACTCCGCAACGCCACCACCAACGCCCCATCCCGCAACGACAAACCACCCGACACCACCGCCGCCGCAATCTCACCCTGCGAATGCCCAATCACCGCATCCGGCACCACCCCAAACGACCGCCACAACCCCGCCAACGACACCATCACCGCCCACAACACCGGCTGCACCACATCAACCCGATCCAACGACGGAGCACCCTCCACACCCCGCAACACATCCACCAACCGCCAACCCACAAACTCCGACAACGCCACCCCACACTCACCAACCCGCTCCGCAAACACCGGAGACGAATCCAACAACTCCACCGCCATCCCCACCCACTGCGAACCCTGCCCCGGGAACACGAACACCGTGCCGCCCTGGAGCACACCGGGGGCGGTGCCGTTGCCGGCGAACGCCCGCGCCCCGGCGACGAAGTCGCGCCGGTCGCCGACGATCACCGTGCGCCGGTCGAGCAGCGCCCGCCCGGTCGCCAGCGCGTACGCGAGGTCACCGGCCTTGACGGACTCGTCGCCCGCGACGTCGGCCACCCGGGCGGCCTGCTCCCGCAGGGCCTGGTCGGTGCGGGCCGACAGCGCCCAGGGCAGCAGCTCCGGCTCGGGAGCGTCGACCGGGGGCTCGTCGGCTGGGGGCGCCTGTTCGAGGATGACGTGGGCGTTGGTGCCGCTGATGCCGAACGACGACACGCCCGCCCGACGGGGCCGCTCCAGTGCCGGCCACGGCTGCGTCTCGGTGAGCAGCCGGACCGCCCCGGCCGACCAGTCCACCTGCGGGGTGGGCTCGTCCACGTGCAGGGTGCGGGGCAGCACCCCGTTGCGCATCGCCAGCACCATCTTGATCACACCGGCGACGCCGGCCGCGCCCTGGGTGTGGCCGATGTTCGACTTCACCGAGCCGAGCCAGAGCGGCCGGTCCCCGGGCCGTTCCTGCCCGTAGGTGGCCAGCAGCGCCTGCGCCTCGATCGGGTCACCGAGGGTGGTGCCGGTGCCGTGCGCCTCGACGGCGTCCACCTCGGTCGTCGGGATGCCACCGGCCGCCGCCAGGGCCTGCCGGATCACCCGCTGCTGCGAGGGGCCGTTCGGCGCGGTCAACCCGTTGGACGCGCCGTCCTGGTTGATCGCCGAACCCCGTACCACGGCGAGGACGTGGTGACCGTTGCGTTCGGCGTCGGAGAGGCGCTCCAGCAGCAGCATGCCGACACCCTCGGACATCGCCGTGCCGTCCGCGCCGGCTGCGAAGGACTTGCACCGGTGGTCGGTGGCCAGGCCCCGCTGGAGGCTGAACTCGATGAACGTGTCCGGGGTGGACATGACGGTGACGCCACCGGCCAGTGCGAGCGTGCACTCGCCGGAGCGCAGCGCCTGCACGGCCAGGTGGATCGCGACCAGCGACGACGAGCACGCGGTGTCGACGCTGACCGCCGGCCCCTCCAGGCCGAGGGTGTAGGCGATGCGGCCGGACGCGACGCTTGCCATGCTGCCGTTGCCCAGGTAACCGGCGAGTTCCTCGGGCACCTCGGGCAGCCGGCTGGCGTAGTCGTGGTACATGACCCCGGCGAAGACACCGGTGAGGCTGCCGCGCAGCGAGTTCGGGTCGATGCCGGCCCGCTCCAGCGCCTCCCACGAGGTTTCCAGCAGCAACCGCTGCTGCGGGTCCATCGCGACCGCCTCACGCGGGCTGATCCCGAAGAAGTCGGGGTCGAAGTCGGCCGCGTCGTAGAGGAAACCACCCTCCATGGCGTACGTCTTGCCGGTCCGGCCGGGCTCCGGGTCGTACATGCCGGCGAGGTCCCAGCCCCGGTCGGTGGGGAACGGGGTGATCGCGTCGGTGCCGTCGGCAAGCAGTCGCCACAGGTCCTCGGGGGTGCGGACCCCGCCGGGGAAGCGGCAGCTCATCGCCACGATGGCGACGGGTTCGTCGTCGGCGACGGGGGTGGCCACGGTCGGGGCCTGCGGGGTGGCCGCGCCGAGGATCCTGGTGTGCAGGTAGTCGGCGAGCGCGGTCGGGTTGGGGTAGTCGAAGACCAGGGTCGCCGGCAGCCGCAGCCCGGTGGCGGTGTTGAGCTTGTTGCGCAGCTCCACGGCGGCCAGCGAGTCGAAGCCGAGTTCCCGGAACGCCCGGGACGGCTCGACGGTGGCCGGGCTGTCGTGGCCGAGCACCCCGGCCACGTTGCCCCGGACCAGGTCGAGCAGGAGCCGCCGCTGGTCGGCGTCGGCGAGGCCGAGCAGTTGCCGGTGCAGTGCCGAACCGCCGACCGGCGTCGGGCCGGTGCCGGCGGCGCGGCGGGCCGGGAGCCGGACCAGGCCCCGGAACAGGGCCGGGAGCTGCTGGCCCTGGGCGCGCAGCGCGGCGGTGTCCAGCCGGATCGGCACCAGCAGCGGCTCGTCGGTGGCGACCGCCGCGTCGAGCAGGGCGAGACCCTGGTCGGTGCTGATCCCGAGCACGCCGGAACGGGCCATCCGGGCCACGTCGGCGTCGCCGAGGTGCGCGGTCATCCCGCTGCGTTCCTCCCAGAAACCCCAGGCCAGGGAGACCGCCGGCAGGCCGAGCGCCCGCCGGTGCGCGGCCAGGGCGTCGACGAAGACGTTCGCGGCGGCATAGTTGCCCTGCCCGGAGCCGTCGACCACGCCGGCGGCCGAGGAGAACAGCACGAACGCGGACAGCTCGCGGTCCCGGGTGAGGTCGTGCAGGTGCCAGGCCGGGGTGGCCTTGGCCCGCCACACGGTGTCGAGCTGCGCGTCGGTGAACGCCGCGACGGTGCCGTCGTCCAACGCGCCGGTGGTGTGCACGACGGCGGTCAACGCCGGGATGCCGTCCAGCAGGGCGGCGACGGCGTCCCGGTCGGCCAGGTCGGCGGCCACCACCTCCACGGAGGCACCCAACGCCACCAACTCGTCCCGCAACTCCACCGCGCCCGGCGCGGTCAACCCACGCCGCGAGGTCAGCACCAGGTCCCGCACCCCGTGCACCTCCACCAGGTGCCGGGCCACCAGCGCGCCCAGCACACCGGTGCCACCGGTCACCAGCACGGTGCCGTCGGCCCGCCACGGCTGCGCCGTGGTGCTCGCGCGCGCCAGACGCGGCACCCGCACCTGACCGTCCCGCAGCGACAACTCCGGCTCACCAGTCCCCACCGCCGCCAGAATCTCCTCCACCGGAGTCTCCGGAACGGCATCCACCAGCACGAACTGACCGGGGTTCTCCGCCTGCGCGGCGCGGACCAGGCCCCAGACCGGGGCGTGGGCCAGGTCGGTGACCTGGTCGGCCGCACCGTCGGTGAGCACCACCAGCCGGGACTCGGCCAACCGGGGGTCGGCCAGCCAGCGCTGGAGCAGCGCGAGCGCCGCACCGACCGCAGCCCGCCCGGCCACCTCGACGTCCCCTACCGGCTCCGCCGTGGTGGCCGGGTCGAGGGCGGCGTCCTGGTGGGTGAGTCGGGCGAGCACCAGCTCCGGTACGTCGTCGGCGAGGTCCTCCAGGTGGGCCCAGGAAGGGGCCGGGGCCGCGGCCACCGGCACGGCGGTCCAGTCGATCCGGTAGAGGTTGCCCTCGGTGGGGGCGGTGGTGAGCTGCACCGGCCGGGACACCAGGGAACCGATCTCGGCGACCGGCGCACCGGTCGGGTCGGTCAGGTGCAGGGTGACCGCATCCGGGCCGGTCGGGGTGACCCTCACCCGCAGGGCGGTGGCGCCCGTCGCGTGCAGCGTCACATCCGTCCAGGCGAACGGCAGATACGGCGGACGACCCACCGGCACCGCCTCACCGATCCCCACCACCTGCAACGCCGCATCCAACAACGCCGGATGCACCCCGAACCGCGACGCCTCACCATGCGCCTCCTCCGGAAGCGCAACCTCAGCAAACACCACCTCACCAACCCGCCAGGCAGCCTGCACCCCCTGGAACACCGGACCATACTCGTACCCCTGCACCACCAACTCGTCATACAACCCCGCCGTCGGCACCGGCACCGCACCCGACGGCGGCCACGCCACCAGGTCGAAGTCGGCGGCGGCCGGGGTGTCGGCGAGCACGCCGGTGGCGTGCCGGGTCCACGGCAGGTCCACCTCGGCGTGCTCGGCCCGGGAGTGCACGCTGACGGTACGCCGGGTGGACTCGTCGGCGGCGGTCATCAGCAGCTGCACCTGCACGGCCGCGCGCTCGGCGAGCAGCAGCGGGGCGTGCAGGGTCAGCTCCTCCAGGTGGGCGAGGCCGACGTGGTCACCGGCGTGCAGCACCAGCTCGACGAAGGCCGCCCCGGGCAGCAGGACGGTGCCGTTGACGGCGTGGTCGGCCAGCCACGGGTGGGTGTCCAGCGAGATCCGGCCGGTGAACAACACCTCACCCGACTCGGCCATCGACACCGACGCCCCCCACAGCGGGTGCCCGGCCGCACCGAGGCCGACCGACGCCACGTCGGCCGCCCCGCTGGTCGCGTCGATCCAGTAGCGGCGGCGCTGGAACGGGTACGTCGGCAGCGGCACCTCGACGCGCGGACGCGCCGGCAGCGCCGACGACCAGTCCACCGGCACCCCACGGACGAACGCCTCACCGAGCGAGGTGAGCCAACGACGCAGCCCACCCTCACCCCGGCGCAGCGACCCGACGGCGGCCACCTCGACACCCGCGTCGGCGGCGGTCTCCTCCACCCCCATGGTCAGCACCGGGTGCGCACTGCACTCCAGGAACACCCGCATCCCCGCCCGCAGCAGCACCCGGGTGGTCTCCTCGAACCGGACGGTCTGCCGCAGATTGGTGTACCAGTAGCCAGCGTCCAGCCCGGCGGTGTCGAGCACCCCGGCGGTCACCGTGGAGTAGAACGGCACGGTCGACGACCGGGGCGACACCTCGGCGAGGTCGGCGCGCAGCCGCTGCTCGATCAGCTCCACCTGCGCCGAGTGCGACGCGTAGTCCACGTTCACCCGCTTGGCCCGCACGTCCTCGGCGCTGAGCGTGGCGACCAGGTCGTCGACGGCGTCCGGGTCACCCGAGACCACCACCGACGACACCCCGTTGACCGTGGCGATCGACACCCGACCGTCGTACGCGTCGAGGCGCTCGCGGACCCGCTCGGCGGGCAGGCCGATGGAGGCCATCGCACCCCGACCCGCCAACACCTCCGCAATCGCCAAACTCCGCAACGCCACCACCAACGCCCCATCCCGCAACGACAAACCACCCGACACCACCGCCGCCGCAATCTCACCCTGCGAATGCCCAATCACCGCATCCGGCACCACCCCAAACGACCGCCACAACCCCGCCAACGACACCATCACCGCCCACAACACCGGCTGCACCACATCAACCCGATCCAACGACGGAGCACCCTCCACACCCCGCAACACATCCACCAACCGCCAACCCACAAACTCCGACAACGCCACCCCACACTCATTGACCCGCTCCGCAAACACCGGAGACGAATCCAACAACTCCACCGCCATCCCCACCCACTGCGAACCCTGCCCCGGGAACACGAAGACCACCCCGGAACCGCCCTGCAACAGGGTCGGCACCGCCGCCCCGGCGACCAGGGCGTCCGCGCCGGTCAGGAAGTCGGTGACGTCACCGACGACGACGGCCCGCCGGTCCAGTGCCGCCCGCCCCTTCGCCAGGGCGTACGCGAGGTCGCCCGGGTCGGTGGTGGCGGCGGCGACGGCCGCCCGGAGCTGGCCGGCCTGGGCGCGCAGCGCCTCCTCGGTCTTGGCCGAGAGCACCCACGGCAGCACGGCCGGCGGCGGGACGATCTCGCCCTCCAGCTCGACCGGCGGGGCCTCCTCGACGATGACGTGGGCGTTGGTGCCGCTGATGCCGAACGACGACACGCCCGCCCGGCGCGGCCGGTCCAGCGCCGGCCACGGCTGCGCCTCGGTGAGCAGCCGCACCTCGCCGGCCGACCAGTCGATCTGCGGGGACGGCTCGTCGGCGTGCAGGGTGCGGGGCAGCAGCCCGTTGCGCATCGCCAACACCATCTTGATCACACCGGCGACGCCGGCCGCGCCCTGGGTGTGGCCGATGTTCGACTTGATCGAGCCGAGCCAGAGCGGACGCTCACCCGGCCGGCCCTGCCCGTACGTGGCGAGCAGCGCCTGCGCCTCGATCGGGTCACCGAGGGCGGTGCCGGTGCCGTGCGCCTCGACCGCGTCGACCTCGGTCGCCGGGATACCACCGGCGGAGGCCAGGGCCTGCCGGATCACCCGCTGCTGCGACGGGCCGTTCGGGGCGGTCAACCCGTTGGACGCGCCGTCCTGGTTGGTGGCCGAGCCCCGGATCACCGCGAGCACCTGGTGGCCGTTGGCGCGGGCGTCGGAGAGGCGTTCCAGCAGCAGCATGCCGGCGCCCTCACCCCAGCCGGTGCCGTCGGCCCCGGCCGCGAACGACTTGGACCGGCCGTCCTTGGCCAGGCCACGCTGACGGCTGAAGTCGATGAACGTATCGGGGGTGGACATCACGGTGACGCCACCGGCCAGCGCGAGCGAGCACTCGCCGGCCCGCAGCGCCTGCACGGCCAGGTGGATCGCCACCAGCGACGACGAACAGGCGGTGTCGATCGACACGGCCGGCCCCTCCAGGCCGAGGGTGTAGGCGACCCGGCCGGAGACGATGCTGGCCAGGCTGCCGTTGCCCAGGTAGCCGGCCAGCTCGTCGGGCACCTGGTGCAGGCGCAGCGCGTAGTCGTGGTACATGACGCCGGCGAAGACACCGGTCGGGCTGCCCTTGAGCGAGGTCGGGTCGATGCCGGCCCGCTCCAGCACCTCCCACGACGTCTCCAGCAGCAACCGCTGCTGCGGGTCCATCGCGACCGCCTCACGCGGGCTGATCCCGAAGAAGTCCGCGTCGAAGTCGGCCGCGTCGTAGAGGAAACCACCCTCCATCGAGTACGTCTTGCCGGGCTTGCCGGGCTCCGGGTCGTACATGCCGACCAGGTCCCAGCCCCGGTCGGTGGGGAACGGGGAGACCGCGTCGACGCCGCCCTCCAGCAGCTCCCACAGCTGCTCCGGGGTAGCCACCCCGCCGGGGAAGCGGCAGCTCATCGACACGATGGCGATCGGCTCCTGGGTGAACGAGGCCGACGCCAGCTCGGGCACCGCCACGTCCACGTCGGTGCCGAGCACGGTGGACACCACGAACTCGGCGAGCGCCACCGGGGTCGGGTAGTCGAAGACGAGGGTCGCCGGCAGTCGCAGCCCGGTGGCGGCGTTGAGCCGGTTACGCAGCTCCACCGCGGCCAGCGAGTCGAAGCCCAGCTCGTTGAAGGCGCGGCGGGGCTCGATCGCCTCCGCGCCGTCGTGGCCGAGCACGGCGGCGACGTGCGCGCGGACCAGGTCGAGGGTGACCCGGTCCCGTTCGGCGGGGGTGAGGCCGGCGAACTGCCGGGCCAGCCCCTGGGCGGCGTCCGCCGCGCCGGCCGCCTGCGCGGACCGGCGGGCCGGCAGCGGCACCAGGCCGCGCAGCAGCGCCGGCACCCCGTCGGGCCGGTTGCGCAGCGCGGTCAGGTCGACCCGGATCGGGGCGAGGACCGGTTCGTCGACCCCGAGCGCGGCGTCGAGCAGGGCCAGGTTCTCGGCCGGGCTGAGGCCGGGCATGCCGGAACGTTCGATGCGCTGCAACGCGGCGGCGTCCAACTGGCCGCCCATGCCGCTGTCACCGGTCCACAGCCCCCAGGTGAGGGCGACCACGGGCCGGCCCTCGGCCCGGCGGGAGGTGGCCAGCGCGTTGAGGGTGGCGTTCGCGGCGGCGTAGTTGCCCTGCCCGGCGCAGTCGAGCAGGCTGGCCAGGGAGGAGAAGAGCACGAACGCGGTCAGGTCGGCGTCGCGGGTCAACGCGTCGAGGTTGACCGCGCCGTCCAGCTTGGCCTTGAGCACCGCGTCGAGGCGCTGCGGGGTGAGCGAGCCGATCGTCGCGTCGTCGACGATGCCGGCGGCGTGCACCACCGCCCGCAGCGGCCGGTCGGCCGGGACGGCGGCGAGCAGCGCGGCCAGGGCGTCGGCGTCGGCCGCGTCACAGGCGGCCACCTCGACGCTCGCGCCTGCCGCTTCCAGCTCCGCGCGCAACTCCGCCACACCGGCCGCCGCCGGGCCACGACGGCTGGTCAACAGCAGATGGCGTACGCCGTGGTTGCCGGCCAGGTGCCGGGCCACGTGCGCGCCGAGCCCACCGGTGCCACCGGTGACCAGCACCGTGCCGTCGGTCGGCCAACGGCTGCCGGTGGTGGTGTCGGCGTCGGTGCCGGCCGGGGCGGTGGCGACCCGGGCCAGCCGGGGCACACTGATCTCCCCGTCGCGCAGCCGCAGCTCCGGTTCGCCGGTGGCCAGGGCGGCGGCCAGCAGTGACGTGGGGGCGTCGGCGAGCCGGACGGTGACGAACCGGTCCGGGTTCTCCGTCTGGGCGGCCCGCAGCAGACCCCAGACCGCCTCGGTGGCGAGGTCGTCGACCCGGCTGACGAAGACCAGCCGGGTGCCGCCCAGCCGGGCGTCGGCCAGCCACTGCTGCAGCAGCGTCAACGCCCCGGCGGTGGCGGCCCGGACGTCACCGGTGCCGACGCCGACGAACGCGAACTCGGGGGCGGTGGCACCGGCGTCGATCGCGGCACCCAGCGCGGCCGGGTCGGCGTGCCGGGTGGCCGCGCCGATCCGCTCGTCGCCGAGCACCACCCAGCGGGGGGTGCCGGCCGGGGCGGGCCGGTGACCCAGCTTCGTCCACTCCAGGCGGAACAGCCGCTCGTGGTAGCCGCCCCGGGCGGCGGTGAGCTGGGCGGTGGAGACCGGCCGGGAGACGAACGACCGTACCGTGGCGACCGGTGCGCCGGTCGGGTCGGCGAGGACCACCGACACGCTGTCCCCGGCCGCGGGGGCGATCCGGACCCGCACCTCGGCCGCGCCGGCGGCGTGCAGGGTGACGTCGCTCCACGCGAACGGGATGCGTACCTCGTCGTCGGTGGGCTCGCCGCGACGGGCGGCGTCGATGGCGTGCAGGGCGGCGTCCAGCACCGCCGGGTGCAGACCGAACCGGGCCGCGTCGGCCCGGCTGTCGGCGGGGAGCGCGACCTCGGCGTACACCTCGGGGCCGCGTCGCCAGACGGCCTTGAGGCCCTGGAAGACCGGGCCGTAGCCGTAGCCCTGGCCGGCCAGCTCGGCGTAACCGCCGGTCAGGTCGACCGGGCGGGCGTCGCGCGGCGGCCACTCGGTCAGCGGCTGCCCGGCGTCGGCGGCCTGCGGGGCGAGGAAACCGCTGACGTGCCGGGTCCAGAGCTGGTCGTCCGGGTCGGACCCGTCGGGCCGCGAGTAGACGGCCACCGGGCAGCGGCCGGCCGGGTCGGCGGCGCCGACGACGACCTGGAGGGCGACGCCGTGCTCGTCGAGCGCCAGCGGAGCCTCCAGGGTCAGCTCCTCCACGGTGGGGCAGCCGACCTGGTCGCCGGCGCGGATCGCCAGCTCCACGAAGGCGGTGCCGGGCAGCAGGGCCACCCCGGAGATGGTGTGGTCGGCCAGCCACGGGTGGCTGCGCAGCGACACCCGCCCGGTGAGCACCACCCCGTCGCCGCCGGCCAGACCGACGACCGCGCTGACCAGCGGGTGCCCGGCGGCGAGCTGACCGAAGCCGGTCGCGTCGGCGCTGCCACCGCCGGATTCCATCCAGAACCGGCGACGCTGGAACGGGTACGTGGGCAGCGCGACCCGGCGGGCCCCGCGCGCGGCGAAGAAGCCCGTCCAGTCCACCGGCACCCCCCGCACGTGGGCGCGGGCGACGGCGGCGACGACGTCGGTCTCCTCGTCGTGGTCGGCGCGCAGCAGCGGGGCGAAGACCGCATCGGCGTCGTCGTCGAGGCAGGCCGGACCCATCGCGGAGAGCACCCCGGCCGGACCGAGTTCGAGGAAGGTGGTGACCCCCTCGTCGGCCATCGCCCGGACCGCGTCGGCGAACCGGACGCTGTCGCGCACGTGCCGCACCCAGTAGTCGGGGTCGCACAGTTCACCGGCGAGCACCGGCCGGCCGGTGACCGTGGAGACGACCGGGATGGTCGGCGGGCGGTACGTGAGCACGTGCGCCAACCGGCCGAACTCGGCGAGCATCGGCGTCATCAGCGGCGAGTGGAAGGCGTGACTGACCTTCAGCCGCTTGGTCTTGTGCCCGGCGGCGGCGAGGGCGGCGACCACCTCCAGCACGGCGTCCTCGTCGCCGGAGACCACCATCGAGGTGGGGCCGTTCACCGCGGCGAGGCCCACCTGCGCCTCCCGGCCGGCCAGCAGCGGACGGAGCTGCTCCTCGGTGGCCTGCACCGAGATCATCGCGCCCTCGGCGGGGAGTTGCTGCATGAGCCGGCCCCGGGCGGCGACCAGCAGGGCGGCGTCCTCCAGGGAGAGCACCCCGGCGACGTGGGCGGCGGCCAGCTCACCGATCGAGTGCCCGGCGAGCAGGTCGGGCCGGACCCCCCACGACTCCAGCAGCCGGAACTGGGCGACCTCCACCGCGAACAGCGCGCACTGGGTGTAGGCGGTCTGGTCGAGCAGGGCCGCCTCGGCGGTGCCGGGCTCGGCGAACAGCACGTCGGCCAGCGGCACGTCCAGTTGCAGGTCGAGCCAGCCGCAGGCGTCGTCGAACGCGGCGGCGTAGACCGGGTAGCTGCGGTACAACTGCCGTCCGGCGCCGAGCCGCTGACTGCCCTGACCGGTGAAGAGGAAACCGAGTCCACCGCCGTCGGCCTGCCCCAGGTGTACGCCGGGCACGCTGCCGCCGGCGGCGAGGGCGGCCAGGTCCCGGACGACACCCGCCCGGTCCCGGGCCACCAGCACCGCCCGGTGCTCCAGGGCGGTCCGGGTGGTGGCCAGCGAATAGGCGACGTCGAGCAGCTCCGGGGCGTCCCCGTCGGTGTCCACGACCGCCAGCAGCGCGGCGGCCTGGTCGCGCAGCGCCGTCCCGCTCCGGGCGGAGAACACCACCGGCAGCACCTCGCTGGGCAGCTGCGGTACGTCGGTGACGGTCTCGTCGTCGACCGCGGGGGGTTCCTCGACGATGACGTGCGCGTTGGTGCCGCTGACCCCGAACGAGGAGACCCCGGCGCGGCGCGGCCGGCCCGCGGCGTCCCACTCGCGGGCCTCGGTGAGCAGCGCGACGGTGCCGGCGGACCAGTCCACGTTGGGGGTGGGCGCGTCGACGTGCAGGGTACGCGGCAGCACCCGGTGCCGCATCGCCATCAGCACCTTGATCACCCCGGCGACCCCGGCGGCGGCCTGCGAGTGACCGATGTTGGACTTCAGCGAGCCGAGCCACAGCGGCCGGTCGGCGGGGCGTTCCCGGCCGTAGGTGGCGATGATCGCCTGCGCCTCGATGGGGTCGCCGAGCCGGGTGCCGGTGCCGTGCGCCTCGACCAGGTCGACGTCGGCGGGGGCCAGGCCGGCCGACGCCAGCGCGGACATGATCACCCGCTGCTGGGACGGCCCGTTCGGGGCGGTCAACCCGTTGGACGCGCCGTCCTGGTTGATCGCCGAGCCCCGGATCACCCCGAGCACCCGGTGGCCGTTGCGGCGGGCGTCGGAGAGCCGCTCCAGCACCAGGATGCCGACGCCCTCGGCCCAGCCGGTGCCGTCGGCCGCCGCCGCGAACGGCTTGCACAGCCCGTCCGGGGCGAGGCCACGCTGCCGGCTGAACGCGGTGAACGCGCCCGGGTGCACCATCACCGCGACGCCACCGGCCAACGCGGTGGTGCACTCCCCACGCTGCACCGCCTGGCAGGCCAGGTGCAGGGCGACCAGCGAACCCGAGCAGGCGGTGTCCACGGTCAGCGTCGGGCCCTCGAAGCCGAACGTGTAGGCGAGCCGGCCGGACACCACGCTCGGCGCGTTGCCGGTGAGCAGGTAGCCGTCCAGGCCCTCCGGGGCCTCGTGCAGCCGGGGGCCGTACTCCTGCGGTTCGGCGCCGATGAAGACACCGGTCTGGCTGCCGCGCAGCGACGCCGAGTCGATGCCGGCGTCCTCCAACGCCTCCCAGGCGGTCTCCAGCACCAGCCGCTGCTGCGGGTCCATCGTCATCGCCTCGCGGGGGCTGATGCCGAAGAAGTCCGCGTCGAACTCGGCCGCGCCCTCCAGGAAACCGCCCTGGCGCACGTAGGTCTTGCCGGGCTTGCCCGGGTCCGGGTCGTAGAGCCCGTCGGTGTCCCAGCCCCGGTCGGTCGGGAAGTCGGAGATCACGTGCCGGCCCTCGAAGACCAGCCGCCACAGGTCGTCGGCGGAGGTGCTGTGCCCCGGGTAGCGGCAGCCGATGCCGACCACGGCGATCGGCTCGTCGTCGTCGGCGGGCCGGCGCAGCGGCGCGGCGACCGGCGCGGGCGCGGCGTCCCCACCGAGCAGCGTGCGCAGCAACCGCCCGACCGCCTGCGGCGTCGGGTGGTCGAAGACCAGGGTGACCGGCAGGTCCAGGCCGGTGGCGACGGTGAGGCGACGGTGCAGCTCCACCGCGGCGAGCGAGTCGAAGCCCAGGTCGCGGAACGGGCGGCCCGGCTCGACGGCGTCCGGGCCGTCCGGCAGCACGGTCCGCAGCACGTCACGGGCCTGCTCCCGGACCAGGGCGGTGAGCGCCCGGCCCTGCTCCTCGGCCGTGCGGCCCTCCAGCCGTCGCCGCAGTGCCGACAGCGCGTCGGGCTCGGCACCGGTGGGGTTCACGGACTCGCTCATGGCACGCTCCACTAGGTCTCCGGGTTCGACGCCCGGCTCGGTGTGTCGGCTTGCGGCGCCCGATCACGGCAAGGCCGCCGCGACCGGTAGGGGGGACCGGTCGCGGCGGCCTCGCGGCGACCGGTGGGTTCACCGGTCGGGGCGGTGGTTACTCCTCGGGCGCGAGCAGCGCGCCGGAGGCGGCGTCGCGCACGGTGATCGCCGACATCGGGCACATGTCGGCGGCGTCGATGACCGCCTCGTCGGGCGCGGTCTCCGGGGCCAGGGCGGACGCCTTGCCGGCCCGGATCTCGATCTGGCGGGGGGCCGCGCCGGCGCAGACCCCGGTACCGATGCAGGCGTCCCGGTCGACGGTGACCGTCCAGCGGGTGTCCACGGTGGTCACCAGGCCACCAGCAGCTTGTTCGGGCCCCGGACCAGCTGGCCGGACTTCCACGACACGCCCGCGTCGCCGTCGGCCAGGCTCAGCTCGGGGAACCGGTCCAGGACCGTGTGCAGGGCCACCTGGAGTTCCATCCGGGCGAGCTGCGCGCCGAGGCAGTGGTGCGGGCCGTGGCCGAACGCGACGTGCGGGTTCTGCTCGCGGGTGAAGTCGAAGGTCTCCGGGTTGTCGAAGATCTCCGGGTCCCGGTTGGCGCCGGGCAGCGAGACCAGCACCGGCTCCCCGGCGCGGACGGTGATCCCGCTCAGCTCGATGTCCTCCACCGCGTAGCGGGGGAACATCGCGGCCGGGTTCAGCGGGATCATCCGCAGCAGTTCCTCCACGGCCGCCGGCACCAGGCTCCGGTCGGCGCGCAGCTGCGCCATCAGCTCCGGGTTGGTGAGCAGCGCGTAGACGAAGTTGGGGATGTGGGTGGAGACCGTCTCGACGCCGGTGAGCAGCAGCCCGACCCCGGCGATCGAGAGCAGCTCCTGCTCGGTCAGCCGGTCGCCCTCGTCGCGGGCCTTGACCAGCGCGCCGAGCAGGTCGTCGGTGGGCTGCTCACGGCGCTGGGCGACCAGCTTGCCCATGTAGCCGAACAGCTGCTCGGCATAGACCATCAGCTGCTCGCTGGTGCTGGTCAGCCCCTCGGTCCAGATCCGGAACTGGGCCCGGTCCTCGAACGGCACCCCGAGCAGCTCGCAGATGACGGTGATCGGGTACGGCAGGGCGAACAGCTCGACCAGGTCACCCGGGGAACCCTTGGCGATCATCTCGTCGACGTACTCGTTGGCGATGCGCTGGGCGCCCTCGCGCATCTCGTTGACCCGGCGCGCGGTCAGCGCCTTGCCGGCGAGCTTGCGCAGCCGGGTGTGGTCCGGCGGGTCGAGGCCGATGATGCCCTCGTAGGTCATCTCCTCGCGGGTACGGGGCTGGTCCTTGCCCTGCGCCGCGGCCCGGCTGAACCGCGGGTCGGTCAGCACGGTCTTGACGTCCTCGTACCGGGTGGCGAGCCAGGACACCTCGCCGTACGGCAGTTGCACCCGGGCCAGCGGCTCGGTGCTGCGCAGCAGCCCGTAGACGGGGTCGATGTCGATCCCGGGCGCCTCGCTGAACGGATATTTACGGATCTCCTGATCGATCGTCACGGAGCACTCCCTCGGGTCGCACCGGGCGCACGTGATCCGGCGCCGGCATCGATGTCTGCACGGCCGCTCGGTGCGGTACGGCGTATCCGGGCGACACGCCGGGCGCCGGCCGGACCAGGCGAGGGATACGTAATCAGGAAAGGAAATCCACCTACACCCCCGCGACGCCCCTAGCCTCCCCCTACCAGCGGCGCTAAGGGGCGGCTCTGGGGTTCCGCTAGGGGTCCCGGCGGACGGGCCGCCACTAGCGTGGGGGCGAGGCAACGCGCTGTTGACCGTCGAGCGATTCTCGCGGGCGCGCACCGGTGATTGAGTCACGCCACGTCGGTGGGCGCAACCCCCCATGGAGGATGGTTGATGTCCCTGCTCGTTTCCACGACCGCCGATCCGGGGCGGTTCCACTCCTTCGGGCCGCACCACATCGATGAGCTGGGCGCCCGGTACGGATTGTCGGCCGACAATCTGCACGCGGTCCGCACCATTTCCCAGGTGCTGCCCTTCCGGGTCAACGAGTACGTCCTGTCGCACCTGATCGACTGGGACCGCATCCCGGACGACCCGATCTTCCGGCTGGTGTTCCCGCAGCGCGGCATGCTCGCCGCCGACGACGAGCGGATCGTCGGCGACCTGCTGCGCGCCGGTGACCGCAAGGGGCTGCGCGGTGAGGTGGCCCGGATCCGGGCCGGGCTCAACCCGCACCCGTCCGGGCAGCAGCAGCACAACGTGCCCAGCCTGGACGGTCAGGAGTTGCCGGGCATGCAGCACAAGTACCGGGAGACGGTGCTGTACTTCCCGCAGCAGGGGCAGACCTGCCACGCGTACTGCACCTACTGCTTCCGGTGGGCGCAGTTCGTCGGGGACGCCGACCTGCGGTTCGCCGCGCCCGGCCCGGAGCAGTTGGTGCGCTACCTGCACCGGCACCCGGCGGTGACCGACGTGCTGGTCACCGGCGGCGACCCGATGATCATGTCGACGGAGCGGCTGCGCAGCCACGTGGAGCCGCTGCTGGCGGTGGACACGGTGCGCACCATCCGGTTCGGCACCAAGGCGGTCGCCTACTGGCCGTACCGGTTCGTCTCCGACAGCGACGCCGACGACCTGCTGCGGCTGTTCGAGCAGGTCGTCGCGTCGGGTCGCAACGTCGCGGTGATGGCGCACTTCAGCCACCCCCGGGAGTTGGCCACCGAGGTCGCCACCCGGGCCATCGCCCGGATCCGGTCGACCGGGGCGGTGGTCTACTGCCAGGCCCCGCTGATCCGTTACGTCAACGACGACGCCCGCGTCTGGAGCGAGATGTGGCGGGCCGAACTGGCCGTCGGCGCGGTGCCTTACTACATGTTCGTCGAGCGGGACACCGGCCCCCGGGACTACTTCCAGGTGCCGCTGACCCGGGCCGCCGACATCTTCCGCACCGCGTACCAGGATCTGCCCGGGCTGGCCCGGACGGTGCGCGGGCCGGTCATGTCGGCCACCCCCGGCAAGGTGCTGGTCGACGGCGTCGAACGGACCCCGGACGGCGACTTCTTCCAGCTCCGGTTGATCCAGGCCCGCGACCGGCGGCTGGTCGGCCGGCCGTTCCGGGCCCGCTGGTCGGCCGACGCGGCCTGGCTGAGCGACCTGGAGATCGACCCGGCTGCCCCGGCGGACATCCTCGCCGCCGTCAGCCCCAGCGCGGCCCGCCCCGGCGCGGCCGTCACCGCCTGAACACCCACCGACCCGAAGGGAGCTGGCGATGGCCGGCCGGAAGATCTCGCCCAACCTCGCACTCGACCAGTTGGTCGCGCAGCGCATCGCCGCAGGCGAGTCCATCGTGCACCTGGGCTTCGGCGAGTCCCGGCTGCCGGTGTTCGCGCCGCTGCGGCGGGCGCTGACCGAGGGCGCCGACCGCAACGCGTACGGGCCGGTGGTGGGTGACCCGGACACCCGGGACGCGGTGGCCGGGTACTTCTCCCGTCGCCGGCTGCCCACCGAGGCGGACCAGGTGATCATCGCGCCGGGCAGCAAGCCGCTGCTGATGGCCCTGCAACTGGTAGTCGGCGGGGACACCATCGTCGCCGCGCCGAGCTGGGTCACCTACGCCCCGCAGGCCCGGCTGGCCGGCAAGACCGTACTGGGGGTGCCGATCCCGGAGTCGTGCGGTGGGGTGCCCGACCCGGCGGCGCTGCGGGAGACGATCCACGCCGCCCGGGTGCTCGGCCACGACCCGCGCATCCTGGTGCTCACCTCGCCGGACAACCCGACCGGCACGCACGCCCCGGACGACCTGGTCCGGGAGTTGTGCGCGATCGCCGAGGAGGAGGACCTGCTGATCGTCTCGGACGAGATCTACCGGGACATCCTGCACACCCCGGGTACGGGCCTGCTCTCCCCCGCCGAGGTCGCCCCGAGGCGGACCGTGGTGCTCACCGGGCTGAGCAAGAACCTGGCGCTCGGCGGTTGGCGGATCGGCGCGGCCCGGTTCCCGGCCGGCGGGTGGGGTGAGCGGATCCGCGCCGACGTGGCGGCGGTGGCCAGTGAGATCTGGTCCACCCTCGCCGGGCCGATGCAGTCGGTGACCCGGTACGCCTTCGCCGAGCCGCCGGAGATCCGCGAGCGGCTCACCGAGGACGCCGCGCTGCACGGCGCGGTGGCCGGCGCGGTGCACCGGATCATGGTGGGGGCGGGTGCCACCTGCCGGCCGCCGACCGGCGCGTTCTACGTCTACCCGGACTTCGCGCCGCTGCGCGAGCCGCTGGCCGAGCAGGGCATCACCGACGGCGCCGGGTTGCAGCGCCACCTGCTGGAGGAGCTGGGCGTGGCGGTGCTGTCCGGCCACCACTTCGGCGACCGGCCGGAGGCGCTGCGGTTCCGCGCCGCCACCAGCATGCTCTACGGCGACACCCCGGAGCAGCAGCGGCAGACCCAGACCGCCGACGACCCGCTGACGGTGCCGCACGTCGCCGACGCGCTGGTCCGCATCGAGCAGGCTTTGGCCAAGCTCCCCCGGTGACCTGCCCGCCCGGCTCCCCCGCCGACCGTGCCCGCGCCGGTCGGCCCCGACGACAAGGACGCCCCAGATGACCAGCGCCATCGTCTTTCCCGGGATGGGCCCGTGCGACTTCGCCGACGTCGCGAAGTTCATGCTCATCGACCGGGACGCCCGCGAGTTGCTCGCCGCAGCCAGCGACGCCCTGGACTACGACCTGTTCGCCAGCTACCGCGACAGCGACAGCGACTACTCCGAGTACGCCCAGGTGGCCTTCCTGGTCAACTGCGTGGCGCTGGCCCGCTGGGCGGAACGGACCATGGACCTGCGGCCGGACCTGATCGCCGGGCCCAGCTTCGGTGGCAAGGCCGCCGCCGTGTTCAGCGGCGCGCTGGACTTCGCCGAGGCGGTCCGGATGACGGCGCGGCTGTCCCGGATCGAGACGGAGTACTTCACCGCCGAGCAGCGGGGCGTGGTGACGATGTCGTTCGTCCGTACCCCGGCCGAGCGGCTGCGGGAGATCCTCGCCGAGCTGGACGAGGCCGGCGAGTGGTACGAGATCTCCTGCTACGTCGACACCGACTTCTGGATGGTGACCCTGCACGAGGGGCGCACCGACTGGTTGGCGCAGCGGCTGCGGGCCGGCGGCGGGCTGCCGTTGTACGTGATGGACCCGCCGCTGCACGCCGCCGCGTTCCAACCGCTGCGCGACCGGGTGGAGGCGGAGCTGTTCGGGTCGCTGCACTTCACCGATCCGCAGATCCCGGTCGTCGCCGACCAGGACGGCACGGTACGCACCACCGCCGACGGCGTACGGACCATGCTGCTCGACGGGATCGTCACCCCGGTGCGCTGGCCGGCGGTGGTCGCCACGTTCCAGCAGTCCGGGGTGCAGACGGTGCACGTCTGCGGGCCGGACCGGCTCTGGGGCCGGGTCGGCGCGACCGTCCGCAACTTCCGGACCACCATCGTGGACCCGCGGCGGGCGATGCGGCCGATCCGTCGCGCCGTGGCCGCCTGAGCGCCGGCAGAGCACGGAGGACGAGATGACCCAGCACACCGACTACGCCCTGCACGGCCGGTTCCTCCAGGGGCTGGCCGCCGCACCCCGGGCCACCGCCCTGCACCTGCCGACCGGTCCGGTCAGCTACGAGGAGCTGCACACCACCGCGCTGCGCTGGGCCGGGGCGTTGGCCGCCGGCCCGGACGGGCCGCCCCGGGTGGTCGGCATCCTCGCCGGCAAGACCCTGGAGTCGTACGCCGGGCTGCTCGCCACCCTGTACCTCGGCGCGACCGCCGTGCCGCTGCACCCGGAGTTCCCGGCGGCCCGGACGGCGGGGATGCTCACCGCGTGCGGGGTCTCCGTCCTGCTGCTCGACGACGCCGGGCTGGCGGTCCGGGCGGAGATGGGTGACGCGGTCGCCGGGGTGCCGGTGTTCGCGCCGGTGGTGGACCCGCGCGGCAGCGGCACCGGGCTGCGGCTGCCGGTGGTCGGGGCGACGCCACTGGCCGCGCCCCGCCCCGCCCGCCCGGACAACGTGGCCTACGTGCTGTTCACCTCCGGCTCGACGGGGCGGCCCAAGGGGGTGCCGATCACCCACGGCAACCTGCGGCACTACTTCTCCGTGCTGGACGACCGGTACGACTTCGGGCCGGACGACCGGTTCTCCCAGTCGTTCGACCTGAACTTCGACTGCGCGATGTTCGACCTGTTCTGCGCCTGGGGCGCGGGGGCGAGCGTGCACCCGGTGCCGCCGGCGGCCTACCGGGACGTGCCGGCGTTCGTCGCCGAGCGGGGCCTGACCGTGTGGTTCTCCACCCCGAGCGCGATCACCCTGGTCCGGCGGACCGGTCGCCTCGGTGCGGCGGCGATGCCGTCGCTGCGGTGGAGCTTCTTCGCCGGGGAGGCGCTGCACGCCGCCGACGCGGTGGACTGGCAGGCGGCGGCCCCCGGGTCGACGTTGGAGAACATCTACGGCCCGACCGAGCTGACCGTGACGATCACCGGGCACCGCTGGTCGCCGGAGACCTCGCCGGGGCTCTGCGTCAACGGCCTGGTCCCGATCGGGACGCTGCACGACGGGCACGACGGGGTGCTGCTCGACGCCGACGGCGCGGCCAGTGAGGTGGAGGGGGAACTCTGCATCACCGGCCCGCAGCTCACCCCCGGTTACCTCGATCCGGCCGACGACGAGGGCCGGTTCCTGGTCCGTGACGGGCGGCGCTGGTACCGCACCGGGGACCGGGTCCGGCGGTTGGAGAACAAGGAGCTGATCTATCTGGGGCGGCTCGACTCGCAGGTGCAGGTGCACGGCTGGCGGGTGGAGCTGGCCGAGATCGAGCACGCCCTGCGCGGCTGCCCCGGCATCGAGGACGCGGTGACCGTGGCCCGTTCCGGGGCCGGCGGCACCGAGCTGGTGGTCTTCTACACCGGGGAGCGGACCGCCCCGGCCGAGCTGTCCCGGCAGCTGCGGCAGATCCTGCCCAAGGGGATGCTGCCGCGTTCGTATCGGCACGTGCCGGAGTTCCCGTTGAACTCCAACCGCAAGGTGGACCGGGCCCGGCTGGCCCGCGAGGCCGCCGAACACTGATCCGCACCCACCCTCCCCACTCTCCCTGCCTTCACTTACCCTCCCTGCCTTCACCCACCCTCCCCGGCCCGGACCACTCCGGGCCGGGGATCTCCATGATCGACACAGTTTCGTGGTTGTAGTGGCATCGGAACGCTCGGATGCCACTACAGCCATGAAACTGCGCGCGCAGCGACGGCAGCGGGCGACGGGCGACGGGCGGCAGGGCGACGGCCGGCGGGCGGCAGGGCGGCGGCGCAGGAAACCGGCGTGGGAAACCCCTGGCCGGTCCCCCTCCTGAAGGGACCGGCCAGGGGTCGTCGGGGTGCGGGTCAGCGCTGGGCGGGCTGTCCGGCTCGCTCGGCGAGGGCCCGCCGGTCGATCTTGCCGTTGGCGTTGACCGGCAGCTCGTCGATGACCCGGACCTGTTGCGGCACCATGTAGTCGGGCAGCGCCTCCAGGCAGAACGCGCCCAGCTCCATCTCCTCCACGCCGGTGACGCCCTCGTCGAGCACCACGAACGCGGCCAGCACCGGGTCCTTGCCCTCCTGCGGCAGCATCAGCGCGGCGGCCCCGGTGATGCCCGGGAACTCCCGGACCCGGCGCTCCACCTCGCCCAGCTCGACCCGGTTGCCGCGCACCTTGACCAGGGAGTCGGCCCGGCCGGTGAAGTAGAGTTCGCCACCCTCGCCCCGGTAGGCCAGGTCGCCGGTGCGGAAGACCACCTGCCCGGTGGCCGGGTTGAGCGGGTCGGGCACCAGCGCGGCGGCGGTCGCCTCCGGGTCGTTCCAGTAGCCGTGGAACAGGGCGGCGCTGCGCAGGTGGATCTGGCCGATGACACCCGGGGAGTCGACCGGCCGGCCGTCCTCGTCGATCAGCAGCATCTCCGCGCCCGGGTGGGCGTGGCCGATGGAGATCCGGTCGGCGTCGTCGGGCAGCGGGTTCGGCACGTCGGTGAAGGACGCGGCGATGGACTCGCTGCTGCCGAAGCAGTTGACCACGCGGGCGTGCGGCAGGGCACGTTGCAGCTCCCGCATCTCGGGCAGGGGGAAGTTCTCGCCTGAGTAGAGCACCCCGCGGATCTGCTCGCCGAGCGCGGCCAGCCCGGCGAACTCGTGCCGCAGCACCCCCCGCCAGATCGACGGCACCCCGTTGACCTGGGTGGCGCCGCTGTCGGCGAGGAACTGCACGAAGCGGCGCGGCCAGCGCAGCAGCGAGCGGGGCACCGGCACCACGGCCGCGCCACTGCCCAGCGCCAGGCCGATGTCGAGCAGCGAGAAGTCGAACTGCAACGGCGAGGTGGTGGCGACCCGGTCCTCGGCGGAGACGATGCCGTGCCGCAGCATCCCCCGGAAGAAGGCGAGCACGCCCCGGTGGCTCATCACCACGCCCTTGGGTCGTCCGGTGGTGCCCGACGTGAAGATCATGTAGGCCGGGTCGGTGGGCACCAGTTCCCGGCGGTGCCGGGTGCGCGGCGCGGGCGTCCGCTCGACCTGGATGCCGTCCGGGCCGAACCGGGCGGTGCCCAGCGACGCGGGTACGCCGTCGCGGCGGCCGTCGACGGGTTGCAGGTGCAGCGCGGCGGCGGTGCTCTCGGCGATCAGCGCGAGCCGCTGGGCGGGGGTCTCCGGGCTGACCGGGATGAACGTCAGGCCCAGCGAGGAGCAGGCCAGGAAGGCCGCGATGGCGGTCGGGGTGGTGTCCGACTCCAGGATCACCCGGTCGCCGATGTCGAGGCCGAGTTCGTCGAGGGCGGCGGCGTAGCCGTCCACCCGCTGGGCGAGCTGACGGTACGAGATGGAGCCGACCTCGCCGCCGACGGCCTGGATGACGGCCGGCTTGTCGGGCGTCAGCCGGGCGCCCGCCAACAGGAACTCGTGCAGCGTCTCCACGGAGGCGTGCGTGCGCGCGAAGTTCTCTCGACTCATGGCCGGAGCGTATCGGCGGCCCTGCCGGCCCCCACCCGCATCGACCCCCCTAACGACCCCTTACCCGGGCCGGCCGGCGGCTGGGGAATTGCCGGGTCGTCAGCCCCCGTGGGGCGTTGTTAGCGTCTTCTCACCCTGCACCGGAAGGAATCGCGGACATGTGGGATCAACGGTTCGAGGCCATCCTGCGCCAGCACCTGCCCTTCCTCGACCCCGAGGAGACGCTGCTGGCCGGCACCAGCCTGCGCGACTCCGGCCTGGACTCCCTCGCCATGGTCGAACTGCTGGCCACCCTGGAGAGCGAGTACGACGTGCGCTTCGTCGACGAGGCGATGTCGATGGAGACGTTCGCCACCCCGCAGACGCTGTGGAGTGTGCTGACCGACATGCGTGGCGTGCCCGCTCCCGTGTGAGCGGCACCCGTTCCGGACAGTGCCCGTGACCGGTCTGGTCACGGGCACTTTTCGTGGTTCTCCGGTCAGCGTCCGATCGCGTCCAGTGCGGCGAGGTCGTCGGCGGTGAGCGTCAGCCCCGCCCCGGCGACGTTCTCCCGCAGGTGCGCCACCGACGAGGTGCCGGGGATGAGCAGGATGTTGGGTGAGCGCTGCAACAGCCAGGCCAGGGCGACGGCCATCGGCGTCGCGTCCCGGCGGGCGGCCACGGCCGACAGCGCCGCGGACTGCAACGGGCTGAACCCACCCAGCGGGAAGTACGGCACGTAGGCCACCCCCTGTCCGGCGAGCCGGTCGATCAGCGCGTCGTCCTGCCGGTAGGCCAGGTTGTAGAGGTTCTGCACGCACACGATCGGGGCGATCGACTGTGCCTCGGTGACCTGCTCGGGCGTCACGTTGCTCACCCCCAGGTGCCGGATCAGGCCCTTGTGCTGGAGTGCGACGAGCGCCTCGAGCGGCTCGGCGAGGGAGCCGGCCCGGGGCCCCGTGGCGTCACCGAGCCGGAGGTTGACCAGGTCCAGGGCCTCGACGCCGAGGTTGTCCAGGTTCTCCTCGACGGCCCGGCGCAGTTGCTCCGGCTCCCGCGCGGCAGGCCAGCCGCCCTGCGCGTCCCGGGTCGCGCCGACCTTGGTCACCAGGTGCAGCCTTTCGGGGTACGGGTGCAGGGCCTCGCGGATCAGCCGGTTGGTCACGTGCGGCCCGTAGGCGTCGCTGGTGTCGATGTGCGTGATGCCGAGGGCGACGACCTCCCGCAGGACGGCCAGCGCCGCGTCCGGGTCGGCGGGCGGTCCCATCACCCCGGGGCCGGCGAGTTGCATGGCGCCGTAGCCGGACCGGGTGACGGTCAGGTCGCCCAGCGTCCAGGTGCCGCCGGGCAGAGAGCGGGTGAGCATGTGGTTACCTCGGCCTTCATGGTCAACGGAGTGGTACCCGACCACTATCGGTGAGGTAGCTTTCTGGAGGGAAGTAGGCACCTGAAAGTGCGTAGCAAACCGACTGCGGGAGGACCGGCGATGACCACGAGGACGGCGGCCGAGCGCCGGGCGGAGACGGCGGTGGCGTACGACGCGTTCGTGGCGCAGTGTCCCAGCCGGGAGCTGCTCGCCCGGATCTCCGACAAGTGGGTCGCGCTGGTGCTGGCCGCGCTGCGCACCGACGGGTCGCACCGGTTCGGCGCGGACTGCGCCGGCACTCCCCGGCCGATGCGCTACTCGGAGCTGTCCCGCCTGCTGGCCGGGGTCAGCCAGAAGATGCTCACCCAGACGCTGCGCACCCTGGAACGCGACGGCCTGGTCAGCCGTACCGCGACGGCGACCGTGCCGGTCACGGTCACCTACGAGCTGACCGACCTCGGCTTCTCCCTGCACGAGACGATGCGGGCCCTCAAGAGCTGGGCCGAAACGCATCTGGACGAGGTGCACGCCCACCGCGCGACGTACGACGCCCGGCCCGCCTGAGCCGGACGCCGCCCCGACCGGACCGGCGGCCCGGCCCGGGTCGGATCGGCCCGGGTCGCCCCGGGTGGGCCGGGCGTCGTCGAGCATGCGCCGCCGGTCGTCCCGGGCCGGTTCAGAGCTTGTCGAGGAACTGGGTGAGGACCTCGGTGAACCGCTCCGGGGTCTCCAGGTGGGGCAGGTGGCTGGCCCCCTCGATGATCTCCCAGTGGGCGCCGGGGACGAGGTCGTGGAAGGGGCGCACCGCGGCCGGGGTGACCTCGTCGTACTCGCCGCTGATGACCAGGGTCGGGGTGTCGATCTGCGGCAGCCGGTCGAGCAGCGAGTAGTCGCGCAGCGTACCGGTGATGTGGAACTCGCTGGGCCCGTTCATCGCGTGGTAGACGGTCGGATCGCCGTTGATCTCCATGAAGGTGGCCATCAGCTCCGGCGGCAGCGGCTTACGCCGACACACGTGCCGCTGGTAGAAGACCATCATCGCGGCCGTGTACGCCTGGCTGCCGGTGGTGCCGGCGGCCTCGTGCCGGCGCAGCGTCGCGTCCACGCCGGGCGGCAGCGCGGCCCGCAGCACGTCCAGTTCCGGCAGCCACAGCGGGTACGACGCGGGCGCGTTGGCGATCACCACGCCGCGCAGCCCGGCGGGCCGGTCGGCGGCGTGGGCCGCCGCCAGCACCCCGCCCCAGGACTGCCCGAACAGCACGTACTCCTCGGCGATGCCGAGCCGGCGCAGCAGGTTGTCCAGTTCGGCGAGGAACAGCTCCACGGTCCAGAAGTCGGCGCCCCGGCCCCGCAGGTGGGTGGAGCCGCCGTTGCCGAGCTGGTCGTAGTGCACCACCGGCCGGCCGGAGCGGCTCAGCTCGGCCAGGTTGAGCAGGTAGTCGTGGGTGCTGCCGGGGCCGCCGTGCAGCACCACCAGCGGTGGCCGGTCGCCGTGCAGCTCGCCGGTCACCCGGTACCAGGTCCGGTGCTCGCCGAACTCGACGGTGCCCTTGGTGGTCGGTGCCAGTGTCATGTCGTCCACTCCCGCTGTCGTCACGGCGCGCGTCACTGCGCGATCCAGTCCCGTACCACCTCGGCGGTCGTGCCGACCCGACCCTCCATCATGGTGAAGTGGTCGCCGGGCACCTCCCGGAGCGTGTGCGGGGTTTCCCAGGTGGCCCGCCACCCGTCGTCGTCGCCGCCGGCCACGATGGACTCCTGCGGCCGGACGAAGAGCACCGGCGTGTCGATCGCCTCCACCGGGCAGCTCTGCAGCAGCCGGACGTAGCGGCCCATCGCCGACAGCCGGGCGCTGCTGAACTCGCCGAAGGTGGCCTCCCGGTCCAGCAGCGAGTCGAGCATGTGGGTGAAGAACGTCGCCGTGGTGCTGCCGGTGGTGAGGTAGGTGTCGAGCAGCACCACCCCGGCCGGGCCGTGCCCCTGCCGCTCCAGCTCACCGGCGGTGGCGTGGGCGAACAGGCCGCCGGAGGAGTATCCGACGATGACGTACGGCCCCTGCTCGGCGATCGGGCGGACCATCTCGGCGAAGACCCGTACCGCCGCGTCGGCGGAGGCGGGCAGGCTCTCGTCCCGGCCGAAACCGGGCACCGGCAGGGTCCACACGTCCCGGGTGCCACCGAACTCGGCGGTGAACCGGGCGTACTGCTGGTCGCCGCCGAGCGCCATCGGCGACGGGAAGCAGATGATCGCCGGCCCCTGGTCGCCCCGGGCGAGCCGGCGCGGGGCGGGGACCTGCGGCAGGTCGGCCGGCCCGTCGAAGGTGGGCCGGATGTCGGCCACCGCGTACAGCAGGGACAGGCCCTGCTGTACCCGGCCGCTCTTGACGGCGGTGCGGAACAGCGCGCTCATCGTGTCGGCGGCGGCGTCGGGCGTGCCGGCCCGTTCCTCGGCCGGTGGCGCGGCCAGTTCGGTGCGCAGCAGCGCGGCGAGTTCGTCGACGCTGCCGTGGTCGAAGACCACCCCGGTGGCCAGCCGCAGCCCGGTCGCCTCGTTGAGGGCGTTGCGCAGCTCCATCGCGGTGAGCGAGTCGAAGCCCAGCTCGACGAAGCGCAGCGCCGGGTCGAGGTCGTCGGGGCGGCCGTGCCCGAGCACGGTCGCGGCGCGCGAGCGCACCAGGTCGGCCAGCAGCGCCTGCTGGCCGTCGCCGTCCAGCCCGCCGAGGGTACGCCGCAGCGCCGCCGGGTCGGGTCGGTTCGTCCCCGGGGTGCTACGCCGGGCCGGGGTGACCAGGGCGCGCAGGATCGGCGGCACCTCGTCCCCCGCCGGGGTGCGCAGGTCGGCCTTGACCGGGACGAGCACCGCCTCGGTACGGGCCAGCGCCGCGTCGAGCAGCGCCAGTCCCTCCGCGGCGGACACCGGTTGCACCCCGCCCCGCGACATCCGGGCCCGGTCGGTGCCGCCGAGGTCGTCGGCCATCCCGCCGCCGGCCCACGGCCCCCAGGCCAGGGACTGGGCGGGCAGCCCGGCGGCCCGGCGGGCGCTCGCCAGCGCGTCGAGGAACGCGTTCGCCGCCGCGTAGTTGCCCTGCCCCGGCCCGCCGAGCACGCCGGCCGCCGAGGAGAACAACACGAACGCGGTGAGCCCCGCGTCCCGGGTCAGCTCGTGCAGGTGGGTGGCCGCGTCGACCTTGGGGCGCAGCACCGCGTCGAGGCGGTCCCGGGTCAGCGCCGGGATGATCCCGTCGTCGAGCACCCCGGCGGCGTGCACCACCCCGGTCAGCGGGTGCCCGGCGGGCACTGCGGCGAGCAACCTGGCGACCGCGTCCCGGTCGGCCAGGTCGCAGGCGGCCACGGTGACCTCCGCCCCGCGGGCGGTGAGGTCGTCGCGCAGCGCGGCCATCCCGTCGGCGTCGGGGCCGCGCCGGCTGGCCAGCAGCAGGTGCCGCACCCCGTACGCGTCGACCAGGTGTCGGGCGACGAGCCGGCCGAGGGTGCCGCCGGCACCGGTGAGCAGCACGGTGCCACCGTCGGTGAAGGCGCTGCCGGGGGTGCCGTCGGGCCCGGCGGCGGGCACCAGCCGGGCGGCGTGCGCGACGCCCTCGCGGACCACCAGCTGCGGTTCGCCACCGGCCAGCACCGCCGGGAGGAGCTGGGCGGACCCGTCGTGGTCGTCGAGGTCGACCAGGACGATCCGACCCGGGTTCTCCGACTGGGCGGACCGGACCAGACCCCAGGCCGCCGCGGCGGCGGGCTCGGTGACCCGGTCACCCTGCGCGCCGTGGGTGAGCACCAGCAGCCGGGACGACGCCAGCCGTTCGTCGGCGAGCCAGCCCTGGAGCAGGGTGAGCAGTTGACCGGTGGTGTGCCGGGCACCGGCCGCGAGGTCCCGGGAGTCGGGTTGCACGCTGGCGACCAGCACCACGTCCGGTACGGTCCCGCCCGCGTCGAGGGTGACGGTGAGGGCGGTCAGGTCGGGGTGGGTCTCGGCGAGCAGGCCGACGGTGTCGAGCGCGGCGGCCACCTTGAACTCGTCGACGCCGACCAGTGCCCAGCGGCCGTCGGCCGGGGTGGTGGGCAGCGGCACCGGGGTCCAGTCGATCCGGTAGAGGTGTTCCTGCCGGCCGGTGCGGGCGGCGGCGAGCTGACCCGCGTCGATCTCCCGCAGCACCAGCGAGTCGACCCGGGCGACGGGTGCGCCGGTCTCGTCGGTGAGGGTGAGGGCGACCTCGTCGGGGCCGGCCGGGGTGACGGTGAGCCGCAGCGCGGCGGCACCGGTGGCGTGGACGGTGATCCCGCTCCAGGAGAACGGGACGCCGGGCCGCCCCTCGCCCCGGCTCAGCCCGATGGCGTGCAGCGCCGCGTCGAACAGGGCCGGATGCAGGTGGAACCGGTCGGCGTCGAGCACGTCGGCGGGGAGCGCGATCTCGGCGTACACCTCGTCACCGTGCCGCCAGGCGGCCCGCAGGCCCTGGAAGACCGGTCCGTAGACCAGTCCGGCGTCGGCCATCCGCTCGTAGAGCCCGTCGACGTCGACGGGGGTGGCGGCGGCCGGCGGCCAGGCGGTCGCCGGGTCGGCCGGTGGGTCGGCGGGGGCCGGGGTGAGCAGGCCGGTGGCGTGCCGGGTCCACGGTGCGTCCCGGTGCCGGGAGTAGACGGTGACCTGTCGGCCGCCGTCGTCGCCGGGCCCGCCGACGGCCACCTGCACCTGCACGCCGTCGTCGTCGGGGACGACCAGCGGGGCCTGGAGGGTGAGTTCGGCAAGCCGGCCACAGCCGACCTGGTCCCCGGCCCGGAGGGCGAGTTCGACCAGCCCGGTGCCGGGCAGCACGATCGTGTCGCCCAACATGTGCTCGGCCAGCCACGGCTGGGTACGCCGGGACAGCAGTCCGGTGGCGATCAGCCCGTCGGTGTCGGGCAGGGTGGTGACGGCCGACAGCAGCGGGTGCTCGGCGTCGAGCAGCCCGGCGGCGGTGACGTCCCGCTCCGCCCCGGTGTCCTGCATCCAGTAGTGCTGGTGTTGGAAGGCGTAGGTGGGCAGTTCTACCTGCCGACCGCCCGGGTTGACCGCCGCCCAGTCGAGGTCGACACCGCTGATCCACGCCTGCGCCATCCCGGTGGCGTACGCGGTGACCTGGTCCCGGTCACGGCGCTGCAACGCGATGGTCACCGCGTCGTCGACGCTGTCGGCCACCATCGCGGTCAGCACACTGGCCGGCCCGATCTCCACGAACCGGGTCACCCCACGGGCCGCGAGAGCGGCCACCGCGTCAGCGAACCGGACCGTGCCCCGCACCTGACCCTGCCAGTACCCGACCGAACCCAACTCCTCGTCGGTGACAAGATCACCGGTCGCGGTCGACACCAGCGGGATACCCGCCGGGTTGGCGGTGACCCCGTCGAGGACCTGCCCGTACTCGGCCAGCATCGGGTCCATCAAATGCGAATGGAACGCATGCGACACCCGCAACCGACGCGTCTTCACCTCAAGCGACGCCTCCAACGCCGCGACCTGCTCCTCGGTACCCGAGACGACCACCGCACGAGGACCGTTCACCGCCGCCACGTCCACGTCACCCAGATCCAACTCGGCCAGCGGCGCGGCGATCGCCAGCATCGCCCCACCGGCCGGAAGGGCCTGCATCAGACCACCACGGGCCGCCACCACCTGGCAGGCGTCCGCCAGCGACCAGACACCGGCCACGTGCGCGGCAGCCAACTCACCGATCGAGTGACCCGCCACGAAGTCCGGCTTCAACCCCCACGACTCCGCCAGACGGAACAACGCCACCTCAACCGCGAACAACGCCGGCTGCGTCCACCCCGTCTGATCCAGGAGACCGTCCGGGTCGGTGAACATCACCTCCCGCAGATCACCACCCAGCAACGACCCGAACGCCGCACACACCTCATCCAGAGCCTGCGCGAACACCGGGAAAGCCGCCGCCAACTCGCGACCCATCCCCACCCGCTGCGCACCCTGACCGGTGAACAGCACGGCGGTGCGACCGGTGGTGATACGGCCGGACAGGCCGGCCCCGGTGGTCAGGGCCTCCAGGCCGGTGGCGAGGTCGTCGGCGGAGCTGCCGAGGACGACACCCCGGTGGTCCAGGGCGGCCCGAGCGGCGGCCAAGGAGTGTCCGATGTCGACAGGTCGTTCGTCGGTGAGGAAGTCGCGCAGCCGGGCCGCCTGGGCGGTGAGGCCGGCGGTGGAGCGGCTGCCCAGCGGCCAGAGCACCACGGCGGGTGCCGGCGTCGACTCGGGTGCCGCGACGGGCTGCGGGTACTCCTCGACGATGACGTGGGCGTTGGTGCCGCTGATGCCGAACGACGACACCGCCGCCCGACGCGGACGACCATCGGCAGGCCACTCGACCGCCTCAGTCGCCAACCGCACCTCACCCGCCGACCAGTCCACGTGCGGACTCGGCGCATCCACGTGCAACGTCCGCGGCACCACCCCGTACCGCATCGCCAACACCATCTTCATCACACCCGCCACACCAGCAGCAGCCTGCGTATGACCCAGATTCGACTTCACCGAACCCAACCACAACGGCCGCTCCCGATCCCGACCGTACGTCGCCAGAATCGCCTGCGCCTCAATCGGATCACCCAACGTCGTACCCGTACCGTGCGCCTCCACCACATCCACCTCAGCCGCCGACACCCGGGCATTCGCCAGAGCCTGCCGGATCACCCGCTGCTGCGCCGGCCCGTTGGGGGCGGTCAGCCCGTTCGACGCGCCGTCCTGGTTGACCGCCGAACCCCGCACGAGACCGAGGATCGTGTGTCCGTGCCGACGGGCGTCGGAGAGTCGTTCGAGCACCAACACACCGACACCCTCGGACCAACCCGTCCCGTCGGCCGCCGCCGCGAACGGCTTACACCGACCATCAGGCGCCAACCCCCGCTGCCGCGAAAACTCCACAAACGTCTCCGGCGTCGCCATCACCGTCACCCCACCAGCCAACGCCAGATCACACTCACCCGACCGCAACGCCTGACCCGCCAGATGCATCGCCACCAACGACGACGAACACGCGGTGTCCACGGTGACGGCGGGGCCTTCGAGGCCGAGGGTGTAGGCGATCCGCCCGGAGACGACGCTGCCGGCGCTGTGCCCGGTCACATAGTCGTGGTACATCAGGCCGGCGAAGACGCCGGTGGCGGAGCCGCGTACCGAGGAGGGGTCGATGCCGGCCCGCTCGAACGCCTCCCAGGAGACCTCCAGCAGTTGCCGCTGCTGCGGGTCCATCAGCACGGCCTCGCGGGGTGAGATGCCGAAGAAGGCCGGGTCGAAGCCGGCCGCGCCGGGCAGGAACCCACCCTGGTCGGCGTAGCTGGTGTCGGGGCGGACGCCGGTCGGGTCGTAGAGCCGGGCCAGGTCCCAACCCCGGTCGGTCGGGAAGCCGTCGATGGCGTCGACGCCGTCCGCGACTAGCCGCCACAGGTCCTCCGGGGAGGACACCCCGCCGGGGTAGCGGCAGGCCATCCCGACGATCGCCACCGGGTCGTCACCGATCGTGGTGGTGGCGGTCTGCCGGGCCTGCGGTACGTCGAGTGCGCCGCTCAGCTCACCGTGCAGGAACTCGGCGAGGGCGACGGGCGTCGGGTAGTCGAAGATCAGGGTGGCCGGGAGCCGCAGGCCCGCCGCAGTGGAGAGCGCGTTGCGCAGCTCGACGGCGGTGAGCGAGTCGAAGCCGAGGCTCTGGAAGGTGCGGTCCGCCTCGACCGCGTCCGGCCCGGCGAGACCGAGCACGGCGGCGACGTGGGTGTGCACCAGGTGCCGGACGGCACCGGCGCGCTCCTGCTCCGGCAGGCCGGTCAACCAGTCGCTGCCCGACCGGTCGACGGTGCTGGCGGCGGTGGCCGTGCGCCGGGTCGGCCCGGTCAGGGCGCGCAGCACCGGGGGCAACCGGTCGCCGAGGGTACGCAGCGTCGGCACGTCGAGCCGGGCCGGGACGAGGGTGGCCGACCCGCCGGCTACCGCGGCGTCGAGCAGGGCCAACCCGTCGGCGGTGGACAACGGCAGCACCCCACCCCGGGACATCCGCTCCCGGTCGGTGTCGGCGAGTCCTTCGGTCATCGTGGAGCCTTCGCCCCACAGTCCCCAGGCCAACGACACCCCTGGCAGCCCGGCGGCCCGCCGGGTGACCGCGAGCGCGTCGAGGTGGGCGTTCGCCGCCGCGTAGTTGCCCTGCCCCGGCGCACCCAGCACCCCGGACAGCGAGGAGAACAGCACGAACGCCGACAGGTCCCGACCCCGGGTCAGCTCGTCGAGCAGCGTCGCGGCGTCCACCTTGGGCCGCAGCACCGCCGAGACCCGGTCCGGGGTCAACGACGACACCACGCCGTCGTCGAGCACCCCGGCGGTGTGCACCACCGCCGACAGGTCCGGCACGTCGGCCAGGGCGGCGGTCAGCTGGTCACGGTCGGCCACGTCGCAGGCGACCAGGTCGACCCGGGCACCGGAACCAGTCAGTTCGGCGACGAGGTCGTCGGCGCCGGCCGCCGCCGTACCGCTGCGCGACAGCAGCAACAACCGGGACACCCCGTGTGCCGTGACCAGGTGCCGGGCCACCGCCGCGCCGAGCGCACCTGTCGCACCGGTGACCAGCACCGTGCCGGTGCCGTAGAGCGGGGCGTCCGACGGCGTCACCGGCAAGGGACGCCTGACGATCCGGGGCACCCGGACGATGCCGTCGCGGATCGACACCTGCGGGTCGCCGGCAGCCAGGGCCGCCGGGAGGATGTCGTCGAGCCGGTCGGTGTCCGCGTCGACGAGGAGGATGCGGTCGGGGTTCTCCGCCTGCGCGGAGCGCAGCAACCCCCAGACCGCCGCGCCCGCCAGGTCGGTCACGTCGTCACCGACGGCGTGCCGGGTAAGGACGACGAGCGGGGCACGGTCCTCCCCGGCCAGCCAGCGCTGGGCGATCCCCAGCACCCGGTGCACCTCGGCGTGTACGTCGTCGGTGCCTCCGGCGCGCAGCACCACCAGCTCGGCCGCGCCGTCGGCGGTCGCCGTGCCACCACCCGGTAGGGCGGTCGGGGTGTGCCTGTCACCGGTTCCCCCGGCGGCGGTCGCGGAGGTGGCGTCGCCGGCACGGGCGGTGTCGGGGTGCCACGCCCAGGCGGGGGCGGTGTCCGTCGGGGTGACGGCGACGGGCTGCCAGTCGAGGCCGAACAGCGCGTCGGCGACGCCGGTCCCGGCGGTGACCTGCACCGGGCGGAGCACCAGCGACCGTACGGTGGCCACGGGTGCGCCGACCGCGTCGGCGACCGCGATCCGTACCCCGGTGCCGGCGGGGGTGAGCCGGACCCGGAGGCTGGTCGCGCCGGTGGCGTGCAGTGCCACTCCCGACCAGGCGAACGGCAGTCCCCGGGGGGTGTCGCCGTCGGCGCGGGTGAGGACGTGCAGGCCGGCGTCGAAGAGGGCCGGGTGCAGGCCGTAGCCGTCGGTCTGCGTACCGTCGGGGAGGTCGACCTCGGCGAAGAGTTCGTCGCCGGCCCGCCAGGCGCGGCGCAGACCCTGGAAGACCGGGCCGTAGTCGAGCCCGCCACTGGCGAGGTCGTCGTAGAGGCCGGCCAGCGGCAGCGGTTCGGCGTCGGCGGGGGGCCACGCGGTGAGCGCGACGCCGGGGGTGTCCCCGGTGGTGAGGACGCCGGTGGCGTGCCGGGTCCAGGGGGCGTCGTCGCGGTCCCGGGAGTGCACCAGGACGGCGCGGCGGCCGGTCGGGTCGGGCGTCTCCACGGCTACCTGTACCTCGACGCTGCCGGCGGCGGGGACGACGAGCGGCGCGTGCAGGGTCAGCTCGTCGAGCAGGCCGACGCCGACCTGGTCACCGGCGTGGATGGCGAGTTCGACCAGGCCGGTGCCGGGGAACACGACGGTGCCGCCGACGGCGTGGTCGGCCAGCCACGGGTGGGTGTGCAGCGACCAGCGGCCGGTGAAGACGACACCGTCGGTGTTGGCCAGCGGCACGGCGGCGTCGAGCAGCGGGTGGGTGGCGGCGAGCAGGCCGGCACCGACCAGGGCCGGGTCGTAGAGCCAGTAGTGCTGGCGTTGGAAGGCGTAGGTGGGCAGGTCGACCTGCCGGGCGGTGGGGTGGATGGCCGCCCAGTCGAGGTCGACGCCGCTGATCCACGCCTGCGCCATCCCGGCCGCGTACGCCTCGACCTGCTCACGCTTGCGGCGCTGCAACGCGATCGCGGTGGCGTCCTCGACGCAGTCGGCGACCATCGCGGTCAGCACACTGTCCGGCCCGATCTCCACGAACCGCGTCACCCCACGGGCCGCCAGAGCGGCCACCGCGTCAGCGAACCGCACGGTCCCCCGCACCTGACCCTGCCAGTACCCGACCGAACCCAACTCCTCGTCGGTGACAAGATCACCGGTCGCGGTCGACACCAACGGAACGGTCGCCGGACTGGCGGTGACCCCGTCGAGGACCTGCCCGTACTCGGCGAGCATCGGGTCCATCAGATGCGAATGGAACGCATGCGACACCCGCAACCGACGCGTCTTCACCTCAAGGGAGGCTTCCAACGCCGCGACCTGCTCCTCCGTCCCCGACACGACCACCGCACGAGGACCGTTCACCGCCGCCACGTCCACGTCACCCAGATCCAACTCCGCCAACGGGGCGGCGATCGCCAACATCGCCCCACCCGCCGGAAGGGCCTGCATCAGACCACCACGCGCCGCCACCACCCGACACGCATCCGCCAGCGACCACACCCCCGCGACATGCGCGGCGGCAAGTTCACCGATCGAATGACCCGCCACGAAGTCCGGCTTGAGACCCCACGACTCCGCCAGACGGAACAACGCCACCTCAACCGCGAACAACGCCGGCTGCGTCCAGCCGGTCTGGTCCAGGAGACCGTCCGGGTCGGTGAACATCACCTCCCGCAGATCACCACCCAGCAACGGCCCGAACGCCACACACACCTCATCCAGAGCCTGCGCGAACACCGGGAAAGCCGCCGCCAGGTCACGACCCATCCCCACCCGCTGCGCACCCTGACCGGTGAACAGCACAGCGGTGCGTCCGGTGGTGAGGTGGCCGTGCACGCCCTGGCCGGCGGCGAGCGCGCGGAGACCGGCGACACCGTCCGCGACGGCCACGCCCCGGTGTTCCAGCGCCGCCCGGCCGGTGCCGAGGGTCAACGCGACGTCGGCGGGGTGCAGGTCGGCGGTGGTGAGGAAGTCGGCGAGGCGGGCCGCCTGGGCGGCGAGGCCGGTGGCGGAACGGCCGGAGACCGGCCAGAGCGACACCGGAGCGTCCGCCAGGGCGGTCACCGTCGTGGCGGACGGTACGGCCGCCGGCGCGGCGGCGGGGGCCTGCTCCAGGATCAGGTGGGCGTTGGTGCCGCTGATGCCGAACGACGACACCGCCGCCCGACGCGGACGACCGTCGGCGGGCCACTCGACCGCCTCAGTCGCCAACCGCACCTCACCCGCCGACCAGTCCACGTGCGGACTCGGCGCATCCACGTGCAACGTCCGCGGCACCACCCCGTACCGCATCGCCAACACCATCTTCATCACACCCGCCACACCAGCAGCAGCCTGCGTATGACCCAGATTCGACTTCACCGAACCCAACCACAACGGCCGCTCCCGATCCCGACCGTACGTCGCCAGAATCGCCTGCGCCTCAATCGGATCACCCAACGTCGTACCCGTACCGTGCGCCTCCACCACATCCACCTCAGCCGCCGACACCCGGGCATTCGCCAGAGCCTGCCGGATCACCCGCTGCTGAGAAGGACCATTCGGCGCGGTCAGCCCGTTCGACGCACCATCCTGATTCACCGCCGAACCCCGCACGAGACCCAACACCATGTGCCCGTTACGCACCGCATCCGAGAGACGTTCCAACACCAACACACCGACACCCTCGGACCAACCCGTCCCGTCGGCCGCCGCCGCGAACGGCTTACACCGACCATCAGGCGCCAACCCCCGCTGCCGCGAAAACTCCACAAACGTCTCCGGCGTCGCCATCACCGTCACCCCACCAGCCAACGCCAGATCACACTCACCCGACCGCAACGCCTGACCCGCCAGATGCATCGCCACCAACGACGACGAACACGCCGTGTCGACCGACACCGCCGGCCCCTCCAAGCCGAACGTGTACGCCACCCGGCCGGTGACGATGCTGCCGGAGCTGTGCCCGGAGACGTAGTCGTGGTACATCACCCCGGCGAACACACCGGTGGACGAGCCGCGCAGGGTTCCCGGGTCGATGCCGGCCCGCTCGAAAGCCTCCCAGGACGTCTCCAGCAGCAACCGTTGCTGCGGATCCATGATCACCGCTTCACGGGGGGAGATGCCGAAGAAGACCGGGTCGAACTGGGCGGCATCGGTGAGGAATCCACCCTTGTCCACGTAGGTGGTGTCGGGGCGGTTGCTCGTCGGGTCGTAGAGCCGGGCCAGGTCCCAACCCCGATCGGTCGGGAAGCCGTCGACGGCGTCGGTGCCCTCGGCGACGAGCCGCCACAGGTCCTCCGGCGAGGTGATACCGCCGGGGTAGCGGCAGGCCATCCCGACGATCGCCACCGGCTCGTCGGCGACGGTCGTGGCGGTCTGCCGCACGGCGTCGGTGTCGTCCGGGCCGGCGATCTCGCTGAGCAGGTGCCGGGCCAGGTCACGCGGGGACGGGTAGTCGAAGATCAGGGTGGCGGGCAGCCGCAGGCCGGTGCTGACGGCGAGCCCGTTGCGCAGTTCCACGGCGGTGAGCGAGTCGAAGCCCAGCTCCTGGAACGCGCGGCCGGCGTCGATCCGCTCGGCGGAGGCGTGCCCGAGCACCGTGGCCACCTGGCTGAGGACCAGGGCGGTCGCGGCGCGCTCACGCTCCTCGGTGGAGAGCATGGCGAGGTCCGCCGCCCACCCGGTCGCGGCGCTCCCCGTGGCGGCGCGGGCGGCCGTGCGCCGGGCCGGGCGGACCATACCGTGGAACGGCAACGGCAGGTCGTCGCCGAGGGCACGCAGGGCGGCCAGGTCGAGCCGGGCCGGCACCGCAGTCGGGTACGGGTTGGCGACGCCCGCGTCGAGCAGGGCCAACCCGTCGGCGGTGGTCAACGGCAGCACCCCACCCCGGGACATCCGCTCCCGGTCGGCGTCGGCGAGCCGGTCGGTCATCGCCGAACCCTCACCCCACAACCCCCACGCCAACGACACCGCCGGCAACCCGGCCATCCGACGGGACACCGCCAATGCGTCCAGGAACGCGTTCGCCGCCGCGTAGTTGCCCTGCCCCGGCGCACCCAGCACCCCGGACAGCGAGGAGAACAGCACGAACGCCGACAGGTCCCGACCCCGGGTCAGCTCGTCGAGCAGCCATGCCGCGTCCACCTTGGGGCGCAGCACCGCGGAGAGTCGGGCGGCGGACAGCGACGACACCACGCCGTCGTCCAGCACCCCGGCGGTGTGCACCACCGCCGACAGGTCGGGGTGGCCGTCGACCAGGGCGGTGACCTGGGCCCGGTCGGCCACGTCGGCGGCGACCAGCTCGACCTGCGCACCGGCCCCGGTCAGCTCCGCGACCAGGTCGTCGGCGCCCTGCGCAGCGGGGCCCCGGCGGGACACCAGCAGCAGCCGGGTCACCCCGTGCGTCGTCACCAGGTGCCGGGCCACCGCCGCGCCGAGCGCACCTGTCGCACCGGTGACCAGCACCGTGCCGGTGCCGTAGAGCGGGGCGTCCGGGATGGACGGTTCGATGATCTGCCGGGTGAGCCGGGGCACCGAGACGACACCGTCGCGGACCCGTACCTGCGGCTCACCGGTCGCCACCGCCACGGTGAGGGAGCCGGACACGTCCGCATCCGGGTCGGTGTCGACCAGCAGCAGCCGGTCGGGGTTCTCGGCCTGCGCGGAGCGGAGCAACCCCCACACGGCCGCCCCGGTCGGGTCGGTCCCGTCGTCGCCGACGGCGCGGCGGGTGAGCACCGCCAGCCGGTGGGTGTCGGGGCCGGCCAGCCACTCCTGCACCAGGCCGAGCACGCGGTTCACCTCGTCGTGCACCGCCTCCGGGCCGGTGACGTCCCCGGCACCGCCGGCGGTCAGCACGAGCAGCTCGGGGGTGGACGTCGCCGGCCCCTGGGCGCCGGCGTCGGCGGCAGGGGCTACCCGGCCCGCCGGGGCCGCCGGGTCGGCGGGGACCGGTGCGGTGCCGGTGGCCGGGACAGCCGGGTGGTAGGCCCAGTGCGGGGTGGGCGTGGCCGTGGGGGTGCCGATCTCCTGCCAGGTCAGGTCGAACAGCGCGTCGGCGACCCCGCCGGGGCGGGTGACCTGGACGGGCCGCAGCACCAGCGAGTCGACGGTGGCGACGGGGGCACCGACGGCGTCGGCGACCGCCACCCGTACCCCGGAGCCGACCGGGGTGAGCCGGACCCGGACGCCGGCCGCGCCGGTGGCGTGCAGGGTGAGACCGGACCAGGCGAACGGCAACCCCCGGAAGGTGTCACCGTCGGCGAAGCCGAGGGCGTGCAGGCCGGCGTCGAGCACGGCGGGGTGCAGGCCGAACCCGTCGGCGTCCACCCCCTCCGGCAGGGCGACCTCGGCAAAGAACTCGTCGCCGCGCCGCCAGACCCGGCGCAGGCCCCGGAACACCGGGCCGTAGACCAGGCCGCCGGTCGCCAGGTGGTGGTAGAGGTCGTCGGTGGGCACCGCTTCCGCACCGGCGGGCGGCCACTCGGTGAGGGCGGTCCCGGTGGTACGCCGACCGGCGGCGAGCACCCCGCTGGCGTGCCGGGTCCACGGGGCGTCGGTGTCGGCGCTGCGGGCGTACACCTGGAGGGTGCGGGTGTGGCCGGTGTCGGCGGGGCCGACGACGACCTGGAGCTGCACGCCGCCGCGTTCGGGCAGCACCAGCGGGGCTTCGATGGTGAGTTCGTCGACGGTTTCGGCGCCGACCTGCGCGCCGGCGTGCAGGGCGAGGTCAACGTAGCCGGTGCCGGGGAAGACCACCGCGCCGGCCACGGCGTGGTCGGCGAGCCACGGGTGCCGGTCTAGGGAGAGCCGGCCGGTGAGGACGGCCCCGTCGGCGTTGGCGAGGGTGACGGCCGCGCCCAGCAGCGGGTGGTCGGCGGAGTCCAGACCCATCGCGGTGGCGTCACCGGGGTCGGCCGGGGCGTCCAGCCAGAAGCGTTGGTGTTGGAAGGCGTAGGTGGGCAGGTCGACGGTCCGGCCGCCCGGGTTGACGGCCGCCCAGTCGAGGTCGACACCGCTGATCCACGCCTGCGCCATCCCGGCCGCGTACGCCTCGACCTGCTCACGCTTGCGGCGCTGCAACGCGATCGCGGTGGCGTCCTCGACGCAGTCGGCGACCATCGCGGTCAGCACACTGTCCGGCCCGATCTCCACGAACCGGGTGACACCCCGGGCCGCGAGGGCGGCGACCGCGTCGGCGAACCGGACCGTGCCCCGCACCTGACCCTGCCAGTACCCGACCGAGCCGAGTTCCTCGTCGGTGACGAGGTCACCGGTCGCGGTCGACACCAGCGGAACACCCGCCGGATTGGCGGTGACCCCGGCGAGGACCTGCCCGTACTCGGCCAGCATCGGGTCCATCAAATGCGAATGGAACGCATGCGACACCCGCAACCGACGCGTCTTCACCTCAAGACGAGCCTCCAACGCCGCGACCTGCTCCTCCGTCCCCGACACGACCACCGCACGAGGACCGTTCACCGCCGCCACGTCCACGTCACCCAGATCCAACTCCGCCAACGGCGCAGCGATCGCCAACATCGCCCCACCCGCCGGCAGAGCCTGCATCAGACCACCACGCGCCGCCACCACCCGACACGCATCCGCCAGCGACCACACCCCGCGACATACGCGGCAGCCAACTCACCGATCGAATGACCCACCACGAAATCAGGCTTCAACCCCCACGACTCCGCCAGACGAAACAACGCCACCTCAACCGCGAACAACGCCGGCTGCGTCCACCCCGTCTGATCCAACACACCACCCGGATCGGTGAACATCACCTCCCGCAGATCACCACCCAGCAACGACCCGAACGCCACACACACCTCATCCAGAGCCCGCGCGAACACCGGGAAAGCCGCCGCCAACTCACGACCCATCCCCACCCGCTGCGCACCCTGACCGGTGAACAGCACCGCCGTACGACCGGCGACGGTCCGACCGGACAGGCCACCGCCGGCGGCCAGGGTCTCCAGGCCGGCCACGTCGTCACCGAGCACCACACCCCGGTACGCGGCGGCGGCCCGGGTGGTGCCCAGCGCGTACCCGACGTCCACCGGCCGCTCGTCGGTGAGGAACTCCCGCAGCCGGTCGGCCTGCCCGGCGAGCGCCGCCGCCGACCGCCCGGACAGCGGCCAGAGCACCACCGGCGGCTCGGCGGTCTCGTCCGACGCGACGGTCTCCGCCGGGGGTGCCTGCTCCAGGATCACGTGCCCGTTGGTGCCGCTCACCCCGAACGACGACACCCCGCCCCGGCGCGGCTGGCCGTGGTCGGGCCACTGCCGAGCCTCGGTCAGCAGCTGCACGGTGCCGGCGGACCAGTCGACGTGGGTGGACGGCTCCCCCACGTGCAGGCTCTTGGGCAGGACGCCGTTGTGCAGCGCCATCACCATCTTGATCACACCGCTGACGGCGGCGGCGGCCTGGGCGTGGCCGATGTTCGACTTGACCGAGCCGAGCCAGAGCGGCCGGTCGGCCGGCCGGTCGCGCCCGTACGTGGCGATCAGCGCCTCCGCCTCGATCGGGTCACCGAGGGTGGTGCCGGTGCCGTGCGCCTCGATCAGGTCGACGTCGCTGGAGGTGAGGCCGGCGTTGGCGAGCGCCTGGAGGATGACCCGCTGCTGCGCCACCCCGTTGGGGGCGGTCAGACCGTTGGACGCGCCGTCCTGGTTGATCGCGGAACCCCGGATGACCGCGAGCACCCGGTGGCCGTTGCGTTGGGCGTCGGAGAGTCGTTCCAGCAGCAGCATGCCGACGCCCTCACCCCAGCCGGTGCCGTCGGCGTCGTCGGAGAACGGCTTGCAGCGGCCGTCGGAGGCGAGCCCCCGCTGCCGGCTGAACGCGACGAACGCGCCGGGCGTCGACATGACGGTGACGCCACCGGCCAGGGCCAGCCCGCACTCCCGTTGCCGCAGCGCGTGCGCGGCGAGGTGCAGCGCGACAAGCGACGACGAGCAGGCGGTGTTGACGGTGACGGCCGGCCCCTCCAACCCCAGGCTGTACGCGACCCGACCGGAGATGACCGCCCCGGAGCTGCCGGTGCTCATGTACGCCTCGACCGGTTCGGGCAGCACGGTGAGCCGGTCCCAGTAGTCCTGGCCACCGCAGCCGACGAAGACACCGACCGGACCGCCGCGCAACGTGTCGGGGTTGATACCGGCCCGTTCGCACGCCTCCCAGCTCGCCTCCAGCACCAGCCGCTGCTGCGGGTCCATCGCCAGCGCCTCGCGGGGCGAGATGCCGAAGAACTCGGCGTCGAACTCGTCGGCGTCGTGGACGAACCCACCCTGCTGGACGTAGCTGCTGCCGGCGGTGTCCGGGTCGGCGTCGTAGAGGGCGGCGGTGTCCCAGCCCCGGTCGGTGGGGAACTCGCCGATGGCGTCGACGCCGTCGGCGACCAGCCGCCACAGGTCCTCGGGCGAGTTGACCCCACCCGGGTAGCGGCAGGCCATGCCGACGATCGCGATCGGGTCCTGCTCCTGTGACTCGACCTCGCGCAGCCGCTCCCGGGTGCGGTGCAGATCGGCGGTGACCCGCTTCAGGTACTCGAGGAGCTTCTCTTCGTTCGCCATCCGAACCTCACCAAACTCGTTGCCAGCGGGACACGTTGCTCCGGGAGCGCGGTGGCGGCTCAGGTCATGCCGAGTTCCTTGTCGATCAGGTCGAACACGTCGTCGGCGGAGGCCGTTTCGAGCCGGTCGACGAGGGTGGCGCCGGTGGTGGTGCTGAGGGTTTCGTTGAGCTTCGCCAGCAGCGACTGGAGCCGGGCGGTGACCCGGTTGCGTTCGATCTCCTCCGGCGTCAGGCCGGCCACGGTGACCTCCAGCCGGTCCAGCTCGGCGAGCAGACCGCCGGCCGTGTCACCGGTGTAGCCGAGTTCGGCCCGGAGCTGGTCGGCCAGGGCGGTCGGGTTGGGGTGGTCGAACACCAGGGTGGCGGAGAGCCGTACGCCGGTGGCGGCGCTGAGCCGGTTGCGCAGCTCGACGGCGGTCACCGAGTCCATGCCGAGTTCCTTGAACGCGCGCTGCGGCTCGACCAGGTCGGCGTCGCCGTAGCCGAGGACGGCCGCCACGTTGGTGCGGACGGTCTCCAGCAGCAGGGCGCGCTGCTCGGCCTCGGGCAGGGTGCCGAGCCGGTCGGCGAGCGCCGAAGACGCCCCCGTTTCGGTGGTCTCGGCGGCCTCGGGGGCGGCGTCGGGGAGTTCGGCCAGCAGCGGCCGGGGCCGGGCCAGCGTATAGATGGGGCCGAACCGGGCCCAGTCGACGTCGGCGACGACGAGGTGGCTCTCGTCGTGGTCGAGGGCCTGCCCGAGCGCGTCGACGGCGAGCCGGGGGTCCATCACGCCGACGCCGAGCCGGTCGAGGTGTGCCCCGACCTCGCCGCCGGCCATGCCACCGCCGCCGCCCCAGCTGCCCCAGGCGACCGAGGTGGCGACCGCACCCCGGGTCCGCCGCCGGTGCGCCAGCGCGTCGAGGTACGCGTTGGCCGTGGCGTACCCGGCCTGGCCGGCGCTGCCCCACACCGCGGCACCGGAGGAGAACAGCACGAACGCGTCCAGCGGCCGGTCGGCCAGCAACGCGTCGAGGTGCACCGCGCCGAGCACCTTCGCCCGGCACACGTCGGCGAAGTCGTCGAGGCCGGTCTGCCCCAACGGCACCTCGGGGTGCAGCACCCCGGCGGCGTGGAACACGGCGGTCAGCTCGTCACCGAGGTCGGCCAGGAGCGCGGCGACCGCGTCCCGGTCCGCCACGTCGAGGGCGACGACCTCGACTCCCGGGTGCCGGGCCGTCAGGTCGGCCGCGCCGGGGGCGTCCGGGCCGCGTCGGCTGGCCAGCACCACCCGCTGCGCGCCGTTGCCGACCAGCCATTCGGTGACGTGCCCGCCGACCCCGCCGGTGCCGCCGGTGACCAGGACGGTGCCGGTGGGCGTGTAGCGCCGTTCGGGCGCCCGGGTCGCCGGGTGGCGGATCATCCGGCGGGCCAGCGTGCCGGCCGCCCGCAGCGCCACCTGGTCCTCGCCGCCGCCGGTCAGCACGTCGGCGAGCCGGTCGACGGTCTGCGGCGTCCACTCGGCGGGCAGGTCGACCAGGCCGCCCCACCAGCCGGGGTAGTCGAGGGAGAGCACCGTGCCCAGGCCCCACAGGGCGCCCTGGGCCGGGTCGGCGACCGGCTCGAACCGGTCCACCCCGACCCCACCGGCGGTGACGCACCAGAGCCGACCGCTGAAGTCGGACGCGGCCAGCGCGTGCACCAGCGACACGGTGGCGGTGATCCCGGCGGACAGGCCGACGCCCAGCGGGTCGGGGCCGTCGTCCAGGGCGAGCAGGGAGAGCACCCCGGCGGGGGCCTCCCGGCCGGCGTGGTCGGTGCCGGTGACGGTGACCACCTCGGCGCCCCGGGCGGTCAGGCCGTCGGCGAGCGTACGCAGCCGCTCGTCGTCGGCCAGCGTCGCCGGGGCGACCACCCACCACACGCCGGTGAGCTGCCCGCCGGTGGGCAACTCGGTCGGCCGCCACACCACCCGGTACCGCCAGCCGTCCACGGTGGCGACGTCGCGCTGCCGGGACCGCCACGACGTCAGGCCGGGCAGCACCTCCCCGACGAGTGCGGTGTCGACGCCGAGGCCGTCGGCGAGCAGGTCGACGTCGGCGCGTTCCACCGCGTCCCAGAATCCGGCGTCGGTGCCGCCTGCGGCCGGGGCGGTGACGGTCGGCGCGATCCAGTAACGCTCGTGCTGGAAGGCGTAGGTGGGCAGGTCCGCCCGGCGGGTGCCGGGCAGGGCGACGGCCCAGTCCACGTCGACGCCCCGCACGTGCAGCTCGGCCAGGGAGGTGAGCAGCCGGTCCAGGCCGCCGTCGTCGCGGCGCAGGGTGCCGGTGACCACCGTCGGGCGGTCCGCCGACTCCAGCGTCTCCTGCATCCCCATGCCGAGCACCGGGTGCGGGCTGACCTCCACGAACCCGGTCCAGCCCTGCCCGGCGAGAGAGCGGATCGCCGGGTCGAACCGAACCGTGTTGCGGAGGTTGTCATACCAGTAGCGGGCGTCGAGGGTAGCGGTGTCCACCCAGTCGCCGGTGACGGTGGAGAGCATCCGGATCGTCCCGGTCTTCGGGTTGATCGGGGCCAGGTCCTCCAGCAGCCGGTGTTCCAGCAGCTCCACCTGCGCGGAGTGCGAGGCGTAGTCGACGGCGACCTGCTTGGCCCGGATCCCCTCCCCGGTGAGCTCGGCGATGAGTTCCCGCAGCGCCTCCGGGGTGCCGGAGACCACCACCGAACCCGCGCCGTTGACCACGGCGAGGGAGATGTCGCCCGCCCACCGGGCGATCCGCTCCTGCGCCCGGTCGGCGGGCAGCCCGACCGAGACCATGCCGCCCCGGCCGGCCAGCTTCTCGCCGATGGCCCGGCTGCGCAGGGTCACCACCCGCGCCCCGTCGGCCAGGGAGAGTCCGCCGGCCACGCAGGCGGCGGCGATCTCACCCTGCGAGTGGCCGACCACCGCGTCGGGTTCGACGCCGTAGCTGCGCCAGGTGGCGGCGAGGGAGACCATCATCGCCCACAGGGCGGGCTGGACCACGTCCACCCACTCCAGGGAGGGTGCGCCGGGCACCCCCCGGACCACGTCGAGCAGGTCCCAGTCGACGTACGCGCGCAGCTCGGCGGCGCAGCGGCCCATCTGTTCGGCGAAGACCGGCGAGGAGTCCAGCAGCGCGGCGGCCATGCCGACCCACTGGGCGCCCTGGCCGGGGAAGACGAACACGACCCGACCTGCGGCGTCGGCGGTGCCGGTGACCGCGGTCGCGGCGGGCAGCCCGTCGACGACCGCGCCGAGCGCGGTCCGCAGCTGCGGCAGGTCACCGCCGAGCACCACGGCCCGGTGGTCGAGCCGGGCCCGACCGGCCAGCGTCCGCCCCACGGCAGCCGGGTCGGCCGGTACGGCGTCCAGGTGCGACAGCAGCCGCTGCGCCTGGGCCCGCAGCGCCCGGTCGGTGTGCCCGGACAGCACCCACGGCAGCACCGCCGGGGTGGCGGGCTGCTCGTCCTCCTCGGCCGGGGCCACCTCTTCGAGCACGACGTGGGCGTTGGTGCCGCTGATGCCGAACGAGGAGACCGCGCAGCGGCGGGCGTGGCCGGTCTGCGGCCACTCCACCGGCTCGGTGAGCAGCTTGACGGTCCCGGGCGACCAGTCGATCTCACCGCTGGGCTCGTCGACGTGCAGGGTGCGGGGCAGCACCCCGTGCCGCATCGCCTGCACCATTTTGATCACCCCGCCGACACCGGCGGCGGCCTGCGAGTGGCCGATGTTGGACTTCAGCGAGCCGAGCCACAGTGGCCGGTCGGCGGGCCGGTCCCGGCCGTACGTGGCGAACAGCGCCTGCGCCTCGATCGGGTCGCCGAGCCGGGTGCCGGTGCCGTGCGCTTCGACCGCGTCGATCTCCTGACCGGCGAGCCGGGCGTTGGCCAGCGCGGCGCGGATGACCCGACGCTGGGAGGGACCGTTGGGGGCGGTGAGGCCGTTGGACGCGCCGTCCTGGTTGATCGCGGAGCCCCGGATGACGGCGAGCACCGGGTGTCCGTTGCGGCGGGCGTCGGAGAGCCGTTCCAGCACCAGCGACCCGGCGCCCTCGGCCCAGCCGGTGCCGTCGGCGGCGGCGGCGAACGACTTGCACCGGCCGTCGAAGGACAGCGCCCGCTGCCGGGAGAACTCGACGAACGCGTCGGGGGTGCCGATCACGGTGACCCCACCGGCGACGGCGAGCGACGACTCCCCGGAACGCAGCGACTGGCAGGCCCAGTGCAGGGCGACCAGCGACGACGAGCAGCCGGTGTCGACGGTGACCGCCGGCCCCTCCAGCCCGAGGGTGTACGACAGCCGACCGGAGACGATGCTGCCGGCGCCCCAGCTGTTCGGGTAGTCGTGGTAGACGACGCCGGTGAACACGGCGGTGGGGCTGCCCTTGAGCGACAGCGGGTCGATGCCGGCCCGTTCCAACGCCTCCCAGGACGTCTCCAGGAACAGCCGCTGCTGCGGGTCCATCTCGGCGGCCTCGCGGGGCGAGATGCCGAAGAAGGTCGGGTCGAAGTCGGCGGCCCCATAGAGGAATCCGCCGTCGCGGGTGTAGCTGGTGCCGGGGTGGTCCGGGTCAGGGTCGTAGAGCCGGTCGAGGTCCCAGCCCCGGTCGGTGGGCATGCCGGAGATCGCGTCGGTGCCGGCCGCGACGAGGTCCCACAGGGCCTCGGGCGAGTCGACACCGCCGGGGTAGCGGCAGCCCATGCCGACAATGGCGATCGGTTCGGCGGCGCGCTCCTCGATGTCGCGGAGCCGCTCGCTGGTCTCGTGCAGGTCGGCCGTGACCCGCCGCAGGTAGTCACGAAGCTTCTGTTCGTTGGACATCAGGAACCCATTCCCGGACGGCGCCGACGGAGCGGACGGATCATGAGGTGCCGAACTTGCTGTCGATGAAGTCGAAGAGGTCGTCGTCGGAGGCGGTGTCGAGATCCTCGGTGACGCTGGCGACCTCGGCCGGGCGTTGACCGGCGGTCCACGCGGCGAGCATGGTGCGCAGCCGCTCCCCCACCCCGGCCCGGGTGCTCTCGTCGAGCGCGGCGACCGCGTCGGCGTCCAGGGTGGACAGCGCCGCCTGGAGCCGGTCGAGGTCGTCGAGCAGGGTGACGCCCCCGGCGTCGGCGGGCACCAGCTCGGTGAGCAGTTGCTGGGCCAGCTCGGTCGGGGTCGGGTAGTCGAAGACCAGGGTGGCGGGCAGCCGCAGCGCCGTCTCGGTGGTGAGCCGGTTGCGCAGCTCCACGGCGGTCAGCGAGTCGAACCCGGCCTCCTTGAACGCCCGCTCCGGGTCGACGTCCGCGCCGGAGACGTACCCGAGGACGGCGGCGACCTGGTCGCGGACCAGCGCCAGGACGGTGTCCAGGCGGTCCGGTGACGGCATCGCGGCGAGCCGGCCGGCGAGGTCGGCGGTCGCGGCGACCGGGGCGGCCGGTTCGGCCTCGGGTTGGGCGTCGGGCAGCGCGGCCAGCAGCGGCCGGGGCCGGGCCAGGGTGTAGACCGGGGTGAACCGGGTCCAGTCGATGTCGGCGACGACGAGGTGGCTCTCGTCGTGGTCGAGGGCCTCCCGCAGCGCCCGGACGGCGAGCCGGGGTTCCATCGGCGGGGTGCCCTGCCGGCGCAGGTGCGCGGTGGCCTCCCCGTCGGCCATCCCGCCGCCGGCCCAGCTGCCCCAGGCGACCGAGGTGGCGACCGCACCCCGGGTCCGCCGCCGGTGCGCCAGCGCATCGAGGTACGCGTTGGCCGTGGCGTACCCGGCCTGGCCGGCGCTGCCCCACACCGCGGCACCGGAGGAGAACAGCACGAACGCGTCCAGCGGCCGGTCGGCCAGCAACGCGTCGAGGTGCACCGCGCCGAGCACCTTCGCCCGGCACACGTCGGCGAACTCCGCCACGCTGGTCTCCGGCAGCGACCTCTCCTGGTGCAGCACCCCGGCGGCGTGGAAGACGGCGGTCAGCTCGTCACCGAGGTCGGCCAGGAGCGCGGCGACCGCGTCCCGGTCGGCCACGTCGAGGGCGACGACCTCGACACCCGGATGCCGGGCCGTCAGGTCGGCCGCGCCGGGGGCGGCCGGGCCGCGCCGGCTGGCCAGCACCACCCGGTCGGCACCCTGGTCGAGCAGCCATCCGGTGAGGTGCGCGCCGATGCCACCGGTGCCGCCGGTGACCAGCACGGTGCCGGTGGGCGTGTAGTGGCGTTCGGCGTTGCCGGCGGCGGGCCAGCGGACCAGCCGTCGGGCCAGCACCCCTGCGGTACGGACGGCCACCTGGTCCTCCGCACCGGAGGCGAGGACGTCGGCGAGCCGCGCGACGTGCTCGTCGGTCCAGTCGGTGGGCAGGTCGACCAGGCCACCCCAGGAGTGCGGGTACTCCAGGGACAGCACGGTGCCGAGGCCCCAGAGCGCGCCCTGCGCGGGGTGCGGCAGGTCCTCGAACCGGTCGACGGCGATGCCGCCTGCGGTGAGGCACCAGATCCGGCCGGCGAAGTCGGTGGCGGTGAGGGCCTGGATCAGCGCGACGGTGTCGGTGACGCCGACGGAGAGCCCGGCGTCGGTGGGGTCGGGGGTGTCGTCGAGGGCGAGCAGGGACAGCACCCCGGCGGGGGTGTCCCCGGCGGGCAGGTCGGTGCCGGTGACGGTGACGACGTCGGCGCCCCGGTCGGCCAGTCCGGCGGCGAGGGCGGTCAACCGCTCGTCACCGGTCGACGCGGCCGGTACGACGAGCCACCAGGTGCCGGTGAGTTCGCCGCCGTCGGGAAGCTCGGTGGAGCGCCACACCACCCGGTAGCGCCAGTCGTCCACGGTGGCCGCGTCCCGTTGCCGGTCGCGCCAGGCGGCGAGGCCGGGGAGTACCTCGGTGACGACACCGGGGGTGACGCCGAGACCGTCGGCGAGCAGGTCGGTGTCGCCCCGGTCGACGGCGTCCCAGAACCCGCCGTCGGCCTCGTCGGTGCCGGTGCCGGCGGTGGTGTCGGGCTCGATCCAGTACCGCTGGTGCTGGAAGGCGTAGGTGGGCAGGTCGACGGTCCGGCCGCCCGGGTTGACGGCCGCCCAGTCGAGGTCGACACCGCTGATCCACGCCTGCGCCATCCCGGCCGCGTACGCCTCGACCTGCTCACGCTTGCGGCGCTGCAACGCGATCGCGGTGGCGTCCTCGACGCAGTCGGCGACCATCGCGGTCAGCACACTGTCCGGCCCGATCTCCACGAACCGGGTCACACCCCGGGCCGCCAGAGCGGCCACCGCGTCAGCGAACCGCACGGTCCCCCGCACCTGACCCTGCCAGTACCCGACCGAACCCAACTCCTCGTCGGTGACAAGATCACCGGTCGCGGTCGACACCAACGGAACACCCGCCGGATTGGCGGTCACTCCACGGAGGACCTGCCCGTACTCGGCCAACATCGGGTCCATCAAATGCGAATGGAACGCATGCGACACCCGCAACCGACGCGTCTTCACCTCAAGGGAGGCTTCCAACGCCGCGACCTGCTCCTCCGTCCCCGACACGACCACCGCACGAGGACCGTTCACCGCCGCCACGTCCACGTCACCCAGATCCAACTCCGCCAACGGCGCAGCGATCGCCAACATCGCCCCACCCGCCGGCAGAGCCTGCATCAACCCACCACGCGCCGCCACCACCCGACACGCATCCGCCAGCGACCACACCCCCGCGACATACGCGGCAGCCAACTCACCGATCGAATGACCCACCACGAAATCAGGCTTCAACCCCCACGACTCCGCCAGACGGAACAACGCCACCTCAACCGCGAACAACGCCGGCTGCGTCCACCCCGTCTGATCCAACACACCACCCGGGTCGGTGAACATCACCTCCCGCAAATCACCACCCAGCAACGACCCGAACGCCACACACACCTCATCCAACGCAGCAGCGAACACCGGGAAAGCCGCCGCCAACTCGCGACCCATCCCGACCCGCTGCGCACCCTGACCGGTGAACAACACCGCCGTACGACCGCCGGTCACCCGACCTGACAGGCCGCTGCCCGAGGTCAGGGCCTCCAGGGAGGCGGCCAGCTCGGCGGCCGTACCGCCGACGGCGACGGCCCGGTGGTCCAGGGCCGCCCGACCGGCGGACAACGAGTGCCCCACGTCGACCGGCCGTTCCTCGGTGCGGAAGTCCCGCAGGCGGGCGGCCTGCTCGGCCAGCGCACCGGCGGACCGGGCGGACAGCGGCCAGAGCACCACCGGCGGCTCGGGGATCGCGGCCGGTGCGGTGGGCCCGGCCGGCGGGGCCTCCTCGACGATCACGTGCGCGTTGGTGCCGCTGATGCCGAACGACGACACCCCGGCGCGGCGGGGGCGGTCCCCGGCCGGCCAGTCGACCGGCTCGGTGAGCAGCCGTACGTCGCCGGCCGCCCAGTCGACCTGCCGGGACGGCGTCTCGGCGTGCAGGGTGCGCGGCAGGGTGCCGTGCCGCATCGCCATCACCATCTTGATCACACCGGCCATGCCGGCGGCGGCCTGGGCGTGACCCATGTTGGACTTGATCGAGCCGAGCCACAGGGGGCGGTCCCGGTCCCGACCGTAGGTGGCGAGCAGCGCCTGCGCCTCGATCGGGTCACCGAGGGTGGTACCGGTGCCGTGTGCCTCGACCGCGTCGACCGCGTCGGGGGTGATCCGGGCGTTGGCCAGCGCCGCCCGGATCACCCGCTGCTGGGCCGGCCCGTTCGGCGCGGTCAACCCGTTCGACGCACCGTCCTGGTTCACCGCCGAACCCCGGATCAGCCCGTAGACGCGGTGCCCGTTGCGCTGCGCGTCGGAGAGTCGTTCCAGCATCAGCACCCCGACGCCCTCGGCCCAGCCGGTGCCGTCGGCGTCGTCGGAGAACGACTTGCACCGGCCGTCCGGGGCGAGCCCCCGTTGCCGGCTGAACGCCACGAACGGGGTGGGGTTCGACATCACCAGCACCCCACCGGCGACGGCGGTCGCGCACTCCCCGGCCCGCAGCGCCTGGCTGGCGAGGTGCAGTGCGACGAGCGACGAGGAACACGCCGTGTCGATGGTCATCGACGGCCCCTCGAACCCGAACGCGTACGACACCCGGCCGGAGATCACCGACGCGGAACTGCCGGTGCTCAGGTACGCCTCCGACTCGGCGGGGGCGAGACCGAGCAGGTCACCGTAGTCCTGGGCGCCGGAGCCGACGAACACCCCGACGGGGCTGCCACGCAACGCCTCCGGGTCCATCCCGGCCCGCTCGACCGCCTCCCAGGTGACCTCCAGCATCAGCCGCTGCTGCGGGTCCATGGCGATCGCCTCGCGGGGCGAGATACCGAAGAACTCGGCGTCGAACGCGCCCGCCTCGTAGACGAAACCGCCGGAGCGGACGTAGCTGGTGCCCGGCTGGTCCGGGTCGGCGTCGAAGAGGGCGTCGGAGTCCCAGCCCCGGTCTACGGGGAACGCGCTGATCGCGTCGGTGCCGCTGTCGACGAGCCGCCACAGGTCCTCCGGGGACCGGACGCCGCCGGGGTAACGGCAGCTCATTCCGATGATGGCGATCGGCTCGTCGGGGTCGGACCCGCCGACGCCGGACGCGACGGGGGTCGGGGCAGCGGTGCCGACGAGTTCGTCGTACAGGTGGCGGGCCAGCACGGCGGGGGTCGGGTGGTCGTAGACCATGGTGGCCGGCAGGCGCAGCCCGACGGCCGCGCCGAGGGCGTTGCGCAGTTCGACCGCGGTCAGCGAGTCGAACCCGAGTTCCCGGAACGGCCGCTGGACGTCCACGGTGGTCGCCGCGTCGTACCCGAGGACGGCGGCGACCTGGGCGCGGACGGTGTCCAGCAGGTACGGCAGCCGCTCGGCGTCGGGCAGCCCGGCCAGCACGGAGGTGTCGGTGGGCGCGGTCGGGGCGGCGGTGGCCGGGGTCTGCTGGGCCTCGGGGAGCGCGGCGAGCAGCGGCCGGGGCCGGGCCAGGGTGTAGATCGGGGTGAACCGGGCCCAGTCGATGTCGGTGACCACGAGGTGGCTCTCGTCGTGGTCGAGGACCTGCCGCAACGCCCCGAGGGCGAGGCGCGGCTCCATCGGTGGGGTGCCCTGCCGCAGGAGTTGCGCGGTGGCCTTGTCGTCGACCATGCCGCCGCCGCCCCAGGTGCCCCAGGCCACCGAGGTGGCGGCCAGGCCCCGGCGGCGGCGCTGGTGGGCCAACGCATCGAGCCAGGCGTTGCCGGTGCCGTAGGCGGCCTGCCCGGCGCTGCCCCAGACGGCCGCGCCGGAGGCGAACAGCACGAACGCGTCGAGCGGCCGGTCGCCGAGCAGGGCGTCGAGGTGGGTCGCGCCGAGGACCTTGGCCCGGCACACGGCGGCGAAGTCGTCGAGGTCGGTCTCGCCGAGGGGGGCCGGGTCGTAGAGCACCCCGGCGGCGTGGAAGACGGCGGTCAGGTCGACGCCGATCCCGTCGAGCAGCGCGGCGACCGCGTCCCGATCGGCCACGTCGCAGGCGACGACCTGCACGCCGGGCAGGCGGGCGGCCAGGTCGGCGGCGCCGGGGGCGGCGGGGCCACGCCGGCTGGCCAGCACCACCCGCTCGGCGCCCTGGTCGAGGAGCCATTCGGTGAGGTGCGCGCCGATGCCGCCGGTGCCGCCGGTGACGAGCACGGTGCCGGTGGGCGTGTAGCGCCGGTCGGGGCTGCCGGCGACGGGCCAGCGCACCATCCGCCGGGCCAGCACCCCGGCGGTACGCAGGGCGACCTGGTCCTCGCTGCCGTCGGCGAGCACGTCGACGAGCCGGGTGAGGATGTCGGGCGTCCAGTCGGCGGGCAGGTCGACCAGGCCACCCCACCAGCCGGGGTAGTCGAGGGAGAGCACCGTGCCGAGACCCCAGAGGCCGGCCTGTGCGGCGTGCGGCAGGTCCTCGTACCGGTCGACGGCGACCCCGCCGGTGGTCAGGCACCACAGCCGGCCGGTGATGTCGGCGGCGGCGAGGGCCTGCACCAGGCGTACGGTGCCGGTGACCCCGGCGGACAGCCCGGCGTCGTACGGGTCCGGGGTGTCGTCGAGGCCGAGCAGCGAGACGATCCCGCTCGGGGTGCCCCGGCCGGCGAGCGGGTCGGTGCCGGGGAGCAGGTCGGTGCCGGTGAGCTTGGTGACGGTGGCGCCCCGGGTGGCGAGCGCGTCGGCGATGGCGGTGACCCGGGGGTCGTCGGTGAGCGGGTCCGGGGTGACGAGCCACCAGTCGCCGGTGAGTTCCGGCCCGGTGGGCAGGTCGGTGCCCCGCCACACGACCCGGTACCGCCAGTCGTCGGTGACGGTGGCCGGGGCGGCGGTGGGGGCGGCCAGCCAGTACCGCTGCCGGGCGAAGGCGTAGCTGGGCAGGTCGACCTGTCGCGCACCGGGGTGCACGGCCGTCCAGTCGAGGTCGACGCCGGTGGTCCACGCCTGCGCCATCCCGGTGGCGTAACCGGTGACCTGGTCCCGGTCCCGGCGCTGCAACGCGATCGCTGCGGTGTCCTCCACGCAGTCGGCCACCATCGCGGTCAGCACACTGTCCGGCCCGATCTCCACGAACCGGGTCACACCCCGGGCCGCCAGAGCGGCCACCGCGTCAGCGAACCGCACGGTCCCCCGCACCTGACCCTGCCAGTACCCGACCGAACCCAACTCCTCGTCGGTGACGAGGTCACCGGTCGCGGTCGACACCAGCGGAACACCCGCCGGATTGGCGGTGACCCCGGCGAGGACCTGCCCGTACTCGGCCAGCATCGGGTCCATCAAATGCGAATGGAACGCATGCGACACCCGCAACCGACGCGTCTTCACCTCAAGGGAGGCTTCCAACGCCGCGACCTGCTCCTCCGTCCCCGACACGACCACCGCACGAGGACCGTTCACCGCCGCCACGTCCACGTCACCCAGATCCAACTCCGCCAACGGCGCAGCGATCGCCAACATCGCCCCACCCGCCGGCAGAGCCTGCATCAGACCACCACGCGCCGCCACCACCCGACACGCATCCGCCAGCGACCACACCCCCGCGACATACGCGGCAGCCAACTCACCGATCGAATGACCCACCACGAAATCAGGCTTCAACCCCCACGACTCCGCCAGACGGAACAACGCCACCTCAACCGCGAACAACGCCGGCTGCGTCCAGCCGGTCTGATCCAGGAGACCGTCCGGGTCGGTGAACATCACCTCCCGCAAATCACCACCCAGCAACGACCCGAACGCCACACACACCTCATCCAACGCAGCAGCGAACACCGGGAAAGCCGCCGCCAGGTCACGACCCATCCCCACCCGCTGCGCACCCTGACCGGTGAACAACACCGCCGTACGACCGCCGGTCACCCGACCCGACAGGCCGGTGCCGGCGACCAGGGCGTCGAGGCCGGCGGACAGCTCGGCCCCCTCCCGGCCGACCGCCACCCCCCGGAACTCCAACCCGGCCCGGCCCGCGCCGAGCGAGAACCCGACGTCCACCGGACGCGCATCGGTGCCGGCGGCGAACTCCGCGATCCGGGCGGCCTGGCGGGTCAGCCCCTCGGGGGAGCGTCCCGACACCGGCCAGAGGGTGACCGGTGGCGTCGGTCCCGCCGCGACGGCCTCCACGGGGGGTGCCTGCTCGACGATGAGGTGCACGTTGGTACCGCTGATCCCGAACGACGACACCCCGGCCCGACGGGGCCGGTCCACCGCCGGCCAGTCGACCTGTTCGGTGAGCAGCCGCACGTCCCCGGCGCCCCAGTCGACCTGCCGGGACGGCGTCTCGGCGTGCAGGGTGCGCGGCAGGGTGCCGTGCCGCATCGCCATCACCATCTTGATCACCCCGGCGACCCCGGCGGCGGCCTGGGCGTGCCCGATGTTCGACTTGATCGAGCCGAGGTAGAGCGACCGCTCCCGGTCCCGGCCGTAGGTGGCCAGCACCGCCTGCGCCTCGATCGGGTCACCCAGGGTGGTACCGGTGCCGTGCGCCTCGACCACGTCCACGTCGGCGACGGAGAGCCGGGCGTTGGCCAGCGCCGCCCGGATCACCCGCTGCTGGGCCGGCCCGTTCGGCGCGGTCAACCCGTTCGACGCACCGTCCTGGTTCACCGCCGAACCCCGGATCAGCCCGTAGACGCGGTGCCCGTTGCGCTGCGCGTCGGACAACCGCTCCAGCACCAGCACCCCGACGCCCTCGGCCCAGGCCGCGCCGTCCGCACCGTCGCCGAAGGAGCGGCAGCGGCCGTCCGGGGACAGGGCACGTTGCCTGCTGAACTCGACGAACAGTTGTGGGGTGGCCATCACCGCGACCCCACCGGCCAGGGCCAGCCCGCACTCCTCCTTGCGCAGCGACTGGCAGGCCAGGTGCACGGCCACCGACGACGACGAGCAGGCGGTGTCGACGGTGATCGCCGGGCCCTCCAGGCCCAGGTTGTAGGCGACCCGACCGGAGACGAGGCTGCCGGAGGTGGTGCTGTCGACGTAGTCGTGGTGCATCACGCCGACGAAGACGCCGGTGGCGCTGCCCTTCATGGCGGTCGGGTCGATCCCGCCGTACTCGAAGGCCTCCCAGGCCGCCTCCAGCAGCAACCGCTGCTGCGGGTCCGTCTCCACCGCCTCCCGGGGGCTCATCCCGAAGAAGCCCGGGTCGAAGTCGGCGGCGTCGTAGAGGAAACCGCCGTGCCGGGTGTAGCTCCTGCCGGGTTTGCCGGGCTCCGGGTCGTAGACGCCGTCGACGTCCCAGCCCCGGTCGGTGGGGAAGCCGGAGATGGCGTCGGTGCCGTCGGCGACGAGCCGCCACAGGTCCTCCGGCGACCGGACCCCACCGGGGTAGCGGCAGCCCATGCCGACGATCGCGATCGGCTCCTGGTCCCGGCTCTCCACCTCACGCAGCCGCCGGTTGGCCTGTTGCAGTTCGGCGGTGGCGCGCTTGAGGAAGGTCCGGAGCTTGTCGTCGTTCGCCATCGTTCACACCAATCTTTCCCGCGCCGGAGGTTCGTCGAGACTGCCGTCAGGAGATGCCGAGCTCGTTCTCCAGCACGTCGAACAGTTCCTCGTCGGTGGCGGACTCGTAGTCGTGCGGGGTGTCGTCGTCGGGGCGGCCGGCCCGGTCCTGCCAGCCGCGCAGCACCGCCTCCAGCCGGGCGGTCAGCCGGGCGTGCTCGTCGCCGGGCACCTCGGCCAGGGCCTTCTCCAGCCGGTCGAGGTCGGCGAGGACCGCACCGGCCGGGTCGGCGTCGGGCACCACCAGTTCGGCCTTGAGCGCGCGGGCCAGGGCGGTGGGCTCGGGGTGGTCGAAGACGAGGGTGGCGGGCAGCCGCAGCCCGGTGACGGTGCTGAGCACGTTGCGGAACTCGACGGCGGCGAGGGAGTCGAACCCGAGGTCCTTGAACGCCCGCCCGGGTTCCACCGACGCCGGGCCGGGGAAACCCAGCACGGCGGCGGCGTGCGTGCGGACCAGGTCGAGCAGCAGGGTCTCCCGGTCGGTGTCGGAGAGCCCGGCGAGCCGCTGCGCCAGCGGGGGGCCGCCGGCCGGCGCGGCACCGGCGGTGGGCCGGGCCGGGGTGCGGACCAGGCCGCGCAGCACGGCCGGCAGCGCGTCGGTGCGCCGCCGTAGCGCGTCCAGGTCGACCCGCACCGGTACGGCGGTGGCCCGGCCGGCGGCGACGGCCGCGTCGAACAGCTCCAGTCCCTCGTCGGTGGTCATCGCGGGCATCCCGAGCCGGCGCATCCGGTGCAGGTCGGCGTCGTCGAGGTGACCGCCCATCCCGGTGCCGGTGGCCCACAGGCCGAAGGCCAGCGAGGTCGCGGGCAGTCCGTCGGCGCGGCGGCGTTGGGCGAGCGCGTCGAGGAAGAGGTTCGCGGCGGCGTAGTTGCCCTGCCCCGCCCCGGCCACCCAGCCGGCCGACGAGGAGAACAGCACGAAGGCGGTCAGGTCGTGGTCGCGGGTGAGGTCGTGCAGGTGCCAGGCGGCGTCCACCTTGGGCCGCAGCACCCGGTGCAGTTGTGCGGGGGTGAGCGCGTCGACCAGGGCGTTCTCGGCGGTGCCGGCGGCGTGCACCACCGCGCCGAGCGGATGCCCGGCGAGCAGGGCGGCGACCGCGTCCCGGTCGGCGACGTCGCAGGCGGCGACCGTCACGTCGGCGCCGGCGGCGGTGAGGTCCGCGACCAGTTCCGCCGCGCCGGGCGTGGCCGCGCCGCTGCGCCCGGTCAACAGCAGCCGGCGTACGCCGTGCCGGGTGACCAGGTGCCGGGCGACGAGGCTGCCCAACCCACCGAGGCCACCGGTGATCAGGACGGTGCCGTCGACGGGCCACGGGCTGTCGGCGGTGGTGTCGACGGGCAGCCGGGCCAGCCGGGGCACCAGCAGTTGCCCGTCCCGGACGGCCACCTCGGGTTCACCGGTGGCCAGGGCCGCCGCGAGGTGGGTGGTGCCGGGTGCGTCGGTGTCGACGAGCACGAACCGGCCGGGGTGTTCGGCTTCGGCGGCCCGGACCAGCCCCCACAGGGCCGCTGCGGCGGGGTCGACCGGGGTGTCACCGGCCCCGACCGCGTCCCGGGTGAGCAGTGCCAGCGTGCTGTGCGCGTACCCCGGGTGGGTGAGCCAGCGGTGCAGCAGCCCCAGCAGGCGTTCGGTGGCCTCGTGCACGGCGGCCGGCGGGGTGCCGGGCGGGTCCAGGGTGACCACGACGGTGTCGGGCGCGGGTTCGGGCAGTTCCGCGTCGATGTCGAGGGCGGTCCAGTCGTCGGTGGCGGCGGCCGGGGTGGGGACGGGCTGCCAGGTCACCTCGTAGAGGTGGCGGTGCCGGCTGCGGGCGGCGGCGCCGAGCGCGTCGGCGGCGACCGGCCGGGCCACCACCTGGTCGATGGTGGCGACCGGGTTGCCGTGCCCGTCGGCGACGGTGACGGCCAGCTTGTCGCCGGTGGCCGGGGAGATCCGGATGCGCAGGGCGGCGGCGTGCGCGGCGTGCAGGGTGACGCCGCGCCAGGAGAACGGCAGTGGGGTGTCGCCCGCGCCCTCGTCGACCAGGTTGGCGTGCAGGGCCGCGTCGAGCAGCGCCGGGTGCAGCAGGAACCGGGGCGCGTCGGCGGCGGCCACCTCGGGCAGCGCCGCCTCGGCCCACACCTCGGCGGCGTCGCCGTCGCCGCGCCGCCACACCGCGCGCAGCCCCTGGAACACCGGCCCGTAGCCGTAGCCGTGGTCACGCAGCCGGTCGTAGAGGCCGTCGAGGTCGACGGGTTCGGCACCGGCGGGCGGCCATTCGGTGAGGTCGGCGGCGGCCGGGTCGGCCCCGGCCTGCCGGACCAGGACCCCTTCGGCGTGCCGGGTCCAGTCGGTCGCGTCGTCGGGCCGGCTCCAGATGCCGAGGGTACGAGCGCCGCTGTCGTCGGCGGCGTCGACGGTGACCCGCAGGGCCAGACCGCCGTCGGTGGGCAGCACCAGCGGCGCGTTGATGGTCAACTCGTCGAGTACCGGGCAGCCGACCTGGTCACCGGCGCGCAGGGCGAGTTCGACCAGCCCGGTGCCGGGGACGAGGACGGTGTCGAAGACCGCGTGGTCGGCGAGCCACGGCTGGGCGGTGCGGGCGAGCCGGCCGGTGAGCACCACACCGCCGGTGTCGGGCAGGTCGACGACGGCACCGAGCATCGGGTGGTCGGCGGGGAACTGGCCGAGCCCGGCGGTGTCGCCGGCCCCGGGTGGCGCGTCGAGCCAGTAGCGCTGGTGTCGGAACGCGTAGGTGGGCAGGTCGATCTGTCGGCCACCCGGGTCGACGGCCGACCAGTCCAGCTCGATCCCACTAGCCCATGCCTGCGCCATCCCGGCCGCGTACGCCGGCACCTGGCCGTCGTCGTGCCGTTGCGCGCTGTCGTCGGGCTGCTGTGCCGGACCGGCCTGGGTGCGTCGACGGCGCTGGAGCGCGATGGCGGTGGCGTCCTCGACGCAGTCGGCGACCATCGCGGTCAGCACACTGTCCGGCCCGATCTCCACGAACCGCGTCACCCCACGGGCCGCCAGAGCGGCCACCGCGTCAGCGAACCGCACGGTCCCCCGCACCTGACCCTGCCAGTACCCGACCGAACCCAACTCCTCGTCGGTGACAAGATCACCGGTCGCGGTCGACACCAACGGGATCGCCGCCGGATTGGCGGTCACTCCACGGAGGACCTGCCCGTAGTCGGCCAGCATCGGGTCCATCAGATGCGAATGGAACGCATGCGACACCCGCAACCGACGCGTCTTCACCTCAAGACGAGCCTCCAACGCCGCGACCTGCTCCTCCGTCCCCGACACGACCACCGCACGAGGACCGTTCACCGCCGCCACGTCCACGTCACCCAGATCCAACTCCGCCAACGGCGCAGCGATCGCCAACATCGCCCCACCCGACGGCAGAGCCTGCATCAGACCACCACGCGCCGCCACCACCCGACACGCGTCCGCCAGCGACCAGACACCGGCCACGTGCGCGGCAGCCAACTCACCGATCGAATGACCCGCCACGAAATCAGGCTTCAACCCCCACGACTCCGCCAGACGGAACAACGCCACCTCAACCGCGAACAACGCCGGCTGCGTCCACCCCGTCTGATCCAACACACCACCCGGGTCGGTGAACATCACCTCCCGCAGATCACCACCCAGCAACGACCCGAACGCCACACACACCTCATCCAGAGCCCGCGCGAACACCGGGAAAGCCGCCGCCAACTCGCGACCCATCCCCACCCGCTGCGCACCCTGACCGGTGAACAGCACGGCGGTGCGGCCGTGGTCGACCCGACCGGTCAGGCCGGTGCCGGCGGCGAGGGCGTCGAGACCCGACACCAGTTCAGCCACGTCCGCGCCGACGGCCACGCCACGGCACTCCATCGCGGACCGGCCGGCACCGAGGGTGAACCCGACGTCCACCGGGCGTTCGTCAATGAGGAAGCCGCGCAACCGGTCGGCCTGCGCGGCCAGTGCGTCCGTCGACCGCCCGGACAGTGGCCAGAGCAGCACCGGCGGCTCGGTGGCGACGGGCACGGCCGAGCCGGTGGCCGCGGTCGGGGCGGGGGGTTCGGCCGGGTCGGTGGGCTCGACCGGGGGTGCCTGTTCCAGCACCACGTGGGCGTTGGTGCCACTGAGGCCGAACGACGACACGGCCGCCCGTCGGGGTCGCCCGGTGTCCGGCCACTCGACGGCGTCGGTGAGCAGCCGTACGTCGCCGGCCGTCCAGTCGACGTGCGGGGTGGGCCGGTCGACGTGCAGGGTGCGGGGCAGTACGCCGTACCGCATCGCCAGCACCATCTTGATCACCCCGGCGACCCCGGCGGCGGCCTGGGTGTGGCCCAGGTTCGACTTCACCGAGCCCAGCCAGAGCGGCTGCTCCCGGTCCTGGCCGTAGGTGGCGAGGATCGCCTGCGCCTCGATCGGGTCACCGAGCCGGGTGCCGGTGCCGTGCGCCTCGACGGCGTCCACCTGGTCGGCGGTGAGCCGGGCGTTGGCCAACGCGTCGGCGATGACCCGGCGCTGCGACGGACCGTTGGGGGCGGTGAGACCGCTGCTGGCACCGTCCTGGTTGACCGCGGTGCCGCGGACCACGGCCAGCACCCGGTGCCCGTGGCGTTGGGCGTCGCTGAGCCGCTCGACCAGCAGCACCCCGACGCCCTCGGCCCAGCCGGTGCCGTCGGCGGCGGCGGCGAACGGCTTGCACCGGCCGTCGGCGGCCAGGCCCCGCTGGCGGCTGAAGTCGACGAACGTCTCAGGCGTGGCCATCACCGTCACGCCGCCGGCCAACGCCAGCGTGCACTCCTCGCGGCGCAGCGACTGGATCGCCAGGTGCAGCGCGACCAGTGACGAGGAGCAGGCGGTGTCGACGGTGATCGCCGGGCCTTCGAGGCCCAGCACGTAGGCGACCCGGCCGGAGAAGATGCTGCCGGTGTTGCCGTTGCCGATGAAACCCTCCAGCTCGGCGGGCACCACCGGCAGCCGGCTGGAATAGTCGTGGTACATCAGCCCGGCGAACACGCCGGTACGGCTGCCGCGCACCGAGGCGGGGGCGATACCGGCCGATTCGAACGCCTCCCAGGACGCCTCCAGCAGCAGCCGCTGCTGCGGGTCCATGGCGATCGCCTCACGCGGGGAAATGCCGAAGAACTCCGGATCGAAAAGGGCGGCGTCGGAAAGGAAACCGCCGGTCTTCGCGTACGTCTTACCGGCCTTGGAATCGTCGGGATCGTAGATGTCCTCGACGTTCCAGCCCCGGTCGTCGGGAAAGTCGGAGACCGCGTCGGTCCCGTCTGCCAGGAGCCGCCACAACGCGGCCGGGCCATCCACACCACCCGGGAAGCGGCAGCTCATACCGACGATCGCGATCGGGTCGTACTCCCGGCGCTCGGCCTGACGCAACTGCCGACGGGCCTCACGCAGATCCGTGGTGGCCCGCTTCAGGTACCCGAGAAGCTTCTCCTCGTTCTCCATCTACGTCTCCCGCCACTAGCCCCAGCCGGGCAGACCCGGGTCAATATCGACTCACGGGTCAGCGCGGCGGCAATTGTCGAAACAGAGAGCTTCTTCGGGGATTGTTGGTTGTTCGCGATGACCCTACGGCGGCCCGGCGCACCACTAACCCCCTACCGCCCCCAGAGCGCCCCCTAGCCCGCGACGCTCCGACCTCGACCGTGGGTCACCGTCGGCCGGGCCACCCGCGCGGCGGCTGGGGTTGCGGGCCGGGCGACTCCGACCGCGGGCATCGTGGCGGAACGACGGATGGCCCCCCAGCACACGCTGAGGGGCCATCCGTCGCGGGGCTACCGCCGGGGTGCGGTCAGAAGCGGGACCATTTCTGGCTACTCACGCCGAGGCAGTCCCACAGGTGCAGTTTGCCGCCGTTGTTGGGGTTCTGGTCGCGGACGTCGACGCACCGGTTGGCGCTGAGGTTGACCAGGTCCCCGGCGCCGTTGAGGGTGAACCGTTGGGCCGGGTTGCCGTTGCAGGTGACCAGGTTGACCTCAGTGCCGTTGGCGGTGCCGGCCCAGGCGGGGTCCATGCACTTGCCCATCGCGCGTACGGTGCCGTCGGTGGCGAAGGTCCAGGCCTGCGCGGCGGTGGTGTTGCAGTCCCAGATCTGGAGTTTCGCGCCGTCGACCGGGTTGGCGCTCGGGATGTCGACGCATCGGCCGCTCTGCGCGCCCCGCAGCCGGGTGGTGCCGGGCTGCGGGTTGCCGCCGCCGGGGACGTAGCTGGAGACCCGCACGTAGTCCACGAGCATCTGCTGGGGGAACTGGGTGGAGCCGTCGGGGTAGCCGGGCCAGTTGCCGCCCACCGCCACGTTGAGGATCATGAAGAACGGGTGGTCGTAGACCCAGCGGTTGCCGCCGAGCCGGGACGGGTCGACGCGGTGGTACTCGACGCCGTCGAGGTACCAGACGATGAGGTTCGGCTCCCAGTCCACCCGGTAGGTGTGGAAGGTGTCGGCGAGGGGCTGGCCGATGGTACGGCTGCCGGTGATGCCGCCTCCGCCGGAGTAGCCGGGGCCGTGCACGGTGCCGTAGACGGTGTTCGGCTCCCGGCCGATGTTCTCCATGATGTCGATCTCACCGGCGGCGGGCCAGCCGGCGCTGCCCATGTCGTTGCCGAGCATCCAGAACGCCGGCCAGATGCCCTGCCCGCGCGGGATCTTGATGCGGGCCTCGAACCGGCCGTACGCCTGGTTGAAGGTGGCGGCGGTGAGCAGCCGGGCCGAGGTGTACTCGCACCGGCCATAGTGGCACTGGTAGTTGGCCGGGTTCTCCTTGCGGGCGGTGATCACCAGGTTGCCCTGTCCGTCGTGGACGGCGTTGCTGGTGCTGTTGGTGTAGTACTGCCGCTCGTTGTTGCCCCAGCCACCGCCGCCGATGTCGAAGCGCCACCTGTTCTGGTCGACGGGGGTGCCGGCGGCGGCGTTGAACTCGTCCTGCCAGCTGATGCCGCCGATGGCGGCCGAGGCGGGCTCGGCCTGGGCCGGCAGGACGAGGGCGGCGGCAAGGGTGACCAGGGCGACCGCCGCGCGGGTGAGGGGTCGGGTTGCGAGCACGGGAGGCTCCTCGGGGACGACATCGGGGGCGGGTGGGTTGCGCGCACCGGGGGAGAGCGCTCTCCACGAAGGATGTCGATATGCCGCGCTTCTGTCAAGAATGTTGCCAATTAACTCGGGTGACCACGGGCAGCTCAGGACACCTTCGTAACGAGAATTTCACTCTCAGTAATCAGCGTTTCCGCGCGGTGGGAACGTCGGGGGGCCGACCCGAAGGGGCCCTCAGCCGGGCGCGGATGACTTTCGACCGGGCCCGGGAAACTCCACCGGGGGCCGGATGCGGGCGGGACGCGGTGCGGACCGCCCGCCGCCCGGCCCGGCCGATCAGTGATGCAGCCCGCGCCAGGAGGGGTTGCTGCCGCGCCAGGCGTCGGCGAGGATTACCGCCGCCGCCCGGCTCGGGCACTGCTGCACGCGGGAGCGACCCGACGCCCCGCCGATCTGCGCCTGGACCTCCCAGGCCTCCCCGTCGGTACGGATGTACACGTCCCGCCGCCCGCGCGGGCTCGGGTCACCGTTCCACCAGTGCTCCTCGACCATCATTTGCCGACCGTATAGCAAATCGGCCTCAGGACGTGAGTCACGAATTCGTCGAGATCCCTCACGGACCCGGCCCCGGTCACCCCTGCCGGGGAGTGAGCAGGTAGTCGTCGGCCTCCGCGCTCCAGGCCAACGCGACCTCGCCGGCGGTGGCGGCGGCCTTGCAGAACTGGAGGAAACTGCGGTAGCCGAGCTTCTTCTCACTGAACTCGGGGCGGGCCCGGCGGAGCTGGTTCTTGAGGCCGGAGAGCGCCACCGGGCCGCCGGACCCGGCCAGCTCCGCCACCACGCTGCGGAGCAACGCGAAGGCCACCTCCTGGTCGCCGTGCTCGGGCAGGGACACCTCGGGGTCGCCCTTGGCCGGCCCCTCCGCCAACTCGACGACGTTGTGCCCGGCGAGGTGACGCAGCAGCTCGCCGAAGGTGCGGAACCCGTAGTCGGACTCGCTGAAGGTCGGGTCCTTGCGCAGCAGGGTGCGCTTGAGCCGGGAGGCGGTCACCTCGCCGTCGGAACTGCCCTGGAGGCCGGCCACGGTCTGCGCGACCAGCACGGCGAGCGCGTCCGCGTCGCGGACCGGCTCCTCGGCGGCCGGCGGGCGTTCCGGCTCGGCCTGCTCCTGCTCCACCGTCTCGACCTGCTGCGGCTCCGCCGCACGGGCCGGCCGGCCCCGCCGGGCCCGGACGGGCAGGACGTCGACGCCCTCCAGCCGGTCGTAGTAGAGGAACTCGTCGCAGGCGGGCGGGAGCAGCGCCGAGGTGGACTTCTCCACCCCGACCCCGATGACCCGTTTGTTGAGTTCGCGAAGTTTGTGCACCAGCGGGGTGAAATCACTGTCCCCCGTGCAGATCACGAAGGTGGAGATGTAGCCGCGCTCGAAGGCCAGCTCCACCGCGTCGACCGCCATCTTGATGTCGGCGGCGTTCTTGCGGGACGCACCCATCCGCTGGGGGATCTCGATCAGCTCGACGTGCGAGCGGGTGAGCATCCGACGGTCCTCGTCGAAGTACGACCAGTCGGCGTACGCCCGCCGCACCACCACCCGACCCCGCTCCGCCAGGGCGTCGGCGATCGGGCGGAAGTCGAAGGCCCGCCCGCCATGGTGGTCCCGCGCGCCCAGCGCGAGGTTCTCGTAGTCGAGAAACAGCGCGATCCGATCCTCTTGATCCACGCCACCACCCTAATCCCGCCCCCTCCCCCCACCACGCCCGCCACGTCGCAGCACCCCGCCAACTCCCGGTGATCAAGAGGAAAACGTCACCCGACGAGCGGTTCCTGACGCATTCCTCTTGATCACCGGGACGCTCCGGGCGGGGCGGGGGGCTCCGGGCGGGGCGGGGGGCTCCGGGCGGGGCGGGGGGCTCCGGGCGGGGCGGGGGGCTCCGGGCGGGGCCGGAGGCCCCCCCGGGGGGAGGGGGAGGGAGGGGGGTTAGGGGGTTCGGTTTTCGGCTAGGGCCTTGATGCCGTCGAGGACGGACTCGATGTGGGAGCGGAGTTGGCCGAGGCGGGACTCGACGATCTGCTCCTCGTGCTCGGGGGCCTGGTCGATCACCAGGCTGAGGCCGGACCGGCCCGGACCGACCTGGGCGGTCTGCCGCAGCCGGGTGCCGGCGCCCTCCGGTTCCAGCTCGAAACGCCAGGTGGCCGCCGGGGACGACACGTCGGCCCGGCCGGCGCCGTCCGGGCCGGCGAACGCGCCGTCCACGTCCGTGACGACCCACCCGAAGACCCGCTCCTGGTCCAGCTCGATGACGTACGACGCGGTCCGCCACTCACCGATGCGTGGATGGCTGTTGTAGCCGAGGAAGCTGGCCCCCTTGGCCAGGCCGTTGGTGTCGTCGAGCCACTCCACCCGCTGCAACTCCGGGCTCAGCCGGGCCGGCAGGTGGATGTCGGTCACCAGTTCCCAGACCCGGGACGGAATCGCCTCGACGTAGACCTCGTAGGTCACGCCCGGTCCATCGGCATAACGCAAAACGGCCACCTTCACGATCGAAGATCCGGCTCGCCGGATCACCCCACAGTCCGATCGACGATAATGCATGTGAGCAAGGGGTGGCAGGGGTGGCCGACGCTCAGGCGGTCACCGGCGGCAGCGGGCGGCCCCGCTCCGGTCGAGCGGGGCCGCCCCGGCGTCACCGGTCGACACCGGCTGCCGGCGGGGTGGCCATCTTGTGGTTCTGCCCCGGGACCCGGAAGTGGTGGAAGCTGACGGTGGCGCTGACCTCCAGCGCCTGCACCCAGTGCCACCAGCCCACCGGCACGAACAACAGCTGCCCCGGTTCCAGCACCACGTCGAGCACCGTCGCCTCGGCGAACCGGGGATGCCGGGTGAGGTCCGGGTCCGCCGCGTCGACCGCGCTGAACGTGCCGCCGCGCGGATAGACCAGGTGCCGCTCGTACGACGGGACCAGCCGGACGTGCTTGCGGCCGAGCACCTGGCCGAGCAGCACCGAACTGTTGTCCACGTGCAGCGGGGTCACCGTGCCGGCCGGCCCGAGCAGCAGGTGCCCGAGCCCGGACGGGTCCACGATCCCCTCCGGCGCCCGGATGTCGGCGGCGAGCGGGCGCAGCGCCCCGGACCAGTTCTCGTTGCGCGGCACCATGTAGTAGTCGTTGGTGCGCCGGCCGGAGCCGAGCAGCGCCAGGTAGTCGCGGAACGGCATGCTGGTGCGGTGCCGGTCGTACTGCCAGGCGTGGTCGGGGTTGGCCTCCCGCCCGGTCATCACCTCGACCACGGCATCGCCGCAGGCCGCCGCCAGGCCGGAAAGCGTCCAGCCGAGGGCGGGCCAGTCGGCCATCAGGCCATCGAGCACGACCGGCCGGTTGCCGAAGTAGTAGCGGGAGAAGAACTCGGCGGGGTCGAGGTCCGCACGCCGTTCCAGGGTCCGACCTCCGTCGCTGTCGCGCAGCGTCCGGTACGTGTCGAGCACCGACTCCAGCCAGTCGTAGCGCAGCGCGAGCCGGCGGCACACCGCGAGGTACGGGTGGTCGGCCAGGTCCCGCAGCTCGGCGTCGACGGCTTCGGGGTCGGCGGACCCGGCGACGGCGGCGGCCCGCACCTGCGGCACCGACGCGCCCATGGCGAGGTTCTCGACGAGCCACTCCCGCCAGGCGGGGTCGAGTCGGGGCGGGACGAGCGTGGTCATGCCCCGGCCGCCGGGACGAGGGTGAGCCGGGGCGGGCGGACCGCCTCCTGGCAGGTCGGGTACGAGTTCTTCACGTGGGCGGGGATGTGGTCCGGTGGCGGGGTGAGCTGCAGTTCGCGGGCGTACTCCTGGCAGTTGACGTAGGAGTTCTTCACGTGGGCGGGGATGTGGTCCGGTGGCGGGGTGAGCCGCGCCTCGCGGGCGTACTCCTCGCAGTTGACGTAGGAACCCTTGACGTGGGCGGGGAAGTGGTCCGGAACGTTGGTCATGGGCCCAGTCAACGGGCCGCCACGTCCCGGCCACCAGGGACCGCCGTCCCGGTCGCCCGGGACGTTCCCGCAGGTCATGGGTAGACTCCGGCCGGAAACGATCATCGGAAGGGCCCATGACGAAAAGCTACGAGCTGCCGCTGCTGGTGTTGACCGCGGCGACCGGGGCGGTCGACGGCGTGAGCTATCTCGCGCTGGACCGGGTCTTCACCGGCAACATGACCGGCAACGTGCTCTTCATCGGTTTCGGGCTGGCCGGGGTGTCCGGCCTGCCGGTGCTCAACAACCTGGTGGCGCTGCTGGCGTTCATGCTCGGCGCGGTGCTCGCCGCCCGGTTGACCCGGCGCTCGTCGGGGCCGGCGGCGCTGCCCGCCGCCGGGCTGGCCATCCTGGTCGGCGGCAGTGTGCTGACCCTCGCCCTGGCCGGGCTCTGGCTCGCCACCGGCCCACCGACGCACGGGGTGATGCTGACCGTCACCGGGCTGCTCGCCCTGGTGCTCGGCGCGCAGGCCGCAGCGGTCAAGCACATCGGTATCCGGGACCTCTCCACGGTCGTGGTGACCATGACCATGGTGAACCTCTCCACCGACAGCCGGGCCGCCGGCGGTCCGGGTACGGCCTGGCTGCGCCGGTTCGGGGCGATCACCACGATGGGGCTGGGCGCGTTCGTCTCCGCGGTGCTGACGTTGCGGGTGAACGGGGCGGTGGCGCTGGTCGTGGCCGGGGCGTTGTTGACCGTCGGCACGGCGCTGATCGCGGTGATCCGCCGCCGCGAGGTGGCCGCGACGGCGACTGTCGACGCCTGACCCCCGCGACCTGCGGCGGGTGCCGCGCCACCACCGGCGCGGGCGGGGAGGACCAAAAACTTTTGTGGGGTTCCTACAACGGTCACCGCTCAGGGTTCGGTGATTACGACATGGCGCTACCGGCCGGCAGCCGGAAGGGTGATCGCTGTCGGGGGTCGATGCCTTGCGGCGCGTACTCGTGGATCTACCGGAGGAGTCGGTCGGGTGTTCAGCCGTGTCGCCATCGTCAACCGGGGTGAGGCCGCGATGCGCCTCATTCACGCGGTCCGAGAGCTGGCCGCGCAGACCGACACGCGGATCGAAACCGTGGCCCTCTATACCGACGTCGACCGTACCGCGACATTCGTCCGCGAGGCCGACGTCGCCTACGACCTCGGTCCCGCCTCCGCCCGGCCGTACCTCGACCTCAAGAAGCTGGAGCACGCCCTGGTCGAGACCGGGGCCGACGCCGCCTGGGTCGGGTGGGGTTTCGTCGCCGAGGACCCGGCCTTCGCGGAGCTGTGCGAGAAGATCGGGGTGACCTTCGTCGGGCCGAGCCCGGACGCGATGCGCAAGCTCGGCGACAAGATCGGCGCGAAGCTGATCGCCGAGGAGGTCGGCGTGCCGGTCGCGCCGTGGAGCCGGGGCGCGGTGGAGACCCTGGAGGCGGCGATCACCGCCGCCGCCGAGATCGGCTACCCGCTGATGCTCAAGGCGACCGCCGGTGGTGGCGGGCGGGGCATCCGCGTCGTCACCAGCGACGCCGAGCTGGCCGACGCCTACCAGCGCACCAGCCAGGAGGCGGCCCGCGCCTTCGGCAGCGGCATCGTGTTCCTGGAGCGCCTGGTCACCGGCGCCCGGCACGTCGAGGTCCAGGTGATCGCGGACGGTCAGGGCACCGCCTGGGCGCTCGGCGTACGCGACTGCTCGGTGCAGCGGCGCAACCAGAAGGTCATCGAGGAGTCCGCCTCCCCGGTGCTCAGCCCGGAGCAGGCCGTCGAGCTCAAGACGTCAGCCGAACGGCTGGCCGTCGCGGTCGGCTACCGGGGCGCGGCGACCGTCGAGTTCCTCTACCACCCGGGTGACCGGTTGTTCGCCTTCCTGGAGGTCAACACCCGGCTCCAGGTGGAGCACCCGATCACCGAGCTGACCACCGGTTTCGACCTGGTCAAGGCGCAGCTGCACGTCGCGGCGGGCGGCCGGCTCGACGGGGTGCCGCCGCTGGAGCGCGGGCACGCCATCGAGGCCCGGCTCAACGCCGAGGACCCGGACCGCGACTTCGCGCCCGCCCCCGGCCGGATCGCCCGGCTGGACCTGCCCGCCGGGCCCGGCATCCGGGTGGACACCGGGGTCAGCGAGGGCGACACCATCCCGGCCGACTTCGACTCGATGATCGCGAAGATCATCGCCTACGGGCGGGACCGCGACGAGGCGCTCGGCCGGCTGCGGCGGGCGATGGCCAACACCACCGTGATCATCGAGGGCGGCGCGACCAACAAGAGCTTCGTGCTCGACCTGCTCGACCAGCCCGAGGTGATCGACGCCAGCGCCGACACCGGCTGGATCGACCGGGTACGCGCCGAGGGCCGGCTCGTCTCGCACCGGCACTCCGCCGTCGCGCTCGCCGCCGCCGCGATCGAGGCGTACGAGGAGCAGGAACGCGCCGAGCAGCAGCGGCTGCTGTCGACGGCGTTCGGCGGGCGTCCCCAGGTTCAGCACGTCAGCGGCCGGCCGTTGGACCTCAAACTGCGCGGCGTGGGCTACCGGATGCGGGTGGCCCGGGTCGGCGCGCACCGGTTCCGGGTCGGTATCGAGGCCGGTGGCGACGTGCACACCGCCGACGTCGAGCTGGACCGGTTCGACCGGCACACCGGGCAGATCGCCGTCAACGGTGCCCGGTACCGGCTGCTCACCGGCACCCACGGCGCGATCCACCTGGTCGAGGTCGACGGCGTGACCCACCGGGTCGGCCGCGACGAGGGCGGCGTGGTCCGCTCCCCGATGCCGGCGCTGGTCGTCGCGACGCCGGTGGAGGTGGGTGCCGAGGTCGAGGCGGGCGCACCGGTGCTGGTGCTGGAGGCGATGAAGATGGAGACGGTGCTGCGGGCACCGTTCCGGGCCCGGCTCAGGGAGTGCGGCGTCTCCGTCGGCAGCCAGGTGGAGGCCGGCGCGGCGCTGCTGCGGCTGGAGCCCCTCGCCGACGACTCCGACGACACCCCGGACACCCCCACCGCCGCTCCCGTCGCCCTGGACCTTCCCGTCGCGCCCGACCAGGCCCCGGCGGTCGAGCGGTCCCGGCGCGGCCAGGAGGACCTCCGTGGTCTGCTGCTGGGTTTCGACGTGGACCCGCACGACGACGGCCGGGTGCTCGACGAGTACCTCGCCGCACGGCGGGCCGCCATCGAGGACGGCCACCGTCCGCTGGCCGAGGAGATCGACCTCGTCGACGTCTTCGCCGACCTCGCCGAGCTGACCCGCAACCGGCTGACCGGTGAGGACGTCAGCGGGGACAACCACGTCCCCAGCGCCCGCGAGTATTTCCACACCTACCTGCAGAGCCTCGACGTCGAGCGGGCCGGGCTGCCGGCGCCCTTCCAGGCCAAGCTGGCCAAGGCCCTCGGCCACTACGGCGTCACCGAGCTGGACCGCTCCCCCGCTCTCGAAGCCGCCGTGTTCCGCATCTTCCTGGCCCAGCAGCGGGCCTCCGCCGACGCCACGGTCGTCGCGACGCTGCTGCGCTCCTGGCTGCGCGAGCCCCCGCCGGACGCGGTGCTGCGTGAGCCCGCCGGTCTCGCGTTGGAGCGGCTGGTGGCGGCGACGCAGGTGCGTTTCCCGGTCGTCGCCGACCTGGCGCGCGGCGTGGTGTTCGCCTGGTTCGCCCAGCCGCTGCTGCTGCGCAACCGCGCCCGGCTGTACGCCTCGGTCCGCCGCCACCTGCGTCACCTGGACGCGCACCCGGACGCGGCGGACCGCGCCGAGCGGGTCGCGGAGATGGTCCGCAGCACCGAACCCCTGGTCCGGGTGCTCGGCCAGCGGCTCGTCCGGGACCACCTCGACAACGCGGTGATGCTGGAGGTGCTGACCCGGCGGTACTACGGCAACAAGGGTCTCGCCGACGTCCGCACCCGCCAGGTCGCCGACTGCACGTTCGTGGTGGCCGAGCGGGCCGACTCCAGCCTGCTCTCCGCCGCCGTACGCTTCGACGCGTTGGGCGACGCGCTGCGCGGGCTCGCCGAGCTGGCCGGGGACGGCTCCGCCGTCGACGCCGACATCTACCTCGGCTGGGAGAACCAGCCGGAGGACTTCGACGCGATGGCCGCCGCGCTGCTGGAGGTCGTCAACGCGCACCCGCTGCCGGCCCAGGTCCGTCGGCTCACCACCACCGTCGCCGGGCGTGGCGGCGCGGTGATGCACCACCACTTCACGTTCCGCCCGTCGAGCACGGGGATGAGCGAGGAGCGGCTGATCCGAGGCCTGCACCCGTACATCGCGCAGCGGATGCAGTTGGAGCGGCTGCGCAAGTTCGACCTGACCCGGCTGCCGTCGTCGGACGAGGAGGTCTACCTCTTCCAGGCCGTCGCCCGGGAGAACCCGTCCGACGAGCGGCTCGTCGCGTTCGCCCAGGTGCGTGACCTGACGGCGCTGCGCGAGCACGACGGTCGGCTGGTCGCCCTGCCCACGGCCGAGGACATCGTCGCCACCTGCCTGGACTCGATCCGTCGGGCGCAAACCCGCCGCCCGTCCAAGACCCGCTTCAACACCAACCGGATCGTCATCTACGTCTGGCCGCCGAGCGACCTGACCCGTGAGGAGATGGAGATGATCGCCGGGCGGGTCCGCCCGACGACCGTCGGCGCGGGGCTGGAGGAGATCCTGTTCATCGCGCGCCAGCGCGACCGCCGCACCGGTGAGCTGACCAAGATCGCGGTACGGATCTCGTTCGACGCCACCGGTGGGGCCGAGCTGAGCATGGGTGAGCCGCCGGCCGACCCGGTCGAGCCGCTCGACGACTACCGGCTGAAGGTGCTGCGGGCCAGCAGCCGCAACACGGTCTACCCGTACGAGTTGACCGGGATGCTCGGCCAGTTCGTCGAGCACGACCTCGACGACGAGCACGCGCTGGCGCCGGTGGACCGGCCCCGGGGGCGCAACACGGCGGCGATCGTCGCGGGGGTGGTCACCACGCCGACCCCGCGGCACCCGCAGGGCGTCACCCGGGTGGTGCTGCTGGGCGACCCGACCAAGTCGCTCGGCGCGCTCTCCGAGGCCGAGTGCCGGCGGGTGATCGCCGCCCTGGATCTGGCGGAGCGGCTCCAGGTGCCGCTGGAGTGGTACGCCCTGTCGGCCGGTGCCCGGATCTCGATGACGTCGGGCACCGAGAACATGGACTGGGTGGCGGCGGCGCTCAAGCGGATCGTCGAGTTCACCCAGGACGGCGGCGAGATCAACATCGTGGTCGCGGGGATCAACGTGGGCGCCCAGCCGTACTGGAACGCCGAGGCGACGATGCTCATGCACACCCGGGGCATCCTGGTGATGACGCCGGAGGCCGCGATGGTGCTCACCGGCAAGCAGTCGCTGGACTTCTCCGGTGGGGTCTCCGCCGAGGACAACTTCGGCATCGGCGGCTACGACCGGGTGATGGGCCCCAACGGGCAGGCGCAGTACTGGGCGCCCAACCTGACGGCGGCCCGGGACGTGCTGATGTCGTACTACGACCACACGTACGTCGCGCCCGGGGAGGACGCCCCGCGTCGGGCGACCACCGCCGACCCGGCCGACCGGGACGTCTCCGCCTTCCCGCACACCGTGGCGGGCAGCGACTTCACCACCGTCGGCGAGATCTTCTCCGCCACGGCGAACCCGGACCGCAAGAAGCCGTTCGACATCCGTACGGTGATGCGGGCGCTGTCCGACCAGGACCACCCGGTGCTGGAGCGGTGGGCGGGCATGGCCGACGCGGAGACCGCGGTGGTGCAGGACGTCCACCTCGGTGGCATCCCGGTCTGCCTGCTCGGCATCGAGTCGCGGTCGGTGCCCCGCCGGGGCTTCCCGCCCACCGACGGCCCGGACACCTACACCGCGGGCACCCTGTTCCCGCGCTCGTCCAAGAAGGCCGCGCGGGCGATCAACGCGGCCAGCGGCAACCGGCCGCTGGTGGTGCTGGCGAACCTGTCGGGCTTCGACGGCTCACCCGAGTCGATGCGCAAACTGCAACTGGAGTACGGGGCCGAGATCGGCCGGGCGATCGTCAACTTCCGCGGTCCGATCGTGTTCTGCGTGATCTCCCGCTATCACGGCGGGGCGTTCGTGGTCTTCTCCAAGGCGCTGAACCCGAACATGACGGTGCTGGCACTGGAGGGCTCGTTCGCCTCGGTGCTCGGCGGCGCCCCGGCGGCGGCGGTGGTGTTCTCCGGCGACGTCAACGCCCGTACCGCTGCCGACCTGCGGGTGCGCGACCTGGAGGCGCGGGTCGCGGCGGCCACCGGCACCGAGCGGGCGGCGCTGACCGCGGAACTCGACGAGACCCGCGCGGCGGTCCGCGCGGAGAAGCTCGGCGAGGTGGCGGCGGAGTTCGACCGGGTGCACAACATCCAGCGGGCGGTGGAGGTCGGCTCGGTCGACGCGGTGATCCGGGCCGCCGAACTGCGCCCCCGCATCATCGAGGCGATCGAGTCCCGACTGCGGTGACGCCGACCGGCGGGGTCCGGTGGGCCCCGCCGGTCGGCTGACCGGTCGGCCGAGCCGGCGGTGTGGCGGTCGCTGACCGACCCGCCCGGGTGACGTCGTCAGGTCCGGTATGGCGGTCGCTGGTCGATCCGGCGGGGTGACGTCGCCAGTCCGGGGTGGCGGTCGCTGGTCGACCCGGCGGTGGCGGTCGCCGGTCCGGGCGGGCCTACCGACGGGCCGCAGCTGCGGCCCGAACTGCCGGAGCCGACCGGCCTGGGAGTGGTTGTCGTGGACAGCGTTATGCCGCAGCGTCATGAATATGACGCTGCGGCATAACGCTGTCTGCGCATCCTGACGTCGGGACGGGACGGGGACGCCGCCGCAGTGAGGAGCGGCAGGCAGCAGAGCAGCCGGCCGCCGGGGACACCTGGCGGCGGAGGCAGCGCCCGGACCGGACGCCGAGCGCCGGCACCCAGACAGCCCGTCGGGACCGGTCGGAGCGCAGCCCGGCAGGCCGACCCGAGCGCAGCCGGCCGACGAGCGACCGGTGCGCAGGCGTCAACGCGTGGCGGGTGCCCCGGCGTCGGCCAGCAGCCGCTGGCGCATCAGGAACTTGCGGACCTTGCCCGTCGGGCCCATCACCACACCGTCGTCGGGCACGGTGACCACCCGCCGCAGCGTCCCGCCGACCACGGGGCCGAGCGCGGTGCGGACCTGGTCGGCGCGGTCGAGCGCCGGATCGGCGTCGTCGGCGAGCAGGAGCAGCACCTCGGTGACGATGCGGTCGTCGTCCTCCCGGACCGCGATGACAGTGCAGTCGCGCACGTCCGGGCAGTGCTTCAGGACGCGCTCCTCGGACAGCGCCGTGTAAAGCCAGTTGCCGTCGCCCAGGTCGACGGCGTCGCTGGCCCGGTCGACGTGGTGGTAGTTGCCCTCCGGGTCGCGGTACATCAGGTCACCGGTCAGGTAGTAGCCGTTGAGCCGGGTACGGAAGGTGTTGACCGAGTCGTTCCAGTACCCGATCGCCAGCGTCGGCGACTTGAGCCCGACGTGGCCCACCTCCCCCTCGGCGACCTCCTCGCCCGTCACCACGTCGAGCAGGGCGATCTGCGCGAACGGGTACGGCTTGCCGACGCAACGGTCGTAGCGGTCACTGCCGAGGCGGTGGCTGATCCGGAACGCGCCGTGGCCCATCTCGGTGGAGCCGAGCATGTCGACGAACTTCGAACCGGGCACGTCCACCATGCCCTGCCGGGTGTACGCCGGGTGGCTGCCGACGGCCACCAGCCGCCGGATGTGCGACTCGTGGGCGCAGTCGCCGGTGTTGAACCAGTTGCGCACCGAACTCAGGTCGCGGGCGGTCAGGTCGTGGCGGGCCAGCTCCGACCAGGTCACCGCGAAACCGAAGACGCCGGTCGGCCGCCAGCGTTCGATGGCGTCGAGGATCGTCTCGGCGCTGCGCGCGAACGGGCCACCCTGCGCCGACAGGTAGAGCAGCTGGTAGCCGTTGCAGAGCGCCTGGTTGACGGTGATGATGCCGGCGGTGTGCGCGGCCGGCAGGACGGACAGCTCCCGTACCTCACCGTAGGGGCGGGACTCGGTGAGCCGGACCGCCCGGATGGCGGCGAACAGCCCGTGGTGCGAGTGGACGATCGCGGCCGGCACCCGGGTGGTCCCCGACGAGTGGGTGATGGCGACCGGGTCCTCGGGGTGGTGGCGGTAGTGCGGTGGGGCCTGGTCGGGGTCGCCGGTGCCGGTCTCCGCGGCGTCGCCGAGGATCGGCACCCCGAGGTCGTGCTCACGCAGCGCGGCATGGTCGGCGTCGACGACGACCCCGACGCCGCGTAGCCGCCTGATGAACTCGGCCGCCAACTCGATCGGCATGTTGCCGTTCATCAGGGCCGGGATCGCACCGAGCCGGTTGAGGGCCAGGAAGTTGAGGAACACGTCGGGCGCGGACGTCACGTAGACCGCGACCGGGTCACGCCGGCCGATGCCGCGCCGCCGGAACCAGTCGGCGCGGGCGGCGACCCGCTCGGTCAGGGTGGCCAGCGACAGCGGCGTCCAGGCGGGGATCCCGTCCACGTCGACGTCGAAGGTCACCCGGGGCAGGTCCGGGTCGGCACCGTGTTCGGCCAGCCGGAGCAGGACGTTTCCGGCCCCCAGCTCCATGTCGGCCGCCAGGGTCGCCCGGAAGTTGTCGGCACCCAACGAGTTGTCTCCTCACCTGACACGCTCACGGTCACCGCACCTCGGCGCGACGGCCGATCTGGGACACGCTCAGGCTAGAGCGCGGACCACCGGCAGACAATGGCCAACATCAATTTCGGGTACGACCACGGCGGTGACCGCCCGTGCCGCCCGGCCGGTTTGCGGCAGCCTGTCAGGAGACCTCACGGTTGAACAGGTGCGACGACCAGACCAGGCTGACCGCCGCCAACCCGATCATGATGAGCGCACCCTGCCAGACCACGGGTTGGCCGATCTGACCGTTGAACAGCGCCCGCATGCCGTTGGTGGCCCAGGCGAACGGGTTCCAGACCGCGACCTGCTGGATCCACAGCGGGGCCAGCACCAGCGGGATGAGCACCCCGGCGAGCAGCGAGATCGGCTGGCCGACGGTGTTCACCAGCACACCGAGGCTGTTCTCGTTGCGCACCAGCAGCGCGATGTCGTACGAGATCGAGGTGCTCAGCAGCACCATCACCGACAGCAACGCGTAGGAGATGAGCAGGTTGCCCAGGTGCACCCGCAACCCGAACGGCAACGCCACCAGCGTGATGATCACCGCCTGCACCACGTTCAGGCAGACGTGCATCAGGGCCCGCCCCAGCAGCAGCGCCGTGCGGCTGACCGGGGTCACCCGGCACCGGTCGATGATGCCGGCACGCAGGGCACTGAGCAGCCCGTAGCCGGCGAACAGCCCACCGAACAGGCCCATCGCCACGAACAGTCCGGGCACGTAGATGCGGTACGCGTCCGCGTACGAGGAGGCGCCCCGGTCGACCATCACCACCTTGAGGAACGGGGCGAACAGCACCAGATAGGTGATCGGCTGGGCCAGGCTGAACGCCACCATCACCGGGTTGCGCACCATCAGGCCGACCTCCTGCTGGAAGATCAGCCAGGTGTCGCGGACCAGTTTCACTGCGGCTCCTCTCGCACCGGTGGTCACTCCTCGAGCGAGCGGCCGGTCTTGGCCAGGAAGACGTCGTCGAGGCTGGGTCGGCGGGCCTCGATCGCCCCGGGCTCGATCCCCCGGCCCAGCAGGGTGCGCATGATCTGCGGGATGGCGGTGGCGGCACTGTCCACATAGAGCCGCAGGGTGCCGTCGACCACCTCGGACGAGTGCACGTAGGGCTGCTCGGTCAGCAGCTTCGTGGCGACCGGCAGGTCATTGTCGGTGACGTCGTCGACCACACCGGCCCGGTTGAGGTCGACCGCGACCACGTCCCCGGAGATCTCCCGCTTGAGATCCGAGGGGGTGCCCTCGGCGACGATCAGGCCGCCGTCGATGATGGACACCCGGTCGCACAGGGTGTCGGCCTCGTCGAGGTAGTGCGTGGTGAGGAAGACGGTCATCCCCTCCGCCCGCAGCCGCCGGACCTCCTGCCACATCCGCACCCGGCTGGGCGGGTCCAGCCCGGCGGTCGGCTCGTCGAGGAAGATGACCTGCGGCGAGTGGATCACCCCGAGCGCCACGTCGAGCCGCCGCCGCTGCCCACCCGAGTAGGTCCTGATCCGGCGGTCGGCGAAGTCGCCGAGCTGGAACGCCCCGATCGCCGCCTCGGCCCGGCGCTGCGCCTCGGCCTTGCCGAAGCCGTACAGCCGGGCCTGGAGCACCAGGTCGCGGCGGGCGGTCGAGTCGTCGTAGGTGCCACTGGCCTGGGCCACGAAGCCGATCTGCCGGCGGACCTGGGCGGGTGCCCGCAGCAGGTCGACCCCCGCGATCGTCGCCCGACCCCCGTCGGGGCGGATCAGGGTGGCCAGCATCCGCATGGTGGTGGACTTGCCCGCGCCGTTGGGGCCGAGAAAGCCGACGATCTCGCCGCGGGCCACCGCGAAGTCGACCCCGCGCACCGCCTCGACCGTGCCGGCGCTGCGGCCACGCCCGACCCGGTAGGACTTGCGCAGGCCGGTGGCCTCGATCATCGAGCCTCCTCGGGCGGGACGACGCCGGGCCACGGGAGTGTCGACCATGGACGGCGACACCCGTGCGGGTGCGTCAGGTCAGGCTAGTGTGGGCGTACCCGTAGGACAATGGTCGATGGGTCGACCGGCCAGGGCGGCGAGGTGCCGGGCGGCGGCCGTCGCGCCACCGGCCGCGGCGAACGACTCACCGACCCGGCGGGCCTGCGCCCGGTAGCCCGGCCCGTCGAGGACGGCGGCGAGCGCGGTGGTGAGCTCCGCCGGGGTGGCCGACCCGAACGAGACCTCGATGCCGGCGCCCGCGTCGGTCACCTGCCGGGCGACCATCGGATGGTCGTGCCGGATCGGCGCGACGACCACCGGGACGCCGTGCGCCAGCGCCTCGGTCACCGTGCCCAGCCCACCGTGGGAGACCAGCGCGTCGAGGTGGGGCATCAGCTCCAGCACCGGCACCCGGGGGGCCACCAGCACGTGCGCGGGCGGGTCGGGCAGCAGGTCGGTCGAGGCGGTGAGCACCACCTGCACCCGGTCGGCGAGCGGTGCCGTGGCCGCCAGCATCCGCTGGAAGAAGTCCCGGGCCAGGTGCTCGGCCATCGTCCCGACGGTGACCAGCACGTGCCGGCGGGACCGGTCCCAGGCGTCCCAGTCGAAGGCCGGCGCGTCGGGCCGGTGGCCCAGCGCCGGGCCGGTCAGCACGCACCGCGCCGGCAGCGGCGTCGCGCCCGTCAACGCCGTACTGGTCAACCCGAGCACCAGGTACGGCGAGAAGCGCAGGTCGATCGTCTCGTCGACCGGCAGGTCGGTCATCGCCCAGACCCGGGTGAGCTGGCCGCGTACCCACTCGTCGAACTCGGGCAGGTCCGGCGGGGTGAGTTCCAGGGTGCCGACGCAGAAGGTGGCCCACGGCACCCCGTGCCGGTACGCGGCCAGCGCGCCGGCCAGCGCGTACTGGTCGACGACGACGACGTCCGGCCGGTGGTGTGCGACGGCCTGGTCGGCGGCGTCGCGGATGAACCGGTTGACCGGCAACACGTGCCCCTCCCAGAGGCTGCGCACCGAGGCCATGCCGGTCTCGCCGTCGAGGCGGAAGTACCGCTTGCCGGTCGGGTAGAGGGTCGCGTCGGGGCCGATCAGCGGTCGCAGGTCGCTGCGGGGCCCGCACCAGGCCACCTCGTGCCCCGCCGCCTGGAGCGCCTGGCCGATGGCGAGCGGGGCGTTGAGATGGGACGCCACCGGCAGGACGACGAACAGGAAGCGGGCCACGTCGATATTGTGGCACGCGTTGACAGCGACGGACGCCGCTGATGGGATTCGACGCGTGGCGGTCGACGAGCAACGACACCGGGCGGCGTCGTCCACTGTGTCCGGTGACGGGCCGACCGTCGTGGTGGCCGGCCGACGCCGGGCGCCGGCCGCCGACCGGCCACGGTCGGCACCGTCGGCATGACGGCCCTCGACGCGGTCGCGGTCCACCTCCCCCAGCGCCGGGTCCCGATCGAGAGCCTGGCCGGCCCGCTGGAGCTGACCGACATGCAGGTCCGGTTGTTCCGCCGGTTCCACGGCCTGGACCAGGTGCGCCGCGACCCCGACCTGTCGCTGCACGACCTGCTGCTGCACGCCGCGACCGGGCTCACCGCCCTGCGCGGGCAGGAACACCGGGTCCGGTTCGTCCTGTACGGGCGGGCGTTTCCCGTCGTCACGCCGTACCCGGTAAACCCGCTGCACGACGTCTGCCGCGCGCTGGGGCTCGGCCACGCGGTCGCCTTCACCCTGACCCAGCAGTCGTGTGCCAGCGCGTTGCTCGCGATCGAGATGGCCGGCCGGCTGCTGGCCGCCGAACCACCCGGCCGGCACGGGCCGGGCGACGGTCCGTTGGCGCTGGTCCTCACCGGGGAGAAGGCGTTCACCCGGGACGCCCAGTTCATCCCGGAGACCTCGGTCTTCAGTGAGGGGGCGTCCGCGTGCCTGGTCAGCGCCGACGGGCCCCGGGACCGGCTGCTCGGCTACGCGTGCGCGCAGCGGGGCGAGTTCGACGTCGCCGGTGGCGCCTCCGGGGCCCAGTTCCAGCGCGAGTACCGGCCGGCGCTGGCGGAGGTGATCGGGCGTGCCCTGGCGGTGGCCGGGGTCACCCTGGACGACATCCGGCTGGTGCTGCCGCACAACGTCAACGTCGTGACGTGGCACCGGCTGTGCCGGCTGATCGGGCTCCCCCGCGACCGGGTGCTGCTGGACAACGTCCGGGACACCGGTCACGTCTTCTGCGCGGACGCGTTCGCCAACTACCTGACGGCGCGCGAGCGGGGGCTGCTGGACCCCGGTGACCGCTACCTGGTCGCCGCCGTCGGGGCCGGGGACGGCGCCACCTTCGCCGCCATGGTCTTCGCCCACTGACCGCGCCGCAGGAACCGGTCGGCGCGTGCCGCCCGGTGTGAAGCCGATCGGTGCGTGCCGACCGGTGTGAGGAAGGAGAACCGTGCCGGCAGCCCCGCCGACCGACCTGCACCTGATCCGGGCCGCCCGGCGGACCTTCCCCGGGCCGGCCGCGCTGCTGCACGACCCGGCCCACCGGGAGCAGTCCCGGCGCTACCTAACGGACCTGGCCTGCCAGGACGGGCGGGAGGTGCCGGCCGACCTGTTCGACACGGCGTCCGGGTCGCTGGGGCAGTCCTACGCGGAGATGGCCGAGGCGTTGATCCGGGCGCTCGTCACGCCGGACGAACCGGTGGACCTGCTCGTCCTGGCGTTCTCCCGACACGACATGCTGCCCGGCCGGGCCACCGCCACCTACCTGAGCCACGTCTGCCCGGGGACCCCGCTGTCGTTCGCCGTCTGCGACCAGGGCTCGGCGGCGGCCTTCAGCGCGCTGCGGCTCGCCCGGGCGTACGCGTCGTCGGGCGGGTGCCGACGGGTCCTGCTGATCGTCGTCGAACAGACCGTTGTGCCCTACGACACGTCCGCCCTCGCTCCGGCCCGGCACCAGGGGGTCGCCCTGCTCTACCGCGCCAACGGGCCGGTCCCCACACCGGGCCCGGTGCCGGCCGCGGCTCCCGCCGCAGCGGAGGAGCCGGTGGCCGCCGGGGTACGAGGTGGACCCGGCACCACCGGCCCGGCGGGCTCCACCGGTGACGTCCTGGACGTCACGGCCCGGGTGGACGTCGTACGCCAGCACCCGGACGTGGCCGCCGACGAGGTCGCCGCGCTGGCCGGGTCCGAACTGGCCGCGCTGTCGGCCGGCCGCACCGACGGCCGGGTGGTGCTGAGCGCCGACCTCGCCACTGCCTGGCCGGCGCACCCCGTCGAGGGGGTGCACGTCACGCCGCCGGGGCAGCCGGTCACCGGCCTGTGGTGGACCCTGCTGGACCGGCTCGCCGACCCGGACCGGTCCCGGCCGGTGGTGGCCGCCGACTACGACCCCGACCTGCGCTACCTCTGCCTGGTCAGCTGGGACGACGCCGATCCGACCGGCGAGGGACGGCCCGACCGGTGACTACTCCGGCCCGACGGGCCGGCGGCGGCCCGGACGGTGGGCACGCCGCACCGGCCGGTCAGAGCCCGGCGGCCAGGGCGGTCCGGGCGAACGCGCACAGCCGGTCGTTCGCCTCGTCCGTGCCGACGGTGATCCGCACCCCCGCGCCGGGCAGGGCCATCACCAGGATGCCGGCCTCGCGGGCCCGTTCGGCGAACGGCACCGCCCGCTCCCCCAGCGGCAGCCAGACGAAGTTCGCCTCGCTGTCCGCCACGGTGAGGCCGAGTCCGCGCAGCTCGTCGATCAGCCGGGTACGCGACGCCGCCAGTTCGGCGCAGCGTCGGGTCAGTTCGGGGGTGACCGCCTCGTCGAGGCTCGCCACCGCCGCGGCCTGGGCCAGGCTGTTCGGGAAGAACACCGCGCCCACCATGCCGGCCAGCGGCGTCACCCTGGGTGGCACCACCGCGTAGCCGACGCGCAGCGCGGCCAGCCCGTACGCCTTGGAGAAGGTGCGCAGGACGCAGACGTTGTCGTGGGCGCGGTAGAGGTCCATCCCGTCGGGCACCTGCGGGTCGGTGACGAACTCCCGGTACGCCTCGTCGATGATCACCGGTACGTCGGCCGGGATCCGGGCCAGGAAGTCGTCGATCTCGTCGCGGTGCAGCACCGCCCCGGTCGGGTTGTTGGGGTTGCACAGCAGCACGCACCGGGTCTGGTCGGTCACGGCGGCGGCCATGGCGGGCAGGTCGTGGCGGTAGCCGTCCATCGGCACCGGCACGCCCCGGGCCCCGACGTTGCTGATGATCAGCGGGTAGCCCTCGAAGGACAGTGCCGGGTGGACCACCTCGGGGCGCGGCCCGAGCGCCTGGACGAGGTGTTGGCACAGCCCGGCCGAGCCGGGCCCGACGAGGATCGCCTCCGGTCCCACGCCCAACCGTGCGGCCAGGGTGCCCCGCAGTGCGGCGGCGGTGCGGTCCGGGTACCGCTGGAGGGCGGCGGCCCCGTCCTCGACGATCCGTCGGATGCTCGGCAGCGGCGGGTACGGCGTCTCGTTCATCGACAGGTCGGCCGGCGGCTGGGTGCCGACGATGGTGGCAGTGGTCATCGTCGCTCACTTCGTTGCGGGGCCGGCGGGACGGGCGGGTGGGCGTGCCGGTCGGTGAGGAGCCCGAGCTGGTAGATCCGGTCGACCAGGGACAGCGGTCGGACGTTCGTGCCGGACAGGTTGCCGGCGGTGAGCCCGAGCAGCCGGGGGTTGGCCGCGGTGCGCCGCATCATCCGCGCCCCGAGCAGCCGGGGCAGCCCCGACACGCTGGTGATCATGCGGGCGGCGTTGTGGCTGACCGTGGCGATGTGGTCGAGCTGGGGTCGGCGGGCGGTGTCGTAGTTCCGCAGTGCCCGGTCCACCCCGGCGGCGTCCGGGCGGTCCCCGTCGGCGGTGAGGGTGGCGGCGAGGGTCTCGGCGTCGGCGAGTGAGCTGTTGACGCCCTGCGCCGCCATCGGGTGCACCGCGTGGGCGGCCTCGCCGACGAGGGCGAGGCCGGGCACGGTCAGCTGCGCCGCGCGCAGCCGGTAGACGGCGAGGAGCTGCCGCCGTTGCAGGCTGGCCCGCAACGCCGACCCCAGCGGCCGGATGGCGGGCACCCCGGCGAGCAGCCGGTCGCACCAGGCGGCCAGGTCGGCGGCGCTGTGGCCGCGGAACTCGCCCGGCGTCACCTGGACGTAGACCCGGCAGCGCCCGCCGGGCAGCGGGTAGACCAGGCACAGCCCCCGGTCGGTGCGGTAGGCCGACACCTCGTCGGCCACCTCCACCCCGGGCACGTCGAAGGCGACCAGGCCGTGCGGGTACTCCCGCCGCTCGACGTCGATGCCGACGGCCTTGCGCAGCGGTGAGGACATCCCGTCGGCGGCGACCACCAGCGCCGCCGGGATGTCCTGCTCGCCGTCGCCGCCGGTGACCCGGACCCCGGTGACCCGGCCGTCGGCGGCGCGCAGTGGGCCGGTGACCCGCTGCCCCCAGCGGAGCTCGACGGTGCCGGGCAGCCCGTCGGCGAGGACGCCGCGCAGGTCGCCGTAGTCGGCGCAGAGGATCTGCCGGTGGCTGCCCGGCAGGGTGCCGTAGTCGAGGGCGAGCAGTGCCCGGCCCTGCGGGTCGCGGATGGCCAGCTGGTCGACCGGACGCGCGCCGGTGGCCCGCAGGGCGTCGAGCACGCCCCAGCCGTCGAGGATGCGTACCGTCTCGGGTTGGAGGATCTCGCCCTTGGCGATCGACGCGGGGGTGCGTTGCCGGTCGAGCACGACCACCCGCAGCCCGCGGGCGCCGAGCGCGCGGGCTGCGGCCAGGCCGCCGGCCCCGGCCCCGACCACGACGACGTCGGCGCTCATCGGGCCACCGCGCCGGGTGTGACGCCCGCCCGCCCGGCGACGGTACGCCGGTATTCGCCGAGCGCCCGCAGCGCGACCGCCTGGGTGATCACGGCGTTGGGGTAGCGCAGGTGGTGGCGGATGTAGTTGCAGACCCGGGTGGCCGGCCAGCCGCCGTCGGGCCCGGCGGCGGCGAGCAGCCAGCTGACCCCCCGGTCGACCGCGTCGGCGTGCGCGGGGTCGCCGGTGGCCAGCAGCCCCTGGACGGCCCAGCCGGTCTCCTCGACCGACCCGGCGGTGCCGTCGCCCGGCCCCCACGACCCGTCCGGCAGTTGGGTGTCGCGCAGCCAGCCGGCCGCCCGGCGGACCACGTCGTGCCGGGCGTGGCCGACCCGGGACAGCGCCGTCACCACGACCGCCGTGCCGGAGGTGTGGTCGCGGTACCAGAGGTTCTCGTAGCTGCCGTTGGGGCGTCCGGCGGTCAGCAGCCAGGCCGCCCCGGCGGCGACCGCCGGGTGGTCGTCGGGGTGGCCGGTGTCGTGCAGGGCGAGGACGGCCTGGCTGGTGATGGCGGGGCAGGGCCCGTCGTTGGCGAGCTTGGTGTCGCGCACCCACAGGCTCCACGAGCCCCGGGTGTCCTGCCGGCCGATGAGCCAGGTCAGGCCGCTGCGCAGCACCGGGTCGGTGTCGGCGTCGGGGTAGCCGGCGAGCGCCGAGAGGATCTCGGCGGACTCCAGGGTCACCGGCCAGCCGCCCACGTTGGAGTAGCTCCATCCGCCCGGCGGCACGTCGAGCACCGTGAACGCGGTCGGTTTCTGGGTGGCGTGGAAGAAGTCCCGGGTCGGGGCCAACCGGGGGTCGGCGGCGTAGCCGGCGGCGGCCAGCCCGGTCACCGCGTAGCCGGAGCGGGTCAGGTCGAGGTTGGTCACCGCGTCCCAGGCGCCGTCGGGGCGGACCGCGCGACGCAGCCAGCCGACGACGGCCGTGGCGATGTCCGGGGCCTCGCCGGAGCGGGCCAGGCCGAGCAGCACCAGGGCGGCGGGCCACGGGTCCTCGCTCAGCGCGCCGGTCCGGCCTTCGTGGTCGTAGATCGCGCGCAGCAGCCGCAGGGCCGCCGGGCGGGCCCGGCGCAGGGTGGCCCGGCGCAGTCGGCCGGTGGGCAGCAGGTCGGCCTGCATCAGGGCCAGCCCGATGAACGGCGAGGTACGGAACGACAGCCGTTGCCGGCGGACCCGGTCGAACAGCACGATCTCCAACGGCAGCCGGCGCAGCGGGCCCGCCTCGACGGTCATCCCGGCCAGGGTGAGCAGTTGCCGGCAGAGCAGCGAGATGGCCGGGTCGGTGACCGTGTCGACACCCCCCATCGCGGCCAGCCGGGCGCGGCCGGCCGTGATCGCCTCGGCGCTGGCCTCCGGTGCGGTCAGGGCCAGGGCGGCGACCGCGACGGCGGTGGCGACGACCTCGCTGTCGGCCCCCACCACGCCGCCCCAACCGCCGTCGTCGTGCTGTTGCCGGCGCAGCCATGAGGTGCCGGCGTCGACCAGGTCGGCGCTGCCCACCGGGTCGGCGGCGTGCAGGGCGGCGACCGTACCCGCGGTGCCCAGCACCGAGGCCGGTGGGTCGTCGCCGAAGACCCCGTCGGGGCGCTGCCGGCGCAGCAGCGCCTCCGCGCCGTCGCTGATGGCCCGGTCGAGGGCCTCGGTGGGCACAACGGTCATGACACGTCCTCCATGGCGGCTCGGCGGGGGGTGGCCAGGGCCAGTGCCGGTCGGCCGGTGCCGAGTTCGTGCCGGGCACGCATCAGGTGCTGGGCCCACCAGGTCAACCCGACCATCGGCAGCACCAGCAGCAGTTGCAGGCCGATACCCAGCCGCAGCCCGACCAGGGCCGAGGCCAGCACCACCCGCTCGACGACCAGGACGGAGTGCGCCCGCAGCGCCACCACGACGGGCATGTCGGCGCGGTGCGCGACCAGTGGGGCGAGGGCGACGACCCCCAGCACCAGGACCACGATCAGCGTGGCCAGGTAGCCGGTCCGGCCGTCCGGCCCGGCCAGCAGCCCGGCGGTGAGCGCGGCGACGACGGTCACCGCGTAGAGGGCCAGCACGGTGCGTACCGCGAACGGCGAACCCCGGCGTACCGGCAGCGTGTGGTAGCCGCCGGCCCGGTCACCGTCGATGTCGCGCAACGCACCGACCAGGTTGGACATCGTGTCGTGCGACCAGAACGCGACCATCGCGGCGAGCAGCACCGGCACCGCCGACGGGGGGTCCGGGGAGAGTCCGACGGCCAGCGCCCCGTAGAGCAGCGCGATCGCGCCGAGTGCGCCCCGGACCAGGTTCCCGGCGACGCCGCGCGCCTTGCACCAGCGGCTGTAGGCGACGATGCCGAACGCGGCGAGCACGGCGGCCGAGGTGGTGCCCCAGCCGCCGAGCACCGCCAGCAGCGCGAGGACCGCGAAGCAGACCCCGCCGCACCACAGCGCCGTGCGGGCGGCCAGCCGGCCGGACGGGATCGGCCGGTGCGGCTTGCTGCCGGCGTCGAGGTCCCGGTCGAAGTAGTCGCCGAGGTAGTGGCCGCCCAGCCAGCCGGCGGTCGGGGCGGCCCAGGCCGACACCAGCAGCCACGGGTGGTGCGGGCCGTCGGCCAGGGCCGCGCCGGCGAGCCCGACCAGCCCGACATACCACAGGGTGTACGGCCGCCAGGTTTCGATGTGGGCGCGCAGCGCGCGTACGGCACCGGCTGTGCTCACGCCGTCTCGCTCGTCATCCAGTGCGCGATGCCGGTGAGCACGTCGGCGCTGGCGGAGGGGGTGAGCGCGGTCAGCTCCGCCAGGGCCTGCTCGGCGTGCTCCGCCATCTGCCGCCGGGCCGCCTGCACCGCGTCGACCTCGTCGAGCAGGGCGGCGACCCACTCGACGTCCCCCGGGCCGGCGCCGCGCCGGTGCAGCACCGCCATCAGCTCGACCCGGGCGGTGTCGGTGGCCGCGTCGTAGGCGAGCAGCAGCGGCAGGGTCGGCCGACCGTTGTTGAGGTCGCTGGTGGCCGGTTTGCCGGTCTGTTCGGGAGTGGCCACGTAGGACAGCAGGTCGTCGCGGATCTGGAAGGCGATGCCGAGGTGCTCGCCGTAGCGGGCCAGCCCGGCGGCGAGTTGCGGGTCGGCTCCGCCGAGCAGCGCGCCGACGTGGCAGACCGCGCGGAACAGCGCGCCGGTCTTGAGCCGGATCATCTCCGGGTACCACCGGGCGCCCGCGTCCAGGTCACCGACGAGCTGCGTCTCGAGCATCTGGCCCCGGCACAGGTCCCGGCCCGCCTCGGCCAGGGCCGCGACGGCGGCGGCGACGTGCCCCGGGGGTGCGGTCACCCCTGATTCCACAATGGACTGAAAGGCCGTGAAGATGAGGTGGTCACCCACCACGATGGCGCTGGGAATCCCGAACGCCACCGGCACCGCCGGGCGACCCCGCCGCAGCGTGTCGGCGTCGATGATGTCGTCGTGCACGAGCGTCGCGACGTGCAGGTACTCCATCCCCAGCGCGGCCGGCAGCACCCGGGACGGCGACCCGCCCACCGCCTCGGCGGCGTGCAGCGTCATCATCGGACGCAGCAGCTTGCCCGCCGGCAACAGGGCGTACCGGGCGATCCCCACCAACTGGTCGGTCGTCTCGGGCCACCGACGCTCGAACTCCGCGTGCAGCAGCCGCCCGGATTCACTGCGGGCAAGGTCGTCGATGAAGGGCGGAAAACGCGTAAAGCCAGTAACAGTCATAGCGTGTCGACCCTTTCGCAAAGGCTCGGCCCAGCCGCCACGCGAGACGTTACCTGCCGGTCCCGCCCTGAACAACCATCGGAAAACCGCCCCGGCGATGGAGAAACACGAATGTCACGAACCAATTCACCATCAAATCGGTTGATGCCCAGAGAAATCCGCTGACCTGCTCACCGTGTGTCACACCGATAGCCGGAATCAGGTACGAAAGTCAGATCACCCGCCGCCGGATCAGGCGTCCGCCGCGAACTCCAACAGGGTCAGTCCGTCGGTGCCGCGATAGGTCCCGACCGGTGCCAGACCGGCCGCCGAGGCCAACGCCGTGTGGTCGGCCACGCCCCGCTCCCGGCCACCCACCAACACCAGCATCTGCAGGTCGTACGGGGACCGGTGCGGCACGTACGGGTCGGTCGGCAGCACCTCCACCACCAGTACCCGTCCGGTCTTGCCGGCCGCCTCGGCGCACCGGCGCAGGATCGCCGTGGCGTGCGTGTCGCTCCAGTCGGTCAACGCCCGGGACACCACGTAGACGTCGGCGCCGGCCGGCAACTCGGCGAAGAAGTCCCCGACCACCGTGTCGACCCGCCCGGTCAGCCCGTGCTCGGCGAACGTGCCCGCCGCCGTGGCCACCGGCTCGGCCCGGTCGACCAGGGTGCCCCGCAGGTGCGGGTGGGTCGTCAGCAGCTCCCGCAGCAGCCCGCCGGCACCCCCGGCGACGTCGACGACGTGACCCACCCGCTCCCACGGGTAGAGCGCCGCCACCTGGGGTGCGGTGAACCGCTGCTGACTGAGCATCAACGCGTCGAAGTAGGCCCGGTAGGACGGGTGGGCGTCCAGGTCGGCCCAGAAGTCCCGCCCGTGCACCGCCTGGTAGCCGGGCCCGCCGGTGCGGATCGCCGTCGGCAGCCCGGTGTAGGCGAGGTCCATCCGGGCCCCGAGACCGTCGAGATCCAGGTAGCCGCCGTGCCCGCCGCCGTCACGGTCGCAGAGCAGCTCACCGACGTCGGTCAGCGCGAACTCGTCGGGAGCCGGCTCGACGAAGACGCCCCGGTGGACCAGGTAGCGCAGCAACCGGCCCAGGGCGTCCGGGTCGGCGTCGCACCCGTCGGCCAGCTCGGTGAGGCGGGTCGTACCGGCCGCGATCCGCTCCGGGACCCGCAGCGTCACCGCCGTGCGGACCGCGAACGGGGTCGCCAGGTCGGTCAGCCGGCCCAGCCGGGCCGCCGCGTCGTCATCGGTCGGGGTCTCGATCGTCACCCGGACAGCCTCCTGTCGCGCCACGCGTCCACGATGGCCGTGGCCGTCGTCCGGCGGCCCGAATGTTCCCAAGGGCGGCGTGACGGCGTCAACATCGACGGTGGAGATCCCATTCACCGTCGTGGAACAATGCGCCGACGGGCCCGGGGCCCAGACCGGAGGAAGCACCGATGACCACTTCCCTCGTGCCGCAGGTACGGCTCGTCGCGGGCGCCCTGGGCGCCGAGGTCCACGGCATCGACCTGAACACCCTGACCGACGAGGGCTTCGCCCACCTGCACCGGCTGCTGCTGGCGCACCAGGTGGTCTTCGTCGCCGGGCAGACCGGGTTGACCCCGCAGGCGCACATCGCCTTCGGTCGGCGCTTCGGCGAGGTCGAGCTGCACCCGTACCTGCCCCGGCTCCAGGGGCATCCGGAGATCGTCCTCATCGACTCCGAGCACGGTGGGAAGGTCGACGTCTGGCACACCGACATGACCTTCCACCAGAGCCCACCGATCGCCTCCATCCTGCACCTGGTCGAGCTGCCCGAGACCGGCGGCGACACCATGTGGACCAACCAGTGCAAGGTGTACGAGGCGTTGTCCGCGCCCATGCGCGACCTGCTCGACGGGTTGACCGCCATCCACGTCATCCGGATCGGCACCGAGTTCACCAGTCGGGCCGAGCACCCGGTGGTCCGGGTGCACCCCGAGACCGGCCGCCGCTCGTTGTACGTCAACCGGCTGTTCACCTCGCACATCCCGCAGCTGAGCCGCAACGAGAGCGACGCGCTGCTGGAGTACCTGTTCGCGTTCTCCGAGGGCCCGCAGTTCACCTGCCGGTACCGCTGGCGCGTCGGCGACGTGGCGATCTGGGACAACCGGGTCACCCAGCACTATGCGATCAACGACTACGACGGCCTGCGGCGCGGTCAGCGGATCACGGTGCTCGGTGACCACCCGACCGGTGACGCGCCCCGGTGGGACCACTACGTCGCCGCACCCGGCCAGCGTTACTGGCCGGACCGGGTCAACGCGGTGGACAACTACTGACCGCCGGGCCACCCCGGCGGCTCACCAGGTGACCGGGAACGACGCGATGCCGCCGTTCATCCGGTCGTGCCGCCACGGGATCTGCTCGATCGGCACCGCCGGCGTCAGCCCCGGCAGCCGCCGCAGCAGCTCGCCGATCGACAGCTCCACCTGCATCCGGCCCAGCGCGGTGCCCAGGCAGAAGTGCGGCCCGAAGCCGAAGGTGAGGTGCGGCGCGGTCGGCACCCGGTCGATGTCGAAGACGTTGGGGTCGGGGAAGACCCGGGGATCGCGGTTGCCCGCCCACGGGATCGCCATCACGCAGTCCCCGGCGCGCATCGCCACCCCGCCGAGGGTCAGGTCCTCCTGCACCACCTGGACCCGGAACATGCTGCTCACCGACGTGTAGCGCAGGATCTCGTCGGTCGCCGAGGACAGCTTGCCCGGGTCGGCCCGCAGCTTCGCCAACTGCTCGGGGTGCTGGAACAGCGCGCGCAGCCCGGCGCTGGTGGAGTTGATCTCCAGCCCGCCGAGCAGCACCCCCATCGCCAGCTCCACCAGCTCGGCGTCGACCAGCTCGTGCGCGTCCCTGCCGAGCACCCAGGCCGAGAGCAGGTCGTCGCCGGGGCTCACCCGCTTGTCGGCCAACTGCCCGGCCAGGTAGTCCCGCAGCTGGGCCTGCGCGGTGGCGGCATCGGCCGAACCGTACGCGGTGACCGAGTTGAGGCCCTCGATCCACCCGTAGAACCGGGGCCGGTCGGCGACCGGGACCCCCAGCACGTCGCAGACCACGTACACGGGCAGCGGCGCCACCAGGGCCGCCACCAGGTCGGCGGGCCGGGGGCCGGCGAGCAGGTCGTCGAGCAGCGCGTCCACCAGCCGACGCACCCGGGGGCGGAAGGTGTCGATGCGGCGGGCGGTGAACGCCCGGCTGGCCACCCGGCGGACCACGGCGTGCGCCGGACCGTCCATGTTCAGCTCGCGCGGGCCGACGCCGTCGGGGGTCGCGGTCGCGCCCGGCGGAAGCCGGGAGAACCGGGGATCGGCCAGGACGGTGCAGCAGTCCTGGTAGCCGAGCACCAGCCAGGCCGGCCGACCGTCGGGCAGTCGCACCCGGCTGACCGGGTCGGACACCACCATGTCGAGCAGCTCGGCCGGCAGGTCACCGGTGAACGGCTCGAACGGATAGTCCCGCAGCTCGGAGACGACGGTCATGACGAGCTACCCACCTGTCGGTCGGCGGTCCACATCGGGCACCGGTAAGACTCGGCCATCGGTGCGTCGTCGTCAATATCCATTGGGTCGACCGACGATCTTCCGGGTACCGACATCCATCGCCTAGCATCTGTGCACCAGGACTGCCCGGTGACGCGCGCGGATGGGTCGGACTTGACTGCGGCTTTGCGGATTCTGATGTCGACGTGGGGCTGGCGGTCGCATTTCTACGGCCTCGTCCCGCTCGGCTGGGCCCTCCAGGCGGCCGGCCACGAGGTGCGGGTGGCCAGCCATCCCACGCTGGTGCCGGCGATCACCGCGGCCGGCCTGGCGGCGGTGCCGCTGGGTGCGGACCTCGACTTCGCCGAGGCGTTCGCGGGCCGGATCGGCGCGGTGGGGGCGCTGGACGGGGCCACCCGCACCGCCGAGCCGGTCGACGCGGTCGAGCCGGCGATCACCGCCGACGGCGGCGTGGTCCGGTTCGCCGACGCCCTCCTCGACGACCTGGTCACCTTCGGCCGGGACTGGCAGCCCGACCTGATGGTCTGGGAGCCGTTCAACCTCGCCGCCGCGGTGGCCGCCGCCGCGCTCGGCGTGCCCGGTGTGCAGCACCTGTGGGGGCCGGACTCCTCGGTCACCCTCCGGCTCGACCCGGAGGAGGTCCTCGGCCCGCTCGCCGGCCGGTTCGGGCTCGCCGCCACCGACGTGGACCTCACCGGCGGGCTGACCCTCGACCCGGTGCCACCACCGATGCAGGTGCCGATGACCCGCCCGGGACGACCGATCCGGTACGTGCCGTACAACGGCCCGGCCGTGTTGCCGTCCTGGCTGCACCACCCGCCGCAGCGGCCCCGGGTCTGCGTCACGGCGGGCACCATGATGGCCGGTGCCGGGCTCAGCGACCGGCTGGGCCTCCCCCGGGTCATCCGCGCGGTCGCCGGGCTGGACGTCGAGGTCGTCGTGCTTGTCGAACGGGCCCAGCAGGCCGGGTTGGGCCCGTTGCCGGGCAACGTCCGACTGGTCGACGGCCCGCTGGCGCTGCGGCTGGTGCTGCCGACCTGCGCCGCGCTGGTGCAGCAGGGCGGCGCGGGGACCACGATGACGGCGCTCAGCCTCGGGGTGCCGCAACTGATCCTGCCGCAGGTCAGCGACCAGCACTTCAACGGCGAGCGGTTGGCGCTCACCGGCGCCGGGACCTGGTTGGCGCCCGCGCGGGCCGACGACGACACGCTGCGCGAGCTGGTCGGCCAGCTGATCGGCGACGGCCCCTGGCGCGACGCCGCGACGTCGATGCGCGAGCGGGTCAGCGCGATGCCCACCCCCGCCGAGGTGGTGCCGGCGCTGGTGGCCCTCGCCGCGCACCCCCGCAGCTGAGCCCACCGGCCTGTCGGACCACCCTAGGAGTCGTCGATGACGCAAGAGCCCATTCCGTACCCGCTCGCCCCGGCTCCCACCATCTACCACCCGTCACCGGACTACACCCGGCTGCGGGAGACCTGCCCGGTGGCGCCCGTCGCGCTGCCCGACGGGGCGTCGGCCTACCTGGCCACCCGGCACGCGGACGTCCGCCGGGTCTTCACCGACCAGCGGTTCAGCCGGGCCGCCGCGGCCGGGCCCGACCGTCCGACCCGGGAGCTGGGTTCGCTGGCCGAGGACTCGCTGATCGGGATGGACCCGCCCCGGCACACCAAAATGCGCCGGGCGGTGTCGCACGCGTTCACCGTCCGCCGGGTGGAGGCTCTGCGCCCGACGGTGGCCCCGCTGATCGACCGGATGATCGACGGGATGGTGGCGGCGGGACCACCGGCGGACCTGATCCCGCACCTGTCCGCGCCGCTGCCGATCTATGTGATCAGCAAGCTGTTCGGCATCCCCGAGCAGGACCAGGACCGGGTACGCGAGTGGTCCGACGCGCTCGTCGGTGACTGGGACGCCGACCCGGCCGCCCCGCAGGCCGCCCTGGACGCGTTCGGCGAGATGATCGTCGAACGTCGCCGCGAGCCCGGCGACGACCTGATGAGCGCCCTGATCAACGCCTGGGACGAACACGACGACCTCACCGAACGGGAACTCGTCTCGGTGACCGCCGGCATCTTCGTCGGCGGCCACGAGACCACCACCAACCAGCTCAACCTGTTCCTGCTGGTGCTGGCCCGGCACCCCGAGCAGCTCGCCGGCCTGCGCGGTGACGACCCGGTCGCGGTGGCCCGCGCGGTGGAGGAGCTGTCCCGGTTCATCCAGCTCGGGGACAACGGGGTGCTGCTGCCCCGGGTGACCACCGAGGAGGTGGAACTCGGCGGGGTGTGCCTGCCGGCGGGCACCCCGGTGCTCCCGGCGATCGCGTCGGCCAACCGGGACGCCTCGGTGTTCGCCGGGGCCGACACCCTCGACCTGAGCCGGGTCGACAACCCGCACCTGGCGTTCGGGGCCGGCCCGCACCACTGCCTCGGCGCGGCGCTGGCCCGGATGGAGTTGCAGGAGGCCCTCGGCGCGCTGCTGCGCCGGCTGCCCGGCCTGCGGCTGGCCGTACCCGAGGAGGAGTTGCGCTTCAAGCCCGGCCTGGTGGTACGCAGCCTGGAGACACTGCCGGTGACCTGGGACCGGGTCGACGGGTGACCGTCGACCCGGCGCTCAGCCGGTGATCCGGGTGGGGGCCGTCGGGTCGAACGCCGCCTCGACGGCCACCTCCTCCACCCCGCGCAGCAGCGCCTCGGCCTGGGTCTCGGTGAAACAGCCCAGGTCGAAGATGACCTGGAGAAAGATGGTCTCCGGCTGGTCCTCGACGGTGATGAACGCCTGTTCTGGCAGGTGGTCCAGGGTGCCGTCCCAGACCAGGAACGTCTCGGCCGCCTTCCGCCGGATCTGCTCGGGGGTCACCTCCTCGGTACGCGCGCCGTCGTCCGCCGCCTGCCGGGTCACCACCCGACGGTCGTTGATCCGGCAGGTGACCCGGGCCGGGTACCCGCGTTCGTCGTCGAGCCGGGCGCTGGCCTCGGCGAGCTGCACCGGGTCGTAGTAGGCGTACATCCCGGCGGCGACGGAGGCCTTGCGGGCCCGGGCCACCACCTCGTCCACGGTGGTGTCGGTGGCGTCCACGGTGAGCACGCCGTTCTGGCTCAGCGGGGCGATGGCCTCGGCGAACCCCGGCCGGAACCGGTTGCCGACGATGAGTTTGGCGGTCAGCGGGCTGACCCCGGTGGCCCGGCCGACCGCCACGGCGATCACCGCGAGCAGCACCCGGGAGGTGTCCGTCCTGGTCCGTCGGGCGATGGCCTGCACCGCCAGGTAGGCCGCGGGTGAGCTGAACCGGCCGTGCCAGAACCGCCGGCCGTGTCGCCCGGCCGGGTTGGTGACCGCACCGAAGGTCGACGGCGCGATGTCGCGCAGGTGCGACTCCCAGTGCCGGACCGCCCGGTCGCTGACCCGGCGCAGTGGCGGTGTGCGCTCCCGCCGGCCAAGATCGAGCAGCTGCACGGTACGCGGGTCGGGCGCCCGCCGGGCCGTCAGGTCGACCAGCCCGAGATCGGCCATCAGCAGGGCGGTCGCGGTGCCGTCGACCACCAGGTGGTCGAGGGTCAGCACCCGGTGCACCAGGGCACCCCGGTGCCGGACCACCGCCATCCGCACCGACCAGTCCCGGTAGAGGTCGTAGTGGGCCAGCAGCCGGGCGTGGCCCAGTTCGTAGGCGAACTTCGCCACGTCGGCCGGGTCGGCGTCGTCCGGGACGTCCAGCACGTCGAGGGCGACCTCCCCGGCGGCGGACACCACCTGGCAGGGTTCGCCGTGCTCGTCGGTGCCCAGCCGCATCCGCAGCGCCGGGTGCCGGCTCATCAGGTCGCCGAGCTGCGCCGCCACCTCCGCCACGGTGATCCCGGCCGGCACCGGGTGCGCGCCACTGACGTTGTGCGTCCACCCGGTCTCCCGCATGTCCTGCATGATCGCGAGCTGACCCCAGGTCAGCGGCGCGGTGCCCGCCCCCGGGCCGGCGAACGGGACGAGCACCTGCGCCTCGGCGGTCTGCGCGAACATCGGTCCATCAGAGCAACGCGAATCGGCACGTGTCAACGTCACAAATCGCCGCCGCCGCGGTGGCGTTAGGGTACGGCCATGCCCGACGCCGTCCGGATCTGGATCGTGTCGGCCCGGGTGTCCCCGGACGAGCTGGCCCGGTACCGGGCGCTGCTCGACGCCGACGAGCGGGCCCGCGCGGCGACGCTCGCCCAGGCGGCCACCCGGGACCGGTTCACCGTGGCGCACGGCGCGCTGCGCGTCCTGGTGGGCCGTGCGATGGACCTGCCACCCGAGCGGCTCAGCTGGCGGCGGGGCCGGCACGGCAAACCGACGCTGACCCACCCCCGGGGTGGCCCGCAGACGAGCCTGTCCTACTCCGACGAACTCGTCGCGATCGCCGTGGCCGGCGACCGGGCGGTCGGGGTGGACATCCAGCATCCGACGCCGGGGCTGGACCCGGTGGCGCTGGCCGACCGGTTCTTCGCCGCCGAGGAGGCGCGGCTGGTCCGCTCGGGGCCCGACGCCGCCGCCCGGGCCGACCGGTTCGCCCGGCTGTGGGCCCGTAAGGAGGCGGTGGTCAAGGCCGCCGGGGGTCGGCTCTGGCCCCAGCTGGCGCTGCCGGTGCACCGCGACGACGTGGTGCGCTGCGGCGACCCGGTGGGGGTGCACCGGGTCACCGACGTCGCCACCCCGGGCGGGTACCGGGTCGCGGTGGCGCTCGCCGGCGAGCCGCCGTTCGACGTCGCGACGTCGTACGGTCCGACCGGGTGGACGGATCGTCCCGCCGGCACCCCGGCTGAAGATCGTCGCACCCGTTGACACCCGACGATCACGTTTGCTCTGATGGCTCCATGGTGGAGCGTAGGGTCCCGTGACAGAGTCCGACACGGCCACTGCGCCGCAGCTGCGTGCGCAGGTCGTCGACAGCATGACCACGCTGCTGACCCGGATGCTCAGGCCGCCGGCCCCGGTCACCGAACGGACCCAGCTGATGGACGAGCTGGGCCTCAGCTCCTCCCTCGCGTTGGAGCTGCTGCTCGAGATCGAGGACGAGCTGGAGATCCAGATCGACGTGGAGGATCTGGACGAAGACCAGATGACCACGGTCGCCGACCTGGCCGACTACATCACCGCGCACTGCACCCCCCGCTGACGGCCCGCGACGGGGCCTGGCCGGCGTTTCGCGAAGGAGTCACATGCCGACCATGGACCAGCCCCGGCTGAGCGTGGTGATCCCCGCCCACAACAACGGCACGGCGCTCGACACGACGCTGACGTCCCTGACCCGGCAAACCCTGCCGCCACAGGAATTCGAGGTCATCGTCGGTGACGACGGTTCGGCCGAACCGCTCACCGCTCTCGTGGGGAGCTATGCCGACCGGCTGCGGATCGACTGCGTACGCAGCGAAGCCAACCGGGGCCGCAGTGCCAACCGCAACGCGGCGGCGGCCCGCGCCCACGCCGACACCCTGCTGTTCCTGGACGCCGACACGGTGGCCCACCCGACCCTGCTGGCCCGGCACCGGGCCCACCACGACGCCCTCGACGGCCGGCCCGGGGTGCTGCTGGGTCAGCGGTACGACCTCGACTGGGCCGGTGCGGACGCGCTGCGCCGGGGTGAGCCGATCGGGGCGGAGCTGCTCGACGCCGAGCGCGGCGACCCCCGGCTGGAGGACATCTCCCACCCGCAACGGATCCACGACTTCCCCAGCGCGCCCTGGGTGCTCGGGCTGACCCACAACGCGTCGGTGGACCGGGAGTCGTTCCTGCGGGTGGGCGGCTTCGACGAGACGATCGTCAAGTGGGGGTTCGAGGATCTGGAGTTCTTCTACCGGATCTTCCACCTGCACGGGGCCCGGCCCGACCTGTTCGAACTGGACGTCGAGGCGACGTCCTACCATCTGCCGCACTTCCGCAAGACGTCCAACGGGCTCGCCTCGATGGACAACATGAAGTACCTGCTGCGCAAGCACCTGCGCTACGACGTCGAGGTGCTGTATTCGATCAACACGTTCGGGCGGCACCTGGGCCGGATCCGGCTCTACGGCCAGGCCATCGACGCGTACCGGCGGGCGGGGTTGGGGCGGCCGGCGGTGCTGCCCGCCGCGCTGCGCGCGGAGCTGGCCACCGGCGCGGCCCTGGTCATCGGCAACGGGGTGTCCACCCTGGAGCTGGGCCCCGACTCGCAGACCTTCGACCACGACGCGCCGCCCGGCCCGACCAACGCGCACCTGCTCGGCACCGTGCTCCAGCAGTTCAAGGCCGGTGCGCTCGATCTGATCGTCAACGTCGACCTGTGGCGCTGTCTCCTCCCCGAGGACCTGCCGGCCTTCCTGACCCGGGGGCTGCTCAAGGCCGACCGGATCGAGCTGGTCGCCACCCACGCCGTCCCGGACCAGCGGGCGATGCTGCCGGTGCCCCTCGTGGCGGACCTCGACTACCTGACCGACATGCTGCACCAGCACTTCGACGTCACGGTCGGCGTACACGACACCGCGACGGTGCTCACGATCCGCTGAACCGCCCGGTGCGGCCGGCCGGTGCCCGCTCGGGCGGCCCCGGCCGGTCAGCCCCCGGCGGGGCCGAACACCAGGCTGACGTTGTGGCCGCCGAAGCCGAACGAGTTGGACATCACGGTGGTCACCGGGACGGCCCGGGGCTGCTTGCGGATGTGGTCGACCTCGTCGGCCGGGTCCGGGTCGTCGAGGTTGTGCGTCGGCGGCAGCAGACCGCGGCGCAGCGCCTCGATGCCGATGGCCGCCTCGACCACCCCGGAGACGCCGAGCAGGTGCCCGGTGACGCCCTTGGTGGAACTCACCGGCGGGGTGGCCGTGCCGTAGACGTCACGCAGGGCGGCGATCTCGGCCGTGTCACCGGCCTTGGTGCTGGTGCCGTGGGCGTTGAGGTAGCCGATCTCGTCGGCGTGCAGACCGGCGTCGCGCAGCGCCGCCCGCATGCAGTGCGCGGCCCCGGACCCGTCGGGGCGCGGGGTGGTGGGATGGTAGGCGTCGTTGTTCGCCCCCCACCCGAGCAGGTCGGCGTACCGGGGGACGCCGCGCGCCACGGCGTGCGCGGTGCGTTCCAGGACGAACACCCCGGCCCCCTCGCCGAGGACGAGACCGTTGCGGCGACGGTCGAACGGACGGCTCGCGGCCGTCGGGTCGGACCAGCCGTGGGCGAGCGCGCGGGCGTTGCCGAACGCGTCGACGAAGGCCGGGAAGAGCGGCGCCTCGCTGGACCCGCAGACCACCATGTCGGCCTCGTCGGCGCGCAGGATCCGCAGCGCCTCGCCGAGGGACTGGGCACCTGACGCGCACGCCGTGCCGATCGACGAGGTGTAGCCCCGGATGCCGAACCGGATGGCGATCCGTGCCGCGCCCATGTTCGGCAGCGTCCCGGGCAGCAGGTACGGGCTGACCCCGAACCGGCCCCGCTCGGCCCGCGCGAGCACCTGGCTCGCCAGGGTCGACAGGCCGCCGACGCCGGAGACGATGACGGCGACGCGGTACGGGTCGACGTCCCGGCCCACCTCGACACCGGCGTCGGCCAACGCGTCCTCGGCGGCCCGCAGGACCATCACGATCGAGCGGTCCACCACCCGGGACTCGGGGCCGGGCAGCACACTGGCCGGGTCGATGTCCGGGCTGAACGCCGCGACGTCGACGACCCCGTCGACCGGGTGCCCCCCGGGTGGTCGGCGTAGGCCGGAGCGGCCCTCGCAGACCGCGTCGAACACCTCGGCGGCGGTGTTGCCGACGGGGCTCACCAGCCCGATCCCGGTAACCGTCACACCCGCACGCACGCGCGTCCCTCCCGCCCGGTCCCGGCGACACCCCGGCCGCACCGACGACAACCGTGGGCCCGACCGCACCGGGCCCGGTCAGCCGACCGGTCGACGGGCGTCCGGGCGGGTGGCGCGGCGGGCACGGTCAGTGCGCCGAGGCGGGCTGGATGCGCCGGGACACCGCGCCGCAGAACTCGCCGACCGTCATCATCGCCAGGGCCTCGGCCTCGTCGTCGTCGAACGCCACCCCGAACCGGTCCTCCACCCGGACGGCCAGCTCGGCGAGGCCGAGCGAGTCCACGTCGAGGCCGGCCGGACCGAACACCGTGTCGTCGTCGGCGCCCTCGATGTCGTATTTCATCTCGGTCAGCGCGGCGAAGAGGAACGCGCGGATCTCGTCGGTCATGGCCGTTGTTTCCTTTCCGGAGGTCGGCGTCGGCGGGCCCGGCAGCCGGTGGGGCGCGGGAGGCGTGACAGGTGGCCGGGGACGCGGCCGGAGACCGGGTACGACGTCGGCGTGACCGTCGCCGTTCTGGTCACCGGAGCAGCCGCTCCGTGTGAATCGACCTTACTCAATCAAGACCGATTCGCAAGGTCCACCCGGACGGTGCCGGCGGACCGATCGGTGTCCGCAGCGACGAGCCGCACCGGGAGCCGGTCGTGACCCCGCAGCATGAGTTGCCGCCGTTCGCCGGGCTCCGCCGCGAGCGCCAGCGCCGGGAACCGGTCCAGCAGCCGGGGCAGGACGAGCCGCCCCTCCGCCCGGCCGAGCGCCGCGCCGACGCAGTAGTGCGGCCCGGCGCTGAAGGCCAGGTGCCGGTTGTCCGGGCGGGACGGGTCGAAGGAGTCCGGGTCGGGGAACCGTCGGGGGTCGCGGTTGGCCGCACCGGTCAGCACCAGCACCGACCGTCCACGGGGGACGGCGACTCCGGCGATGTCGGTGTCCTCGGCGGCGTAGCGCACGGCGAAGTGCACCGGTGGCTCGTACCGCAGGATCTCCTCCACGTAGGCCGGGGCGAGGCTGTGGTCGGCGCGCAACGCGGCCAACGCCGCCGGCCGCGCCAACAGCAGGGTCAGCCCGGTGCCGAAGAGGTTGGCCGTGGTCCGGAACCCCGCGTTGTACATGACGATCAGGTTGGCCAGCAGCTCGGCCTCCGACAGCTGGTCGGGGCGTCCGTCCCGGATCGCCGCCAGCGCCGAGACGAGGTCGTCGCGGGGCTCCGCCCGGCGTACGGCCAGCAGGTCGGTGAAGTAGGCGGTCAGTTCGTCGGCGGCGACGTTGGCGGCCCGGATCTCCCGGAACGAACGCGGTCCGATCTCCAGCACCGCGTCGAACGCCCGCACCCGCGCCGGGAACCACCCCCGGTCCCGCTCGGGCACCCCCAGTAGCTCGCCGACGACGGCACTGGGCAGGGGCAACGCGAACGCGGCCATGAAGTCCACCGGTCGGCCGTCCGCGCCCTCCCGGGCGAGCCCGTCGAGCAGCCGGTCGGCGATGCGCAGGATCGCCGGTTCCAACGCGGTGACCCGGCGGGCGGTCAGCGCCTGGCCGAACAACTGGCGTATCCGGGCGTGGTCGTCGGGCGGGGCGTTGAACATGCTGGCCTGCAGGGTCCGGATCACCGCGTGGTCCCGCCAGCGCAGGCCGGCCCGGTCCAGGTGGTCCGCGTCGAGCACCCGGAACACCGGATCACGCAGGACCCGGTGGGCGGCGTCGTACCCGTGGACCACCGCGGCGTACGGGGCCGTCGGGGCGAGCGCGACGGCCTCCCCCAGCTCGTGCAGCCGGGCGTAGTACGGGTACGGGTCGCGGCGTACCTCGTCGCCGAGCAGGTCGTCGAGGGATACCGGGAAACCCATGGCGCTCCTCGGACGACGGGCACGGGCGGAGGATGCGGTGACCATAGACGCATCGACGGCGACGTGTCCACGACCGGCACCCCCGACGACGGGTCCGCCAGCCGGCCGCCAACCCGGGTGGACCGGCGCAGCCCGGTCCTGCCCCACGGTGGGATCATCCGGCCGCCTGCCGTTGGTCAGGAATCGAGAAGCGGGCGGCGGCACCGGACCATAGCCTTTTCCCAGGTGGCCGGCAGGACGCCGCGCCTCGTCCACCCAGTGAGGGAGACAGCGTGTCCACGAAGAGTTCGACCGCCGCGTCCGGCGGCGGCACCGCCGGAGAGGCCGCCGGGGCCGATGCCGGCGGGTTCAGCGCCGAGGAGCGCGCCGCGATGCAGGAACGCGCCGCCGAGTTGCGTGCCGAGGGGAAGAAGGGCGCCAAGAAGGCCGACGGGATGCAGGCGGTGCTGGACCGGATCGCCCAGATGGCCCCGGCGGACCGGGCGCTGGCCGAGCGGGTGCACCTGACGGTGGTCACGGCGGCTCCGCAGCTGTCCCCGAAGACCTGGTACGGGATGCCCGCGTACGCGAACGAGGACGGCAAGATCGTCGTCTTCTTCCAGGACGCCGGCAAGTTCAACTACCGGTACTCGACCCTGGGCTTCCAGGAGGCGGCGCACCTCGACGACGGTGACCTCTGGCCGGTGTCGTACGCGTTGCGTACCTGGAGCCCTACCGTGGAGAAGCGGGTCCGGGAACTGGTGACGGCAGCGGTCTCCTGACCGGCAGCGGCCGGTGTCCCGGCTGGCGGGCGGTGCTCCGGGGTGTCACCGCCGCTCAGGCGGGTACGCGGCAGGGATGATGCCGACCAGCAGAGCCCTGATCGCCGGTGCGGCCGGCGCGTCCGCCCTCAACGCCGTCACCTACCTCGACATGGTGGTCCGGGCCCGGCCGGCCAGCAGCACCGCCGAGGACAGCGCCGGCCGGTTGGCCGAACTGGCCCACGTCGACCTCGGTGACGCCCGGACCGCCACCAACCGGCGGTCCGGGCTCGGGCCGTTGCTCGGCTACGTCACCTCGGTGGCCGCCGCCGTCGGCTACGTGGCGGCCGGTGGTCGCCGGTTGCCGCTGGGCGTGTCCACCCTCGCGCTGACCGGCCTGGCGATGATCGGTTCCAACGGCCCGCTGACCCTGTTGCGGGTCACCGACCCGCGGACCTGGTCGGCCACCGACTGGGTAGCCGACCTGGTCCCGCACCTGGCGTACGGCGCGGTCACCGCCGTCACCCTCCGCGCGTTGCGCTGACCCCACGGCGGCAGCGCGGTGCCCGGGCGGGCGGCGGGCGGCGGCGTACCGGACGGCCCTGCGTGTTTTGCGGTGGGATGCCCGGGTAGGGGAAGAAGACCCGTTCCCCGCTCCGCACAAAGAGGTGCCACCCAGATGGAATCCCGCAAGCCGACCGAAGTCGTCAAGGACGTGGTGGACGCCGCAGCCGAGAAGGTGTCCCACCTGATCACCCCCGAGGTGCCCGGCGCACCGGGCACCGCCCCGCCGACCGTCGAGGAGCCCACCACCCCGCACGGTCCGCTGCCACCCAAGAAGGAACAGGGCGCACCGCAGACCCGTACCCCGACCGGCGCGGCCACCGGCGCACCGGCCGTCGCCAACGGCCAGCAGGGCGAGTTCCTCACCACCGCGCAGGGGGCCCGGCTGCGCGACACCGACCACTCACTCAAGGCCGGTCCGCGCGGGCCGACGCTGCTCCAGGACCACCACCTCCGCGAGAAGATCACCCATTTCGACCACGAACGCATCCCGGAGCGGGTGGTGCACGCCCGGGGCGCGGGCGCGCACGGCGTCTTCACCGGGTACGGCGCCGAAGAGGTCACCCGGGCCGGCTTCCTGCGCAAGGGTAAGGAAACGCCGGTGTTCGTCCGGTTCTCCACCGTCCTGGGGTCCCGGGGCTCGGCCGACACCGTCCGGGACACCCGGGGATTCGCCACCAAGTTCTACACCGACGAGGGCACCTTCGACCTGGTCGGCAACAACATGCCGGTCTTCTTCATCCAGGACGCGATCAAGTTCCCCGACATCATCCACGCCGGCAAGCCGCACCCGGACCGGGAGATCCCGCAGGCGCAGAGCGCCCACGACACCTTCTGGGACTTCGTCTCGCTGCACACCGAGGCGCAGCACCACACCCTGTGGAACATGTCCGACCGGGGCATCCCGCGCTCGTACCGGACCATGGAGGGCTTCGGGGTGCACACCTTCCGGCTGGTCGACGCCGCCGGGGCGACGGTGCTGGCGAAGTTCCACTGGAAGCCGAAGCTGGGCGTGCACTCGCTGGACTGGGAGGAGGCACAGCTGCTCAGCGGTATGGACCCCGACTTCCACCGGCGTGACCTCTACGACGCCATCGAGGCCGGCGCGTACCCGGAGTGGGAACTCGGCCTCCAGGTCTTCCCGGACACCCCGGAGGAGACCTTCGCCGGCATCGACCTGCTCGACCCCACCAAGATCGTGCCGGAGGAGCTGGCACCGGTGCAGCCGGTCGGGAAGCTGGTGCTCAACCGGACGCCGACGAACTTCTTCGCCGAGACCGAGCAGGTCGCCTTCCACCTCGGCCACCTGGTGCCGGGCATCGACGTCACCAACGACCCGCTGTTGCAGGGGCGGCTCTTCTCGTACGTCGACACCCAGCTCACCCGGCTGGGCGGGCCGAACTTCTCGCAGCTCCCGATCAACCGGCCGCACGCGCCGGTCAACGACATGCTCCGCGACGGGTTCCACCAGCAGGCCGTGCACGCCGGGGTCGCGCCGTACCGGCCGAACTCGCTCGACGGGGGCAACCCGTTCCCGGCCGGGGACGCCGAGAACGCGTTCGTCGACGTGCCGGTCACCGTGGCCGAGGCCCCGAAGGTCCGGGCCAACCCGGCCTCCTTCGACGACCACTTCAGCCAGGCCCGGCTGTTCTGGCTGAGCATGTCGCCGGTGGAGCGGGAGCACATCGTCCGGGCCTACACCTTCGAGTTGGGCAAGTGCTACCACCAGGCGATCCGGGAACGGCAGTTGCAGTGCCTGGCCAACATCGACCCGGTGCTCTGCGCGCAGGTGGCCACCGGCCTGGGCCTGCCGGCACCGGAGCCGACCGTGCCGCTGGCCGACGTCACGCCCAGCCCGGCGCTGTCCCAGCTCGGCCGCGTCTGGCCGGCCGACGGCCGGACGGTCGGCATCGTGGTCGACGCGGACGCCGACACCGACGACGTCGAGCAGGTACGCCGGGAGGTGTCCGCCGCCGGCATGGTGCCGCTGGTGATCGCCGCGCACGGCGGCACGGTGGGCGGCCTGACGGTGCAGCGGACCTTCGCCACCGGCCGCTCGGTCGAGCTTGACGCGCTGCTGCTGGCCGGGGCCCCCGCGCCGGCCCCGGCGCGCTGCCGGCCCGGGACGCCAAGGAGGGCGCGGCGGACGCCACCGTGGTCGACCCCCGGGTGCTGCTGCTGGTGCAGGAGTGCTGGCGGCACGCCAAGGTGATCGGCGCGTGGGGTGACGGCGTGCGGGTGCTGGAGCTGGCCGGGGTGGCCGGCGCGGCGGGTGTGGTGGCCGGTGACTCGCCGAGCGGCGTGCTCGCCGACGCGCAGCCCCTGCTGGCCGCGCACCGGGTCTGGGACCGGTTCCCCGCCTCGGTCTCCTGACGGGGGCTGTCGACGGGTGTCCGCCGTGGTGCACGGTGGACACCCGTCGCGGCCGGGCCGGCGGGCACCTTGCCGCCGGCCCGTACCGTCGGTGCGGTGGCCGAGAAGGACCTCTCCGACCGGGGTTTCGTCATCGCTATCGTCGGCGTCGGCGTGCTGCTCTGCTGTGGCACACCGGCCGCCGGCTTCTACCTGTCCCACAAGGACGCGAGGGAGGAGCCCGGCATCCGCGCCGCCGCCGACGCCTACCTGTCCGCAGTGGTCAGGCATGACGACAACGGCGCGTACGACATGTTGTGTGCGGCCGACCGACGCCGCGAGTCGCGGGCGGACTGGCTGGACCGTCCTGCGGCCGGGTACGGGGTGACCGGGTTCCGGATCACCGACGTGACGGTCAAGCGCCTGAGCGAGGGACCGACCCTGCGGTGGGTGACCGCCGAGGTCACCTATTCGGACCAGGCACCCCGGACGGTGGGGCTGAACGTCGAGCGGCAGGACGGCGACTGGAAGGTGTGCAGCCCGGACGTCCGGTGACCGACCCCCGGACGGCGGGCGGCGGGCGGTGCGGCCCGGGCGAGGGCGGCGCAGGCCGGCCCCGGGTACGGTCGACGGGCGCGTATTGACGTCAGATGTCAGACGAATTACGTTGGCGAACGTCGATGTATTACGAATCGTGGCCTGCACCCCGGCAAGGAGCGTGCGCATGTTCAGACGACGAGTCGCCCTGCTGTCCCCCGTACTGCTGGCGGCGACCCTGGGCACGGCGGTGGTCACCGGCGCGGCGGTGCTCGGCAGCGCCCCGCCCGCGCAGGCGCTGGAGAACGGCCTGGCCCGCACCCCGCAGATGGGCTGGAACGACTGGAACTCGTTCGGCTGCAACGTCAACGAGACGCTCATCCGGCAGACCGCCGACACGCTGGTGACAAGCGGCATGGCGGCGGCCGGCTACGAGTACGTCAACATCGACGACTGCTGGTCGACCAAACAGCGCAACGCCAGCGGCGACCTGGTCGCCGACCCGGCGAAGTTCCCCAGCGGCATGAAGGCGCTCGCCGACTACGTCCACGGCAAGGGCCTCAAGCTGGGCATCTACTCCTCGGCCGGGACCACCACCTGCGCCGGCTACCCGGCGAGCATCAACTACGAGCAGCGCGACGCCAACCTCTGGGCGTCCTGGGGCGTCGACTACCTCAAGTACGACAACTGCGGCGACCACCTCGGTCGCAGCGGACAGCAGCGCTACACGGCGATGCGGGACGCGCTGGCGGCGACCGGCCGGCAGATCCTCTACAGCCTGTGCAACTGGGGCCAGGACAGCGTCTGGACCTGGGGCGCGTCGGTGGGCAACTCCTGGCGCAACACCGGCGACATCGGCGGCAACTGGAACTCCATCATGGGCATCCTCGACCAGCAGGTCGGCAAGGACTCGTACGCCCGTCCCGGCGCGTGGAACGACCCGGACATGCTGGAGGTCGGCAACGGCCCCACCGAGACCGAGTCGCGGGCCCACTTCAGCCTGTGGGCGCTGCTGAACGCCCCACTGCTGGCCGGCAACGACCTGCGCACCATGTCGGCGGCCACCCGGACCATCCTGACCAACACCGACGTCATCGCGGTCAACCAGGACTGGGGCGGCCGGCAGGGCTACAAGATCAGTGACAGCGGTGACCTGGAGGTCTGGCGCAAGCCGATGTCCTCCGGCGGGGTGGCCACGGTGCTGCTCAACCGGGGCGGCGGCACGGCCACCGTCACCACCACGGCCAGCGCGCTCGGCCTCGGCAGCGCGTCGTCCTACGCGGTGCGGGACCTGTGGGCGCACAGCAGCTCGACGTCGACCGGCACGATCAGCGCCTCGGTGCCGGCGCACGGCGCGGCGATGTTCCTGGTCACCGGCGGCGGCACGCCCCCGCCCACCACCCCGCCGCCCACGACGCCACCCCCGACCACCCCGCCGCCGACCACTCCCCCACCGACGACGCCCCCGCCGGGCACGACGTCGGCCGTACGCAGCGTCTCCGCCGGCCGGTGCCTCGACGTCAACGGCGCGACGCAGACCAACGGCGCGACCGCCATCGTCTGGGACTGCCACGGCCAGGCCAACCAGTCGTGGACCTCGACCGGAAGCCAGGAGCTGCGGGTCTACGGCACCAAGTGCCTGGACGTCAACAACGCCGGCACCGCCAACGGCACGTCGGTGATCATCTGGGACTGCAACGGCCAGTCGAACCAGAAGTGGCGTTTCAACGCCGACGGCACCGTCACGGCGGTCGGCTCGGGCCGGTGCCTGGACCTGGTGGGCAACGGCACGGCCAACGGCACCCGTACCCAGATCTGGGACTGCAACGGCGCGACCAGCCAGCGGTGGAGTCGCGGCTGAACCGTCCCACCCCGGCACCGGCCGCCGATGCGCCACCGGCACGCGGGACCGCACCGCGGGTGGTCGGCGCCCCGGTGCCACGCCGCACGGCGGGTGGTCGGCGCCCCGGTGCCACGCCGCACGGTGGGTGGTCGGCTCCGCCGGTCAGCGCTGCGCGGCGGTGAGGACCCGGCGCAGCGTGGCCGCGTACCCCCGGGGGTGGGTGGTGTTGCCGTTGTGGCCGCCGGGGAAGACCACCGGTGCGGTCCCGAGCAGCTCGGCCAGCCGGTCGGCGCACCGGCGGTCGAAGACCTCCGGTGCGGTGCGGGCACCGACGGCCGGGACGATCCGGGTGCCGCAGCCGGGCAGGTCGGCCGGGCGCAGGTCGTCGCCGACGATCGCGGTGAAGTCCCGGCGGATGAACGTGTCGAAGTTGGCGACCCGGCGCGGCGTGAACGGTTGCGGGGTGAGGTCGGGCTCGGCCTGCTGGCAGGTCGGGTCGATGCCGAGCACCCGGGCGATCTCGCGCATGGCCTCGGTCAGTCCACGGGCGGCGTAGAGGCGTTGGACGTCGAGCAGTTCGCGTTCGTGGCGGGTCCGCTCGCCGGTGGGCAGCAGCCGGGGCGAGACCGGTTCGTGGGCGACCAGCGTGTGCAGCCGGCCGGGATGGTGGACGGCCAGGCGGAGCCCGATCGAGGCACCGAGGCTGCACCCGAGCATCGCGGCCGGCTCGTCGGTGAGGGCGGCCAGCAGGCGGGCGGCGTCGTCCGCGTGGTCGGCCAGGGTCACCGGCCGGTCGGGGTCGGTGAGCGCGCTGCGGGACAGCCCGCGCCGGTCGTAGGTCACCACGGTGTACGCGTCGGCGAGCTGTGCGACCAGGTCGGCGGTCCGGCGGGCGTCACCCTCACCGCTCTGGCCGATCAGCAGGACCGGGCCGCTGCCCCGGACCTCGTGGTAGAGGCGGGCGCCGGCGACGGCGAGCGTACCGGTCCGGAGGGTGTCGGTTGCGGACATGTGCATCTCCATGCGCTTGACGGACGGGCGGGCCTCGCGCCGATAAAAGCATCGTATCAGATGCATCTCGAATGATGGATCGTTTCTGATGTACTCTGAACGGGTGAACGGCATCGAGTTGTTCCTCCTGGGGCGCACCCTCATGAAGATCGGCGAAGAGGCGATCCCCACCGAGGGGGTAGACCCCCACCCGGCGCTGCACCGCTCGGTGCTCATCGTGGCAAGCGACATCCGGGCCCATCCGGGCACCTCGGTCAGCGAGATCGCCGAGCGGACGGGCTTCCCGCAGAGCAAGGTGTCGGTCTGCGCCGCACGCCTGCGCAAGGCCGGTGCCATCGACGCGGTGGCCGACCCCCACGACCGGCGACGGCTGCTGCTGCACACCGCACAGCAGGTCTCCGACCGGGTCGTCCAGATCAGGGCCGCCTCGATCGACGGCGCGCTGGCCACGGCACTCGGCACCGACGACCCGCAGCGGATCGCCGAGATCACCGCCGCCCTGGAGACCCTCGCCCGCAGCCTCACCCCGCAGGCGCTCCTGCGGCTCCGCGGTGGCACCGAGGCGAGCGACGGATGAGCCCGACGGACGGGTGAACGACGGCACGACGGCACGACGCAGGATCCGCGTTAGGTCCGCAGGGCAGGCTCGGCGTCGGGGTGTCACCTTCCCGGGCACCCCGAGATCGTCGAGGAGAGCAGATGTCGGTCGACACCCTTCGTCTCATCGTGTCCAGCCCCGACCAGCCGGGGATCATCGCCGCCGTGGCCAGGTTCCTGCACCTGCGGGGAGCCAGCATCGTGGAGCTGGACCAGTACACCAGCGAACCCAGCGGCGGTCAGTTCTACCTGCGTACCGAGTTCACCATCGCACCCGAGCGACGGGCGGGCCTGAGCGACCAGTTCGCCACCGCCATCGCCGAGCCGTTCGGCATGCGGTGGCGGTTCAGCGACGCCCGACAGGTCAAACGGATCGCGATCCTGGCCTCGCGGGCCGACCACTGCCTGGTCGACCTGCTCTGGCGGTGGCGGCGCGGAGAGCTGGCCGCGGACGTCACCCTGGTCGCCTCGAACCACCCCGTCCTGCGCGACACCGTCACCGGATTCGGCGTGCCCTTCCACGAGGTCCCGGTCCGGCCCGGCGCCCGGGACGCCGCCGAGGGTGCCCTCGCCGACCTGCTGGCCGGGCAGTGCGACCTGATCGTGCTGGCCCGCTACATGCAGATCCTCAGCGGCGGGTTCCTGGAGAAGGTCGGCGTCCCCGTGATCAACATCCACCACTCGTTCCTACCAGCGTTCCCCGGCGCCGGCCCGTACGAGCGGGCCCGGCAGCGCGGCGTGAAGCTCATCGGCGCCACCGCGCACTACGTCACCGCCGCGCTGGACGAAGGGCCGATCATCGAGCAGGACGTGATCCGCACCTCGCACCGGGACACCACCGCCACCCTGGTCCGGCTCGGCGCGGACGTGGAACGGACCGTCCTGGCCAGAGCCGTCGAGTGGCACTGCGCCGACCGGCTGCTCCAGTACGACAACCGGGTGCTGGTCTTCTGAACCCCGCCCGACCCGAAACGACGTGTCCCCGGCCGCGACTGCGGACCAGGGACACGTCGTCTCGGGTGTCAGCCGTGCTACGTCCGGCTTGCCTCGGTCGGGGCCACCGCAGCCGCAGCGGCCGGCGCCGGTGCGGGCACCGCGGTGCCCGGCGGGGTCGGGGCCGGGGGCCGCCGCCGGACGAACGTGGTGAGCACCGCCGCGACCACGACGATGGCGATCGGGAAGAGGAAGTTGGTCTTCAACATGGACAGGAAGGCATGGTCGTACACGTTGGTGAAGACCGTCGCGATCTGGGCCCGGAGCTGGTCCGGCAGGTCGCCCGGCAGGTGACCGAAGATGCCACCGGGACCACCGGCCCCGGCCTGCACCCCGGCGTCGACGAACCGGTCACGCACATCCGCCGGCAACTGCCCGGCCTGCGCGGTCGCCTCCTCCCGGACCGTGGTGGCGAGCCGGCTCTGGATCAGCGCGCCGACGATCGCCAGACCGAGCACCGAACCGAGCTGCCGCACCGTGTTGTTCAGCCCGGACGCCGCTCCGGCCAGCCGCGGGTTGACCCCGCGCATCGCCTCGGTCGCCATCGGCGCCAGCAACGACCCGGTGCCGGCGCCGGCGACGAGCAGACCGGGCAGGAAGGTGTACCACTTGCTGTCCAACTGGGCCAGGCTGACCAGGATGACCATGCCGATGGCGTACATGGTCAGACCGAAGAGCAGGACGAACTTGCCGCCGATACGGTCCGACAGCCGACCCGCGAACGGGGACACGATGATCGCGACCAGCGGCGAGGGTGCCAGCGTCAGGCCGGCGTGCAATGCGTCCATCCCCAGGACCTGCTGGAGGTAGAGGTTCATCGGCAGGACCAGTCCGAGCATCGCCATCGAGACGACGGCCGCGTTGATGCTCATGATCGTGTAGTTGCGGTCCCGGAACAACGCGAACGGCACCAGCGGTTCGTCGTCCTGCTTGGTGCGCTGGTGGGCGATGAAGACGCCGATCAACACCACCCCGACCGCGAGCAACGCCCAGATCTTCGCGCTCCAGTCGTAACGCTCCCCCTCGTTGAGGGCGAACACCACGCAGAACAGCGCCGCGGTGGCGATCAGCACGCCGACCACGTCGAAGCGGTGCTTGCGGTCCGGCTTCATGTTGGGGATGAGCAGTGGGGTCAGCACCAGCACGGCGATGCCCAACGGCACGTTGACGAAGAAGATCGACCGCCAGCCGAAGGTCGACACCAGCAGACCGCCGAGGGTCGGACCGGAGATGGTGGCGACACCGGCGACCGCACCCCAGACGCCCATGGCCGTGCCCCGCCGCTGCGGCGGGAAGATACCGATGATCATCGCGAGGGTCTGCGGCACCATCATCGCCGCGCCGATGCCCTGCACGGCCCGCGCCCCGATGAGCTGGCCGGGGTTCTGTGCCGCACCGCAGAAGACGCTCGCCAGGGTGAAGAGCGCCGTACCGGTGAGGAACAGCAGCCGTGGTCCCTTCAGGTCACCGAGCCGCCCGGTCGTGATCAACAGGACGGCGAGGACCAGCGAGTACGCGCTGATCACCCAGAGCACCTGGTTGAACGAGGCGCCCAGGTCGGACATCACGTCCGGGATGGCGATGTTGACGATCGTGAGATCCAACAGGGTCATGAAGAAACCGATCGACAGTGTCGCCAGCACCGCCCACGGGTTTCCGCGCAGCCTATTCAAGATATTTCCCTTCCATGCCTCATGATGCGGTTGCCGGTGCCGACCACACGGTCGCGTGCCGGTCAGGGGAGCCGATCCGGATGCGGACCGCTGAGCTCCCGGTCCAATGTGTGAAACAGGTCGTCGTCGTCGATCGTGTCGAGTTCGTCGGCGCCCCCGGCGGCTTCGTCGCCGCCCTGCCGGCCCTGCCAGTTCCACAGCAGATTCCTCAGTCGCTCACCGATGTCGTCCTCCTCCCCGTCGGGGATGTCGCGGGTGGCCAGCAGAGCGTCCAGCCGGTCCAGCACGGCCAGCACCGCTCCGGCGGGTTCACCGGTCTCCGGCACCAGACGGGTGCCGATCTGCTCCGACAGCGCCACCGCGGTCGGAAAGTCGAAGACGAGCGTGGTCGGCAGCCGCAGTCCCGTGACGGTGTTCAGCCGGTTGCGCAGCTCCACCGCCGTGAGCGAGTCGAAACCCATGTCGCGCAGGCTGCGCTCGTCGTCCACGACCTCCGCGTCGGTGTAACCCAGGACGCCGCGGATCTCCGTGCGGACCAGGTCCAGCAGCCGCTCGCCACGCTGCTGGGTCGACAGGGCGGCCAGGCTGTCGGTGAGACTGCCCGGGTCGTTCCCGGGGGCGGAGCTCACGGCCGCCGCCCGGCGGGCCGGCACGGGCACCACGGGAGCCAGTGCGGTGAGGACGTCCGGCAGCCCACCGGCCCCGGCCGCCGCGCGTAGTGCCGCCGGCGCGAACGCCGCAGCCACCACGACCGGCGGGAGGTACGGGTCGACCCCGGCGAGCGCCTCGTCGAGCAGGCCCAGCGCATCGGCCGCGGCCATCGGGGAGATGCCGATGCGGGCCAGCCGGGCCCGGTCCGCCGCGCCCAGCTCGCCGGCCATACCGCCGGTGCCCCACAGCCCCCAGCCGACGGCCAGGCCGGGAAGTCCCTCGGCGCGACGCTGCCCGGCCAGCGCCTCCAGGAAACCGTTGGCCGCCGCGTAGTTGGCCTGACCGGCGGTCCCGACGGTGGCGGCCACCGACGAGAACAGCACGAAAGCCGAGAGGCGTCGACCCCGGGTGAGTTCGTGCAGGTTCCACGCGCCCCGGGCCTTGGGGCGCAGCACGGCGGCACAGCGTTGCGCGGTCAGCCCGGTGAGCACCCCGTCGTCGAGCACACCGGCGGCGTGGAAGACCGCACCCGGCTGGTACGCGTCGAGCACCTCGGCCAACCGGTCCCGGTCGGCGACGTCGCAGGCGACGACGGTGGCGGTGGCACCGGCGGCGGTCAGGTCGGCGAGCAGTTCCGCCGCGCCGGGCGCCTGCGGGCCGCGCCGGGCGGTCAACACCAGCCGACGGACACCCTGTGCGACGAGGTGCCGGGCGAGCACGGCCCCCACCGCGCCGGTCGCACCCGTGATCAGCACGGGGCCGTCGGCGTCGAGCCGGTCACCCGTCGTGGCCGTCGGGTCCGGCCGGTCCCCGGCGGTCCGGGCCGGGGCGGGAAGCGGGGCGAGCCGGGGAGCGAGGGCGACGCCGTCACGCAGGGCCAGCCGGGGATCCCGGGCGGCCAGCGCCATCGGCAGGGCGGTGATCGAGGCCGGCGTGCCGTCCACGTCGACCACCGTGATCCGGCCCGGGTGCTCGCTCTGCGCGCTACCGAGCATCGCCCACACCGCGGCCATCGCCGGATCGGGCGTCTCACCCGGGCGCGCGGCGACCGCCAGCTCGGTGAGCACCACCAGACCGACGTCCGCGAGCAGGTCGTCGGCCAGCCACTGCTGCAACAACTCCAGCGTGTCGGCGACGGCCCGTTCGGCGGCCAACGGCGGTGCGAGCGCGGCCATCGCCCGGCTCGTGGCGATCGAGGAGACGGCGTCGACCACGATCACCGACGGCGGCGGGGCCCCGTTCGTCACCGCCTCGTGGACGGCCGTCATGTCGACGAAGAGGGCTGCCGGGCCGAGCAGCTCCGCCGCCGAGTCGGCCAGGACGCGACCGTCGTCGAGCACCGCCCACCGGGGGTGCGGGCTCGGGTCGACGGCCGGCAGCGCCACGGGGTGCCAGTCGAGACGGTAGAGGCCACCCGTCGGCCCGCTGTCCGGCTGGTACGGCCGCAGGGCCAACTCGTCGATGTCGGCGATCGGCGCACCGGCGGGGTCGACCAACGACACGGAGACGGTGCCGGCCCCGGAGCCCGGCGCGAGCCGTACCCGGGCGGTGGTCGCGCCGCCGGCGTGCAGGGCGAAACCGGCGACGGTGAACGGCAGGTGCAGCCGGTCGGTCGGTGGGACGCCGAACGCGACGGCGCGCAGTGCCGCATCGAGCAGCGCCGGGTGCAGGCCGAAACCGGCGGCGTCGGACGACACCTCGTCGGGCAGGGCCACCTCGGCGTAGTGGACGTCACCGGCCCGCCAGAGCGCCCGTACGCCCGCGAAGGCCGGGCCGATCGCCAGGCCGGCGGCCACCAGGTCGGCGTGCAGGGCGTCCGGGTCCACCGGCGACGCCCCGTGCGGCGGCCACGGCGCGTCGCCCTCGGGCCACCCGGCGGGCGTGGCCGCCTCGGTGCCGAGCACTCCGTCGGCGTTGAGCCGCCACGGCGTGGAGCGGTCCTGCGGCTGGGTGTGCACGGTGAAGGCCCGACGCCCCGACCCGTCGGCCGGCCGGACGGTGACCTGGAGCCGGACGGCCTCCTGCGCCGGCAGCACGATCGGCGTCCGGAAGGTGAGCTCGTCGACCCGCCCGCACCCGACCTGGTCGCCAGCCCGGACGGCCAGGTCGGCGATCGCCGCGCCGGGCAGCGTGACCACCCCGCCGACCGCGTGGTCGGCCAGCCACGGCTGGTCGGCCACCGAGAGTCGACCGGTGAGCAGCTCACCCGCCCCGTCGGCCAACTCGACCACGGCACCGAGCAGGGGGTGACCCGCGGTGTCCTGGCCGGCGGCGCGGGTGTCCCCGACCGGGGCCGGGGCGTCGAGCCAGTGCCGCGTGGCCTGGAACGGGTAGGTGGGCAACGCGACCAGCCGGCCGGCCGGATTGCGCGCGGCCAGCACCGCCACCGGGTCGGGGTGTTCGACGTTGGCCAGTACCGTCGCCACGGCCGCCGCGAAGGTGTCCTGCTCCGGCTGGGTGGTCCGCAACGCGGCCACGGTCACCGGTGCCGGCTCCGCACCGCCGATGCTGCCCTGCACCATCGCGGCGAGCACCGGGTCCGGTCCCAGCTCGACGAAGATCCGGACCCCGTCGGCGTGCAGGGTGCGGACCCCGTCGTGGAACCGGACCGTGCCGCGCAGGTGACGGGCCCAGTAGTCGGGTGAGGTCAGTTCCTCGGTGGTGGCCGTGCGACCGGTGACGTTGGAGACGATCGGGATCTCGGGTTCGTGGAAGGTCAACTCGCCGGCGAGGCGGACGAACTCCGCCAGCACACCGTCCATGTGTGCGGAGTGGAAGGCGTGGCTGACGCGCAGCTGCCGGGTGCCGAGGCCGTCGGCCCGGCACCGCTCGGCGACCCGCTGCGCCGCGTCGGCGTCGCCGGAGACGACCACCGACTCCGGGCCGTTGATCCCGGCGATGCTCAACCGGTGCGCGTCCGGCCCGAGCAGGGCGGTCACGGTGGCCTCGTCGGCCCGGATCGAGATCATCGCGCCGCCCTCGGGGGCCGACTCCATCAGCCGGCCGCGGGCCGCCACCAGCCGGCACGCGTCGGGCAGGGTGAGCACCCCGGCCACGTGCGCGGCGACGACCTCACCGATCGAGTGGCCGATCAGCCGGTCCGCGACGATGCCGGCCCGCTCGACCAGCCGGTAGAGCGCCGTCTGCACGGCGAACAGGGCCGCCTGGGTGTAGCGGGTCCGGTCCAGCAGCGCGGCGTCGGCCGAGTCGGGGGCGGCGAAGACCACTGCGCGCAGGGGACGGTCCAGGTAGGGGTCGAGGTGGGCGCAGACCGCGTCGAAGGCCGCTGCGAAGACGGGTTCGGTGGCGTACAACTCGGCGCCCATGCCGGGACGCTGGCTGCCCTGCCCGGTGAACATCAGGGCCAACCCGCCGGGTGTGCCGCGCCCGGTGACGACGCCGCCGGCCACGCCGCCGTCGGCGAGCGCGGACAGGCCGGCGAGCAGGCCGTCGTGGTCCCGGCAGACCAGCACCGCGCGGTGCGCGAACACCGCCCGCCGACCCAGGGTGTACGCCGTGTCCGCGACCAGCGCCCGCTGCCCGTCGGAGCCGGGCGGCAGGTCGGCCAGGGCGGCGGCGAACCGGCGGGCCTGACCGCGCAGTGCCTCGGCGGTACGCGCCGAGAGGGGAACGAGGACCGGGAGGGCCGCCGCCCCGGCACCGCCATCGTCCGTGCCCGGCGCTACCCCGGCCGGTTCCTTCCCCGCGTCGGCGGACGGGCTGTCCGGGACGTCGTCGCCGGGGCGTCCGGCCGGCGCGGGAGCTTCGACGATGACGTGGGCGTTGGTGCCGCTGATGCCGAACGACGAGATGCCCGCCCGGCGGGGACGGTCGGCCACCGCGACCCAGTCCCGGGCCTCGTCGAGCAGGCGGACCGCGCCGGCCGACCAGTCCACGTGCGGCGTCGGCTCCTGCACGTGCAGGGTGCGCGGGAGGGTGCCGTGGCGCATCGCGAGCACCATCTTGATCACACCACCCACCCCGGCGGCGGCCTGCGCGTGGCCGATGTTGGACTTGAGCGAGCCGAGCCACAGCGGCGTCTGCGGGGAGCGTCCGACGCCGTACGTCGCGATGAGGGCCTCGGCTTCGATCGGGTCGCCGAGCCGGGTGCCGGTGCCGTGGGCCTCCACCGCGTCGACGTCGACGCCGGTGAGCCCGGCCGAGGCGAGCGCCTGCCGGATCACCGCACGCTGGGCCGCCCCGTTCGGCGCGGTCATCCCGTTGCTGGCCCCGTCCTGGTTGACGGCGGAGCCGCTCAACACGGCGAGCACCTCGTGCCCGTTGCGTTCGGCGTCGGAGAGCCGTTCGAGCAGCAGCAGACCGACCCCCTCGGCCCATCCGGTGCCCGTCGCCGACGACGAGAAGGCCCGGCACCGGCCGTCGGTGGAGAGCGCGCCCTGCCTGCTGAACTCGATGAACGTCTTGGGGGTGGCCATCACGGTGACACCACCGGCGAGGGCCATCGTGCACTCGCCCCGACGCAGGGCCTGCGCCGCCAGGTGCACCGACACCAGCGACGAGGAGCAGGCCGTGTCGACGGTGACGGCCGGCCCCTCCAACCCGAAGGTGTACGCGATGCGTCCCGAGGCGACACTGCCGGCACTGCCGTTGTAGAGGTAGCCCTCGGAGGACTCGGGCGCGGTGGCGAGCCGGGCCCCGTAGTCGCCGTACATCACCCCGACGAACACGCCGGTACGGCTGCCGCGCAGGGTGGCCGACGGCAGGCCGGCCCGTTCGAACGTCTCCCAGGCGGTCTGGAGCAGCAGCCGTTGCTGGGGGTCCATCGCGGCGGCCTCGCGGGGGTTGATGCCGAAGAAGTCGGCGTCGAACCGGTCGGCGTCGTAGAGGAAACCACCCTGGTCGGCGTGGCTGGTGCCGGGCCCGTCCGAGCCGGAGTCGAGCAGACCGGACATGTCCCAGCCCCGGTTGCGGGGGAACCCGCCCACCGCGTCCACACCGTCGGCGACGAGCCGCCACAGCTGTTCCGGGGACTCGACACCACCCGGGTAGCGGCAGCCCATCGCCACGATCGCGATGGGTTCGTCGGCCGGCCCGACCGTCGGGGCGACCGGCGTCGGGGCGGGACCGGTGCCGCCGGAGACCCGCTGGTCGAGGTGTTCGGCGAGCGCGGCCGGGGTGGGGTGGTCGAAGACCAGGGTGACCGGCAGGGTGATCCCGGTGGCGGCCCCGATCCGGTTGCGCAGCTCGACCGCGCTGAGCGAGTCGAAGCCGAAGTCCTTGAAGGTGCGGTCGGCCTCCATCGTCCCGGCCGGGTCGTGTCCGAGGACGGTGAGCACCGCGCCGCGCAGGAGCTCGGTGACCGCCTCCCGACGCCGGGCCGCAGGGAGCGCCGCCATCCGCCGCTCCCAGGACTGACCGGCGTCGACACCGGCGGTCGCCCGCACCCGGCGTGGGGCGACCCGGACCAGGTCCCCGAACAGGGCGGGCAGCAGCCCGGCGGTCGCCTTCGCGCGGAGCGCGGCCTCGTCCAGCCGGGCGGCGACCACGGTCGCCGGCAACGGGTCCGGGCCGGTCGGGTGGCCCGCCCGGACCGCCTCGAACAGCGCCAGGCCCGCCGCCTCGTCCAACGCGCCGATCCCGTCGCGGCCCAGCCGGTTCAGGTCGGTCCGGCTCAGGTGGGCGGTCATGCCGGAGGCCGTGGCCCACAGGCCCCAGGCGATGCTGGTGGCCGGCAGGCCGTGGGCGCGTCGGTGAGCGGCCAGGCCGTCCAGGAAGCCGTTCGCCGCCGTGTAGTTGGCCTGACCGGCGTTGCCCAGGGTCGCGGTCACCGACGAGAAGAGCACGAACTCGGCCAGGTCGAGGTCGCGGGTCAACTCGTGCAGGTGCCACGCCGCGGTCTTCGGCCGCAGGACGGCGTCGAGCTGCTCGGGGCGCAGGGAGGTGAGCAGTCCGTCGTCCAGCACCCCGGCGGCGTGCACCACGGCGGTGAGCGGGTACGCGGCGGGGATCGCGTCGAGCAGCCGGGCGAGCTGCGTCCGGTCGGTCACGTCACAGGCCGCCACCTCCACCCGGGCGTCGAGGTCGCCCAGCGCGGCGGTCAACTCGGCCATCCCGGGTGCGGCGGCACCGCGCCGGGCGACGAGCAGCAGCCGCTGGGTGGGATATCGGGTGGCCAGGTGACGGGCGAAGACCCCACCGAGCACCCCGGAGGCACCGGTGATCAGGACGGTGCCGTCGTTGCGCGTCCCGGCGGTGGCCCGCGAGGCGTCGCCGGGTGGGGCGAGCCGGGTGAGCCGGGCCCGGTGCTCGACGCCGCAGCGGATGGCGAGCTGTGGCTCGGTGCCGAACCCGGCGACGGTGACGGCGGCCCGGGAGCGCTCGTCGTCGTCCAGGTCGATCAGCACGATCCGGTCCGGGTGCTCGATCTGGGCGGTACGCAGCAACCCCCACACGGCGGCGGCAGCCGGGTCGACGTCCTCGTCGGGCCCGACCGCGACCCCGCCCCGGGTCACCACGACCAGCTTCGACGGGTGGGCCCCGCCCGGGGACCCGTCGGTGCCGGCCCCGGTCAGCCAGTGGGTGACCTCGGCGTGGACCTCGTGCACGAGCAACCGGGCGGCCTCGGCGGCGTCGCCGTCGGTGGTGGTGCCGACCCCCCGGTCGGTCAGGTCCAGCACCTGCCGGTCGGGTGCATCCGCCGGGTCCGCCGCAGCGGGCTCCCGGTCACCGGAGGGTGACCAGGTGATGGCGTACAGGCCGCCGTCGGTGGCGGGTCCCCGCAGGCCGCCGGGGATGGGCCGCATCACGAGCGTGTCCACGGTGGCCAGCGCCGCGCCGGTCGGGTCGGTGACGACCAGGTGCAGGACACCGGGTGCGGTCCGGGTGAGCTGGACCCGGGCCGTGGTCGCCGCCGTGCGGTGCAAGGCGACGCCGGACCAGGCGAAGGGCAGCTCCACCGGCGCGGCGGGTGCCTCCGGGTCGGTCAGGCCGGCGTGCAGGGCCGCGTCGAGCAGCGCCGGGTGGATGGCGAAGGCGGTCACCTCGGCGTGCTGCTCGGCGGCGAGCGCCACCTCCGCGAAGACCTGGTTTCCGCGCCGCCAGGCGGCCTGTACGCCCTGGAAGGCCGGGCCGTAGTGGTAGCCCCGGGTAGCCAGGTCGGAGTAGAGCTCGACGCAGTCGAGGGGTTCCGCGTCGGCCGGCGGCCAGGTGTCGGCCAGGCCCTCGGCCGGTGCCCGGTCGTCACTGTCGGAGAGGACACCGGCGGCGCACGTCGTCCAGTCCGTCTCGCCGGAGCCGCTCCGGGCGAAGATGGACACCGGCCGGCGACCGGCGTCGTCAGCGGCGTCGACCACGGCGCGCAGTTGCACGGAACCGGTGGTCAGGACGAGCGGCTGGTGCAGGGTCAACTCGTCGACGTGGCCACAGCCGACCTCGTCACCGGCGCGCAGTGCCATGTCGAGAAAGGCCGTACCGGGCAGGACGACCGTGTCGCCGACCGCGTGGTCACGCAGCCACGGCTGGTCGGTCAGGGACACCCTGCCGGTCAGCACCACCCCGCCGGAGCCGGGCAGCTCCACCGCGGCACCGAGCAGGGCGTGGCCGGTGGCGGTCGTGTCGTCGCCGGTGTTGCGGGGTGCCTCCAACCAGTACCGCTCCCCCTGGAACGCATACGTCGGCACATCCACCAACCGACCCGCACCCACCACCCGACGCCAATCAACCCCCACCCCCGCAACAAACGCCTCACCCAACGACAACAACACCCGACCCACACCACCCTCACCCCGACGCAACGTCGGCACCACCACACCACCCGAACCCACCACACCCAACGACTCCCGCAAACCCACCGACAACACCGGATGCGGAGAACACTCCACAAACCGCGTAAACCCATCCCCCAACAACACCCCAACCACCTCATCAAACCGCACCACCGACCGCAAATTCTCAAACCAATAACCACCCCCCAACTCCACCCCCGACACCACACCACCCCGCACCGACGAATACACCACCACATCCCCCACACCACCAACCACACCACCCACCAAACCCAACAACTCATCCCGCACCACATCCACCACCGGATGATGCGACGCATAATCCACCGGCACCCACCGACACCACACACCCCCACCCTCCAACAACCCGACCAGGTCACCCAACAAACCCACCGGACCACCCACCACACACGACCCCGGCCCATTCACCACACACACCACCAACTCACCACCAAAACCCACCAACCACGAACCCACCTCCCCCACCGACAACCCCACCGACACCATCCCCCCCAACCCCGCCAACCGCTCCCCCACCAACCGCGACCGACCCACCACCACACCCAACGCCACCTCCAACGACAACACCCCCGCCACACACGCCGCCGCCAACTCACCCTGCGAATGCCCCACCACCGCATCCGGCACCACACCCGCAGCCCGCCACACCTCCGCCAAACACACCATCAACACAAACAACGCCGGCTGCACCACATCAACCCGCCCCAACCACTCCTCCCCACCCTCCAACAACACCCCACGAACATCCCAATCCACCAACCCACCCAACACCCCCACACACTCCTCAAACCGACCCCGAAAAACAGCATCACACTCCCACAACTCCCGACCCATACCCCACCACTGAGACCCCTGACCCGGAAACACAAACACCGTCCCACCCGACACCACACCACCCGACACCACACCCGACGACAACACCACACCCGAACCCGGAACCAAACCCGAAACCGGAACAGAAACCGGAACCGGAACCGGAACCAAAGACGAAGACGAAGACGAAACCGAAGCAGGAACCGAATCCGCAGTCGAAGCCAAAGTTGCAGTCGGAGCCGCATTCGGAGACGGAGACGCAGTCGCATTCGCAGTCGGAACCGGAGACGTGGTCGAAGTCGGAATCGGAGACGACACGTAATCCGCACCAGAACCCAACGCCGTCAAACCCGCAACCAACTCCGCCCGAGAATTACCCACCACCACCGCACGATGCGCAAACCCAGCACGACCCGCCAACGTCCACGCCACATCCGACAACGACACCCCACCACCAACACCACCCAGAAAACCCGCCAACCGCACCGCCTGCGCCCGCAACGACTCCACCGACCGCGCCGACAACACCAACGGCACCGGCCCCACCGGCTCACCACCACCCGACACCGCCACCGGCTCCGGCTCGAACTCCGGCGCATACTCCAGAACCACATGCGCATTCGTCCCACTGATCCCAAACGACGACACCCCCGCCCGACGCGGCCCCACACCCCCCCACACCCGCGCCTCAGTCAACAACTCCACCGCACCCGACGACCAATCAACATGCGGAGTCGGCTCATCAACATGCAACGTCTTCGGCATCACCCCAGCACGCATCGCCAACACCATCTTGATCACACCAGCAACACCCGCCGCCGCCATCGTATGACCAACATTCGACTTCAACGAACCCAAAAACAACGGACGCTCCGCCGAATGCTCCCGACCATACGTCGCCAACAACGCCTGCGCCTCAATCGGATCACCCAACCTCGTCCCCGTACCATGCGCCTCCACCACATCCACCTCACCCGCCGACAACCCCCCATTCGCCAACGCCTGACGAATCACCCGCTCCTGCGACGGACCATGCGGAGCCGTCAAACCATTCGACGCACCATCCGAATTAACCGCACTACCCCGCACCACCGCCAACACCCGATGCCCATTACGCCGCGCATCCGACAACCGCTCCAACACCACCACACCAACACCCTCACCCCACCCCGTACCATCCGCCGACGACGAAAACGCCTTACACCGACCATCCCCCGACAACCCACCCTGACGCGCAAACTCCACAAACATCCCCGGCGACCCCATCACCGCAACCCCACCCGCCACCGCCAACGACACCTCACCCGACCGCAACGCCCCCACCGCCTGATGCACCGCCACCAACGACGACGAACACGCCGTATCCACCGACACCGCCGGACCACCCAAACCCAACACATACGCCACCCGACCCGACACCACACTCCCCGCCGAACCCGTCAACACATACCCACCAACACCCTCCCCCGCCTCCCACAACCGCGGCCCATACTCCAAACCCATCACCCCCAAAAACACCCCCACCCCAACACCATCCAAACCAACACCCAAACCCGCACCCTCCAACGCCTCCCACACCACCTCCAACACCAACCGCTGCTGCGGATCCATCACCACAGCCTCACGCGGAGACACCCCAAAAAACTCCGCATCAAAAACCCCCGCACCCTCCAAAAACCCACCCCACCCCGGCACCCCACCACCCACCAAACCCTCCACATCCCACCCACGATCCACCGGCCACCCACCCACCACATCAACCCCACCCAACACCACATCCCACAAATCCCCCGGCGAACCCACCCCACCACCAAAACGACACCCCATCCCCACAATCGCCACCGCCTCACCCACACCCACACCCGCAACACCCACACCCGAAACCCCACCCACCACCAAACCCACCAACCGCTCCGCCACCAACACCGGAGTCGGAAAGTCGAAGACCATGGAGGCGGAGAACGACTGGCCGGTTTCGGCGGTCACGAGGTTGCGTAGTTCCACGGCGGTGAGCGACGTGATGCCGAGTTCCTTGAAGGTGAGACTGCCGTCGACGTCGGCCAGGTCGGCATAGTCGAGCGTCTCGGCCACCAGGCGACGTACGAGCAGTTCGGCGGCGGGCCGGCGCTCGTGCTCGGGCAGCGCCAACAGCCGCCCAGCCCAGCTGGCCGGGTCGACCTCCGCCGCCCCGGTCGCGGGTGCCTCCGGCGCGGTCGACGGAGGCACGTCGACCGGCACGGCGGAGCCGGCGGTGGAGGCGGTGGCGGTGGCGGTGGAGGCGGTGCCGGCGGAGGAGGCGGCGGTGTCGATCCAGTACGGTCGCCGCTGGAACGCGTAGGTCGGCAGGTCGGCGCGGTCCGCGTCCGGCCACAGTGGGGACCAGTTCACCGGCACACCGTGGGAGTGCAGCCGGGCCAGCGCGGTCAACGCCGTCGTCGGCTCGTCGCGGTCCCGCCGCAGCAGGACGGCGTACGCCGTGTCGTCGGAGCTGCCGGAGCCGGCGTCGTGCTCCGCCTCGGCCAGCCCGGTCAGCACCGGGTCCGGGCCGAGTTCCAGGAACGCGGTGACCCCGGCCGACCGCAGCGTACGCAGGCCGTCGAGGAAACGGACGGGTCGACGAATCTGCGCCGCCCAGTACGTCGGGTCGGTGTATTCGGCCTGCACCAGCTTCCCGGACACGTTCGACACCACCGGCACCTGGGGCGTCCGGGCGGGTATGCCGGCCGCGACGCGGGTGAACTCGTCCAGCGCCGGGTCCATGTGGGCGGAGTGGAAGGCGTGGCTGACCCGGAGCCGTCGGGTCTTGACGGCGAGTTGGTCGAAGCGGGCGGCGAGGTCGGTGACGGCGTCGGCGTCGCCGGAGACGACGACCGCGTTCGGGCCGTTCACGGCGGCGAGGTCCAGCCGTGCGGCGAAGTCGGCGAGGTGGGCGGTCACCACGTCCTCCGGCGCGGCGATCGCCAGCATCGCGCCGCCGGCCGGCGCGGCCTGCATCAGTCGACCACGGGCGGCGACGAGCAGACAGGCGTCGGGCAGGGACCAGACCCCGGCGGCGTACCCGGCGGACAGTTCACCGATCGAGTGACCGAGCAGGTAGTCGGGGCGTACCCCGAAGGAGACGGTGAGCTGGTGGAGCGCCGTCTGGAGGGCGAAGAGCGCGGGTTGCGTGTAGCCGGTCTGGTCCAGCGCGGTCGGATCGTCCCAGACGACCTCGCGCAGCGGCCGGTCCAGGTGCCTGTCGAGTTCCGCGCACACCTCGTCGAACGCCTCGGCGAAGACCGGCGAGGCGTCGTACAGGTCGCGTCCCATCCCGGGGCGTTGCGCGCCCTGCCCGGTGAACAGGAAGCCCAGGGTGCCGGTGTCGGCCCGACCGGTGACCAGTCCCGCCCGGCGACGGCCGTCGGCGAGGTCGGCCAACCCGGCGAGCAGTTCCTCACGGTCGCGGCCGACCACGACGGCCCGGTGGTCGAAGCCGCTGCGGCCGGCCAGCGAACGGCCGACAGCGCCGATCGGCACCGTGGGCCGGTCGGTGAGATGGCGGTGCAGGCGGTGCGCCTGGGCGCGCAGCGCCGCCGGGGTACGACCGGACAGCGGCCAGACGACCCGGGCGACGGCGGGTGCGGCCACCTGGGTGCCCGACGGCGTCCCGGGCCCGTCGACGGACGTCGGGGCGTCAACGGCGGCGGGCGGCGCGGGCCACGGGCCGAGGACCAGGTGGCAGTTGGTGCCGCCCATGCCGAACGACGAGACGCCGGCCAGGGGCCGGTTGACGGGCCAGACCGCGAGGGTGGTCTGCACGGTCAGTCGGGTGGCCGCGAAGTCGATCGCCGGGTTGGGCGTCTCATGGTGCAGGGAGGCGGGAATCAGCCCGTGCCGCAGGGCGAGCGCCGTCTTGATCAGCCCCACCACCCCGGCGGCGCCCTCCAGGTGGCCCACATTGGTCTTGGCCGAGCCGACCAGCAACCGGTCACCGGGTGCCAGTGCCGTGCCGACCACCGCACCGAGTGCGGCGGCCTCGATCGGGTCACCCACCGGGGTTCCGGTGCCGTGCAGTTCCACGTAGCCGGTGTCGGCCGGGTCGGTGCCGGCCCGGGTGTGCGCGAGCTGGACGACCTGCTCCTGGCCGGCCTGGCTGGGCGTGGTCAGGCCGTCGCCGCCACCGTCGTTGTTGACGGCACCGCCGTGGATCAGGCAGAAGATCCGGTCGCCGTCGGCGACCGCGTCGGCGAGCCGCTTCAGCACGACCAGGCCACCGCCCTCACCGCGGACGTAGCCGTCGGCGTGGGCGTCGAACAGGTGGGTACGCCCGGTGGGTGACAGGCCACCGAAGCCGCGTACGGCGTCGGTGCTCTCCCCGGTCAGGATCAGGTTGACTCCGCCGGCGAGCACCATCGTGCACTCGCCGGCGTGCAGCGACTCGATCGCCCGGTGCACCGCCACCAGTGCCGACGACTGGCCGGTGTCGACCACCATGCTCGGCCCGGCCAGGCCCAGCCGGTAGGAGACCCGGTTGGCGATGACGCTGCGGTGCAGCCCGGTCAGCGTGTGCGGGCCGGGGTCGCCGCCACCGCGCCGGGTCAGGGTGGCGTAGTCGTCCTGGATCGTGCCGATGAACACCCCGGTCGACGAGCCGCGCAGCGGCGTCGGGTCGGCCCCGGCGTGCTCCAGCGCCTCCCAGGCCAGTTCCAGCATCAGCCGCTGCTGCGGGTCCATCGCGGCGGCCTCGCGGGGCGACACCCCGAAGAACGGGGCGTCGAAGCCGGCCACGTCGTCGAGGAAGCCGCCACGACGGACCGTGCCCGGGTCGCCGGACCAGCGGTCGGCCGGCGCTTCCCGGATCGCCTCCTCCCCGCGTACCAACAGGTCCCAGAACTCGTCCGGGGAGGCGGCGCCGGGGAATCGGCAGGACATTCCGATGACCGCGATGGCGTCCTGGTACGCGGGGGCAGTGCTTCCCATGGATGGCCGTCCCTGTTCGAGGTTGGGTGTCGGGCGCGGAGGTCAGGCGACGGCGGCGAGCACCTCGTGCAGGCGTGCCGAGAAGGCGCGGGGGTGGGTGGTGTGGCCGTTGCGGCCACCGGGGAACTCCACCACCGCCGTGCCGAGTTCGTCGGCGAGTGCCTCCGCGCAGACGTACGCCCAGATGTCCTGTGAGATGCAGCCGCCGGCCGGGACCACCCGGATGCCGGTCTGCTTGAGCCGGGCGATGTCGTCGGCGTCGAGCTGGCAGTTGCGGAAGGCCGGGCCGTCGTACTTGACGAAGAACTCGATGTTCGCGGCCCGGTCGACCGTCATCGGTTGGAAGTCGACGCCCGGTTCCATCTCCAGCGTGGTCAGGTCGATGCCGCTGAGTGCCGCCATCTGCTTCATAGCGGGGCCCCAACCGTCGTTGTGGTAGGCGCGTTCGGCCGCGGCCACCCCCCGTACGACCCGCTCGCGGGTGGCCGCCGGCAGCAGTCGCAGGGTGGGGGCCTCGTGGGCGACCAGGGTGCGGACCTGCTCCGGGTGGCGCAGCGAGAGATAGAGCCCGATCGCCGCACCGTAGCCGGAGCCGAGCACGTGGGCCGGCTGGTCGGTGAGGTGGGCGAGCAGGGCGCTCGCGTCGTCGGCATGGGTCTCCATGGTCAACGCTGCGGGTGGCCCGTCGAGTTTGCTGCGGGACAGGCCGCGCCGGTCGTAGGTCACCACCGTGTACCGGTCGGCGAGTTGCTGTACGAGATAGCTGGTCCGGCCGGCGTCACCCTCACCGGCCTGGAGGACCAGCAACACCGGCCCCTGGCCCTGGACCTCGTAATACAGACGTGCTCCGGGTACGCCAAAGGTCCCGGCATCGACATCGTCGGCCACGATCGCGTCCACTGAATCCCCTCCGTTGCGCACTCGGAACGTGTGACGGTTCGACGCTAGACAGAGGGCCTAGAACGCATCTAAAACGGCACTTCACTCCAGCCAGGACGGCTTCTCCAGCAGGGTGAGGACGGCGGCGGAGCAGAGCCATCCCGGGCCCTGGGAGACCAGCAGGAGGTGGTCGCCGGGGTGGACCTGCCCGGTGTCGAGCAGGTGGTCCAGTGAGATGACCAGGTCGGCGGCGCCGACGTGGCCAACCGACCGGCCATAGTCCCATGTCGATAGAGACACGTCGATGCCGAGCGGGCCGAGGGTGGTGAACTCGGTCATCCGGGCGTCCTCGTTGATGGTGATCACGCGGGCCAGGTCGGCGACGTTGAGGTCCGCGTCGACCAGCGCCCGGCGGATGATGCCGACGTCGAACTCGCTGAGGCTCTCCACGGCCCGGGCCAGCGGCATCTCGTCGTCGGTGAAGGCGGCCGCCCGCGCGGTCATCGACACCTGTTCGGCGCTCTGCTCGACCGGCGGGGTCAACGGGCCGTCGCCACGGTGCCACCGTTCCAGCCCGGGCAGGGTGCCGGAACAGATCGACCGGACCTCGGCGAAGCCGGGTTCGGTGGTGACGACGGCCGCCGCCGCACCGTCGGCGAGGATGTACGAGTCGCCGAAGCCGTGCCACCTGTCGACCAGCGGCGTCTCGAAGTTCTGGGCGGTGGTCAGCAGAGCCACGGCGAGTTCGGCCACGCCGGTGAGCTGCCCGACGGCGATCTCCAGCGCGGCGAGCAGCCCGTTGCACCCCTGCCGGATCTCCAGGGAGCCGGCGCCGGCGACACCCAGCTCACGCAGGATGTAGCCGGGTGGGTAGGAGCCCTCGGGCCCCTGGTAGTAGACGCTCGCGTGGATGTGCGACTCGACGTCGGCGGTCCCGGCCGAGGACCGTTCCAGCGCGGTCCGGGCGGCCAGCACCGCCATGTCGAGGGCGGGCAGTTTCGTCGAGATGTGCGTCCCGGTCAGGCCGCTCGCCTCGAAGACCTCCGCCCGGTACCGGCCGTCCGCGACCGCGTCCTCGGCGCTCACCCAGTCGGGTAGGTGGTGGCCGATCCCGTCGAGATAGACACCTTCGACTCGCACGGGGTCCCTCCATTCTTCAGCTGTGTTCCGCCGCAGGCCGGCGGATCGTCAGTAGCCGAGCAGTTCCTGCCTGAGGTGACGCACCAGGGCGTCGGGGGTGGAGTGGTCGAAGACCACCGTGGGCGCGAGCCGCAGGTCCGTCTCCGTGCTGATCAGGTTGCGGACCGTCAGGGCGGACAGCGAGTCGAACCCGGCGTCCCGGAACCGCCGGTCCCGTTCGACGGTTTCGGCCGACGCCAGGCCGAGCACCGCCGCGACGTTGCGGCGTACCAGCTCCAGCAGGATCTGGTCCCGGTCGCCCTCGGGCGCGAGCACCAGCCGCTGCTTGAGGCCGGCCGGGGCGTCGGCGACGGCCCGTGCGGTGCGGCGGGTGCCGGCCGGGGCCAACGACCGCAGCAGCGCCGGGGCGTCGGGGGACCGCGACCAGGCGCCGGCCCCGGCCGCGACGACCAGTGACCCGCCGACGCGGCAGGCCGCCTCGACGAGGACGAGCTCGTCGGGTGACAGGTCCCCGGCGGGCCGTTCCCGCAGCAGCGCGACGGTCGGGGTGGCGCTGGTGACCGTCGCGTCGGGGTGGTCCAGCCGGACCACGGTGGTGGCTGCGTCCCCGCTGCCGTCGCCGGCCTCGATCCCGCACCCGCGCAGGAAGGCCACGGTCGCCCCGCGCGCCGCCGACGCGCCGCCGGTGACCAGCACCGGCCCGGTGACGTCGGGCGGCGTCGCGTCGTCCACCGGGACGGTGACCCGGGCCAGGCGGGGCGTCAGCACCGTCCCGCGACGGACGACCAGGTGCGGTTCGGCCAGGGCGAGCGCCGTCGTCAGTGCCCGCCAGGACGCCTTGACGCCGTCCACCACGACGGTGTCGCCATGGGCGGGCGTCGCACCGGCCGGCACCGCGGCGGCCGGCACCGCGGCGGCCGGCACCGCGGCGGCCGGCACCGCGGCGGTTCCGGTGGTGCCCGCCCGGCCACGGCGGCGGGGGGCCGCGGCGGTCGGGTCCGGGCGCAGGGTGACGAGGCGACTGGTCTCCCAGGGGCTGCCGGCCGACGGCGCGGGGTCGGTGTCGCTGAGCAGGATGACGTCCGGACGGGCCGCGCCGGCTTCGACCGCGGCGGTGAGCGCGGCCAGGTCGGGGTACGCCTCGGCGTAGGTGTCCGCCGACATCAGCCCGGCGCGGGCCCGCAGGGGATCGGCGCCGACGACGACCATCGTCGGCGGCGACGGCGGGGTGGCCGGCGTGGACACCGGGACCCACTCCACCCGGAACAGGCCGTCCTGGGCGGCGGCGCTCGCGGTCCGGACCTCACCGGTCGGGCAGGGGCGGGTGGTGACGGCGGCGATCGTCGCCACCGGGGAACCGGTCGCGTCGGCGACGGTGACCTGCCCCGACGCGGCACGGTGCACCCGCAGCACGGTCGCGCCCACCGCCCGCAGGGTCACGCCGCGCAACTCGGCCAGCCGGGACGGCGCGTCGGCCGGGTCGTCGACGGCCCGCAGTGCGGCGTCCAGCAGGACCGGGTGCAGTCCGAATTGGTCCGCCTCGGCGCGCTGCCGGTCGGGCAGCCGGACCTCGGCGAAGACCTCACCGTCGCGCCGCCAGCGCGCGACACCGTCGGCGGCGGGCTCTCCGGTCGCGGCCGGCGGCGGCCACACCGTCAGGTCGACACCCGGCGACGGTACGCCGGCGGCGAGCGTGCCGGAGGCGTGGCAGCGCCAGGGCGCTCCGGCCGGGGTGTCCGCCCGTCGGGCGTGGATGCTCAGCGGCCGGCGGGCGTCGTCCCCCGGTGCGCCGATCTCCACCCGCAGGTGGACAGCCGCCCGGGCCGGCACGGTCAACGGCTCGTGCAGGGTCAGGGCGTCGACGTGGTCGAGCCCGACGTCGTCGCCGGCCTTCAGCGCCAGGTCGAGCAGGGCGGTGCCGGGCAGTACGACGGTGTCCCCGACGGTGTGGGCGGCCAGCCAGGGCAGGCCGGCCAGGGAGACGGTGCCGGTCAGCACCACCCCGCCGGAGCCGGGCAACTCCACCGGGGCGCCGAGCAGCGCATGGTCGCCACGATCGGTGGTGACGCCGGACGGGGTGGTCTTGAGCCAGTAGTGCTCGTGCTGGAAGGGGTAGGTGGGCAGGTCGACCCGGACAGCCTCCGGAACGACCCGACCCCAATCAACCTCCACCCCCGCAACAAACGCCTCACCCAACGACAACAACACCCGACCCACACCACCCTCACCCCGACGCAACGTCGGCACCACCACACCACCCGAACCCACCACACCCAACGACTCCCGCAAACCCACCGACAACACCGGATGCGGAGAACACTCCACAAACCGCGTAAACCCATCCCCCAACAACACCCCAACCACCTCATCAAACCGCACCACCGACCGCAAATTCTCAAACCAATAACCACCCCCCAACTCCACCCCCGACACCACACCACCCCGCACCGACGAATACACCACCACATCCCCCACACCACCAACCACACCACCCACCAAACCCAACAACTCATCCCGCACCACATCCACCACCGGATGATGCGACGCATAATCCACCGGCACCCACCGACACCACACACCCCCACCCTCCAACAACCCGACCAGGTCACCCAACAAACCCACCGGACCACCCACCACACACGACCCCGGCCCATTCACCACACACACCACCAACTCACCACCAAAACCCACCAACCACGAACCCACCTCCCCCACCGACAACCCCACCGACACCATCCCCCCCAACCCCGCCAACCGCTCCCCCACCAACCGCGACCGACCCACCACCACACCCAACGCCACCTCCAACGACAACACCCCCGCCACACACGCCGCCGCCAACTCACCCTGCGAATGCCCCACCACCGCATCCGGCACCACACCCGCAGCCCGCCACACCTCCGCCAAACACACCATCAACACAAACAACGCCGGCTGCACCACATCAACCCGCCCCAACCACTCCTCCCCACCCTCCAACAACACCCCACGAACATCCCAATCCACCAACCCACCCAACACCCCCACACACTCCTCAAACCGACCCCGAAAAACAGCATCACACTCCCACAACTCCCGACCCATACCCCACCACTGAGACCCCTGACCCGGAAACACAAACACCGTCCCACCCGACACCACCCGACCGGAAACGGAACTCCCCGCAGCGGCCAACGCCGCGCCGGAACCCGATCCCACGGCCGCCAGACCGGAGACCAACTCGGCGCGCGAATTGCCGACGACCACTGCTCGGTGCTCCCACCGGGAACGTTCCCGCACCAGTCCGGAAGCAATTCCGGCCAGCGATTCGCCGCGCTCGACGAGCCCGGCCAACCGCACCGCCTGGGCCCGCAACGCCTCCGCCGACCGCGCCGACAACACCAACGGCACCGGCCCCGCCGGCTCGTCGCCCGTAACCACGACCGGCTCCGGCACCGACTCCAGGATCACGTGCGCGTTGGTGCCGCTGATCCCGAACGACGACACGCCCGCCCGACGCGGCCCGTCACCGTCCCACATCCGCGCCTCGGTGAGCAGCTCCACCGCACCCGACGACCAGTCCACGTGCGTGGTCGGCTCGTCGACGTGCAGCGTCTTCGGCATCACCCCGGCCCGCATGGCCAGGACGGTCTTGATGACGCCGGTGATCCCCGCCGCCGCCATCGTGTGACCGATGTTCGACTTCAGGGAGCCGAGGAACAGCGGACGCTCCGCGGAATGCTCCCGACCATACGTCGCCAACAACGCCTGCGCCTCGATCGGATCACCCAACCTCGTCCCCGTACCATGCGCCTCCACCACATCCACCTCACCCGCCGACAACCCCGCACTCGCCAACGCCTGACGAATCACCCGCTCCTGCGACGGACCATGCGGAGCCGTCAAACCATTCGACGCACCGTCCTGATTCACCGCACTACCCCGCACCAGAGCCAGGACGGGGTGCCCGTTCCGCCGGGCGTCCGACAACCGCTCCAACATGATCACGCCGACGCCCTCGCCCCAGCCCGTGCCGTCGGCGGAGGATGAGAACGCCTTGCAGCGGCCGTCCACCGACAGACCGCGCTGCCGCGAGAACTCGACGAACATGCCGGGGGTCGCCATCACCGACACCCCACCGGCCAGCGCCAACGACACCTCACCCGACCGCAACGCCCCCACCGCCTGGTGCAACGCCACCAACGACGACGAACACGCCGTGTCCACAGTCACCGCCGGGCCCTGCAGGCCCAGCGCGTAGGCGACGCGCCCGGAGATGACGCTCGTGGACCTCCCGGTGAGCCGCAGCCCGTCCAGGCCCTCGGACACCTCGTGCAGCGGTGAGCCGTAGTCCTGGGCGAGCGCGCCGACGAAGACCCCCGTGGCCGAGCCACTCAGGGCCTCCGGCACGATCCCGGCCCGCTCGAGCGCCTCCCACGAGGTCTCCAGCAGCAGCCGCTGCTGCGGGTCCATCGCCAGCGCCTCGCGGGGCGAGATGCCGAAGAAGCCGGCGTCGAACTCCCCCGCCTCCGGCAGGAACCCGCCGTCGAGCACGTAGGTCTTGCCAGGGCGGTCCGGGTCGGCGTCGAAGAGGTCGACGAGGTCCCAGCCGCGGTCGTTGGGCGGTTCGCCGATCGCGTCGCCGCCGCTGGTCAGCAACTCCCACAGCTCGTCCGGTGAACCCACGCCGCCGGGCAGCCGGCAGGCCATGCCGACGATCGCGACGTGGTCGTCGTCGGTCGCGGTCCGGGTGGGCAGCGGCGCGTCCGTCACCGCCGGCCGGCCGCCCAGCAGTTCGTCCCTGAGGTACGCCGCCACTGCGGTCGGGGTGGGGTGGTCGAACACCATGGTTGCGGAGAGCCGGCTGCCGGTGGCCGCGCTCAGCCGGTTACGCAGCTCCACCGAGGAGAGCGAGTCGAAGCCGAGGTCCTTGAACTTCGCCGGGGCCGGGACCTGGGCGGCGGAGGCGTGACCGAGCACCGCGGCGGCGGTCTGCCGGACCAGCTCGACCAGCAACTGGTCGCCTTCCGCGGTGGGCAGCGCGATGAGCTGTTCGGCCAGGGCGTTGCCCGTCACCCGGGCCGCCGCGACCCGACGCTCACGCCGACCCACCAGGCTGGTGAGCAGCTCCGGGACGGCACCGGCCGCCGGCGAGCGCAGGGCGTCGAGGGCGAGCCGGGCCGGGACGGCCGTCGGCCGGTCGGCGGTGAGCGCGGCGTCGAACAGGGCCAGGCCGTCCTCGACGGTCAGCGGGGCCAGGCCGAGGCGGGCGATCCGGGCCACGTCGATGTCACCGAGCTGCCCGGTCATCTCACTGCGCTGGTCCCAGAAGCCCCAGGCCAGGGCCATCGCCGGGAGGCCCTCGGCACGGCGGGCGTGGGCCAGCTCGTCCAGGAACACGTTCGCCGCGGCGTAGTTGGCCTGGCTGGCGTTGCCGAGCAGACCCATGATGGAGGAGAAGAGGACGAACCCGGCAAGGTCACGGTGGCGGGTGGCCTCGTGCAGGTGCCACGCGGCGTCGGCCTTGGCACGCAGCACCGCCGCGACCCGCTCGTCGGTCAACGCGGGGACCAGGGCGTCGTCGAGCACCCCGGCGGTGTGCACCACAGCCGTCAACGGGTGCGCCGCCGGGACACCGGCCAGCAGGGCGTCCAGGGCGTCCCGGTCGGCCACGTCGACGGCGGCGACCTCGACCGTCGCCCCGAGTCCGGTGAGTTCGCCGACCAGCTCGGCGGCACCGGGGGCCGCCGGGCCACGGCGGCTGGCCAGCAGCAGGTGCCGCATGCCGTGGCGGGTGACCAGGTGGCGGGCGAGCAGGCCGCCGAGCGTACCGGTGCCCCCGGTGATCAGGACGGTGCCGTCGGGGTCCCAGGCGGCCGGTACGGTCAGCACCGCCTTGCCGATCTGGCGGGCCTGGCTGAGCTGGCGGAACGCGTCGGCGGCCGACCGGACGTCCCAGCACCTCGACGGCAGGTGGGTCAGCGTCCCCCGGGCGAAGCGGTCGACGATCTCGGTCAGGATGTGCTGGATCAGGTCCGGGTCCTGGCGACCGACCTCGATCAGGTCGAACGCCTGGTAACGGCGGCCGGGGTGGTCCACGGCGACCCGGTCCGGGTCACGCAGGTCGGTCTTGCCCATCTCGACGAACCGGCCGCCGTCGGCGAGCAGGCGCAACGACGCGTCGAGCAGGTCGCCGGCCAGGCTGTTCAACACGACGTCGACGCCACCCGGGGCAGCGGCCCGGAAGGTCGCCTCGAACCCGTCGGTACGCGACGAGGCGATCCGGTCGGCGGGGACGCCGAGGGCCCGTACCGCCGCCCATTTGGCGGGGCTGGCCGTGGCGTACACCGTTGCGCCGAGCTGGTGGGCCAACTGCACGGCGGCCATCCCGACGCCACCGGCTGCGGCGTGGATCAGCACCGACTCCCCGGCGCTTAGGCCGCCCAGGTGGACGAGTCCGTAGTAGGCGGTCGCGAAGACGATCGGTACCGCGGCGGCCTGGGCGTACGACCAACCGGCCGGGATCGGCACGAGCAGCCGGTGGTCCACGGTGGCGGTGCCGGCGAACGACTCCGCCACCATGCCCATCACCCGGTCCCCGGGCCGCAGGTCGGTGACCGCCGTGCCGGTCTCGGTCACCACACCGGCACCCTCGATGCCCATCCGGGCCTCGCCGGGGTAGACGCCGAGGGTGATCAGGACGTCACGGAAGTTCAGGCCGGCGGCCCGTACCGCGATCCGGACCTCGTGCGGGGCGAGGGCGGCCGACCCGGTGACCGGGGTCTGCCCCGCCACGATGGTGAGACCGTCCACGCTGCCCGACCCGGTGCCGTCCAGTCGCCAGTCGCCCCCGGACACCGGCAGCACGCCGGGGCGCACCGGGGCCAGCCGGGGCACCCGCAGCTCCCCGCCGCGGACGGCCAGTTCGGACCGGTCGGTGGCGAGGGCGGCCGGCAGCGCGGCCAGCGAACGGGGGTCGTCGTCCAGGTCGAGCAGGAGGAACCGGCCCGGGTTCTCGGTCCGCGCCGAGCGCAGCAGCCCCCAGGCGGTGGCTTGGGCCGGCGGGGACGCGGTCGTGCCCGCGTCGGTGGTGACCGCGTACCGGCTCACCACGGCGAGCCGGGCGTCGGCCAGGTCCTCGGTGGCGAGCCACTCCTGGGCCAGGGTGAGCGCCCAGCTGGCGGCACCGTGCGCCGCGTCGACGGCCGGGCCCTGCGGGGCGTCGGGCCGGGTCACCACGACGACGTCGACCTGCCGTCCGGCGGCCACCAGGGCGGGCAGATCGGCGTAGTGGTCGGCGTCGGTCAGCACCGCGCCCAGACCGAACGGGTCCGGCCCGAGCAGGGCGCACCGCAGCGGCGACGGGTCGACGGTGCCACCGGTGGGCTCGGTGACCCAGTCGAGGCCGTACAACGGGGGCGCGTCGGGCCGGGCGGCCGTGCCGAGTCGGGCCGGGTCGACCTCGCGGAAGGTCAACGACTCGACGGTGAGCACCGGCTGGCCGGCGCCGTCGGCGGCGGTCAGGGTGATCGCCCCGGTCGCGGTGGGACGCAGCGACAGCCGCAGCATCGAGGCCCCGGCGGCGGCGAGCGTGACGCCCTGCCAGGCGAACGGCAACCGCAGGTCGTCCCTGCCGGCCAGCCGGTCACGGATGAGCACCGCGTGCAGCGCCGCGTCCAGCAGCGCCGGGTGCAGGCCGAAGCAGGCGGCGTCGGCGTGGGCCGCCTCCGGGAGCAGCACGTCGGCGAACACCTCGTCACCGCGCTGCCACATCGCGGTCAGCCCCTGGAAGGTGGGACCGTAGCGGTAGCCGCCGTCGGCCAGTTCGTCGTACGCGTCGCGCACGTCCACGGCGGTGGCTCCCTGGGGCGGCCACACCGCAGGGTGCGCCGGGGCGTCGGGGTCGGGGGATTCGGGGGCCAGCGTGCCGGTGGCGTGGCAGGTCCAGGCGGTACCAAGATCGACGTCGGCGGCCCGGGAGTGGATGCTCATCTCGCGGCGACCGTCCCCGGCCGGCTCGTCGATCTCCACCCGGACGTGCACCGGCGTGCGGTCGGTCAGCACCAGGGGCGCCTGGAGGGTCAGCTCGTCGACGTGGTCGCAGCCGACCTCGTCGCCCGCACGCAGCGCCATCTCGACGAACGCGGTGCCGGGCAGCAGCACGGTGTCGCCGACGGCGTGCTCGGCCAGCCAGGGCTGGGCGGCGAGGGAGAGGGTGCCGGTGAGCCCGGTGACGGCGCTGCCGGCCAGCTCGACGACCGCGCCGAGCAGCGGGTGGGTGACGGCGGTCAGACCGGCGTGCGAGACGTCGGCCCCGCCGGGTGCGGTCGGGTTCAGCCAGTAGTGGCGGCCCTGGAAGGGGTAGGTGGGCAGGTCGACCCGGACAGCCTCCGGAACGACCCGACCCCAATCAACCTCCACCCCCGCAACGAACGCCTCACCCAACGACAACAACACCCGACCCACACCACCCTCACCCCGACGCAACGTCGGCACCACCACACCACCCGAACCCACCACACCCAACGACTCCCGCAAACCCACCGACAACACCGGATGCGGAGAACACTCCACAAACCGCGTAAACCCATCCCCCAACAACACCCCAACCACCTCATCAAACCGCACCACCGACCGCAAATTCTCAAACCAATAACCACCCCCCAACTCCACCCCCGACACCACACCACCCCGCACCGACGAATACACCACCACATCCCCCACACCACCAACCACACCACCCACCAAACCCAACAACTCATCCCGCACCACATCCACCACCGGATGATGCGACGCATAATCCACCGGCACCCACCGACACCACACACCCCCACCCTCCAACAACCCGACCAGGTCACCCAACAAACCCACCGGACCACCCACCACACACGACCCCGGCCCATTCACCACACACACCACCAACTCACCACCAAAACCCACCAACCACGAACCCACCTCCCCCACCGACAACCCCACCGACACCATCCCCCCCAACCCCGCCAACCGCTCCCCCACCAACCGCGACCGACCCACCACCACACCCAACGCCACCTCCAACGACAACACCCCCGCCACACACGCCGCCGCCAACTCACCCTGCGAATGCCCCACCACCGCATCCGGCACCACACCCGCAGCCCGCCACACCTCCGCCAAACACACCATCAACACAAACAACGCCGGCTGCACCACATCAACCCGCCCCAACCACTCCTCCCCACCCTCCAACAACACCCCACGAACATCCCAATCCACCAACCCACCCAACACCCCCACACACTCCTCAAACCGACCCCGAAAAACAGCATCACACTCCCACAACTCCCGACCCATACCCCACCACTGAGACCCCTGACCCGGAAACACAAACACCGTCCCACCCGACACCACACCACCCGACACCACACCCGACGACACCACACCCGACGACAACACCACACCCGAACCGGGAACAGAACCCGAACCCGAACCGGGAACAGAACCCGAACCCGAACCCGGAACAGAAACCGGAACCGGAACCGGAACCAAAGACGAAGACGAAGACGAAGACGAAGACGAAGACGAAGACGAAGACGAAGACGAAGACGAAGCCAGCGTCGACACGTGGTCCGAACCGGAAGCCAATGCCGTCAAACCGGCGACCAACTCAGCGCGGGAATTGCCCACGACCACCGCCCGGTGTTCCCACACGGCACGCTCACGTACCAGCACCGACGCGATTCCGGCCAGCGACTCGCCGCGCTCGACGACCGGGACCAGTCGCGACGCCTGCGCCCGCAGGGCCTCCACCGACCGCGCCGACAACACCAACGGCACCGGCCCCACCGGCTCACCACCACCCGACACCGCCACCGGCTCCGGCTCGAACTCCGGCGCATACTCCAGAACCACATGCGCATTCGTCCCACTGATCCCAAACGACGACACCCCCGCCCGACGCGGCCCCACACCCCCCCACACCCGCGCCTCAGTCAACAACTCCACCGCACCCGACGACCAATCAACATGCGGAGTCGGCTCATCAACATGCAACGTCTTCGGCATCACCCCAGCACGCATCGCCAACACCATCTTGATCACACCAGCAACACCCGCCGCCGCCATCGTATGACCAACATTCGACTTCAACGAACCCAAAAACAACGGACGCTCCGCCGAATGCTCCCGACCATACGTCGCCAACAACGCCTGCGCCTCAATCGGATCACCCAACCTCGTCCCCGTACCATGCGCCTCCACCACATCCACCTCACCCGCCGACAACCCCCCATTCGCCAACGCCTGACGAATCACCCGCTCCTGCGACGGACCATGCGGAGCCGTCAAACCATTCGACGCACCATCCGAATTAACCGCACTACCCCGCACCACCGCCAACACCCGATGCCCATTACGCCGCGCATCCGACAACCGCTCCAACACCACCACACCAACACCCTCACCCCACCCCGTACCATCCGCCGACGACGAAAACGCCTTACACCGACCATCCCCCGACAACCCACCCTGACGCGCAAACTCCACAAACATCCCCGGCGACCCCATCACCGCAACCCCACCCGCCACCGCCAACGACACCTCACCCGACCGCAACGCCCCCACCGCCTGATGCACCGCCACCAACGACGACGAACACGCCGTATCCACCGACACCGCCGGACCACCCAAACCCAACACATACGCCACCCGACCCGACACCACACTCCCCGCCGAACCCGTCAACACATACCCACCAACACCCTCCCCCGCCTCCCACAACCGCGGCCCATACTCCAAACCCATCACCCCCAAAAACACCCCCACCCCAACACCATCCAAACCAACACCCAAACCCGCACCCTCCAACGCCTCCCACACCACCTCCAACACCAACCGCTGCTGCGGATCCATCACCACAGCCTCACGCGGAGACACCCCAAAAAACTCCGCATCAAAAACCCCCGCACCCTCCAAAAACCCACCCCACCCCGGCACCCCACCACCCACCAAACCCTCCACATCCCACCCACGATCCACCGGCCACCCACCCACCACATCAACCCCACCCAACACCACATCCCACAAATCCCCCGGCGAACCCACCCCACCACCAAAACGACACCCCATCCCCACAATCGCCACCGCCTCACCCACACCCACACCCGCAACACCCACACCCGAAACCCCACCCACCACCAAACCCACCAACCGCTCCGCCACCAACACCGGAGTCGGAAAGTCGTAGGCGAGCGAGGACGGCAGCGGCAGGGCGGTGTCGGCGACCAGCCGGTCGCGTAGTTCCACGACGGTGAGCGAGGAGAAGCCGAGTTCCTTGAACGTCGTCTCCGGGTCCACGTCGGTGGCGTTCGAATGACCGAGGATGCCGGCGGCCCGCCGCCGGACCAACTCCAGGGCGACGTCGAGGCGCCGCTCCGCCGGCAGCTCCCGCAGGTCAGTCGCCCAGGCCCCGTCGCCGACGGGCTCCTCGGCCACCGGCGCGTCGGCGTCGGGCCGTACGGTCGTCGTGCCCGGGTCCGTTGCGGGCGCGTCGATCCAGAAGGGCCTGCGCTGGAACGCGTAGGTGGGCAGGGAGATCCGCTGTGCGCCCGGGAAGGACGTGGTCCAGTCGACCGGGACACCCACGACGTACGCATGGCCGACGGCCTGCCGGAAGCGGTCGAGGCCGCCCTCGTCGCGCCGCAGGCTGGGCACGACGGACGCCGGCTGCCCGGCTGCGGCGAAGGTCTCCCGCAGGCCGACGGCCAGCACCGGGTGCGGGCTGCACTCGATGAACGTGGTGTACCCGTCGTCGAGCAACGCCGTGGCGGCCGGCTCGAACCGGACGGTCTGCCGTAGGTTGCGGTACCAGTAGGCGGCGTCCAGACCGGCCGTGTCGACGGGCGTTCCGGTCACCGACGAGTAGAAGGTGACCGGGGCACTGGTGGGCGTGATCGGGGTGAGCTGGGCGAGCACCTCGTCGCGGACCGTCTCGACCTGCGGGGAGTGGGAGGCGTAGTCCACCGGGATGGCCCGGCACCGCACCCCCTGCGCGGTCAGCTCGGCGAGCACCTGCGGCAGCACGTCCACCGCTCCGGACAGGACGGTCGAGTCGGGGCCGTTGATCGCCCCGATCGCCACCTGGTCGCTCCACTGCTCCAGCACCGGCAGCAGCCGCTCGGCCGACGCCGCCACAGACGCCATCGCGCCCGTGCCGGCCAGGGCCCGGATCGCCCGACTGCGCAGGGCCACCACCCGGGCCGCGTCCGGCAGGGTCAGCGCGCCGGCCACGCACGCGGCGGCGATCTCACCCTGGGAGTGCCCCACCACCGCGTCGGGTTCCACCCCGTGCGCCCGCCACAGTGCCGCCAACGACACCATCACGGCGAACAGCACCGGCTGGACCACGTCGACCCGCGCCAACTGGTCGGCGTCCCCGCCGAGCAGGACGTCGCGCAGGTCCCAGTCGGTGTACGCGGCCAGCGCGTCGGCACATTCGTCGAGGCGGTCGCGGAACACCGCGGAGTCGGCGTACAGGCCACGGGCCATCGCCTCCCACTGCGAGCCCTGGCCGGGGAAGACGAAGACCACCCGGCCGGGCTGGGCGCGGCCGACGACCAGGTCGGGTCGGTCGTCACCGGCGGCGAGCGCGGCGAGGGCGGCGAGCATGTCGGCGCGGTCACCGGCGCGGATCGCCGCCCGGTGCCGCAGGGCGGCCCGGGTCGTCGCGAGCGAGTAGCCGAGGTCGACGCCCGCGACGTCGCCACCGGTGGTGAGGAACCGGTGCAGCGTGGCCGCCTGGGCGCGCAGTGCGGCGGGGTTCTGAGCGGACACCACCCAGGGGGCGGTGTGCGGGGGCGTCGGCGCGTCGGTCCGGTCGCCGGTGGGCCGGGGCGCCCGCCCGACGACGAGGTGGGCGTTGGTGCCGCCCATTCCGAACGACGAGATGCCGGCCAGGGCGTCGCCGTCACCGGCGGCGTCCGCCGGCCACGGCCCGAGCGTGCACTGCACCTGCAGGTTCAGCGCGGCCAGGTCGATGCGCGGGTTGACGGTGCTGAAGTTCAGACTCGCCGGGATCTGCCCGTGCCGGGCGCTCAACGCGAGCTTGAGCAGACCGACCAGACCGGCGGCCCCTTCGAGGTGCCCGACGTTGGTCTTGGCCGAACCGACGGCCAGTGGAGCGTCCGCCGGCCGGTGCACGCCGATCGTCGCACCCAGCGCGCCTGCCTCGACCGGGTCGCCGACGGGCGTGCCCGTGCCGTGCAGCTCGACGTAGCCGACGTGGGCCGGGTCGGTGCCCGCCTGCCGGTGCGCCCGCCGGATCACGTCGGCCTGCCCGTCGCCGTCCGGGACGGTCAGGCCGGCACCGCCACCGTCGTTGTTGACGGCCCCGCCGAGGATCACGCAGGAGATGTCGTCGCCGTCGGCCACCGCGTCGGCGAGCCGCTTGAGCACGACCAGGCCGCCGCCCTCACCGCGTACGTAGCCGTTGGCGCGCGCGTCGAAGACCCAGGCCGTGCCGTCCGGGGAGAGACCGCCGAACTCGCCGACCCGGGCGGTGCTCCCCGGTTCCAGGATGAGGTTCACGCCGCCGGCCAGGGCCAGCGAGACGGTCCCGGCGCGCAGGCTCTCGCAGGCCTGGTGCACGGCGACCAGCGCCGACGACTGCCCGGAGTCGACGACCACGCTGGGCCCGGTCAGGCCGAGTGTGTAGGAGATCCGGTTGGCCACGACGCTGCGGTGCAGCCCGGTGAGGGTGTGGACGGTGGCGGGCACCCGGCCGGCCAGTTGGGCGTAGTCGTCCTGGATGGCGCCGACGTAGACCGCCGCAGGCCGCCCGGCCAGCTGGTCGGGTGCCAGCCGGGCGTCCTCGAACGCCTCCCACGCCAGCTCCAGCATCAGCCGCTGCTGCGGGTCCATCGCGGTGGCCTCGCGCGGGGAGATGCCGAAGAAGGCGGCGTCGAACCCGGCGACGTCGTCGAGGAAGCCGCCGGGTGGGGCGGTCGGCCCCGACCGGTCGGTGGGTGCCGCGCCGATCGCGTTGCCCCCGCTGGCGAGCAGGGCCCAGAACGCGGCCGGGTTCGCCGCGCCGGGCAGGCGGCAGGACATGCCGACGACAGCGATCGCGTCCTCGGAAAAGTCACGGGTCTGCGGCATGACAACTGACCTCATTCTGCGTCGATCGCGGGCCATCAGGGGGTGGGGCGGAGGGTCTAGACGGTGATCAGGGTGTCGACGTAGTCGACGATCGCCTCGAACGTCGGGTGCTCGTAGACCAGCGCGGCGGGCAGGTCCACTCCGGTGGCGGCGGCGGCCCGGTTGCGCAGGTCGATCGCCATCAGCGAGGTGAACCCGAGTTCGAGCAGGGGGACGTCGGCGGCGACGTCGTCGGCCCGGTCGAGCCGCATCACCTCGGCGGCCAGCCCGCGCAGGGCCATCAGCAGGGTCGCCCGGCGTTCGGCGGCCGGTAGCCGCAGCAGGGTGACGGCCAGCGACGGCTCCGCCTCGTCACTGCCGTCGGTGAGCGAGTCGGGCGGCGTGGGTGCCCGGCGGGTGGCCACCATCGGTGCGACCGCGTCCAGCCAGTAGTGCTTGCGCTGGAACGCGTAGGTGGGCAGGTCGACGGTGGTCGGGGCCAGCCCGTCGGTCAGCGCGTCCCAGTCGACGCCGCCACCCCGGCAGTACCAGTTCGCGACCCCGGTCAGGAACGCCACCGGCTCGTCGACGTCGCGGCGCAGCAGCGGCAGCACCGCACCGGTCGTGCCGGCGACGCCGAGGTTCTCGGTGACCACCGCGCTCAGCACACTGTCCGGGCCGACTTCGAGGTACTCGGTGACCTCGGCGGCGGCCAGCGCCCGGACGGCGTCGGCGAAGCGGACCGGCCGGCGGGCGTGCGCCACCCAGTATTCCGGGTCCTCCAGTTCACCCGGGCCGACCGGTCGACCGGTCACGGTGGACACCAGCTCGACGGTCGGCGGCCGGTAGGTCAGGCCCGCCGCCACCCGCCGGAACTCGTCGAGCATGGGCTCCATCCGGGGGGAGTGGAAGGCGTGGCTGACCCGCAGTCGGCTGGTCCGCCGGCCCTGGGCGGCCCAGGCCGCCTCGATCTCGGCGACCGCCGGCTCGTCACCGGCGACCACGACGGAGGACGGTCCGTTCACGGCGGCGACGGCGACCTCGGCGGCCCGGTCCACCAGCATCGGTGTCACCTCGGCCTCGGTGGCCTGCACCGCCACCATCGCGCCGCCGGCCGGCAGTTCCTGCATGAGTCGTCCGCGTGCGGTGACCAGGGTCGCCGCGTCGGCCAGCGTGAGCACTCCGGCGACGTGGGCGGCGGCGAACTCGCCGACCGAGTGCCCGACGAGCCGTTGGGGCCGGATGCCGAACCGTTCGAGGAGCCGGAACAGCGCCACCTCCACGGCGAAGATGGCAGGTTGGGCGAACCGGGTCTGGTCGAGCAGCGCGGCGAGGGCGGTGCCCGCCGGGGCGAAGAGCACGTCGCGCAGCACCACCGGCAGGTGCGCGTCGAGGGCCGCACACGCCGCGTCGAGGGCCGCGGCGAAGGCCGGGAACGCCGGGTAGAGGTCGCGGCCCATGCCCGCGTGCTGCGAACCCTGACCCGAGAAGATCATGGCGAGGGTACGACCGCCGGGCGGGGCGGGGCGGCCCCGCACCACCTGGGCGGAGCCCGAGCCGCCGGCCAACCGGTCCAGACCGGTGAGCAGCTCGGCCGGGTCGGTGCCGAGCAGAACGGCACGGTGGGCGAACAGCGGACGACGATTCAGGGTGTACGCCACGTCGACCGGCCGCAGCGGTCGACGCCGCAGGTGGGCGGCGAGCCGTCGTGCCTGGTCCCGCAGTGCCTTGGGCGAGTTACCCGACAGTGGCCAGGCGGTCGGGCGGTCGGGTGTCACCACCGGCGCGGACCCGTGTTCCCCGGCGGGCGGGGGTGGCGACTCCTCCAGGATCAGGTGGGCGTTCGTGCCGCTGATCCCGAAGGAGGAGATGCCGACGCGACGTGGCCGATCGGCGACCGGCCAGGCCACGGCCTCACGCAGCAGGCGTACCGCGCCCGACGACCAGTCCACGTGGGGGGTCGGTGGGTCGGCGTGCAGGGACCGGGGCAGCACCTCGTTCCGCATCGCCTGCACCATCTTGATCAGGCCGCCGACTCCGGCCGCGGCCTGGCTGTGCCCGATGTTGGACTTGAGCGAGCCCAGCCAGAGGGGGCGTTGCGCGTCCCGGCCGGCGCCGTACACGGCTTGCAGGGCGCGTACCTCGATCGGGTCGCCGAGGGTGGTGCCGGTGCCGTGCCCCTCCACCGCGTCGAGGTCGGCGGGGGTGAGCCGGGCGTCGGCGAGGGCGTTGAAGATGACACGTTCCTGGGCGGGCCCGCTCGGGGCGGTGAGGCCGTTGCTGGCGCCGTCCTGGTTGACCGCGCTGCCCCGGATCAGACCGAGCACCGGGTGCCCGTTGCGCAGCGCGTCGGAGTACCGCTCCAACATGACCACTCCGACGCCCTCGGCCCAGCCGGCGCCGTCGGCCCCGGCGGAGAAGGACCGGCACCGGCCGCCGGGCGACAGGCCGCGCTGCCGGGAGAACTCGATGAACACCCCCGGTGTCGCCATCACCGTGACGCCTCCGGCCAGGGCCAGGGAGCACTCGCCCCAGCGCAGCGACTGGCAGGCCAGGTGGATCGCCACCAGCGACGACGAGCAGGCGGTGTCGACGGTGATCGCCGGCCCTTCGAAGCCCAACGAGTAGGCGATCCGGCCGGAGGCGATGCTCGCCGCGCTGCCGTTGCCGACGTACCCCTCGAAGCCCTCCGGTGCCGGCATCAGCCGCGACCCGTAGTCGTTGTACATCACCCCGACGAACACGCCGGTGTCGCTGCCGCGCAGCGACCGGGGGTCGACGCCGCCCCGCTCGATCGACTGCCAGGCGTGTTCGAGCAGTAGGCGCTGCTGGGGGTCGATGGACAGCGCCTCGCGGGGGGTGATGGCGAACAGCCCGGCGTCGAACTCGGCCGCGTCGTAGAGGAAACCACCCTCGCGGGCGTAGCTGGTGCCGACGGTGTCCGGGTCCGGGTCGTAGAGCCCGTCGAGGTCCCACCCCCGGTCGGTGGGGAACCCGGCCACGGCGTCGACCTCACCGGCGACCAGGTCCCACAACTCGTCCGGGGTCTGCACCCCGCCGGGGTACTGGCAGCTCATCCCGACGAGCGCGATCGGCTCGTGGCGGCTCTCTTCGAGATCCCGGATGCGTTCCTGGGCGTCGCGCAGCTCAATGGTCATCCGCTTGAGGTAGTTGAGGAGCTTCGCCTCGTCACCTGACATGCGCTGGACACCCGCTCTCGTTGACTCCTGCGGCCGGTGGCCGCTCACTGCGGCACCGTGCCGAACTCCTGGTCGATCAGGTCGAAGATCTCGTCCACGGACGCGGACTCGATGCGCGCGTTGGCTTCCGGGCCGGCCGACCGGTCCGCCGGGGTGGTCTTCCAGTCGGCGAGCATGCTCTCCAGCCGGGCGGCGACCAGCCGGCGCAGCCCCCGGTCGGAGGAGGCCGCCGCCATGGCGGCGGACAGCCGGTCGAGTTCGGCGAGGACCGGGCCCTCGGCGTCGGCCGGCGCGGCGGTCTCCCGGATGAACTCGGCCAGCGAGGTGGGCCGTGGATGGTCGAAGACCATCGTGGCGGGCAGTTGCAGACCGGTGGCGGCGCTGAGCCGGTTGCGCAACTCGACCGCGGACAGCGACTCGAAGCCGAGTTCCTTGAAGGACCGGTCGTCGTCGACGCGCGCCACCCGGTCGCCGCCGAGGACGGCGACGACGTTCCTGCGTACCAGGTCCAGCACGATCTTCTGTTGTTCGCCGACCGGCAGCCCGGCGAGCCGGGTGACCAGCGGTCGGGACGCCCGTTGGCCACCGGCGGGGCGGCGGGCCGTGCGGGTCAGCCCGGACAGCCGGGGTGGCACGTTGTCGGTCTCGGTGCGGGCGCTGAGGCCGGCGATGTCGAAGCGGGCGGTGACCAGCACCGCCGGGCCGGCGGCCAGCGCGTCGTCGAAGAGGGCTAGCCCCTCGTCGAGCGACAGCGGCAGCAGGCCGCCCCGGCTGACCCGGTCCAGCGCCGCCCGGTCGAGTTTCGCCGCCGCGCCGGCCCCGGTGCCGTCGGTCTCGCCCCACAACCCCCAGACCAGGGAGGTGCCGACCAGGCCGGCGGCCCGGCGGTGTTCGGCGAGCGCGTCGAGGGCGACGTTGGCCGCCGCATAGTTGCCCTGACCGAGGTTGCCGAGTTGACCCGCCACCGAGGAGAACAGCACGAACGCGGCCAGGTCGGCGTCCGCGGTCAGCTCGTGCAGGTGCAGGGCGGCCTGCACCTTCGGCCGCCAGACGACGTCGAGGCGGTGCGGGGTGAGGCTGGGCAGCACCCCGTCGTCGATGACCCCGGCGGCGTGCACGACCGCGGTGAGCGGGTGGTCGGCCGGCACCGTGGCGAGCGCCGCGGCGACGGATTCGCGGTCCCCGACGTCGCAGGCGACCAGCCGGGCCGTCACCCCCTGCGCGGTGAGGTCGGCGAGCAGGTCACCGGCGCCGGGGGCGTCCGCGCCGCGCCGGCTCAGCAACAGCAGGTGCCGCACGCCGTAGGTCGCCACCAGGTGCCGGGCGACGAGAGCGCCGAGCGCCCCGGTGGCCCCGGTGATCAGGACGGTGCCGTCCGGGTCGAGCCTCGGCGGCGCGGCAGGCTCCGCCGAGCGGCGTACCACCAACCGTGGTACGAGGCCGACGCCGTTTCGCAGCGCGATCTCCGACTCCCCGGTGGCCAACGCGCCGGGCAGGGCCGGGCCCGAATCGGCGTCGACGTCGATGTGCACCACCGCGCCGGGGTTCTCCGCCCGCGCGGTACGCAGCAGGCCGGCGACCGGTGCCATGGCCAGTTCGACGTCGGTGTCACCGGGCAGCGGCAACGCGCCGCTGGTCACGACGACCAGCTTCGACTGCGCCAGTTCACCGCAGGCGAGCCAGCCCTGCACCGTGTCGAGCACCTGCCGGGTGGGCAGCCCGGTGGCGGTCGGATCGACCCCGGCACCGGGTGCCGCGCCCACGCAGGAGACCAGCACGGTGGACGGTGCCGGCCGGCCGTCGGCGACCGCCGCCCGCAGCGACTCGACGTCCGGGTAGTCCGCCGGATCGACACCCGGCAGGTCACGCAGGTGGTGGCCGTCCGCACCGACGAGGACATGGTCCTGGGTGGCGTCCGCCCCGGCCGGGGTCTCGACGGGGTTCCAGCGGATCTCGTAGAGCGGCAGCCGGTCGGTACGCAGCGCGGCGAGCCGGGCCGGGTCGATCTCGCGGAGGGTCAGCGCGCGTACCGATCCGACCGGGGTGCCGGTGTCGTCGGCGATGTCCATCCGGACGGTCTCGCCGCCGGAGGCGTCCCACCGCACCCGCAGTCGGGCGGGCGTCACGTCGGCGGCCGTCACCCCCTGCCAGGAGAACGGGATCCGCAGCGGCAGCGGGCCGTCGGTGTCGGCGAGCGCGAGCGCCAGCAGGGGGTGCAGGGCCGCGTCGAGCAGCGCCGGATGCAGCCGGTGGCCGGTGGGGTCGGTCCCCTCCGGCAGGGTGATCTCGGCGTAGCAGTGGTCCGGGTCCCGCCACAGCCCGGTCAGGCCCCGGAAGGCGGTGCCGTAGCCGTAGCCGTGCTCGGCGAGCCGGTCGTACAGGCCGGTGAGGTCGACGGGCACCACGTCGGCGGGCGGCCAACTGGTCAGCGCCGTGCCGGCCGGGTCGGCAACCGGGGTCAGCACCCCGCTGGCGTGCAGGGTCCAGTCCTGACCGGAGTCGGTGTCGGCCGACCGGCCGTGGATCGTCACCCGGCGGCGGCCGGTGTCGTCCGGGGCGGACGCGACGACCTGGAGGTCCACGACGCCGTGCGCGGGCAGTGCGAGCGGCGCGTGCAGGGTCAGGTCGTCGACCATGGCCAGTCCGGCGTACGCGGCGCAGTGCAGGGCCAGGTCGACGAAGGCCGCGCCGGGCAGGAGGACGGTGCCGCCGACCAGGTGGTCGGCGAGCCACGGGTGGGTGGTGAGCGAGACCCGGCCGGTGAAGAGGGTCCCGGCGTCACCGGCGAGCACGACCGCGGCGCCGAGCATCGGGTGGCCGGCCTGGTCCAGACCGGCGGCGCTCAGGTCGCCGGTGTTGCGGGGTGCCTCCAACCAGTACCGCTCCCCCTGGAACGCATACGTCGGCACATCCACCAACCGACCCGCACCCACCACCCCACGCCAATCAACCTCCACCCCCGCAACAAACGCCTCACCCAACGACAACAACACCCGACCCACACCACCCTCACCCCGACGCAACGTCGGCACCACCACACCACCCGAACCCACCACACCCAACGACTCCCGCAAACCCACCGACAACACCGGATGCGGAGAACACTCCACAAACCGCGTAAACCCATCCCCCAACAACACCCCAACCACCTCATCAAACCGCACCACCGACCGCAAATTCTCAAACCAATAACCACCCCCCAACTCCACCCCCGACACCACACCACCCCGCACCGACGAATACACCACCACATCCCCCACACCACCAACCACACCACCCACCAAACCCAACAACTCATCCCGCACCACATCCACCACCGGATGATGCGACGCATAATCCACCGGCACCCACCGACACCACACACCCCCACCCTCCAACAACCCGACCAGGTCACCCAACAAACCCACCGGACCACCCACCACACACGACCCCGGCCCATTCACCACACACACCACCAACTCACCACCAAAACCCACCAACCACGAACCCACCTCCCCCACCGACAACCCCACCGACACCATCCCCCCCAACCCCGCCAACCGCTCCCCCACCAACCGCGACCGACCCACCACCACACCCAACGCCACCTCCAACGACAACACCCCCGCCACACACGCCGCCGCCAACTCACCCTGCGAATGCCCCACCACCGCATCCGGCACCACACCCGCAGCCCGCCACACCTCCGCCAAACACACCATCAACACAAACAACGCCGGCTGCACCACATCAACCCGCCCCAACCACTCCTCCCCACCCTCCAACAACACCCCACGAACATCCCAATCCACCAACCCACCCAACACCCCCACACACTCCTCAAACCGACCCCGAAAAACAGCATCACACTCCCACAACTCCCGACCCATACCCCACCACTGAGACCCCTGACCCGGAAACACAAACACCGTCCCACCCGACACCACACCACCCGACACCACACCCGACGACACCACACCCGAACCCGGAACAGAACCCGAACCCGGAACAGAAACCGGAACCGGAACCGGAACCAAAGACGAAGCAGGAACCGAATCCGCAGTCGAAGCCAAAGTTGCAGTCGGAGCCGCATTCGGAGACGGAGACGCAGTCGCAGTCGGAACCGGAGACGTGGTCGAAGTCGGAATCGGAGACGACACGTAATCCGCGCCAGAACCCAACGCCGTCAAACCCGCAACCAACTCCGCCCGAGAATTACCCACCACCACCGCACGATGCGCAAACCCAGCACGACCCGCCAACGTCCACGCCACATCCGACAACGACACCCCACCACCAACACCACCCAGAAAACCCGCCAACCGCACCGCCTGCGCCCGCAGGGCCTCCACCGACCGCGCCGACAACACCAACGGCACCGGCCCCACCGGCTCGTCGCCCGTAACCACGACCGGCTCCGGCACCGACTCCAGGATCACGTGCGCGTTGGTGCCGCTCATACCGAACGACGACACGCCCGCCCGACGCGGCCCGTCACCGTCCCACATCCGCGCCTCGGTGAGCAGCTCCACCGCACCCGACGACCAGTCCACGTGCGTGGTCGGCTCGTCGACGTGCAGCGTCTTCGGCATCACCCCGGCCCGCATCGCCAGCACCATCTTGATCACGCCGGCCACTCCGGCGGCGGCGAGGGTGTGGCCGACGTTCGACTTCAGGGAGCCGAGGAACAGCGGACGCTCCGCGGAATGCTCCCGACCATACGTCGCCAACAACGCCTGCGCCTCAATCGGATCACCCAACCTCGTCCCCGTACCATGCGCCTCCACCACATCCACCTCACCCGCCGACAACCCCCCATTCGCCAACGCCTGACGAATCACCCGCTCCTGCGACGGACCATGCGGAGCCGTCAAACCATTCGACGCACCGTCCTGATTCACCGCACTACCCCGCACCAGAGCCAGGACGGGGTGCCCGTTCCGCCGGGCGTCCGACAACCGCTCCAACATGATCACGCCGACGCCCTCGCCCCAGCCCGTGCCGTCGGCGGAGGATGAGAACGCCTTGCAGCGGCCGTCCACCGACAGCGCCCGCTGCCGGCTGAACTCGACGAAGTTGACCGGCCCGGCCATCACGGTGGCCCCGCCGACCAGGGCCAGCGAGCACTCGCCGGTACGCAGTGACCCGGCGGCGAGGTGCAGGGCGACCAGCGACGACGAGCAGGCGGTGTCGACCGTGATGGCCGGCCCCTCCAGGCCGAGGGTGTAGGCGATGCGGCCGGAGGCGACGCTCGTGGTGGTGCCGGTGGAGACGTGCCCTTCGACGCCGGCCGGGGTGTGGCCCAGCCGGGTGACGTAGTCGCTGGTGATGACGCCGACGAAGACGCCGGTGTCGCTGCCGCGCAGTTCCGCCGGGTCGACGCCAGCCGCCTCGATGGCCTCCCACGAGGTCTCCAGCAGCAGCCGCTGCTGCGGGTCCATCGCCGCCGCCTCACGGGGGCTGATCTCGAAGAAGTCCGCGTCGAACGTGTCGGCGTCGCGCAGGAACCCGCCCTGCCGGGTGTAGGTCCGGCCGACGGCGGCCGGGTCGGGGTCGTAGAGGTCGTCCACGTTCCAGCCCCGGTCGGTGGGGAAGTCGCCGATGGTGTCGACGCCGTCGGCGACCACCCGCCACAGGTGTTCCGGGCTGGCGACGCCGCCCGGGAACCGGCACGACATGGCGATGATGGCGACCGGGTCGTCGGCTACCGCGACGGCGGTGCGGGTCGTCGGCGTCACCGGTGCCGCGCCGTCCGGCCCGGCGACGACGGTACGCAGGTGTTCCGCCAGCGCGGCCGGGGTGGGGTGGTCGAAGACCGCGGTCGCGGCGAGCGTGATGCCGGTCGCGGCGACGAGCCGGTTGCGCAGTTCGACGGCCGTCAGCGAGTCCACACCCAGCTCCCGGAAGGGCCGCTGCGGGTCGACCGGTTCACCGTCGGTGCGACCGAGGACCACGTCCACCTCGGCACGTACCAGGTCGGACAGGAACGCGGTCTGCTCCTGCGGGGTCTGCCCGGCCAGCCGCTGGGCCAGGTGGCCGGTGGCGTCGGTCGCCGCCGCCGCCCGCCGCCGGGCGGGCCGGACCAGCCTGCTCAGCATCGGCGGTACGGCGTCCCGGGCGGCGAACGCGCCCAGGTTCAGTCGTACCGGCAGGACCGTCGGGCGGTCGATGTCGAGGGCGGCGTCGAGGGCGGCGAGTCCCTGCTCCACCTCGATCGGCAGGACGCCGGCAGCGGCGATCCGATCGAGTTCGGCCCGCCCGAGACCGCCGGCCATTCCGCTGGTGGTGTCCCAGAGCCCCCACCCGATGGCGGTGGCGCGCAGGCCGTTGCGGTGGCGGTGGTGGGCGAGGGCGTCCTGGAAGGCGTTGGCCGCGCCGTAGTTGGCCTGGCCCGGGTTCCCCATGGTCGCGGCGGCGCTGCTGTAGGTGACGAGGGTGACGTCGGGGTGGTGTTGGAGTGCGGTGTGGAGGGTGTGGGTGGTGTCGATTTTGGCGGTGAGGGTGGTGTGGAGGGTGTGGGGGGTTTGGGTGGTGAGGGGGGTGTCGTGGAGGGTGCCGGCGGTGTGGATGACGGTGGTGAGGGGGTGGGTGGTGGGGATGGTGGTGAGGAGTTGGTGGAGTTGGTGGGGTTGGGTGAGGTCGATTTGGGCGGTGTGGGTGGTGGTGCCGTGGGTGTGGAGTTCGGTGGTGAGGGGGGTGAGGGTGTCGGGGTTGCCTCGGGTGGTGAGGAGGAGGTGGTGGTGGGGGTGGGTGGTGGCGAGGTGTCGTGCGGTGTGGGTGGCGAGGGCGCCGGTGGCGCCGGTGATGAGGATGGTGCCCTGGGCGGGTCTGGGGGCGGGCACCGTGACGGCCAGTTTGCCGGTGTGCCGGCCGAGGCTGAGGTGCCGGAGCACGTCGGGAAGGTCGCTGGCGGGCCAGACGGCCACCGGCAGGGCGGGCAGGGCGTCGGTGGTGAGCAGGTGGGTGAGGGTGGTGAGGAGTTGGTGGATGCGGGTGGGTCCGGCGTCGAGGAGGTCGTAGGGCTGGTAGGTGAGGTGGGGGTGGGTGGTGGTGACGGTGTGCGGGTCGCGGATGTCGGTCTTGCCGATCTCCAGGAAGGTGCCCCCCTCGGCCAGCAGTGCCAGTCCCGCGTCGACGTGCGCCTGGGTCAGGCTGTTGAGCACGACGTCGACCCCCTGCGGGGCCACCGCCGCTATCCCCTCCCGGTACGCGGTGGTGCGGGAGTCGTGGATGTGGGAGTCGGGCACACCGAGCGCGCTGAGGGTGGGTTGCTTGCCGATGCTGGCCGTGGTGTGCACGGTGGCCCCGAGGTGCCGGGCGTAGTGCAGGGCGGCCATCCCGACCCCGCCGGTGGCGGTGTGGATCAGGACGGACTGCCCGGCCCGCAGGCCGGCGAGGTCGCCGAGGCCGTACATGGCGGTGAGGTAGGCGATCGGCAGCACCGCGGCCTGGCTGTCGCTGAGGTGGTCGGGGGTACGGGTGAGCAGGTGGTGGTCGCAGACCGCGAGCGGGCCGGTGCCCTCGGAGAAGAGGCCCATCACCCGGTCGCCCGGGTCGAGTCCGGTCACGCCGGGACCGGTCTCCACGACCACGCCCGCGCCCTCGCTGCCCAGTGGCGCCTCACCGGGGTAGCTGCCCAGCGCGATGAGCACGTCGCGGAAGTTCAGGCCGGTGGCGTGGGTGCGTACCCGCACCTCGCCGTCGCGTAGCGGGCGCAGCGCCTCGGGTGCCGGGACCATGGCGACGTTGGCCAGGGTGCCGGCGGAGGTGGTGCCGAACCGCCAGTTCTCGTCCGGGAGCGTCAGCCGCGCCGGGTCGTCGGCGCAGCGGACCAGCCGGTCGACGTACGCCACGCCGAAGCGCACCGCGAGGTGCGGTTCGGCGGCTGCGAGCGCGGCGGCCAGCACCGACGGGTCGGTCGGGCGTCCGTCCAGGTCGAGCAGCACGAACCGGTCGGGGTGTTCGGCCTGCGCGGAGCGGGTGAGGCCCCAGCACGCGGCGGCGGCCAGGTCGGCGATCTGGTCGGCGAGGTGCGCGGCGACCCCACCTTCGGTGGTGACCACCAGTCGGGTGCCGGCCAACCGTTCCTCGGCGAGCCACTGCTGGAGGCTGTGCAGCAGCGCCTCGGTCAACTCGTGTGCGGCGGCGACCGGATCGTCGGTGGTGGCGGCCGGGGCGTCGGCGGGCGTCTCGTCCGGGCGTGGGGTGCGGCAGGGCAGGAAGACCACGTCGGGCAGCTCACCGGCGAGCAGGGCGGCGAGGTCCGGCACCTGGCGCAGGCCGGGCAGCGCGCCGTGCAGCGCCGGTCCGGGCGTACCGAGGACGGCCCAGCCCGCCGGGTCGGCCGGCGGCGCGGCGTCCGCGCGTAGTTCCTGCCAGTCGAGGCGGTGCAGCAGCTCGGTGCCGGGCGCGGCGGCGACGGGCAGCGTGGCGGGGTCCAGGTCGCGCAGGTCGAGGCGGTCGATGGAGAGCACGGGGTGCCCGGCCGGGTCCGCCAGCAGCACCTGGTACGCACCGTCGCCGATCGCGGTGAGCCGGGCCCGCACCGACGTGGCCAGGTTGGCGTGCACGGCGACGCCGGAGAAGCTGTACGGCACGCGGGGCGCGGTGCCGAGGTCGTCGACGGCGACGGCGATCAGCGCGTGCAGGGCCGCGTCGGCGAGCGCCGGGTGCACGGCGTGACCGTCGGGGCGCAGGTCGTCGGGCAGCTCGACCTCGGCGTAGACGTCGGAACCGGCACGCCAGGCACGGCGCAGGTTCTGGAACGAGGGCCCGTAGTGGTAGCCCTTCGCGGCGAGCAGCGGGTAGAGCGCGTCGATGTCGACCGGTTCACCGGCCGGGGGCCAGATGCCGATCTCTGCCGGGACGGTGGGCTCGTCGGGGCTGAGTGTGGCGGTGGCGTGGGTGGTCCAGGTGGTGGTGGTGCGGGTGTGGATGGTGAGGGTTTGGTGGCCGGTGGGGGTGGGGGTGGTGAGGTGGAGGTGGAGGTGGGTGGGGGTGGTGGGGTGGAGGGTGATGGGGGTGTGGAGGGTGAGGTCGGTGATGGTGGGGGTGTGGGGGGTGGTGGTGTGGAGGGTGAGGTCGAGTAGGGCGGTGGCGGGCAGGAGGGTGGTGGTGTTGATGGTGTGGTGGTGGAGCCAGGGGTGGGTGGTGGTGGTGAGGGTGCCGGTGTGGTGGGTGGTGTGGTCGGGGGTGGTGATGGTGGTGGTGAGGAGGGGGTGGGGGTGGGTGGTGTGGGTGTGGGGTTGGGGGTGGAGCCAGTAGTGGTGGTGTTGGAAGGCGTGGGTGGGGAGGGTGGTGTGGGTGGGGTTGGTGGTGGTGGGTGTGGGTGGGGTGGTGTGGGTGGTGTGGTGGGTGGCGATGGCGGTGGTGAGGGTGTGGTGTTCGGGGTGTTTGGGGTGGAGGGTGGGGGTGAAGGTGTGGCCGGTGGTGTGGGTGTGGGGTGCGGTGGTGGTGAGGGTGGTGTCGGGGCCGAGTTCGATGTGGTGGGTGGGGGTGTTGGTGAGGTGGGTGAGGGCGTGGTGGTAGCGGACGGGTTGGCGGATGTGTTGGGTCCAGTATTCGGGGGTGGTGATGTGGTGGGGGTCGGCGGGTTGGCCGGTGAGGGTGGAGAGGATGGGGGTGTGGGGTTGGTGGTAGGTGAGGGTGGTGGCGGTGGTGTGGAAGGGGGTGAGGATGGGGTCCATGTGGTGGGAGTGGAAGGCGTGGCTGACGTTGAGGCGGGTGGTTTTGTGGTGGTGGGTGTTGAGTTGGTGGGTGAGGTGTTCGATGGCGTCGTGGTCGCCGGAGATGACGAGGTGGTGGGGGCTGTTGATGGCGGCGATGGTGAGTTGGTGGGGGTATTGGGTGAGCCATTGGGTGGCTTGGGTTTCGGTGAGGTTGGTGGCGATCATGGCGCCGCCGGGGGTGGCGTTTTGCATGTGGTGGCCGCGGGCGGCGACGAGGGTGCAGGCGTCGGGGAGGGTGAGGATGCCGGCGGCGTGGGCGGCGGCGATTTCGCCGACGGAGTGGCCGATGAGGTAGTCGGGGTGGATGTTGTGGTGGGTGAGGAGGGCGTGGAGGGCGGTTTGGAGGGCGAAGAGGGCGGGTTGGGCGTATTGGGTTTGGTGGAGTGCGGGGTGGTTGGTGAAGACGAGGTCGTGTAGGGGGATGTCGAGGTGGGGGTTGAGGTGGGTGGCGCAGGCGTCGAAGGTTTCGGCGAAGGCGGGGTGTCGGGTGTGGAGTTCGGCGCCCATGTGGGGGCGTTGGGAGCCTTGGCCGGTGAATTGGAAGAGGGTTTTGGTGGTGGTGGCGTGGCCGGTGGTGGTGCCGGGGTGGGGGGTGTTGGTGGTGATGGCGTTGAGGCCGGTGAGGAGGTCGTGGAGGGTGTGGCCGGTGATGGTGGCGCGGTGGGGGTGGCGGGTGCGGGTGGTGGCGAGGGCGTGGCTGACGTGGTGGGGTGGTTGGGGGTGGTGGGTGAGGTGGTCGTGGAGGCGTTGGGCTTGGTCGTGGAGGGCGTCGGGGGTGTGGGCGGTGATGGTCCAGGTGAGGAGGGTGTTGGTGGGGGTGGGTTCGTCGGGGGTGGTGGGTTGGGGTTCGGGTTGTTCGAGGATGAGGTGGGCGTTGGTGCCGCTGATGCCGAAGGAGGAGATGGCGGTGCGGCGGGGGCGGTCGTGGTGGGGCCAGGGTTGGGTGGTGGTGAGGAGGGCGACGTTGCCGGTGGTCCAGTCGACGTGGGGGGTGGGTTCGTCGATGTGGAGGGTGGCGGGGAGGAGTCCGTGGTGCATGGCGTGGGTCATTTTGATGACGCTGGCGATGCCGGCGGCGGCTTGGGTGTGGCCGATGTTGGATTTGATGGAGCCGAGCCAGAGTGGGGTGTCGGGGTGGTGTTCCTGGCCGTAGGTGGCTAGGAGGGCGTGGGCTTCGATGGGGTCGCCGAGGGTGGTGCCGGTGCCGTGGGCGTCGACGGCGTCGATGTCGGCGGCGGTGAGGCGGGCGTTGGCCAGGGCGGCGCGGATGACGCGTTCCTGGGCGGGTCCGTTGGGTGCGGTCAGTCCGTTGGACGCGCCGTCCTGGTTGACCGCGCTGCCCCGGATGACCGCGAGGACGGGTCGTCCGGCCCGGCGGGCGTCGGACAACCGCTGCACCACCACCACACCCACACCCTCGGAGAACCCGGTCCCGTCGGCCCCGGCGGCGAAGGCCCGGCAGCGGCCGTCGCGGGACAGCCCGCGCTGCCGACTGAACTCGATGAACAACCGCGGCGCGGACATCACCGTCACGCCGGCGGCCAGTGCCATCGAGCACTCCCCCCGGCGCAGGGACTGGACCGCCAGGTGCAACGCGACCAGCGACGACGAGCAGGCGGTGTCCACCGACAACGCCGGCCCCTCCAATCCGAGGGTGTAGGAGATCCGGCCGGAGGCCACGCTGGTCAGCACGCCGGAGCCGACGTACCCCTCGGCCTCGGCCGGCACGGCACGGACGTCGGGCGCGTAGTCCTGCGGGATCGCGCCGACGAAGACGCCGGTGTCGGTGCCGCGCAACGCGTCCGGCGCGATACCCGCCCGCTCCACCGCCTCCCACGACGTCTCCAACAACAACCGCTGCTGCGGATCCATCGCCAACGCCTCACGCGGCGAGATACCGAAGAACTCCGCGTCGAACCCACCCGCCTCGTGCAGGAAACCACCCTGCCGCGTGTACGACCGACCCACCGCGTCCGGATCAGGATCGTAGAGACCCTCCAGATCCCACCCCCGACCCTGCGGAAAATCACCCACCGCGTCGCGACCCTCGACCACCAGATCCCACAACTGCTCCGGCGAGACCACCCCACCAGGAAAACGACACGCCATACCCACGATCGCGATCGGCTCCCGGTCGGCACCCTCGACCTCGGCCAGTCGGCGTCGGGTCTGCTGCAGGTCGGTGGTGACCCGCCTGAGGTACTCACGGAGCTTGTCTTCGTTTGCCATCGCGGGCCATCCCCCTGGGGGTCGCGGGTCTGAAGAGAGCAGACCCATCGGACTACACAGGACTGTCCGCGTACGTACTTAGATCGCCCTATCAGGGCTCTAAATCGCCTGCTCGGAGCGGGGAAACCGGGGGCTGACGGGCGCGGGTAAGGGTGAATTTAGAGTCCGTCCCTAGGTTCCCGGCATGACCGAAGACGGCGTTCCGGGCGCACCGGCATTCCCCATGCCCCGTACCTGCCCGTTCTCCCCACCACGCGAGTACGCCGAGCTGCGGGCCGCCCGGCCGCTGTCCCGGGTGACCCTCCAGGACGGCAACACGGCGTGGCTGGCCACCAGCCACGAGTACGTCCGCACGCTGCTCGGCCACCCCGCCACCAGTGCCAACCGGGCCCACCCCGGCTTCCCGGCGACCGTCGCCAACGTGCAGGCCTTCGCGCAGAAGGGCTTCCTGCTCTCGATGGACCAGCCGGAGCACTCGCTGCACCGGCGGATGGTGGCCGCGGAGTTCACCGTGCACCGGATCCGGCAGCTGCGGCCGCGCATCCAGCAGATCGTCGACGACCGGATCGACGCGCTGCTGGCGATCGGGACCCGCCCGGTGGACCTGGTACGGGAGCTGGCCCTGCCGGTCCCCTCCCTGGTCATCTGCGAGCTGCTCGGCGTCCCGTACGGCTCCCGCGAGGTCTTCCAGGGGCACACGGAGGTGTTGCTGGCCCGGGCCAGCACCCCGCAGCAGCGGCAGGAGTCGTTCGGTGCGCTCCGCGCCTTCCTCGGGGACCTGGTCAGCAGCAAGGACGGCAATCCGGACGACGACCTGCTGGGTCGCCTGTCGGTGAAGTACCGGGCGGCGGACTGCTACGACCACGAGCTGCTCACCGGGTTCGCGATGCTGCTGCTGCTCGCCGGGCACGAGACCACCGCGAGCATGATCTCGCTCGGCCTGCTCGCGCTGCTGCGGGACGAGCGGCTCGCGACGCAGCTGACCGACGATCCCACCCTGACCCCGAACGCCGTCGAGGAGCTGCTGCGTTACTTCAGCATCGTCGACTACCCCACCGCCCGGGTCGCGCTGGCCGACATCGACCTCGGCGCGGACCGGGTGCGCGCCGGTGAGGGCTTCGTCGCCTCCGCCGCCGCCGCCAACCACGACGGCGACGTCTTCGCCGACCCGGGCACCATCGACTTCCGGCGCGGCGTCCGCGGCCACGTCGCCTTCGGTTACGGCGTGCACCAGTGCCTCGGGCAGAACCTGGCCCGCGCCGAACTCGAGATCGTCTACGACACGGTGCTGGCCCGGCTGCCCGCCATGAAGCTGCTGACCTCCCCCGAGGAGCAGCCGTTCAAGGAGGCCACCGTCTACGGCCTGCACTCCCTGGAGGTGACCTGGTGAGTTTCCTGCGCCTGACCGTGGACGAGGAGCAGTGCTGCTGCTCGGGCCAGTGTGTGCTCGCCGCCCCCGACCTGTTCGACCAGCGCGAGGAGGACGGCATCGCCGTGGTGCTGGTCGTCGAGCCGACGGCGGACCGGTACGAGGAGGCCCGGACCGCCGCCCGGCACTGCCCGAGCAACGCCATCTCCGTGCACGAGCGGGACTGATTCCCGCTTCGCTCGACAGCCCGCCCACCGGGCGCGTGGGCCGGGTTCCCGCATCCCTGGCACCCGGAAAGGCCTGTCCCGTGTCGAACTCCGAAGACAAGTTCCGTGAGTACCTCAAGCGCGCCACCGTCGATCTGCGGCAGACCCGCGCCCGCCTCGCCGAGGTGGAGGAGCAGGATCGGGAGCCGATCGCGATCGTGGGTATGGCGTGTCGTTTTCCTGGTGGGGTGGTCTCGCCGGAGCAGTTGTGGGATCTGGTGGTCGAGGGTCGCGACGCGGTGGGTGATTTTCCGCAGGGTCGGGGGTGGGATCTGGAGGGTCTCTACGATCCTGATCCGGACGCGGTGGGTCGGTCGTACACGCGGCAGGGTGGTTTCCTGTACGAGGCGGGTGGGTTCGACGCGGAGTTCTTCGGGATCTCGCCGCGTGAGGCGTTGGCGATGGATCCGCAGCAGCGGTTGTTGTTGGAGACGTCGTGGGAGGCGGTGGAGCGGGCGGGTATCGCGCCGGACGCGTTGCGCGGCACCGACACCGGCGTCTTCGTCGGGGTGATGTACAACGACTACGGCTCCCGGTTACGACCGGCGCCGAAGAGCTTCGAGGGTTACGTCGCCAACGGCAGCCTCGCGAGCCTCGCCTCGGGCCGGATCGCCTACACCCTCGGATTGGAGGGGCCGGCGTTGTCGGTGGACACCGCCTGCTCGTCGTCGCTGGTCGCGTTGCACCTGGCCGCCCAGTCGCTGCGTAAGCGGGAGTGCTCGACGGCGCTCGTGGGTGGGGTCGCGGTGATGGCCACCCCGACCACCTTCGTGGAGTTCAGCCGCCAGCGTGGCCTGGCGCCCGACGGCCGGTGCAAGGCGTTCTCCTCGTCCGCGGACGGCACCGGTTGGGGCGAGGGTGTGGGTGTGGTGGTGGTGCAGCGGTTGTCCGACGCCCGCCGGGCCGGACGACCCGTCCTCGCGGTCATCCGGGGCAGCGCGGTCAACCAGGACGGCGCGTCCAACGGACTGACCGCACCCAACGGACCCGCCCAGGAACGCGTCATCCGCGCCGCCCTGGCCAACGCCCGCCTCACCGCCGCCGACATCGACGCCGTCGACGCCCACGGCACCGGCACCACCCTCGGCGACCCCATCGAAGCCCACGCCCTCCTAGCCACCTACGGCCAGGAACACCACCCCGACACCCCACTCTGGCTCGGCTCCATCAAATCCAACATCGGCCACACCCAAGCCGCCGCCGGCATCGCCAGCGTCATCAAAATGACCCACGCCATGCACCACGGACTCCTCCCCGCCACCCTCCACATCGACGAACCCACCCCCCACGTCGACTGGACCACCGGCAACGTCGCCCTCCTCACCACCACCCAACCCTGGCCCCACCACGACCGCCCCCGCCGCACCGCCATCTCCTCCTTCGGCATCAGCGGCACCAACGCCCACCTCATCCTCGAACAACCCGAACCCCAACCCACCACCCCCGACGAACCCACCCCCACCAACACCCTCCTCACCTGGACCATCACCGCCCACACCCCCGACGCCCTCCACGACCAAGCCCAACGCCTCCACGACCACCTCACCCACCACCCCCAACCACCCCACCACGTCAGCCACGCCCTCGCCACCACCCGCACCCGCCACCCCCACCGCGCCACCATCACCGGCCACACCCTCCACGACCTCCTCACCGGCCTCAACGCCATCACCACCAACACCCCCCACCCCGGCACCACCACCGGCCACGCCACCACCACCAAAACCCTCTTCCAATTCACCGGCCAAGGCTCCCAACGCCCCCACATGGGCGCCGAACTCCACACCCGACACCCCGCCTTCGCCGAAACCTTCGACGCCTGCGCCACCCACCTCAACCCCCACCTCGACATCCCCCTACACGACCTCGTCTTCACCAACCACCCCGCACTCCACCAAACCCAATACGCCCAACCCGCCCTCTTCGCCCTCCAAACCGCCCTCCACGCCCTCCTCACCCACCACAACATCCACCCCGACTACCTCATCGGCCACTCCGTCGGCGAAATCGCCGCCGCCCACGCCGCCGGCATCCTCACCCTCCCCGACGCCTGCACCCTCGTCGCCGCCCGCGGCCACCACATGCAAAACGCCACCCCCGGCGGCGCCATGATCGCCACCAACCTCACCGAAACCCAAGCCACCCAATGGCTCACCCAATACCCCCACCAACTCACCATCGCCGCCATCAACAGCCCCCACCACCTCGTCATCTCCGGCGACCACGACGCCATCGAACACCTCACCCACCAACTCAACACCCACCACCACAAAACCACCCGCCTCAACGTCAGCCACGCCTTCCACTCCCACCACATGGACCCCATCCTCACCCCCTTCCACACCACCGCCACCACCCTCACCTACCACCAACCCCACACCCCCATCCTCTCCACCCTCACCGGCCAACCCGCCGACCCCCACCACATCACCACCCCCGAATACTGGACCCAACACATCCGCCAACCCGTCCGCTACCACCACGCCCTCACCCACCTCACCAACACCCCCACCCACCACATCGAACTCGGCCCCGACACCACCCTCACCACCACCGCACCCCACACCCACACCACCGGCCACACCTTCACCCCCACCCTCCACCCCAAACACCCCGAACACCACACCCTCACCACCGCCATCGCCACCCACCACACCACCCACACCACCCCACCCACACCCACCACCACCAACCCCACCCACACCACCCTCCCCACCCACGCCTTCCAACACCACCACTACTGGCTCCACCCCCAACCCCACACCCACACCACCCACCCCCACCCCCTCCTCACCACCACCATCACCACCCCCGACCACACCACCCACCACACCGGCACCCTCACCACCACCACCCACCCCTGGCTCCACCACCACACCATCAACACCACCACCCTCCTGCCCGCCACCGCCCTACTCGACCTCACCCTCCACACCACCACCCCCCACACCCCCACCATCACCGACCTCACCCTCCACACCCCCATCACCCTCCACCCCACCACCCCCACCCACCTCCACCTCCACCTCACCACCCCCACCCCCACCGGCCACCAAACCCTCACCATCCACACCCGCACCACCACCACCTGGACCACCCACGCCACCGCCACACTCAGCCCCGAACCGGCACCCGACTCCACGCCCGCGGCGCCCGGCGTCTGGCCGCCGCCGGGGGCGCAGCCCGTCGACCTCTCCGGCCTGTACGCGCGACTGACCGACCACGGCTACGCCTACGGCCCGACCTTCCGTAACCTGCGGGCGCTCTGGCGGCACGGCGACGAGCTGTACGCGGAGGTCAGCCTCCCCGACGGGACCGAGATCGACGGGCACGTCGTACACCCGGCGTTGCTGGACGCGGCGCTGCACGCGCTGATCGCGACGCCGGCCGACCTCGACGGTCCGCTGCGGGTGCCGTTCTCCTGGGGTGGGGTGCGCGCGACCGGCCGCAGCACCGCCGCCCTGCGGGTGCGGTTGACCCGGCTCTCCGAGCACGCGGTACGGCTGGTCGCCACCGACCTCGACGACGCCGAGGTGATCACCGTGGAGGAGCTGACCACGAGGCCGCTCGCGGTAGACCAGTTGGCCGCCCCGTCGGCCCCGGTCACGCCGCTGCGGGTCGAGTGGGTGCCGCAGGAGGCCGATCCGGCCGCCGGGTCGACCGCCGTGCACGTGGTCGGCGTGGACCCGCTGAAGTTGGCCGACGCGCTCCGCTCAGCCGGCCGCGACGTCGCCGTCCACGCCGACCTGGACGCTCTCGCGGCGGCGATCGACGCCGGCACGGCGGTCGCCGCCGACACCCTGGTGACCTGCGTGACCGACGGTGGCCCGGGGCCGGCGATCGACCGGGCCGCCGCGCGCCCTTGCGACGAGGTCGTCGCCCTCGCCCACGAGGTCGCCGAACGGGCGCTGGGGTTGGCGCAGCGGTGGATCGGCGAACCCGCCTTCGGTGACCACCGGCTGGTGACGGTCACCCGGGGGGCGGTCGCCACCCGGACCGGGCCGGAGATCCAGGATCTGCCGGCGTCCACGGTGTGGGGGTTGATCCGGTCGGCGCGCGCCGAGTTCCCCGACCGGTTCGCGCTGCTGGACCTGCCGGGTCCGGCCGATGCGACGTTGTCGTCGGCGTTGGCCGGGCCGGAGCCGGAGGCGGCGGTGCGGGACGACACCACACTGGTCCCCCGGCTGGTCCCGGTCGCCGACTCCGCGGCCGTGCTACGGCCCCCGACCGGCGGCGGGAACTGGCGGCTGGACGTGACGAGCCGCGGCACGTTGGCGAACCTGGCGCTGGTGCCGTCGCCTGCGGGGGACCGCCCGTTGGCCGCCGGCGAGGTACGGGTCTCGATGCGCGCGGCGGGTCTGAACTTCCGGGACGTCATGATCGCGTTGGGGCTCTACCCGGGCGACGACGCGCAGATCGGTGGCGAGGGCGCCGGCGTCGTGGTCGAGGTCGGCTCCGAGGTCACCGGGCTGGCGGTCGGGGACCGGGTGATGGGGTTGTTCCCCGAGGGCTGTGCCGGCCCGGTGGCGGTCTCCGACCACCGTCATCTGGTGCGGACCCCGGCCCGGCTCAGCGACGTCGAGGCGGCGGTCCTGCCGATCGTCTACCTGACCGCCATGTACGGCCTGACCGACCTGGCCGACCTGCGGGTCGGTCAGCGGCTCCTCCTGCACACCGCCACCGGCGGGGTCGGGATGGCCGCCCTGCACTACGCCCGGCACCTCGGGGCCACCGTGCACACCACCGCGAGCGCACCCAAGCAGGCCACCCTGGCGGCCCTCGGGGTCCCCGCCACCCACATCCACGACTCCCGGACGACGGCGTACGGCGAGCGCATCCGCGAGACCGATCCCGCCGGTGTCGACGTCGTGCTGAACACCCTGACCCACGCGCACGTCGACACCAGCCTCGCGCTGCTGGCCGAGGGGGGCACCTTCCTGGAGATCGGCAAGACCGACATCCGCGACCCGCACACCGTCACCACCACCCACCCCCACCTCACCTACCAGCCCTACGACCTCCTCGACGCCGGACCCACCCGCATCCACCAACTCCTCACCACCCTCACCCACCTGCTCACCACCGACGCCCTGCCCGCCCTGCCCGTCACGGGCTGGCACGTGACCAACGCCCCCGACGCCCTGCGGCACCTCAGTCAGGCCAGGCACACCGGCAAGATCGCGCTGGTCGTCCCCGCACCGCAGCCCGCGCGGGGCACCATCCTCATCACCGGCGCCACCGGCGCCCTCGCCACCCACACCGCACGACACCTCGCCACCACCCACCCCCACCACCACCTCCTCCTCACCACCCGAGGCAACCCCGACACCCTCACCCCCCTCACCACCGAACTCCACACCCACGGCACCACCACCCACACCGCCCAAATCGACCTCACCCAACCCCACCAACTCCACCAACTCCTCACCACCATCCCCACCACCCACCCCCTCACCACCGTCATCCACACCGCCGGCACCCTCCACGACACCCCCCTCACCACCCAAACCCCCCACACCCTCCACACCACCCTCACCGCCAAAATCGACACCACCCACACCCTCCACACCGCACTCCAACACCACCCCGACGTCACCCTCGTCGTCTTCGGCAGCGCCACCGGCACCCTCGGCAACGCCGGTCAGGCCAACTACGCCGCGGCCAACACCTTCCAGGACGCCCTGACTCACCACCGCCACACCCTGGGGCTCGCCGGCACCACGATCGCGTGGGGGCTGTGGCACACCGAGTCGGGGATGGGCGCCGGCCTCCAGCAGCAGGATCTCCAGCGGCTCGGCCGGATCGGCGTACGGCCGATGGACGTCGCGGACGGCCTGACCGCCCTCGACGCGGCCGTCGACCTGGGGCAGCCGGTGACCGTCGCGATGGGGCTGCACCTGCCCACCCTCGCCGCCCGTGCGCGTGACGGGCTGCTCGCGCCGCTCTTCCGGGCGTTGACCGGGCCGGTCGACGCAGCCTCGTCGGAGCCGGACGGTCCGGCGACGCTCAGGCCGCTGCCCGAACGACTCGCCGGGCTCACCGACGGCGACCGGCACGCCCTGCTGCTGACCCTGGTCTGCGAGAACGCGGCGATCACCCTGGGCCATGCCGGGACGGCGGGCATCCCCCCGGAGCGGCAGTTCAAGGACCTCGGCATCGACTCGCTCACGGCGGTGGAGCTGCGCAACCGGCTCGCCACGGCGACCCAGCTGCGGCTCTCGGCCAGTCTGATCTTCGACCACCCGAGCCCGGCACAGCTGGCGAGGCACCTCGGTGAACGGTTGACGCCCCGGGAGCAGGACCCGTTCGCGGTGTTGTTCGCCGAGTTGGACCGGCTGACCGCCGACCTGACGGTGGCGGCACCCAACGCCGCGGCGATGGGCCGGCTGGCCGCCCGGCTGGCCGGCTTCCAGGACCGGGTGGAGGAGCAGCGGTCCGCCGTGGTGGCGGAGACCGGTGACGAGGTGACCGCGATCTCGACGGCGACCGACGACGAGATCTTCGACCTGATCGACAACGAACTCGGCATCGGCTGAAGGAGTCGCACATGACCGCACCAGTGATCATCGCCGGGGGGAGCCTGACCGGGCTCATGCTCGCGCACGAGCTGACCCTGTGGGGGATCGACGTCGTCGTGCTGGAGCGCAGCCCCGGCCTGACCGACGAGTCGCCCGGACAGGCGATCAACACCACCACCGCCGAGCTGCTCGACCAGCGGGGTCTGCTCGCCGGCCTGCGCGGGCACGTCTCCCCCGTGCAGGGCACCCACTTCTCGCTGATGTGGTTGGACATGTCGCCGCTCGACGGCCGGCACCAGCCGGCCATGCTGCTCGGGCACCAGTTCATCGCACGGCGGCTCGGCGACGCCGCCGTGGCCCGGGGGGCCGACGTGCGCCATGGCCACCGGGTGACGGCCTTCCACCAGGACGACGACGGCGTACGGGTCCGGGTCGCCACCCCCAGCGGCGAGTACCACCTGCACGGCAGCTTCCTGGTGGCGGCCGACGGCGAGGACAGCACGGTGCGCGCGGCGGCCGGCATCGACTTCCCGGGGGCCGGCCCGGCGAACTGCGGCCTGGTGGCCGACGTGGAGATAGCGGTCGCGGACCTGCCCCCGGAGCACCGGGGGTCGAAGTTCTGCCCCGGCGGGGGCGTCTACTCGGCGGTGCCGGTCGGGCCGGGGCTGCTGCGGGTGATCACGGCGGAGTTCGACGTCGCGCCTCCCGCCGACACCGCGCCGACGACCGCCGAGCTGCGTGCGGCGATCGCCCGGCTCACCGGGGCGGAGTTCCCGGACGCGCCGGTGCGCTGGGTCCGTCGCTACGGCGGCCAGACCCGGACCGTGGACCGGATGCGCAGCGGCCGGGTCTTCCTGGCCGGCGACTCGGCGCACACCTTCTATCCGTTGGCCGGCCTGCGCCTCAACCTGTGTCTGCAGGACGCCGTGAACCTGGGCTGGAAGCTCGCCGCGGAGCTGTCCGGGTGGGGCCGCCCCGACCTGCTGGACACCTACCACGAGGAGCGCCATCCGCAGGCGGTCCGGGCGGCAGCGGCCACCGATGCGCAGCTCGCGCTGATCCATCCGATCGACCGGGTGACCCCGCTGCGTGGCCTCTTCGCCGATCTCCTGCGCCTGCCGCAGGTCAACACCTACCTGTTGGAGCTGTCCACCGGGCTCGACGTCCGCTACGACGTCGGGGTGGAGCCGACCGGTCCGGTGCCGGCGGGTCGCCGGCTGCCGCATGTGCCGCTGACCGGCGTACGGCCCCTGGCCGCCACGGCGACGGGGGCGACGACGTCGGGCGGCGTGGCCGACCTGCACCATGGCGGGCGCGGGGTCTACCTGGACCTGGCCGGCCGGACGCCCGAGCCGGCCGGACGCACCCTGGCGGCACTGGGTGACCGGGTGGACGCGGTTCACGCGGACCCGACCGGGGAGATCCCGGTGGACGCCGTCCTGGTACGTCCGGACGGTCACGTCGCCTGGGCCGGGGATCCGGTCGCGGATGCCGAGGGGTTGTCCGGCGCGCTCAAGTCGTGGTTCGGTGAGCCGGCCGGGTGACCGGTGGCACGGCCAGCGCCCCCGACCGGTGGTCGGGGGCGCTGGCCGTCAGGGCGGTCGGGTCGGACCGGTTCGGGGCGGTCGGGTCGGGGCGGTCGGGTCGGGGCGGTCGGGTCAGGGTGCGGTGACGGCGTCGGCGAGCTGCTGCGACCAGGCGGTCACGGTGGGTGCGGCGGCGAGGTCACCGAAGCGCACGCGCATCCCGGCGCGACGCCAGCCGTTGACCAGCCGCATCAGTTGCAGGGAGGTGAGGCCGAGCTGGACCAGGTTGGCGTCGTCGCCGATGGCTGCGGCGTCGAGGCCGATCACGACGGCGATCGCCTGCCGGATCTCCTCACGTGTGGTTGCCGTGGTTTCCTGCTGCACGGTGGGTCCTTCCGGTCGACTCAACGGTGCTCTTCGATGATCTTGACTACCGCGCAGCCGACCTCGATGCCGACGCCGACCGCGAGCAGCAGGACGTGGTCGCCCGGGCCGACGGCGCCGGTGGTCACCAGGTGGTCCAGGGCGAGAATCTGGTCGCTGGCGCCGCAGTGCCCGACCGTGCGGCTGAAGTCCCACACGGTCTGCTCGGCGGTGATCCCCAGCGGGTCGAAGATCCCGTTCTGGAGTTGGTCGAGGGCCACCCCGCTGTGGGCGACCCGGGCGATGCCGGCCATCGTCACCCCGGCCTCGTCGAGCACCCGGTCGACGGTCTCGGTGACCAGGTCGCCGAGGTGGAACACCGGTGGGGTGACCCCGTTGGCCCACTGCTCGGCCCAGTAGCGGGAGCGCGCCTCGAGGTCGACCCGCTGCCCGGTGGTGATGCTCGGCGGGAACAGTGGTTCGCCGCCCCGGTGCAGGACCTCGGCCGCCGGGTTGGACGCCGAGCCGACCGCGAGGAGTTCGGCGAAGCCGCCCCGGGTGGACAGCAGGGCGGCGCTCGCGCCGTCGGCCAGCACGTAGTGCGAGCTGATCCGCCAGCGGTCGACGACCGGGGTGGAGAAGTTGTCGGCGGCGGTGAGCAGGACGGCGGTCGACTCCGGGTCGGCCATCAGTTGCGCCGCCGCCAGCCGCAGCCCCGACAGCATCCCGTTGCAGCCGTGGTGGATCTCCAGCGCCGGCACCCCCCGCCCGCCGAGCGTCTCGTGCAGGATGTAGTGCGGGGCGGACCAGGTGTCGGGCCCCTGGTAGTGGACCGGGCAGTGCATCAGCGCCGCCACGTCCTCGGGGCGGTGGGCGGACCGCTTCATCGCCTCCGAGGCGGCCTGGAACGCCATGTCGGGGGCGGGCATGTCCGCTGCGACCGCGATCGAATGAAGATCGCTGTGGGTGCGGTTCGCCTCGTCGTACCAACCGCGTTTCACGGCTTCTTCGGTGGTGATGCGGTCCGGCAGATACGTGCCGACACCAGCGACAAAGACGTTCTGGACTTTCATTGCCACCCGCTTTCGGGAAATGGTGCGGCCAACATCCCCAACGGTCCTCGGCCCGCCTAACGGCGACCTAAAGAGGATCTTGGTACGGGCCGGTGGTGGCGCACCCGCCCGTCCGGCGCCCCCACCCGGCGGGACGGATCCGGTCGGCGCAGCCGCCATCACCGCCCCGACCGCCGGTCCGAGCTCGCCCGCTCGCGACGAACGAGCAGGTGTCGGTGCTTGCGGGGCGGCTTTTCATGAGGGAGAGTCACAGCGCGGGCGAGTCGCATCGCCGACAAGAGACCTCTATTCGAAACGCTCCCGTGCACGTCGTTCCCGGCACCCGACACCGCTGGCCCGGACCCGCCCGCACAAACACCTTCGGCAAAATTCTCGGAACGGTCTTAACGACCATATCGACAACGTGAAATAAAGCAGGTTGACACTCTCGCCGAAACATGATTAATTGCGATTCGTCACATCTCTTGGGGAGGGACACGTTGCCATCCGGGGATGATCGAGAGTCGTTGATCACCGCCGATCAACCAATTGTCTTCAAACTCCTCGGTCCCCTGGAAGTGTGGGTGGACAGCGTCCGCGTACCCCTCGGCGGCACCCGGCAGGAACTGGTGCTCGCGGCCCTGCTGCTGGCCACCGGATGCGTCGTCACCCTGCAACAACTCGTGCAGGTCGTCTGGGAGACGCAACCACCCTCGACGGCGGCGCACCAGATCCGGAAGATCGTGGCGGACCTGCGTCGGCGGCTGCCCCCCGGGCTGATCGTCACGGACGGGCCGGGCTACCGGATGGACGTCCACGACACTGCGGTCGACCTGAAGATCTTCGAGAGACAACTCGTCCGGGCCCGGGCCGCCGAGGACGGCGGCCGTCCCGACGAGGCCATCGACGCCCTGTCCACCGGCCTGTCCCTCTGGCGCGGCGACGCGCTGAGCGGCATGAACGGCCTCACCGTACGCACCGCTGCGGCCCGCGCCGACGAACGACGCCTGATGACCGTCGAACGTCTGATCACCCTGCAACTGGAGATCGGCGAGGAGGGTGACCTGGTCGGCCAGCTCCGGGCGCTGGCGGCCGAGCACCCGATGCGGGAGCGGCTGCTGGTCCTGCTGATGACCGCGCTCTACCAGGCCGGCCGGCAGGCCGAGGCCCTCCAGGTCTATGCCGACGCCCGGCAGTCGCTCGCCGACCAGTTGGGCATCGACCCCGGGCCGGAGCTGAACCGGCGGCACGAGCAGATCCTGCGCAACGACCCGGTCCTCGATCCGCGCTCCGCCACCCGGGCGTCGGCACCCGCGGCCCGGGTCGTGACGTCGTCGAACCGTCCGATGACGATCCCCCGGGACCTGGTCGACTTCACCGGACACGTCGACACCCTGGAGTCGCTCGTCGGTTACGCCCGACCGGACGCCACGGCGCTGACCCTCGTGTCGATCAACGGAATGGGCGGCGTCGGCAAGACCACCCTGGCGATCCACGCCGCACACCGCCTGGGCAAGGGCTTCCCCGACGGTCAGCTCTTCCTGGACCTGCACGGCTTCACCTACGGCCGGGAGCCGGTCGACCCGGTCGAGGCGCTGGGCATCCTGCTGCGGGCGGTGGGCACCCCGGGCGAGCAGCTCCCCACCGACCAGGTCGGCAGGTCGGCGCTGTGGCGGGCCAAGACCGCCGACCGGTCGCTGCTGATCCTGCTGGACAACGCCAGCAGCGCCCAGCAGGTCCTCCCGTTGCTGCCCAGCTCGGCCACCAGTCTGGTGCTGATCACCACCCGGTCACGGCTCAACGGGCTGGACGGGACCCACTCGATCACCCTCGACCCCCCGCTCGACGACGAGGCCAGCGCGATCGTCCACCGGCTGCTCGGTGACCGGCACCGGGCGACCGAGGCCGAGGTGCAGGCCCTGGTCGAGGCGTGCGGACGGCTGCCGCTGGCCCTGCGCATCGCCGTGGCCCGGCTGCACAACCGCCCGAAGTGGACGCTCGGCTATCTGATCGGCCGGCTGCGCCGCGAGGGGCGGCTCATGCGGGAGCTGGTCCTCGACGACCGCAGCGTCGCGGCCAGCATCGGCCTGTCCTACCACGGGGTCGGTCCCGACCATCAGCAGATGTTCCGCCTGATCGGGATGTTCCCCGGGGAGAGCTGCGACGCCTACACCGCCGCGGCGCTCGCGGGCGTCCCGCAGGAGCGGGCCGAGCAGATCCTGGAGGACCTGCTCGACTCGCAGTTGCTCATCCAGCGGCAGCTCGACCGGTACGAGATGCACGACCTGGTCCGCAACTTCGTCCGCACCGTCCTCGCCCAGGACGACGACGAGAACGCCACCGCCCTGCACCGGTTGCTCGACTACTACGTCGTCACGGCGGAGACCGCGGCGAACCGGGTCCAGCCCGGTCGGTTCGTGACCGAAGCCCGGGTACGGCATCCGCCGCAGGACGTTCCGCCGCTGGACGACCAGGCGGAGGCGCTGGAGTGGTTCGAGGCCGAACGACGCAACCTGCTCGCCGCGATCGACCTGGCGACCGACCGGGGGCACGACTTCCACCTGTGCCACCTGCCCCGCACGATGGCCTTCTTCCTCTACGTCCGGGGCGAGATGCACGAGCACGTCGCCACCTTCCGCAACGCCGCAGCCGCCGCCCGCCGCATCGACGAGCCGGTCCACGAGGGACTGAATCTGATCAACGTGGCGATCGCGCACTGGTATCTCGGCGAGTTCACCGAGGCGCTGGAGTGTTACGCCGACGCGCTGGCCATCGCCCAGGACACCAACGACACCGTCGGGGAGGGCACCTGCCTGGGCCGGATCGGCATCGTCTGCGCCAGCATGGGCCGGTTCGAGGAGGCGCTCAGCTACCAGCAACGGGCGCTGGCCATCCACCGTACGATGGGCGGCCTGGCCGAGCAGGGCAATGCGCTGAGCAACATCAGCCAGCTACAGAACGTCCTCGGCATGCACGCCGAGGCGGTGACGAGCGCCCGTGAGGCGGTACGCCTGCTCGACGGCCGTGACCAGCCGGCCGACCTCGCCTCGGCCCTGACCCGGCTCGCCTCGGCGCAGAGCAGCCTGGGCGAGGGGACCGCCGCGCTGGCCACGCTGACCCTGGCGGCCGTTCCGGTGCAGACCACGAACAGCCGCCGGGCCCGGGCCATGCTCGAGACGCGGTACGCCGAGGTCCTGATGCGGCTGGGTCGGCTCGCCGAGGCCGAACGGCACGGACTGAGCGCGCTGAGCCTGCTGGGTGGCCTGGAGAACCCGGCGCTGCGTGCGGAGGTGGAGAACGTCCTCGGTCGGGTCAGCACGGAACGCAGCGACTTCACCGGTGCCCTGACCCGGCACCGGACGGCCCACGAGAACGCAGACCGGATCGGTCTGCGTCTCGAACAGGCGCGCGCGTTGGACGGCATGGGACGCGCCCACGCGGGTCTCGGGGACCTGGATCAGGCGATGACGGACTGGCAGGCCGCGCTGAGCCTCTACCGTGCCATGGGCGTCACCGGCGACGATCTGGAGCAGCACCTCGGGCGGCTGGAGCAGTCCCGGTCGGCCGTCGCGCACTGACCGCCGGCCCGGTGCCGGGCGGCCACCGTCACGGGGCACGGCATCCGCACCTCGAAACAGCACCGCCCGACGACATCGATCAATGCGCTGCCATGGTGGGGCGTCGTAAAATCCGCTACGGATCGATGACGTTATTCGGCTGGCGGGCGCCTCAGCGTGGTCCACCATTGTCGAGCAACGGCCCGTCGGCGACCACCGTGACAACGGTGTGACCCTCCTGACCGGCAGCCACCTGACCGCGATCTGCGCCGAGCCCGGTAACCGCGGAGGCCCCAACGGCCAGGCACAATACGACAGCGGCCCGACCCAGGATGCGAATCTTGAACATGACGTTCCCCCGATGTTCGTCGGTCGTTTTGACAATGCCACTGTCACAACCGTCGCTACCGGAACGATCCCACATCGCTACCCATGAATACCATTGCGGTCCCAGATGGCGAGGACGACGACAGTGCGGCACTTATGGGCGCATGACGCAAAACGCATTCAAAACCAACGGTTGTGGCGACTTCGGTCTATCGGGTAGACATGGTGTGCCGGCGTGGACCGCCGTCGCCGCACCCGGGTGCCGCCTCCGCCACCGACCGACGACACCCGTCCGGCGTCACGCCGCCGTCGTTCCCGGATCCCGGCGGCCCGCCCTCCCCACCGCGAACTGCGGCGATGCGGCCGGCGGGAACGGATCGGGACTGATTCGGTATCGACCTGCGCCACAGTGGCGTAGTGACTTGGGTTGACCAGACGGCGGACTGACTCGCCACGACAGCGCCGGCACTCCACCCGATGCCACGCACCGCCGACACCGCGCCGGCGGGCCCACTCGACGGGGGGAACATCCGTGAAGTACGAGATCCTTGGCGAGATACGGGTCCATGGCGTCGGCGGTGTCGTCACACCACGTACCCGCAAGACCGAGACCCTGCTGGCGGTGCTGCTGGCGAAGACGAACCAGATGGTCACCTCCGACCAGTTGCTCAGCGAGATCTGGGGCGAGGACACGCCCAGCCGGGCCAACGACGCGCTCTACGTCTACATCTCCCAGCTCCGCAAGGTGCTGCGCGCCAGCGGCCACGACGCCGCCATCATGACCCGGCCCCGGGGGTACACCATCCTGACCGCCGAGGGCGACCTGGACGCCGACGAGTTCCGCCGGCTGGCCCACCTCGGCCAGCAGCTACGCCGGGCCGGCCAGTTCTTCCCGGCTGCCCAGACCCTGCGCAGGGCCCTCCTGCTCTGGGGCGGACCCGCGTTCAGCGGACTGATCGACAGCCCGGTCGTGTACGCGTACGCCACCCTGCTCAACGAGCTGCGCATCGAGTGCCTGGAGCAGCTGATGGAGATCGAGCTGACCCTCGGCGGCCACCGTGAGATCGTCGGCCAGCTCTCCGCCCTCATCACCGAGCAGCCCCTACGCGAGAAGCTCTACCAGTACCTGATGCTCGCCCTGCACCGTTCGGACCGCCGGGCCGAGGCGTTGGCCGTCTTCCACACCGCCCGCCAGCGGCTCGACATGGAGATCGGCATCGAGCCCTGCCAGGCCCTGCGCGATCTGCACCAGGACATCCTCCAGGACCGCGACCTCGGGTCGTCGATGCTGGTCAGCCCGCTGGCGGCGGCGTCGTGACCACGACCACGGCGAACGCGCCGTACCGCACCGACGAGCCCGACCTCTGGCTACGCCGGTTCGGCACCCGCAGCAGCGGCGGACCCACCCTGATCTGCCTGCCGCACGCCGGCGGCGCGGCGACGTTCTTCCGGCCGCTCGTCGAACTGCTCGCCGCCGAGGCGGACGTGACGTGCGTGCAGTACCCCGGCCGGCAGGACCGCCGCAATGAGCCGCCGGTCGGCACCATCGACGCCCTGGCCGACCTGCTGACCGAGGTGATCCGGGCGGCCGTGCCCGGACCGGTGGCGCTCTTCGGGCACAGCATGGGCGCGATCCTCGGCTTCGAGGTGGCGTTGCGCCTGGAACAGCTCGGGGTCGCCCCGCTGTGGCTGTTCGCCTCCGGTCGCCGGGCGCCCGGGGTGTCCCGGCACGAGACGGTCCACCTGCGCGACGACCGGGGGTTGCTCGCCGACGTCGCGGAACTCAGCGGCACCGACGACGACGTCTTCGCCGACGAGGAACTGACGGCGATGGTGTTGCCGGCCATCCGGGCCGACTACCGGGCGATCGAGACGTACGCCCCCCGGGCCGGGGTGCCCCGGCTGCGGTGCCCGGTGACGGCGCTGCACGGCAGTTCCGACCCCCGGGTCGAGCTCGCCGACGCGCGGGCCTGGGCGGGCCACACCGACGGCGGATTCCGCCTGCAACCGTTCGCCGGCGACCATTTCTTCCTGCTGCGGCACTGGGCCCCGGTGGCCCGGGCGATCCAGGCGGATCTGCGGCTGAGCTGAGCCCCATCGACACGGACCGGCCCCGGTGCGCACAGGCAGCGGGGTCGGTCGGATGGCGTCCCCCATTGCCGTCCGCAGTGGCGAAGATCGGCGTCGATCGACGCGGGGTCCGGCTTTAGAACGGTTTCAGTGACCGGCCATAGCGTTCCCCAGACGGACAGTGGAGCGAGGGGACCGAAACACGATGAATGAATCGACCACCTGGCGAGCATTGACGACAGGCAGCACCGACGAGGTCGCGTTGGCCATCGACTTCGACGCCACCGGCCGCCCGGAGGCGCGGTTCGCCGACCTGGCACCGCACCTGGGACCGGATTCGAGCGTGTGGGAGACCGTTCCGCTCGGCATGGACGCGTTGGTCGGGCCCAGCGGCGAGGGATACGTGAAGCGCTGGGCCGACGAGGTCCGCGACAGCGGCCGTACGGTGACGGCGGTCATGGGATTCTGCGCCGGGGGCGCACTGGCCCCGGCCCTGGCCGCGCAGGTGGGTCAGTGGCAGCCGGAGCCCCAGCTGATCCTGTTCGACCCCGAGACCGTCACGCCGCTGACCATGTACTGGCAGTTCGCCAAGATCATCGAGGTGGCCACCTCCTCGCTGACGCCGACCGAGCTGGACGAGGCGCGGGAGGCGGGCCGGCAGGCCCAACGCGACCTCGCCGGCCTGGAGCCGCTGGCGGACCGGCTCAGCGAGATCTTCGGACAGGTCGGCGCGGTGGCCTTCCCCCGGCTCGGCCTGGACGCCACGAGCGGCGCCGAGGTGGTCACCCTCTTCCGCTCCTTCATCAGCTACCTCTGCGCCGCCGGCCAGTTCGACCCGCTGCCGGCGTGGTCGCGGGCGACGGTGCTCACCTCGGCGAGCCCCACCAGCGGCCTCAACGGGTACCGGACGATCAACCCGCAGGCCCCGACGAACCTCGCCGGCAACGAGATCACCTTCCCGGTCGAGCACGCCGGGATGCTCGCCGACCCGGCGGTCGCCGCAGCCACCCGCGAGCTGCTCGGCCGGGTACGGGTCCACGGCGGGGCACGGTCGTGACCGGGCCGGCCGCCGCCACCCGCAAAGAGGAGGCGCTGTGGATGCTCGACCAACTCGTCCCGGGCTCCGGCGTCAACAACCTGGCGGTGGCCCTCGACGTCGAGGGTGAACTCGGGGACTGGGAGCTGGAGGAGACCCTCGCCCGACTGCTGGAGCGGCACGCCACGCTGCGTACGGTCTTCCGCGACACCCCGGCGGGGCTGTTGCGGCACGTCCTCGGCCCGACCGAGATCACCATCACGCTGGACCAGTACGAGGTCACCCGGGCCGACCTGGAGGAACTGCTCACCGACTACGTGGGTCGCCCGTTCGCGATGGACGGCAGCCCGCTGCTGCGCGCCGGACGGTTCCGCACCCCCGAGGGGGACGTGCTCTGCCTCGCCGTGCACCACCTCAACTTCGACGCCCTCTCCTCGGTGGTGCTGACCGAGGAACTGGTCGCCCACTACACCGCGATCTCGGAGGACGCCGAGCCGCCCGCCGAACTGGCGCAGCCGGCCCCGCTCTGCCTGGAGACGGCACCGAGCCAACGCAGCCTCACCTACTGGCGGGACCAGCTGGCCGGGTTCGACCCGTCCGGGCTCGCCCTGTGGTGCGAGGCCCCGGACGTGGCCCAACCGACCCTCACCGGCGACCGGGTCAGCGCCCGCCTGTCGGCGGCGGCGTACGACGCGGTGCGTACCCTCGCCCGGCAGCTGCGGGCACCGGAGGCGGTCATCCTCTATGCGGCGTACAGCCTGCTGCTGTCCCGCCACGGCGCGGGCCGGGACGTCGTCGTGGGCGCACCCGCCTCGCTGCGGACCGCCGAGAGCAGCCGGGCCGTCGGCTACCACATCAACACGCTGCCGCTGCGGCTGCGCATCCCGCCGGGCGTCACCTTCGCCAGCCTGGTCGGGGAGGCCCGTGGGGTGTTCCTCGCCTCGATCATCCACCGCGAGGTGCCCGTCGAGGCGCTGATGGCGCAGTTCCGACCGGCCACCGGTTCCTGGCGCAACCCGGTCTTCAAGCACCTGTTCAACTACGTCCCGGACGAGGGGCAGGCCAGCTACGACCTCGGTGGGCTGCGGGCCCAACGACGCATCGTGGAGAACGGTTTCAGCAAGTTCGACCTGGAGTTCTTCGTCATCTCGACGGCCGGCGCGCTGGACGTACGGGCGGTCTTCTACACCGAGGTCCTCGGGCGGGCGGACGTGACCGCCATGCTGGCGCGCTTCGACGCGCTGCTGGTGACGCTCGGCCAGCGCAGCGGGGAGCCGGTCGACGCGCTACCCCTGCACGCCCCGGCGGACCTCGCCACCATCGGCGCGGCGAACGCGACCACCCGTCCGGCGCGGAGCCCCTCGGTGCTGACGGCCATCGCCGCCCGGGTCGCGGCGGCACCGACGGCGGTGGCGGTCCGCGACGGCGACCGCGAGGTGTCGTACGCCCAGATCTGGGCGGCGGCGGAGCGCACCCGGACGGCCCTACGCGCGGCCGGGGTGGGCCCGGGCGGGGTGGTCGCCCTGCTGGGCCGGCGGGGTCCGGAACTGGTCGGCGCGGTCCTGGGCACCTGGCTGGCCGGGGCCGCCTACCTGCCGATCGACCCGGCCCACCCGTACCAACGGATCGTCTACCAGCTCGACGACTCGGGCGCGGGGGTGGTGATCGCCGATCCGGGCACCCCGGTGCCGGAGGTGCCCGGCCGGATGGTGCTGCACCCGGTGGAGGTCACCACCGCCGAGCCGACCCCGGTCGACCCGGCCACCGACGAGTTCGCCGCCGGTGCGGACCCGGCCTACCTCATCTACACCTCCGGGTCGACCGGACGCCCGAAGGGCACCTGGATCACCCACCGGGCGCTGGCCAACCTGATCGAGCACTTCGTCGACCTGCTCCACGCCGACGCACGCACCGCGACCCTCTGGCTGACCACGTTCAGCTTCGACATCTCGGCCCTGGAACTCTTCCTGCCCCTGGCGGCCGGCGGCTCGACCGTGGTCGCCCCGGACGCCGCCCGCACCGACGGGTCGGTGCTGCTGGACGTGCTGCGGCAGCATCCGGTCGACATCGTGCAGGCGACACCGACGACCTGGCGGCTGGTGGCCGAACAAGCGGGGGACGTCCTACGCGACGTCCAGCTGCTCAGCGGCGGCGAGGCGCTGCCCGCCGGGCTGGCCCGGCAACTCGCCGGGGCCGGCCGGGAGCTGCACAACGTCTACGGCCCCACGGAGACGACCATCTGGTCCACCGCGGCGCTGCTCGACGCCCCGTTCAGCGGGCCCGTCCACGTCGGTACGCCGATCGCGAACACCCAGGTCCTCGTCGTCGACCCGGAGGGTCGCGAGCTGCCGGTGGGCCTGCACGGGGAACTCTGCATCGCCGGCGCGGGCGTGGCGATCGGCTACCACCGCCGCCCGGAACTGACCGCCGAACGGTTCGGCGGGCACGAGCGGTACGGGCGGTTCTACCGCACCGGGGACCTGGCCCGCTGGCGGCCGGACGGCACCATCGAGGTGCTCGGCCGGATGGACCGCCAGGTGAAACTGCGGGGCAACCGGATCGAGCTGGGCGAGGTCGAGTCGGTGCTCGGTGAGCATCCGGCGGTCGACGCGGCGGCGGTGCTGGTGCACGGTGGCGCGGACGGCACACTCGTCGCGTTCGTCGTCGGCCCCGACCCGGACGACGCCGTCCACGACGACCTCTGGCGGCACGCCATCGGGGTGCTGCCGCACGCCGCGGTGCCGCAGGAGTTCATCGTCGTGGCGGGCTTCCCGACCACCGGCAACGACAAGGTCGACTATCCCGCGCTGGGTCGGCTCGCCGAGGAGCGGCAACGCCGGGCACGCGAGGCCGTACGCCCGGCGGCGGCCAGCGGCGACCCGGTGGTCGACGAGCTGATCACCCTGTGGCAGGACCTGCTCGGCCACGCCGACGTGCACGCCGCGTCCAACTTCTTCACCGCCGGGGGGCACTCGTTGCTCGCCGCCCGGCTCGTCCAGCAGGTCGAGGCCCGGCTGCGGGTCCGGCTCGCGCTGGCCGACATCTTCGCCAACCCCACGCCGATCGCACTCGCCGAGGGCGTACGGGCGGCCCAGCGGCAGCGCCTCGACCGGATCTCACTCAACTAAGGAGCATCCACCATGACAATCACCAGCGACCTGCCCGTCGTCGACCTGCCCGCGCTGCCGTTCGAGCGCGACCAGTTCGACGTCAACGGCATCGCACCCCTGTTCCGCGAGCTGCGGGACACCCAACCGATCGTCCGGGTGCGCACCTCGGCCGGTGACGAGGCGTGGCTGGTCACCCGGTACGAGGAGGTCAAGACGCTGCTCAACGACCCGCGTCTGGGCCGATCGCACCCGGAGCCGGCCAAGGCGGCCCGGGTCGCGAACGCGGCCGTGCTGACCGGGCCGCTGGGCACCCCGGACAAGGAGGTCGCCGCCCGGCAGCGGTTCCGGCGGCTGATCGGGCCGTCGTTCGCCGCCCGCCGGGTGGAGAAGCTGCGCGGGCAGGTGCAGGAGATCGTCGACCAGCTGCTTGACGATCTCGCGGCGAGCCCGCAGCCGGCCGACTTCCACGAGGCCCTCTCCTTCCCGCTGCCGGTCCTGGTCATCTGCCAGCTGCTGGGCGTGCCGACGGAGGACCGCACCGAGTTCCGGCACTACTCGGCCGGCGCCACCGCGCTCGACGACCCCGCCGCGGCGAAGGCCGCCTGGGAACGGCTCGTCGCCTACATGTACCGGCTGATCGACATCAAGCGGGCCGAGCCGGGCGAGGACGTCTTCTCCGACCTGCTCGCGGTCGCCGAGCAGGAGAACCTCACCGACGACGAGATCGCCCGGATGGGTGCCGGCCTGCTCTTCGCCGGCCACGAGACCACGGTCACCCGGCTGGACCTCGGCACCCTGCTGCTGCTCACCCACCCCGACCAGCGGGAGAAGCTGCAGAACGACCTGAGCCTGGTGCCGTCCGCGGTCGAGGAGATGCTGCGCATGGTCGCCCCGTCCACCCAGGACGTCCTGCCCCGCTACGCCCACCAGGACATCACGGTCTGCGGCACCGACGTACCGGCCGGTGACCTGGTCCTGCTGGCCTTCACCGCGACCAACCGGGACCCGGACGTCTTCGTCGACCCGGACCGCTTCGACATCACCCGCGACTCGGACCGGCACATCGCGTTCGGGCACGGGCCCCGGTTCTGCATCGGGTCGAGCCTCGCGCGGGCCGAGTTGCAGTGCCTGTTCGCGACGCTGCTCGTCCGCTTCCCCAACCTCCAGCTCGCTGTCCCCCCAGCCGAGCTGGAGTTCCGCGACTTCACCCTCACCGGTGGCGTAACCTCCCTTCCCGTCACCTGGTGAGCTGAGTTCGCGGAACCAACTGGCACCGCCGGCCACGTCCCGCCGGCGGTGCCAGTGCCGTGCCCGCCACCACCCTTCCGGCATGCCCGGACCCGGCCCCACGGGATGCCCCGGCGCACATGGGCCGGTCCCCGCGAAACCCCGGACCGCGCGAAACCCCGGACCGCGCGAAACCCCGGGCCGCGCGAAAGCGAAACCGCCGTCCACACCCGCCCGGTCCACCCGGAGCCCGGTCCCTGCACAGGTCCGCCGGCCGCGCCGACCGCTACCTGCCCGACCCGACTACCGGGCAAGGATCAGGTGCGAACAGCGCGGTGGCCGCCATCGGGGGGATGATGGCGGCCACCGCGGGTGGGGGGAAATGTCACTCGGCGACGCGGGTCTGCGCCGTCCAGCGGTAGATGACGACGTCACCGTCGACTGCCGTCAGCGACTCTTCGGTGCGCTCGAAGTGCTCGTAGCCGCAGCCGTACCGGACTTTGATCTTCGGCTCCAGGCTGCTCACCAGTCGGGCCCGAAAGTCGTCGGGAAAACCGTTCGGGCCGCCCTCGAGACGAACCTTCACCTGCGACGTGGTCATGGCCATACCTCCGGCTCTGTGCGGTCGACGGGCTGTGCCCGACGGTGGGGTCGGGAAGCGCCGGTGCCGACGTCCCGGTCGGTGACGATGTCGGGCCGGTCCCCGGCCCGCACGGTCCGGGGACGTCCTCGGCCCCGCCCGTCTCGTCTCCGGTGCACGGCGATCAGCCGATCGTCCAGGTGTCGCCGCTGTCGAGCAGTTCGGCGAGCATCCCCGTCGGATCGTGCGGCATGGTCGCGGTGGCGTGCGCGAGCTGCGTGCGTACGGTGTCGTCGTAGCAGGGCCGGTCGATGGCGCGGAACACGCCGACCGGGGTGGTGCCCAGGTCGGAGCCGGAGAGCCGGGTCAGCGCGAACGCGTACGCCGGGTCGGTGACCGACTCGTCGTGCACCACGATCTCGCCGGCCGGCACCTCCGCGGTGCGGCGTACGACGAGCCCGAAGCCGCCCGGCGGATGCGTGACGCAGAACCGGCCGTCCGCACCGAACCGGATCGGCTCGCCGTGGGTGAGCCGGATCAGGTGGTCGTCGCGGACGTCCGGGTCCTTGAGCGGCGCGAAGGCACCGTCGTTGAAGATGTTGCAGTTCTGGTAGATCTCGACGAACGCCGAGCCGCGGTGGGCCGCGGCGGCCCGCAGCACCGACTGCAGGTGCTGACGGTCGGCGTCCAGGGTACGGGCGACGAAGCTCGCCTCGGCGCCGAGCGCCAGCGAGAGCGGGTTGAAGGGTGTGTCGGGCGAGCCGACCGGCGTCGACTTGGTGGTCTTGCCCAGCTCGGACGTCGGCGAGTACTGCCCCTTGGTCAGGCCGTAGATCCGGTTGTTGAACATCAGGATCTTGAGGTTGACGTTGCGGCGCAGGGCATGGATCAGGTGGTTGCCCCCGATCGACAGCGCGTCGCCGTCACCGGTGACCACCCAGACCGACAGGTCGGGCCGGCTGACGGACAGGCCGGTGGCGATGGCGGGGGCACGCCCGTGGATCGAGTGCATCCCGTAGGTGTCCAGGTAGTACGGGAAGCGCGACGAGCAGCCGATACCGGAGATGAAGACGATGTTCTCGCGCGGGATGCCCAACTCGGGCAGGAACCCCTGCACCGCGGCGAGGATGGCGTAGTCACCGCACCCGGGGCACCAGCGGACCTCCTGGTCGGAGCGGAAGTCCCGGGCGGTCAACGACAGGGCGACCTCAGGCATCACCGATCACCCTCTCGAAGACGTTCGCCAGTTCGCCGGTGGTGAACGGCGAACCCTCGACCTTGGTGTGGGACACCACGTCGACCAGGTACCGGGCGCGCAGCACCCGGGCGAGTTGACCCAGGTTCATCTCGGGGACGACCACCCGGTCGTAGCGGGCCAGGACGTCGCCGAGGTTCGCCGGCAGGGGGTTCAGGTGCCGCAGGTGGACCTGCGCCACGGCAAGTCCCCGTCGGCGCAGCGCCCGGCAAGCCGCCGTGATCGGCCCGTACGTCGAGCCCCAGCCGAGCACCAGCACGCGGGTGTCCGGGTCCGGGTCCTCCACCTCCAGGTCGGGCACCGGGATCGACGCGATGCGGGCCGCCCGGGTGCGGACCATGAGGTCGTGGTTGGCCGGGTCGTACGAGATGTCGCCGGTGCCGTCCGCCTTCTCCAGGCCGCCGATCCGGTGCGCCAACCCCGGGGTGCCCGGGACCGCCCACGGCCGGGCCATCGTCTGCGGGTCCCGCAGGTACGGCAGGAACCGGCCGTCCGGGCCGTTGGGTTCCCGGGCGAAGCTGACCCGGAGGTCGGGCAGCCGGGACACGTCGGGCAGCAGCCACGGCTCGGAGCCGTTCGCCACGTAGTTGTCCGACAGCAGGATGACGGGGGTGCGGTAGGTCAGCGCGATCCGGGCCGCCTCGATCGCCGCGGCGAAGCAGTCCGCCGGTGTCGCCGGGGCGATCACCGCCAGTGGCGCCTCGCCGTGGCGGCCGAACAGCGCGATGTCCAGGTCGGCCTGTTCGGTCTTGGTCGGCATCCCGGTCGACGGGCCGGCGCGCTGCACGTCGATGACGACCAGCGGCAACTCCAGCGCGACCGCCAGGGAGATCGTCTCACCCTTGAGCGCCACCCCCGGCCCCGAGGTGGTGGTCACCCCCAGCGCCCCGCCGTAGGAGGCGCCCAGAGCTGCGCCGATCGCCGCGATCTCGTCCTCGGCCTGCATGGTGGTGATGCCGAACCGCTTGTGCTTCGACAGCTCGTGCAGGATGTCCGAGGCGGGCGTGATCGGGTACGCGCCGAGGAACACCGGCAGCTCCGACCGGACGCCGGCCGCCACCAGGCCCAGCGCCAACGCCGCGTTGCCGGTGATGTTGCGGTACCGGCCGGGCGGCATCGGGGCCGGCGCGACCTCGTACCGGACGGTGAAGTCCTCGGTGGTCTCGCCGTAGTTCCAGCCGGCCCGGAAGGCGGTGACGTTCGCGGCGGCCAACTCCGGGCGGGTGGCGAACTTGCGTTCCAGGAACCGCAGGGTCGACGCGAACGGACGGGCGTAGATCCAGCTCAGCAGGCCGAGCGCGAACATGTTCTTGGCCCGTTCGGCGTCCCGCTTCGACACCCCCGTGTCGGCGAGCGCGCCGATGGTCAGTGTGGTCAGCGGCACCGGATGGACCTCGTACCCGTCGAGCGAACCGTCCTCCAGCGGGTTGGCCCGGTAACCGACCTTCGTCAGTTGGCGTCCGGTGAACTCGTCGGTGTCGACGATGATCGCCGCGCCGCGCCGCAGGTCGGCAAGGTTCGCCCGGAGCGCGGCCGGGTTCATCGCGACCAGGACGTCGGGTGCGTCGCCGGGGGTGAGGGCGTCGGAGGCGGAGAAGTGGAGCTGGAAGCTCGACACGCCCGGCAGGGTGCCGGCGGGCGCCCGGATCTCGGCCGGGAAGTTGGGCAGCGTCGCGATGTCGTTGCCGAGTTGGGCGGTCTCCGAGGTGAACCGGTCCCCGGTGAGCTGCATCCCGTCGCCCGAGTCACCCGCGAAGCGGATGACCACCCGGTCGAGCTGCCGGACCGGAGCCTGTCCCGTCGCCGCGCCGGTCGTCGTCGTGTCGTGCACCATCGTCGTCATGGTCTCGCCTCCCGATCGTCAGACGCCGAAACTGGAGAGCACCTCGCGCAGCCGGGCGGCGAAGGCGCGGGGGTGGGTGGTCAGGCCGGCGTGCCCACCGGGGAAATCCGTGGTCGCCACCCCGAGGTGGGCCGCGAGGCGCTCGGCGGCGACGTAGCCCCACACGCCGTGCGAGTCCTGCCCGCCGGCCGGGACGACCCGGGTCGGCGAGGTCTTCATCGCGTCGAGATCGTCCATGTCGAGCCGGTAGTCCCGGAACGCGGGCAGGTCCCGGGCCAGGAAGAACTCGATGTTCGCGGTGCGCCGCTCGTCGGGTGGGGACATGGTCACCCCCGGCTCGGTCTCCAACCGGCGGAAGTCCACGCCGTTGAGCGCGCCCAGACGTAGCAGGGCCGGCAGGCCACCGGTGCCCCGGTGCAGCTCCTCCGCCTCGTCCAGACCGGCGTTGACCGTGCGGCACATGTCGTCGGCCAGCAGGTCGAGGATCGGCGGCTCGTGCGTGACCAGCACCCGGACCTGTTCCGGGTGCCGGGTGGCCAGGTGCAGCCCGGTGAGGCCGCCGATGCTCGAACCGAACACCGCCGCCGGCTCCGAGGTCACCTCGGCCAACAGCCGGTGCACGTCGTCGGCGTGGGTCTCCACGGGCACCGGACGGCCGTCGTCGGGGTCGATGACGCTGCGCGACAGGCCACGCCGGTCGTAGGTGACCACCGTGTACGCGTCGGCGAGCTGCTCGACCAGACCGGCCGCCCGGTCGGCGTCCCCGTCCCCGCCCTGGAGTATCAGCAGCACCGGCCCGGAACCACAGATCTGGTAGTACAGGTTGGCGTCCGGAACCCGAAGCGTGCGACCGATCTCACTCATACGCCCGATCGTCGCGGGCGGACCTAACGCGAACCTTGCGTGTGGCTGTAGCACCCCACCCGCCCGACGCGGGCCATCCTGCGGCGTGCCTGGGCGGCGGCGGCAACGTCCGATGCGCGGGCATGCCCACCGGCAGCGCACCCGGCGGTGGCGTGCCTGACCCCGGCGCCGCCGGGCGGCGGCGTGTCTAGGCGGTGGGGGCGAAGGTGGCGCGCAGCGCCGGTTCCAGCGACCGGCCGGTGGTGGGCGTGATGAACAGGTCGGCCAGCAGCAGGTCGGCGAGGTGGGTCGGGTTGAGGCCCGCCTCCCGGCGCGCGAGACCGTGCAGCAGGCCACCGCAGCCCAGCGAGGCGCGGACGACGGGGGCGGGCAGGCGGCCGACCCGACGGGGACGGCCGACCGCGTCGGCGATGCGGCCCATCATCGCCGCCCAGGTGAGATTCTCGTCGGCGACCGGGACGTCCCCGCCCCGGGCCTGTTCGAGCGCGTCGACGGCGACCTCGGCCACGCTGCGCGCCGAAGCGGCGGCCGTTCCACCGACGGGAACCGCCAGCGGTGCCCGGGACCGTGCCCACCGGTCGAGCGGACCGGCCCAGTTGGGCAGCCGGTCGCCGGTCCGGCCGAACACGAACGGCAACTCCAGCACGGTGACCGGCAGATCCGGGCCGGCGGCGGCCCGTCCCTCCCGGGCCTGTTCCCACCGACACCGAATGTACGAGTGGCGGGTCGTGAGACGCCACTGTGGATGCAACCGGTCGAAGTGGGTGTAGTAGGAGCCCATGACGACCCCCCGGGTGAGCCCCGCCTCGCGGGCGGCGGTGAACAGGCGCACCAGCGGGTCGACGAGTTCCCGACGCAGGAGCGGGTGGATCGGCCGGGGCAGCACCCGCTGCTCGTCCGCCCGGGTGGCGAGGACGACCCCGTCGTGGCCGGCGAGCAACGGCCGGAGGTCGTCGATCGCGGCGGACTCCAGATCGAGCAGGTGGTCGACGCCCGGCTGGGCGGTACGGGCCACCGTGGTGACCGTGTGGCCCCGCCCGCGCAGCACCCCGACCACATGGGTGCCGATCAGGCCACTGCCGCCCACCACGAGAATTCTCACGTCCCATCGTCCACTCCGGACGGGGCGGCTTGTCAAGCGGTGCACCGCCGCGAGGTGCTGTCAGGTGCCGAAACCGAACGGCACGTAGCGGTCACCGAGGACGTGCCGGAGGCCGTACGGCAGGATGCTCGCCACGATCGACGCCGCTATCGCGTGGGCAGGGTCGCCAGTTCGGCGAGGAGCCGTTCGGCGCGACGGGTGTGCAGGAACGCACCCCGCTCGGCGGACACCGCCCGTGCCTGCTCGGCGGCGGCGGTCACGACCTCGACCGGCTCACCCTGGGCCCGCAGGAGCCGGGCCCGCAGCAGGAGCAGCAGCCCTTCCGGATGGCGCTGACCGCAGGACTCCAGATAGAAGTCGGCCTGGTCGAGCGCCGTCGCGGCGGCGTCGACCGCCCCACCGGCGATGAGCATCTCGCCGAGCAGCCCGTGCCAGGCGGCGACGTCCGAGCGGGGCGGGTCGAGCAGGTGCGAGGCGATGAGCTGTCGCGCCCGGTCCGCGTTGCCGATCGGGTCCCGGCCGGTGACCGCCAGCGCCCAGTAGCGGGCCAGCCGCTGGTAGGTGCCGAGGAAGACGAAGGAGAACCCGGGATCGACCGCGATCCCCCGCCCGGAGGCGCGCAGCGCCAGCACCGGATCGCCGACGATCACCGCGATGCGGGTGGCGGCGCACGCCCACACCGTGACCATGTACGGGTCCTCGCCGGCCAGGTCTTCGAGCCCGTCGAGCAGGGCCCGCCCGTCCGCCACCGCACCGTGCAACGTGGTGACCTCGGCCAGCATCGCGGCCATCAGCAGCTGGAGGTCGTGCCGCACTGGGTCCCCGTCCCTGCGCGGGATGTCGAAGATCATGTCCCGGGACCGGTCGAGCCAGCGGATCGCCTCGCCGATCTCCCCGTAGTCCCACTGTTGCAGGCCCCAGGCGTGCAGACCGCAGGCGAGCACCCACGGATCGCCGGACTCCTCGCCCCGGCGCAGCAGCCGGCGGGCCAACGGGGCGCTGCGGTCGAGCTCGATCGCCTGGACCAGGGCGGCCCAGCGGGAGTAGAGGAAGCTGGCCGCCTCCCGTTCCAGGCCGAGGCCACAGGCCAGGTGTTCGGCCCGCTCCAGCAGGTCGGTCACCGAGAAGCCGTACATCGACCGCATCCCGAGGACCGCGGTGAGCTGGGCCAGCGCGGCCAGCTCCCACTCGGCGAGGCCCGCGCCGCGGGCCACCTGCACCGCCGCGCGCAGGTGTCGCTCGGCGACGTCGAGCGCCGACTTGCCCGCCGCGTGCCGGCCCGCGCGGATCAGCGCCCGGGCCGTCCGGGCCGGCTCGGCGAGCAGACCGGCGGACCACAGGTGGTGCGCGAGGCGCTCGGCCACCGTCTCGGCGTCCGGCCCGCCCCGTTCCAGCGCGTCCGCGATGCGCAGGTGCAGCTGCCCGACCTGTGCCGGTCGGGTCGTCGCGGCCACCGCCTCGCGCACCAGGTCGTGGGCGAACCTCAGCGAGAACGGATCGGCCGGCCGGCTCTCCAGCATGCCGAGCGCCTGCACCGGTTCCAACCGTTCGAGGCAGCCGTCGAGGTCGAGGCCGGCGGCGCGGGCGAGCAGTCCGAGTTCCACGTCCCGGCCGATCAACGCGGCGATCCGGAGCAGGTCGCGGGCGTCGGCGTCCAGCCCGGCCAACCGGTCGATGACCACGTCTCGTACGGTGGCCGGCACGCCGGCCCGCCCCCGGGGCCGGTCGTTGAGCAGGCGGGACAGCTCCCGGACGAAGAACGGGTTCCCGGCGGTGCGGGCGAGGATGCCGCGGGTCGCATCGGGGGTGGGCACGGCACCGGTCTCCCGGCGGATGAGTTCGGCCACCTCGGCTTCGTTGAGGTTGCCGAGGATGATCCGCTGGTGGCCGGGGAGCCGGCTGACCGTGGCGAGCATCCGGGACAGTGCGGAGCCAGGGGTGGGGGCGCGGTCGCGTAGCGCACCGATCAGCGTGGTGCGGTCGGGCAGGCGGGCCGCGAGGTGGCTGACCAGTTGGAGTGACGCACTGTCAGCCCATTGCAGGTCGTCGAGCACGAGCACCATCGGCCGCTGCGCCGAGGCCGCCGCGATGATCGCGACGACCTGCTCGAAGAGCCGGAACGGGAAGCCGTTGTCGGGCAGCACCGGCGCGGCGAGGACGTCCCGGCGCGGTTCCAGGAGGCTGCCCAGTTCCCGGCCGACCGAGGTGTGTCGTTGCCCGGCGGGCAGCCCGTCGAGGACGGCGCGGATGGCCTGCACCCACGGCCACATCGAGGGGGCGCCGCCGCCCTCGGGGCACTGCCCCCGGACGACGAACGCGCCGCGCTGCTCCGCCTCTGCGGTGGCCTCCCGGAGCAGCCGGGTCTTGCCGACCCCGGGCTCGCCCTGGACGACCACGAGCGCGGTGCCCCCGGCGAGGGCCGCCGTGGTCGCGTGGTGCAGTGCCGCAAGTTCGCCGGCCCGGCCGACCAGGCCGCCACCGGTCGGGGCCTGCGGCGGGGGTGCCACGGGCGGCACCGACCGCGTCGACGCCGGGCCGAACGCCCGGTGGTAGGCCTGCCCCAGGGCCGGGCCGGGGTCGACCCCCAGTTGCTCGGCGAGGTCGGTGCGGACGGCCCGGAACACGGCCAGTGCCTGCTCCTGCTGACCGGCGGCGGCCAACGCGGTGACCAGGCTCGCCTGCACCGGCTCGTGCAGAGGTGCCATCGTCGCCGCCAGGCGCAGGGGGGCCAGCACGTGGTGCGGCTGCCCCAGCGAGACGGCCAGATCGGCGGCGACGACGGCGGCGGCGAGGAACTCCCCGTCCAGCGCCGCGAAGAGGGCGACGGCACCCGGCCGGTGCACGTGCCCGTCACCGGCCGGCCCCCGCCACAACGCGAGCGCCCGCAGGTATGCGTCGAGGGCGGCCCCGCCCCGCCCTCCGACCCGGTGGGCGTCGGCGGCCACGACGTGCTCGCGGAAGGCGATCAGGTCGAGCATCTGCGCCGTGGCGGACAGCCGGTAGCCGGTCGGGTGCCGGTGCAGGTAGGAGCCGACCGCGCGGGGTGGTAGCTCGGGCTCCAGCAGGCGGCGCAGCGCACCGACATACTTGTGGATGACGTTGAGCGCGGTCGCGGGGGCGTCGTCTCCCCAGACGAGGTCGATCAGCTCGGTGGCGCTGACCGGCCCACCGGCGCGGGCCAGGAGCAGGGCGAGCAGGTAGGCCCGCTGGCGGGGGCCGGGGTCCAGCTCGACGCCGTCCCGCCAGGCCCGGAGCGGGCCGAGGATCTGCAGTCGCAGTGCGCCTGGCGACCGGATCCGGTGCTCGCCCCCGACGCCCTGTCCCGACATCAGCCCCGCCACACCTCGGTACCCCCGGCCGTCGACGACATCGACGGCCTTCAGCTTACGCGAAAGGCCGCAATGCCGACCGGAGAGCAGGGCGCGCCCGAGGCGGTGGCCGGCTGACCGGGCGTCACTCACCAACGCCAGCCGTCGCGCCCGTTGTCCGGCACGGACTCCACGCTCAGGTGCGCGTTCAGGCCGTGCCCGGTCAGGTAGGTCTGGACGAGTTGGCCCTGCACGACCGTGTTGTTGTAGATGCTCATCGAGGTGCTGTCCTGGTGGACGCACCAGAGCTGTCCCTCGCTGTGCGGGTCGTAGTCGTCGAGCACGACGTGGGCGCCGGGCCGGGGCAGGCCCCCGTCGGGGGTGGACGTCAGGTACTCGTCGCCGTGGAGCAGATAGAAGCACCGGTCGGCACCGCGCTGCCCGGCCGGCACCGGCTGCCACTCCCTGGTGCCGGTCGTGGTGGGCAGCAGTTGCACCGGCCGGCCCTCGACGCCGTCCGGGCCGGCCACCCCCAGCTCGGCCTCCGTGCCGGCGGGGGCGGTGACGGGCAGGATGTCCCGCCGCAGTTCGAGGTCCGTCGAGGAGGAGAGGAACCACCGTTGGTACGGCGAGTCGGTCGCGTCCCGGGCGGCCAGCAGGAAGTCGCCCGGCAGCGCGGTGAGCGCCTGGCCGGTCAGGTAGTTGAGCAGGGTGTACGTGCCGTCGCCGTTGCTCACCGGCCGCCACAGCTGGGCCAGCGACGGTGACCAGCCCAGTGCCGCGCGGGCGTCCGGGGCGGCGTCGGCCAGGCCCAGGTAGCGGTCGTCGGTCGAGTTGCCCTCCCGTACCCGTTGCAGGCGCAGGTGACCGGGGAACTCGTTGTCCCCTTCCAGCCGCCACTGTTGCGCCCGCGACGGGTCGTACGCGGTGTCCACGACCAGCGACCCGCCGTTGGGTTCGGCGTCGGCCACCCGGGTGGTGGCGGCGTTGCGCAGCAGGGCCTGGCCGGGCCTCGTCGGCGTGGACAGCGGCGGCACCTGCGCGGCGGCGCGCAGCTCGAAGCCGTAGGTCACCGGGTGGTGGTCGGAGTTGGTGATCGTCGTCTCCGTGTGGGCCTGGAAGAGCCGCGGCGCACCGTTGCCGAAGGCGGTGACGGCGTAGTCAAGCGTGCGTACCGGCCCGAGGGTCGGGTGGGTGTTGCCGTCCGGGGCCATCACGCCGTACTGGTTGGCCGGCAGGGCGTTGCGCAGATCCTGGGGCTCACGGTTGAAGTCACCGAGCACGATCCACTCGTACGGGCCGTTCGGGCCGGGGTTGTTCTGGATGTACGTGCGGATGTTCGCCAGCGTGGTCGGGATGTCGTTGCCGGCGCCGTTGCCCGACCAGCCGTGCACGGTGAAGAAGAACGTCTCACCGATCCGCACGCCGAGTGCCGGCCGGGCGCCCGCCTGACCGGGGACCAGGGCGATCTGGTCGGCCCGCTGGGCGGTGGCGATGGCCAGGTTGACCCGGTTCGGGCCCTGCGTCGAGGTGTCCGTGTTCAACCAGTACAGGTGACGGGTGGGTTCACCGAGCAGGGTGCCCAGGTAGTACTCGTACACCGGAGGGAAGACACCGTTGTTCTGGAACACGTTCTGGGTGTACTGGCCCCGCTCGTGCGCGCTGCCGGCCGGTGGCGACCCGGCCTCCTGGAGCGCCACCGCCAGCGCCCCCGCGCTGAGGAAACCCGTCACGGTCGCGTACTTGTTCTCGTAGGTGCCGCCCGCGCTGGAACCCGCGCCCTGCATGTTCCAGGTCACGACCGTCCGGCGGTTGCCGTCGCGTGGTTCGAGTTGGCCGACGTCGCGCAGGAACAGCGACGGCCACCGTTCGCCGGTGCGTACCGCGACACCCTGGCCGGCGTAGTTCACGGTCTCCCGGCCGGACCAGTCCTTGATCGCCGTACCGCCCTGGCTCAGCGGGGTGAACGCGCGCGGATTCGCCTGGTCGGACCCGAACTGGTAGATCGCCTCCGCATCGGCGCCGTCGCTGGAATACGGCTCGTAGGGCAGGTAGGGACCACCGGCGACGGACTGTTTGATCATCGTGTTACGGTGGAAGACGTTCTGCGGGCCGGACGCGCCGGACCACTTGATCGCCTTCGCCGCCGCCGCCCACCAGATCGGGAACCAGGTGCCGTCCTCCAGTTCGCCGCCCTCGCCGCCGCAGTTGGCGGTGCAACTGCCGGACCGGTGCTCGTACGGGACGCGGACGGTGTTGCCCTCGAACAGGTTGTAGCGTTCCCAGCCGCCGTGCAGGTTGAGGTCGGAATCCAGGTCGTTGCCGAACGCCACGTTGCCGCTGGCCGACCACTGGAACGTGAAGTGCCGCAGGTTCCGGCTGGTGTTGTAGGCCCACAGCGAGTCCCAGACCCGGCTGCCGCGCAGGTAGCCGTTGCCGCCCTTGCCCTTGTTCCACGCCCCGTCGAACGTGTTGTGCTCGATCTGGAGGTTGCGGGCGACCTCGGTGACGATCGGGTGCGAGCCGGTCATCGACCCGGCCAACCCACGCGCCCAACTGTTCGCGGCCCACTTGAAGGCGATGCCGTGCATGGCGTACTCGGGGGCCAGGTTGCCGTAGTTGTGCACGGCGTCGGTCGGGCTCGGCTGGTAGACGCCACCGAGCAGCTTGGGCAGGCCGGACATCTCCTGGGAGAACGCGAAGTTCTCGAAGCCGACGCCCTCCACCGCACGCAGCGGGGTGATCTTGCTGGTGTAGACGTTGCCGGCGATCGGCGCGGAGCCGTCCGAGGTGGAGTCGACCGGCGCGTCGTACTCCAGCGGGCGGTCCAGGGTGACGGTCTTCGCCGACGTGTTCACGGCGGTCGCCCGGAACATCTGCTGGCGCATGTGCAGGTTCTCCCGGGTGCCCGGGTCGTCCGGCGCGAGCCCCTGCTGCTCGTAGAAGCGCAGGCTGTTGGCCACCCCGACCCAGACGTAGCCGCCGACCCGGAAGCCGTCCATCTTCGCCTTGGCGTCGAGCCGGATCACGTTCTGCCCGGCGCGGGCCGAGAACCCCGGGTCGGTGGAGGCCGATCCCAGTTTCTGGCCGGAGGCCCAGTGCTGGTTGATCGAGCCCTCGAACAGGTCCTTACGGTTGGCGGGGGCGGCGGACCACTCGTCGGCGTACCGTTCGGCGACCTCGCGGGTCTGCACCTTGAACAACGCCCGGCCCGGCCAGATCCAGCCCCCGGTGCCGGTGTCCGGTGCCGAGCCGAACGTCATGGTGTCCTGGTTCCACCGGCTGCCGTCGGCGGTCAGCGTGTCGTACCGGGTGTTGACGTCCGGCCGGAACACCACCCGGGTCCCGCCGCTGCCCGCGCCCTGGCCCCGCAGCACCAGGAAGTTCGCGTCGACGTAGATCTGCCGGGAGATGTCGATCCGCCCGGCCGGCAGCGCGATCAGCGAGAGCCGGCGGGCGTTGCCCGACGGCGAGCAGTTGGCCTTGATCCGGTCGATGGCCGACTGGAGGCCCACGCTGTCGTCCACCGAATCGTCCGCGCGGACCCCGAACTCACCGGCCAGCCGGGCCGGGTCGATCGTGCAGGCGCCGCCGGCCAGATCACCGTCGGTCGGCAACGACTGGCCGCCGAGATAGCCGACCCGGGACCAGTCGGGCATCCCGGCGACCCCGCCGATCCGGTTGCCGGCGGTCAGCTCGGCATCCCCCGCGACGCCCGCCACCAGCGACGCCGCCCCGCCTGTCGACGGCGGCACCCCCGCCGGCCGGGCCGCTGCCTGCGCCGACGACGGCGGGGGCACGGCGACCGTCGCGATGAGCAACAGCCCCAGCAGTACGCGGGCAGCGCGGACCATGAACGTCTCCCCTGTTCCGGGTGGGTCAGTACCGGTAGTAGTGCGCGTCCTTACGGCCACCGGAGGCGGTCGTGCCCTCGGCGGCGATGCCGATCCCGGTGACGCCGTTGTAGAACGTCTCGTACTTCCGGTTCGGGCCGATCACCAGGAAGGTGTCGGTGCTGGTGTTGAAGTGCCCGACGACCGAGATCAGGGTGGCCTCGCTGCCGGTCGGCACCGGCCCCCACCAGCAGTCGGCCCCCGGGTCGAGGACCGGGCCCAGCTGCACGGTCTGGTTGTTGAGGGTCAGGTATTCGAGGTGCACCCGGTAGTTGCCCCAGGGGCAGAGCTGCACCCACCCGTCGCGGATGGTGGAGGCCGAGGCGGGCGTCGTCGGTGCCACGACCAGCGCGACCGCGCCGACCGACGCGACGACCGTCGCCACCGCACGACGGAACTCGAAACGCTTCGATGTCATGCCAGGCAGGGTAGGTCGCCCCAGTGGACAGACAGTGAATCCCCGATTCAGTACGCCGCACCACCGGACCACCCGGCACAATCGGTGACGGAGAAGCCGAGAGTGGTCGTGGCGTCCCCCAGCTCACGACCGGGCCGTGTGCTGACCCCCTCCGGCCCGCGCCGAGGTCACCACTGCGAACCGGCGCGTCATCAGCCGAACACACCCGGTGATGTTCTTCGATAGTGTCGACACATGCCCCACAGTCGTGAAACAGCCCCTAGGCAACGATCGATCCCCGCAACGCACTCGCACCGGCCGCCCGGCAGGCACGGTGGCCGGCGGTGACGGGTCCAGAATCATCAGGGCCGTCCCGGTCGGCTCGGCCCGAGTGCACCGGCCGTGTCCACTGAGGTCGTCGCGGTACTGCGTCTCGCGCCACTGGCGCTGGGTTGGCCGGGCGTGTATCGGTTCGTCAGACGCGACGTCGACGGGATCATCGAGGTCTTCGACCGGACGGTGGGGCCGATCATCGACGCGAGCATCACCGGTGTGGGCCGACGACGGCAGATCTCGCGGATCCTGCTGGGCACCAGTGTCAAGGTGTGTCTGGCCATGTCCGGCTACGCGCAGGCCACGGGCATCGCCTTCCGGGCCGACCGGGCCGTGCTGGGAAGCTCCTTCACCCGGGTGTACGATGACCTGTTCGACAACTTCCGCGCCCCTGACCTGGACGAGCGGTTGACGGTCCTGTTCGACGGCGGTTCCTTCCAGCCACAGTCGGATGCCGAGACGATGCTGTTGGGGCTCTACCGCGCCATCGAGACGGTGCTGCGGCACGAGGATTCCGCACCGGTCCATGCGGCGCTTCGCCGGATGCACCGGTTCCAGATCCAGTCGCGGCAGCAGCGTGGGTCCGTCGTCTCGGGGCAGGCCCTGCGGCGCATCACCCGCGGCAAGGGCGGGCTCGGCACGACAGCGCTCTTCGGGCTGCTCCGGCCGGCGCTGCCACCGCTCGACCAGCGGCTACTCGTGGAACTCGGCGACGTCCTCCAGGTGTTGGACGACTACCACGATGTGGCGCTGGACCGCGCCACCGGCGTGACCACCGAGGTGACGCTGGGATCGATCACCCTGTTCGAGACCGGCCGACGAATCGGGCACCTACGCCGGGAGTTCCGCCACCGGTACCCCGGGGGCAGCCGTGACCGACTGTTCGGAATGCTGTTCATGATGCTGGCGGGTGGGCTGGTCCATCACCTGATCGACCGGCACCGGCAGCGAGCCGGCACCCTCGCCCGCCCGCGTCTCCCCGCAGCGGAACCCGACCCCACCGATCGCCGGCCCCACCGGTTGCTCTTCTGGCCGGCAGGGAACATCGGTCCCGTGGCGGAGAATCCCCATGCCGATGACAGCGGCTGACGCGCGGGTACAATTTAGCTTTTTGTCTTCACGTTCGGTGGGGGCGTGGTCGCGGCCGGTAGAGTGAACCGGAGAGAGCCGATCGCTCCCGGACGGTGGACCCGGGAGGCGAGCGGCCCGCGTGGTCATCGCGGCCGAGGAGCACGACGGCAGCGCGGGCAGGGGTGCCGGCGAGAGGCGGCAGGCGGTGAGGACAGCAGAGGGGATGCTGGCCGAGTCGGGCAGCGTACAGCCGGGTGTCCCGATACCCCCGGCACCACTGGGCTGGCCGGCCGCGCTCGTGCGGCGGTTCACCGTCGGCTCCCACCGGTCGTCCTTCGCCCACGCCCGTAACGTCACCCTGGGCTGGCTGGTGGCCGCCGCGCTCGCCGTGATCGCCGATCGTCTGCTGGTCGACCACGTTCTGGCGACCTGGACCGCTGTCGCGATGATCGGCTACACGCTCGCGCGTGCCGTCGCACTGGTGATCTTCGAACGGCGACAACAGGCCTTCGAACGGAGTTGGCTCGAGGCCCTGTCACAGCTGCTACGGCGACACCCCTTCGAGGTGGTCGCGCTCCGGGTACAGGTGACCGTCGAAGAAACCCGGTCCGCCGTCCGCACGGTGGATCTGACCGACCCCGCCGACGTGGCCTGGTTGCTTCACCAGCAGACCGACCTCGGTGCCGACGTCTCGCCGCAGGCGCGAATCGAGTTCGGCTACTGGGGCAGCGACGGTGCCGGTCGCGGCAGCGACAGCGTGCGGAGACGTCTGGCCGACCTGCAGATCCGCCCGGTGGACATACCCATCACCTGGGCGCGCATCCGGTTTCCGCAGGCCCGTTACGTCGCGGGCGTGGGCGACACCGGGTCGGGCGACCGGTGGCCCGGCCGGGTGGCGCACTGGTCCCTCAGCGGGCCAGTGCAACTCACCACGGCGCGGGCGACGTGATCCCCGCCCCACCCGACCGTCATCCGCGAACCGCCGGCTCCGCCTCCGGCGTTTCCACCGGCCCCGGTACCGGCCGCCCCAGACGGTCCTGGAGCAGCCCGTGCCGGAACTGGTAGAGCGGCCCCACCTGGCGCAGCACGCCGAGCTTGTGCGCGTCGGCAAGAAACGTCATCAGCCGTAGCGGCGTTCGGCCACGCCACGCCAGCCAGATCCGCGCCAACACGAGCTGAGCCCACGCGCTGGTGGCGTAGACCATCATCCCGAGGCCGGCAGCCCCGAGCAGCAGCCCCACCGAGGCGCCGAGGAGTCCCTCCATCACCGGGGTCAGGTGATAGATCAGCCCGTACTGTTCGGCCCCGACGATGCCCCCCATGAAGCCGCCGACCAACCCACCCGCCGTCGCCCCCAGGACGGTCCCGTACAGCACGGTGCTGCGGTCGCCGCGCAACACGTTGCCCGGACTGGCCGGTTCCTTCGTCTCGGTCGGCTCGGTGAACCGTCGCACCATTCCGAACACCAGGCCGAAGAACAGACCGATCAACACCCCGTATCCGGCGCTGAACAGCAGACCGACGATCAGACCGCCGACCAGCGCGCCCACCACACCGAAGCCGATGTCCCGAACCAGAAACTCCGGAGCCAGATCCGCGCGGCGGAGCATCCGAGGTACGAACCGACGCGGCCGCTTGTCCCGCAACCTTCCCAACGGAAGCGCGGCGAGGAAGCCCACCCCCAGGCCGAAGGCCGCTCCCAGGAAGGGCCGGCCGAACAACCCGAACATCACCCAACCCAGCAGACCGCACCCCAGCGTGCCCACCGTGACCCGTACGACCTGCGGGACCGGACGGGGCACCGCACGGGTGAGCTGCCACCAGGCGAGGTCACGAGTCCCCAGGGTCTGGAGATGCATGGCCAGGAAGACCAACGCCTGCTGGGCGACCGCAGGATCCCACCGACGGGAAACCCGGGCCGGATTCGGCACCCCACGGTACGGGCGGATACGGAACACCGTGGGAACGAACCGGTCCAGGAGATACTCCTCGACGTCGTGCTGCCGGGGAAACCGCTCCCTGTCGAGCAGCTCACCCGGCGACACGTCCTCAGCCTCGTAGACGGTACGTGCGAGCGCGAGCATCAGCGGATTGGTCAGGGTCCGTGCCAGGTCGTTCGACGGATGGGCGACCAGGTCGGCCAGGACCGGCTCCCACTCCTCCAACCGCGCGTCGGCGCTGGCGTCGAGCAGGAAGTTCGCCGCGGCCTGGGGTTCCAGCGGCCGAAGACGGACGACCAGCAGACCCGTGAGCAGGTTCTGTTCGTTGGCCGTCAGGAACTCCTCCGTACGGCAGGTCAACACGAAAGGCTGGTCGGACCAGTCGCTGTGTAGCGCCCGCAGCGCGACGGACCGCAGCGCCGGTGCCATCTCGTCCAGGCCGTCCAGGATCGGCAACACCAGGCGCTGGGTGACGATCTCACTGCCGGCGGTGGAGCCGAACCGCGCCTCGCTACCCAGGAACGGATAATCCTCCACCAGTCTCCGGACCATCCAGTTGTCGAGGTTCTCTGCCGGATCCCAGGAGGCGATCTGCAACAGCAGCGGAACTCGTTCGGCTGCTTCCTTCAGCAGGTCGAGGGCAAGAATGACGCACAGGCCCGTCTTACCCGAACCTGGTTCGCCGATGACCACCATGGCGCGGGGCTGCCCCACGAACTCGTCGATCAGCCGCGGCAGCTCCCCGGTGGACGGCAGCGGTGACTGGGCTTTCGGCCGTTCCGCCACCTCCCAGCGGACCGGCATCTGCCGCGTCTCCTGGAGCTGACGCCGACGAGACTCCTCGTCCCACTGCTTGCGCACCTCGATGGCGAGCACCCGCACGGCCTGGTCGACCTGCTCCGGGGTGCTCACGACGTCGCGTTCAGACCGGATTTCCTTGAACAACGGCAGTAGCGCGGCCGCCGTGGACAGGATCGTCAGCACCGTCAGCAGGGTGGAGCTACCGAACACTTTCCACGCGCCCGCGATGACGGCGCCCAACACCAGCCAGAGGAGTAGTGGATACGCCGCCCTACGCCGCCATATGTTCGCCATCGAACCCCGTCGACCTACCCTTCCCACCATACTGAAACCGCACGCATCCGCACGCCTACGAAGCGTGCCATGACCATCGCAGGGCGTAAAGCGAGGCGATCGGTCCGGCCCGGCCGGAGGTTCCCGAACCGAACCGGCTGGCGGCAGCGTCGCGCACTTCCCCGGCCGCACCCCTACCCGAGACTGAGATCGTGCTGCTCCAGTGCGCTCTGAAGGATCCCGAGCGCTTTCGGCCCCACCCCGTGCAGTGCGGCCAACTCGGCGCGCGGCACACCCGCGAGGTCGCGCAACGTCGGGTAGCCGGCTGCGGTCAGCGCACGCGTTGCCGGCGCACCGATCGTCGGCAGGGTGTCGAGGGAGGCGTTCACGTCGCCGACCCTACGCACCCGCAGGCGCACCCGCAGCCACCGACGTGAACGTGTCACGAGGCCGGACGGCCACTACGGTCCCCGGCCGGACCGTTGCCCGGCCAGCAGACAGTGGACTCCCGGCCCGTCGGATCGGGTGTCATCCGGCCTGGTGGCGCTGGTGCCGGTCGGGTGCGGCTGGCACGGTCACCGCACTTCGGTGCTGCACCTCCGGCGGCTGCCTGGTCCAGCCGACGAAGCGGCGGTACAGGGGGCCGGCCGGTGCCCAGGGCATGTCCCCGGCCGCCCGGACGAAGCAGGCCCCGAGGTGGAGGGCCAACGACACCGGCGCGTCGGCGTACTCCGCGCGCAGTTCCTGCCGCCGGGTGGGGCACGGCCAGGGCCGGTCGCAGCCGCCGCAACTCCAGACCGGCGGCACCGGGCCGTGACTGGTCACTGCTCCTCCTCGGTCGGCCAGTGCCCACGGCTGATCGGAATCCGGTGTCGGACGTGGCAGGGCAGCTCGGCCCCGCACCGACAGACCCACCGCCATCGCCGCCAACACCAGACCGGTCGATGCCGGCGCGCGAGGGTCAGCGCCGTGGCCGACAGATACCCGTCGTACGGAACGCGCTGCTTCGACGAGATGGCATTCCCACCCGTTGCCGGGCGCGGTGGTACGCCGCGCGCGAGGTCCAACAACCGTCGCCGGGCGGCGTCCTGCTCCACTGCCTGGACGCGTTCTCCGACCCCGGAAACAACCGGCGACGACGGAAAGCACCGGCCAACAATTCGCCGCAGGAGTCCGCTGTTCACCGCCATGTGGCTGGCCCTCCGTCTTCAGGGCATGGAGGGCAGCACCCCACTGGTGTTCCTCGTTCCGTGCCCGGCTTCAGCGAGGTCCAGCCTCATGCTCCGCAGGCCACCGATCCAGAGGGTGAGCGTCCGCTAACCGGGTGTGCTGTCCGCTGATAGTCGCCGTCCCGGTGCGAACTCGGTGCACACATCGCGCAGTGTCACTGCCTCCGGCACTCCCGACTGCTCCACCTTCGCCAGCAGTTCCGCAGCACGCCACCAGTTCGACGGCACCACCCGTCCGGACGCCACCGCCTGCGCCCCCAGGGCAACCGCCTCGTCCGGCTGACCGGCGGCGACCAGGGCAAGACCGAGGTCGAGGCGGGCCGACGCGGACCGGCGGGGCCGCGCTCCCCCATCGCCGTACGGGTCCAGCTCGGCCAACACCGCCCGCGCCACCTGCTCGGCACCGGGGTCACCCGCCCACGCCAAAGTCGTGGCCGCGTACGCGGCAGCCTTGGCCGGGTCGTAGCGATAGTGGTGCTCGGCCCGCTCAGGAACGGGCAGATTCGCCGTCAGCCGCTCCACCCGGTCCAACGCTCGGCGAGTCGCACCGACATCGCCGATCCGCGCCCAGGCGCGAGCCTCCTGAGCAGTCGCCTGAATGCGGGCGGAACTCCCCTTCGGAGCGACCCGCTGCGCTTGACGGGAGAGATCGAGTGCTCCCTGGTAGTCACCTTGAGTCAGCACATCCCAGGCCCGGGTTTCGAGGCACCACGCCTGGATCTCGCCGTGCTCAGCATGTTCGGCAAGGTCACGAGCGGCTCGCAGGTGGGCGACCGCAGCAGTCCGTTGCCGCAGGTCGATGTGAACCGTCGCCCGCAGCACCGCCAACCAGCCACCGGCAACCAACAACCGCCTCCGTTGCGCGAGCGTCACCCTCCCCTCCAACAACCGCCCGACGTAGGAGAGATGCCGCCGCACCAACGGCAGGAGACCCGTCGGTGTCATCGTCGGGTAGGCACTGGCGAGATCGTCAACGCCCTGCTCGATCCGGTCGAGCACGTCCGCGCTGACATCGCTGGCGGCGACTCTGGCCCTCAGCTCGCCGGCCTCGGCCGCATGGTCGGTCGGCGCATCCACCAACCGCGCGAGTGCACCTCCCGCGTCGAGAACCCGATCCAGGTGACAAGCCGTGTCGACTGTCGGAGCCTTGAGTCCCGTCTCCAACTCGTGCAGATGGCTCTTACTCCGATGAGCACGCTGCCCCAGGGAACGAAGCGACAGACCACGCTGCTCCCGAAACTCACGCAGAGCTACACCGAAGCGCGGGTCGGCAGACGAGACCATAGCGCCGCTCCAAGCTCACCGGGCCAGGCGACACCCGGTCGCCACCTCGTCGGACGGTACCCCGACCACCGGCCGGTTCGTTGTACCCGTCGTGCCCGAAGGGCGCAGCCCGCCGTACCACTGGAGGTCCGACCATGCACCGCCGCCTGGCCGCGCTACTCCCCGCGCTCGCCGCCTGCGGCACCGACTTCGGCCGGTGCGTCACGGTGGGCCTGGCCGACCCGCAGCGCGACGGCGCGAAGGTGCTCGCCCACTACCCCGAGGCGACACTGTGCGTGGAGCAGGGGTACGCCTCAGACCCGCTGACAGCGAGCTGAGCCACTGCCGTTGCACAGAAGGGCGTCACCGGCCTGCCGCCGGCACCTGCCTTCTCGCTGCCTCTCGACCGGTATTGATCGACAGAAACGACTCAAGGCCCCTCGATCGAGGGGCCTTGAGCTTTGCATATCGAGGGTGGGCGATGCTGGTATCGAACCAGCGACCTCTTCGGTGTGAACGAAGCGCTCTCCCACTGAGCTAATCGCCCTCAGCGCCGTTGACTCTACCCGATCGTGGGGCGGAGCCAAAAACCCGGGGTGCCCGTTCAGGTCGTGGCGAGGTAGCGGAGCAGTTGGGCGACCAAATCGATGCCGAGGCTGTACTTGAGCGAGAGCCAGAGCACCACGGCGACGAAGACCAGGCCGACGGAGCCGAGCAGGAACCGCACCGGCAGCGACCTGGTGGTGGCCCAGCGGGTCCAGGCGTGGACGTGGCGGCGGGTGAAGCCGAGCAGTCGGCGGGCCCAGTGGAACTCGACGGCCCAGATGGCGAGGCCGGCGATGACGATCAGCCAGCCGGGGCCGGGCAGCGGGATGAGGGCGATGCCGACGGTCACCACGAGCGCCCCGGCGACGGCGATGAATATCTTGAGGGCGACCCGGCCGGTGGGGTTGGCCCGGATCAGCTCAAGGGTGGTGCGCAGCCGCCAGCGCCAGCCGGTGGGACGGGCGGCCAGGGCGGTACGGCCCGACCGGCCCGCGCCGCCCCGGGCCCGACCGTTGGCGGCCGGTCGGGGCCGGCCTCGGGCGGCGCGGGAGGCACCGGCGGTGCGACCGGTGTCGGAGGTCGTCCGACCGTCCCGGTCCGATGGTGTGATCGGCACCCTGTCACCCCGCCTTTTGGCTGCTCGGGCCCCTACTTTCGGCGACTCGGCCGTACTCACCGCATCCACTGAGGAACGTTTCGTGGCCATTTCACCCCTCAGTGTCGTCCTGGACCGTCACTTGCGCAGACCACTGGACGTTACCGGAGTAAGTCGACGACTGAACCACCCGACTTCGGACGGGCTCCCGACTGGGCAGAACCGGAAATCCTACAAGAATTCTCACATTCTCACGGCGATTCGGACCCCCTTCCCACCACTGGGTGAAGTCAGCGTATGGCGGAGCGTAGCCAGCAGTAGCACCTGAGTATGGGAAAAGCGGGACACGCGCGTTCCGCAGCGGTGCCGGGGGGAGAACGTCCATGAGTGTCATCCGACCGACGACCGTAGAGGTCGAGACGTCGCTAAGGCTCGTCGCGCCTGACGCCACCGCATTGCCGGTGCGTGCCAGCCTGCGTTACGACCCTGCTGACCCGTATGCGGTCCATGTCCTGTTCCACGCCGAATCGGCCGGGGGCGAGGCGGTGAGCTGGTCCTTCGCCCGCGAACTGCTGGTCACCGGCCTCGACGAGCCGGCCGGCATCGGCGACGTCCGGGTCTGGCCCTGGGCCACCCCGCGCGGCGACTTCGTCGCGCTGGCCCTGTCGTCGCCCGACGGTAACGCCCTGTTCGAGGTCCCGCGCAGTGTGCTGGTGCGCTTCCTGCGCCGGACCTACGTCGTCGTCCCGCGCGGCCGGGAGGCCGAGCACCTGGACGTCGACACGGCGGTGACCCGGCTGCTCGCCGGCCGCTGACCGACCCGTACCGGAGCCGCGCGGATCTGCCGAGTCCGCGCGGCTCCGGCCGTCCACTTCCAGTCCGCACCATTGCGACCCCCGCCGCCGGTACGCGACCTGGCCCGCCGGTACGCGGCCCGACCGCCGGCCCCCGGGCCCGGCCGGCCACCCGTCGGGTACGCCGGTCAGCCGTGGGTGGTGATGCCGCCGTCCACCGGGATCACCGCGCCGGTCAGGTACGCCCCGGCCCGCGACGACAGGTAGATCGCCGTGCCGGCCATGTCCTCGGGGCGGCCGATCCGACCGAGCGGCACCTGCTGGGCGATTGCCGCCCGCGACGCCGGGTCGTCCAGGGCGAAGGCCATCATCTTGCTGTCGAACGGGCCCGGGGCGATCGCGTTGACCGTGATCCGCTCAGCGGCGAGCTGGTGGGCCAGGCTGCGGGTGAGCATGTGCACGGCTGCTTTCGTCGCGGAGTACGCGTACACCTCCATGGCCGGCACCCGGAGGCCGTCGATGGAGCCGATGTTGATCACGCGGGCCGGGTCGTCGTCGTCGGCTGCCGCGCGCAGCAGCGGCAGCAGTGCGGTGGTGAGCCGGAAAACCGCCTTCACGTTGACCGACCAGAGCTTGTCGAACGCGGCGTCCGGGTACGACTCCAGCGGCGCACCCCAGGTCGCGCCCGCGTTGTTGACCAGCACGTCGAGCCGGTCGTACCGTTCGCCGACGGCGGTGGCGAGGGCCTCGGCGCCCGCGTCGTCGCTGAGATCGGCGGGGATCGCCGCGCAGCGCCCCTCGGCGGACAGTTCCTTGGCCACCGCCTCGCACACGTCTGCCTTGCGGGACGAGATGACCACGGTGGCCCCGGCCCGGACGAAGCCCCGGGCGATCATCAGCCCGATCCCCCGGGAGCCGCCGGTGACCAGGACCGTCTTGCCGTCGACCGAGAACAGATCCGTCATGAGCACCCCATCGCACGTCGCGGTCCTTACCGATCGGTAACGTAGCCCGGCCCCGGCGGGCGGACAACCCCGCGACGGTCGACCGGGCCACCCGGGAGCGCGACCGGGTCCCGTCGCCGGGATGCGACCCCGGCCGTCCCCGGTTACGGTCGAAGACGATGGTCCCTTCCGGTCAGCTCCCCCCGGCAACCCGTCCCGACCTGCCCAGCCCCGAGATCGACATCTTGGAGCTGGGCGACCTCACCCCCGGCGCCGGCCAACCCCGGCCGGTCCTGCTCGACAACGATCTGCTCATCCTGGTCACCGGTGGGCACGGCATCGTCGAGCTGGACTTCCACGCGCTGCCCTGCCGGCCCGGCACCCTGCTGCGGGCCACGCCCGGCCAGGTGTTGCGCTGTCCCGCGCGGCTCGACGCGATCGTGCTGCGCTGGCACGCCGACGCCCTGCACGGGCTGGACGTCGACCCCGCCGCGGTGCCGCACCACCACCAGCTGACCGGTGAGGACGAGGACGCCGTCATCAACGAGGTCTCCCAACTCGTGGTGGACCACCGGCGGCACCGGGACGACCCGGCCGCCCGCGCCCTGCTCCGGCACCAGCTCGCCGTCCTGCTCATCCGGCTGGCCCTGCTGCCCGGTGCCCGCGACTCCGAACGGGCAACCGACGACACCGATCCGCAGCGGACCGAGGCGGCCACGTTCCGCCGGTTCTGCCGGGAGGTGGAGGCGGGTTACCCGTACACCCGCCGGGTGGAGGACTATGCGGCCCGCCTGGGCTGCTCGGTGCGTACCCTGACCAGGGCCTGTCTGGCGGTGACCGGGCGCAGCGCCAAGCAGGTGGTCGACGAGCGGGTCGCGCTCCAGGCCCGCCGGCTGCTCGCCGCCACCGACGAGCCGGTGGCCCGGATCGGCCGCCAGCTCGGCTTCCCCGAGCCGACGAACTTCGGCCGGTTCTTCACCCGGGAGGTGGGGGTGAGCCCGGGTGCGTTCCGGGCCGCCCGGGGGCGGTCACCGCAGCGGATCGTCGCGCCACGTCGACCCGGCGACCCCTGCACCCCCGCCGGACGGGCATGATGGCAGGGTGCAGATCTCCGCGCGCGGCGACTATGCGGTTCGAGCGGCCCTGAGCCTGGCCACCGCCTACCCCTCCCTGCTCTCCACCCAGGCGATCGCCAGCGAGCAGGACATGCCGCGCAAGTTTCTCGAAGCTGTCCTGGCCGACCTGCGTCGGGCCGGCGTGGTCCGGGCGCAGCGCGGCGCCGAGGGCGGTTACACCCTGGCCCGACCGCCGCGCGAGGTCACCGTCGGGGCGATCCTGCGCGCCGTCGAGGGCCCGTTGGCCGGGGTACGCGGGCTGCGCCCCGAGGAGACCCGGTACGAGGGCTCGGCGGAGAACCTTCCCCGGCTCTGGGTGGCCGTCCGCGCCGCCGTCCGACAGGTGCTCGACGAGGTGAGCCTCGCCGAGGTGGTCAGCGGCCGGCTCCCGACGCACGTGCGGCGGCTGACCACCCTGCCCGACGCGTGGGAGCCGCGCTGAGTCACCGCGTCCGTCCAGCTCGGACCGGAGCAGGTTTCGGATTTGGTGGATGCGGGCATCTACCGGGTCGAGACGGCAACGACGACAGGAAACGCGAAGGGAGCGCCACGATGGGCCTGATGTTTCGTAAGCGCAAGAAGTACGGGCCGATCATCCTGAACTTCACCGAGAACGGCTTCTCGTCGTGGAGCATCAAGATCGGCCGCTGGTCCTGGAACTCCAAGGCCAAGGCGCACCGCGTCGACCTGCCGGGGCCGCTGTCCTGGAAGCAGGACAAATCCCGGGCGTGACGTCCTTCGTCGAACGGGGCACCGGTGGTTCACCGGTGTCCCGTTCGACGTCTGTGCCCCGGTAGGGCACCGGTCGGGTTCCGGATTCGCCGGGTCGGCCCCGCCCCTACGGAGCAGAATCGCCGCATGGCACGCGACGACGGGAGCTACGCGCGGGCACGCCGGCACACCCTGGCGGCCTGCGCCCTGCTGTTGGTCAGCTACTTCCTGATCCCGTTGGAGCCTGATCCGAACGGCCTGCGGCTGACCCTGCGCGCGGTGGGCACCCTGCTGTTGATCGCCGTGGTCACCTTTCTGGTGACCCGCCAGGTGGGCCGTCAACTCGGTGCCGGTGCCCCGGTCGGCGAGGACGAGGTCCGGTCGTTGAGCCGCCTGGTGGTGGCGCTGGTCGCCGGGCTGCTCGCCTTCGCGGTGGCCGACTACGTGGTGGCGGGCAGCGGGCCGGACCAGTTCTCCGGGCTGCACACCCGGCTGGACGCGCTCTACTTCGCCCTGACCACCCTCACCACCGTCGGCTACGGCGACGTACACGCCCAGGGGCAGCTCGCCAAGGCGATCGTCTGCGTGCAGATGGTGTTCAGCATCGGGGTGATCGCCACCGGGGCGTCCATCGTGGTCAGGCAGTTGACCGGGCGGCCGGGGCGGGGACCGCGCTGATCAGCACGTCCCCGCCGAGCCGCCCGTGCTCCGGGTCCCGGCTGACCGCACCGGTGTCGAGCAGCTCGGTGAGCGCGCGCCCGGCGTCCACCGCCCGGTACGCCGTCGCGGTCAGCGCGTGCCGCCGCAGCTCGGTCACCGTACGCGGGCCGTGCCGGGTCAACTCGGCGAGCAGTTCGCCGCACAACGGACCGGCCGCCGGTGGCCCGGCGACGTCGAGCAGCCCGCCGGCCGGGTCGCGGTAGCGGATCGCAGCGCCCCCGCCGGTCACCATGGACCCGTCGGCGGCCCCGGACCCGTCGGTGACCCTGGACTCGTCGCCCGCCCCGGGCCCGTGGGTGACCCTGGACCTGTCGGCGGCGCCGGACCCGGCGGCGGCCCAGAGGGCGTCCTTGAACGCCTCCAGGCTCCTGTCCAGCCCGGTGCCGAAGGCCACCCTGCTGGCCGGTGACCCGTCGACGGGCACCAGCTCGACCTCGGCGACCAGCGGAAACCCGGCGGCGGTCAGGGCCGGCCGCAGGGCGGTGGTCGTGGCGGCGGTGAGCAGCACCTCGGCCGGTCGGCCGGTGGTCGTGGCGGCCAGCAGCGCCCGGTCCGGCGGCACACCGTCGACCAGGGTGAGCAGCGGTGCGCCCGCCGCGCCGGCCGCCTTGAGTGCCACCGGCAGCCGGGCCGGGTCGCCGGGCACCACGTGCACGGCCACGTCACCGGGCAGGCCGGCCCCGACGACGCCGAGCCGGGCGGGCAGTTCGGGGCCGCCGTCGGCGAGCACCAGCACGGTGAGCCGCCGGCCCCGGAGCCGGTCGGCGTGGCCGGCCACCACCCGCAGGGCCGCCTCGGCGCTGCCCGGATCACCGGCGTACGCCAGCGCGAGGGTGGCCCGCCGGGAGCGGTGCAGCGCCCCCGGCAGCCAGTGGTCGAGCTGGCGGACGAGCAGCTCCGGCAGGACGGCGTCGATCGACATGCTGTCGTTCTACCCTACGGCCGTTCAGACCGGGACGGAGATCCCCACCCCGCCCCGGGTCTGGCCGCCGTAGCGGGCCCGTTCGCGGTCGAGGTCGAGCCGGCCGATCCGCTTGCGGGCGGCGAGGGTGTCCTCGTCGAGCTGGTCGGCCGGGACGATCCAGACGATCTCGAACTCCAACCCGTCGGGGTCGCGGCCGTAGAGGCTCTTGGTGGTGCCGTGGTCGGAGGTGCCGACCAGGGCGTCGGCGGCGGCCAGCCGCTGCGCGGTCGCGGCCAGCTCGTCGAGGGTGTCCAGCTCCCAGGCCAGGTGGTAGAGGCCGACGGTGGCCCGGCCGGCCTGCGAGCGGCCGGCGTTCGCGCCGATCTCGAACAGGCCGAGGTCGTGGTCGTTGGTCGAGTCGGGGGCCTGGAGGAAGGCCGCGCCCCGGAACCCGTCCGGGGTCATCGGCACCGGGCGGAAGCCCAGCACGTCGCGGTAGAAGTCGATGCTGCGACGCAGGTCGGAGACGTAGAGCACGGCGTGGTTGAGGCGGTGGATTCCCATGCCGCCCACGGTAGCGCGTTTTGGTTGAGCGTTCAACTATTGCGGCTATGATGACGGTCATGACCCGCTGGCTGGACCACGACGAGCAGCAGACCTGGCGTGCCTTCCTGACCGCCTCCCGGGCGCTGAGCGACACCCTCGACCGCGAGCTGCAACGCGACGCCGGGATGCCGCACGCCTACTACGAGATCCTGGTCCGGCTCTCCGAGGTGCCCGACCGACAACTGCGGATGAGCGAGCTGGCCGACCTCACCGGCTCGTCACGCAGCCGACTCTCGCACGCCGTCGCCCGGTTGGAGACCGCCGGCTGGGTCCGCCGCGACGAGTGCCCCACCGACCGGCGCGGCCAGATCGCCGTCCTCACCGACGACGGTTTCGCGGCCCTCGCCGCCGCCGCGCCCGGCCACGTCGAGGGGGTACGCCGGCACCTGTTCGACGCGCTCAGCCCCGCCCAGGTGGACCAGCTGCGCCGGATCAGCGAGACGTTGGTCGCCCACCTGACCGGTTCTTGACCAAGTTGCCGACCGGCAAGGGTTGTACTAACGGTTGCCGGCCAAGCACGATGGGGCGTGTCTTCCGGCTTCGGTGAACTGACCCTCCAGGCGCAGCACCTGGTGTCCGCCGGCGACCTGGCCGGCGCCCAGCGTCTGCTGGCCGACGCGCTGACCGACGCGGACCCCCGTCCCGACCACGCCTCCCCCGAGCTGGCCGAGGCCGCCGGCCTCCAGGCCCGACTGCTGGTCACCCTCGGCGAACCACACTCGGCACGCGGCTGGGCCGCCTTCGCGTACGCGGCGTCGAGCCGGTTGTACGGCATCTCCGACCAGCGGACCATCTCCACGGCGGCCACCCTGGCGGCGGTGCTGCACCGGGTCGGCAGCGACGCCCGCGCCGCCCGGCTCTATTCCGAGGTGATCCTGGAGCTGACCGCCTGGGACGGCCCCGAGTCGCTGCGGGTGCTCGCCGCGCACGCCGACCTGGCCACCGTGGAGTACGCCCGGGGCCAGTGCGCCCAGGCCCGCGAACGCCTCCAGGACGCGTGGGAGCTGCACCGCGAGGTCTACGGCGACGGGCACGCCAGCGGGATCAAGATGCTCGCCCGGCTCGGTGCGATGCAACGCGACTGCGGCCGTTTCGACGAGGCGCACGACAACCTCGCTCTCGCCCGCGAGCTGGCCCGCCAGCACCTGGCCGCCGACGACCCGCTGGCCCGGCAGGTCGCCGCGCTGGCCCGGGCGGCTGCCGACCCGGATCACGTCTGCGACGACGAGCCCACCCCGGAACGCGACGCGCCGGTGGTGCCGGCCGCCCGTACCCCACCACCCGCCGAAGGGCCCCCCGACCTGTCGGCCTGGTCGGCCGGGGTGGTGCCCGCCGACGAGGCGTACCCGCCGACGGTGCCCGGCCAGCGGCTACCCCCCGACGACACCGGCTACCCGCAGGGCACCGGGCGGCCCACCGCTTTCGGTCACCCGGCGGGCTTCGGCCCCCCCGACCAGCCGACCGGCGCCGGCTACCCCACCCGTGACGGCACCGGACACCCCGGCGGCACCGGCTATCCGGCCACGTCGGACCGTCCGGCGGCATCGGGTTATCCGACGACGCCTGGCTATCCGGCGGCATCCGGCCATCCCTCGACGTCCGACTATCCGGCGGCGTCGGGCTATCCGACGACGTCTGACCATCAGGCGGCACCCGGCCATCCCTCGACGTCCGACTATCCGGCGACATCGGAAACCTCGGCCGGGTCGGGCTATTCGGCCACGTCGGACCATTCGGCTGGCTCTGGCTATTCGGCCAGGTCAGGCTGGGGCGGGGACGACGGTCACTGGCCGCCCGAGTCGGCCACCACGACGGCCGGGTCCGGGGTGACCGGCGACCGGCGGGAATTCCCCTACGCCCCGCCGCCGGGCCACCCCGGGCAGGAGGCCGCCGGGGTACGCCGGGTCGTGCCGGCGGAGCCGCCGGTGGACCCGTCCCGACTGCTGCCCGTGCTGGTGCCGCGCCGGCACGCCCCGCCCCCACGCCGCCCGGGTGCCGTACCGCTGGTGGCGGTCGGGGTCGCGGTGGTGCTGCTGGGCGCGGTCGCGGTGATCGCCGGGGTGTCCCAGGTGGGCAGTTCCGACGACCCGCCGCCCGTCGCACCGAGCGGGGCAACGCCGACCGCCGCGACGCCGAACGCCGTCCCACCCGCCTCACCGGGGACCCCACCAGGCAAGGTGACGCTGCGCGACCGACCCGACGGCATCACCCTGACCTGGACGTACCCGGCCGGGAGCGAGGGGCCGGTGATCCTCTCCGCCGCCAAGGCCGGGCAGGATCCCCGCCCGTTCCAGACCCTGCCGCCCGGCACCGACAACTTCGTCGTACACGGCCTGGACCGCACCACCAACTACTGCTTCACCGTCGCCGTGGTCTGGTCCACCGACGTCGTGGCCCGCGCCAAACGCATCTGCACCACCCGCCGCTAACCCCCTCCCCCCTCCCCCCTCGCCCCCGCCCCCGCCCCCGCCCCCGCCCCCGCCGGAGTTGATCAAGAGCTTTACGTCACCCCACCCTCGATCTTTGACGCAAACCTCTTGATCACCCAGGCAATCGGTTGGACGCGGCGGTGATCAAGAGGTTTGCGTCACCCACAACGAAAATCCTGACGCAAACCTCTTGATCAACTCGGGTGGGGGTGGGGGTGGGGGTGGGTGGGGGTGGTTAGTCGGGGTCTGGGAGGGTCGGGAGGTGGAGCCGGACTGTCAGGCCGGGTTTCGCGTCGGTGAGGTCGACCGTGCCGCCACCCCGGCGGACCAGTTCCCGGACGATGGCCAGGCCGAGCCCGGCGCCGCCCGCGTCCCGGGCCCGGCCCTCGTCCAGCCGGGTGAACCGGCGGAACACCCGGTCCCGGTCCGCCACCGGGATGCCCGGCCCGTCGTCGGTCACCGTCACCAGGTGGTACGCCCCGTCCGTCGTCGACTCGACGGCCAGCACGACCCGGGTACGCGCGTGCCGGACGGCGTTGTCGACCAGGTTGCCCAGCACCCGGCGCAGTTCGTCGGGGACGCCAACCGTCCATACCGGCCCCGACGCCGCAGCGACGAGCACGACCGGCGGCCCGGACGGATCCCCGACACCCGGCGGGACGGTCGCGCTGCCCCCACCCGACAGCACCGATGCGCTGCCCCCACCCGACGGAACAGGCGGAACGCCGACACCAGCCGGGACGCACCGGCTGACCACATCCGACGGGACAGACGAAGGGCCGGCCCCGGGTGGGGTGGACGGGTCGTCCCCGTCCGGTGGCTCCGTCGCGGGGGCGGGCGGTGGGCCCGGCCAGCGGGCGGCGACCTCGGCGAGCAACCCGCCCAGCTCCACCGGCCCCGCCTCGCGGGCGTGACCGGCCCCCGGTGTCGGCTGCTCGTCGAGTCGGGCCAGCAGCAGCAGGTCGTCGACGAGCCGACCCAGCCGTTCGGTGTCGGCGAGCAGGTCGGTGGCGACGACCGGCCAGTCGGTGCGGTCGCCGAGGCGCTGGGCCACCTCCAGCTCGGTACGCATGTTCGTCAGCGGGCTGCGCAGCTCGTGTGCCGCGTCGGCGAGGAACGACCGTTGCCGGGCACGGGCCGCCTCCAGCCGGTCCAGCATGTCGTTGAGGGTGACCGCCAGCCGGTGGATCTCGTCCTGGGAGGCGGGCACCGGCAGCCGGTCGGCCGCGTCCCGGCCGGTGATCTCGGCTGCCCCGCTGCGCAGCGCCTCGACCGGCCGCAGGGTCGCCCCGACCACCCGCCAGGCGACCACCGCGAGCAGCCCCACCAGCAGCGGGAAGGCGACCAGCAGCACGGTCCGGGCGGCCTGGGTGGCGTGTCGGATGTCGACGGTGGAGCGGCCCACCAGGACGGTCAACGGTTCCCCCGCGGACTGGGCGGGCACCGCCACCACCCGCACCGGCCCCTCCCAGCCGAGGCGTTGGCCGGGCACCACGGTGCGTTGCCGGCCGGTGCCGGTGAGCTGGTCGGGACGGACCATCGGCACCAGCCGGTCGGCGTCGATGGAGGCGGCCCGGATCCGCCCGGCGGAGTCGACCACCTGTACCCGGAGCTGCCCGCCGGCCACCGGCAGCGGGTCGGGCAGGGCGTTCTCGCCGGCCAGCCGGGCGACCGCGTCGGCGGTGCGGAACGCCTCCTCGTCGACGGTGCGTTGCAGCGTCCAGCCGAGCGCGACCAGCAGCACCACCCCGCCGAGGGCCAGCCCCACGGAGAGGCCGGCCACGCCGAGCACCATCAGCCGGGCGCGCAGGCCGAGCACCGGCCAGCGGGGGCGTCTCACGAGGTCAGCCGGTAGCCGGCACCCCGGACGGTCTCCAACCGGTCCCGGCCGATCTTGCGGCGGAGGTAGCCGACGTACACCTCGACCGCGTTGGGTGCGGTACGCAGACTGGCGTCCCAGACGTGGTCGAGCAGTTCGGTCTTGGAGATCACCTCGCCGGGGCGGCGGATCAGGTACTCCAGCAGTGCGAACTCCCGGGCGGTGAGCACCACCTCGGTGTCGGCGCGGGTGACCCGGCGGCGGGCCGGGTCCAGTCTCAGGTCCCCGATGGCGAGGACGGTCGGCCGTTCCGGGGCGCCCCGGCGCAGTAACGCCCGCAGCCGGGCCACCAGCACCACGTACGAGAAGGGTTTGGTCAGGTAGTCGTCGGCCCCGCAGTCCAACCCGTCGGCCTGGTCGTACTCGCCGTCCTTGGCGGAGAGCATCAGCACCGGCAGCCAACACTCGTCGGCGCGCAACCGGCGGACCACCTCGTAGCCGGACAGGCCGGGGAGCATCACGTCGAGGATCATGGCGTCGTATCCGCCGTGCCGGGCGGCGTCCAGCCCGGCCGGCCCGGTGCCCGCCGTGTCCACCACGAACCCCTCGGCGGTCAGGCCGCGCTGCAACGCCGCCGCCAGCCGCGTCTCGTCCTCCACCACCAGCACCCGCATCATCCCAGCGTGCCACCCCGACGCGACCGACCGGGACGCCGTCCTCAGCCGGCTCACAGCACCCGACGGGCAGGATGGTCCCAGGAGGTGCCCCATGTCCGTACTGAAGAACCGTTCCACCCTGCGGTGGCTGGTGCCACTGGCCGCCGCGGTCACCGTCGTGGGCGGAGGTGCCGCGATCGGCACGTTCGCCGCGAACGCCGAACCCGCGCTGCCGCCGCGCAGCGCCGCCCAGTTGCTCGTCGACCTGCAGACCGCCCGGTTGGACGGGCTCTCCGGCACGGTGGTGCAGCGCGCCGATCTCGGGCTGCCGAAACTGGTCGGCCTGGCCGGTGGGGATGCCGCGCTGCTCAGCGGCACGCACACCCTGCGGGTCTGGTATTCGGGTCCGGACCGGCAGCGGGTCGCGTTGCTCGACACCCTCGGTGAGCGGGACGTCATCCGTTCCGGCCGGGACGTGTGGACCTGGGACAGCAAGGCCAACACCGCGACCCACCGGACCCTGCCGGAGTCGACCGGGCGGGCGGCGGAGGGCGCGTTGCCGGTCACCCCGAAGGAGGCCGCCGAGCGGGCGCTGGCCGCCGTCGACCCGAGCACGCTGGTCACCACCGGCCGGTCGGCCACCGTCGCCGGTCGGGACGCGTACGAGCTGGTGCTGACCCCGCGTGACCAGGCGTCCCTGGTGCACCAGGTGCGGATCGCCATCGACGCGACCGAGCACGTGCCGCTGCGGTTCGAGGTGCTCGCCAACGGTGCCGACCAGCCGGCCTTCGAGATGGCCTTCACCCAGGTCGACTACCGCCGGCCGGACGCCGACCAGTTCACCTTCAACCCGCCGCCCGGGGTGAAGGTGACCGAGGCGACCGGCGACCTCCCGGGTGCGGAGGCCGGGTCGAAGGACGGGGCCAGGTCGAAGGACAGGGCCGGGTCGAAGGCCGACGCGCACCGGAAGGCCGGGGCCGCGGCGAAGCCCGGGGCGGGCGACGACGCCGGTCTGCGTACGGTCGGGACCGGCTGGACCACCGTGCTGGTGGCGCGGACGGACGCGGCGGACGCGGCGCGCACCCCGGTCGGTGACGCGGCGAAGCCGGGACCGGCCGACGGACCCGGCGCGGCGCAGGCCCTCGACATGCTCAACGGGTTGCCGAAGGTCAGCGGGGACTGGGGCAGCGGCCGGCTGTTCGCCGGGAAGCTGTTCAGCGTGCTACTCACCGACGACGGGCGGGTGCTCGCCGGGGCGGTGACCCCGGAGCGGCTGTACCAGGCCGCGCGGGGCTGAATCCTGCACGCTACGACCCTCGGGGGTCCGGGCCGGCGCGAGCCGGTACGGGCCCCCGTCGGCGTGTGCCGGTACCGGCCCCCGTCGGCGTGTCCGACCCCGGCAGCGCCGACCTCGCCTGCCGGGAGGGTGGCAACACACCGGGTGGGACGCCCTGCGGTGTGCCACGGGAAGGTGGCATCGGCCGGGGCAGGGTGAAGGCTTGGTGGAGTGCCGACGCAGGCGGTATCTTGAACAGTTCCCGAAATGCAAAAAGGAATGGCACAAAGCCATTCCAGAAGCGATTTTAATCGACGAGGAGACGGCTTGTCAACGCACCCGGACGAGCTGCGGCAACCCGACGACGAGATCGGCCGCGAGCAGGAGTACGTCTCGATGCTCTACGGCCGGCTGGACGACCTGCGTGAGCAGGCCACCCGACGGCTCACCGACGAGCTGCGCACCGGCGGCGGCACCCTGCAGGACCGCTCGCAACGTGACAGCGCCGTGCGGATGTACGCCGACCAGGTAGAGCAGTTCTCGGCGGTCGAACAGGGGCTGGCCTTCGGTCGGCTCGACGGGGCCGACGGCAGCCGGCACTACGTCGGCCGGATCGGCATCTTCGACACCGACGGCGACTACGAACCGCTGCTGATGGACTGGCGCGCTCCCGCCGCCCGGCCGTTCTATCTCGCCACCGCCGCCAACCCGCAGGGTGTCCGGTTGCGGCGGCACCTGCGTACCCGGGAACGGAAGGTCACCGGCCTCAACGACGAGGTGCTCGACATCGAGACCGCCTCCCCCACCGGGCACGAGGAGCTGACCGGTGAGGCGTCCCTGCTCGCCGCGCTCAACGCCGGCCGGACCGGCCGGATGCGGGACATCGTCGAGACCATCCAGGTCGAGCAGGACCGCATCATCCGGGCCGACCTGCCCGGGGTGCTGGTCGTGCAGGGCGGCCCCGGCACCGGCAAGACGGCCGTCGCGCTGCACCGCGCCGCGTACCTGCTCTACACCCACCGCCAGCAGCTCTCCACCCGGGGCGTGCTGCTGGTCGGGCCGAACGCCACCTTCCTGCGCTACATCTCCCAGGTGCTGCCGGCCCTGGCCGAGACGGGGGTGCTGCTCAGCACCCCCGGCGACCTCTTCCCCGGGGTCAGCGCCCGCCGCGCCGAACCGGCCCGCACCGCCGCACTCAAGGGTCGGTCGGTGCTGGCCGAGGTGCTCGCCGCCGCCGTCCGGGACAGGCAGTGGGTGCCCGACGCGCCGCTGGAGATCGAGTTGCCCCAGCGGGAGGTGCTGCGGCTGGACCCGGAGACGGTACGCCTGGCCCGTGACCGGGTCCGGCGCACCGACCGCCCGCACAACCTGGCCCGTGCCCTGTTCGACATCGAGGTCGTACACGCCCTCGCCGAGCAGGTCGCCGAGCGGATCGGGGCCGATCCGCTCGGCGGGGACAACCTGCTGGAGGAGGCGGACCGCGCCGAGATCCGCCGGGAACTGCGCGAGGAACCGGAGGTCACCGCCGCGCTGGACCAGCTCTGGCCGGTGCTCACCCCGCAGCGGCTGCTCGCCGACCTGTACGCCTCGCCGGAGCGGATCGCCGCCGCCGCGCCGATGCTCACCGACGACGAACGTGCCCTGCTGCACCGGCCGCCGGGCGACGGCTGGACGCCGGCCGACGTGCCGCTGCTGGACGAGGCCGCCGAACTGCTCGGCGAGGACGAGCGGGCCGCAGCCGCCCGCCGGGAACGCATCCGCTCCTTCCAACGCGAGTACGCCGAGGGTGTGCTGGAGATCGCCCGGGGCTCCCGCTCGATCGACGTGGAGGACGAGGCCGAAGGCGGTGAGATCCTCGGTGTCACCGACCTGATCGACGCCGACCGGCTGCTGGAACGGCAGGAGGAGACCGACCGGCTGACCACCGCGCAGCGGGCCGCCGCCGACCGGAGCTGGGCGTTCGGGCACATCATCGTGGACGAGGCGCAGGAGTTGACCCCGATGGCCTGGCGGCTGCTGATGCGCCGCTGTCCGAGCCGGTCGATGACGATCGTGGGGGACGTGGCGCAGACCGGTGCGCTGGCCGGCACCCCGTCCTGGGCCGAGGCGTTGGAACCGTACGTGGCGCGGCGCTGGCGGCTGGAGGAGCTGACCGTCAGCTACCGCACCCCGGCGGAGGTCATGGCGGTCGCCGCCGAGGTGCTCGCCGGGATCGACCCGCAGCTGCGCCCACCCCGCTCGGTACGCCACAGCGGGGTGCCGCCGTGGGACCGGACCGTCGAGCCGGGCCGGCTCGGCGTGGAACTGGTCGAGGCGGCCCGTCGGGAGGCCGCCGGGCTGGACGGTGGCGGTGCGGATGCCCGCCCGGGTGACCGGGAGGGGCGACTCGGGGTGATCGTGCCGGTCGGGCGGGCCGACGAGCTGGCGGGTGTACTGCTGGCCGCGCTGCCCGAGGCGGCGGTCGGCGAGCAGCCCGAGCTGGAGAGCCGGGTGGTGCTGCTCACCGTCGGCCAGGCCAAGGGGTTGGAGTTCGACTCGGTGCTGGTGGTCGACCCGGACGGGATCGTCGCCGAGTCCCCCCGGGGCCGCAATGACCTCTATGTCGCGCTGACCCGCGCCACCCAACGCCTGGGGGTGCTCCGCCCGACCCCTTGACCCCCACCTCTCGAAGAGGGCCACCGCGTTCACCGGGCGACCGCCGTGGGGTCCGCCCGATCCCTCGACGCCCACCCTTCGATGCCCGACCCCTTCGACGCCCGACCCCGGCCCCGACGCACCGGGCCCGTGATCGGCAAGATCGTGCTGCAACATGGATGTAGTGGCCTCCCGGGCGAGAGGAGACCACTACATCCATGTTCGAGCGTGATCATGGGGCGGGTGCCCCTCCAGCAGCGCGGTCAGTCGTCGGAGAAGTCGCCGATCTCGACGGCGCTGGCCGACTGGTCACTGACGGGGCCGCCGGTCGGAGTGCTCAGCCCGCCGGTGGTGGCGTCGCCGGTGGTCGTCGGTGCGACCGTGCCCGGGTGTCGTCCGGGCTGCCGGGCCACCCGCCGCACACTGGCCGGGCCGGCGGTGCCGCCGGTGGTGGTCACCGCCCCCTGGCCCCGGGTCGGGCCACCGTCGCGCAATACCTCCGGGTCGATCGGCACGTCGGCCACGTCGTCCGGGTCGTCCTCCTGGAGGGCTCTGGTCACGTCGACCCGGGGCACGGTCACCTCGTCGAGCGCCCCGGGGCCGTACACCCCGGCGGTGAGCCGCTCCTCGGCCTTACGGGTGGAGTTCCGCATCATGTCGTCGTCGCGCACGTCCATCACCTCGCAGAGTCTCGGCGGAACCCGCTGCGTGCCCGTGGCCCGCACGACCAAACACCGCATCCAGCCCCGGGGACCAGGTCAGCAGCAGGCGGTCGAGACAGCGACCGCACCCCGCCCCGCCCTCGGGCGGACCGCACCCGCCCCGACCACGCAAAGGCCGCACCCCAGGCCCGACCCCGGGCAGACCGCACCTCGGCCCGACCACGCGTGGGCCGCACCCCGCTTCGGCCCGGGCGGACCGGAGCTGCGTCGGCGCGGCGTCGCCGCGTACCACGGTCGGGGCACCGGAGGGTGGGCCCGGCGGCGGCGGAATTTCGGCCGGAGCCGGTGTTACCTGCTCGCCGTCGGGGGGTAGACCCAGGGTGCCCCCGCCACAGCAGGCGAACCGTGCCGTGGCCGACCGCGGTAGCGGGGTGAGGGAGCGCAGGTACTCATCAAATCCTGAGGAGGACCAGATGAGCACGCAGGCTGCATCCACCAGGCCCATGAACCGGCCGATGGACACCGCCCAGCGCAACGCCATGATGAACGAGCAGACCCGGCAGATGCCGATGATGCACGACGGGCACCAGGAAGCGATGCCGTCTCCGGGTACGGAGACCAAGCAGTCGTTCCTGACGACCGAGTTCTGGGTGTACGCCGCCGCAGTCGCGGTCGTGGTGATCTCCGCCTTCTGGCGTGGTACCGCCACGAACGGCCTGAACATCAACAACCCGACGCAGGCGTGGTGGTTCCTGACCGCCCTGACCGGCGCCTACCTGGTGAGCCGGGGCCTGGCGAAGGCGGGTTCGGCACGGCGTTCCGGCGCGGAGCGCAAGGGTCGTCGCTGACCGTAGCTGACCCGAGCAGCGCGAGCTGCGCGGGACGATGGCCCCCGGGATTGCTCCCGGGGGCCATCGCTGCTCTGGGGGACCGCCGAGCAGGGTCCGGCCGTCCCGGTGTGTCCACACCGGACCAGGGGCCCGCCCGGCGACGGCCCGTCCGCCGGACGTGACCTCAGTTCACTCGTCGCCGCCGAAGTCGCCGCCGTCGTCGTCGCCCTCGAAGGCGTCCTCGATCAGTTCACCGGCGACCAGGCCACCGGCGACACCGAGCGCCGCACCGGCCACCACGCCGCCCATCCCCGGGCCCCGGCCGTGGTGGCCGTGGCCGTGCATCGGGTAGCCGTGGGTGGGGGCACCGTATCCGGAGGAGGCGCGCAGGTTGCCGTACGTGGAGGTGGTCTCGCGCAGCCAGCCGTCGACGACCTGGACCCAGTCGACCCGGTCGACGTCGGTGTGGGAGACGGTGTAGCGGCCGAAGACGTCGTGCCCGGAGCTGAGGAAACCACCCCGCTTGTCGCACTCCAGCACCACCTCGACCCCGTGCGGGCCGGTCACGAAGGTCAGCTCCAGCTCGGTGATGGCCTGCGCGTACTGGGGTGCGGCGAAGAACTCGATCTCCTGGTAGAACGGCAACGTCTGCTGGGAGCCCCGGATGTGACCCCGCTCCAGGTCGGCGTGCTTGAACCGGAAACCGAGCTGCTGGAACGCGCCGAGGATGTGCTCGTGCACCGGCAGCGGGTGGACGTTGACCTGGTCGAGGTCGCTCTTGTCGACCGCGCGGGCGATCGCCAGCTCGGTACGCAGCCCCATGGTCATGCCGTGCAGACGCTGACCGTATACGTCGGTGATCGGGGTCTCCCACGGCACCGGCAGCTGGAACGGGAGGGCGAGCTGCTGCTTCGGCGCGAGCTGGAGCGGGCCGCTGACCACCATCCGGTGGAACTCCATGACGCCGGCGTACTCGCTGTCGCCGCCCTCGATCTCGACCCGGGTGACCAGGCCGATGACGACCTGCTCGATGTTGGCGGGGGCGTCCCCGCCGACCAGGTTCACGTTGCCGTCGAGGGTCAGGCCGGGCCGGGTGTTCGGGTTGGCCAGGACGGTGTCGACGCTGGGCCCACCGACCCCGAACGCGCTCAGCATCTTTTTGAAGACCATCGGAACTCCCGCTTCACGGTCGGCGCGTACTCCACCGTGGAGCACGCACGGTTACCCGCCGCACCCTAATTGCCAGGACTGTGAAGTGCCTGAAAGGACGCACCGGGGCGGGCCAGCAGCACCAGCATCACGCAGGCCGCCACGAAGAAGACCGCCATGGCCGCCGCCATCGGCAGCAGGCTCGCGTACCCGAGGAGGCCGGTGAGGGGTGTGACCAGCGCGCCCGCGAGGAAACCCAGACCACCCTGGAGCGCGGCGGTGGTGCCGGCGGAACGCCGGCCGGCCTCCTGCGTCAGCGCGGTGCTGGCCGGCAGGGTCAGACCCATGCCGGCGACCACCACGGCGAGCAGCGTCCACGGCACGGCCAGCGGCCACCCGGCCTCCCGGTCGACCAGGGCGACGACGAGCAGCGCGAGGGTGGCCACGGTGGACGCGGCGAGCCCGGCGGCCCGCAACCGGCTGGCTCCTACCCGCCTGACCAGCACCCGGAACAGCAGCCCGGCGGCGGCCATGCCGGCGGCGTTGGTGGCGAAGATGAGGGTGTATCGGGACTCGTCCACCCGGTAGGCGGTCTGGAAGACGAACGCCGAGCCGCCGATGTAGGTGAAGAACCCGGCGATGGCCAGGCAGAGCACGATCAGGTTGGTGAGCACCGTCCGGTCGCGCAGCAGGCCGGCCATCCGCGCCAGCGCCGGGCGTGGGCCGCCGTCGTGCCGGCGGTGCGCGGGCAGCGTCTCCGGCAGGCCGACCAGCGCGGCCACCGCCATCGCCGCCCCCAGCCCGGTGAGGGCGACGAAGACGGTACGCCAGGTGCCGTGGTCGAGGATCACCCCGCCGACGGCCGGTGCCAGCACCGGGCCGAGGAACGTCACCGAGGCGATGCTGCCGAACCGGGCGGCGGCCTGGTCGCCCTGCCACGCGTCGGTCACCATCGCCCGGCCGAGCGCCACCCCGGTGCCGGCCGCGATCCCCTGCCCGAGCCGGGCGAGCACCAGCACCCCGGCGGTCGGGGCGGCGGCGCAGAGCAGCGACAGCAGCACGAAACTCACGGTGCTCACCAGGACGATGCCGCGCCGGCCCCGTACGTCGCTGACCGGGCCGAGCAGGAGCTGACCGGCGGCCACGCCGATGATGAACGCGGTCAGGGTCAGCTGCGCCATGGTGGCGCTGGTGTCCAGGGAGCGCCGCAGTTCGGGTAGGGCGGCGATGTACGCGTCGGTGGCGAACGGCCCGACCCCGGTCAGCAGCACCAGCGCGATCATGGAGGGCTTGCCCGCCGCCCGGTCGGGCCGGTACGACATGGACGGCGTCTCGACCCGCGGAGGTGTCACCCATGGACCGTAGACGAATCACGGTGGAGTGCCGGCACCCCGAGGACCTCGGCTGCCTGATTCACCACGTTCCGCCGATGTGGCGCCATCCCCGCATCTGGGGTATCGCCACATCGGCGGAACGTCGCCAGGTCAGCTCCACGTCGTCCACGTCCACGGCCGGCCCGCCACCCGAGCCACCTGGCCCGGCACCGCGAGCGTTCATGTCATGGCACTAGCTGATAACCCACTTCGCGTAGTCGCCCGCCCCACTCGGAGACGGCGACGAAGAAGGGGACGGAGAGGGCGAGGGGTAGGGGGAGGCGCTTCCGCCCTCATTCAGACACGACATCAGGACGACGATCGTCCCAGGTGCCGGGTTGTCCCCGTAGATGGACAGACACCATCCGCCCGACAGTCCGCTCAGCAGTCTGCCACCGTTGGTGAGGGTCCACTGTTGGTTGGGGTTGGTGGAACCGCAGGTCCAGTCGAGTACGGAGGTTCCGTCGGCGGTCACGCCGTTCAGGACGTCGGCGCATCGACTCGGATCGGCCTGGGTGGAGAGATTACCGGCGTTCCCAGCACTGAAAGCCCAGCTCATGGTCTTCCCACCCTGGGAGCATGGCATGACGACCAGCGGCGCCCCATCGAATGCGTTGCCATTGTAGAGGGTCAGACACAATCCGGAGTCCGGATTCTTGAGCTGATAGTAGTTGGCGTTGACTCCCATCTTCGTGTCGTTCCGGTCGGGAGTTTCCAGTTGCGCCGTTGCACCGGCGGCCGGCCACACCAGAAGGCTCAGCGCGAGAAGGGTGGCTCCGAATCCCGACACGAGGGCACGGTGATCACGACGGAGACGACTCATACGTCAGTCCATTCATAGATGTGAATACCTTTCCTAAGTATCCGGATGCGGGTGGGAGATTGCAATCATTTTCTCGTCCGGCCGGAGTCCACCGCCCATCGCCGTTCCACTACGGGAAAGGGATTCCCGAAGTTGGGATCTGCCGCACAACCAGTACCGAATTGGCTCGCCAGCACGCCGCTCGAATTGCGTTTCGAGAAAAAGGCTCAGATCACCTTGCGGAGGTGCCTCACCCGGCGTCGTCGACGAGCAGGCCGCGCAGGACGCTGCGTACCGTCGTCGCGAAGAGGTCGTGGGGCGCGGACGGTGACGGGTCGGTGACGGCGGCGACCAGGTTCGGGTACGCCGCCAGGTCGATGCCGGCGAAGCCGGCCGGCGGGGCGGCGGACTCCTGCCGGGCGAACAGCGACGTCACCCCGGTCATCATGGCGATCGCCTCGAACTTGGTGGTGGTCGCGGCCGGCACCGGCCGCAGGACGGCCAGGCAGTGGTCGAACCAGGCCAGGCTCTGCGGGCCGGGGGCGGTCGGCCGGGGCAGGACCTCCACCAGCCAGGGGTGCCGGCGGTAGAGGTCGAGTTGCCGCCGGGCGAGGCGCAGCATGGTGTCGAGCCAGTCGTCGCCGGCCTCCGGGTAGGGGCGCAACTCCCCCGCCGCCCGGTCGACCATCAGGTCGAGCAGGTCGTCGCGGGAGGACAGGTAGCGGTAGAGCGAGCCGGCGCCGGTGTGCAGCGCGGCGGCGACCGCCCGCATGGAGACCGCGCCGATGCCGTCGGCGTCGGCGGTCGCGATCGCGGCGGCGACGATCTCGTCCCGGGTGTGTGTCGGAGCGGGCCCGCGCTGCCCACGGGCCGGCCGGGACCAGATCGGGGTACGCGCTGGCTCGTCGGGTGAGGTCACCGCTACACTCTAAAACCGCAAACGGCGTTCGCAGTTTTGCTGGGGAGGACGACATGCAACAGCACTGGACCGAGCAACGGGTGCCGGCGGCCGACGACGCCGAGATCGTGCTCCACTCCACCGGCAGCGGCCCGGGCATCATCGTGGTGCACGGCGGCGGCGTCACCATCGAGGTCTACCGCCGACTGGCGGTGCGGCTGGCCGACCGGTTCACCGTGCACCTCTACAACCGTCGCGGCCGGGCCGACGCGGCGGCCCGCGCCGAGCCCTACGACGGCGAGCAGGACGTCGACGACCTCGCCGCACTGCTGACCGCCACCGGGGGCGGCAACGTGCTCGGGCACAGCGGCGGCGGCTTCGTGGCCCTGCGCGCCGCCGCCCGTGGACTGCCGATCGACCGGCTCGCCCTCTATGACCCGGCGGTCCAGGTCAACGGCCTGTTCCCCCTCGACTGGGTGCCCGCCGCCCGCGCGGCGGCACACGCGGGCGACATCGCCCGCGCCCTGGCGCTCACCGGGGCCGGCCTCAACACCCAGTCGGCCGCGTCGCGCCTGCCACTGGCCGCGCGGATCGCCATCTGCCGACTGTTCCTGGGTACGCCGATCGGGCGCACCATGGGCGACCTGCTGCCGACCACCCTCGACGAGAGCGCGCTGATCCAGCAGCACGACAGCTCGCCGCAGCGGTGGGCCGGCATCACCGCCGAGGTGCTGCTGGCCTACGGCGGCAGCGGGCCGCCGTACTACCGGCCGATCAACGAGGCACTGGCCCGGGTCATGCCGCACGCCCGCACGCTGGCGGTGCCCCGCGCCGGCCACGACGCGCTCAACCGCGCCCCGCGACACCTGGTCGACGCGCTCGCCGACTTCTTCACCACCCCGGTCACCTCGGAGCGGGCCCACTCGTGACCCGGCGGCGGGCCGGCCTCAACCCTGCGACGCGGCCGACGCCGACCCGCCGCCGAGGAAGCCCTCCAGGGCTTCGGTGAACCGCGCCGGCTGCTCCTCGGCGGCGTAGTGGCCACAGTCGTCGATGATCGCCTCGGTGACGTCGTCGGCGGCCAGTCGCATCGTCCCGGCGACCAGTGCGCCACTGTAGAGCGCACCGCCGATGGCGAGCACCGGCAGCGTCAGCCGGGTCTTCGCCCGCCGTTCGTTCTGCGCGATCGTCTCGTCCAGCGCCCGGTAGTAGCCGAAGCTGGCCCGCAGCCCGCGCGGGTCAGCGACGATCGCCTCGACGTAGACGTCGACGGCGTACGCGGGGATGGTGGTCGGGGTGGCGGCCTTCGTGGCGAACTGGTAGCCGAAGAACAGTCGTGAGCCGCGCCGGCTTCTCCGGCGAAGAGCTGGCCACCGTCGCCGCAGCCGCCGCCCACCCCCGGGACTGACGGTGCCGGTGACACCCGCCCCCGAAGCGGTCAATGCGTCCAGAAGGTCGCCGGGAGGGCTTCGACGTCGGTCGCGGACTGTTCGAGCAGTGCCGCGATGGGCAGCAGCGCGGTCGCCGCAGCATCCCCGGCGTCGGCCAGGTGTCGGATCACTCCCGCCTGCCGCCGGGCCCGCTGCGGCACGGCGGCGGCGAACTCACCCCGGTCGCCCTCGTAGCCGTACGCGTCGAGCAGCAGACGCAACCGGCGGGCCCGCTCGCGCAGATCGCCGTCGGTCAACGGGCTGCCGTCGCGCGGTGATGCCAGCGGCACCCAGGTCAACGCGGAGAACGCCAGATCCCACTCCCGCGACGACGGGCCGGCGGTGTCCCAGTCGCAGAACCCGACCAGCCGGGCACCGTCCACCACCGCGTTGTAGGGGGACGCGTCCTGGTGCCCGACGACCAGCCCGGGGCCCATCGTGCGGCCGACGAACCAGCACTCGTCCGGCGGCGGCGTGAAACCGGCGGTCAGGTCGTGGACCCGGCGCAGCCACCGGCCGACCTGCACCAGCAGCGCGTCGGCCGACGCCCAGTCGGGCCAGGGCTCCCGGCCGCCGATCGTCTCCCCCGGCAGATAGCTGAGCATCTCGCGGCCCTGGTCGTCGAAGCCGAGCGCGCGGGGGGCGGCGTCGAACCCGGCATCCTCCAGATGCCGCAGCACCGCGTGCACGGTGGTCGTCCACCGCGACGCCCGCTTGTGTACGACACCGTCGATCAACACGGCACCCGTGGTGTTACCGCCGGGCAGCACTTCTTCACGCATCTGCCGGGTATACCGTGCGTCACGACGCCGACGACACCGAATTTCGTCCGACCGGACCCGACCACGGCCCGACTGTCCCACCCCTGTGGTCGAATCCCGGCATGCACATCGTCGTCTGCGGCGCGCTCGTGGTGAACGACGCGGCCCTGCTGGTGCACCGCAGTCCGGCCCGCCTGGCGTACCCGGATCTGTGGGATCTGCCCGGGGGCCACGTCGAGGCGGGCGAGTCCGAACGCCAGGCCCTCGCCCGTGAGCTGTGCGAGGAGGTCGGCGTCGAGATCGTCGCGGAGTCCTGCTCCCGGCTGGGCGAGCTGCGGTCCGGCAGCGGCGAGGACGCCGTACACGTGGGTGTGTGGCACGTCGGAGCCTGGCTCGGCTCGCCCACCAACCGTGCGCCCGACGAGCATGACGACCTCGCCTGGGTCGGGCTCAGCGAGCTGGGCGGCCTCCCCCTCGTGCACAGCGGCCTACCGGCGCTGCTCCGCGCCCTGGACCGGCCGCCCGCCTCACGCCTGATCGAGGAGGTGGCGTGACGGCAGGTAGTCGATCTTCGTGTCGGCGTAGACGCCGAGCGTGCCGTCGTCGAGACACCTCAGGCCGACGCTGACCCAGCGCACCTCGCCGTCGGCACCGAGCGCGTAGCCGACCGCGACGGCGAACTCCTCACCCCCGCAGGGGCAGGAGCAGGACTCGTGACCGGTCTCGTCCCAGTAGTCGGCGCTGTCGCCGATGAAGGCGACCGCACCGCAGGCGAGGCAGGTCCGCCGGGTCGCCTCCTCCTCGTCGATGTCGACGCGGAAGGCACGGCCGTCGCACCCGGCGCACCGGGACTCCACCACCGTGGCGACCGGGTAACCGCCCGCCGCGAAGTAGCGGAGGTAGTCGGCGAGGTCGTCGACGTTCTCCCCGCGCCACAACTTCCCGGACCTGTCGAGTGCCATCCCGGCATTCTGCCTGGTGCGGGCGGTGCGTCGGCGAGCCGGACGACCCTCGTGCGGCTCATACCCAGGTGGTGGCCAGCCAGGTGGCGACGGCGGCGGTCACCAGCAGGACGACGTTGAGCCCGAGCTGGCGGATCTCGCCCCGGGACAGGTGCACCGCGATGCCGCCGACCTGGATCAGGATGAACCCGACGGCCGCCGCGACGGCGAGCCAGGGTGCGATCCCGGTCAGCGGCGGCAGGACCAGGCCGGCCGCGCCGAGCACCTCCAGCACCCCGATGGTCCGGACCAGCGGCATGGGTACGCGGTCGACCCAGCCCATCATCGGTTGCAACTGCTCCCGGCTCTGGGTGGCCTTCTTGCCCCCGGCGTAGAGATAGAAGACGGCCAGCAGGGCGGCGATGATCCAGTAGGCGAGTGTCATGACAGATCCTCCAGCTCTGAACACGATGGTTACGAGAAGGAACTAGCCACATCATGTGTCAGTATCGGAGGGCTTACAAAAGGCACACGGGTGTGCGTAAGGCACAGGGGGTGGTCATGTCGCAGTACGAACACACCTGCATGATCCGGGGCGACGGCGGCCGGACCATCCGGGCGATCCTGGACCGGATCTGCAACAAATGGACGCTGCTCATCGTGGCGACGCTCGACGCGGGCGCACTGCGCTTCACCGAGCTGCACCAGCAGATCCCCGGCATCTCCCAGCGCATGTTGACGCTCACCCTGCGCCACCTGGAGCACGACGGCCTGGTGTCCCGCACGGCGTACGCGGAGGTCCCGCCCCGGGTGGAGTACGCGCTGACCCCCACCGGCAAGAGCCTCATCCCGCCCGCGCTGGCCCTCGCCGGCTGGGCCATCGAACACGTCCCCCACATCGAGGCGAGCCGGGCCCTCCACCAGACCCCGCCGGAATGACCGACCCCCGCCAGTCCCCGGGCCGACGCGACGCCACCCGCCGGTGACGCTGGTAGTTGACGCAGGCGCGCGCCTCGCCGGTGGCGCTCCGCCGCAGACACTCGTCACGACCGTCACGAGCTACTGCACGTCATCGTCGTCGGGGCTGCACAGTGGAGAGAGAGGCTGACAGACCGCAGCACGGGCTCATACCGGGAGCGCGGCGTTCTCTGTGGGAGACCCGAGCGAGGGCGGTCGAGTGTGGATGGGGTTCGCGTGGCGCTATGGTCGGCGAATGTCAGACAGCCGCTGCTCGCCGGGAAGCGCCCCCAGCGGGAAGCCTCCCGCGCTGCGAGGGGTCGGCCCGGTCCTGGCCGTGGTCGTCGCCGCTGCCGCCCTGGCAGGGGCAGCGGCCTGGGCGGCGGTACCTGCCAAGCTGAGCGTCCACGGAGAATTCGTGGATCTCTCGGTCTACCAGTACGGCGGCCGGCTGGTCCTCGACGGTATGCCGCTCTACGGGTCCCGTGACCCGGCGACCAACCTGCGGTTCACCTATCCGCCGTTCGCGGCCCTGGCGATGGTGCCGCTGGGTCCGCTGCCGTTCTGGCTCGCTACGGCGTTGTGGACTGCGGCCTCGGTGGCCGCGTTGGCCGGGGCCGTCGCGCTGGTGGGCCGCGCGCTCGGCCGCCCCGTGGCAGGGTGGCATGTCGCGCTGCCGACCGTGGGTGCGCTCGCTCTGGAGCCGGTGTGGCAGAACCTCACGTTCGGCCAGATCAACCTGCTACTGATGCTGGCGGTGCTCATCGATCTGGTCCATCCGGAACGACGCTGGTCCGGCGTCCTCGTGGGCATCGCAGCCGGGGTGAAGCTGACCCCGCTCGTGTTCGTCGTGCTGTTGGTGATGGTCGGTCGCCGCACGACGGCAGGGCGGGCGCTCCTGGCTTTCGCCGGTACCGTGGCGATCGGGGTCGCGGTCATCCCGGGCTCGGCAAGGGCGTACTGGACCGAGAATCTCTTCTCGGCGGGCCGGGTGGGTCCCCCGCAACTTGCCCACAACCAGTCGGTGTTCGGCGTGCTCACCCGGCTACTCGACGCTCCGCCGCCGAACCTGCTGTGGCTTGCGGTCGCCGGGCCGCTCGCTGCCGCGGTCGTGGTCATCGGCGCCGTGTGTTGGCGACGCGGCGATCGGGTGCTGGGCACCGGCCTGGGAGCGTTGGCCATGTTGCTCGCTTCGCCGATCTCATGGTCCCACCACTGGGTGTGGGCCGTTCCGGTCGGGCTGGCGCTGTGGCAGCACAACCGATGGGCGGGCCTCGCGTGGATCGCGGTCTTCGTGGCCCGCCCGTTCCTGTGGCCACCGTGGGGTTGGCGCCGCGAGTACGAATGGACCCCGGTGGAGCACGTCGTCGGCAACGCCTACGTCCTCGCCGCCCTCGCCGTGTCCGTCGGGGTGGCGGTGGCGCTCGGCCGTCGGGTCGGCCCGCTCGCCCGGCGACCAGATGACGGTGGGGGACGCCAGGATGGCCGGTCGTTCACCGGCCACCCTGGCCTGTCCGGTGGATGATCGCCAGGCCGCCTACGCCTGCGAGATCTGTCCTCGTACCGGCGTCAGGTGCCGTTGAAGACGTGGATGGAGGGCTTACAAAAGGCACACGGGTGCGCGTAAGGCACAGGGGGTGGTCATGTCGCAGTACGAACACACCTGCATGATCCGGGGCGACGGCGGCCGGACCATCCGGGACGGCCTGGTGTCCCGCACGGCGTACGCGGAGGTCCCGCCCCGGGTGGAGTACGCGCTGACCCCCACCGGCAAGAGCCTCATCCCACCCGCGCTGGCCCTCGCCGGCTGGGCCATCGAACACGTCCCCCACATCGAGGAGAGCCGAGCCCTCCACCAGACCCCGCCGGAATGACCGACCCCCGCCAGTCCCCGGGCCGGCGCGACGTCCGCCCGCCGGTAACGCCCGGATGAGCCTGGTGTCGGCGTTCGTACCGATCTGGGTCCTCACCGTGATCGGCTACGCGGCCTGTCGTGGGGGCCTGCTGGGCGCGGCGGGAGCGTCGGTGCTCGGCCGCTTCGTGTTCCATCTGGCGATGCCGGCCGCCCTGTTCCTGGCCCTGTCCCGGATGCCGTTCTCCGGGCTCGCCGGCCGCCCGCTGCTCGCCTTCGGGGTGAGCACGGCCGCGGTCGTCGGGTTCGGATGGGTCGGCGCGGGCCGGCTGTTCGGTCGCGAGCCCGGCGAACGGCACCTTTGGGGCATGGCCGCCGGCTACGTGAACTCGGCGAACCTCGGCATCCCGATCGCCACGCAGGTCCTCGGCGACGTGTCGTTCCTGGCGCAGGTCGTGCTGCTGCAGGTGCTCGTGGTGACGCCCGTGATCATGATCGCCCTGGACCGGCACCGCGACCCGGCCGGGCGGGTACGGGTCCGCCGGATCGCCTCCCTGCCGGTACGCAACCCGGTGATCCTGGCGTCGCTGCTCGGTGTCGCGTGCTCGGCCGCCGACCTGCACCTGCCGCCGGCGGCCGGCGCGTCGCTCACCCTGCTGTCGGGCGCCGCGGTTCCCGCCGCCCTGGTCGCGCTCGGCGCGTCGCTGCACCGCACCGCGCCCTCACCGGCAGAGCCGGCCGAGCCCGCCGCCCTGGCCGTGATCACCGCGCTGAAGCTCGTCGCGCAACCGGTCATCGCGTACGCGGCCGGGCTGGCCCTGCACCTGTCCGCGCCGCAGGTGCTGGCCGTGGTGGTGTGCGCGGGCCTGCCGACGGCGCAGAACACGTTCATTTTCGCCCAGGAGTACGGCGTCGGTGAGGCGGTGGCCAACCGGGCGGTGGTGCTGACCACGACACTGTCGCTGGCCACCCTGGCCACGGCAGCCGCACTGCTCGGGTAGGTCCGCGTCGGCGATGTGGTTGTCTCGACAGCGGAGCTGCCCACCACCGTTGAGGCAGTGGGCAGCCCACGCTACCTGTGGATCAGAGGTTGCCGCTGCGGTTGAGCCAGGCGCGGACTACGCCTTCGCGGTAGACGACGAGGTAGTCGGCCTTCCCGTCGCCGGGTTGAATGCCGGATGGCCGGTCAGGCCCCGGCGCTCGCGAGGTTCGGCGCTCGCCGTCCTTGACGCCGCCGACGAAGCCCGTCCGGCCAACGGCCGACCCTCTGCTGTCGGAGGGCCGGCCGTGCCGCATCGCGGTCGTCAGGTGCCGTTGGAGACGTGGATGGAGTAGCGGGTGGTGTCGGTGTCCGTGCCGTCCGCCTTGTGGCCGGTCACCGACAGGGTGTACGTCTCGAAGTTCTGCGCCGGCGTGTAGGTGATCGACGCCCTCCCTTGGCTGTCAGCCGCCACGTCGGTCGAGGGGCCGTCGTCGACCTGCCAGGAGAAGGACACGATTCCCGCAGTGCCGCCGCTGAACTCGAAGGTGCCGGGGACACCTGCACCGCCAGACCAGACGCCGTCCGGATACTGGGCGCTCACGACGTAGGGCGCATTGCCGACCGTGAAGTCGTAATCCGTCACGGGCGAGAGTTCACCGCCCGCCGTCAGGCTCCGCACGTGCAGCGTGTTCGTACCGTTGCGTTCGAACGGCACCGCGACGCGCGTCGCCGTACCGTCGGCGCTCGCCGGCAGGATCTGCTCCGGGCCGTCGTTGACCCGATAGTGGTACTCGGTCACCTCGCCGAACAGTTGGGTGCTGAAGTAGAAGTATCCGGTCCAGCCGATCCCCGCCCGGGACCAGTCGTAGGTGCTGTAGACAGCGACCTTGTTGTCCCGAACGCTGAACGGCGCGATCCGCAGGTCCGATTCGGTGCCGTCCGCGCCGATGCTCGTGACCCGCACGTCGTTGTAGCCCCACGAGCCCGGCGTGTACGTGACCGTCGCGGTGCCGTCGGGACCGGCCTGGATGGTCTCCTCGTCGGCGCTGTTGAACGAGTATCGGTAGGAGGCGACGTCCGGCAGCCCCGGATGGAAAGTGAACGTCACGGTCCGACCGACGGTGCCGTCGCCCTCCGGCGTCTGCGTGACCACGGGGCCGGACCAGATGCCGAACGTGTAGGTGGTGGCGGGCGAGCGCGTACCGTCCGACAGCAGCGCCTGAACGACCACGGTGTTGTCGCCGGCGTGCGTCGGCGTGACCGTGATGAGAGCGTACGGATTGCCCTCGGTGAGCACGGTCTGCTCGCTGCCGCCGTCGAACCGGTAGACGAATCCGGTCAGGTTCGGCAGTTGGCTCTGCAACTCGACGCTGAGCGGCACGCCGACGCCGTCCCGGCGCGGCCAGCTGCTCAGCTCGTTGGCGTAGGCGGTCGGGCGGGTGTCGATGATGTTGAACTGGTGGTCCGCTTCCATCGACGTGGAACCGTCCGCCCGCACCGACCTGACGACCATCGAGTGCCAGCCCGGCGTCGCCGTCCACGGCAGTACGGCGGTGTCGTCGTCGGCTGCCGGAATGGTCTTCCACTCGTCGTCGAGGTTGTACTCGTAGGCGACGACATCGTTGCTGTGCGGGGTGAACCGGAACGAGCCGACCTTGCCCGCGACCTGGTCGGTGTCGAGGTTGAACTCCGCCGACTCGATGCCGGGAGCGTCGGTGACCCAGACCTGCAGGGTCTCCTGCCCGATCAGCTTGTTGTCGGCGTAGCTCCGGACGGCCACGTCGATCAGGCCGGTGGTGGTGAACGTGACAGGGCCGGTGGCCCTGCCGTCGACCGCCGGGAGGCGGACCTCCGCGCTGTCCTTGAGCTGGTACCCGAACGCGGTGGTCTCGGGCTTCGACGCGACGAACGTGATCGTGCTCGGCAGGCCGACGCCCTGCACGACGACATCGACGCGCGGTGCCGTTTCGGCGACCCGGAACCGGTAGTTCTTCTCGGGCCCCCGGTTACCCGCCGCGTCGACGGACGCGACATAGAGGTCGGTGATCAACCGTAGCTTGGGGGTGTACTTCAGGGTCGCCCTGCCGCCCGGGTGCCGGGCCGGAACCTGGCCGGAATACCCCATGGAGTCACGCCAGGTGAACGCCACCACGTCGTGGTCGCCAGCCCCGTCGAACCGGAACGTTCCCTCGATGCCGGTGCCACCGCCCGGGGAGTCACCCTCGGGATAGGTCCGCGACGACACCTTCGGCGGATTGGCCGGTGCGGTCAGGTCCATGACCAGGTAGCAGGTCCTGCTCCATGGGCCCTGGTCGTAGTAGTCGCTGGCCTGTGCCTGCCAGGCGAGGACCGTACCGTCGGCGTACTGGCTCAGGTCGGTGCCGTAGTAGTCATGGAATTCGCGACGCTGGTCGGGGTGGTCGACCGGCCAGATCGCGTACAGCACGGTCGGGTGGTCGCCCTCGTCCGCGTCACTGGGGGTGGCTGAGAAGACCGTGTTCCGCGCCGCCGGTGACGGCTTGGCCGGCGTGCCGCACGGCCGGTCCGGGTATTTCAGTTGGAGCTTCGTGATCGTGGGCGGATGGTTCACCGTCGCGCTGAGCACCGGCTTGTCGAAGGTACGACCGGTCCACCCGACGCCTTCCTGATCGGCGGCGACCCGGTACTCCAGGGTGATGCTCTTTTCACCTCGGCTGAGCGCCGCGTTGAGCGTGGCAACCATGTCGAAGCCCAGGTAGCTGGGGCAATAGGCGGCGCCGGCACCCCGCTTGGCGGTCAACAGCTTCTCGATCTCGGCCGGCGGACGCAGCCAGGTGGTGTTGCTCTTGACCGGGCGGGTCCGCCACACCTCGATGGTTGCCGGGGCGGAGCAGTCGACGACCGACTTCTCGTTCGTCCACAGGTATGAGCTGTGGACGACCGTGCCCTTCAACCTGGTCAGGTCGTAGGTGAAGTAGGAGCGGTAGATGTGCGTCCGGTCGGCCTCGTCGCGGGAGGTTCCGACCGGCGGCGCCACCGTCGCATCGACGACCTTCGCGTCCGGGTTCTGCGAGTCAAGATAGGCCCAGCTCTTCAGCGTCACATCGAACGAGTCGGCGGCCGAGGCTGGAGAACCGGTGGTCACCATGGCTGCCACAACCGCAAGAACCGTCAGCGGTATGGCCGCTCTGAGGCGTCTCATATGGACTTGTACCCTCCCCCGTGGCGGCGTCTCTGTCGACGCCGAGGGCGTCATCGTAGCGAGGGGAGCGCGATCCGTAGGGGCGGTTTTCGACGCCTCCGAGGTGCGGGACCAGGCAGCTCGGGTGGTGGCCGGCCCCAATGACATGGCCGGCGGGTGTCGGGAATGGCAGATCCCAGGACGACGAGTTCCCGGAACGGGTCACGTCAAATTGTGCGGATCGTGATCAGGTCTTCGAGTCCTGCGAGATCGCTGGCGTTGCGGGTGTAGACGGCGGCGTCGTGGGCGTGTGCGGTCGCGGCGATGAGCAGATCCATCACTCTGGCGCGCGGCTGACGGCCGGTCTCGACGACGCGGGCAGCCAGTCGTGCGTAGCTGTCGGCGATCACGTCGTCGATGGGCAGCGGATCAAATCGGCGCTGGATGGCGCTCAACCGCGCCAACCGGAGTGCCCTCGCCTCGGCGGTCTTGGCGACCAGGACACCGAACTGGAGTTCGGCAAGGCTGGCAACGCTGATGGCCAGCTCACCCGGGATCGGTGTTACGTCGTTGGCGATGAGGACGCTGGTGTCGAGGATGCCCCGACTCACCGCTCGGCCCATGGGTCGGTGACGACACCGTCCAGGAGATCCCGATCGTCTGCCCAGGCGGGGTCCGTAGGTTGGTCGAACACGCCGGCGAGGTCGTCCCACTCCCGCCAGGTCCGGGGGCTGACCGGGCCGAGCACGGCTGCCGGACGGCCGGCAACGGTGATCGTCAAACGTTCACCCGCCTGCGCACGACGCACCAGGTCGCTGGCGTTCTGCCGCATCTCCCGAAGCCCCACCTCATGCATACGACCAACGTAGCACATGTGCTACGCGGTGCCGGCGAACCTCACTACGGACAGGCGCACCGCGATGCCGCGGCGGCGGAGGATCTTGGCGGCAGATGGCCCCCTGGAGGGCTGAATTCGCCAAGATCCTCCCGGAACCGACGTTCAGTAGGAGGCGTTGGCGAAATCGAACTCGCCGTCCTTGACTCCGCCGACGAAGGCCGCCCACTCGTCAGCCGTGTAGACGATCGTCGCCGCGTCACGCGCCTTGCTGTGTCGCACGGCCACCCGACCCGAGCCGTCAAGCAACGGCCCCGCCTCCACACAACTCCCGCCGTTGCTGTCGCTCTTGGTGCTGATGTGCCAGGCAACCGCAGGCAAAGCCTCGTTCATGCCAACTCCTCTGCAATGGCCCCCATCAGGGCGGTGGACTCGTCCTTGCCGAGTGCGGACTTCGACAATCGATCGTACGCACGAAGAAAGCGCTCGGCCTTCGGCGACTCCATGTAGAGCCGGCCGCCGAGTGATTCGACGTAAGCAACCGCAGGGTACGGTTCAGGAAGATGGAAGATCCAGAACGTGCCGTCGAGTCCCTGGTGGAGAGCGACCGACGACGGCATGATCTGGATACGAACCTGCGGTAGGGCCTGGAGTTTCACCAGGTGTGCGAGCTGGTCCCGAAGAACCTGGGCACCACCGACCCGGCGACGCATGACGGATTCGTCGATGACGGTATGAATCGTGATCGGGCGTTCCTTGGAGAGCACTTCCTGGCGGGAGAGCCGCAGCTCGACCCAGCGGTTGATCATCGACTCGGACGCCTCCGGCTCGGCCGCGTTCCGGATCACCGCCTCGGCGTAGGCCCGGGTCTGGAGCAGCCCCGGCACGAGGGTCATGTGAAAGCAGCACACCTTGTCGGCCCGGCCCTCCAGCCACGGGTATTCGATGAAGGACGAGTCGACGACGTCGCCGTAGTCCTCGTCCCACCGGTCGGTGCGCCACACGTCCTCGGCCAGCGCCAGCAGGCGGGCCCGCTCGGCGGCATGGTGGAAACCGTAGAGGTCGAGCAGTGCGACGACGTCACCCTTGCGGATCGGCCAGTCCGCCCGCTCGTAGCGCCCGAGCGCCGACATGTCGCGTTGCAGGTGCTCCGAGACGAGTTTCAAGGTCATTCCGCGTTCTTCCCGGAGGGCGCGGAGTTGTTGGCCGAGCCACTGCGCGCGCAGGGTCCGTATGAACGGCTTGTGCGGCATGATCCACCTCTCGAAAAAGTTGACGAGGCCCGCGAAGGAACCATTGCTCCAGTTCCAGCCCACTGGAAATGTGGCCTTCGGGTGAGGGTGATCACCGGCCCCCGGGGACGCCCGGTGCAAGCGCAGTAACCGCGGCTGTGCCAACAGCCGAGAAGGTGACGAGAGACGGCCTCGCGGATGGCAGCCGCATACCGGATCTCGTCGGGTCTCAACATGAAGCCGAATTCCGGCTCCGACCGACTTGCTGAATACCTATCACGGCGGCGTGGGTTCCCGCGACCCCGTACCCGTCAGGAGGCGACGAATGATCCGCGACGACGGCACCCTGCCGGCCCGGCTGCATCCGGTCTTGGTCCGCGACCACCAGTTCCCCACCGTCGGCTTCGGCCGTCGCGGCCTCGACCCCCGGGAGGTGCGCCGGTTCCTGCTCCGGATCGCCCTGGAGCTGGCCAGCCTGCATCAGGAGGTGACCCGGCTGACCGGGGAGAACACGAGGCTCAAGCGGCTGCTGCGGGACCGCCGCAGCGCCCAGGCCAACCGTCCCCCGTGCTGAGCCACGGGCCGACGACCCGCCGGGACGACGGTCACCGCTACGTGGTGCACCTGCCCGTGAGGGTCACGACCGAGGAGCAGGCGTTGCGTTTCGCATACACGCTGGCGCGGTCGTTGGCCTTGGTGCCGGGGGTCGAGGTGGCCGGGGCCACCGTCTCCGCCGAGGACGCCCAGCACGTACGACGGTGGGTGTTCTGTGACCGGATCATGGCTGGCCGGCGGCGCTGCCGGGCGCGGGCCGACCACGACGGGCCGTGCGACCCCGAACGGTGACCGAGGTCGGCGGGGACGCGACGGCGGTCAGTCGACCTCGACGACGACCAGCTCACCGACCTGTTCGCCGATCTGCTGGCGGCCGTCCGCCGGCAGCCCGGCGTCGGTGATCAACAGATCGGCCTCGGCCAGCGGGGCGATGGTGGCGATGCCGATCGTCTCCCACTTGGTGTGGTCGGCCAGCACCACCAGGTGCCGGGCCGCCCCGATCAACCGCTTGTTGACCGCCGCCTCCAGCAGGTTGGGGGTGGTGAACCCGGTGCGCGGGCTCATCCCGTGCACGCCGAGAAAGAGCAGATCCACATTCAGGGTACGGATCGCCGCCTCGGCCACCGGCCCGGTCAGCGCGTCCGACGGGGTACGCATGCCGCCGGTCAACACGACCGTCTGGTCGACGCGCGGATTCTGGTAGAGCGCATCGGCGACCGGGATCGAGTTGGTCACCACGGTCAGCCCGGGCACGTCGCCGAGCAGGGTGGCCAACGCGGCGGTGGTGGTGCCGGCGGACAGCGCGACGGCCATGCCGGGCTCGACCATCCGGGCGGCCCGGCCGGCGATGGCCCGTTTCTCGTCCTGCTGGCGGATCGACTTCGCGGCGAAGCCGGGTTCCTCGGCCGACCCGGGGCCGGCCAGGGTCGCCCCGCCGTGCACCTTGTCGACCAGCCCCCGCTCGGCCAACACCTCCAGGTCGCGGCGGATCGTCATGTCGGAGACGCCGAACCGGGCGACCAGGTGGCTGACCCGCACCCCGCCGCGCTGCCGGATCAGCTCCAGGATGGCGTTCTGCCGTTGCTGAGCGAGCATCGAACCTCCCAACCGCGCGGACGAGGGAACGGTACGCAGGTCAGGCCGCTGCGGCCGGGGGCGGTTCAACCGCTGGGACCGCCTCCGTCACCGCCTGCTCCTCCCGGACCACGGCCACCTCCCCGGCGGGCACCCGCAGCGTCCCGCCGCAGGGCTGACCGGTGAGCAGGTCGGTGCCGGTCGCGTCGAGGGTCACCTCGGCGTCGGTGTGGTTGACCACGAACAGCCAGGACCGGTCGTCGGCCCGGCGGCGGACCACCTCGACGCCCGTCGGGGCGACGACCGGTGGGCGTACCCCGGCTTCGGTGAGCAGCCGGCCCACCAGGGCGTCGGTGGCCGCCTCGTCGAGCCGGGTGGCCAGGTACCAGGCGGTGCCGTCGCCGACCCGGTGCCGGGTCAGCGCGGGCACACCCGGCAGCGGACCGTCCTCGTAGGACGCCATCACCTCGGCGCCGGCCGGGTGCAGCCACTCGGTCCACACGTCGGCGGTGGACCCGTCGTCGAGGACGACCCGGTCGCCGGCCAACAGCGGGAAGAACTCCTCGGTACGCACCCCGAGCAGCTCCCGGAACGCCCCCGGGTAGCCGCCGAGCCGGATGTGGTCGTGCTCGTCGACGATCCCACTGAAGTACGTCACCAGCGCCGTGCCGCCCCCGGCGACGTACCGGCTCAGCGCCTCGGCGTCGGCGTCGCGCACCAGGTAGAGGGTGGGGACGAGGACCAGCCGGTAGCCGGACAGGTCGGTCGACGGGTGCACCACGTCGGCGGTGACGCCGGCCCGCCACAGCGCGTCGTAGAGCGCCCGCATCCGGTCGGCGTAGGTGACGTCGACGCTGGGGTGGGAGTCCAGCTCGACACCCCACCACGCCTCCCAGTCGAACAGGATCGCCACCTCGGCGTCGACCCGGCTGCCGCGTACCTCGGCCAGGGCCCTGAGGTCGGCGCCGAGCCGGCAGACCTCGTCGAAGACCTTGGTGTCCGGGCCGGCGTGCGGGACCAGGGCGGAGTGGAACTTCTCCGCGCCGGCCCGGGAGGCCCGCCACTGGAAGAACAGCACCCCGTCGGCGCCGCGCGCCACGTGGGTGAGGCTGTTGCGGCGCAGCTGGCCGGGGGTCTTGGCGACGTTGCGGGGTTGCCAGTTGACCGCGCTGGTGGAGTGTTCCATGAGCAGCCACGGGTCACCGCCGGCCACGCCCCGGGTGTGGTCGGCGGCGAACGCCAGGCCCAGGTGGGCGTACGGGTCGGTGACGGTCAGGTAGTGGTCGTTGGCGACCAGGTCCACGTCGGACGCCCAGGAGTGGTAGTCCATGTGTTTGATGCCCATGCCGATCATGAAGTTGGTGGTGACCGGCTGGCGGACCCGCCGCTTGAGCACCTCCCGTTCGGCGCGCAGCTGGGCGCGCTGGGCGTCGGAGGAGAAGCGCAGGAAGTCGAGCTGCTGGGTGGGGTTGGCGAAGGTGAGCGCGGCGCGCGGCGGGTTGATCTCGGCCCAGTCGTGGTAGCGCTGGCTCCAGAAGGTGGTGCCCCAGGCGTCGTTGAGCCGGTCGAGGTCGCCGTAGCGCTCCCGCAGCCACTCCCGGAACGCATCGGCGCTGACGTCGCAGTAGCAGTGCACGTTGTGGCAGCCCAGCTCGTTGGAGACGTGCCACATGACGACGGCGGGGTGCTCGGCGTACCGGTCGGCGACCGCCTCGACTAGGGCCAGCGAACGCTGGCGGAAGATCGGCGAGCTGGGGCAGTAGCCCTGCCGGCCGCCGGGCCACAGCACGGTGCCGTCGGCGGTACGCGGCAGCGTCTCGGGGTGCCGGTGCGCCAGCCACGGGGGCGGACTGGCGGTGGCGGTGGCCAGGTCGACGTGGATGCCGCCGGCGTGCAGGACGTCGAGGGCGCGGTCGAGCCAGTCGAACTCGTACCGCCCGGGGGACGGTTCGAGCAGGGCCCAGGAGAAGATTCCGACCGAGACGAGGTTGACGCCGGCCCGGCGCATGAGCGCGACGTCGTCGGCCCAGACCTGCTCGGGCCACTGCTCGGGGTTGTAGTCGGCGCCGAAGTAGATCCCGTCGCCCTGCCAGCTGCCGTGTTGCCGCATGAGAGCAGAGCGTGCCCCTAGCGGTCGATCAAGTCAACACTTTCCAACACGAGCGGATTTTCCAACGTTTACCTCCCAGGCCACCTGCCAACGCTCCGATACCGATCCGGAGCTGCCCTCTTGACAGGGCCGCACGGACGGGTAGCTTCAAGCGCCACCGGGAGTTTGTGTTGGCCAATGTTCATTCTCGGTGGATCTATGTTGGCATTCCCCACTCCCTCCCCCACCACTGACGGCCCTCGGGCGCAGCGCACCTCTTCATCCGCAGGAGGCACCATGTCCCGTCCCCGCACCGAAGCCGAGTACCTCTCCCGGCTCGTACCGTCCTCCGTCGCCGGCATCGGACGACGCTCCCTGCTCACCGGGGTCGGCGCGGGCGCGCTGCTCGGCACCGGGCTGCTCGCCGGCTGTGGCTCCGACTCCGGGTCGGGCAGCGACAGCAAGGAGGTGTCGCTCGGCTCCAACCAGTCCGACCCGCAGCCCAAGGGGGTCATCGCCAAGGTGATGGACGGGTTCAAGACCTCGTCCGGCATCACGGCCAGCATCAACACCGTCGACCACAACACCTACCAGGAGAACATCAACAACTACCTCCAGGGCAAGCCGGACGACGTGTTCATGTGGTTCGCCGGCTACCGGATGCGCTTCTTCGCCGCGAAGGGCCTGGCCGGCGACATCAGCGACCTGTGGGGCAAGCTCTCCGGCTACTCCGACGCGTTCAAGAAGGCGTCCACCGGGGACGACGGCAAGCAGTACTTCGTGCCGTCGTCGTACTACCCGTGGGCGATGTTCTACCGCAAGTCGGTCTGGAAGCAGCACGGCTACCAGGTGCCGACCACACTCGACCAGCTCACCGCCCTCAGCGCGCAGATGAAGCGGGACGGGCTCACCCCGATCGCCTTCGCCGACAAGGACGGCTGGCCGGCGATGGGCACCTTCGACATCCTCAACCTGCGCATCAACGGCTACCAGTTCCACATCGACCTGATGGCCGGCAAGGAGGCGTGGACCTCCGACAAGGTCAAGAAGGTCTTCGACACCTGGGCCGGGCTGCTGCCGCTGCACCAGCCGGACAGCCTGGGCCGCACCTGGCAGGAGGCCGCCCAGTCGTTGCAGCAGAAGAAGAGCGGCATGTACCTGCTCGGTCTCTTCGTCGCCCAGCAGTTCGGCAACGACGAGCAGGACGACATCGACTTCTTCACCTTCCCCGAGATCGACCCGGCCATCGGGGCCAAGGCGCTGGACGCGCCGATCGACGGCTACATGCTGGCCCGCAAGCCGAAGTCCGAGGCCAACGCCAAGAAACTGCTGGAGTTCGTCGGCTCCAAGGAGGCCGCCGACATCACGGTGAAGAACGACCCGACCACTCTGGTCGCCAACAGCGGCGCGGACACCAGCGGCTACACCGCCCTGCAGAAGAAGGCCGCCGAGCTGGTCGGCTCGGCCACCGAGATCGCCCAGTTCCTCGACCGCGACACCCGGCCGGACTTCGCCTCCACGGTGATCATCCCGGCGCTCCAGCAGTTCATCAAGAACCCCAAGGACATCGACGGGCTGGTCAACAGCATCGAGAACCAGAAAAAGTCGATCTTCACCAGCTGACGGCGAGAGGGGGAGGACCGTCGTGTCCGACCTGCCCCTGATCCAAGCGGATCACGCCGTACCGGCACCGACCCCGGCCACCCCCACCCGGGGTGGTCGTGGTCGGCGGCTACGGCTCCTGTCCCGCACCGACCGCGTGGTGATCACGCTGATGGTGCTCGTACCGCTGCTGCTGGTGGTCGCCCTGGTCTGGTTTCCCGCGCTGGCCACCGTGGCGCTCTCCGGCACCGACTGGGACGGCATCGGCCCGCTGAGCGAGATCGACTGGGTCGGTGGCCGGAACTACTCCGACGTGGTCAACATCTACCCGCCGTTCGTGCCGGCGATGCAGAACAACCTGCTCTGGCTGGCCGCGCTGTTCGTGGTCGCCACCCCGTTCGGGATGTTCCTCGCCGTGCTCCTCGACAAGGAGATCCGCGGCAGCCGGTTCTACCAGACCGCGCTCTACCTGCCGGTGGTGCTGTCGCTGGCGCTGATCGGTTTCGTCTGGCAGCTCATCTACTCCCGGGACCAGGGTCTGCTCAACGCCGTCCTGGGCAGCCAGACCGACTGGTACGGCGACCCGAACGTCAACATCTGGGCGGTGCTGGTCGCGGCCGGCTGGCGGCACGTCGGCTACATCATGCTGCTCTACCTGGCCGGGCTCAAGGGCGTCGACCCGTCACTGCGGGAGGCCGCCTCGGTCGACGGGGCATCGGAGACCAGCACCTTCTTCCGGGTGATCTTCCCGGTGCTGCGGCCCATCAACATCATCGTGCTGGTGGTGACGGTGATCGAGTCGCTGCGCGCGTTCGACCTGGTCTGGGTGATCAACAAGGGGCGCAACGGCCTGGAGCTGATCTCCGCCCTGGTCACCCAGAACGTCGTCGGCGAGGCCAGCCGGATCGGCTTCGGCTCCGCCCTGGCGACGATCATGCTGGCCGTCTCGCTGGTCTTCATCACCGTCTACCTGGCCGTCGTCATGAGGGAGAACCGGCGATGAGCGCGTCGACCACGACCCGTCCGCCGACCTCGGAGCCGGTGTCCGAGGCCGCCCCGCGCCGTCGGCCGCTGCGCCCCGCCCGGGTGGCGCTGCACCTGTTCCTCGGCGCGGTCGCCGTCGGTTGGCTCTTCCCGATCCTCTGGGCGGTGCTGACCTCACTGCGCTCCTACGAGTACACCGCCGCCAACGGGTACGTCTCGTTCGGCGGCTGGACGCTCGACAACTACGTCACCGCCTGGCGGACCGCCGAGTTCGGCAAGCACTTCCTCAACTCGGTCTACATCACCGTCCCGGCGGTGCTGCTGACCCTGTTCCTCGCCTCGTGCGTGGCGTTCGTGATCGCCCGGTTCAGCTGGAAACTCAACATCGTCCTGCTCGGGCTGTTCACCGCCGCCAACCTGCTGCCCCAGCAGGCGTTGCTGATCCCGCTGTTCCGGATCTTCACCGAGGTGCCGCTGCCGGAGTTCATGAGCGACTCCGAGCTGCTCTACGACAGCTACTGGGGGCTGATCCTGGTCAACGTGGCCTTCCAGTGCGGCTTCTGCGTCTTCGTGCTGAGCAACTACATGAAGGCGCTGCCCCGCGACCTCTACGAGGCGGCCATGGTGGACGGGGCGAGCATCTGGCGGCAGTACTGGCAGGTGACCATGCCGCTGTGCCGGCCGGCGCTGGCGGCGCTGGCCACCCTGGAGGTGACCTGGATCTACAACGAGTTCTTCTGGGCCACGGTGCTGATGCGCACCGGCGACAAGTTCCCGGTCACCAGCTCGCTGAACAACCTGCGCGGCGAGTTCTTCACCGACAACAACCTGGTGTCGGCCGGCTCGGTGCTGGTCGCCATCCCCACCCTGGTGATCTTCTTTCTGTTGCAGAAGCAGTTCGTCAAGGGCCTGACCCTGGGCGCGTCCAAGGGCTGAGGTCACCGCCCCCACCCACCCGCGCCTCTATGAGCTGACGATCTCGATGGCCCCCACCCACACCCACGCGCGAGAGCGGTATTCCTGGCAGGCATAAATATGACCCACAGGCATACCGCTCTCGCGCGCTACTGACACCCCTCGACCTCACCCACCGTGACGGACGCCGGGGTGCCCGCACCGGAGATGAGCGCCATGACCGATCCGACCGTGATCCACCTGCGCCGGGGCCGCACCAGCCTGGTGCTCGACGCGCGCGGCCCGGGACTGCCCCGGATCGTGCACTGGGGGGCCGACCTCGGTCCGGTGCCCGCCGACGACCTGCCGACCCTGGTCGACGCCACCGTGCCACCGGTGGTGCCGAGCAGCTTCGACGCGCCGACCGTGCTGTCCCTGCTGCCCGAGGCGAGCGCCGGCTGGAGCGGCCGGCCCGGCCTCGCCGGCCACCGCCACGGACGGGACTGGTCGACCGCCTTCCGCCTCGACGTGATCGACGTCGACGATCCGCGTGGCGACGTGGGGGACGCGGTGCGCGTAGCCCATGAGGAGGATGACCGGGGTGGAGTCGGCGCGGCGCGGGTGAGCGTGCGGGCGACGGACCCGGGCGTTGGGTTGACCCTGACCGTCGAGATCACCTTCGACCCGGTCGGGGTGCTGACCGTGCGGCACCGGCTGCGCAACGACGCCGACCACCCCTACGAGGTACGCGAGCTGACGCCGGCGCTGCCGGTGCCTCCGGTCGCCACCGAACTGCTCGACCTCACCGGGCGCTGGTGCCGCGAACGCGCACCGCAACGGCACACATGGTCGCAGGGCGCGTGGGTCCGCGAGGGGCGGCACGGCCGCACCGGGCACGACGCCACCCTGCTGCTGGTCGCCGGCACCGCCGGGTTCGGCTTCGGCCACGGCGAGGTGTGGGCGGTGCACACCGCGTGGAGCGGCGACCACGTGACCGTCGCCGAACGCCGCCCGACCGGGGAGTCCACCCTGGGCGGCGGGGAACTGCTCGCCCCCGGCGAGATCGTCCTCGGCCCCGGCGACGAGTACGCCACCCCGCTGCTCTACGCGGTGCACTCCCCCGCCGGGCTGGACGGGCTCAGCGACCTGCTGCACACCCACCTGCGGGCCCGACCCGGCCACCCCCGCACGCCGCGCCCGGTCACCCTCAACGTCTGGGAGGCGGTCTACTTCGACCACGACCTGGACCGGTTACGGACCCTCGCCGACCGGGCCGCCGAGGTGGGGGTCGAGCGGTTCGTCCTCGACGACGGCTGGTTCACCGGCCGCCGGCACGACCGGGCCGGCCTGGGCGACTGGCAGGTCGACGCCGACGTCTGGCCCGCCGGCCTGGGGCCGCTCATCGAGCATGTCCGCGGGCACGGCATGCAGTTCGGGCTCTGGGTCGAACCGGAGATGGTCAACCCCGACTCGGAGCTGCACCGCGCCCACCCCGACTGGGTGCTCGCCGCCCCCGGCCGGCTACCCCTGCCGTGGCGGCACCAGCAGGTGCTGGACCTGGCCAACCCGGCGGCGTACGCGCACCTGCTCAATCGGCTCGACGCGCTGCTCACCGGGAACCCGGGGATCAGTTACCTCAAGTGGGACCACAACCGGGACCTCACCGAGGCCGGGCACGCCGGCCGGCCCGGGGTGCACGCGCAGACCGTGGCGGCCTACCGGCTCTTCGACGAGCTACGCGCCCGGCACCCGCACCTGGAGATCGAGAGCTGCTCGTCCGGCGGGGCCCGGGTCGACCTGGAGATCCTGCGGCGCACCGACCGGGTCTGGGCCAGCGACACCAACGACGCCCTGGAACGGCTGTCCATCCAACGCTGGACCGGCCTGCTGCTGCCCCCGGAACTGGTCGGCACACACATCGGCCCGGGGCGTTCGCACACCACCGGCCGGGTGCACACCCTGGGCTTCCGGGCGGTCACCGCGCTCTTCGGCCACCACGGCATCGAATGGGACATCGTCGCGATCGACGCCGAGGAGCGGGCCGAGCTGACCGCCTGGGTGGCCCTGCACAAGCGGCTCCGGCCGCTGCTGCACACCGGGCGGGTGGTGCGGTTCGATCATCCGGACCCGGCCGTACAGGCGCACGGCGTGGTCGCCCACGACCGCTCCCGCGCCGTGTACGCGGTGTCCCGGGTGGCCACCTCCGGCACGCAGACCCCCGGCCCGGTCCGCCTGCCCGGCCTCGACCCGACCCGCCGCTACGCCGTCCGCCCGGCCGAGGGGGTACCGCAGCCGGCGGCGATGCAGATCACCGAACCCCGCTGGCTGCCCGGTGTCACGCTGGGCGGCGCGGTGCTGGCGACGGTGGGTCTGCACCTGCCGGCCCTGCACCCGGAACAGGCCCTGCTCCTGGAGGTCGACGCGGTCGACTGACCGGCCCGGGTCCGGACGCAGGGCGCCATCCTGGCGAGGACGGTGGTGGCCGGGCCCCAGGGGACCCGGCCACCGGTGCTGCGGAGGCGGTCAGCTCGCGGTGCAGGTCACCGTGGGGGCCGGGTTGCTGCCGGTCCAACTGCCGATGAAACCGAAGGCCGCGCTGGCCCCGGCACCGAGCCGGCCGTTGTAGTCGACGTTGCGGGCGGTCACCGTGCTGCCGCTGCTGCTCAGCGTCGCGTTCCAGGCCTGGCTGACGGTCTGGCCGTTGGCGTAGGTCCACTTCGTCGTCCAGCCGTTGATGGCCGCGCTGCCGGCGGTCACCTTGACCTCACCCTGGAACCCGCCCTGCCACGAACCGATGATCGTGTACGTCGCGGTGCAGCCACCGGTCGCCGGCGGGGTCGTGACCGGCGGGGTGGTGGGCGGCGGGCTGGTCGGCGGGGTCGTGGGCGGGGTGGTCGGCGGCGTGGTGGGCGGCGTCGTCGGGGTGGTGCCGGAGTAGACCGACGCCTCCTTCGCGGTCGACTTGATGCCGTTGACGCCGTTGAAGATCCGCTGCCCCCAGGTGGTCAGGGCGGCCGGGTTGAAGTTGGTAGTCATGTCGAGGTACTCCACGCCACCGCCGTTGCCGCTCCACGACCAGCCGAGGTAACCGATGCCGTTGGCCTGGGTGTACGACAGGATGGTGTCCTCGTCGGGGTTGCCGTCGGAGTGGTCGAAACCGAACTCGCCGACCACGATGGGCAGCTTGGCGGTGCGGAACCGGCCCAGGTAGTCGCTGATCTCGGCGGCGGTGTCGAAGACGCCGTACATGTGGATCGAGAAGACGGTGTTCTTCTGCGGGTCGGCGGCGAACACCCCGGCCGCGTTGTCGCGCATGGTGAACGACCAGTCCTGACCCCAGTTCGGGGCGTCCACCATGATCGTGTGGGTGATGCCGCCGGCCCGCAGCCGCTTGATCGCGTTGGCGTTGTCGGTGGCCCAGGTGGCGTAGCCCTGGTTGCCGTACGGCTCGTTGCCGATGTTGACGATGACGTACCGCTCCTGGCCCTGCAGGGCGCTGGCGATGCTCAGCCAGTAGTCGACCGCCCGGTCCAGGGTGATCGCCCCGGCCTGCTCGCCGTAGCCGGTGGTGTCGTGCACCTCCAGCACGCAGATCAGCTTGTTGGCCTTGCAGAGCGAGATGACGTTGCTGACGTCGGCAGCGGTGTTCTTGGTCCAGCGGTCACCGCTGGCCAGCACCACCCGGACGGTGTTCGCACCGAGCGCCTTGATGTTGGCGAAGGAGGTGGTCTGCTGCGGGTACCAGGTGTGGGCGTGGTTGACGCCCCGCATGATGAACTCGTTGCCGTTGGCGTCGTAGAGCTTGCCACCGGAGACCGTGAAACCGGCTGCGGCCTGGGCCGGCTGACCGAAGGCGAACACGGCGGCGAGGACGGTGAGCAGGGCGACACCGGCGACGGAAAGTCGCTTCTTCATGGGTTTCCTCAGGAAGGGTCGACCCCGTTGCCCTGGCGGGGTGGCGATGCTGGTGGGTGGCGCTCGGCTGCAGCCCGACAGCCGCCGCCGGAACTCCCTGGCCGCGTGCGGATCAGCGTATGCCGATGGAGCCGGGAAGGCAACCGGTTAAGTTACTGACGCGTTTCCCGCCGGGCCTGTGGCGACCCACACCGACCATGGGCCGCCACAGGGGGCAGTCATCCCCACCACAGGATGTGACACCACCAGCCTGAACCGGTTAAGTCGGACCCTAGACCCCCCTCCCGGGGCCGTCAAGGGTCACCCGGTCGGGTGAGCCGGCCGCACCGGCGAGGTTGACCGGCGTCGCGCAGGGGTATCCGGTGACGATCGTCGCCCGGGAGGAGAAACCAGGATGGTCCGCGTCGGCTACACCCTGATGTGCGAACAGACCGGCCCCAAGCAGTTGGTCGACCACGCGGTACGGGCGGAGGCAGCGGGCTTCGACCAGCTGGTCATGTCCGACCACTACTACCCGTGGCTCGACGCGCAGGGCCACTCCCCGTACGCCTGGTCGGTGCTGGGCGCGGTCGCCCACGCCACCAGCCGGGCCGAGCTGATGTCCTTCGTCACGTGCCCGATCCGCCGCTACCACCCGGCGGTGGTGGCGCAGAAGGCCAGCACCATCGGGGTGCTCTCCGACGGGCGGTTCACCCTCGGCCTCGGCGCCGGGGAGAACCTCAACGAACACGTGGTCGGCGGCTGGCCGCACGTGCAGCAGCGGCACGAGATGTTCTCCGAGGCGCTCCAGATCATCCGTCCGCTGCTCAACGGCGAGACGCTGACCTTCTCCGGCAACCACTTCGACGTCCCCGACGCCTACGTCTGGGACCGGCCGGGACGCCCCGTACCGATGGCCGTCGCCGCGTCCGGACCGTCGTCGGCCGCCCTCGCCGCCGAGTACGCCGACGGCATCGTCGCCACCGAACCCGACTCCCGGATCATCCAGCTCTATGACGACGCGGGCGGCGCCGGGCAGCCCCGCTACGGCCAGGTGGCCATCTGCTACGGCCCCGACGAGGCCGAGTGCCGCAAGATCGTGCACGACCAGTTCCGCTGGTTCGGCAACGGTTGGAAGGTCAACGCCGACCTGCCCGACCCGGATGCCTTCGCCGCCGCCACCCAGTTCGTCCGGGAGGAGGACGTCGCCGACGGTATCCCCTGCGGTCCCGACGTCGAGCGGCACGTCGAGGCGTTCCGCGCCTTCGTCGACGCCGGTTTCACGCACGTGGCGATCGTGCAGGTCGGCGGGGACAGCCAGCCGATGTTCCTGGACTGGGCGCAGGAGCAGTTGCTGCCCCGGCTGCGCGACCTGTGACCTCCGTGGCGGGGCAGGACGGGTCGCGCACCCGCCCCGCCCCGCGCCCGGCCTGCTCCGGCGCATGGCGACGGGCCCTCGCCGCGCCGCGCCCCATGGCCGGCCTGGATCGGCACCCCGCCCACACTCCCGGCCGGGCCGACACTCCCGGCCCGGCCCACACGTCCCACCCGGTCACCGCGCCGGGCCCGGAGGCCGCCGGGCCCCGGGTACGGGCGGCGTTGACAAGCGAGTTCCGTCTCGTCGACCGGCTCCGCACGCACACCCGGCGTTCCGCCGACCCGGTGGACCCCGACACACCCCCGGTGCTGCTGGTGCACGGGCTGGCCGTGTCGCACCGCTATCTCACCCCGCTGGCCGAGACGCTCGGCACCACCCACCCCGTGTACGCGCCGGACCTGCCCGGCTTCGGGTTGAGCACCCGCCCCGGCCGCGCCTACGACCTGCGGCAGCACGTCGCCCACCTGCTGGCCTGGCTCGACGCGTACCGGATGCCGCCCGTCTGCCTGGTCGGGCACTCGTTCGGCGCGGAGGTGGCCGCCGCGCTCGCCGTGGACCGCCCCAGGGCGGTCCGGGCACTGGTGCTGGCCGGGCCGACAAGCGATCCGACCGCCCGGTCCCGCCGGGGGCTGATCGGGCGGTGGCTGGTGGACACCCTGCGGGAGTCGCCCTGGCAGGCGCCGATCCTGTGCCGCGACGTCCTCGACGCCCGGCCGTGGCGGGTCGCCACCACCGTCTCACACTCGGTACGCCACGCGGTGGAGGCGGACCTGGTCCGGATCACCGTGCCCACCCTCGTGCTCGCCGGAGAACGCGACCCGATCGTGCCGCCCCGGTGGCGGGCCCAGGTGACCCGGCTGGTGCCCGACGCCCGGCTGGTCACCGTGCCCGGTGCCGCCCACAACGTGCTCACCACCGCCCCCGGGCCGGTGGCCGGGGCGATCCGTGACCTGCTCGACCCGAACCCGACAAGGTGAGCCATGCGCTTCGGTAACACGCAGATCCGACCCCTCGGCGGCGGCCTCGGCTGCCTCCTGATGATCCTCTTCTCGGTGCTCGCCTCGATCGCCCTGACCGTCCTGGTCAACCTGCTCCTCTGACGGCGGCGGGGAGGGACCACGCGCCCACTCCCCGCCGGGTGACGTCACAGCGGTCGCCAGGCCGATCCGTCGTCGGGGGTGGCGACCGGCCGGAGGGCGGCGGCCAGGTCCCGGGCCCCGTCCTCGCCGCCGAGCGCGGCGCTGCCCGCCGGACTCCTCGTCCCCACCGTTGCCCGGCAGCCGGCGCAGCCGGGCACGCCACCGACCGACCAGCTGCCGGACCAGCCACGCCAGACAGAAATCCACGCCGGTCGGCCGTGCACGACGCCGGTCGGCTCGTCCAGCCACTCCCCGCGCTCCAGGCCGACGGTGAAGTCCGCGCCGGCAGCAGCGGAACCCGGGAGGCGGTAGACGAGGTCGGCCCCCTCCCACCGGCCGTTCCGCCAGCCTATCCGTGCCTCGTCGAGCCGGGCTTCCGACGGCAGCGCCACCAGCAGGAACGGGACCCGGACCGGTTGCCGCTCCCACACCATCCCCTCGGCCACCCGCCGCAGCACCTCCGCCGGCCGGTCGACCGCGACTGCCTTGACCGTGACCCAGGCGTCCGGGGCGTACTGCCAGGAGAGCATCGTCTCCTTGCCGTTGGGGCTGGTGTGCAGGAACGCCGGGTGTCCCTGCACCGGATCGACAGGTGAACCTGGCGGGGTGGCCCAGGGCGTCGGACCGCTGCGCAACTTTCCCGCCATGCTGTTGTCCCGGGTCAGTTGGTCGGTGAAGAAGTCCACCCCCCGTGCGCCCACGGTCACCCCGATGCTGCGGATCAACGTTCGCGCCGGGCCCGCACCCACCGGCGAGAACAGGGCCGCCCCACTCGACTGCCTGTCCCCGCCGCTGGAGAAACTCCGCTGGGGCAGGTCCGCGGGCAGCCAGGTCAACCGGAAGAGCTGCTGGGCGGGATCAAAGGTGGTTGGTGCCACTGTCGGCGGCCAGGTCCGGTCGGCCGGGGTCGGCGACGGTCGTACCCCCACCAGGGCGGTGACGCCGAGCAGCGCCACGGCGGTGACCACCGCCGTCGCGGCGACGGTCAGCCGACGGCGCCGCCGCACCGCCTGTTCCCCCGCCGTCACCAACGCCGGTGCTCCCGGGCCCCCGGCCGGCAGGTCGTCGGCGGCCCGGGTCAGCAGGTCCCGGACCAGTCTCTCGTCGTCGTGGATCATCGGTTCGCCTCCGTCCGGTCCGTCAGCGGCAGCTGTCGGCGCAGCGCGGCGAGTCCGCGCGCGGTCTGACTCTTGACGTTGCCGGCCGAACAGCCCAGCACCTCGGCGGTCTGCTCGACACTCAGGTCGGTATAGAAGCGCAGCACCAGCACCATCCGTTGCCCCGGCGGCACCCCCGCCAGCGCGGCCCGCACCGCGACCGTGTCCACCACGGCATCCGTCGGCGGGACACCCACCGATGCCGGCTCCGGTGCCCGGTCGAACAGCTGCACCCCGAACCAGCGGGACCGGCGCTCCTGCCGGAACGCGTTGACCAGCATCCGGTGCACGTACGCCCCGATGTCGTCGGCGGACCGTGCCCGCCCCCACTTGACGTAGAGCCGGGTGAGCGTCTGCTGGACGACGTCGTCGGCACGATGGACGTCACCCCCGGTGAGCAGGTACGCCGTCCGGCGCAGCTTCGGTGTCACCGCCGTCACGAAATCGACGTACTCCTGCCGTTGCGTCGGCTGCATCGGTCACTCCCCGTCCCGGACGCTGGCACTGTCACCCGTAACGATGGCGGCGGGACCGGAAAGGGTTGCACGGGTTCCGTGGTGGGCGGTCAGGCCGGGTCGAGGTCCAGCTCGGCGACGACCGGGTAGTGGTCGGAGGCGTACTCGGTGTCGCCGCCGCGTACCACGTGGACGTCGCGCAGCCGGGCGGCGAGCGCCGGGGTGCCGAGCAGGTAGTCCAGCCGCATGCCGGAGAACTCGACGCCACCGCCGTGCCGGGTCGGCGCGGTCAACCCGACCTCGGCCGGGCCGGCGGCGCGGGTCGGATCGGCCGGCCCGCCGACGCGGGGCAGCTCAGGCGGCCCGGCGGCGTGGGTCCAGAGGTCGACCAGGCCGGCGGCGAGCAGCCGGGCCACCGCCCGGGTGTCCACGGTCCGCCCGTCGCGGCGCAGGTGCCGCCGCCGGTACGCCGCCGGCAGCCGGGCCACCCGGTCGGTGTGGTCGGTGCCCGGGTCCAGGGTGTTCAGGTCACCGGCGAGCAGCGCCAACTCCCCCGGCGCGCGGCCTACCGCACGGGCGAGCCAGCCGGCCTCGATGCGCCGCCGCAGCCCGGTGTACGGGTCGAGGTGGGTGCCGAACACGGTGAGCGGGCCGGTGGTGGTGGCCAGTTCGACCCGCTGCGCCGCGTGGTGCAACGGTCGACGGACCGGCCCGGCGGAGCGGATGCGCCACGGCGGGCGGACCAGCACCGCCACCGGCTGACCGAAGCAGCTGCGGGCCAGGTGGGGGCGCATCCCCACCCGGTCGGCGAACCCGGCCAGCACCCCCGGCCGGTCGAAGCCGCGCAGCTCCTGCACGGCCAGCACGTCGGGGGCCTGCGCGGTGACGACCCGGCACACCAGGTCCCGCCGGTCGGGGCCGGTCCGGTCCCGACCGCCGGTCCTGATGTTCCAGGTCATCATCCGCAGCACGGTGGCCGGCTCACCCGGGACGGCCGGCCTTGGCCAGCTCGTCGTCCAGCTCGTCGACCTGTTCCGACTCGATCTCGGGCCGGTTGCCCTCGTAGACGTCGGCGTTGGGTCGGATCACCCAGTAGAGCAGGCCGATCCACAGGCCGCTGAGGATGAGCGCGCCCATGAAGTCGGTCGGGTGGTGCATGCCCCGGTACATCCGGGAGACCGCCACCCCGACCGGCATGATCACGGCCATCGCCACGAAGAGCCACCGCCACCAGCGGTCGGTACGGACGAACACGATGATCGCGATGACCAGCCAGAGGCAGGTGGTCGCGGCGATGTGCCCAGACGGGAAGGACGAGGTGGGCATCTGCCCGTCGAGGTTCTCCACCGCCGGGCGGGGCCGGTCCACCACCCGGGCCGAGGCGAGGAACAGGCTCAGCTCGCCGAAGAGCGCCAGCACCACGAAGAGCACCGGCCGCCACCGCTTCCAGATGGCCAGCACCAGCGGGCAGAAGACCAGCGAGACGATCAGGATGGCGTGGGTGTCGCCGAACTTGCTCCACCACCAGCTCAGCTCGGTGAGGAAGTCGGTGTGCCGGGCGGCGAACCAGCGCGGGACGTCGGTGTCCAGGGTCTCGAAGATGGTGCCCTTGGCGTGGTAACTGACGTAGCTGCCGAAGGCGTAGAGCGCGCCGAAGACGATCACCCAGCCGACCAGCAGCTCGGCTACGGCGGAGCGCGGGTGCTCCAGCACGTGCTCCTCGGCCGGGGCGGGGGTGATCTTGTCACCGGCCTCCGGTTCCAGCCCCTCGCTCAGCGACGACACCGGCCGGCCACGCTCGCGCCGCCACAGCCGGAAGGCGTACGCGGTGACACCGAGCCAGGCCGCGCCGAGCAGCCAGCCGCCGATCACGTCGGAGACGAAGTGCACGCCGAGCGCGATCCGGGTCAACCCGATCAGCGCCACCAGCACGGCGACGATGGCGATCGCCGGCTTACGCCAACGGGGCGCCATGGCGGGCAGGAAGACCAGCAGCAACGCCCCGTACGCGACGAACGAGCCGAGCGCGTGCCCGCTGGGGAAGCTGTTGCCGGGTGCGCTGGCCACCGGGACGTCGACCACCGGGCGGAGCCGGCCGACCAGGGCCTTGAGCGACGGGTCGAGGATCAGCCCGCCCACCCCGGTCACGATCAGGTAGACCGCCAGCCGGGACTGGCGACGGATCAGCAGGGTGACCACGGCGATCGTGACCAGCCAGATCAGCACCGGTCGGCCACCCAGGTCGGTGACCGCCTGGAGCACGGTGACCAACGCGTGGTGCGGCGCGACGAGCCCGTTGAACCATTCGGCCGCCTCGTGGTCGGCGTGGTACATCGGGCTCCACTTGAACCGGACGAGCATCAGCAGCAGCCCGAAGGCCACGCCCGCGCCGGCCACGGCCAGCAGGCCGGCGACGCTCCGTTCGGCGAAATGGCCGAGCGGCCGTCGGGCCGTCGTGTCCTTGACCGCGGTCACCCCGCACCTCCCTGCGTCAACGTGGCGAGGCGCGCTGTACCCGATTCTGCCGTCCCGTACACGCCCGTCCGGTGTGGCGGGCTCAGAGTGCGGTCATGTCACCGGTGTCGAGCAGTTCCTCCCGCTCGGCCTCGGGCTCCCACAGGTCCGGCTGGGCCGGCTCCGGAGCGCCGATCCGCATCGCCTCCAACTGGGCGGCGAACGACAACCCGCCGAACAGCGCCATGCCGGTGAGGTTGGCCCACAGCAGCAACGCCATCATCCCGGTCAACGCCCCGTACGTCTGGCCGAAGCCGCCGCTGAACTTGACGTACGCGGCGAGTAGCAGGCTGGCCAGCCACCACAGGGCGGTGGCGATGCCGGCGCCGAAGTAGAGCCAGGACAGGCCGGGCTGCTTGCGTCGGGGCGCGTGCCGGAAGATCACCGCCACCGCGACCACGGTCAGCACGAGGCTCAGCGGCCAGCGCACCACCTCCCAGAGGCCGGCGGCGAGATCACCCCACTCGTAGTGGCGCTGCACCGACTCGCCCATCGCCCCGCCGCCGACCAGGATCAGGAACCCGGCCAGGGCGGGCAGGCCGGCGACCACGGCGAGCACCGCCGCGCGCAGGTACTTCCACAGCGCGGGGCGGTCCCGTTCGACGCCGTAGATCCGGTTGGCGCCGCGCTCGATCTGGGCCATGGTGGTGGTCAGCGCCACCAGGCCGGTGATCAGGCCGAGGGTCAACGCCAACTCGCCGGTACTCTCGGTGCGGTCCCCGTCGCCGAGGAGATCCTGCACCACCTGCTCGCTCTGCCCGGGGGTCAGCGCCAGCACGGTGTCGGCGACCACCCGGCCACCCTCCTCGACACCCAGATCGCTGATCAGGCCGGTGAGCGCGATCAGGAACGGGACCACGGCGAGGCAGAGTTGCAGGGCGAACGCGCGGGAGTGGCTGAACCCGTCGCCGTAGCGGAACCGGATGAACGCGTCCCGCAGCAGTTGCCAGCCACCGAGCCGGCGCAGCGTACGCCAGGCGTCGTCGGCGGAGAGTTCGTCCGACGCCATCAACCGGGTCTCGGGGACGAGCTTGGTGCTACTCACGGCGGGCTTCCTCGATCAGCTTCTCGCCGCGCTGCGCCGCCGCGTCGGCGTCGTACGCCAGGTCGGGGTCACGGGCCGGGCGCGGCACGCAGAGCCAGAGCGACTCAGGTTTGATCTCCGCGGTCAGGGTGCGGCCGGGTGCGATCAGGTCGCCGTCGAGCTGCCGGGGCTGGGCCCTGGTGCTGGTGATGACGACCTTGCGGGCCCGGTGGACCTCCATCCGGGGGACGCTGCCCTGCCGGCGGACCAGCGCCCAGCCCATGGCGAGCCAGTGCCGGACCCGGTTGGGGGTGAGCACGGCGACGTCGAGCCAGCCGTCGTCGGGCTCAGCGTCGGTGAGCAGGCGCACCCCGCCCTGGAGCCGCCCGACGTTGGCGACGAGCACGGTGCGGGCCCGGCGGCGCATCGGGGGCCGGTCGTCGATGCGGACGGTGAGCCGCATCGGCCGGTCCCGCAGGTGCTTGGCCGCCCCCACCACGTAGGCGGGCCAGCCGATGCGGGCCTTGGTGGTCTCGGAGGTGTCGGCCAGCATCTGCGCGTCGAAGCCCATCCCGGCCATGACCGCGAAGCACTGGTCGTCGACGACGCCGACGTCGAGTCGGCGTCGGCCGCGTTCGACGGCCACCTGGAGGCCGGCGGCCAGGTCGTTGGAGAGCCCCAGGTTGGCGGCGAGCAGGTTGCCGGTGCCCTGGGGCAGCACGGCGAGTTCGACGTCGGTGCCGGCGAGCGCGGTGACGCAGGCCATCACGGTGCCGTCGCCGCCGCAGGCGAAGACCAGCTCGGCCCCGGCGGCGACGGCCTGCTCGGTCTGGCCCCGGCCGGGGTCCTCGGCGGTGGTCTCGTACCAGGTCGGGGCCGGCCAACCGGCGGCGGCGAGCGCCTCCTCCACGGTCGCGCGGAACTCGTCGAGATCAGTCACCTTCGTCGGGTTGACCACCACCGCCGAGCGCGGGGCGCGGTCGCCGTCGGTCACCGTACGCTTCTGCTCTGCACCGTCCACGGCGTCAGTGTGCAGCACCCCGGCCGGGTCAGCGACCCGACGACGACCGACGTTGCATTGACCGCAAACAGGTTTGATCCGGGTTGGGACCTACTCGACCGGTCAGGCCGCCGTCCGCAGCGCCAACTCGACCCGTCGGCGCAGGTCGTCGAGGTCCACGCCCGCCTCGGTCAGCACCACCGCCCCCAGGCCGCCACCCTCGCGGAGCACGCCGAGCAGCAGGTGTTCGGTGCCGATGTGCCGGTGCCGCAGCCGGAGCGCCTCGCGTAGCGCCAACTCCAGCGCCTTGCGGGAACGGGGCGAGAAGGGCCCGCCGACCGGCCGGCGCAGCGGCCACCGTCGACGTGGGGCCGGGGCCGCCTCGCGCAGGGCGTCCGGGCCGAAGTTGTCCTCGATCCGGGCGACGATGGCCGCGAGGTCGATGCCGATCTCGCGCAGCGCGGCCGCGTCCGCCTCGCCGAGCCCGAGCCCGCCATCACCGACGTGCCGCCGGATCCGGGCGCGAAGGTCGTCGGCGTCGACGCCGGCGGAGGTGAGCACCCGGCTGGCGAGCGCATCGGTGTCGGCCAGGACGGCGAGCAGCAGGTGTTCGGTGCCGACGGGACGTCGCCCGTCGCGCTGGGCCTGTTCGACCGCGCTCCGGACGACGGCGCGGGCCCGATCGGTGAACCGCTCGAACATCATTCCTCCCAGGTTCCTCGGACCGCCGGTCGCCCGGCGTGCTTCTTGTGGACCGCCTGCCGGCTCACCTCGAGCGCGTCGGCGATCTCCTGCCAGGACCAGCCCTGCCGTCGGGCGTTGTCCACCTGGACCACCTCCAGCCGTTCGAGGAGCCGACGCAGGGCGAGCACCGCGCGCAGGCCGACCCGGGGGTCGGTGCTGCCGGCGGCTGCCGCGAGTTCCGTTGCCCGACTCATGCTGTCAACTTACGTTGACAATTCGGCCCTGTCAACCATAGTTGACGCACCCGACCTGCGCCGACACGACGCCGGACACCCCGGTCCAGGCCCGCGACGGTGCTACCGTCCGCTGGTGTTCCGTCGCCGCACCACCGACCAGCCCATCGAGGCGGCCCGCCGGCTGCCCGTCGGCCGGATCGAGTGGGAGATCGCCGGCGGCACCGTGGCCGGTCACCGCTACTCGGCCAACTTCGACGTCCTGCACGTCGACCCGGAACTACCGTTCGCGGTGGTCGTCGACGGCATGGGCGAGGGCGAGGGCAGCCGGGTCGCCGGCAGCACCGCGCGGGACACGCTGCGCGAACTGGTCCACGCCGGCTGGCCGGCCGTCGGCCCCCGCGAGCTGCGCGCCGCCGTCACCGAGGCCCAGATCCGGGTACGCCGGGCCGGCGCCGCCGTCGACGAGCTGGCCGGCTGCACGCTGACCGCGCTGCTCGCCGCGCCCGACGGCGAACTGGCCTGGATCGTCCAGCTCGGCGACTCCCGGGCCTACCGGCTGCGCGACGGGCTGCTGGAACTGGTGACCGTGGACCACACGATGGCCTGGCTCGGGGTGCTGCACGGCTGGTGGCCGGCGAACTCCCGGGAGGCGTCCCGCGCCCGCTACCAACTGCTGCGTTACCTCGGCCACCCCGACCGGCCCGACCCGGACCTGCTCGGGGTGCCGCTGCGCCCCGGCGACACCTGGCTGCTCTGCACCGACGGGGTCAGCGACCAGCTCGACTACCACCGGCTACGCGAACTGCTCGCCGAGCCGGACCCGACCCGGGCGGTACGCGCCCTGCTCGCCGCGAGCCTGGCCGAGGGCGGCAGCGACAACGCCACCGCCATCGTGCTGCGCGTACACCCGGGGACCGGACCGACCCGTCCGGCTGATCGGGCTCCACCGCCCCCCCGGCGCGACTAGCGTCGGTGGGGACGGCGCGGGGCGTAGGTGCGGGCGCCCGGGAGGTGAACCGGATGACCGGGTCCACGGGCGGGCCGGTGGTGGTCGGTGTCGGGCCGGCGCCGACGGACCTCACGACGGTCCGGCTGGCCGCCCGGGAGGCCGCCGCGCACGGCCGGGACCTGGCCCTGCTGCACGCCTTCGACTGGGAGGCCGCGTTGGCCGGCCCGTCGGTCGCCGGCAGCCGCGACGCCGCCGAGGAACTGGTCGCCCGGGCCGCCACGGCCGCGAACGATGTCGAACCAGGGCTGCCGGTCAGTGGGGAGATCGTCGAGGGGGCACCGGTCGAGGCCCTGATCCGCCGTTCCGGGACGGCGTTCCTGGTGGCCATCGGGGACGGCGGGATGGCCGGCCGCGGCGGCTGCGTACCCGCCGACGCGCCCGCCGTGCAGCTCGCCGCCCGTGCCGGCTGCCCGGTGCTGGTGGTCCGCCGCGACCCACCGCCCCCGGGCCCGGTGCTGGTCGGCGTGGACGGCTCGCCCAGCTCCCGGGCCGCGCTCGCCTTCGCCTTCGGCTGTGCCGCCCGCCGCCGGGCCCGGGTCATCGCGGTACGGGTGATCGAGCCGGGACGACCCGACGACGGCGACGACGTGCTCGGCACGCTGGTCGGCCAGGCCCGCCGGCACCATCCGGACGTGCCGGCGGAGTGCCACACCGTACGCGGCGATCCGGGGACCGTCCTGGTGGAGCAGTCCCGGTCGGTGCAGGTGGCGCTGGTCGGCGCCCGGGGCGACCAGCCGGGGCGGGGGATGCTCGGCGAGGTGAGCCAGACCCTGCTCTACCACGCGCCCGCGCCGGTCATCGTCGTCCGTGGGTTGGTTTCCGCCGGGGCGGGCGGGGCATGACGACCCGGCGAGGGCGGGACCAACGGCCCTGACCGGTGACCGGGCAATCACGAAGACTGGGTCTGCCCGGGGCGAATCGGCGCTTCCGGGTGCAGAACTCCCCGACCCGCGAGAGGCTTTGGCAGCATGGACACCGCTCTCGACCTGCACAGCCCCCTGACCGACGACGAGCTGCGCCGGCTGGACGCCTACTGGCGGGCGGCGAACTACCTCACCGTCGGGCAGATCTACCTGCTCGACAACCCGCTGCTGCGCGAGCCGCTCGCCCCCGAGCACGTCAAGCCCCGGCTGCTCGGCCACTGGGGCACCAGCCCCGGCCTGAACCTGCTCTACGCCCACCTCAACCGGGTCATCGTCAACCGGGACCTGTCGGCGATCTTCGTCACCGGCCCCGGCCACGGCGGCCCGGCGCTGGTCGCCAACACCTGGCTGGAGGGCACCTACAGCGAGCTGTACCACTCGGTGAGCCGTGACGAGACCGGCATGCAGCGGCTGTTCCGCCAGTTCTCCTTCCCCGGCGGCATCCCGAGCCACGTCGCACCGGAGGTGCCGGGCTCGATCCACGAGGGCGGCGAGCTGGGGTACGCCCTGAGCCACGCCTACGGCGCCGCCTTCGACAACCCGGACCTGCTGGTGGCCTGCGTCATCGGCGACGGTGAGGCGGAGACCGGCCCGTTGGCGGGCAGCTGGCAGTCCAGCGTCTTCCTCAACCCGGCCCGCGACGGCGCGGTGCTGCCCATCCTGCACCTCAACGGCTACAAGATCGCCAACCCGACGGTCATGGACCGGATCCCCACCGAGGACCTGCTCAACCAGATGCGCGGCCACGGCTACCAGCCGTACCTGGTCGCCGGGGACGACCCGACGCAGGTGCACCAGCTCCTCGCGGCCACCCTGGACCGGGCCTGCGACGAGATCGCCGAGATCCAGCGGGTGGCCCGCTCCGGCGGCCACGTCGAGCGCCCCCGCTGGCCGATGATCATCCTGCGGACCCCGAAGGGCTGGACCGGCCCGGCCCAGGTCGACGGCAAGCAGGTCGAGGGGACCTTCCGCGCCCACCAGGTGCCCATCGCCGAGGTGCGCGACAACCCGGAGCACCGGGCCGAGCTGGAGCGCTGGCTGCGCAGCTACCGTCCGGAGGAGCTCTTCGACGCCACCGGCGCCCCGGTCGCCGAGCTGACCGCGCTGCCGCCCAAGGGCGAGCACCGGATGAGCGCCAACCCGGTCACCAACGGCGGGCGGGTGCTGCGGGACCTGACCCTGCCGGACTTCCGCGACTACGCCGTCGACGTCGAGCAGCCGGGTGAGCCGGTGGTCGGCGCGGCCGGGGTGCTCGGCACCTGGGTCCGCGACGTGATCACCGCCAACCCGCAGACCTTCCGGCTGTTCGGCCCGGACGAGGTCGCCTCCAACCGGCTCGGTGCCGCGTTCGAGGTCACCGACCGGGCCTTCGACGGCCGGATCGAGGCCACCGACGACCACCTCTCCCCCGACGGCCGGGTGATGGAGGTGCTCTCCGAGCACCTCTGCGAGGGCTGGTTGGAGGGTTACCTGCTGACCGGCCGGCACGGCATCTTCACCAGCTACGAGGCGTTCATCCACATCGTCGACTCGATGGTCAACCAGCACGCCAAGTGGTTGAAGGTGACCCGGGGCATCCCCTGGCGGGAGCCGATCGCCTCGCTGAACTACCTGCTGTCCAGCCACGTGTGGCGACAGGACCACAACGGTTTCTCGCACCAGGACCCGGGCTTCATCGACCACGTGGTCAACAAGAAGGCCGAGGTCGTCCGGGTCTATCTGCCGCCGGACGGCAACACCCTGCTCTCCACCATGGACCACTGCCTGCGCAGCCGGCACTACATCAACGTGGTGGTGGCCGGCAAGCAGCCCGCCCCGAACTGGCTGACCATGGACGAGGCGGTCCAGCACTGCCGGCGCGGCCTGGGCATCTGGGACTGGGCCAGCACCGACGACGGTCAGGAGCCGGACGTGGTGCTCGCCTGCGCCGGTGACGTGCCGACCCTGGAGACCCTCGCCGCCGCCGACCTGCTCCACCAGCACCTGCCCGAGCTGAAGGTGCGGGTCGTCAACGTGGTCGACCTGATGCGGCTCCAGCCGTCGTCGGAGCACCCGCACGGCCTGCCGGACAACGAGTTCGACACCATCTTCACCCGCGACAAGCCGATCATCTTCGCCTACCACGGCTACCCGTGGCTGATCCACCGGCTCACCTACCGCCGGGCCAACCACGACAACCTGCACGTGCGCGGCTACAAGGAGGAGGGCACCACCACCACGCCGTTCGACATGGTGATGCTCAACGACCTGGACCGCTTCCACCTGGTCATCGACGTCATCGACCGGGTGCCCGGCCTGGCCGCCCGCGCCGCCCACCTGCGGCAGGAGATGGTCGACACCCGGCAGGCCTGCCGCGACCACACCCGCCGCCACGGTGAGGACGACCCCCGGGTCGCCGAGTGGCGCTGGATCCGGGAGACCCAGCCGCAGCAGCTCGACGGGCAGTGACACCTCCGGGGTCCGTGGTGGGCCGGTCACCGGCCGGCCCACCACGCCCCACCAGCCAGGAAAGGACGAGACGATGAACTCCGACGAGATCCTGGTCGGCTACGACGGTTCCGCCGACGCGGGCGTCGCCGTGGACTGGGCGCTGGCCGAGGCGCGGCGCAGCGGACGCCCGGTCCGGCTGGCGTACGTCTTCGAGTGGATGACCGTCGCCGGCTGGGTCGGCCCGGGGGTGGCCCCCGGGGTCTGGCCGGACGACGACGCCCGACGGCAGGTCGAGGAACTGGTGCACAAGGCCGCCGCGGACGCCACCGCCGCCTGGCCCGGCGTCACCGTGCACGGCGAGGTCTTCGACGGCCCGCCCGCGCTGGTGCTGGAGGAACGCTCCGCCGAGGCCGGGCTGCTGGTGCTCGGCAGCCGGGGCCACGGCGGCTTCACCGGTCTGCTCGCCGGCTCCACGGCGGTGTCGGTGGCCGCCCACGCGCACTGCCCCGTGGTGGTGGTGCGGGAGGCGCAGGCCAAGGTCGACGGGCCGGTGGTGGTCGGCTACGACGGCTCCGATCAGGCCGGCACCGCGCTCGGGTTCGCCGTGGAACGGGCCGCGCAACGCGACGCCCCGCTGCGGGTGCTGCGGGCCTTCGAACCGCCGGACGACCGCTGGCGGCCCTCCGACCCGGACGCCGAGGCCCGGCTCGCGGCGGACCGGGCCGAGATCGACCAGGCCCTCGCCGGGTGGCGGGAGACCTTCCCGCAGGTGCCGGTCACGGTGGAGATCGCACCGGCCCGGCCGGCCGCCGCGCTCGTCGAGGCGAGCCGGGACGCACAGCTCGTGGTGGTCGGCAGCCGGGGACGGGGCGGGCTGCGCGGGATGCTGCTCGGCTCGGTCGGCCAGCAGCTCATCCAGCACGCGCACTGCCCGGTAGCGGTCGTCCGCGAACGCTGACCACCCCGACCGGGGCGGCTTTGCGTGATCAACTTGCGGGCCGATGTCGCGGTGTCCCGAACGACCTGACACCGCGACATCGGCGGCCGAGGGCCGCGAGGGCGTGGCGGCGTTCCGCGAGCGGCGGGACGCCGCCTGGGTACCGACGGTTTGAGCCGGCGAGTGGATCAGGACCCTGGGGTGGGCGGGGCGGGATCGAGGGAAAGGTAGTCCTCCTCTTCCCCGGCCAGGTGCAGGCGCAGCACGGCGTCCAGTCCGTAGAGGCTGGCGAGCAGGTCGGGCACCTGGTCGGGGCGCAACCGCCCGTCGGCCCGGGCCAGGTGACCGCCGATCCGGTCCACCAGCCCGTGGATCTCCACGTGTTCCCGACTCATCGTGGCCGTCGCCTCGTCGCCGCCCAGCGGGCCGGCCAACGCCGGATAGAGCTGCCGCTCCTCGGCGTCGGCGTGCGGCAGCACCTCGTCGGTCAGCCGCCGGTGCGTGTCGCGCAGCGCCGGCAGGCACCCCTCGGCGGTCGGCCGGGTCGCCACCAGGTCGGCGGTGTCACGTACCCGGGCGAGCACGTCGCGTACGCCGGCATGCTGGCCGGCGTACCGGTCGAGCAGGGCGCGGGTGGTCGGCGGCACGTCCCGACGGCGCAGCCCACCACGCAACGCCCGCAACGCGTTGAGGATGACCAGCACGTCGATGCCCTCCTGGAGGAAGGCGCCCGCCACCGGCGGCAGCCGACCGGCGGCGGCGACCAGCATCGCGAGCACCGCCAACCCCATCCCGACGGCGGCGCTCTGCACCGCGATCCGGCGGGCGTGGCGGGCGATCTCGACGGCGTCGGCGAGCCGGTCCAGCCGGTCCACGGTGATCACCGCGTCGGCGACGTCCGCCGACGCGGTCGCCCCGGTCGCCCCCATCGCCACCCCGACGTGCGCCGCCGCCAACGCGGGCGCGTCGTTCACCCCGTCACCCACCATCACGGTGACCGCCCGCCGCGACTCCCGCCGGACCCGGTCCACCTTCTCCTGCGGCGAACAGCGGGCCAGCACCTCGTCCACCCCCACCAGCCGGGCCACCTGCTCGGCGGTACGCGGCCGGTCCCCGGTGAGCAGCAGCAACCGGGACAACCCGGCCTCCCGCAGCCGGCGTACCGTCCGGCGGGCATCGGGACGGACCGGGTCCGCCAGCAGGATCGCGCCGAGCGGGCCCTGGTCGCCGCTCACCCACACCGTCGACCAGCCGGCCAACTCGGCCCGGTCCCGGGCCAGCTCCGCCCAGCCGGGCAGGTCACCACCGAGCTGCCCGACCCGCACCAGCCGGCCGTCGACCCGGCCGCTCACCCCGCGCCCCGGCTCCTCGGTCACCTCCGTCGGCGTGGCCAACGCCAGCCCCCGCTGGCGGGCCTGCCGCACCAGCGCCACGGCCAGCACGTGCGGGGAGAGCTGCTCCACCGACGCGGCCAGCCGCAGCACCTCGTCCCGGTCGCCGCCGGGAGCGACCACCGTCTCCGCCGCCCAGGGCCGGCCCGCCGTCAGCGTGCCCGTCTTGTCGAGCAGCAGGGTACGGGCCCGGCCGAGCAGCTCCAGCGAACCACCGTCGCGCACCAGGACACCCCGCCGGGCCACCCGCGACAACCCGGAGACGATCGCGATCGGGGTGGCCAGCAGCAGCGGACACGGCGTCGCCACCACCAGCACCGCGACCGCCCGGACGAACTCCCCCGACCACACCCCGGCCACCGCGGCCAGCACCAGGGTGAACGGGACGAACGCCGCCGCGTACCGGTCGGCGAGCCGTACCGTCGGGGCCCGGTGGGCGGTCGCCTCCCGCGCCAGCCGGACGATCCCCGCGTAGGTGCTGCCCGCCGCGTCCCGGGTGGCCCGCAGACCCACGGCGGCACCGGCGTTGACGACCCCGCTGGGCACCTGTTCCCCGGCGGCCCGGCCCACCAGTTGCGACTCCCCGGTCACCACCGACTCGTCCAGCGTCGCCGGGGCCGTCAACACGCCGTCCACCGGCACCACGTCCCCCGGCCCGACCAGCAGCTGGTCACCCACCGCGACCCGGTCCAGTCCGATCACCTCGACGCCCCCGTCGGGGGTACGCCGCCGTGCCCGCCGGGGTGCCCGCTCCAGCAGGGCACGCAGGTCACGGGTCGCCCGCCCCTGCGCGTACGCCTCCAGTGCCCGCCCCGTCGCCACCATCACCGCGATCACCGCACCGGCCAGGTACTCCCCGACGAGCAGCGCACCGGCCAACGCCAGCACCGCGATCACGTCCACCCCGAACCGCCGCCGCCACAGCTGACGCAGCACCGCCCAGACCGCCGGCACCAACGCCACCAGGGTCGACGCCGCCCAGACCACGTCGGCCGTTCCCCGCCGACCGGCCGCCCACAGGACCGCCCCGACCAGCACCGCCCCGGCGAGCAGGGTCAGCGGCGTCCACTCACGCCAACGCGCCCGACGCCGGCCGACCGGTCGCCCCGGAACGCACTCCCGCTGTTCCGTGCCCACCTGCGGATCGTCCCAACGGCACCGCGTCAGTGGCGCCGAACGGGAAAACGACAGGCCGAAGTGCCCGTCCGGGTGGGACCTGCCGCCGTGTCCGTACCGGGGCGGACGGGGCAGGATGGGACGGTATCCCCGCCCGTGGACCGACCGGGTGGGGCACGATGGGAGAAACGGAAAGGTCGTGCCGATGAGCCACCAGACGCCCGCGACGGACCGCCCGCTGACCACCGCGCTCGCGGAGGCAGCCGCGACGGCCGGCCACGCCCCGTCGGTGCACAACACCCAGCCGTGGCGCTGGCGGGTCCTGCCGGACGCCCTGGAACTGCGGGTGGTCCGGGACCGTCAGCTCACCGCCGCCGACCCGGAGGGCCGCCTGCTGGCGCTCAGCTGCGGCGCGGCCCTGCACCACGCCCGGGTGGCGTTGGCGGCCGAAGGCTGGACGGCGGTGGTCGAGCGGCTGCCCGACCCGCAGCAACCGGACCTGCTGGCCCGGTTGACCGGCCTGACCCCTGCCGGGGCCGACCCGGACGCGATGCGGCTGGTGCAGTGCATGCAGGTCCGGCACACCGACCGCCGGCCGGTCAGCGACGAGCCGGTGCCCGCCGAGGTGGTCGACGACATCACCCGCGCGGCGGACGACGAGGGCGCCCGGTTGCAGATCCTCGACGCCGACCAGGTGATGGAGCTGGCCGCCACCGCCTCGCACGCCGGCACCGTGGAGGCGGAGGACCCGCAGACGCGCGAGGAGTTGCAGTACTGGACCCACCGGGCCGACACCGGCACCGGACTGCCGCCGGAGGTGCTGCCGCAGGACCAGCCGCAGACCACCGTCCCGGCCCGCGACTTCGGCAGCCCCGGCAACCTCCCGGTGGGGCCGGGGCACGACAAGGCCGCCGTCTACGGGCTGCTCTACGGCGACGAGGACGAACCGGACAGCTGGCTGGAGGCCGGTGAGGCACTCTCCGCACTGTGGCTGACCGCCACCCGGCACGGGGTGTCGGTGGTGCCGCTGTCCGGCGTGGTCGAGGTGCCCGGCACCCGGCAGAAGCTGCGGCAACTGCTCAGTGGGCTCGGCTACCCGTACCTGGTGCTGCGGATCGGGCTCGCGGACCCGGCGCACGCCGGCCCGCCGCACACCCCGCGGCTGCCGGCCGCGCAGGTGGTCGACACCTCCGCGGTACGCGACCAGCGGTCCTGACGATCTCGTGCCGGGCGGTCACCGGGCGCTAAACTCGCCCGCGTGGCCGCCAGCACCCCTGCTTCCCGCAATGACCATCCGGTCCCCTCGTTGGGGCTGAGCCCGTTGTCCCGGGTCCGCCTCGACGAGCTGCTCCAGGAGATGCTCGACCGGGTCGGCGACGTGGTGACCAGCCGGGAGCGGCTGCGGGCGCTGCTCGACGCGGTGGTCGGCATCGGCACCGACCTCGACCTGCGCAGCACCCTGCGACGGATCGTGCAGGCGGCCTGCGAGCTGGTCGGTGCGCGTTACGGCGCGCTCGGCGTGATCGGTCCCGACCGGCTGTTGCACGACTTCATCACCCACGGCATCGACGCCGAGCTGCACGCGAAGATCGGTGACCTGCCGCACGGGCGGGGGGTGCTCGGCCTGCTCATCGACGAGCCCCGCCCGGTCCGCATGCCCGACATCACCCAGCACCCCCAGTCGTACGGCTTCCCGCCGAACCACCCGCCGATGCACAGCTTCCTCGGCGTGCCGGTGCGCATCCGCGACCAGGTCTTCGGCAACCTCTACCTGGCCGAGAAGCAGGGCGCGGCGGAGTTCACCGAGGACGACGAGGAGATCGTCGTGGCGTTGGCCGCCGCCGCCGGGGTGGCCATCGAGAACGCCCGGCTCTACGCGCTGGCCCACCGTCGGGAACGCTGGCTGGCCGCGACCGCCGAGATCACCTCGGTGCTGCTCGGCGAGGTACGCCGGACCGACGCGTTGACCCTGGTGGCCCGCCGGGCCCGGGAGGTCGCCGAGGCGGAGCTGGCGCTGGTGCTGCTCTACGACGACGACGCCGGGCAGTTCACCGTCGAGGTGGTCGACTCCGCCGACGGTGACGCCGACGGGCTGGTCGGCGCGCTGCTGCCGGCCAGCGAGACCAGCTTCGCCGGCTCGGTCACCGAGCGTCGCCGGGAACTGCTCGACAACCTGGCCGAGGCGGCACCCTGGCCGGTGCCGGTGGTCGCCGGCCCGGCGGTGGTCTCCCCGCTCGCCGCCGCCGACACCCTGCACGGGGTGCTGGTGGTGGCCCACCGGCCCGACGCCGGCCGGGCCGCCGACGCCGACGTCACCCTGCTGGCCAGCTTCGCCGGCCAGGCCGCCCTGGCCATGGAACGGGCCCGGGGCCAGGAGGAACGGGAACTGCTGGTGGTCCTGGAGGACCGCGAACGCATCGCCCGGGACCTGCACGACGTGGTGATCCAGCGGCTGTTCGCCACCGGCCTGCAACTGCAGAGCGGCGCGATGCACGCCCGCCCCGACGTCGCCAAGCGGATCAACGCGGCCGTCGACGACCTCGACGCCACCATCCGGGACATCCGCCGCACCATCTTCGAGCTGCGTACCCCGATGAGCGCGGCGCTGCGTACCGAGATCCGGGAGGCGGTCGACGTGGCCGCCGGGTCGCTCGGCTTCCGCCCCGCCGTCGAGTTGGACGGGCCCATCGACAGCGCCGTGCCGGAACCGGTCCGCCCCGACCTCACCGCCGTGCTCCGCGAGGCGTTGTCCAACGCGGTACGCCACGCCGAGGCCAACCGGGTCGCCGTCGCCGTCCGGGTCGACGCCGGCCGGGTCACCGTGACGGTCACCGACGACGGGGTGGGCTGTGACCCGGCCGCCGCGCGGGGTGGCCTGGTCAACCTGCGCGAGCGCGCCGAACGGCACGGCGGCGAGTTCGAGGTACGCCGGATCGAGCCGCACGGCACCCAGCTCTACTGGTCGGTCCCGCTGCGCGACTGACCCCCGGGCGGCCGGGGTCGGTGGGTCAGGGGCGCTGGCCGAGCAGGCGGGTGGCGAGGACGGCGGCCTGGGTGCGGCGCTCCAGGCCCAGCTTGGCCAGCACACTGGAGACGTAGTTCTTCACGGTCTTCTCGGCGAGGAACATCTTGCCGGCGATCTCCCGGTTGGTCAGCCCCTCGGCGACGTACTCCAGGATGCGGCGTTCCTGCTCGGTGAGGCTCTTCAGCTCGCGCGGCTGCTCGACGCCGCTGCGGATGCGCTCCAGCACCCGGGTGGTGATCGCCGGGTCGAGCAGCGACTGCCCGGCCGCGACCCGACGGACCGCGTCCACCAGGTCGGTGCCCCGGATCTGCTTGAGGACGTAACCCGCCGCACCCGCCATGATCGCGGCGAACAACGCCTCGTCGTCCTCGTACGAGGTGAGGATCAGTCCCTTGATCGACGAGTCGACCGCCCGGACGTCCCGGCACACGTCGATGCCGTTGCCGTCGGGCAGCCGGGCGTCGAGGATCGCCACGTCGGGGCGGAGGGCGGGAATCCGCCGGGACGCCTCCTGGGCGGAGCCGGACTCGCCGACCACTTCGATGTCGCCGCTGCTCTGCAACAGGTCGGCCAGGCCACGGCGGACGACTTCGTGGTCGTCGAGGAGGAACACCCGGATCATCCCTCGTTTCTACCCGCCCGGACGCGCTCGTGCACGGGCCGAAGGTCCCTAACCTGGCACGTCGCACCATCCTCCCTCGCGTGTCACGCCGACTGGGCCGGCCTGGCGGGTCGGGCACGGGGCGCTCCGCCGGTGGGAAGGGCGGCCCGGTGGGTCGGGACGTCCGGCCCTGCCCGGCCCACCTGCCGGTGACGGACCGTGGAGGGGAACCACCACCGGGAACCGGGGGCGGCGTCGGCCGGCCGGGGGCGACACGTTCCCCGCTCGGGGTGGAGCGGCACGAACCGCCACGGAAGGAGCACGACCATGGGCACCGGGTACACCGAGACGCAACTGCGGGCCGCCGTCGCGGACGCCGTCCGCGCGCCCTCCCTGCACAACACCCAGCCGTGGCGGTTCCGACTGCGCGACGGCGGAATCGAGGTGTCGGTCGACCCGACCCGCCGGCTGCCGGCCACCGACCCGAGCGGTTGGGGCACCCGGATCTCCGGCGGGGCGGCCCTGTTCAACCTGCGGTTGTCCCTGGCCGTGGCGGGCACCCCGGCGACCGTACGGCTGCGACCGTACCCGGCCGACCCGGACGTGCTGGCCCGACTGGTCCCGGAACTGCCGCGCCGCCCCACCCCGACCGAGCAGAGCCTCTACGCGGCCATCGGCCGCCGGTTCAGCAACCGGGCGCCGTTCTGGCCCGACCCGGTGCCCGCCGACGCCCGCTGGCGGCTCGGCGAGGCGGCCCGCGCCGAACAGTGCTGGCTGGAACTGGTGATCGGGGTGGGCCCCGTCAACGCCTTCGCCGAGGTCGCCCGCAGCGCCCACCGGGTACTCGAACGCGACCCCGCCTACCGGGCCGAACGCGCCGACTGGGTCCGCACCGAGCCCGCCCCCGACGGGGTGCCGGCCCGCGCCGGTGGTCCGCAGACCGAGCCGCAGGACCTGCTGCCGTCGCGGGGCTTCGGCGGCCTCGACCGGGCCCCCGGCCGCGACTTCGAACCGGAACCGCTGGTGGCGGTGCTCGGCGCGGCCGGCAACACGGTCGTCGACCAGGTGCTGGCCGGGCAGGCGTTGCAGCGGGTGCTGCTGACCGCGACCGACGCGGGGCTCGCGGTGTCGCTGCTGTCGCAGCCGATCGAGGTGTCGGGGGCGCGGGAGGCGCTACGGCTGTCGCTGGGACGTTTCGGCACGCCGCAGATGGTGATGCGGATCGGATACGGCCAGCCGGGGGTGGCGACACCGAGGCGGAGCGTGGACGAGGTGCTGGACGTGGCGGTGGCACCCGGCTGAACCCCCGCCGCCCGGCCTGTACCACGCTCGACTTGCGCGGTGCGGGTCAGGCTGGATGGTGGGTGGCGAGCAGGGCGGCTTCCCGGGCCGGGTCGAGGCCGACGGTCGCTCGCGCCGGCCGCCCCGCACGGGGCGGGACCGACCCCACCCGCTCCAGCCAGCGCCAGGTGTCACCGACCGTCTCGGCCACCGGACGGCAGGTCAGCCCCGCCGCGTACGCCTTCTCGACGCCACGCTCCTGCAACCAGCGGTACTCGTGGCCCGACGGAATCCAGATCGGCAGGTCGTTCCACGGTTCGATCCCGGCGGCGAGGATCACCTCGGGGGCGGTCCACCGCAGTCGGGCAGCGCCGCCGGTCGTCGCCACCGCCTCGGTGAGCAGTTCGCCCATGGTGGTGTGCCCCGGGCGGCTGATCACGTTGAACGCGCCGCCCACGCCCTCGGCGGCCCGGTCGAGCGTGAAGGCCGCCAGGTCCCGGACGTCGACGTACTGCACGGGCAGGTCGGCCGGGCCGGGTGCGAGGACGTCACCGCCCCGGGCCACCCGGCGCAGCCACCACGGCAGCCGCCCGATGTCCTCCCCCGGCCCGAGGATCAGCCCGGCCCGCACCAGCAGGGCGCGTTCCCCGAACACCTCGGTCGCGGCCAGTTCCCCACCGGCCTTGCACCGGGCGTAGTCGTCGTCGCCGGTGTCGTCGGCCGCCGACGCCACCACCGCCGATTCCTCACCGACCCCGGGGCGCACGGGCGGGGCGTAGACGGAGCCGCTGGAGACGTAGGCGTAGTGCCCGGCACAGTGCAGCAGCGTGGCGGCGTCGCGTACCGCGCGGGGTGCGCCGTCCCAGGTGTCGACCACCACGTCCCACCCGCCGCCGGCCAGTTCGGCCAGCCCGCCCGGCGCGGTCCGATCACCCCGCAACCGGTGTACGCCCCGCGGGGTGCCCCCGTGTATCCCCCGGTTGAACATCGTCACCGTCCAGCCCCGGCGTACCCCTTCGGTCACGATGGCGGACCCGACGAACCCGGTGCCGCCCAGCATCAGCAGTCTCATCCGTCCCACCCTGCCGTTCGGGGGCACCGATGCGGCACCCTGTTCACCGGCAGCGGATCTGCCATCGGCAGAACCCGGGCCAGTGCGCTGCTCGACTTCCCCGCCGGTCCTTCGTCGACCGATACACGGGTCGGTTCGGTCCACGTCACGCGCGGCGCGGTGCACCCGGTGTGGATGGTGCAGGGGCGGTGGCGTGTCGACAGCAGGGACGGTGGCGTCACGACGGTGCAAGTGCGGTGGCGGCGGGCTCGTCCCCGCTGACCGAGTGGCGAGGGCATCCCGCCGGTCACCGGGCCATCCGGCCGGTCGGACCGGGATGATCGTCCCGATATTCGAGAGGTGGCGGTATCCGCATGGCCCGAACCCGCCATATCGCCCCACGATCATCCTGCACACGCCTACGCCCGACCGGGTACCGGCCACCCGCCTCGAATAAAAAGGGACGAACAGGATTTTTGGCTAGTAAAAGCAAGCATTCCACTGAGCGGCTGAAAACGGTCCACGGGACGGGCAACTCCTCGGGCTCCGTTATGCCTGTCAGGCATATTTATGACGCACAGGCATATAGCTTTCCGCGCAACAGTGATGCAGGGGACGCTGCACCCAGCACAGGCATAAGGGCAGCCCGGCGGCCCGGCGGCGAAGAATGTCCGAATCTGGCGGCCCGGAAAACGGACAGAGGTGACGGCCGTGAGCCGCCTGACGGAATCCCGGCCGGCCCGGATGCGTTACACCCGGTGGACGGCCGCAGCGGCGGCCCCGCCACCGGGCCCGATGCAACCACCTCCGGCAGAATGACCCACCGCCGCGACGCGGAATGACCGACCACTGCCGGTCGTTACGCCTCCGGCGCGGCCCCCACCGGAATGACCGACCACTGCCGGTCGTTACACCCGGTGCACGACCGCACCCACCCGGCCCGGCCACCCGCCGGGAATGACCCCGGGACCCCGGTCGTTGTATCTGACTCCGGCCCGTGCGGCCACCGCGTCAGCGGCAGGCCCCGACCGGAACCCCTCGGACTTTCCCCCATGAGCGCGCCGACGTGGTGCCCGCATCCCCCGCCGCCTGTCCCCACGGGCGCCCGGTGGGTGTCAACCCCCCGAAGGAGCTTCCCCATGACCACGATCCTGCGTAAGAGTGTCCTCGGTATCGCCGGTCTCGCCTTCGCCGGTGGCCTCGCCGCCGGCCCGCTGCACCTCGGCGACACCCCCACCATCGACACCAGCCCCGTCGCCGTCGTCCAGGCCGACAAGCCGGCCGTGGACAAGGGCAAGCTGATCCCGCACGGCGTGCAGGGCGAGCAGTCCCGCATCGACCTGGGCGACGAGCAGACCGGCAACGTCAAGGCGATCATCGCCGCGACGAAGAAGGCCGGCATGGACGAGCGGGCCGCCGTGGTGTCCATCGCCACCGCCCTGCAGGAGTCGAAGCTGGAGAACCTCGGCCACCTCGGCGACCGCAACGACCACGACTCGCAGGGTCTGTTCCAGCAGCGCCCGTCCTCCGGTTGGGGCACGGTGGAGCAGATCACCGACCCCGAGTACGCCACCCTGGCGTTCCTCAAGGGCCTCAAGCAGGTCGACGGCTGGCAGGACATGCCCCTGACCAAGGCCGCCCAGACGGTCCAGGTGTCGGCGTACCCCGACCACTACGCCCAGTGGGAAACCCAGGCCGCCGACCTCGTCGCCCAGCACTGGAACAGCTGACCCGCACCCGAACAGCTGACCAACGCGAAAGCCCCGGCTCAGTGGAGCCGGGGCTTTCGTGATTCTCTGGTGGGCGATACTGGGTTTGAACCAGTGACCTCTTCCGTGTCAAGGAAGCGCGCTCCCACTGCGCCAATCGCCCGTGGTCGAGAGCGGACGACGGGATTCGAACCCGCGACCCTCACCTTGGCAAGGTGATGCGCTACCAGCTGCGCTACGTCCGCGTGCCGCCCGGTTTCCCCGGCGACGGGGTGAACTCTACCCGATGGCAAGATCGCCCGCCCCGCCGACCCCGCCCCGGCATGCCGCACGCTCCGGCCATGTCACCCGACGCCACCCCGCGTCCCGCGGGTGTCCTGCGCCGACGGCCCCTACTGCGGGGCCGGTGGACCGGCGAGCCGTTCCCGCACCTGGGCGGCGTCGGGGTGACCGAGCCGGTCGAGCACCTCGAGGGCGTGCCGCCAGGCTACCCGGGCGACGTCGGGCTCGGCGGCGGCCTGCTGGCTGTCGCCGAGGTGCATCAGCGTGACGGCCTCGAAGTACCGCTCGCCGGCCTCCCGCCACAGCGCGAGCGCGTGCCGGTAGCAGTCGATGGCCTCACGGTGCCGGCCGAGGTGGTGGTGCGCGTAGCCGAGGCTGTCCCAGGCGTGCGCCTCCCAGTACCGGTTCCCGGTCTGTTGCTGCTGCGCCAGGGCCCGCCCGCAGTAGTCCAGGGCGCGGGCATGGTCACCGAGTTGGATGTGGTACCAGCCGATGTTGTTGAGCGCGTTGGCCTGCCCCTGCGCGTGCCCGGCGGCCTCGAAGAGCCGGTGCGCCCGCTGCGCGTGTTCGAGTGCCCGCCGGTGGTCGCCCTGCCGTTCCGCGAGGATGCCGAGGTTCAGCTCGGTCCGGCCGCCGCCGACCCGGTCACCGAGCTCGGCGTACAGGTGCCGGGAGCGTTCCAGGTGGTCGTGGGCCTCGTCGTACGCGCCGAGGCGCAGGCAGGCGACGGCCCGGTTGCGGTGGGCGCGGGCCTGACCGTCGCGGTCGACCGCTGCGGTGGCGGCCCGTAGCGCCACCTCCTGGACGCGGGACTGGTCGGGCCAGGCCCCCACCCGGTCGAGATAGGTGTTGACGCTCCACGCCAACTGCCAGGCGTGGGTCGGCCAGCCGTGTTCGGCCGCCAGATCGATCGCGGCGAGCAGCGCCCGGTGTTCGGCGGCGAGCCACGCCCATGCCTCGTCCCGGTCGGCCGGCTCGACCACCGTCGCCCCGGGTAGCGCCGCCGGCAGGTCGATGTCGTCGCGATGCCGGTGCAGCAGCAGAGCTGCCGCGTAGGCGGTGTGCAGGTAGTGGTCGAGCAGCCGGCCGAGCGCCGCCCGGCGCAGACCGGCGGAGTCGGTCTGCAGGGCCGACTCGACCGCGTACGCCCGGAGCAGGTCGTGCAGGGTGTACCGGCCGGGGGTGTGCTCGGTGAGCAGGTTCGCCCGGGTCAGCACCGCCAGTGGCCGGCGTACCTCGGCCGTCGACAGGGCGGCGAGGCTGGCGGCTGCCGCCACCGACACGTCGGGGCCGGGGTGCGTCCCGAGCGCCCGGAACAGGCCGGCCGCCACCGGGTCCAGACCCCGGTACGACCAGGACAGCACCGCCCGCACGTCACTGCCGGCCTCGCCGCCGCTGAACGCGTCCAGGGCGCCCCGGGTGGCGGTCAGCTCGGCGGCGAGTCGGGCGAGCGGGAAGTCCGGGTGGGTGGCGGCCCGCGCAGCCACGATGGCCAGCGCCAACGGCAGGCCGGCCGCTGCGGCGACGATCCGGTCCACCGCCTGCGGCTCGGCCGCGACCCGCACCGCACCCAGCCGCCGGGACAGCAACTCGCGTCCCTGCGCCGGGGACAGCAGGTCCAGCAACAGTGGACGGGCGCCCTCGGCCGTGACCAGCCCCGGCAGCTGGTTACGGCTGGTCACCAGGACCAGGCAGCCCGGGGAGCTGGGCAACAGCGGACGCACCTGGTCGGCGTCACGGGCATTGTCCAGCAGCACCAGCATCCGCCGGTCGGCGAGCAGGCTGCGGTACAGCGCGGCCTGCGACGCCAGCCCCACCGGGATGCGCTCCGGGGGCACCGCGAGCGCCTCCAGGAACCCGGCCACCGCCTCCGCCGGGGCCAGTGCGGGCGCGTCGGGGTCGTACCCGCGCAGGTTGACGTAGAGCTGCCCGTCGGGGAAACGGTCGGTGACCTGGTGCGCCCAGTGCACGGCGAGGGTCGTCTTGCCCACCCCGGCCGTGCCGCAGATGGTCGAGATGGGCACGGTGCCCGGCGGGCCGGCCGGCTCGGCGAGCAGCGCGGTCAGGGTGGCCAGCGCCGCGGACCGACCCGCGAAGTGCCGGACCGTCGCGGGGAGCTGCCGGGGGACGAATTCAGGGGTCCGCCCGCCCGGTTGCGGTGGCGGGGTCCCGGCGGGTGCCGGTCGGTCCCGGTCGGTGGGGGCGACGGCCCGCCGGCCGTCGGCCCGTGCCGCGTCCGCCGCGCCCCGCAACCGCCAGTAGGCCGTCTCCCACCTGGCCGGGTCGGTCAGGTCGGCGGGCAACCGGGTGCCGGCCTGTTCGGCGTACGCGACGCAGGCGCCCAGGTAGCCGGTGACGAAGTCCCAGTCGGGCAACGACCTGGCGTTGAGCTTGTCGCTGAGGGTGGAGCGGGCCAGTGGCCTGCCCCGCCGGGCGGCGACCGCCACCAGGGTGTTCAATGACGGCCCGCCGGCGAGCTGGCGTAGCCGTCGCAACTCCTCGGCGAACGCGAGCAGCGCCTCCCGACCGGTCTCCCCCACACCACACCCACCCGGCGTCGCGACGTCCCTTGGCAGAGTCGGAGCAAGGATAGACATCGCATCGACGCTGAGCGCTGACCTCCCACGAGCCGGGAGGCCGCCCGGACCGGGTGTCGGCTTCCCCGGCATCCGGCGGGGTGCGGTACGTCCCGGCCGGCGGCAGGGCCGGCGGGGAAAAGCAGTAGGACCACCTTCCGGACGCGGAAGGTGGTCCTACTGACCGTGTGGGCGATACTGGGTTTGAACCAGTGACCTCTTCCGTGTCAAGGAAGCGCGCTCCCACTGCGCCAATCGCCCGTGCTTGTTACCGAGGTGGGGACGGGATTTGAACCCGCGTACACGGCTTTGCAGGCCGTTGCCTCGCCTCTCGGCCACCCCACCGAGGTTGCCCCCGTCGTGCGTGGCGGCAGCTCCGAGCGGACGACGGGATTCGAACCCGCGACCCTCACCTTGGCAAGGTGATGCGCTACCAGCTGCGCTACGTCCGCTTGTCTCCGGGACACACCCGGTGACGGATGGAAACTCTAGCCGAGCGGTCGGACCGATGCCAAATCGGGTCGACGGACGGCGCGTCCGGGGCGGTGGGGTGAGCGCCACCACCACCGCCAGAGCGTCCTAGGAAATTCGACTGGTGGCGGTGCCCCGATCTGTCGCACCGTCACCGAACAGGTCGGGAAGCCATCCGACGCGCCGGAGGGACGCTGTCCGGCTTCCGACTGCCACCTGCCCGATCGGTCGGGTCGGTAACTCCCTGTGGTCGTGTCGATGGGTTACCGTAGCGGCGTGACGAGACGTGCCGCCGCCGATGTCCGCCTGGATTCCCTGCTGCGCACAGCCTGCGACGTGATCGTCGAGCGTGGACTCGCCAACACCCGCACCGCCGACGTGGCCGCCGCCGCCGGGGTCAGCCAGGCCTTGGTCTTCTACCACTTCGCCACCAAGGAACGGCTGCTCGCCCAGGCCTTCGCGTACGCCGTCGAGCAGGAACTGTCCCGACTGGACGCGGTGCTGCGCTCCGCCACCCCGCCGCTGACCAAGCTCCGGCGCATCCTGCGCCTCTACACCCCCACCGGCCGCCCCTGGGCGATGTGGATCGACGGCTGGGCGGAGTCGCTGCGTACCCCCGAGTTGGAAAAGGTCTGCCGCCGGCTGGACCTGCGCTGGCGGCAGGACCTGGCGGCGGTGATCTCGGCCGGGGTGACCGACGGCACCTTCCAGTGCGCCGACCCGGCCGGGGCCGCCTGGCGGATCAACGCGGTGATGGACGGGCTCGCCGTCCAGCTCGCCGTGCACGAGCGGGTGATCTCCCGGCGACAGTTCGGTGAGTGGATCCGGCTGGTCACCGCCCGGGAGCTGGGCCTCGAGCCCGCCCAACTCGTCTGATCCGCGCACCGCGCGCCATTGCCCCCACCCGATCCGCCTGGTATCCACGAATGCGCATGCGTAACCACGCCTGCGCCGGGCCGGCGTCGCGCCGGTCCCCGCTCCCACAAGGAGGTTCCGTGCCCAGACCGGAGTGGACACCCCGAACGAGCCGGCACCGACGCCGGCTCGTTCCCGTACTGGCGACCGCCGCCGTGGTCGCCGCCCTGCTGCCCGGCGGAGGCACCGCCACGGCCGCACCGGGCGACACCGCGGCCCCGGCCCCGGGCCGCTCCGGCTCGTTCGCCGACGACCGCCACCAGGGCGCCGACGTCGACAACCGCACCGGTACGGCCGCACCCGACGCCCGCCAGCGCAGCCTGGCCCGGGCCACCGGCGTCCCGGTGCGGTGGAACCGGCTCGGCACCCGCACGCCCTCGGCCCGGCCCGGCTCGCCACCGGCCTGCCCGCCGACCCGGAGGCCGCCGCCCGGCGTTACCTCACCCAGCAGCGGGACCTGTTCGGGCTGGACGCCGACGCGGTCGCCGCCCTCGACCGCCTCCTGGTCCGCCCGGTCGGCGACGGCGCGGTGGTCACCCTGCGGCAGCGCTTCGGCGACCTGCCCGCCGGCCACGACGGCCTGGTCACCGTGGCGGTCGCCGACGGCACCGTGCTCTCGGTCAGCTCCTCGCTGTCCCGGGACACCTCCGCCCCCGCCCCGGCCACCCGCACCGCCGCGCAGGCGTACGACGCCGCGCTCGCCGACGCCGGCCTGGACGCCGCCGGGGTGGCCAGCCACCAGGTGCGGCCGGTCGCCGTGCCCACCCCGCTCGACGGCAACCGGACCGCCTACGAGGTGACCCTGATCGGCCGCGACAGCGACCACCCGGCGGCCTTCACCACCTACGTCGACGCGATCAGCGCAAAGGTGCTGCTCCGCGAGGACCTCGTCGACTTCGACTCCGACAACCCGAGCTGGGCGGTCTACCCGGCCACCCCGCCGCAGGACCTCGCCCCCGGGCAGGACCCCCGGGTCCGCTGGTGCGCCAGCCCCGCACCCGACTGTGTCGCCGCCTTCCGCGACCCGGCGAGCGGGCAGCCCTGGGACGTCGACCTGGCCACCGGAGCCCCCACCGGCACCACCCGGGGCAACTCCGCCAACACGGTGGTCTCCTGGGGCGCCGGCAGCCCGCTGGTCAACGCACCCGCCCGCCCGGACCGGCGCTACGAGTACCCGTTCACCGACCAGTGGCACCAGTCCCGCTGCAACCCGGCGGCGTTCACCTCCGCCCAGCGCAACGACGCCGACGCGGCCACCGCCAACCTGTTCGCCATGCACAACCGGATGCACGACTGGGCCTGGCACCTCGGCTTCACCGAGTCCACCTGGAACCTCCAGGCGGTCAACGTCAGCGGTGCCGGCCTGGGCGGTGACGCCGAGCAGGGGCGGGCCCAGCAGGGCGCGCTGAGCGGCAACCGCAACAACGCCAACCAGTCCACCCCGCGCGACGGGCTGCCGCCCACCACCAACATGTACCTGTGGCAGCCGCAGGCCGGTGGGCCGTACCCGCCGTGCGTGGACGGCGACTACGACATGACGGTGATCGGCCACGAGTACACCCACGCCATCACCAACCGGATGATCGCCGGCCCGGACAGCGGGATCAGCGGGCACCAGGGCGGGGCGATGGGTGAGTCGTGGAGTGACCTGCTCGCCGCCGAGTACCTCTACGAGCACGGTCTGCGCGCCCCCGGTGAGACGCCCTTCGTCACCGGCGGCTACGTCACCGGCAACCTGGTCAGCGGCATCCGCAACTACGACCTTAGCCGCAGCCCGCTCAACTACTCCGACGTCGGCTACAACACCGCCGGACCGGCGGTACACGCCGACGGGGAGATCTGGGGCGCGACCAACTTCCGCATCCGCGCCGCCCTGGTCAAGAAGTACGGCCTGGGCACCCCGCAGCGGCAGCTCGACTGCGCCCAGGGCCGGGTGGCCGCCGAGAACTGCCCCGGCAACCGGCGCTGGGTGCAGCTGGTCTTCGACTCGTTCCTGCTCCAGGCGGCCAGCCAGGTCAGCATGCTCGACATGCGGGACAACCTGCTCACCGCCGACCGGCTGCGCTTCGGCGGGGCCAACCAGGAGCTGATCTGGGCCGAGTTCGCCCGTTCCGGGATGGGCCGCGACGCCGCCACCGTCGGCGCCGCCGACACCGACCCGACGCCGAGCTTCGCCAGCCCGACCGGCGGCAACGCCACGCTGACCCTGCGCCCCCGGGGCGACAGCACCGACGCGCCGATCCGGCTCTACGTCGGCGACTACGAGGCGCGGGCCACCCCGGTCGCCGACACCGACCCGGCCACCCCGCTGCCGGCCACCTTCGAGGCCGTCGCCGGGACGTACCAGGTGCTGGCGGTCGCCCCCGGGTTCGGCCACCAGCGGTTGGAGGTGGTCGCCAAGGCCGGCCAGCAGGGGTACGTCGACCTGCGGCTGAGCCGAAACCTGGCGTCCACCACGTCCGGGGCGACGATCACCGGCGACGGGGTGAACCTGGACCGGATCGGCGACGACACCGAGGCCACCAACTGGGCGTCGTTGACCGGGGTCGCCGGTAAGGGGGTCACCGTCACACTGCCCGGCGGCACGCCGCAGCCGGTGCAGCGGGTCAACGTCAGCGCCATGCTCCGCCCGGCGATCACCGGCGACGCCGACCCCGGCGCGCAGAACGCCCTGAGCGCGCTGCGGTCGTTCGCGGTGTCGACCTGCGACGCGAGCACCACCGACTGTGCCGACCCGGCCCGCTGGACCCGGGTCTACACCAGCGCCGACGACGCGTTCCCCGGCGGGAAGTACCGGGCCTACAGCCGGGACATCATCCTGCGGTCGTTCCGGGTGCCGACCACCGTCGCCACCCACGTACGGCTGGAGGTGCTGGCCAGCCAGTGCACCGGCGGCCCGGCGTACGCCGGTGAGCAGGACGACGACCCGGCCACCCAGACCGACTGCGCCACCGCCAGCCCGGCGCGCGACCAGATACGCGTCGCCGAGTTCCAGGTGTTCGGGAAGTGAAACCCGCCGGGGCCGGGTGGTGGCGCCACCCGGCCCCGGCGGCCCCCGATCACCGTCGGACGGTGGTCCACCGGACCGGTCGACGGACCGGGCGGGCATCGCCCTCCACCCCGTCGGCGGCGGTCCGGGTCAGCTGCCGCAGCCGCATCAGCAGGCCGACGCCGAGGAAGAGCAGCAGCCCACCGAGCAGGAAGGCCGCCTGCACCAGACCGAAACCGCCGCTCTGGTTGGCCGAACGGTTCGCCGCGGGCGGTGGCGGCACCTCGGCGAGCGCCTCCTCGGTCGGCTCGGTCTCCTCCGCGGTCGGCTCCAGCACCTCCTCGGTCGGCTCCGGCGACGCGGTGGTCGGCTCGGGTGCCGCCGTGGTGGGCGCAGGTGCCGTGCCGACGACCTGCCGGGTGGCGCTCTGCCGGGCGAGCAGCCGCAGGTTCGGGTCGTACGCCTCGGCGGCCAGGGTGATCCGGCCCCGGGTGACGTCCTCGGCGAAGGCCACCCGGTAGGTGGCGGTGACCGTGCGGTCCGGGCAGAGGGTGCCCGGGTCGAGTTGCCGGTCGGTCAGCCGGGCCACCGCCCCCTCGGCCCGGATGTCGAGCGGGAACGAGCCGGTCTCCTCGATCCGGTCCATCTTGACCTGGTCCAGTCGTAGCCCCTGCACCGAGAGCACCATCGACCAGCGGACCTTCACACATCCGCCGTTGCCCTTGCGGGACACCACCGCCGAGACCGTTCGTACCTGGTCACCGGCGGTGAACTCGTCGGGCAGGCCGCTCAGCTCGGTGGCGAAGCGGTCCGCCGCCGATGCCGGTGCCGGCCCGGCGAGCCCTGTCCCCGTGAGGCAGGCCAGCACCGCCCCGACCCGTAGCGCGTTCCGCCACACCATCACCACCGCCTCGTCCTCCCGTCGGTCTTGTCCACTCGCCACGCTATGAGCAGGATGGGGAAGCCGGTAGACGGGCGTGTTCGCGCCGAGCGGCAAGTGCGGGTCGGGTTAACACCGACAGTGGTGAACCGGTCACCCGCACCCCACGACACGCCGAAAATGGGTGTGGGGAGCACCATCGGCCGGCGGTGAGGGTGCGCCGGGCCGGCCGACGTGCGGCTGACATCCTGGGCGGGTGTCCGAACTCTCCGCCGCCTTCGTCCGGCTGCACGCCCGGCTCGCCCCGGTCGCCTTCGTACCCGAGGTGCTGTTGCACCAGGCCGACGAGCCGATCGGCCTGTGGGAGCTGACCGAAGGCGAGTTCCGCAGCGCCCAGCCGCCGCCGTTCTGGGCGTTCGCCTGGGCCGGTGGGCAGGGGTTGGCCCGGTACGTCACCGACCACCCGGAGGTGGTCGCCGGCCGCCGGGTGCTCGACCTCGCCTCCGGCTCCGGCCTGGTCGCCATCGCCGCCGCGCGGGCCGGCGCGGCGACCGTGCGGGCGGTGGAGATCGACGAGCGGGCCGTCGCCGCCGTCGCCCTCAACGCCGCCGCCAACGGGGTACGCGTCGACGCCGAACTGGCCGACGTCCTCGACGGCAACGCCGGGGACGCGCAGGTGCTGCTCGCCGGGGACGTCTTCTACAGCGAGGCGATGGCCCGTCGGGTGCTGCGCTTCCTGCTGCGGGCCGCCCGCTCCGGCGCCCGGGTGCTGGTCGGCGACCCGGGCCGGGCGTTCCTGCCCCGGGAACGTTTCCACGAGCTGGCCGGCTACGACGTGCCGGTGCCGGAGGCGCTGGAGAGCGTACGGGTGAAGCACACCACGGTGTGGGAGCTGGATCCCGCCCCGCCGGGGGCCGCCCGCTAGCGTGACCGGGTGCTGTTCCGGGGGTGGGAGGGGGCCGTCGACGGGCCCTGGCCGGACGTGGCCACGGTCGTCGACCGGGTCGGCGGCAGCCATCTGGTGGTGACCCGGCACGCGCTGGTCCGGCAGGTGCTCGCCGACGCGGTGACCTGGCGACCCGACAACGCCCTGGACGCGGTGACGCCGATCCCGGTGGCCGCGCTGCGGGTGCTCACCGCGCACCGGTTCCGGTTGCCGCCGACGCTGGCGAACAACGCCGGCCCCAGCCACCCGGAGATCCGGGCGATCGTCGCCGAGGCGCTGCACCCGGACCGGGTGGCCGCCCAACGGCCGTGGTTGACGGCCCTGGTACGGGACCGGGTGGCCGGGATCGCCGCCGACCTGGCCGCCGGTCGGCCGGTCGACCTGCACGCCCGGCTCGCCGCCGACCTGCCCCTGCTGGCACTGGCCCGGCTGGTCGAGCTGCCGGACGCCCCGGTGGGCGCGGTGAAGGACTTCGCGCGGGCGGCCCTGGAGCTGTTCTGGGCCCCGCTGGACGTCGACCGGCAGCAGACCCTCGCCGTCGAGGTGGGCCGCTTCCACGCCGTACTACGGGAGTTCGCCGCCGTCGGTGGCGGGTTGGCGGCCCGGCTGCGTGCCGCCGGGCACTCCCCCGACGTGGTGGTGGGGGCGCTGTTCTTCCTGCTGGTCGCCGGGCAGGAGACCACCAGCCAGTTCCTGACCCTGCTGCTGCACCGGCTCACCGGCGAACCCGGGGTGCGCGCCGGGTTGCGGGCCGGCACCGTCGCGGTCGCCGACGTGGTGGAGGAGGGCCTGCGGCTGGAGCCGCCGATCGTCACCTGGCGACGGGTGGCCGCGACGGACACCACGCTGGGCGGCACACCGGTGCCGGCGGGCAGCTCGATGCTGCTGTGGCTGGCCCGCGCCGGCCGCGACCCGGAGGTGGTGGCCGAGCCGGCCGGGTTCCGTCCCGGGCAGCGCGGGTCACGCCGGCACCTGGCCTTCGGGGCGGGGGCGCACCGCTGCGTCGGCGCGCAGCTGGCCCGGCTGGAAGCGGCGGTGGTGGTCGCCGAGGCCGCACCGCTGCTGGACGCGGTGACGGTGGTCCGTCCACCGTGGTGCCCGGACAACCTCACCTTCCGGATGCCCGACGCCTTCGTGGTCCGCCGCGCCCACACCCGCCCGACCTGAGCCCCGCCCGGGCCCGCCGCCGGTGCAGGTACGCCGGCCCCGCTGTACGGGTGAACGGGGCAGGTACGCCCGGCCCCGCTGTACGGATTCGCCGACCCTGCTGTGCGGATGAGCAGTCACGGCCTCCCGCCCCACCCGACCCGCCTCGGCCCGGCTCCCGCTCCACGCAGCAGCTCCGCCCGGGGCGGCCCCGACCTGGAACATCTCCGGGGTGGAGCACCTCCGGTCCAAGACACCTCCGGCCCGGACCGACCCCCGCCCGGCACGGATTCGCCGGCACGGATTCGCCGGCACCGGTGTCCCAGTCGGCCCCTTTCGAGCTGATGACGTCCACGCATCATCCTGCCGACCTGCCCAAACAGGCGTAACCGTCACTCACCACAACGGGTTGAACCCACGTGACGCCCAGCGCCACACCAACCCGGGAGGTCAGCGTGCACCCCACCCCAACCCCCCACCACTCCCCCACCCCACCCAAACCCCCGCCCTCCTGGGTTGATCAAGAAGTTTTGGTCAAAACGGAGATCAACGGTGACGCAAAGCTCTTGATCACCGGGGCGAGGCGGGTGGGGTGGGTGGGGTGGGTGGGGTGGGTGGGGTGGGGTGGGCAAGGCGCGTGGAGGGGTGGGGTCAGGTGAGGTGGGCGGCGGTCCGCGGAGACCTGCCGGCGTCGCTGGTGGTGTTCCTGGTGGCGTTGCCGCTGTGTGTGGGGATCGCGGTCGCCTCCGGCGTACCGGTCGAGCTCGGACTGGTCACGGGGGTGGTGGGTGGGCTGGTGGTGGGGGTGATGCCGGGCAGCAGTCTCCAGGTGAGCGGACCGGCCGCCGGGCTGACCGTCCTCGTCGCCGAGGCCGTGGACCGGTACGGGCTGGCCGGCCTCGGCACCATCGTGCTGGTCGCCGGCCTGCTCCAGATCGGGTTGGGGCTGCTACGACTCGGCCGGTGGTTCCGGGCCATCTCGGTGGCCGTGGTGCACGGCATGCTCACCGGTATCGGCCTGCTGCTGATCGCCGGTCAGCTCCACGTCCTGGCCGGCGCCGACACCCCACCGACCGGCCTCGCCGGCTTCACCGGGTTGCCCCACCTGGTCGGGTACCTCACCGGCTCCGGCACGGCACAGGTGTCGCTCGCCGTCGGAGTGGCCACGATCGTGGTCATGCTGCTCTGGGACACCCTGCCCGGCCGGCCGGGCCTGGTCCCCGGGGCGCTGGTCGCCGTCGTCGCGGTCGCCGGGGTGAGCGCCGTCCTGCGGCTACCGGTCGCCACCATCGAGGTGGAGGGCCTGCTCGCGGCGATCCAACCGTCGTTCGGGCACTGGACGGCCCTCACCGACCCGGGGCTGCTCGCCACCGTCGTCACGTTCACCCTGGTCGCCTCGGCGGAGAGCCTGTTCAGCGCGGCGGCCGTCGACCGGCTGCACCAGGGGCCGCGCACCGACTTCGACCGGGAACTCGTCGCCCAGGGCACCGGCAACACCGTCTGCGGCCTGCTCGGCGCGTTGCCGATGACCGCCGTCATCGTACGCAGCTCCGCCAACGTCCGGGCCGGGGCGCGGACCAAGGCGTCCCGGGTGCTGCACGGGGTGTGGCTGCTGCTCTTCGTCGCCGCCGTGCCCGGCCTGGTGGGGCTGATCCCGATGCCCGCGCTCGCCGCCGTGCTCGTGCACGCCGGATGCAAGCTGCTGCCGTGGCGGGCCCTGCCCGAGCTGTGGCGGGAGCACCGGGGCGAAGCTGTGGTGCTGGTGGTGACCGCCGTCGCGATCCTCGGCACCGACCTGTTCACCGGCGTGCTCGTCGGCCTCGGCCTAGCCGTGGTCAAGACCGCCTGGGAGACGTCCCACGTCCGGGTCACCGTGCACGACGACGTCGACCCGGTGCACGTGACGATCAGCGGCAACGCCACCTTCCTGCGGCTGCCCACCATCCTGACCACCCTCGACGGGCTGCCCGACGACCGGCGGGTACGGCTGGACCTCGGCGGCCTGCGGCACGTCGACCACGCCTGCCGTACCGCCCTGGATTCCTGGGTCGAGGCGCAGAACCGCGACGCCGCCGTCAGCGTGCAGGTCGTCGCCCCACGGCCGGCGCAGGACGACCAGCCCCGGCCCGTCCCCGCCACCGAGTGAGGGCACCGGCGGCGGACCGCTCAGCCGGCGTCCTCGGCCCAGGTGCGCCAGTCGTCGAGCACCCCGTACAGGTCGGGGGTGAGCCAACCCGGGGCGGACCGGCGGAACACCCCCGGGTCCATCGACCCGGCACCGGTCGGTAGCGCGCCGAGCAGGTTCGGCACCAACTCGGTCAGGTTCGCCCAGTGCACCAGTTGCGGCTCCGCCGGCCAGGCACCGATCACCACCCCGGCGGGCACGGCCCGACGCTCCAACGCCTCCAGGGTGAGCGCGGTGTGGTTGAGGGTGCCGAGCCCGGCCCGGGCCACCACCACCGCCGGAGCGCCCAGCGACACCGCCAGGTCGGCGACCGTCCACGCCTCGCCCGACGGGCGCAGCCCCATCGGCACCAGCAGCCCACCGGCTCCCTCGACGAGCACCAGGTCGTGCTTGTCGACCTCCGCGCGGATCGCATCGACGGCCGTGTACAGCTCCAGCGGCTCCAACTCGGCGACCCGGGCCGCCGCCAGCGGGGCGAGGGGGTCCGGGTAACTCGACAGGGTGCGACCGGTCAGCGGGGCGGCCAGCCGGGTCACCGAGTCGATGTCGCCGGGCTCGCCGGTGGCCGTACCCGTCTGGCCCGGCTTGACCACCGCGACCCGCAGGCCGGCGGCCTGCGCGGCAGCGGTGATCGCCGCCGTCACCACCGTCTTGCCGACCTCGGTGTCGGTCCCGGTGACCAGCACCGCACCCTTCCACCCGCTCACGGCAGAATCTCGGTTCGCGACTGCGGGGCTCGCAAACCCGGCTCACTCCTCGCGCTCACGGGAACCACCTCAGCTCGCGACTGCGGGGCTCGCAAACCCGGCTCACTCCTCGCGCTCACGGGAACCACCTCAGCTCGCGACTGCGGGGCTCGCAAACCCGGCTCACTCCTCGCGCTCACGGGAACCACCTCAGCTCGCGACTGCGGGGCGCACTCCACGATGGCCTCCAGGGCGTGTTCGAAGTCAGCTCGGGTGACCCCGGCCGAGAGGGTCAGGCGCAACCGGGAGCGGTGGTCCGGGGTGGACGGCGGGCGGAAGCAGCCGACGGCGACGCCCCGGTCCCGGCAGTCGGCCGCCCAGGCGGTGGCGGCCTCCGGGCCGGGGGCGGTCACCGAGACCACCGCGCCGTCGGGGGCGGACACGGTCAGCCCGGCCGCGCCGAGGCGGCGTACCGCGTGCCGGGCCCGGTCGGCCAGCTCGGCCCGCAGGTCGTCGGCGGCCCGGGCCACCGCCACGGCGGCCCGCACCCCGGCGGCGACCGACGGCGGCGGCGCGGTGTCGAAGATGAAGGTACGCCCGGTCTCCACCAGGTGCCGGACGAACTCGGCCGGACCGGCGACCACCCCACCGGCCCCACCGAGCGCCTTGGACAGGGTCGCGGTGACCACCACGTCCGACGCACCGGCGAGCCCGGCGGCGGCCACCGCGCCGGCCCCGGCCGGACCGGTGACACCGAGCGCGTGCGCGTCGTCGACCAGCAGCAACGCACCGTGCTGCCGGGCCACGGCGTGCAACGCGGCCAGCGGGGCGAGGTCACCGTCGACGGAGAAGACCGACTCGGTGACCACCACCGCCGGGCGGCCCGGCGCGGCGGCGAGTGCGGCGGCCACGGCGTCGACGTCGACGTGCGCGGTGACCACCGTCTCCGCGCCGGAGATCCGGCAGCCGTCGATCAGCGAGGCATGGTTGTGGGCGTCCGAGACGAGCAGGGTACGCGGCTGGACCAGGCCCCGGACGGCGGCGAGGTTGGCCAGGTATCCGGAGGAGAAGACGAGTGCCCGGTCGACGCCGAGCCAGTCGGCCAGGTCGTCCTCCAACGCGTGGTGCACGTCGGTGGACCCACGCACCAGCCGGGAACCGGTGGCGCCCAGCCCGTACCCGGCGAGGGCCCGGCCGGCGGCGGCGACCACCTCCGGGTGGGTGGCCAGCCCCAGGTAGTCGTTGCCGGCCAGGTCGATCACCCGGTCGCCGGCGGCGCGGGGGCGCAGGGTGCGGGTGAGTCCCGCCTTCGCCCGCAGTGCGGCGCGGCGGTCCAGGGCCGCCAGCCAGTCCGCCACCGGTCATCGCCTCCGTCCGCCGTTCGACCCGCTCCGCCCGGCCCGTACCGCCCGGCGTGCCGTCCCGCCCGACGCCTGTTGCCGGACGACCGACCCCGCCCGGCTCGTACCGCCGGGCGGGTGGGCGGCGCTGTCGCCGCCGGGCGAAATTACCATCCGCCGGGCCGGCACCGGCGTGGCGGCGGGCCCGCCGCACCGACGTGCGGGGGTGGGGACGGAGCCGGTCGAGGGGTCGGCGGGGCCGGGACCGGGGCGGCCGGCGGGCAGCGGCTCGGGGTCGGCGGAGCCCGGTCCGGGGCAGCGGCTCGGGGTCGGCGGGGCCCGGTCCGGGGCGGTGGGTGGGCGGCGGCTCGGGCGTTTCCCGGCCCGGGGCGGCCTTGTAGGGTACGACCCATGCCAGAGATCCTCGACCAGGCCCGGACCCAGGTGCTGGGCGACGGCGTCGGCCTCGACCAGGCTGGTGTCCTCGCGGTGTTGACCCTGCCCGACGAGCACGTCCCCGCCGCCCTCCAGCTCGCCCACGAGGTGCGGATGCGGTGGTGCGGCCCGGAGGTCGAGGTCGAGGGGATCGTCTCGCTCAAGACCGGCGGCTGCCCGGAGGACTGCCATTTCTGTTCGCAGTCCGGCCTGTTCACCTCCCCCGTGCGCTCGGTCTGGCTGGACATCCCGTCGCTGGTGGAGGCGGCGAAGCAGACGGCCGCGACCGGGGCGAGCGAGTTCTGCATCGTGGCCGCCGTACGCGGGCCGGACGACCGGTTGATGAAGCAGATGCGCGAGGGGGTCGCCGCGATCCGCGCGGAGGTCGACATCCAGGTCGCCGCGTCGCTGGGCATGCTCAGCCAGGAGCAGGTCGACGACCTGGTCGAGATGGGCGTGCACCGCTACAACCACAACCTGGAGACCTGCCGTTCCTACTTCCCGAACGTGGTCACCACGCATTCCTGGGAGGAGCGCTGGGAGACCCTGCGGATGGTCCGCGAATCCGGCATGGAGGTTTGCTGCGGTGGCATCCTCGGCCTCGGCGAGACCGTGGAGCAGCGCGCCGAGTTCGCCGCGCAGCTGGCCGAGCTGGACCCGCACGAGGTGCCGCTGAACTTCCTCAACCCGCGTCCGGGCACCCCGCTCGGCGACCGGCCGGTGGTGGAGGGCAAGGACGCGCTGCGGGCCATCGCCGCGTTCCGGCTGGCCATGCCGCGCACCATCCTGCGGTACGCGGGCGGCCGGGAGATCACCCTCGGTGACCTGGGCACCCGCGACGGCCTGCTGGGCGGGATCAACGCGGTGATCGTCGGCAACTACCTGACCACGCTGGGTCGGCCGGCGACCGACGACCTGAAGCTGCTCGACGACCTGAAGATGCCGGTCAAGGCCCTCTCCGCCACCCTGTGAGGTGATGATGACCGACGCGGGTGACCCGACCACCGACGGCCGTACGGCGGAGTCCGCCGTGCTGACGTCGGACGCGACCTGGTGCGACCGCTGTGGTGCGGACGCCACGGCGGGCCCGCACCCGGGGTGCGCGACGGCCCGGGTGCTGGAACCGCCCCGCTACTGCGGGCACTGTCGACGGCGGATGAAGGTGCAGGTGCTGCCGGTCGGCTGGTCGGCGGTCTGCGTCGAGCACGGCGAGCGGCGGGGCTGAGGCGTGCTGCGCGGGCGGGCGGTCACGCTGCGGCCGGTGACGGAGGCGGACGTGCCCGCCCTGGCCACGATCCGGGCCACCCCGGAGGTACGCCGCTGGTGGCGCGGCGGTGACGACCTGGCCGCGTCGGTGCGGGCCGACCTGGCCGACGACACGGTGACGGTCTACGTCGTCGAGCACGCGGGCCGGCTGGTCGGGGCGATCCAGTGGTACGCCGAGACCGACCCGGACTACCGGCACGCCAGCCTGGACGTCTTCCTCGATCCGGCGGTACGCGGCAACGGGCTGGGCGGGGACGCGGTCCGTACCCTGGTCCGGCACCTGGTCGACGAGTACGGCCACCACCGGTTCACCATCGATCCGGCGGCGGCGAACACGGCGGCGATCCGGGCGTACGCGAAGGTGGGGTTCCGCCCGGTGGGCGTGATGCGGCGGTACGAGCGGGGCGCGGACGGGCACTGGCACGACGCGCTGCTGATGGACCTGCTCGCGGAGGAGCTGGCCGACTGAAACCGGGCGGGGCGTGCCCGGCACCCTCAGGTGCCGGACACGCCCCGGTCGTTGCGCGGGCGCAGGTGCGCCTAGCGCTGGAGGGTGAGGACACCCGGCCGCCACGGCAGCAGGTTGTAGTCAGTGTTCGCGTTGGGGTCCTTGCCCTGGTAGAGCAGTTGCAGGTTGCAGGCGTCGATGGTCTTGGTCTGGTCGGGGTTGGTGCGGACCAGGTCACCGTGGCTGATGTCGTTGGTCCACGTGGCGCCGCTGTTGGCCTTGCCGGCGAAGGGGTTGCTCTCGCTGGCCGCCTGCGGGGTCCACGAGCCGCCCAGGCTGTTGGACGTGAACGACCGGAAGTAGCGCCCCTGGCTCCCGATCGCCTCGACGATCATCAGGTACTGGTTCTGGCCCTGCACCTTGTAGACCTCGACGCCCTCGAACAGGTTGTTGGTCGAGTCCGTCATGATCGTCGTGTAGCTCGAACCGAAGCTGCCCGGGAAGTTCCCCAGCGGCATGCTCGACCGGTAGATCTTGCCGTTGTCACCGGCGAAGAACAGGTACATGTTCTGGTCGTCACCGATGAGGGTCTGGTCGATCACCCCGTACGGGGCGTCCGGGAGGGTGGCGGTGGACAGCGTCTGCGCCGAGGACCAGCCGTTGGCGTTGGTCGGGTCGCTCGACGTCTTGTAGCTGAACGAGGTCGGCCCCCACTGGTACGCCAACACCCAGATGTTCTTCGGGGCGAAGTAGAACAGGGTGGGTGCCACGGTGCCCTGGCTCATGCCGTTCTGGCTGGCCGAGGCCATGTCGGACCAGTTGGTGAACGTGCCGAAGTTCATCGAGCTGTACTGGCCGCTGCTGTTGACGTACGAGCCGTAGACCAGGTGCTTGCCGTTGTAGACGACGTTGGTGAAGTCCTTGAGAGAGACCCAGCCGTTCTTCGGGCTGGTCAGCGCGCCGGTCGACGACCACCGGTAGGTCGACGGGAGCGCGCAGCCACCACCCGGGGGCGGCGTGGTGGTCGGCGGCGGCGTGGTCGGCGGCGCGGTGGTGGGCGGGTTGCTGCCACCGAAGTCGGTGCGCCACTGCTGGTTGGTCTGCCCGTGGCAGTCGTACAGCTGGACCTGCTGGCCGTTGCCGGTGCCCCAGACGTCCAGGCAGCGGCCGGACTGCACGCCGCTGATGGTCCCGTTGGAGTTGATGTTCCACTGCTGGTTGGCCCCGCTGTTGCAGTCCCAGATGATGATCCCGGTGCCGTTGGCGGTGGCCGCGCCGTTCGCGTCCAGGCACTTGGTGCCGTAGACCCGCAGCTGCTTGTTGCTGGTGTACGTCCACTGCTGGTTGGACTGGCTGTTGCAGTCGTAGAGCTGCACCCGGGTGCCGTTGGTCTGGGTGGAGTTCGGCACGTCGATGCACCGGTTCGACGCCACGCCGACGATCCGTCCGGCACCGCCGCTCGGCGGCGGGGTCGTGGTGGGCGGGGGCGTGGTGGGCGGGCCCGTGGTCGGCCCGGAGGTCGGCGGGGCCGCGTTGAGCGCGTTGAGGACCGAGTTGTACGCGGCCTTCTTGTTGCCGCCGCCGTCGAACAGCAGCGGGTTCTCGTTGGAGCGCCAGGAGTCGCTGTCGCGCACGCCCCACACGGTGATGCCGATGCAGCGCGGCACGTTCAGGCACGCCTGGGTCAGCCCGGCGTACTGGGTGGTGGAGGAGTTCGTGACGTCGACCTCGGTCAGCGCCACGTCCACCCCGAGGGCGGCGAAGCTGGACAGCGTGGTCTGGAAGTTGCTCGGCAGCGAGCTGCCGCCGGTGAAGTGGGTCTGCAGACCGACGCAGTCGATCGGCACGCCCCGGGACTTGAAGTCCTGGATCATGCGGTAGACGCCCTGCGTCTTGCCGTACGACCAGTTCTCGATGTTGTAGTCGTTGTAGCAGAGCTTCACCGACGGGTCGGCGGCCCGCGCGGTGCGGAACGCCACCTCGATCCAGTCGTTGCCGGTGCCCTGGAGGTTCGACGACCGGCGGCTGCCGTCCTCGTTGAACGCCTCGTTGACCACGTCCCACGCGGCGAGCTTGCCCTTGTAGTGGCCCATCACGCCGTTGATGTGGTCGATCATCGCCTGGCGCAGCGTGCTGCCGCTCAGGTTCTTCATCCAGTCCGGCTGCTGCGCGTGCCAGGCCAGGGTGTGCCCACGGACCTTCAGGCCACGCTGGGTCGCCCAGTTGTAGATCTGGTCACCGGAGTTGAAGTTGAACTGGCCGCGCTGGGGCTGCGTCGCGTCCGGCTTCATCTCGTTCTCGGCCGTGATCATGTTGAATTCGCGGCCGGCGATCGTGCTGTACGTCGAGTCGCCGAGCCGGCCGGCCGCGATAGCCGTGCCGAAGTACCGGCCCGACTGCGCGGCGGCCGCGCCCAGCGTGGTCGCGGCGGCGTTCGCCGACGGCATCATCACCGCGACTGCTGCCACCGTCACGACGCTGACCGCGCCGGCGAGCAGCGCCCGGACGGCGGGTGGTCGCCGTCGCCGGCTCCCGCCGTGGTGAACGGATGGGCTTGTTGCCATCGTGGCCTCCTTGCTGGCCAACAGCCGGGCCGTCGGGACGGGACGGCCGGACGTATCGGTTGTCACATCTAGTGCCGTCGATGTTTCCATCATGTGCCGGCCGGAACAAAGATGTTTCGGAAAAGTATCGGAATATTTTTGGCCGCGCCCGGCCCGACGAGACGTGGCCGGTCACCCAGGGTGCGGTGCCGGCCACGTCACGTCGATGATCAGGAGACCGTGCAGGCCGCCCCGTTGAGGGTGAAGGTGGTCGGCTTCGGGTTGCTGCCGGTGTGGGTGCCGTTGAACCCGATGCTGGTGGACGCGCCCGGGGCCAACGCCCCGTTGTAGCTCATGCTGGTCGCCGTCACCGCCGCCCCCGTCTGGGCGAACGTCGCCGACCAGCCCTGGCTGACCTTCTGACCGCTGGTCGGGAAGGTGAAGGCCAGGCTCCAACCGTTGAGCGCGGTCGTACCGGTGTTGGTGATGCTGATGCTGGCGGTGAAGCCATTGGTCCAGTCGGTGGTGGTGTAGCCGACCTTGCACGACGAGGCGGGCGTGGTCGGGGTCGGGGTGGGCGTCGGGGTGGAGGTCGGCGTCGGGGTCGGCGTCGAGGTGCCCGGCAGGGTCTGCACGGTGAGCGTCTTCGACGGGGTGGACGGGTTGCCGGCGGCGTCCACCGCCACCACGTAGAACCCGTACGACGTGTCCGGCGTCAGCCCGGTCACCTGGGCGGTGGTGCCGGTGCTCGTGGCGACGACGAGATGGGCCGGCCAGGACGTCTTGTAGACCCGGTAGCCGGTGACCCCGACGTTGTCGGTGGACGGCGTCCAGCTCAGGGTGACCCCGTTCGCGCCGATGTTCGACGCGGTCGGGGTGCCCGGCGGGGTCGGCCCGCTGGTGTCCGAACCGGTGCCCGCCGGGGTGGCCACCGCGAGCGCCGACGACCACAACGAGCTGTTGCCGGCACCGTCGCGCGCCAGGACCGAGAACCGGTAGTTGCTGGCGGGCGAGAGCGTGGTCAGGGTCAGGCTGTTGGTGGTGGTGCGGAAGGAGGAGCGCACGTCGCTGCCGACCGGCTCCATGGCGACGTCGTAGCCGGCCACGCCGCTGCCACCGGTGTCGGTGGACGCGGGCCAGGTCAACGTCAGGCCGGTGGGCGTGATCGCGGAGGCGACCGGGGTGCCGGGGACGGTGGGCGGGGTGGTGTCGGTCGGCGTCGAGGTCGGCTCGTCACCCCAGACCCGGGTGGTCCCGGCGTACAGCGGCACCTTCGGGTTCGGGCCGGCGGTGGCCTGGTACGACGGGTCGTTGGTCGGATCCCAGGTGCCGCCCTCCGGTACGCCGATCTTGAACTGCACCTCCATCCGGTGCTGCGACTGCCCGGCCGGGGCGATCGTGTAGCCGGTGCAGTCCACCTCGACGTACCAGATGTCGCCGGAGAGCTGCTTGGCGGTCGACGGCGACGGGCACCCCTGGGTGTAGCCGGGGGTGACCTGCACGGCGGTGCTGCCCTCGGGCCGGAAGTAGTAACGGAACTTCCCGTTGGTCAGCGCCCGCGCCGGGAACGCCGACTTGTTGTAGACGACCGCCTTGAGCCCGGTCGCCCGGGGCTCGGCCTGCATCACCGTGGTCTCCACGGTCAGCTCGGCGATGTCCGGGGTCTCCGCGCTGGGGAAGTTGGCGAGCGGGGTGCCGCCGTACTCGGAGGAGAGCCGGGCCAGCGCGGAGGTGAAACCGGCGTTGTAGTCGGTGGCCACCTCGTTCATCACGTAGTCCGACCGGCTGTCGGAGTAGGCGTCGTTGGCCGCCGACGGGCCGCCGACCAGCGCGCCGTAGAGCACGTGCCGGGTCTCGACCGGCACCGTCTGGCTGTCCCACCAGGAACCGTGGGCGGTGCGGTGGTGTGGGTTCTTCGGCGCGTTGGCGCCGAAGCCGATCATGTAGCTGGACTTGCGCGGGTTGTCGCCGAGCGCGTAGTTGACCTGCCGGACGGCGAAGTCGTGGAACCGGGCCTTGCGGGTGGCGTCGGTGGTCTTGTCGCTGTAGACCAGCGCCGCGAAGCTGGTGTTCGCCGCGTACCGCAGCGCACCCCAGGAGTCGAGGACGGCCATCCCGCCTGGCGAGTAGGGCACCTTCTGGCCGTTGACGCCGACCGTCCAGTAATCGAGCCACCGGTTGGCGTCGTCGACGTACTTCTGCTTGCCGGTCAGGTTGGCCAGCAGCACGTACGCCCCGAACTGCTTGTTGTCCCAGGCGAGGGTCCACTTGTAGGACCGGGTGGTGGACTGCGGCTCGGTGCCGAGCTTGTCGTACTCGCTCTCGGCCTTGGCCAGGTAGGTCGCGTCGCCGGTGGCCCGGTGCAGCCAGATCGCCCCCCAGACCAGTTCGTCGGTGTAGCCGCTCCACGACTTGTAGAAGCTCGTCGCGTCGGTGATGCACTCGTGGTAGCTCTTACGCACCGTGTCGGCGAACGTGTAGAGCTGCTTGGCATGGGTGAGCAGCTTGTCGGCGTAGGCGGCGTCGGTGGGCCGGAACACCATCGACGACGCGGCCATCGCCGCCGCCGTCTCCCCCGCCAGGTCCGCACCCCCACAGCTCGCATCGATCTTGTACGCGGGCCGCGCCATCGGCAGCACCTCGGCCGGACCCCACCACTTGTGGTCGTCGTCGCCCTTGCCGACCTGCCCGTAGAGCACGTTGGCCGAGGGGTGCGCCTTGATGAAGTAGTCGTTGACGAAGCGCAGGTTGTTCAACAGCGGGGTGAGCTGCCCTGAGGCGACGTACCCGTCGCGGTACTCGACCGCACCCCAGGCGAGCATGGTGGCGCTGAACGCCATCGGAAAGCCGAACTTCACGTGGTCACCGGCGTCGTACCAGCCGCCGGTGAGGTCCACCCCGACGTCCGCCCCGTCGGTCAGCGCGGAGTCGCCCCGCCAGGAGACCCGGTTCCAGGACGGCTTCTTGCCGGACTGCTGCGCCTCGTAGAACAGCAACGACTTCTGCAGCGCCTCGGGGTAGTTGAACATGCCGGTGCCGGCGGCCTCGGCAGCCGTGGTGCGCTCGGCAGCCGCGCGCTCGGCAGCGGCGGGAGCGGCCCCGGCGGCAGCGGCGCGCTCGGCCCCAGCGGGAGCGGCGCCGGCGGTGAGCGGGAGGGCGCTGACGGCGAGGGCCAGCCCGCTGGTCAGGGCGACACCGGTGGCGAACAGGCGGCGGAGCCGAGGTCGGCCCCCGCCCGACCGGCCCGGCCGGTTCGGGTGCTGCATGGCGAAACTCCTGTCGGTGGTGCCTCCGGCGGCGCCCACCGGACGCGGGGACGGGGGCGTCGCGGGTGGTGAGCGCCGCCGGAGGCGGGTGGTGGTGAGAGAACCGAAGGAGTCGCGGGAGCGCTCCCATGGATGTGCGCCAATGTAATCGTTCGGTCATCGGTTTGTGAAGGGGCCAACCCCCACGACACCCGGAAGAGCCCGCGGAAAACACGCAGGGCGCGGAGGGACGGGGCGGGGGTGCGGAGTTGGGGGCGGGGGATGTTCGTACCGGGGCTGGGCGTCGACGTGACTAGCCTGGATCGATGTCGATGATCGAACAGGTGTCGTTGGGGGTGACCGACGACCGTCGCGCCGGCCGGTTCTGGGCCGAGGCGCTGGGTTACGTCCGTCGCCCACCCCGCTACCCGGCAGACGAGTGGATCGTCCTGGAGCCGCCGCCGGGTACCACGGGGGTGGCGCTGGCCATGGACGTCAGCGAGAGCCCGGTGGCGGAGTTTCCCCGTATCCACCTCGACCTGCACGCGGGTGACCGGGACCTCGACGACGAGGTGGACCGGCTGCTCGGGCTGGGTGCCGACCGGGTCGACTGGCCGCACTATCCTGCCGTACCGGAACCCGGCCAGCTACCGTACGTCGTGCTCGCCGACACCGAGGGGAACCGGTTCTGCGTCTCGGGGCACCGCCGGGCGGGCACCTTCTTCGGCTGATCCGGGGCATCGCGCCGGACATGGGCAGGGCCCCCGCACCGGGGGCCCTGCCTGTGCACCGTCCCCCGCATCGGAGTTCGGCCTTGCACCGGGAGGAATGCCCCCGCCCGGTGCCGTACGGGTCGTCTCGATGGTCGGTGGGGTCAGCAGATCCCACCGTTCGTGCTGGTCGGCCGGGTGCCGCCCACGCTCGTGCTGGGGCGCGGGATTCCGCCGGTGACCGGGACGCCGGTCGCTGGAACGCCGGCCAGCGGGACGCCGGTCGCCGGTACGCCGGCCAGCGGGACGGTGACGGTGAGCACGGTGCCGTCCCGCTCGACCGTCGCGGGCCGGCCCAGCCGGGCCAGTGTCCGCACCATCGGCGTGTTTTCGGCCTGGGTGTGCAGGACCAGCGCCGCGTAGCCGGCCCGCTCGCCGTGGGTCAGCAGCCGACGCAGCAGCGCGGTGCCCAGACCACGTCGCTGCCAGTCGTCGCGGACCAGCAGCGCCACCTCCGCCTCGTCGCCCTCGGCGAGCAGGTTGGCCAGCGCGACGACCGACTCCGCCGCCCCGTCGGAGCCGGTCGTCGTGGCCACCAGGGTCAGCCCCCGGGCTGGTTCCAGCAGGCGGCGCAGCCGGGTCGGCGAGGGCAGCGCCGCGCCGCTCAGATACCGCCGTTGCCGGCTCCGCGCCGAGCAGCCCTCGTGCAGCTCCAGCACCCCGGCCAGGTCGTCGGCGGTCGCTGGCCGGAGGGACAGTTCCGCCCCGTCGGGCAGCACCAGGGTCACCCGGTCGGCTTCCCGCCGGGCCACCGCCGCCGCCAACTCCACCAGCGCCTGCGCCCGCGCGTATTCCGCCGGGGTGAAGCTGGGTGCCTGCCGGCGCAGTTCGTAGGAGCCGCCGGTCGGGTCGGTCAGCAGCATGGTCGTGGTGCCCACCGCGTCGTGCCCGGTGGCGGACGTCGGTCGCCAGGTCACCTCGTCCGCGCCGAGGGTGGCCCGGAGCACCTCACCGGCCTGTTCCGGGTCGCCGACCAACCGGGTGGCCAGGCCGAGCACCCGGGTCGGCTGGTCGGCCAGGCCACGCGCCTCGCTGCGCGCCACCCAGCAGTTGCGACCCCGGCCCCGCTCGACGGCGGCGATCAGGTCCGCCTCGTCGAGCGCGTCCGGCGCGTCGACGAGGAAGTCGTCCACCGCACCGACCTCGGTGGTGTGCACCTGCACGGTGAGGATGTTGACTCCTCGCAGCGCGAGACTCGCGGTGAGGACCGACAGGTAACCCGGCCGGTCGTCCACGGTCGCCCTGACTCGCCACAGCGCCATGCCCACTCCCTTCCCCACCACGAAGCCTGCCCGGGGCCTGTTGCCGTGGCGTTGCCCGGTGGTGTCGCACCGGCAACCGTTCGCCCAGGTCAGGTGACGGTGGTCACCGACTGCGGGCCGACCAGGTCGAGCCGGTCCCCGAGGATCACCGCGCTGGCCCGGACCAACTGGGCGAGCCGGTCGACCTCGGTGGCGTGGAACCCGGCGGCGGTCAACGGCTCGGTGTGGTCCCGGGCCACCACCAGCACCAGCCCGGCCCGGCCGAACGGCGCGATCGCGTAGTGCGTGCCGTCGGCCATGGTCAGGGTGCGGGCCCGCAGCGGGGTCACCTCGGGCAGCCGGGGCGGCTCCGGGGCACGCCAGCTGGCGTGCCCGACGGTGGCCGTCCCCGCGCCGGCCCGCGAGGCCCAGTCCAGCGGTACGACGGCCGCCACCGCCCAGTCTGCGGCGAGCAGCCCCGGTACCGCGTCGACCAGGGTGGCCACCCCGTCGGTGGGGTTCGCCGCCACCTGGGCGAGCAGTTCGGCGTCCTGACCGGTGGTGGTCGGTGCCCCGATCGCCCGCCACACCCCGTCGACGCGCACCCCGGGGATGGCGGCGAGACCGGCGAGCAGGCCCTCGACCCGGGCGGCGCCCGGCCAGACCACGGTGAAGTCGTCGACCGCGCGGCCACCGAGCCGCTCCAGCACCACGACCTGGACGATGTCGGCACCGGAGACGCCGAGCGTACGGGCCACCTGGCCGAGTGTCCCGGGGCGGTCCGGCAGGGTCACCCGAACTCTCAGCAACATGTCAGTCCCTCCGCTCGGCGGGCCGGCCGCACAGGGCCGGCAGGCTGTTGCCAGCCTGCCGGTTGACCATTTCGCCCCTGTTGCCGTGGCATGTCCCCGGCGGAAAATGGCTGACCTTGACAACCCGGCTGACCTGCCCTCAACTATTCGGATGACCGAGCCGGCCGTCGACGCGTCCCCCGGCAGCCGGCCCGGGCCGCCGTACGCCGCACCACCGGGGCTGGACCTCGACCGGTTGCACGGCTGGCTGGTCGCGCACCGGCCGGAGCTGGTGGCCGACGGGCCGCTGCGGGCCACCCTGATCACCGGCGGCAAGTCCAACCTGACCTACCTGCTGCACTGCGGCGGACGCGAGGTGGTGCTGCGCCGCCCCCCGCTGGGGCACGTGCTGGCCACCGCGCACGACATGGCCCGCGAGCACCGGGTGATCGCCGCGCTCGCACCGACCGCCGTGCCGGTGCCCGAGGCGCTGCTGCTCTGCGCCGACCCGGCGGTGATCGGCGCACCGTTCTATCTGATGCAGCGGGTGCCGGGCGAGGTGCTGCGCACCCGGGCGCAGACCGATCCGCTCACCGACGGCCAGCGCCGCGACCTGGCCTGGGCGATGATGGACACCCTCGCCGCGCTGCACACCGTCGACCCGGCCGAGGTGGGGCTGGCCGACTTCGGTCGTCCCGAGGGCTACCTGGGCCGGCAGGTGCGGCGCTGGGCCGGCCAGCTCGACCGGTCCCGCAGCCGGGAGTTGCCCGGGGTGGACGAGTTACGCGACGCGCTGGCCGCCTCGGTGCCCGAGGGCGTCAACGCCGGTCGGATCGTGCACGGCGACTACCGGCTGGACAATCTGCTCACCGCGGTCGACCCGGTGTCGGTGCGGGCGGTGCTGGACTGGGAGATGGCCACCCTGGGTGACCCGCTGGCCGACCTGGGGCTGCTGCTGACGTACTGGGACGTGCTCGGCGACAGTGATCTCGCCGAGGGCAACCCGGTCGCCGACGGGCTCGGCCCGCGCGCGGGTTTCCCCACCGGCGGCGAGCTGATCGACCGGTACGCCGGGCGCAGCGACGTCGACGTGGGGCCGCTGCACTGGCACCTGGCCCTCGGCTGTTTCAAGCTCGCGGTGATCTGCGAGGGCATCCACTACCGGCACACCCTGGGGCAGACCCTCGGCGGTGGGTTCGACCGGATCGGCGAGATGGTGCCGCCGCTGGTCGAGCACGGTCTGCGCGCGGTCGGGGGGAACTGATGGACTTCGGGTACGACGAGCGCACCGTCGAGCTGCGGGAGCGGCTCGGCGCGTTCCTGGACGAGTGCGTCCTGCCGGCCGAGCCGGTGCACGCCGCACAGGTCGCGGCGGCGGGTGACCCGTGGGCCCGGCCCCCGGTGCTCGACGAGCTGAAGGCCGAGGCCCGCCGTCGCGGCCTGTGGAACCTCTTCCTGCCCGATCCGCGCTACGGCGCCGGGCTGACCAACCTGCAGTACGCCCCGCTCGCCGAGCTGACCGGGCGCAGCCCGCACCTGGCCCCCGAGGCGGTCAACTGCGCCGCCCCGGACACCGGCAACATGGAGCTGCTGGCCGAGTTCGGCTCCGAGGCGCACCGCGACAGATGGCTCGCCCCGCTGCTGGCCGGCGAGATCCGTTCGGCGTTCTGCATGACCGAGCCGGAGGTGGCCTCGTCCGACGCCACCAACATCGCCACCCGGATCGTCCGGGACGGCGACCACTACGTGGTCAACGGGCGCAAGTGGTGGTCGTCCGGGGCGATGGACCCCCGGTGTGGGTTGTTCATCGTGATGGGCAAGACCGACCCCACCGCCGACCGGCACCGTCAACAGAGCATGGTGCTGGTGCCCCGGGACACCCCGGGGGTGCACGTCCGCCGGGGCATGACCGTCTTCGGTTACTCCGACGCCCCGCACGGCGGGCACGCGGAGATCGACTTCGTCGACGTCCGGGTGCCGGCGGAGAACCTGGTCGGTGGCGAGGGGGCCGGGTTCGCCATCGCCCAGGCCCGGCTCGGTCCGGGCCGCATCCACCACTGCATGCGGCTGGTCGGGATGGCCGAGCGGGCCCTGGAGCTGCTCTGCCGGCGGGCCAACGAGCGGATCGCGTTCGGCCGGCCGCTGGCCGAGCAGGGGGTGGTCCGGGAGTGGATCGCCGAGTCCCGGGTGCGGATCGAGCAGGCCCGGCTGCTGGTGCTCAAGACCGCTTGGCTGATGGACACCGTCGGCAACCGGGGCGCACACACCGAGATCCAGGCCATCAAGATCGCCACGCCGGCGATGGCCGAGTGGGTGATCGACAAGGCGATCCAGGGGTACGGCGGCGCCGGGGTCAGCCAGGACACCCCGCTCGCCGGGCTCTGGGCCCAGGCCCGCACCCTGCGGCTCGCCGACGGCCCCGACGAGGTGCACCGCTCGTCCCTGGCCAAGCGGGAGCTGCGCCGCTGGTCCTGAGCCTGAGCCTGAGCCGCCGGCCGTCGGCCCGGATCGGGAGCGGGCCACCAGCCGCACAGCGCAGCTGCCCGTGCCGCACGGCGGGTGCCGCCTGCGGCGAACCGGGCCATCGCCGGTCAGGCACGGCCCCGGGGTGGAGGCCGGAACTGTCGAAGCGCTTCAGGTGGAGGCACGCTGGATGAGTTCGGTGTCCAGCAGGATGTGCGGGGTGGGGATCTCGTCACCCCGGATGCGGGCCACCAGCAGCCGGGCCATCTGCCGGCCCATCTCCTCCACCGGCTGGAAGACCGTGGTCAGCGGCGGGTCGGCCTGCTGGGCGACCGGGGAGTCGTCGAAACCGATGATCGCGACGTCCTCGGGCACCCGGCGACCCGACTCACGCAGGGTCCGCAGCGCGCCGAACGCCATCAGGTCGGAGGCGACGAAGACCGCGTCCAACTCGGGGCAGGCGTCCAGCAGCCGGCGCATGCACGCCGCGCCGCTGCCCTCGCTGAAGTCCCCGTAGGCGATCATGCGCGGGTCGAGCCCGCCGATGGTGGACTCCACCGCCTCCCGGTAGCCCACCAGGCGGGCCAGGCCGGCGCCCATGTCCTGCGGGCCGGCGATGGTGGCGATCCGGCGTCGGCCCCGCCGGGCCAGGTGCTGCACCGCGTTGCGGGCCCCACCGACGTTGTCGACGTCGACGAACCAGGACGGCCGTGCCCCGGGGCGCAGCATCCGGGCCGGCCGACCGCCGAGCACGGTGGGCAGGTCGCGCTCCTCCAGCAGGGTGGGCAGCGGGTCGGAGTCGTGCAGCGACAGCAGCAGCACCCCGTCGACGTGCTGGTTGGTCAGGTGGTTCTCGACCCGTTCCCGTTCGATCGGGGACTGCACCATGGCGAGCCAGAGTTGCAGCGGCGTCTCCAGCAGGCCGGAGCTGACGCCCCGGACGATGCCGGCGAAGAACGGTTCGGTGAAGACCCGCTCCCCCGACTCGGAGACCACCAGGGCCACCGAGTCGGTGCGCTGGGTGACCAGTGCCCGTGCCGCCCGGTTCGGGACGTACCCCAGCTCGGCGATGGCCTGTTGAACGGCGGCCCGGGCCTCCGGACTGACCTGGGGTGAACCGTTGACCACCCGGGAGACCGTGCCCCGCCCGACACCCGCGCGGGCGGCGACCGCGTCGAGGGTCGGGCGCCCGAGTGACCGGGTGCGTTGCGTTGTCATCGTCTCTCCTCCGACGTCGGACGGTCCCCGCCGTCCGCCCCCGGGGGCGGGCGGCGCGGCGGGGCCGTCCGGAATGCTGGCTGGCCTCTGCCTATTGTGCGGCCAGACCGTTGCGTCGGATCACCTCGGCGTACCACCTGGCGCTGGACTTGGGGATACGGGCCTGGGTGTCGTAGTCGATCCAGACCATCCCGAAGCGCTTGGTGTAACCCCAGGCCCACTCGAAATTATCCATCAGCGACCACGCGAAGTAGCCCCGCAGGGGCACTCCCGCGCCGATCGCCTCGTGGGATGCCCGCAGGTGTGCGTCGAAGTAGGCCAACCGGTCGACGTCGTCGACCCGACCGTCCTGCACGGTGTCGACGAACGCCGAGCCGTTCTCGGTGACGTAGAGCGGCAGGTCGGTGTACTCCTCGTGGACCCGCCGCAGCGTCTCCACGAGGCCCGGTGCGTCGATCTCCCAGTCCATGTCGGTGACCGGGACACCCCGGGTGACGAACCGGACGTCCTCGCTGCCCGGCCAGCAGGACGGTGCCCGCCAGTACTTCTCCGGCTCCTCACCGGCGACCGGGGCGGCCACCACGTGCCGGCTGTAGTAGTTGACGCCGACCAGGTCCAACGGGGTGGAGATGATCTCCAGATCGCCGTCCCGGACGTGTCCGAAGTCGGTCACCTCGGCCAGGTCGGCGGTCAGGTCCGCCGGGTACGACCCGCGCAGCAGCGGGTCGAGGAAGAACCGGTTGGCCAACCCGTCGATGCGGCGGGCGGCGTCGACGTCGGCGGGCGCATCGCTGGCCGGGGTCACCGGGTAGAGGTTGACCGTGACGCCGAGCTGGGCCTGCGGCAGCTTGGCCCGCAGGGCCTGCACGGCGAGCCCGTGACCGAGCATGAGGTGGTGCCCGGCCCGGACCGAGTCCGCCCCGTCGGAACGCCCGGGGGCGTGCGCCCCGGAGCCGTAGCCGAGGAACGCCGAGCACCACGGCTCGTTGAGGGTGGTCCAGTACGTCACCCGGTCACCGACGGCGTCCGCGACCAGGGACGCGTAGTCGGCGAACCGACCGGCGGTGTCCCGGGCCGGCCAGCCGCCCGCGTCCTCCAGCGGCTGGGGCAGGTCCCAGTGGTAGAGGGTGAGCCACGGCTCGATGCCGTTGGCCAGCAGCTCGTCGATCAGCCGCCGGTAGAAGTCCAGACCCTGCTGGTTGGCGCCGCCGGTGCCGCCGGGCTGCACCCGCGGCCAGGAGACCGAGAACCGGTACGACTTGAGGCCCAGCTCGGCCATCATCCGGACGTCGTCGGGCATCCGGTGGTAATGGTCGCAGGCCACGTCCCCGGTGTGCCCGGAAACCACCCGCCCTTCGGTGTGACTGAACGTGTCCCAGATCGACGGGGTCCGGCCGCCCTCGGCGGCGGCCCCCTCGATCTGGTACGCGGCGGTCGCCGCGCCCCACAGGAAGCCGGGCGGGAAGGTCAGTTCCGGCCCCTGGTCGAGTACGCCGACAGCGGGCGGGTGGGTCGGGTTGCTCACGACTTGACGGCGCCTTCCATGATGCCGCCGATGATCTGGCGGCCGAACACGATGAACACGATCACCAGGGGCACGGTGCCGATGGCGGTCGCGGCGAACACCTGCGAGTAGTCGGTGTAGTAGGCGTAGGACAGGAACGCCAGCGACACCTGCAGGGTCGGGTTCTCGGGGGTGAGCACGGCGTACGGCCAGAGGTAGGAGTTCCAGGTCTCCATGAAGGTGAGCAGGCCGAGCACGGCGGCGGCGGGGCGCAGCGCCGGCAGCACGATGTTCCAGAAGATCCGGAAGGTGCTGGCGCCGTCGACCCGGCCGGCCTCGATCAGCTCGTCGGAGATGGCCTGGATGGCGTACTGCCGCATCATGAACACGCCGAATGCGCTGACCAGGAAGGGCACGGTCACCGCGTAGAGGGTGTCGTACCAGCCGAGGTCCTGGATCATGCCCCAGAGCGGGATCAGGCCGAGCTGGGTCGGGATCATCATGGTCACGATGATCGTCAGCAGCAGGGCGTTGCGGCCCCGGAACCGCAGCTTGGCGAAGGCGAACCCGGCCAGCGACCCGGTGATCACCACCGAGACGGTGACCACGGCGGAGACGATCACCGAGTTGAGCAGGCCGGTGAGGAAGTTCGCCGCGTCGTTGTCGAGCACCCGGCCGAAGTTCGCGCCGAACTCGCCGGCCGGGGTGAACGGCGGCGGCACGTCGTTGATCTGGTCGAGGCTACGGGTGGCGATGACCACCATGTAGTAGAAGGGGTACACCGAGAAGAGCACCGCGACGACGAGCGCGATGTAGAGCAGCGGACTGGTGCGCCAGAGGCGCTGGGATGCCTTGTTCACGGCGCGGTCCTCACTTCACCGAACGGCGGACGAGCAGGAAGTTCACCAGCGAGACCAGGGCGATCATGACGAACATGGCCCAGGCCACCGCTGCGCCGTAGCCGGCGGAGCTGAGGTTCTCGATGCCGAGTTCGTACATGTACATCGCCAGGGTCTGGAACTCGCGCTGGTCGCCACCGATGATGTTGCCGTTGCCGAAGACCAGCGGCTCGGTGAAGAGCTGGAGCCCACCGATGGTGGACAGGGTGACCACGAAGACGAAGGTGGGGGTCAGCATCGGCAGGGTGATCCGCCAGAACTGCTTCCACTGGTTGGCGCCGTCGATCGCGGCGGCCTCGTAGAGGTCCTTCGGGATGGCCTGCATGCCGGCCAGCAGGATCAGCGTGTTGTAGCCGGTCCACCGCCAGTTGACCATGGAGGCGATGGCCGTCCAGGAGCTCCACTTCTGGGCGTCCCAGTCGACCGCGTCGACGCCGACCAGGCTGAGCACCCAGTTGATCAGACCGAAGTCGCGCTGGAAGAGCATCCCGAAGACGATCGCCACCGCGGCGACGGAGACCACGTTGGGCATGAAGATGGCCATCCGGAACAGCGTCCGGGCCCGCAGGAAGGTGCGGTTGAGCATGGTGGCCAGGAAGAGTGCCAGGAGCAACTGCGGGATCGTCGACAGGATGAAGATGCCGAACGTGTTGATCGTGGCGTTCCAGAAGTATTCGTCGGTGAACAGCCGGGTGTAGTTGTCGAACCCGATGAAGCTGTGGTCACCGATGAGGTCCCAGTCGTGCAGCGACATCCACGCGGTCCGCAGCATCGGGTAGAACCCGAAGATGCCGAAGATCACGAAGAACGGCGCGATGTAGAGGTAGGGCGAGAGCTTCAGGTCGAGGCGGTTCAGGGTGATCGCCCGGCTGCGCCGCCGGGGAGGTGTGGGGGGTGGTGCGCTGGGCGACGGCGGCGCCGTCGTGGCCGAGAGGCTCATGCGGGGTCCTTTCCCGGCTCCGGCGGGGCCGGTGAGGCGGGCGGTACGTGGAACGGGACGCCATTGGTGGCGCCCGGGACATGCCCGGACGCCACCGCCGGTGGTGGTGCAGTGATCAGAAGGCGCCCTGGGTCTTGGCGTCCTTGAGGAACTGCTCCCAGGCCTTGTCCTTGGGGGACTGCCCGTTCTCGTACGAGCGCAGGGCCGGCTCGAACGCGTTCTCCTTGATCGCCTGGTGCTTCGGGCCGAGGTGCAGCGGCTGGATCTTCTCGACGCTCTCACCGAAGATCTTGCCGGTCGGGGCACCGCTGAAGTACTCGTTGGTGTAGCTGGTGAAGTCCGGGTTCTTCAGCGCCTCGAGGTTGGTCGGCAGCGGGCCCTTGAGCTTGAACGCCTCGACCTGGCTCTTGGCGTTGGTCAGGTACTCGGCGAGCTTCGCCGCCTCCTTCGGGAACTTGCTCTGGGCCGGCACGGCCAGCCACGAGCCGCCCCAGTTGCCCGCGCCGCCGGGAACCGGCGCCACGTCCCACTTGCCCTTGTTCTCCGGGCCGGAGTTGTCGGCGACGATACCGAGCATCCACGACGGGCAGAAGGTGGCCGCGAAGGTGCCCTGCTTGAAGCCGGCCGACCACTCGGGCGACCAGGTGGCGCTCTTCGAGGAGATCTTCGCGTCGGCCATCGCGACCGAGGTCTCCCAGGCGGTCTTCACGGCCGCGCTCTTGTCGGCGACGACGTTGTCTTCCTTGTCGTAGAAGAGGTCACCGCCCTGCTGCACCATGACCGCGCTGGCCGCGGTGGTGACCGAGTCGATCAGGCCCTTGTTGGTGGCCGCGCGGTACTTCTTGCCGGTCTCGATGAAGGCGTTCCAGTCCGGCCAGAGCGCGGCCACCTGGTCCCGCTCGGTCGGCAGCTTGGCCGCGGCGAACAGGTCCTTGCGGTAGCAGACCGCGAGGCTGCCGACGTCGGTGGGCAGGCCGATCAGCCGCCCGTCCGCCGCCTTGCCCAGCTCCCACTTCCACGGCAGGTATTCCTTGCTGTGGTCGGCAATCAGCGGCGCCAGGTCGGCCCAGTTGGCCGGGTTGGTCTTGAACTCGTTGAGGATGCCCTCTTCGAGCGCGGTGACGTCCGCGGCGCCCTTACCGGTGGCGAGCGCCCGGACCACCTTCGGCCGGTACTCGTTGAGCTGCGCGGTCTTGCGCAGCTCGACCTTGATGCCGGTGTCCTTCTCGTACTGCTTGATGATCTCGTCGTATCCGAACTCGCCGAAGGTGTCGACGACCAGCTTGCTGGGCTTGCCGCCGGATTCCTTGGCCTCATCGTCCTTGCCGCAGGCCGCGAGACCGCCGATGGCGGTGACCGCGGCCAGGGCGGCGACCGCGAAACGGTTACGCCGCGTGGTGACGCTCATCCTGACCCCTTTTCGATGGTGAGGCTGGGTTGGTGTGGTGGGGGTGCCGTTGCATGTCCCGGGCCGGTCCGACGTCTGCCGCCGGTCCGTCGGAGGTGGCCGCGGGTGATCCGCACCACGCCCTTGGGAACGCTCCCATGAGATTGCCGGGAGGTGTCGGGGGTGTCAATAGACCGTTGGGAGCGTTCCCAGATCGTTACCAGGTATCGCGTTTATGCCCCTCCACCACCGGGACGCAGGTCGCCGGACGTGGCGCAGCGGGCTGGTCGCCCCGACCCGCTCGGGCGACGACGGGGCCGGCCGGGAGAGCAGCCACCGGGGGCCCGCACCGGCCGCCCGATCGGTGTGCCGACCCGGCGCGGACACCTTCGGCGGCAAGAGCCGAGGGTGGCCGGCAGCCGCCCGCCCCACCGCATAGGCTGCCCGCATGATCTGCCGAGCGTGCCGGCAGCGCAGGCACGACGACTGCCCCGGCCGGACGTGGTGCGACTGCCAGCACCGTACCCCCGCGCCCACCCCCGTGGTCACCGGTCCGGCCGGCGAATGAGCGACGAGATCCCGATCCGGCGGATCTGGCCCGCGCCGGCCACCGGTCCGCTGGACGACGCCGCGCTGACCGCGCTCTACGCCCGCGCCGACACCCCCCGGCTCCGGGTCAACTTCGTCGCCAGCGCCGACGGCGCGGTCACCCTGGACGGTTACTCCGCCGGGCTGTCCGGCGCCCCGGACAAGCGGGTCTTCGGTCTGCTCCGGATGCTCTGCGACGGGCTGCTGGTGGCTGCCGGCACGCTGCGGCACGAGGGCTACCGGGCGATCCGGCTGAGTGCGCCACGGCGGGCCTGGCGACGCGCGCAGGGCCTGGCCGAGTACCCCACGCTGGCGGTCGTCTCCGGGTCGCTGCGGCTCGACCCGGCGCAGGCCGCCTTCGCCGACGCCCCGGTGCGCCCGGTGGTGCTGACCACCGAGACGGCCGTCGCACCGCCCGGCCTCACCGACGCCGTCGACCTGGTGCGGGTCGGCCGGGACACCGTCGATCTCGCCGCCGGCCTGGCCGCGCTGCGTCGACGCGGACTGGGGCAACTGCTCTGCGAGGGTGGTCCGCACCTGTTCGGCGCGCTCACCGCGGCCGACCTCGTCGACGAACTCTGCCTGACCGTCGCCCCGCTGTTGGCCGGGGCCGGCCCGGGGCGGATCACCGCCGGACCGCACAGCCCGCCCCGACCGCTGCCGCTGCGGCACACGCTGGCCGCCGGGGACGGCGTGCTCATGCTGCGCTACGCCCGCGACCCGGCGGACACGCCGTCCGCCGGGGCCGCACCCGCCGGCTGAGGCCGGCACCCTGCGGCGGTCCGCCGGGCGCGCGCCGCCCGACACCACAGGCAGCCGGGGTACGCCGCCGAGTCCGGCCCGGGTGCGACGGCCCGGCCGGTCGACCGGCGGGGCGGGACCCGCACGACACGGGGCGTGGCCACACCGCCCGGTGTGGCCACGCCCCGCGGATGAACGCGACGGTCCGGCGGCGACGGAGAGCCGTCGCCGCCGGACCGGGATCAGCTGACGCTCACGGCCGCCCAGGCGGCGGCGACCGTCTTGTACTCGGTGCTGGTCGCGCCGTACAGGTCGGTGGCGGCCGACAGGGTCGCGGTGCGGGCGCCCTTGTAGTTGGTGGTGGTGGTCATGTAGCGGGTCAGCGCCCGGTACCAGATCGCTCCGGCCTTGGTGTTGCCGATGCCGGTGATGGTGGTGCCGTTGCAGGTCGTGCTGGTGCCGTAGGAGGAGGTGCCGCTGCCCACGGCGAGCAGGTAGAAGAAGTGGTTGGCCACGCCCGAGGAGTAGTGCACGTCCAGGCCGCCGACCGAGCTGCTCCAGCAGTCCGCCGACTTGCCGTCCTTGGAGGGCTTGTCCATGTAGCGCAGCGGGGTGCCGGTGCTGCGCAGCTTCTCCCCGATCAGGTAGTCGCCCGGGTCCTTGGCGCTGGCCGCGTAGAACTCGACCAGGGTGCCGAAGATGTCGCTGGTGGCCTCGTTGAGGCCACCGGACTCGCCGCTGTAGCGCAGCCCGGCGGTGTTGCTGGTGACCCCGTGGGTCATCTCGTGCCCGGCCACGTCGAGCGAGGTCAGCGGGTACCAGCCGGAACCGCCGTCGCCGTAGGTCATGCAGAAGCAGGCGTCCTGCCAGAACGCGTTGGCGTAGTTGCTGCTGTAGTGCACCCGGCTGTACGCGCCGACGCCGTCGTTGCGGATGCCGTTGCGGCCGTGCGCGCTCTTGTAGTAGTCCCAGGTCTTCTGCGCGCCGAAGGCGGCGTCGGCGGCGGCGGTCTGCCGGTTGGTCAGGGTGCCGTTGCCGAACACGTTGTTGGTGCTGGTGACCAGGGTGCCGGTGCCGCTGGTCCTGCCGTTGAGGTCGTAGGTGCGGTGGTTGCCCCGGGCCGGGTCGGCGAGCTGGTAGGTGCTGCCGGACAGGTTGCTGCCGACCGAGACCGTGCCCGAGTGGAAGGTGTTGCCGGTGCCCTCCCGCTGCACGCCCTCCCACGAGTCGCGGACCGCGCCGGTGGTGGCGTCGACCAGCACGTGCAGCTCGCTCGGGGTGCCGTCGGCGTGGGTGCCGCCGACCACCACCTCGTAGGCGAGGGTGGTCGCGGTGTCACCGGCGTCGAAGACGAGCTGCGCGCCGGCCACGGAGCGGCCGGTGGCGGTCGATGCGGCGTACGCGATCTTGCTGGCGGCGGCCTCGCTGAGCTTGGCCTTCGGGGCGCGTTGCGGGGCGTTGGCGAGGCGGTGGGTGGCGCCGCGCCAGGAGTCGCCCTTGCCGAGGTGGACGACCAGGTCGCCGCCGAGGACGGGCAGACCGTCGGAGTAGCGGTTGAGCCGGACGTGCTCGGTGCCGTCGGCGTCGGTCACCACGTTGCGGGGGGTGAACGTCTGGCCGTCGGCGGCGAGGCCGGCACCGGAGTGGGCCTTGAGCTGGGCGACCGCGCGGGTGAACGGGTCGGCGGTACCGGTGGGTGCGGCGGTGGCCGCCGTGGGCACCGTGACGACGGTGGCCAGGAGAGCGGCCGTGGCGAGGCCGCTCATCAGGGGGGTTCGGCGCATCGGGGTTCTGCCTCCACAGGGACAGTCGGGGGGGTGCCGACTGACGATGGCCCGCCGGTGGTGGACCGTGGGCCGGTCACGTGTCCGCAGGTTACGGGCGTGACAACCGGCACCGAAGGAAGAAGATCCTCGATGTCGGCTGTGGCTATTCTCAGCCCAACCGGCCGGTTTCTGTCACGCCCTGGACCGAGATTTTTTCGGAGTATTTCCGTCACCCCGCGCCACCTGCCGAAACGCGGTCACCCGCACCCGACATCTCGACCGTCGGTGACCGCACACTCCCCCCGGGTCACCGAATCGGCGGTCGTACGCCTCCCCGGGGTCGCCGCCACGGCCGCCCGCCGGTGGCGTCCGCCGCGTCGCGTGGCAACCTGTCGCACTCCTCGGGCAGGATGCAGGTCGTGCGCCCTGACCGAGACGACCAGCTGACCGGAGCCCGCGGATGACCGACGACCGGATCGACGGCCGGATCGACAGCCCCGGCGAGCCCGTCGGCCGGGTGCTCGGCACCGCCGACGCCACCCCGTTGCAGTTCTGGACGGCCGTCTCCCCGGGCAGCTACCTCCAGCTCGACGACGTGGTGGTCACCCGGCGCGACCTGCCCGACCGGGAACCGGTCACCATCGCCGGGGTGGTCACCCAGGTCCGCGCCCGGCACGAGGGCGCCCAGTTCGAGTCGGACGTCTTCGCCATCGCCGACGGCACCCTCCCGGCCCAGGTGCAGGAGGCCGCCGAGATCACCACCACCCGGGTCGACCCGGAGCTGTACGTGCCGCCCGCGCCGGGCGCGACGGTCTACCGGGCCGAGGGCGACGCCCGCGCCCGCGCGCTGCACTTCGACCGGATGGAACGGCGCATCCCGATGGGGATGGGCCGCGACGGCGTCCCGGTCTACCTCAACGCCGACTTCCTCGACGGCAGCCGGGGCGCACACGTGTCGATCTCCGGCATCTCCGGGGTGGCCACCAAGACCAGCTTCGCCACCTTCCTGCTCTACTCGGTGTTCCGTTCCGGGGTGCTGGGCGGCGACGCGGTCAACGCCAAGGCGCTGATCTTCAACGTCAAGGGCGAGGACCTGCTCTTCCTCGACCACCCCAACGCCCGTCTCGACGATCCCACCCGGGCCGCGTACGCCAAGCTGGGGCTGGCCGCGGGGGCGTTCCCCGACGTGCGGGTGTACGCCCCGCCCCGGGTCGGCGACGCCTCCGGCACCCCCGACGTGAGCAGCCGGCTCACCGGCGTCGACGCCTTCTACTGGACGCTGAGCGAGTTCTGCGCCGAACGCCTCCTGCCGTACGTCTTCGCCGACGCCGACGACGAACGCCAGCAGTACACGATGGTGGTGCACTCGGTCACCGCCCACCTGGCCCGCTACGCCCAGCCCGCCGACGGTGGGGTCAGCGTCGACGGGGTGCGCCTCGGCTCCTACGCCGACCTCGTCGACCACGTCGTCGAGCAGCTCAACGACGACGAGACCCGGGGCGACTGGGCGGGCAGCGCGGTCGGCCTGGGCACCGTCAACGCGTTCGCCCGCCGGCTGATCGGCAGCAAGAAGGACCTGGGTCGACTGATCCGGGGCGACCTGGCCACCCGCCGCCCGCACGCGATCAACACCGCCGAGAGCGCCCAGGTCACCGTGGTCGACCTGCACAACCTCCCGGACCGCGCGCAGCGCTTCGTGGTCGGCGTGACGCTGCGCGGCGAGTTCGAACGCAAGGAGAAGTCCGGCACCGCCAAGCCGCTGCTCTTCGTCGTCCTCGACGAGCTCAACAAGTACGCCCCCCGCGAGGGCTCCTCCCCGATCAAGGAGGTGCTGCTCGACATCGCCGAGCGGGGCCGGTCGCTCGGGGTGATCCTGGTCGGCGCGCAGCAGACGGCCAGCGAGGTCGAGCGGCGGATCGTCACCAACTCGGCGATCCGGGTGGTCGGCCGGCTCGACCCGGCCGAGGCGTCCCGCCCGGAGTACGGCTTCCTCCCACCGGCCCAGCGGCAACGCGCCCTGCTGGCCAAGCCGGGCACCATGTTCGTCAACCAGCCGGACATCCCGGTCCCGCTGTGCCTGGAGTTCCCCTTCCCGGCCTGGGCGACCCGGGTGTCCGAGGCGGGCCGGGCCCCGTCGGAGACGCTGCGTTCGATCACCGGCTCGATCGACCCGTTCGCCGTGGTCGGCTCGGGCGGCGCCGACGACGACATTCCGTTCTAGGGGGCTGGCCGCCATGAAGATCCTGCACACCTCCGACTGGCACGTCGGCAAGGTGCTCAAGGGGCAGTCCCGGGCCGAGGAGCACAAGCAGGTGCTGGCCGGGGTCATGGAGATCGCCCACGCCGAGCGCCCCGACCTCGTCATCGTCGCTGGTGACCTCTACGACACGGCCGCGCCGAGCCCGGAGGCGACCCGGCTGGTCACCCGGGCGTTGACCGCGCTGCGCCGGACCGGGGCCGACGTGGTGGCGATCGGCGGCAACCACGACAACGGCCACGCCCTCGACGCGTTGCGCCCCTGGGCGGAGGCGGCCGGCATCACCCTGCGCGGCGGGGTCCGCGACAACCCGGCCGAGCACGTCATCGACGGCGTCACCGCCGACGGTGAGCGGTGGCAGCTCGCCGCGCTGCCCTTCCTGTCCCAGCGGTACGCGGTCCGCGCGGTGGAGATGTACGAGCTGACCGCCGCCGAAGCCACCCAGACCTACGCCGACCACCTCGGCCGGGTGCTGGCGAAGCTGACCGAGGGTTTCACCGAGCCGGACCGGGTGCACCTGGTCACCGCCCACCTCACCGTGGTCGGGGCGAGCACCGGTGGCGGCGAGCGGGACGCGCACACCGTCCTCGGCTACGCGGTGCCGACGTCGGTCTTCCCGGGCACCGCGCACTACGTGGCCCTGGGGCACCTGCACCGGTCGCAGCGGGTGATCGGCCCGTGCCCGATCCGCTACAGCGGCAGCCCGCTCGCGGTCGACTTCGGCGAGCAGGAGAACGTCTGCTCGGTGACCCTGGTCGAGGTGGGCGCGCACTCCGCCGCCCGGATCCGGGAGGTGCCGGTGTCGGCGGCGGTGCCGCTGCGTACGGTGCGCGGCACCCTCGCCCAACTGGCCGAGGCCGACCCGCCCGAGGGCTGGCTGCGGGTGTTCGTCCGGGAGCAGCCCCGGGCCGGCCTGCGGGAGGAGGTGCAGGAGCTGTTCCCCCGCGCGTTGGAGATCCGGATCGACCCCGAGCTGCTGCCCACCCCGGGCAGCGGCACCCGGGTCGCCCAGCGGGCCGGCCGCTCCCCCCGCGAGCTGTTCGCCGACTACCTGGGCAGCCGGGGGCACGACGACGACGGGGTCCGGGACCTCTTCGACGAGTTGCTGGAGGAGGTGGAGCGCTGATGCGACCGATGCGGCTGGACCTGGCCGGTTTCACCGTCTTCCGCGACGAGACCACCGTCGACTTCACCGACGCCGACTTCTTCGCCCTGGTCGGGCCGACCGGCTCGGGCAAGTCGACGGTGCTGGACGCGATCTGCTTCGTCCTCTACGGCTCGGTGCCCCGCTGGGGTGGCGCCCGAGGGCTGGCAAACGCGCTCGCCCCGTCGGCGGTGGAGGCCCGGGTCCGGTTGGTCTTCGAGTCGGCCGGCGACCGGTACGTGGCGACCCGGGTGGTCCGCCGCGACGGCCGGGGCACGGTCAAGACCGCCAACGCCGGGTTGCAGCTGATGCCGCCCGGGTTCGACATCACCAAGCTCGACACCGGGCTCAGCCCGGAGGACCTGGGCGAGGTGCTGGCCGGCACCCCGGCCGAGATGGAACAGGCCGTGCTGGACGCGGTCGGGCTGCCGTACGAGCAGTTCACCTCCTGCGTGGTGCTGCCGCAGGGGCAGTTCGCCGACTTCCTGCACGCCAAGCCGGCCACCCGGCAGCAGATCCTGGTCAACCTGCTCGGCCTCGGCGTCTACGAGAACGTGCAGAAACGGGCCACCGAACGCGCCGGGCAGGCCGAGGCGAAGCTGGAGGCGGTCGCCCGGGTGCTCGGCGGGTTGACCGACGTCGACGACGCGACGCTGGCCACCGCGTCCGCGCAGGTCGACCGGATCCGGGAGCTGTCGGTGGCGGTGGCGGCGGCCGTACCGGAGCGGGAGCGGGCGTGGGCGGCGGCGCGGGAGGCCACGGCGGCGCTGGCGGCGCTCGACGCCGATCTGGCCGGGCTGGCGGGGTGCGCGCCCCCGCCGGGGTGGCCGAGGTGGCCCACGCGGTGAGCACCGCGCGGGCGGCGGTCGACGCGGCGGCCCGCACCGTGGCGTTGGCCGAGGAGCGGGAGGAGAAGCTGCGCGGCGAGTTGGCGGGCGCGGGCGACGAGAGCGCCCTGCGGCTGCTGCTGCGCGCGCACGCCGACGCGGAGCGGCTCGCCGGCGAGGCGGACACGGTCCGGGCGGCGCTGGACGCGGCGCGGGCCGCGCACGACACGGCGGTGGCGGCGCTCGACGCGGCCCGGGAGGCGGCGGCACGGGCCGAGGCCGAGCTGGAGGCGGCGTTCCGGGCGCACGAGGAGGCCAAGGCCACCGACCAGGCGGTCGCGCTCCGGGCGCACCTGGTCGACGGCGCGACCTGCCCGGTCTGCGTGCAGCCGGTGCCCCGGGTGCCGGCGTTGCCGGCCGGTTCGGCGGTGGCTGCGGCGACCGCCGCCGGCAAGGCGGCCCGGGCGGCCAGCAAGGCCGCGCAGGCGCTGGTCGACGAGCGGGACACCGCCGCCCGGGAGCGGGACCGGACACTGGTCCGGCTGCGGGCCCAGCACGACCAGCTGCACGGCCGGCTGACCGAGCTGGCCGGGCAGCTCGCCGGGGCGGCCACCCCGGCGGCGCTGCGCGACCAGCTCGCCGAGCACGCCCGGCTGCGGCAGGCACTCGACGAGGCGGCGGCGGCGGTACGGTCCGGCCGGGACGCCGCCCGGCGGGCCCGGGGGCGGCCGACACCGCCGAGGAGCGGCTGCGGGCCGCCTGGCGGGACTTCGACACCACCCGGGACGGGCTGGCCCGGTTCGGGCCGCCGGCCGCCGACCGGGACGACGTCGCCGCCGCCTGGACGGCCCTGGTCGGGTGGGCCGGCGCGCAGGCCGGGCGACGACGGGCCGAGCGGGACGCTCTGGTCGAGGCGGTGCACATGGCGCGGTCGGCCGCCGAGTCGGTCGAGGAACGCCTCGGCGGCCTGCTCGACGCCGCCGGGCTGCCCCCGCCGACGACCCGGCGCAGGCGGTCGCGGTGGCCGCCGAGCGGGCCGAGGCCGACCTGCGGCGGATCACCGAACGCCGCGCGCAGGCCCTCCAGCTGCGGGAACAGCGCGCCGAGCACGAACGGCAGGCGCGTACGGCGCGGGCGCTGGCCGGGCACCTGCGGGCCAACAACTTCGAGCGGTGGCTGTTGGCCGAGGCGTTGGACCTGCTGGTCGACGGGGCCTCCCGGATCCTGCGGGAGCTGTCCCAGGGGCAGTACGACCTGGTCCACGACAAGGGTGAGTTCTTCGTGGTCGACCACCACGACGCGGGGCTGCGCCGGGGGGTGCGGACGCTGTCCGGCGGGGAGACGTTCCAGGCGTCGCTGGCGCTGGCGCTGGCCCTGTCCGAGCAGCTCGCCGGGATGTCCACCACCGCCGCCAGCCTGGAGTCGATCGTGTTGGACGAGGGGTTCGGCACCCTCGACGCGGCCACCCTGGACATCGTCGCCGCCACCCTGGAGAGCCTGGCCGCCCGGGGTGACCGGATGGTCGGCGTGGTCACCCACGTGCCGGCGCTGGCCGAGCGCATCCCGGTGCGTTTCGAGGTCCGCAAGGACGCCCGCACGGCCCACGTCGAACGGACCGGCCGGTGAGCGCGAGGAGCGCAGCGCAGCGGAGCCCCGCAGTCGCGAACGAAAGGCGGGCCCGGTGAGCGCGAGGAGTGCAGCGCAGCGGAGCCCCGCAGTCGCGAACGAAAGGCGGGCCCGGTGAGCGCGAGGTCGGTTCGTGGGGCGGTGACGTGACCGGGCCGCAGCTGTTCGTGGACGCCTGGGACCCGTCCTACGGGGCGTCGTTCGAGGCGACGCCGGGTGGGCCGGTGACGCCGAGCAGCACCCAGGTCGACACCGACGTGGAACTGCCGGCGGTGGACTGGCGGGCGATCGGGCCGCGCCCGGGGGTGGCCGCCCCGGACGTGGTGCTGCTCGTCGACGGGGTACGCCGGATCGACGCCAGCGTGTGGACGGCCGAGGAGGACGGTGCCTCGTACCCGGGGATCGCCGCCTCGTACGCGGCCGGGGTGGTCCGTTGTGACCTGGAGCGCGGCGCGGCCGAGCTGGCCGGGGCACGGGTGGGTCGGGGCCTGTTCACGGCCAGCCCGTCGGCGCAGGAGGTGGCCTGCGGGCAGGTGCGCTACCCGGTGCACCGGGTCGGCGGCACCGGGGAGCTGAGCAAGCTGCCCGCAGCGGTGCAGGCCCCGCTGACCGCCCTGGAGGTCGCCGTGTCCGACGCGGCCCGCACCGACGGGGACCTGCTGGTGGTGGACGGCCCGCTGCGGGCGCGTCGGCAGCTGCCGCGCACCCTGGGCTACATCAAGACCCAGCACAGCCAGTATCTCGACGCCCGGCTCACCGCCGTGGTCACCGGGCTGGGCTCCGGCCAGCGGTCCCCGGTGTTCCGGCTCGGCACCGCCTGGGGTGGCTGGTCGTGGTACCTGCGGCTGCCGGTGACGGTGGGTGCGCCGTGGGCCGGGATCGTCCGGCTGGAGTGCTCGCCCGACCTCGAACCGCAGGACGCGATCGCGCTGGCCGACCTGTCGCTGGTCACCCTGCCCCGGTTCGCCTCCTCGCCGTACAAGGACCCCCGGGCCCCGCAGAACCTGGTGCCGATCGCCGGGTTGGAGCGGCGGCTGCGCGGGCTGCTGGGCGACGCCCGGTTGCTGCACCGCGCGCTGACCATGGCCAGCCGCAGCGGGATGCGTCGCTGATGGGCCACGACCATGGGAGGTGCCGCTGATGGGCCGCCGTCGGGGCGACGATCGGATCGTCGTGGACGTGGACACCGGTCGGGCCGAGCTGGTGCCGGACCCGGACCGGCCGCGCTCGTGGACGCTGCTGCTCGACGACGCCCCGCAGTCGCACGTGGACCTGGCCGACCCGACGCACCTGGAGTTCGAGTACGTCCGCCGGTTCGGCGCGGCGCTGGACCTGCTCGCCCCGCCGGGGGCCCCGCTGCGGGTGCTGCACCTGGGCGGCGGCGCGCTGACCCTGCCCCGGTACGTGCAGGTCACCCGGCCCGGGTCGACGCAGCGGGTCGCCGAGGTCGACGGCGCGCTGGTGGAGCTGGTCCGCCGAGAGCTGCCCTGGCCGGCCGACTCCCGGCTGAAGGTGCGGGTCGCCGACGCCCGGGCCACCCTGGAGGCCAGCCGCGACGGAGGGTACGACGTGGTGGTCGCCGACGTCTTCGCCGGTGCGCGTACCCCCGCCCACCTGACCAGCGCGGAGTACGCGGGGCAGGTGGCCCGGGTGCTCGCGCCGGGCGGCTGGTACCTGGCCAACCTGGCCGACGGTCCACCGTTGCGGCACGCCCGCGCCCAGGTGGCGACGGTGCGTTCGGTGCTGCCCCGGGCCGCCCTGGTCGGTGACGCGGCCGTGCTGCGGGGGCGGCGGCACGGCAACCTGGTGCTGGTGGCGGGGCGGGTCGAGCCGCCGGTGCCGGAGTTGACCCGCCGCGCGGCCGGGGACTGGTTCCCCGGTCGGGTGCTGGCCGGCGACCAGTTGGACCGGTTCGTGGCCGGCGCGGCGGTGGTCACCGACGCGGACGCCACGGGCTCCGTTCCGCCGCCGCCAGGAATTTTTTCGGTCCGCCGTTGATCCGCCGGGATGGGCGTTCCGTATCAAGGGTCGGCGCCCTCCCCGTGGGCCCGCTGATGTCGGTGGACAGCAGGAGGTCTGGATGAGTGCGGTCGCGGCCGGCTTGCACGGCGAATTGGCCAGGCCAGGGTGGATGTTCGCCCGGGCCCAGCCGCAGTCGCGTGCGTCGAGGTCAAGCCGGGGGGTCGACGCCGGCCCCACCGATCGCCAGAATGGCCCGGTGACTCCGCGGTCGGCGCCCGGGCGGCACCAGGCCCCGGCGACGACCCCGGAGGCGAGCCACTCCGACCAGTTGGTCCGGCTGCTCTACGCCGAGCACGCCGGCCCGCTGCTGATGTTCGTGATGCGGTTGACCGGTGGTGACCGGCAGCGCGCCGAGGACATCGTCCAGGAGACGCTGCTGCGGGCCTGGCGCAACGCGCACCGGCTGGGCGTGCAGGGGCAGGGTTCGCTGCGGCCCTGGCTGGTCACGGTGGCCCGGCGGATCGCCATCGACGAGCACCGCAGCGAGCAGGCCCGCCCGCCGGAGACGTACGACCGGGATCTGACGGCGTTCGCCGAGGCGGACAGCACCGACCGGGTGCTGCGCACCATGACGGTGGCGGACGCGCTGCGTACGTTGAGCCAGTCGCACCGGGAGATCCTGGTGGCGACGTACTTCCGTGGCCGGACGGTGCCGGAGGCGGCCGAGGAGTTGGGCCTGCCGCTGGGCACCGCGAAGTCGCGGGTCTACTACGCGCTGCGCGCGCTGCGCACGGCCCTACAGGAGAGGGGGGTGACGGAATGAGCCGGGCAGACCATATGGACGTAGCCGCCTACGCGCTCGGCGTCCTGGACGTGCAGGACACCGAACGGTTCGAGGAACACCTCGCGACCTGCTGGGCGTGTGCCGCCGAGTTGGAGACCATGGTCCCGGTGGTGGGGCTGCTCTCCGACATCGACGGCGAGACGATGATGGCGATGGAGCAGACCGCGACGGACCCGCGGCTGTTGGACCGTACCCTGGTCGCGGTCCGTACCCACCGGCGCAAGGCCCGGTTCCGGCAGGTGCTGTCGATGGCCGCCGCGGTGGTGGCGGTCGGCGCGCTCAGCGGCGTCGGTGTGGCCACCTTCGGCAACCCGGGTGGCGGTTCCGGCCCGGTGATCGCCGAGCCGAGCCGGTCCGCGCCGGTGGACGGGCCGGCGAGCCCGCAGCCGACCCGGTCGGGGCCGTCGGTGGGTGGCACCGAGATCGAGGGCGACCAGTTCGACGCGACCGACGGCAGCACCGGGGTGAAGACCACCATGTGGCTCGCCAGCAAGGAGTACGGCACCTGGATCGGGTTCAACCTGACCCGGCTGCCCGGCCCGCGCACCTGCCGGCTGGTGGTCATCCGCAAGAACGACACCACCGAGGTGATCTCCACCTGGGCGGTGCCGGGAACGGGTTACGGCACCACCGCCAACCCGCAGAATCTCCAGTTGGAGGCGTCCACCTCGGCGCCGCGCGGTGAGATCGCGAAGTTGCAGGTGCAGTCGGTGGACGCCAACGGGGTGGCGAGTCCGCTGGTGACCCTGGTTCCCTGAACCAACCGTCGAAACGGCGTCGACCCGGTCCGGGTCGACGCCGTTTCGGCTTTCCGGGCCCGGAGGGTGCCTCTGCTGGCGCACACGTACGGCCGGCCGGAACGGTTCAACGAATCAGATGTGAAATGGCCCACTGTAGATCGTTCAACCTTGACAGTGGACGCTCCGTACTACTCGGTGAACCGCCAAGAATGAGGAGGGCACGTGGCAAAGATCAAGCGGACGACCGTCATCGTCGCGAGCGCGGTGGTCGCACTCACGGCCTGCGCACCCGCAGGTTACAACGGAGCGAACTCCAGCGCAGCCGAGCCGGTCGCCGTCGCCGCGGCCGAGCCCACCGCGTCGGTCGAGCCGGATACCTCGGCCTCCCCCGGTGCGCCCGGCGCCTCGGGCGCCCCCGCCGCCGACCAGGCGCCGCCCCCGGCCAACGTTCAGCTCACCGACCAGCTCGTCGGTAAGAAGATCGCCCGGATGGGCAAGGTCGTGGTGGACCAGGAAGGCTTCATCCTCTACCGCTTCGACAAGGACTCCGACGATCCGCCGTCGTCGAACTGCGTCGACAAGTGCGCCCAGGTCTGGCCGCCCGCGCTGACCGACGGCAACCCGCAGCTCCAGGGCGTCTCCGACGACAAGGTCGGCACCGTCACCCGCCAGGACGGCACCCGCCAGATCACCATCGGTGGTTGGCCGGTCTACCGCTACATCGGCGACAAGAAGGCCGGCCAATGGAAGGGCCAGGGCGTCGGCGGCACCTGGTTCGTGGTCGACCCGAACGGCAAGAAGAACCTGACCTGCCTGCCCACCGGCACCCCGAAGGCGGTCGCCCCGCCGGCGGCCGGCGACTCGGGCGGCTCCAGCAGCGGCGGCGACTACACCTACTGATCCAGCATCAGCCGGGACACGGTGGCCGGTCGCAGCCGGGGAGGGCGCGGCCGGCCACCGGCACACCAGGGCCTCGACGTACCGGCAGCGTCGCACGGTCCCGGCCGCGACGCCGGCCCTCACCGGGCCGGCGTCGCGGTACCACCCGCCGGACCCTCCCCCCCCACGAACCCCCGGAGCGGACGAGGGCGGTGGACGCGCCACACGCCAGCGGGCGCGCGCCATCGAAGGTCCCCCCAACCCCGCACCCACGGCCGCTCGGGCGGCCGGTCCACTCCGGGATGGAGACACCGCCGACGCGCAGGGCGTCGGCGGTGTCGTCCATTTCCGGCCCCGGCCCCTCGCCGGGGCGGGGCCGGACGCCGGGGCGGGGCCGGGTGACCCGGCCGCCCGGGCATGGCACAGTGACGGGGTGACCTGGGACGAGCCGGCAGCACGCCGGGTGCTGCGACCGCCGGCCGACTACCGGTTCACCGCCTCCGTCCGGCCCCTCACCTTCAGCCCGTACGACCCGTGTGCGCGGATCGCCGCCGGCACCTTCTGGTGGGCCACCCGCACCCCGGCCGGTCCGGCCACCCTCGCCCTGCGCCCCGGGCAGGGGGAACTGGTCGCCGAGGGCCACGGGCCGGGTGCCGACTGGGTGGTCGAGCGGGCCGACGCGGTCGCCGGCCTGCGCGACGACCTGACCGGCTTCGCCGAGCTGGCCGCCGCCCATCCGGTGGTGGCCGAACTGGCCGCCCGGCACCGGGGGCTGCGGATGCCCGCCACCGGCCAACTCTTCCCCCGGGTGCTGCGCGCCGTCTTCGAACAGAAGGTCACCGGCACGGAGGCGTACCGGGCGTACGCGGCGACCGTACGGCACTTCGCCGAGCCCGCGCCCGGCCCGTTCCAGCCGCTGCTGCTGCCACCCGACGCGGCCACCGTGGCGGCGACGCCGTACTGGGTGTTCCACCCATTCGGCGTGGAGCAGCGCCGGGCCGACACGCTACGGCGGGCCGCCGCCCTGGCCGACCGGCTGGAACGCTGCGTCGACAGCGCCGAGGCGACCCGACGGCTCACCGCGATCCCCGGCATCGGCCCGTGGACCGCCGCCGAGGTGGTCCGGATCGGGTACGGCGACCCGGACGCGGTAAGCGTCGGCGACTACCACGTGCCGAACACGGTGGCCTGGGCGCTCGCCGGTGAGGCGCGCGGTGACGACGCCCGGATGCTCGACCTGCTCGCCCCGTTCCGGGGTCACCGGGGTCGGGTCTGCCTGCTGCTGGCCGTCGCCGGCATCCAGGCGCCCCGGTTCGGTCCCCGGATGCCGATCCGCTCCTTCGCCCGCTTCTGACCCCTCCCCACCAGCCACCGTCGCCCCGCCGGGCGGGGACCCGGTGCGCCGTGTCGCCGATGCAGGGGGCTACCGGGGCGGGTGGCTGCCGTTACCGAGGCGACCCCGGGTCGCTCATGACGTCGGCTGGTGGGAGAGCCGGCGCAGGGTGTGGGCCAGCCAACGGGCGTACCCGTGCTGGACGGCGCGACCGGCGGGCCCGGCGGCGGTCATGAACCAGCGGTCCGGCCGGCTGAACGCGGTGACCTCGAAGCTGACCCTGCCTTCAGCGTCGCAGCGGACCAGGAACGCTTCCTCCCCGCGTTCCGGATGGCCGGGCAGGGTGCCGTAGCCGAAGCCGGCCTCCCGGTCGCCCTCGGCCACCCAGACCACCTCGCACGGCCCCCACACCCGCAGTGGTCCCAGCCCGAGCCCCGGGGTGACCCGCGCCCCGGGCGCGGCCCGGGGCGCGTCGGTGCGCATCCGCACCCCGGCCGCCCGGTGCAGCCGCCAGCTCAGCACCGCCTCGGCGGCGACCAGGAAACTGCCGGGCGGCATCGGGGCGGTGTGCCGCAGGTGGTGGTAGCCCGCCGGTAGCGGCCCCCGTCGGGTCGCACCCACCTCGGGGTACGTCAACTCGGACACCGTGCCTCCCCAGGGTCATCCCCAGCCTATGGCCGATGTCGTCGACCGGCGACCCGACCGGCGGTGCCGCCCACCCGGCTCAGCCGGCCTCGCAGCGTCGCCGGAGCCCGTCGGCCTCCAACCGCAGGTAACGGCGCACCAGCCGGCCGCCGAGCCGGCCGGTGGGTCCGGCGAGGGGTCCGGTGAGCACCAGGGCCAGCTCCACCCGGACCCGACCGTCGGGCAGCGGCACGATCCGGTGCTCGCCCCGGCTGTGCACCCCCGGGGTGCTGGACTCCCAGACGAAGCAGCGGGGCGGGTCGATCTCGGTGACCCGCCAGGACGTCGGACGGAGCCAGGGCTGCTCCAGCCGGGCGGTGGCCCCGAGGACCAACGGTCCGGCCTCACCCCGGCGGGCGGTCCGCACCGATTCGGTCCACTCGGGCCAGCGGTCGATGTCGCTCTGCACCGCCCAGACCGTGTCGATGTCCGCGTCGATCTCGGTCGCCGTCTCGAACCGCATGCCGCCTCCGTGGCTCCACCGGCGGCACCCGCGTGCCGCCCGGTTCCCCGACGAGCCTGCCGCAGCGATCGTGACCGGGCCACCCTCCGGTCGCCCTCCCGACCGTGCGACCTCCCGACCGTGCGCCCGCCGGGACGCGGCCCGGCCGGACGCGGGGATCGGACGTAGCCTCGACCGGACGGGGCCTCGGCCGGGTCGGGCCTCGACCGGTGCGCGGGTCAGCCGGCCTCGCGCAGGTCGGCCAGGTCCAGCGGGGTGTGCCGGTGGAGCAGCTCGGTCAGTTCGGCGACGGTGCCCGCCTCGCCGAGCACGTTCCTGCCGCCGCCGAAGCGGGCCGGATAGCGGTGCACCAGGCGGTAGCGGTGCCGGCCCCGCACCAGCTCGACGCTGACCTGCCAGCGCCCACAGCAACCACACCGCCACTCCACCCCGCGACGGTAGCTCCGAGCTGCGCAGACGAATCCGCCCCCGAGGGACGGCCGGTACCCACGGGGACACGCCGGACCGGGACCGACGGTGATCTGCCTCACCACTGTCGGTGGCGTCTGGTTGACTGTCGCCGTGGACCTGCCGATCAACCCGCCGGTCGAGCCGATGCTGGCCAAGAGCGTGGCCCGCCTGCCCACCGATCCCGGCCTGACCTACGAGCCCAAGTGGGACGGCTTCCGCTGCATCGTGTTCCGCGACGGCGACGAGGTCGAGCTGGCCAGCCGGGGCGGCAAGTCGATGACCCGCTACTTCCCCGAGGTGGTCGCGCAGGTGCTGGCGCAGCTGCCCGAGCGGTGCGCGGTCGACGGCGAGCTGATCGTGATCCGGCGCGACGGTCCGGGCGGCCAGCCCCGGCTCGACTTCGAGCAGCTCGCCCAGCGGATCCACCCGGCCGCCTCCCGGGTCGCCCTGCTCGCCGAGACGACCCCGGCCGACTTCGTCGCCTTCGACCTGCTCGCCCTCGACGACGAGCTGCTGGTCGACCAGCCCTACCCGACCCGGCGGGAGCGTCTGGTGCGGGCGCTGGCCGGGGTCCGGCCGCCGGTGCACGTCACCCAGGTCACCACCGATCCGGAGACCGCCCGGCGCTGGTTCGAGGTGTTCGAGGGTGCCGGGCTGGACGGGTTGATCGTCAAGCCGGCCGACCTGACCTACCAGCCGGGCAAGCGGCTGATGGCCAAGGTCAAACATGCCCGGACGGCCGACGTGGTGGTCGCCGGGTTCCGCTGGCACAAGTCCGGGCCGGTGGTCGGCTCGTTGCTGCTGGGCCTCTACGACGACGCCGGGGTGCTGCACCACGTCGGGGTGAGCGCCTCGTTCACCATGGCCCGCCGGCAGGAGCTGCTCGACGAGCTGGCCCCCTACCGGGAGGGCGACGCGGAGCACCCGTGGGTGCACGGCGACCACGAGCGCGGCCAGCGGATCCCCGGCGGGGTCAGCCGCTGGACGGGCGGCAAGAACCTCGACTGGGTGCCGCTGCGCCCCGCGCTGGTGATGGAGGTCGGCTACGACGCGATGGAGGGCGACCGGTTCCGGCACACCGCCCGGTTCGTCCGCTGGCGGCCCGACCGCGATCCCCGGTCCTGCCGCTACGACCAGCTCGACCGCCCGGTGCGCTTCGACGTCGACCAGGTGCTCCGGGGCGATCCGGCGGCGACCGTGCCGCCGGACGCCGGCACCCGGGCGTAGCCTGACTGCTACCCGATCATGGAGGTTCGCCGGTGACCAGCACCGCCCGCCGCAACCGCCGGTTCCGGCTCGCCCTGGCCGGGTTCGTCGCGGGCGCGTTGCTCGTCACCGGGTGCACCCTGCCGGCGTTCGCCCCGCGGACGGAGGACTCGTCGGCGGCGGCACCGGGCGACACGCCCGCCTGGCGGGCCTGCCCGGAGGTGGCCGACGAGCTGGTGGGCCGGGGTGCCCCGGGCATGCGCTACGAGTGCGCCCGGATCGCGGTGCCCCGCAACTGGGGTGCCGGGACGGGAGCGACCACCGGACCGGGCAGCGGCGAGACCTTCGAGATCGCGCTGCTGCGGGCCCGGTCCTCGAAACAACGGGACCGGATCGGTTCCCTGGTGATCAACCCGGGTGGGCCGGGCGGTTCCGGCGTGGACACCGCCGTCTACCTGTCCTTCGGGCCGTCCTTCGGGGGGCTGCCCGCCGCGGTCACCGACCGGTTCGACATCGTCGGCTTCGACCCGCGCGGGGTGTCCCGGTCCAGCCCGGTCAAGTGCATCTCCGACGCCGACCTGGACGCCAGCTTCGGCTACGACCCCGACCCACGCAGCCAACAGTCGTTCGACGCCTACCAGGCGCTCAACCGGCGGATCGGCCAGGGCTGCGGCAACCGGTACGGCGACCAGCTCCCCCTCTACGGCACCGAGCAGGCCGCCCGGGACATGGACGCGGTGCGGGCCGCCGTCGGCGACGACAAGCTCACCTACCTCGGCTACTCCTACGGCACCCTGCTCGGCGCGACCTACGCCCAGCTCTACCCGCAGCGGGTCCGGGCGCTGGTGCTCGACGGTGCGGTCGACCCCCGACAGCAGTTGGTGGCCGGGTCGGAGAGCCAGGCCCGGGGCTTCGAGCGGGCATTCGACAACTTCGACCGGTGGTGCGCGGCGAATGCCGGCCGCTGCCCGATCGCCCCGGACGCCCGGGCTGCGGTGACCTCGGCGATCGACAAGGCGAAGGTCTCCCCGGTACGCGGTGCCGACGGGCGGGAGGCCACCTCCGGGTGGGTCTTCTACGCGGTGATCTCCTCGCTCTACACCGAGTCGGGTTGGGAGGAGTTGGCCCGCGCGATCGACCGGCTCGACGAGGGCGACCCGACCGACGTGTTCAAGCTCGCCGACGCGTACGCCGGGCGGGGCGAGGACGGGCACTACTCCAACCTCTTCGACGCCAACCTCGCGGTCAACTGCGCCGACGAGACCGAGAAGCCCAGCGTGGCGCAGATCCGCCAGTTGCAGTCGCAGTGGCGGCAGCAGTACCCGCTGTTCGGGCCGGCCCTGGCGGTGGGGATGTTCGGTTGCGTCGAGTGGCCGGGCGGGCGGGACCCGTACCCGACCGGCCCGGCCGACGGGGCGCCACCGATCGTGGTGGTGGGCACCACCGGTGACCCGGCCACGCCGTACGAGCAGACGGCCCGGCTGGCCGCGATGCTGGGGGTCGGCCGGGTGCTCACCTGGGAGGGCGAGGGGCACACCGCCTACCCGCAGACCGCCTGCATCACCGAGGCGGTGGACGCCTACCTGATCTCGCTCACCGTCCCCCGGGAGGGGTTGCGCTGCCCCGCCCGCTGACCCGGCGACGCCGCCACCGGGCGACGGACACTCCCGCCGGGCGATCGACGCTCCCGCCGGGCGAGACGGTCACCGACCCACCACGTCACGGTCGCTGCTCCGACCGGGTTTCGGGGTCGCTGCCGGTGGTCAGCGGCGGTTGCGGCGTCCGCGCAGCCGCTGCCTGACCAGGGTCGCGTGGTCCGGTGGGGCCGGCGGCGGTGGCAGCTCCGGCAGCTCGATGCCCTGCCGGGCGGCCAACTCCTCCAGCAGCGCCCGCATCCGGCGCACGTCGTTCTTCAGCTCCTCCTGCTCGACGTGCTCGAAGGCGTCGTCGTCGACGATGAGCCGGCTGGCGAAGTGCGCGGTGATCAGGGGAATGACCAGCAGCACCATGGTGGAGATCAGCAGCGCGGCCAGGACGCGTCCCTGCCAGCTGGTCGGGGAGATGTCGCCGTAGCCGACGGTGGAGGCGGTGACCACCGCCCACCACACGGCGTCGGCGGCGCTGCGGTGCTCCACCTGGCCGTAGATCACCCCGGCCACCACGATCATCAGCAGGTACGACGTGATCAGCGTCCGGGGCGAGTTGGCGAAGTACACCAGGCCTCGGTAGACCCACCGGAACGGCAACAACAGCTTCATGCCGCACCATGCTGCCTCCCGGACGCCACCGCCGCCCGCCGGGCGTCCGACGACCGACCGCAGGCCGGGACACCCACCTGTGCCCGGCGACCGGGCGGGGTGCTGTGACAGGCTGCCGGTCATGACCGACGTGATCCTCCGCGAGGCGGTCCGGGACGACCTGCCCGCCATCCTGGCCCTGCTCGCCGACGACGTGCTCGGCCGGACACGCGAGCACACCGGGGTGGACGAGGCGTACGAGCGGGCGTTCGCCGCCATCACCGCCGACCCACGCAACCAGCAGCTGGTGGCCGAACGCGCCGGGGAGGTCGTCGGCTGCTTCCAGCTCACCTACATTCCGGGGCTGGGCCGGCACGGCGCGGAACGGGCGCTCGTGGAGGCGGTCCGGGTCCGCTCCGACCTGCGCGGGCACGGGGTGGGCCAGGCGATGATGACCTGGGCGATCGACGAGGCTCGACGGCGGGGCTGCGGGTTGGTGCAGCTCACCACCGACAAGTCCCGCACCGACGCGCACCGCTTCTATCAGCGCCTCGGCTTCGTCGCCAGCCACGAGGGCATGAAACTCCCCCTCTGACCGTGAGGATGTGGGAGCGGGTCACCCGGCGGCCTGACCCACCCTCTGCCGGTCAGTCGTCGACCAGGCGGCCGTCGCGCAGGGTCAGCGCCCGGTCGGCCACCTCGATCAGAGCCGGGTCGTGGGTGGCGACCAGGGCGGTCATCCCCCGCGCGTGCACCACCGCGCGGAGCAGGTCCATGATCGCCCGGCCGGTCTCGGAGTCGAGCTGACCGGTCGGCTCGTCGGCGATCAGCAGGTCGGGTTCGTTGGCCAGGGCGCGGGCCACGGCGACCCGCTGCTGCTGCCCACCGGACAGCTCGTACGGGCGCTGACCGGCGTGGCCACCCAGGCCGACCAGTTCCAGCAGCACCGCCACCCGCTGCTCACGCTCCGCCGCCGGGACCCGGGCCAGCCGCAGCGGCACCCCGACGTTCTCCGCCGCCGACAGGATCGGCACCAGCCCGAAGGTCTGGAACACGAACCCGACCGTGCCCCGGCGCAGCCGCAGCAGCTCGGCCTCGCCGGCACCGGTGACGTCGTGCCCGGCCACCCGGACCCGGCCGGTGTCCGGTCGGTCCAGCCCGCCGACCAGGTTCAGCAGGGTGGTCTTGCCGGCGCCGGAGCGGCCCCGCACCGCCACCAGCTCACCCCGGGCGGCGGTGAAGGAGACCTCACGGACGGCGTGCACGGCGTGCCGTCCCCGGCCGAACGTCCGGCTCACCCCCTCGACCCGGACCACCTCGTCGGTGACCGCGTCGGCGGCCCGGACGACCGTCGTGTCGGCCCGGACGGCGGGAACCTGCTCGCTCATGCGTCACTCCCGTTCTGGTCCGGCGTCTGGTCGCCGGGGCGGACCTGCACGTGGTCGGGGGCGAGATCGAGGCGGACCCGGTCCCGCAACGCCAGGGCCGCCACGAAGGGCGCCGGGAGCTGCATCCGGCCGGTCCGGTCCAGCACCGCGTACTCCTCGCTGACCAGTTCGGTGCTGCCGTCGGCGCCGATCCGCGCGGTCCGGCGTACCTCGGAGGCGGTCCGGCCGTCGCGGATCGCGACGGTGCGGCGGACCTGGTCGGCGACGGCGTGGTCGTGGGTGACCACCACCACGGTCACCCCCAGTTCGGCGTTGATGGTGCGCAGCGCCGCGAAGACCTCCGCGCCGGTCGCCTCGTCCAGCTCGCCGGTCGGTTCGTCGGCGAAGAGCACCTCCGGGTCGTTGGCGACCGCCACCGCGACCGCGCAGCGCTGCTGCTCGCCGCCGCTGAGCTGCCCGGGACGCCGGTCCGCGCAGTAGCCCACCCCGACCAGGTCCAGCAGCTCGTCGGCCCGTCGTCGGCGGGCCCGGCCGCCACCACCGCGCCGGGCCAGCCGCATCGGCAGCTCCACGTTCTCCCGGGCGGTCAGGTACGGCAGCAGGTTGCGGCCGGTCTGCTGCCAGACGAACCCGACGGTGTGCCGCCGGTAGCGCAACCGGCGGCGGGCCGACAGCGCCAGCAGGTCGTAGTCGGCCACCCGGGCGATCCCCGCCGTCGGCGTGTCCAGCCCGGAGAGGATGTTGAGCAGGGTCGACTTGCCCGAGCCGGAGGCCCCGACGATCGCCACCAGCTCACCCCGGTCGATCACCAGGTCGAGCCCCTGGAGGGCGACCACCTCGACCCCTTCGGTCTTGAAGATCCGGACCAGGCCGTCGCAGACGATGTGCCCGCGCAGCCGGTCCTGCCCGCCGGCCCGTTCGGCCGCCCGCTGCGCCGCCCGGCGTTGCAGGTCCGCCAGGTCGGGTACGACGGGGTTCTGGGCGGTCGTGGTCATCTCAGCTCTCCTCTCCGAGCCGGAGCACCTCGCCGAGGCGCATCCGACGGTTGTTCAAAGCCTCCACCGCCATGGCGAAGCCCAGCGCGACCGCGCCGAGCCCGACCGTGGCGGCGACCAGACCGGGCGCGAAACCCACCCGTACCGGTGTGCCGTTGGTGAACGCGGCGAGCCCGAGCAGCGGGGTGAGCAGCACCGGCAGCAGCACCCCGACCAGCGCTCCGGTCAGCACCGCCACCCCCACCAGCGGGGCCAGCTCCACCAGCAGCAGCCCCCGCCACTGCCGGCGGGACAGCCCCAGGGTGCGCAGCCGGGACAGCACCTCACCCCGGGCGCGGGCCCCGGCGAGGACGGTGAAGGCGACGGCGAGCAGGGCCAGCACCCCACCGGCCACCGCCCCGGCGACGAACCCGAACGCCAGCAGCCCGTTCGCGCCACCGCCGCCCAGCCGCAGCCGGGTCTGCGACCAGGTCTGCACCACCACGCCCCGGGGTCGTTCCCGGCCGGTCACCGCGCCGCCGGTCTGGTAGCGCTGCTGTCCCTCGTCCCCGACCTGCCGCAGCACCCCGGCGTCGAGCCGGTCACCGGCGACCAGGAACGCGGTGGGAACGGGCGGGCTGTCCCGCGGGGGCAGCGCCTGCCAGGGCAGCACCACGTACCGGCTGGTGTTGGGTCGGGCCAGCGGGAAGTCGACGACGGTGTCGACGGGCGTGAACTCGTACCGCTGGCCCTGCACGGTGATGAAGGCGGACCGCAGCCCGGCGTCGGCCAGGTCGGCGGCGACCGCCGGGGAGACCACCGCCGGCAGCGGTCCGCCGCCCGGCCGGGCGTCGCGCAGCGGGCCGGGCACCCGGACGTCCCGGCCGGCGGCCCGTGCCGTGCGAGCCAGCCCGGGGCCGTCGACCAGCAGCACGCTGGTGTCGCGCAGCCGGGCGTCGGTGCCGTCGGCGTCGGTCGCCAGGCGTTGCGCCGACTCGTCGGCCAGCGCGGTGGCGGCCCGCACCCCGGCCAGGCGTTCCAGTGCCGGGCCGGTGTCCGGGGCGAGCCGGTCGCCTCGGATCAGCGCGTCCGCCGGCACCGCCCGGGTGGCGACGTCGTCGCGGGTGTCCTCGATGCCGGTGGCGATCACCGCGCAGAAGGCGGCGGTGGCGACCGCGAGCACCACCACGACCAGCGGGGTGGCCGCCGCCGCCCGGCCGGCGCGGGCCGTGCCCAGGAAGGCGACACTTCCCCGGGTACGCGCGGCGAGCCGCCCGGCCAGCCGCACCGGCCACGGGTAGAGCCGCAGCGCCAGCACCGACGCGGCGACCGCGACCAGCGCCGGCACCGACACCAGCAGCGGGTCCACCGTGCCGGGGGTGAGCCCGCGCCGCCGCAGCAGCACCACCGCCACCCCGGCCAGCAGCACCAGGGCGGCCTCGGTGGTGGCCCGCCGCGCGGACGGCCGTAGCCGGCCCAGGTCCCGCCGCCCGACCACCCCGGACGGTACGGCCAGCGTCGCCACCGGCAGGGCCAGGGTGACCAGGGCGGTCGCGCCGACGGCGAGCGGGCCGGTGTCGCCGGGCGCACCGGGCAGCAGGCCGCCGAGCAGCCAGCCCAATCCGGCGGCCGGCGGTACGACCAGCAGCGACTCGGCGAGGCTGCGCCGCACGCCGGTGGTGACCCCGCCACCCCGGGCCCGGATCAGCGCGAACTCGGTGCGGCGTCGGCGCACGGTCGACGCGGCGGCCAGCACCACCAGCCCGGCGAGTGTCGCCAACACCCCGGCGGCGATGACGGCGAGCAGGGTACGGGCCGAGGTGACCGCCCGCCCGAACTCGCGCAGCGGGACGTCGACCCCCTGGGTCAGCTCCTTGCCGGTGCCGGTGCTGGCCCGCACCAGCCGCTGCACCCCGTCGACGAGGTGGTCGATGCGCCGGACGTCCATGCCGTCGGCGCCGAGCCGGTACCGCCAGGTGAACGACACCGGATGGTCCTCGACGGCCAGCCGGTCCAGCGCGGCGACGGAGACCAGCCCGACCAGGATGAACGGTTGGCCGTCCCCCTCCGGCTCGGCCACCTCCAGCACCGAGGGCAGGGTGTCCCAGTTGCCGTCGGCGGGGTCGACGGGCCGGAACAACCCGACCACGGTCAGCGGGGTCGGCGGGTGTTCCTCGTCGGGCGGGGCGAGGGTGAGCCGGCTGCCGACCCGTAGCCCGAACCGGCCGGCGATGTCGGCGGCCAGGGCCACCTGCACCGGGGCGTCGGCGGCGGCCGTCCCGTCCGGCCAGCGTCCCTCGACCAGGGTGCCCGCCGTCTCGACCCCGGGCATGGCCCGCAGGCCGAGGTGCACCAGGTAGTTGCCCCGGGCCAGGTCGGGGCCGGTGACCCGGTCCTCGGGGGTCTGCGCGGCATACCACCGCTGCGCCACGGCGGCCCGTACGTCGGCGGGCATCCGCTGCTGGAGCGTGTCCAGCTCGACCGCCTGGCTGCTCACCGACGGGGCGTCGACGCCGGGGCGGGTGGCGTACGTCAGGTCGCGGCGGGCGGCGGGCTCAGCGGCGAGGTGTTCCCGCAGGCCCTGGTCGGCCAGCCGGTTGACCACCCGGGGCACCCCGCCGACGAGCAGGGCGATCACCAGGGTCAGCGCGGCCAGCAGCAGGAACTGCCCGCTGTGGGCGCGCACCCGACGGATCACGGCACCGATGTTCATCGCTGGTCCTCCCCCTGGTGCGACGGTCCGGTCGTCGACGCCCTCACCGGTCTCCCCCGGTGTGCAGCCGGGCGATGGCGACCCGCCGCCGCAGCCCGGCGGCCATCGCCGCGCTGCCGGCCAGCGCGGCCAGCAGCAACCCCGCCACGGTCCACCCGATCGGGGTCCAGGCCAGGGCGAACACCGGTGCGGGCACCGGACGCCCGGCGGCCGGGGTGAGCACCACCAGCGGCGCCATGGTGGCCCCGACCACCGCGCCGAGCAGCAGCCCGACACCGACGCCGATCCCGGCCAGGAAGGTCTGCTCGGCGAGCAGCGCCTGGGCCAGCAGCCGGGGCGACGCGCCGAGGGTGTGCAGCACCGCGAACTCACCGGTCCGGTGTCGGGCGGTGGCCCAGACGTCCACCACCAGACCGACGAGGGCGAGCAGCACCGAACCGAGGGCGGCGGCCAGCAACCCCGTCCGGGCACCCTGCCAGTACGGGTCGTCGGCGGCCACGGCGGCGGCCTGCCGGCGGTCCAGCAGCGTCGTCCCGGGCAGGGCGGCGGCGGCCCGGGTCGCCTCGGCGTGCGCGGCGGGGTCGACCCGTAACCACCACTCGGGCACCGTCCGGACGGTCCCGGAGTTGCGGATCAGCCAGTCGGTGGCCGCCGGCAGGTCGAGCAGCACCCCGTCACCGGCGGTGGCGGGCAGCGCGGTCACCTCCCCGACCAGGCGCACCGGCAGGGAGACCCCGGACAGTGTCAGCACGACCGTCTCCCCGGGCCGGACGTTGAGCGCGGCCCGCACGGCGGGGGTCATCAGCGCCGGTGCGGGGGTGTCCGGGCCGTCCGGCACCACCGTGAAGCGGGACGACGGCTGGTAGGCGTACCGGCCGCCGTCGAGGAACCCGACGGGGTGGGTGGCGGTCAGCCCGGCGTCGACGACCCTGGCGCTGCTCTGCCCGGTGGGCTCTGCGGCGGCCACCCGCCACCGGCCGGTGAGGGCGACGGCGGTCGACCGGGCGTCCGGGCCGACGGTACGCAGGTCACGCACCTGGAGCGCGTATTCGGTGCCGGCCACGTCCCCGCCGTCGGCCTCGAATCCGGCCAGTCGTAGCCCGTCCACGGCCGGCAGGGTGACGCGGAACCCGACGGCCTGCCCGTCGCTGCCGGTGCGCGCCACGGGCAGCCGGTACGCCACCCCGTCGGCCCGGGTGAGCAGCACCGACACGGCGATCCGGTGCGGAACGACGGCTTGGTCGACGGGGGTCTGGACGGTGCCGGTGAGGCTGCGGGCGTCGGCCGGCAGCGGCACCCCGAGGGCCGGTCCCCGGGCGGCGGTCAGCGGTGCGAACAGCTCCCGCGCGGGCCGGTCGGCGAGTCGGTCGCTGAACTTGCCCACCTCGGCGGCGTGTGTGGTGTCCAGGCCCAGCACGGTGGCCTGCCGGTCGTCGCGGCCGACCCGGATGTCGTCCCGCCAGACCGGCAACGCCCGGTCGACCCCGGGCAGGGCGGCGAGCGTCGCGACCCGGTCGACGGGCGCGACCCCGCTCCGCTCGACCAGCCGCAGGTCCGCGCCGACGGTGTGGTCGGCCTGGTCGACCTGGGACCGTTCCCCGGTGGCGACCAGCGACCAGGCCAGGGTGCTGCCGCCGACGGCGAGGGCGAGCAGCAGCACCGGTCCGGCGTGCGGACGCCGGCCGGCCTGCCACATGCCGAAGATGGTCGCGGTCCACAGCCGCCGGTCGACGAACCGTTCGGCGAACCGGGTGGCCGGGGGGAGCAGCCGCAACGCCACCACCGCACCGGCCAGCACCCCCAGGGTCGGCGCGGCCACCAGCAGCGGGTCGACCCCGAGGTCGTTGCCCGCGCCGGCCAGGGGTGAGGAGTAGCGGCGCAGCTGCACCCAGGCCAGCACGGCGAAGGCCACCAGGGCCAGGTCGAGCCCGGCCCGGCTGACCGTGGCGACCCGGTCGGGGCGGGACCGGGCGGCCAGGTCGGCCACGTAGGTGCCCGCGCCCCGCAGGGTGGGGGCGACCATGGCGACGAGACAACCGACGGCGGTGGCGACGGCCGCCACCCACACCCACCGGCCGCCGCCGACGGCGCCGCCCAGGTCGACCGGGCCGTCGGCGGCGACCCGGCGCAGCACCCCACCGGCGAGCAGCGGCCCGAGCAGGGCCGCCGGGACGACCACCAGGGTCGCCTCCCGGGCGGCCAGGCCGGCGAGCTGCCGGCGGGCCGCGCCCCGGGCCCGTAGCAGGGCGGTCTGCGCCCGGCGGTCCTCGTTCAGCAGGGCGGCGATCAGCACCAGCGCGTACCCGCCGAGGACCACGATCAGCAGCAGGGGGGTGGCCAGCGCGGAGCGACCGGCCAGGTCGGCCCGGCTGATCCGGTCGATCAGCCGGTCGAGGGTGGTGACCGCCTGTGCCGACGAGCCGAGCCCGGCCGCCTCGGGCACCTCCGTCGCGGCGGTGGCGACGGCCCGACGCAGCGCCGGCAACCGGTCCGCCCCGACGGCGGCCAGGTCGGGCGCGACCACCCAGGATGCGGAGACCGAGCCCGGGAAGGTGGCGGCGAAGTCGGCCGGGTCGAGCACGAACGGCCCGTGCGTGGCGTCGGCGTCCGGGTCGACGCCGAGCCCGGGGGCGAGCCGCCAGTACGGGTCGGCCGGGTCGCGCGGTCGCCAGGTCCCGGAGAGCACCACCTCGGTACGCCGGTCGGCGCTGCGGTCGCGCATCGGCACCCGGTCGCCGGTCCGCAGTCCCAGCGCACCGGCGACCTTCTCCGGCAGGGTGGCCTGGAGCGGGCCGGCCCCGGGGGTGGGCCAGCCGCCGTCGACGAGGTCGGCGTGGTCGACCAGGTCGTCCAGGGTGGCCAGGCTGGCGAAGACCGGTTCCTTGCCGGTACGGGTGCCCGGCCCGAGGTCGCCGGTGAGTTCCCGCCCCGTGCCGTAGCGGGCGGCGGCGACCCGCACCGGGACGTCCCCGAGGGCGGTCCGGAAGCCGTCCCGCACGGCCCGGTCCCGGCTGGTGAACTCGGTGTGGTCGCGCCCGCCGGAGCCGCTGACCAGCAGGCTGCGTTCCTCGACGGGGGCGGCGGCGATCAGCGCGCGTTGACCGGCGTCGACGGCCCGCCGGTTGTAGTCGGCCAGCCCGGTGACCAGTGCGATCGCGACCAGTGCGGCGGCCACCGCCGCGAGCAGCAGCCCCCGCGCCTCGCGGGCCCGCCTCCACACCAGCTTCATCCGTTGCCTCCCCGGGGGCCCGGGGTCGGGCCGACGGAGAGCAAGAGTGGCGACCCGGCGGTAAAGGTTCGCACCCGTTACTTGATCGTTACTCCGGTCACCGTGCGGCCGGGCCGGGGTTGGCCGTTCGGCGTCGATCTGGTGGGATCGGCGGCATGGAAATCGCCCTCATCCTGTCGAGCACCGCCCTCGTGCTGGCGCTGCTGTTGCAGCTCCCCCGCCGGGACGCCCGGGGCGACGGCTCGTTTCGACTGGTGGAGATCGAGCGTCGCCAGCGGCTGATCATGGAGCATCTGGGCATCGTGGACCGGGGCCCGGCTCTGCCCGGGGTGCGGGAGCACCTGGCCCGGGGCGAGAAGATCAAGGCGATCAAGGCTTACCGGGAGGCGACCGGGACGGACCTGCGCACCGCCAAGGAGGCGGTCGAGGCGATCGCCGCCGGACGCTGAACCGACTGGGCCCGGCCGGGACGCCTCCCGACCCGGCCAGGGTCAGCCCTGGACCGGCGTCCGCCGGGCCGGTCGGTACATGGAGCAGACCAGGGGGCCGCCCTCGATCGTGGTGCGCGCCGTGACCGTGAAGCCGAGACGTTCGTAGCGGCGGACGTTGCGCTCGTCGGAGGTTTCCAGCGCGATGCCGTTCGGGTCGCCGGACTCGTCGATGAGGGTCACCCCCGCGGCGGCGACGGCGGAGCCGAGACCGATGCCGCGCCGCTCCGGGTGGACGCCCAACGTCGCGAATTCCCACGCGCCGGGTGGCCGCGCCGGCAGCTCGACGGCCATGAGCGCCGCCAGCCGGTCACCGTGCAGCTCCGCGATCCGCGCCTGGAGGCCCTCCCCCGGCGCGGGCGCGTCGCCCGGCAGGAACGCGGCGACCGCCTGAGCGTCGTCAGTGACGAGGACCAGGCCGTGCGCGAGGGCGTGCCCCAGGTAGAGGGCCTGTAGCTCTTCGAGTCGACGCGGGTGGTCGTCGGCCGGGATCGACCATCGCGTCCACGGGTAGTCGTGGAAGGCGGCGGCGAGCGTACGTGCGGCGCGGGGCAGGTCGAGGGCGGTGGCCCGGCGGATGTGGCTGGTCATCGGCCCGAGCCTAGTCAGTCCTTGGTCAGCTCCGGCCGGTGCTCGCGGATCCACGCCTCGACGTCGACCTTCCGCCACACCTTGCCCATCGCCAGCACCGCCACGGGTTCCGGGAAGTTCCTCTGGTTGGCGATCACGGACGCGCGCTGCCGGGAGACGTTCCCGAGCATCGTCCTGATCTCCGACACGCCGACGAGGTCCACGGGTTGACAATGACAGCACCCACCGATCTCGACGCCGACAACTACGGAGGCTATTGACGGAGACAACGGACAGGGCCACGATAGTGGCGTGACCGAGTCGAACGTTTCGCCTGTTCATGATCGGCAGCGGCGGCCCGTGGGCGGGCATCCGCCGATGCGCCCGCTGTGGCGGTGCCGCACGTGCGCCGCACCCTGGCCGTGCCAACCCGCCCGCCTGCTCCTGACCAGGGAGTACCGGCGGGACCGGGTGGCACTGTCGATCTACATGGCCAGCCAGTTGTTCGAGGCCACCGCCGATCTGGTGCGACTCAATCCGCACCCGGCCCCGTCCCCGGCGGAACTGTTCGACCGTTTCCTCGCCTGGACGGCCCGACCGTCCACCCGGGCCGCGAACACGTCCCGGCCGGGCGACGGGCGTCGACCCGGGGCCGCGACCCCGGAACCGGCTACGGACCGCCCGGCCGACCGCCTGCCGGAAACTATCTGACGAGCAGGGTCAGTAGTCCGGTGAGGGCGACGAGGACCGCCGCCACCCCGGTGAGCACGGCCGGCAAGATCTTGAGGTATTCCAGGATCACGGAATGCCGGTGCGGCGTCCCACCGATCCGCTGCGTTCTTCTCGTCGTGGCCGCCATGGTGATTCCCCTGTCCGGTGCCCGCGTCCGGTCGGATGAATCGGAGCCGCTGACCGGCGAATCGACTGTCGCCGCCGGGCAGCAGCCGACCGGACACTCCACAGCGAGGGCATAATCCCTGTTCACACGAGTGCAGCCGACTTCCGCGCATCCTACCTTTCATATTCGACCGTAGGCGCGACGACCAGCCGAGCGCAATCATCAGTACCGGAAAGAGTGCGGAGGAATGCCATTTTCACGCGTGGGAGTGGCATGCCGCGCAACTGATTTCGGATTACCGGCGGACAGCCCGTACCCACCGTCGCCGCCGGCATTCCGATTTCCGTCGGCGGGGGTCGGCGGCTTTCACTCGGCGGTGTCGTCGGCCGGGCGCTTCGCCCGGCTCGGCTGCACCCGTTTCGGTTCGCCCGGCATCTTCGGATGGTCGGGCGGGTAGGGCAGGTCGCCCAGTCCGTGCCCGGCGTCCCGCTCGGCCCAGTCGAGCAGGGGCGTGATGTCGACCGGGTCGTCGTCGATGCCCGCGTGCGGGTCGCCCCGCTCGGCCAACCGGACCGGCACCGTTTTCAGGTCGAAGTCGTCCGGGTCGACGTCGGGCAACTCGTCCCAGGTGACCGGGGTCGAGACGGTGGCCCGCGCGTTGGCCCGCAGCGAGTACGCGCAGGCGATGGTGCGGTCCCGGGCCATCTGGTTGTAGTCGACGAAGACCCGCTGCCCGCGCTCCTCCTTCCACCAGGCGGTGGTGACGAGGTCGGGACGACGCCGTTCCAGCTCCCGGGCCAGCGCGATGGTGGCCCGGCGGACCTCGGTGAACGTCCAACGCGGGGCGATGCGCAGGTAGACGTGCAGCCCTCGACCGCCGGAGGTCTTCGGCCAGCCGGTGATGCCCAACTCGCCGAGAATGCCGCGCAGCTCGGCGGCGGCAGTGGCCGCGTCGGCGAAGTCGGTGCCGGGCTGCGGGTCGAGATCCACCCGCAGCTCGTCGGGGTGGTCGACGGCGGCGGCCCGGACCGGCCAGGGGTGGAACACCACGGTGCCCATCTGCGCGGCCCAGGCGACGTGGGCGAGGTCGGTGGGGCGCAACTCGTCGGCCCCGCGCCCGCTGGGAAAGGTGATCCCGACGGTCTGCACCCACGGCGGCACCCCCCGGGTGGGCACCCGCTTGGAGTAGAACGCCTCCCCCTCGACCCCGTCGGGGAAGCGTTGCAGGGTGGTCGGCCGGTCCCGCAGGGCGCGCATGATGCCGTCGCCCACCGCGACGTAGTAGTGGAAGACGTCGGCCTTGGTGAACCCACGCCCCGGGAAGATCACCCGATCCGGACTGCTCAGCCGGACGGTGTGCCCGGCCACCTCGACCTCGGTCGCCTTCGCGCTGCCCGCCATGGCGCGACCATATGCGATGCCCCCGACATCCGACGTACGGTTGACCGGTGAGTCCTGACGAGAAAGAGCTGCCCCGCACCGAGGACGAGTGGCGGGTCCGGTTGACCCCGGAGGAGTTCCGGGTGTTGCGCGAGGCCGGCACCGAGCGCCCCTTCACGGGCGAGTACGTCGACACCAAGACCGCAGGCGTCTACCACTGCCGGGCCTGCGGGCTGGAGTTGTTCTCCAGTGACACCAAGTTCGATTCGCACTGCGGCTGGCCGAGCTTCGACGACGCCATCCCGGGCCGGGTCAAGGAGATCCAGGACCGCAGCCTCGGCATGGTCCGCACCGAGATCCGCTGTGCCCGCTGCGACAGCCACCTGGGGCACGTCTTCCACGGCGAGGGTTTCACCCCGAAGGACACCCGGCACTGCGTGAACTCGGTCTCGATCCGGCTGGAGCCGACGCAGAGCTGACCCCGACACGCCGTCCAACCCGACCGAATTCAGGGCATTTGCCTCCTTTAGGCGTTTCCGCGAGGCACGCTTGGGGCAGATGTCCGATTCGGGGGGTACGACAGATGGCTACCTGCGAGGTCTGCGGCAACGACTACTGGATGGCGTTCGAGGTGCGTACGGTCAGCGGTGACGTGCACACCTTCGACAGCTTCGAGTGCGCGGCACACAAGCTCGCGCCGATCTGCGAGCACTGCCAGGTGAAGATCATCGGGCACGGCGTGGAGGTCGGCGGCCGGTTCTTCTGCTGCGCGCACTGCGCCCGCGCGGTGGAGGCCCTGGGCGCCGAGATCCGCGACGCGGTCGGTGCCCGCCCGGCCTGACCCGGCCCCGACGTCACGGGGCGTGCCGGGCCGGCGGGCGGGGTCGCCTAGCATCGCGGAATGGCCCCTCAGACCGTCGACGTCCACGTCGCCACGTTCGCCGAGTTGGACGCGCGCACCTTCCACGACCTGCTGCGGCTGCGCATCGACGTGTTCGTGGTGGAGCAGCGCTGCCCGTACCCGGAGCTGGACGGTCGCGACGTCGAACCCGGCACCCGGCACCTCTGGCTGGCCCACGACGGCGTCGCCCTGGCGTATCTGCGGATGCTGGTCGACCCGGGTGACGTGACGCGGATCGGTCGGGTGGTGGTGGACCCGGCGGCCCGGGGCGGCGGGCTCGCCGGCCGGCTGATGACCGAGGCCCTGCGGCTGGTCGGTGACCGGCCGTGCGTGCTGGAGGCGCAGGCCCACCTGGCGGGGTTCTACGCCGGGCACGGCTTCACGGTGACCGGACCGCAGTATGTCGAGGACGGCATCCCGCACCTGCCGATGCGCCGGGAGAGCTGACCGGCCCACCCGGGGTGCCGCCTGGTCGAGCCGTCCGAAACATTGACGGATTCCGCTTTCCTGTGCAAGCCTGCGGGATAGAGCCGTCGTGGGAGCCGCACAGCAGGCATGGGAGGGGCAACTCCCGGCCGTCCGGGCGTCGTTCGACCGACCCCTTCACCTCGGAGGCTCCATGTCCACCGTCCTACGCAGACGACCCACCGCGCTCGCGGGGTCGCTGCTCACCATCGGCGCGATCATCGCGCTGCTGCTCACCACCGCCCTGGCCAACTCGGCTTCCGCGCACGGCGCGGTGGTGAACCCCGGGTTCCGCTCCTACAGCTGCTGGGAGCGCTGGGGCGCCGAGTTCCAGAACCCGAGAATGGCCACCGAGGACCCGATGTGCTGGCAGGCCTGGCAGGCCGACCCGCAGGCCATGTGGAACTGGAACGGCCTGTTCCGGGAGGGTGTCGCCGGCAACCACCAGGGTGCCATCCCGAACGGCCAGCTGTGCAGCGGCGGACGCACCCAGAACGGCCGCTACAACGCCCTGGACACCGTCGGCGCCTGGAAGACCACGTCGGTCGCGAACAGCTTCCGGCTGAAGTTCTTCGACCAGGCCAGCCACGGGGCCGACTACATCCGGGTCTACGTGACCAAGCAGGGCTTCAACGCGTTGACCACGCCACTGGGCTGGAGCAACCTGGAGCTGGCCGGGCAGATCGGCAACACGCCGGCCTCCCAGTGGGACAAGGACACCGGTGGCGTGTCGATCCAGATCCCGGTGAACGCGGCCGGCCGTACCGGCCGGCACATCGTCTACACCGTGTGGCAGGCCAGCCACCTGGACCAGTCGTACTACCTGTGCAGTGACGTCGACTTCGGTGGCGGCAACAACCCGACCACCCCGCCGCCCACCACCGCGCCGCCGACCACCCCGCCGCCCACCACGGCCCCGCCGACCACGCCGCCGCCCACCACGGCCCCGCCGACCACCCCGCCGCCGGCGACCGGTGGCTGCACCGCCACCTACCGGGTGACCTCCACCTGGAACGGCGGGTTCCAGGGTGAGGTGGACGTGACCGCCGGGTCCTCGGCGATCAAGGGTTGGACGGTGAACTGGACGTACTCCGGGGGCCAGCAGGTCAGCCAGGCGTGGAACGCCACGTTGGCCAGCAGCGGTTCGACGGTGACGGCCCGCAACGTCAACTACAACGGCGCGTTGGCCGCCGGGGGGAAGACCACCTTCGGCTTCCTCGCCTCCGGCAGCGGCGCCAGCCCCACCCCGGTCTGCACCGCGACCGTCTGACCGGTCGGCACAGCACAGCACACGCAACAACAAGGAAATAGTGGCCTCCCGCGCGGGCGGGAGGCCACTATTTCCATGATCGGGCACGATCATGACCGCCGGGGCACCGCGGCCCGACCCCCGGGCAGGGCAAGGCGGGGCGGGGCGGGTGTCAGACCAGGCAGTTGACGATGTCGGCGACGGAGCGACGGCGGCCGGTGTAGAACGGGACCTCCTCGCGGACGTGCCGACGGGCCCCGGAGGCCCGCAGGTCGCGCATCAGGTCGACGATCCGGTGCAGCTCGTCGGCCTCGAAGGCGAGCATCCACTCGTAGTCACCGAGGGCGAACGACGCCACCGTGTTGGCCCGTACGTCCGGGTAGCCGCGCGCCATCTTGCCGTGCTCGGCCAGCAACTCCCGCCGCTCGGCGTCCGGCAGCAGGTACCACTCGTAGGACCGGACGAACGGGTAGACGCACAGGTAGGGGCGGGGCGCCTCGTCGGCGAGGAACGCCGGGATGTGGCTCTTGTTGAACTCCGCCGGCCGGTGCAGCGCCAACTGCGACCACACCGGGGTCAACGCCCGCCCCAGGGTGGTCCGACGCAGCCGCAGGTAGGCGTCCTGGAGGGCGTCGCTGGACGACGAGTGCCACCAGATCATCACGTCCGCGTCGGCGCGCAGCCCGGCCACGTCGTACATGCCCCGGACCACCACGTCCTTGCCGGCCAGCTCCTCGAAGAGGGACTCCACCTCACCGGTGACGTTCTCCCGCAGCGCCGGCAGCGTGCCGGTGGCCCGGTAGACCGACCACATGGTGTAACGGACGGTGGCGTTGAGTTCCTTGAGTCGGGCCGCGTTGGTCTGCTCGGTCGTCTGCTCGGTCATGGCCCCGATCCTTCCAGTGCTTCGATGATCTCCCCGGCCGCGTCCTCGCCGGAGCGCACGCAGACCGGGATGCCGACCCCGTCGAAACCCGCCCCGGCCACCGCCAGGGTGGGGTGCGTCGCGCGCAGCGCCGCCCGGACGGCGGCCACCCGCCCGGTGTGGCCGGGCGGGTACTGGGGCAGCGCGCCACCCCAGCGCTGCACGTGACCGGCGACCGGCGCGGGCAACGCCACCCCGAGCACCCGGGTCAGCTCCCGGTGCACGGTGGCGAGCAGGTCGTCGTCGGTGAGCTGGAGGGAGGTCTCCTCGCCGTACCGGCCGACGGAGGCGCGGACCAGGGCCAACCCGTCCGGCGCGGCCAGGTGCCCCCACTTGGTGGTGAAGAACGTCGACGCCTTGATCAACAGCCCTTCGGTGGCCGGCACCAGGAAGCCGGAGAGCGGGGGCAGCGCCGGCCGGGGCAGGGCCAGGGTGACCAGCGCGACGCTGGCGTAGTTCAGCCCGCCGACGGTCGCCGCCTGCGCCTCGGCGAACCCGGCGAGCAGCCGGGCGGCCGGCCGGGCCGGGACGGTGAGCAGCACCGCGTCCGCCTCGACCAGTTCCGGGTCGCGGGTCGGGCCGACGGTGAGCCGCCAGCCGTCGCCGACCGGGGTCAGCTCACGGACCGCAGCGTGCCGGCGGATCGTCGCCCCGCTGGCCGTGGCCGCCGCCTCGACCAGGGTGCTCAGCCCGCCGTGCAGGGTGCCGAAGACCGGCGCACCGGGCGCGCGGGGCGCGGCGGCCTGCGCGGCCCGGACCGCCCCGACCAGGGTGTGTTCCACCCGCGCCGCGCGGGCCAGCGCCGGCATGGTGGTGACCAGGGACAGGTCGTCGGCCCGGCCGGCGTAGACGCCGCCGAGCATCGGGTCGACCAGCCGCTGCACCACCTGCGCACCGAACCGGGCCCGGACCAGCGCGCCGACCGAGACGTCCTGGTCCGCGTCGAGCAGCGGCCGGCCGCCGTCGCGGTCGGCGTCCGCCGTGGGCTCGGCGACCGCCACCACCGCCGCCAGATCCCCGGGTACGCCGACCAGCGTGCCGCCCGGGATCGGGCGCAGCCCGCCGTCGACGACGAGCGCCGCCTGCCCGACGGTGGGGTGCACGATCCGCCCGGCCAGGCCGAGCCGGCGGGCCAGGGCCACCGCTGCGGACTCGCCCCCGGCCGGGTCCCGCATCAGGAACGACTCCGCGCCGAACTCCACCGGGCGGCCGGCCAGCTCACCGGTGCGCAGCTTGCCACCGAGCGCGCCGGACTGCTCGTACACGGTGATCTCGGTGTCGGCGGGGGCGCGGTCGCGCAGCCGCAGCGCGGCGGCCAGGCCGGTGATGCCGCCACCGACCACCGCCACCCGCCACGGTCGCGCGCCCACGGGTCAGCCCTGCTCGGCCCGGCGCGCGGACACCTCGTGCACCAGCGCGACCACCCGGGTCAGCACCTCGGGGTCGGTCTCCGGCAACACGCCGTGACCGAGGTTGAACACGTGGCCGGGGGCGGCCCGGCCCTGCTCGACGATCCGCCGCACCTCGGCCTCGATCACCGGCCAGGGGGCGAACAGCACGGTCGGGTCGAGGTTGCCCTGCACGGCGCGCTCCGGACCGATCCGGTGGGTCGCCACGTCCAGCGGGGTACGCCAGTCGACGCCGACCACGTCGGCCCCGGCCTCCCCCATCGCGCCGAGCAGTTCGGCGGTGCCCACCCCGAAGTGGATCCGGGGGACCCCCGCGTCGGCCAGGCCGGACAGCACGGTGGTGGAGTGCGGCAGGACGAAGCGGCGGTAGTCGACCTCCGACAGCGCGCCGGCCCAGGAGTCGAAGAGCTGCACGGCGGAGACCCCGGCGTCGACCTGCACCCGCAGGAACGCCAGGGTGACCTCGGCGAGCCGGGCGCAGAGCGCGTGCCACAGCTCGGGCTGGCCGTACATCATCGCCTTGGTTTTGGCGTGGGTACGCGACGGCCCGCCCTCGACCAGGTAGCTGGCCAGGGTGAACGGGGCGCCCGCGAAGCCGATCAGCGGGGTGTCGCCCAGCTCGGCGACGAGCAGCCGGACGGCTTCGTCCACGTAGGACACGTCGGCCCGGTCGATGCGGCGGACCCGCTCGACGTCGGCGGCGGTGCGGACCGGCTCGGCCACCACCGGCCCGGTGCCGGCGACGATGTCCAGGTCCACGCCGGCCGCGGCGACCGGGACGACGATGTCGCTGAACAGGATGGCCGCGTCGACGCCGTGCCGGCGGACCGGCTGGAGGGTGATCTCGGCGACCAGGTCCGGCCGGCGGCAGGAGTCGAGCATCCCCACGTTGGCCCGGATCTTCCGGTATTCCGGCAGGGACCGGCCGGCCTGGCGCATGAACCAGACCGGGGTGTGCCCGACGGGCTCCCGGCGGCAGGCCCGGACGAAGGGCGAGTCGGCCGGCCCGCTGCGGCGGGATTCTCCGTCTCGGGCGGCGGTGCCCGTGGTGTCGGTGGTCATCGGGGCAATCGTGCCACGCACCCGTGGGGACGCGGCGGGCAGCGCCGCCTTTTGTGACCCGCGCCCCCGGTCGGGCCCGGCGGCGGTGATCCGGGGCCCGGCCCGCCCCCGGCCGACGGTGCCGGCTGACCCCCGGACGCCCCGGTCGGCGACGGGACACCGCCGTCGGTGGCTGCTTCGGCGTGCCGTCCCAGCGGGCGGCGGCGCGTCGGCATAAGCTCCGGTCATGGCCCCCCCGATCGCGCTCCCGGAGACGTTCGCCCGCGCGGTCGCCGGCCTGCGGTCGGTCACGCCCCGGGCGGAGATCGTCCTGGAGGAGGTCGGTGCGCCGCAGCGGCTCGCGCCGTACGCGTTCGCCCTCTCCGCCACCGTGCTGCGCGACGACGACGAGGTGGCCGACGGCCGGTTGATCCTGCTGCACGACCCGGCCGGGCACGACGCCTGGCAGGGCACCCTGCGGCTGGTCACCTACGTGACCGCCGAGCTGGAGGTGGACCTGGCGGCCGATCCGCTGCTGCCGGGGGTGGGCTGGACCTGGCTCACCGACGCCCTGGAGGCGCACGAGGCGCGGCACCGGGCGGCCGGCGGCACGGTCACCCAGACCGTCTCGACCCGGTTCGGCGAGCTGGCCGGCCCGCCCGCCGCCGGGGACGTCGAGATCCGGGCGTCCTGGACGCCGCTGGGTGAGGACCTCGCCGCGCATCTGTCGGCCTGGTGCGCCCTGCTCGCCTCCACCGCGGGGTTGCCGCCGCCCGGGGTCACCGCGCTCTCCGAGCGCCGGCCGGCCGGCGCGGCCTGACCGTAGGACCGCGCGACACGCCCGAGCCGCAAGTAGATGTCCTGGACACGACAGGGACGTCCCGGGCGGCCGGGAACGTCCCCGGCGCGAGGTCGGTGTCCGTACCGTCCGGACCTCTGCCGGACACCGGGACGACACACACCGGACCGGCTGCGCACACCACATCGCCGGGCGCACTAGGGTTGTCAGGTGACCGACGAACCACCCCTGCGCCGTCGGGCCGCCGAAAGCCGCACGGCAGACGTTCCGCCCCCGGCCGTCGCGGAGCCGGCGGACCCGGGCACCGAGCAGCCCACCGGCGGGCCCGTTCCGCTGACCGCACCCCGCGACGGCACCCCCCAACCGGTGGCGACCCCGGCTGAGCTGGACGAGGTCGTGGCCCGCTTCGCGGCGGGCACCGGCCCGGTGGCCCTGGACGCCGAACGCGCCTCCGGCTACCGCTACAGCCAGCGGGCCTACCTGGTGCAGCTGCGCCGCGAGGGTGCCGGCACCACGCTGATCGACCCGCTGCCGCTGCCCGACCTGTCCACCCTCGACGAGGCCATCGGTGACACCGAGTGGGTGCTGCACGCCGCCAGCCAGGACCTCGCCTGCCTGGCCGAGGTGGGGTTGCGTCCGCGCCGGCTGTTCGACACCGAACTGGCCGCCCGGCTGGCCGGTTTCGAACGGGTCGGCCTGGCCGCGCTGACCGAGCAGCTGCTCGGCTACACGCTGGAGAAGCACCACTCGGCGGCGGACTGGTCCACCCGGCCGCTGCCCGAGTCGTGGCTGACGTACGCCGCGCTGGACGTCGAGATGCTCGTCGACCTGCGCGACGCGCTGGACGCCGAGCTGCACGCGCAGGGCAAGTCGCCGTGGGCGGCGGAGGAGTTCGCCGCGCTGATCACCTGGGCCACCCGGCCGCCCCGGGTGCGGGCGGAGCCGTGGCGGCGGACCTCCGGCATCCACCGGGTGCGCGGGTCGCGGGCGCAGGCCCGGGTCCGGGCCCTGTGGTACGCCCGGGACCAGATCGCCGTCCGACGCGACGCCGCGCCCGGTCGGGTGCTGCCCGACTCGGCGATCATCGCCGCCGCCGAGCTGGACCCGAAGGACGAGAAGACCCTGCTGACCCTGCCCGGCTTCGGGGGCCGGTCGGTACGCCGGCTGGCCCGCACCTGGCTGGTCGCCCTCGACGAGGCCCGTCAGCTGGCGGAGGACGCGCTGCCGGTCACCCCGACGGTGGAGGGGCCACCCCCGCCGCACCGGTGGGCGGAGCGGGACCCGGTGGCCGCCGGCCGGCTGGCCCGGTGCCGGGAGCTGGTGGTACGGGTCGCCGGTGAGCACCGGCTCCCGCCGGAGAACCTGATCACCCCCGACTCGGTCCGCCGGCTGGCCTGGCAGCCGCCCGGCGAGATCACGGTGGACACCGTCACGGAGACCCTGCGTGGTTACGGTGCCCGGCAGTGGCAGCTCGACCTCCTGCTCCCCGCGCTCGCCGAGGCCCTCCTGCCCACCCCCTGACCGACCGGTCGGGGTGTGGGGTGGGCCACACCCGGGGTGGTGACGCCCATGGTTACTGGCTAGTAGCATTCGGGGCAAACGCCAGTGCCGGCCGACCCTCGTTCGGCGCGTGCCGCCGTCCGGCGGCACGACGCCGGATCGTGGTCGAAGAGGAGGCTCCAAGTGCCCCGAGAAGTTCGGGATGTCGTCTTTGTCGACGGTGTCCGCACCCCGTTCGGCAAGGCGGGTGGCATGTACGCCAACACCCGCGCCGACGACCTGGTGATCCGCTGCATCCGCGAACTGCTGCGCCGCAACCCGCAGCTGCCCCCGGAGCGGGTCGAGGAGGTGGCCGTCGCCGCCACCACCCAGATCGGTGACCAGGGCCTCACCATCGGCCGCACCGCCGCCCTGCTGTCCGGCCTACCCAAGACCGTCCCCGGCTTCTCCGTCGACCGGATGTGCGCCGGCGCGATGACCGCCGTGACCGCCGTAGCCGGTGGCATCGCGATGGGCGCCTACGACATCGCCATCGCCGGTGGCGTCGAGCACATGGGCCGGCACCCGATGGGCGAGGGCGTCGACCCCAACCCGCGGATCATCGCCGAGAAGCTGGTCGACCCGTCCGCCCTGGTGATGGGGGCCACCGCCGAGAACCTGCACGACCGGGTCCCGCACATCACCAAGGAGCGCACCGACACGTTCGCGCTCGCCTCGCAGCTCAAGACCGCCAAGGCGTACGCCGACGGCAAGCTCTCCGACGACCTGGTGCCGGTCGCGATCCGCGACGCCGACGGCGGCTGGGGCCTGGCCACCGCCGACGAGGCGCCCCGGGAGACCTCGCTTGCGAAACTGGCCACCCTGAAGACCCCGTTCCGCCCGCACGGCAAGGTCACCGCCGGCAACGCGGCCGGCCTCAACGACGGCGCCACCGCCAGCCTGCTCGCCGACGAGGCCACCGCCCGTGAGCTGGGCCTGCCGGTCGCCATGCGGCTGGTGTCGTACGGCTACGTCGGCGTCGAGCCCGAGGTGATGGGCGTCGGCCCGATCCCGTCGACCGAGAAGGCGCTGCGCATCGCCGGCCTGACCATCGACGACATCGGCCTGTTCGAACTGAACGAGGCGTTCGCCGTGCAGGTGCTCGCCTTCCTCGACCACTTCGGCATCGCCGACGACGACCCCCGGGTCAACCCGTGGGGCGGCGCGATCGCCATCGGCCACCCGCTCGCCTCCTCCGGCGTACGGCTGATGACGCAGCTCGCCCGGCAGTTCGCCGAGCACCCCGAGGTTCGCTACGGCGTCACCGCGATGTGCATCGGCATCGGCATGGGCGGCACGGTCATCTGGGAGAACCCGAACTGGGAGGGTGCAGACAAATGAGCCTCAACGCACCGAACGAGGTCGTCACCCGGGCGCTGCTGCGTCAGGTGACCGTGCCGGGGCTGGACCGGCCGGCCGCCCTGATCACCCTGGACAACGGTCTCGACCACACCAAGCCGAACACCTTCGGCCCGGCCGGACTGGCCAGCCTCGACGAGGCGATCAGCGCCGCGCTGGCCGCCGACCCGGCGTTCATCGCGGTCACCGGCAAGCCGTACATCTTCTGCGTCGGCGCGGACATCACCAGCCTGCCGGCCTTGGCGGACCGGGAGCAGGCGCTGGAGATCGGCCGGCTCGGCCACCGGGTCTTCGCCCGGCTCAAGGACAGCGCGGTGCCGACCTTCGCCTTCGTCAACGGCGCGGCGATGGGCGGCGGCCTGGAACTGGCCCTGCACTGCCACTACCGGACGCTGTCCGGCGGCGCGGCGGCGTTGGCCCTGCCCGAGGTCTCCCTCGGCCTGATCCCCGGTTGGGGCGGCACCCAACTGCTACCCAACCTGATCGGCATCCCCGCCGCCACCCAGGTGATCCTGCAGAACCCGCTGATGCAGAACAAGATGCTCAAGCCGAAGCAGGCCGCCGAGATGGGCATCGCGGACGTGCTGCTGGAGCCGGCCGACTTCCTCGAACGGTCGCTGGAATGGGCCGTCGGGGTGGTCCGGGGCGCGGTCACCGTCACCCGACCCGAGGTCGACAAGGACATGTGGGCGGGTGTGCTGTACTTCGCCCGGCAAACCCTCGACCAGCGGTTGCACGGCGCGGTCCCGGCCGCGTACAAGGCGCTGGACCTGCTGGAGACGGCCAAGGACGCCGACTTCGCCACCGGCACCGCCGCCGAGGACGAGGCACTGGCCGACCTGATCTTCTCCGAGGAACTGCGCAGCGGTCTGTACGCCTTCGACCTGGTGCAGCGGCGGGCCAAGCGGCCGGCCGGCGCACCGGACAAGGCCCTTGCCCGGCCGGTCACCAAGGTCGGCATCGTCGGCGCCGGCCTGATGGCCAGCCAGCTCGCGCTGCTGTTCGCCCGCCGCCTCCAGGTGCCGGTCGTGCTGACCGACCTGGACCAGTCGCGGGTCGACAAGGGCGTCGGCTACGTGCACACCCAGATCGAGAAGGCCGTCAGCAAGGGCCGGATGGACAAGGGCACCGCCGCCAAGCTGTACGGCCTGGTCTCCGGCTCGGTCGACAAGTCCGTCTTCGCCGACGCCGACTTCGTCATCGAGGCCGTCTTCGAGGACCTGGACGTCAAGAAGCAGGTCTGGGCCGAGCTGGAGAAGATCGTCTCTCCGGAGGCGGTGCTCGCCACCAACACCTCGTCGCTGTCGATCACCGCGATGGCGGCCGAGCTGGAGCACCCGCAGCGGGTGGTCGGCTTCCACTTCTTCAACCCGGTCGCGGTGCTGCCGCTGCTGGAGATCGTCCGGGGTGAACGGACCGACGACGCCACCCTGGCCACCGCCTTCGCCGTGGGCAAGCAGTTGAAGAAGTCGTCGGTGCTGGTCTCCGACGCCCCGGCGTTCGTGGTCAACCGGCTGCTCACCCGTTTCCTGGGCACCGTGTTCGCCGCCGTCGACGCGGGCACCCCGCTCGACGTGGCGGACAGCGCCCTGGACCCGCTGGGGCTGCCCATGCGTCCGCTCGCCCTGCTCCAGCTGGTCGGGCCGGCCGTGGCGTACCACGTGGGCGGCACCCTGCACGCGGCGTACCCGGACCGGTTCGACGTCAGCGAGAACCTCCGCCGGATCGCCGAGTCGGGTCAGCCGATCGTCGTCGAGGACCGGATCAACGACGAGGTGGCCAAGCTGCTCGTCGTCGGCGACCAGCCGCTCAGCGGCGAGCAGGTCCGGCAGAACGCGCTCGACGCGCTGGCGCAGGAGATCCGGCTGATGCTCGACGAGGGCGTCGTCGCCGAGGCGCAGGACATCGACCTGTGCATGATCCTCGGTGCGGGCTGGCCGTTCCACCTGGGCGGGGTCACCCCGTACCTGGACCGGACCGGCACCTCCGAGCGGGTCACCGGGCAGCGTTTCCTGCCGCGCGGAGTCGCCAGCCTGCGCGCCTGAACCATCCCCGCTCCCCCGCGATCGCGGTGGCCGACGATGTCCTCCCCCCGGGCTATCGTGGCCACCGCGATCGTCATTTGCGTACCCTCGTCAGACTCGGGGGGCTGCGGGGCCGGGCTCCGTCTGGCTACGATCACGCGTTCTCACCCTCGCCTGGAGCTGATCTGATGACCACACCGCCGGTCGATCCCTGGTCCGGACAGCCGGAGCACGGCTCGCCCACCGGTCACTACCCGCCTGCGTCCGACGGCCCGCCCGCCCCGCCCGAGGGTCCGCACACCCCGCCACCGGGTGGCGGCTGGCCCACCACGCCGTACCCGGGAGCAGCGACCCCGCAGTCCGGCGGCTGGCCCGACCCGCAGTCAGCTCCCCCGGCCGACTCCTATCCCGGTCCGCAGTACGGCGGCTGGTCGCAGCCCGACCCGGCGCAGGGCGGCTACCCCACGCCCCCACAGTCCGGCCCGCCCGGCACCCCCTCGTCCGGCTACCCCGCCACCCCGCAGTCCGGCCCGCCCGCCGGCTACCCCGGCATGCCGCAGTCCGGCCCGCCCGCCGGCTACCCCGGCATGCCGCAGTCCGGCCCGCCCGCCGGCTATCCCGGTGCGCCGCAGTCCGGCTACCCGGCGGCCCCGCAGCCCGGCTACCAGGGCACCCCGCAGCCCGGGTACCCCGGCCCGCAGTCGGGGTACCCGGGTGCGCCCCGGCCCGGCGGCTACCCGGAGCCCGCCGCGCCGCAGTACGCCGGCTTCGGCGGTGCGCCGTACAGCGCTCCGCCGGGGTTGCCGCACGGACCCGCGCCGCAGCGGTCGAAGCTGCCGCTGCTGCTCACGCTCGGGCTCGCCGGCCTACTGGTGCTCTGCCTCGGCGGCGGCGGTCTCACCTGGGTCGCCCTCAGCGACGACGACCCGAAGACGCCGACCCCGTCGCCGACGCCCACCGCGGTCACGTCGCCCACCCCGAGCCCCACCCCCGTCGAGACCGACAGCCCGACTCCCGAGCCGACCCCCACCGAGAGCGCCGACGACCCGGGCCCGATCCGGCTGGTGACCCCGACGACCCTCGGTGGCCGGTCCAAGAGCACCGACCCGGAGCTGCGCCGGATCGCCGACCAGATGGTCCGCGACATGAAGTCCGAGGTCCGCAACGAGACCGGGGCGGTGAGCGCGTTCTACGGCAGCGCGGCCAGCAGGAACATGGTGATGATGGCCGGCGCGTCGGGCCCGGTCATCCTCCCCGAGCAGGAGCTGGACGACGCGGTCAAGGGCCTGGGCAGCTCGCTTGCGGTCACCAAGATGTCGACCATCGAACCGGGTCCGCTGGGTGGGGTCGCGAAGTGCGGGGACGGCAAGGCGTCCGGCATCGCGCTCGGCGTCTGCGTCTGGGCCGACCACGGCAGCGTCGGCATGATCGTCATGTACTTCTCCTCGGCGAGCAAGGCGAAGTCCGAGTTCGTCTCCATCCGGGGGCAGATCGAGAAGCGGGACTGATCCGCGCGACGACGGTCACGGTCACCGGTCCCACGTGGGACCGGTGACTCCGCGCGCCCGGGTCCACCCCGCGTGCCGCCCGGCGACCGTACCCCTCCGCCCGCATCGACCTGTCCCGAAACCGCCGACCGCCCGACGGGCCGGGTCGGAACGGGCCGGTGGAGCGGGGCCAGGGTTGTCCGACCCTCTGGCTAAGATCATCCGGCCTTACCCACGACGTTCTGGAGTCCACCTCATGTCCCAGCCCCCGACCGGTCCGCACGCCTCCCAGCCGGACGGCGGTACGCCCCAGGGCGGCTACCCGCCACCGCCGCAGCCGGACACCGTCGGCACGCCGCCGTACGCCGGGCCGCCCGCGCCACCGGCCAAGAAGCGGTCCCCTGTCAAGATCGTCCTGATCGTGCTGGCCGTACTGCTGGTGCTCTGCCTCGGTGGTGCCGCCATCGCCGCCTTCGCCCTCAAGGACGACGTCAAGGAGGCCGTGGACGCCGTCAACACGACGGTCACCGCCCCGGCCACCCTGGCCGGCCGCCCGCAGGTCACCGAGCCGGCGCTGAAGGCGGTCGCCGACGGGCTGGTCACCGAGATGAAGAAGTCCGTGCAAAACGAGACGAGCACCGCAGGTGCCTTCTACGGTGACCCGGCCAAGCGGGACCTGCTGATGATCGCCGCCGCGTCCGGCGTGATGGCCGACCCGAAGAAGGAGCTGAACGACGCCGTCACCGGCATCGCCACCCAGCTGAACGTCACCAACATGGCGGCTGTCGACGCCGGCCCGCTCGGCGGCGACGCCAAGTGCGGCGACGGCAAGAGCGAGGGTGTCCCGCTGGGCGTCTGCATCTGGGCCGACCGGGGCAGCGTCGGTCTGATCGTGCAGTACTACAAGTCGGCCGCCGACCTGAAGTCCGAGTTCGTCACGATGCGCGGGCAGATCGAGAAGAAGGGCTGACCCACCGGTCGGCCCGACAGGCCCCGTCCACCTCAGGGTGGGCGGGGCCTGTCGCCGTCGACGACGGGACGCGAACGTCAGCCGGCGGTGGCGGCCCGCTCGGCGGCGCTGCGCAGGACGCAGAACTCGTTGCCCTCCGGATCGGCCAGCACCACCCAGCCCGTGCCGTCCGGCCGACGCTTGTCGTCGACATGGACGGCGCCGACAGCCAGCAGCCGCTCGACCTCCTCGTCCCGGGTCCGGTCGACCGGCTCCAGGTCGAGGTGCAGGCGGTTCTTCACCGACTTACCCTCCGGCACGGCCAGGAAGAGCACCTCCGGCCCACCCTCAGGCAGGAGCATCGCCTCCGGGTCGCCGGGGAGGTCGTCGGGCTGGCGGGGGCACTCGAAGACCTGCGCCCAGAAGCCGGACAGGGCGTAGGTGTCATGACAGTCGATGCTCAGGTTGTGGATTCGTGCGCTCACGGGTCTGCCTCCGAAGCAGTGGTACGCGCCCCGCGACGTGCGATGTCAGCGGTGGGCGGGGTGGGGCGCGGGACAGGTCATGGTGGACATCAACCGCACCCCCTCTCTCCGGCTCGGGCCGACCGCATGATCCTCGCAGGCGGCCCGGCCGGCCGGCAATCCGTTTGATCCGCCCGGTGGACCGGGTGCTACCGGTGCGGCTCGACCCGACCGGAGCCGGTCGGCACCTGGTCGACCGACGGCAACGTGACGGTCACCTCCAGCCCGCCGCCCTTCTGTGCGGTGACCTGGACGGTCCCCCCGTGGGCGTCGCAGACCGCCCGGACGATGGACAGGCCCAGCCCGGACCCCCGGGCCCCGGTCCGTTCCCGCCCACCCCGACGGAAGGGTTCGAACAGCCCCGGCACGTCGGCCTGGTCCACCTCGAAGCCGGTGTTGCGCACCACCAGCCACGAGGAGCGCCCGTCGGTGCCGGTACGCACCCAGAGTCGACCGTGCAGGTGGTTGTAACGCACCGCGTTCTCGATCAGGTTCCCGGCCAGCCGGTCCAGCAGGCCCGGGTCGCCGGTCACCGGGGCCGGCCGCAGCGAGGACTGCACCCGCAGCCCGATCCGCTCCACCTCCCGGGACATCGCCGACAACGCGTTGGCGGTCCCGGTCGCCAGGTCACACTCCGTCCGCCGGGCCAACCGGCGGCCGGTCTGAGCCTCGCTGCGGGCCAGCACCAGCAACGCGTCCACCAGACCGTTGGCGCGTTCCGAGGCGTCCCGGACCACGGTGGCCATCCGGCGGTACTCGGCGGCGTCCGCCTCGTCGTCGCTGAGGGTCACGTCGATTTCGGTACGCATCACCGCCAGCGGGGTCCGTAGCTCGTGCGAGGCGTTGGCGACGAACCGCTTCTGCGCCTCGAAGGCGGCGGTGATCCGGTCCAGCATCGCGTCGAACGTCCGGGCCAGCTCCGCCACCTCGTCGTCCGGCCCCGACCAGCCGATCCGCTGGTCGAGCGTGGTCTCGCCGAGCCGACGCGCGGTCGCGGTGACCTGGTGCAGCGGGCGCAGTGTCCGGCCAGCCACCCAGTACGCCCCGGCCACCCCGACCACGCTGATCGCCAGCAGCGCCAGCAGGCCCTTGACCAGCAACTCGTCGGAGGCGGCGTCGACCAGTTGCCGCTGCCACACCGCCGCGTCCAGCGACCGCCCGTCGGCCAGCAGCACGGTGGTGCCCGGCCGCAGCTCGTCGGTGGGCCGCAGCGCGTCGCGCACCAGCAGCCAGGCCAGCGTCACCAGGATCGCCCCGGCCCCGACCAGCAGTACCCCGTTGAGCAGCGTCAGCCGCAGCCGCAGGGTGGGCCGCAACCGCCGGGTCACGAACCCACCCCGACCCGCACGACCCGCCCGCTCCTCGCGCTCACCGAAGCGACCTCAGCTCGCGACTGCGGGGCTCGCACACCCCACTCACTCCTCGCGCTCACGGGCTGACCGTCCGGTAGCCGGCACCGACCACCGTCTCGATCAACGGGGGGTCGCCGAGCTTCTTGCGCAGGGTCCGCACGGTGACCCGGACGATGGTGGTGAACGGGTCGGTGTTCGCGTCCCAGACCCGTTCCAGCAGCTCCTCGCTGGAGACCACCGCGCCGCGCGCCTTGACCAGCTCGCTGAGCACACCGAACTCCTTGTTCGTCAGGTCGACCGGGGCACCCGCCCGGGTCACCACCCGGCGGGCCGGGTCGAGCACCACGTCGCCCACCTGGAGCACCGGCGGGGCGGCCGGGGTGGCCCGACGGGCCAGCGCCTGCACCCGGGCCACCAACTCGTCGAAGGCGAACGGCTTGGGCAGGTAGTCGTCCGCGCCGAGCCCCAACCCCGCCACCCGGTCGGCCACGCTGTCGCTGGCGGTCAGCATCAGCACCCGGGTGAGGGTGCCGGAGGCGGCCAGCTCGGCGCAGATCTGGTCGCCGTGCATCCCGGGCAGGTCCCGGTCGAGGACCACCACGTCGTACCGGGTGACGAAGGCGGCCTCGTGGCCGGCGTCCCCGTCGTACGCCACGTCGACCGCCATCCCCCGCTTACGTAGCCCACGCACGATCGCGTCGGCGAGGTTCCGTTCGTCCTCGACCACCAGCACCCGCATCCCGACCTCCTCGCCGACCTGTCCGACAACCTAGCGCCGCCGGCCAAACGACCGCCGCAGGCAGGTCACCCGGCACGGTCAGCCGGCATCCGCCACACCCCGAGACTGTTGCTCTGCCGCCAGCAGACCAACACACCCTGACTGTGCCAGCAGACGTCCCACCGCCCGGACAGCACGTCGCGTACCCGGGCGGTGCCGTCGGTGGGGTCCAGTTCGGCCAGCAACTGCCGGCCGCCCGCCGCCGGTCGGAGGGCGAGGATCGGCGCGGTGAACGGCCGCTGGTAGACCGTCCTCCATTCGCCCAGCTCGGCCTCCAGTCGGCCGGTCGCCGAGTCGAGCAGGGCCAGCCGCTGCGGCCCGTCGCCGAAACTGACGCCGAGCATCCGGTTGCCGACCGCCTCGACCGGGGCCCACCGGTCGCTGGACCAGCGCTCCCGGCCGGTCACCGGATCGAGCACCCGGGCGGTGGAGGAGCCACCGAGACAGACGGCATCGCCGCAGGCGTAGGCGCTCCCGCCGCCGGGGACCGGATCCGTCGTGTCCCAGCGACGCCGACCGGACCCCAGGTCGTACGCGGCGACCCGGCCCGGGTCCTCGCTGACGAGCAGCAGGCCACCGACCGGCTGGGCCAGGTGGTGGTGGTCGCCCCGGGCGGGCGGCACCGGGAAGGTGGACCGACGCGCGCCGGTGCCGACGTCGTACACCTCGGCCTGACCGGCGCTGGTGACCAGGACGAGGTCCTCGATGCCCCGGGGGCCCGTCCGGTACCCGACGGTGGCCGGTCCGGCCGTGGCCGTCCAGCGGACCGCGCCGGTCGCCGGGTCGACGCCGCGCACCGCCACCCGGTCGACGTGGAGATCCTCCAGCAGCAACCCGCCGTCGCCGGTCACCACCGCCGCCCCGGGCTGCCGCCACCGGGTCCGCCCGTCGACGTGGTCGAGCACCATGGAGACGGGTTCGCCGCCGGGATCGGTGGTGACCACCACGTCGTCGTCGACCCCCTCCAGCACCACCAGCTGGTGCCGGGGCGACAGCGACGTCTCCCAGCGCACCCGCCCGTCGGTCAGGTCGATCGCGGTGAGCTGCCGGCTGCCGGCCGGTGACAGCGCCGACGGGTAGGCGAGCACCAGCAGGTCCCCGACGATCAGGTGACTGGGCTCCGGCACGTCCGGCAGGGGCACCGGGATCAACCGGGGCGGCCCGGGTGCCGCGCCGGCCATGGTGAGCAGCAGGAGCAGGACGGTCAGGGCGACGAACACCGGGTGGCCGGCCGACCGCCGCGCCCGGGGCCGGCGTGCCGGCGGCGGCGTCGGCTCGTCGTGGTGACCGACCTCACCCAGATCGATCACCGTCACCGGGACACCCGCCACACCCCGTACCTGCCGTCCATCAGCCGGCACAGCAGGAGCTGAGCGTCGGCCCGGCAGTCACCGGACACGGCGGGCAGCACGTCGCGCGCGTGGACCCGCGCGGCGGCGACATCCAACTCGGCGACCAGCATCCGGTCCCCGCCGGCCGGACGCACCCCGAACACCGGCCCGTCCGGCGTGTCCGAGGGGGCGAGGTTCCAGACGTCCAGCTCGGCGGCGACCTGCCCGGAGGCGACGTCCAGCACCACCAGAGGGTGCCAGACGCCCCGCCCCAGGCTGCTCGCCAGCATCCGGCCGCCGCGTTCGGCGCCGGCCAGCTCCCACCGGTTGTCGCGCCACACCGTCCGGCCGGTCGCCGGATCCAACGCCCGCACCCCACCGGCCTCACCCTGCGCGCAGATCAACGACCCGCACGGGACGAAGAACGACGGGACCCGCCACGGTACGTCCCACCGGCGCGTCAGCCCGTCGACGTCGTACCCGGTCAGCCGGTCGGCGTTCGGCTCGACGGCGAGCAGCAGATCGCCGACGACACCGTAGGTGCCCGACGGCGAGGCCACCAGCGGTGCGGTGTGCAGGCGTACCCCACGGCGGGCGTCCCAGACCTCGGCCGGGCCGTCGGGGCGTACCGTCACGATCCGGTCCACGCCGTCGGCCCGGTTGCGGTACAGGGTGACCGCCGACAGCATCGACGCCGACCAGCGGTCCTTTCCCGTCACCGGGTCGACCGAGTGAACCGTCGGTGGGCCGTCCCCACCGTCTTCGAAGAGCAGGTCGGGGCCGGCGGCCAGGCCCTCCCCGGACCGCTGCCACCGCACCCGACCGGTGTCCCGCGCGTGGGCGAACGTCCGGTACGCCCCGTCCGGTCGGCCGGAGGAGCCGGTGACCAGCACCAGGTCGGCGTGCCAGCGCAGCTCGGCGGAACCGCTGACCACCGGCACCGGCACCTGCCAGCGCCGCACCGGCCGCGCCCTCGGGGAGTCGGGGATGCGCCACGCGCTCAACCGGCCGGAAGCGATCGAGGCGTCACCCGGCTCGAGCAGGAAGACGTCCCCGTCGTGCAGCAGCGCCACCGCGCCGAGCGGGGCGGGCACCACGAACGTCGCCCGCTTCGCCACCGGTGTGGCGGCGGCCAACGCCAGCAGGGCGAACACCAGCACCACAGCCAGCCGCAGCGGTCGGCCGACGGGCCGGGGCACGGGACCGGGCGGCGGTGACCCGGCGTCGCGGAGTTCACCCAGATCGATGACCGTCACGCGCACCCTCTTTCGACCGTCGCACCCCGTCGACCGCACCGCCCGCTGGTGGACGGGGACCGCCGTGCACCGGGTCACCGGACCGGCCGACCGTCGCCTGTACGATGGCCCGTCGTGGCCGTGCCGGTGGTAGATCCCTCGTTGAACCCGACGTCCGTGCCCGACGCCGTCGAGCCGGACGCGACAGACCCGCACCGGCGGCCCCGCCGTCGGCCGGGCCGGGCCGACGTGCTCGCCATCGGAGCCTATGTGCTGATCGGCGTTCTGGTGTGCCTGAACTACTGGGTGGACGTGCAGCACCGGGTGTCGTCCCACCTGCCGACCGACCACAGCTGGTTCGAGTGGCTGTTCACCCACGGCGCGTACTCGGTGCGGCACCTGGAGAACCCGCTGTTCAGCGCCCGGCAGAACGCCCCGGACGGGGTGAACATGATGGCGAACACCTCGCTGCTGGGGATGACCATCCCGCTGGCCCCGGTCACGCTGCTGTTCGGCCCGCAGGTGACCTACGCGCTCTATCTGGGCGGGGCGCTCGCCGCGACGGCGGCCACCTCGTACTGGATGCTCTCCCGGCACCTGGTGCGCTCGCGGGCCGGCGCGTTCGTCGGCGGCGCGTTCCTCGGTTTCGCCCCGGGCATCGTGCACCACGCCAACGGGCAGCCCAACTTCGTCTCCAACTTCCTGCTGCCGGTGATCGTGACCCGGGTGCTGCTGCTGGGCCGGCCCGGCCGGTGGCGCCGCGACGGGCTGGTGCTGGGGCTGCTGGTGGCGTACCAGGTCTTCATCAACGAGGAGATGCTGCTGCTGACCGCGCTGGCCTGCCTGGTGGCGGTGGTGGCGTACGTGGTGCAGCGGCCCCGCGAGGCCCGCGCCCGGGCCGGTGGCTTCCTGGCCGCGCTCGGGGTCGGCGGCGGGCTGGCGCTGCTGCTCACCGCGTACCCGATCTGGTACCAGTTCAACGGGCCGCAGTCCTACCGGGGGTTGCAGGGCGGGGTGTTCCACAACTGGGGCGAGGACCTGATGGCCTTCGTCACCTTCGCCCGGGACACGGTGGCCGGGGACGAGGCGGTCGAGAAGACCATCGGCCTGACCGAGCAGAACACCTGGTTCGGCTGGCCGCTGGTGCTGGTCGCGGTGGCCGCCCTGGTGCTGCTCTGGCGGCGGTCGCTGGCCGCCCGGATCGCCGGTGTGCTGGTGGTGGTCTTCACCGTCGCGGCGATCGGCCCCAAGGTGCGGTTCAACGGGGTGGAGACCACCATCGACGGCCCGTGGGCGTACATCTCCGACGATCTGCCGTTGGTCGAGATGATGATGCCGACCCGGCTGACCCTGGTGGTGACCGGCGCGGTCGGCGTCCTGCTCGCGCTGGCCTGGGACGCGGTGGGCGGCCGAGGCCGGCCCCGGGTGCCCGCGCCGCGCGCCGCCGCCGACGACACCGTCGCCGGGGACACCGCCGCGACCGACCCGTCGGGGCCACCGGCCCGCCGCCGCTGGGTCCGCCCGGTCGGGTACGCGGCGATCGCGCTGGCGGTGCTGCCGCTGTTCCCCCGTCCGCTGCCCGCGCAGCACATCGACCTGCCACCGCACTTCATCACCGCGGGCGGCTGGCGGCCGTACGTCCCGGACGGGCGCACCCTGGTCCCGGTGCCGATCCCGAGCAACGTGCACGGCCTGCCCACGCTGCGGTGGAGCGCGCTGACCGGGCACGAGTTCCCGGTGCCCGGCGGTTACTTCATCGGTCCCAACGAGCTGGGTCAGGGTGTCTTCGGTGCCCCGAACCGGCCGACCAGCACCCTGGTCTACGCCACCATGGACGCCGGCACGGTGCCCGCCCTGACTGAGGAGAACCGTCGGCAGGCGGTGGCGGACCTGCGGTTCTGGCGGGCGTCGGTGGTGGTGCTGGGCGCCCATCCGCGCGAGGCGGTGCTGCGGGACCTGATGACCGGCCTGCTCGGCCCGGCGCAGCGGGTCGACGACGTCTGGCTCTGGGACGTCCGCCCGCTGGTCGGCTGACCCGCCCGGCCCGTCGCGCAGTCCAGCCCGGCTGGACCGGAACAGTCAGGCGGTGCGGGCGGACAGCGGCCGGACGTCCCACACCCACACGTCGAGTTCCCGGCGGGCGGGGCCGACCAACTGCTCGACGGTCCGGCGCAGCGGCTCCGCGTTGTGCTGGCGCAACGGCAGCACCAGCACGGCGGCGTTCCAGTGCCGCAGCTCGTCCAGGCTGCGGCGGCGCTGCCGGTCGTCCAGTTTGGTGGTACGCCCGGTGGTGGCGACCTCGTCGAGGAGCTGCCCGATGCCGCTGGGCCGCCCGCCGAACCGCCCCGGGTCACCGGTGTTGCCGTTGCGCGGGGCGAGGAAGTAGCCACCGGGGATCTTGAAGTCCAGGTTGGTGGCCGCCGCCCAGCGCATCCCGTGGGTGTTGCCCATGCTGGGCACGGGCACCGGCACCAGGGTCTGCCCGGGGCCGACGTACTCCCGCCAACGGTCGGCGGTGATGAAGTCCGGCACCGGCGGGCGGGAGGTCACCTTCAGCGGCATCGGCACGATCGGCAGCAGGGCCAGCACCAGGGCGGCCACCGTGACGGTCTTGGCGTGCCGCCACTGTGCGCCGCGCAACGTCCAGGCCCGCTGCACCGCCAGCGCCAGCAGCATGCCGATCACCACGGAGGTGATCAGCGCGAACCGGGTGGGCACCACCGCGTCCAGCAGCGGCAGCCGCACCAGCAGCTCCCACGGCCCGGTGACCAGGTCCCGCCCCCACCAGGAGATCCGCTCGCCGAGGGAGAGCAGCGCGAAGAACGCGCCGGTGACGGCGAGCGCCCGGACGAGGCGTTCGCGGCGCAGCCAGAGCACGATGCCGACGGCGATCAGCGACAGGCTCCAGCCGAAGAAGGCGTTCTCCTCGGAGTAGTTCGGGGCCAGGTTGACGTTGGCCCGTTCGTTGCCGCCGAAGGTCGGCGAGCCGGGGGCGAAGAAGGCGGCGATGTCGTTGCCGTAGTCCTGCACCGCGTCGCTGAGCCCGTGGTAGGCCATCGGCCCGGCGAACTGGATGTAGAGCGGGTACGCCAGCAGCGCCCCGGCCAGCACCGCGCAGGCGGCCACCCCCTTGGCCAGGGGCCGCCACGCCGCCGACCAGAGCGCCGGCCGCTGGGCCACCATGGCGATCAGGAAGATGCCGCAGGCCAGGGCGGTGAAGAGCAGGATCTCCTCGTTGATGAACGCCTGCCCGGTGACCAGCACGGCGAGCAGCAGGCCGTCGCGCAGCGGCCGGGTGGAACGGGTCAGCACCATCACCCGCCACACGATGAACGGCAGCAGGAACTGGCTGATGATGTTGGGGTGCCAGTTGGCGTGCGAGAGCATCGCCGGGGAGAACCCGCAGAACCAGCCGCCGACCGCCGCGGCGAGCCGCCGCCGCACCAGGTGCCGGGACAACACGTGGTACCAGGCGGCGGCGGTGCCGGCGAGGCCGAGGGTGACCAGCACCACGAAGGACACCGCCGGCCCGAACAGCAGGGTGACCGGCACCATCGGGATGCCCAGCGCCAGCACCGCCGTGTTGGCCATCAGGTTGACGCCGTCGGGGAAGTTGAACTGGTCGGTGTAGAACGGGAACTCCCCGTGCAGCACCACCCGCACCGAGTGGGCCAGGAAGAACTGCACCTGCGCCGGGTCGCTGCTGTAGAGCGAGGCCACCCGGCCGGCCGGGTCGGCCCAGATCCGGCTGGTCACCCAGAGGGCGACGAGCAGGAAGATGCCGTACACCACCAGGTCCTTGCGGCGGGCGGTCCAGCGCCAGCGCCGCCACCACGCGGCCGGCGTCGCGCCGTCACCGTCCGTGTCCGCCGCCCCCCGCTCCGGTACGCCCACCGCCGCCGTGCCGTCGCCGTCGACTTCCGACCCGTCGGCTGCCCCGACGGGCGCGGCCTCCACCGGTGGCGCGTCGACCGGCGTCGCCTCGACGGTCCGGTCCACGGGTGCCGGAACTCCGGTGATACGCAGGTCGGCGGGGGTGGTACGGGTCACGGGTGGGGGCGCTGTCGCGGTGGCCGTCGTGCCGCGGGCAGGGCCCTCGGAGTCGTCGGGGGCCGGTGCGGAGGCGCCACGGGGCTCGGCAGACGTCACAGTCGGCGGAGTCTACCGGAGCCGGGAAAAAGCCCGAAATTCACTCTGGTGTCCCTTGTGGTCATCGGGGACACGGCTGCGGGGCGTCACCGGGCGTTGCGTACCATGTGGGCTTCCGACAACGACGGCGACGCGATCGGGGGCGTAGGGATGGCTTCGGTTCGCCGTCGTGGCACGACTGTCGCCGTGTTGCTCGGTCTGCTGCTGACCGTCCCGGCGTGCGGCCCGGTCGCCGGGCGTCAGGCCCGCGAGCTGCGGGTCGGCTACGACAGCCTGGACGGCACCCGCGCGGTGTGGCCGCCCCGCGGGTCGCTCGCCGGGGACGCCACGGCGACGTCGGCGGTGACCGAGGCGGTCCGTGCCTGGCGATCCCCGATCGACGACCGCGCCCACCTGCCGTCGTCGGGCATCCTGTGGTCGGGTGCGGTCGACGGCGTCCCGCTGGCCCTGGTCGCCGCCGACGTGCCCGGGGAGAGCGCCTCCTGGCTGCTTCAGCTCACCGGTCGCGACGGCCGGTACGAGGTGACCCGGGCCAGCGAGTACACCGACCCGGGTTACCTGGTCTACGCCGACGTGCTCCCGCTGCACCTGCCCGACGGCCGGCGTTACCTGACCTCCGGCCGGGTGGAACGCCTGCTCGGCCCGGACGGTCGGGCGCTGCTGCTGACCGACGGGCTGACCGGCGCGGTCAAGGTGCCCGAGTGCCGGGCGGTGCCGGTGACGGCCACCCTGCGGGCCACCGAGTCGCTGCCCCGGGGGCGGGCCGCCGACCGCCTGCTCGACCTGGGCGTCGCCACCGCCGACCCGAGGTACCCCCTGGTCCGCGACGACACCGGCTCCGGCCGGCGGGCCCTCGACGGGTTGGACACCTGCATGCTCGCCGACGAGCAGGGGCCGTTCGGGAGCATCCCGCGCCGCATCGGCGACCGGGACGCCCCCCGCTCGGTGCCGGAGTCGTGGCCGATGGAGAAGGTTGCCGTCCGGGCGATCGGCGAGATGATGCTGGGCGGCGGAGCCGACCCCGGTGACCTGGAGCAGCTGACCTGGGAGACCGACGCGGGGACGATGACCGCGGTGGTCTACCGCCCGGCCGGCGACGGCACGCCGGTGGTCTCCCCCGCCGACCGGTCCAACCCGCTCCAGACGTACGTCCTGCCGGTGCCGGGGCAGCCGCTGGTGGTGCTGACCTGGCGGGGCAACCGGGACGCGTCCCTGTCGGTGCCGCCCGGCACCCCCCGCCTGGTGGACCGCCCCGGCCTGGTGGTCGTCCCGCTGCCCGCCGCCCGCCAGACCTTCAGCCTGGCCACCGCCGAAAAAACCTACTACCGCTCCGCCGGCGGCCGCTGACCCCCCCTCCCCGCCCCGGCTCGCCCCCGTCCCCGCCCCGGTGATCAAGAGGTTTGCGTCAAAGTTGATCACTGGATTGACGCAAACCTCTTGATCACGGGAGGGATTGACGCAAACTTCTTGATCACCGGGGTCAGCGACGGCGGCGACGGGCGACGGACGGCGGGGCGGGAGACGGGAGACGGGGTAGGGGCGGTCACGGCAGTGCCGTGACCGCCCCTGCGGGGTCGCCGGTGGGTCAGTTGGGGGTGGTGTCGCGGGCGGGGAGGCGGACGGTTTCCACAGTGGGGGCGTCGCCGTCCAGGCCGGAGATCCAGCCGGTGACGTCGCGGGCCACGTCCTGCGCGGTCAGCCGCAGGTCGGCCAGGATCTGCGCGCGGGTGCCGTGCGGGTGCCAGTCGGCCGGTACGCCGAGGTCGCGCAGCGGCACCCGGACGTCGGCGTCGCGCAGCGCCTGGCCCAGCGCGTCACCGACACCACCGATGCGTACGCCGTCCTCGACACTGACCACGAGGCGGTGTCCGGCGGCCAGCTCGACCAGCTCGGCCGGCACCGGACGCACCCAGCGCGGGTCGACCACGGTGACGCCGTAGCCCTGCTCGGCCAGCCGGGACGCCACCTCCATCCCGAGCAGCCCGAACGAGCCGACCGCCACCAGCAGCACGTCGGTACGGGCCGACTCGGCCAGCACGTCGACCGGGCCGACCCGGCGGACGGCCGGCAGGTCGGCGGCGACGGTGCCGGTGGGGAACCGGACGATGGTGGGACCGTCGTCGACGGCGATCGCCTCGCGCAGCTCCTCGCGGAGGCTGGCGGAGTCGCGGGGGGCGGCGATCCGCAGGCCCGGCACCACCCCGAAGACCGACATGTCCCAGATGCCGTAGTGGCTCGGTCCGTCCGGCCCGGTGATGCCGGCGCGGTCCAGCACGAACGTCACCGGCAGCTTGTGCATCGCCACGTCCAGCAGGACCTGGTCGAAGGCGCGGTTGAGGAAGGTCGCGTAGACCGCCACCACCGGGTGCAGGCCGCCCATCGCCAGGCCGGCGGCGGAGGTGGCCGCGTGCTGCTCGGCGATGCCCACGTCGTACACCCGGTGGGGGTGCTTGCGGGCCAGGGTGGCGATGCCGGTGGGCTCGGCCATCGCGGCGGTGATGCCCACCACGTCGGGCCGTTCGTCGGCGATGGCGACCAGCTCGTCGGCGAAGACCTGGGTCCACTTCACCGACGGGGCGGCGAGCAGCTTGCCGGTCTCGGCGTCGAACGCGCCCGGACCGTGCAGGCAGTCCGCCTCGTCCTCCTCGGCCGGGCGGTAGCCGTAGCCCTTGCGGGTCACCGCGTGCACGATCACCGGGCCGCCGAAGTTCTTCGCCGCCCGCAGCGCACCCTCGACGGCGGTGATGTCGTGCCCGTCGACCGGGCCGACGTACTTGATGCCGAGGTCCTCGAACATCGCCTGCGGGGCGACCGCGTCCTTGATGCCCTTCTTGACCGCGTGCAGCACCTCGTACATCGGTTTGCCGACGAACGGGGTGTTGCCCAGCGCGTCCTTGACCGTGTCGAGGACCTTCTCGTAGCCGGGGTTGAGCCGCAGCGACGACAGGTGGTCGGCGAGGCCGCCGATGGTCGGCGAGTAGGACCGGCCGTTGTCGTTGACCACGATCACCAGCCGGTTGCCGGAGGTGGCGATGTTGTTCAGCGCCTCCCAGCACATGCCGCCGGTGAGCGCGCCGTCGCCGACCACGGCCACCACGCTGCGCTGCTCGCCACGCAGGGCGTACGCCTTGGCCAGCCCGTCGGCGTAGGACAGGGCGGTGGAGGCGTGCGAATTCTCGATCAGGTCGTGCTCGCTCTCGGCCTGGCTGGGGTAGCCGGACAGGCCACCGCGCTGGCGGAGCTTGTCGAAGCCGTCCTGCCGGCCGGTGAGGATCTTGTGCACGTACGACTGGTGGCCGGTGTCGAACAGGAGCCGGTCGCGCGGGGAGTCGAAGACCCGGTGCATGGCCAGGGTCAGCTCCACCACCCCCAGGTTGGGGCCGACGTGCCCACCCGTGCGGGAGACCTTGGCGATCAGGAAGTCACGGATCTCGGCGGCGAGGATGTCCAGCTGTTCGCCGGTCATCCGCTTCACGTCCTGCGGACCACGCACGGTGCCCAGCAGCCGGCCGTGGTGGGCCGTGTCCTCGTCAACACTCATGACGAGAGAGTCTATCGGCCGCCGCACACTCCGCAGTGCGGCCGTGGATCATCGCTGGTGGGGGCCCCGATCAGCGCAGCACGACCAGTCGACGCGGCGGGAGCGTCCCGGTCACCCCGGCCGGCGGCCCGGACGGGGTCCAGGACCCCAGCACGGCCGCCCGGCGGGCCCCGGTCACCGAGGGCAGCGCCCCCGGCAGGCCGTGCCAGGACAGCCAGCCCAGCAGAGCGAACGCGTACGCCTCCCGGGCCTGGGCGGGCACCCCCAGCTCGTCGGTGGTCCGCAGCGCCCAGCGGCCGATACCGAGGGCGGCCAGCCGACCCCACAGGGTCGGATTGCGTACCCCACCACCGGCCCCCACCACCTCGGTCACCCGGTGCCGCGCGCAGGCGGCGGCGACCGTCCGGGCGGTCAACTCGGTCAGCGTGGCGAACACGTCGTCCGGGACGACCGGCTCCCCCAGCGCCGCCAGCCGTTCGTCGAGGTAGCCGGGGTGGAACAGCTCCTTGCCGGTGGACTTGGGCGGTGGTGCCGCGTAGTAGGGCTCGGCGAGCAGCAGCGCCAGCAACCCGGGGTGTACCCGGCCGGCCGCCGCCCGTACCCCGTCGACGTCGCAGGGCCGGTCGAGGAACCGGCGGGCCGCCGCGTCGAGCAGGGCGTTGGCCGGGCCCACGTCGTACCCGAGCACGGGTGCGTCCGGGGCGACCACGGTGAGGTTGGCGATGCCGCCCAGGTTGAGCGCCGCCCGTACCCCGCCGCCGGGTCGCCCGCCCAGGTCACCGCGCGCCCCGGCCGGGTCGTCGGGGGCGAGCAGCAGGGCGTCGAAGGCGGGGACCAGCGGGGCGCCCTGGCCACCGGCGGCGACGTCCGCCGACCGCAGGTCCGACAGCACGGGTACGCCCACCCGGGCGGCGACCCGGGCCGGCGCACCGAGCTGGAGGGTGCCGTGCACGGTGCCGCCGGCGACCCAGTGGAAGACCGTCTGCCCGGGGGAGACGACGGCGTCGGCCCGCCCGCCGGCCAGCGCGACGCCGAGTGCGGCGGCGTCGGCGAACACCGCACCGAGGGCGTTGTCGAGCCGGCAGACCGCCTCGACCGTGGTCGGGTTCGGCGGCAGCACCGCCCCGATCCGCTCCCGCAACTCCGCGTCGTAGCCCAACTCCCGGTGCCCCAACGCCCGCATCCGCAGGGTCTGCCCGACGGCGGTGAACTCGGCGGCGACCACGTCCACCCCGTCGTAGGAGGTGCCCGACATCAGCCCGACGATCCTCATCGGGCCAGGTTAGTCAGCGGGCGGCGGCAGGAACAGGCCGACCAGTTCGACGTGCTGGGTCATCGGGAACAGGTCGTAGCCGCGCAGGGCGGCGAGCCGCCAGCCGGCCCGGGTGAAGGTGCGCACGTCCCGGGCGAAGGCGGCCGGGTCGCAGGCCACGTAGGCGATCGCCCGGGGGTCGGCGGCGATCATGTCCCGGACCACCGCCGCACCCGCACCGGTACGCGGCGGATCGAGCACCACCAGGTCGACCGGGCCGGTGATCCGGCGGCGGGCCAACGCGGTCTCCACCCGGGCGGCGACCACCTCGACCCGGGACAGGTCGGCCAGGTTGCGCCGGGCGGCGGCGACCCCCTCGGCGGCGGACTCGACCACGGTGACCCGGGCGTCCGGGCCGACCCGGGCGGCGAGCGCGCCGGCGAACAGGCCCGCCCCGCCGTACAGGTCCCAGACGGACTCGCCGGGCTGCGGGGCGAGCAGGTCGAGGACCGCGTCGACCAGGGTGTCGGCGGCGGCCGGGTGCACCTGCCAGAACCCGCCGGCCGGCAGCGTCCAGTTCCGACCGGCGGCGACCTCCCGTACCGTCGCCGGCCCGTCGACCTCCAGTACCGTCGCCGGTCCGTCGACCTCGGCCGCCGGCCCATCCGGGACGTCGACGGTCGTAGCCGGCGGGCCGGGCAGGTCGACCAGGGTGGGCACCCCGTCGGTCAGGGCGGTGACCACGACGTCGCCGCCGGTCGAGGCGACGACCTCCACCGACTCGGCCGTCGGCCAGGGCCGACCGAGCAGCGGCAGTTCCTGGATCGCCGGGTGGGCGATCAGGCAGCGGTCGATCGGCACCACCTCGTGCGAGCGGTGCTTGAGCAGCCCGGCCCGGCCGGCGGCGTCGACCGCGTAGCGGACCCGGGAGCGCCAGCCCAGTTGCCCACCGGGCAGCGGCTCCACGGTGACCCGCAGCCCGTCGATCTCGGCGTCGGTGAGCCCGCCCAGCCGGGTGAGCTGCTCACGGACCACTGCCGCCTTCCAGCCGAGCTGGGCGGCCGGGGCCACGTGTTGCAGGTCGCAACCACCACAACCGCCCGGCCGGGCGTACGGGCAGGGCGGGGTGACCCGCTCCGGTGCCGCCGCGACGATCTCGACGGCGTCGGCCCGGGCGAAGCCCCGGTGCAGCTCGGTCACCTCGGCGATCACCCGCTCACCGGGCAACGCGTGCCGGACGAAGACCACCTGGCCGTCGACCCGGGCCACGCAGTGCCCACCGGGGGCGACCGCGTCGACTGTCAACTCGACCCGCTCGGCCTCCTCCAGCCCGGGCCGCCGCTCCGCCCCGGACCCACCGGCCCCGACCGCCGACCGTCCCACCTCGGACCCGGCCCCCTCGGACCGTCCCGCCTCGGACCCGGCTGCCTCGGACCGTCCCGCCTCGGACCCGGCTGCCTCGGATCCGGCCGGGCCGGAACGGGCGGTGGTCGCGGAACGGGTGGGGCGGGATCGGGCGGTCACGGGCGGTCTCCGGTCGACGGGTCGGGCTCGCCCGACGGGACGGCGGTCACCGGCGGGGCGGGCGGCGGCAGGGTGCTGCGCGGCGCGACCCGGGGACCCCGGGCGGGGGTACGGCTCAACGTCTCGTCCAGCCGGTCGAGGTTCTTGGTCGCGGTGGACGCCAACTGCCAGGGCACACTGGTCACCATCACGCCCGGCTCGAAGAGCAGCCGGCCCTTGAGCCGCAGCGCGCTCTGGTTGTGCAGCAGGTTCTCCCACCAGTGGCCCACGACGTACTCGGGGATGAAGACGGTGACCACGTCGCGGGGCGACTCCCGGCGGGTGTTCGCCACGAAGTTCAGGATCGGCCTGGTGATCTCCCGGTACGGCGAGTCGACCACGGTCAGCGGCACCGGCACTTCCCGCCGCTCCCACTCCTGCTGGAGCTGCCGGGTGTCCTTCTCGTCCACGTTGACGGTGACCGCGGTCAGCGTGTCCGGCCGGGTGGCGCGGGCGTACGCGATGGCCCGCAGGGTCGGCTGGTGCAGCTTGCTGACCAGCACGATGGCGTGGTTGCGGGCGGGCAGCACCCCGCGCACCTCGGTCGGCTCCAGCTCGGCGGCGATCCGGTCGTAGTGCCGGCGGATGGCCAGCATCAGCACGTAGATCACCGCCATCGCGGCGATGGCGATCCACGCGCCGAGCAGGAACTTGGTGATCAGCACGATGACCAGGACGGTGCCGGTCATCGCCATGCCGAACGCGTTGATCGCCCGGGAGCGGAACATCCGGCGGCGGGCCTGCGGGTCACGCTCGGTGCGCAGGTGCCGGTTCCAGTGCCGGATCATGCCGGCCTGGGAGAGCGTGAACGAGACGAAGACGCCGACGATGTAGAGCTGGATCAGCCGGGTCACCTCGGCCTGGAAACCGACGATCAGCACGATCGCGAAGACGGCGAGGAAGACGATGCCGTTGGAGAACGCCAGCCGGTCGCCCCGGGTGTGCAGTTGCCGGGGCAGGTAGCGGTCCTGGGCGAGGATCGAACCGAGCACCGGGAAGCCGTTGAACGCGGTGTTCGCGGCCAGGAACAGGATCAGCGCGGTCATCCCGGCGACCACGTAGAGCAGCACCGACCCGCCGCCGAAGACGGTCTCGCCGAGCTGGGTGGTGACGGTCTTCTGCACGTACCCGTCGGGGCCGGAGAGGATCTGCGTGTTCGGGTCCTCGACGAACTGCAGGCCGGTCAGCCGGGCCAGCCAGATGATGCCGACCAGCATGGACACCGAGATCGTGCCGAGCAGCAGCAGGGTGGTGGCCGCGTTGCGGCTCTTCGGGGCCTTGAACGCCGGCACCCCGTTGGAGATCGCCTCGACCCCGGTCAGCGCGGCGCAGCCGGAGGAGAAGGTCCGCAGCAGCAGGAAGATCAGCGCGAAGCCGGTCACGCTGTGCTCGGCCTGGATCTCCAGCCCGGCGCTGGGGGCGCGCAGGTCGTCGCCGAGGATGAAGTACCGGACCAGCCCGGTGAGGATCATGCCGCCGATGACGATCACGAAGCCGTACGTCGGGATGGCGAACGCGGTGCCGGACTCACGCAGCCCGCGCAGGTTCATCGCGGTCAACAGCACCACCGCGGTCACCGCGATCAGCACCTTGTGGGTGGCCACGAAGGGCACCACCGAACCGAGGTTGGCCACCCCGGAGGAGACCGACACGGCGACGGTCAGCACGTAGTCGACAAGCAGCGCGCTGCCCACCGCCAGCCCGGCCCGGGGACCCAGGTTGACCGTGGCCACCTCGTAGTCGCCGCCGCCGGAGGGGTAGGCGTGCACGTTCTGCCGGTAGCTGGCCACCACGGTCAGCATGACCACGACCACCGCGAGGGCGATCCACGGGGAGAACAGGAACGCCGACGCCCCGGCGATGGAGAGGGTCAGCAGGATCTCGTCGGGGGCGTACGCGACGCTGGACAGCGCGTCGGAGGCGAAGACCGGCAGGGCGATGCGCTTGGGCAGGAGTGTGTGCTGGAGCCGGTCGGACCGGAACGGTCGACCGACGAGGAGTCGCTTCAGCAGCGAGGTGGGACTGGCCACAAGCGCTAAGGGTACGACCACCGGATGGTGGTCGCCGGGGGGTGCCTGATCCCGCTCCCACGCCCCGGCGCGGTACGGTTCGGTCCCCCGTCGGCGGGGTGGACGTGGCAGGCTCGCAGACGACAGTCGCCGGACGCAGGCGCACCTTGGGAGGGACACCGTGCACGTCGTGATCATGGGCTGTGGGCGGGTCGGCTCGACGCTGGCCCAGAGCCTGGAGTCCCGGGGGCACTCGGTGGCGGTGATCGACCACGACGCCGACGCGTTCCGCCGCCTCGGCCCCGACTTCGCCGGGATCACCGTCACCGGTGCCGGCTTCGACGGCGAGGTGCTGCGTCAGGCCGGCATCGAGCGGGCGGACGCCTTCGCCGCCGTCTCCAGCGGCGACAACTCCAACATCATCTCGGCCCGGCTGGCCCGCGAGACGTTCGGCGTCTCCCGGGTCGCGGCCCGGATCTACGACCAGCGCCGGGCCCAGGTCTACGAGCGGCTCGGCATCCCCACCGTCGCCACCGTCCGCTGGACGGCCGACCGGATGCTGCGCCACCTGGTCCCCGAGGGCAACGTGGAGATCTTCCGGGACCCGACCAGCACCGTGTCGATCATCGAGGTGCCGGTGCACAAGGACTGGATCGGTCGACCGCTGAGCCAACTGGAGCAGACGGCGGGGACCAGGGTGGCGTACCTGACCCGGTTCGGCATCGGCATGCTGCCCACCGCCTCCAGCGTCGTACAGGAGGGTGACCAGCTCTACGTGCTGGTCACCGACGACATCGCCGCCTCGGTCACCGCGGTGGCCGCGACGCCGCCCGAAGGAGGGCACTGAGCCATGCGGATCGCCATCGCGGGCGCCGGCAACGTGGGCCGGTCGATCGCCCAGGAGCTGATCGACAACGGCCACCAGGTGATGCTGATCGAACGGCAGCCGCGGATGCTGCGCCCGGACCGGGTGCCCACCGCCGACTGGGTGCTGGCTGACGCCTGCGAGCTGGCCAGCCTGGAGGAGGCGAACGTCGCGGGCTGCGACGTGGTGGTCGCCGCCACCGGTGACGACAAGGTCAACCTGGTGGTGTCCCTGCTGGCCAAGACCGAGTTCGCGGTGCCCCGGGTGGTGGCCCGGGTCAACCGGGCCGAGAACGAGTGGTTGTTCACCGAGCAGTGGGGCGTCGACGTGGCGGTCAGCAAGCCCCGGGTGATGGCCGCGCTGGTCGAGGAGGCGGTCACCGTCGGCGACCTGGTCCGGTTGATGACGTTCCGGCAGGGCGAGGCGAACCTGGTGGAGATCACCCTGCCGCCGACCGCGCCCTACGTCGGCCAGCCGATCCACGCCGTGCCGCTCCCCCGGGACGCCGCGCTGGTGGCGATCCTGCGCGGCAAGCGGGTGCTGGTGCCCAGCCCCGACGACCCGATCGAGGCCGGCGACGAGCTGATCTTCGTGTGCACCGCCCAGGTGGAGGACGACGTGCGCGGGGTGATCCTCGGCCCGGACAGCGTGGAACGGACCCGGGGCGCGACCTGAGCGCTGCCAGTCAGCCGCCCGGCAGCGGCGTCGGGGCGTTCTCCCGGGTCACCCGGCGCACCGTCCAGACCGTGATCAGCAGCAGCAGCGCGTACGGCGGGTAGCCCAGGGCGAGCCGGGCCACCCCCAGCGCGGTGTCCTGGTGGGCCAGGTAGAGCCCGGCCTGCACCCCGACCTTGGCCAGCCACACCACTCCCCAGAGCACGGTGAGCTGGGTGAAGGTGCGCACCAGCCGGGGGTCGTCGCGCCACTCGGAGCGCCCCTTGGCGACCAGCACCGACCAGATCCACCCCACCAGGGGTTGCCGGATCACCGCGGAGAGCAGCAGGGCGATGCCGTAGCCGATGCCGTAGAGGATGCCCGGGAGGTAGAAGTCCCGTTCGTCCCCGGTACGCCAGGCGATGGCCGCCCCGATGCCCACGCCGAAGAGCCCGTTGACGGCGTGCCGGACCGGACGGCGTTGGACCAGCCGGACCACCGCGATCAGCAGCGCCACCCCGACCGAGGCGATCACCGCCGGCCGCAGCTCCCCGACCACGTTGGCCAGCACGAAGACCACCACCGGGATGCTGGACTCGACCAGCCCGCGCCAGCCGCCCAACTGGTCGGCCATCTGCTCGGCGAGGCTGGGCAGCCGTTCGTCGTCCGTCGGGGTGGTCTGCGGCTCGGTGGCCGGGGGCTGTCCTGTCGTCACTTCGGCGACTCCAGCTCGTAGTACGGGTTGTAGATGACCTTGCGGTCGTCCCGGACGGCCACCCGGCCCCGGGCGGTGAGGTGCCGGCCCGGCTCGATGCCGGCGATGTGCCGCCGACCCAGCCAGACCAGGGTGACCACGTCACTGCCGTCGTAGAGGTCCGCCTCCAGGGTGGGCAGGTTGGTACGCGGCGTGTAGACCACCGTGCGGAGCCGCCCGGCGACCGAGACCACCTGCCCCCGCATGCACTGCCGGGCCAGCACGCCACCGGATTCGGCGCTCTCCCGGCGCAGCTCCTGCGCCTCGATCTCGGCCTCGCTGGCGGTGAACCGGCGCAGGATGTCCCGCAGTGACTTCCTGCTCTCGTCGGTCGACATGACCTCCGCGTCACCCTCTCCAGGTGGACCGGTCGGCACCGGCGCTGCCCCGACCCCGGGCGGGACCGTGCCGCCAGCGTACGCCGATCGGGCCCCGACGGCGTCGGTGCGGTGTGCCGGTCCCGGCCCGAAGCCCGGGGCCCACCCGACCGACGACCACCCGACCGAGGCCCACCCGACCGACCGACGACCACCCAGTCGACGACGGCCCGGTCCGACGCCGGACAGCGGTCCGGGCCGGGTGCGGCCACCCTCGGGTGACGGCCTCCGGCCCGGACGGGGTCGCTCAGCTCTCGCTCGGGGCCTCGGCGGCCTGGTCGGCCATCTCCCGGGGCAACCGAAGCGGCAGCGGCTCACGGACCGGCTTCGCCTCCTGCCCCCGGTCCACCACCAGGCCGTCCAGGCAGGTGGCGAGCGGGCCGGCCGCGGCCGGGTCGGTGGCGACCGCGCCCTGGTAGACACCCCGGACCATCCAGCGCGGCCCGTCGATGCCGACGAAACGCAGGTCGGTCGGCCCGTCCGGGGTACGCACCCGGGCGTGCAACTCGACGCCGTACTCGCCCCGGGTCTCCTGGACGGTGGCGCCGTCGCCGACCAGCGACTGCCGGATCTCCTCGCGCACCTCGTCCCAGATGCCCTCGGAGCGGGGCGCGGCGAAGACACCGAGCTGGAGGGCGTTGTCGCCGTTCACCAGCACGACCTGCTGGACGACGCCCTGCGGGTCGGCCTGCACCCGCACCTCGACTCCGGGCACCGCCGGGATGTGCAGGCTGCCCAGGTCGAGCCGCTGCACGTCGTCCGGTGCCTCGGCGAGGTCGTACGGGCCACGGGCCGGGCCCGCCGCCTCGTACGAGTCGAGGACGTCGGCCCGCTGGTCACGGGCGTGCCGCCCACCGTCGGCCCGCTTTCGGGAGAAGATCACTGCGCCCACCCTCCGCTGTTCGCACTCACCCTGCCACCTCTTCCGTCCGTTCGCCCGCCCGGTCGGCACCCTCGGGCCCGGCCGGGCCACCGGGCGGGGGCACGAGCCCGGCATGGCCGCCGGTCGACCCGTGCCCGCCGGTCCCCCGTCGGGACCCGGGCAGCACCGCCACCGGCTGGAAATCGGCCCGCTCCACCCGCTGGACAACGAGTTGCGCGATGCGATCGCCACGGGAGATCTTCGCCGGTGCGTCCCGATCGTGGTTGATCAGGTTGACCAGGATCTCACCCCGGTAGCCGGCGTCGACCGTACCGGGCGCGTTGAGCACCGTCACGCCGAGCCTGGCGGCCAGCCCGGAGCGCGGGTGGACCAGGCCGACGTAGCCCTCCGGCAGGGCCAGCGCCACACCGGTGGGGACCAGGGCCCGGCCACCCGGGGGCAGCTCGACGTCCGCGGCGGCCACTAGGTCGGCGCCGGCGTCACCGGGATGGGCGTACGCGGGCAGCGGCAGCTCCGGGTCGAGCTGCCGTACGGGCACGGGTACGACGTGGGTCACGTTCTGCCTCTTCCGTCGGCGTTCACGGGGTGCCCCTGCCATCCTGCCGGGTCGACCGGCCGTCGTGTTCCGTACCCTGCGAGTGTGAGCCTGTCGCCTTCCCCGTCGTCGTCGACGCCGCGCGCCGCGGCCGCCCCGACGTACTCCGAGCGGCTCCGCCTGCCGTGGTGGTGCTGGCTGGCCGGGCTCGCCCTGGCCGGGTTCGCCGCCGCCGAGCTGTGGATGGGTGCCGGTGGGGTGCGGTCCTGGCTGCCGTTCGTGCTGCTGCTGCCGGCAGTCCTGGCCGGGCTGTGGTGGCTGGGCCGGGTCCGGGTCGCGGTCGACGGCGGTGAGCTGTGGGTCGACGACGCCCACCTGCCCGTGCGGTACGTCGCCGACGCCGTCGCGCTCGACGCCGAGGGCCGGCGCGAGGTGCTCGGGGTGGGCGCGGACCCGCTGGCCTTCGTGGTGCAGCGACCGTGGATCGGCGGCGCGGTGCAGGTGGTGCTCGACGATCCGGCCGACCCGACCCCGTTCTGGGTGGTGAGTTCCCGCCGGCCGACCGAGCTGGCCGCCGCCCTGCTGGCCGCCCGCGACGCGGCCTGAACGCCGCCGCCGGCCCCGCCACTGCGCCGCTCCCGGCAGACCTTCCCGCCCGTGGTCAGGGTCGACCGCTCCTTCGCGGGCAGGACCGACCGGCTCACCCGGGGCAGGGCAGTTCGGAGCGGGTGCAGCGGGCAGGTCAAGGCAGGTCAGGTCAAGGCAGGGCGGGGAGCCCGCCGGGGGGCAGCTCCCGGCGCTGCTTGCGCAGGTCCCGCCGGAGCTGGTCGGCCAGCGAGCGGGTGGCCCGACGGTTGAGGTAGCTGGCGACGGCGGCCCCGGTGAGGAACGGGCCCAGCGTGGTCAGGTTGCGGCCGAAACGCTTGAGCAGGGTGTCCCGTAGTTCCTTGCGGGCGGCGGTACCGAGCACGGCACCCACCCCGGCGCCCGGCACCATCGGGTTGATTCCGCGCTGGCTGGCCCAGGACTGGAGCAGGGCGACGGTCCTGGGGGTCGTGCCGGTGGGCAGCGGCGCCCCGTAGATCTCGTGCAGCTCGCCGATCAGCTTCAGCTCGATCGACACCACGGCCACCGTCTCGGCGGCGAGCAGCACCGGCGCGGAGAGCAGGGTCGGCGCGACGGCCCACTCCACCGCGGCGACGCCGCCGCCGGCCGCACCCACCCCGGCGGTGGCCCGGGCGGCGTTGCGGACGAGCCGGTCGGCGAGCGCCTCGTCGTCCAGACCGGGGAAGTGCAGCCGCAGGGTGGCCAGGTCCCGGACCGGGACGTGCGGCGCGACGTCGGCGACCGTGTCGGCCATCCAACGCAGCGCCGACCGCGGCTTGAACAGATCGCCCAGCCCTCGACCACGGGCCTGCCCGACCAGTCGGGTGAGCAGTTGCCGGCGGCGGGCGGGCGCGATGTCGTCGGCGGTCAGCGCCGCCACCGTCGCGCCCAACTCGTCGCCGGGCCGGGCAGCCGGGTCAGCCCCGGCGGTCCGGTCCTCGGGTACGGCGGCGGGCGGCCCGGCGTCGGACAGCGACCCGTCCGGGTCGGACTCGCCATGCCGCTCGCCGTGCTCGTTCATCTGCCTGCCCTCCCGAGGTCCCACCGGTTCCGGTGGACGCCGGTACGAGTCAAGCAGCAACCCGCCGTGTGCGCACGGCGGCTCGGGCAGCGGCGGCCCCGCGAGGAGGCCGCCGCCGGTGGGGTGGGTACTCAGACGCACTCACGGCAGATCAGGTCGCCGTTGCGCTCGACTGCCAACTGGCTGCGGTGATGCACCAGGAAGCAGCGCCCACATCGGAACTCGTCCTGCTGCATCGGGAGGACCTTCACGGTCAGCTCCTCGTCGGCCAGGTCGGCGCCGGGCAGCTCAAAGCTCTCGGCCACCTCGGCCTCGTCGACGTCCACGGCACCCGACTGTGAGTCGACCCGCCGGGCCTTGAGCTCTTCCAGGCTGTCCTCGCCGAGGTCGACCTCGTCGCGACGCGGGGCGTCGTAGTCGGTGGCCATCGGTTTCACTCTCCCATATCGATGTTGTCGCTTCCGGTTGTAACGCCGGGCGACGCTGTTTCGGTTCCCACTGGCCGGCCACCAATGTGTGTCGGTCGCCCCACCCGACGGCCTCTGGATCGAGGTCTCCGGGGCAAGCACCGACGAGCGCGGTACCTTACCCCCTCCCAGGCGAGGCATGTATACCGCCCTCGCGGCAGAGATGTACGCCCCCCGGACCCAAGATGTTCCCAATGTGACTCAGGCGACACGAAGATAGGGGTAGTAGTACCCCGTTCCCGGTTGGCGCGCCGGCATGTCGGACTGTTTCCACGCGACTGCCGGACAACCGTTAACCTCAGCGGCGTACTCGACGGCCGACGACACCGCCCGCCGACGACGTCCGCCGCCACCACCACCTCACTGTCCGGGGAGCGCCCAGATGAGTTTTGCGCGAGTGCGAGCACTCGTTGTCGTCGGACTGCTGGCGGCCGTCGCCCTGGTCTTCGTCGTCGTCGCCGTGGTCCGCGACACCCAGGGCAGCGGGGCCAACGCCAGGGGATGCCCCGAGGGCTGGCCGTTGGCCGACCTGTCCCTGCGCACCTACCAGGATGTCAAGATCAATATCCTGAACGGCACCGGGGAGCCGGGCCTGGCCAGCAGCGTGGGCGACGACTTCCGGAACCGGAAGTTCCAGGTCAAGAAGGAGGGCAACGCCGCGCACTTCGACGGCGTCGCGCTGCTGCGCTTCGGCCCCAAGGGCGTCGGCTCCGCGCACCTGCTGCGCGCCTTCTTCCTCGACAACGCCGAACGCGACTACGACGCGAAGCGCCAGGACGACACGGTCGACGTGGTGCTGGGCGACGGCTTCCAGCAGCTGGCCACCACCACCGAGGTCAACCAGTCCCTCGGCGACCTGGGCGCGCCGACCGCGCCGGAGGGCTCCTGCCCGATGCCGGTCGAGAACAAGTAACCGACCACCGGTCAGCGACAGGTGACCACCCGGCGGTCGGGGCCGACCGGCCGACCGGCGGTCGGGGACAAGTAACCGACCACCGGTCGAGAACGAGTAACCGACCGGGGTCGGGGACGACCGACCGCCGGGCCGGCGGGGGTCAGGGGCCGCCGGAGGCGTCCAGGGCGGCCAACCGGGTGTGCAGGGGCGCGAACAGCGCCGGTGGGGCCGCGATGACGAGGTCGGGGCCGGCGGGCCGGCCGTTCAGCCCGGTCACCCGCAGCCCGGCCTCTGCGGCGACCAGTCCCCCGGCGGCCAGGTCCCAGGCGGCCAGCCCCTTCTCGAAGTAGGCGTCCACCCGCCCCTCGGCGGCCAGGCAGAGATCCAGTGCCGCCGCCCCCATCCGCCGGATGTCCCGGACCTCCCCGATCAGCGCGGCGACCACCCGGGCCTGGTGCCGGCGGCGACCGGCGTCGTAGCCGAACCCGGTGGCGACCAGTGCCTGTCCCAGGTCGGTTTCGGTGGAGCAACGCAGCCGGGTGCCGTCCCGCCAGGCGCCGCCCCCCGCGGTGGCGGTCCACTCCTCGCCGGTCGACACGTTGCGGACCACCCCGGCGACGACCTCGCCGTCCACCTCGGCGGCGAGCGACACCGCGCAGTACGGCAACCCGTAGAGGTAGTTCACCGTGCCGTCGATCGGGTCGACGATCCAGCGCACCCCACCCGCCCCGACCGCACCGGCCTGCACCCCGCCGTACTCCTCGCCGAGCACCGCGTCGTCCGGCCGGGCCGCGCGCAGGGCGTCGCGGACCTGCCGCTCCACCGCCCGGTCGGCGGCGGTGACCACGTCGGTGACGGTGCTCTTGGTGGCCGCGACCGAGACCCCCTCGACCCGCATCCGGGCGGCGGTCGTGGCGGCGTCCCGGGCCACCGGGATCGCGATCTCGAGCAGATCCTGCGGTGTCGGTGTCGAACCGGTCATCGAAACTGCCCCTCTCGCGCCGCCCTGCGGCACCGGACGTACCAACCGGGCCCCCACGGCCGGGGACCCACCGGCCGCCGCGCCTGCCGTCCGGTGCGACACGCGCGCCCCACCGCGCATCGTCGATCTCCTCCGGACAGCATAGGCAGCCCGCGTCACGCCCGGACCCCGCCGGTGTGGCAGCAGGTCCGGGCCCCGATCGACGGCCCGTCCGACCTGGTCCGAGCGGGTGGCCACAAAGTCGACATCCGGGCCGAACCGGCGGTACAGACGGCCGGTTGCCGTGCGCCGCAGGATGATCGCGGCAACCGGGGTTACAATTCACCCTGCCCACGCGCCACGGACCGCAGCCGCACAGCCGGCCCGGGACACGGGGGTCACTCAACGACATCGCACGGCACGGCACGCCACGCTGCGCCGGACGACCCCGGCCGTGCTCGCTCTTCGCCTCCGGAAGGTCATTCGTGACAGAACCCCGCCAGCCCGGCGCCGACGTTCGCTCGCTCACCGACACCCTGATCGCCCACGCCCAGAGCGCCGGTGGTCAGCTGACGTCGGCCCAGCTCGCGCGCACCGTCGAGTCCGCCGAGGTGACCCCGGCCCAGGCCAAGAAGATCCTGCGGGCGCTCTCCGAGGCGGGCGTGACCGTGGTGGTCGACGGCTCCGCCAGCACCCGCCCCCGTCGGGTGGCCGCCGCCCGGTCGGCCACCCCGGCCTCGCGCGCCACCACCGCCAAGACCACCAAGAAGGCCGTCGCACCGGCTCCGAAGCAGGCGCCCGCCGCCGACGAGGCCACCGCGCCCACCCCGCGCAAGGTGGCCCCCCGCAAGGCGGCCACCACGGCGGGGGTGGCCGCCAAGGCCGCCGCGCCGGCCGCCAAGGCGACCAAGTCCACCCGGGCCACCAAGGCCACGGTGGCCGCCGCCGGTGCCGGCAAGGTCGCCACCAAGGGCGAGGGCGCCGAGGGCGAGATCGATCCCGAGCAGTTGGCCGCCGAGATCGAGGACGTGGTGGTCGAGGAGCCGGCCGAGCTGACCCGGGCCGCCGAGACCGATGCCGCCGCCTCCGCCACCGACAACGACTTCGAGTGGGACGACGAGGAGTCCGAGGCGCTCAAGCAGGCGCGGCGGGACGCGGAACTCACCGCCTCCGCCGACTCCGTCCGGGCGTACCTCAAGCAGATCGGCAAGGTTCCGCTGCTCAACGCCGAGCAGGAGGTCGAGCTGGCCAAGCGGATCGAGGCCGGGCTCTACGCCGCCGAGCGGCTGCGCGCCGCCGACGACGGCGAGGAGAAGCTCACCCGCGACATGCAGCGCGACCTGCTGTGGATCTCCCGGGACGGCGAGCGCGCCAAGAACCACCTGCTGGAGGCGAACCTCCGGCTGGTCGTCTCGCTGGCCAAGCGCTACACCGGGCGGGGGATGGCCTTCCTCGACCTGATCCAGGAGGGCAACCTCGGCCTGATCCGCGCGGTCGAGAAGTTCGACTACACCAAGGGCTACAAGTTCTCCACGTACGCCACCTGGTGGATCCGGCAGGCGATCACCCGGGCGATGGCCGACCAGGCCCGCACCATCCGCATCCCGGTGCACATGGTCGAGGTGATCAACAAGCTCGGCCGGATCCAACGCGAGCTGCTCCAGGACCTGGGTCGCGAGCCCACCCCGGAGGAGCTCGCCAAGGAGATGGACATCACACCCGAGAAGGTCCTCGAGATCCAGCAGTACGCTCGGGAGCCCATCTCGCTCGACCAGACCATCGGTGACGAGGGCGACAGCCAGCTCGGTGACTTCATCGAGGACTCGGAGGCCGTGGTCGCCGTCGACGCCGTCTCGTTCTCGCTGTTGCAGGACCAGCTCCAGCAGGTCCTGCAGACGCTTTCCGAGCGCGAGGCGGGGGTGGTACGGCTGCGCTTCGGCCTGACCGACGGCCAGCCGCGTACCCTCGACGAGATCGGCCAGGTCTACGGGGTGACCCGGGAACGGATCCGGCAGATCGAGTCCAAGACGATGTCCAAGCTCCGGCACCCGTCGCGCTCCCAGGTGCTCCGGGACTACCTGGACTGAGCCGTTCACGTCAACCCGTCGTGTCGGATTGATCACCAGGCGTAGAACATGCGAAGGTGACCGGTCCAACACGCGTTTGTGATCGTTGACGTGGCACCCTGGTAGCACGGCACACTGTCCTTCCCGTCAGGTGTGACCTCGGTCCCCCGCGGGCACACTGGGAAGGCGGGGCCCGGTAAGGGTGTTGCACGATGAGTGAGCAACGACCGAAGAGAGTGTTCATCGGTGACGACCAGAGGAGGAAGGCGATGACCCCGACCCTCACGCCGCCGCCCGAAACGGTGGCTCCCCCAGCCGCCGATGAACGGTGCGACCGCTGCAATGCTGCCGGCAAGCTCCGTATCACTCTGGCGGGTGGGAGCGAGTTGGTGTTCTGTGGGCACCACGCGAACAAGTACGCCGAGGATCTCGTGAAGATCACGGTGAAGTTCGCGACGGACCCGGAGTTCAGCTGGCGAGGCGCCGATCTGATGGCGAACTGACCCGGCAACCCCTACGACGACATAGCTGGGCGGGGGCACCCTGAGGGTGCCCCCGCCCAGCTTTTCGCTACCCACCCCACCCCACCCCACCCCCTCCCACCCCCGCCCGCTCCCCGTCCCGGCCGCCGCCCCCGGTGATCAAGAGGTTTCGGTCACCGAAGCGCCCGTTTCTGACCCAAACCTCTTGATCACCGGGGAGACCACGGGACGGGACCGCCGGGGAGACCACGGGACGAGGGAGCGGGACGGGACCGCCGGGGAGGACCCGGGGAGACCCGGGGACGGCGGCAGCGGGGCGGTCAGAGGGTTTGGAGGGTGGCTATGCGTTCTTCGAGTTGTTCGATGGTGGCCTGGGCGCTGGGGGGGCCGCCGCAGAGTCGGCGGAGTTCCGCGTGGATCTTGCCGTGGGGCAGGCCGGTGCGGTGGTGCCGGGCGGCCACCAGGGCGTTCAGTTGACGCCGTAACGCCACGCGGCGCTGGGCGGCACTCAGGGGTACCACGGGGGCGGCGGGGGGCGCAGCGGCCGGCTCAGCGGCCCGGGTGGCTGCCCGGCGGCGCTGCGCGGCGAGCTGGTCGGCCTGGCGTTTGGTCAGCAGCTGCGACACCTGGGCGGCGGTGAGCAGGCCGGGCAGCCCCAGATATTCCTCCTCCTCGGGGGTGCCGGCCTGGGCGGCGGTACCGAAGGACGCCCCGTCGAAGATCACCTGGTCCAGTTCGGCGGTCGCGGACAGCGCGGTGAACCGCTTTTCCAGCTCGCCGCTGGCCTGGTCGTCGCGCTGGGCGCGCTCCAGCAGCTCGTCGTCGAAGCCCTCCCGGTCCTTGGGATTGCCGAGCACGTGGTCCCGCTCGGCCTCCATCTCGCTGGCCAGGCCCAGCAGGTGCGGCACGCTCGGCACGAACACCGAGGCCGTCTCACCGGAGCGACGGGCCCGGACGAACCGGCCGATGGCCTGGGCGAAGTAGAGCGGGGTGCTGGCGCTGGTGGCGTACACCCCGACGGCCAGCCGGGGGATGTCGACGCCCTCGGAGACCATCCGGACCGCCACCAGCCACCGTTGGGTGGACGCCGCGAACGACGCGATCCGCGCGGACGCCCCCTGGTCGTCGGAGAGGACCACGGTGGCCTTCTCCCCGGTCACCTGCTCGATCAGCTTGGCGTACGAACGGGCGGTCTGCTGGTCGCTGGCGATGATCAGGCCACCGGCGTCGGCCATCCCGGCGTTACGCAGCACGGTCAGCCGGGCGTCGGCCGCCCGCAGCACCTGCGGCATCCAGTCCCCGGCCGGGTCGAGGGCGGTCCGCCAGGCCTGGGCGATCAGGTCCTGGGTCATCGGCTCACCGAGCCGCGCCGCCAACTCGTCCCCGGCGTTGGTACGCCACCGGGTCTCCCCCGAGTACGCCAGGAACAGCACCGGGCGTACGACGCCGTCGCGCAGCGCGTCGGCGTAGCCGTAGACCGAGTCGGCGCGGGACCGCAGCAGCCCGTCACCGCCGCGCTCGTAGCTGACGAACGGGATCGGGTTGTCGTCGGAGCGGAACGGCGTGCCGGTGAGCATCAGCCGGCGTACGGCGGGTTCGAAGGCGTTCTTGACCCCGTCGCCCCAGGAGCGGGAGTCCCCGGCGTGGTGGATCTCGTCGAGGATGACCAGGGTGCGGCGGGTCATGGTGCGCCGCCGGTGCACCTGCGGGGCCATCCCGACCTGGGCGTAGGTGACGACCGCGCCGTGGAAGTCGGCGGCGGAGTGCAGGTCGGCGTTGCGGAACGCGGAGTCGAGCTGGATGCCGACCCGGGCGGCGGCCTGCGCCCACTGGGTCTTGAGGTGCTCGGTCGGGGCGACCACGGTGACCGCCTCGACGGTGCCGTCGACCAGCAGCTCGGCGGCGATCCGCAGGGCGAAGGTGGTCTTGCCGGCGCCGGGGGTGGCGACCGCGGTGAAGTCGTCGGTACGACGGCGCAGGTATTCCACCATCGCCTTGCGCTGCCAGGCACGCAGGGGTGGGAACGTCTCCAACGCCGGCAACCGGGGTGCCACCCGAGGCTCCTCTCCGACCGCACGAAGCGGATCCGGGCCGAGGGCCACGGTTCCGCCGCCCATGAAAACGCCTCCGCGCAGGGCCTGCCGCGAAGGCCGGCCCAGCATAACCAGCCGCGCCCGGCAACCCCAGCCGACACCACGCCCGCCGCCCCGACCAGCGCCGTCGCGAGATGTGGGGCACGGGGCGAGGTGGATCAGAAGCCGGGGTGGCCGGGCCCGGTCTGCGGGGGGCGCATCGTGGCAACCGGGGCCGACCACCGCCGCCGCAGCGCCACCAGGCGCAGGACGAAGACCAGCAGTGCCGCCGCGGTCAGCCCGCCCACCCCGGCGTACCCGAGCGCCGCCAGCAGCACCACCATGATCGATCCGGCGAGCGCGGCGACGGCGTAGATCTCCCGGCGCAGCACCACCGGGATCTCGGCGGTGAGCAGGTCCCGGCCCAGCCCTCCGCCGATCGCGGTGAGCATGCCGATCACCACCGCGCCGACCGCCGGGACCCGGGCGTCGAGCGCCTTGAGTGTGCCGGTGACGGTGAACAGGCCCAGACCGGCGGCGTCGAGCACCAGCACGCTGGTGCGCAGCCGGGCGAACTGCGGGTGCAGCCAGAACACGGCGGTGGCGCTGACCGCGGCGGTGGCGGCGTAGCGCCAGTCGGCGAAGGCCAGCGGCGGGACCTCGTCGATGACCAGGTCACGGAAGATCCCACCGCCCAGCGCGGCGACGAACCCGACGAAGACGACGCCGAACAGGTCGAGCCGCTTGGCCACCGCCGCGGAGGCGCCGGAGGCGGCGAAGACGGCCACCCCGGTCAGGTCGGCCAGGAGCAGCGCGGTGGAGGTGGTCACACCGCCGAAGGGTACGGGTGCGGCCCGCCGGACCGCCCCGGATCACTCACGGTACGAGTCGTAGATCTCCTTGCACTTGGGGCAGACCGGCGAGCCGGGCTTGGCGGCCTTGGTCACCGGGAACGTCTCGCCGCAGAGCGCCACCACGTAGGTGCCCATCACGGCACTCTCGGCGATCTTCTCCTTGCGCACGTAATGGAACATCTCGGGACCGGTGTCGGCGTCCTTCAACTCGGGACGCTCAAGAACCTCTGTACTCACAGTCACACCTCCAACTGCACAAGTTTGGCAGGTCGACCGGGTCCGGTCCACCGCAGCCCACCCCGTCGGCGGCCAGTTACGGTAGCTGACGTGACCACCTTTCACCTCCGACCCGGAACCGAGGTCGCCGAAGCCCTGCGTGACGGCCGTCCCGTCGTCGCCCTGGAGAGCACCATCGTCTCGCACGGTCTGCCCCGACCGGACAACCTGCGGGTCGCCCGGGAGATCGAGCAGACCGTCCGCGCCGCCGGCGCCGTGCCCGCCACCATCGGAATGGTCGGCGGCGAACTCGTCGTCGGCCTCGACGACGCCCAACTGACCCGCCTCGCCACCGTCGACGGTGTGGCCAAGCTCTCCGTCCGCGACCTCGCCGTGGCCGCGGCCACCGGCGCGGACGGCGCCACCACCGTGGCCGCCACCAGCGCGGTGGCCGCCGCCGCGGGGATCGGGGTCTTCGCCACCGGCGGCCTGGGCGGGGTGCACCGGGAGGCCGCGCAGACCTTCGACGAGTCGGCCGACCTGGTCACCCTGGCCCGTACCCCGATCGCGGTGGTCTGCGCCGGGGTCAAGTCGATCCTCGACGTCGGGGCCACCCTGGAGCGGTTGGAGACCCTCGGCGTCGGGGTGGTCGGCTACCGCACCCGGCGTTTCCCCGGCTTCTACCTGACCGACTCCGGGTTCGACCTGGACTGGTCGGTGGACTCCCCCGAGCAGGTCGCCGCGGTGCTCGCCGCCCGGGAGCAGCACGGGGTGCACGGTGGCGGCCTGATCGTGGCCAACCCGCTCCCGGTCGACGAGCAGCTCGACCCGGCGCTGCACGACCGCACCCTCACCGAGGGGCTGGCACGGCTGGGCCGCGACGGCGTCACCGGCAAGGCGGTCACCCCGTTCCTGCTGGCCCACTTCCACTCGGCCACCGAGGGCGCCAGCCTGGCGGTCAACGTCCGGATCATCCTGCGCAACGCCGACCTGGCGGCGCGGATCGCGGTCGCGGCGGCCGGACACCCCGCCGCATGACCGCTCCCGGTCGGATCGTGGTGGTCGGCGACCTGATCACCGACGTGGTCGCCGTGCTGGCCGGAGCACTGGCCACCGGCTCGGACACCCCGGCGACCATCAAGGTCACCGGGGGTGGTCAGGCGGCCAACACCGCCGCCTGGATCGCCGCCCAGCACGCACCGGTGACGCTTGTCGGCGCGGTCGGCGACGACGGCGCCGGTCGGGACCGGGTGGCCGAGCTGGAACGGGCCGGGGTGGACTGCGCGGTCGAGGTGCATCCGCAGGCCACCACCGGGACGGTGATCGTGCTGGCCACCGCCGACGAGCGGACCATGGTCACCGAGCGGGGGGCGAACCTGCGGCTGAGCCCCGAGCACGTCGACCGGGCCCTGGCGGCGGTGCCCGACGCGACCCACCTGCACCTGTCCGCGTACTGCCTGCTGGATGCCGGGTCGCGACCGGCCGGGCTGCGCGCGTTGGCCGCCGCCCGCGAGCGTGGGCTGACCACCAGCGTCGACGCCGCCTCCGCCGCGCCGCTGCGGCGGATCGGCGCGGCGGCTTTCCTGTCCTGGGTACGCGACGTCGACCTGCTGTTGGTCAACGCGGACGAGGCGGGGGTGCTGGCCGGCGGGCTGGATCCGGCGGCCCAGGCGCGCGCGTTGTCGGCGGCGGCCCGTCGGGTGGTGGTCAAACGCGGCGGCGCGGGGGCGATCTGGGTGGACCGGCGGGCCACCGTCGGGGTGACCCCGTCGCTGCGGGTCGCCGTGGTGGACGTCACCGGGGCCGGGGACGCCTTCGCGGCCGGCCTGCTCACCGCCTGGATCACCGGCGCGACCCCGAGGGCCGCGTTGACCCGGGCCGCCGACCTGGGTGCCCTGGCGGTCTCGATGGTGGGTGCCCGGCCGGAGGCGACCGGCGGGTGACACCGGGCCGGAGGCGACCGGCGGGTGACAGTGCCGGCTACGCCCGCACCGGCTGGCCCCGTCAGGGTTCGGCGTCGATGATCCGGTGCGGCCGTTCCTCGGCGGTGAGGCTCATCGGCGGGGTCTCGTCGCGGTGGCGGGGCTGGAACCTGGTGGCGAGGCGGTGTTGCTCCTTGGGCGGCCGGTCGTTGGCGAGCAGCACCGCCAGCCAGGGGATGAGGATCATGCCCAGCGCCACCAGGGGCAGCCAGAGCCAGAGCAGCGGGGCCTTGGTGCCGACCAGGACCGCTCCGGCGATCACGCAGGCCACCCGGATGCCCATCATCAGCACGTACCGCTTCTGCCGGCTGGTGAGTTGGTCGTCCTGGCTGCGCGAGGCGTCGGTGATCAGAATCGGCTGGTACGCCTGACGCTTCACCATGGACCTCCTGAGGGGATTGCCCCCATCCTGTCACCGCACCACCTTGATCAGCGAAAATCGACGCATACCGGGATCGTGTTACGTGCGTGGTACGCTCCGGCGGTGGGCAGCCGGTTCAGCTTCACCGACGAGGCGTTGGCCAACCTGCGGGTCTACGACGTCACCCCCGGGGAAGTCTGGGAGGCGCTGCACAGCACCCGCCGGGTGATCCGGCATCTCGGTGAGGACCTGACGGTCGTCTACGCGGCGGGCGCTCGCGGCCGACGGCTGGCCATCCTGCTCGCCGAGGCCGACGGCACCGACCACGACTGGGACGTCCTCTCCGCCCGTGACCTGAGCGACGTCGAGGCCAAGCGCTACGACGAGGCCGTGCGGAGAACGCGCCGATGAGGAGGCGACGGCGATGAACCGTAACGAGGCCATCAAGCGATTCCACGGCGACGACGCGTTCGCCGACCTGATCGACGACAGCCCGCCGGTCGAGCTGCCCACCCCCGACACGGACGTGCCGATGGTCAGCCGCTCGGTACGCCTGCCGACGGACACCTACGAGCGGGTCCGGGCGGCGGCCGAGGCCCGGGGCATCGGGGTCACCACGCTGATGCGGCAGTGGATCGAGGCCGGCCTGGCCGACCTGGACGACTCGGCCACCGTCTCGCTGGCCGACGTACGCCGGGCGCTCGCCTCGCTGTCCCGCCCCACCGCCGCCTGACCTGCGGCGGACGCCCCCGCCCCACCGCCGGTCGACCCCGCGCCGACTGACGCAGCTGGTTCACAGGGCCGGCCGGGGCCGCTCCGGGGCGTGCCCGAGCGCCCGGCGGTAGTCGGCGACGGTGATCGCCGCCAGCACGGCGGCCGCCGCAGCCAGTGCCAGCACGGTGACCGTCCGGGTCACGACGGGCACCAGCGCGGCCAGGGCGAGCACCCCGACGACCCGGGACCGGGAGACCCGCCCGAAAATCTCGTACTCGAAGCGGGCGCGGGCGACCAGGAAGATCGCCGGGCCGCCCATCATGAAGACCGCCCAGGACGGTTCGGTGGGCTGGTAAGGGTGCACGATCGCCAGCTCGTAGCCGACGGCCGTGGCCAGCACTCCGGCGACGATCACCAGGTGGGTCCAGCTCACCGACTCCCCCAGCCGGCCGGGCCGGTCGGCCACCCGGATCGCCTCGGAGAGCAGGTGACCCGCCCGGTGGAAGTAGATCCGCCAGAGCAGCACGGTGGTCACGAAGGACAGCAAGAAGGCCCCCGAGCTGGCCCCGGAAAAGCTGTACCCGCTGAAGGACAACCCGATGATGAGGATGTTCTCGCCGAGGGCGATCAGGAAGAACTGCTGGTAACGCTCGGCCAGGTGTTCCCCCAGCACCCCCCAGGTGGAGGTGCGGGTCGCGCCGAGCCTGGGCACCGGCCAACCGAACATCAACCCCGCGTAGTCGACGAGGACGGCCAACGACCAGCAGGCCAGCCGCCACGACCCGGTGAACACCGCGCCGAGCACCCAGGGCACCGCGCTCATCACCGCCCAGGCCACCACCCGCATGGTGACCAGGCGTCGTGGATGCCCCCGCAACGCCAGCGTGAGGAAGAGCGGTCGCCCCACCTGCACCGCCACGAACGCGAGGGCGAAGGCCAGCCCCCGGCTGTCGAAGGCCCGTGGGGTGGCGACCGCCATCACCATGCTGCCCAGCATCGAGTAGACCACCACGAACTGGATCTCCGGGCGCTCCGGTTCGTACCGGCTGGTGACCCAGGCGGTGAACGTCCAGACCGCCCAGAAGGCCAGAAAGATCACCAGGGTCTGGGTGATCTCGGCCAGCAGATCCTGACGGACGACGCTCAGGTCGTCGATGATCCGCTGGGAGACCCGGGTCAACGCGAAGACGAACACCAGGTCGAAGAAGAGCTCCAGGAAGGTGGTCCGGGGTGAGCTCAGCCCGCCGCGCAGCAGCGCCGCCCCCCGCTCGTCCGCCATCGTCCACCCGTCGCCGCTGTCGCGGATCTCAACGAGCCGACCCGGCTCCGGTTGCGTCAGCCCTTGTCCGCCTTCGCCGCCGCCTTCACCTGCTGCTTGTACTCGCGGACCCGACGCAGCGACTCCGCATCGGTGACGTCAGCGACCGACCGGTAGGTGTCCGGGTCGCCGTAGCCGCCGGCGGCCTCCCGCCAGCCGTCGGGGCGCACGTCGTACCGCTTGCCGAGCAGGGCGACGAAGATCTGCGCCTTCTGGGTGCCAAAGCCGGGCAGGTCGGCGATGCGGCGCAGCAGTTCCCGTCCGTCGTCGACGTCCGCCCAGAGCCGGCCGGCGTCGCCGGCGTACCGGTCGACCAGGATCCGGCACAGCTGCTGCACCCGGCCGGCCATCGCCTTCGGGAACCGGTGCAGCGCAGGCGGCCGGGCGAAGACCTCGACCAGTTCCTGCGGGTCGTAGCCGGCCAGCTCCCGGGCGTCCGGGTCGTGCCCCAGCCGTTGGGCGAGCACGTACGGCGAGGAGAACGCCTTCTCCATCGGCACCTGTTGGTCGAGCAGCATCCCGGTCAGCAGGGCCAGTGGGCTGCGCTCCAGCAGCCGGTTGGCCTCGCCGTCGATGGGCAGCGAGAGCGTCATGCCCCCATCCTGCCCGCCCCGGCCGCCCGCCCGGCCGACATCCGGTGCGGTCCGCCGCGCCGGGAGGCGTCCGGACGCGGCGCGGCCCGGTGGACACGGGTGTCCACCGGGCCGTCGGTGCCGTGGGGCGTCAGTTCACGACGAAGAGCAGCCGGTTCGGCGAGCCCGAGCCGGGGCTGGTCACCACGTTCGGGGTGGCGCTGCCGGTCAGCGAGCTGGCGACCTGCGCCGGGGTGTACGAGGGGTTGGCCGACAGGACCAGGGCGGCGGCACCGGCGACGTGCGGGGACGCCATCGAGGTGCCACTGATCGAGTTGGTGGCGGTGTCGTTGGTGTTCCAGGACGAGGTGATGTTCGAGCCCGGCGCGAACAGGTCGACGCAGGTGCCGAAGTTGGAGTAGGAGGCCCGCGCGTCGGTGTTGGTGGTGGCGCCGACGGTGATCGCCGAGGCGACCCGTGCCGGGGAGGAGGTGCAGGCGTCGGCGCTGGAGTTGCCGGCCGCCAGCGCGTACGTGATGCCCGAGCTGATCGAGCTGGCCACCGCGTTGTCGATGGCGGTGCTGGCCCCGCCGCCGAGGCTCATGTTGGCCACCGCCGGCTTGACCGCGTTGGCGGTCACCCAGTTGATGCCGTTGACCACAGCGGTGGTGCTGCCGCGACCCCGGCAGTTGAGCACCTTCACCGCGACCAGCTGCACGCCCTTGGCCACACCGTACTTGGTGCCGCCGACGGTGCCCGCGACGTGGGTGCCGTGGCCGTTGCAGTCGGTGTTGTTGGAGTCGACCGCGTTGGTGCCCCAGGTGGCCCGGCCGCCGAAGTCGGTGTGGGTGGTCCGGATGCCGGTGTCGATGATGTACGCCCGCACGTTGGTGGCCGTGTTCGGGTAGGTGTAGCTGGAGTTCAGCGGCAGGTTGCGCTGGTCGATGCGGTCCAGACCCCAGGACGGCGGGTTGGTCTGGGTCGCCTGGACGGTCACCACCCGGTCCTGCTCGACGTAGGCCACCGACGGGTCGGCGGCGAGCCGGCGGGCCTGGCTGGCGCTCATCTTCGCGCTGAACCCGGTGAGGGCGGCGCTGTAGACGTCGGCGACGTTCCCGCCGTACCGCTTGGTGAGGCTGGCGGCGCGGTCCGGCACGGCGGTCCGGGCGGCCCGGCTGTTGGCGGTGCCGACGGCGTCGCCCTTCAACACGACCAGGTAGCTGCCGCTGATCGCGTCCGGGGAGGAGGCGTAGCGGATCTGTCCGGTGGGGGCGGCGAGGGCGGGGGCGCCAGCGGCGACGGAGAGGGCCGCGGCGGTGGCCGCGACGGCGACCGCGCGGAGCGCGTGACGCCGGGGGACGGACACGTCGGACATCGTCTGAACTCCCTACCGGGTACGACCGGGCAGGCAGGGGCCGCCCGAACGTCCCATCGACGGATGTTGGAGGGAATGCTAACGAGACATCGACGTACGTAACAGAGATAACGGCCGGGGGATTGAGGTGGCGTTATGGAAGTCAGCGGGTGCCCGCCACCGGTGCCCCCACGCCAGGCAGGATGACGTGGTGGACCGTGACGACATGCTGCTCTCCCCCGCCGGCGTCGAGGCGCTACGCGCCGCGCTCACCAGCGCCGACTTCACCGCCAACGGCATCGCCGGCCGACTCGGCCCGCAGGCCACCGGCGGGGTGGCCCGCAACGACTTCCGGGCCGCGCTGCGCGCCACCGAGGACCGCGACCCGCTGGGCACCCTGATCCGGGTGTTCATCTGCGACCAGACCGAACCGGAACCGGCGGTCGCCGCCGCGCTCGCCCCGCTCGACCTCGCCGACGCCGTCGCCGCCGGCCTCGTCGAGCCGTACGGTGACGGGCTGCGCGCCGGGGTCGACCTGGAACCCTACGGGGACGCCTGGTGGGTGCTCGCCGACGTACCGGCCAGCGCCCGCCCGGGTCGACCGCTGCACAGCGAACACGTGCTCGGCATCGGCGGGGCCACCCAGACCCTGATCGGCGCGACCGTCCGCCACCCGGTGGACACCGCACTGGACCTGGGCACCGGGTCCGGGGTGCAGGCCCTGCACCTGGCCACCCACGCCCGGCGGGTCACCGCCACCGACGTGTCGCAACGGGCGCTGCGCTTCGCCGCCACCACCGCCGCCCTCAACGGGCAGGACTGGGAACTGCTGCGCGGTGACCTGGTCGCCCCGGTGGCCGGCCGGCGGTTCGACCTGGTGGTCAGCAACCCGCCGTTCGTGGTCGGGCCGGGCACCACCACCCACGTCTACCGGGACTCCGGCCGGGTCGGCGACGCGATCGGCGCTGAACTGGCCGCCGCCGCGCCGGGCCTGCTCACCGAGGGCGGCACCATGCAGTACCTCGCCAACTGGGTGCACGTCGCCGGGGAGGACTGGGCGGAACGGGTGACCGGCTGGTTCGCCGGCACCGGCCTGGACGCCTGGGTGATCCAGCGCGAGGTGGCCGACCCGATGGCGTACGTCCACCTGTGGCTGACCGACGTCGGCGAGGCGACCGACCCGCACCGGGCGGCAGCCTGGCTGGACTGGTTCGACGCGCACAAGGTCGAGTCGATCGGATTCGGCATCGTCTCGCTGCGCCGCAACGGTCACGAGGACCCGGTCGTCCGGGTGGAGGACCTGCGGCAGCGGGTCGAGCCACCCCTGGGCGACCAGGTCGCCGGCTGGTTCGACCGGCAGGACCTCCTACGTGCCCACGGTGCCGACGGCCTGCTCGACCTTCGCTACCGGGCGGCCCCGGGGCTGCAACTGCGCCAGGAGGCGACGATCGGCGACGAGGGCTGGGCGGTGGACCGGCAGGTCCTGACGATGCCGCACGGGCTGCGCTGGAGCGAGGAGATCGACCCGCTGGTGCTGGCCCTGGTCGGCGGCTGCGACGGACGGCTGCCGCTGCGCGACCAGCTCGCCCTGCTCGCCGCCGCGCACGACGTCACCCCCGACGAGCTGGCCGAGGCGGCCGGCCCGATCGTGGCGCGGCTGATCGAGCGGGGCCTCGTCGAACCGGTGACCAACTGATGCGCCCGGTCGAGCGAGGCATCCCGATGCGGGCGGTCGAACGGGGCATCCCGATGCGGGCGGTCGAACGGGGCATCGTCAAAGCGGTGACCAACTGATGCGCCCGGTCGAACGGGGCATCGTCAAAGCGGTGACCGGCTGATGCGGGCGGTGGTGCAGACGGTCGAACGGGCCAGCGTCACCGTCGACGGCGAGGTGGTCGGCGCGATCACCGACGGCCTGCTGGTGCTGCTGGGCATCACCCACACCGACACCCCCGAGTTGGCCCGGACGATGGCCCGCAAGGTGCACGAGCTGCGCATCCTCGACGACGAACGCAGCGCCGCCGACACCGGTGCCCCGATCCTGCTGGTCAGCCAGTTCACCCTCTACGGCGACACCCGCAAGGGCCGCCGCCCGAGCTGGCTCGCCGCCGCCCCCGCCGAGGTGGCCGAACCGCTGGTCACCGCCGTGGTCGAGGCGCTCCGCGCCCGGGGCGCGACGGTCGAGACGGGCCGCTTCCGCACCCACATGCTCGTCGAGAGCACCAACACCGGCCCCCGCACCCTCCTCCTGGACCTCTGACCCTGCCCCCTCCCTCCCTCCCATCCCCCTCCCCCACCCCACCCCAGCCCCCAGCCCCCAGCCCCGGTGATCAAGAAGTTTGCGTCAAGTTCGATCTTCAAAGTGACGCAAACTTCTTGATCACCGGGGCTGGGCGAGCCGGGGCTGGGCGAGCAGGGCGGGGCGGAGCGGGGCGAGCAGGGCGGGGTGGGGCGGGTTGGGTGGGGGGTGGGTGGGGGTTGGGGTGAGCGGGGTGGTGTGGGGTGGGTTAGGAGAAGAGGCCTCGGCGTTGGAGGGACTGGCGGAGCCAGCCGTCGAGTTGGGCGGCCCAGTCGGTGCGATCGGCGGTGGCGTGGTCGACGGTGAACCGGCCGAAGGCGTCCCGACCCTCGGTGAACAGGCCACCCCGCTTGTCCATCTCCAGCACCACCTGCACCTGGTGCGGGTCGGTGACGAAGGTGACCTCCAGCTGGTTGATCGCTCCGGCGTACTGCGGGGCGGGGTAGAACTCGATCTCCTGGTAGAACGGCAGGCTCTGCCGTACGCCATAGATGTGGCCGCGCTCGACGTCGGCGCGGGCGAACCGGAAGCCCAGCCGCAGCAGCGCCTCCAGCAGCCGCTCCTGAGCCGGCAGTGGGTGCACCGACACCGCGTCCAGGTCACCCTTGTCGACTGCGCGGGCCACCTCCAGCTCGGTACGCAGCCCCATCGTCATCCCGTGCAGCCGGTGGCCGTACAGGTCGGTCAGCGGGGTCTCCCACGGCACGGCGAACCGGAACGGGATGTCGTAGCGCTGCCCCGCCTCCAGCCGGAACGGGCCGGTGACCTGCTGGCGGGCGAACTCCTGGGTGGTCTCGTAGTCGGAGTCGGCACTCTCCACCTCGACCCGGGTGACCAGGCCGAGCGCCACGTACTCGATGTCGGCGGCGTGGTCGCCGCCGGCCACGTGGACCCGCCCCTCCAGCACCCCGCCGGGACGGCAGTTCGGATTAGCGAGCACGGTCTCCACCGACGGACCGCCCACCCCCATCGACTGCATGAGCCGTTTGAAGACCACCACGTCCTCCATTGCCTGTCGCATCGCCGACCCCGATGGCCGACGCTGGCACGGTAGCCGGACCTGGCAAGACCGCCGACGACCCACCCCGCATCCGACCAGATTGCTGTCGGGTCCCCGATCGCCTCACCCCCGTTTCACGTCCCGGTTGGAAAGCTGTCCATCACCGGAGCCGATGGCGCCGGTAGGCGACACCGAAAGCAGACACGGGGAGACACAGAGATGGCCCTGCAGATGATCGATAACAAGACGCGCCCGGCCACCACCATCGACGCCGAGCACGGCACCGAAGCCCTCACCGACCTCGACGCCACCGACGAGCGCGGGGTCTCCACCGACCTGGTCCGGGCCTACCTCAACGGCATCGGCCGGACCAAACTGCTCACCGCGGCCCAGGAGGTGGAGCTGGCCAGACGGATCGAGGCCGGGCTGTTCGCCGAGGAGAAGCTGTCCACCTGCACCCCTGTCTCCGGTGACCTGCGCGCCGACCTCGCCCTGATCGCCCGGGAGGGCCGCGCCGCCAAGGACCACCTGCTGGAGGCCAACCTGCGGCTGGTGGTCAGCATCGCCAAGCGCTACACCGGGCGGGGGATGGCCTTCCTCGACCTGATCCAGGAGGGCAACCTCGGCCTGATCCGCGCGGTCGAGAAGTTCGACTACGCCAAGGGTTACAAGTTCTCCACGTACGCCACCTGGTGGATCCGGCAGGCGATCACCCGGGCGATGGCCGACCAGGCCCGCACCATCCGCATCCCGGTGCACATGGTCGAGCAGGTCAACCGGATGGTCCGGGTCCGCCGGGAGCTGTCGGTCACGCTGGGTCGCGAGCCCATCGTCTCCGAGGTGGCGCGGGCGATGGAGATCCCCGAGTTCCAGGTCATCGAGCTGATCTCGTACGACCGGGAGCCGGTCAGCCTCGACCAGGCCGTCGGCGAGGACGGCGAGAGCGCCCTGGGTGACTTCGTCGCCTCGGTGGACCAGCGCACCGAGCCGGGTGACGCGGCCGCCAACGGCGAACTGCGCAACGAGGTACGCATCGTGCTCGCCACCCTCTCCCAGCGGGAGCAGGCGGTGATCCGGCTCCGGTTCGGCCTGGACGACGGCCGGCAGCGCACCCTCGACGAGGTCGGCAAGGAGTTCGGCCTGTCTCGGGAGCGGATCCGGCAGATCGAGAAGGTCACCCTGCTCAAGTTGCGCGACCCGGAGCGGGCGCAGCGGCTGGAGGCGTACGCCTGCTGAGCGGGACGGTTCGGCGCAGGCCCCCGGCGGTTCGCCGGGGGCCTGCCCGCTGTCCGGGGTCTCGTCACCGCCGGAGCCGCCGGCGGGCACGGTCAGCGCCGCCGGCAGCGGGCACGGTCAGCGCCCGCCGGCAGCGGGCACGGTCAGAGCCGGAGCCGGCAGCGGGCACGGTCAGAGCCGGCGCGGGCCGGTGTCGGGGCGGGCCCCGGCCGTGCCGACCCCCACCGCCGCGTGCAGCACCGACACGCCGTCCGGGCGGGCCAGCACCGGGTTGAGGGTGAGCGACCGCACCCGGGGCTGCTCGTCGGCGAGCCGGCCCACCCGCAACAGCAGGTCGGCCAGGGCCGCCCGGTCCACCGCGTCAGCACCCCGGTGCCCGTGCAGCAGCGGCGACGCCCGGGGCTCGTCGACGAGTTCGGCGGCGTCCCGGTCGGTCAACGGCACCGCCCGCCAGGCCCGGTCCCCGAGCAGTTCGGTGGCGACCCCACCGAGCCCGAAGCCGACGACCGGCCCGAACGCCGGGTCCTCGCGCAGCTCCACCACGCAGGCCACCCCCGGCGGCACCATCGGTTGGACCAGGACGTCCGCGCCGAAGGCCGCCGCCAGGTCCGCGTACGCCCGGCGTAGCGCGACCGGGTCGGCCAGGTCGAGGCGGACGGCGCCCAGGTCGAGGCGGTGCCGCAGGCCGGGCGCGGCGGCTTTCAACGCCACCGGCCAGCCCAGCCGCCCGGCGGCGGCGAGCGCCTCGTCGACGGTGCCGGCCGGGGCCGAGCCGACCACCTCGATGCCGTACGCGGCGAGCAGCGCCGCCGCGTCGGCGGCGTCACCGCGCAGCGCGGCCTGCCCGGCGGCCCGGTCCACCCCGGTCAGTTCCGGTGGCGTGCCCGGGTCCCGGCGCAGCCAGTCGGCGTACCGGCCGACCCGGCCCAGCGCCCGCACCGCCTCCTCCACGCTCGGGTACGCGGGCAGCCCGACCGGCACCCGGCCGGCGAGGAACGTCACCACGGTCGGCTTGCCGCCGGTCACCGCCGCCGCCACGGCGGCGGTGAAGTCCGCCTCCTCGACGGTGAGCTGCCCCGGCAGGGGTGGGGCGAAGACCGCCACCAGCGCATCCACGCCGTCGTCGGCGGCGGCACCGGCCAGCGCAGCGGTGAACGCGGCGGCACCGGCGTGCGGGCCGACGTCGTGGGGGTAGCCGGCGGCGACCGTGAGACCCTGCCCCGCGCAGGCGGTGGCCGCCAAGCCGGTCAGCGCCGACGAGTTGCCGACCACGCCGACCCGGCCACCGGCGGGCAGCGGCTGGTTGGCCAGCAGCGTCCCGACGTCGAGCAGTTCGGCGACGGTGTCCACCCGGATCACCCCGGACTGCGCGAAGAGGGCACCGACGGCGGCCTCGTCGAGCGTGGGTGCGACGCCGGACCCGACCGGGCGGGCCAGCGAGGCCAACGCCACCACCGGCTTGTCCCGGCCGATCCGGCGCACCAACCGGGCGAACTTGCGCGGATTGCCGAAGGTCTCCAGGTACAGCAGGATCACGTCGGTGCCCGGGTCGTCCTGCCAGAACTGGAGCAGGTCGTTGCCGGACACGTCGGCCCGGTTGCCGGCCGACACGAAACTCGAGAGGCCCAGCCCCCGGCGCTGCGCCTCGGCCAGCAGCGCCACCCCGAACACGCCGGACTGGCTGAAGAAACCCACCCGTCCGGGGGCGGGCAGCACCGGGGCCAGGGTGGCGTTGAGGCGTACCCGCCCGTCGGTGTTGGCCACGCCCAGGCAGTTCGGGCCGACGACCCGCATGCCGGCGGCGTGCGCCGCCCGGACCAGGGCCCGTTGGGCCGCCGCGCCGGCCGGTCCGGCCTCGGCGAAACCGGCGGAGATGACCACCAGGCCGTGCGCGCCGGCAGCGGCGGCGTCGGCCACCACCCCCGCCGCCGCGTCCGGGGGCACCGCGACGACCGCCAGGTCGACGTCCACTCCGGCGTCGGCTGCCGACGGGTACGCGGGCAGCCCCGCCACCGTGCGCGCGCTCGGATGCACCGGCACGATCGCCCCCGGGTAGCCGCCGTCGCGCAGGTGCCCGAGGACGGCCGCGCCGACCCCCTGACCGGTGGCGCTGGCCCCGTAGACGGCCACGCCGCGCGGGGTGAGCAGCCGGGCGATGGACCGCGCCTCGGTGCGGTGCTCCCGACCCCGCTGCACAGCCAGGGTCGCCTCGGTCGGGGCGATCGGGAACGTCAGGTGCACCACCCCGTCGGCGAACTGCCGTTGCACCTGGTAGCCGAAGTCGGCGAAGACCCGCAGCATCGCCCCGTTGGTGGGGAGCACCTCGGCGACGAAGTGCCCGATGCCGGCCCGGCCGGCCGCGTCGGCCAGGTGCTCCAGCAGCACCGAACCGATCCCCCGGCCCTGGTGGGCGTCCTCCACCACGAACGCCACCTCGGCTTCGGGGGCCGCCGGACCCAGCCGCTCGTACCGGCCGACGGCGACGATCCGGTCGCCGACCAGCACCACGAACGCCTCCCGGTCCCGGTGGTCGACGGTGACGAAGCGGCGCAGGTCCCGTTCCGGGATACGCGGGTACGGCGAGAAGTAGCGCAGGTAGCGGGTGCGTTCCGAGAACCGCCCGTGCATGGCGACGATCTCCGGGGCGTCCTGCGGCCGGATCGGTCGCAGGCCGACGGTGCTGCCGTCGCTGAGCAGCACGTCCACCGGTTGGTCGACAGTGGTCACCACGTCCGGTCCCTCCCCAGGTCCCCGGCTCAGTCGCGCGGGTCGTACGGGTCCAGCCCGAGCAGCGGGAACACCGCCTTGCGGGTGGCCGCCACCGCCCGGTCCACCGAGTTCGGCTCACCGGTCGGCTGCCACGGCTGGTGTGACGGGTCGACGTCGTCGGTCATCCGCAGCGGGACGTCCCGGCCGGGCAGCCGGTGGGCGGCCAGCGCACGCCAGTCGGGCGGGGTGAGGGTGGCCGGGTCGAGCGGGTCGCCGGTGGCCACCGCGAGCAGGTGCGTCCAGGCCCGGGGCACCACCTCCACCAGGGCGTAACCGCCGCCGCCGGTGGCCACCCAGCGGCCGTCGCACAACTCGTCGGCGAGCGCCCGCAACGTCAGGTAGGTGGCCCGTTGCCCGTCCACCGACAGGTGCAGGTCGGCCAGGGGGTCGAGCCGGTGCCCGTCGGCACCGCACTGGGTGAGCAGGATCTGCGGTCGGAACGCCCGCAGCACCGACGGCACGATCGCGTGGAAGGCGCGTTGCCAGCCGGCGTCGTCGGTGCCCGGTGGCAGCGGCACGTTGACCGCGCTGCCCTGCGCCCCCGGGCCACCGGTCTCGTCGGGGAACCCGGTGCCGGGGAAGAGCGCGAGCGGGGTCTCGTGCAGGCTCACCGTGAGCACCCGGGGGTCGTGGTAGAAGACCTCCTGCACACCGTCGCCGTGGTGCACGTCCACGTCGACGTAGGCGACCCGCTCGGCGCCCAGGTCGAGCAGGCGGGCGATGGCCACCGCCGGGTCGTTGTAGACGCAGAACCCGGCGGCCCGGTCGGGCATGGCGTGGTGCAGCCCACCGGCCACGTTGACCGCACGGCGGGCCTCGCCCCGCCAGACCGCCTCGGCGGCGGCCACCGTCGCCCCGGCGATCAGCGCGCTGGACTCGTGCATCCCGTCGAAGACCGGATTGTCCGAGGTGCCCAGTCCGTAGCCGGCGAAGAGCGGATCGCGGGGGGCGGTCCGGACCGCCGCCAGGTAGTCGGGCAGGTGCACCCGGGTCAGCGTCGCGTCGTCGGCCGGCTCGGGCCGGATCAGCCGTACGCCCGGCCGGTCCAGGACGCCCAGCTCCCGGGCCAGCGCGACGGTCAGCTCGACCCGGACCGGGTCGAGCGGGTGCTCCCCCATGTCGTAGTCGAGCAGGGACTCGTCCCACACCACCAGCGTGTCGTCCGACATGGGGTCATCGTCGCACGCGGGTCACCGGTCGCCCACCAGGCGTGCTGGTCAACCGGCTGGTGTCGGGCCGGTGGCCACCGGGCGGGACGGGTCGGCGACCCAGCCGCTCCACGATCCGACGTAGAGCGCGGCGTCCGGCCGACCGGCCAGGTGCAACGCCAGCACCGTCTGCGCGGCGGTCACCCCTGATCCGCAGTACGCCCCCACCGGCTGGTCGGCGCGCACCCCGGCGGCGGCGAACCGGTCCCGCAGCGCCTCGGCGGTCAGGTAGCGGCCCTCGGTGACGTACTCGGGGGCGGGCAGGTTGACCGCGCCCGGCACGTGTCCGGCGACCGGGTCGATCGGCTCGGTCTCGCCCCGGTAGCGGGGGGCGGCCCGGACGTCCAGCAGCACACCGTCGTCGGCCGCGCCGAGCCGGGCCGCGTCGTCGGCGTCCAGCACCGGCAGCCCACCCGGTGTGACGGTGACGTCGCCGGGTTGCGGGGTGGGCACCTCGACGGTGCCGGGCAGGCCGGCGGCGAGCCAGCCGGGCCAGCCGCCGGACAGCACCCGTACCGACCGGTGGCCGGCCCAGCGCAGCGTCCACCAGGCGCGGGCGGCGGCCAGGCCGTCGCCGTCGTCGTACACCACCACGGGATGACCGGCGCGGACACCGACGGCCCGCAGCGCGGCCTGGAGCGCGGCCGGTTCGGGCAGCGGGTGCCGGCCCGCCGGGCCGGGCGGACCGCACAGGACGGTGTCCAGGTCCACGAAGACCGCCCCGGGCAGGTGGCCGGCGGTGTAGTCGTCGCGGCCCGGAGGGCCGACCAGCCGCCAGCGGACGTCCAGCAGGGTCGGCGGGTCGGGGCGGGCCAGCTCGGTGGCGAGCCGGTCCGGCTCGATCAGGGGGGTAGCGGTACCGGACATGACGTCCAGTCAACACCATCGGGGCACCGACCTCGCGATTCGGCGCAGGTCGATCTTCGTGGGCCGGGGTAGCATCGACCACCGGGAGGCCGCTGACGTGAAGCATGACCGGGTCGACACCACTGAGCGCGAAGCTACCTTCGCCGCCTTCGGACAAAAGGGGCGAATGTGAAAAGCCATGACTTAGTGGACACGACCGAGATGTACCTGCGCACCATCCTCGAACTCGAAGAGGAAGGGGTGCCGCCGCTGCGTGCCCGGATCGCCGAGCGGTTGCGGCAGAGCGGGCCCACCGTCAGCCAGACCGTGGCCCGGATGGAACGCGACGGGCTGCTCACCGTCGAGGGCGACCGGCACCTGGCGCTCACCGACCTGGGCCGGGGCACCGCCGTGTCGGTGATGCGCAAGCACCGGCTCGCCGAGCTGCTGCTGGTCAACGTGATCGGGATGCCCTACGAGGAGGCCCACGAGGAGGCCTGCCGGTGGGAGCACGTGATGAGCGACGCGGTGGAGAAGCGGGTCTACGACCTGCTCAACCGACCCACCCGCTCGCCGTACGGCAACCCGATCCCCGGCCTGGAGGAGCTGGGCTCGCCGGAGACCGAGGCCACCGACCACGCCGAGGGTGAACGCAACCTCGCCTTCCCCGGGCTGACCGGCCCGGTGGTGGTCCGGCGGATCTGCGAAAGCGTGCAGACCGACGCCGACGTGCTGCGGCAACTGCACGCCGCCGGGGTCGACCCGGGTGCCACGGTCACCGTCGCCCAGGAACGCGACGGGGTGTTCATCGACCGCTCCGGCGAACGGGTCCGGCTGCCCCGCGAGGTCGCCTCCCGGGTGTTCGTCGCCGCCCACTGACCCCGGGCCGCCACCGGCGTGCGCCGGGCCGGGGTGGACCCCGTCGCCGCCGGTCCGGGCTGGGATCGGACTCGGCTCGGGTCGCCGTCGGCCCGGACGGGGGTTACAGGGACCGGGTGTCGAGCTTCCTGGCCAGGTCGACCAGGTGGCCGGCCACCGCACCGGCGGTCGCCCGGTCCTCGGCCGGTGGGCAGGTCCAGCGGAGCATGGCCAGCCGGTCCTCCGCGGCCAACCAGCCCACCTCGGCCGTCGGCCCGTGCTTCGCGGTCTTCGCGCCGGTCCGCCGGTAGCCGGCCTGGCCCAGCTTCGACACCTTCGTCGCCCCCTCGGGCAGCACGTCAGCGGTGAAGGTCGGCACGTCGATCGAGGTGTCGGTCACGGTCAGGGTCAGCTCCGGCCAGGTGGTGTCCGTGGCCCGCACCACGCAGGTACGGGTATCACCCCGCTCGCTGGCCGCCGCCACGTCGAAGCGGACGCCGGTGTGCTCCTCGATCACCGCGAAGTCGAGCAGCCGGCACGCCCCACCGGACGAGGCGGCACCCACCTCGACGACGACAGGTTCCCCCGCCGGCAGCCGTACCGGGTCGGGCTCCGACGCCCCGCAGCCCGTGGTCAGCAGCACGCCCGCCCCGGCGAGCCAGATCCGCCCGTGCACGGGCACACCTCCGTGATCGTCGGCGGGAGATCCGCCGATGTCCGTCGGAAACCGTACGGGTTGGCACTGTCGGACGGAAGACCCGGGCAGTCGCCCGGCGGCGTCAGGTGGGCGGGAGGTCACGCATGGTCCGCAGTAGAGCGGCCCCGGCACCACCATCGCCACCCAGAACACCCGGGCCGTGCCGATCATCAGTCGGCGGTGGGGCGGGCCGCCGGGACGGCCTAATTAGTCGTCGACGTACGGGCAGTGCCGGCAGCCACGCCCGCAGCAGGTGCCCCGCCGGGCCAGGAACCCGGCGCTGAGGACGAACAGCCCGGTGGCCGGGTCGGGATACCCGGCGTCCCCGGCGGCGAGCGCGGCGGCGTGCGCGGCCAGGATCCGCGCCCGGTCGGGGTGCTCCGGCGGCAGCCGGGACGGGTGCGGCTCGGTCAGCGGCCGGCCCGCCAACGGACGTCGTTGCCCACTCACCCGGTGAGTGTAAGGAGGGCTCGCTCCCCCACCCCTGGTGCGGGTCTGCGGATCCCCGCGCCCGGCCGGCAGGCCCCGCTGGTCGAGTCGCGCAGAGTCAGGGATCGTCGCAGCGGTGCGGTTTGCTCAGCCCACCGGCTCCCCGAACCAGGTGAGCGCCTGGCCGTGGCCGCGGGTCCAGGCAAGCGGCGTGCCGTCGAGCGCGAGCACGTTGTGCAGCGTGTCGTCCCGCTGCCCCGGCAGACCCGGGTAGGGCAGCACCGCCGGGTCCTCGTTGGCGATCCAGTGGCCGGAAAGACCGCTCACCACCTCGACGAACGCGGCGCGGCGCGGCGGTGGCACCAGGTACAGCACCGAGCTGTGGAACACCACGAGGGTCGCGTCGGACGGGGCCAGTGCCGCCACCTCCGGCAGGTCGTCGACCAGGTCACCGCGGACGAGCAGCGGCGGGTCGGCCGCGACGACAGCCGCAGCAGCCCGCAGCCGCTCGCGGCGGTGCCCGTTCTCCGGCCAGATGAGGGCGTCCAGCCAAGCGATGTCGTCCGGATCGGTGACGTCGAGCGGGTTGAGGTCGAGGCCGGCCCGCCACACCACCTCGGGCAGGCGAGTCGGTGGCGTCGTGCCGGTGATCGCACAGTCGAGCGTCGGCGTACCTGTGCCGAGAAGACGGTCGCCGTAACGGTACGCGTACCGGTCGGGGTAGAGGCACATGCCTGCCGACGCGCCCACCTCCAGCAGGGCGAGTGGCTGCGGCAACGAGGCCAGCACCGGCAGGAGGACGGCACAACGCCCGGCCTCGTTCGTCTGCGTCGCCCGGGCCCGGATCTCCGCCGCGACAACCGGCCAGTTGGCCCTGACGAATTCGCCGAACGCGGCCGGGTCCTCGACCGTACCGCCGCACAGTCGGACCACGGCGAACAGCAGATTCGGCTGGCGTTTGGCCGGCGGCAGGGTGTCGAGAAGCGCCAGCAGGCTGCTGTCCCGGGCGACCGCGTGGGCCAGTCGCTCGTACGACGGTGAGACGCCGTGCGCCTCCCTGGTGGCGAACTCGACGTACCGGTCGGCTGTGGTCATGCCCCGATCATCCCGTCCGGCGCGGCCCCCGGTGCGCCGCCGTCGGCGTGATCTGCGCGACGGGAGCGAGGTAGCGGCGTCCGGGTAGGACCGGTGCCGCTACCTCGCCCCACTGGGGTCGATCATGAAGACGGGACGCGGAAGGGCCGGCACCCGACGGGCGCCGGCCCTTCGTGCGACGCGTACGTCAGCTGCAACCGCTGGTGGAACCGCAGCCCTCACAGACGTAGCAGCTGCCGGCGGGGCGCATCTTCGTGCCGCAGGTGAAGCAGAGCGGCGCGTCGGCGGCCTTGCCGATCACGGCCTCCAGCAGCTCGGTGGAGGAGCCCACGGCGGGCGCCGGCTTGGCGGCGGCCACCTCGGCCAACTCCTGGGCCGGCTGGGCCAGCGGGCCGGTCTTCGGTTCGGTCACCTCGACCGGGGCCGAGGACGCCATCGCGGTCAGGTCCGTGCCGCTCATCTCCGCATCGGCCTCGGCCCGCAGCTGCGCGGCCCGCTCCTTGGCGGTGAAGATGCCCAGCTCGGCACGACGCTCGTAGGGCAGGAAGTCCAACGCCAGCCGCCGGAAGATGTAGTCCATCACCGAGGCTGCCATCCGCACGTCCGGGTCGTCGGTCATGCCGGCCGGCTCGAAGCGCATGTTGGTGAACTTGCTGACGTACGTCTCCAGCGGGACGCCGTACTGCAGGCCGATGGAGATGGCCACCGAGAAGGCGTCCATCACCCCGGCCAGGGTCGAGCCCTGCTTGGACATCTTGAGGAAGACCTCACCCAGCCCGTCGTCCGGGTAGGACGAGGCGGTGAGGTAGCCCTCCGCGCCGCCGACGGAGAAGGAGACCGTCTCCGACGGACGCTTCTTCGGCAGCCGCTTACGCACCGGCCGGTACTCGACGACCTTCTCCACGGCGGCCGGGGCCGGCGTCTCGACGGCGGCCGGGGCGGCGGTCTTGTTCGGCTTGGCCACCGAGAGGGGCTGGCCGACCTTGCAGTTGTCCCGGTAGATCGCCAGCGCCTTCAGGCCCAGCTTCCAGCCCTCGAAGTAGATCTTCTCGACGTCGGCGACGGTGGCCTGCTCCGGCATGTTGACCGTCTTGGAGATGGCACCCGAGATGAACGGCTGGACGGCCGCCATCATCCGCACGTGACCCATCGGGGCGATGGACCGCTCGCCCATCGCGCAGTCGAAGACCGGGTAGTGCTCCGGCTTGAGGCCGGGGGCGTCCACCACGTGACCGTGGTCGGCGATGTGCTCGACGATCGCCTCGACCTGCTCCTCGGGGTAGCCGAGGCTGCGCAGGGCGCGTGGCACGGTCTGGTTGACGATCTGCATCGAGCCGCCGCCGACCAGCTTCTTGAACTTCACCAGCGCCAGGTCGGGCTCGACCCCGGTGGTGTCGCAGTCCATCATCAGGCCGATGGTGCCCGTCGGCGCCAGCACGGCGGCCTGGGAGTTGCGCCAGCCGTACCGGTCGCCGACCTTGTTGCCCTCGGTCCACTGCTTGGTGGCCTCCCGCGCGATGGCGGTGGCGACGGTGCCGGCCGGCTTGATGGCGTCGTTGGCGGCGGCGTGCTTGCGCATCACCCGCTTGTGCGGCTCGGCGTTGCGGGCGTAGCCGTCGTACGCGCCGACGATCGCGGCCAGCTCGGCCGAACGGCGGTACGCGGTGCCGGTCATCAGCGAGGTGATCGCCGCGGCCACCGACCGGCCCTGCTCCGAGTCGTACGGCAGGCCCGAGGCCATCAGCAGCGCGCCGAGGTTGGCGTAGCCGATGCCGAGCTGCCGGTAGGCGCGGGTGGTCTCGCCGATCTTGTCGGTGGGGAAGTCGGCGAAGCAGATCGAGATGTCCATCGCGGTGATGACGAACTCGACCGACCGGACGAACTTCTCCACCTCGAAGCCGCCGTCGGCGCGGAGGAACTTCATCAGGTTGAGCGAGGCCAGGTTGCACGAGGAGTTGTCCAGGTGCAGGTACTCCGAGCACGGGTTCGACGCGGTGATCCGGCCGGTCTCCGGGCAGGTGTGCCAGTCGTTGATCGTGTCGTCGTACTGCAGGCCCGGGTCGGCGCACTCCCAGGCGGCCTGGGCGATGGTACGGAACAGCTTCTGCGCGTCGATGGTCTCGATGGTCTGCCCGTCGAGGCGGCCCCGCAGGTCGAAGCCGCCGCCGTTCTCCACCGCCGCCATGAACTCGTCGGAGACCCGCACCGAGTTGTTGGCGTTCTGGTACTGGACGCTGACGATGTCGTTGCCGCCGAGGTCCATGTCGAAGCCGGCGTCCCGCAGCGCGCGGATCTTGTCCTCCTCGCGCGCCTTGGTGGTGACGAACTCCTCGATGTCCGGGTGGTCCACGTCGAGGATGACCATCTTGGCCGCGCGCCGGGTGGCACCGCCGGACTTGATCGTCCCGGCGCTGGCGTCCGCGCCACGCATGAAGCTGACCGGGCCGGAGGCGGTGCCACCGGAGGAGAGCAGCTCACGCGACGACCGGATGCGCGACAGGTTGACCCCGGAGCCGGAGCCGCCCTTGAAGATCAGCCCCTCCTCCTTGTACCAGTCCAGGATGGAGTCCATCGAGTCGTCCACGGCAAGGATGAAACAGGCGCTGACCTGCTGCGGCGACGGGGTGCCGACGTTGAACCAGACCGGCGAGTTGAAGCTGAACACCTGGTGCAGCAGCATCCAGGTCAGCTCGTGCGCGAAGATCTCCGCGTCGGCCGGGTTGGCGAAGTAGCCGTGCTGCTCACCGGCGGCCCGGTAGGTGCTGACCACCCGGTCGATGAGCTGCTTGAGCGACCACTCCCGTTCCGGGGTCCCCACCGCGCCCCGGAAGTACTTGGTGGTGACGATGTTCGCCGCGTTGACACTCCACGACTCGGGGAACTCCACCCCGCGCTGCTCGAAGTTGATCGAGCCGTCCCGCCAGTTGGTCATGACGACGTCGCGGCGCTCCCACGCCACCTCGTCGTACGGGTGCACGCCCTCGGTCGTCCAGACCCGCTGCACCTTCAGCCCCGTCGCCGCGCCGTTCTTCGCCGCCCGCGTCCGGCTTGTTGTCACGCCGTCCCCCGCCATCTCATCGGCCCCCTCGTCTGCGCGGCCACCCGCCACGCGTCGTCACTGTCGAAATCCAGGTCGTCACTTGGTGAAAGACTCAGTCGGTACGGTCGGCGGCCCCGGCCGCGTCGACACGGGCCTGTGCGGCGGCCCGGAGGGTCTCGATCTCCCGTTCGAAGTCGGCCAGCGAGTCGAACGAGCGGTAGACGCTGGCGAAGCGCAGGTAGGCCACCTCGTCCAGGTCGCGCAGTGGGCCCAGGATCGCCAGTCCCACGTCGTGGCTCGGCAGCTCGGCAGCTCCCTTGGCCCGGACGGTCTCCTCGACCTTCTGCGCCAGCAGCGCGATGGAGTCCTCGTCGACCGGCCGGCCCTGGCACGCCTTGCGTACCCCGCCGATGATCTTCGTCCGGCTGAACGGCTCGGTCACCCCGCTGCGCTTGACCACCGCGAGGACGGCCTCCTCGACCGTGGTGAACCGCTTGCCGCATTCCGGGCAGGAGCGCCGCCGCCGGATCAGCTGGCCGTCGTCGGCCTCGCGCGAGTCGACCACCCGGGAGTCGGCGTGCCGGCAGTACGGACACCGCATCGCCCGACCTCCTTGATCGACTGTGGGGCCCGCCCGCCCGCCTCCGGGCACGCGTCGACCCGGCGCAACCGGTGTCGCCGGTCTCGCCGTGGTCGACGATACGGGAGTGCGGTGGGTAGTCGAACCCAACCTGTGGGCAACTTACGCCCGTGTGACTACTACATCTAGGGGTCGACCGTAGGCCGCCGGCCGGGTCGGGTCAAGTTGCCCGACTGTCCGGCGCGTCACGCCCGAACCGCCCCACCACCCCGGGCCCACCACCCCCGGGCCCACCACCCCGGGCCCGTCGCCGCCCCCGGGGGTCGACAGCTCCAACCGACCGGACGCCGGGGAGGTTACCGGCCGTCCGGCCAGCCCGACCCGGACGGTTGACCGACCCGGCAGACCACCGAACCCCTCGAACACGGGTTCGAGGAGGACGTACCATCTACCAGAACAGGCGTACGAGTTACCAGGTTTTCCACCCGACACGCCGAGACGCGTCGTACAGATGTTTGAAAATGACCGATCTCACCTATACGGTCATGAACGACCGGGCACGGCGCACCACGTCGGTCCGGCACCGCGACACCCCGCGCGCACCACGAGCCGCCAAGGCACCCAGCGCCGACCAGGGAGGACGGACGTGACCGAGGACCGGGCCAACCGGCAGAAGAACCCGCAGCCGATCGCCGAGGCGGGTCCCCCGGCCACTCGGCGTCCCCGCGCCGCCCGCAGCCGGACCGGCCAACCGGCCGTCCGCCAGGTCACGCCGGTGGTCAGCGGCTTCCCCGACCCGGCCGCCGTCGACCTCACCGCCCGCCAGCGCCGCATCCTCGAATTCATCCGCAGCTGGGTGGAGCGGCACGGCTACCCGCCGAGCGTCCGCGAGATCGGCGAGGCGGTCGGCCTGGTCTCCCCGTCCAGCGTCGCCTACCAGCTCAAGGAGCTGGAAAAGAAGGGCTTCCTGCGCCGCGACCCCAACCGCCCCCGCGCGGTTGACGTCCGCGCCCCCGTCGACGCCGACGACGAGCTGAGCCGAGCCCAGCGCCCCACCCCGGCGTACGTGCCGATGCTGGGCCGGATCGCGGCCGGTGGGCCGATCCTGGCCGAGCAGGCGGTCGAGGACGTGTTCCCGCTCCCCCGCGAACTGGTCGGCGAGGGCGAGGTCTTCATGCTCCAGGTCAAGGGCGACTCGATGCTCGACGCGGCGATCTGCGACGGCGACTGGGTGGTGGTGCGGCAGCAGCCGATCGCCGAGGCCGGTGACATCGTGGCCGCGATGCTCGACGGTGAGGCGACCGTCAAGACCTACCGGCGACGCGACGGTCACGTATGGCTGATGCCGCAGAACCCGGCCTTCGACCCGATCCCCGGTGACGACGCCACCATCATGGGCCGGGTCGTGGCCGTGCTCCGCCGGATCTGACCTCGTCCCGCCCGGCAGCCTCCGGCGGAGGCTGCCGGTGCCGTCCCCGGTGACCGTGCCCCGCCCCGCAACGGCCGCGGCACGTGCCTGGTCGACCGCGCACGCCCGCGACCTGGGGAGAGGTCAGTAACGCTCGCCGCTGCGGCCGGGCGGTGGGCCGTACTGGCCGCCCCGCCGGTCGTCGTGGTCGTCGTCCCGGCGTGGACCGGAACGCGGCTCCCGGGGCCCACCCTCACGCCGTGGCGGTTCGGCCCGCCCGGCACCGTAGACACCGTCCCCACCACCCGCAGCGCCACCCCGCCCGCCCGCCGGGCCGGCACCACGCCCACCAGCGGGAGCACCGCCACGCCCACCGGCCGGCGGCGCAGCACGACCACCCGGCGGAGGGCCACCACGCCCACCCGGCGGAGGACCGCCACGGGCACCGACCGGCGCACCACCGCGCCCCTCCGGTGGCGGACCGCCACGGCCACCCGGCGGGGTGCCACGCCCGGCCACCGGGGCACCACCACGGATCCCCGGCGGCCCACCACGCCCATCGTCCGGCACACCGCCGCGTCCACCGGCCGGCGCACCGCCACGCCCACCCGCCGGCACACCGCCGCGTCCACCAGCCGGCGCACCACCGCGCGGGTCGGCGGCGGCCGGCGCACCACCCCGGGCACCACCGCCCGAAGCACCACCGCGCGGGCCGATGCCCGGGGCGCCACCGCGCGGACCAGCACCGTCGGCACCGCCGCGCGGACCGGCACCGCCGGCCGGGGTGGCACCGCGCGGACCGGCACCGCCGGCCGGGGTGGCACCGTAGACAGCACCGCCGGCAGGGCGACCTCCGCCGTAGACACCACCACCCGCCGGACGTCCGCCGCCCGCAGGGCTGCTACCTCCCGGACCGCCGGAGGGAACCGCTGCGGCTGCCGCTGGGGGCCGACCTCCGCCGTAGACCGCGCCGCCGGCCGGCCGGGCGGGGCCACCACCTGCCGCAGCACCGTAGACACCGCCGGTACGCGGCCGGTCCGGGGCCGGTTCGGCGGCAGGGGGGGACTCACCGGCCGGGAAGCCCTCGGCCCGGGACACCGCGCCGGAGGTGAAGACCTCGTCGTCGGGATCGTCAGGCATCTCGCCGGCCGCCGTGGCCCGCCTGCGCGACCGCACGATCCCGACGATGCCGGCCCCGACCAGCACCGCGCCGACCACCCCGACCGCACCGATCAGGTAGGTGATCTGGTCCAGGCTCAGGTTGTCGTACCAGGACCTGTCGGCTGCCGGCTTGGCTCCCGCCGCGCCCTCGACTGGTTCCGCGCCCTTGGTGGACGGGGTGTAGCCGAGGATGTCGATCGGGTCCTCCGGGGAGAGTTCCCCGCCGTCGGAGACGGTCACGAACCCGGTGCCGTCCGGGGTGTACGAGATGGCCTCGCCGAACGGGTCCGCCAACGGGGTGACCCGGGGCTTGCCGGTGGTCAACGCGGCCACGATGTCATCGCCCTTGACGTCGTACTCGAAGGCGTCGGCGTAGGTGCGCAGCACCACCCGGCTGCCGTCGGGCGAGCGGGCCGCCCCGGTGATGGCCACCCGACCGATGATGTTGAGCGGGTTGTCGGTGGTGGTCTTGGGCAGGGTGATCTCGCCGACCTTCTTCATCGGCACCGGATCGGCGTTGCCGCCGCTGTCGAGCTTCGTCTCCGGGGTGAAGATCTCCGCCTTGCCACTGGGCACCTTGGTGATCACCAGGGGCGACCCGTCCGCGCCGATCAGCAGCGCCTCGGCGTCGTGCGGCTTGCGCTCCGGGTACGACAGCCGGTGCAGCACCGGCTGCTTCGACCCGGTCACCGGCATCGTCCAGACCGCGACCCGGGTACGCCGTTCCCTGCTGGTCACGTTGTCACCGGTGTCGGCGATCCAGAGCGTCTTGCCGTCCGGGGAGAGGGCCAGGTCCTCCGTGTCGAACGGGCCGTCGCCGGAGAACTTGACCGGCTCCCTGGCGATCTTGCACTTGGTGTCGAGGAAGAAGACCCGCTTGCGGCTCTCCTGGAGGGTGCCGTCGTTGATCACGACATAGCCGGTCTTCGTGGCGACCAGGCCGGACAGCTCCCGCAGCCGCTCGTCCGTGATGGTGCACTTCTTCTTGCCGGCGACGGCCAACGGCGCCACCCCGACCAACGGCACCGCACCGGTCAACGGCACCGCACCGGTCAACGGCACCGCACCGGCCAGCGGCACCGTCCCGACGGGGGTGGCCAGGACCGACGCCGCCCCGGAGGTGGCAGCGGAGACCGGTGCCGCTGCGGCAGCAGCGGGTGCCACGGCCACGCCGAACAGGGCGAGGGCAACCGTGACCGAGGAGACAGCGCGGCGCATGGCGTCAGTGTCGCATGCCGCCATGAACCTCAGGTCACACCGCAGCGCTCACCGACTGCCGGCCACCGCAGGGTCACCCGCCGCCACGAACGGAGTCAACTCGGCGGCGAGCGCCTCCCCCACCCGCACGTGCAGCAGGGTGCCCTCCGGGAGGTGGGAGGTGCTCAGCACCTCACCCTGCCGGTGCAGCCGGGCAACCAGGTCACCCCGGTCGTACGGCAGGACCGCGCGGACCTCCACGGCCGGACGCGGCAGCCGCTGTTCGATCACCTCACGCAGCCCCTCAAGGCCACGCCCACTGTGCGCGGAGACGAAGACCGCGTCCGGCCAGAGCCGCTTGAGCCGCAGCAGGGTCTCCTCGTCGGCGGCGTCGGTCTTGTTGACCACCAGCAGCTCGGGCAGCCGGTCGGCACCGACCTCGGAGAGCACCTCCCGCACCGCGCGGACCTGTTCCTCCGGGTCGGGGTGGGTGCCGTCGACCACGTGCACCACCAGGTCGGCCTCGGCGACCTCCTCCAGCGTCGAACGGAACGCCTCGACGATCTGGTGGGGCAGGTGCCGGACGAAACCCACCGTGTCGGACAGCGTGTAGAGCCGCCCGTCCGAGGTGGTGGACCGGCGGGTGGTCGGGTCCAGGGTGGCGAAGAGCGCGTTCTCCACCAGCACGCCCGCGCCGGTGAGCCGGTTGAGCAGGCTCGACTTGCCGGCGTTGGTGTAACCGGCGATGGCGACCGCGGGAACGGCGTTACGGGACCGACGGGCGCGCTTGGTCTGGCGTACCGTCTTCATTGCCTTGATCTCCCGGCGCAACCGGGCGATGCGGTGGCGGATGCGCCGCCGGTCGGTCTCCAGCTTGGTCTCACCGGGGCCACGCAGACCCACGCCGCCACCGGCACCACCGCCGCGCCCGGAGCCACCGCTCTGCCGGGACAGCGACTCACCCCAACCACGCAACCGGGGCAGCAGGTATTCGAGCTGGGCCAGCTCGACCTGCGCCTTGCCCTCCTTGCTCTTGGCGTGCTGGGCGAAGATGTCGAGGATCAGCGCGGTGCGGTCGACCACCTTGACCTTGGTGCGCTGCTCCAGGTTGCGCAGCTGGGACGGGGACAGCTCACCGTCGCAGATCACCGTGTCGGCCCCGGTGGAGAGCACCGCCGCGCTGAGGTCGTCGACCTTGCCCCGGCCGACGTAGGTGGCCGGGTCGGGGCGGCTGCGGCGCTGGATCAGCCCTTCGAGCACCTGCGAACCGGCGGTCTCGGCCAGGGCGGCCAGCTCGGTCAGCGAATTGTCGGCGTCGCGCTGGGTGCCCTCGGTCCAGACGCCGACGAGGACGACCCGCTCCAGCCGGAGCTGGCGGTATTCGACCTCGGTGACGTCGGTCAGCTCGGTGGAGAGGCCGGGGACCCGCCGCAACGCCTGCCGCTCCGACAGCTCGTACTCACCGGTCGTGGCGTCGAGGTCGTCGTCCGAGAAGGGGGTGTGGGTCTCCTGGTCGCGCAAGCTGCGTCTCCTGTCCGTTCTGTGCATGTACCGAGTAATCCTGACACGGGTCAACGCGGAACGCGACTGCTATATGCCCGTGGTGGAGGTCGCCGAACGCGGGGGCGGCTGCCGCCGTGGCCCGGTGGGCGAGTAGAAATGGCGACGAGCCGCCAGCGACGACGGAGGTATTTCCGTGGCCATCACCAGACTGCCGAGTGCCGGATTCTCGATCACGATCCGGATCGCGGTCCCCGCGGACGCCTCCTCGATCGGCCGGCTGACCACGTCGGTCGGCGAGGCCGGCGCGATCGTCACCGCACTCGACGTGGTCGACTCCGACCCGACCCACGTGATCGTCGACCTCACCTGCGACACCGCCGACGCCGGCCACGCCGACCAGGTCGTCGAGGCGCTCACCGCGCTCGACGGGGTGGACGTGCGCAAGGTGTCCGACCGGACGTTCCTGCTGCACCTCGGCGGCAAGATCGAGGTGCACTCGAAGGTCGGGCTGCGGACCCGCGACGAGCTGTCCCGGGCGTACACCCCGGGGGTGGCCCGGGTCTGCATGGCGATCGCGGAGAACCCGGCGGACGCCCGGCGGTTGACCATCAAGCGCAACACGGTCGCCGTGGTCAGCGACGGCTCGGCCGTGCTCGGCCTGGGCAACCTCGGCCCGGCGGCGTCGCTGCCGGTGATGGAGGGCAAGGCGGCGCTGTTCAAGCGCTTCGGCGGGGTGGACGCCTGGCCGGTGGTGCTGGACACCCAGGACACCGACGAGATCGTGGCGATCGTCAAGGCCATCGCCCCCGCGTACGGCGGGATCAACCTGGAGGACATCGCCGCGCCGCGCTGCTTCGAGATCGAGGCACGGCTGCGGGAGCTGCTGGACATCCCGGTCTTCCACGACGACCAGCACGGCACCGCGATCTGCGTGCTGGCCGCGCTGACCAACGCACTGCGCGTCGTGGGCAAGCAGCTCGCGGACGTCCGGGTGGTCGTCTCCGGGGCCGGCGCGGCCGGCACCGCGATCATGAAACTGCTGCTGCGCCAGGGCGTCGGCGACATCATCGCGTACGACCGGCAGGGCGCCCTGCACCGTGGGCTGACCGGCCTCAACCCGGCCTGGCAGTGGCTGGCCGAGAACACCAACCGGGACAACTACGCCGGCGACCTGGCCGGTGCGGTCCGGGGCGCAGACGTCTTCATCGGGGTGAGCGCCCCCAACCTGCTCACCGGCGACGACGTCGCCACCATGGCCAAGGACGCGATCGTCTTCGCGCTGGCCAACCCCGATCCGGAGGTCGACCCCCGGGAGGCCCGCAAGCACGCCGCGATCGTCGCGACCGGCCGCTCCGACCAGCCGAACCAGATCAACAACGTGCTCGCCTTCCCGGGCGTGTTCCGGGGCATGCTCGACGCGCACGCCGAGGAGTTCACCGAGGAGATGGCGATCGCGGCGGCCCGGGCCATCGCCGACGTGGTCGGCGAAGACAAGATCAACCCGACGGTGATCGTGCCGAGCGTCTTCGACTCCCGGGTCGCCCCGGCGGTCGCCGCCGCAGTCCGCGCCGCCGCCCAGAACCCGGCTGCGACGCCACCCCCGGCCGCCGACCCCGGCCCCGCCGACCTCCCCGAAGTCGCCGCCACCGCCAGCGCCACCCCCTGACCCCCTCCCCTCCCCCGCGAGCCCCACTCCCCACCGGCCAGCCCGACTCGACTGGCCCCGGCTCGCCCCAGGCTCGGCTCGCCCCAGGCTCGGCTGGCCCCAGGCTCGGCTGGCCCCGGTGATCAAGAGGTTTGCGTCACTTCGCCCGGCACCCATGACGTAAACCTCTTGATCACCACGCACCCTCCCCGCCCGGCCCCGGTGATCAAGAAGTTTGCGTCATTCCGCCCGCCATCTTTGACCCGAACCTCTTGATCACCGCGCGTCACCTCGTCGGGACCGGGTGATCAAGAGGTTTACGTCATCCGTCACGCCGATTCTGACGCAAACCTCTTGATCAACGAGACGAGACGAGACGGGGTGAGGCGGGGCAGAGCGGGGTGGGGTGGGCGGCGGGGGGTCAGGGGAGGGTGAGGGTGCCGGTGGCCACGAGGATGGCGGGGCCGGCGAGCCAGCACGAGTCGGTGGTCACCGTGACCGTGAGGCGGCCACCGGGGACGTCGACCGCCACGACGCCGGTGTCCCGGGCGGCGTCGCGTAGCGCCACGGCGGCGACCGCGCAGGCGCCGGTGCCGCAGGAGAGGGTTTCCGCCGAGCCACGTTCGTAGACCCGCATCAGCACGTGGCCGTCGGTGCCGTCCAGCGGGGCACCGGGGGTGGTGAACTCGACGTTCACCCCGTGTGGGAAGACCCGGGGGTCGAATTCGGGCGCGCGGGTCAGGTCCAGGTCGGTCAGGTCGATGCCGGCCGGCAGGGCACAGACCAGGTGCGGGTTGCCGACGTCCACCGCCGTGCCGGGCAGGGTGAGCCCGCTCAGGGCGGCATGCGACGCGTCGTACAACCGGGGGCGGCGCATCTCGACGGCGATGGTGTCGCCGTCGAACCGGGCCCGCACGAGGCCGGCGCGGGTGGCCACCGGCAGGGTTCCGTCGGTCGCGGTGGCCAGGCCGGTCGCGAGCAGGTAGCGGACGAAGACCCGGGCCCCGTTGCCACACATTTCGGCGAACGAGCCGTCGGCGTTCCAGTAGTCCATGAACCACTCGGCCTCATCGGCGAGGGCCACCCCGTCGGGGTGTTTCGCGGCGCGCACCACCCGTAACACGCCGTCGCCGCCGAGGCCGCGCCGTCGGTCGCAGAGCCCGGCGACCAGGTCGGGGGTCAGGTCGAGGGTGCCGTCCGGGTCGGGCAAGATGACGAAGTCGTTGCCGGTGCCGTGCCCCTTGGTGAACTCCACGCCCCCATCATGGCCGATGCCCGGAGACGACCCGCAGCGCAGTGTCGACAAACGTCGGCGCGGTCGGGTCCAGCCAGTGGATGCGCTGGTCACGGCGGAACCAGGAGCGTTGCCGTCGGACGAACCGCCGGGTGGCCCGGACCGTCTCGTCGCGGGCCTGCGCCTCGTCGGTCTCCCCGGCCAGGAACCGCAGCACCTGCTGGTAGCCGAGGGCCCGGCTGGCCGTCCGGCCGTCGGCCAGGCCGTGCCCGCACAGCGTACGGACCTCGGCGACCAGCCCGTCGGCCCACATCCGGTCGACCCGCGCCGCGATCCGCTCGTCGAGCAGCGCGGTGTCGAGGTCGACGCCGAGCTGCACCGCCGGGTAGTACGGGGTCGGGTCGGGCAGCGAGGCGGTGAACGGCGCCCCGGTCAGCTCGATCACCTCCAGGGCCCGGACGATGCGTCGACCGTTGCCGGGCAGGATGCCGGCCGCCGCGACCGGGTCCGCCCCGGCCAGCCGGGCGTGCAGCGGGGCGGGGCCGAGCTGCGCCAGTTCCGCCTCCAGCCGTCCGCGTACCGCCGGGTCGGTGCCGGGGAACTCGAACTGTTCGAGCACCGCCCGCACGTACAGGCCGGAGCCGCCGACGAGCAGCGGCACCCGCCCCCGGGCCAGGATGTCGTCGACCGCCGCGCGGGCCAGCCGCTGGTACTCGGCGACGCTGGCCGGTTCGGTGACCGGCCAGATGTCCAGCAGGTGGTGCGGCACCCCGTCCCGCTCCGCCGTGGTGAGCTTGGCGGTGCCGATGTCCATCCCCTGGTAGAGCTGCATCGAGTCGGCGTTGACCACCTCCCCGCCGAGGGCGTGCGCGAGGGCGATGCTCAGCGCCGACTTGCCCGCCGCGGTCGGCCCGACCACGGCGACGACCGTGCCGCTCACCGCGCCGCCCCGCCCGTGCCCGCCCCGTCCGTCCCGGCCGGCGGGGACCAGGAGGCCACCAGGTAGCCCACCCCGTAGGGACGCGAGTGGTGGCGCAGCTCGCCGCGCCAGTCGCCGCCGGCCGCCCTCACCGCGCCGGCCAGCACCTGCCAGGCGGGCCGGCCGGCGGCCCCCAGCTGCGCCGAGACCACCGGGTCCAGGTCGAGCAGCGCGTCGGTGTCCGCGTCGGCCAGGGCCCGGGCAACCCCTTCGTCGTACGCCCCGGCGCGCGGGTCGTCGTAGCCGGGTGCCTTCGGCCCGTGGCAGGACGAGCCGTCGCCCAGCACCAGCAGGGCCCACGGCCCGTCCACCCGTAGGCCGGCCCCGAGGGCGGCACACCGGTCGACCGGTTCGTCGGACCCGATGCTCACCATCCGCCAGGCCACCGATACCGGGGGGGCGACCCGGTCGACCAGCCAGGCCCCGACCAGCAGACTCAGCGGCAGCCGATCGTCGCCGCTGCCGGGGTCGGTGGGGGCCGGTCCCCCGCCGAGGCGTACCGCCAGGGGCAGGCCCCAGGGGGCGAAGCTGCCCTGGCGGGGCAGGTCCAGTTCGACCGTGCGCTCTGCGGCGCCGACCAGCACGACGGTGCCCGCCCCGGCGGTGTGGAGGGCGGTGACGGCGGCGGTACAGGCGGCGCGCAGCTCCGCCAGCTCGGGCGCGGCGGCCCCGGCCAGCTCGGGCACGATCAGCGGCGGGTGCGGGCAGACGGCGGCGGCGACCAGAGGCACCAGGCAACGTTAGCGGCCCGGCACCGCCCGCCCCGCCTGCCCCACCGCTGCGGCAGCCCGACCACCGAACCGAGTCGGTCGGCAGCCCGGGGACGACCCGGCCGACGGCCCGACACCAGGAGCGACCCGGCCGACGGCCCGACGCCGGAACCAGCCGGTTCGGCAGGCCGCGGCGGGATCAGGCCGGTTGGCCGCCCCAGCCGCCCTGGACCATGGTCTGGAACCGCCACCGCCCGCCGGTGCGGACCATCAGGTCGGCGTAGCGCACCCGTTGGCGTTCGCCGTCGAGGGTGAACTCGGCCTCGGTGAGCACCACGGCCAGGCTCCGGGTGAGGAAGTAGGGCGTGCGGCGGCTCTCCATCCGCAGGTCGCCACCGCCGCCGAGTACGCCGCCCATCATCTCCAGGTAGGCCGCCCGGTCGAGCTGGCGGGCGGAGCCCTCCCCCGAGGCGTCGTCGGTGACGGTGTTCAGCGGGAACATCGCCAGCTCGGCGGTGCCGGCGACGTCACCCGCCTCGGCCAGGGCGTCGTAGTGGCGGAACCACGCGTCCAGCTCGGCGAGATCGGCCTCGTCGGGCACGAAACCGGGGTCGGCCGGGGGCGTCATCCGGGTGTGGGACTGGGTCATCCTGCTCCTCCTCGTCCGCCCGTCGATAGGGCGGCAGTGTCTCGTACGCCCTACCGTACAGCGTACGCCGGAATGCGACACTCCCCCCACGGAGTCTGTGTGTGGGTGCTAGGACACCGTATGGTCACGGTCAGAGACAGGCGCTCGACGCGGACGGGGGCGGACCTGTGACAATGCCGGGAGCAAGTTGGCTGCGCCGTGGCGGCGATCGTGCGGGGTTTCCCGTCGACGCCGGGAGAACGAGGATGTGCACATGAGCGACTGGACTGCCTTCGGACGGGTGGACGCGGACGGCACCGTGTACGTGAAGACCAGCGAGGGCGAGCGGGTGGTCGGATCCTGGCAGGCGGGCGCCCCCGAGGAGGGGTTGGCACACTTCGCCCGTCGCTTCGCCGACCTGGTCACCGAGGTGGACCTGACCGAGGCCCGGCTCAACTCGGGTGCCGCCGACGCGGGTGGTTCGCTGAGCACGGTCCGGCGGATCCGTGGCTCGCTGGCCGAGGCGCACGTCGTCGGGGACATCGACGCCCTCGCCGCGCGCCTGGACAAGCTCGCCGTCGTGGCCGAGGAGAAGGCCGCTGAGGCGCGTGCCGCCCGGGAGGCCGCCCGGGGTGAGGCGCTCGCCCGCAAGACCGCCCTGGTCGAGGAGGCCGAACAGCTGGCCGCCGAGTCGACCGGCTGGAAGACCGCGGGTGACCGGCTCAAGGAGATCCTCGACGAGTGGAAGACCATCCGGGGGGTCGACAAGAAGGCCGACGGTGAGCTGTGGAAGCGGTTCGCCGCCGCCCGGGACGGCTTCACCCGGCGTCGGGGCGCCCACTTCGCCTCCCTCGACCAGCAGCGCAAGCAGGCGCACACGGCCAAGGAGGAGCTGGTCGCCGAGGCTGAGAAGCTCTCCGACTCCACCGACTGGGCGGCCACCGCCAACCAGCTCAAGGAGCTGATGAACCAGTGGAAGGCCGCCCCGCGCGCCTCCAAGGAGTCGGAGCAGAAGCTCTGGGAACGGTTCCGCGCCGCCCAGGACGCCTTCTTCAGCCGGCGCAGTGAGGTCTTCTCGGCCCGGGACAACGAGCAGCGGGCCAACCTGGAGCGCAAGCAGGCGCTGCTGGTCGAGGCCGAGGCGCTGGACGTCGACGGCGACCCGAAGGGTGCCCAGGCCAAGCTGCGGGAGATCCAGGCCCAGTGGCACGAGGCCGGCCGGGTGCCCCGGGAGGCCGCTGCCGGCCTGGAGCGGCGGCTGCGGGCCATCGACGACAAGGTCCGCGAGGTGATGGATTCGGCCTGGCGGCGGACCACCAAGGAGGACAACCCGCTGCTCGCGCAGATGCGGGCGCAGGTCGCCGAGGCCGAGGAGCGGCTCGCCCGCGCCCAAGCCGCCGGGGACGCCCGTCGGGTCAAGGAGGCCGAGCAGGCGCTCGCCTCCAAGCGGCAGTTCCTCCAGCTCGCCGAGCAGGCCGGCTGACCCCGAACGCCCCGGAAGCCCCCGCTCCCCCTCGGGACCGGGGGCTTCCCCATGTCCCACCCCGAAAACCCACCCCACCCGAGCCCACCCAGCCGGGCACCCCCGCCGGTACCGGCACGCCCGCCCGGCGGTGGGCGCAGGGGCTGCGGTTGACGCATCGAGGCCTGCTGATCAGAATGGGCGGCAGAGCCAGGTCGACCCCGCCGGCGCGAGGGCACCGACGACGGACACCGTCGTCGGGAGTCGCCGGTGCACCGCAGCGAGTGGCCGCGTCCACGTGACCCGGCGTGCCGCGCACTGTCCGCGTACCCCCGCAGGAGCGGGACGGACGGGCGGCGGCCGGCGAATCCCTGGTTTTCCGCCCGCGTCGCCGTCGCGACGCCGGGCATTCGAAGTGGAGCCCGTATGTACCGACCCCGCATCATCGGCGCCGCGCTCACCGCGCTCGCCACCGCCGCGGCCGGCGTGCTCGTCGCCACGGCCGTCAGCACCACGCCGGCCGCCGCCGCAGTCGGCGGCACCGGCACCGGTTACCTGCACACGAACGGCAACAAGATCGTCGACGCCACCGGCGCGACGGTCCGGCTGACCGGCATCAACTGGTTCGGCATGGAGACCGACAACCGGACGTTCCACGGCCTGTGGTCGAACAACCCGTGGCGCGGGCAGCTCGACAAGATGGCCAGCCTGGGCTACAACACGCTGCGCGTCCCGTACTCGAACGACTCGGTGAAGCCGGGCGCGACGGCCAGCGGGATCAACGACTTCGTCAACCCGGACCTGGTCGGGCTCTCGCCGTTGCAGATCCTGGACAAGGTGATCGCCTACGCCGGCAGCAAGGGCATGCGGGTCATCCTGGACCGGCACCGGCCGACGGCGGCCGGGCAGTCGCCGCTCTGGTACACCCCGACGGTCTCCGAGGCGACCTGGCTCGCCGACTGGAAGATGCTGGCCCAGCGGTACGCCGGCAACACCACGGTGATCGGCGCGGACCTGCACAACGAGCCGCACGCCGAAGGCACCAACCCGGCCGCGACCGGCGCCTGCTGGGGCTGCGGCGACACCACCCGGGACTGGCGGCTGGCCGCCGAGCGGGCCGGTAACGCCATCCTCGCGGTGCAGCCGAACTGGCTGATCTTCGTGGAGGGGGTGAGCTGCCCCAGCGGTGGCCTGTCGAACGTCTGGGACAACGACACCAGCAACGACGAGGACTGCGGCTGGTGGGGTGGCAACCTGTCCAAGGCCGGGCAGTTCCCGGTCCGGCTGAACGTGGCGAACCGGCTGGTCTACTCGCCACACGAGTACGCCACCAGCGTCTACGAGCAGAACTGGTTCAAGGCCGCCGACTTCCCGGCGAACCTGCCGGCGATCTGGGACAGGTACTGGGGTTACCTCTACAAGCAGAACATCGCCCCGATCATGATGGGCGAGTTCGGCAGCACCCTGGCCGACCCCCGGGACAAGGTGTGGCTGGAGAAGTTGATGGCCTACACCGGCACCGGGGTCAACGGGATGTCCTTCACCTACTGGTCGTGGAACCCGAACTCGGGTGACACGGGAGGCATCGCGCTGGACGACTGGACCAACGTCAACACCGCCAAGCAGGCGATCCTCCAGCCGTACCTGATCCCGCCGGTGGGTGGCGGGACCGACCCGACCGGCACCCCGACGCCGACGCCGACCACCACCGGCCCGACGACGCCGCCGCCGACCACCACGCCCCCGCCGACCACCACCCCGCCGCCGACCGGTGGCTGCACCGCCACCTACAAGCAGGTCAGCGCGTGGCAGGGTGGTTTCCAGGGTGAGCTGACGGTGAAGAACACCAGTTCGTCGGCGGTCAACCCGTGGTCGGTGACCTGGGCCTGGCCGGCCGGGGTCACCCTGGTCAGCGGTTGGAACGCCACCGTCACCCAGGCCGGCACGACGGTGACCGCCGCCGGGCCGGCCTACGCGCCGTCGCTGGCGGCGGGCGCGTCGGTCACCGTGGGCTTCACCGCCAACGGTACGGCCGCCGCCCCGGCCACGGTGAAGCTCAAGGGCACCGCCTGCTGAGCCGGGACCGTCCGTAGTGGCCACCGGCGGGTCGCCGGTCGACGTTGCCCGTCGACCGGCGACCCGCCTGCCGGATCACCGCCGCCGCGCGTCCGGCACGCCGATTTACATCTGCCACTGTCTATGCTTTGCTCGGGAAAGCGCTTGTCCGGGCTGCGGGCGCACCACACGGGATCCACCTCGTACCGACCTGACCCCCTCGGCAGGGGCCGATCGGCGACGTCCCGGGTCACCGGCATCCACCGGTGGCTCTCCCGTCGACGGCAGCCTGTCCCACCCGAAAGGGACGCAGCATGCGCACACCCCGGCGTCGTACGACGCTGATCGCCGCCACCACCGTCGCCCTGCTCGCCACCGGTACGCTCACCGCCGTCGCCGCCCACGCCGCCCCCGGCTGCGCGGTCAGCTACACCGTCGGTGGGCAGTGGCAGGGCGGATTCACCGGCAACATCACCATCAGCAACCTCGGCGACCCGCTGTCGGGCTGGAGCCTGCGCTGGTCGTACTCGGCCGGCCAGACGGTCAGTGACGCCTGGAACGCCACCGTGGCCCAGAGCGGCAGCACGGTGACCGCCACCAACGTGGGCTACAACGGGAGCGTGCCGACCGGCGGCAGCGTCTCGTTCGGCTTCAACGGCACCTGGAACAACTCCAGCAACCCGGTCCCGACCAGCTTCACCGTCAACGGGGTGACCTGCACCGGGAGCACCGCCCCGACCAATGCGCCGACCACCCCGCCGTCGGCCACACCCCCGCCGACGACGCCCCCGGCGACCACCCCGCCGCCCAGCGTGCCGCAGACCGGCCTGGTCGGCTGGGCCACCCAGAACGGCGGCACCACCGGCGGCGGCAGCGCGGGCGCGACGACCGTCTCCACCGCCTCGGCGCTGACCAGCGCGTTGAACGCCACCGGCGCGGCGGTGATCCGGGTCTCCGGCACCATCAACTGCTCGGGCATGCTGCGGGTCCGCTCCAACAAGACCGTGCTCGGCAACGCCGGGGCGACGATCGTCGGCTGCGGGTTCACCGTCAACGGCGACCGCAACGTGATCATCCGGAACCTGACGTTCCGCAACTGGAGCGACGACGCGATCAACGTGGAGAGTTCCGCCACCAACATCTGGATCGACCACAACACCTTCAGCAACGGCTACGACGGCACCGTCGACATCAAGCGCGGCTCGGACTTCGTCACCGTCTCCTGGAACCGGGTCTACAGCCACGACAAGACGATGCTGCTCGGGCACAGCGACGACAACGGCAGCCAGGACATCGGGCACCTGCGGGTGACCTACCACCACAACTGGTACGACGGCAGCAAGCAGCGCAACCCCCGGGTCCGCTTCGGCAACCCGGTGCACGTCTACAACAACTACTACTACAACAACGCCGGCTACGGCGTGGCGTCCACGATGAGCGCCGGGGTGCTCGTCGAGGGCAACTACTTCGAGAACGTCAAGGACACCTACCACCTCGGCGAGGCCGACTCCGGGCCGGGCAGCCTGGTGGCCCGCAACAACCACTTCGTCAACTCGCCCGCCGGGCAGACCGGCGGCAGCGTCGCCGGCATCCCGTACCAGTACACCCTGGACAGCGCGAGCAGCGTGAAGTCCATCGTGACGGCGGGTGCCGGCGCGGGCCGGATCTCGGTCTGACCGCGCACCGGTCGGGGTCCGCCGGTGGCGGGCCCCGACCGGGAGGTCAGTGCGCGGCGCAGCCGGTCGTCGGCGCGGGCGTCGCGGCCGGCGCACCGACCGTGGGCAACCCGAGCAGCACCCCGGGGGTACGCGGGGCGCGGCCGGCCTCGGCGGCGTCACCGGCCCGGGTGCGGCGGTGTGCCAGCGGGGCACCGTCGGCGTTGAGGTGGTGCGGGGCGGCGTAGGTGATGGTGGTGTGCACGATGTCGCCCGGTCGGATCGTGCCGGCCGCGCCCGGCTCACCGGCCGCACCGGTGGCGAAGTGCACCAGTCGGCCGTCGCGGGCCCGGCCGGAGAGCCGGCCGGTGCGGTCGTCCTTGCGGCCCTCACCGACGGCGACCAGCACCTCGACGGTCTCGCCGACCAGACGCTTGTTCTCCGCCCAGGTGATCTCCTCGACGCAGGCGACCAGCCGTTCGTAGCGTTCCTGCACGACCTGCTTGGGCAGCTGGTCGGGCATGGTCGCGGCCGGGGTGCCGGGGCGCTTGGAGTACTGGAAGGTGAACGCCGACGAGAAGCGGGCCGCGCGGACCACGTCGAGGGTCTGCTCGAAGTCGGCTTCGGTCTCGCCGGGGAAGCCGACGATGATGTCGGTGGTGATCGCCGCGTCGGGCATCGCCGCCCGGACCTTCTCGATGATGCCGAGGTAGCGCTCCGACCGGTACGACCGGCGCATCGCCTTCAGCACGTCGTCCGAGCCGGACTGCAACGGCATGTGCAGCGAGTGGCAGACGTTGGGGGTCTCGGCCATCGCGGCGATCACGTCGTCGGTGAAGTCCTTCGGGTGCGGGCTGGTGAACCGGACCCGTTCCAACCCGTCGATCTCACCGGTCGCGCGCAGCAGCTTGCCGAAGGCGTACCGGTCACCGAACTCGACGCCGTAGGAGTTGACGTTCTGCCCGAGCAGGGTCACCTCCAGCACGCCCTCGGCGACCAGGGCGCGCACCTCGGCGAGGACGTCGCCGGGGCGGCGGTCCTTCTCCTTGCCGCGCAGGGCGGGCACGATGCAGAACGTGCAGGTGTTGTTGCAGCCCACCGAGATCGACACCCAGCCGGCGTACGTCGACTCGCGCCGGGTCGGCAGGGTGGACGGGAAGACGTCGAGGGATTCGAGGATCTCCACCTCGGCGGCGGTGTTGTGCCGGGCCCGTTCCAGCAGCACCGGCAGCGAGCCGATGTTGTGGGTGCCGAACACCACGTCCACCCAGGGTGCCTTGCGGACGATGTCGCCCCGGTCCTTCTGGGCCAGGCAGCCGCCGACGGCGATCTGCATCCCCGGGTGCCGGGCCTTGACGGGGCGCAGGTGACCGAGGTTGCCGTAGAGCCGGTTGTCGGCGTTCTCCCGGACGGCGCAGGTGTTGAACACCACCACGTCCGGGTTGTCGTCGGCGTCGGCGACCCGCACGTAACCGGCCTGTTCGAGCAGGCCGGAGATGCGCTCGGAGTCGTGCACGTTCATCTGGCAGCCGTACGTGCGCACCTGGTAGGTGCGCGGGCTGCCCACGGCTGCGGTAGTCATGACACGCACAGCGTATCCGGGCCGCCCGACCGGGGCCGACCGGGAAGACCCCGACGAGGAGGAACCATGTGCCGGAGCATCAAGACCCTGCGTGAGCCGTACGTCCCGACGGTCACGTCGGCCGACATCGAGGCGGCGGCGTTGCAGTACGTCCGCAAGGTGTCCGGTTTCCGGGCCCCGGCCGCGCACAACGCCGCGGCGTTCGAGGCGGCGGTGAGCGCGGTGACCGCCGCTACCGCGACCCTGCTGGACCAGTTGCAGGTCCGGGGCACCCGCCCCACCGTCGCCCCCTGACCACCGGCCCCGGGCCGTCGCCCTCTGACCCACCGGCCCCGGGCCGTCGCCCCCCTGACCCGCCGGGCCCCGGGCCGTCGCCCCCCTGACCCGCCGGGCGTCGGCCGCACCGCCACGGACCGGGCGGTGGCCCTGGGTGCACGGGCCGTCGGGCGGGGGGTCGGTCAGGCGGCGGCCAGGGCCGGGTTGACCGAGTCGGGTGCCCAGCGCGAACGGCAGCACCGCGACCAGCCCCGACAGCCCGGGTGCGCCAGGGTGCAGAGCCGGCGCGCGGAGAGCACCTCACCGTCGTCGGTCTCGGTGACCTCGAAGTGCACCGGGCGGATCGTGCCGCCCGGGGCGACCAGCAGGTGCCGGCCGGCGTCGAGGGTGTCGTCGGCCAGCAGGCAGTCCCGGTCGAGCAGCCGGGCCAGCGCGGCGACCGCGCTCAGCTGGTGCAGCGACTCGGGTACGCCGTAGCAGTCGACGATCGTCCCGAACTCCCCCGGGGCCTCCCACACGTCGCAGATCACCGCGTACGTGGGCAGCCGGGCCGGGTCGGCCACGGCCAGGGGCATCACCACCCGTCCGAGCGCCTCGGCCAGGGCCGGGTACACCTCCACGGGTGCGGCCCGGTCGATTCTCCAGTTCCACAGCTCGGTCATGCCGCCTCCTCGCTGCGTTAGTCCCACCGGCCTCCGGATCGGGCCTTACTCACGATGGTGGGGGGCATTTGCCCCCGGCCGGGGGCAAGTTACCGGTCTGTGACCATTCCGGGCAAAATTTCCTAGCGCCGCATTGCCCGGAGTAGCGGGAAGATGACAGTTTATCGGGTACGGTGCCCCGCCGAACCGGCCGACCGACAGCCCAGCCCACCCGGCGCGGCGTCGGAAGTCCGGGCCCGCCACCCGGGGTCAGGAGACGGCGGTCAGGGGTCAGGGGGCGGCGGTCGGCGGTCAGGCGTCGGCGGTCAGGGGCGGCGGCACGCGTCAGCGGATGACGACCATCGACTCGCCCCGGGGCAGCAGCTCGCCGATCACCGTGCCGCCGGGCACCTCGCCGGCCAGCAACAGCCCTCCGGAGGTCTGCGCATCGGCCAGCAGCAGCCGGTCCGCCTCCCCGGTCGACCCGAACCCGGTCCACGGGCCCACCCAGTCCAGGTTGCGTCGGGTGCCGCCGCTGACGTGCCCGTCGCGCACCGCCTCCCGGGCACCGGGCAGGTAGGGCACCCGGGCGGCGTCGATGGCCACCGTCAGGCCGCTCGCCCGGGCCAGCTTCGAGGCGTGCCCGAGCAGCCCGAAACCGGTCACGTCGGTGCCGCAGCGGATGCCCGCCGCGACGGCGGCGCGGGCCGCGTCCCGGTTGAGCGTGGTCATCGACGCCACCGCCTCGGCGGACACCTCACCGGTGGCCTTGTGCCGGGTGTTCAGCACACCGACGCCGAGCGGCTTGGTCAGCGACAGCGGCAGCCCGGCCCGCCCGGCGTCCAGGGTGATCAGCTCCTCGGGGCGGACCAGCCCGGTCACGGCCAGCCCGTACTTGGGGCCGTCGTCGTCGACGCTGTGCCCGCCGGCCAGGTGGCAGCCGGCCTCCCGGGCCACGTCCTGCCCGCCGCGCAGCACCTCCCGGGCCAGCTCCAGCGGGAGGGTGTCCCGGGGCCAGCAGAGCAGGTTGATGGCGACCAGCGGGGTGCCGCCCATGGCGTACACGTCGGAGAGGGCGTTGGCGGCGGCGATCCGCCCCCAGTCGTAGGCGTCGTCGACGACCGGGGTGAAGAAGTCGGCGGTGGTGACCAGGCCGGTCCGCTCGTCCAGCCGGACCACCGCGGCGTCGTCGCCGTGGTCGAGACCGACCAGCAGTTCGGCGGTGCCGGTGGCCGGCCCGAGGCCGGCGACCATCGCCTCCAGTTCCCCCGGTGGGATCTTGCAGGCGCAGCCGCCGCCACGCGCGTACTCGGTCAGCCGGATCCGCTCGGTCATCGCCCCATGATCTCCGTCACCCGGTCCACCCGCCACCCGACCGGCCCGTCGGGTGCCGAAATTCGGACGCCGGAGCACACCCGACACCGGTGTTACCTCTCCGTGACCCGTTGGGTTGCGATCCGCCACGTCGCCCCGCCTACAGTGGCCCAACCGGGGGTCGACCGACCCCGCTTTCCGGTACGACGACAGGGACGGTGGACGACGTGGCGACCGGCGAACCGCTGATCGTGCTGGACAAGGTCAACAAGTGGTTCGGCCCACTGCACGTGCTCGACGACGTGTCACTCTCGGTGGGCAAGGGCGAGGTCGTGGTGGTGATCGGGCCGTCCGGCTCCGGCAAGTCGACACTCTGCCGGACGATCAACCGGCTGGAGCCGATCAACGACGGGACGATCACCTTCGACGGCCAGCCGCTGCCGGCCGAGGGGCGGGCGCTGGCGAAGCTGCGCAGCGAGGTCGGCATGGTCTTCCAGTCGTTCAACCTCTTCGCCCACAAGACCATCCTGGAGAACGTCACCCTCGGGCCGGTCAAGGTCCGCAAGGAGAAGCCGGCCGCCGCCCGCGAGCGCGGCCTGGCCCTGCTCGACCGGGTCGGCATCGCCAACCAGGCCGACAAGTACCCGGCCCAGCTCTCCGGCGGCCAGCAGCAGCGGGCGGCGATCGCCCGCGCGCTGGCCATGCAGCCCAAGGCGATGCTCTTCGACGAGCCGACCAGCGCCCTCGACCCGGAGATGGTCGGCGAGGTGCTCGACGTGATGACCTCACTGGCCGGCGAGGGCATGACGATGGTGGTGGTGACCCACGAGATGGGCTTCGCCCGGCACGCCGCCAACCGGGTGATCTTCATGGCCGACGGGCAGCTCGTCGAGGACGCCCCGCCGACGGAGTTCTTCGCCAACCCGCGCAGCGAGCGGGCCCGGGACTTCCTCTCCAAGATCCTCACGCACTAGGCGTCCGTAGTGGAGCGTGCCGGTCACCGGTGCATTCCGACGAAGAAGGAGATCAGTATGCGTATGAAGCGCGTGGCGGCAGTCGCCGCGGCGGCTACTCTGGCGCTCGGCCTGGCCGCCTGCGGCGGCGACGACGCCGACGAGGGCACCGGTTCCGGCAGCAAGTCCTTCGCCGCCGGCAGCACCATGGAGAAGCTCAACAAGGCGCAGAAGATCAAGATCGGCACCAAGTTCGACCAGCCCGGCTTCGGCCAGAAGGGCCTGTCGGGCAAGCCGGAGGGCTTCGACGTCGAGGTCGCCAAGCTCATCGTCAAGGAGCTGGGCATCCCCGAGGACAAGATCGAGTACGTCGAGACGCCGTCGAAGGTCCGTGAGGACGTCATCGTCAACGGCACCGTCGACCTGGTCGCGGCGACGTACACCATCAACGACAAGCGCAAGGAGCGGATCGCCTTCGCGGGCCCGTACTACGAGGCCGGCCAGAACATCCTGGTCAAGAAGGACGACGCCACCATCACCGGGCCGGACTCCTTCAAGGACGGCACCAAGAAGGTCTGCTCGGTGACCGGGTCCACCCCGGCCGAGGAGATCAAGAAGTACGTCAAGGACGTCGGCACCCAGCTCGTGCTCTTCGACACGTACGACAAGTGCCGCGACGCCCTCAAGGGCGGCCAGGTCGACGCCGTCACCACCGACAACGTGATCCTGCTCGGCTACATCGCCAAGGACGAGTCGTCGTTCAAGCTGGCCGGCGAGAACTTCACCAAGGAGCCGTACGGCATCGGGGTGAAGAAGGAAGACAACGACTTCCGCAACTTCGTCAACGACACGCTGGAGAAGGCGTTCAACGACGGCAGCTGGAAGAAGGCGTGGGACGACACCGCCGGCAAGTTCGGCGCGGAGCTGGGCACCGCGCCCACCGTCAACCGTTACTGATCTGACCTCGATCTGGAGGGTGGGGAGGAACACCGGCCCGTGAGTGTGCTCATCGACAAGTTCGACGTCTTCGCGGGTGGTTTCTGGCTCACCCTCCAGATCTGCGTCCTCGCCGCGCTCGGCGCCCTGATCCTGGGTGCCGTCCTGGCGGTGCTGCGCATCTCGCCGGTGCCGCCGCTGCGCGCCGTCGGCACCGCCTACGTGAACATCTTCCGGAACATGCCGCTGACCGTGGTGATGTTCTTCGCCGCATTCGGCCTGCCGGCGCTCGGCTCCAACGCCGACTTCCTGCGGATCCCCGTGCTGGATTCGCTCTTCACCCGGCTCGGCACCGACCTGCCGTACTTCCGGTTCGCGCTGATCGCCCTGGTGCTCTACACCGCCGCGTTCGTCTGTGAGGCGCTGCGCTCCGGGGTGAACGCGGTGCCCCCCGGTCAGGCCGAGGCGGCCCGGTCGCTCGGCCTGACCTTCGGCCAGAACCTGCGGCACGTGGTGCTGCCGCAGTCCTGGAAGGCGTCGGTGGTGCCGCTCGGCTCGGTGATCATCGCGATGATCAAGAACTCGGCGCTGATCGGCTTCTTCGGCGTGGTCGGCGACCTCTCCCAGAGCGCCGACCAGCTCACCTCCGCCGAGGGCTACGCCTTCATCCCGGTCGCCATCGGCATCTCGATCGGCTATCTGATCATGACCGTGCCGCTCGGCGCACTGCTCGACCGGCTGGAGAAGCGACAGGCGGTGGCCCGATGAGTCAGCAGACCAGCGTCCTGTACGACGTCCCCGGCCCGCGCCAACGCCGGATCACCCTGATCGGCAGCATCGTCGCCACCGTGCTGCTGGCCGTCGGAGCGTACTTCCTGATCTACCGCCCGCTGGACGACAAGGGCCAGTTCTCGATGGAGCTGTGGGGTCCGCTGGTCGACCCCTCCCACGAGAACTTCTCCCAGGTGTGGGACCGGATCGGCTTCGGGCTGAAGAACACCCTGACCGCCGCCGTGCTGGCCATCGTCGCGTCGCTGGTGGTCGGCACCCTGCTCGCGGTGCTGCGCATCCAGCTCAAGAGCCTCACCCGGCGACGCTTCACCGGGATGGCCACCCCGGTGGCCTACCTGCTGCGCGGGCTCAGCGTCACCCTCTCGGCGGTCACCCGGGTCTGCGTCGAGGTGTTCCGGGGCCTGCCGGTGGTGCTCACCATCTTCTTCGTGGCCCGGGGCTTCCCCGAGTTCGGCGTCTCCTTCGACTCGCTGTGGTACCTGGTCATCGGCCTGACCGTCTACAACTCCGTGGTCATCGCCGAGATCCTCCGCTCCGGCATGGAGGGACTGCCCGGCGGGCAGGCCGAGGCCGCCGCCGCGATCGGCCTCTCCCCCGCCCAGACCACCCGGATGATCCTGCTGCCCCAGGCGTTCCGGATCATGCTGCCGGCGCTGATCAGCCAGCTCGTCGTGGTGCTCAAGGACACCTCGCTGGGCTTCATCATCAGCTACGAGGAGACCCTCAACATCGGCAAGCAGCTCATCGGCGTGCTGGACAACCCGATCCAGGTCTACGTGGTGATCGCCGCGCTGTTCATCCTGGCCAACTACTCGCTGTCCAAGCTGGCCCAGTTCGTCCAGCGGCGGCTGTCCCGGGGCCGCAAGTCCGTCGGGAAGGCGGCCCCGCCGCCCCCGGCCGCCGCGCTCACCTCCCAGGCGGAGGGCGCGGGCGGCAACTGAACCACCCCGCACGGCACGAGGGCCGGCCCGGATCTCCGGGCCGGCCCTCGTGCCGTGTCGTTCGGTGGTCACCGTGGTCGCGGGTTCCCCTCGTCGCCCGGTGCGGCCGGTGCCGCCGTCCGGTGGCCGGTCAGCGGGCGATCTCGGTGACCCGGGACTCCCGGACCACGGTCACCCGGATCTGCCCCGGGTAGGTCAGCTCCTCCTCGATCTGCTTGGCCACGTCCCGGGCGAGGACCGCCGCGCCGATGTCGTCGACGTCGTCCGGCTTGACCATCACCCGGATCTCCCGGCCCGCCTGCATCGCGAAGACCTTCTCCACGCCGATCTTGCCGGCGGCGATCTCCTCGATCCGTTCCAGCCGCTTGACGTACGCCTCCAGGCTCTCCCGCCGGGCCCCGGGCCGCCCGCCCGAGCAGGCGTCGGAAGCCTGGGTGAGGACCGCCTCGATGGTCTGCGGCGGCACCTCGTTGTGGTGCGCCTCGATGGCGTGCACCACGTCCTCGCTCTCGCCGTACTTGCGGGCCAGGTCGGCGCCGATGATGGCGTGGCTGCCCTCCACCTCGTGGGTGAGCGCCTTGCCGATGTCGTGCAGGAACGCCGACCGTTTGATCGTCGGCACGTCCAGCCGTAGTTCGGCGGCCATGATCCCGGCGATGTGCGCGGTCTCCACCAGGTGCTTGAGCACGTTCTGCCCGTACGACGTGCGGTAGCGCAGCCGGCCGAGCAGGGTGACCAGCTCGGGGTGGATCTCGGTGATGCCCACCTCCACCAGGGCGTCCTCGGCGGCCCGGTGGCACAGCTCCTCCACCTCCTGCCGGGCGAGGTCGTGCACCTCCTCGATCCGGTGCGGGTGGATCCGCCCGTCGAGGATCAGCTTCTCCAGGGTGAGCCGACCGACCTCCCGGCGTACCGGGTCGAAGCAGGACAGCAGCACCGCCTCGGGGGTGTCGTCGATGATCAGGTTGACTCCGGTCACCGACTCGAAGGCACGGATGTTGCGCCCCTCCCGGCCGATGATCCGCCCCTTCATCTCGTCCCCCGGCAGGTGCAGGACGCTGACCACGCTCTCGGCGGTCTGCTCGCTGGCCACCCGCTGGATGGCGTCCACCACGATGTGCCGGGCGCGTTGCTCGGCGGTGTTGCGGGCGTCGGACTCGATGTCCCGCACCAGCAGCGCCGCCTCCCGCTTCGCCTGGGTCTCGATCACCTCGATCAGCTCCGTGCGGGCCGACTCGGCGGTCAGCCCGGCGACGCGTTCCAGTTCCCGCCGGCGCTGTTCCTCGGCCACGGTCAGCGCGGCCTCCCGGGCACTGATCGCCGCCTCCCGCTCGGCCAGCGCGGCGCTGGCGGCGGTGAGCTGCCGCTCGCGTTCGGCCAGCCGCTCCACCTCCTCGGTGTGCAGCCGCTCCCGCTCGTCCATCCGGGCGGCCCGGCGTTCCACCTCGGCCGCCTGCTCCCGTGTCGTCGCGGCGAGCACCGCCACCTCACGCTCACCGCTGCGCCGGGCGCTGGCCCGCAGCTGCTCCGCGTCCGCCTCGGCCTGTTTGTGGGCGCGCTCCAGGACGGTGTCCGCCTCGGCACGGGCGTCGTCGAGGACCCGGCGGGCCTCCGCCCGGGCCGACTTCGCCTCCGCCTTGGCCCCGGCCGCCTCGGCACGGGCTGCGGAGGCGGCGGACTTCGCCACGTCGATGGTGCTGTTCACCTCGTCGGCGGCGGTCCGCAGGGCGGCCAGGGACTGTTCCTGGCGGTCCTTCTCGGCGATGAAGGCGGGGTCCTCCGGGGCGGGAGCGGCACCGATGCGACGCAGCGCCCGTACGCCGATCAGGACGGCGCCGACCACGACCAGGGTGAGGACCCCGACGACGATCAGGAGCACCACGTCGAAGGTGTTCATGCCGGCGTCCCGTCACCGGGGCCGGTGGGCCGCCACACCGCGTCGGCGCACCCGCGCTCGCCACCGCCTGCTGGGGACCCCCGGTCCCTGTGCCGACCCGCCATGGTCGTGCCTCCCCAAACGTCTACGCCGCAGGGGAACCGTGCCGACGGGCACGCACCTCTGCGGCTCTGGACGCCCGACCGAGCGGCTGGCCGTGGGGATAGCTCTCCGTCGGCGGTGCCCATGCGGCATCGCCGACAGCCGGGTGCAGTTGTCGGGTCGGCTCCGGACCGGCTGTCCGGAACGACCGTCAAGGCCGGTGGAGCTGGCCAAAGTGATGCTGTTCTGTTACGAGATCTATGTTGTGCGCTTAGCCTGCGCTGGTCGGGCAAAGTGAGCCTGTATGGCGAGGCTAGGTCTCGGAAGGCCGATCGGTCAAGAACTCATGATCAAACCCCCCGAACGGAGAGAGTTGGCAACGTCACCCACTGGTGATCCAAATCCGGACACCAAGCCGTAAAATTCCCGTTTCATGCGCCCATCGGTCGTCCTCCGGCCGCTATTCCCCTTCGGCACCTGGCGGCCCTCCGCACCCGGGCGTCTCTCCACTCCGCTTGCCGTCCGGACCGGGGCCGGCCTCCGGACCAGCGCCCACACCCCGCTCCGCAAGATCGCACTGTTTCCTGGTTGTAGTGGCCTCCGAAACGACGGATACCACTACAACCAGGTTCGAGCACGATCTTGCGGGGTGTGGGAGTAGGCGGAACCGGTGGCACCGGCCAGGGAGGCTACGCGGGTGAGGATGCGCGCGGGGTCAGTCAGGTGACGCCCAGGGCGCAGGTCCAGACGGGTGGCGGTACGCAGGGGCCAGGTGACGCCCCAGGGCACGGGCGTGTGACGCCAGGGTGGCAGTGTCGGACGGCGGGCGCACCGTCCGGGAGGTACCGGCCAGCACGTCGGCGTCGATCTGCGCCGGTCAGCCCCGCTCGCCCCCGGCACCGGCGTCGATCTGCACCGGTCAGCCCCGCTCGCCCTCGGCATCGGCCAGGGCGTCGGCGTCGATCTGGTCGGCGAACTCGGCGGCCTCGGCGCTCTGGGCGGCGAGGGCATCCTTCACCGCCCGGATCGCCACCCCGGGTGGGTAGCCCTTGCGGGCGAGCATGCCGACCAGCCGGCGGAACACCGCGTCGGGCTCACCCCGGGCGCTGCGCAGCTTGCGGTCGACCAGGGCACGGGCGGTCTCCGCCTCGGTCTCCTCGTCCAGCTCACCGAGGGCCTCGCTGGCCACCTCACCGTCCACGCCACGCTGACGCAGCTCGTTGGCGAGTGCCCGGCGGGCCAACCCACGACCGTTGTGCCGGCTGGAGACCCAGGCCCGCGCGAACGCCGCGTCGTCGATGATGCCGACCTCGTCGTAGCGGTCGAGGACCTGAGCGGACACCTCGTCGGAGATGCCCTTCTTCGCCAGTGCCCCGGCCAGCTCGGCCCGGGTACGCGGCCGCACCGCGAGCTGCCGTAGGCAGATCTCCCGGGCCACCTCGGCCTCGTCGCGGGGCGTCGACTCACCGGGGGTCGGCTCGGTCCCGTCGGCCGCCCCCCGGCGACCCCGCCGGGGGCGGGGCGTCGCGTCGTCAGCTCCTGCACGGGGAGGGGCGGCATCCCAGCCCCGCCCCGTGCGGGCGCGTCGTCCTGCCATTCGACCGCGACCGGTCAGAAGTCGACAGGCGGCAGCTCAGGGCCACCGGCGGCGTCACCCGCGCCGACCCCGACGCCGAGCTTCTCCAGGATCTTCTTCTCGATCTCGGCCGCCACGTCCGGGTTCTCCTTGAGGAACTCCCGGGCCTTTTCCTTACCCTGCCCGAGCTGGTCGCCGTCGTAGGTGTACCAGGCACCGGACTTACGGATGATCGCCTGCTCCACGCCGACGTCGATCAGCGAGCCCTCGCGGGAGATGCCCTTGCCGTACATGATGTCGAACTCGGCCTGCTTGAACGGCGCGGCGACCTTGTTCTTGACGACCTTGACCCGGGTGCGGTTGCCGACCACGTCGGTGCCGTCCTTGAGGCTCTCGATGCGGCGCACGTCGAGCCGGACCGAGGCGTAGAACTTCAGCGCCCGACCACCGGTGGTCGTCTCGGGCGAGCCGAACATGACGCCGATCTTCTCGCGGAGCTGGTTGATGAAGATCGCCGTGGTGCCGGTGTTGTTGAGCACGCCGGTGATCTTCCGGAGCGCCTGGCTCATCAGCCGGGCCTGGAGACCGACGTGGCTGTCGCCCATCTCGCCCTCGATCTCGGCGCGCGGCACCAGGGCCGCCACCGAGTCGATCACGATGATGTCGATCGCACCGGAGCGCACCAGCATGTCGACGATCTCCAGCGCCTGCTCGCCGGTGTCCGGCTGGGAGACCAGCAGGGCGTCGGTGTCGACGCCGAGCGCCTTGGCGTAGTCGGGGTCGAGCGCGTGCTCGGCGTCGACGAACGCGGCGATGCCGCCGGCCCGCTGGGCGTTGGCCACCGCGTGCAGGGCGACCGTGGTCTTGCCGCTGGACTCGGGACCGTAGACCTCGACGACCCGGCCCCGGGGCAGACCACCGACGCCGAGCGCCACGTCGAGCGCGATGGAGCCGGTCGGGATGACCGAGGTCTGGACGACCGGGCGCTCGCCCAGCCGCATCACCGACCCCTTACCGAACTGCTTGTCGATCTGAGCGAGAGCAAGGTCGAGTGCCTTCTCCCGGTCGGGCCCTGCGGCCATGTTTGCCACTCCTGCCTTCGCCGGCGTCTTTCCTGAGCTTCGCGTCACGCGGACACGCTAGGCGCTGGGTCCGACAGAAAACCAGCCGACGGGCCGTGAGCTGTGGACGAGCACCCCGCTGTGGACAATAGCCGAACAGGTGTACGAGCCGGCAAGTGACACGCGGAAGTGGCGGAACGGCAGCTCAACGTAGCCGTGCGGGCACCCGGTCGGGGTATGCGGCGACCACCGCCCGCCACACGACGTGGGTCTGCTCACCAGCGGCGAGGGCCTGGGTGATGGTCCGCCCGTCGAGCTGGGATAGCACCTGGTCGCTGGCGATGCTGGCCGCGTAACCCGGCCCGAAGGCCTCGTCCAGCCGGGTCCAGAAGTCGGTCAGCCGCACGTGATCACTCCTCCTCGTCGGGTGCCGTCGGCGGCACCCGACGCAACGCTAGCGCCACCAACGGCACCACCGCGATCGCCGCCAGCAGGGTCAGGGTCGGATAACCCGCCACCCGCATGACAAACCCGCTGGCCGCCGCCGCGCCCGCCCCCGCCAGCCCCATCGTCAGGTCGGACAGCCCCTGCACGCTGGGGCGTACCCCGGACGGCACCGCCTCGGACAGCAGCGTCGAACCGGCCACCATCGTCGCCGACCAGCCCAGCCCGAGCAGGGCCAGGCCGACCGAGAGACGCGGCGTGTGGTGCCCGGCGGTGCCGGCCACCGCGCACGCGGCCAGCAGCGTGCCGACCCCACCGAGGATCACCGCACGCCGACCCAACCGGTCGGTGAGCCAGCCCACCACCGGGGAGAGGGCGTACATGCCGGCGATGTGCACGCTCAGCACGATGCCGACGACACGCAGCACATCCGCGTCGGAGTGCGACTCGCCGAGACGTACCGGGGTCATCGCCATCACCGCGACCATCACCAGGTGGCCGATGGCGACGGCGGCGATGCCCAGCCGGGCCGCCGGCCGGCCGCGCACCACCCGCCAGGCCACCCGCATACCGGCCCGCCGCGCGCCCGGCGCGGTGGTCGCCGCCGGTGGGGCGGCCCCGGCCGTTGTCCCGGCGTCGGCCGCCGCGAGCCGCCGCGCGGTCAACAGCGGATCGGGCCGCAACAGCAGCAGCAGTACGACCGCAGCCACGCCGAACGCGACGGCGCTGAACGCGAACGGGCCGGACAGCGACGGCAGGCCCCATCCCCGGGTGACCCCGTCGGCGAGCGCGGCGAAGTTGGGTGCCGCCACCGAGCCGATGGTGGTGGCCCAGACGACCAGGGAGAGTTGCCGGCCCCGGCGGGCCGGCTCGGCGAGGTCCACGGCCGTGTAGCGGGCCTGGAGGTTGGCCGCCGTGCCCCCGCCGAACAGCAGCATCCCCAGGAAGAGCAGCGGCACCGCACCGGTGGCCGTGGCGAGCACCACCAGCAGCGCCCCGACCGCCCCGACCAGGTACGCCACCACCAGTCCCGGGCGACGCCCGTGCCCGTTCATGATCCGGGTGACCGGTACGGCGAGCAGCGCCGCGCCGACCACCCCGCAGCTCTGCGCCAGCCCGGCCACGGCGGTGCCGGCGACCCGGGCCGCCAGCAGCGCCCCGACCGAGATCCCGATGGCCACCCCGACCCCACCGATGATCTGCGTGACGAAGAGCAGCCGCAGCGTGCGCCGCTGGATCGGGGCGACGTCGGGCCGGGTGGGTGCGCGCAGGTCGGCGGTCATCACACGCTCCTGGTTCGGGGAGCCCATCGTCGCGCAGCCGGCCCGCCGCCCGCACCGGGGTTACCGGTCGACGCGCGGCGGCGCGGGACGGGGCCCGGTGCCCGGTGCCGTCGTACCCGGTCAACCGGTCAGGGCGCGGGCGGCCACGGTGAGGTCGTCGACCAGCCCCCGGTAGGCGATCTCCTGGCTGTCGGCGCGCAGCACCGCCGACGGGTGGATGGTGGCCAGCAGACGGGCGGCGGGCGCATCCGTACCGGTGTCGTCCACCGGCGCCCGGGTGAAGTCGTCCGGGTGCTCGGCGGCGGCCGGCCAGGGCAGCAACGCGCCGCGCTGCCGGGTGACCCGGAACGCCGGACCGAGCAGGGCCTTCGCCGCCGTCGCGCCGAGCACCACCACCAGTTCGGGGCGGAGCCGGGCGAACTCGGCGACCAGCCACGGTCGGCAGGCGACGATGTGCACCTGGTCCGGGGTCTGGTGGATGCGCCGCCGGCCACGAAGCTCGTGTCGGAAGTGCTTCACCGCGTTGGTGATGTAGAGGTGGGCCGGGTCGAGGCCGGCGTCGTCGACCGCCCGGCGCAGCAGCCGGCCGGCGGGACCGACGAAGGGCAGCCCGTGCTGGTCCTCCAGGTCGCCGGGCTGTTCCCCGACGAAGACCACCCGGGCGCTCTCGTCGCCCCGGCCGAAGACGGTCTGGGTGGCGTCCCGGTGCAGCTCGCAGCCCCGGCAGCCGGCAGCGGCGGTACGCAACTCGGCCAGTGTGCCGGCCTGCGGCGGGATGAACTGTCGGGCACCGGGTGGGGCGGTCTGCTCGGCCATGGCGACTGTTCTACCCGGTCGCACGGAAGGTCCACGAAGGACCCGCCGGGCTCCTCGGAGGCAACCCGTCAGGCGAGGACTCGCCTAAGCTTCCTCGTCGCTTTCGAGCAGGTGAGGACGTTTCTCGGCGATCCACGCCTCCACATCGGACTTCAACCAGATCTGACCCATCTTGAGGACAGCTGCCGGAGCCGGGAAATCCCGACGGCTGATCAGGATGTAGGTGCGCTGCCGTGAGATCCCCAGACGTTCCTGGATCTCGGCAGCTCCCCACACCTCCAGCCGCGTGCCTTTGAGCAGTGCCATAGCGGTGAGCGTAGGTCCGATTTGCATTGTTATGAGTAGTACTCTACTACTTAGACAAGCTAAATAGGCTCTGGTTATAGTTGGACTACTGTCAACCCTTAACCCTGGTCGAGGAGCGTCCGGCATGACTCGTTGCAAGTGGTTCCACCGGCCTGCTGAACCTGTCGATGTCGTACAGCAGGCCAGGTCGCTCCCCCCGGCGGCGACATCCGAGCGGGACGCCACCGCCGACCGGCGAGCCGCGCCCCGACGACCGGGCCCCGAGGCCGGGTGGGGCACGCGCCACCCACGCAGGCTCAACCGGGGGGCCTGGCCGCATGTATGAGCAGCGACCCGCCGAGCCGCCGTTCGTCGTGGTCATGGCCGGCTACGTCGTCGACTTCCACCATCGCAACGCCTGCTCCCGCTGCCAGCCGGACGGCTCCTGCGACCGCCTGGCCGACGCGGGCGAGACGCTGCGCGTCTGGCGCGAGCGACGCGTGCAGCGGGCGTTGCGCGCGCGGGACCAGGAGCGCCGATGAAGGCCGGTGACCTGGTGTACGTGACCAGGGCCGCCAGCGTGCAGTTTCTCCGCCCCATCCGGTTCCGGGTCATCCGGGTGCTCGACTGGCCGACGTACGACGGCTGGGTCTGGCTGGAGGGATACCAGCTGGACGCGGCCGGGGACGCGGTCTCCCGGCGGCGGATCTTCGTCCAGCCGGCGGGGCTGACCGCGCCACCCGCCCCCGCCCCCGCGCAGCCCCGCAGGAGCAGACCGACGACACGGGTCAGGCGGTGAAGCCGATCGGGTCGGCGGGGCGGACCGCCGCCGCGACCGCGTCGGCCAGCGGCGTGAGGTCGGCGTCGTCGAGCGAACTGACCGTGATCCGCACGGCGGGCGGGGCACCGAGCCGGGAGAGGCCACCGGGCGCAACCGACCAGCCGGCGTCCCGCAGGGCGGTGACCGTGATGGTCTCGTCGGGCACCGGCAGCCAGACGTTGATGCCGCTGCGGCCGTGCGCCACCACGCCCCGGTCGGCGAGCGCGGCGAGCAGGCCGGACCGGCGGCGTTCGTAGGCGTCGGCGGCCCGGTGGATCAGGGTGGTGGTGGCCGGGTCGCGCCAGAGCGACAGGACGAGTCGTTGCAGGACGGTGGAGACCCATCCCGCGCCCACCCGGGCCCGGCCGGCCACCCGGGACACCGTCACCTCGTCACCGGCCAGCACCGCCAGCCGCAGGTCGGGCCCGTAGGGCTTGCTGACCGAACGGACGAACGCCCAGGTCGCCGTGGCCCCCGCCAGCGGGTGCAGCGGCAGCCGGGACAGCTCGGCGGCGTGGTCGTCCTCGATCAGCAGCAGGTCGGCCCCGGCGAGCAGCGCCCGCAGGGCCTCGGCCCGGCCGGCGGAGACGGCGGCACCGGTCGGGTTCTGCGCCCGGCTGGTGACCACCAGCGCCCGCGCCCCGAGGGTCAACGCGTCGCGCACCCCGGTGACGGTGGGCCCCTCGTCGTCGACCGGCACGCCGACCGGCCGCAGGCCGAGCGCGGCGACCAGGTCGAGCAGGTTGGCCCAGCCGGGGTCCTCCACCGCGACCGCGTCACCCGGGCGCAGGTGGGAGGCGAGCAGCCGCTCGATGCCGTCGAGCGCTCCCCCGGTGACGGTCAACTCGTCGGCGGGCACCCCGTCGGCGGCGAGCCGGGAGCGGGCCGCCTCGGCCAGGGCGGGGTGCACGCCGGTCGTGGCGTACCCCACGGGGGGACCGATCCCGGTGGCGAGCGCGGCCAGGTGCGGGCCGAGCGGCGGCAGCAGCCGGGGGTCGGGTTGGCCCTGGGACAGGTCGCGGGTGCCGGGGGCGGGGGCCGGGTGCCGGGCGGCCCGGGGGGGGCGACCGGCGGCCGGGGCCGGACCCGGGTGCCGTGCCGGCCGGCCGTGACGACCAGACCCCGCTGGCGTAGCTCCTGGTAGGCGCGGGCGACGGTGGCCGGGCTGACCGCCAGCGTCGTGGCCAGGGAGCGGACCGGCGGCAACGCGTCGCCCGCCGCGAGCACCCCGGTGCGGATGCCCGTTTCCACACTCGCCGAAATCGCGGCGGACGTGGACCCGAGGATCTGATAATGTGCTGCCACAGTTTCAGGATCGTACTAGAACAACGTCTGGATGTCACATGTACGCGCCGACCGCACGCACCACCGCCAGCCGCACCCGGGACAGGATGAGCTACGACCGGGCCGCCGCCCACGCCGTGCTCGACGAGGCCTACCACTGCGTGCTGGGGTTCGTGGTCGACGGTGAGCCGCGTCTGCTGCCCACCCTGCACGTCCGGGTCGGTGACACCCTCTACCTGCACGGGTCCACCGGCAGCCGGCCGCTGCTCGCCGCCCGGGGCGAGGCCGGGCTGCCCGTCTGCGTCACGGTGACCCTGCTCGACGGGCTGATCTACGCCCGCTCGCAGTTCCACCACAGCGCCAACTACCGGTCGGTCGTCGCGCACGGCACCGCCCACCTGGTCACCAGCGAAGACGACAAGCGGGCCGCGATGACCGCCCTGGTGGAAAAGGTCGGGGCGGGGCGGGCCGCCGACAGTCGTCCACCGACCCGTCGGGAGCTGGCCGAGACGGCGGTCCTGGCCCTGCCGCTGCGCGAGGTGTCGGTGCGGGCCCGCACCGGCGGGGTCCGCGACGAACCGGCCGACCTCGACCTGCCGCACTGGGCCGGGGTGGTGCCGCTCCGGCTGACCGCCGGCCCGCCCGAGCCGGACGCCGGGGTGGTCGCGCCGGTCCCGGGCTACCTGCCCGCCACCGGCTCGCCGACGCCGGGCTCCACCGGGTCACCGACACCTGTCGTCAGCCTGCCGGGGCCGGATTCCGGCGCTGCACCGTGGTGGGAGCCGGTGCCGCTGCACGGCGCGCACGTGCTGCTGGAGCCGTTGACCCCCGCGCACGCCGACGAGTTGTTCGCCGCCACCGCCGAGCCGGAGGTCTGGGCCCACCTGGGCCACCCGCTGCCCGCCGACCCGGCCGCGATGCGGGCGGTCGTCGCCGCCGCGTTGGCCGCCCGACAGGACGGCGACCGGGTGCCCTGGGTGCAGCGCTGCGCCCGGACGGGAGCGGTCGTGGGCACCACCTCCTTCTACGAGATCGACCCGCAGCGGCACAGCGTCGCGATCGGTTACACCTGGCTCGGCCGCCCCTGGTGGCGCAGCGGCATCAACACCGAGGCCAAACTGCTGCTGCTCGGGCGGGCGTTCGACACGCTGGGGGCGGTGCGCGTGGTCTGGCACACCGACATCCGCAACACCCGGTCGCAGGCGGCGATCGCCCGGCTCGGCGCGACCCGGGAGGGCGTGCTGCGCATGCACCGGCAGCGTCCGGACGGCTCCTGGCGCGACACCGTCCAGTACGCGATGACCGTCGATGAGTGGCCGAACGCACAGGCCAGGCTGCGGGAAAGACTTCGCGGCACCACCCCGGTGGGGCGAGGATGACGGGCGTGCTGGGCATCACCGACATCTGGACTTACGTGTTGGGCACCGTGGCGATCGTCCTGCTGCCGGGGCCCAACTCCCTCTTCGTGCTCTCCACCGCCGCCAAGCGGGGCGTGGCCGTCGGCTACCGGGCGGCTGGTGGGGTGTTCCTCGGCGACGCGGTGCTGATGTTCCTGTCGGCCGCCGGGGTGGCGTCGCTGCTCAAGGCGTACCCGCCGCTCTTCCTCGTGATCAAGTACGCGGGCGCGGCCTACCTCGGGTACGTGGGGCTGACCATGCTGCGCGCGGCCTGGCAGCGGTGGCGCGACCGCCACGATCCGGCGGCGCCCCGGCTGATCGACGCGGCCGAGCCGGCGGCGCTGCGCAGCCCGTTCCGCAAGGCACTGGTGATCAGCCTGCTCAACCCCAAGGCCATCCTCTTCTTCATCTCGTTCTTCATCCAGTTCGTCGACCCCGGCTATGCCTGGCCGGCCCTGTCGTTCCTGCTGCTCGGGCTGATCGCCCAGGTGACCAGCGTGCTCTACCTGACCGCGCTGATCTTCGCGGGCACCTTCCTGGCCGCCCAGTTCCGGCAGCGCCGCCGGCTGGCCGCCGGGGCCACCACCGGTGTCGCGATGCTCTTCCTGGGCTTCGGCATCAAGCTCGCCACCGCCTCGGTCTGACCCTCCCCGGACGCACGACCGGGCGGCGACCCCCGACGGATTCAGCCACCACCACCGGGGGCGATGCGGTGGGCGCGGGCGGATTCAGGTGCCACCACCACCGCCGGGGGCGCGGGCGGATTCAGGTGCCGTCACCGCCACCACCGCCACCACCGATGCCACCTCCACCGCCGGTGCCGCCCAACCCGTAACCGGGTCGCACCGGCGTGTCAGGTCGGCGGCTGACGTGCGCCGACTCGGTGATCCGGGCCGACCAGTGCGCGTTCGAGGCCGCTGCCGCGTGCCGGTTGATCGCCGCCCGCAACCAGCCGTCCACGACGGAGACCCAGTCGCGTTGATCGGCACCGGTGTGCCAGGTCCGGAACCGGCTGATGCTCTGATGGCTGATTCCGGTCAGCGAGAGCCGCCGGTCCATCCAGAGCAGCACCTCCAGGCCGGCGGAATTGGTCACGAAGATCAGCTCCAGCTCGGTGATCGGCCCGGCGTACAGCGGGGCGACCCAGTAACCGAGGCGTTCGTGCACCGGCAGGCTCTGCTCGACCCCCGGCAGTCGGCTCGACACCAGGCCCGCCTGCCGCAGGACGAAGCCGAGCGTGTCCAGGGCCGCCAGCACGTGCTGCTGGGTGGGCAACGGGTGGACGAAGATCGGCACCATCGCGCCCTGCTCCAGCTCCGGGTCCACCGACACCTCGGTACGCAGCCCGGTGCGTAGGCTCATCAACGGCACCCCACCGAAGATCGTCACCGGCGTCTCCCACGGCAGGGGTACGGCGAAGTCGATGGCCCGCCGCCGCCCGGCCGGTACGACGAACCGACCCCCCACCGTCACCTGGTGGTACTGCACGAGGTGACGGGGTGAGCGGGGGTCGTCAGGTTCGGCAGTCGCCACCAACCCGAGCCGTACGTGCCGCACCGGCACGTCCTGCGCCCCGGCGCTGAGCATCACCTGCCCCGGCAGCCGCAGCCCCGGGCGGGTGCTCGGGTTGGTCAGGGTGGTGCTCACCGCCAACCCGGTCGCACCGGACTCGTGGGACACCCCGGTCAACCGCATCCCCGCCACTCCCCCGTCCTCCGCCCGCCGCCCCCGACCCGGCAGTCGAGGTGTCCCCCGACCGACCAGGCAGGAGCCGGCCCTGACCTACCCGGCGGGTGGCGGTTTCCCCCTGATCGGCCGGGCACTCCTCGACCACCCCGACGGAACGACCCCGCCCCGGGGCGGGGCGGGGTCGTTGATCGACTCCGTTGGGCCGAGGTAACGGGTCCACCGCACCTCGATGCCGCCACCTCGGGGGCAGCCGGTGCACCACCACTGCTCGCCGGAGCCTCAACCGCGTCGGCCCGGCCGGGCCGACAGTCAGCGCAGGCGGCGGCCCCGGGGGATCGGGTCGGTCTCGTCGTCGAACTCGCCGATGACCTCTTCGAGCAGGTCCTCCAGAGCCACGAATCCGATCGGCCGGGTCGGCCCGCCGCCGTTACGGACCAGCGCCAACTGGGCCTGGTCGGCGCGCATCGCGGCGACCGCCTCGGTGACCGAGGAGGTGGCCGGCAGGGTGAACGAGCGGCTCATCAGCTCGGCGGCGGTGGCCGCCCGGCCGGTGGTGACCGCCCGGACCGCCTCCCGGACGTGCACCAGCCCGCACACCTCGCCGCCGCCGTCGAGGACGGCGAGCCGGGACCGGCCGCTGTCCCGGCTGACCTGTTCGATCCGCTCGGCGGTGTCGTCCCGGTGGACCGTGACGATCTGGTCGAAGGGTTCCATCACCTGGGCGACGGTGGTGCCCTGCAATTCCAGCATGCTGGTCAGCATCTGGTGCTGCTCGGCACCGAGCAGCCCGTGCTCGCGGGACTGCTCCAGCAGGATGCGCAGCTCGTCCGGGCCGTGTACCTGGGCGAGCTGGTCCTGCTGCTGCACCCCGACCAGTCGCAGCATCGCGTTGGCCAGGGCGTTGAGCAGGGACAGCACCGGCCGGGCGACCCGGGCGAAGGCCCGGAACGGCAGCGCCAGCAGCGTCGCCGAGCGCTCCGCGTCGGTGATCGCCCACGACTTCGGGGCCATCTCGCCGACCACCAGGTGCAGGAACGTCACCAGCCCCAGCGCGAAGATCAACGCGATGATGTGGCTGGCTGCCGCCGGTAGCCCGACGGCGTGCAGCAACGGGCTGAGCAGGTGCTCGATCGCCGGCTCGGCCAACGCGCCCAGGCCCAGCGTGCACAGCGTGATGCCGAGCTGCGCGCCGGCCAGCATCAGGGACAGCTCACGTACCCCGTCCAGGGCGGCGCGGGCCGCCCGGCCGCCACCGGCGGCGGTCTGTTCCAGCCGGTAGCGCTTGGCCGCCACCAGGGCGAACTCGGCGGCCACGAAGAAGCCGTTGAGGGCGAGCAGCAGCACCGAGACCAGCAGTGCGACAACGGGGCTCATGAGCGCTCCTCCCGACCCCGGGCGACGTGCACGTCCGGGCCGTTGCCGGTGGCGCGGGCATTCGTGCCCCCGGCACGGTCGCCCCCGCCGCCGGTGGCGCGGACGTTCGCACCACGGCGTCGGTCGCTTCCGCTGCGGGCGGTCCGGGGCTGCGTGCCCGTACCCGGGTCGGCGGCCATCGTGAGCCGCACCGAGTCGGCCACGTGCCGGTCCACCGCGAGCACCTCGATCAGGGCTTTCGGGCGTTCCGTGGGCTCGTCGCCGTCGGCCGGCAGGACGACCTCCAGTCGGTCACCGACCTCGGGCACCCGGCCCAACTCCCGCATGACCAGCCCGGAGAGGGTGTCGTACTCGGGGGCCTCGGGCAGCGAGATGCCGGTGCTGTCGGCGACCTCGTCGATGCGCCAGCGGGCCGGCACCACCCAGGAACCGTCCTCCTGCCGGGCCGGGGCCCGGTCGGGCGGGTCGTCCTCGTCGCGGATCGGCCCGACCAGTTCCTCGGCGATGTCCTCCAGGGTGATCACGCCGGCGAAGCCGCCGTACTCGTCGACCACGCAGGCGAGCTGCCGGTGCCCGGACCGCAGCCGGTCCAGCACCGTGGGCAGCGGCAACGTCTCCGGCACCAGCAGCGGCGGTACGGCCACCGCGCTGACCGGGGTGGTGGCGCGCTCGGCCGGCGGCACCCCGAGCACGTCGGCGATGCCGACCACGCCCACCAGGTCGTCGACGCCTTCGGCACCACGTACCGGGAAACGGGAGTGACCGGTGTCGAGCAGCTCGACCACCCGGCTGACCGGCTCGTGTGCCCGGATGGTGTGCACGTCGACCCGGGGGACCATGGCCTCCCCGGCGGTCAGCTCCCGGAAGTCGAGGCCCCGGTCGAGCAGGTCGGACATCTCGGCGTCGAGGTGCCCCTCCTCCCGGGACTCGGCGATGATCTGCTCCAGGTCGGCCGGGGTGGCGCCGCTGGGCAGCTCCTCGATCGGCTCGATGCCGAGGCGGCGCAGCAACCGGACGGCGGCCCGGTCGAAGAGCGTGATCAGCGGCCCGGCGATCTTCAGGTAGATCAGGGTGGACCGGCTCAGCGCCCGCGCCAGCGTCTCGGGCCGGGCGATGGCCAGGTTCTTCGGGGCCAGCTCACCCAGGACCATCTGCACGACGGTGGCGATGACCAGCGCCAACGCCACCGACAGCGGCAGGCTGACCCCGGTGGAGACGCCGACGCCGCCGAACAGTTCGGCCAGCCCGGCACCGAGGTAGGGCTCGGCGGCGTAGCCGACCAGCAGGGCGGTCACGGTGATGCCGAGCTGTGCCCCGGAGAGCATGAACGACAGCCGCCCGGTGACCTCCAGGGCGCGGGCGGCCTTGGCGTCGCCGTCGTCGGCGAGTTGCTTGAGTTTGCCCCGGTCCACGGCGACGTAGCCGAACTCCTGGGCCACGAAGTAGCCGGTGGCGGCGGTGAGAACGATGATGAGTGCGAGGCCGACGACGATCAACACGGGTCGCTCAGGGCTCCCGTGGACGTCGGGGCGGGGGATTGCCGGGCACGACCCGGCTGGCTACTGCTGCCCTCCTGGGCAGAAGAGTCGATCATCCGGCAATTCTATCGGCGCTCGCTGGAAGCCCGCTGAGGGTGGGCACAAAGTGCCTGCTCCTCCCCGTTGTCCGCGGCGTCACTCCCGCTGTCCACCGGGCCCGGACCGGGGGTCACCGCCTTCGGCCTGGGAGTCACCGTCCCCGGACCGGGAACCACCGTCCCCGGAACGGGAACCGTCGTCCCCGGACCGGAAGTCGGCACGCTCCGGCCGGGGGCCAGCCGGCTCGGGCTGGTGTCCGGCCAGCTCGTCGACGTCGAGCAGGCTGCGGTCCACCCGACCCGACCGGTAGGCGGCCCGGCCGATCATCTGGGCGGCGACCGGGGCGGTGGCCAACTGGAAGACCCCGACCAGCATGATCATGCCCAGGTCGGCGGCGGTACGCAGCCGCAGCGCCAGCCCGACCAGCAACAGCAGCACCCCGAGCACCTGGGGTTTGGTGGCGGCGTGCATCCGGTCCAGCACGTCCGGGAAGCGCAGCACACCGATCCCGGCGGCGAGACTGAGCAGTGCCCCGGACACCAGGGCGACGGCGGCCAACCAGTCGACCACCGTACCCACGCTCACGACTCCTCCCGGGCGGCGAAGCGGACCAGGGCGACCGAGCCGACGAAACCGAGCAGGGAGAGCACCACCAGCACCGGCAACGTGGTGGCGTGCCGGTTCACCGCCGCCTCCGCGCCGACCGCGCTGAGCATCGCGGCGAGCAGCAGGTCCGCGGCGATGACCCGGTCCAGCAGCGACGGCCCCCGGTAGATCCGGGCCAACGCCAGCAGCGCGGTGGTCGACAGCAGCACGGTCAGGACGACGGCGAGGACGACGGTCACGGTGCCTCCGTGGGTTCGGTGAGGAGCTGTCGCAACTCCGCCTCGGAGCCGACGGCACGGACGATGCGTTCCTCGACGGCGAGGATCCGCTCCCGGCTGCCGCTGATGTCGGCCGGTGAGCGCACGTCGAGCACGTGCACGTAGAGGACGCCGGACTCCCGGTCCACCTCGACGATCAGGGTGCCCGGCACCAGGGAGAGCAGTTCGGCGGTGAGCGCCAGGTTCAGGTCGGTGCGTACCCGCAGCGGCACCCCGATGATCGCGCCGCGCGGGCGGAAGCCGGGACGCACGGCGATGGCGGCGACGTGGATGCTGGCGCTGACCAGTTCCACGACGAAGGTGCCGGCCAGCACCAGCAGCGCCCGGGGTCGCAACCGGCCGCCGAAGGAGACCGGCGGGAGCGGGAAGAACAGCAGCACCGACCCGCCGACCAGCAGACCGGTGAGGACGTTCGCCGGGGAGAAGTGGCCCCAGAGCAGGTTCCAGACCACGACCAGCCAACCGAGGGCGATGAGCTGGTCCCGACGTCGTCCGGTGGGTCGTGACGACGCGCCGCTCACGGTGGACCGCCGGGCAGGACGGCCCGCACGTACGGGGTGCGCAGCCGCAGGTCGACGGCGGCGTCGGCGGTGACCTGGAACAGCGGGCCGGCGGCGACGGTCAGGGCCAGCCCCAGCACCACCAGGGCGGTGGTGGCCCCGACCATCAACCCGGGGAGCCGGACGACCGGCTCGGCGGTGGCCAGTTGCGGGGCCCGCCAGAACGCGATGTTCCACACCCGGGAGGTGGCGTAGAGGGTGAGCAGGCTGGTCACCGTGCCGGCGACGACCAGCACCCAGGGCAGTGGGCCGCCCTGGGCCACCCCGGCCTGGAGCAGACCGACCTTGCCGAGGAAACCGGAGAACGGTGGGATGCCGGCCAGATTCATCGCGGGGACGAAGAAGAGCACCGCCAGCAGCGGGGTGACCCGGGCCAGGCCGCCGAGCCGGCGCAGGTCGGTGCTGCCGGCCCGCTCCTCGACCAGGCCGGCGACCAGGAACAGGGTGGTCTGGATGGTGATGTGGTGCACCACGTAGAAGATCGCGCCGGAGAGCGCGGCGGTGGTGCTCAGCGCCACCCCGAAGATCATGTAGCCGATGTGGCTGACCAGCGTGAACGAGAAGAGCCGCTTCATGTCCGACTGGGCCACCGCGCCGAGCACGCCGACCACCATGGTCAGCCCGGCCCCCACCATCAGCACGTTGGCCACCTGACCGCCGGGGAAGAGCAGCGTCTCGGTCCGGATGATCGCATAGACGCCGACCTTGGTGAGCAGGCCGGCGAAGACGGCGGTGACCGGTGCCGGGGCGGTCGGGTAGCTGTCCGGCAGCCACGCGGAGAGCGGGAACATCGCCGCCTTGATGCCGAACGCGAGCAGCAGCATCAACTGCAACGCCAGCCGTACGCCGTCGGGCAGCGCGTCGAGTCGACCGGCGAGCTGCGCCAGGTTGAGGGTGCCGGTGGCCGCGTACACCAGGCCCACCGCGGCCAGGAAGATCATCGAGGAGAGGATGCTGACCACCACGTACGTCGAGCCGGTGCGGATCCGGGCCTCGGTGCCACCCAGGGTGATCAGCACGAAGCTCGCCGCGAGCAGGATCTCGAACCCGACGAAGAGGTTGAACAGGTCACCGGCGAGGAACGCGTTGGTGATCCCGGCGGTCAGCACCAGGTACGTCGGGTGGTAGATGCTCACCGGCGCCGACTCGCTGGTCTCGGCGCGGCCCTGGCCGATGGAGTAGAGCAGCACGCAGAGCGTGACCGCCGAGGAGACCACCAGCATCAGCGCGGCGAGCTGGTCGGCGACCAGCACGATGCCGACCGGGGCGGGCCAGCCCCCCACCTCGGTCACCACCGGCCCGTCCCGGTGGGCCCGCACCAGCAGCAGCACCGCGACGACCAGGTTGGTGCCGAGCGCGACCACGCTGACGGTGCGCTGCAACCGGGGTCGGTTGACCAGGATCAGGGTGAGGGCGGCACCGAGCAGCGGCACCACCACCGGGAACGGTAGGAGCGCGGTCATCGCGTACCCCCGGGTCGGCGTGGCCCCCGCTGGGGCGGCTCGGGGTCGACCTGTTCCGGGTCGTCGCCGGGTCCCTCGCCGCCGAGATCGGCGTTGGCCACCTCGTTGCGGGCGGCGAGCGCGACGATCTGCTGGTCCTCCACGTCGTCCTGCACCTCGTCGTTGCCGCCGAGATACCAGCTGCGGTACGCCACGGCGGCGAGGAAGGCGGTCAGCCCGAAGGTGATCACGATGGCGGTGAGCACCATCGCCTGCGGCAGCGGGTCGCTCATCTCGTCCTCCGGGCCGGTGCCGACCACCGGAGCCACCCCGGAACGGCCACCGACCAGGATGAGCAGGTTCACCCCGTTGCCGAACAGGATCACCCCGAGCAAGATCCGGGTCAGGCTGCGCTCCAGCAGCAGCGTCACCCCGGTGGCGGTGAGCAGGCCCACGGCGATCACCAGCACCAGCGTGGGTCCCGCCCCGCCGCCCCTCACCGTCGGTCCCCCTCGTGGTCGACGACGAGCCCCCGGTCGGACTTGCCGGCCGCCTCGACGTGCCGGTCGATCTCCGCTCCGAGGCTGCGCAGGATGTCCAGCATCAGCCCCACCACGATCAGATAGACGCCGATGTCGAAGAAGAGCGAGGTGACCAGGTACGGCCCACCGAGGCCGGGCAGCGGCAGGTCGACCTTGGCGCTCTCCAGCACGGTCCCGGTGGTCAGCAGGGACAGCACGCCACCACCGACGGAGATCGCCAGGCCGGCCCCGAGTACCGTGCCCGCCCCGATCGGGGCGGCCTCGGCCAGTTCGTACCGGCCGCCGGCCAGGTAGCGCACGGCCAGCGCCAGGCTCGCCACCAGGCCACCGGCGAAGCCGCCGCCGGGTGCGTTGTGGCCGGAGAAGAGCAGGAACAGCGAGAAGAGCACGATGGTGTGGAACAGCAGCCGGGTCACCACCTCGAAGACGATGGACCGGCGTCGCGCGTGCAGGGTCGCCCCGCCACGTAACCAGACCGGCCGGTCGTCGTGTCGGGGCGAGGCGGGTTCGACCCGGCGGGGGCGCGGTCCGGTGCGGGACCGCTCGAAGATCAGGCTGGCCACCCCGGTGGCGGTCACCACCAGCACCGAGATCTCACCCATGGTGTCCCAGGCCCGGATGTCCACCAGGGTCACGTTGACCACGTTGCGCCCGTACCCCTCGGCGACGGAGAGCGCCGGGAACGCGGTGGAGATGGGCACCGCGGTGCGGGCCCCGGAGGCGATCAGCGCCAGCCCGGCCAGCACCACGCCCACCGCGACGCCGAGCACCCGGCGGGCCCACCGGCTGCGGCGCAGCGGCCGGGCGGAGAACCGCTCCGGCAGCCGCCGCAGCACCAGCACGAAGACGGCGATGGTGGAGGTCTCCACCAGGAACTGGGTCAGCGCCAGGTCGGGTGCCCCGTGCAGCACGAACAGCATCGCGGTGCCGTAGCCGGTCACCCCGACCAGCAGCATCGCGGTCAGCCGTCGTCGGGCGTTCACCGCGAAGACCGCCGCGACCCCGATCACCAGCCCGACCACCAGTTGCAGCGGGCTGTCCCAGAGCGCGATCCGGGTGTGCCACGGGCTCGTGCTGACCAGGGCGGTGCCGGGCACCAGCACCAGGGCCAGCAGGACGGTGCCGAGATACAGCGGCAGTGAGCCGCGCTGGGTGGCGCCGGTGACCTCGATGGCCAGCCGGTCGAAGTGGTGGGTGGCCCATTCGTACCCCTGGTTGCCGGTGAACGGCAGCTTCCAGCGGGCCAGCGCCGGGGCGAGCGGGCCGCGTACCGCGTGCAGCACGGCCCCGCCGGCCAGCGCCAGCGCGGACAGGCCGAGGGCGGGGGTCAGGCCGTGCCAGAGGGCGAGCGTGTCGTGCGGCGGGCCGAAGAGTTCCGCGTACGGGCCGAGCAGGCCGTCGAGCGCGGCGGCGGTCGGGCCGGCGACCAGCCCGGCGACCGCGAGCAGGGCGGGTGGGACGAGCATCGGCAGCGGGATCGGTTCCGGTGCGGCCTCGGCGGTGCCGGGGCGGGTGGCGAAGGCACCCCAGAGGAAGCGGATGCTGTAGGCGACGGTGAGCACGGTGCCCAGGACCAGCCCGGCGAGCACCACCGGGCGGGTGGCCAGCGCGGTGAAGACCGCCTCCTTGGCGACGAAGCCGAGCAGCGGCGGCACGCCCGCCATCGAGGCGGCGGCGAGCGTGGCGACCACCGCCAGCGCCGGGGCCCGACGGCCGAGGCCGGAGAGTTCCCGCAGGTCGCGGGTGCCGACGTCGTGGTCGATGATGCCGACGACGAGGAACAGGGCGGCCTTGAACAGGGCGTGGGCGAGCAGCATCGCCACCCCGGCGAGCGCGGCGTCGGCGCTGCCCGTGCCGATCGTCACGGTCAGCAGGCCGAGTTGGCTGACCGTGCCGTAGGCCAGCAGCAGTTTCAGGTCGCACTGGCGCAGCGCCGCCCAGCCGCCGGCGAGCATGGTGACCAGGCCGAGGGTGAGCAGCACCGGCCGCCACGGGCCGGTGTCGGCGAGCACGGGGGCAAGCAGGCCGATCAGGTAGACGCCGGCTTTGACCATCGCCGCCGCGTGCAGGTAGGCGCTGACCGGGGTGGGCGCGGCCATCGCCACCGGCAGCCAGCCGTTGAACGGCACGATCGCCGATTTGGCCAGCGCGCCGGTCAGGATCAGCAGCACGGCGGCGACCAGCGTCGCACCGCCGGGCAGGGGGGCGGCGGCGATCTCCGACCAGCGGTAGGTGCCGGCGTGCCCGCCGAGGATCAGGAAGCCGAGCAGCATGGCCAGCCCGCCCAGCGTGGTGACGGTCAGCGCCTGGGCCGCCGCCCAGCGGCTGGAGCGTCGCTCGGTGCTGTGCCCGATGAGCAGGTAGGAGAAGACGGTGGTGAGTTCCCAGAAGACGTAGAGCAGCAGCAGGTCGTCGGCGAGGACCAAGCCGAGCATCGCGCCGGCGAAGGCGACCAGCACCGCGACGAACCGGGGCAGGCCCACCGCGCCGGGCGCGAAGTACCGGCCGCAGTAGACCAGCACCAGCGCGCCGATCGCGCCGACCAGCAGGGTCATCAGCCAGGACAGCGTCGTCATCCGCAACGCCACGTCGAGGTCCAGCTGCCCGATCCACTGGTACGTCTCGACGACCGCGCCCCCGTCGCGGACCGTCGAGGTGCGGGTCAGCGCCCAGCCGAACGCGGCGGCGGGCACCAGCGCGAGCGGATAGCAGGCGCGCGGACCCCACCACCGGACCAGCAGTGGCGCGAGGAGCGCCGCCACCAGGTGCAGGAGCAGCAGTACGAGCACGCGTCCTCCCGTCGAACTGGCGGCGCATACCGGGCGAATTGTCCCGTTCCGCACCGATCACACGCCAGTTCAGCCCCCGGTGGGGGCTTTTCGGGAAATCGCCCGTCAGCCGGGCGGAGTCTCGCCGCCGGGGAGCGCGGGCGTCAGCGCCCGCCGGGGCTCGACCAGCAGGTCGGGGCGACCGAGCTGGAGGGCGACCTTGTCGACCACCCGCTGGGCGACGGCGAGCGAACGCACCGGGAGCAGCTTGCCGCGGCTCTCCCGGCGGAGCACGAAGTAGTGCACGGCGACGCGCACCTGACCCCGGTCGGCCGCGCTGGCCTGGGCGGTGGAGACGACCAGCTCCCGCAGGCTGTCGGCGAGGCGCTCGGCCAGCTCCAGCTCGGGGCCGCGCAGGCTGGTCCGCAGGGCGGTGAGATGCCCTTCGACCTTGCGGATGAGCACGTCGGTGCCGGGCGTCGGGCCACGCTCCTCGACGAACATCCGATTCCTCTCACCCGTTGCGGCAGTCCGAGTGAAGTTACTTTATGTTGTGGGTCGCAAGCAAGCAGTTAAGTAAGACTTAACGTACTAATCGGCTAATTCGCTATTCTCTCGCGGCGTCGGACAGTCCAGCATCCGCGCCGGCCAGATGTCACACCGCCGAGGCAGGATGGGGACGTGACGAGGCGGGGCAGGGAGGGCACGGCGGACCCGGACGGCACGGCGGGCAGGGCGAACCCGGCGGGCCCGGCCGGCGCGGGCGACGGCCGGGAAGTGCCGGCCGGCTTCGCCCCGGCCACCCGGGAGTGGTTCAGCGCCGCCTTCGCCGCCCCCACCGCCGCCCAGCTCGGTGCCTGGACCTCGGTGGCCGCCGGCCGCAACGCCCTGGTGGTGGCACCCACCGGCTCGGGTAAGACGCTCGCGGCGTTCCTCTGGTCGCTCGACCGGCTGGCCGACGCACCGCCGCCGGCCGACGCCCGGCGACGCTGCCGGGTGCTCTACGTCAGCCCGCTCAAGGCGCTCGCCGTCGACGTCGAGCGCAATCTGCGCGCTCCGCTCGCCGGCATCCGGCAGGCGGCCACCCGGCTCGGTGTGACCCCGCCGGACATCACCGTCGGGATGCGCACCGGCGACACTCCCGCCGACGAACGCCGGGCCTTCGCCCGCACCCCGCCGGACATCCTCATCACCACCCCCGAGTCGCTGTTCCTGCTGCTCACCTCGGCGGCCCGGGATTCGTTGCGCGGCGTCGAGACCGTCATCCTCGACGAGGTGCACGCCGTCGCCGGCACCAAACGCGGCGCCCACCTGGCGCTCTCCCTGGAACGTCTCGACGGGTTGCTGGAAAGACCCGCCCAGCGGATCGGCCTGTCCGCCACCGTCCGGCCGATCGACGGGTGCGCCCGGTTCCTCGGCGGTGCCCACCCGGTGGACGTGGTGCAGCCGGCCACCCCCAAGACGATCGAGGTGAGCGTCCAGGTCCCGGTGGAGGACATGACCCGGCTCGACGAGACCGAGCAACCCCTCCAGGACGACCTGGGTGGGCCCGGCCCGCGCCGGGCGTCGATCTGGCCCGCCGTGGAGGAACGGGTCCTCGCGTTGATCCGGGCACACCGCTCGACCATCGTGTTCACCAACTCCCGGCGCAGCGCCGAACGGCTCTGCGCCCGACTCAACGAGCTGGCCGCCGAGGAACAGACCGTCGGAGCGCCGGCCGCCGATGACCGGGCCGCCGGGAAGCCGGCCGACGCCGCCGCCGGACCGCCGGCCGAGGTGATGGCCCAGTCGGGCACGGCGACCGGGGCCGATGCGGTGATCGCCCGGGCCCACCACGGCAGCGTCTCCCGGGAGGAACGCAAGCAGATCGAGGAGGCCCTCAAGTCCGGCCGGCTGCCCGCCGTGGTGGCCACCTCCAGCCTGGAACTGGGCATCGACATGGGCGCGGTCGACCTGGTGGTGCAGATCGAGGCCCCACCGAGCGTCGCGGCCGGCCTGCAACGGGTCGGCCGGGCCGGACACCAGGTGGGGGCGGTGTCCCGGGGGGTGGTCTTCCCCAAACACCGGGGCGACCTGCTCTCGTGCACGGTGGTCGCGGAGCGGATGGCGACCGGCGCCATCGAGGAGCTGCACTACCTGCGCAACCCGCTCGACGTGCTCGCCCAGCAGATCGTGGCCATGGTCGCCCTCGAACCCTGGTCGCTCGGCGACCTGGCGGTGCTGGTCCGCCGGGCCGCGCCCTTCGCCGAGCTGCCCGACTCGGCGCTGCACGCGGTGCTCGACATGCTCTCCGGCCGCTACCCGTCGACCGCCTTCGCGGAGCTGCGGCCCCGACTGGTCTGGGACCGGGCCACCGACGTGCTCACCGGGCGGCCGGGGGCCCAGCGCCTCGCCGTCACCAGCGGCGGCACCATCCCCGACCGGGGCCTGTTCGGGGTGTTCCTGGCCGGTGCGCAGCGCGCCGCCCGGGTCGGTGAGCTGGACGAGGAGATGGTCTACGAGTCCCGGGTCGGCGACGTCTTCCTGCTCGGCTCCTCGTCCTGGCGGATCGAGGAGATCACCCCCGACCGGGTGCTCGTCTCCCCCGCACCCGGCCAGGCGGCCCGGATGCCGTTCTGGAAGGGCGACCAGCTGGGCCGGCCGGTCGAGCTGGGCCGGGCCATCGGCAGCCGGATCCGGGCGTTGCTGCGCCAGGACGACGCCACCGCCCTGACCGCCCTGCGGGCCGGTGGCCTCGACGACTGGGCGGCCGGCAACCTGATGGCCTACCTGCGTGAGCAGCAGGCCGCCACCCGCTCGCTGCCCGACGACCGCACGGTGCTGGTCGAACGGTTCCGCGACGAGCTGGGTGACTGGCGGCTCGCCGTGCACAGCGTGCTCGGGGCCCGGGTCAACGGGCCGTGGGCGCTGGCGATCGGCCGCCGGCTGGCCGAACGCTACGGCGTGGACGCCCAGGCGATGCCCTCCGACGACGGGATCGTGGTGCGGCTGCCGGACACCGCCGACGAGCCGCCCGGCGCCGACGTGGTGGTGTTCGAGCCCGACGAGATCGCCCAACTGGTCGAGGAGTCGGTGGGCACCTCCGCGCTGTTCGCCGCCCGGTTCCGCGAGTGCGCCGCCCGGTCGCTGCTGCTGCCCCGGCGTGACCCGCGCCGCCGGCAGCCGCTGTGGCAGCAACGCCAGCGCGCCGCCCAACTGCTCGACGTGGCCCGCGAGTACGCCGACTTCCCGGTCACCCTGGAGGCCGCCCGGGAGTGCCTCCAGGACGTCTTCGACCAGCCCGCCCTGGCCGGGCTGATGCGCGACCTGGCCAGCCGCAAGGTCCGCCTGGTCGAGGTGGAGAGCGAACGCCCCTCGCCGTTCGCCCGGTCGCTGCTCTTCGGCTATGTCGGCGCGTTCCTCTATGAGGGGGACGCGCCGCTGGCCGAGCGGCGGGCCGCCGCGTTGGCGCTGGACTCGGCCCTGCTCGGGGAGCTGCTCGGCCGGGTGGACCTGCGCGAGCTGCTCGACCCGGCGGTGCTCGCCGAGACCGAACGGCAGTTGCGCTGGCGCACCGACCAGCGTCGACCCCGCGACGCCGAGGACGTCGCCGAGCTGCTGCGGGTCCTCGGCGACCTGACCGAGGCGGAGCTGGCCGAGCGGGGCGTGCCGGTGGAGTGGCCGGTGGAGTTGGCGGCGGCCCGCCGGGCGCTGCGGGTCCGGATCGCCGGCGAGGACCGCTGGGTGGGCATCGAGGACGCGGCCCGGCTGCGCGACGCGCTCGGGGTGGCACTGCCGGTGGGGGTGGCCGAGGCGTACCTGACGCCGGTGGCCGACCCGCTCGGCGACCTGGTCGCCCGGTACGCCCGCACCCACGGGCCGTTCGCCGCCGCGACCTGCGCCGCCCGCTTCGGGCTCGGGGTTTTCGTGGTGGAGCAGACGTTGCGTCGGCTCGCCGCGACCGGGCGGGTGGTCTCCGGCGAGTTCGCCCCGGACAGCGTGGGCACCCAGTGGTGCGACGCCGAGGTGCTGCGGCTGCTGCGCCGCCGGTCGCTCGCCGCGCTGCGCCGGGAGATCGAACCGGTGCCGCCCCGGGTGCTGGCCGGCTTCCTGCCCCGCTGGCAGCAGATCGGCTCGTCGGCGCGCGGGGTGGAGGCGGTGGCCGCCACGATCGAGCAGTTGCAGGGCACGGCGGTGCCGGCGTCGGCGTGGGAGCGGCTGGTGCTGCCCGCCCGGGTCGCCGACTACTCCCCCGCCCAGCTCGACGAGCTGTGCGCCGGGGGTGAGGTGGTCTGGGCCGGCTCGGGGGCGATCTCCGGCGGCGACGGTTGGATCACCCTGGCGTACGCGGACGTCGCACCGCTGCTGCTCCCCCCGCCGGACGACACCTTCGCCGGCACCCCGTTGCACGCCGCCGTGCTGGACGCGCTCGCCGACGGGCAGGCGTTGTTCTTCCGCCCGCTGTCCGACCGGGTGGGCTCCGACGACGACACCGCCCTGACCGCGGTGATCTGGGATCTGGTCTGGGCGGGGCAGCTCACCAACGACACCCTCGCCCCGCTGCGGGCGGCGCTCGGCGCGGGCGGCGCGCACCGGTCCCGCCCGGCCGCCCCGCGTACCCGCTACCGTCGCCCGGGTCGGGTGGCGCTGCCCAGCCGGGGTGGCCCGCCCACGGTGGCCGGGCGCTGGTCGCGGCTGCCGGAGCGGGACACCGATCCGACCCGACGGGCCGCCGCCCTGGCCGATCTGCTGCTCGACCGGCACGGGGTGGTGACCCGGGGCGCGGTGGTGGCCGAGCAGGTCGTCGGCGGGTTCGCCGCCGTCTATCCGGTGCTCGCCGCGTTGGAGGAGCGCGGCGCTGCCCGGCGGGGCTACTTCGTCGAGGGGCTGGGCGCGGCGCAGTTCGCGGTGCCCGGTGCGGTGGACCGGCTGCGGGCGCTCGCCGAGCCGACCGACCGGGGCCGGGGGCGCGGCGACGGGCCGACCGTGGTGCTCGCCGCCACCGACCCGGCCAACCCGTACGGCGCGGCGCTGCCCTGGCCGGAACGGGCCGTCGACTCGGGCGACGACGCCGCACCGGGCACCGGGCACCGGGCCGGCCGCAAGGCCGGGTCGGTGGTGGTGCTGGTCGGCGGTGACCTGGCCCTCTACGTCGAACGGGGTGGGCGGACCATCCTCTCGTTCACCGCCGAGCCCGACGCGTTGGCCGCCGCCGGCAAGGCGCTCGCCGACGCGGTGCACTCCGGGGCGTTGGGGGCGATGTCGGTGGAGCGGGCCGACGGTGGGGCGGTGCATTCGTCCCCGCTGCGCGACGCGCTCGCCGCAGCCGGTTTCCGGGCCACCCCCCGTGGCCTGCGCCTGCGCGGCTGACCGGGCAGGTCACCCCGCGCCCGCGCCGCCCCCGCCGCAGTCGTCCGGGCCGGGCGACACCGGTCGGGGTGACCCCACCGGCGTCGACCGGCCCGGGCTGCGGCAGTCAGCCGAGTTTGGCCAGTACGTCGTTGTAGCGCTTCTGCTCGGCGGCGCTGGTCCGGGTGCCCAGGTAGTTGAGCACCACCGCACCCGACCGGTACGCCTTGGTCCCCCACACGTCGGTCTGGTTGGTGGCGCTCGCCTCGTCGGGGAAGACGTAGACGGAGACGGCGTCGGTGACGAGCAGCTGGGCGCAGCCGACCCCCGCACCGTTGGGTCCGCAGTCCTTGGACCGGTCGCGCGGGTCGGGCGCCTTCAGGCCGGCGGCCGTGAACGCGTCGACCACCTTGCGGGCGGCAGGGGCGCTGGTCTTCTTCGTCGGCAGCACGAACGGCGGGGTGGAGGGGCTCTCCCGGGGGGTGGTGCCCGGCTTCGCGGTCTTCGGCGGTCCATCCGCCGGGGCGGCCTCGGTGGTGGCCGGGGCTTTCGACCGGCCGTCGGCCCACGCCCCGCCGTCCCGCTCGTCGGCGGGGTCGTCGCCGCAGCCGGCCAGGGCCAGGGCGACGAGGACGGTGGCGGTCGTGGACAGGATACGAAGGCGTTTCGTCACCCCGGCAGTCTGCCGAACCCGCTGCGGGGACGGCACCGGCCGGTCGGCCGATCGGGGTGTCCGGTCAGTGATAGTCGGCCCGCCGCACTAGCCTGCCGGGCATGGCCCCGTCCCCCTGGATCTCACTGACCACCGACTACGGGCTCACCGACGGGTTCGTGGCCGTCTGCCACGGGGTGATCGGCCGGATCGCCCCGACCGCCCGGGTGATCGACGTGACCCACCTGGTGCCGCCGGGGGACGTCCGGCGGGGTGCCGCGGTGCTCGCCCAGGCCGTGCCGCACCTGCCGTACGGGGTGCACGTGGCGGTGGTGGACCCGGGGGTCGGGACGTCCCGGCGGGCGGTGGCCCTGGCCACACCGGGCGGGTTGCTGGTCGGGCCGGACAACGGGGTGCTGCCGGCGGCGGCGCAGGCGTTGGGTGGGATCACCTCGGCGGTGGAGTTGACCGCGCCGGGGTGGCTGGCGGCGGAGGTGTCGGACACCTTCCACGGCCGGGACGTCTTCGCCCCGGTGGCGGCCCGGTTGGCTCTCGGTGACCCGCCGGCCGACGCCGGGCCGCAGGTCGACCCGGCGTCCCTGGTGATCCTGCCCCCGCCGGTGCTGCGCCGGGAGGCCGACGGGTTCACCGCCGAGGTGCTCAGCGTGGACCACTTCGGCAACGTGCAGCTCGCCGCCGGGGCGGACCTGCTGGCGTCGTTGCCCGCAGCGGTGCAGGTCGACGGTCGACCGGCGGTCCGGGGGCGGACGTTCGGGGACGTGGCACCCGGTTCGCTGGTCGTGCTCGTCGACTCCGCCGGCCTGGTGGCGGTGGCCCGCAACGGGGGTCGGGCGGTGGACCTGCTCGGGGTGGCCCCGGGTGCCACGGTCACGGTGCGGGGGCGTATCAGGGGGTGAGCTGCGCTCCCTGGCCGACGTCCGGTGTGGAATGCTGCTGCGGTGGGTGAAGTGTGGGTTCCGGTGGGCTGTCCCTGTTGTGCGTCCCGGACGGGTGGGGGCACCTGTCCGGTCTGTTTCTGGACCGATGACGGCCAGGGTGACGCCGATGCCGACGTGGTGCGGGGCGGGGCGAACGGTGAGCTGAGTCTCACCCACGCCCGGCTGAACTTCGCGGTGTACGGCGCGAGTCACCCCCGTTACCAGGACATGGTCCGCCCGCCCCGCCCGGACGAGCGGCCCTGAGCCGACCCGCCCCCTGACCCGCCGGGTCGGGGAGGGTCCCGTCAGCGGTGCACCGGTCAGCAGGGTGACACGGTGCCGCCGTACACGGTGGACACGTAGGCGTGGCTGACGTACTGACCGCCGGCCAGCCGGTTCCACCGGTTGGTGGTCCGGTACGTCCCGGCGACCGTCTGCCCCTTGACGTAGCACTGGATCGGCACGTTGGCGTGCGTGGCGGCCAGCCCCCGGGTCGGGTACGAGGTGCCGGGGCCGGTACGGACGTTCAGCGGCCCGGAGCCGATCACGCCGCGCGGGCCGGAGCCGGTCCACAGGTAGGTGACGTCCACCCAGGCGTTGTCGGTGAGCAGCAGGCCGTCCCAGAAGGTGCCGTCGGCGAGGTCGATGCCGGCCGGGTTGAGCACGGTACGGCCGAACTGGTCCTTGCCGCCGTGGTAGCCGTACTGGTAGGCGGCCTGTGCCTCGGGGCGGCCCTGCGGCAGGTCCTTCCAGTTCTCCCGGACGGCGGCGGGGTTCCAGTAGTCGTCCCGGGTGTTCCACGGGCCGACGTCCCACACCGGCGCGTACTCGCAGCGGCTGCCGCTGGTGGTGCAGACCCGCACGGTGTAGTCGCCGGTGTCGAGCGGGGAGAGCCCGCGCCGGGACGGCAGGGCGACGAAGTGGTCCCGGGGTTGGATGGTGCGACCGTTGGCGGTCACCCCGCCGACCTCGCCCTCCCGGGTGGCGAAGACCCGGTAGCTGCGTACGGCGGTGGGGGCGGGTTTCTGGACGGCGGCGGTGTCGGCGGTGAGCTGGACCGCGCGTACCGAGGCGGCGGCCTTCGCGTCGCGGGTGGTGAGCAGCACCCGGGCCTGGACCCGACTGACCGGCCGGTCGAAGGTGGCGGGGGCGGTGCCGGCCTCCCGCCACTCGGTCCAGCCGGTGGGCTGCCAGCCGCGCACCTGGACACCGACGGCGGTGCCGGTGGGGGCCTCGGCGGTGAGCGCGGCGTGGACCCGGTTGGCCGGGCCGGCGAGGGTATACGCGGGGGCGAGCAGCACCCCCTCGGCGACCGGCGCACCGAGGGCGGCGGGCCGGTTGTGTCGGCTCGGGCGGGGGTCGGCCAGGCGCAGCCGGCCGGCACCGAACCGGACGTTCACGTCGTCGCCGCCGACGACGGCGAGGTCGACGGACCATCGCTCACCGGTGGTCGTCGTGCCGCTCTGCCGCCCGGACCGCGACGGATCGGGCGCGGACCGGTCCAGACCCGACCGGTCAGGCGCGGAGCGGCCGGGGACGTGTGGTGCGGCGTACGCGGTGGCCGGGGCGAGCGCGCCGACCAGGGTCACGGTCAGCAGACCGACCAACAGGGACGATGAGGCACCACGAGGGCCGAAAGCCATAATATTCTCCTCAGAACTCTCCAATAGTGCATTTTTTCGTAGATCGATAGGAAGCACGCTACAAATAGCGATACATGCGAATTCTGCTCGGACGAGGGAGAATGCTGGGGTGCCCGAAGGAGACACCGTCTGGAACACCGCCCGCGTCCTGCACCGGGCGCTCGCCGACACCCGGCTCACCAGCAGCGACTTCCGGGTGCCGACGCTCGCCACCACCAACCTGTCCGGCTGGACGGTGCGCGAGTCGGCCAGCCGGGGCAAACACCTGCTGCTCCGGCTGACCGCACCCCCACAGGCGGCCCCGACCACCGCCTGGACGCTCCACTCCCACCTGCGGATGGACGGCGCCTGGCGGGCGTACGCCCCGGGGGAACGGTGGACGGGCCGGCCTGCGCACCTGATCCGGGTGGTGCTGCACAGCCCGAAGGCGGTAGCGGTCGGTTACCACCTGCACGAGCTGGCCCTGCTGCCCACCGCCGACGAGGAGCGCCTGCTCGGGCACCTCGGCCCCGATCTGCTCGGCGACGACTGGGACCCGGCCGAGGCGGCCCGTCGGCTCGCCGCCGCGCCGGAGGTGACCATCGGGGAGGCGCTGCTGGACCAACGCAACCTGGCCGGGGTGGGCAACCTCTACAAGTGTGAGCTGCTGTTCCTGCGCGGGATCTCCCCCTGGACGCCGGTCGGCGCGGTGCCCGACCTGGCCGGCACGGTGACCCTGGCCCAGCGGTTGCTCGCCGCCAACCGGGGCCGGTGGACCCAGAGCACCACCGGCTCGCTGCGCCGGGGGCAGACCAGCTACGTCTATGGCCGGCGGGCCCAGCCGTGCCGCCGCTGCGGCACCGCCATCGCCAAGGAGGAGCTGGGCGAACGGGTCACCTACTGGTGCCCGACCTGCCAGCCGCCACCCGCACCGACCCCGGCGGCCGGCTGAGCGGGCGCGACCGACGCCGGGTCACCTCCCGCCTGGCGGGACGACCCGCAGACACGGACGAATGGGTAATTCCTATCCGGCCGCCGACGTCGCATGCTGCGGTGGAGTGCTCACCGTTCGTAACCACCGGACGCGACCGCCCACCACGCCGGGGTGTGGGGCGGCGGGTCCCCGTGCCCGGGGAGAGCCATGGCCCTGTTTCGCAGACTGCGACCACACTGGACGACCCGGGTCGTCCACACCGACCGGCCCACCGTGCCGGCGGCCCGCACCGGCGCAGCCGGTCCCACCCCGGCGAGCCTCGACCCGGCCGCCGTGCCGCACTGCTTCGGGCCGGTGCCGAACTTCGCCGGCAGCCCGCTGCCGGTACCCGACCCGCAGGGCCGGGCGGTCACCGGCACCGGGCTGCGCAAGTTCGTCGACGCACTCCCGGTGCCCGGCCCCGCCGGACGCACCGAGCTGGGTGGTCACCTGCCCGTCGCCACCCCGGACACGGTCAGCTGGCCGGGCTGCGACTACTACGAGATCGGGCTGTCCGAGTACACCCAACGGTTGCACCGGGACCTGCCCACCACCCGGCTGCGCGGCTACCGGCAGCTCAACCTGGGCACCGACCCGGACGGGCACAACACCGTCGCCCCGCCGGAGCGGCCCTACCACCTCGGGCCGTTGATCATGGCGCGGCGGGACCGCCCGGTACGGATCAAGTTCATCAACCAACTCCCCACCGGCCCGGCCGGGGACCTGTTCCTGCCGGTGGACACCAGCCTCCCGGGGGCCGGGGCGGGGCCGCTGGAGGGGCCGGCGCCCTACCCGCAGAACCGGGCCGTGTTGCAGTTGTCCGGCGCGCACACCGGCTGGATCAGCGCCGGCAACCCGTGGCAGTGGGTGACCCCGGCCGGGGAGATCACCCCGTACCCGACCGGGCCGGGCCTGACCCACGTGCCGGACATGCCGCCCCCCGGGGCGGGGGCCACCACGCTCTACTACCCGAACGCGCAGAGCGGCCGGCTGATGTGCCTGCAGGACAACACCCTCGGGTTGTCCCGGTTGACCGTCCTGTCCGGCCAGTTCGCCCTCTATCTGCTCACCGACCCGGTCGAGGACGAGCTGGTCGCCGACGGGGTGCTCCCCGCCGACCAGCTCCCCCTGGTGATCCAGGACCGCACCTTCGTCCCCGACGACGCCCAGCTCGCCGCCGAGGACCCCACCTGGGACCGGGACCGCTGGGGTACCCGGGGTAACCTGTGGCACCCGCACGTCTACCAGCCCCGGCAGGACCCGTACCGGGACTGCGGGCGCAACCCCACCGGGCGCTGGGACTACGGCCCGTGGCTGCCCGGCGCCGACGACCGGGACGCGCCCCGGGTCGGCCCGGTGGACAACCCGCACCACGATCCGGTGGCCGCCCCGCAGGAACCCCCGCAGGCCCCCGGGGTGCCGCACCCCAGCGCCGTGCCCGCGGCCTACGGGGACACCATGCTGGTCAACGGCGTCGCCTACCCCTACCTGCGGGTACGGCCGACGGCGTACCGGTTCCGGATCGTCAACGGCTGCGCCGACCGGGCCCTCAACCTCCAGCTCTACCGGGCCCGCTCCGACGGGCCGATGTGGCGGGCCGACGGGAGCCTGGCCGACGCCGACGCCGGTGAGGTGCCGATGGTGGACGCCGTGCGTACCCCCGGCCGGCCGGCGGACTGGCCCACCGACGGCCGCGACGGCGGGGTGCCCGACCCGGCTGCCGCCGGCCCACCGATGATCCAGATCGGCAACGAGTGCGGGCTGCTCCCCGCCCCGGTGGTGGTGCCCAACCGCCCGGTCGGCTACCGCTACGACCGCCGCGACCCGACGGTGCTCAACGTGGACTCGGCCGCGCTGCTGCTCGCCCCCGGTGAACGGGCCGACGTGCTGGTCGACTTCTCCACCCTGCCGCCCGGGGCGACGGTGCTGCTCTACAACGACTGCCCGGCCCCGCTACCCGACGCCGACCCCCGCTACGACCGGCACACCGCCGCCGGGGACCACCGCGCCGAGGGCGGCGGCCCCACCACCCTGCCCGGGTACGGCCCGAACACCCGTACCGTGCTCCAGTTCCGGGTGACCGGCACCCCGACCCGCCGGTACGACCTGGACCGGCTCGCCGCCCGGCTGCCCGCCGCGTACGCGGCCAGCCAGCGCCCCCCGATCGTGCCGCAACGGGAGTACGACCGGGCGTTCGGCACCACCACGACCCCAGGGGTCGTCGCCCCCGCACACGCCACCTCGGCCACCTTCACCCCACCCGGCGCCGCCGCAGCGGTCACCCTGCCGATCCAGATGAAGACCGTCGGGACGGTCTTCGAGTCGGAGTACGGCCGACGCGCCGGCCGGCTCGGGGTGCCCCACCCGAAAGCCAGCCCGCTCGGCCCGGTGACCCTCCCGCTCGGCCCGACCGAACCGGCCACCGAGATCCTCGTCGCGGCCGACCCGACGGCCGGCGCGGACGAACCCGCCGACGGCATCCAGCTGTGGCGGATCAGCGGCACCGGCCGGCAGACCCATCCGGTCCGCTTCGACGGCTGCGACGTGCAGGTGGTCCACCGCATCGGCGGCGACGGCACGGTCCGCGCCCCGGACGGCGGTGAGCTGGGCTGGAAACAGATCGTCCGGATCAACCCGGCCGAGGACCTGGTGGTGGCCCTCCGGCCCGAGGTGCCGCCGCTGCCGTTCAAGGTCGCCGACAGCCGGCGGCTGCTCGACCCGACCCGACCGACCGGGGTACGCCTCGACGCCGTCGGTGTCAGCCCGTTCGACGGTCGTCCGGCGACGGTGGTCAACCATCCGGTGGACCTGGGGTGGGAGTTCCGCTGGGCCAGCGCCGCAGCGGGGTTGCGGGACCTGGGCATGAGCCGGCCCCTGGTGCTGCGGGTCTCGCCCCGTGCGCCGACCGGGTTGACCGCGACGCCGTTGCCCGGTTCGGCGACCGCGCTCCCGGCGATCGCGCTGGCCTGGACGGGCAACGGCAGCCGGCCGGCCGCCACCAGCCACCTGCTGCAACGGGCCACCGACGCCACCTTCGGCACCGGGCTGACCACCATCACCGTGGCGGGTACGGCGACCCGCTACACCGACGCCACCATCACCCCGGGGGTCACGTACCACTACCGGATCCGGGCCGAGAACGCCGCCGGCTGCTCGGCCTGGTCGAACAGCAGCCCCGCGTCGGTACGCCTGCCCGCCCCGAGCGGACTGGCCGCGACGGTGCCGCCGGCCGCGCCCCTGCGGGTGGCGCTGCGGTGGGTGAACCGTTCCTTCGCCACCGGCCTCGACGTGCAGCGGGCCACCAACCCGACCTTCACCAGCGGTCCGGGCACCACCGCCGTGCCGGTGACCGACCGGCACCTCGATCCGGCGGTCGCCCCGGACACCACCTACTACTACCGGGTCCGGACCACCTACCTCGGTGCGGCGTCACCGTGGTCGACGGTGGCGACGGTGACCACCCCGGCGGTGCCGGAGACCCCGACCAGGGTCGCCGCGACGGTCGGCGTCCCCGCGCCGGACACGGCGACGGTGTCGTTGACCTGGTCGGCGAGCCTGCCGACGGGGCCGGGGGCGGGGTTCGTGGTGCAGCGCGCGGTGGATCCGCAGTTCGCCCGGGAGGTGGCCAGCTTCACCGTCACCGGCCGGAGCTTCACCAACACCGGTCTGGCCCGGGGCGTCACCTACCACTACCGGGTCCGCTCGTTCACCGTGGTGGGCAACTCCCCGTGGACCGGCCCGGTGTCCGTCCACACCCCCCGCTGAGAACGACCGCCGACTCCGGCGGGCCACCCGAGGGACCGGCCGGGTGGGCAGGGCGACCCAGCCGGTCGGACGCTGCGGTCGGCTGCCCGCCCGGGCGGGCAGCCGGGCCCAGCCGGTGGTCGGCCAGCGGACGCCCCGGCCCAGCCGGTGGTCGGTTCAGCGGGTGGGGGTGCGCAGGGGTTCGCCGACGGTGCGTAGTTCGGCCAGGGCGGCGGCGACGCCGTGCAACAGATCGGTCGCCTCCATCAGCCGGGCGGCGGCCGGGTCGGCGACGACCTCCGGTTGGGCGTCCTCGGCGACGTAACCGGCGGCGGCGGCGACCAGCCCCTCGTAGGCGGTCACCCCGTCGACCAACTGGTCCCGCAGGGCCCGGTGGGCCTCGGCGAGCCGGGGCCGGGCCTCGGGCGGGGCCAGCCGCAGGGCGCGTTCCACGCCGGCCGTCCGGTCGGCCAGGTCCCGCAGCGACCGGTCGGCGGCTGCCGCCTCCAGCACCGCCGGCTCCGCCAGGCCGGTGAGCCGGGGCGCGATCCCGGCCAGGGCGAGCGCGGCCCGGTCCAGCCGCGCCCAGGACTCGGCGGCGGAGGTGCCGCGCAACGCGAACCGGGAGCGGAACCGGCGGGCCTCGGCCAGCACACCGGGGCCGACCGGGAGGCGTTCGACGGCGGCGACCAGTCGGGCCCGGGACCGGGCGGCGGCCTCGGCCGGGTCGAGGGCGGGTGGGACCGGGCGGGCGGCGAACGCCCGCAGGTCGATCCAGCGCCAGGCGGCCAGCGCGACGGCGCTACCCGCGGCACCAGCCCAGGCCGCATCGGGCAACCCCAGTCCGGCGTACGGGGTCAGCACCGCCGCCGTGCCGGTGAGCCCACCGGCCAGGACGCTCCACCGGCGGGCGGAGCGCCGCAGCCGGCCCAGTCGACGGAAGTGTCGCGTTCGCTCGTCGGCCACCCGTACCTCCTCGTGCCGGCCGCTCAGCCGGCGGTGGTGTCCCCCACGCCGCGGTCGCGGCCCATGCTGGCCCGGATCTCGTCCAGCCGGGCAGCGGCGGCCGGGTCGGCCGTCGGGGCGGCCGGCTGGGCCTGCTGCTGCACCGCCGGCTGCTCCTGCCGGCCACCGAGCTGGTCACCGGCCATGCTGGCCCGGATCTGCTCCAGCCGGGAAGAACCGGCGCTGTCCAGGGTCGACTTCTGGATCTCCAACATCCGCCCCTCGACGGAGTTGCCGGCCAGCTCGGCACGGCCCATCGCGTTGGCGTAGCGGCGCTCGATGCGGTCGCGCACCTCGTCCAGCGAGGGGGTGTTGGTCGGCGCGGTCATCGAGGACATCGACTCCAGCGAACGGGCCACGCTCTCCTGCATCTTGGCCTGTTCGAGCTGGCTGAGCAGCTTGGTCCGTTCGGCGAGCTTCTGCTGGAGGATCATGGAGTTGTTCTCGACCGCGCGCCGGGCCTGGGCGGCGGCACCGAGCGCCTGGTCGTGCAGGGTCTTGAGGTCCTCGGTGGCCTGCTCGGCCGAGACCAGCTGGGTGGCGAGCACCTGGGCGGACTGCTCGTAGCGACCGGCCTCGACCTCGTCGCCCTTGGCCCGGGACTGGTCGGCGAGGACCAGTGCCTGCCGGGCGTTGCCCTGGAGCCGCTCGACCTCGGTCATCTGCCGGGAGAGCTTCATCTCCAGCTGCCGCTGGTTGCCGATCACCGCCGCCGCCTGCTGGACCAGCGCCTGGTGTTGACGCTGCGCGTCCTCGATGGCCTGCTGGATCTGCACCTTGGGATCGGCGTGCTCGTCGATCTTGGCACCGAAGAGCGCCATCAGGTACTTCCAGCCCTTGACGAACGGGTTCGCCATCTCCGCGGTATCCCCTCAGTAGCGTCGCTGCGCCCCGGCCACACCGGGGCCGGACGGGCCGCACGGAGCGCCCCATCGTCGCAGCCCGACGCCAACAGGGTCGTTCGGGCTGCGGGAGTGCTCCGGCGACCTGCGATCAACACTACGCGGCGTCGGCCACCCCGGCCACGGGACCGGACGGGGGTCAGGCGGCGCAGACCACGTCACGGTCGCTGGGACGGACCCGGGAGCTACGCAGGGTGGCCTTCAGCGGGGAGTCCTGGCGGACCGAGACGGCGACCGCGCCGTCGGTGGTCACCTGACGCACGCCCCGGCCGGTGGCCTTGCGCACACTCCCGGCGGCGGCCGGGTCGTCCTGCACCGGCATGAGCACGCCCGGCAACTGCTCGGCGAGCGCGACGGTGTCGCTCACCTCGCGCAACAACTCGGACAGGCGGGCACCGAGCGCGTCACAGATGGCGGCGAGCAGCTCGCTTGAGGGTTCCTTCTGGCCGCGCTCGATCTCGGACAGGTAACCGAGGCTGACGTTGGCGGCGGTGGAGACCTCGCGCAGGGTGCGGTGCTGACCCTGGCGGCGCGCCCGAAGTGCGTCACCGATCACCCGGCGTAGCAGGACCATCGCACCTCCCCCTGACGGGATTCACTCTCCGGGCGGATGGTCGCCCGCGCCGGACGCGGTGGACCGCGCCGCCGCCGACGCCGTACGCCGGAGCCTTCCCGCAACCGTACCCGTTGGTGGGCCCGGCGACATCCCACCCCGGCTGTCGGATCTGGACAAGGCTGGTCAGCGACGACCCGCGCCGGCCGGGGGGACGGTGGCCGTCGGCCCGGTGCGCGGGCCCGGCCCGGCTTCCGGGAAGGCCCGGTGGATCCGCGCCGCCACCAGGCGTAACGCCTCGATCACCGTGGCCGCCCGGATGTGCTCCCGCCCCCCGTCGAGGTCCAGCCGACGGACCACCGGGCCACCCGGGCCGGCCACCGCGACATAGACCAGGCCGACCGGTCTGCCGTCCTGCGGCTCGGGACCGGCCACCCCGGTGGTGGCCAACCCCCAGTCGGTGGCGCAGCGCCGCCGACCCCCCTCGGCCAGGGCGATGGCCACGTCCGGATCGACCGGCCCGCGTTCGGCCAGCAACTCCTCGGGTACGTCGGCCAACTCCGCCTTCAACTGCGTGGCGTACGTCACCAGTCCACCCCGGTAGACGGCGCTGGCTCCGGCGACGTCCACGATCGCGGCGGCCAGCAGCCCGCCGGTCAGGGACTCGACGGTGGCCAGGGTCTGCTGCCGCTCACGCAGGCTGTGCACCACACCCGCCGCAGGGCTGCCCACCGGTTGCTCGTGCTTCGCATCGGTCCCCATGCCGTCCTCCTTCCCCGAGGTCATCCCGCTACTCATGCTCTCCCGCCTGATCATCGCTGCCGGTGCCGGTGCCGGTGCCGACGGCCCGCCTGGGTGGGCGGGTCGGCCGGGGCTGGCGGGGCAGCCGGACGGGCAGGTCCGCCGAGGCTGGCGGGTCCGCCGGGGTGGGCAGGTCCGCCGGGGTGGGCAGGCCAGCCGGGGCCGGCGGGTCAGCCGGAACCTGGCGGGTCACCCGGTGAGGCCGGCGGGTCAGCCGGAACCTGGCGGGTCACCCGGTGAGGCCGGCGGGCCACCCGGTGAGGCCGGCGGGCCACCCGGGACCGGGCAGGTCAGCCGGTGAGGCCGGCGGGCCACCCGGGACCGGGCAGGTCAGCCGGTGAGGCCGGCGGGCCACCCGGGACCGGGCAGGTCAGCCGGTGAGGCCGGCGTCCCGGGCCAGCAGGGCGGCCTGGACCCGGTCGGCGACGCCGAGCTTGGCGAAGACCGCCGAGAGCTGGTTGCGGACCGTCTTCTCGCTCAGCCCGAAGTGCCGGGCGATCCGGGCGTTGGTGTCACCGGCGGCCAGCCGGCGCAGGATGTCCCGTTCCCGGGGGGTGAGCCGGTCGAACGGGGGCGGCAGCTCGACCGGCTGGCGGCGCAGGCTGGTCAGCACCTGTGGGCCGATCCGGGGGCCGAGGACGAGCCCGCCGCCGGCCACCGTACGCAGCGCGTCGACGATCACGTCCGGGTCGGTGTCCTTGAGCACGTAACCCCGGGCACCGGCCCGCAGCGACCGGCTGACCACGTCCTCGTCGTCGGACATGGTCACCATCAGCACCCGGGTCTCCGGTCGGGCCTGCACGATCCGGCGGGTCGCCTCCACGCCGTCGCCGTCGGGCAGCGCCACGTCCATCGCGACCACCCCCACCGGCTCGGTCAGCGCGATGCTGACCGCCTCGGCACAGGTGGCCGCCTCCACGACGCCGTCGACCCAGGTCTCGCCCTCCAGCATGGTGCGCAGGCCACGGCGGACCACCGGGTGGTCGTCCACGACCAGCACCCGCACCGCCCCGCCACGAGCCCCGTCTCCCGTCACTGCCCTCCCCCTCCCGCCGAGCCTTCCTCCCCCCGACCCCCACCCGCCCCGCCCCGCTCCGGATCCGGCCCGCTCGCGGTGATCAAGAGGTTCGCGTCATCCTCCGGGCGAATTCTGACGCAAACCTCTTGATCACCGGGGGCAGGCGGGGTGGGGGTGGGCGGGGCGGGGGCGGGTGGGGTGGGGGCGGGGGCGGGTGGGGCGGGGGGTGGGAGGGGGAGGCGGACCCGGACCAGGGTGCCGTGCGGGGACCGGTCGACGAACTCGCAGTCGCCGCCCAGTTCGGCGGCCCGTTCCCGGATCGAGTCCAGGCCCACCCCGCCGGGGCGGCGGGCGACGATGCCGGTGCCGTCGTCGGACACCTCGACGACCAGCGCCCGGCCCCGGCGCACCACCACGTCGCAGCAGGTCGCCCCGGCGTGCCGGGCCGTGTTGGCCAGCGCCTCACCGACGATCCGGTACGCCGCCACCTCGACAGCGGCCGGCAACCGGTGCAGGGCGTCGGCGACACTCAGCCGGACCGTCAGCGTCGGACCGTCGAAGCGCTGGCACTCGGCCCGCAGCGCCGACTCCAACCCCCGGTCCAGGGCGGCCGGACGGAGCTGGTCGACCAGTTGGCGTACCTCGCTGGTGCAGGTGAGCAGGTCGTCGGCGAGCCCGTCGAGGATGCGGGTCAGCCGGTCCTGGTCGGCGGTGGCGAGTTTTCGGGCCGCGCGTACCTGCATGGACATGCCGGCGAAGGTCGGACCGAGGCCGTCGTGCAGGTCCCGACGCAGCCGACGGCGTTCCTCCTCCCGGGCCGTCACCAGGCGCTCCCGGGAGTCCCGCAGGTCACGGATCAGCCGGGCGGTCGCGGCGGCCACCGAGGCGTGCATCGCGACGTCACTGAGCAGCCGCCGCTCGACCGGGGTGAACCGGGTACCGGCTGCCCGGCGGGCCACCACCAGCCGCCCCACCCACTCCCCGTGGGTCACCATGTCGAAGCGTTCCAGGGCGGTGGTGGCCTGGCCGTGCGCGGCGTGCACCCGGCCGGGCCGCCCGTCGTCGGCGTGCTCCCCGCCGAGTTCCACCGCCACGTACGGCACCTGGAGCGAACGGGCGATGGTGCCGGTCAGCAGCGGCAGCACCGCCTCCGGCTGGACCGTCCGCTCCAGCAGGTCACCGAGGCGGGCCAGCACCGCGTACGGCTCGTCGCGGTCGCCGTAGAGCAGCCGGTTCACCCCACGCTGCACCCGGTGCCGCAGCGGCTCGAAGGTCACCGCGATCAGGCCGGTGGCCACCAGGGACGCGTTCGAGGTGTCCCCGCGCAGCACGAGGTCCCGCAGCAGCGCGACGACCCCGACGAAGGCGGCGATCACCAGCAGGCTCATCACCAGCCAGACCAGGGTCCGGTTGATCACCTGTTCCAGCCCGTAGAGCCGGTGACGCAGCACCGCCAGGGTCATCGCGCCCGGGATCGCGATCACCATCAGCACCCACGCGCCGGAGAGGTTGAGCCAGTCCAGCAGGAAGCCGAGCAGGAACAGCGCACCGGCGGCCAGCAGGCAGGCCAACTGCTGACGGGCCTCGCCGACGGCCCGCCGCCAGCGCCGGGCGAGCCCCACCAGCACGGCGGCCACCAGCAGCAACTCGACCGCGACGGTCAGCAGGGCGACCCGGACCAGCAGCCGCGCGGTCGGGTCGGCGGCCGTCGTGGCGGACAACAGCAGGCCCCGGGGGTCGCTGGTGGCGGCCACCGCCAGCGCCACAGCCACCACCACCGTGGTGACCACCAGCCCGACCGCGACCGGCCGGAATCCCCGGCCCGGCAGCCGGCCGTCCGGGAAGACCAGCAGGGCCAGGAAGATCAGGCCGTACGGCGGCCACCAGAGCCACTGCCCCAGCCAGGCCAGCGGGGTGACAGCGGGCCAGCTCAACGCCAGCACCGCCGCCCCGGCGACGAGTCCGGCGGCAAGCATCAGCCGGCCCACCGGGTGACCGGGCAGCCCGGCGAGCACCAACCCGCCGAGCGCGGTGAACGCGACCGCGATCGTGCCGGTCAGCGCCGCCGGCCCGAGCGCCGCCGGCTGCGGATACCACCACTGCCCGGCCAGGACGAGCCCGGCGACGACCAGGCCCGCCCCGGCCAGGACCCGGCGGGACGGGGACAGCGCGGCGATCGGCGACGGCACGGCAGGCCCTCCGGGGGTTGGTCGTCGGTGGTGGGATCGGGTGGGTCAGTCGGCCCAACCGGCGGCGTGCATGGCGTTGTGCAGCCAGTTGCCGGAGTCGTGTTCGAGGTGTTCCGGCAGGGCCCCGATGATCTCGGACAGGTCCGGGTCGTCGAGGCGGGGCAGCTCGGACAGCGCCCGCTCCAGCGAGATCCGGGAGCGGACGAGCACGTCCGGGTGGTCGTGGACGTACTGCGTCACGTGCGCGACCACCGTGGCCAACCGGTTCCGGACGGCCTCCGGCTCCGCCGGGCCAGTGCCGGCCTGCAACTCCTCCAGCCGCCAGTCGGCGGAGAAGACCGGGTGCAGCCGTCGGCCGGTGACGTCGAAGAACTCGACCGCCCCGGCGAGCTTCTCGCCGAGGTCGGCGGTCGACAGCAGGTCGGCCAGGTTCTGGTAGACGTGGCAGAACGTGTCGTTGGTGGCGATCAACAGGATCCGTCGGTCGTCGCCAGCGCTCAGCGTCATGATCACTCCTTGGATGCCGGTGCGTGGACGGCGGGGCGGGTCTCCCGGCACCCGCCCCGCCGCAGCGTAGGTGGTCGACCGTCCACAGTGGCACCGCCGGGTGGACCGGCGGTCGTCGGTGAACGGTCGAACCATCGTCATCCAGGGGTCGTCCCGCCGGCCCGGGACGAATGTCCCGGGCCGGCGGGACCGATCGGCGGCACCCGACCACGTCGCACCCGACGGGCCGGCACTGCGACCCGTCGTCAGAAGGTCGCCGACGATCTGTGGGCCGCGGACGCGGAGGCGATCGGGCCACGGCGGTGTCCCGACCGGGGAGGGTCCCGGTCCCGGCGGGACCCTCCCCGGTCGGGCGTCCGTGGGCGGTCAGCCCGCCGGATGCATGCTCACCGTGGTCGCCCGGGTCATGTCGGTCGCCGCGGTCACCTCCGGCAGCCCCTCGGTGTGCCCGCCGGAACGCACCCGGGACGACCAGTGGTCGTACCGCTGGCCGAGCTGGCCGACCCGGACGAACGCCGCGCTGGCCAGGCAGGCGCTCAGCGGGTCACGCGGCTTGTCCGGCACGCTGGCCTGGACGCAGCCGGCACCGTACTGGCCCTGGTCACGCAGCGGGTCGAAGCCCGACCGCTCCCCGTCGCACGGGTTCCAGTCGAACGTCTGGACGCAGTCGGCGTAGTTGGCCACCGCCTGCGCCATCGCGTTGCGCAGGTGCTGGTGGGCCGACTGGTCGGCGTCACTACGCGGACGGCTGTAGTCGGCGGGCAACCCGTTGCCCCCGAAGAGCAAGCCGGCGAGGCTGTCGTCGAGTTCCAGCGCGGTGCCCCAGCCCAGCTCGGTGTACGCCTGCAACAGCCGCAGCGCGTCCGCGACCGCCTTGCCCTTCTGCCAGAGCACCCGGGACACCTCCCAGGTGTCGCTGCTCGGCGGGTTCGGCCCGGTGCCGGCCCGCATCACCCGGTAGAAGTACTTCTGTCGGCCGGACAGCATCGCGGCGGCCTTGCTGCGGGCGGACGTCGCCTGGGTGGCGACGACCGGGATCGCCGCCGACTCGAACGCCGGCTTGTACGTCCCCGCCCACCGGTCGGTGAGGTACTTGTTCTCGTCGTAGCAGTAGCCCTGCGGGATCGGGGACCGGACGTCCCACGAGCAGAACGTGCCGATGGGGAACACGCGGGTGGCGGTCTGCACCTCCTGCCAGTCCCCGCCGGCCCACTTCACCCGCGACCGCAGGGTGATCTGGAGGTCGCCGGTGGTGGTCTGGAACCGGGGCCCCTCGTGCTCCTCCACGTTGACGAAGTTCGCGTCGTAGCAGGTGGAGAACTCCGGGGCGTGCCCCGGCGGCATGGCGTGGCGGGCCAGGTGGAACGCGTTGGGCAGGTTGCTGCGGCGTACCGTCGACGGGATCGGCCGGCCGACCCGGCTCGCGCTGCACCCGCCGATCGACTCGGCCTCGGGAATCCGGTTCGCGGCCGGGATTTCCTGGTCCGGGCTGCCCCACATGTCGTGCACCGGCAGGGTGTCGCTGCCGTTCCAGACCACCGCCTTGCGCACGTTCTCCACCTGGGCGTTCCAGCCGGCGACCGCGGTGCGGTAGTCGGCCATCAGCGCGGTGAACAACGGGTTGGTGCCGCCGTCGGCGGTCGGCTGGCTGAACTGCCGCACCCGCTCGTTGATGGTCCGGCCGGTCTCGGCGACGGCGTCGCCCCGCCCGGCGGCCACCTGGGCGGCGAACTGCGGGTTCTCCAGTTGCAGGATGTTGTAGACCCGGGCGGCGGTGGTCCAGGCGGCGGCGTTGGCGACCGGGCCGACGGTCCAGGTGCCACCGACCCGGTTACGCGCCCACTGGCCGAGGTAGTTGATCGAACCGGCGGGCAGGTGGGTGTCGAGCACGCTGACCGGGTCGGCGAGGCTGGTCCCGGCCGGCGCGGTGAAGGTGCCCTCGTCGGAGGCGTTGACGGTGGCGAAGGTGAAGGTCGGCGACTCGGCCTTCGGGTAGTAGGTGCCCAGGTAGTCCGGGATCGGCTGCCCGGTGATCTCCTTGTGGTGCACGTACGTGGTGATCACCTGGTTGAGCTGGCTCTTGGCGATGTTCTCCAGGGCCACGTGGGTGGCGAGCGCCATCGAGTCGACCTTGCGTTCGATGGTCTGCAACTGGGTGGCGATCCGGCCCAGGTTGGCGCGTACCTCGTCGAGGCCCTTGGTGAGCGCGTCGAGCTGGGCGACCAGCCCGGCGTACATCTCCTTGAGCGCCGACTCGATCCGGTCGAACCGCTTGTCGATGCCCTTGGCGAGCCGGTCGATCTGCTGGCGCAGCTTGCCGATCTCCGCCTGGATCGCGGCGTTCGGGTCACCGCCCCCGGCGAACAGGCCGATCAGGCTCACCGCCGCGCCGAGCAGGTTGCCGGTCAGCACCGCCGTGCCCATCGCCGTCGCGGCCATGGTCAGCCCCTGCCCGAGCACCGTCGTCACGTACGTGTTGATCGCGGTCACCGAGGTCACCACGGCCTTGCCGATGGTCTCCAGCTGCTTGCCGAACTTCTTGTCGACGAAGCCGACCAGGGTGGACAGCACCGTGACGGTGGACCCGAGCCCTTCGAAGATCTTGCGGTTCGACTCGGTCTTCGCCTTCTCCGCGTCGACCACCGCCTGGCTCGGCTTCGGGTCCTGGTTGAGCGGGTACGTGTTGGCGTAGCCGACCACCTCGGTGATCCGGTTGTTGCCGTCGGCGTCGAGCACCTTCAGCGTCGCGTACGCCCGCTCCTGCACCAGCGCCTTGAAGGCGGTCGGGTCACCGCGGACGTCGCGGATCGCGGACAGCGGCACGTAGTAGCCGAGGGTGCCGGTGTTGCCGTCGGCGCGCGGCTCGTGGATCCGCGCGGCCAGCAACCCGTCGACCGGGGTACGCACCCCGGTGCCGGTCCGTCCCGCGAAGGCGCTGTCCCAGCCGGTGGCCAGCGCGTCGTCGGTGGCGGCCCGCCGGTGCAGCTCCCGCCAGGTGTCCTGGACCAGGTCCCGGGAGCGGGCGTTCCACGCCGCGTCCTGGTAGCCGCCCCGGACCAGGTTCAACGCGTCCGGCACCACGTTCGCGCCTTCCGCGCCGACCGTGCTGGCCAGGAAGGCCCGCACCGCCGGGCCGGTGGTCACCGCGCCGGTGGACTCGCCGAGCCGGGCCAGCACCGCCATCGCCACCGCGAACCGGGACCGGTCCTCGGCCCGCGCGTCGCTGACCGCCGCGTCGGCGACCGCCCGAATGGCGGCCACGTGCCCGGCCACCTGCGTCGCATCGGCACCCGGCTGGCCGGTACGCCAGTCGAGTAGCTCAGCGGTGAGCAGCGCGTCCTTCAGGCCGACGGCCCCGGCGTCGCGTAGTTGCACGACGGCCCCGAACAGCGCCCCGTGCACCGCCTGCTCGTCGAACGGCACCGGGTCGGCGGCGCGGGCCGGACTCTGGTGCATGGTGACCGCCAGCACCGCCGTCAGGCCGGCCGCCCACAGCCGGCGGCTGCGCCACCCGCCGCCCGGGGACCGTCCCCGGGCATGTCTCGTCGCTGTCCGCACCGCTGCTCCTCCCGCCACCGGGCGCAACCCCGCCCGCCGTCGCCGGGCGTCGACCCGGTCGGGCCGACGCCGCACCGGGCCACTGAGGCCGGTGCGGTGCCGACTCTGCTGGGCGGGGCGTCCCGGGCGGCAGGGACAGCCGTCCCGCCGCCCCGGGATTGCGGCGCGGGGCCGGGAGCCGACGCGGAGGGCCGCCCGGGATCGACGCCGGCTACGCGCGGGCTGCGCGGTGCGGGCTGCGGGGCCGGGAAGTCCCGGTCAGGGGCGGGGACGGCGCAGGCGCAGGGCCTGGGCGACGTAGTCGAAGCCGGTGACCACGGTGACCAGCACGGCGGCGGCCATGATCCAGGGGCCGACGGCGACCAGGGCGGCCGGCATCGGCCACAGGTACCAGGCGATGGCCAGGATCTGCAGCGCCGTCTTGAGCTTGCCGCCCCGGCTGGCGGCGATCACGCCGTGCCGGATCACCCAGAACCGCAGCCCGGTGATGCCCAACTCACGGACGAGGATCAGCACCGTCACCCACCAGGGCAACCGGTCGTAGACGGACAGCAGCACCAGGGCCGCGCCGGTGAGCGCCTTGTCGGCGATCGGATCGGCCACCTTGCCGACCGAGGTGACCAGACCGAACCGGCGGGCGATCCAGCCGTCCACCAGGTCGGTCATCGAGGCGAACGCGAAGATCAGGCAGGCGGCGATCCGCCACCCGGTGTGGGTCATCCCGGCGGCGACCACCGACGCGGCGAAGACGGGCACCAGCACCAACCGCAGCAGGGTCAGCCCGTTGGCCGCGTTGAGCACCGGCACCCGGGCCACCGGCGGCGCGGACTCCGCCGCCCCGGTCACCGCCGCGCCCCGCTCCGGCCGTCGAGGCCCACCTGGCACCGCCCCACCTGGCTCCCCCGCTCCGTCCGGGCCCACCGTCACCGTTCCGCGCCGGGCGCCGCCGAGATCATCTCATCCGGTACGGCCACCAGGTCGACGCCCTCGGTCGCGGTGACCGTGGCCCGCACCAGGTCACCGGGGCGCAACGCGGCCAGGTCGACGCCGCCACCGACCGGGGCGACCAGGGTGGTCGAGCCGTCGACCTCGGGGGCCTGGTGCGCCGCCCGCCCCTCCACCACGCCGTCGTCGACGGTGTCGACAAGCACCTCGACCGTGCTGCCGAGCCGCTCCTCGGCCCGCTGCGAGCACAGCTCGTCGGCGAGCGCGGCCAGCCGGTCGTAGCGGCGCTTGACGGTGGCGGCGGAGAGCTTGCCGGGCAGCCCGGCGGCCTCGGTGCCGTCCTCGTCGCTGTAGTCGAACACGCCGATCGCGTCGAGCCGCGCGTCGGTCAGGAACCGGACCAGCTCGGCCACGTCCTGCTTGGTCTCGCCGGGGAACCCGACGATGAAGTTGCTCCGCGCACCCGCCTCGGGGGCGAGGGCACGGGCGCCGGCCAGCAGCTCCAGGAACCGGTCGGTGGAGCCGAACCGGCGCATCCGGCGCAGCACCGGCTCGCTGGAGTGCTGGAACGACAGGTCGAAGTAGGGGGCCACGCCGGGGGTGGTGGCGATCGCCTCGACCAGGCCGGGACGGGTCTCGGCGGGCTGGAGGTAGCTGGCCCGCACCCGGACGATGCCGTCGATCGCGGCGAGCTGCGGCAGCAGCTTCTCCAGCGCCCGCGGGTCACCCAGGTCCTTGCCGTACGACGTCGAGTTCTCGCTGACCAGCACCAGCTCACGGACGCCGGTCTTGGCCAGCCACTCCGCCTCGGCGAGCAGCTCGTCGGGGGTACGCGAGACGAACGCGCCCCGGAACGCGGGGATCGCGCAGAACGCGCACCGTCGGTCGCAGCCGCTGGCCAGCTTCAGCGAGGCCACCGGGCCGGTGTCGAGCCGGCGGCGCAGCACCTGCCGCAGGTGCGCGGGGGTATGCGCGTCGGTCTCCGGCGCGACCCGGGTGGGGGTGCCGTGGCCGGGCAGCGACACCGCCGACTCCCGCCGGGCGACCGGGGTGAGCGGCAGCAGTTCGCGCCGGTCCCGGGGGGTGTGCGCGCCGATCGCCTCGCCGGCGAGCACCGAGTCGAGCCGGGCGGCGATGTCCGGGTAGTCGTCGAAGCTGAGCACCGCCTGCGCCTCGGGGAGGCTGTCGGCCAGCTCCCGGCCGTACCGCTCGGCCATGCAGCCGGCGGCGACCACCTTGGCCCCGGTGTCGGCGGCGGCGAGCAGGGTCTGGATCGAGTCCTGCTTGGCCTTCTCCACGAACCCGCAGGTGTTGACGACCACCACGTCGGCGCCCTCGCCGTCGGTGGTGACCTGCCAGCCGTCGGCGTGCAGCCGGGCGGCCAGCTCCTCCGAGTCGACCTCGTTGCGGGCGCAGCCCAGGGTCAGCAGGGCGACCCGTCGGCCGTCGGCGGACGGCTGCGCCAGGTCGCGGCGGGGCGTCGGGCCGGCGTTGTCAGGCGTGGGGGTGGCAGACACCATCCGAGGGTACCGGGCGCGGGAGCGGGCCCGACCGACGGCGGCGTGCGGTGTAGGCCGGTTCACCCCGCCGCCCGGCCCATCGTTGATCAAATGACGAAAATGCGCACGACACGCCGGGAACACTCGCCAAAATTGCAATCCGATCATGGTGCACCCGCCCGCCGCAGACGACACACCGGCGGTCAGACCGTCGTCGCGCCCACCCGGACCAGCCGGTCCAGCAGGGCGACCTCGGTGCCGGCCAGGCCGGTGGAGCAGAACACCGACACCTGGTCCGCGCCGGTCCGGCCGGGGACCGCCCCGGCCAGCACCGCCCCCAGGTCACGCAACCGTCCCGGGTACGGCCCGACGGCGGTCAACATCGGCGGGTCGTACGCCGCCGCCTGGGCCGGCGAGTCGGTGACCAGCACCTCGGCGGCGTCGAGCAGGTCGGTGCCGAACTCGTGCCGGTGCACCTGCTTGAAGCCGACGGTGTTGACGTGGGTGCCCGGGGCGAGGTCGGTGGCCGCCAGCACCGGGGTGACGCTGGTGGTGGCGAGCACCACCACGTCCCGGTCGCGGACCGCCTCGGCGGCCGAGCCGACGGCGCGGGCGGGGATCCCCAGTTCGGCGCGGACCCGGGCGGCGAACGCCTCGCGGCGGGCCGCCGAGCGGCTGTGCACGGTCACCTCGCGCAGGGGCCGGACGGCGGCGGTCGCCCACACCTGCGTCCACGCCTGCCCGCCGGAGCCGATCACGCCCAGGGTGGTGGCGTCCGGGCGGGCCAGGGCGTCGACCGCCACCGCGCCCAGCCCGCCGGTACGCCGGGAGCCGAGTTCCGCGCCGACGGCGATGGCCCGGACCGCCCCCGTCCGGGCGTCGTGCAGCACCACCAGCTGCTCGCCGGCCGGGTGGCCGAGGGTGTCGTAGGAGCGGAAGCCGTACCACTCGTCGGTGAGCTGCCCGGCGGTGAGCACCATCCGCCCGCCGGCCAGCGGTGCGGACGCCCGGGGTGGGGCGACGAGCCGGCCGGCGTGGGCGGCCAGCAGGGCGTCCCGCATCGCCGCGACGGTGGTCGGCGCGTCCAGGGTGGCGGCGACCTGCCGGTCGTCGAAGAGCAGCGTCATGTTCCCCATGCTGCAACCTCAAGCTGACTTCAACTCAAGGTGTGGTGGGGAGGATCACCCCACCCCGCCGGCCGGCGGTGCTAGCGTCGGTCGTGGTGGCCGCGTGGGCAGGTCGGTGCCGCGGCTCCTACCGGCCCGCAGCCACCCCGGACGAGTCGTGGGCGTACCCGGTCAGGCCAAGACGCCCCGTGACCAACCGACTCGTCCCGGCCGGTCCGGGACCCGCACCCCCGAGGTGATGCCCGATGGCCTGGATCGTGCTGGTGCTCTCCGGACTCCTGGAGACCGCGTGGGCGGTCTCCCTCGACCGCAGCGCCGGATTCACCCGGCCACTGCCCTCGGCCGTCTTCGCGGTCACCCTGGTCGCCAGCATGGCCGGCCTGGCGTACGCGCTGCGCGACATCCCCGTCGGCACCGGCTACGCGGTCTGGGTCGGCATCGGGGCCGTCGGCACCGCACTGGTCGGCATGGTGGCCCTCGGCGAGTCGACGAGCCTGCCCCGACTGCTCAGCCTGCTGCTGGTGGTGGCCGGCGTGGTCGGCCTCAAGCTCTTCCACTGAGCCGCCCCACGCCCGCGGCCGGGCCGGCTGCCGGTGGACGGCCGGTCCCGGCTGCCGAGCCCGCTCCCCGGGACCGGCCGACGGGTCAGGGCCGGCTCGCGTGCCGCAACAACCGGAGTTGGCCGACCTCGGCGACGTTCTTCATCAGCTCGGCGTTCACCCAGGCAATCATGTGGGCCACGGTGTACGCGGGGTCGTCCCGCCACGGGAACGACGCGGTCGCATCGAGGTCGACGTCGCTGAGCTGGTCGAACACCGCCAACCATGCGGTACGGAGGTCACCCAGCCACGCCACCGTCCGGTCCCGGTCACCGGGCCAACCGATCTCGTCACGTTCCCGCGGCCTGCGCCCCCGCGCATGGTCGGCAGCGACCGTCCACCACCAGCCGATGTGCCAGGTGATCCACCCGATCGTCGGGACCGGGACCGGGTCGGGCTCGACGTCCGCCCAGTCCGGCGTCCATCCGCCGTCGGCATCCGGGCGCATCGTCCAGCAGTACGGCACGGGTTCCCAGAGCAGGTCCGCCGCCTCCAGGCGCTCCAGGTGGTACTCGAACAGGGACCAGGTCAGATCGAACTGCGACCGCAACAGGTCACGACGGGATGCCGGCACCGGGTGATGCTGCCACACCGGCCGGCCGGATCGACCGGAATTTCCGCGCCGGCACCACAGCGGGCCGGGTGGGATATCGCCGCCGGGTGCGTAGTTTCCGTCCGGTGTGGGTAGTGATCGATCACCACAGCACTCATGTTCCCGACCACGGAGGACGTCATGGCCGACACCCACGCACCCGCCCGCCCGCGTACCAACGCCGCCCGCATCTGCACCATCCTGGCGTTCGTCTTCGCCGTCGTCGCGTTGCTGATCGCCCCGGTCATCTTCGGTGTCATCGGCCTGGTGCTCGGCATCGTCGGTGCGGTGCTCGGCGACAAGCCGCTGGGCTGGTACGCCGCCGCCGCTAACGTGGTGGCCATCATCCTCAGCCTGGTGATCGTCAGCGCCATGATGAACAGCTGACTGACGCCTTCCCGCGAACGGGCCCGCCGGCATCCCGGCGGGCCCGTCGCACGTCCACGGTCCATCGCACGGCGACGGTCCGTCCACGCCCACGAACCGTCGCACGCTCACGGTCACGGTCCGTTGCGGACCCGACCGGTGGGACCGTCGCACCGACCGGCCCCGCGCAGGTCAGTCCACGTCGCCGCGCAGGCCGTCGAGGACCTCTTCCAACTCGTCCGGCTTGACCAGCACGTCGCGGGCCTTGGAGCCCTCGGACGGGCCGACCACCCCCCGGGTCTCCATCAGGTCCATCAGCCGACCCGCCTTGGCGAAGCCCACCCGCAGCTTGCGCTGGAGCATCGAGGTCGAGCCGAACTGCGAGGTCACCACCAGCTCGACCGCCTGCACCAGCAGGTCCAGGTCGTCGCCGATGTCCTCGTCGATCTTCTTCTTGCTCTCCTGCGCCGGGGCCAGCACGTCGGAGCGGAACTCCGGCTCCCGCTGGTCCTTGCAGAACTTCACCACGTCGGCGATCTCGCGCTCGGTCACCCAGGCGCCCTGGATGCGGACCGGCTTGGACGCGCCCATCGGCAGGAACAGCCCGTCGCCCCGGCCGAGCAGCTTCTCCGCGCCCGGCTGGTCGAGGATGACCCGGGAGTCGGCAAGCGACGAGGTGGCGAACGCCAGCCGGGACGGCACGTTCGCCTTGATCAGACCGGTCACCACGTCGACGCTCGGCCGCTGGGTGGCCAGCACCAGGTGGATGCCGGCGGCGCGGGCCAGCTGGGTGATCCGGACGACCGAGTCCTCCACGTCGCGCGGGGCGACCATCATCAGGTCGGCCAGCTCGTCCACGATCACCAGCAGGTACGGGTACGGCCGCATCTCCCGCTCGCTGCCCGGCGGGGCCTTGATCTCGCCGTTGCGTACCTTGCGGTTGAAGTCGTCGACGTGCCGGACCCCGTTGGCGGCCAGGTCGTCGTAGCGCATGTCCATCTCGCGGACGACCCACTCCAGCGAGTCGGCAGCCTTCTTGGGGTTGGTCACGATCGGGGTGACCAGGTGCGGGATGCCCTCGTACCCGGTCATCTCGACCCGCTTCGGGTCGATCAGCAGCAGCCGCACCTCGTCCGGCGTGGCCCGGGTCAGAATGGACACCAACAATGTATTAAGACAACTGGATTTCCCGGCTCCGGTGGCCCCCGCGATCAGGATGTGCGGCATCTTCGCGAGGTTGGCCACCACGAAGCCACCCTCGATGTCCTTGCCGAGGGCGACCACCATCGGGTGGTGGTCGCTGGTGGCGGCCCGGGAGCGCAGCACGTCACCGAGGGCGACGTTCTCCGGGTCGGTGTTGGGGATCTCCACCCCGACCGCGCTCTTGCCCGGGATGGGGCTGAGGATCCGCACGTCGGGCGACTTCACCGCGTACGCGATGTTGCGGGAAAGCTGGGTGATCCGCTCGACCTTGACCCCGTGGCCCAGCTCGACCTCGTAACGGGTGACGGTCGGGCCCCGGGTGAAGCCGGTGACCTCGGCGTCCACCCCGAACTGGTCGAAGACGCCGGTCAGCGCGGCGATCACCTCGTCGTTGGCCTTGCTGCGGGTCTTCGGGGCCGCGCCACCGGTGAGCATGTTGGCCGGCGGCAGCACATAGTCGCCGGCCAGCCCGGTCAGCGCGAGCTGCTCGGCCCGGGTGGGCGGGGCGGAGTGCTCCGGCGGCTCCACCGGCTTGCGGCTGGCCGGCACCCGGCTCGCCGGCCGGCGGGGCAGCACGATCGTCTCCTGGAGGTCCACCTCCGGGCCGACGTCGGCGAAGTCGTCCGGGTCTACCGGCGGTGGGGCGGCCTTGCGGGCCGGCCGGCGGCGGGCCGGCTTCGGGGCGACCGCCACCTCCTGCTCCTCGTCCTCCGCCGGGGCGTCGGGCGGGGCGACCAGCGTGCCGGCGAGCAGACCGAGCCGCTCCGGGATCTTGTTGATCGGGGTGGCGGTGACCACCAGCAGGCCGAAGACGAGCAGCAGGATCAGCAGCGGCATGGCCACCCACGCGGTGACCCCCCGCTCCAGCAGGTCGCCGACCCCGGCGCCGACCAGGCCACCGGCGTAGTCGCGCTGCACCGGGTCGACCGGATTCTGTCCGATGTGCAGCATCGCCGCCGTGGCGACCAGCATGGAACCCCAGCCGATCAGGCCACGCCCCCGGTGCTCCGGGTCCACCGGGGTACGCATCAGCCGCCACGCGCCGATCATCAGCAGCACCGGCACCACCACCGCGATCGCGCCCAGGAACAGGCGCACGGTGTCGGCCAGGCGCGCACCGAACGGGCCTGCGCCGGAGAACCAGATCGCCACCGCGCTGAGGATGGCCAGGCCGAACAGCAGCAGCCCGGCACCGTCACGGCGGTGCTCCGGGTCCAGCTCCCGGGCCGAGGCCGCCTGCCGACCGGCGGCCCGGAACCCCCACCCGACCCCGTGCGCCAGACCCATCCACAGTGCCCCGACGGCACGACCCAGGTAGGCCGCCGGAGCGGGCCGGGGGGCCGGGCGCCGTCGCGCCGTCGCCCGGGTGGTCTTCTTCGCCGGCTGACGGGCACGACTGTTCGTGGTACCGCGCGGCGACGCGCCGCGTCGCCGACTCGCCTGAGAGGTACGGCCCGCCATAGAGTCACCGTAACGGCGTTACCCGGCAGACCGCCGCTTTTCCGGGTCGTGTCCGCGCGTCGCAGCGCGTACCACGCCCGCAGACGTGTTATTCGCCTCAGAAGGGATGCCCGATGGCGTCGCCTGCTTTCGCGGACCGTCCGGACCCGCTGGCGGGTCACCCGCAGGCCCTGCGTCCGCTGACCGCCGACCTGGTCGCCGCCGTGCTGGCCCACCGGGGGTACGCCGTGGTCACCGACGACGACGGGGAGCTGGTGGGCCGCTGGGACGACAGCCTGATCTGGTTCCTGCGCCGGGGCACCCTCGACGAACTGCTCCAGATCCGCACCGTGACGGCACCTACCTTCGGCATCGACCACGTGCCGGCGCTCTACACGTTCTGCAACACGTGGAACCACGACCAGCTCTGGCCCAAGGCGTTCGTGCACGTCGGCGACGACGGCCGGGCCCAGGTCTGCGGTGAGGTGGTCACCGACCTGGAACGGGGGGTCACCCCGCACCAGCTCGACCAGTTGCTCGACTGCGGCATCACCGCCGGCTGCCGGCTCGCCGCCGCCGTCGGCCTGCTGCCCGGGGGGACGCCCGGATGACCGCCGGGTTCCGCCCCGGGGCGGACCGGCCACCCGCCCGCCGCGATCCCACCCTGGCGTCCGCGCTCGCCGGGGCCGCGGATCTGCCCGACGGCGAGGCCCGGTTGGCCGAACTCGACCGGATCGCCGCCCGCGCCGACGCGCTCGGCGACCCGCACTCCGCCCTGGACGCCCGGTTCGCGCTGGTGGCGGCCTACCTGCGGCACGGCGGGCGGTGGCGGATCATCGAGCCGGTACGCCGCCTGCTGGCCGCCGTCGACGGCTCCCCCGACCTGCTCGACGGCCGGCCCGGCGACGCGGAGCTGCTGCGGCGGCACCTGCGGCAGGCGGTGGAGGCGGCGATCGGCACCCCCCGGATCGGGCTGGACCAGGCGCAGTCGTTCCTCGACGCGCTGGCCCGGCGGGTCGGCGAGGACGCGGGTGTGGTCGCCCAGCTGCGCTGCCGGCTCGCCGACCACCGCGGCGACGAGCCGACCGCCCGCCAGTGGTACGAGCGGTGGACGGCCGCCGAGGCGGACCCGGAGGCCGGTTGCCCCGGCTGCCTGCTGGTACGCCGCGCCGACCTGCTCGCCGGTTGGGGCGACGACCGGGCCGCACTGGACACGCTGCGCCCCGCGCTCGACGGTGGGGTCGACTGCACCGACCAGCCGGAACGGGCCCTCGCGGTGGGGCTGCTGCCGTGGCTGCGCACCGGGGCGACCGCACGGGCCGCGACGGCGCACCTGCGGGCGTACCGGCGGCACCGGCGGGAGCGGGCGGCGTTGCCGTACCTGGCCGCGCAGTTGCGGTTCTGCGCGTTGGCCGGGCACCCGGACCGGGCCCTGGACATCCTCGCCGAGCAGCTGCCCCGGCTGGACCACCCCTACGACGACCTGTCGGCGATGGAGTTCGCCGCCGCCGGAGCGCTGGTCTGCGCGCTCGCCGTCGAGGCCGGCCGGGACGGTCGACGGGTACGCCGTCCCGGCCACGGCGACCGGCCCGCCGCCGAGCTGGACGTGGCGGCCCTCGGCACCGACCTGTCCGCCGAGGCGACCCGGTTGGCGGGCAGCTTCGACGCCCGCAACGGCACCGGCCACCACGCCGGCCGGATCGCCGCCTGGCTGGCCGGACGACCGACCGGTGACCCGGTGCCCCTGCCCGAGCCGGACGGCGTCGACGAGCCCGACGACGAACCGTTCCTGCCCTCGGCCGAGGAGCCCGCCCCGCTGAGCCTGACGCAGCTCACCGCCGTGCTGGACGTCCGGGGCGACGTGTACGCGGTGGACGCCGCAGGCGTGGTGGTGGGTCGCTGGGACGAGGCGGTGGTGCAGTTCCGCCTGTTGGGCGGGCACGGGGAGATCCTGCACGCCCGGGTGGTGGCGGCCCGGCGGCTGGCGGCGGGACGGCTCGCCGAGGCGTACGAGTTCTGCAACGCCTGGAACCACGACCGGCTGCTGCCGAAGGCGTACGTGCACGAGTTGCCCGGCGGTGAGCTGGTGCTGGCCGGCGACGTCACCACCGACCTGGCGCACGGGGTGGCCCCGACGCAGCTCGGCATCCTGGTCGACGCGGCGGTGAGCACCGGCGTCGCGTACGCCAGGGCCGTCGCCGCCCTGCCCTGACCCGCCCGGCGCCGAACAGCCCAGCCCCCGAACAGCCCAGCGCCGTGCCGCCGCCCCGGGCGGCCCGGACGCGGCGCGACCCCGACCACCGGGCGGTGGGGGTCGGGGTCGCGGTACCGGAGGCCCCGGCGCAGCCTGTCGACAGCGGCAGGGGGCGGGGCGCGGCGGGTGGTGCGGTCAGCGCGCCGACCCGGCGGTCCGCGCCCGCATCCGGGTGGTGGTCTGCGGCTGCGCGTCCTGCCGGCCGTCGGCGGTCACCAGGGTCAGGTTGTTGCGCTCCAGGATCTCGTTGACCGGCTGGAAGAAGGTGACCCCGCCGACGGTGCAGTCACCGGAACCGCCGGAGGTGACGCCCTGCGCCTGGTCGCCGGAGATCCACGAACCGCCGGAGTCACCCGGTTCGGCGCACACGTCGGTGCGGGTCAGCCCGGTGACCGTCCCCTCCGGATAGTTCACGGTGGCGTTGCGGGCCTGGACGACACCGCAGCGGGCCCCCGTGGTGGAGCCGGAACGGCAGATCGACGCGCCGGCCGGCATCTCGGTGGAACCGTTGACCGGCACCACGCCGCCGTTGAAGTCGTTCACCACCCCCTGCGGGGTCCACTGGCCGTTCGTGCGCACGACCGCCCAGTCGTCCCCGGGGAACGACGACGCCGCGAAGACGCCCTGCTGGGCCTGGTTGAAGCCGGTCGTCCGGTCGCCGACCCGCCCACAGTGCCCGGCGGTGACGAAGCCGCCCACCACCGAGAAACCGATCGAGCATCGGCCCACGTCGTTGATGAAGAACGGGTCCCCGCCGACCAGGTCGAACAGTGGACGCGGCTGCTCCCGTGAGGTGGTGATCCGGACCGCCCCGGCCGGGGCCCCGCTGCCCGCCGCCCACCGGCGGGCCCGCGACTCGGCACCCGGCTGGGCGAGCACCACCACGGAGTTGGTGGCGACGTCGACGTACCAGCCGGTGATCGCCGGGGACGCCTGCCGACCCACCGAGTCGAGCCGGCTCTTGGCCGCGTCCAGCTCGGTGACCGCGCGGTCCACCGGCTTGGGCACCGCACCGGCGGCCCGGACCCGCTGCGCCTGCGCCGGGTCGGCGACCGCCACGTTGAGGGTGGAGCCGTCGTCGCTGAGCCACGCCCCGCCGTAGTCGTTGCCGAGGGCGGCCCGCAGCCGGGCCAACCGCCCGGTGGCCTGCTGCTCGGCGGTCAACCGCCGGACCGCCTGGTCCCGGCTGATCCGCAGGTCACGGCTGAGCGCGTCCACCACCTCCGGAGCCACCCCGCCGGTGGCCTTCGGGCCGGTCCCACCGGCGTTCGGCGTGCCCTGGTCCCCGGCGAACGACGGCAGGGTGACCGCCGCCGTCAGTCCCGCTGCCGCCAGCACGACGCCGATCGCTGTCATCCGTCTGCGGTCCATCCGTCATGCTCCTCCCGGCCGACGCGGGGTACGCCCGCCGCGATGGGGTACGGAAACGGGTACCGCCCGGATGAGCCGATCCACACTTATCGACGGACCGTGTCCATCCCGTCACGCAGTCGGGCGTCCTGGCTACCCCTGACAGGGTGTGGTTGGCCGGGTGGCCGCCGCCAATACTGGGAGTCATGCAGGCATCAGGACAGCTCGGCGAGTTTCTCCGCTCGCGCCGCTCCCGGCTAAGCCCCGAGGAAGCCGGGGTGGTCACCTACGGCGGACGGCGACGGGTCCCGGGGCTGCGCCGGGAGGAGCTCGCCCTGCTGGCCGGGGTCAGCGCCTCCTACTACGCCCGGTTGGAGCAAGGCCTGGCCACCAACGCCTCCCCCGAGGTGCTGGACGCGCTCAGCCGGGCCCTGCGCCTCGACGACGCCGAACGCCGCCACCTGTCCGGGCTGGCCGCCGGTGGCCGCCGCCCGGTCACCCGCCGGCCGCCGCCGGAGCGGGTCGATCCGACCGTGCGGCAACTGGTCGCCGCACTCGGCGACGTACCCGTGCTGGTGCTCGGCCGTCGCCTCGACGTGCTGGCCTGGAACGTCGCCGGGCACGCCCTCTTCGCCGGGCACCTGGAGCCGGCGGCGGTGGACCGGCCGGACCGGCGGCCGAACATGGCGCGGCTGATCTTCCTCGACGCGCACACCCGTGACCTGTACGTCGACTGGCCGGCCAAGGCACGAGCCGTGGTGGCGACCCTGCGGGCGACCTCCGGGCAGCACCCGGCGGACCCGTTGCTCGCCGCGCTGGTCGGCGAGCTGGCGGTACGCAGCCCCGAGTTCGCCGCCGCGTGGGCCGACCACCGGGTCAAGGCCGGCGGCCACGCCGGCTACGAGATGCGACACCCGGTGGTGGGCGTGCTGGCCGTCACCCAGCAGACCCTGCGGACCGAGGACGACCAGGTGCTGGTCGTCGCCACCACCGCGCCGGGTTCCCCGTCCCAGGCGGCGATGACGCTGCTCGTGCACACGGCGGTCACCGGCCGGGCCGCCGACCGGCAGCCGTTGCCCGCGCCCGGCTGACCCCGCGCCCCACCCGGGCAGCAGAGCGGCTCTGCTGCCCCACCCGCACCGACGGGCCGGCGTGAGCCGGCCGGTCGACGCTGCGCCGACACCGCGAGACGAGGGCACCTGACCAGGTGCCGGACCGTCCGCGCCCGAAACCGGGCCCACTCCCGGGCCCCTCACCAGAAGGACGAACCATGCGCAGAAGAATCCTCACCCTCGCGGTGGCCGCCGCGGCGGCCGGCGCCCTGGCCGTACCGTCGGCGGCCCCGGCGTCGGCGGGCGTCCCGGCCTCCGCCGTCACCCCGGCCCGGTCGGCCCCGGCGGCACGGATCGCGGTCCACTTCGACCTGACGCGGGGGCAACTGCCGGAGAACATCACCCTGGGCCCCGACGGCACGGCCTACCTCACGTTCGCGGCGGCCCGGCAGGTCGCCGCCGTCGACCCGGCCGGCCGGACCCGGGTGCTGGCCACCCTGGCCGCGCCGGCCGACGGCGGCGTCGCCACCCCCGTGCTCGGTTTCGCCCTGACCAGCGGCATCGTCCGCACCGACGACGGCACGATCTATGTCCTGTACGCCAGCGGCGACGCCGCCAGCACGGGTCTGTACCGGATTCCGCCGGGTCAGACGCCCCGGCGGATCGCCGCGCTACCGGCCGACGGGCTGCCGAACGGGCTGGCGCTCGACCCGACGAGCCGGACGTTCTACGTCACCGACTCGGTGCGCGGCACCATCTCGACCGTCCCGCTGGCCGGTGGTCCCGCCCGGGTCTGGTCGTCGGCGTCCGCGCTCGCCCCGACCGGTTTCCTCGGCGTCAACGGCGTCAAGGTCCGGGGTGGCGCGGTCTGGGCGACCAACCTGGACCAGGGCACCCTGCTGCGGATTCCGCTGCGGGCGGGCCGGCCGGGTGCCGTCGAGGTCAGGGCGACCGGGCTGGTCGGCATCGACGACTTCACCTTCGCCCCCGACGGCCGGGTCGTCGCCGCCCTCAACGGGCCCAACACGGTGGTCGGCATCGACCACGACGGGCGGACCCGGACCCTGCTGACCGGTGCCGACGGGCTCCAGAACCCGACCTCGGTGGCCGTACGCGGGCACACGGTCCTGGTGGCCAGCGCCGCCTACGTCACCGCGACCGACCCCAACCTGATCGTGGCCACCCTGCGCCACCGCTGAGCCCACCGGCAAACGGGCCGGCCACCGTCGTCACGACGGTGGCCGGCCCACGGCGTCCGGGTGGGGAACCCGCTCAGACCTCGACCACGGTCGGGACGATCATCGGACGGCGGCGGTACGCGTCGTTGACCCACCGCCCCACGGTGCGTCGGACGATCTGCTGAAGCTGGTGCGGATCGGTGATGCCGTCCGCGGCGGCCCGGTTCAGCGCCTCGGTGACCAGCGGGATCACCGGGTTGAACGCGGCCGGGTCCTCGGAGAAGCCCTTCGCCGACAGGGTCGGGCCGGCGACCACCTTGCCGGTGACCGAGTCGACCACCACTGTGGTGGCGATGAAACCGCCGTCGCCGAGGATCCGCCGCTCGGTGAGCAGCGACTCGCTGACGTCGCCCACGGCCAGACCGTCGACGTAGACGTAACGGCTCTTCACGTGCCCGACCACACTGGCCCGGCCCTCGACCAGGTCGACGACGTCGCCGTCCTCGCAGATCACCACCCGGTCCGGGGCGACGCCGGACTCGATGCCGAGCCGCGCGTGCGCCCGCAGGTGCCGCCACTCGCCGTGCACCGGCATCAGGTTGCTCGGCCGCACCACGTTGAGCAGGTAGAGCAGTTCACCGGCGGGGGCGTGCCCGGAGACGTGCACCTTGGCGACGTCCTTGTGCACCACCACCGCGCCGGCCCGGGCCAGCCGGTTGATCACCCGGTAGACCGAGGTCTCGTTGCCGGGGACCAGCGACGAGGCGAGCACGACGGTGTCGCCGGGGGCGATGGTGATGTGCCGGTGGTCGCCGCTGGCCATCCGGCCCAGGGCGCTCATCGGCTCACCCTGCGAACCGGTGGACATCAGCACGATCTGGTCGGGCGGCAGCGTGGTGGCCTCCTCGATCCCGATGACCAGGCCGGCCGGGATGTTGAGCAGGCCGAGGTCGCGGGCGATGCCCATGTTGCGGACCATCGACCGGCCGATCAGCGCCACCTTGCGGCCGTGCTCCAGCGCCGAGTCGAAGACCTGCTGCACCCGGTGCACGTGCGAGGCGAACGAGGCGACGATGATCCGCCCCTTCGCCTTCGCGAAGATCGAGTCGAGCACCGGCCCGATCTCCCGTTCCGGGGTGACGAAACCGGGGATCTCGGCGTTGGTGGAGTCCGACAGGAGCAGGTCGACACCCTCCGCACCGAGCCGGGCGAAGCCGGCCAGGTCGGTGATCCGGCCGTCCAGCGGGAGCTGGTCCATCTTGAAGTCACCGGTGTGCAGCACCAGGCCCGCCGGGGTACGCACGGCCACCGCGAGCGCGTCCGGGATCGAGTGGTTGACTGCGAAGAATTCGCACTCGAACGGGCCCAGCCGCTCCCGGCCGCCCTCCCGGACGGTGAGCGTGTAGGGCTGGATCCGCCGCTCGGCCAGCTTCGCCTCGACCAGGGCGAGGGTGAACTGGGAGCCGACCAGGGGGATGTCCGGCTTGTGGGCGAGCAGGTACGGCACCGCGCCGATGTGGTCCTCGTGGCCATGGGTCAGCACGATCGCCTGCACGTCGGCCAGCCGGTCCAGGATCGGCCCGAAGTCGGGCAGGATCAGGTCCACGCCGGGCTGCTCGACGTCGGGGAAGAGCACCCCACAGTCGACGATGAGCAGCTTGCCGTCGTACTCGAAGACGGTCATGTTCCGACCGATGGCACCGAGTCCGCCGAGCGGGATGATCCGCAGCCCGCCCTCGGGCAGCGGCGGGGGCAGTTCACCCTCGAATTGCGCCTCGGTCACGCGTCCACCTCATTCTGCGACGCCGTAACCCGGCGTCCGTCGTGTCGTTCGGTCATTCGGGCAGGTCCAGGCCCGCCGCCGCGCAGTCCGCGCGCAGCAGGGCCAGTTCGTCGTCGGTGGCGTCCGCCAGCGGCGGCCGCACCGGCCCGGCGGGCAGGCCCGACACGTTCAGGCCCGCCTTCACCAGGATGGTGCCCGGGCTGCGGAAGATCCCGGTGAGCAGCGGCATCAGCCGCCGGTGCAGGGTCAGTGCCGTGCCGGAGTCGCCCGCGTCGTACGCCTCGATCATCTGCTTGACGAGCGCGCCGGTGAAGTGGGTCGAGGTGCCGACCAGGCCGACCCCGCCGATCGCCAGGGTAGGCAGGGTGAGCGAGTCCTCGCCGCTGTAGAAGGCGAGGTCGGTGCGGCTGGTCACCCAACTGGTGGCGGTCAGGTCACCCTTGGCGTCCTTGACCGCGACGATCCGTTCGTGTTCGGCCAGCCGCACCAGCGTCTCGGTCTCGACGGCCAACCCGGTGCGGTGTGGCACGTCGTAGAGCATGATCGGCAGGCTGGTGCCGTCGGCGACCGCGGTGAAGTGCCGCAGCAGGCCCCGCTGCGGCGGCTTGTTGTAGTACGGCGTCACCACCAGCAGGCCGTGCGCGCCGGCCTTCTCCGCCGCGGCGGCCAGCTCGATGGTGTGTCGGGTGTCGTTGGTGCCGACGCCGGCCACCACCTGGGCCCGGTCGCCGACCGCCTCCACCACCGCCCGGAGCAGGGCGTCCTTCTCCGCGTCCGTGGTGGTCGGTGACTCGCCGGTGGTGCCGTTGATCACCAGCGCGTCGTTGCCCTGCTCGTCGACGAGGTACGTCGCCAGCTGGACGGCGCCGTCGAGATGCAGGGAGCCATCGGCGGTGAACGGGGTCACCATCGCGGTGAGCAGTCGCCCGAACGGGCGCGACAGGCCCCGGTCGGGGGTGGCAGGGTGGTCGTGCGTCATGCTCACAACCTAGCGGACGAGCACCGGACGTCCGGTGGGGAAGGGCTCAGGACAGCTGTGCGTGCGGGCTCGTCGCCACCTCGGTGCCGTCGGGCAGGGTGGTGACGGCGAAGTCGGCGAACACGTTCGGGGCCACCCGCTGGAGCTGCCGCAGGCACTCCACGGCCAGCTCACGGATCTCCACGTCGGCGTGTTCGGTGGCCCGCATCCCGATGAAGTGCCGCCAGGCGCGGTAGTTGCCGGTGACCACGATCCGGGTCTCGGTGGCGTTGGGCAGCACCGCCCGGGCCGCCTGCCGGGCCTGCTTGCGGCGCAGCGTCGGGTTGGGTTCGTCGGCGAACCGCTGCTCCAGCCCCTCCAGCAGCTCGGTGTACGCCCGGACGCTCGCCTCGGCCGCCTCGACGAACCGCTTGTGCAGCTCCGGGTCGTCGGCGATCACCGCCGGCTCGACCATCGCCGCGTCCCGCTCCGGGACGTAGCGCTGGGAGAGCTGGGAGTAGGAGAAGTGCCGGTGCCGGATCAGCTCGTGGGTGAACGAACGGGACACCCCGGTGAAGTAGAAGGTCACGCTGCCGTGCTCCAGCACCGACAGGTGCCCGACCTCCAGGATGTGCGCCAGGTAGCCGGCGTTGGTGGCGGTCGCCGGGTTCGGCTTCTTCCAGCTCTGGTAGCAGGCCCGGCCGGCGAACTCGGCGAGCGCCTGGCCGCCCTCGGCGTCGGTCGACCACGGCACGTCGTCGGGGGCCTGGAACTGGGTCCACGCGATCAGCTGCACCTGGGGCTGCACCATCTCCGGCATTCCTGCGACTGTAGTGGCCGGGTGGGCTGCGGGGAAACCCGGGCCGCCGCCCCTGACCAGCGCGATCACCGATGGTGCGGGTTCCGGGCGGCCGGCGGGTGGCCAAGGTCTCGCACCGGGGCCACCGGGTGACGTCGTCGCAGCCGACCGCCCGCCCCGGTGTGTCACGGTCGGGCCGGCGACGGGGGCTGCCCGGCGCGGCCGGGTCAGACGTAGAGGGCGGTGAACGGGGGCCAGGGCAGGTTGCGCAGCACCGAGAAGGCCAGCCAGACGGCGAGGAACCCGCCGATCACCGGGGAGCTGAGCCGCAGCTCGGGCAGCCGCCACCCGAACGCCTGCTTACCGGCCCAGGCGACGAAGAGGTAGGCCAGGAAGGGCACCGCGAAGACGAAGACGACGTGGTGCCGGGCGGCGGCGGGCAGGTCGGCGTGCAGGAGGTACCACAGCGCGCGGGTGCCCCCGCAACCCGGACAGTCCAGCCCGGTGGTCAGCTTGAGCAGGCAGCTCGGCGGGGCGTCCGGGTCACTGGTGGTCGGGTCACTGACCAGCGCGTACGCCATCCCGGCGCCGACGCAGCCGAGGGCGGCCAGCGGGGCCGCCCAGCGCGGCGAACGGGCGTGCAGCCGGAGCACGAAGCGGGTGAGCCGGTCCGGCTCGGGCTGCTGCCACGCCACCGGCGGCCCCGCCGACCAGGAGCCGGGGGGCAGCCCCTCGACGTTTCCGCCCACCCCCGGGTGCGGGTGCCCGTGGACGGCGGCCGGGTCGGTCGGCGTGCCGACGGGGTACGGACCGGTTGGTGTGCCCACGGGGTACGGGTCGCTCAGCGTGTGGGTGGTGCCGGCCGGCGCGGAACCGGTCGACGTCGGATCGGTGCCCTGCCCCGACCGGCTCGGCCCGGTCGGCCCGTCAACGCTCGTCACGGCCTCACGGTACACCGGTGAGGCTGCGCAACGCGGCGGCCAGCGGGGCGGCCAGGTCACCCGCCGCAGGTGGGGCGACCGCGTCCAGGCCGAGCCAACCGGCGAGCCGACGCAGCTCGGCGGCGAGCGCGACGGCGGTCTCCCCCGGGTCGACGCCGGGCTCCTGCCAGGCCGCCGGCACCAGCAGCACCCCGGCCTTGCGGTCGGCCTTGAGGTCGACCCGGGCGGTGAACCGCTCCCCCTGCAGGAACGGCAGCACGTAGTAGCCGTGCACCCGCTGCGCGGCCGGCACGTAGATCTCGATCCGGTAGGCGAAGCCGAACAGCCGTTCGGTGCGGGCCCGCTCCCAGACCAGCGGGTCGAACGGGCTGACCAGGGTGTTGCCCCGGACCCAGCGGGGCAGCCGGGCGTCGACGTGCCGCCAGGCCGGCTGCCGCCACCCCTGCACCGTCACCGGCACCAGCTCACCGGCCTCGACCAGCTCGGCGACGGCCTGCCGGGCACCGGCCAGCGGGAGCCGGAAGTAGTCCCGCAGCTCCGGCTCGGCGGCCACCCCCAGCGACCCGGCGGCCACCGCGACCAGGGTCCGGTACGCCTCGGCGTCGGTCGGCGTGGGCGCGTCGAGCACGGCCGCCGGCAGCACCCGTTCGGGCAGGTCGTAGCGGCGGGCGAAGGAGGGCGTCCGGTCGGCGGCGGTGACCTCGCCGGCCCAGAAGAGGAACTCCAGGGCCCGCTTCACCGCCGACCAGTTCCAGCCCCAGTGGCCGGTCTCCCGGGGCGCGTCGTGCTCGATCTCGGCGGCGGTCAGCGGCCCCCGCGCGGCGACCTCGTCACGGACCCAGGCGACCAGGTCGGGCTGCTCCTCGGCGATCCGCCGCATCCCGCCCCAGGCGTCGTCGCGGGCCTTGGCCATCCGCCAGCGCAGCGCGGGGTGCAGCCCCACCGGCACCAGGGACGCCTCGTGCCCCCAGTATTCGAACAGCTCCCGGGGGCGGCGGTAGGCGGCGGTGTCGAGCAGGGCGGTCGGATAGGGCCCGAGCCGGCTGTAGAGCGGCAGGTAGTGCGCGCGTTGCAGCACGTTGACCGAATCCATCTGGATCAACCCGACCCGGTCGAGCACCCGGCGCAGGTGCCGGCGGGTGGGTGCCCCGGTGGGCGTCGGGTCGGCGAACCCCTGGGCGGCGAGCGTCAGCCGCCGGGCCTGGGCGAGCGAGAGCGATTCCGGTGCGACCATCGCCGACGACCCTAGACCAACGGTACGACACCGGAGCGGACGCTGGACCGACCGCCCGTCGAGGCATAGAACGGACACATGCTCACCATCCGTCGCGAGGAGCCGGACGACGCCGAGGCGATCGCCCGGGTGCACATCCACGGCTGGCAGGCCGGTTACGCCGGCATCATGCCGGCCGAGGTGCTGGTCCGGCTCAACCCGGTGGCCTGGGCGCAGCGCCGACGGGACGTGGGCACCGCCGACCCGGAGCACCCGTTCACCACCCTGCTCGCCGAGGTCGACGGGGTGCCGTCCGGGTTCACCACCTTCGGCCCGTACCGCAACAACCAGGACCGGGGCGACCTGGACCCGACGTACGGCGAGGTGCTGGCGATCTACGTGGAGCCGGCGCGCTGGGGTGACGGCACCGCGCAGGCGCTGTTCGCCGCCGCCCGGGACGGGCTGGCGGCCAACGGCTGGCGGGAGTACCGGGTGTGGGTGCTGGCCGACAACGTCCGGGCCCGCCGGTTCTACGAGCGGGCCGGCCTGTCAGCCGACGGTGAGCGGTCCCGCTACCGGGTGCCGCTGGCCGGCGGCGGACCCCCGGTCCACCTCGACGAACTGCGTTACACCGGCCGGCTCCCCGGCTGACCCGGCCGGCCGGGCCACCGCACCGGGCGGGCCGGCGGGCCGGGTCGTCCCATCCCGGCCGGTGGGCCCCGACGGGCCGCCCGGCCGGCCGCCGACCGGGGCGGCCCAGGTGCGGATCGGCAGCAGCGCCAGCAGCGCGAGGCTGATCCAGACGTAGGTGTTGCTGCCCAGGAAGCCGGTGACCCCGGTGAAGTCCTTCTCCCAGGCCCAGACGATCCGGCTGCACAGCAGCAGGTAGCAGACCACCGCGAGGGCCAGCAGCGCCCGCCGTCGCAGGCTGCCGGCAGGCGCGGCGACGGCGTTGTCGACCAGCAGGATCAGCGCCGGGATCAACCAGACCAGGTGGTGCACCCAGGTGACCGGGCTGACCAGGCACATCAGCGCGCCGGTCAACGCCAGCCCGGTGGCCTCGTCGCCGAGCGCCACGGCGGCCCGGCAGCGCCAGGCCCAGACGGCCAGGGTGACCAGCACCAGCGCCAGCCAGGCCAGGGTGCTCGGATGCTCCGGGTTCAGCCGGGCCACCACCCCGCGCAGCGACTGGTTGGACACGAACGCCAGCTCGCCCACCCGGTCGGTGTTCCACAGCGCCGACGTCCAGAACTCCCGGGTGGCGTCGGGGAAGAGGGCGGCGGCGAGCAGCGTGGCGGCGGCCGAGGCGGCGACGGCGGTGGCGGCGGCCCGGAAGCGCCTGGTGATCAGCAGGTAGACGATGAAGACGCCCGGGGTCAGCTTGATCGCGGTGGCCAGCCCGATGCCCACCCCGGCCCACCGGTTGCCGGCCGGCAGCAGCCGCAGCAGGTCCACCGCCACCAGGAAGAGCAGCAGCATGTTGACCTGGCCGAAGTTGACCGTCTCGCGCATCGGCTCGAACGCGGCGGCCAGACAGAGCGCCACCGCCAGGACGAACCAGCGGGTCCAGCCGGCCCGCCTGGCGACCGGGTCGAGCAGCCACCAGACCAGCACCGCGCTGACCACCACCGTGGCGGCCACGCTGACGGTGATCGCCACCGGCCACGGCAGGTACGCCATCGGCAGCATCACCAGCGCGGCGAACGGCGGGTAGGTGAAGCCGTACTGGGTGCCGGGCTTGAGGTAGTCGTAGATCTCGCCGTGGTCGTGCACCCAGAAGGTCAGCGCGCCGTAGTAGACCTTCAGGTCGAAGAAGCCGTGCCGGACGGCCGCCACGGAGAGGAAGGCGGCCACCGCGACGGCGAGCACCACCACCGCGACGACCTGCCCGGTCGTCCGCCTGGCCCCCTGCGCCACCGTCGTCTCCCTCGCTGTGGCCTAGGCTTTCGTGCCATGGCTCTGGGGTTCGTCCGCCCGGCGCGTCCGGAGGACGCCGCCGAGATCGCCCGTGTGCAGCTCGCGACCTGGCGGGTCGCGTACCGTCGGCTGCTGCCCCGGCACGTGCTCGACAACCTGGACGAGGCGTGGCTCGCCCGGCGGTGGAGCGCGGCGGTGCAGGAGCCGCCCTCGGCCGCGCACCGGGTGCTCGTCGCCGTGGAACAGGCCGAGCAATCCTATCTGGTGGGGTTCGCGGCTTCCGGGCCGGCGGACGCCGAGGCGCTCGCCCCGGGCGAGCCGGCCACGGCGCTGGGCGCCGGGGTGGTCGCGGTGACCGACCTGCTGGTGGAGCCGCGCTGGGGGCGGCGTGGGCACGGCAGCCGGCTGCTCTCCGCCGCCGTGGACGGCTGGCGGGCCGACGGGTTCACCCACGCGGTGGCCTGGGCGTTCGACGGCGACGAGGCGACCCGTAAGTTCCTCACCAGCACCGGGTGGGAGCCGGACGGCGCGGCCCGTGCGCTGGACGTCGACGACATGCTCGTCCCCCAGGTACGGCTGCACGTCGCGGTCCCCACCGAACCGGACGACACACCCGCGCCGGAGTCGACCGACACGCCCTGAACCGGCCGAAACTGTCGGCCCGCCCTAAACCGGCCGAAACTGTCGGTCCACCCTGGTAGACCGGAGGCGGCGGGGTGCCACCGACGGTGAGGGAGACGGGCATGTTCCGGGACACAAAGGCGTTCAGCGGGTTCTCGGCCGACGACACCGACCGGGCCCGGGAGTTCTACGCCGGCACCCTCGACCTGCGGGTGTCGCAGCTCGGCGGCCCCGGTGGGCTGCTGATGCTGCACCTGGCCGGCGACCGGGACGTGGTGGTCTATCCCAAGGCCGACCACGTGCCGGCGACGTTCACGGTGCTCAACTTCCCGGTGGCCGACGTCGACCGGGCGGTCGACGAGCTGACCGCCCGGGGGGTGCGGTTCGCGCGCTACCCGGGGTTGCCGCAGGACGACCGGGGGATCATGCGTGACAACGGGCCGACGATCGCCTGGTTCACCGACCCGGCCGGCAACATCCTGTCGGTGATCGAGCAGGAGTGACGCCGCCGGGGTCAGCGGCGCAGCTCGGCGACCAGTTCGTCGTCCTCCAGCACGCCGGTGGGGGCGAAACCCAGCGAGGTGTAGAGCCCGGCGGCAGCCGTGTTGCCGGGGTGGTACGACAACCGGACGGGGTGGGTGGCGTCCGGCCCGGCCAGCCAGTCGGCGAGGGTGCGCACGGCGGCCCGGCCCACCCCCCGGCCCTGCTCGGCGGCGTCGACCACCATCCCACCGATCCACCGCGACCCGTCGTCGTCCACGCCCCACATGACGTGACCGGCCACGGCGTCGTCGGCGTACACGGCCAACGACGTCCAGACGTCGGAACGCATGGTCAGCAGCAGGTAGCGGGCCGCCAGTGCCGGCACCCAGTCGCGTTGGTCGTCACGGGGGGCCAGGTCGGCCACCGCCCGCCAGTTGTCGTCGTCCACGGGACGCAGGGTGACCCGCCGCCCGGTCCGATCGGTGAATCCGGAATCCAGCACCGGGGCAGCCTAGGGCCGGCCCGGCGCACCGCCAAACGAATTGGCCGACACCACCCACGGCACCCGGCTCCGCCCGCGGTCCGTGCCCCCCACCCGGCGTGCCCCGCCGCTCCACATCAGGCCCGGACACGCCGGCCGAGACGCGGGCTGCGCGGCTGAGCTACGCGGGCTGGGCTGGGCAGTGAGTGACGTGAGGCTAGTCGAGCAGGGCGTCCAGGCCGACGGTCAGCCCGGGCCGCTGCCGGACCGCCCGCACTGCCAGCAGCACCCCGGGCATGAACGACACCCGGTCGTACGAGTCGTGCCGGATGGTCAGCGTCTCGCCGAGAGTGCCGAACAGCACCTCCTGGTGGGCGAGCAGGCCGGTGGCGCGGACCGCGTGCACGCGTACCCCGTCGATGTCGGCGCCCCGCGCCCCCGGCACCTCGTCCTTGGTGGCGTCCGGCATCGGGCCGAGACCGGCCTCGGCGCGGGCCTGCGCGACCAGCCGGGCGGTGTGGGTGGCGGTGCCGCTCGGCGCGTCGAGCTTGCGTGGGTGGTGCTGCTCGATGATCTCCACGGACTCGAAGTGCCGGGCCGCGCGGGCGGCGAACTGCATCATCAGGACCGCGCCGATGCCGAAGTTGGGGGCGATCACCACCCCGACGTCGGGCCGGTCGGCCAGCCAGCCGCGCACCTGCTCCAGCCGCGCCCGGGTGAAGCCGGTCGTGCCGACCACCGCGTGCACACCCCGGTCGACGCACCAGCGCAGGTTGTCCATGACCACGTCCGGGGTGGTGAAGTCGACGACCACCTCGGCGGCCTCGGCCCCGGCCAACTCGTCGCCCTGGTCGACCGCCGCCACCAGCGCCAGGTCGTCGGCCCCGTCGACCGCCCGGCACACCTCGGCGCCCATCCGGCCCCGGGCACCCAGCACACCGACCCGGATCGACCCGTCGCGGCCCTGCTCCTGCTCGTCAGTCACGCGGCACAACCTATCCCAATCGGGACGCGGGCCACCGTCGGACCACCACCGTCCCACCGGCCGGTCCCGGCCGGGACCCGACCGCGAGCCGGTGCCCATCCGGACGCCCGGCCGGTCGGGCCGACGTCGCCCACGGCACCGCGCGGCCGGGAACGGGTCGGCCGGCGGCGGGCTCAGCCGGCGAAGTCGTGCTCCCCGAACGGGCCGACCACCGCCAGCGACATCGGCCGGCTCAGCAGCTCGGCGGCCAGGGTGTTCACGTCGGCCACGGTCACCGCGTCGACCCGGGCCAGCAGCTCGTCCACCGGCATCAGATCGCCGTAGAGCAGCTCGCCCTTGGCCAGCCGGCTCATCCGGGAACCGGTGTCCTCCAGACCCAGCACGAACGAACCCTTGCTCATCCCCTTGCCCCGGGCCACCTCCGCCTCGGTGAGCCCGTCGGCGGCCACCCGGGCCAGCTCGGCGCGGGTCAGCTGGAGCACCTCGTCGACCTTGCCCGGCGCGCAGCCGGCGTAGACGGCGAACAGGCCGCTGTCGGCGTACTGGCTGGCGTAGGAGTAGACCGAGTAGGCCAGGCCACGGCGTTCCCGGATCTCCTGGAACAGCCGGCTGGACATCCCGCCGCCGAGGACGTTGTTGAGCACCCCGAGGGCGAACCGCCGCTCGTCGACCCGGTCGATGCCGGGGCAGCCGAGGATGACGTGCGCCTGCTCGGTCTCCTTCGGCTCGACCAGGACGGTGGCCGGCTTCGTGCGTACCGTCGGGGTGGTCGGCCGGGGGGTGCCCGGCTCGGCCGGGTCGGTGTCCAGCGGGGTGCCGTGCAGCGCCTGGCGGACCAGCCGGACCACGGCGGCGTGGTCGAGGTTGCCGGCGGCGGCGATCACGATCTGCGGCGCGGTGTAGCGGCGGCGGTAGAAGCTCTGGATCTGCCTACGGGTCATCGGGGTGACCGTCTCCTCGGTGCCGGAGATCAACCGGCCGAGGGGGTGGTCGCCGTAGACGGCGCGGGCGAACAGGTCGTGCACCTCGTCGCCGGGCTCGTCGTCGTGCATGGCGATCTCTTCGAGGATGACCCCGCGTTCGGTCTCCACGTCGGCCGGCTCCAGCAGCGAGTCGGCGACCGCGTCGCACATCACGTCGATGGCCAACGGCAGGTCCTCGTCGAGGACCCGCGCGTAGTAGCAGGTGTATTCCTTGGTGGTGAAGGCGTTGGTCTCGCCACCCACCGCCTCGATCTCGGAGGAGATCTCCAGGGCGGTGCGCTTGTGGGTGCCCTTGAACAGCAGGTGCTCCAGGAAGTGCGCCGCACCGGCCTGCGGACCGGTCTCGTCCCGCGAACCGACGGTGACCCAGATGCCGAACGAGACGCTGCGCATCGTCGGGATCGCCTCGGTGAGCACCCGCAGCCCGCTCGGCATGACGGTCCGCCGCACCGTGCCACCCAACGGGTCGTCACTGATCGTGCGGGTGACCGCCCGGGACGCCGTACCGGCGCGGCCGGGCTGGCCGGTGGTGGCGTGCCGGCGGACGTCAGGCGGGGCCACCGGCCGTCGAGCCGGGGGGAACGGCGAACGGCTCACGCAAACCTGCTCTCCGTGCGATGAGGGGTGGAGGGAGACACACCGGCCGGGTGACGACGTCGTCGTCACCCGGCCGGTCACTGCTCAGCTGTGCCGGGTACGCCGACGCGGACGCTCGCCGCCGTCGCCACCCTCGCCGCCACCCGGGCCGCGCTCGCCACGCTCCGGGGCACGACCGCCCCGGTCGCCACCACGGTCACCACGGTCACGCGGACCCCGGTCACCGCCCCGACCCGCCGGCCGGTCGCCACCGGCGGCCTCGCCGGCCTCACCGGCGGCTGGCGCCTCGGCGCCCTCCGGCCGGACCTTGTCCAGGTAGATCTTGCCGCGGGCGTCGATGTCCGCGATCTCCACCTCGACCCTGTCGCCGACGTTGAGGAAGTCCTCGACCCGCTCGACCCGCTTGCCGTCGCCCACCTTGGAGATGTGCAGCAGGCCGTCGCGGCCGGGCAGCAGCGAGATGAACGCGCCGAACGCGGCGGTCTTGACCACCGTGCCGAGGAACCGCTCGCCGGCCTTGGGCAGGGTCGGGTTGGCGATCCCGTTGATCCGGTCCACGGCGGCCTGCGCCGACGGGCCGTTGGTCGCGCCGACGTAGATCGTGCCGTCGTCCTCGATGGAGATCTCGGCGCCGGTCTCGTCCTGGATGGCGTTGATGGTCTGCCCCTTCGGGCCGATCACCATGCCGATCTTGTCCACCGGGATCTTGACGGTGGTGACCCGCGGCGCGTAGTCCGACATCTCGGCCGGGGCCTCGATCGCCGCCTGCATCACGCCGAGGATGGTCTGCCGGGCCTCGTTCGCCTGCTGGAGCGCGGCGGCGAGCACATCCGACGGGATGCCGTTGAGCTTGGTGTCGAGCTGGAGCGCGGTGACGAACTCCGGCGTGCCGGCGACCTTGAAGTCCATGTCACCGAACGCGTCCTCGGCACCGAGGATGTCGGTCAGCGTCACGTACTGGGTCTTGCCGTCGACCTCGTCGGAGATGAGGCCCATCGCGATGCCGGCCACCGGCGCCTTGAGCGGCACACCGGCCGACAGCAGCGCCAACGTCGAGGCGCAGACCGAACCCATCGACGTCGAGCCGTTGGAGCCGAGCGCCTCGGACACCTGGCGGATCGCGTACGGGAACTCCTCGCGCGACGGCAGCACCGGCAGCAGGGCCCGCTCGGCCAGCGCGCCGTGGCCGATCTCCCGCCGCTTCGGCGAGCCGACCCGGCCGGTCTCCCCGGTCGAGTACGGCGGGAAGTTGTAGTTGTGCATGTAACGCTTGCGGTTCTCCGGGGAGAGGGTGTCCACCATCTGCTCCATCCGGAGCATGTTCAGCGTGGTGACCCCGAGGATCTGGGTCTCGCCCCGCTCGAACAGCGCGGAGCCGTGTACCCGGGGCAGCACGCCGACCTCGGCGGTGAGCGCCCGGATGTCACGCGGACCCCGGCCGTCGATGCGGACCTGCTCGCGCAGCACCCGGTTGCGGACCTCGGACTTGGTCAGCGACCGGAACGCCGCGGACAGCTCCTTCTCCCGGCCCTCGAACCGGCTGCCCAGCTCCTCGGCGACCTTGGCCTTGATCCGGTCCAGGGCCTCCTCGCGGTCGGCCTTGCCGGCGATCTGGAGCGCCTCGGCCACCTCGGCGCGGACCAGCTCGGCCACCGCCTGGTAAATGTCGTCCTGGTAGTCCAGGAAGACCGGGAACTCGGTGACCGGCTTGGCGGCGACCTCGGCCAGCTCGCTCTGCGCCCGGCACAGCTCGCGGATCGCCGGCTTGGCGGCCTCCAGGCCGCTGGCGACGATCTCCTCGGTCGGGGCGGTCGCGCCGCCCGCGATGAGGGCGACGGCGTTCGGCGTCGCCTCGGCCTCGACCATCATGATCGCGACGTCGCCGTCGTCGAGCGTGCGGCCGGCCACCACCATGTCGAAGGTGGCGCGGGCCAGCTCCTCCAGGGTCGGGAAGGCCACCCACTGGCCGTCGACGTGCGCGACCCGGGTCGCCCCGATCGGGCCGGAGAACGGCAGGCCGGACAGCTTCGTCGACATCGAGGCCGCGTTGATGGCCACCACGTCGTACGGGTGCTGCGGGTCGAGCGCGAGGACGGTCTCGACGACCTGGACCTCGTTGCGCAGGCCCTTGACGAACGACGGGCGCAGCGGCCGGTCGATCAGCCGGCAGGTGAGGATCGCGTCCTCGCTGGGCCGACCCTCACGGCGGAAGAACGAGCCGGGGATGCGGCCCGCGGCGTACATCCGCTCCTCGACGTCGACGGTCAGCGGGAAGAAGTCGAACTGCTCCTTCGGGTGCTTACCGGCGGTAGTGGCGGAGAGGACGACCGTCTCGCCCAGCTGGGCGATGACGGAACCGGCGGCCTGGCGGGCCAGCCGACCGGTGGAGAAAGTGATCTCGCGGGTACCGAAGGACCCGTTGTCGATCACGGCGGTGCGGGATTCGGTGCCGAGGTTGGTCTCGGTCATGTGCGGCGGTACTCCTTCGCGTCGTGGGCGCACGACACCGGAGCTGCTCAGACGGCCGGTCTTCGATCGAAGCGCCCGGGTGGCCGGCATGATGCCGGGATGCCCGGGGGCCACTACCGGAGACCGGTACGCTGACCGGCTCCCTCTCGGGTGGTCGCGCGGCCCTCTTCTTCTGGTGGTGCCGAGCGGGGGAGCGGCCCGGTGGCCACTCCCCCGTCACGTCATCGGCGCAGGCCGAGCCGCTCGATCAGCGACCGGTAGCGACTGATGTCCTTCTTCTGGACGTAGTTGAGCAGCCGACGGCGCCGACCGACCAGCAGCAGCAGCCCCCGGCGGCTGTGGTGGTCGTGCTTGTGCACCTTCAGGTGCTCGGTCAGCTCCGCGATCCGCTTGGTGAGGACCGCGACCTGGACCTCCGGCGAACCGGTGTCGCCCTCGGCGGTCGCGTACTCCGTGCGGATCTTGGCCTTGGCTTCCTGGTCGAGCGCCATGTTCTCCCTGTTTCGGTGGGTTGACAACTGATGTCCGTCGTTCGGGTCCGAACGGACCGGGACGGACGAACCTCGCACCCGCGGCGTCGTGCAGGCACGCGAGGCCCCGCGTCGGTCATCCGACGTCACCGCCACACTACCAGCCCGTCGCGGAAGCGCCCGGTCAAGGCCCACGCGGCGGGCGTCGGCGGCCCGCCCACCCCGCCCGCCGGGCCGGTCAGGCGACCGCCAGCCGGGTCCGCGCGACGTCCTCGGCCATCTGCACGAGCAGCGGTTCGATCGCGTCGTACCGGATCTGGCCGCGCAGGTGGGCGGCGAAGTCGAGGGCGACCCGCTCGCCGTACAGGTCGCCGGCGAAGTCCAACACGTGCGCCTCGACCCGGCGCTCCCGGCCGGCGAACGTCGGGTTGGTGCCGATCGAGATGGCCGCCGGCAGCCGCTCGGTCCCCCGGCGCACCAGCCAGCCGGCGTAGACCCCGTCGGCGGGCACCGCCGTGTGCGGCGGGCAGAGCAGGTTGGCGGTGGGGAAGCCCAGCTCCCGGCCACGCTGGTCACCCAGCACCACGACCCCTTCGAGCCGGTGCGGCCGGCCGAGCACGGCCGCCGCCGCCGCCACGTCCCCGGCCTCGATCCGGGCCCGGATGTACGTCGAGGAGAAGACCGTGCCGTCGGCGGTGACCAGCGGGGCGTTCTCCACCCCGAAGCCGAAGGTCCCGCCGAGCTGTTCGAGCAGCGCCACGTTCCCGGCGGCCCGGTGCCCGAAGCGGAAGTTGTCCCCCACCACGACCAGCATGGCGTGCAGATGTTCGACCAGGATGTCGTGCACGAACGCCTCGGCCGGCAGCCGGGACAGCTCGGCGGTGAACGGCACCACACAGAGCACGTCGACCCCGAGCGCCTCGATCAGCTCCGCCTTGCGGGTGGGCTCGGTGAGCACGGCCGGATGCGATCCGGGTCGGACCACCTCGGCCGGGTGCGGGTCGAAGGTCACCACCACCGACCGGACGCCCAGCTCCCGGGCCCGCGCCACGGCGTGTCCGATGGTCGCCTGGTGTCCCTGGTGCACGCCGTCGAAGACGCCGATGGTGACGACCGACCGCCCCCAGTCACCGGGTGCCGCCTCGTACCCCCGCCACCGCTGCATGCCGCTCCTTCCCTGCTCCGCCACTGACCGGCTCCCACCCGTACCCACCCGCCGGTCGTCCCGGCCGTCGTTGTCGCGCCCACTCCCGCCGCACCGTCCGACCGGACCGGCCGGCGGCCCGGTCAGGCCGGGGCGAGCACGATCTCCGCGCGGGCCCGGCCGTCCCGCTCGCTGACGATAGCGATCACGCCACCGTCCGGTCCGAAGACGGCGTACGGCCCGGCGATGCCGACCGGGTCGAGCGGCCCACCGTGGGAGAGCACCTTCGCCTCGTCGGCGGTGGCCTCCCGACGGGAGAAGTACCTGTCGGCGGCGGTGTCGAGGGGCAGGTTGACCACCTCGGGCGCGCGCTGTTCCAGGGTCTCGAGGGTGGCCGACTCGGCGAGGGTGAAACTGCCCACAGCGGTGCGCCGCAGCGCGGTGAGGTGCCCGCCGACGCCGAGTGACCGGCCGGCGTCGCGGGCCAGCGCCCGGATGTACGTCCCGGACGAGCAGTCGACGTCGACGTCGACGTCGACCACGTCCGGGGTGTCCCGCCGGATCGCCGACACGTCCAGCCGGGAGACGGTGACCCGGCGGGCGGGCAGCTCGACGCTCTCGCCGTCCCGGACCCGCTTGTACGCCCGCTCCCCGTTGATCTTGATGGCGCTGACCGCGCTGGGCACCTGGTCGATCTCACCGGTCAACGGCCCGAACGCGGCCCGGATCGCGGCGTCGGTCAGCTCCCCGGCGGGCGTGGCGGTGAGCACGTCGCCCTCGGCGTCGTCGGTGACGGTGGCCTGGCCGAGCCGGACCGTCGCGGTGTAGCTCTTGCCCGCCCCGATCACGTACGTCAGCAGCCGGGTGGCCCGGCCCACCCCGATCACCAGCACCCCGGTGGCCATCGGGTCGAGGGTGCCGCCGTGCCCGACCCGGCGGGTGCGGGCCAACCGGCGGATGCGTGCCACCACGTCGTGCGACGTCATGCCGCCGGGCTTGTCGACCACGATCAGACCGTCACCGTTCACGACCGCCAAGCCTGCCAGACGGGTCCACCCCGCCCGCCACCGCACGGCACAATGCCGGACGGCCAGCCGGCCGTGGCGGGTCAGCGCACCGCGCCGACCACCGCCCACCGGCCGGAACGCAGCCGCAGCAGGACCCCGACGAGCCGGATGATCACGAACAGGGTGAGGCCGGCCCAGATGCCCCCCAACCCGAGGTCGAAAGCGAAGGAGAACCAGATCGACGGCAGGAAACCGCCGAGCGCCGCGACGACGGTCAGGTCGCGCAGGTAGCGGACGTCGCCGGCACCGATCAGCACGCCGTCGAGGGCGAACACCACCCCGGCGAACGGCTGCATCGCCGCGAACCACGGCCAGGCCACCATCGCCTGGCCGCGCACCTGGGGATCGGAACTGAACAGCGACGGCACGACGCCGGCCCCGGCCGCGATGAGCACCGCGAAGCCCACCCCGCACACCCCACCGAGCAGCGCGAACCGCCGGGCCAGGGCGCGCGCCCCGGCGGCGTCGCCCGCGCCCAGGGCGGCGCCGATCAACGCCTGCGCGGCGATCGCCAGCGCGTCGAGCAGCAGGGCGGTGAAGAACCACAGTTGCAGGGCGATCTGGTGGGCACCCACGGCGGCGGCGCCGAACCGGGCGGCGACCGCGGTGGCGGACAGGAAGCTGGCCTGGAAGGCGACCCCCCGGATGAGTAGGTCCCGGCTGAGCACCAGCTGCTGGCGGATCAGGGCCGGGCGGGGCCGCAGGTCGGCCCGCTCCCGCAGCAGCGCGCCGACGAAGAGGCCACCCGAGACGGTCTGGGCGATCACGTTGGCCACCGCCGAACCGGGCAGGCCCAGCCCGGCGGGGTAGACCAGCAGCGGGCAGAGCAGCGCGGAGAGCAGGTTGGGCCCGAGCACGAACAGCAGCGGCCGCCGGATGTCCTGGATGCCGCGCAGCCAGCCGTTGCCGGCGGCGGCCAGCAGCAGGCCGGGTGCGCCGAGGGCCGCGATCCGCAGCCACTGCCCGGCGGCGTCGGCCACCTCGCCACCACCACCGGCGAGGGTACGCGCCAGCGCGTCCCCGCCGAACTGCATGCCGACGGCCAGCAGGACGCCCACCCCGAGCGCCAGCCAGGAAGCCTGGACGCCCTCGGCCAGCGCCGCGGCCCGGTCACCGGAACCGAACCGTCGGGCCACCCGCCCGGTGATGCCGTACGCCAGCACGGTGCCGAGCCAGGCGGTGAGGGTCAGCACCGTGCCGCCGACGGCGAGCGCGGCCAGCGGAACCCGGCCCAGGTGCCCCACCACGGCGGTGTCGACCAGCACGTAGAGCGGCTCGGCCGCGAGCACCACCAGGGCGGGCAGGGCGAGGGTGGCGATCCGGCGCGGTGAGGCGAGCGCGGTGGCGGTAGGAGTGGACTGGCTCATCGCCGCCGATCCTGACACGCCGCCGGTAAGGAACGCAATCCCCGCCAACACTTACCGAAGGCTGGCCGGCGGAGGTGGCCCGGCACCCGCCCCCGGCACCCGTCCCCTCGGACCCGCCCGGCGGACACCCCGGCACCGCGCCGGGCGGGCCCGGGCAACGGACGGCGGTGCCACTCGACCGGGCGGGCCCGGGCGGGCGAAGAGTCCGCCCGGCGGTGGGGTCACCGCCGGGGCGGCAGCGTCACTGACGGGTGTCCATCGAGGTCTGCAGCGCGCGGCGCATCTGCTCGCGGGCCTCGTCGGTCGTCTCGGTCTTGGGCTTGGTCGCCATGGCGGTGTCCTTCCAGGGTGCGGACCACCGGGACAGGTGGCCCTACGGGCGGTCCTGCTGAGCGCCGGGAAGGCGGCCCGGGATCACCGGAGCGGCTCGCCTGGCAGCGTTGAGCCCGGGTCGGTCAGACCCTGGAGGGAGGCGGCACCGGGTGTGGCACCACCGCCCACGACCTGCGTCGCGACGCGACGTCGGCCTTTCCCAAGTTAACGTTTACTTTCCACATGGTGTCCACTCTTCCCGTCATCTGGACGCCACGGCAGCCACCCCGGGCGGCCGGAAACGGACGGTCCGCCGCGCGCGGACAGCGACGCACGTCGTGCCGGCAGGGACACACGTCGCGCGGGTGCCGGCGAAGAGACCCATCGACAGATGTGCGGAGGGCGGGCGGGCGGCGGACGGTGGTGCTCAGCGGGCCAGGAAGTGCCAGCCCAGCCACCACCAGAATCCGAACAACCCGATCCGGCCGACCGGCACCGGGCCCACCTCGTACCGCATCACGTAGGCGCAGACGTCGCCCAGGGACGGAATCCGGGAGCCCTCCCGGCGGGAGGCCCACTCGACCACCGCGAAGAGCACCAGGGAGGTCAGGAAGCCACTGATGGCGAGGGTACGCATCACCGGCGCACCAGCCCCCAGAAGGCGGCCAGCCAGGCGAACCAGGCCGCCGAACGGACCAGTTCGTCCTCCAGCAGCGGGTCGGCCAGCCGGGACAGGGTGGGGAACTCGTCCCCGACCGCCATGACGAAGGTGGCGCCTTCCAGCACCCCGAACAGCGCCGCCGGGAGCAGCCACCAGGCGGTGCCCCGGCCCAACCGGCGTGGTGCCGGCCGACGCTGCACCCGGTTGCCGAGGCCGAGCCAGATCAGCGCGCCGCCGGTGCCCAACGTCCAGAGGTTGGCCTGGGCGGAAAACGACGGGAACTGCCCGCCGACCAGGGAGAGGCAGGCCAGCACCGGCACGGTGACCACCGGCCGGTCCCAGGTGCGGGAGACGTCCACGGCGATCTCGTGCGGCTGCTCCATCGTCCGATTCTCCCCGGGCTCACCCCGTGCGGGAAGACCGACACCCGTCGGCGTCGCCGTGACCTGCGGTCAACGCCCCGCCCAACTCCGCCCTGATCAGGGCGATGACCTGGTCGACGTCGCCCTGCCCGGTGAATCCGGCGGCGAACAGGTGACCTCCGCCACCCAGCGCCACCGCCACCGCGCTGACGTCGACCGCACCCTTGCTGCGCATCGACACCGCCCACGCGTGCGGCCCGACCTGCTTGAGCACACACGCGACGTCCGCCTCGGCGGTGCAGCGCACCGAGTCGATCAGCGACTCCAGCACGTACGGCCGCTGGTCGTGGCGGTCCAGGTCGTCGAGGGTGGCGTGGGTCCAGACCAGACCGTGCCCGGCGGCGGCCTCCGGTTCGAGCCGGGACCGGCCCAGCACCTCACCGAAGAGCCGGACCGCGCCGAACGGCCGGGTGTCGAAGACCTCGCGGGAGATGTCACCGGGGCGCAGGCCGGTGGCGAGCAGCCGGGCGGCGAGCCGGTGCACCTCCGGCGTCGTCGCCGCGTACCGGAACGAGCCGGTGTCGGTGGTCAACGCGACGTAGAGGCCGGCCGCGATCTCCGCGTCCAACGGCACGTCGAGCCGGGTGAGCAACTGCTCGGCCACGACCGAGGTGGCCGCAGCCGTCGGGTCCACCAGGTGCACCGCACCGAAGCCGGTGTTCGAGGCGTGATGGTCGAGGACCACCGAGGTGCCGGCGGTGTCGAGCCGGTCCACCAGGTCACCGAGCCGCGACTCACTCGCGGCGTCGAAACAGACCACCAGATCCGGATCCGGGTACGCCTCGGTGGCCGGCACCAACAGGTCGATCCCGGGCAGCCAGCGGAACGGCTCCGGCACCTCGGGCGGCCCCGGGAAGGTGGCCTGCAACCGGCGTACGCCGAGCCGGCGCAGTCCCAGCCCGAAGCCGAGCATGCTGCCCAGCGCGTCGCCGTCCGGGTTGACGTGACAGATCAGCAGCACCCGGGCGTCGGCCGGCAGGCCGCGTACCGCAGCGACGGCGGCAGCCCAGTCGTCCTCGCCGGGGCCGGCGGACGGCGACCCGACGCGGAGCTCACCGGCCGTGTCCGGGGCGGCCGTCACCGCCGGTCCGTCGTCGAGGCGTCGGCGTCGGCGGCTTCGTCGTCGACGTCATCGTCCTCGTCGTCGTCGACCCGGTAGGGCTGGGCGTCACCGGCGTACTTCGCCTGGGCGGCCAACCGCTGCACCTCGGCGTCGGCGTGCCGGGCCTGGGCGAGCAGGTCGTCGATCTGCTTGACCTGGTCCTGCACGTCGTCGAGGACGAAGGTCAGCGAGGGCGAGTGACGCAGCCCCAGGGCCTTCCCGACGGTGCTGCGCAACATCCCCTTCGCGCTCTCCAGCGCGGCGGCGGTGCTGGCCTGGGCCGTCGCGTCGCCGAGCACGGTGTAGAAGACGGTGGCGTCGCGCAGGTCGGCGGTGATCCGGGCGTCGGTGATGGTGATCATCCCGAGCCGGGGGTCCTTGATCTGGCTCCGCACCACCGAAGCGACCAGCTCGCGAATCCGCTCGGCGTGCCGGCGAACCTTGGCCGGATCAGACATGTCCCCCACCTCCAGGGCGTTCCCACCGCAGCCGGAACGGCGACGCCGAAGCCCACCGAACCCAACCACCCCAACATCTCGAACACTACCCGCGCCCCACCCCCACCCGCCCGCCCCACCCCGCCCCCACCCCCGCCCCGTCCCCACCCCGTCCCCGCCCCACCCCGTCCCCGCCCCACCCCGCCCCACCCCGGTGATCAAGAGGTTTGCGTCAGCCTGGAGATCAAAGCTGACGCAAACCTCTTGATCACCGGGGACAGGCGGACCTGGAGGGAGCCCGGGTGGGGGTGGGGAGCCCGGGCGGGAGGGAGGGGTGGGTCAGTCTTCGGGGGTGTGGAGGGTGCGGCGGACGGAGAGGAGGTCCAGTTCGGGGCGGGCGGCGACGAGGCGTTCGCAGGAATCGAGCACCTCGCGGACATGGGCCGCCTCGGCAGCCACCACGGCCACCCCGATCTCGGCCCGACCGTGCAGGTCGAGCGCGCCCACCTCGGCCGCCGACACGTCGAAGCGGCGCAGCGCGGCCACGATGGGCCGGACGTAGGAGCGCTTGGCCTTGAGCGAACGGGAGTCGCCGGGCAGGAGCAGGTCGAAGAGTGCGGTTCCGGTATACATCGTCCAGGACGTTACGGAAGCCCCCTGGACATGCTCAAGGGGTTTACGCCGGGTGGCGTAAACCCCTTGAGCACTGTTGTCAGCCTCGGATCAGGCGCGCGGCTTCTCCCGCATCTCGAAGGTTTCGATGGTGTCGCCGACCTGGACGTTGTTGAAACCGGCCAGCGTCAGACCACACTCGAAGCCCTCGCGGACCTCCGTCGCGTCGTCCTTGAACCGCTTGAGCGAGCTGATCGTGAGGTTGTCCGCCACGACCGCCCCGTCCCGCAGCAGCCGCGCCTTGGCGTTGCGGCGGATGATGCCGGACCGGACGATACAACCGGAGATGTTGCCGATCTTGGACGAGCGGAAGACGTCGCGGATCTCCGCGCTGCCCAGCTCGACCTCTTCGTACTCCGGCTTGAGCAGCCCCTTGAGCGCGGCGTCGATCTCCTCGATGGCCTGGTAGATGACCGTGTAGTACCGGATCTCCACGCCCTCGCGGTCGGCGATCTCACGGACCTTGTTGGCGGCCCGCACGTTGAAGCCGATGATCGTGACCGCCTCGGACGAGGCGCTCGCGAGCATGACGTCGCTCTCGGTGATCGCACCCACACCCCGGTGGATGATCCTGAGCTGGACCTCCTCGGGGATGTCGAGGTTGAACAGCGCGTCCTCGAGGGCCTCCACGGAACCGGAGACGTCGCCCTTGAGCACCAGGTTGAGCGAGGTCTTCTCGCCCTCCTTGAGCTGCTCCATGAGCGTCTCGAGGGTGGCCCGGCCGCGGGAGTTGGCGAAGGACGCCGCCCGCCGTCGTGCCTGCCGCTGCTCGGCGATCTGCCGCACCGTGCGGTCGTCCTCGGCGGCCAGGAAGGTGTCACCCGCACCCGGCACCGCGGTCAGACCGAGCACCAGGACCGGACGGGCCGGACCGGCCTCGGCGACCTGGTTGCCGTTCTCGTCGAGCATGGCGCGGACCCGGCCGTGGGCCCCACCGGCGACGATCGAGTCGCCCGCCCGCAGGGTGCCCTTCTGCACCAGCACCGTCGCCACCGCACCGCGACCCTTGTCCAGGTGCGCCTCGATGGCCACACCCTGCGCCGGCCCGTCGATCGGAGCGGTCAGCTCCAGCGACGCGTCGGCGGTCAGCAGGACCGCCTCCAGCAGCTCGTCGATGCCGATGCCCGGCTTGGCCGCCACGTTGACGAACATGGTGTCGCCGCCGTACTCCTCGGCGACGAGACCGTACTCGGTCAGCTGCTGGCGGACCTTGTCCGGGTTGGCCTCCGGCTTGTCGACCTTGTTGACCGCGACCACGATCGGCACGTCGGCCGCCTTGGCGTGGTTGAGCGCCTCGATCGTCTGCGGCATGACGCCGTCGTCGGCCGCCACCACCAGCACCACGATGTCGGTGACCTGGGCACCACGGGCACGCATGGCGGTGAACGCCTCGTGGCCCGGGGTGTCGATGAAGGTCACCGCGCGGTCGATGCCCTCGTGCGGAACGTGGACCTGGTATGCGCCGATGTGCTGGGTGATGCCACCCGCCTCGCCGGCCACCACGTTCGCCTTGCGGATCGCGTCGAGCAGCTTGGTCTTACCGTGGTCGACGTGACCCATGACGGTCACCACCGGCGCACGGCTGACCAGCCGGTCCTCCGCGACCTCGGCGTCGAGGTCGATGTTGAACTGCGCGAGCAGCTCGCGGTCCTCGTCCTCCGGGCTGACGATCTGCACGTCGAAACCGAGGTGCTCACCGATCAGCAACAGGGTCTCGTCCGAGCAGGACTGGGTCGCGGTGACCATCTCGCCCAGGTTGAACATCTCCTGGACCAGCGAACCCGGGTTGGCGTTGATCTTGTCGGCGAAGTCCGACAGCGAGGCGCCACGGGAGAGCCGGACGACCTGACCCTGACCCCGGGGGGCACCCGAGCTCATGGTCGGAGCCGACAGGTTGTCGAACTCCTGTCTGCGCTGCTTCTTGGACTTGCGACCACGGGTCGGCCGACCACCCGGACGCCCGAAGGCACCCGCGGCGCCGCCGCCACGGCCACGACCGCCGCCACCGGGACGACCACCGCCACCGGCCGGGGCACCCGGGCGGAAACCGCCGCCGGGAGCGCCACCGCCGCCACCGGGGCCACCACGGTAGCCACCGCCGCCGGCACCAGCGCCGCCGCCGGGACCGCCACGGAAGCCGCCACCGCCGCCGCCACCGCCACCGGGGCGGAAGCCACCGCCACCGCCACCGGGACGACCGGCGCCGCCGCCGGGGCCACCACGACCGCCACCGGGGCCGCCGGGGCGACCCGTGGTGGGCCGCTGGCTCGGCATCGAGGCCGGGCTCGGACGCGGCGGCATCGAGGCCGGGCTCGGACGCGGCGGCATGCCGGCCGGACTCGGCCGGGGACCGCCACCACCGGCGGCCGGGGGCCGCTGCTGCTGGCCACCCTGGATGCCGAACGGGTTGTTACCGGCACCGCGCGCCGGCGGACGACCGCCGGGACGGGCACCCGGGCCGGCCGGAGGGCCACCCGGACGACCGGCGGCCGGGGTACCCGGACGCGGCGGTACGGCGTTCGGACCGGGACGCGGACCCGGACGGGGACCACCCTCGGTCGGGGGCTCCCGTCGGACGTTGTCCCGCTGCTGCTGCCGGGCGGCCTGGGCGGCCTTGACCGCCGCCTCCTGCTCGGCCTTCAGCGCGGCGGCGCGCGCTTCGGCGGCCGCCACCTCGATGTCGTGTGCGCTCGCCGGCTTGGCGACCGGAGTCACCGGCTGCGGCGGGCCGGGGACCGGGCCCTTGGGCTTCGGTCCAGGGGTCGGCGCGGTCGGCCGCCGGGGCGGCATCGGCCGGGCCGAGACCCGGGGGGCGCCCGGGGTCGGGGACGGCGTCGGGGTCGGTGCCGGGCTCGGGGCCGCCGCCGGAGCGGACGGTGCCGACGAACCACCGGCGGACGCGACGAATGCGCCACGCAGACGTCGGGCGACGGGCGCCTCGACGGTGCTGGACGCGGACTTCACGAACTCGCCCATTTCCTTCAGCTTGGCGAGCACTGTCTTGCTTTCGACCCCGAGCTCCTTAGCAAGCTCGTGTACGCGGGCCTTACCTGCCACTGCACTCCTCACTCCGAGGTCGTGCGGGCAGCACCCGCAGCGACCTCACTCGTGCACTTGAAGCCTGGTCATTTCAGGGACTTCATCGTGTGCTCATGTCGGTCGTCCTACCTTGCTAGCGACCCTCGCCCGGTCGGGTTGACCGGACGTAGTGGTTGACGCATCGACGTGCTCCGCGACGGCACCGTGGTCAGGGACCTCGGTGAGTCGCAGCGCCCGCCCGAAGACGCGACGCCGCACCGCCAGCGCGAAGCAGGCCGGATCCGGGTGCATGTTCGCTCCCCGACCCGGCAGACTGCGGCTCGGATCAGGTCGGAGACTGTGACCATCCTCGTCACCGACCGCGACGATCCGCAGCAGTTCGCTGGCCGGCGCACGTTTCCGGCAACCCACACAAGTGCGTTCCGGATGCGCGCGTCGTACCACTGGAAGAAGTCTACCCCTAGCCGCCCGAGATCGCTCCGCCCGGCTCCGAGACGGACTCGGCACCGCCCCGACCGCCGGGCCCCGCCTGCTCCGCGTCCGACCGGATGTCGATCCGCCAACCGGTCAAACGCGCAGCAAGCCGGGCGTTCTGCCCCTCCCGCCCGATGGCGAGGGAGAGCTGGAAGTCCGGGACGGTCACCCGGGCCGTCCGGGTGGCCAGGTCGACCACCTCGACCCGCAGCGCCTTGGCCGGCGAGAGCGCGTTGCCGACGAACGCCGCCGGGTCGTCCGACCAGTCGATGATGTCGATCTTTTCGCCGTGCAGCTCGCTCATCACGGCGCGGACCCGCTGGCCCATCGGGCCGATGCAGGCCCCCTTGGCGTTCACGCCCTGCACGGTGGAGCGCACGGCGATCTTGGTGCGGTGACCTGCCTCACGGGCGATCGCCCCGATCTCCACCGTGCCGTCGGCGATCTCCGGCACCTCCAACGCGAAGAGCTTCTTCACCAGCGCCGGATGGGACCGCGACAGGGTGATCTGCGGCCCACGCATCCCCTTGGTCACGTGCACCACCACGCAGCGGATCCGCTCGCCGTGGTGGTAACGCTCGCCGGGCACCTGCTCGGACTGCGGCAGCACACCCTCCAGCTTGCCGAGGTCGACGCTGACGATGCCCTTCTCGCTGCGCGCCTCGTGCGCCTGCACCACTCCGGTGACCAGGTCACCGTCGCGGCCGACGTACTCACCGAAGTGCACCTCGTCGGTGGCCTCCCGCAACCGCTGGAGGATCACCTGCTTGGCGGTCATCGCCGCGATCCGGCCGAAGTCGTGCGGGGTGTCGTCCCACTCCCGCACCACGCTGCCGTCGTCGTCCAGCTCCTGGGCGTAGACCTGGGCGGCCCCGTTCTTACGGTCGATCTCCACCCGGGCGTGCGACTCGGCGCCGTCGGTGTGCCGGTAGGCGGTCAGCAACGCGGTCTCGATCGCCGCGAGGATCGTGTCGAACGGGATCTCCCGCTCGCGCTCCAGTGCGCGCAGCGCCGCGAGGTCGATGTTCACCTCTCCTCGTCCTCCACATCATCGTCGTCATCGTCGGCGGCGTGTTCGTCGTCGCCGATCTCGTCGTCTTCGTCGGCGCCGTCGAACTCGTCCGCCTCGTCGATCTCGTCGAGGCGGTTGAACTCGACCTGCACCCGGCCGGGGCCGAGCTCGGCGTAGCGGTGTTCCGCCCGGCCGGCTTCGGTCTCCAGCACCACACGCTCGTCGTCGGCCGCCACCACCCGGCCGGTGACCTGACGGTCCACCGTGGGCTGCGCGTCGGGCCGCTCGACCCGGACGGTCACCTTCACCAGCCGGCCGGCGTTGCGTCGCCAGTGCCGGGGCAGGGTCAACGGGCGGTCCACCCCGGGGGAGCTGACCTCCAGCTGGTACTCCCCCGCCACGATGTCCCCGCCGGACTCCTCGGCCGCGTCCAACGCCGCCGAGACCACCCGGGAGACGTCCGCGACGGCGTCCAGGTTGATCCCGCCGTCGGCGTCCACGATCACCCGGACCACGTGCCGCCGGCCGGCCCGGGACACGGAGACGTCCTCCAGGTCGTAGCCCGCCTCCGTGACCACCGGCGCGATCACGTCGCGCAATCTGGTACGCCGGGCGGCCAGGTCGCCCCGGGATGCGCCCGCACGGTCCCCGCCCCGGGCGCCGTCGGTGCGACGGGATCGTCCCGCCGGCGCCGTCGGCCGGGTGGCACGGCCACGCTGCGTCATCTGGGCACCCTTCTGCTGGTCGGCTGCGGTCGTCGGACCGGCACGCCGGGACGCCACCGGGGCGGCAGCGCCGGTGGCTGCGCAGAGCGTAACGCGCCGCCGGGACGGCGGCCCCGGCGGCGCACCGACGGCGGTCGCCCGGCGGTCGGCGCGGATGGTGTTGACTTGTCCGGTGGCCACGGGCAGAACGACGACACAACCCGACGGAACGGGGCAATCCCGACGTACGGTGCTGCGCTCCGGCGCACTTCTGGCGGTCGGTGCCGCCACGGTGCCGCTGACCGGTTGTGCGCTGTTCGACCGGGACGAGCCCAGCCCGCCGTCCGACCCGCTGGAACCCCTGGCGGACGAGGCCCGGGCACTGGCCGCCCGGCACCGGGCCGCGATCGCCGCCGACCCGGGGCTCGCCGACCGGCTCACCCCGATCGCCGACGCGCACACGGCGCACGCCGACGAGCTGCGCCGGCTGATCGGCCGCCCCGGGCCGTCCGGTCCGGCGACACCGGCTCCGAGCGCCGGGGAAGGCACCCGCAGCGCCCTCCTGGCCGGGTTGCGGACCGCCGAGCAGAGCGGCCGGGACAACGCGGCCAAGGCGTGCGCCGCCGCGCCGGGTGACCGGGCCGCACTGCTCGGTTCGATCGCCGCCGCCCGGGCCACCCACCTGGAGGCACTGAAGTGAACCGCCGCACCGCCCCCGCCACCCCCGGCGACGCGCTCGCCGGGGCGTTGGCCGCCGAGTACGCCGCGATCTACGCCTACGGCCCGATCGGGGTACGACTCACCGACGCCGACCGGCGGGCGGCCCGCACCGCCGAGGCGGCCCACCGGTCCCGACGCGACGCGCTGGTGCTCCAGCTCAGCGCCACCGGCGGCACCGTCCCCCCCGACCAGGCCGGCTACGCCCTGCCGTTCCCGGTCACCGACCGGGCCGCCGCGTTGCGGCTGGCGGTGCAGGTGGAGGAGCGCACCGCGGCGTTCTGGCGGGCGGCGCTGCCGGTCACCACCGGCGCGGACCGCACCCGGGCGCTCAACGCGCTGACCGACTGCGCGGTACGGGCCACCCGCTGGCGGCGCAGCGCGGGCCTCACCCCACTGACCGTCCCGTTCCCCGGCAGTCCCACCTGACCCACCGCCCGTACCCTGCGGTTGCGGTCCGCATACGGGGTATGCATACTCCGTCGCATGTCCATCCGTCACGGCCTGCTCGCCCTGCTGGAGCGCGGCCAGATGTACGGCTACCAGCTCCGGGCCGCGTTCGAGGAGTCGACCGGCTCCACCTGGCCGCTGAACATCGGTCAGGTCTACACCACCCTCAACCGGCTGGAACGCGACGGCCTGGTCCGCTCGCTGCCCGAGCACGAGGGCGGGCAGCGGCCGTACGAGATCACCGACGCCGGGCGGGCGGACCTGGCGCTGTGGTTCGTCACCCCGATCAGCCGCAACGACCGCCCCCGCGACGAGCTGTCCATCAAGCTGGCCCTGGCGTTGACCACCCCCGGGGTGGACGTGCGGGCGGTGGTGCAGACCCAGCGTGGCGCGACCATGCGCACGTTGCAGGAGCTGACCCGGCTCAAGTACACCAGCGACCGGCCGGAGGACCTGCCCTGGCGACTGGTGCTGGACGCGATGATGTTCCAGGCCGAGGCGGAGATCCGCTGGCTCGACCACTGCGAGACCAGCCTGGTCCGGCACCGGCCGGCGGCCCCCACAGCCCGCAGCGGGTCACCGCCGGAGGTGGTGGAGCGGGCCGACGAGGAGGCACACCGGTGACCGGCCCGGACGACGGCGCGGTGCTCGAACTGCGCGACGTCCACCGCACCCACGGGGGCGGGGAGGCCGCCGTGCACGCGCTGCGCGGGGTGAGCCTCACCGTACGACCGGGCGAGCTGGTGGCCGTGATGGGTCCCTCCGGCTCGGGCAAGTCGACCCTGCTCACCCTGGCCGGTGGGCTCGACCGGCCGACCGGCGGGGAGGTACTGGTCGAGGGGGAGGCCCTCGGCACGCTCGACGGGCGGGGGCTGGCCCGGCTGCGCCGTCGCCGGATCGGCTACGTCTTCCAGGATCTGAACCTGCTCGGCAGCCTCACCGCCGCGGAGAACGTGGCCCTCCCGTTGGAACTCGACGGGGTCGGCGTACGGCAGGCCCGGCGGGCGGCCCTGGCGGCACTGGAGGAGGTCGGCCTGGGCGGGCTCGGTGCGCGCTTCCCCGACCAGATGTCCGGGGGGCAGCAGCAGCGGGTGGCGATCGCGCGGGCGCTGGTCGGTGAGCGGCGGTTGGTGCTGGCCGACGAGCCGACCGGGGCCCTGGACTCGCAGACCGGGGAGGCCGTGCTGCACCTGCTGCGCCGCCGGGTCGACGCGGGGGCGGCCGGGGTGTTGGTGACCCACGAGGCCCGGCACGCGGGCTGGGCCGACCGGGTGGTCTTCCTCCGCGACGGTGTCATGGTCGACTCCACCGCGCCGTTGGCCGGGGTCGAGCACCTGCTCTCCGGAATCGGCCGGTGAGCGCCCCGCCCCATCCGGACGGACCCTCCGGCCCCGACGGCCTGTCCGCCCGCACCCCACCGGCCCGGCCCGACGACCCGGCCCGCCCCACTCACCCGGCCCGCCCCGACAGCCCGGCCCGCCCCGCTCACCCGGCCCGGCCTGACAACCCGGCCCGGCCCGCTCACCCGGCCCGGCCCGCTCACCCCGAGAACCCGGCTCACCCCGACGACCCGGCCCGGCCGGCAGGAGCCGGCAGAGCGACCCGGCCGGCCCACCCCGACGCGGGGGGCCCGGTGGGACTGCCCGGTCGGCTCGCCGGGACGCTCGGGTCCTGGCGGGCCGCGCTGCGGATCGCCCGGCGGGAGGCCTGGCGGGCACGGGGGCGCACCGCGCTGGTGCTGACGATGATCGCGCTGCCGGTACTGGTGCTGAGCTTCGTCGCGGTCACCTACGACATGGCCGAGCTCACCCCGGAGGAGAGTTTCGTCCAGCGGGTCGGTGCCGCCGACGTCGAGCTGCACTGGGTGGCGGAGAACCCGCTCCACCAGGACTCCCGGGGGGACACGAACTGGGCCCGCACGGGTGACCTGGTGGCCCGGGAACGGCCGGTGGGTCGGGCGGAGGTCGAGGCGCTCCTGCCGGCCGGCAGCCGGGCCAGCCGGGTCACCTGGTGGGTGCCGTTCGAGGTGCGGATCGGCGACCGGACCAGGACCATCGACGGGCGGGCGTTGGACCTGACGGACCCGCTGGCCCGCTCGATGGTGCGCCTGCGGTCCGGGCGGGTCCCCACCGCACCCGACGAGGTCGCGGTCAGCGCGCAGGCCGCCGCCCGGATGGGCGTACGGGTGGGCGGGTCGGTCGACGCGGCCGACGGCACCCGCCGGTGGCGGGTGGTCGGTGTGGTGGAGTTTCCCGACCAGCTCGGGGAGATCGCCGCCCTGACGCCGACCGGGTCGTCCCGGGACGGGCGGAGCTACGACGAGAGCTGGCTGGTCGACCTTCCCGGCCCGTTGGACGCCGCGCTGGTGGACCGGCTCAACGCGCACGGCATCCTGGTCAGCGCCCGGGACCCGGTGCCGGGTGCCCGGTCCCCCGACGGGTCGACGCTCAACCTGCCCGATCCGGTGCTGGCGAGCAACACGGTGTTGGTCGGCGGCCTCGGTCTGCTGGAGGTCGTCCTGCTGGTCGGCCCGGCCTTCGCGGTGGGGGTCCGGCGGCGGCGGCGGGACCTGGCGCTGGTCGCGGTGGCCGGCGGTGACCCGGTGCACCTGCGGCGGATCGTGCTCGCCGACGGGGTGGTCCTCGGTGGGCTCGGGGCGGCGTGCGGGCTGCTGCTCGGGGTCACCGCCGCGCTCGCCGGTCGGTCGCTGGTCGAGGAGCACCTGCTGGGGGCGCGCAGCGGGGGCTACCGGGTCTTCCCGGCGGCGCTCGTCGCGATTTCGGCGGTCGCGGTGCTGGCCGGGGTGTTGGCCGCGCTCGCCCCGGCGCTGGCCGCGGCCCGGCAGGACGTGGCGGCCGGGTTGGCCGGTCGCCGGACCGCACCCCCGCACCGCCGCCGCTGGCTGCTCCTCGGGGTGGCGCTGACCGCGCTGGGCAGCGGGGCCGCCGCGCTGGGTGCCGCGAGGGGCGACAGCCCGGTGATCCTCGCCGGGTTGGTCCTGGGTGAGCTGGGCCTGGTCTTCTGCACGCCCGCACTGATCGGTCTGCTGGCCCGGCTCGGTCCGCTGCTGCCGCCCGCGCCCCGTATCGCGCTGCGCGACGCCAGCCGCAACCGCTCGTCGGCCGCTCCGGCCATCTCCGCGGTGATGGCCGCCGTCGCCGGCAGCGTCGCCCTGGGCGTCTACGTGGCCAGCAACGACGCCCGCGACCGGGCCGACTGGCAACCGGGGATGCCGCCGGGCCAGGTGTTGCTGCTGCGCGCCGACCGGGACGGCACCGGCCCGCTGCCCCCGTTACCGCTGATCACCGAGCGGGTCCGGGCCGAGCTGGGCACCGACGCGGTGCTGCCGGTGGCGGTGCCCAGCTGCGTCGACCCGCAACGCCCGGAGGACTACTGCACGGTCACGGCGGTGCTGCCCGAGGACCGGGCCTGCCCGTACGACGCGGAGTCCTACGGTACGGCCGAGGTCCGCCGTGCGGCGCTGGCCGACCCGCGCTGCGTCCCGCCGGTCCGCATCGTCAGCGGCTTCTACCTGCCCGCCATGGTGGACGACGGCGCCGTCCTGGGGGTGCTCAGCGGTGCGCCGGCGGCCGAGGTGGCGGCGGCGGCCGTCGTGCTGCACGCCGGTGGCGTGGTGGTGACCGATCCCCGTTACCTGGTCGACGGTCAGGTGACGGTCCGGGTCGAACGGTGGGTCGGCGACTCCCGCCCGTCGGTGGCGACCAGCGTCACCCTCCCCGGTCACCTGTTGCGCGACGGGCTGCCGGTCGACCGGATGGTGCTCTCCCCCGCCGCCGCCGCCCGGGTCGGCCTGCGCACGGAGCCGGCCGGTTTCGCCGTCGACACCCGGACCACGCCGACCACCGCACAGCTCGACCGGGTGGTCACCGCCCTGCGGCCGTTGCTGCCGGTGTCGGTGATGACCGAACAGGGTCCGCCCCGCTCGCAGCAGCGGCCGGTGCTGCTGTTGCTGGCCGCCGGTGCCGGGATGATCACCCTGGGCGCGGCCGGGGTGGCAACCGGTCTCGCCGCGGCGGAGGGCCGCCGGGACCTGTCCACGCTCGCCGCGGTGGGGGCCAGTCCCCGGGTACGCCGGGTGCTGTCTCTCTGCCAGGCCGGGGTGATCGCCGTGGTCGGCTCGGTGCTCGGCATCGCGGCCGGGCTGGGCTCCGCCCTGATCATCCTGACCTCGATGAACCGCCAGTATGCGCAGACCTGGCCGGCCCAGTCGCCGTACCCGGTGGTGGTGCCCTGGCAGACCCTCGGTGTGCTGGTGGTGGTGCCGCTGGTGGCGATGCTCGGTGCCGGTCTGTTGACCCGGTCCCGCCTCGCGGTCGAACGCCGGTTGGACTGAGCGGCCCGCCGGGAGCCGGTGGCCGGGTCGGTGGGTGCGGACACCGCGTCGACCAGGCAGACTGTCCGGGTGCCCGTCATCGGAACCCTCACCCGCCGGCTCGGTCACCACGAGTGGTTCGGTGCCACCATGCGCCTGCTGGTCCCCGTCGACCGGATGGTCGGGCGGCTCACCCGGGGTCGGGTGGTGGCGCTGGGCCTGGTCCCTTCGCTGATCATCACGACCACCGGGCACCGCTCCGGCCTGCCGCGCAGCAACCCCCTGCTGTATGTGCCGGACGGCGAGGGGTTCGTGGTGATCGGTTCCAACTGGGGCCAGCCGCGCCAGCCGGGCTGGGTGCTCAACCTGCGTGCCCGGCCCCGGGCGGAGGTGGCCGTCAAGGGTCGTCGGCTCACCGTGCGGGCCGATCTGGCCACCGGGGCCGAGCGGGAGCGGCTCTGGCAGTTGCTGGTCACCGAGTGGCCGGCGTACCGCACGTACGTGCAGCGGGCCGGCGGCCGGGAGATCCACATCTTCCGGCTGGTCCCGACCGGTGCCGACCTGCCGTGACCGGGCCGGAGCCGGCGACCGGGGTGGACCTGGACGATCCGCGCTGGCAGGTCGCCGGGCGGACGGCCGACGCGGCGCGGCGACGTTTCCCGGCGGACGTCCTCGCGGTGGCCGTGCACGGGCCGTTGGCGCACGGCGACGACGACGGCGGTGGGGACGCCGAGGTCGGGCTGCTGCTGGTCACCTACCGGGTGGGCGGTGGGCCGCCGACGTCGACCCGACGGATCGACGGGGTGCTGGTCGAGTTGACCGTCACCGACGCCGACGAGCACCTGCGGCGGGCCCGGACGCTGACCCCGGCCTGGCCGCTGACCGCCGACCGCTACGTCACCACCGTCGCGCTGTACGACCCGACCGGCTGGCTGCGCACCCTGCGCGACGAGCACCTGGGCCGGTTGGCGCGGGCCCGGCCGGCGGAGTTCAGCACCGCCGCGCGGGACGCCTGGTTCCGGGGTTGGGCGGCGCACGCCCGGGCGGCCCGGCTCGCCGAGTGGTACGAGACCGATCAGGCGCTGGTGATGCTGGGCGAGGCCCGATTGGCGGCGGCCACGGTCAGCGGCCTGCTCGGCCGCACCTACTTCCGGGACCCGGGTGACGCGGTGCGGCGTACCGGGTTGGCCGGCGCGGACATGACCGAGGTGGGTCGGGTGCTCACCGGGCAGGCCGAGGAGTTGGCCGCCCGGGGCCGCCCGGTCGACGGCACGGTGGACGACCTGCTCACCCGCTGAGCCGGGCACCGGGCACCGGGTCGGGCACCGGCGGATCAACGGGTCGGCCACGACGAGCGACCCTGCCGGCGGCGACGGTCTAGCCGAGACCGCCCTGGACCCCGATGAGCATCCCGATCAGGTAGGTCGCGCCGGCCGCCGCCGCACCCAGCAGCAGCTGCCGCAGCCCACCCGCCCACCACGGGCGGTGGGTGAACCGGGCCACGACCGCACCGGCCACGAAGAGCCCCACCCCGCCGACGGCGAGCGCCAACGCGAGGCTGGTGGAGCCGAGCAGGTAGCTCAGCAGCGGGATCAGCGCGCCGACGGAGAAGCAGAGGAACGACGAGATCGCCGCCGCCCAGGGGCTGGGTTGTTCGTCGGGGTCGACGCCCAACTCCTCCCGGACGTGCACCCGCAGCGCCTCCTCCGGGTTGCGGCGTACCGCCTCGGCGACCTGGTTCGCCAGGTCGCGGGGCAGGCCCCGGGCCACCCAGGCGTCGGACAGCTCGCGGGCCTCCGCCTCCGGGTGGCGTTCCAGCTCGCGGCGCTCCTTGGCCACCTCGGCGGCGACCTGTTCGTTGGCCGAGCGGACGCTGGTGTATTCGCCCAGGCCCATCGAGATGGCGCCGGCGACCAGGCCGGCGGTGCCGGTGAGCACGATGCTGTGCGCGGACACCCCGCCGCCGCCGACGCCGGCGATCAGCGCGATGTTGGTGACCAGCCCGTCCATCGCACCGAAGACGGCAGGCCGCAGCCACCCGCCGGACACGTCCGCGTGGTGGGCCTCCCGCAGGGCGGCCGGGGTGTCGGTCACGGCAGGGTGAGGATCTCGTGACCGTCGTCGGTGACGACGATGGTGTGTTCGAACTGGGCCGTCCACTTCCGGTCCTTGGTGACGACAGTCCAGCCGTCGTCCCACATGTCGTACTGGTAGGTGCCGAGGGTGATCATCGGCTCGACGGTGAAGGTCATCCCCGGCTCCATGATGTCGGTGGGCCGGGGGCTGTCGTAGTGCGGCACGTAGAGGCCGCTGTGGAACGCCTCGCCGATGCCGTGGCCGGTGAAGTCGCGCACCACCCCGTAGCCGAACCGCTTGGCGTACGACTCGATGACCCGGCCGATCACGTTGATCTGCCGGCCGGGGCGGACCGCCCGGATGCCCCGCATCATCGCCTCGTGGGTGCGTTCGACAAGCAGCCGGGCCTCCTCGCTGACCTCGCCGACGCAGAAGGTGGCGTCGGTGTCGCCGTGCACCCCGTCGAGGTAGGCGGTGACGTCGACGTTGACGATGTCGCCGTCGGCGAGCACGGTGGAGTCGGGGATGCCGTGGCAGATGACCTCGTTGACACTGGTGCAGCAGGACTTGGGGAAGCCCTTGTAGCCCAGCGTCGAGGGGTAGGCGTCGTGGTCGACGAGGAACTCGTGCACCACCCGGTCGATCTCGTCGGTGGTCACCCCCGGCTTGCAGTGTTCACCGGCGAGCTGGGTGGCCTGCGCCGCCAACCGGCCGGCGACCCGCATCTTCTCGATGGTCTGCGGGGTCTGCACGTGCGAGCCGCGCCACTGCCGGGGTTGCTTCTTGCCCACGTACTCCGGTCGGGCGATGTGGCCAGGGACCGCTCGCCAGGGGGAGAGCGTGCCTGGGGTGAGCGGGGCACGAACGGTCATGACGACAGCCTATCTCCGGGCGGTCGGCGGGCCGTGGCGTGGCCGGCCCGTCGGTTGTTGCCGTGCCCACCGGGCTGTGCCATTGTGGCTTCGTGGATCTAGGGGGCGTATCTCCCGTTTTCTCCGCGAGCGCGGAGCTGGCAGGTGACCACGTCCACGTCACGGTGACCGGTGAGGTCGACATGGCCACCGCCGACACGATGGTGCAGACCGCGCTGCGGGAGCCGGCCCGGCAGGTCACCCTGGATCTACGCGCGGTGACCTTCTTCGACTCCGCCGCCATCCACGCGGTGGTCCAGCTCGCCCGCCGGTTTCCCGGTGCCCTGACGGTGTTCCCGTCCCAGCAGGTCAACCGGGTGTTGGAGATCTCCGGCCTCGGCGACCAGGAGTGGCTGCGCCCGGTCTGACCCGGGGCCACGCCGGGCCGGCTCAGTCGGCCAGCCGGCGGCGCAGCGACACCTCGGTCCCCTCCGCGGTACGACGTACCGTCAGCTCGCCCAGCGCCTCGATCAACGCGAGGCCCCGGCCCCGGAACCCGGCCCCGGTCGACTCGCGCCAGCGACCGCTGTCCCGCACCGTCGCCACCACCGTGTGGTCGACGATCGACACCTCGACCCCGATCGTCGGCTCCACCGGCGCGACCGGGTGCTCGATGGCGTTGGCGGCGGCCTCGGAGACCGCGACGATCAGGTCGAATAGGTCGTTCTCCCCCACGCCGTGCGCCACCAGGAAGTCCTCCAGCCGCTTGCGCAGCACGCTGAGCCGGGTCGGGTCGGCGGGCAGCCGCAGGGTGAAGCGGTTCAGCTCGGCGGCCTCCAGCGCCAGCACCGCCACGTCGTCGTGCCGGTTGCGCCCGTCGACCCGTTGCACCACCGCGTCCACCAGGTCGGTGACGTGCTCACCGCCGGTGCCGGCGTCCGCCCGCAGCTGGGCCAGCGCCGCGTCGATGCCGGCCTGCCGGTCCTCGATCAGCCCGTCGGTATAGAGCAACAGCCGACCGCCGGGGGCGAGTTCACCCTCGACGGTGCGGAAGTCGGTGCCGGCGATCGCACCGATCGGCGGCCCCAGGGCCCGCTCGTGCAGAAATGCCACGTCGTCTCCTCGGATCAGCAGGGGGGACGGATGACCGGCGCTGGCGTACCGCAGCCGGCCGGTGCGGGGAGAGAAGGAGAGGCAGAACACGGTGGCGAACGACTGCCGTTCGGTCGAGCCGACCAGCCGGTTGAGCCGGGTCAACGACTGCCCCGGGTCGTAGCCCTCCAGCAGGTACGCCCGCAGGCCGTTGCGCAGCTGACCCATCGCCGCGGCGGCCCCGACCCCCTTGCCGACCACGTCGCCGATGACCAGCACCACCTCGTCGTCGCCGATGCCGATCACGTCGTACCAGTCGCCGCCGACCTCGACGTCGGTGCTGCCGGGCAGGTAGCGGCTGGCCACCACGGCTCCGGGCAGTTGGGGCAGCGAGCGGGGCAGCAGGCTGTGCTGCAGGGTGGTGGCGATCCGGTGTTCGGCCTCGTAGAGCTGGGCGTTCTCCAGTCGTACCCCGACCAGCCGGGCCAGTTCCGCGACGGCCGCCTGGTCGGTGCCGTCGCCCTCGCGACGCCAGACCCGCAGCTCGCCGAGCTGCCCACCGGTGGTGCCGGTCAACGGCAGCACCTGGGACGGCTGGTCGGGCGCGGTGCCGCCGCCGTCGGCCTCGTGCCGCGCGCCGGTGACCGTGGTGACCGACACCCGGGCCGCCTCCGCCAGGCGCAGGGCGTGCCGGGCGGCGACCTGGACCACCTCGGCGGTCGACTTCGCGGTGTTGACCGCCACGGCGGCGTCGGCGAGCGCCCGCAGCCGGCGGATGATCTGCCCCCGCAGCTGACCCAGCTGGACGTTGGCCCGGACCCGGGCGATCAGCTCCGCCCCGGAGAACGGCTTGGTGAGGTAGTCGTCGGCCCCGACCGACAGGCCGGCGACCGCTTCGGCGGACCCGGCCCGCGCGGAGAGCAGCACGATCGGCACGTGCCGGGTGCGCGGGTCGGCCCGCAACGCGGTGACCAGGCCGAAACCGTCCAGCCGGGGCATCATCACGTCGGTGAGCACCAGGTCGAACGGGCTCCCGGTGGCTTCCTGGAGGGCCACCACGCCGTCCGGTACGGCCACCACCTCGTACTCGGGGCTGAGCAGCCGGGTGACGTGTTCGCGCAGGTCGGCGTTGTCGTCGGCGAGCAGGACCCGGCCCGCCCGGCCCGGGTCGCCGGTGACCGGGGCGGACCGCCCGTCGCCGGCCGGGTCGGACCCGTCGGTCCACAGGGCGGTCTCCGCGACGTAGAGCGACGCCTGTGACGACTCGGTGGTGGGCAGCGGCGCGGCGGAGGCGACCCGGTCGGGCGGCAGGTGCGCCGAACCGAACGGGACGGTCACGGTGAAGGTGGTGCCGTGGTCGACCCGGCTGGTGGCGGCCACCGCGCCGCCGTGCATGTCGACCAGTTCACGCACCAGGGCCAGGCCGATCCCGGTGCCCTCGTGGGTACGCGAGCGCACCCCCGGCACCCGGTGGAACCGCTCGAAGACGTGCGGGACCTCCCCGGCGGCGATGCCGACCCCGGTGTCGGTCACCTCCAGCCGCGCCGCGCCGGCGACGGCGACCACCCGGACCCGGATCTCGCCGTCGAAGGTGAACTTCAGCGCGTTGGAGAGCAGGTTGAAGACGATCTTTTCCCACATGTCACGGTCCAGGAAGACCGGCGCGGGCAGCGGCGGGCAGTCGACCACGAGCCGCAGCCCGGCCCGCTGGGTCGCGGAGCGGAAGGTGCTGGCCAGCCGGGAGGTGTATTCGGCGAGGTCGGTGGGCTGGTAGTGGGCGGCCAGCCGGCCGGACTCCAGCCGGGAGAAGTCGAGCACCGTGTTGACCAGCTTGAGCAGGCGCAGCGCGTTGCGGTGCATGACGGTCAGCCGGTCGAGGTGCGCCGTGGGCAGCGTCGGATCGGCCAGCATGTCCTCCAGCGGGCCGAGGACCAGGGTCAGCGGGGTACGGAACTCGTGGCTGACGTTGGCGAAGAAGTTGGTCTTGGCGCGGTCCAGCGCGGCCAGTTCGGCGGCGCGCGCCCGCTCCTGCTCGTACGCCCGCTGCTGGCCGACCACCCGGGACACCTGCGCGGCGATCAGGCCGACGAAGTCGCGGTACTCGTCGTTGCACGGCAGGCGGGAGCTACGGCCGACGACCAGTGCCCCGGCGGGCTCGCTGGTGGCCGTCAGCGGCAGCACCAGGGCCCGGTCGGAGACGCCGTCCGGTACCGCGCCGAACAGGTCGGCCACCTCGATCTCGGTGCCGGCCCCACCGGCGGCGACCCGGGACAGCACCGTCGGCAACTCGGCCGGCACCTGGTCCGGGTCGACGCCGCTGACCCCGGCCGGTACCGGCCGACCGGTCTCGTCGGTGAGATAGATCAGGGCGAACGGGACGTCGGCCCGGTGCCCGTCGAGCACGGCGGCGGTGGCCTGCCCCAGCTCGGTCATGCTGCTCGCCGCGCCGAGCCGGGAGCCGAGTTCGGCCAGGGCCCGCAGCCGGCGTTCCCCGATGACCCGCCCGGTGGTCTCGTTGACGAAGCAGAAGACACCGTTGACGCTGCCGTCGTCGTCCCGGATCGGGTCGTAGGAGATGTCGAAGTAGACCTGCTCGACGAAGCCGTGCCGGTCGAGCAGGAACGGGTGGTTCTCCCCCCGGTAGGACTCGCCGGTGCGGCGTACCCCGTCGAGCAGGGGGCCGAGCACGTCCCAGGTCTCCGCCCAGTGCTCCCGGGCCGGCCGGCCGAGCGCCTGCGGGTGCTTGACGCCGATGGTGGGCCGGTAGGTGTCGTTGTAGAAGGCCAGCTGGTCGGGGCCCCAGAACAGCACGATCTGGGCCCGCGAGGAGAGCATCATGCCGATGGCGTGGCTCAGCGCCGCCGGCCAGGTGTCCGGAGGGCCGATCGGGTTGTCCGCCCAGTCGTGCCCGCGCAGCCGGTGACCCATCTCGCCGCCCGCCGTGAACGCCCCGGCCAGCCAGGGCGGGAGTGTGCGGTCGGCGGACAGGGCGGACAGCCCTCGTCCGTCCTCGCCCCCACGGGCCGAACTCATCCGCGCCCCCTGCTTCGGCCGGTCGTGCCCCCCAGAACGCCTCGGCTGACGCCGGTCGCGTCCGTCTTCTACCCCGACGGATCAGGAACGTAACGCACGGGTTCGGACGGACGCTGGTAACTCGTGCCTCATCCTGCCGTCATCTGCCCGACAGCGCACGGTGAGGGGGTGGGCTCAGAAGACCGGGAGTCCGTCGATGCTGGCCGCGTTCTTGGTCGCGCGGTAGGTGACCAGATCCTCGGTGGTCCGTCGGGAGTGTGACGTGAGCAACAGGTCGCGGTCGCCGCGATAGTCCATCAGGGGCACCGCGTAGCCACAGGAGTCGCTGACCCGTTGCACCGTGACCCCGATCACCGCGCGGACGGCGTGCACGTCGGGCGGCTCGGGGAAGTCGGCCAGCAGGGCCGCGAAGTCGGGGTCGGTGACCGGGGTGGCGACGCCCCGCCCGTGCAGTCGGACGATCTTCGGTGGGCCGTCGAAGGCGCAGAACATCAGCGTGATCCGGCCGTTGTCCCGCAGGTGGGCGATCGTCTCCGCGCCGCTGCCGTGGTAGTCGAGCCAGGCCACCCGGTGCGGGCCGAGCACGACGAAGGTGCCCCGCATGCCCTTGGGGGAGAGGTTGACGTGCCCGTCGCCGCCGGTGGGCGCGGTGGCGACGAAGAACATCGGCTGCGCCTCGACGAACTCCCGCAGTCGCCCGTCCAGCGCCGGATACACGGTCCCCATGCTGCCATCCTCCCGCCACCGACCGCATTTCGAGACAGATTTCCCACCTGACAGGAAGCGTCAGCGGTCCCGGGCCGCCCTCACCAGGGCGGTCACCGGGCGCGGGTCGTCGTCGTTCTCCGGATGCCACTGCACCCCGAGCAGGAACCGTCGCGCCGGGTCCTCCACCGCCTCCACCACCTCGTCGTCGGCCCAGCCGGTGACCGTGAGCCGCCCCGGATCGGCCACCGCCTGGTGGTGGTACGAGTTGACCCGGTCCACCCCGGCCAGCACCGACGCCGTCCGGGTCCCCGACGCGAACCGCACCGGATGCGCCCCGTACACCCCCGGGGCGGGGCGGTGCCGGTCGTGACCCACCACGTCCGGCAGGTGCTGGTGCAACGACCCGCCGTACGCGACGGCCAGCAACTGCATGCCCCGGCACACCCCCAACACCGGCAGGTCCACGGCGAGGGCGGCAGCCAGCAGGGCCGACTCCCCGGCGTCCCGGTCGGGGCGGGGCTCGGTACGCGGGTCCACCGGCTGGCCGTAGCGCTGCGGGCCGACGTCCGCGCCGCCGGCCAGCAGCAACCCGTCGAGCACGTCCACCACGTCGGCGTCCAGCTCGTCCGGGGGCAGCACCACGGCCCGACCCCCGGCGGCGGTCACCGAGCGGACGTACGCCTGCGGGACCAACGACGCCGGCACGTCCCGCCAGACGGCCCAGCTCGCCGGCTCGACGTACCCGGTGATGCCGATCAGCGGACGCGCCCGCCGGCCGGACGGCCCGGCGCCGCCACCCGCCGGCCCGCTCACAGCGGGGTGACGTACGCGCCGGTGATGCCGCCGTCGACCACGAACTGCGCGGCGGTCATGAACGACGCGTCGTCGCTGGCCAGGAACGCCACCGCGGCGGCGATCTCCTCCGGTGCGCCGAACCGGCCCATCGGTACGTGCACCAGCCGGCGGGCGGCCCGCTCCGGGTCGGCGGCGAACAGCTCCATCAGCAGCGGGGTGGCGACCGGGCCGGGGCAGAGCGCGTTGACCCGGATGCCCTCCCGGGCGAACTGCACGCCCAGCTCCCGGGTCATCGCCAGCACCCCGCCCTTGCTCGCGGTGTACGCGATCTGCGAGGTGGCCGCCCCCATCAGCGCCACGAACGAGGCGGTGTTGATGATCGAGCCCTTGCCCTGCCGGCGCATGTGCGCAATCGCGTACTTGCAGCACAGGTAGACGCTCGTGGTGTTGACCCGCAGCACCCGTTCCCAGGCGTCCAGGCCGGTGTCGAGGATCGAGTCGTCGTCGGGCGGGGAGATGCCGGCGTTGTTGAACGCCACGTCGAGGCGGCCGTGCCGCTGCACGACCCCGTCGAAGAGGTCCCGGACGGCCGCCTCGTCGGCGACGTCGGTGTGCACGTACTCGCCGCCGACCTCCTCGGCGGCCCGCCCGCCGGCCTCGTCGTCGATGTCGACGCAGACCACCCGGGCCCCCTCGGCGGCGAACCGCCGCACGGTGGCCAACCCGATCCCGCTGCCCGCCCCGGTCACCACGGCGACCCGGTCCTGTAGCCGACCCTGCACGCGCCTCACTCCTCTGTGCTGATGAAGACGTTCTTGACGTCGGTGAAGGCGTGCAGCGCGTCCGGTCCCAGCTCACGGCCGAGCCCGGAACGCTTCATCCCACCGAACGGGGTCCAGTAGCGCACCGAGGAGTGCGAGTTGACGCTCAGGTTGCCGGCCTGCATCGCGCGGGCCAGCCGCAGCGCCCGCCCGACGTCCCGGGTCCAGATCGAGCCGGACAGGCCGTACTCGGTGTCGTTGGCGAGCCGGACCGCGTCGGCCTCGTCGTCGAAGGGGAGCACCGAGACGACCGGCCCGAAGATCTCCTCCCGCCAGTGCCGGTCGGCCGGGGAGTCGGCGAGCAGCACCGTCGGCGCGTGCCAGAAGCCGGGGCCGTCGGGGCGGGTGCCGGTGAACGCGACAGTCGCGCCGTCGACGTAGCCGGCGACCCGGTCCCGGTGGGCTGCGGAGATCAGCGGGCCCATCTCGGCGGTCTCGGCGGCCGGGTCCTCCACCCGCAGCGCCTGCACCGCTGGTTCGAGCAACTCCAGGAACCGGTCGTAGACCGGGCGCTGAACCAGGATCCGGGAGCGGGCGCAGCAGTCCTGCCCGGCGTTGTCGAACACGGCGTACGGTGCGGTGGCCGCCGCCTTCTCCAGGTCGGCGTCGGCGAAGACCAGGTTGGCGCTCTTGCCGCCCAGCTCCAGGGTGACCCGCTTCACCTGGGCGGCGCAGCCGGCCATGATCCGGGTGCCCACCTCGGTCGAGCCGGTGAAGCAGACCTTCCGCACGGCCGGGTGGGTGACGAACCGTTCGCCGACCACGTCGCCGCGACCGGGCAGCACGGTGAACACGCCCTCCGGCAGGCCGGCTTCGCGCCCCAACTCCGCCAGGCGCAGCGCGGTCAGCGGGGTCAACTCGGCGGGCTTGAGCACGACCGTGTTGCCGGCGGCCAGCGCGGGGGCGAAACCCCAGGCGGCGATCGGCATCGGGAAGTTCCACGGCACGATCACCCCGACCACGCCGAGCGGTTCGTGGAAGGTGACGTCCCAGCCGCCGGGCACCGGGATCTGCTGCCCGGTCAGCCGCTCCGGCGCCCCCGCGTAGTAGTCGAGCACGTCACGGACGTTGCCCGCCTCCCACCGCGCATTACCGATGGTGTGCCCGGAGTTACGCACCTCCAGCTGGGCCAACTCCTCCAGGTGCGCGTCCACCAGCCCGGCGAACCGCCGCAGAACCCGCCCCCGCTCCCCCGGCGCAACCTGACGCCACACCTCGAACGCAACAGCCGCCCGCGAGATAGCCGCATCCACCTCCCCCGGCCCGGTGGCCGCCACCTCCCCCACCACATCCCCACTAGCCGGATCGACCACCTGCGTCACGCCCCACCCCTTTCCCCGTCGATCATGGAGTTGTGGTGCCCCGCACAGACCACATACCGCCACACATCGTCCACCACAACTCCAAGATCGACGCAGACAGGGGGTGGAGGTCAGAGGCGTTCGAAGCCACGGGTCAGTTCCCAGTCGGTTACGGCGGCGTCGAAGGCGGCCAGCTCGACCTGGGCCTGGTTGGCGTAGTGGGCGTGCACCTCGTCACCGAAGGCGGTGCGGGCGATGTCGGAGTTCTGCCAGAGGGTCAGGGCGTCGCGGAGGGTGGGTGGGACGCGTTCGGCGGCCGGGTCGTCGTAGGCGTTGCCGGTGCACTCGTCGGCCAGCTCCAGCTCCTGCTCGATGCCGTGCACCGCCCCCGCGACCAGGGCGGCGATCGCCAGGTACGGGTTCACGTCCGCGCCGGGCACCCGGTTCTCCACCCGCATCCCCTGCCCGTGCCCGACCAGCCGCAGCGCGCAGGTGCGGTTGTCGGTGCCCCAGCGCAGCGCGGTCGGCGCGAACGAGCCGGGCTGGTAACGCTTGTAGGAGTTGATGTTGGGGGCGAACAGCACGCTCATCTCCCGCATGGTGGCGAGCAGCCCCGCCAGCACCCGCTGCCCGGTGACGCTGAGCTGCGCCGGCCCGTCGCCGAGCATCGCCGAGCGGCCGTCGACGTCACGCAGCGAGAAGTGGATGTGGCAGGAGTTGCCCTCCCGGGCGTTGGGCTTGGCCATGAACGTGATCGACACGCCCTCCTGGGCGGCGATCTCCTTCGCCCCGTTCTTGTAGATCACGTGGTGGTCGGCGCAGGCCACCGCCTCGTCGTAACGGAAGGCGATCTCGTGCTGGCCGAGGTTGCACTCGCCCTTGGCGCTCTCCGGGGTCAGCCCCGCGCCGGCCATCTCGGTGCGGATGCGCCGCAGCAGCGGCTCCACCCGGGCGGTGCCCAGCAGCGAGTAGTCGACGTTGTACTGGTTGGCCGGGGTGAGGTCGCGGTAACCGCGCCGCCACGCCTCCTCGTACGAGTCGCGGTAGAGGACGAACTCCAGCTCGGTGCCGGCGTACGCGGTCAGCCCGTGGTCGGCCAGCCGGTCGAGCTGCCGGCGCAGGATCTGCCGGGGCGAGGCGACCACCGGGCCGGAACCGTCGAGCCACTCCAGGTCGGCCAGGAGCAGCACGCTGCCCGGCTGCCACGGCATCCGGCGCAGGGTGGACAGGTCTGGGCGCATGGCGAAGTCACCGTAGCCGCGTTCCCAGCTCGACATTGCGTACCCGTCGACGGTGTTCATGTCGACGTCCACGGCGAGCAGGTAGTTGCAGCCCTCGCTGCCGTTGGCGACCACCTGGTCGAGGAAGAACGGGGCGTGGAACCGTTTGCCCTGCAGGCGGCCCTGCATGTCGGTCAGGGCGAGCACTACCGTGTCGATCTCGCCATCGGCGACGGCGACCCGGAGCTGTTCCAGCGTGAGCGGGGCTTTCCTCATCCGTGCGCCTCCATCACCAAGGTCTACCGGGCCTAGCGGATCACCGTCAATGCCCCGTTCGGGCGTCCCGGCAAACCCCCGCCCGGGGTTCCGCCGACCCGGTCCGGGTCACGTCGCCGGCCGCACCGGCGGGTGGCCGGGGCCGCACCTGGACGCACCGGTCCGGTGAGGACGTTCCTGCCGGCCCTCGTGTTCCCCGCCGCGCCCCGACGCCAGGCGACCCGGACGGGAATTGCAGAAGCGCGGCACACCGGAAACAATTATTCCGCGCGCGGGAAAGAACTGCGGCGACAAGCCGTTCATCCGTTCGGACAAACCATCGACACAACTATCCGTAATCACGCAGTGACCTTGCGGGAGAGTCGCCGCGTTGCCAGAATCTGACCGATCGGGTGCGACGCTCGGCACTTTCCCGAATGGCCCGTCCGTCTTTTCCGTCGACCACCTGCGCGGGTGCGCGCGATGCGCAGGTGCGTTCGTCGGGAAAACGGCTGGTCGGCGCACCGGTGACACCCGACGGTAATTCCGCACCGCCCGAACTGCTCCATCACGACGCACAAAGGACGCGTAATGACGAGAGTACGTCTGCGTGGCACGCCCCGCTCCTTCGCCGCCCTGGTGGCGATCGCCCTGTCCACCGTAATGCTCGCGGTGGCCGCCCCGGCCCAGGCAGCACCCGCCTCCGGTGCCGAGTCGACCGGCCACCTGATTCCCCTTTCCAGCGGATCCGCCGGCCGGTCGGCGAATTCCTACGGCACGCTCGCCTCGACCTCGATAACGGGAACCGTCGGTTCCATAACTGTCACCTGCACGCTGACGCCGAGCACCCCGTTCATCTACTACGGCGGCCTGTACGGTGGCGGCGAGGAGGGCCTCGCGACGGTCCGGTGCACCTACCCCGTCTACGCGGCCCAGGTCGAGGTCGCCCTGTTCCGCTACGGCACCCAGATCACGTACGGCACCCACACGAACTACAGCACCACCACCACGACCGCCGACACCGAATACCCTCGGTCCAGCGGCCAGTACCAGACGGGCGCGGACGCCTACATCACCTGGACCTACGGCGGGCCGACCAGCTTCATTCCGCTCACCTTCAGCAACAGCATCAACCTCTGACCTGCCCCGCACCGGCGGAAACGCCCGGAGGCGACCGGGCAGCCCCGGGCGGGACCCTCCTCGGAGGAGGTCCCCGCCCGGGGCTGCCCACCGTAAGACCCGGACGGTCGCGGTCAGGCCGGCTCGTCGGCCCGCGCGGCGTCCGCCGTCGCGTGCGACCCCGGCCCGGGTACGTCGACGGTGCGGCGCGGGCCGGTGAACCACGTGCGGGCCGAGGCGTACCACCAGATGCCGACCCCGAGCAGCACCCCGCCGACGGCCAGCGGCGCGTAGTTCACCGCCGACCAGCTGAACTCCGGGTTGCCGGGCACCCCGGCCGGCACGATCGGCAGCACGAAGTAGACCGAGATGATCACGATCTCGACCACCGCGATCCAGCCGAACACCTTGTACTTGCGCCCGAGCGTCCACGGCCCTGGCTCGAACCGGTCGCCGAGGCGCAGCCGCAGCGCGATCGGGATGACGAAGGACAGGTAGAGCCCGATCACCGCCACCGACACCACCGCGTAGAAGGCGACCGGGACGCCGTCACGCTGGTAGAGCGCCGGCAGGGTGAGCACCAGGCCGGCCAGCGTCGCCCCGATGATCGCGTTGGCCGGGGTGCCGTTGCGGTCGACCTTCGACCACAGCCGCCAGCCGGGCACCGCGCGGTCGCGGCTGAAGGCGTACGTCATCCGGCTCATCGAGGTCACGCAGCTCATCCCGCAGAAGAACTGCCCGATGGTGGAGATGATGATGACCGTCTTGAAGAAGAACGGGGTCAACGCGGATTCGAAGATGGCGCCGGAGAACCCGTTGGCCGCGTTGATCGCGTCCACGTCGGTGGCGGCGAACAAAAACGCCAGCAGCAGGATCCACCCGCCCACCGCCGAATAGAAGATCGACCGCCACAGCCCCTTGGCCGCGGCCTGCGACGCGCCCCGGGTCTCCTCGGACACGTGCGCGCAGGCGTCGAATCCGGTGATCGTGTACTGGGTGAGCAGGAATCCCAGCGGCAGCACGTAGAACCAGAACGTCAACCCGCCGGTGTCGCCGTCACCGAACCCGGAGTTGTTGAACCGCTCGGTGAAGACGAACTGGAAACTCTGGTGCCGGTCGGGCACCAGCAGCAGGATGGCCACCACGGCGGCGGCGCCGGCCACGTGCCACCAGACCGACACGTTCTGGAGTACGTCGATGATCCGGTGCCCGAAGATGTTGATCAGCCCGTGCAGGGCCAGGATGATCACGAACAGGACGAATGCCTGCCGCAGCGTCCCCTCCCACCCGTCGAAGAGCGCCGACAGGGTCAGGTTGAGGAAGGTGGCGCAGCCGTAGTCCACCGACGCGGTGACCGCGACCAGGCCGATCAGGTTGAGCCAGCCGGTGAACCAGCCGTGCACCGGCCGGCCCATCTTCGCCGCCCACCAGTAGATCCCCCCGGCCGTCGGGTACGCCGACACCAGCTCGGCCAGGCAGAACCCGATGATCAGGATGAACAGCGAGATCAGCGGCCAGCCCCAGGAGATGGCGACCGGTCCGCCGTTGTTCCACGCCTGCCCGAAGGTGGTGAAACAGCCGGCCAGGATCGAGATGATCGAGAACGAGATGGCGAAGTTGGAGAAGCCGCTCCACGTGCGGTGCAACTCCTGCTGGTAGCCGAGTTCGGCGAGTCGTCGGGCGTCGTCGTCCGGCGCGTGCGGTTGCCCGACGGTCGGCGGTTGCCCGTTCCCGGCGGTCGGCGGTTGCCCGGTGGTCGGCGGGGGCGTTGTGGCCACAGCACACCTCCCTGAGGTGGTACCCGGTACTGCCCGGGTGGTCCCGGTGCGAGTGCGCCCGAGTCTCGTCCCGCCGATCACCACGGTCAATCCGTCGCCGGTGCCGAACTCGTTAATTCGCGTCATCCCTGGCGGGCGGTGGTCAGGTCGCCCGGGGGCGGTAATCGGGTTGCCCCGGGGCCGGCACCGACGGATGCTTGAGCCCGTGACCAGGCCCGATCGCGACGGGCCGACGCCGGGCGCTCGGCAGGAGCCCGGCACCACGGCGGCGCGGGGCGTCCACCTCTCTCTCACGTACGGCGTCGTGCCGTACCCGACGGGCGTCCCGCTCCGCCACCCACTCCCGCCCCGATCCACCCGCCTGGGTAGATGTTGCGGAATCCGCCGGGCATGGACGGCACAACTTCGGCCCAGACGAGTCGATCTTGCCGCCGACCGCCCCTGGTAGATCCCTCAGCCTCGGGCCCTGGCCCAGGAGAGGAAGCGTTCGGTCATGCCGGTGGGCGGGTGGGCCGGGTGGAGTTGGGTGAGCTGGTTGGTGGCCTCGTGCATCAGGGTGCCGAGATAGATCAGCAGGGACATCCGGTCGTTGCGGTACTCGGTGAGCAGCGCGAGCTTGGCCGGCTGGCAGGGCCACTGCCGGCCGCAGTTGCGGCAGCGCCACAGCGGACGCATCGCGACGTGCGGGACGGGCGGACGGACCACCACCATCACCGCCCCCACAGCGCAGCGGCCTGCGCCTCGTCGTCGATCAGGTCAGGCGACCACAGGAACCGCTTGACGCTCCCGAGCACCCGGCAGGGCGGCGTCCTCATGATCCTCCACCACATGACCGAACCCTTCATGTCGACCTCCTCGCGTGCCTGGGAAGGGGCCGCTCCCACTGGCCAGAAAGGGAGCGGCCCCCGCGAAGTCGGCCCCGACACCGTTCCGTCAGAGCCGACCCACCTGGGGCAACCTTGCCCAGAGCGACGGGATCAGTACACGACGTTAATCTATGCTCAGGGACGTTCGTGACATCCACGATGGAGGCGGGATGAACCACGCGCTTCAGGAGGCCATGGCCGAGGCCGGCGAGACAGCAGAGAGTCTTGCCGCTCAAACAGGAGTCGACCCCAAGACGGCAGCGCGGTGGATATCTCCGGGACGTGTGCCGCAACCGCGTCGACGGGTGACCGTGGCCGCGATCCTCGGCCGGGACGTTGGTGACCTATGGCCCGATGTCCTCAAGCGCCGCGAGCCACAGTGGCTGAGAAAATGGGTCGACTGGGAGCGTGAAGCCTTGGCCCTGCGCTGGTTTGAACACTGCTGGATACCTGGCCTACTCCAAACCGAGGCGTATGCGCGGGCCACTCTGGCACACAACCTGCTGCCTGCGGACGAGATCGAGGAGCGCGTGGCGTCCCGGCTTGAGCGCGGCTCCATTCTCACCAGCGGCAGACCCCCGCAACTCGTCGCCGTCATCGACATGGCGGCGTTACGTCGCCCGATGAAGAGTCACCCCGCCGCAATGAAGGAACAGCTCACCCACCTGGCCGATGTGGCTGAGCTACCGCACATACAGATCCTCGTGGTGAGTGAGGACACTGGGCTCTATCCTGGACTACAGGGCGGCTTCATTCTTGCCACCCTTGGTGACGGCTCAGTAGTGGCACATCTCGATCATCAAGTGCGAGCTCAGGTGGTGAATGAGGCCGATGACCTTGTTACCCTCCAGCAGACCTGGGAGATGATCAGAGGCGAAGCCTTCTCCCGCAGGCAGTCACTCAACCTCCTCAAGGAAGCGGCGAGCACATGGACCTGACCGGCGCACAATGGCGCAAGAGCACCAGGAGCGGCAGCAACGGCGGCTCGTGTGTCGAGGTGGCCGACAACCTGACCGGCGTCGTCCTGGTGCGGGACACCAAGGACCGCGACGGCGGGACCCTGACCTTCGCGCCGGACAGCTGGCAGGCGTTCGTCGACCTGGCCAAGCAGATCGACCCGGCTGCCTGACCTGCCGCCCGACCACCACCGCCCCGCCCACGTGGGTGGTCAGGTGAAGAGGAGGCCGGCGACCCAGAGGGCGGCAATCACCAGGCCGGCCAGGAACTCCACCATCATCGACAGGCCGGCCGCCTTCAGCGCCTGCACCGTGGCCGGCCAGGCGAGCTGGTTGCTGCCCAACCGCAGCCGCTCGGCCCCCCACACCCCGCCGACGAAGCCGATCACCAGGCCGATCACCGGGATGACGAAGAACCCGACCAGCCCGAGCAGGCCCCCGACGAGCAGCGACGACGTCGGCACCCCGGTGCGCTTGAGGTTGCGCCCCGGCCAGGCGTACTTGATCACGGCACCGGCGGCGGCGACCACGGTGGCCGCGCCGAGCACCGCCCAGCGGCCCGGCCCGGCGTCGCCGAAGACCGCCCAGAGCAGCACCCCGCCCCAGCACAGCGGCAGCGCCGGCAGGCCGGGCACCACCACCCCGGCCAGTCCGGCCACGATCGCGATCGCCGCGACCACCGAGACCGCCGCCCCACCATCGGTCAGGCTCACCCCGCCACCTCTCCCCCGCCCGGTCCCGTCCCGGTCACCTCGTCACCATGCCAGAGCACCCGGCTCCCCGCCGGCCACCCGTACCCGACCGGCCGCTTCCGGCCGCCCCACCCCGAACGACCACGCCCCACCCCGAACGACCACACCTCGCCCGGCACCACCGCGCGCCGACGACGCCCCCGAACCGGCCGGGGAGCAGGTCACTCCGTCGTCGCCCCGCGCAGGCGGGCGGTGATCTGGTCCGCCGGGGCGGGTGGGCCGAACCAGCGGCCCTGCCCGGTGTCGCAGCGCAACGCCCGCAACCGCTCCGCCTGCTCCCCGGTCTCCACCGCCTCGGCGGTCACCCACAGCTCCAGCGCGTGCGCCAACCGGACCAGGGCGTCGACGATCCGTTCGTCGCGGTGGTCGGGCGGGGAGTCGTCGCCGCCCCGGATGCCCTCGACGAACGGGCCGGCCAGCTTCAGGCAGTGGATCGGCAGCCGCCGCAGGTAGACCAGGTTGGAGTAGCCGGTGCCGAAGTCGTCGATGGCCAGTCGTACGCCCAGGTCCGCCAGCCGGTGCAGCGACCGTAACGGCTCCCCGGCGGTGCCCATCACGGCGCTCTCCGTCAGCTCCAGCTGCAACAGCTCCGCCGGCAGGCCCGTGCGGCTCAGCGCGCTGGCGACGGTGTCCACGATGGCCGGGTCGTCGGCCTGCCGGGCGGCCAGGTTGACGCTGACCACCAGTTTCGCCTCGGGGAACTCGCGGTGCCAGGCTCGGGCGTCGCGGCACGCCTGGCGCAGCACCCACTCGCCGAGCCGGACGATCAGCCCGGTCTCCTCGGCCAGCCCGATGAAGCGGTCCGGGCCGACCAGGCCCAGCTCCGGATGGGCCCACCGGACCAGGGCCTCCACCGCGATCATCGAGCCGTCCAGCAGGGAGACGATCGGCTGGTAGTGGACCACGAACTCGCCCCGGTCCAGGGCCGCCGGCAGGCCGGCGGCCAACGCGGACCGGGCGATGTCGGCGGCGCTGCGCTCCGGGTCGTACACCGCCCAGCGGCCCCGGCCCTCGGCCTTGGCCCAGTACAGCGTGGTGTCGGCGGCCTTCATCAGCTCGGAGACGCTGGTCTCGCTGGCCGGGCACTCGACCACCCCGATGCTGGCCGAGACGGCGAGCTGGTGGTCGCCGACGAGCACCGGGGCGGCCACCGCGGCCAGCGCCAACTCGGCGACACCGACCGCGTCGTCGATGCCCTCGCCCTCGTTGACCAGGATGACGAACTCGTCGCCGCCCATCCGGGCCACCAGGTGCCCCTGACCGATGACACAGTCGGAGAGCCGTCGGGCGATGGTGATCAGCAGCCGGTCACCGAGGTCGTGGCCGAGGCTGTCGTTGACCGCCTTGAAGCCGTCGAGGTCCAGGAAACACACGCCGATCCGCTGCTCCGGCCCGGCGTCGGCGAAGACCTGACCGAGGGTCTCGAAGAACAACGTCCGGTTGGGCAGGCCGGTCAGCGGGTCGTGCAGCGCCTGGAAACGCAGCCGCTGCTGGAGTTCGTACCGCTGGGTGATGTCCTCGATCATCGCGACCGTGAACCGGGGGCGGCCGTCGTCGTGCCGGATCAGCGAGACGGCCAGGTCCGTCCACACGACGGTGCCGTCCTTGCGGTAGTAGCGCTTCTCCACCCGGGCGGTGTCGTGCTTGCCCTCGATCAGCTCCTGGTACAGCTCCCACATGCCGGCCGCGTCCTCGGCGTGGAACAGCGACGACACGTTGGTCTGCCGCAGCTCCTCCCGGCTGTAACCGAGCATGTCGGCGAACGACTGGTTGACGTCGATGATCTGGCCGTCGATGCCGGCGATGCCGATGCCGATGGCCGCGCCGGTGAAGACCGCCCGGAACCGGGCCTCGCTGTCACGTAGCGCCCGCTCAACCGCGTCCCGGGCCTGCCAGGCCGATCGGGCGATCCGCTCCTGCTGACTGAAGGTACGGTCGCGTAGGGCCCGACCGAATCCGGCGGCCAGCCCACCCTGCACCGCCGCCACCCGGGCGGGCAGATCGGGCGGCAGGTCCACCGGAGGCAGCACCCGCTGCGGCAACTGCTCGCCGAGCGCCCGCACCGACCAGTCGAGGATGCGCGGTTCGGTCAGGTGCGCCTCCACCAGCGCCCGGCCCACCTCCTCCGCCGGGGTGGCGGAGAACTCCTCGGCGAGCAGGGCCTGCGCCAGCCGTACGGTGTGCACGAGCAGCAGCCGCTCGGTCTCGTCCGCGCTCATCGGCACGAACCCGAGCCGGCGTACCGCCCGGGCCCAGTCGGCGGCGTAGCCCTGGGCACCCGGACGGGCCGCGTCGGTGCCGCCGGGGTCCGGAACGGCGGACATGGTCGACTCAGCCGGCTGTGCGGTCGTACCGGGCGACGCCGCCGAACGCCCCGAACCGCTCGGGGTGCTCGTCCACGTCGGACGGAGAGTCGGGCCGCCACAGCGGCATGTGCACCACGCCGGGCTCGAGCAGCGTCCAGTCCCCGAAGAAGCCGGTGATCTCGGCGCGGGACCGCAGCGTGATCTCGGTGTCGGTACGCGCCGAGAGGCGCTGTGCGTCGAGCATCTCCTGGGGCTGGTCCTCGAAGGTGGAGTGCGAGACGACCAGGAAGCTGCCGGGTGCGGCGGCGGCCCGGAGGGTGGCGAGAATGTCGGCCGGCCGGTCGGCGTCGGGGACGAAGTGCACGACCCCGGCGAGCAGGATGCCCAGTGGACGGTCGAAGTCGATCAGGCCGCTGGCGCGTGCCTCGTCCAGGATCAGCTTCGGTTCCCGCAGGTCGGCGTGCACGGCGACGGCCCGGTCGTTGCCGGCGAGCAGTTCCCGGCTGTGCGCCACGGCGACCGGGTCGATGTCGACGTAGACGATCCGGGCCTGCGGGTCGGCGGCCTGGGCGACCTCGTGGACGTTGCCCACGGTGGGGATGCCCGAGCCGATGTCGAGGAACTGGTCGATGCCGGCGTCGAGCAGCACCCGGACCGCACGGCGCAGGAACTCCCGACCGGACCGCATGGTGTCGGCGAGGTTCGGGGTCATGCTGGCGATCTGCTCGGCGAGCCGCCGGTCGATCTCGAAGTTGTGCGCGCCGCCGAGGAAGTAGTCGTAGACCCGGGCGGCGCTGGGCCGGCTCAGGTCGATCTCGGCGGGAAGTCCGTCCGGCGTCTGCATCGCTGTCTGGCCCCCAGTTCGTCGCCGCGGTGCGGGAGGGCACCGGTGTCGACGGCGTGCGCGGGCACGCGGAGCCGCACCGGCCGACCCGCGGATCGTGTGGTGCTGACCACTCTAGGCCCGTCCGCCCAGGTGCGGGAGATCAGCTGACCCCGATCTGTGGCCGGCCGGGCGGCGCGAACAACCCGGACGCCCCGCCGTCACCCTGGGCTGCCACCCGCACACCCGACGGTGACACCTCCACCTCCCGGCTCGCCCGGCCGGCCGGGCACCCGGCGTCGGCCGGTCGGTCGGTCCCCGGGCATTCCCCACCGGCCGGGCCCACTCGACGCCGGTCGACCCGCCGGGCCCACTCGACGCCGGTCGACCCGCCGGGCTCAGTCCACGGATTCCAGCAGCAGCGAGATGCCCTGGCCGACCCCGACGCACATGGTCGCCAGGGCCCGCCGGCCACCCCGGCGACGCAGCTCCAGGGCGGCGGTCAACGCCAGCCGGGCCCCGCTGGCCCCCAGTGGATGCCCCAGGGCGATCGCGCCGCCGTTCGGGTTGACGTGCTCGGCGTCCTCCGGCAGGCCCAACTCGCGCAGCACCGCGATCCCCTGCGCGGCGAACGCCTCGTTCAGCTCGACCACGTCCACGTCTGCCAGGGCGACGCCGAGCCGGCCGAGCAGCCGACGGGTGGCCGGCACCGGACCGATCCCCATGATCCTGGGCGGTACGCCGGCCACCGCCGCGCCGCCGATCCTTGCGAGCGGGGTGAGGTCGTACCGGGCCACCGCCGCCTCGGACGCGACCAGCAGGGCCACCGCGCCATCGTTGAGGCCTGAGGAGTTGCCGGCGGTGACGGTGCCGCCGGACCGGAACGGGGTGGGCAGCGCGGCCAGCTTCGCAAGCGAGGTCTCCCGGGGGTGCTCGTCGACCTCGACCAGCTTCGTCTCCCGCCGGCCGGCGGGCACGGTCACCGGCACGATCTCCTCGGCGAACCGGCCGTCGGCCTGCGCCTTCGCGGCCCGCTGCTGGGAGCGCAGGGCGAACTCGTCCTGGGCCCGCCGGTCGACGCCGAACTCGGCGGCCACGTTCTCGGCGGTCTCCGGCATCGAGTCGGTGCCCCAGCCGGCCGCCATCAGCGGGTTGACCAGCCGCCAGCCGAGGGTGGTGTCGTACACCTCGGCGGCGCGGGAGTAGGGGGTGGTCGCCTTCGGCATGACGAACGGGGCCCGGCTCATGCTCTCCACGCCACCGGCGAGCACCAGGTCGGCCTCTCCGGCCACCACGGCGCGGGCGGCGATGGCCAGCGCGTCCAGGCCCGAGCCGCAGAGCCGGTTGACGGTGCTGCCCGGCACCTCCTGTGGCAGGCCGGCCAGCAACGCCGCCATCCGGGCCACGTTGCGGTTGTCCTCACCGGCCTGGTTGGCGCAGCCCAGCACCACGTCGTCGACCCGGGACCAGTCCACCGCCGGGTGCCGGGCGACCAGTTCGCGCAGCACGTGGGCGGCCAGGTCGTCGGGGCGTACCCCGGCGAGGGCGCCGGCGTACCGGCCGATCGGGGTACGGACTCCGGACACGAGGTAGGCCACGGTCATCGACGCACGTCCTTCGGGGGTGGGAAGGGGCTGGCGGTGCCGGCGTCGCCCGGATCACAGGGACGCCGGCCGTCAGGATATCCACGCCCGTGCCGAACGGCCCCCGGCCGGGGGGTTGCGCCGACCCTCCCGAGCCGGATGGCGGCCGGGGCGGCCCGTGACGCCGGCCCGGCGGGCGGACGCCGGATAGGTTGGCGTCATGACCCGGGCCCAGTTCAGCGCAGAGACCTCCGGTGGTGGGGCGTTCGTCCGCCAGCCCAACCGGTTCACCGGCCGGGTCACCCCGCACTCCACCTCGCCCGAGGGCGGTGGGCCGGACGACCAGGGGCGCTGGCCGTTGGAGGCCGGCCGGTACCGGCTGATCTGGTGCCGGGCCTGCCCCTGGGCGCACCGGGCCATGATCGTGCGCGGTCTGCTCGGCCTGGACGGGGTGATCTCGCTGGGCACGGTCGACCCGATCCGCGACGAACGCGGCTGGCGGTTCACCCTCGACCCGGACGGCTTCGACCCGGCGTTGGGCATCGGCTTGCTGTCCGAGGCCTACCTCACCACCGACCCGGACTACACGGGCCGGGTGACCGTGCCGGCACTGGTGGACACACTCACCGGCCGGGTGGTCACCAACGACTATCCGCAGCTCACCCTCGACCTCTCCACCGAGTGGCGACGCCTGCACGCCCCGGACGCCCCCGACCTGTACCCGGTGGCGCTGCGTCCCGAGCTGGACGCGTTGATGGCCGAGATCCACACCGACGTCAACAACGGCGTGTACCGGTGCGGCTTCGCCACCTCCCAGCAGGCGTACGACGAGGCGTACGCGGCGCTGTTCGCCCGGTTGGACGTGCTGTCGCGGCGGTTGGCCGACCGGCGTTACCTGATGGGTGACGCGATCACCGAGGCGGACGTGCGGCTGTTCACCACCCTGGTCCGCTTCGACGTGGCCTACCACGGGCACTTCAAGTGCAACCGGCAGAAGCTGACCGAGATGCCGGTGCTCTGGGCGTACGCCCGGGATCTGTTCCAGACCCCGGGGTTCGGCGAGACGGTGGACTTCGACCACATCAAGCGGCACTACTACGCCACGCACCGTGAGATCAATCCCACCGGGGTGGTGCCGGTGGGCCCGGACACGTCCGGCTGGCTCACCCCGCACGGCCGTGCCTGAGGCCGCCCGTGCGGTCGCCGGCCGGGTCGCCGCCGGCTGTGTGCTGCTCGGCGCGGTCGCGGTGACCGTCGCCGTCGGGGCCGGTCCGGGTGGCCCGTGGCGCGGGTACGTCAGCGAGGCCGGCGTCAGCGACAGCGCCTTCGCCTCGACGTACCGGATGGGGGTGTTCGCCCTGGCGGCGGCGCTGTTGTCGCTGGCCGCGGCGCTGCCGGTGACGTTGCGGCTCGCGGCCGGCCTGCTGCTGGCCGGCGCGGCCGGCACGGTGGTCTCCGGCGCGGTGACGTGCAGCGCCGGGTGCCCGCTGCCGCCGTTCGAGGCGGCGACGCCGGCCGACCTGGTGCACGCCGGGGCGAGCATCGTGGCGGCCGGGGTGACGGTGCTCGCCATGCTGGTGGTCGGGTTCCTCCGGCCGGCGACGCCGGGGCTGCGCCGGGTGGCCCGGGTCGCCGGGGTGGTGGCGTTGCCGGTGGCCGGGGTGGTCGCGCTGGGCCTGCTGACGGTGGGCCGGGGCGACCTGGTGGCCGGGCTGGAACGGGTGTTGCTGGTGGTCTGTGCCGGCTGGGGCCTGGGCACCGCTCTGCTGCTGGCCCGGCACCGGCCGGCCGCCCCCGGACCGGACGACCGGGCTGTGCCCGGCGCGCGGGAGCACGCCGTACGTGACGAACGGATCACCAGGTCGAGAACCTCCGTGTAAGGAGCCTCACGGGGATCGCTCCTTCCACCTGTCGGCCGGCCGGGAGTAGCGTCGACAGGCGATGACCAATGTCTGGCACCTCACCGTGCGCCTGTACGTCGACCTCCGACGCCAGGCCAGTGGAGTCTGTCCGGCGCAGCCGCGCTCCTGACGCCGCCCGCCGACCGACCCCTACCGACCTTGGACGCATCCTGATGGCTTCCACCCTGCGCAAGTTCCCCTTCTCCGCCCAGATCCTGCTCGGCCTCGTGCTCGGCGCGGCGCTGGGCTTCCTCGCCCGCGAGGGCGACCTGAGCTGGCTTGCCGGCACCCTCGACACCGTCGGCGGGCTCTTCGTCCAGTTGCTCAAGCTGGCCGTCCCGCCGCTGGTCTTCACCGCGATCGTGGTCAGCGTGGTCAGCCTGCGCGGGGTGGCCAACGCCGCCCGGCTGGCGCTGAGGACGCTGCTCTGGTTCGGCGTCACCGCGCTGATCGCGGTGAGCCTCGGCATCGGCATCGGTCTGCTCACCAACCCGGGCCGGGGGGTGAGCCTGGACGTCGGCGGCGCGACCGCCCCGAAGACCACCGGCTCGTGGACCGACTTCCTCACCGGCATCGTGCCGACCAACCCGGTGGGCGCGTTCGTCGAGGGCAACGTCCTCCAGATCGTCTTCCTCGCCCTGGTCGTCGGTGCCGCCGCGCTGCTGGTCGGTGCGGCTGCCGAACCGTTCGTCGAGCTCAACCGCGCGGTGCTGGCCATCGTGCAGAAGGCGCTGTGGTGGGTGATCCGGCTCGCCCCGATCGGCACCCTCGGGCTGATCGGCCACGCCGTCGCCGCGTACGGCTGGGACCTGCTGGCCCCGCTGGCGAAGTTCACCACCGCCGTCTACGTCGGCTGCGCCGTCGTCCTGTTCGTGGTCTACCCGTTGCTGCTGGTCACCGCCGGCCGGCTCAACCCGCTGCGGTTCTTCGCCGGTGCCTGGCCGGCGATCGAGTTGGCCTTCGTGTCCCGCTCCTCGGTGGGCACCATGCCGGTGACCCAGCGTTCCGTCGAGCGGCTCGGCGTCCCCCGCGAGTACGCCTCCTTCGCGGTGCCGTTCGGTGCCACCACCAAGATGGACGGCTGCGCCGCGATCTACCCGGCGCTCGCCGCGATCTTCGTGGCCCAGGTCTTCGGAGTGGACCTCGGCGTCGGCGACTACCTGCTGATCGCCTTCGTCTCGGTGGTCGGTTCGGCCGCCACCGCCGGCCTGACCGGTGCCATCGTCATGCTCACCCTGACCCTGAGCACGTTGGGCCTGCCGCTGGCCGGAGCCGGTCTGCTGCTGGCCATCGACCCGATCCTGGACATGATCCGCACCGCCACCAACGTGGCCGGGCAGGCGGTCGTGCCGACCATCGTGGCCGCCCGCGAGGGCATCCTGGACCGCGACGCCTACGCCAACGCCGGCCGGCGCGACCTGACCGACGCCGACGGGACCGACGCCGACGGGACCGCCGACCGGCCGGCCCGCCGCGACGACCTGACGCCGGCACCCGCCTGACCTCGACGGCTGCGATCCCTCCCCCGTCCTGCACCGCCATCAGCCCCTACCGGAGGATCACTCGCATGAGTGCCCTGTTCACCCCGCTCGCCCTGCGCGGCGTCACCCTGCCCAACCGGATCGCCCTGGCCCCGATGTGCCAGTACAGCGCCGGCCCGGACGGCCTGCCCACCGACTGGCACCTGGTGCACCTCGGCGCCCGGGCGGTCGGCGGTGCCGGACTGATCGTCACCGAGGCCACCGCGGTCGTCCCCGAGGGGCGGATCAGCCCCCAGGACACCGGCATCTGGTCCGACGCGCACGTCGACGCGTGGCGTCCGGTCACCGCGTTCGTCGCCGGCCAGGGGGCGGTGCCCGCCGTGCAGCTCGCCCACGCCGGGTTCAAGGCCAGCACCTGGCGGCCGTGGGCGGCCGAACGCGGCGGGGTGCCCGACGCCGAGGGCGGTTGGACGCCGGTCGGGCCCGGGACCGAACCGTTCCTGCCCGACTACCGGCAGCCGACGGCGCTCGACGAGGCCGGGATCGCCGGGGTGGTGTCGGCCTTCGCCACCGCCGCCAGCCGGGCCGTCGACGCCGGCTTCGCCGTCGTGGAGATCCACGCCGCGCACGGCTACCTGCTGCACGAGTTCCTGTCCCCGCTGACCAACCACCGCACCGACGGGTACGGCGGCGACCGGGCCGCCCGGATGCGGCTCACCCTGGAGGTGGCCCGCGCGGTCCGCGCCACCGTCGGCGAACAGGTGCCGGTGCTCACCCGGATCTCCGCCACCGACTGGGTCGACGGCGGTTGGACGGCGGACGACAGCGTCGCGCTCGCCGCCGAGCTGGCCGCGACCGGGGTGGACCTGGTGGACGTCTCCTCCGGCGGGGCGTCGGCCCGGGCGGCCATCCCGGTCGGTCCCGGCTACCAGGTGCCGCTGGCCGCCCAGATCCGCCGCGAGGCGGGCGTACCGACGGGTGCGGTCGGCCTCATCGTCGAGCCGGAGCAGGCCGAGCAGGTCGTCGCAGCCGGTGAGGCCGATCTGGTGCTGCTCGGTCGGGAACTGCTGCGCGACCCGTACTGGCCGCGCCGCGCCGCCGCGAAGCTCGGCGCCACCCCCGGCTGGCCCGACCCGTACGCCCGCGCCTTCTGACCGTCTGCCGACCGGCCTGCGTCGACCACTGCGGGGAGAGTTGTTGTCGCTGGAGCGGCAACAACTCTCCCCGATCCCGGGTGGCGCGAGCGGGCGGGCGCGGGACGCAGGACGCGGGTGACCTGGTCAGCCGGCCAGGTGACCCCAGTCGTCCTCCAGGTCACGCCACGGACCCTGGGCGACGGCCGTGCCGTCGATGAGCACCACCACGTGGTCGGCGCGGACCAGCGCCGCCCGTTTCGAGGTGGAGCCGACCACCGTCACCCCGTGCTCGCGCAGCGCCGCCCACAGGGCCAGCTCGGTGGTGACGTCCAGAGCGGACGACACGTCGTCGGCGACCAGCAGTTCGGTACGCGGGGCGAGCGCCCGGGCCAGCGCCAGCCGCTGCAACTGCCCGCCGGACAGCCGGGTGCCCTTGTGCCCGATGAGCAGCCCCAGCCCACCCCCACCCGCCAGGTCGTGCTCCAGTTGGGCGGTGCTCACCGCCCCGGCCGCGTCCACGTCGTGCCCGAGGGCGATGTTGTCGGCGACGGTGCCGGAGAGCACCCGGGGCAGCTGCCCGACGTAACCGACCTGCTGGGGGCGCAGGAACAGCTCCGGTTCGGTCACCGGGTCGCCGTTCCAGCGCAGTTCGCCGACGTGGTGCACGATCCCGGCCAGCGCCCGCAGCAGCGACGACTTGCCGGACCCGACCGGCCCGACCACCAGCACCAACTGGCCCCGGTCGACGGTCAGGTCGACGTCCCGCACGGCGAGGGTGCCGTCGGAGTGCAGTGCCCCGTAGCCGGTCAGCTCCAGCCGGCGCAGTGGCCGGCGCGGCGGCGGCTCCGGCGCGGGGGCGGTGCCGGCGGCGATGTCCACCCCGGGCACCTCCGCCGAGTACGCCCCGATCCCGGTCATCGCCACCGTCCGCCGGGTCCACACCCGAGCCGACGGGTACTGCGAGACCAGGGACGCCGTGGTCCAGGCGAACCAGCGGGCCGCCCCGAGGGTGGAGACGGCGACCAGGGTGGCACCGGCGGAGAGCCCACCGGTCAGGTAGAGCGCCCAGGCGGCGATCGGCAGCAGGCCACTGGCCACCGACGGGGTGGAGCGGGCCCACACCTGCGCGGCGATCTCCCGCCGCTGCCGGTCGCTGCGGACCAGGTCCAGGGCGGAGAGGTGGTCGAGCACCGGGCGGGTCGCCCCGGCCAGTTTGACCGTACGGGCCGCCGACAGCGAGGAGACCAGCGCGGTGGCGAAGGCGGCACGGGCGGCCACGGTGTCCCGGGCGGAACGCTCCAACCGGGGGCCGAACAGGGTAGCAGCCAGCCCCGAGACGGCCATCGTGCCGACGAAGAACAACGCCGGCACCAGGCTGCCCGTGACCAGCGTCATGGTCACCAGGGTCACCAGGGCGATGAGCTGGTCCATCAGGTTGTCGGCGAGCTGCACGACCCGTTCGGTGTCGCCGCTCTGGGCCACCACCTCGGCCGGGGTGTGCCGGCTGGACCGGCGCGGGCCGGTCTGCCCGTGCACCAGCCGCAGACTCATCCGCAGCATCTGCCGTACCCACCACTGGGGGAACCGCAGGTTGGTCCAGTAGGGCAGCGGCAGCACGATCACCAGCGCGGCGGCGATGCCGATCGCCGGCAGCCACGGGTCGCCGCCGTCGACGACGTCCGCCCAGAGCCAGGGCAGCACGGTGCCGTCCAGGCCGAGCACGGTGATCACCATGAACAGCGCGACCGAGAGCAGGCCGAAGCGCGGGTCGTTCAGGCCCAGCCGCAGGATCTCCCGCATCGTCCGGGTGGGCGGCAGGGGTGGCAGCGGCGGCGGGTCCCCCTTGGGTACGGCGACCGCCGCCCGCCCGGACACCCCGGCCCCCTCGACACCGGCCCGCCCCGGCCCGACGCCACCCGTCCCGGTGCCGTCCGCCGTGATGCCGCCGTCCGGCCCGGTGCCGTCCGGCCCGGTGCCGTCCGGCCCGGTGGCGTCCGCCGTGATGCCGTCCGTCTCGGCCCGGTTCGGCGCGGCCCGGTTCGGCGCGGCGGCGTCCGCCCAGGGGGTGTCGGGCCCGTCCGGGTACAGGTCGCCCGGCCGGCCGGCCTGCGGCCAGGCGGGGCCGGAGGCGTCGGCCTGCGGCCAGGTGCCGCCGGAGGCGTCGGCCTGCGACCGGGCGGGGCCGGAGGCGTCGGCCTGCGGCCAGGTGCCGCCGGAGGCGTCGGCCTGCGACCGGGCGGGGCCGGAGGCGTCGGCCTGCGGCCAGGTGCCGCCGGAGGCGTCGGCCTGCGGCCGGGCGGGGCCGGGTGCGTCGGCCTGCGGCCAGGCGGGGCCCGGGCCGTCGAGCAGGTCCACCCCGCCCCGGGCGGTGCCCGTCGGGGCCGCACCCACCGGGGTGTACGCGGCGGCGCGACTGCTGGCGAGCAGCTCGGCGAAGCGGGCCGAGGAGTGCAGCGGCCCCGCCTCCAGGACCGCCCCGTCGGCCATCACCACCACCTCGTCGCAGCGCCGCACGGAGGAGAGGCGGTGCGCGATGATGATGCCGATCCGGTCGGTGAGCAGGCGTTCGGTGGCCTCGCGTACCCGGATCTCGGTGACCGGGTCGAGTCGCGCGGTGGCCTCGTCGAGGACCACCACGTGCGGATCGCGGACCAGGATCCGGGCGAACGCCACCAGCTGCTCCTGACCGGCGGAGAGCACATACCCGCCCTCACCCAGCCGGGTGCGGATACCGTCGGGCAGCTCCGCTACCCAGCCGGTGAGCCCCAGCTCGGCCAGCGCCCGGGGGGCGGCGTCGAGCAGGTCCGGGTCGAACAGGGCGACGTTCTCGGCGAGGGTGCCGGCAAGGATCTCGGTACGCTGCGGCACCACCGCGATCCACCGACGCAGTTCCTCGACGTCCAGGTCACACAGGTCGGTGTCGCCGAGCAGTACCGTGCCGCGCGGCACCTCGACCGCCCGGGTGAGCACCTTGGTCAGGGTCGACTTGCCCGAACCGGTCCGCCCGACCAGCGCGTACGACCGTCCCCGGACGAAGCTGAGCCGGACGTCGCGCAGCGCGGGCGCCCGCTCGTCCTCGCCGGTGGCCGGGTAGCGGAAGGTGAGCCCGCGCAGGGTCAGGTCGCCGTCGGTGGGGGTGACCCCGCCGGAGGGTTCCTGCGGGGCGTCGGAGAGCAGCAGCACCCGGGCCCAGGCGCCGAGGGCGTACTGCAGGTGCGGCACCCAGCGGGCGAGATGTTCGACGGTCGCGCCGAAGCTCAACGCGAGCAGCCAGATCGCGGTCAACCGGGCCCCGTCGACCCGGCCGGTGGTCAACGCCCACGCCCCGGCGAGCACCACCCCGGCGATCCCGACCCGGATGGCACCGGCGGCGACGGCGGTGACCCGCGCCGACATCAGGAAGACCCGGCGGCAGCGGTTCAGCACCTCGGCCGCCCGCCGGGCGTACAACCGCAGCACGTACGGTTGGGCGAGGCTGGTGCGGACGTCGTCCTGGCCGTGCACCGCCTCCTCCATCACGGCGGCCAGGTCGGACCAGGCTTCCTCCTCGAACATCCGGGCCGGGGCGATGGCGGCGGTGGGACGGCGCAGCAGCACGATGAGCAGCACGGTGAGCAGCAGCATCGCCACCCCGGCCGGCCACCAGACGAACAGCGCGCTGAGCGTGGCGAGCAGGCAGAGCACCAGACCCTGCACCAGCCGTACGCCGGTGTTGCGCAGCTCGGAGGCGACCTGGTAGACGTCGTTGTCGATCCGGTCGAGCAGCTCGCCGACCGGGGTGCCCTCCAGGGTCGGCAGATCCTGCCCGAGGGCGACCCGGCAGAGCCGGCGACGCACGTCGGCGGACCAGTCGGCGGTGATGCCCGCCATCAGCAGCGCGATCACCAACTCGCCGAAGACTGCCACGACCAACGCGACGACCAACGCGACGAACCAGCCGGCCGAGCGGTGCACCAGCACCGGGCCGGCGACCGCCGAGGCGGCGGCCTGACCGGCTGCCCCCAACACGACGAGCACGATCACGACCGTCATGCGACGTGGCGCGGACGCCCAGAGATCACGGAGCAGGCGCATGGAGATTCCCTCCGGAACTCGGGGTGGCGGTACCCCCCAGCCTGACCCCCCGCCCCCCTCCCCTCAACGCATTTACCACCAACCCTCCCCCCACCCCTCTCCCCCCACCCCTCCCCGCCTTACCCCTCTCCCCCCACCCCTCCCCTCCCCACCCCGCCCCTCCCCTCCCCGGTGATCAAGAGTTTTACGTCAAAGTTGATCTTCAAAATGACGTAAACCTCTTGATCAACTGACCTAAAGCTCTTGATCACTGGGACGAGCCGGTGAGCGGCGGGGGCAGGGGGCGGGGGCAGGGGGCGGGGGCGGGGTGAGGGCTAGAGGGTTGGGGGTGGGGTGTTCGGTGAGGTGGGAGGGCCGGGGCGGGTCAGAAGAGGATGGTGGCGAGGGTGCCTACGGGGCGGAAGCCGCAGTGTTGGTAGACCCGGCGCGCGGGGAGGTTGAAGTCGTTGACGTAGAGGCTGACCGTCGGGGCGACCCGGAGCAGCGCGTCGCGTACCACGGCGGCCATCGCGGCGGTGGCGATGCCACGGCCCCGCCACTGCGGTGCCACCCAGACCCCCTGGATCTGGGCGGTCCGGCGGGTCACCACCGCCAGCTCGGCCTTGAACACGACCTCCCCGTCGATCATGCGGGCGTACGCCCGACCGGCTCGGACCAGGTCCTCGACCCGTCGGCGGTAGGCCCGGCCGCCGTCGTCGGCCAGCGGTGACACGCCGACCTCCTCGGCGTACATGGCGACCGCCGCCGGGAAGAGGCGGGGCACCTCGTCGGGCCGGACCCGGCGCACCTCGGGGTCGACCGGGATGCGGGGCGCGGTGTCGGTGGCCAGTAACGGCTGGTTGGGGCGTACGTCACGGGCCGGCCCCCAGTGGTCGGCGAGCCGGTCCCAGAGTCCGAGCACCGCGTCGGCCCGCCCGACGATGGACGAGCAGAGCCGCTCCTCGCCGGAGAGCTGCTCGGCGAAGGCGGCGACCGCCGACTCCGTGGCGAGGATCGGGGTGAGGTTGCCGCCGAGCCAGCAGATCGACTCCAGGTTGCGACGGGTGCCGTAGCCGAGAATGCGCCCCTCGGCCCGCCACCAGGCCAGCCCTCGGGCGGAGACCCGCTCGGCGACCTGCGCGCCCGCGAACGGGTCGAGGTCGAGCAACCGCTCGACCGCGCGGCGCTCCGATTCTCCCAGTTGGCGTACGGGCACCGTCAGCACGGTTCCAGCCTGCCAGATGCGGGTGGTGGTCCGCCGGGCGACCGGCGCAGCCGCGCGACAGTCGACCCGGACCGGGCCTCATCGTGAACACTCTTGTCGACGACACTTTGGCGATATATCGTTGATGCATCAGCGACACTCCACGGAAGGAACGACACGATGGGATTCCACCGACGGATGCAGGCCCTGCAAGAGGCACGGCAACGCGGCTTCGGCTTCCCGCCCATGCCACCCGGCCCGCACGGGCACGGGGGTTGGGGCGGCGGCCGGGGTGGTCGCGGGCGCGGCCGGGGACGCCGGCCCAACGTCCGGGCCGCCGTGCTGGCCCTGCTCACCGAGCGGCCGATGCACGGCTACGAGATGATCCAGGAGATCGACTCCCGCACCGGCGGGGCCTGGCGGCCCAGCCCCGGATCGATCTACCCGACCCTGCAACTGCTGGAGGACGAGGGCGTCATCGCCGCCAGCACCGACCCGGCCGGCGGCGGGCGCAAGCGGTTCGGCCTCACCGACGCCGGTCGGGACGAGGCCACCACGGCCGCGCAGACCCCGCCCTGGGCCGAGTTCGCCGAGGACACCGTCAACAGCTGGCACGACATCCGCGACGCGGGCGCGCAGGCCATGCACGCGCTGCGCCAGGTGATGATGACCGGCACCGACGACCAGCGGGAACGCGCCGCCCAGGTGCTCGACGAGACCCGACGCAAGCTGTACGCGATCCTCGCCGAATCCGAGTGACCGCCGGGCACGACCCGGCGACCCGGCGACCCGGCCAACGGCCACCCGCGACGTCCGGGCCCGGCACGACGAACCCCGCCGGCCGGCCCGGACCGCCGCCACCATCAGCCCGGCCCTCGCCACCATCAGGCCGGACCGCCACCATCAGCCCGGACCGCCGCCACCATCAGGCCGGACCGGACCACCACGACCCCGAGCCGGGTCACCGGGCATCCCGGCGACGATCACCTCGTACCGACGAAGGCGGCCCTCCCACCGGGAGGGCCGCCTTCGTCGACGGTGGATCAGTGCACGGTGACGGTGGGGCCGGGGACGAGGTCGCGCAGCTCCTCGGGGATCTCCGCGCCCATCTCGTCGGCGATCCGCAACGCCTCCTCGATCAGCGTCTCGACGATCTGCCCCTCGGGGACGGTCTTGACGACCTGCCCCTTCACGAAGATCTGCCCCTTGCCGTTGCCGGAGGCGACACCCAGGTCGGCCTCGCGGGCCTCGCCGGGCCCGTTCACCACACAGCCCATCACGGCGACCCGCAGCGGGACGGGCAGCCCCTCCAGGCCGGCGGTGACCTCCTCGGCGAGCTTGTAGACGTCCACCTGGGCCCGGCCGCAGGACGGGCAGGAGACGATCTCCAGGCCGCGTTCGCGCAGGCCCAGCGACTCCAGGATCTGGTTGCCGACCTTGATCTCCTCGACCGGCGGGGCGGACAGCGACACCCGGATCGTGTCGCCGATGCCCTCGGCGAGCAGCGCGCCGAAGGCGACGGCCGACTTGATGGTGCCCTGGAACGCCGGGCCCGCCTCGGTCACCCCCAGGTGCAGCGGGTAGTCGCACTGCTCGGCGAGCTGCCGGTACGCCCGGATCATCACCACCGGGTCGTTGTGCTTGACCGAGATCTTGATGTCCCGGAAGCCGTGCTCCTCGAACAGCGAACACTCCCACAGCGCCGACTCGACGAGCGCCTCGGCGGTGGCCTTGCCGTACTTCGCGAGCAGCCGCTTGTCCAGCGAGCCGGCGTTGACGCCGATCCGGATCGGCGTACCGGCGGCGGAGGCCGCTGCGGCGATCTCCTTGACCTTGTCGTCGAACTGGCGGATGTTGCCCGGGTTGACCCGGACGGCCGCACAACCGGCGTCGATCGCGGCGAAGACGTACTTCGGCTGGAAGTGGATGTCGGCGATCACCGGGATCTGCGACTTGCGGGCGATCGCCGGCAACGCCTCCACGTCATCCTGACTGGGTACGGCCACCCGGACGATCTGACAACCGGACGCGGTCAACTCCGCGATCTGCTGGAGCGTGGCGTTGACGTCGGAGGTGAGGGTCGTCGTCATCGACTGCACCGAGACGGGGGCACCCCCACCGACCGGCACCGAACCGACCATGATCTGGCGACTGACCCGGCGCGGGGCGAGCGGCGGGGGCGGTACGGCGGGCATACCGAGACTGACAGCGGTCACTTGGGCACTCACCTCGTGAAGAGCGTGATCGGGTTGACGATGTCCGCGGTGGCGGTGAGCAGCGTGAACGCCCCACCGATGAGGATCACCGCGTACGTGATGGGCATCAGCTTGAGGTAGTCGACCCGGCCCGGGTCGCGCCGGCCGATCCGGGCGTAGAGCCAGGAGCGGGCCCGTTCGAACCAGGCGATGGCGATGTGGCCGCCGTCCAGCGGCAGCAGCGGCAGCAGGTTGAACACGCCGACGAAGAAGTTCAGCGAGATGAACAGCAGGACCAGCAGCTGCCAGACGCCGTTCTCCAGCGCTTCGCCGCCGAGCCGGCTGGCCCCGACGACGCTGATCGGGGTGTCCTTGTCGCGTTCGCCGCCGGTGACGGCGGTCCACAGGGCGGGGATCTTGTCGGGGATCCGCTTGAGCGCCTCGAAGGTGCCGACGGCCAGGTCCTTGGTGTAGCCGGCGGTGGCCGGGATGGCCTCGACCGGGCCGTACGTGACGTTCGCCGGGACGCCGGGCGGGAGCATCGGGCCGGCGACGCCGAGGGCGGAGACGGTGACCGGGGCGCCGTTGGGGTCGTCGAGCGGCTTGCGTTGCACGGCGGCGAGATCGGCGCGGACCTCACCGGCCACGCCGTCGCGCTCGTACCTGATGGTCGCGGGCTGGCCCGGCGGGAGGTCGCGGACGGTCTTGACCAGCGCGGTGTAGTCGGCGACGGCGACCCCGTTCACCGCGACGATCTTGTCGTCGTCGCGCAGCCCGGCCTGTTTGGCGGGGCTGACCGGGTCACCGGGGGCGCACTCGCGGGCGGCGTCGGTGGGGATGACGCAGTCGACGACCTTGACGTGCGCCGGCAGCGGGTTGGGCAGGTCCTTGTTGGGCAGGCCCATGAACATGGCGGCCAGCCAGATCGCGATGATCGCCAGCGCGAAGTGGGTGACCGAGCCGGCGGACATCACGATCGTCCGCTTCCAGACCGGGTAACGCCACATGGCCCGCTTCTCGTCACCGGGTTCGACGTCGTCGTCCTGCGGCGTCATACCGACGATCTTGCAGAAGCCACCGAGCGGGATGGCCTTGAGGCCGTACTCCGTCTCACCCCGGCGGAACGACCAGATGGTCGGCCCGAAGCCGACGAAGTAGCGGGTGACCTTCATGCCGAACGCCTTGGCGGTCAGCATGTGACCGGCCTCGTGCAGGCTCACCGAGATGAGGATCGCCAGGGCGATCACCACCACCCCGAGCAGATAAAGCATCAGGCTTCCTTCCCCGACCCCGCGATGATCTCCTGCGCGTGCGCGCGCGCCCACGATTCGGCGGCGAGTACGTCCTCGACCGTACCCGGTTCGCCGAAATCGGGGGCCTCCTCCAGCACCCGTTCCAGGGTGTCGACGATGCCGAGGAACGGTAACCGGCCGGCGACGAACGCCGCCACGCACTCCTCGTTGGCCGCGTTGTAGACCGCCGGTCGGCTGCGACCCGCCTCGCCGGCCGCCTTGGCCAGCGCCACCGCCGGGAACGCCTCGTCGTCGAGGGGGGCGAACTCCCAGGTGTGGGCGGTGGTCCAGTCCACGGCGGCGGTCGCGTCGGGCACCCGGTCGGGCCAGCCGATGCCGAGCGCGATGGGCAGCCGCATGTCCGGCGGGCTCGCCTGGGCCAGGGTGGAACCGTCGACGAACTCGACCATCGAGTGGATCACCGACTGCGGGTGCACCATCACGGTGATGTCGGCGTAGGGCACGTCGAACAGCTCGTGCGCCTCGATCACCTCCAACGCCTTGTTGACCATGGTGGCCGAGTTGATCGTGACGACCGGGCCCATGTTCCACGTCGGGTGGGCGAGCGCCTGCTCCGGGGTGACAGCGGTCAGCTCGTCGCGCCGCCGCCCCCGGAACGGTCCGCCGCTGGCCGTGACGACCAGCCGCCGTACCTCGCCGCGGGTGCCGCCGCGCAGACACTGGGCCAGCGCCGAATGCTCCGAGTCGACCGGCACGATCTGCCCCGGCCGCGTCACCGCGGCCTTCACCAGCGGGCCGCCGGCCACCAACGACTCCTTGTTGGCCAACGCGAGGGTACGACCACAGCGCAGCGCGGCCAGCGTCGGCGCGAGCCCGAGCGACCCGACCACCCCGTTGAGGACCACGTCGCCGGGCCACTGCGCCAGCTCGGTCATGGCGTCCGGACCGGCGATGATCTTCGGCAGCCTGAAGTCCCCGGTGGCCCAGCCGCGCCGACTCGCCTCGGCATAGAAGGCGAGCTGGAGATCCTGCGCGGCGGACGCCTTGGCCACCCCGACCGCGTCCACGCCCAGCTCGAGGGCCTGGGTGGCGAGCAACTCGACGTTGCCGCCACCGGCACCGAGCGCCACCACCCGGAACCGGTCCGGGTTGCGCCTGACGATGTCGATCGCCTGGGTGCCGATCGAGCCGGTGGAGCCGAGCAGTACGAGATCCCGGGGAGTTGTCACGCGGCCATTCTGCCCCGGCCCCGCTGTACTCCCGCTGGGAGCCTCACCCCTGAACGTCCGCCTCCCCGCCCGACTTCTCCCCGCCGGGCGGTTCCGCCTCCTCGACCGGTGCCTCCTCGCCGAGCAGGTCGGCCGGATCGATACTGAACGCGAAGGGCTGCCGCATGACGAACGTCGTCCCGGCGGCAGCGGCCGCGACCGGCCGGTACTCCCCGTCGGTCAACTCGAAGAGCGCGATGGTGGGCACCCGGTTGCGCAGGTCGACGCGGAGGAAGAACGGGACACCGGCGGCGGCATACTCGCGGGGCCGGTCGATCACGTCCTTGCGCCGGTTACCCGGCGAGACGACCTCACCGAGCAGCACGGCGTGGCCGATGTCCATCGTCGTCCGCCCACCACCGGGAACGTCGAGGATCACGATGTCAGGAATGAAGAGGTCGGCACCAGAAATGATGTTGGCTTCGGCGTAGAGCCACAGCTTTTCTCGGCGGGCCGCCTGCTTGAGCAGGTAGGCCAGATCCAGCTCGGCATTCTGATGGTCGTATCCGGCATGTGGTGTCACGATCACGCTTCCGCTCAGGACCTCAACCTTGGGGCCGTTGGTCTCCGGCAACAGGTCGAGGGCGAGCTGGGCGGTCCACGGCTCGTCGTGCCAGCGCAGCACGTCGAACGACGGCCCGGTCGGCCGGTCGGTCGACCCTTGCGACTGACCGCCGGACTCGGGCCTCTGGGACGTCGGGTCGGGCGACTGCGGCGCGGGCTCGGGCACGAATGCGGCCTGGGCCATCCGGGCTCACCCCCTCAGCGGAACATCCTGCTGGTCCCAGCCTAATCGCCGCAGCCCCCGGAGCCGCCCGTCGCACCGCCAGTGCGTCTCCCTACACCTGCCCGCCCGCGTTGATCAACACGACGGGGCCGATGTGGGGGTGTCCGGGCAGCGTGGACGCCCCCACATCGGCCCAACTGAGTCGATCACCACGTCGGGGCGGGCGCGGCGGCCTCGTCGCGGTGACGGGTGACCACCCCGGCGTCGGTGCGCCGACGACACCGCCGAGCCGCCGACGGTGGGCGCTTCGGCAGCGGTACGGCTCAGGTGCGGGCGGAGTTCAGGTCACCCGAGCGGGTCACGGCGACGAAGCCGGCCCAGGCGGCGGGGGCGAAGGTCAACACCGGGCCGCCCCGGTCCTTGCTGTCCCGCACCCCGACCACCTGCGGCAGATTCGTCGCCACCTCCACACAGGTGGAGCCACCGTTGTCGCTGCGGGTCGACTTGCGCCAGACTGCGCCGCTCAAGTCCATGACTTCGCCAACTCCCGTATGAGATCCCGGGACGCCCTGCGTGGCAGTGCTTCGCCGCGAAGGCTCTCCCATCTGCGCTGAAGGCTATCAACGTCATCCGGCCGGTCCGTGATGTGAGCGCGCAGCGCGCTGTCCAGATGCGCCACCTCTCCGCCGTCGGGCACGCGGACCAGGATGAACGGGCCGGCCAGCCCGGCGTGCATCCCCGCATCCGCCGGCACCACGTGCAGGCTGATGTGCGAGTGCTCGGTCAGCCGCAACAGATGCTCGAACTGCTCGACCATCACCGCGGGCTCACCGATCGCCCGGCGCAACACCGTTTCGTCGATCACTGCCACCACCTCGGGCGGGTGCTCCCGGGTCAGCACGGTCTGCCGTTCCATTCGGGAGGAGACACGCTGCTCGACCGCACTCTCCCGGAGCATTCCACCGCCGTGCAGCACCGCGCGGGCGTACGCCTCGGTTTGCAGGAGGCCGGGGATGAGAGACGGCTCGAACCAGCGGATCAAGGTCGCCTCCCGCTCCACGCTGATCCACTCGCGCAGCCACGGGGGTGCGGAGTCGGCGCGGACCAGGGCGAGCAGCCGCTCGAAGAGGCCGCCGGCCTCCAGGGCGGCGTCCGCGCGGGTGACGAAGTCCTGCGACGGCGTCCGGTGGCCGATCTCCACCATGCCCACTAGCGACGACGAGTAGGTGATCTGCTGGGCCAGATCCTCCTGGCTCAGCCCGCGTTCCCTGCGCGCCCGGCGCAACTCCGCGCCGAGGAATTCCAGGGTCGACATCGGTCCGCCGGTCATCACACCTCCACCACACGTCTGCCACTCGCTGCCAGCGCCGGCCACCTGCCCGGACCCGGTCGGCACAACCGACGCTGAGGTCCCGCGCCGTCTTCCGACAGTAGTCGCGTCCACAGCAGAGTGTGAACAGGCGGCAGGTCGCTGGTGGCCCCGGCAAGGCGTCCGGGGCGCGGCAGCGCAGGCGGAAGGAATAGGCGGATGAGGAAGCGCGACAGGCCCGTACCGACGACGCCCCGGCACCGGCGGGACTGGTCCCGGTGGGGTCGGCACTGCACCTGCGGGCTGCGCTGGCCGTGCCCGGACCGGCTGGCCGCCGTACCGCTGCGGGAACCGCCACCGCCCCCGTTGCCCGCGCCCCGACACCCCCGGTGGAACGGCCCCACCGCCGTCTACTGGGTGGGCGCGGCGGGCCTGGTCACCCGGGGTCAGGCCCGCCGGGCGAACGGCCGCCACCGGTGACCCCGCCGGAGCACCGCGCGCGGCAAAGGCGACCGACAGCCACCCCATTGGCGGACGACGCGCAACGAAGGCAATCGGCGGCGACCCCGCTGACGGACGACACGCGGCGGGGGCAACCGGCGGCGGTCCGGCCGGAAGGTGCCGGTCGGCACGTCGCCGCCCGGCCGGCCTGGCGGTGCCGGGCCTGCGCCGCCCCGTGGCCCTGCCAGCCGGCCAAGCTGAGCCTCCGCTGGGAGTACGCCCACGACCGGCCGGCGTTGGCGATCTACCTGTGCCTGCTCATGCACGACGCGATCACCGACGCGCTGCGGGTCGGCACCGGCACGGTCGACCCGGCCGCCTACTTCGCCCGCTTCCTCGCCTGGACCCGCCACGACCGGCCACAGCCCGGGGCGTCGCCCGCGACCTCGGGAGAGGGTTGATCATCACAACGGGGCCGATGTGGGGGTGTCCACGCCGATCGGACACCCCTACATCAGCCCCATTGAGTTGATCACCGCTTCGACGGGCCCGGCTCGGACCCACGGCGGCCGGGGAAGGCGGTCAGCGACCCGGGGACGGCTGGAGGAAGGCGATCACCGCCCCGGGACCGCTGGGGTAGGCCGTCAGGCGTAGGTCTCGAATTCGGCGACCTTCGGGGTGGCAGCAGAGCTGTTGATCCGGAAGGTGACCTTCTTCAGCGAGGTCCGGGCGAAGGTGATCACGCCGGCCCGGCTGCCGGAGGCCAGCACCGCGCCGGTGTCGCCGTTGAGGACCTGCCAGGAGGTGATGCTGCCGGCCGAGCCCGACGCCTCCCGGATGTTGATCGAGGAGATGCCGGTCGCCGAGCCCCACTTGATCGAGATGTCACCGGTCGACCCGGCCGGCGACCAGAAGGTGCCCATGTTGCCGTCGCGGACGTCGCCGTAGCTCGTACCGCTGGCCTTGCTGGAGCCGTCGGAGCCGGCGCCGATGCTGAGGTTGGTCCCGCCGGGGTTGCTGGTGGGCGGCGGGGTGGTCGGGGCGGGGGTGGTAGGGGCCGGCGTGGTCGGCGCGGGCGTGGTCGGTCCCGGGGTGGTGGGGGTCGGCGTGGTCGGCGAGCAGCTTCCGTTGGACTCCTTGAGGCCGGTGTTCGCGCCGGCCGTCTGCCGGACGATGTCCGGCACGCAGCTCGCCCCGTCCAGCCGGTAGGAGTACGGGATGCTGACGCTGGTGTTCGACGGCATGCCCGGCCCGGCGGGGTTGGTCTCGCTACCCGGGCTGGACCAGGTCACGCTGTCCAGGATGTTGCCGCTGGCCTGCCAGTAGCCGGCCTCGCTGGTGTAGAAGGTGCCCAGCACGTCCCGGGAGTTCTTGAAGTAGTTGTTCTCCACCTTGGCCCGCGCAGCGGCCCGGGAGTTGATCCCCGACTCGTTGAGCTGCACGTACGAGTTGTTGTAGATGTGCGCGATCCCGCCCCGCAGCAACGGCGTACGGGAGTCGATGTTCTGGTAGAGGTTGTGGTGGAAGGTGACGAAGCCGTTGCCCCGGTCGCTCTCGCTGGAGCCGATGAGGCCGCCCCGGCCGGAGTTGCGCAGGATGCTGTACGACAGCGTCACGTACTGGACGTCGTCCTTCATGTCGAACAGCCCGTCGTAACCGGCCGACTCGCCGCCGGACGCCTCCAGCGTGGTGTGGTCGACCCAGACGTTGCGCACGCTGCTCTCCATGCCGATGGCGTCACCGCCGTTGGAGATGGGCGAGCCCGACTTCTTGACGTTCCGCACCGTCACGTTCTGAATGATGATGTTGCGGGAGTCGCGGATGTGGATGCCGAGCTGGTCGAAGACCGCACCGCTGCCGACCCCGACGATGGTGACGTTGCTGATCTCCTTCAGCTCGATCTTGTCGGCTGCGGTGTTGCAGCTGTTGCCGGAGACCTTCGTGGTGTTGCCGTGGTTGATCGTGCCCTGCACCTCGATGACGATCGGGGTGCTGCTGCTGGCCCGGTTGCACAGGGCCGCGTGGATCGCGGTGCCCGTGCTGGCCCGTACCGTCTGGCCGCCCGCGCCGCCGGTGGTGCCGCCGTTCTGGGTGGCGTAGCCGCTGGCGCTGCCGGCCGCCGCCGACGCCTGGTGCACCGGCAGGGCCACGCAGATCGCGGCACCGACGGCGGCCGTGGCCAGCCCCGCCTGGACTCGTCGTGCAACTGGTCGTCTCATCCTCGCGTCACCTTTCTCAGTACCTGGTGGTGGTGCCGCCGCCGGGGGGTGTGGTGCCTGGTGTGGTGCCCGGCCGGGCGGCGGTGATGGTGGTGATCCTGCGAACCTCTGCGCGCCGGGGACGGGCCGGGCCTTCGCGGCCGTCGGGCGGAGTCGCCGGTCGGCCAGGGTGGTTGCGCCGGGTACCGGATCGACCCGCTCACCGTGCTGCCGCGCACGGCGAACTGGTGCCTCCGGCGGCAGCAGAACTCGCCGGGACACCCGCACTGAGCATCTGGAAAGCGCTTTCCACAAGCGAGGATAGGACGACGTCGATCGATACCGCAAGATGTCGTCCGGATTGCGGGCTAATGACCGCCTGAGGTGGCTATCGGCCACCTGGGGAGCCCGGGAGCGCCCGGCGCACGAAGGTCTCCAGTTCCTCACCGCCGTACCAGTCGGTGCGCCGACCCAGGTGGGTCATCCCGAGCCGGCGGGCCACCGCCATCGACGCCCCGTTGCCGGGGGCCACCACCGCGTACACCTGCCCGGTGCCGGTGGCGAGTTCCCGGTCGACCAGGACGCGGGCCGCCTCGGTGGCATAGCCGTGGCCCCACGAGTCGGGGTGCAGGTGCCAACCCACCTCGATGTCGGCGGTGGGCACCTGCTCGTCCCGGCCGGGCAACGGCTTGAGCAGGATCGTGCCGACCACCAGGCCGGTGTCGCGCACCTGCACCGCCCAGGTGCCGTACCGGTCGCCATGGTCGGCGTGCCGGGCCCGCCAGAGCGCCAACCGGTCGGCCGCCTGCGCCGGGTCGGCCAACGGCAGACCGGGGGCCGCGCCCAGCCAGCGCACCACCTCGTTGCGGGAGTAGATGTCGAAGATCCGGGCCAGGTCGGCCGGCGAGTCGGTCCAGTTCCGCAGGATCAGCCGGTCGGTGGTGAGCACGGTCATGTCGCGGGATCGTAATGCGTGCCGACGGACGTGAGGGGGAAGAACACCACGATGGGCGCATGGCAGCGTACGAAGCGGATCACCAGTGCCGCGTTCCGGCCGGTACGCGGGCGGGACCTCTCCCTGCACGCCGCCGCGATCACCTTCTACGGGGCGATCGCCGTGGTGCCGGTGGCCCTGCTGGCGATCTGGCTGACCTCGCTGCTGGCCGGCGCGGACCGGGTACGCCGGCTCACCGCGTACGCCGTGGAGACGCTGCCGGACGCGATCGGTGCGCCCGAGGCGGTGGACGCGCTGGTCAACGCCGGGGTGCAGTTGACCCCGCTGCTGGCGCTGGCCTCCCTGCTGCCCGCCTCGCTCTACGGTGAGGGGCTGCGCCGGGCGTTCGTCTCGGTGGCCGTCGCCCCCAACCCGGACGAGTCGCTGGTCGGCTGGCGGGGGCGGTTGCTGCTGCTGCCGCTGCTCGCCCCCGCCCCCGCCCTGCTGCTGTCGATCCTCATCGCGCTGCCCACCACCACCCGGCTGATCCGGCAGGGTGGCTGGGTCGCCGCCCTCGGCATCGTGCTGTCGTTCCTGGCGGTGTGGCTGGTGCTCACCCCGGTGCTGATGTGGGTGTTCCGGGTGGTCGGGCCGGCCTCACCGGACTGGTTGTCGACGCTGGCGGTCGGCTCGTTCACCGCCGCCAACCTCTCCGGCTTCCTGCACGGCTTCGTGCTGTTCTGTTCGCTCCCGCTGGACCTCGGTGTCCCGTTCGGCGGCTTCGACCCGGTGGGGGCCGGCGTCGCGGTGCTGCTCTGGCTCTACCTGTTCCACGTGATCGTGCTGGCCGGCTACTCGGCCACCCTCGCGTTGTCCCGCTGGCGGGCCCGCCGCGTCGCCGCCTCCGGGTCGACGTCCGGCTCGGGGTCGACCGCCGGCTCGGGGTCGACGTCCGGCTCCGGGAGCGCGTCCGCAGGCGTCGATGCCGCAGCGGCCACGGCGAACCAGCCCGAGGCATCCGCCGACCCACCCCGGGTGCCCGCCGCCGGAGCGGGCGGCGGCGACACGGGCGACGCCGACGCTGACGTGTCCGGGGTCGTCGGCGGATCCGCCGGGTCGTCGGTCTCGCGCAGGCCGTAACGGGCCCAGAGCCGGGCCAGGGGTGCCGGGGCCCACCAGTTCCACCGACCCAGCAGCCGCATGGTCGCCGGCACGAGCAGCGCCCGGACCAGGGTCGCGTCCACCACGATCGCCACGATCATGCCGACACCGATCAGCTTGATGTAGGCCATCCCGCCGGTGGTGAAGCCGGCCACCACGATGATCAGCAGCAGCGCGGCGGCGGTGATGATCCGGCCGGTGCGTTGCAGGCCGGTGGCGACCGAGGCGGTGTTGTCGCCGGTGCGGTCCCACTCCTCGCGTACCCGGCTGAGCAGGAACACCTCGTAGTCGGTGGCCAGCCCGAACAACACCGCGAGCATGAGGATGAGGTTGCTCGGCTCGATGAACCCGGTGGAGGTGAAACCGAGCAGACCGGCCAGGTGGCCGTCCTGGAAGATCCAGACCACCACGCCGAACGACGCGCCGATCGACAGCAGGTTCATCAGCACCGCCTTGACCGGCAGCACCACCGAGCCGAAGGCGAGGAACAGCAGCAGCAGGGTCGCGCCGGCCATCAGCAGCGCCATCCACGGCAACCGGTCGCCGAGGCTGTCCAGCAGGTCCACGTCGGCGGCGGGCCGCCCGCCGACCAGCACCTGCGCCCCGGCCGGGCCGGGCAGGTCGCGCAGCGTCCGGACCAGGTCGCGGGCGTCGTCGCCGGTCGGCTCCCCCGGGTAGCTCACCGACAGCAGGGTCGACTCCCCCTTCGCCGCCGTGACCTGGACCCCGGTCACCCCGGGCAGCGCCGCGATCCGGTCGGCGAACGGTCGCACCGCGTCGGCCGCAGCCCCGGAGACCAGCACCTCGATCGGGGCGATCGTGCCGCCGGGGAACTCGGCGGAGATCCGCTCGGAGACCACCCGGGGTGCGGCGTCGGCCGGCAGCACCCGCTCGTCGACCCCGCCGAAGGTGATCCGCGCGAACGGGGTGGCCAGCACGGCGAGCAGCACCGCGACCCCCACCAGGTAGAGCACCGGCCGGCGCATCACGCTGCGCGCGATCCGGGCCCAGGCACCACCCTCGTCACCCGTCGCCCGCCGGTCACCCCGCGTCCCCCGCCGCCACGGCAGCGGTACGCGCACCGCGTCCACCCGGTGGCCGAGCACCACCAGCAGGGCCGGCAGCACGGTGAGCGCCGCCAGCATGGCGATCAGGACGGCGGCCATCCCGCCGAAGCCCATCGACCGCAGGAACGGCTGCGGGAAGATCAGCAGGCTGGCCATGGCGAGCGCGACGGTCAGCCCGGAGACGAACACGGTACGGCCGGCGGTGAGGATGGTGCGCCGGATCGCCTCGGCGGTGCCGTGCCCGGCGGCCAACTCCTCCCGGAATCGGCTGATGACGAACAGCGCGTAGTCCACCGCCATCCCGAGCCCGATCAGGGTGATCACGTTGATCGCGAAGATCGACACGTCGGTGACCAGGTTGACCAGGCGTACCGCCACGAATGCGCCGAGGATGGCCAGGCCGCCGACGAGCAGCGGGGTGCCGGCGGCGACCAACCCGCCGAAGATCAGCACGAGCAGCACCAGTAGCACCGGCATGGACAGCAACTCGGCCCGGGTGATGTCCTCGGTGCTCTGGGTGGTGGCCTCCGCCTGGAACGCCACCAGCCCGCCGACGTCGGTACGCAGCCCGGGTGCATCCAGCGCGGGGCGCAGCGCCGTGAACTGCGCCGAGCGGGCGTCCTCGTCACCGCCGGTCAGCTTGACCAGCGCGTAGGTGGCCCGCCGGTCCTCGGCGACAAACGCGGGCGCGGGCGTGTCGTACCAGGTGGTCACCTCGGCCACCTCGGCGCGCTGGCGCAGCCCGGCCACGGTGGAGGTGACCGGGTCGCGGAACTCCGGGTCGTCGACGGACGCGGTGCCGCTGGACCAGAGCACGATCACGTCGGCACCCTGCCGGCCGAGTTCGGCGGTGACCCGCTGCACGGTACGGCTGGACTCGCTCGACGGGTCGTCGAACCCGCCCCCGGTCAGCTCCCCGAACACCCCGGCACCCCAGGTGGCCCCGACGGCCACCAGCACCCCGGCGGTGGCCAGCACCACCCACCGGGCACGCACCACCACCCGCCCCCACCAGGCGAACATCCACCTCTCCCCTCGTCGACCCCCACCGACCCGCCGTCACCCACACCCGGGCCGTCGACCGGCGGAGACCGGTGTCGGCCCCGCAGCGATCGCCGTCCACTATCGCAACAACCGTTCACGTTCGACGGGCCGGCCCGGACCAACCGGCCCCGCCGGTCCAGCCGGCAGACGGACGCCGCCCGCCGCACTAGGCTGCCCAGGCATGAGCGATGCGAGTGAGCTGCCGTCCCGCGCCGACGTCGTGATCATCGGATCGGGGCACAACGGGCTGGTCTCCGCCGTCCTGCTGGCCCGCGCCGGGCTGGACGTGCTGGTGCTGGAGGCGGCGGAGGTGATCGGCGGGGCCACCCGCACCGAGAACCCGTTCCCGAAGGTGCCCGCGCTGCGCCACTCCACCGGGTCGTACCTGCTGGGGCTGATGCCGCCGGAGCTGCTCGCCACCCTCGACGTGCGCATCCCGGTGCTGCGCCGGGACCCGCACTACTTCCTGCCCACCCCGGGCGGGCCCGGAGCGCCGTACCTGCTGTTCGGCAGCGACACCGCCGCGACCCGGCGGCAGCTCACCGAGTTCTTCTCCCCCGCCGACGTGGCCGCCGACGACGCGCTCCAGGCCGAGCTGGCGCAGCTGCGCGCCGACCTGGCCCCGGCGTGGCTGGCCGAGCCGCTGCCGGTGGAGCAGACCGCCGAACGCTACGTCCGCCCCGAGCTGCGGCAGGTCTTCGTCGACCTGGTCCGTGGTTCCGTCGCCGACTACCTGGCCCGCTTCGACTTCCGCTCCGAACTGCTGGTCAGCATGTACGCGGTCACCGACGGGCTGTCCGGCCTCAACGCCGGCCCGGACGACCCCGGCACCGGCCACAACTTCCTGGTGCACAACATGTGCCGGCTGCCCGGCGCGGACGGCACCTGGATGATCGCCGAGGGCGGGATGGGCACCGTCTCGCGCACCTTCGCCGAGGCCGCCCGCGCCGCCGGGGCGACCATCCTGACCGGTGCCCGGGTCGACGCCGTCACCCTGACCGGGGGCGCGGCGTCGGGCGTCCGGCTCGCCGACGGGCGGGAGGTCGCCGCCGAGGTGGTGCTCGGCGCGTGTGACCCGTACCGGCTGATGGAGCTGGTGCCCGACGGCGCGCTCCCGGCGGAGCTGGGCGCGCGGATGGCGGCGGTCCGCCGGCCCGGCACCACCCTCAAGCTCAACCTGGCGCTGACCGGGCTGCCCCGGTTCTCCTGCCTGCCGGCCGACGCGCCCAGCCCGTTCGGGTCCACCATCCACCTGCTGCCCGGGTCGGCGTCGCTGGTCGGGGCCGGCGGCGAGTCACCGATGGCGGCGCTGCGGGCGATGTGGGCCGACGTGCAGGCCGGGCGGCTGCCCGACGAACCGACCATCGAGTGGTACCTGCACACCACGGTCGACCCGTCGCTGTCCGACCCGGCCGGGCACCACTCGTCGGCGCTGTTCGTCCAGTCGGTGCCCTACACGCTGGCCGGCACCGACTGGGACAGCGCGCTACCCGGCTACGTCACCCGACTGGTGGAGATCTGCGAACGGTACGCCCCGGGCACCGGTGACCTGATCGCCGACGCGGTGCCGCTGCCCCCGCCCGGCATCGAGGCGCACTTCGGCATCACCGGCGGGCACATCCACCACGTCGACAACACCGTCTCGTTCACCGACCGGATGCCGTACGCCACCGGCATCGACGGGGTGTACGCGGGTAGCGCCGGCTGCCACCCGGCGGGCAGCGTGATCGGCGCGGCCGGCCACAACGCCGCCCGACGCATCCTCGCCGACCTGGGCCGCTGACGCCCACCGGCCCGTCCCGGCAGGCGGACCGGGTGACACCGTCGCCGTCCGGCCGGGCCGGGTGAGACCGCCGCCGGGCGGGCGGGCCGGGTGACACCGTCGCCGTCCGGGCGGGCGGTGACGGGCCTGCCCGGCTCAGGCGGGAGCTGGACGGGAGGACGGCAGGTCGCCGGGGCCCCGGATCAGATAGAGCCCGGTGAGCAGGAAGTACGCCGCGAGGCTGAGCACCGGGTCGACGAAGGAGATGCCGAACGCCACCACGTACAGGACCGGGCCGAGCAGGAAGCGGCGGGCCACGGCGCGGGCCAGCCGGGGATCCAATCCCGGGTCGAGCAGCCGTCGGCGGCGGGCCCACCACCAGCTCAGGTTGAAGAACAGCGCCTCACCGAGCACCGTGCCGACATAGAGGGCGGCGGTCAACCGCTGGTCGGCGACGGTGCCCCGCAGGTTGTCGGCGAGCAGGCTGGCCGCGAACGGAATGGCCGCCACGAACAGCAACAACAGCAGGTTGAGGACGAGCAGCAGCTGGTCGACCTTGACGACGTACCGCCACATGTTGTGGTGGGTCAACCAGACCTGACCGACGATCACGAACGTGATCACGTACGCCAGGTAGGCGGGCCACTCGTGGAACAGCGCCCCGGGCAGATCCTGCCCCTCGGGCCGCTGCGGGCTGAGTTGGAGCAGCTCCACCGCCATCAGGGTCAGCACGATCGCGATCACCGCGTCGCTGAACGCCTCCACCCGGGAGGCGTCCCGCTCCTTCTCCCGCCGGTGCCCGAACTCGTACTCCTCCTCGTCCACCACCCCGCCCCACCCGCCCTGTCGGTCCTGACGTCACCGTGCCCGGAGTGCACCGGTCAGCCGGGCCGGCACCACGTCATGGTCGCCGGAAACGGGGGATGGCGGGGTGGGAACGGGGTCAGTTGCCGCCACCCCATCGGGCGGCAGCGAGGACGGGAGCGGCCGGGCGCGGCCGGTCAGTTCGCCGGGGCGGGAGCTTCCGCGTCCACCCGGGCGGCGCGGATCTTGTGGCCGACGCTGGTCAGGCAGCGGCCCGACGGCAGGTCGAACTTCCAGCCGTGCAGCTGGCAGGTGAGCTGGTCGCCGTCGACGATGCCGAACCGGGTCAGGTCCGCCTTGAGGTGGGGGCAACGGCGCTGCACCACCCAGTCACCCAGGGTGATGTCCTCGGCGTCGACGGCCCGCTCGTGCTCGTCGTACCAGCCCTCGGCGTACTGGAGGCGCTCGGTGGACAGGCACTTGAAGAAGGCGTAGACGAACTCGTTGTACTGGCCGATCCGGGCCGCCGAGAACCGGCAGGACAGGAAGAGCGAGTTGACCCAGTCCACCTCGTCGATATGGAGCAGGTGCTCGATGAGCGCCCGCTCGGTACGGAACCGGTACCTGACCTTCTCGTCGGCGTACGGCCGGACCTGCTTGCCGGGGAAGTCCACCACGATGGATTCGACGCTGTCCCCGTCGTAGCCGACCAGGTCGAAGCGGACCGGGCCGCCGACCCCCTTGGCCAGATAGATCGACTCGTCGAGCAGCGGCTCGATCCGGCGTTTCATCCCGGCCAGCACGTCGATCTCGGGGTGCCGCCAGGACGCCTTCTCGGCCTCGATGACCGGGCGCTTGCGCTCCCGCATCTCCTCCAGGTGCGCGGTCTTGTTCGCGAAGAACTCCTCGACCGGCTGCGGGTGGGTGGTGGTCGCGCCGGAGGTGGTCACCTCGGCGACGCTGCCCGGCAGCAGCACGATGCCGTTGGTGCCGCCGACCTTCGCGTACTCCGACAGGAACACCGACTGGTCCGGGAAGATGTTGCCCTCGTCGCCGTGAATGTCGTTGAACTGCCACAACGCGTCGTCGAGGAAACACGGCGGGCCGGCGATCGGGAAGACGTGGTCGGCCTTCAGGTCGTCGATGTAGCGCCAGGTCCGGTCGAACTGCCGCTCCCGCTTCTGCTTGCCGAACGCGGTCTTCGCCGACTGCGGCAGCTCGTAGACCATCGGGTACCAGATCGCGCCGGAGAACTGGAGCAGGTGCGCGTGCACGTGGCCCAGCTCGGCGAAGACGGTCAGGTCGGTGGGGCGGGCGTCGTTCTGGTTGAGCAGCCGGACCCCGTCGTACTCCACCCAGAGCGACGAGTCGCCGATCGGGCCGTCGGTCGGGCTGGTCAGCGCCTGGATCATGATCTTCAGGCCGCCGGGCAGCTCCACCACCTGCTCGTTGGGGGCCCGCAGGAACTTCGTGAAGCCCAGCGCCCGCAGCTCGTCGGCCATCTCCGAGGTGGGGAACTCGGGCAGCAGGACGGTGGCGTCCTTCGAGACGAACTCCCGCAGGTGCTTGGCGTCGAAGTGGTCCCGGTGCAGGTGCGACACGTACAGGTAGTCGACCTGGCCCAGGGCCTCCCAGTCGAGCAGGGAGTTGTCGGGGAACGGGAACCAGGAGGCGAAGTAGGCCGGATTGACCCACGGGTCGCACAGGATGCTGCCCGCAGCCGTGTCGATCCGCATGCTGGCATGTCCCGTACCGGTCACTCGCACCGCAGTCCCCCTCAAACAGACAATCAAGGTGTACGCCCGAACGCTACCGGAGGCAGTGTGGTCGACGGCCCGCGACGCCGGTAGAGCCGACCCGCCCCACCGGGCCGGGGTCTTTCGGCCCGGTCCCCGGCCAGCCCTGCCCACTCCTGCCCGGCCCGGCCACCCGGCACCCCGATCCTGTCGGCCCGGTCCCCGGCGGCCCGGGCGCTGCTGGTCAACAGCCGGCCGCGCGCCACGAGTTTCCCGGTCCGCCGGGCTTCGGCAGGGCGGACCCCGCACCGGGGCCGGGGCAGGGCGTGCCAGACTAGCCGGAGATCCGATCGCGAGGGAAGGACCGACAGTGGCAGGAAGCGAGCCGGTAACCGCGCCAGATCAGCACAGGCCCGGGCACCGCAAGGCCGGACGGATCGGCGCGGTGCTCTCCGCGTTGGCGCTGCTGGCGATGCTGTGCGGCAACCACGAGGGCAAGGTCGAGGACATCTGGCTGGTCGGCCTGGCCGTGCTGTTGCTGGCGATCGTCATCGGCGACGCCGTGCTGCGCCGCAGCGGGCTGCGCTCCTGACGCACCGCCCCACAGACGTACGAGGGCCCACCCCGGTCGGGGATGGGCCCTCGTCACATCTGCTGGATCAACGGCCGAAGAGGATGTCCTGGACGTCCTTGAGCGCGGCGTCGACCTCCGCCTCGAAGTAACCACCGGGCACCAGCCCGAACCGCAGCGTGTCCAGGTCCTTGGGGTTCACCGGCATCTGGTTACGGCCCTGCATCCCACCGAGCAGGCTCTCGAAGAACCGGTCCACCTGGTCGGGGTCGTACCCGCTGCCGAAGCGGCGCACCTGGAAGCTGCGCCGGATCTGGTCGACCCGGTACAGCTCGCTGCCGGGCGGGCCGGCCATCGGCGGACCCACCATCGGCGGGCCACCAGCCGGCGGACCCATCGGCGCGGGCCCGCCCATCGACGGGCCACCCATCGGCGGCGGGCCTCCCGGACCACGACCACGCATCTCCCGCGGGTCGCGCTCGGGCATCCGGTCCCGCTCGGGCATCCGGTCGCGTTCCGGCATCCGGTCGCGCTCGGGCATCCGGATCTCGGCAGTCATGTCGGTACGACCGTGCCGGCCCGCCTCGAAACCGTCGAAGCGCTGCTCGTCCGGGGGGCCGTAGCCACTACCCGGGCCGGCCGGCAGACCCCGCAGCGGTGGGCCACCGTGCCCCATCGGCCCGCTCGGACCGGGGCCCATCGGCCCGCCGGGGCCCGGGCCCAACTGGCCGCGCGGCGCGTCGTACCCACCACGAGGCGGGTCGTACCCACCGCGCGGCGCGTCGTGTCCGACGGCGAAGGCGCCGCTCGGCTCGTCGTACCCACCGCGCGGCGCGTCACGTCCGACGGCGAAGGTGCCACTCGGCTCGTCGTACCCACCGCGAGGCGCGTCACGTCCGACGGCGAAGGCGCCACTCGGCTCGTCGTAGCGGCTGCCGTAACGGTCCGGCGGACCAGGCTGGGCCGGCATCGCGCGGGGCGGCATCGGCTGCGGCACCGGCGACATACCCCGGTGGTCGTCGCGCATCGGCGGGGCGAGCCGGTCCGCGCCACGCGGGTCGGCGACCCGGCCACCGGGGGCGGCGCGCTCCTCCAGCTCGGCCAACTGCCGCTCCACCCGATCCAGGTGCAGGTCGACCTGCCACTCGTCATAGCCGTTGAAGCGGACCCGGAAGACGACGTCGTGGACCTCCTGGGAGGCCACGGGGGCACCGACCGGCTGACCGGCGAGGGTGGCCTCCACCCGGTCCAGGAAGGCGTCGACCTCGTCGACCTTGTAGCCCCGGCGGAGCGCCTTACGCCGGAAACGCTGACCCTGACTCGCCACTATGTCTCCTGGTCTCGTACCGCTACGCCCGGTCGCGCCCGCGCGGCGCTTCGATGTCACTGTCCACCGCGGCAGCCAACTGCCCGCACGCACCGTCGATCTCACGCCCCCGGGTGTCACGCACCGTGGTGGAGACGCCGGACTCCCGCAACCGTCGGACGAACTCCCGCTCCACCGGCTTGGCGCTGGCGTCCCACCGGCTACCCGGTGTCGGATTGAGCGGGATGAGGTTGACGTGCGCCGACCTACCGGCCAACAACCGCCCGAGCAGGTCGGCCCGCCACGGCTGATCGTTCACGTCTTTGATCATCGCGTACTCGATCGACACCCGGCGCCCCGTCGTCGCCGCGTAGTCCCACGCTGCGTCCAGCACCTCGGCTACCTTCCAGCGCTGGTTGACCGGCACGAGTTCGTCGCGCAGCTCATCATCGGGCGCATGCAGCGACAACGCAAGGGTCACCGCGAGGTCTTCGCTGGCCAGTCGGCGGATGGCCGGCACCAGACCGACCGTGGAGACGGTGATGTGCCGCTGCGACAGACCCAGCCCCTCCGGGGCCGGCGCGACCAGCCGCCGGATCGCCGTGACGACCCGGGAGTAGTTGGCCAGCGGCTCACCCATGCCCATGAACACGACGTGCGACAACCGGGGTGGCGACCCGGCCACCGCGCCCGAGGCGGCGACCCCGGCGAGATAGACCGCCTGGTCGACGATCTCGGCGGCGGACAGGTTGCGGGTCAACCCGGCTTGGCCGGTGGCGCAGAACGGGCAGGCCATGCCGCAGCCCGCCTGGCTGGAGATACAGACGGTGACCCGGTCCGGGTAACCCATCAGCACGCTCTCCACCAGCGACCCGTCGTGCAACCGCCACAGCGCCTTACGGGTGGCCCCGTCGTCGCAGGCCAGCTCGCGGACCGGGGTGAGCAGCCGGGGCAGCAGCGCCCCGGCCAACCGGTCCCGGGTGGCCGCCGGCAGGTCGGTCATCTCGGCCGGGTCGCGCACCAGTCGCCCGAAGTAGTGGTGGGAGACCTGCTTTGCCCGGAAGGCTGGTTCACCCAGCTCGGTGACGAGCGCCCGCCGGCCCGGCAGGTCCAGGTCGGCGAGGTGTCGGGGTGGCATCGCCGGGCGGCGGCCGGGGGCGTCCGGGTCAACGGGGATCACAGGCAGGCTCGTCATGGCTGGTCCAGTCTGTCACGCCGGTCGCCGGACCCACCCGTCCGGAGGTGCCGAATCGGCCCCCACCAGGGGGACCACCCGGGTGGCGCGGCGTGATTCATCCCTCAGCCCACCACCGGCACGAGGATCGCCAGCAGCAGGTAGGCGGTGGGTACGGCGAACAGGATCGAGTCCAGCCGGTCCATCAGGCCACCGTGCCCCGGCAGCAGGGTGCTCATGTCTTTCACGCCGAGGTCCCGTTTGATCATCGACTCGGCGAGGTCGCCCAGCACCGCCGCGACGGAGACCGCCATCCCGAACACCGCACCCCACCAGGGCGCCACGTCGAAGAGCAGCCAGATCAGCAGGGCACTGCCGAGCGCTGCGGCGGCGACCGAGCCGGCGAACCCCTCCCAGGATTTCTTCGGGCTGATCCTGGGTGCCATCGGGTGCCTACCGAAGGACACCCCGGCGGCGTACCCGCCGGTGTCGGAGAGCACCACGCCGACCACGGTGACCAGCACCCGCAGGTGGCCGTCGCCCGGAGCCGCCGCGAGCATCGCCGCGAAACCACCCAGGAACGGCACGTAGACCGCGATCAGGGTGGCCGCGGTGATGTCCCGTTGGAAGCCGGCCGGGCCGTCACCCAGCCGCCAGACCATCGCGCCCAGCACGGTGACCAGCAGCCCCAGGCTCAGCGCGTCCGGCCCGGCGAACCAGGCCAACCCGATGGTGAGCACGCCACCGGCGAGCAGCGGCACCAGCGGCGGGTGCGCTCCGCTGCGCCGGACCGCGCGGGTCATCTCCCAGATGCCCACCCCGATCGCGCCGGCCAGCACGGCCAGGAAGCCGGGCAGGAAGAAGAAGAGCGGCACCAGGACCAACGCGCCGAGCCCCAGCCCGACGCCGATGGCGGCCGGCAGGTTACGGCCGGCCCGCCCGGTCGCCGGCAGTGGGGTGGCCGGCCGGTCGGCACTGGCCCGCCGTCGGCCCCGGAACCGTCGACCGGCCGGTGGCTCCGGATCCGCCTCGGCATCGGGCGACGGCAAGCGCGACCCGGTACCGCCGTCGTCACCGACCGGGACGAACTGGGGGGTCGGCAGGTCGCCGTCGCGCACCGGCGTCAGGTGCGCGGTCGGGGCGTCGTCGTCGCGCACCGCGGCGAACTGCGCGGTCGAGGCGTCGTCGGCGAGCGGCCCGCCCGGGTGATCGGCACCGAAGGGGTCACCGACCGGTTCGTCGTACGGCCCGCCGTTCGGCTCGTCGTGGCCACGCACCGGTGGCCGGAGCGGGGCCTGCGGCCCGGCCGACAATCCGGGGCCGGACTGCCGGGGCGACCACGGTTCGACCTCCCGTTCCGGCCAGGGCAGGGCCGGGGGACGGTCGGACCGCTCCCAGCCACGGGGCTCGGTGCCGCTGTAGGGGTCGAGGGGGGACATCACGCACCGGACGAGGGTACGAGTGCCACCACATGACGCAAGACCACAACCATCCCCTACCCGCGTGACTACTTCCGGTTGACCGGCCCGACGACCGATCGATCCCCGCCGTTCACCGCCCGGTGGCCAGGAATCCTGCCGAGCCTACTGCACCGGCCAGCCGGGCACGGTGGACGTCGGCCCGGCGGTCCGGCCGACGGACGACGACGGCACCGGCGCTGCCTCCGCAGAGCGGTGACGCGCCGGTGCCGTGGGCCGGGCTCAGACTTCGAGCAGCTCCGACTCCTTGTGCTTGACCAGCTCGTCGACCGTGGCGACGTAACGCTGGGTCATGTCGTCGAGTTCCTTCTCGGCGCGGCGGCCGTCGTCCTCGCCGACCTCACCGTCCTTGACCAGGCGGTCCAGCTCTTCCTTGCCCTTGCGGCGGACGTTGCGGACCGCCACCTTGGCTTCCTCGCCCTTGTGCCGAGCCACCTTGATCATCTCGCGGCGACGTTCCTCGGTCATCTGCGGGAGCAGGATGCGCAGCTGGTTGCCCTCGTTGTTCGGGTTCAACCCCAGGTCGGAGTCGCGGATCGCCTTCTCCATGGCGTTGATCTGCGAGTTGTCGTACGGCTTGATGATGGCCATGCGCGGCTCCGGCACCCCGATGGACGCCATCTGGGGCAGCGGGGTCGGCGTGCCGTAGTAGTCGATGATGACCTTGGAGAACATGGCGGCGTTGGCGCGACCGGTACGGATGGCGCCGAACTCCTCCTTGGCGTGCTCGACCGCACGCTCCATCTTCTCCTCGGCCTCGAGGAGGGTGTCGTCGATCACCGGTCTCCTCGCCTCCTTCTGTTGCTCGTCGTGGGCTGAAGCTGCTGCTCTGGTGCGGAGGACCGCTCGGGTCGCCGGGACCGGTCAGGCGGTGATCAGCGTACCGATCGTGTCGCCGCCGACGGCCCGGATGATCGTGTCCTCGCCCTGGGCGCCGAAGACCAGCATCGGCAGCCCGTTCTCCATGCAGAGGCTGAACGCCGCCGCGTCCGCCACCCGCAGGTTGCGTTGCAACACCTCGGAAAAGGTGATCGAGTCGAACTTGCTGGCGGCCGGGTCGATCCGCGGGTCGGCGCTGTAGACGCCGTCCACGCCGTTCTTGCTCATCAGCACCACGTCGGCGCGGATCTCCAGCGCCCGCTGGGCGGCCACCGTGTCGGTGGAGAAGTACGGCATCCCGGCGCCCGCACCGAAGATCACCACACGTCCCTTCTCCAGGTGCCGGATCGCCCGCAGCGGAATGTACGGCTCGGCGACCTGGGCCATCGTGATCGCGCTCTGCACCCGCGTCTCGATGCCCTCCTTCTCCAGGAAGTCCTGCAACGCCAGGCAGTTCATCACCGTGCCCAGCATGCCCATGTAGTCGGCGCGGGCCCGGTCCATGCCGCGCTTCTGCAACTCCGCCCCACGGAAGAAGTTGCCGCCGCCGACCACCACGGAGACCTGCACACCACGGCGGACCACGGTGGCGATCTGCCGGGCGATGGCCTGCACGACGTCCGGGTCGACACCGATCGCCCCACCGCCGAAGACCTCACCCGAGAGCTTCAGCACCACCCGGCGGGCGCGGCCGGCCGGCGGCGCCGTCGGGTCGTCCGCCTCCAGGCTCCGGTCGTTCACAACCTGTGTCATCCGCCCCGCCCCTCCCGCGTGCGCGTCGACCGCGCCGCGTCACCGCGTACCTGCCCGTTGCCGACCCTATGCGACGAGGAGGCCGCGGTGCCTGTCGCGTACACCTGCGGCCTCCTCGTCGACGTTGCGTGCCCGTCCGGGCGCGGCACGCGCGCCCGGACGGTGGCGGCTCAGGCCTGGCCGACCTCGAACCGGACGAAGCGGGTCACCTCGATGCCGGCCTCGGCCAGCACCTGCTTGACGGTCTTCTTGTTGTCGGAGACCGACGCCTGCTCGATCAGGACGTAGTCCTTGAAGAAGGCGTTCACCCGACCCTCGACGATCTTCGGCAGGGCCGCTTCGGGCTTGTTCTCCTCGCGGGCGGTCTGCTCGGCGATGCGCCGCTCGGACTCGACGACCTCGGCCGGCACCTCGTCACGGGTGACGTACTTCGGCCGCATCGCGGCGATCTGCATGGCGGTGCCCCGGGCGTCGGCGTCGCCGGCCTCGTCGGTCTTGCCGCTGTACTCCACCAGCACACCGACGGCCGGCGGCAGGTCCTGGCTCTTGCGGTGCAGGTAGACCGCGACGGTGCCGTCGAGCTTGGCGAAGCGGTTGAGCACCAGCTTCTCGCCGATCTTGGCGGACTGCTCCTGGATCAGGTCGGCGACGGTCTTGCCGTCCAGCTCGGTGGCGAGCAGCTCCTCGGCGGTGCCGACGCCGCTGCGCTCACCGTGCTCGACCAGCTGCTGGGCCAGCGCGACGAACGCGTCGGTCTTGGCCACGAAGTCGGTCTCGCAGTTGAGCTCCAGCAGCGCCTTGCCGGAGTGCGCGACGAGGCCGTTGGCGGCGGTCCGGCCGGCCCGCTTGCCGACGTCCTTGGCGCCCTTGACGCGCAGGATCTCGACGGCCTTGTCGAAGTCGCCCTCAGCCTCGGTGAGCGCCTTCTTGCAGTCCATCATGCCGGCGCCGGTGAGGTCGCGGAGCTTCTTGACGTCCGCGGCGGTGAAGTTGGACATGACTCTCTCTTCGGGTGTTGAGTCTGCGGTGGGTGGTCTGGGATGCCGGCTACCCGGAACAGGCCGGATGCGCCCGGCGGTGACCGCCGGACCCCGCCGCCCGGACGAGCGGCGGGGATCCGGCGGTACGGGTCACTCGGCGGCGGCGGCCGCCGGCTGCTCGGCCGGCTTCTGCTCGGCGGCAGGCTGCTCGGCGGCGGCAGGCTCGGCGGCCGGCTGCTCGGCGGCGGCGGGCTGCTCGTCGGCCTTCTTCGGCTCCAGCAGCTCACGCTCCCACTCGGTCAGCGGCTCGTCGCTGCCGACCTGACCCGCCTCCGGCTTCTCGTCGCCACCACGACGACGGCCGGACCGGGCGATCAGACCGTCGGCGACGGCGGCGGCCACCACCCGGGTCAGCAGCTCGGCGGAGCGGATCGCGTCGTCGTTGCCCGGGATCGGGAAGTCGACCTCGTCCGGGTCGCAGTTGGTGTCCAGCACCGCGATCACCGGGATGCCCAGCTTGCGGGCCTCGTCGACGGCGATGTGCTCCTTCTTGGTGTCGACGATCCAGACCGCGGCCGGGAGCTTCTGCATGTCCCGCAGGCCACCAAGGGTCTTGGTGAGCTTGGTCTTCTCGCGGAACAGCTGCAGGGTCTCCTTCTTGGTGTAGCCGGCGGCGGTGCCGGTCAGGTCACCGAGCGCCTCAAGCTCCTTCATCCGCTGGAGCCGCTTGTACACCGTCTGGAAGTTGGTCAGCATGCCACCGAGCCAGCGGTGGTTGACGTACGGCTGGCCGACCCGGGTGGCCTGCTCGGAGATGGCCTCCTGAGCCTGCTTCTTGGTGCCGACGAACAGGATGCTGCCGCCCTCGGCCACCGTGTTGCGCACGAAGTCGTACGCCTTCTCGATGTAGTCGAGGGTCTGGCGCAGGTCGATGATGTAGATGCCGTTGCGCTCGGTCATGATGAAGCGCTTCATCTTCGGGTTCCAGCGCCGGGTCTGGTGCCCGAAGTGGACACCGCTCTCCAGCAGCTGACGCATGGTCACGACGGCCATGGTGGGGTACTCCTCAAGATCCCTGGTTGTCACGCCCGGCCGGTGGCCGGGCGTCCTGGTGCCTGGTCGCCGGCCCATGGTGGGCCCGAAGGAGATCGGGACCAGGGAGGCCGTCGCCCCACGACGAGACGTGGAGAGGGCACGCGAGGTCGACCGCCGAGGCGGTCGCCAAGAGGCCAGTGTACGCCCCCGCCCTGCCACCCGACCCCCGCCCCACCATCCAGCCGCGCATCCGGTTCCCGCCCCCAGCTCTCGGCTCTCGGGCTCAGCTCCCGGCTCCCGGTCTCGGGTCTCGGGTTGGATCGGGTGGGTGCCGAGGTGTCGGCAGGCGACGGGGGTCCAGCGGGTCGGGGACGGTGACGGTTCTCCGCAGGCCGCCGTTCGACGGGCGGTCCGGGGGCGGTTCAGGGGCGGTCCGGGGGCGGTCCGGGGGCGGTTCAGCGGGCGGCGAGGGCGGCGGCGAGGAAGAGGACCAGCCCGACGGTGAGGTAGGCGGTCGGCGGGCGCAGCCAGCCCCGGGCCCCGTCGGCCATCGCCAGGCCACCGGTGCGCAGCCCGTACAGGCCGCCGGCGAAGACCGGCAACCCGATCACCAGGAAGGTGCCCACGACGACGTGCGACGCCGAGACCGGGTCACCGGTGAGTCCGTGCAGCAGCACCCGCAGCGCGGGAACCTCGAAGACCAGGGCCGACAACCCCAGCAGCACCGCCAGCGCCGGCCGCCGGGTGCGGTACACGCCGTCGGAGGTCGGGCCACCCGTGCGGTACGCCCCGTCCGGGCTGGCCAGGTCATCCGCCCGCGGCGTGACCGGCACCATCGGGCCGGTCGGCACCTCCAGGGGGGAGGGCTCCGCCGGTCGGGTGGGTTCGACGATCGGGTAGTTGCCCAGCGCCGCCGGCCGGACCGGATCGGTCCCCGCCAGCGGGCCGACCCCGCTGACCCCCAACAGTCCGGAATCGGCGGTGAACCGGCCGGTGCCACTGTCACCGCTGCCGAGCCGACCACCCCCTGTACCACCCAACCGACCCGTACCGGTATCGCCGACACGCCGCCCGGTATCGGTGTCGGCCAGGCGGCCGGTACCGGTGTCGGCCAGGCGGCCGGTACCGGTGTCGGCCAGGCGGCCGGTACCGGTGTCGGCCAGGCGGCCGGTACCGGTGTCGGACAGCCGGCCGGTGCCGGTGTCGGACAGCCGGCCGGTGCCGGTGTCGCCAACGCCCCGGCCAATACCGGTGTCGGACAGGCGGCCGGTGCCAGTGTCGCCCACGCCCCGCACCGGGATGCCGCCGAGCGGGCCCGCACCGGTGTCCCCGAGCGGGCCGACGCCACTGACTGCGGCCTCGCGGGCGGCGCGTCGACCCACCCGGTCACCGGGCAGTTCGCCGGAGACATCCGGGTCGTCCCGGCGGGACCGGGTCGGCCGGTATCCGGTGCTCTCGCCCCCGGCGGCACCCAAGGGATCAGCCGTGTCGAGGCGTCCCGAGTCGAAACGGCTGGCGTCCCCGTACCGGCCTTCCTCGGCAGCTCGTTGGTCGGGGGTGCGGGCCTCGTCGTCGCGCCGGCGCACCCCGCTCGCCGTCCGCCAGTCGGAGTCGTCGTACGCGCGTTCCCGGCCGGCCGGGTACCAGCGTGACTCCTGATCTTCGGGGTAGCTCCGTCGTGCGTCCACGTCCGGCACCGTATGCGACCGACCCGCCCGGCGCCATTCGCAGGTCGTACCGGCGCACGGGACCGATCGGACGGGTCGACGGACGATCGCCGGCCACCCCCCGGGAGCAGGGCATCAGCAGATCACATAGCAGGTCTGGGCCTTGATCGTCCGCTCGTCCACAGGGCGTCGAGTTGTCCACAGGTGCGGCCTCGGATGTCGCGCCCACCCCCGCCCCACCCGCAGCCTGACGGGCATGACGAAGCGGAACCAGGCGATCGGCGCGTACGGCGAGAGGTGCGCCGTACGGCATCTGATCGGGGCCGGGCTGCGCCCGGTGGCCCGCAACTGGCGCTGCCGCGAAGGTGAGATCGACGTCATCGCGTGGGACGGCCCGGTCCTCGCCTTCTGCGAGGTGAAGACCCGACGCGGCGACGCCTACGGCAGCCCCGCCGAGGCGGTCGTCCCGGCCAAGGCCCGACGGCTGCGGGGGCTCGCCGCCCGCTGGCTGGCCGAGACCGGGACGACCACCGACGAGGTGCGTTTCGACGTCCTGTCGGTCCGGTTGCCGCCGGCCGGCCCGGCACAGGTCGAGCACCTCAAGGGGGCCTTCTGATGATCCCGACCCGCCACCGCGCCCGGTCGGCCCTGGCCCGCCACCGCGCCCGGTCGGCCCCGACTGGCCACCGCGTCCGGTCGGCCCCGACTGGCCACCGCGTCCGGCCGGCCCTGGCCCGTCACCGCGCCCGTCGGGTCATCCGGCACCACGCCGGGCGGCCGGGGGCGGGGGTGGCACGGTGAGCTACGCCAAGGTGCACGCGGTCGGCCTGGTGGGGGTCACCGGCCACCTGGTCGAGGTGGAGGCGGACCTCTCCCCCGGGCTACCGGCCGTGGTCATCTCGGGGCTGCCGGACACCGCCCTGCACGAGGCCCGGGACCGGGTCCGCGCCGCCGTGGTCAACTCCGGCCAGCGCTGGCCCAACCGCCGGATCACCCTCAACCTGCTTCCCGCCACGCTCCCCAAGTACGGCTCGGCGTTCGACCTGGCCATCGCGGTCGCCCTGCTCGGTGCCGCCGGTGAGCTGCCGCTGCTGCCGATGGAGGGGGTGGTGGTCCTGGGCGAGTTGGGGCTCGACGGCACCGTCCGCCCGGTCCGCGGCGTGCTGCCGATGGTCACCGCGGCGGTACGCGCCGGGCTGGGCCGGGTGGTCGTGCCGGTGGGAAACGCGGCGGAGGCGGCGGTGATCCCGGGGGTGAAGGTGCGCGCCGTCGACACCCTGCACCGGCTCGTCGCCTTCGTCCGGGACGGCGCTCCCCTGCTGGAGCCGCCGCCGGCTGCTCCCGCCGGGACGCCGTCCGGGCCGGATCTCGCCGACGTCGCCGGGCAGGGGCTGGGCCGGCGGGCGTTGGAGGTGGCGGCGGCCGGCGGGCACCACCTCTGTCTGCTGGGGCCGCCCGGCGCCGGCAAGACGATGCTCGCCGAGCGCCTGCCGTCGATCCTGCCGGAGCTCGACGACGAGGCCGCGTTGGAGGTCACCGCACTGCACTCGATCGCCGGCACACTGCCACCTGACGGCCGGTTGCTGCGTCGGCCGCCCTTCCAGGCACCCCACCACTCGGCGACCGTGCCGTCGCTGGTCGGCGGCGGCTCGGGGCTGGCCCGGCCGGGCGCGGTGTCGCTGGCCCACCGGGGGGTGCTCTTTCTCGACGAGGCAGCCGAGTTCAGCAAAGGAGCCCTGGAGGCGCTGCGCCAGCCGTTGGAAAGTGGGCAGGTCCATCTCACCCGGGCCCGGGGCAGCACCCGTTACCCGGCCCGGGTTCAGTTGATCATGGCGGCCAATCCCTGCCCCTGTGCGAAGCCCGGTGGCGACTCGCTCTGCGAGTGCAGTCCGCTGGTGCGACGGCGCTACCTCGGCCGGCTCTCCGGTCCCCTGCTCGACCGGATCGACGTACAGGTCAGGGTGCTGCCGGTACGGGCGGCCGAACTGATGGGCGTCGACCCGGACGGCGAACCGTCGGCGGTGGTCGCCGCCCGGGTGGCGGTGGCGCGCGCGGCTGCCGCGGAACGGTGGGCCCCGGTCGGGCACCGGCTCAACGCGGAGGTGCCGGGCCCGCTGCTGCGCCGACCACCGTGGCGGCTCGCCGCCCAGGCCACTGCCGAACTACGGGGGCGGCTCGACCGGGGCTCGCTGTCGGCCCGGGGCTTCGATCGCATCATCCGGCTCGCCTGGACGATCGCCGATCTTGACGGCCGGCCACGGCCCGATCTTGAGGACGTCCGGGAGGCCACCGGCCTGAGAACGGGGGAGGAAGTGTGAACAGCACCGAGGATCTGCACGCCCGGGTGGCACTGACCTGGCTGACCGAGCCGGGCACCCGGTTGGTGCACCGGCTGGTGGGCCGGCTCGGTCCGGTCGCCACGCTGGACCTCCTGCTCGACGGTGGGGCACCCGACGAGACGTTGCGGGCGGCGGTGGCGGCCCGGCTGCACGCGGGCGACCCCCGGGCGGCAGCCGCCGAGGCGGTGGCGCTCACCGACCGGCTCGGCGCGCGGATCGTCTCCCCGCACGACGACGAGTGGCCCGCCCCGCTGGGCGACCTGGAAGGGCTGGTGCTGCCCGGGGCAAGCCGGAAGGTCGACCGGGAGACCGCCCCACCGCTCTGCGTCTGGGTACGCGGCGGGTGGCCGTTGGCCCAGGTGCTGGACCGCTCGGTGGCGGTGGTCGGCGCGCGGGCCGCCACCGGGTACGGCGTACACGTCGCCACGGAACTCGGTTACGGCCTGGCCGACCGGGAGTGGACGGTGGTCTCCGGCGGCGCGTTCGGCATCGACGCCGCCGCCCACCGGGGCGCGTTGAACGCCGGTGGGGTGACGGTGGCGGTGCTGGCATGTGGGGTGGACCGCCCCTATCCGATGGGCAACTCCGCCCTGTTCGACCGGATCGCCGAGACCGGGTTGTTGATCAGCGAGTGGCTGCCCGGTGCGGAGCCGCTGCGTCCCCGCTTCCTGATCCGTAACCGGGTGATCGCCGCCGGCACCCGGGGCAGCGTGCTGGTGGAGGCGGCGGCCCGCAGCGGCGCAGCCCAGACCATGCACCGGGCGATCGCCCTGCGACGACCGGCGATGGTGGTGCCCGGCCCCGTCACCTCGGCGCTGTCCGTCGGCGCGCACGAACTGCTCCGTGAATACGAGCGCACCCGACTCGTGACCGGGCTGGCGCACGTGCTGGAGGAGGTGGGCCGGATCGGAGCGGACCTGGCTCCACCCGCCCGGGGCGCGGACCGTCCGACGGACGTCCTCGACGACGAGGCGGCCATGCTGCGCGAGTCGATGCCCCGGCGCGGTGCGATCGGCGCGGACGCGCTCGCCGCCCGGGCCGGCGTGCCGATCCGCACGGCGTTGCGCAAGCTCGCCCTGCTGACGGAGCTGGGCCTGGTGAGCCGGCACGACGACGGCTACACCCTGGTCCGACGGTAGGCGGTCGACACGGCGGCTCTCCGGCCACGCCGCTGCGCACGCACCGGTCAGGCCAGGACCGCGCAGACGACCACCGGGCGCTCCGGCCATCGATCGCGCTGGCCCGAGAGCAGTACGAATGCGATGATCGCTGCCGTGTCGATACCCCGCCGTTCCGCGCTCGGTCTAGGATTCGCCGCCGCCCTCGGGTTGGCCGGTTGCGCACCGAACCCACCTGCCCGGACTGCGGGAGCCTGGGCCACTCCCGCACCGGGCGACGGGGCACAGGGCGGCCAGGGCGCGGCGGCGACCGGCCGACCGGGAGCCACAGCCCGGCGTTCCGCCCCGACCGCAGCCGCGAAGCCGCGCACGCTCGCCGCGGCACTCCAGCGGCACCTCCAGCCGACCCCGGAGAACCCCAAGCACCCGACGTACGCCGGGGCGGTGGTGCTGGCGGTGACCGACGGTGAGTCGACCGACCACCTGGCGGTCGGTGAGGCGCTGCGTTACGGGGCCGGCCCGGTGCTGCTGCCCGCGGCGAAGCGGGTCGCCATGCGTCCCGACTCGATCTTCGACCTGGCCTCGCTCACCAAGGTCTACACCGCGATCCTCACCCTGCAACAGGTCGACAGCGGCCGGATCGACCTGGACGCGCCCGTGGTCCGCTACCTGCCCGAGTTCACCGGCACCGGCAAGTCCACCGTCACCGTGGCGATGCTGCTGGCCCACACCAGCGGCCTGCCGGTCGGTGCGAAGGTCACCGGTTACGCGACGATGGCGCAGCGGTGGCGTGCGGTGCTGGCCACGCCACTGGTCAGCGGCGCCATCCCGGGCACCAAGTTCCGCTACTCCAGCGTCGGCCTGATGGTGGCCGGGAAGATCGTCGAGAAGGTCACCGGGCTCAGCCTCGACCGGGCCCTGAAAACCAACCTGACCACCCCGTTGGGGCTGCGCCACACCGGGTTCAACCCCAACACCTGGCTCGGCACGGCCGACCGGGCCAACCGGCTGGTCGCCACCGACGCCCGCTCCTCCCGGGGGTTGTTGCGGGGCGTGGTGCACGACGACGTCGCCAACCATCTCGGCGGCATCGCCGGCCACGCCGGCATCTTCGCCCCCGCCGAGGAGGTGGCGGTCATCGGGCAACTGCTGCTCGACGGCGGCAGCTACGGCGGGAAACGGATCCTCGCCGAGAGCACCGTCGCCCGGATGCTGCGCAACGCCAACACCGGGCTGCCGGCCGTCGACCCGGACCGGCCGGGCCGCACCTCCGACCACGGCCTCGGCGTGGTGCTCAACCAGCCCTGGTTCATGGGCAGGCTCGCCCGACCCACCACCTTCGGACACACCGGGTTCACCGGCACCTCGTTCCTGGTCCAACCCGACCGCCGCCGGGTGCTGGTGCTGCTCACCAACCGTGCCCATCCGAACTGGAGCTGGGCCGACCCGGACCCGGCCCGGGTCGCCGTGGCCGACACGTTCGCCTGACCCCGGGGGACCACCCACCTCCCCACCCGCCGGTCATCCCTGCGGCCAGCTTCGCCGGGCCCGTCGGGGCTGCCAGTCGCCCTCCGCCCGCCGGCATGCTGCTCCCGCCGGCCCTCTCCCCCACCAGCGCGCTCCCCCCGCCAGCCCTGCCGCCGGCCCATCCCTGCCGCCGTCGCGCTCGCTCCTGCCGCTGGCGTCGGTGCCCGTAAGCTGGGTCGGTGGATCCGGACCCGAGGGCAGGTCGGCGGCCGCCGCACCCCGGCAGCGTCCACCGGCCGGTCTCGGCACGGGCGTGGCGATGAGCCGGCGAGCTCCGGGCACCCGGGTCACCCACCAGGCCCTGCCACCGGCCATGCGGGACGCCGTGGACGAGTTCGCCGCGCACCTGGCCCAGGTGCGCAACCGGTCCCCGCACACCGTCCGGGCGTACGTCGCCGACCTGGTGTCACTGCTCGACCATGCCGTCCGGATGAGCTGTGCCGCACCCGGCGACCTGGACCTGGGCGTGCTACGCAGTTGGCTGGCGAAGCAGCGGACGACCGGCACGGCCGCCAGTTCGGCGGCCCGTCGAGCCGCTGCGGTGCGGACCTTCAGCGGGTGGGCCCACCGCTGCGGTCTGCTGGTCACGGATGTGGCCGCCCCGTTGGCCACCCCGAAGACGCGTCGGGAGTTGCCGGTGGTGCTCCGGGCCGACCAGGCCGCCACCCTGGTCGAGGCTCCGGGTCGGGGTCGGCCTCCCACCCCGGGCGGCGGCGGGCCCGCCGTCCCGGGCCGCGGCGACACCCCCGACGAGGGGCCTCCCACCCCGGGCGGCAGCACCTCTCCCGCCTCGGACGACAGCACCTCTCCCGCTTCGGGCGGTAGCGGACCTACCGCTTCGGGCGAGGGCGGACCTACGTCCCCGGGCGGGGGCGGGGGCGGAGCCGTCGGGTCGGTGGCCGGGGCGGACGAGCCGCTGCTGTTGCGCGACCGGGCGTTGCTGGAACTGCTCTACGCGACCGGCGCGCGGATCAGCGAGGTGTGCGGGTTGGACAGCACGGACGTCGACCACGACCGTCGGGTGGTCCGGGTCCTCGGCAAGGGCAACCGGGAGCGCACGGTCCCGTACGGGCTGCCGGCCCAGCGGGCCGTCGACAGGTGGCTGGCGGTCGGCCGGCCCGCACTGGCCGGCCCGGACTCCGACCGGGCACTGTTCCTCGGTGCCAGGGGTGGCCGGCTGCACCCGACGATGGCCCGGCGGATCGTCGCCGGCTGGGCCAGAGCCGCCGGGCTGCCTCCGACCAGCCCCCACGGGCTGCGCCACTCGGCGGCGACCCACCTGCTCGACGGCGGCGCGGACCTGCGGGCGGTGCAGGAGCTGCTGGGGCACTCGTCCCTGGCGAGCACCCAGATCTACACCCACGTGTCGGTGGAGCGGTTGCGTGCCGCCTACCGCCAGGCCCACCCCCGGGCCTGACCTGCCAGCCGACCAGCCCGGCCCGGCCAATCCCGCCCGCCCCGGCGCGTCAGGTCGGCGTAGACCACCGCGGGTAACTGACCGGCCCGCAGGACCGACCGCCGCACCGAGGGGGCGTCGGACCACAGTGGCCGGCGACGATCGGTCCTGCGGGCCCCGGCGTGCGGGCTACGATCACCGGATGAGCGTCCCGCCGCCGCCCGAGTCGATTCCCGGGGCCCGACTGCTCTTCACCCTCGACCCCTCGGTCAGTTATCTCAACCACGGGGCGTTCGGCGCGGTGCCGGTCGGGGTGCAGCGGACCCAGCAGCGGTTACGCGACGAGATGGAAGCCAACCCGCAGCGGTTCTTCGGCCAGTCACTGACCGACCGGCTCGCCCACACCCGGCGGCACCTGGCCGCTTTCCTCGGTGCCGATCCGGAGGGCACCGCCCTGGTCGGCAACACCACCACGGGGGTGGCCGTCGCCCTCCAGTCACTCGGTCTGCGCCCCGACGACGAGGTACTCAGCACCGACCACGGGTACGGCGCGGTGCACCTCTCCGTCGCCCGGGAATGCCGCCGGACGGGTGCGACCGCCCGTAGCCTGCACCTGCCCCTGTCGGCCAGCGACGCGCAGCTCGTGGAGATCGTGCGGGCCGGGCTGCGCCCGGGACGGACCCGGTTGCTGCTGGTCGACCAGCTCACCTCGGCCACCGCCCGGTTGCTGCCGGTCGCCGCGCTGGTGGCCGTGGCCCGTGAACACGGCGTCGCCGTGCTGGTGGACGCCGCGCACGTGCCCGGGATGCTGCCCGTCCAGGTCGACGCGATCGGGGCCGACTTCTGGGTGGGCAACCTGCACAAGTGGGGGTTCGCGCCCCGTGGCACGGCCGTCCTGGTGGTCGCCCCACGGTGGCGGGACCGGATCGAGCCGCTGGTGGTGTCCTGGCAGCAGGCGAGCGGCTTCCCGGGCAACGTCGAGTGGCAGGCCACACTCGACTACACGGGTTGGCTGAGCGCCCCGGCCGGGCTCTACACATTGCGTAGCCTCGGGCTGGAGCGGGTCCGCGCGCACAACGCGGCACTGGCGGCGTACGGGCAGCGGGTGGTCGCCGACGCGCTCGGGGTGCCGCCGACCGACCTGCCCGACCCGGGCGGGCCGGGGGTGGCGATGCGGATCGTGCCGTTGCCACCGGGCGTCGCCGGCACGTTGGAGGCCGCCGGTGCGTTGCGGGCCCGGATCGCCGACCGGCTCGCCGCCGAGGTGTCGGTGATGGCCTGGAACGGGCGGGGGTGGCTCCGGCTCTGCGGTCAGGTCTACAACACCCCCGACGAGTACGAGCGGTTGGCCTCCCGGCTGCCGGCGTTGCTGGCCCAAAGGTGACGGGGCTCCTGCCGGGCGCTGACCGCACCGGCAGGGTGGCCGTTCGTCCCGCCGGGCGATCCCGTCCGGCCCCTGGTCCCACCGCTGACCGGTGTCGATGGCGCCAATCCGGACCAGCAGGGGGCCGCCGCGCCGGACCAGCAGATGGTCAGCGCCGGGGGCGGCATCCGGGGTGAACCGGTCGGCGGAGTCGCCGGGCCCGTCGACCCGGAGGAGACCCACCTCGGCGGGTGTCGCCACCGGGAGCAGCCGGACCGGGCCGAGCCCCAGCAGGGCCAGCGGGTCGAGGTATTCCTGGCCCCGCCGGACCCCCCAGTGCAGGCACCCGCCGGTCGGGGTGGACACCCCCGCCACGGGGCAGCCCGGATGCCCGCCCAGCAGCACACCCAGCGGTGCGCCGCCCGCCACGACGTCGCCGGGGAGCACCTCGGGGCGGACCGGTTCGTAGGTGGTCCGCAGCCCGCCGGAGTGGCCGACGGTGACCACCGGGCGGCCGGCGACCATGCCGGCGAACAGCACGGTGCCGGCTGCGGCGGCCCGGACGGCGGCCCCGGGTACGGCGGCGAGGTCCACGCCCCGGTGACCCGCCAGCCAGGGCAGCGGAGGCGGGTCGAACCGGCGCACCGGCCGGGGTGGCCCGTCGAGTGGCCACCGGAACACCGGGGCCGGCCCGGCCCGGACCGGGGCGGACGGGGGCGGGGTGGACCGGGGTGGGGTGGACCGCCCGGGAACCCAGTGGGGGCCGAACATGAGCACGGCGGCCCCGAGGGCCGCCACCTGCCGCAGTGTTGTGCGCATCACCGCAGCATGTCGGGGCCGGCGGACCGACGCCACGGACCGGCTGTCCGCTGTGGATGACGGGACCGGCTGTGGAAAACGCCCACCCGGCCTGTCGATCTGCTATGCCCCTGTGCCGGCGTGCGGGCGGCGGTCGGGGAGAGCGCAGGGGGACGGCCGTGGTCCGGCGGTGTCGGCCCCGCAGCGGGGCTAGGCTGGCGGCATCGCAGGCGGGCGCAGACCGGGAGGCCACCGATGACCACCATCAACGAGGTGAGCCGACCGTCGCGGGTCGCCGGGCCGGACGAGGCGATCAGCGCGGAGGAGCTGCAACTGGCTGCCCGCAACCACGGCATCCCACTCGAAGCGTTGCGCTACGACGTCACCCCGGCCGGCCTGCACTACCTGCTCATCCACTACGACATCCCCGACCTCGACGCGGTGACCCACACGCTGACCGTGGACGGCGCGGTACGTCAGCCGCTCCGGCTCGGGCTGACCGAGCTGCGCGAACGCCCCCGGGTGACGCGGCGGGTCACGCTGGAGTGCGCCGGCAACGGGCGGGCGCTGCTGCACCCCCGCCCGGTCAGCCAGCCGTGGTTGGTGGAGGCGGTGGGCAACGCCGAGTGGACCGGCACCCCGTTGGCGCCGTTACTGCGTGAGGCCGGGATCGCGCCCGACGCGGTGGACGTGGTGTTCACCGGCGCCGACCACGGTGTGGAACGCGGGGTGGAGCAGGACTACCAGCGGGCCCTGCCGGTCGCCGACGCGCTGCGCGACGAGGTGCTGCTGGCGTACGAGATGAACGGCGCTCCGCTGCTGCCCCAGCACGGCGCACCGCTGCGGCTGATCGTCCCCGGCTGGTACGGCATGGCGCACGTCAAGTGGCTACGGTCGATCAACGTGCTGACCGGGGAGTTCGACGGCTACCAGAACGCGGTGGCCTACCGGCTGCGGCGCGACGCCGACGACCCGGGTGTGCCGGTGACCCGGATCGAGCCCCGGGCGCTGGTCCGGCCGCCGGGCTTCCCGGACTTCATGTCCCGCAGCAGGGTGCTGCGTCCGGGGCCGTGCACGGTGGACGGACGTGCCTGGTCGGGGCACGCCCCGGTGGTCGCGGTGGAGGTGACCACGGACGGCGGGGTGACCTGGACGCCGGCCGTCCTGGACCCGCCCAGCGGTGGCGAGTGGTCCTGGCGGCGCTGGCGGTACGAGTGGACGCCGCAGCCCGGCCGGTACGCGCTGGCCGCGCGGGCGACCGACGCGTCGGGGCGTACCCAGCCGGTGGAGCAGCCGTGGAACCGGGGTGGTTTCGCCAACAACCTGGTCCAACGGGTCGACGTGCTCGTCGTCGAGGAGTGAGGTCGGCGGCAGGGTGAACAACCCTGGCCCGGTGTCGGCGGGTGGGGGGCCGACGCGGGGCGGGGGGTCAGCTACCGAAACCCGAGTCGGCGGGCAGCGAGATGTCGGGCTTCTCCAGCTCCTCGACGTTGACGTCCTTGAACGTCATCACCCGGACGTTCTTGACGAAGCGGGCCGGACGGTACATGTCCCAGACCCAGGCGTCGTGCATCTCGACCTCGAAGTAGACCTCGCCGTCGGAGTTGCGCACGTGCAGGTCCACCTGGTTGGCCAGGTAGAAGCGGCGTTCCGTCTCCACCACGTAGGAGAACTGACGGACAATGTCGCGGTACTCCCGGTAGAGCTGCAGCTCCATCTCGGTCTCGTACTTTTCGAGATCTTCCGCGCTCATCGCACTCCGCCTTCCATGACCACATCTTCCCCCACCGGTGCCGGAGGCCGAGGCTGCTCGCCCAACGCCACGCCGACGGTACCCCCTGCCGTGCCCGAGCGCTCCATCGGCTCGGGAGCGGCTGCGCCGAGCGGCCGACGGGCCCGGGGCGGGGCACCCTCCCGGCCCGACACGGCGGCCACATTGACGTACGAGAACCGGTGCTCCACGCAGGGCCCACGCTCGCGCAGCGCCTCGGTGTGCTCGGCCGTGATGTACCCCTTGTGCTCGGCGAAGCCGTAGCCCGGGTGGTGTCCGTCCAGCTCCACCATGATCCGGTCCCGGGTGACCTTGGCCAGTACGCTCGCCGCCGCCACGCAGGCCGCCACCCGGTCACCCTTCCAGACCGCCAGCCCCGGCACCTCCAGCCCGTCCACCCCGAAGCCGTCGGTGAGCACGTACTCCGGTCGGGTGGTCAGTGAGGCCAGGGCCCGGCGCATCGCGGCGAGGTTGCACACGTGCAGCCCCCGGGCGTCGACCTCCTCGGCCGGGATGACCACCACCGCGTACGCCAGGGCACGGGCGACGACCTCGGCGTAGACCCGCTCCCGGCTGGCCGGGGTGAGCAGTTTGGAGTCGGCCAGCCCCTCGATCTCGCCGCGTCGTCCCTCGGGGAGCACCGCGGCGGCGGCCACCAGCGGGCCGGCACAGGCGCCCCGGCCGGCCTCGTCCGCGCCCGCGACGTGCCGGAAGCCGCGCCGTTGCAGGGCCCGTTCCAGCGCGTAGAGCCCTCCGTCGCGGCGCACCACCGTGCGCGGCGGGGTCAGCACGACGCCTCCGGGGCCGGGGCGGCGGCCAGCACCTGGGTGAGCAGGGCGGCCAGGTCGGCCGGGTAGCACCGCTCGGCGGTGTCGGCCAGCTCGGCCGCCGACCACCAGCGGTGTCCGGTGACGCTGGCCCGTTCGATCTCGTCGAACCCGGCCGTGTCGACCTCCCAGGTGGGCACCCGGACCACGAAGAACTCCTGTTCCTGGCGGTACCACACGCCGTCGAAGGGAAACTCCACCGTCTCGGAGCGGACCGACCCGCCCAGCTCGGCCGGGGTCAGCCGCAGTCCGGTCTCCTCGGCCAGCTCGCGGGCCGCCCCGGCCGCCGGGGACTCCCCCGGGGTGAGCCCACCACCGGGGGTGAACCAGTACCGGTGACCCGGGCGGGCCGGGTCGACGCCCGCGAAGAGGAGCACCCGGCCGGACGCGTCGACGAGCAGCACCCGGGCCGCACGACGGGGGTGGAAGACGGTCACCGCATCAGCCTGCCAGACGGTGTCGACGCTCGGCCACGCCCGGGTGGTCGCGAACCGGTCAGGGGTTGGGAATCCCGTCGAACGACTTGGGCACGGTGAGCCAGGTGGCCCGGTCGAACGGCCAGAACACGGTGAAGGCCCGGCCCACGACCTCACCCTCGGGGATGGTGGCGCTGTCGATGTTGCGACCGGACTGCTGCCAGTGCTCCAGGGAGTCCCCGGAGGCCGAGCGGTGGTCACCCATCACCCAGAGCCGCCCCGCCGGGACGGTGATGTCGAACTCCTGGTCGGCGGGCTTGTCCTGCTGGCCGTTGGCGGAGTAGATGTAGGGCTCGTCGAGGGACTTGCCGTTGATCGTCAGCCGGTCCTGCGCGTCGCAGCAGACCACGTGGTCGCCGCCGACCCCGATCACCCGCTTGATGAAGTCCTCGCCGTCGGGGTTGCCACTCCACTCGGTCGGTGCCTTGAACACCACCACCTCACCCCGGTGCGGTGAGCGGAAGTCGTAGACCAGCTTGTTGACCAGCACCCGATCGTCGATCTTGAGAGTGTTCTCCATGGACGGCGACGGGATGAAGAAGGTCTGCAGCACGAATGCGCGGACCAGCACCGCCACCAGAATCGCGACGCCCAGGAGAATGGGCAGCTCCTTCCAGAAGGAGCTGCGCGGCTTGTCGGTCTGCTCGTCAATCACGGGTGGAGCCTACGTCGCCGGAGCCGCCCGGGCCGCCCGGAACGCCGGAGGCGTCCCGGCCACCCGGAGCGCCGCAGCCGTTCCCGGCGCAGGCGTGGGGGCCGCCCGGGGCCGGGGGGCCACACCCGTCGCCCGGAGCGCACGACGGCCGCGAGCAGCGCGGCGACCGGCAGGAGCAGGACCACGTCACCGGTGGGGGTCGGCCGGACCGGCGCCGGGGCGTTGGGCGCGGCAGCGGAGTCCGACAGCCGTTCGAAGGTGGCCGGCACGGGCAGCGACGCCCACCGCGACGACGGCCACACCACCATGAACGCCCGGCCGATCACGTTGTCGATCGGAACCGGCCCCTGGCAGCGGGCGTCCTGGGAGACCAGCCGGTGGTCGCCCATCACGAAGATCTGACCAGGGGGTACGACCACCTCGTCGAACCGGCGGGACCGGCACTCCTTGGGGTTCGGCGGCACGTCCAGCGGTGAGTCACGCACCACGTACGGCTCGTCCAGCGGGATGCCGTTGACCAGCACCCGACCCTGGTCGTCGCAGCACTTGACCCGGTCGCCGGGCAACCCGATCACCCGCTTGATGAAGTCCTTCTCGCCGGGGCGGCCCACGCCGACCAGGTCGCCGAGGGTTCGCCCGATCTTGCCGACGGCACCGGTCGGCGGCACGGGACTCTCCAGGGCGACCCACTTGTCGGTGCCCCGGAACACCACCACCTCACCGCGCAGCGGGTCACGTACGTCGTAGACGACCTTGTTGACCAGCACCCGGTCGCCGATGAGGAGGGTGTCCTCCATCGAACTGGACGGGATGAAGAAGGCCTGGAGCAGGAAGGTGCGGATCAGCACCGCCAGACAGAAGGCCACGATCAGCAGGAGCGGCAGCTCCTGCCAGAGGGGCATCTGCCGACGGGTGGGTCGGGTCCGCCGACGCCACGGGTCGGCTGTGCCGTTCGAGTCGAGCACCTGCACCACGCCACTCCCCGGTCCGCAGAAACGACACTACCGCCCGGGAGCCTCGTCGAGGCCCCACGGGCGGCAGCGGACGATCGGAGTGCCGCGATCTGGGTCGCGACACCACCTGCCGGACTGCGCCCGTACCGATCAGCGTAGTGCGCTCTGGTCGATACGACATCCGCGCAGGTCAGGCGGCCTGGCGAGCGGGAAGTCAGCTGGGCTGCTTCTCCCGCTTCTCCTTGATCTTGGCCTTCTTGCCGCGCAGCTCGCGCAGGTAGTAGAGCTTGGCCCGGCGGACGTCGCCACGGGTCACGATCTCGATCCGGTCGATGCCCGGGCCGTTGAGCGGGTAGGTCCGCTCCACGCCCACCCCGAAGCTGACCTTGCGGACCGAGAAGGTCTCGCGCAGACCGTCACCCTGGCGGCGGATGACGACGCCCTGGAAGATCTGGACCCGGGACCGGTTGCCCTCGACGACCCGCGCGTGCACCTTGACGGTGTCACCGGCACGGAAGTCGGGGAGGTCGGTGCGCTTCGACTGGGCGTCAAGGGCGTCCAGGATGTTCATCGCTGCGTCCTCGTGATGCTCACGGCGCACCGTCAGTCGGTGCGCGGATGGGTGATTCTGATCCCCGGTGCCGGTCGGCGGGCCGACCCTGTCCGGGGATCCTCGCAGCCGCCCACGGGCGCGGACGGATGCGGCAACCCCCCTACTTTGCCACATCCCCCGGGGGCAGCGGAAACCCACCCCGCTCCAGCGTCGCCACGTCCCGTTTGTCCAGGATCTCCGGGGGCAACGCGGCGAGCATGTCCGGTCGCCGGGTGCCGGTACGGGTCAACGCCTCGTCCCGTCGCCAGCGGGCGATCCGGCCGTGGTCGCCCGAGCGGAGCACCTCGGGCACCTCGTGCCCCCGCCAACTCGCCGGTTTGGTGTACATCGGGGCTTCCAGCAGGCCGTGCGCGTGCGACTCGTCGTCCAGCGAACCGGCGTTGCCGAGCACCCCGGGCAACAGCCGGGTGACCGCCTCCAGGATCACCAGCACCGCCACCTCGCCACCGAAGAGCACGTAGTCGCCGAGTGACACCTCGGTGACCCGCAGCCGGGTCGAGGCGTGGTCGAGCACCCGCTGGTCGATGCCCTCGTACCGGCCGCAGGCGAAGAGCAGGTGCGACTCGGTGGCCAACTCGTGCGCCATCGCCTGGGTGAACGGCACGCCGGCCGGGGAGGGCACCAGCAGCCGGGGCAGGGTCAGGCCGTCCGGAGCCAACTCGTCGGGGGCCAACGCGTCAAGCGCCTCGCCCCACGGCTCCGGCCGCATCACCATGCCCGGCCCGCCACCGTAGGGCGTGTCGTCGACCGTGCGGTGCACGTCGCGGGTCCAGGTCCGCAGGTCGTGCACGGCCAACCGGAGCAGGCCCTGTTCCCGGGCCCGCCCGATCAGGGACAGATCCAGTGGGGCGAAGTAGTCCGGGAAGATCGACACGATGTCGACGCGCATGAGGGTGGCTTCCGGTCTAGAGGTCGAGCAGACCGGCCGGCGGGTCGACGACGACGCGTCCGCCGGCGAGATCGACCTCCGGGACGATCGCCTTGACGAACGGGATCAGCGCGCTGCCCCCCTGCGGGCGGCGCAGGACGAGCAGGTCGGAGGCGGGCGCATGGTCGATCTTGACCACCTTGCCGAGGTGCTCACCGGCCGGGGTCACCACGGCCAGGCCGACCAACTGGTGGTCGTGGAACTCCTCCGGGTCCTCCGGTGGGGCGACGGAGGCGCTGTCCACCCCGAGCAGGGTGCCGCGCAGCGCCTCGGCGGTCTCCCGGTCGAGGACCCCCTCGAAGGCCACCAGCATCCGCCCCTGGTGCCAACGGGCCGCCTCGATGGTCAGCTCGTCGGGGACCAGGTACGCCACCCCCGGGTCGGCGGTCGCGGCCGGCTCGGCCCCGCCCCGACGGGGGGTCTCCACCCGGGGCGGCACCCCCGGCTCGGTGCTCAGCACCGCGCCGGGGGCGAACCGCGCCTCGGGCTCGTCGGTCCGCACCTCCACGGTGACCTCACCGCGGATGCCGTGCGGTTTGCCGATCCTGCCGACGATGAGCAGCATCAGTACGAGTCGACGATGTCGACGCGTACCCCGCGTCCTCCGATGGAGCCGATCACCTGACGCAGCGCCTTGGCGGTCCGACCGGACCGCCCGATCACCGTGCCGAGATCCTCCGGGTTCACGCGGACTTCCAGCCGCTTGCCCCGACGGGAGTCGACCATGCGGACGCGCACGTCGTCCGGGTGGTCGACGATCCCCTTGACCAGGTGCTCCAGGGCGGGACGCAGCGGCATGTCAGGCCTGCTCACCGGAGTCGGCAGCAGCGGCCGGGGCCTCGGCCGGAGCCTCGGTCTTCGGCGCTTCGGTCTTCGGCGCCTCGGGCTCGGCCGGGGACTCCGCCTTGGCGGCCTTGCGGGCCGGCTTGGCCGGGGTCTCCGGAGCCAGGCCGGCAGCGGCCTTCGCCTCGGCCTCGTACGCCGCCTTGCGGTCGGCGCGCTCGGCGGCGACCTTGAGCGGCGGCGGGGCCGGCAGGCCCTTGAACTTCTGCCAGTCGCCGGTCAGCTCCAGCAGCCGCTGGACGGCCTCGCTCGGCTGCGCGCCGACCGAGAGCCAGTACTGGACCCGCTCCGACTTGACCTCGATGATCGAGGGGTCTTCCTTCGGCTGGTAGATGCCCACGAACTCGATCGCGCGACCGTCGCGCTTGGTGCGCGAGTCCGCGATGACGATGCGGTACTGCGGGTTGCGGATCTTGCCCATCCGCAGGAGCCGGATCTTTACGGCCACAGTTGTTTCGCTCCTGTTGCGATTTCACCGACCCGGCTACGGGCGGTGCACGGGTGAGCGTCGACCGGCACAGTGGGGTTGGGCCGGAGACTGCTCGGTGGACTGGCGACGCGCCCGGGTTAGAGGGCGCCGGACGCGCGCCGGATACCAGCGACCCATTCTGCCAGATCGCGCACCGGATGCTCACATCGGGCCGGCCCGACGGCAGGCATCGGTCCCGGCGAGCCATCCGACCACCGCCGCCACGCGCCCCGACGACGGCCCGGCCAGGTGAGCCACGACACATTCACCGCGCGGGCGGTCGGTCCCAACCCGGCGGCAGCTCCGTCGGGGACGTCCAGTCGGCCGGCGGGACGAAGTCGCACCAGGTGCCGTCGAACGGGAACTTCCCCGCCTCGGCGAGGGCGATCACCCGCTCCCCCTCGGCACGGACCGCCTGCTCGTCGGTCACCCAGTAGTGGTCGGGAAAGGCCAGCCGCTCGGTGAACTCGCCCTCGTCCTTCCACTGCCAACTGAGATCGGGACGGACCACCACGTCCAGGTCCTGGTCGACCACGTCCACCCCGGCCACCGACCCGTCGTCCCACCGGACACCGGGCTCCTCCAGGTTGACGTACCAGGCGACGAAGCGGTCCTGCTCGTCGCGGAAGAACCAGACCGAGTGCGCCGCCCCCGTGGGCAGGAACTCCAGCAGCGGAGGACCGTCCCACCGGCCCCGGGCCAGCCGGTAGGACGAGGCGATCCACTCGGTGAACGGCATCGCCCGCATGCCCAGGCCCGCCTCGGACACCTCGTGCGCCACCGGCGTGTCCCGGGCCACCCAGAGCAGCAGGCCCCGGTCGTCGTCGCCCACCACCCGGGCCGGCCGGACCCACCCGATCCGACCCCGCCGCACGTTGCGGTGCATGATCAACTGACCTGGCGCGAAACGCATCACACCTCCACAGGTCTGGACGGGCTTCCGGCGCCCCGGCCCACCGCCGCACCCGGGACGAACAGTGCGGGCCGGCTTTCGGCGTACCCGCGACGAACGGGGCAGCCGGGTCCGGTGGGCCGGTTGCGCGGCGACGCGGGTCGCCGCGCCCACGGCCGGTCGGCGACCCGGGAGCCGGACCTGCGGGCCCCCGGGTTGCGGTGGGCCCTCAGTAGGCGCGGGCCAGGATGGCGGTCAGGTCCGGCTCGTCCTCGCTGTCCGGGACGGAACCGTCGGCGCGCAGCAGGCACCGGACGGTGACGCCCTGGCCGTTGGCCTCGGCCTCGCCCGGCACGCCGACGGCCGACCACGGCACCATGGCCCAGCCGGTGGCCGCCGCCTCGATCGCCTCGGCGAGGGTGGACACCTCGACGGTGCGGGACCGCCGGTGGGCCAGCGCCTCGTCGTGCAACGCCTGCTGGTCGGCCTCCAGAGCGGCCAGGACCGCGCCGACGACGTCCGCGACCGGGGTGAGTGCCTTCGAGCCGTCCGTCCGCCGGACCACCACCGCGTTGCCGGCGGCCAGGTCGCGGGGGCCGACCTCGACGCGTACCGGATAGCCGCGCAGCTCGGCGTCGACGGCCCGGCGGCCGAACGCGGTGTCGGTGCGGTCGTCGAGCGCGACCCGGACCCCGGCGTCGCGCAGCGCGTCGCGCAGCTTGGCCGCCGCCTCGCCCACGCCGTCGCCCGCCTTGACGATCATGACGTACGCCTGGATCGGGGCCAGCCTCGGCGGCACCCGCAGCCCGTTGTCGTCACCGTGCGCCATGATCAGCCCGCCGAGCATCCGGGTCGAGGTGCCCCAGGAGGTGGTCCAGGCGTGCTCCCGGCCACCCTCGGCCGAGGAGTAGCTGATGTCGAACGCCTTGGCGAAGTTCTGCCCCAGCTCGTGACTGGTGCCGAGCTGCAGCGCCTTGCCGTCGCCCATCATGCCTTCGCAGGTGTAGGTGGCGGTCGCCCCGGCGAAGCGCTCCCGGGCGGTCTTCAGCCCGACCACCACCGGGATGCCCAGCACGTTGACCATCAGGTCCTCGTACGCCTCGTGCAGGATCTTGCGGGCGTAGGCGCGGGCGTCGGCACGGGTGGCGTGCGCGGTGTGCCCCTCCTGCCAGAGGAACTCGCTGGTGCGCAGGAAGATCCGGGGGCGCAACTCCCAGCGGACCACGTTGGCCCACTGGTTGAGCAGCAGCGGCAGGTCCCGGTACGAGTCGATCCACTTGGCCATGAACTCGCCGATCACCGTCTCGCTGGTGGGACGCACCACCACCGGCTCGGCGAGCTGCTTGCCGCCACCGTGGGTGACCACCGCCAGCTCCGGCGAGAAGCCCTCGACGTGCTCGGCCTCCCGCTTGAGATAGCTCTCCGGGATGAACAGCGGGAAGTACGCGTTCTCCGCGCCGGCCGCCTTGATCCGGGCGTCCATCTCGGCCTGCATCCGCTCCCAGATGGCGTAGCCGGCCGGACGGATGACCATGGTCCCCCGGACCGGGCCGTTGTCGGCCAGCTTCGCCTTGGCGATCAGGTCCTGGTACCAGCGGGGAAAGTCCTCCGCACGGGGAGTGAGCACGCGAGCCATGACCGCACATCCTATGCGCCCCCCGACGGGTCGGCGCAGCCGGGCGTGCCCGCACTACCATCTGCCGTCATGCTCTGCGACCCGGCACCTGCCCTGGCCCCGCTCGCCGCCCGCTGGGTGGCCTGGGTGGCCGCGCACCGTCAGCCGGTCAACCCGGTCAAGGACGACACCGGCCGGCACGGCGGACGTCACCAGCCGGACGACGTGTGGTTCCTCGCGGGCACGTTCGGCGGTGGGGTCAGCCGGCGCTGCGTGGTGCCGGCGGGCCGTCCCCTGTTCTTCCCGGCGTTCAGCTACTGGCAGCCCGGCCGCCGCGACGAGCCGGCCGAGCCGATGCCCGACGCCAGCGGGCACGCCGAACTGGACGGGGCCGCGGTGCCGGTACGGCCGGCCGGCTCCGCCGCCTCGTTCCCGGTCCGGGGGTTCTTCAACAACGTCGTCACCACCTGGCCGTGGCCGGTGCAGGTCTCCTGCTGGGGCCTGTGGGGGCTGGTGCCGCCGCCGACGCCGGGCACGCACCGGCTGACCTTCGCCGGGCACGACGGCGCGCGGTTCTGGGTCGAGGCCGAGTACGAACTCGACGTGCGCTGAGCAGCATCCGTGGCCGTCGACCACCGTCGTCGGCGGGCGGGCCGGCCGCGGGCGACCCGGCCGGTCAGCGGACCACCCGGCCGCGCAGGACGATCCGGCTGGGCGCCCGGACCACCCGCAGGTCGCGGCGCGGATCCTCGGGGTAGACGACCAGGTCCGCCAGGCCGCCCTCGACCAGGCCGGGGAAGCCGAGCCACTGTCGGGCCCGCCAGGAGGCGGCGGCGAGGACGTCCACGGCGGGCATGCGGGCCTGCTCGTGCAGCAGCAGCATCTCCTCTGCGGCCAGCCCGTGGTCGATGCCGCCGCCCGCGTCGGTGCCCACGTAGATCGGCACCCCGGCCTCGTGGGCGGCGCGCACCACCTCGGGGAAGCGGTCGCGCAGGGCGAGCATGTGGTCGGCGTAGCCGGGGAACTTGGGGCGGGCCGCGGCGGCGATGCCTCCGAAGGTCCGAATGTTGATCATCGTGGGGACCAGCGCGGTGCCCTGCCGGGCCATCAGGTCGATCAGGTCGAGGCTCAGCCCGGTGCCGTGCTCCACCGAGTCCACCCCGGCGCGCACCATGATCTCCACGGCCGACTCGCTGAACGTGTGCACCGCGGCGCGTACCCCGGCGGCGTGTGCGGCGGCCACGGCGGCGGCCATCGTGTCGGCGTCCCAGGCCGGGGCGAGGTCGCCGACGCCCCGGTCGATCCAGTCGCCGACCAGCTTGACCCAGCCGTTGCCGGCGGCGGCCTGCGCGGTGACCGTCGCGGCCACCTCCGCCGCGTCGACCTCCAGGCCGATGTCGCGCAGGTAGCGCCTCGGTGGGGCGACGTGCCGCCCGGCGCGGGCCAGTCGCGGCAGGTCCGGTTCGTCGTCGAGTTCGGGGTACGGGTACGGCGAGCCGGCGTCGCGCAGCGCGAGCACCCCGGCGTCCCGGTCGGTACGGGCCAACGTACGGGCCTGGTCGAGGGAGGTGACCGGGGTGGCACCCCGGGCGATGCCGAGGTGGCAGTGGGCGTCGACCAGTCCGGGCAGCACGAACCCGGAGTCGGCGACCGTCTCGGCATCGGGCACCGGGTCGAAGGTGACCCGGTCGCCGTCGAGCCAGACGTCCCGGACCTCGTCGTCGGGCAGGAGCACACCGCGCACATGCAGAGCCATGCGCACAGTCCTACCCGATCACGGCCCCTCGGGGGCGAGCAGGTCGTTCTTCCGGGCGGTCAACGCCGGCAGGTCGACCGAGACCTTCCACGGCTGCTCGGTGACGAACAGGTCCTCGGTGTGGGTGAGCTGCTCGTAGTCGCGGCCGCCGGGACCGAGCGCGTACTCGGTCAGCGTGATCCGGTCCTGGAGCGGGTCGACCACCCAGTACGAACGCACTCCGGCGTGCGCGTAGACCTTCGCCTTGTCGTACATGTCGCGGAAGGTGGAGGTGGGTGACACCACCTCCACGGCGAGCAGAGCGTCCTCGACGGGCAGCGGGCTACGAGTAGCGTTCCCCCGCCGGACCACGACGACGTCCGGCCGGGGCTCGTTGCGTCGGTCCACCCGCATCGAGAGATCGATTCCGACCTGGTATTCCCTCGGGCAGTTCACTCGAAGAGCGAGCAGCAGCTCGACGCACATGTCTTGGTGCAGCAGAGTCGGCGACGGCACGATCAACCTTCCGTTGATCAGTTCGTACGGAAGGTCCTTCGGCAGGTCGCCGAGGTCGTCGACCGTCCACTCGTGCCGTTCGGGCAGGATCGGGGCTGCGGTCATGACATCTCCTCCCAGGGGGCGGAACCACCCTAAGCGCCCGCCCCGTCGCCCACCGTAACCGACACGCGTCAGCGGGGCCGGTTGTCGCCCCTGCCGAGCTTGTTGAAGTCGATCTTCGGAAGCTTGAAGCCCGGCGGCAGGCCCTGGCCGCCCGCCAGGTCGTTCGGGTCCATCCCCGGCGGGAGCTGCGGCATGCCACCCGGGAAGCCGCCCGGCAGCCCGGCGCCCGCGCCGCTACGCGGCCGGTTGCCGCCCTTGGTGCCCTTGCGCTTGTTCTTCGGCGACTTGGTGGCCTTGCGCCGGCCCCCGCCGGGCAGGCCCATCATGCCGCCCATCTGCTTCATCATCTTCTGCGCGTCGGCGAAGCGGTTGAGCAGCTGGTTGACGTCCATGACGGTCACCCCGGAACCACCGGCGATACGGGCCCGCCGGGACCCGTTGATGATCTTCGGGTTGGTCCGCTCGGCCGGGGTCATCGACCGGATGATCGCGGTGACCCGGTCGAAGTGCTTGTCGTCCAGCTCGGCGAGCTGGTCCTTCATCTGCCCCATGCCGGGCATCATGGCCAGCACGTTGGCGATCGGGCCCATCCGCCGCACCGCGATGAGCTGGTCGAGGAAGTCCTCCAGGGTGAACTGCTCACCGCCCATCAGCTTGGCGGTCATCTTCTCCTTCTGATCGGTGTCGAAGGCCTGTTCGGCCTGCTCGATCAGAGTGAGGACGTCGCCCATGCCGAGGATCCGGCTGGCCATCCGGTCGGGGTGGAAGACGTCGAAGTCCTCCAGCTTTTCACCGGTGGAGGCGAACAGGATCGGCTGGCCGGTGACCTCGCGTACCGACAGTGCGGCGCCACCCCGGGCGTCGCCGTCGAGCTTGGACAGCACCACGCCGGTGATGCCGACGCCGTCGCGGAACGCCTCGGCGGTGCGGACCGCGTCCTGACCGACCATCGCGTCGATGACGAAGATGACCTCGTCGGGGTCGACCGCGTCGCGGATGTCGGCGGCCTGCTGCATCATCTCGGCGTCGATGCCGAGCCGGCCGGCGGTGTCGACGATGACGATGTCCCGGGCGGCCCGCTTGGCGTGCTCGATCGAGGCGCGGGCGACCTGCACCGGGTCACCGGTGCCGTTGCCGGGCTCCGGGGCGTACACCTCGACGCCGGCGCGGCCACCGAGCACCTGGAGCTGCCCGACGGCGTTGGGACGCTGGAGGTCGGCGGCGACCAGCAGCGGCTGGTGCCCCTGCGCCTTGAGCCAGCGGGCCAGCTTGCCGGCGAGGGTGGTCTTACCGGAACCCTGGAGGCCGGCCAGCATGATCACGGTCGGCGGCTGCTTGGCGAACTGGAGCCGGCGGCCCTCGCCGCCGAGCACGTTGATCAGCTCTTCGTTGACGATCTTGACGATCTGCTGGGCCGGGTTGAGCGCCTGGGAGACCTCCGCGCTGCGGGCCCGCTCCTTGACGTTGGTGATGAAGCCCTTGACCACCGGCAGCGCGACGTCCGCCTCCAGCAGCGCCAGCCGGATCTCACGGGCGGTGGCGTCGATGTCGGCATCGGTGAGCCGGCCCTTGCCCCGGAGCTTGGTGAAGATTCCGGACAGGCGGTCACTCAAGGTGTCAAACACGCGAACATCCCGTTTGTCGTCAGCGGCGGGCACAGGTGCGGCCGGGCCGGCTGTCCAGCCCACCGTTAGGGTAGCCCGCCGGCCGCACGCCCGCTCCGGCCCCGCACGCCACGCCCCGCGCCACGCCGAAGGCAGCGGACGCGCGTTTCCCCACCCCCCGCCGGCACCACCCGGGTCAGGACACCACCAGTCCCGACTGGTAGGCGAAGACCACCAGTTGGGCCCGGTCCCGGGTACCCAGCTTGACCATGGCCCGGCTGACATGGGTACGCGCGGTGGCCGGGCTGACCCACAGCCGGTCGGCGATCTCGGCGTTGCTCAACCCCTCGCCGACCAGGGCCACCACCTCGCGCTCCCGGTGGGTGAGCGACCCCAGCCGGGGATGCGGACGCGGGACCCGGGCCGGGCGGGTGGCGAACTCCCGCACCACCCGCCTGGTCACCGACGGCGACAGCAGCGCCTCACCCTCGGCGACCAGGCGGATCGCCCGCAGCAGCTCGACCGGGCGGGTGTCCTTGGTGAGAAAACCGCTGGCCCCGTGCCGGAGGGCGTCAAAGACGTACTCGTCCAGCTCGAACGTGGTCAGCACCACCACCCGGGTACCGGCCAGCGTCGGATCCCCGACGATGCGCCGGGTGGCCTCGATGCCGTCGACGCCGGGCATCCGCACGTCCATCAACACCACGTCGGGGCGTTCCCGACGGGCCACCTCCACGGCGGCGAGCCCGTCGGCGGCCTCCCCGACGACGGTCAGGTCGTCCTCGCTCTCCACCAGCGTCCGCAACCCGATCCGGACCAGGTCCTGGTCGTCGGCGAGCAGCACCCGGATCATGCGACCTCCCGCGTCGGCAGCGTGGCGTACACCCGGAAACCGCCGGACGCGGCCGGCCCGGCGCTGAAGGTACCGCCCAGCGCGGTGACCCGCTCCCGCATGCCGGCCAGACCGAAACCGGTGGACGGCTCGGGCACGGCGGGCCGGCCCCGGCCAGTGTCGGTGACCTCCACCGTGACCTCGTCCTCGGCATAGCCGATGCGGACCTCGGCGGTGGCCGGCCCGGCGTGCCGCAGCACATTGGTCAGCGCCTCCTGCGCCACCCGGTACACGGCGAGGTCCACCGCCACCGGCAGTAGCCGCGGCGTCCCGGTCGTCGCCACGGCCACCGACACGCCGGTGCCGGCCAGCCGCTCGCGCAACTGCGTGAGCTGGGCCAGCCCGGGTGTCGGCCCGCGCCCGCCGACCGCCTCCTCGCGGCGCACCACGGTGAGGGTGACCCGCAGCTCGTCCAGGGCCGCCTTGCTGGTCCGGCTGATCGCGGTGAGCGCCGTCTCGGCCTGCTCCGGCCGGCGCGCGAGCAGGTGCAGCGCGATCTCGGCCTGGAGGTGGATCGCGGCGAGGCCATGGCCCACCACGTCGTGCACCTCGCGGGCCACCCGCAGCCGCTCCGCGTCGGCCAGCCGGCGGGCCTCGTCCGCCCGCCCCCGGCGGCGCCCTCCCGGCTCAGCCGCACCGCCGCCCCCACCGCGAACGGCACCACCACCCACGCGGCGACCGGCATCAACGCGACCGGGCCGAGTGGACGCACGCCGACGAACACCTGGACCAGCAGCGCCGCCAGCACGACCGCGCCGGCCGTCGCCGCGACGCGGACCGGCCGGTGCGCAGCCACCGTGTAGACCGCCACCAGGAACGACAGCAGGATCGGCCCGTACGGCTGCCCGAGCACCAGGTAGCCGGTGGTCGCGGCGGCGGCCACCGCCAGCGTGGCCGCCGGCCAGCGCCGGCGCACCGCCACCACGAGCGCCGCCACCACGACCAGCGGGTAGGCGCCCGGGCCTGCGGGCACGCCCTGGTTCAGGCCGGCCGGCGCGGTGCCGACCAACCCGATCGCCAGCAGGACCAGGGCGAGCAGGCCGTCGAGGAGCCACCGTCCCCGGTCCCCGCTCTCACGCGCCACGTCCCTCCCCCGTCCCGGCTCAGCCGATGTCCCGCCGGCGCAGCAGCACCGCGCCGACCGCCGCGAAACCCACCAGGTACGCGGTGACCACCAGCGCCGCCTGCCCACCACCGACCGTGGCCGCGACGCCGGGGGTGTCGCCGGGCGCACCCAACGCGGCCACCAGCGCCCCGGCGTTCGGGCCGGGCAGCCCCAGTTGAGCCGTCGCCACCCAGTCGACAAGCGGCGCGGCGATCGCGGCGAGCAGATTCTGCACGACGAGCATCCACACCAGTCCCAGGCCGACCGGCAGCGCCACCGCACGCAGCGCGACCGCCAGTACGGCACCGAGCATGGCCCACATGGTGGCGATGAGCCAGCCCGCGCCGATACCGGTCACCAGGTCACCGGTCGACGGCCAACGCACCGGCTGTCCCTCGACGGACGCGATGAGCGCGGCGGCCACCGCGCCGACCACGAACACCGCCAGCACCACGGCCAGCGCGGCGACCGCGAGGGTGAGCAGCTTGCCGCCGTACACCTGGAGCCGGGTGGGTCCCTGGGTGAGCAGGGTCTTCCAGGTCCCCCAGCCGTACTCCCCGCCGACCGTGAGCACGCCGAGGATCAGCAGGATCGCGCCGAGGAAGATCGGCAACCCGCCGAGGGAGTTGCCGACCAGGTGGTCGGGGAGCATCGCGGGCAGCGCCCGGTCGGTGTTCGGTCCGTCGGCGTCGCCGGCCACCCCGGCGTACGGGAAGAGGTAGGTGAAGATCAGCGAGAGCGCCAGCGCGACGGCCAGCAGCAGCCAGCCGGCCGGGCGTCGGACCAGCTTGACCAGTTCGGCGCGGAAACTACGCGACATCGGCCGTCCCCTTTCCCACCAGGTCGAAGAAGACCTCCTCCAGATCCCGTTCCCGGGGCCGCAGTTCGCGTACGGCCAGGCCGGCACCGACCAGTTCGGTGTTCAGCCACGCCGCCCGCTCCGGCTCGACCGAAAGCTCCAGTCCACCGTCGACGATCCGGACCCGGTCGACGCCGACGAGTTCCCGGGCCCGGGCCGCCGCCTCGTCCAACGGGTCGGCGAGCAGTCGCAGCCCGGCCGCGCCACGCAACTCCGCGACGCTGCCCTCGGCCACCAGTGCACCCCGGGCGAGCACACCGACCCGGTCGCAGACCTGCTCGACCTCGCCGAGCAGGTGGCTGGAGACCAGCACGGTGCGACCGGCCGCGCCGAGCCGCCGGATCAACGTCCGCATGTCCGCCATGCCGGCCGGGTCCAGGCCGTTCGTCGGCTCGTCCAGGATCAGCAGCGGCGGGTCCTTGAGCAGGGCGGCGGCTACCCCGAGCCGCTGTTTCATGCCCAACGAGTAGCCGGCGTACCGGTCGCCCGCCCGGTCGGCGAGGTCGACCAGGCCGAGGACCGCGTCGACCCGGTCCGCCCCGACCCCGGCGAGGCGGGCCAGCACCCGCAGGTTCTCCCGCCCGGACAGGTACGGGTAGAAGGCCGGCCCCTCGATCAGCGCGCCGACACCGGCGAGCCACCCCGCACCAGGCGTACGGCCGAACAGCCGCACCGCCCCGGTGCTGGGACGGACCAGGCCCAGCAGCATGCGCAGGGTGGTGGTCTTACCGGCGCCGTTGGGGCCGAGGAAGCCGTACACCTCGCCGGCCCGGACGGTCAGGTCGAGATCCCGCACGGCGGTCAGTCCGCCGTACCGCTTGGTGAGCGCTTCGGTCTGCACTGGCAGGTTCATGCCCCGAGGATCGCGTCGCCGGGCCTTCGGCGCGTCGGCCCGGCGGCGGCTCCCGGCATACGTCGACGGGCGTACCGCACTGCCCGGAAGTTGCCCGGCAAGGCCGGGAGAGACGGCGGCGCGGTCCTACACGGCGGCGAGGACGGCGGCCTCGATGTGGGCCCGCTGCTCGTCCGACGGCCAACCACCGACCAGGTAGAACGCGTCGACCACGTCACCGCCGAGGGTGGAGATCCGGGCGGCGCGCACCTGCGCCCCGGCCTCGTCCAACGCGCAGGTGACCCGGTAGAGCAGGCCCGCCGCGTCGGCGGCGCGCAGCTCCAGCAGGACCGCGTCGGTGGCCGCCTCCCGGTGCCAGACCACCCTCGGCGCGGCACCCTGGCTGCGCGCGGCGAGCGCCCGGCCCCGCAGCCGCTGGGTGACCGAGACGTCGCCGGTGACCGCGCGGCGCAGGTCGGCACTGAGCGCGATCGGGTCCGGGGCCATCCCGTAGCGCGGCTGCACCCGGCACTCGACCAGGGCCCGGTCGTCGACCGTGGCGGCGTCCGCCGAGATCACGTCCAGCCGGTGCAGGGCCAGGCAGCCGGCCACCGTGGCGAGCAGTCCCCGCCGGTCGGCTGCGGCCACCGCCACCCGGTCGTCGGTCAGGTGCACGACCGGCAGCGGCCCGGCGACCAGCGCCGGGTCGGGGTCCGGCGGGGCGGGCACCACGCCGGTGTCCAGGGTGGTCCGTACCCGGGCGACCAGCTCGGCGATCAGCCGCCCCTTCCAGCCGGACCAGGCGGCCGGGCCGGTGGCGGCGGCGTCGGCCAGCACCAGGGCGTGCAGCAGCTCCAGGGTGGTGGTGTCACCGACCCGCTCGGCCACCCCGGCGATCGTCTTCGGGTCGGACAGGTCGCGGCGGGTGGCCACGTCGGGCAGCAGCAGGTGCAGCCGGACCAGCGTGCCGATCAACGCCGCCTCCCCGGCGGGCAGGCCGATCCGGGTGGCCACCGCCTGGGCGAGCGGGGCACCGACGGTCGAGTGGTCGCCGTCCAGCCCCTTGCCGATGTCGTGCAGGAACGCGCCGATCAGCAGCAGGTCGGGGCGCTCGACGTCACGGGTGTGCCGGCTCGCCTCGTACGCGGCCTGCACCAGGTGCCGGTCGAGGGTGAACCGGTGCACCGGGTTGTGCTGCGGCAGGCTGCGCAGCCGGGTCCACTCGGGCAGCCAGCCGTCGATCAGGCCGTACCGGTCGCAGGTCTCCCAGGCGGGCACCAGGCCGGGGCCGGCACCGAGCAGGGTGACGAACGCGGACCGGGCGGCCGGTGGCCAGGGCGCGGGCAGCGGCGGGCAGTACGCGGCCAGCCACTCGCAGGTGGCCCGGGCGATCGGCAGTCGGGTGGTGGCGGCGGCGGCGGCGATCCGCAGCGACAGGCTCGGGTCGGGGCGGGCCCCGATGGCGGTCCGGGCGAGCACCAGCTCCCCGTCGTGCTCGACGACGTCCCGGGCCACCGGGCGGCGCAGCGGCCGGCCGTCGGCGCCCCGGCGGCGGCCGGAGCGGAGCCGGTCGGCGGCCCGCCAGGCGTCGTCGAGGGCGTGGCTGACGGTGCGGGCGTCACCGGCGACCCGGCGCAGCAGGGCGTCGCCGTCGCCGGTCTCCGCCCGCGTCCCGGCGTCGGTGGCCTCCGGGGTCGGCTGGCGCAGGCCGAGCAGCGCGGCCACCCCGGCGCGTTCCTGGGCGACCAGCCGGTCGACCCGGCGGCCCACCTGCCGGTGCAGGGCGTCGCGGGTGTCCAGCAGCCGCAGGTGGGCGGCGCGGACGGCGGGGCGCAGCGCGTCGGTGATCCCGGCGGTGGCGATGGCCCGCAGGATGCCCACGTCGCGCAGCCCGCCGGCGGCCTCCTTCAGGTCGCCTTCGAGCAGGAAGGCCAGTTCACCGTGGGTACGCCAGCGCACCTCGGTGATCTCCCGCAGGGCGGGCAGCTGGCGTACGGCAGTCCGCCGCCAGTGGTCGGTGGCGGTGCGGGTGAGGGTGTCGGCCAGCGCCGGGTCACCGGCGACGAAGCGGGCGTCGAGCAGGGCCAGGGCGACCTTGACGTCGTCCTGGGCCACCGACAGCGCCTCGGCGAGGGTACGCACCGAGTGGTCGAGCCGGACCCCGGCGTCCCAGATCGGGTACCACAGCGAGGCGGCCAGCTCGTCCACCCCGGCCACCCCGGCGTGCAGCAGCACCAGGTCGAGGTCGCCGTACGGGGCGCACTGTCGACGGCCGAGTCCACCGACGGCGATCAGCGCGATGCCCTCCCGCTTCGGCAGCAGCCCGCGCAGCCAGGTGTCGAAGGCCTCCGCCCGGCCCACCCGGGCCGGTTCCCCGATCCCCGCCGGGACCCCGACGACCCCGTCGACCAAGAGGTTCCCGTCTCCGTTTCCGGTGTCATCCGACGTGTTCCTCTTGATCGACGGGGTCATCTGGGGGGTCCTCCTACAGGGCGTCGAGGCCGCGTTCGCCGGTACGGACCCGGACGACCTCTTCCACGCCGGTCACCCAGACCTTGCCGTCACCGATCTTGCCGGTCCGGGCGGCGGCCACGATCGCGTCGACGACCTTGTCGACGTCCATCTCGTCGGTGAGCACCTCGACCCGGATCTTGGGCAGGAACTCGACCGTGTACTCGGCACCCCGGTAGACCTCGGTGTGCCCCTTCTGACGTCCGTACCCCTGGACCTCGCTGACGGTCAGGCCGGCCACGCCGAGGGCGTGCAGGGCCTCCTTCACCGCGTCCAGTTGGTACGGCTTGATGACCGCGGTCACCAGCTTCATGTCCAAGCCCTCCATTCTCCGAACGTTAACCGGCGACCTTCTCGTCCACGGGCGCGGTGGCCGGTTCGGGGGCCCCCGGGGAGGCCGGCTTCGCGCCGCCGGGGGTGATCCCGGCCATCGCGAACGCACCGCCACCGGCACCGCCGGTGCTCGGGGACAGGTCGTAACCGCTCTCCGCGTGCTCGCTGATGTCGATGCCCTCGACCTCGTCGTCGGCCTTGACCCGGAAACCGAGGGTCTTGTCGATGACGAAGGCGAGCACCCAGGCGACACCGAACGACCAGGCGGTCACGATCAGGCCGGCGAGGGCCTGGCGGCCGAACTGGGTGACGCCGCCGCCGTAGAACAGGCCGTCGGAGGCGCCGACCACGTCGCTGATCGCGGCGTTGACCGAGTTGGTGGCGAACAGGCCGAGCCAGAGCGACCCGATCCAGCCACCGACGAAGTGCACGCCGACCACGTCGAGCGAGTCGTCGTAGCCGAGCTTGTACTTCAGGCTGATGGCCAGGGCGCAGACCACACCGGCGACGATGCCGAGCAGGACCGCCGCCCAGGGGGCGATGAACCCACAGGCCGGGGTGATGGCGACCAGACCGGCGACGGCACCGGACGAGGCACCGACCATGGTCGGCTTCTTGTCCTTGATCCACTCCACCGCGATCCAGCCGAGCACCGCAGCGGCGGTGGCGAGCTGGGTGTTGATGAAGGCCAGCCCGGCGACCGAGTCGACGGTGAGCTCCGACCCGGCGTTGAAGCCGAACCAGCCGAACCACAGCAGGCCGGCGCCGAGCGCGACCAGCGGGATGTTGTGCGGCTTCATGCCCTCACGCGGCCAGCCCAGCCGCTTGCCGAGCACCAGGGCGACGGCGAGAGCCGCCGCACCGGCGTTGATGTGCACCGCGGTACCACCGGCGAAGTCCAACGCGTGGATCTTGGCACCGATGATGCCGCCGCCCCACACCCAGTGGGCGACCGGGAAGTAGACCAGGGTGGCCCAGCCGAAGGCGAACAGCAGCCAGCCGCCGAACTTGGCCCGGTCGGAGATCGCGCCGCTGATCAGCGCGACGGTGATCACCGCGAAGACCATCTGGAACGCCATGAACACGTACAGCGGGACGCCGATGCCGCTGGGGTTCTCCGCCGTGGCGCCCCACAGGTCGGTCTCGGCGAGGAAGGTCTTGGTGCCCAGGTAGGCACCGGGGTCGCCCCAGAAACCGTTGACGTCGGTCCCGAAGGCGATGCTGAAACCGTAGAACCACCACAGAACAGAGATGAGCCCGATGGCGGAGAAGCTCATCATCATCATGTTGAGCACGCCCTTGGCCCGGTTGAGGCCGCCGTAGAACAGCGCCAGTCCCGGGGTCATGAGCAGCACGAGAGCGGTCGAAACCAGCAGCCAAACGGTGTTGCCGCCGTCGATCGTCGGTGCTTCAGGCACGCTGGCCTCCTAAAGGTGAAGTTCCCTCCTTCGCGGCTTCCGGGGCAGCGTCGCCCGTACGCCGGTTGGGCGGAAGCTTGGTCGGCGGCTGTTTCCTGGACCGACACCCCTCGATTTCCGACACGTGACGGGTTGTTTCCGGCGTGTGAAGAACCTCGATCATGAAAACCGGGAAACGAAAGAGTGGCCGTCCGGTGACGAACGGCCGCTCTTTCCCCGATGGCGGCTGATCGCCGGGGTGGTCCGGGTGGTGGGCGCGTGGGGTGACCGGGCCCGGCTCGCGTGGGGCCGCCGGGCCGGGCGCGCGGGACGCGCCGGGCGCGCACCGGCCCCGAGCGGGTCAGCGGAGGGCGTGCTCCAGGGCGTGCCGTTCGTAGTCGAGCAGGCGCAGGTCGCGCATCGGGCGCCGAAGGTGACCCTTGTGCACGATCCGGACGAACGCCGGCTCCCCCGCCGCGGCCATCCGCCGGATGCCCTCCACGTGGTCGACGATCCGCTTGCGGATGGTCCGGATCAGCCGGTGCCGGTCCCGGGGGATCAGCCCGTACGCGTCGGCGAACAGCCGCAGCCGGCGGGGGCGGTCCGGGTGCTTCCAGCCGAGCGTGATCGAGTCCCGGTCGGCGAAGATCGGCACCCAGGTCCACGCCGCGTACGCCACGTCGTAGATCCGGGCCCCGGGCGAGGCGAGGTCGAAGTCGATCAGGCCGAGAGTGCCGTCGGGCCGCCAGATCACGTTGTGCGGGGCGGCGTCGTGGTGGCAGATCACCTCGGTGTCCGGTGGCGGCGGCCCGAACGAGCGCCAGACCGCGCCGGGCGGCGGGGCGAAACCGTACTGGGCGTCGTGGAACATCCGCAGCATGGTGGCCACCGTCACCAGCGCCTCGTCGGTGACCCAGTGCGGGGCCAGCGGGTACTCCCCGCACTCCCCTTCGAGGTAGGACAGCACCTCCCGGTTGCGCTCGTCCATCCCCAGCGCCCGGGGAGCGCCGGTGAACCCGACGTACTCCAGGTGGCGCAGGAGGGCGTGCACCGAGGGCGTCCACGGGCCGGCGTTGCGCCGGACGGTGTCGCCGACCCGGACCACGGTGCTCACGTTCCCGCCGTGCAGCGGGATCTCCTGCGAGGTCACGTACGGTCTCCCCAGGCCCGGCGCCGCATGGCGGGGGTCACGCCACCCGGCGTACGCGCGATCGTCGTTGCTCACCGCGAGGTTACGCGTCCCGGGCGAGCGGCTCGGTGCCGAGCAGCGCGTCGACGAACTGCGCCGGGTCGAACGGGGCCAGATCGTCCGCGCCCTCGCCGAGACCGACCAGCTTGACCGGGATGCCGAGCTTGCGCTGGACGGCGATCACGATGCCGCCCTTGGCCGTCCCGTCGAGCTTGGTCAGCACCACGCCCGTCACGTTCACCACCTCGGTGAAGACCCGGGCCTGTTCCAGCCCGTTCTGCCCGGTGGTGGCGTCCAGGATCAGCAGCGTCTCGTCGATCGGGCCGTGCTTCTCCACCACCCGCTTGACCTTGCCCAGCTCGTCCATCAGGCCGATCTTGTTCTGCAACCGGCCGGCGGTGTCGATGAGCACGGTGTCGGTGCCGGCGTCGATGCCCCGGCGGACCGCGTCGAAGGCCACGCTGGCCGGGTCGGCGCCCTCGGCGCCCCGGACCGTCTCGGCGCCCACCCGGCCGCCCCAGGTCTCCAGCTGGTCGGCGGCGGCGGCGCGGAAGGTGTCGGCCGCGCCGAGGGTGACCGAGCGGCCGTCGGCGACCAGCACCCGGGCGATCTTGCCGCAGGTGGTGGTCTTGCCGGCGCCGTTGACCCCGACCACCAGCAGCACCGCCGGCATGCCGTCGCGGCCGGTGGTGCGCAACGAGCGGTCCAGTCCCGGGTCGAGGGCGGTGACCAGCTCGGTGGCGAGCAGGTCGCGCAGCTCACCGGCGGAGCGGGTGCCGAGCACCCGGGTCCGCTCGCGGAGCCGGTCGACGATGTCCCGGGTGGCGTCGATGCCGACGTCGGCGGTGATCAGGCTGTCCTCGATCTCCTCCCAGGCGTCCTCGTCGAGGTGGTCGCGGGCGAGCAGGCCGAGCAGGCCCTTGCCGAAGGCGTTCTGCGAGCGGGCCAGCCGCGACCGCAGCCGGACCAGCCGGCCCGCGGTCGGCTCGGGGACCTCCAGCGGTGGGGCCGTGACCACCGGCGGCTCGACCAGGACACCGGTGGACAGGTCGGACTCCGCCGCCTCGACGGGTGGCCCGGCGAGGTCCTCCTCGGCCCGGGTGTCGACCTCGGTCTGCGGCAGCGGGGGTGCGGCACGCCGACGCAGCCGGGGCACGACCAGGCCGAGGCCGCCGAGGATCAGCACGCCGAGCAGGGCCAGTGCGACGAGGAGGTAGTCCGTCATGCCGAAATCCTGTCAGATGCCGGCGACGGCGTCCCACTCACCGCCTCCGGAGCTGAGCGAGCTGCGGGTACGCTCGCCGCTGCCGGGGGTGACCCACCCACCCACGGGGTAGAAAAGATGAAACGTCCTCTCCTCGGAGGTGCCACCCATGCCTGAGCCCCGTCTGCTCATCGGCCCGTTGCTGCGCCGGGTCGTCGGCACCCGGGCGACGGTGTGGGTGGAGACCAGCGGGCCCGCGGTGGTCACCGTCCGCACGGCCGACGGCGCCACCGGCTCCGCGCCGACCTTCTCCGCGTACGAGCACCACTACGCGCTGGTGGTGGTGGAGGGGCTCACCCCGGACCACACCACCAGCTACGAGGTGCTTGTCGACGACGAGCTGGTCTGGCCGGTGGCCCGGGACGGCTTCCCGCCCAGCGTGATCCGGACCAGGGCGGCCGACGACCAGGACCAGCCGGTCAGCCTGATCTTCGGGTCGTGCCGGGAGACCACCCAGCACAACACCACCCGCAAGCTGCCCCCGGACGCGCTTGACGCGTACGCCCGGCGGTTGATGGCCGCGCCCGACCCGGACGACCTGCCCGACCTGCTGGTGCTGCTCGGCGACCAGGTCTATGCCGACGTCACCTCGCCCACGGTCAAACGGTTGCTCAAGCGGCGTCGGCGGCGGCCGAAGGACGCCCCGGCCGACCAGGTGGTCAGCTTCGACGAGTACACCAAGCTCTATCTGGAGTCGTGGCGCGACCCGGAGATCCGCTGGCTGCTGTCCACGGTGCCGAGCGTGATGATCTTCGACGACCACGAGGTGATCGACGACTGGAACACCTCGAAGTCGTGGCGGGCCGACATGCGCGAGCAGGCCTGGTGGGCCGAGCGGATCCGCAGCGGCCTGGCCTCCTACTGGGTCTACCAGCACCTGGGCAACCTCGCCCCGGACGAGATCGCCGCCGACCCGCTCTATGCCAAGGTGGTCGCCGCCGAGGACGCCACCGCGGTGCTGCGCGAGTTCGGCGAGCGGGTGGACTCCGAGGCCGACGAGGCGCACGACACCGAACGCTGGCGGGCCGTGCAGTACCAGTGGAGCTACGCGCTGGACCTGGGCCGGACCCGGCTGGTCATGCTGGACAACCGGTGCAGCCGGGTGCTCGAACCGGGCGTCCGGTCGATGCTGCCCGCCGGTGAGTGGTCCTGGTTCCTGGACCGGGCCCACGGGGTCTACGACCACCTGGTGATCGGCGCGTCGCTGCCCTGGCTGCTGCCGCCGGGCATCCACCACGTGGAGGCGTGGAACGAGAAACTGGCCGACTCCGGCCGGCCGTGGGTCGCCGGGCTGGCCGAGAAGCTGCGCCGGGCGCTCGACCTGGAGCACTGGGCCGCGTTCCGCCGTTCGTTCGACGCCCTCGGCGCGCTGTTCGTGCGGCTGGGCAGCGGCACCCCGGCCAGCACCGGGGACCGGATCGGCGCGGGGCCCGCGTACCCGGCGCCGGCGTCGATCAGCGTGCTCTCCGGCGACGTGCACCACTCGTACGTGGCCCGCGCCCGGTTCGACGACCCGGCGGTGCGTACCCCGGTGCACCAGCTCACCTGTTCCCCGATCCACAACCAGGTGCCGGCGGCGATGCGCCCGCTGATGAAGCTGGGCTGGAGCGCCGGACCGGCGGCGGCCACCCGGGCGCTGGCCCGCTCCGCCGGGGTACGCCGCCCGACGGTGCGCTGGAAGAAGCTGGCCGGCCCGTACTTCGGCAACGCGGTGAGCACGCTGCGGCACACCGGGCGGGAGGCGGTGGTGCTGATCGAGGGCACCACCAGCGACGGGCACCTGCGTGAGGTGGCCCGGCAGCGGCTCTCCTCGGCGAAGTGACCTCCGCCACGTACCCTCGTGCCGTGGACGATCATCTGCCCGAGACGCTGCGCGTGTTGGAGCACGAACTCACGGCGCTGCTCCGCCGGGGCCGGGCACTGTCCTGGGAGATCGCCCGGGAGGTGCACCCCAACCTGGAGCCGAACGCGTACGGCCTGCTGCTGTGGTTGCGCCGGTCCGGGTCGACCCGACTGACCGACCTGGCCGCTGAGCTGGGCATCGGCAAGGGCACGCTGAGCCGGCAGATCCAGGGGCTGGAGGCGCTGGGCCTGGTGCGCCGCGATCCGGACCCGGTCGACCGGCGGGCGGCGCAGCTGCGGCTGACCGAGGAGGGCACCCGGCGGTTCGACGCCGCCCGGTCCGCCCGGATGGACCAGATCAACCGGTCGATGGAGACCTGGCCGAAGCGGGACGTCGAGGAGTTCGCCCGCCTGATGCACCGGTTCAACGAGACCTTCTGACCCTGTCGCGCCACTCCCCGGCTCCGGCGGGCGTCACCTGCTGACCCCGTTGCGGCCCGGCGGTGCGACGCGCCGACCCCGCCGCACCCCGGCCCGGCCCGACCCCGCCGCGCCCCGGCCCCGCCGCGCCCCGGCCCGACCCCGCCCGGCCCGGCCTGGGGTCAAGGGAATAGAGCCAGGTCACCTCCGGTTGTTGCTTGGGGCAACGAACGCTTACGGTTGCCCGAGGCACCCTTTTCACCACCAGCGGAGGCAACGACGATGACCCAGGCGACAGCGCCCACCCGGGCGACCGGCGTCGAGATGACCCACCGGCAGATCCTGGAGGCCCTCTCCGGACTGCTGCTGGGCATGTTCGTCGCGATCCTCTCCTCCACGGTCGTCTCCAACGCGCTGCCGCGGATCATCACCGAACTCAAGGGCGGCCAGTCCGCCTACACGTGGGTGGTCACCTCGACCCTGCTGGCGACCACCGCGACCACCCCGATCTGGGGCAAGCTCGCCGACCTGACCAGCAAGAAGCTGCTGGTCCAGCTCTCCCTGGCCATCTTCGTGCTGGGCTCCGTGCTGGCCGGCCTGTCCCAGTCCACCGAGCAGCTCATCGCCTGCCGGGTGCTCCAGGGCGTCGGCGCGGGCGGCCTCACCGCCCTGGCCCAGGTGATCATGGCGACGATGATCGCGCCCCGCGAGCGCGGCCGGTACAGCGGCTACCTCGGCGCGGTGCTGGCCGTCGGCACCATCGGCGGCCCGCTGATCGGCGGCGTCATCGTCGACACCTCCTGGCTCGGCTGGCGCTGGTGCTTCTACGTCGGCGTGCCGTTCGCCATCGCCGCCCTGGTGGTGCTCCAGAAGACCCTGCACCTGCCGGTCGTCAGGCGCCAGGTGAAGATCGACTGGTGGGGCGCGACCCTGATCACCGCCGCCGTGTCGCTGCTGCTGATCTGGGTCACCCTGGCCGGCGACAAGTACGACTGGATCTCCGGGCAGAGCGCCGCCATGGTGATCGGCGCGATCGCCCTCGGCGTGCTCGCCGTCCGCGTCGAGAACCGGGCCAGCGAGCCGATGATCCCGCCGAGGCTGTTCCGCAACCGGACCATCACCCTCGCCGTCGTCGCCAGCATCGCCGTCGGCGTCGGGATGTTCGGCGCATCGGTCTTCCTCGGCCAGTACTTCCAGATCAGCCGGGGCGAGAGCCCGACCATGTCCGGTCTGATGACCATGCCGATGATCCTCGGCCTGCTGATCTCCTCCGTCGTCGTCGGCCGGATCATCACCCGGACCGGCCGCTGGAAGCGCTACCTGGTCGCCGGATCGGCGCTGCTCACCGCCGGCTTCGCGCTGATGGGCACGATCCGCTACGACACCCCCTACTGGCACCTGTCCATCTACATGGCGCTGATCGGGCTCGGGCTCGGCATGACCATGCAGAACCTCGTCCTCGCCGTGCAGAACACCGTCGACGCCCACGAACTCGGCGCGGCCAGCTCGGTGGTGGCGTTCTTCCGCAGCCTCGGCGGCGCGGTCGGCGTGTCCGTGCTCGGCGCGGTCCTCAGCCACCGGGTCAAGGACTACATCGCCGACGGACTCACCGCGCTGGGCATCCCGGCCACCGGCTCGGGCAGCGGCGGCGTGCTGCCCAACGTGCACACCCTGCCGGGGCCGATCCGGACCGTGGTGGAGAGCGCCTACGGCCACGGCGCGGGTGACATCTTCCTGGTCGCCGCCCCGTTCGGGCTGATCTCCCTGATCGCGGTGATCTTCATCAAGGAGATCCCGCTACGCCAGCACACCGGGGACGCCCGGACCGACACCGTCGCGCAGGAGTCCACCGTCGCGGCGGCTGCCGGGGCGGCGGTGGTCCGCACCGGGACCGACCGGTGAGCGTCCCCGTCGAGCGTGAGCAGTACGGCCCGCAGGCCCGCCCGCAGGAGTTCGAGCGGGGCACCGACGGACCCCGGGTCGTGCTGGTCGGGGTCGACGGCAGCCGCACCTCGCTACGGGCCGCCTCCTACGCGGCAGGGCTGGCCCGTCGACAGGGCGCCGGACTGGTGGTGGTCTTCGTCAGCGCACCGGCCGGCTACACCAGCCTGATGCCCGGGGTGGTGGCCGGGGCGGTCCAGCAGACCCACGACGAACTCGCCGACGACCTGCGACAGGAGTGCCGCCGGGGCGCGGAGGAACTGGGGCTGCCGGTGACGTTCCTGTGCCGGCGCGGCGACGCGTACACCGAGTTGCGGGCGGCAGCCGACGAGTCCCGGGCGGACCTGGTGGTGGTCGGCTCCTCCGAGCAGGCCGGGCACCGGCTGGTCGGTTCCGTCGCCACCCGCCTGGTCCGCACCGGCCGCTGGCCGGTCCTCGTCGTCCCCTGACCGGGGCAGGGTCGGCGACCGCCGCCTGCGCCGGGTCGTCGCCGGGCATCCGGGCCGGGTGGTGCCGCCGACGACGCGACGAATAACGGTCGCGGAATGTCGGACCGGGCGACGAGGATGCCGGGCATGACCTGGCGAGCACCGGACATCACCCGGACCCCTGAACTCCCCGTCGGCGACGAGCGGGCCATGCTGGAGAGCTGGCTCGACTACCACCGGCAGACCCTGCTGCTCAAGTGTGCCGGGCTCACCGGCGAGCAGTTGCGCACCCCGAGCGTGCCGCCGTCCGAGCTCACCCTGCTCGGCCTGGTCCGGCACCTGGGCGAGGTGGAGGCCTGGTGGTTCCGGGAGAACTTCGCCGGGCAGCAGGTCGACTACCCATACGGTTCCGTGGACGACCCGGACGCCGACCTCGACGTGAGCCACGCCGACGCCGAGGCCGACTTCGCCACCTACCACGAGCAGGTCGAGCTGGCCCGGGCCGCCGCCGTGGGCCGCTCGCTCGACGAGACGTTCACCGAGGTCGGCACCAAGGGGCGGACCTTCAGCCTGCGCTGGGTCTACCTGCACCTGATCGAGGAGTACGCCCGGCACAACGGTCACGCCGACCTGCTCCGGGAACGCCTCGACGGGGTCACCGGCGAGTGACCCCGTCGCCGGTCGGCGCGGCCCACCCGTCCGCCGGCCGGCCCGACCCCGGCCTGGGGTGTTGCGGGCACCCGTCGTGACCAGATGACCGGACATCACCATCCGTGAGGCCGCAGGAGCGCTCCGGAGCACCGATGAGCGGCGTGCGTCCACACGGGATGATGGAGACATGGGTGAGGTCTTCCGCCGTCGCCCGCCCGGCCGGCGGGCGGTGATGTTGCTGCTGGCGGCGTTGCTGGCTGCCGCCGTGGCCATCGTGCTGCTGCGTCGTCCCGTCGATGGCGCAGCGCTGCGCCCCGGCTGGGCCGGCACCGAGCAGGCCGGTTGGATCGCCGGCATCGTCAGCGCGGTGTTCTCCCTGGTCGGCACCATCGCCGCCGTGCAGGCGCTGCGGGTCGGCCGAGCCGACCGTGCCCCGGCGACCGGCCGTCTGGTGCAGGTCGGACGGCTGCCGCAGTCCGCGTCCTGGTTCCAGGACCGACGTGCGCAGCTGGACCTGACCCGCGTCGCCCGGACCGGCCGCACCGCAGTGCTCACCCAGGTGCTCTCCGGGATGGGCGGTGTCGGCAAGACCCAACTCGCGGCCCAGTTCGCCCGACGCCTGGCCCACACCGGCGAACTCGACCTGCTGGTCTGGATCACCGCCATCAGCCGGGACGCCATCCTCGCCGGTTACGCCCAGGCTGCCTGGCAACTACGTCTGGTCGATCCGACGGTGGACCTGGAGCAGGCCGCCGCGACACTGCTGAACTGGTGCGAACGCACCGACCGCCGCTGGCTGGTGGTGCTGGACAACCTCGACACGCCGGCCCACGCGGCCGGCTGGTGGCCGCCCGCCAACCGCCACGGGCGCACGATCGTCACCACCCGCCGACGTGACGCCGTCCTCGCCGCCGAGGGTCGCGTCCTGGTCGAGGTGGGGCTCTTCAGCGAGGCCGAGGCCGCAGGCTACCTGCACCGGGCCATCGCCGACCCGGGTCGGCTGGCCGAGGCCGGTCAACTCGCCGCCGACCTCGGCCATCTGCCGCTGGCCGTCGCCCAGGCCGCCGCCTTCATCCGGGACCGGGGGCTCGACTGCGCCGGTTACCGCCGGCTGCTCACCGACCGCCGACGGCGGCTCGACGAGTTGGTGCCCCAGCCGGACGCCCTCCCCGACGACCACCGGGCCACGGTGGCGGCGACCTGGGCGCTGTCCATCGACGCCGCCGACGCGGCGGCCCCCGCCGGCCTGGCCCGGCCGGTGCTGAATCTGGTCGCGCTGCTGGACCCCAACGGCGTCCCCACCACCCTGCTCACCACCACGGCCGTACTGGCCTATCTGACCGAGGCACGCGGCACCGACGACGTCGTCGGGGTGGACGACGTGGGTCGCGCCCTGCACAACCTGCACCGGCTCAACCTGATCACGCACGACCCGCACGGTGGCAGCCTGCGGGTGCACGCGCTGGTGCAGCGCGCCGCACGGGATCAGCTCACCGGCGACCAGCTCAGCCGGGCCACCCGGACCGCCGCCGCCGCGCTGCTGGACCAGTGGCCCGAGAGCGAGACCCGCCCGGCCCTCAGTCAGGCGTTCCGGGCGAACACCGTCGCGCTCCGTGATCATGTCGGTGACCTGCTGCTCCGCGACGAATCTCGGGACGTGTTGATCAGCCTCTACAGCAGCCTGGGTGACGCCGGGCTGGTCAGGGCCGCCAGCGACGGCCTGGATCGGACCATCGCCGACTCGCTGCGGCTGTACGGGCCGGACCACGCCGGAACACTCAACTTCCGTTTTCTGCACGCCTTCCACCGGGGTTGGGGCGGAGATGCCGCCGGGGCGGCGGACGAATTCGTCACGCTCGCCGCCGACTGCATCCGGGTGCTGGGCCCGGACGCCCCGCTCACATTGACCACCCGGCACAACATCGCCTTCTGGCGGGGCGAGGCGGGCGATCCCGCCGGGGCCGCCGAAGCCACCGCCGAGGTCTTCGCCGACCGCCTACGGGTGAACGGCCCGGACCACCCCGAGACACTGAACTCCCGGGGAAGCCTGGCCTGGCTACGGGGACAGGCCGGTGATCCGGCCGGTGCGGTCGTCGCGCTCCGTGAGCTGCTCGCCGACTGCCATCGGCTGCTGGGCCCCGAGCACGACGTGACCCTGAAAGCCCGCAACGGCCTGGCCTTCCAGCTCGGCGTCACCGGTGAGCACGCCGCCGCGGTGAGCGAGACGCGGGCACTGGTCGCGGACTACATCCGGGTGCTCGGCGCCGAGCATCCGCAGACCCTGTCCGCGCAACGGAACCTGGCCTCGTGGCGGGGGCACGCAGGGGATCCGGCGGGTGCCGCCGACGCCCTGGAGCAGTTGCTGGCCACCTGTCTGCGGGTGGTCGGCCCGGACCATCCGCTCACCGCCGAAGCCGCCGAGGCCCTGACGTACTGGCGACAGCAGAGCCAGCCCCACGACGTCAGCGACGGATGACCCCCGCCGCCCGGGGTCAGTGGGCCAGCGCCGCCCGCAGGTAGCGCAGCCCCTCCGGCCCACTCCACCGGTACGCCGACAGCCCGGCCGCCCGCGCTCCCCGGACCGCCCAGTCCTCGTCGTCGACGAAGAGCACCCGCGCGGGCGGGGTCTCCAGCGCCGCACAGGCCGCCTGGAAGTACTCCTTCGCCGGCTTGTGCACCCCGACGACCGAGGAGTTGACCACCACGTCCAGCTCGCCGACCAGGCCCAGCTCGGCGAGGTCGGTGTCGAGCAGGTCGGTGGCGTTGGTGCCGAGACCCACCCGGACCCCGGCGGCCCGCACCTCGCGGACGAACGCCAGCACGTCGGCGTCGAGCTCACCCCGGTAGCGCTGCCACTGCTGCACCGCCGCCCGCGCCCGGTCCGGGCCGACCGACTCGGTCAGCGCGTCAGCCACGCTGGACACCCAGTCGGCGTGGCTGACCTGACCGGTCAGCACCGGTTGCAGCCTCCCCCAGTGCATGGCGATCTCGCCGAGCACCCCGGCGGAGAGGCCGTACTCCCGCTCGATGCCGGCGGCCACCGCCGGGTCCCAGTGGCGCAGCACGCCGTCGAAGTCGAGCAGGAGCGCCGTCGGCCGTTCCCGTGCCACTACTGATTCTCCTCAGTTCGGTCGGACCGCTCGTCGTCGGTCCGGTTGAGCCGTTGGCTGATCACCTGGGTGACGCCGCTGCGCATGGTCACGCCGTAGAGCGCGTCGGCGATCTCCATGGTCCGCTTCTGGTGGGTGATGACGATCAGCTGGCTCTTCTCCCGCAACTGGGCCAGCAGCGTGATCAACCGACCCAGGTTCACGTCGTCGAGGGCCGCCTCCACCTCGTCCATGATGTAGAACGGGCTGGGCCGGGCCCGGAAGATCGCCACCAGCATCGCCACCGCCGTCAGCGACCGCTCACCACCGGAGAGCAGCGACAACCGTTTGATCTTCTTGCCGGGTGGCCGGGCCTCCACCTCCACGCCGGTGGTGAGCAGGTCGTCGGGTTCGGTGAGGATCAACCGGCCCTCGCCGCCGGGGAAGAGCACGGTGAAGACCTGCTCGAACTCGCGGGCGGTGTCGGCGAACGCGCTGGCGAAGACCTCCAGGATCCGCTCGTCGACGTCCTTGACCACGGTGAGCAGGTCACGCCGGGTGGCCTTGAGGTCCTCCAGCTGCTCGGAGAGGAACTTGAAGCGCTCCTCCAGGGCGGCGAACTCCTCCAGCGCGAGCGGGTTGACCTTGCCGAGCAGGGCCAGTTCCCGTTCCGCCTTGGCGGCCCGCTTCTCCTGCACCGGCCGCTCGTAGCGGACCGGCTCGGGCACCGGCAGGCCGTCGCGTTCGGCGGTCGCGACGTCCACCGGGGTCGGCGGGACGGGCTGCGCCGGGCCGTACTCGGCGAGCAGGGTCTCCAGGTCCAGGCCGAAATCCTCGGCGGCCTTGGCTTCCAACTGCTCGATGCGCAGCCGCTGCTCGGCGCGGGCCACCTCGTCGCGGTGCACCTGGCTGGTCAACCGCTCCAGCTCCGCGCCGAGCCGCTTCGCCGCCCCGCGTACCTCCTGGAGTTCGGCTTCCCGGGCGGCGCGTTCGCGGGCGACCGCGTCGCGGTGCTCCTCGGCGCGCGCGACGGAGGTGCCCAGCCGGGTGAGTGCCTCGCGGGCCCCGCCGACCACGGCTCGGGCGATCGCCGCACCCCGGGTCCGGGCCGCCCGCCGGGCCGCCGCCCGCTCCCGGGCCGCCCGCTCGGCGGTGGCCTGCCGGGCCAGCGAGTCGGCCCGGCCGGCGATCGAGGCGACGCGCTCCTCGGCGGTACGCACCGCGAGCCGGACCTCCATCTCGTTCTGCCGGGCCCGGGGCACCATCGCGGCGAGCTGGTCCCGGTCCTCGGTGGAGGGTTCCGCGTCGATCGGGGTGTCCTCGGCGAGCCGCAGCCGCTCCGCCAGCTCGGCGAGGGCGGTCAGGTCACGTTCCCGGGCCGCCTCGGCGCGGGACCGGCTCTCACCGAGCCGGTCGGTCTCCGCCCTGGCCGAACGGGCCGCCGCACCCAGCTCGGCCAGCCGGCGGGCGGCGGCGTTGCGGTGGCTCTCCGCCTCCCGTTTCGCGGCGGCGGCGTGCTGCACCGCCTCCTTCGCGGCGGCCACCTCGGCCCGGGCGTCGACGAGCTGGTCGCGCAGCTCCGCACCGGTCCGTTCAGCGGTGAGCCGGTTGGTGCGGGCCTCCTCCACGGCGGCCTGCACCTCGATGAAGCTGGCCGCCTTGGCCGACCCGCCGGCCGCCGCGTACGCCCCGACCACGTCGCCGTCCGGGGTGACCGCGCGCAGCTCCGGGTTGTCCGCGACCAGCTCGGCGGCGGCGGCGAGGTCGTCGACCAGCGCCACGTCACGCAGCGCCCGGTGTACGGCGGGACGCAGCTCGGGGGCGCACTCCACCAGGTCCGGCGCCCACCGGGCGGACTCCGGAAGCCGGGGGCGCAGCGCGTCGGCGGAGCCGGTCATGCCGGGTCCGGCGGGGCCGCCGACCAGCAGGCCGGCCCGGCCGGCGTCGGAGATCTTCAGCAGCCGCATCGCCTCGACGGCCTCGTCCACCCCGGTGACCGCCACCGCGTCGGCGAGCCCACCGAGCGCGGCGGCGAGCGCCGCCTCATGGCCGGCGGCGACGGTGAGCAGCCCGGCCAGGCTGCCCAGCAGGCCGGGCACCTCGTCGGCGCGGGCCAGCAGCGCCCCGGCACCGTCCTTGCGGCGCAGGCCCAGGGCGAGCGCCTCCTCGCGGGCCTTCCACGTCGCGGCGTCCTTCTCGGCGGCCCGCTCGGTGTCGGTCAACGCCCGGACGATGGCCTGGGCCCGTTCGTGGGCGGCCACCGCCTCGGCGTGCCGGTCGTCGAGTTCGGCGTTGTCCCGGTCGGCCTCGGTGGACTGTTCGGCGACCGCGTCCAGCTCGGCCTGGGCCTGGTCGGCGCGGGCCAGGGCATCGGCATGCGCGGCGGCGAGCCGGTCGATCTCCTCGCCGGCGCTGGTGGTGCGGGCCCGCGCCGAGTTCACCTGCCCGGTCAGCCGGGCCAGGCCCTCCCGCCGGTCGGCGATCGCCTTGGCGGCGGCGACGAGTTCCCGTTCGGCGGCGGCGAGCTGGCGTTCCAGCTCCTGCCGGTGCTCGACGGCCTCGGCGAGCCGGATCTGGTCGTCGGTGAGCGCCGCGCGCAGCTCCTCCTCCTGCTCGCGGACCCGCTGCGACTCGGCCTCCAGCTGGTCGGGGTCCCGGCCGGGTCGCTCGTCGTCGCCGGTGGCGCTGAGGTGGCGCAGCCGTTCCCGGGCCACCTGCTCCACCGAGCGGAACCGTTCGGCGAGGGCGGAGAGCTTGTACCAGGTGTCCTGGGCGGCGGCGAGCAGCGGCGCGTCCTCGGCGAGCGCCGCCTCCAGCTCACCGAGACGGCCCTGCACCTCGGTGTGCTCGCCCTCGATCTGTTCGCGCCGCTCCCGCAGCGCCGTCTCGTCGGCGATCTCCTTGTCCAGGGTGACCCGCAGGGTGTGCAGGTCGTCGGCGAGCAGCCGGAGCCGGGCGTCGCGCAGGTTGGCCTGGATGGCGGCGGCCCGGCGGGCCACCTCGGCCTGCCGGCCCAGTGGCTTGAGCTGGCGGCGCAGCTCGGCGGTGAGGTCGGTCAGCCGGTTGAGGTTGACCTGCATCGCGTCGAGCTTCCGCAGCGCTTTCTCCTTGCGCTTGCGGTGCTTGAGCACGCCGGCCGCCTCCTCGATGAACGAGCGGCGGTCCTCCGGTTTGGCGTGCAACATGCCGTCGAGCCGGCCCTGACCGACGATGATGTGCATCTCCCGGCCGATGCCGGAGTCGCTGAGCAGCTCCTGGATGTCGAGCAGCCGGCACGAGTCGCCGTTGATCTCGTACTCGCTCTCGCCGGAGCGGAACATCCGGCGGGTGATGGAGACCTCGGTGTACTCGATCGGCAGCGCGCCGTCGGTGTTGTCGATGGTGAGGGTGACCTCGGCCCGGCCCAGCGGCGCCCGCCCGGCGGTGCCGGCGAAGATGACGTCCTCCATCTTGCCGCCGCGCAGCGCCTTGGCGCCCTGCTCGCCCAGCACCCAGGCGATCGCGTCGACGACGTTGGACTTGCCGGAGCCGTTCGGGCCGACCACGCAGGTGATCCCGGGCTCCAGCTTCAACGTCGTGGCGGAGGCGAAGGACTTGAACCCCTTCACCGTCAGACTCTTGAGATGCACCTGTCCGATCCTCGTCCGGTGGCCACCGCAGGCGTCGCGGGCTGCGCGGACCTGGTGAACCCGCAGACTAACCCGTCGGTACGCGGTGGCCGGCACGCGACCCGCCCCGGCCCCCGGTGCCGCACCCCGTACGGTCCGGAAAATGATCGGGTGTGCTACGCCACATCGAGTGACAAGATCACGAATTGACGCCCGGGAGAATTGCCGGCGACAGCACTGCGCGCCGGCACAAAAAAGTGTCGGCGCGCTATTTCGCGGTGGTGCTGTTCAGTTTTCTGCGGTGCCGAAGATCAGGTGAGCGCCGGCTCGGCCAGCCGGAGGAGGTCGTCCACCTCCGCCGCAGCCGCCGCGAGCCGATCATTGTCGGCGCGCAGGCGCGTGATCTCGAACTCCAGGGCCTGCACCCTGGAACGCAGTCGGGTGACCTCGTCGAGCAGACGCCGGTCGGGCGCTGCACCTACGTGGCCGTACAGGGCCTTCGCCATGCTAACTCCTTGATATGCGCTGCCGGAAAAGCCGGCCAACGCGCGCCCATTTCGTGTTCGCGACTACTACCGGGCCACCGAGTTCCGGGCGTGGCTGGGCGCGACTGGCGACACCTACATATTGAGCGATAATCCGCCGTTCGTCAAGTTCTCGCAGGCCGTAGATCATCTACACGCCTACCCTGACGACTGCGCCGGGGGCCGTAAGGCTCGGACACTCTCTGTCCGGACTTCTTGACTCTACGCCTTCCCCGGCGGCTACGGTGACCCTGGATGTCTGCCCGGCCTTAACTCTTCCTTAGCCGCGTTGCCGCTGTTCCCGTTGCCGCCGTAGCGTCACCCCGGCCCGCAACCGACCCGTGGAGGCGACAGGCGTGTACGGCTCGACCGATCCGAACGACCCGGACGCCGCATACCGACGGCCGCAGCCGTTGGCGGACGACCCGGCCTGGCTGACCGACCGTCCCGAGCCCCGCTCGGCGTACCTCTTCGGTGACGACCCGACGCCGGACGGCCCGGATCGGACCGGCCCCGACCCGGCCGGCACCTCCGCCGGGCGCTTCGCGGGTGGACCCGACCGCTGGGCCGCCGGACCGCCACCCGCCGGTGACCACCGGCCCGACGCGGCACCCGGCCAGCACCCGGCGGAACCGACCGGAACGTGGCGGAACGAGCCGGCGGACCGGTGGCGCGACGAGCCGACCGGCCGGTGGACCGCAGCGGCCGTCGGGCAGTGGCCGACCGCCGACCGGACCGACCGTCGGCAGGACGAACCGACCGGGACCTGGCAGGACGGACCGACCGGGACCTGGCAGGACGACCGGACCGACCGCTGGCAGGCTGACCAGACCGGTCCCACGCAGGGCGGGCCCGCCGGTTCGTGGCAGGACACGCCGACCGGGCCGTGGCACGGCGAAACCGACGGGCAGTGGCAGGGCGAACCGGCCGGTGGCTGGCAGGGCGGGCACGCCGACCGGTGGCCGGACACGCAGGGCGGGCAGACCGACCAGTGGCACGGCGAGCAGGCCGGGCCGCGGGGTGGCGAGCAGGCCGGGCCGTGGCACGGCGATGCCGCCGACCGCTGGCAGGACACGCACGGCGAGCCGGCCGACCGGTGGCAGGACGAGCAGACCGGGCGGTGGCAGGGCGAATCGGCCGGGACGTGGGGTGGGGACACGCACCCGGCCACCGGGCAGGACGGGCCCTGGGTGGGCGAACCGGACGGGCGGCAGGCGTACCTGAGCGGAGCCGGTTGCGGGCCTGCCGACCGGAACGCCACCGCGCTCGCCTCGGCGGTCGTGCCGGCCGGCGGACCGACGACACCCACCGGCAACGTCCGGCCGACACCCACCGGCCCCGGCCGGCCGCGTCGCCGGCTGAAGCGTCCACTGCTCATCGGCGGGGCCGCCGCCGCGGCGACCCTGGTGGTGAGCCTGGGCATCGGCGCGCTGATGCTGCCCGACGACGAGCGCACCGACCCGGCCGCCCTCGACGAACCGGTGGCCACCGCGCCGGTCATCCCGGACACCGCACCGAGCACCACCGCCCCGACCTCCCCCAGCCCGTCGCCGAGCCCGTCGGCGGCGTCGCCGAGCCCGTCGCCGAGCCGGAGCGTCACGCCGACGCCCGCCCCGAGCCGGACCCAGCCGGCGTCCCGGCAGACCACCCGGGGCGGCAGCATCCCCACCGCGGCGACCACCACCCGGGCCGCGGTCAGCGGCGGCGGGGGCAGCCAGGTCCAGCAGGTCGTCGACCTGGTCAACGCCGAACGGGCCAAGGCCGGCTGCGCCGCCGTCACGGTGGACGCCAAGCTGACCCTCGCCGCCCAGCAGCACAGCCAGGACCAGGCCGACCACAAGAACATGACGCACACCGGCAGCGACGGCAGCGACGCCGGCCAGCGGCTGGACCGGGCCGGTTACACCTGGCGCACCTACGGCGAGAACGTCGCCTGGAACCAGCAGACCCCGGCTGCGGTGATGGACGCCTGGATGAACAGCTCCGGCCACCGGGCCAACATCCTCAACTGCGCGTTCACCGAGATCGGCGTGGGTGTGGCCGACAGCAACGGGCCGTACTGGACGCAGGACTTCGCCGCCCCGCGCTGACCGGGGACGGCCGGCCCCCGGCGACGACGTGACCGCGTCGTCGCCGGGGGCTTCTCGTTTGACCGGGTGAGGCGTGCGACGTACCGCACGGGACCCGGGAGCCGCCGATGCGCATCCGGCCGTCAGCGTCCGCGACGCGCGGCGGCTCGCCGCTGCCCACCCGGCCACCGCTGCGCCACCCGGCCCGCCGGGTGCTGTCGGCCACGCTGGCACTCACCCTGCTGACCCCGGTGTACGCCTGCCGTCCCGACCTCGGCCCGCCCGGCGCACCGACCCCGTGGCCGCCCGGCACGGCCCGGCAGTGGCGGTGGCAGTGGCAGCTCACCGGCCCGGTCGACACCACCGTCGACGCCGACGTCTTCCTCCTCGACCCGGTCCGGGTGAGCACCGCCGAGACCGGGGCGTTGCGTCGGCGCGACCGGCGGCTGATCTGTCACGTGCCGGTCGGGACGTACGCCGGGACGGATCCGGACGCCGCGCGCTACCCGGCGGCGGTCGGCGGCGGTGCGGCCGGGCGGCCCGGGAGCCGGTGGGTCGACATCCGGCGGTGGGACCTGCTGCGTCCCGTCCTGGCCGACCGGTTCCGGCTCTGCCGGGGCAAGGGTTTCGGCGCGGTGGCCCTCGTCGACGCCGACGGGTACGCCCACCGGTCGGGTTTCCCGCTCGACTTCGACGACCAGTTGGCTTTCAACCGGCGGTCCGCCGCGCTGGCCCGGGCCCTGGGTCTCTCCCCCGGCCTGGTCGGCGACGTCGCGCAGGTGGCCGCGCTGGCCCCGGAATTCGACTTCGCGGTCGACGAGGAGTGCGTCCGGCTGCGCCGCTGCGCCAAGCTGCTCCCCTTCGCCGACGCGGACAAGCCGGTCTTCCAGGTCGAGTACGCCGGGGACCCGGCGGGTTTCTGCGTGACGACCGTCGGCTACGGCTTCGCCTCGATCCGCAAGAACCGCACCCTGGACGCCTGGCGCGTGCCCTGTCCCACCGTCCCCGGGCCGGTCCCCGGCACGCCGGGGTGACCCGGACCGCGAGCTGCGGTCCGGGTCACCCGCGCCGCCGGCCACGGCGCTGCACCACCCGCAAGGGCGGTCACCGGCGGCGAGTGGGCAGGGCGGCGGCCCCGGCGCTGGTGGAACGGCCGGTCAGTGTGCCCCGACCAGCTCCGGCGTCGGGTCGGCCGGTGGGGTGGCGGCGGGCCGGCTGCGCCCGCGCAGGAAGCGGGGCGCCCACCAGTTGGCCTCGCCGAGCAGGGTCATCACCGACGGCAGCACCACCGCCCGGATGATCGTGGCGTCCAGCAGGATCGCCGCGGCCAGCCCGATGCCGAGCTGCTTCATGTCGATCGTGCTGAGCGAGGCGAAGATCGCGAACACCCCGACCATCACGATCGCCGCGCTGGTCACCACCCCCGCCGAGGAGGTGATGCCGTAGGCGACCGCGTCGGCGTTGGACCGGCCGGCGCGTACCGCCTCCCGGATCCGGCTGACCACGAAGACGTGGTAGTCCATGGAGAGCCCGAAGAGCACCACGAACAGGAACAGCGGCAGCCAGGAGACGATCGCCCCCATCGAGGTGAAACCGAGCAGGTCCTGCGCCCAGTCGCCCTGGAAGACCAGCACCAGCAGGCCGTAGGCGGCCCCGGCGGAGAGCAGGTTGAGCAGGATCGAGGTGAGGGCGACCACCACCGACCGGAACGTCCAGGTCATCACGAGGAAGGTCAGCGCCAGCACGAACGCCATCACCAGCGGCAGCTTCTCCCGGATGTGCCGGGCGTAGTCCTCGCTGGCGGCCACCCCGCCACCGACGGCGTACTCGACGCCGGGGATGCCACGCAGTGCGGCGGGCAGCAGGTCGTCGCGGAGTTCGTGCAGGGAGCTCACCGACCGGTCGTCCCGGCTGGCGTACGGGGTGGCCACCTCCAGCACCGACACCCGGCGGTCCGCCGACACCTCGATCTTCGGGCCGTCCGCCTCCACGGGGGCGAACAGCGGGTCGGCGGCGGCGGTGCGGGCCAGCCCGGTCAGCGCGGCGCGCACCTGTTCGGCCTGGTCGGCGGGGGCCCGGACGGCGACCGTGTGGCTGGTGCCGGTGCTCGGGAAGGCGGCGGTCAGCCGGTCGTACGCCTGCATCGCCGGGGTGGTCCGGGGCAGGTCCTCCATGCCGGGGAACTTCAGCTTCATGCCGAGCGCCGGGGCGGCCAGGGCGAGCAGCAGCCCCACCGAGACGATCAGGGTGGCCCGGGGCGCGCGCAGCGCGGGCCGCAGCACCGCCGGCCAGAACCGGGGCCGGGCCGGCTGCCCGTGCCGTCCGGTGCGGGGCGCGGTGAGCCGCCACAGCAGCGGCACCCGGGGGCGGTCCACCCAGCGGCCCAGCTTGGCCAGCAGTGCCGGCAGCACGGTCAGCGAGCCGGTCACCGCGACGGCGACCACCAGGATCGAGCCGACGGCGAGGGACGAGAAGACCACGTCGTCGGCGAGCATCAGGCCGGCCATCGAGATGATCACCGCGAAGCCGGAGACGACCACGGCGTGCCCGGAGGTCTCGGCGGCGATCTCCACCGCGTCCAGCCCGGACCGGCCCTTGGCCCGTTCCTCCCGTTCCCGTCGGACGTAGAACAGCGAGTAGTCCACCCCGACGGCCATCCCGATCAGCAGGATCACGCTGGAGGTGGTGTCGGTGGCGGGCACCAGGTGGGAGGCGAGGGTGGACAGCCCCATCGCGGCGGCCACCGAGGAGAGCGCCAGCAGCACCGGCACCCCGGCGGCGATCAGCGCGCCGAACGCGACGATCAGGATGGCCAGGGTGACCGGCAGGCTGAGCAACTCGGCCCGCTTGAAGTCCCGGCCCAGGGTGTCGTCCAGGGCCTGGTTGATCGACGGGCCGCCGACCTGCTCGATCCGCAACTGCGGGTGGGCGGCCTGGGCGGCGGCGGTGGCGTCACGCAGCGGCTGCACCCGGTCGGCGGCGGTCTCCGGATCGCCGGCCATGGTGACCGGCACCAGCAGCGCGGCACCGTCGCGCGACGGCACCGGCTCGCCCACCGACGCCACCCCGGTGATCTGCCGCAGCCGGTCGGCCGCGTCGGTCGCCGCGGCCTGCGCGGCGGCCCGGTCCAGGGTGCCGGTACGCGGGGTGATCAGGATGTTCTCCACCGCCGGATCGGTGAACTTTCCCTCGGTGACGATCACGTCGGCGTGACCGGACTCGCCGATCGCCTGGTCCGCGCCGGTGGCCTCGTTCAGGCCGGCGGCGTTGCCACCGACGAAACACACCGCCACGAAGACCACCCAGAGCGCGATCGCGCGCCACGGGTGCTCGGCGCTCCACCGCGCCAACCGCACCGTCACCGGTCTGCCGCCCATCTCCGTCGGGCCCCCTTCCCGTCGGCGCCCTGCCGACCGTGCTGACGCTAGGGACGGCGACGCCGGGGCACATCGGGGATCGGCCCCGGCCCACCCCGGACGCCGCGGAGGCGGCCGGGCCGGGCCGCCCGGGACGACCGACCGGGTGGATCAGCGTAAATCCGGCACCGGCCCGGAGTGCCGTCGGCGCGGCACACCGGTGCAACCCCGAACCGGGTCGGGGTCACCCCCTGAGGGCACCCCGGGGGCGGGGCTGACAGCGCGGGCAGCTGTACGACGACCGGTTCATGAACGCCTCCCGGCGGATCGGCGCCCCGCAACGCCGGCAGGGTTCCCCTTCCCGGCCGTAGGCGTTGAGCGACCTGTCGAAGTAGCCGCTCTCCCCGTTGACGTTGACGTACAGGTCGTCGAAGCTCGTGCCGCCCTGCTTGATCGCCTCGGCCAGGACGTCCCGTACGTGCCCGAGCAGCCGACCTGCGGCGGGGGCGGTCACCGCGTCGGTGGGGCGGGCCCCGTGCAGCCGGGCCCGCCACAGCGCCTCGTCGGCGTAGATGTTGCCCACCCCGGAGATCAGCGTCTGGTCCAGCAGGGCCCGCTTGACCTCCGTACGCCGTCGGCGCAGGGCGGTGACGAATCCGGTGTCGGAGAATTCCGGGTCCATCGGGTCGCGGGCGATATGCGCGATCTCGGCGGGCAGAACGGCGCCGCCCTCGCTGACCGCGAGCCCACCGAACGTCCGCTGGTCGACGAAGCGCAGTTGCGGGCCGTCGTCGGTGAACCGGAACCGGACCCGCAGGTGCAGCTCGTCGGCCGCCTCGGCCGGCTGGAGCAGCAACTGCCCCGACATGCCCAGGTGGCCGACGAGCGCGTCACCGCTGTCCAGTGGCAGCCAGAGGTACTTGCCGCGCCGGCGTACGTCGGTCACCGTCCGGCCGGCGAGCACGTCGGCGAAGTGCGCCGGGCCGGGGACGTGTCGCCGCACGGCCCGGGGGTGGCGCACCTCCACCGTCGAGATCCGTCGACCGGTGACCCACTGGGCCAGCCCCTGCCGCACCGTCTCGACCTCGGGCAGTTCAGGCACGACCCAGACCCGCCTCGGCGGTCTCGTCGGCCGCCGGCTCCTGCGCGTCGGGTGGTGCGGCGTCCGCGCGGTCCCGCTCGGCCTGCGCGGTCAGCTCCCGCCAGGCCGCGTCGGCGGCCCGCTGTTCGGCCTCCTTCTTACTGCGCCCCTCGGATCCGCCGTAGCGGTTGCCGGCCACCACCACCCAGGCGGTGAAGGTCTTCAGGTGGTCGGGTCCGGTGCCCTCGATCCGGTACTCGGGCACGCCCAGCCCCAGCGCGGCGGTCAGCTCCTGGAGGCTGGTCTTCCAGTCCAGGGCGGCGCCCCGGCCCGCCGACTCGGCCATCAGCGGATCGAACAGCCGGTGGATGACCTCCGCTGCGGTGTCCAGCCCGTACTGGAGGTAGATCGCGCCGAGCAACGCCTCCAGGGTGTCGGCGAGGATGCTCGCCTTGTCCCGGCCGCCGGTGCTCTCCTCCCCCTTGCCGAGCAGCAGGTAGGCGCCGAGCCCGTCGGGGCCGAGCCCCCGGGCGACGTCGGCCAGGGCACGCATGTTGACCACGCTGGCCCGCAGCTTCGCCAGTTGCCCCTCGGGCAGGTCAGGGTGGTTGCGGAACAACGCGGTGGTGATCACCACGCCGAGCACCGAGTCACCGAGGAACTCCAGCCGCTCGTTGGTGGGCAGCCCACCGTTCTCGTAGGCGTACGACCGGTGGGTCAACGCCCGCTCCAGCAGCTCGGGGTCGAGGGTCACCCCGAACGCCGTCTCCAGGTGGGCGACGGGCGCGCGCCGCCGCTTGTCGTTGGTCATGCTCCTACCTCTGCTCCGTTCCCGCCGGCGGGGTACGCGGACTCATGGCCCGTACGCCGGTGACCTGTTCGTTCAGGACTGCGAGGCTGGCCGGCGCACACCTGGTGCTCATGGCCGTCTCCTCGGCTCGCGGCGATCCGCACCGGGAGGATCGGACCCGGCCGATGCCTGCGGGTCCTCCTGGTCGGTGCCGCCGCCGGTCGGCAGGCCGGCGACCTGTTCCCGGACCCGGTCGGTGGCCCGGCGACGCCACAGGTGGGCGGCCAGGGCGATGCCGGAGGCGACGTCGTCGGGGGTCGCCGCGCCGTGGCAGACCACCACGGTGCCGGCCACCCCGAGCAGGGCCGCCGCCCGCGGGGCGTCACCGCCGGCGGGTGGGCCCCCGGTCATCGTGTACGCCCCCTCGATGGCCTTGAGCAGGACGTTACCGGTGAAACCGTCGGTTACCACCACGTCGGCGCGCAGGCCGAGCGTCACGTCGTAGCCCTCGACCAGCCCGACGTAGCGGGCGGCGCAGGGCAGTGGGGCGGCGGCGAGGAGGGGGTCGGCGGTGCGGCGGGGGCGGTCCCCCTTGCCGGTCTCGGTGCCCACCGAGAGCAGGCCGACCCGGGGTGCGACGATGGCGTGCGCGACGGCGGCGTAGGCCGCTCCGAGCACGGCGTGCCGGGCCAGGGTGGCGGGGCGGGGCTCCAGCGAGCCGCCGACGTCGAGCAGGATCACCGGGCCGGAGACGGCCGGCAGGCTCGCCACCAGCGCGGGCCGGCGCACGTCGGCCCAACGGCCGAAGCCGAGGGCGGCGGCGGAGACGGTGGCGCCGGTGGACCCGGCGGAGACCAGGGCGTCGGCGGCGCCGTCGCGGACGGCGGAGACGGCCGCGCGGACGGTGCTGTCGGCCCGTGGGGCGTGGTCGGCCGGCCCGGCGGCGGTACGGGTCGCGCGGATGGTGATCCGGGTCCGTTGCTCCGGGGTCAGGGCGTCGACCACCCCGGCCGCGACCTCGGTCGGGCCGACGAGCAGCAGGTGCAGGTCCGGGTCGGCACGCACCGCCCGCAGAGCGCCGTCAACCACGACGGCGGGAGCATCGTCCCCGCCGAGGAGGTCAACGGCGATCCGCGCGGTGCCCGGCTCCATCGCCACGCCGGCCGGAGCGGGCCGGTCGACGTCGGAGGGAGCCGGGGCACCGGGCGATCGCCGGGGTGCGCGCGCCACCCGACCTGTGGTCGGGGGTGTCACTCGGCGTCCAGGTCAGACCTCGAGAACCTGGCGGCCGTTGTACGTGCCGCAGACGGAGCACGCCGCGTGCGGCAGCTTGGGGGACTTGCACTGCGGGCAGGCCACGGTCGCGACCACAGCCGCCTTCCAGTTCGCCCGGCGGGACCGGGTGTTGCTGCGCGACATCTTGCGCTTCGGGACGGCCACGGTTCCTACTCCTCTGTACGGTTCAGTTGCGACAGGCTCGCCCAACGCGGGTCGATCTGCTGGTGGCTGTGATCGGCCGGCAGATCGTCCCAGTGCACCCCGCACTCGGGGCACAGTCCTGGGCAGTCCTCCCGGCAGAGCGGGTTGGTCGGCAGCGTGAGCACCACCGCGTCCCGCAGCGCCGGCTCCAGGTCGATCAGATCGTCCTGCATCCGGCCCACCTCGTCCTCGTCGGTCGTGATGTCCGTGGTGCTGTTCTCGTACGCGTACAGCTCCTGGACGTTCACGGTCAACGAGTAGTCGATCGCGCGCAGGCAACGACCGCACTCGCCCTGGACGGGACCGGTGATGGTCCCGGAGACGAGCACGCCCTCGGACACCGACTCCAACCTCAGGTCGAGGTCGAGGTCCGCACCCTCCGGCACGCTGATCAACTCTCCGCCGAGGTCCGCCGGTGCCGGCACGACCCGCCGATGCGTACGCAACGCACCAGGGCGACGCGGCAGGTCCCTCGTGTCGAGGACCAGCGGCGCCCTGGGGTTGAGTGATGAAGGCGAGTGTTTGGGCATAGTCAGACTCCGGCCGGTGAGAGGCCGACAAAAAAGGTTACCTGGGCGACCGCCGGATCGTCGAACCGGGGGCGACGCCCGACCCGTCCGTCGGTGCGATGAGGTGCCGCTCAGAAGGGTAGCGGGCGCTCCGCCTCGTCCCCACCGAAGGTGCCGATCTCCCGCAGCGCGTGCATCTTGTCCCGCCCACGCTCGATCGACGCCAGCGCCCGGGTGAGGAACTGCTCGAAGTTCGCCAGCGCGGTGTCGACGTAGTCGTCGACCTCCTCCCGCAGCCGCTGTGCCTCGGCGCGGGCCTCGGCGATGATCCGGGCCCCCTCGTGCTCGGCGGAGACCGTGATCTCGTTCACCGAGACCAGGCGGGCGTGTTCCGCCTCACCTTCGCTGATGATCCGGTCGGCCTCCCGCTTACCGGCATCCATGATCTTGTCGCGCTCCTCCAGGAGGGCGGCGGCGCGACGCAGGTCGGCAGGGAGGTCGGCGCGCATCTCGTCGAGAGCCGCGATCATCTCGCCCCGGTCGACCATGCAGTTGTTGCGCGACATCGGGACGGAGCGCGCCTGCTCCAGCACGCCGATCAGTTCGTCGATGCGATCGAGCGGGTCCACCGGTACCTCACCCCTGTCGTTCGTCTGCCGACCTACATGATGCGGCCTGCGCCCGACTTCGGCGCTGCACCACATGATGTCGTGCCCGGGCCACCACCGCCCTCACCACCCCGCCCCGACGCGCCGCCCGCCTCCGATCCGCTGCCCCGGCGTCGGTGGGCCGGCGGCGGGCGGTCAGGGGCGCGGGGTGGTGAGCCGGGCCGCGAGCGCCTGCCGGACGGTGTCGGGGACGTGGGAGGAGATGTCGCCGCCCCACTTGGCCACGTCCTTGACCAGGCTGGAGGAGAGGAACGAGTAGAGCGGGTTGGTCGGCATGAACAGGGTCTCCACGCCGGCCAGGCCGATGTTCATCTGGGCCATCTGCAACTCGTAGTCGAAGTCGCTGACCGCCCGCAGGCCCTTGATCAGCACGCTCGCCTCCTGCGCCCGGCAGAAATCGACGAGCAGCCCACGGAAGGACGCCACCCGCACGTTGCCGTACGAGGAGGTCACCTCGTGGAGCATGTCGATCCGCTCCTCGACGGTGAACAGGCCACTCTTGGACTGGTTCACCAGCACACCGACGATCACCTCGTCGAAGAGCCGGCTGGCCCGTCCGATGATGTCGAGGTGTCCGTTGGTGACCGGGTCGAACGAGCCGGGACACACCGCACGTCTCATGATCGGCGACCGTACCAAAGAGTGGTCTCGCCGTAACGCCGGCTGCGTTCGGCGGTGATGCCCCGCACCCAGTCGACCGGGCCGGTACGGGTGGACCGCTCGACCACCACCAGCGCGTCGGGGGCGAGCCAGTCGTGCTCCACCAGCGCGGTCAGCAGGGCGGTGATCTCGGTGTCCGGCACCGCGTAGGGGGGGTCGGCGAAGACCACGTCGTACGACGCGTCGCCGGGGCCGGCCGCGAGCACGCCGGCCACCTTGCCGGTGACCAGCCGGGCGGCCGGGGCGGCCCGGAGCGCGGCGACGTTCTCCCGGATCACCCGGGCGGCCCGGGGATCGGACTCGACCAGCAGCACGTGCTCGGCCCCCCGGGACAGCGCCTCCAGCCCGACCGCGCCGGAGCCGGCGTACAGGTCGGCGAAGCGCGCGCCGACCAGGTCCACCTCGGCGGCGACGGCGCTGAACAGGGCCTCGCGCACCCGGTCGGAGGTGGGGCGGGTGCCGGCGCCGGGGGGTGCGGCGATCCGCCGACCGCCGAGCGTGCCGGCCACGATCCGGGTCACCGTCTTTCCCTGCGCATGCCTGTGACGCTACGCGACCACCGACGCGGGCCGGCGGCGCGGTGCGCCCCGTCCGGGTGACCGAAACATCACCCCCAGTGAATCAATGATCTCAAATACATAACAACACTCCCGGTGCCCGCCGTGCACTATGTCCGTATCGACGGGCCCACTAGGGTCGGCCCGGTGCCGGTGCCGCTCCGCCGGCCAGGGCGTCGCACGGCGTCGTCACGGCGCTCCCGACACGCGCCGTGACCAGGCAACGCCACCCCCGCCGCGCCCTGACGCACCCTCACCCCGGGAGTACGCGTGATCCGTCCCCAGCTGTCGCTCCGGCGACCGCTCGCCGTGACCGCCGCCGCCCTGGCCGGCCTGGCCACGGTCCTCGCCTGCACCACCCCGGCGGGCGCCAGCTCACCCTCGCCGTCCCCCACGCCCACCACGACGGCGAGCGCGACCGCCACCACCCCGGCGGGCGGGCAGTCCACGTCGTCCTGTGTCGCCGCCGCCGACGCGCGTTACACGCACACCTTCGACGGTCCGGCGGGCCGCGCCTCGATCACCCTGACCAACGGCCCACTCTGCCGGGGCGAGGAGCAGGACCTGGCCCTGGTGTCGTACGTGACGCCGTCGGCGACGTTCGCCGTGCCGCAGTACGTGCTCGACAAGTCGATCAAGAAGTTCACCGGGGTCGCCCCGGGCGAGCTGGGGGTGGCCACCCTCGACTTCGCCGTCGAGGTGCCGAACTGCCACACCCAGGTCGACTTCGTCTTCGGCAGCAAGCTGATCGACCCGCTGACCGACACCAGTGACCGGTACGGCGACCGCAAGGTCGGCAGCCCGTCCGGCATCGGCGCCCGCTCCACCGGCCCGCGTGCCTGGTTCAACGGCGGTTCGGGCACCTGCTCGGCGGCCCCCGAGGTGATCGCCGAGTCCGACTGCGACGGCAACGTCGAACTGACCCTGGTCAACCGCAGCGGCAACGCCGCGGCGACGTTCACCATCACCGGCAGCGGTGGCTTCACCGAGAAGGTGACCGTCCCCCTGCGCAAGATCGAGACCCGCAAGCTCAGCGCCGGGGAGGCGCAGGAGATCACCGTGGCCGCCGCCGGCATGAAGGACTTCACCGGTGGGTGGCAGAAGCCCGAGGACTGCCAGCAGCCCGAGGTCGGCACGCCCGACGCCAGCTATGAGTCCAGCTGCGACAAGATGGTCTTCCGGATCAGCAACCCGGAGGACGGCACCCCGCTGACCTCGGTCTTCACCCCCAACAAGGGCGAGCCGAAGAAGCTCACCGTCGAACCGGGACGGACCGGGACGGTCAGCTTCCCCGCCACCAAGGGGCTCACCGTCACCGTCACCGGTGACCTCGACTCCGGCGGCCCGGTGAAGTGGGAGCAGCCGGAGGACTGCCCGTCCACCGGTGGTGGCGGTGGCGGCGGCGACCAGGACGGCGGCCTCCCGGTGACCGGTGCGGCGGCCGGCGCCATCGCCGCCGGCGCGGCCACCCTGCTGGTGGCCGGCGCGGTGCTCTTCCTCGTCGCCCGACGCCGACGGATCCACTTCACCGTCTGACCGCAGCACGCCCCCGGGGCGCGTCGACCGACCGGTCGACGCGCCCCGCGCGTTTCGGGCTTGACCCTGCCGCAGCGTCAACCCCGGATGCTGACGCCATGTCAGCCGATCAATCGACAATGTCGCCGGCCCGCGGGCCCGCCATCCAGGTCCGGAGCCTGACGAAGTCCTACCGGGAACTGCGCGTGCTGCGCGGGGTGGACCTCGACGTGGCACCGGGCAGCATCCTCGCCCTGCTCGGCGCCAACGGGGCGGGGAAGACCACCCTGGTACGCATCCTGGCCACCCTGCTCAAACCCGACGGCGGGACGGCCCACGTGCACGGTCTCGACGTCACCACCCGGGCGGCGAGGGTACGGGAGTCCGTCAGCCTCACCGGCCAGTTCGCCGCCGTCGACGAGATCCTCACCGGCCGGGAGAACCTGGTGCTGGTCGCCCGGCTGCGCCACCTGCGCGACCCCGGTCGGGTCGCCGACGACCTGCTCGGCCGCTTCGCGCTCACCGAGGCGGGAGGCCGGCGGGTGGGCACGTACTCCGGTGGGATGCGCCGTCGCCTCGACATCGCGATGAGCCTCATCGGCGACCCGCCGGTGATCTTCCTCGACGAACCGACCACCGGGCTCGACCCGCAGGGCCGGCTGGAGGTGTGGCAGGCCGTCCGGGAACTCGCCCGGCAGGGCACGACGGTGCTGCTCACCACGCAGTACCTCGACGAGGCAGAGCAGCTCGCCGACCGGATCGCCGTCCTGCACCACGGGCGCATCATCGCCGACGGCACGCTCGCCGAACTCCGCCGGCTGCTCCCGCCCGCCACCGTCGAGTACGTCGAGAAGCAGCCCACCCTGGAGGACGTGTTCCTCGCCATCGTCGGCGACGGCGGCGACGACGGCACCAGCACCCGCACCCGCACCCGCACCGACGACACCGTGGACGCCGTCGCCCCGACGGCACGAGCAGTTGAGGAACCCCGATGACCAGACACTTCCTCGGTGACACCGCCGCCCTGCTGGGGCGGTCACTGCGACACATCAGCCGCAGCCCGGACACCATCATCACCACCGCGATCATGCCGATCGCGTTCCTGCTGCTCTTCGTCTACGTGTTCGGCGGCGCGATCGAAACCGGGTCCGACCGGTACGTCAACTACCTGCTGCCCGGCATCCTGCTCATCACCGTCGTCTCCGGCATCTCCTACACCGCCTACCGGCTCTTCCTGGACCTCAAGGGCGGCATCTTCGAACGGTTCCAGTCCATGCCGATCGCCCGCTCGGCCGTGCTCTGGGCGCACGTGCTGACCTCGCTGGTGGCCAACCTGATCTCACTCGTGGTGGTGGTGCTGGTGGCGCTGGCCATGGGCTTCCGTTCGGGGGCCGGCGTGCTGGGCTGGCTGGCGGTCGCCGGCATCATGCTGCTGTTCACCCTGGCGCTGACCTGGCTCGCGGTCATCCCGGGCCTCACCGCCACCTCCGTCGACGGTGCGAGCGCGTTCTCCTACCCGCTCATCCTGCTGCCGTTCGTCAGCTCGGCCTTCGTGCCCACCGACACCATGCCCGGCCCGGTGCGCGCGTTCGCCGAACACCAGCCGGTGACGTCCATCGTGAACACGATCCGCGCCCTGTTCGCCGGCCAGCCGGTGGGCGGCGACATCTGGACCGCGCTCGCCTGGTGCGCCGGCCTCCTCGTCCTCGCGTACGCCGGCGCGATGGCCGTCCACCACCGCAAGGTCGGTTGACGGTGCTCCCGGGTCGGGCAGGCTGAGGCCATGTTGACGATCGGACGGTTGGCGTCCTACGCCGGGGTGACCATCCGCGCCGTACGGCACTACCACCAGATCGGGTTGCTGCCGGAGCCGGAACGCGACGCCTCCGGCTACCGGACGTACGACGCGGCTGCGGTGGTCCGGCTGGTGAGGATCCGGACGCTCGCCGAGGCCGGCGTCCCGCTGGCCCGGGTCCGCGAACTGCTCGACGCCGACGCGGAGACGTTCACCGCCGCCACCGCCGAGATCGACCGCCAGCTGCGGGCCCAGATCCGGGCGCTGCAGGAGCACCGACGGCGGATCGCCCGGCTCAGCGGCGGTGACACCCTCGCCGTCCCCGCGGAGGTGGTCGACTACCTGGACCGGCTCCGCGCCGCCGGGGTGCCACCGGTCGCCGTCGAGGCCGAACGCGACGGGTGGATCCTGATGGCGGCGCGGTGGCCGGACGCCATCAAGGGGCTGATGGCCGACAAGGTGGCCCAGCTGGACAACCCCCAGGTCATCCAGCTCTACCGGCTGATCGGCCGGGTCGCCGAGAACTGGCAGGACGAGGAGTTGCTGCGCGAGACGGCCGACCTGATGGCCGACCTGTTCGCGCAGGCGGAGGCCGCCGGGGAGCTGGAGATGCAGGAGGAGGTCACCCCGGACCCCGCGTTCGTCCGGTTGATGGACTCGTTCGCCGACGCCGCCCATCCCGTCGTCAGGCGACTGCGCAGACTCGTCGCCGACCGGGGCTGGACCGGCTGGACCGTCGTCGAGAAACGCCGCCCCTGAGCCGCCGGGCGGTAGCCCTCCGTCCGGGGGACGCCGCCGGGCGGTAGCCCCCGTCCCGGGGACGCCGGCCGACGGGTCGACCGGCACCCCGACGGCCGACCGCCGTCCCCCACGCCCGGGGGCGGCGGTCAGCCCTTCTCCAGGTATTCCGCGCGTTCCTCGTCGACCAGGGCGGCGACCGAGGCGGCCAGCGCCGGGTGCCGCGCCAACTGCGGGTCCTGCTCGACCAGGGTGAGCGCCTCGGCGCGGGCGTCCCGGATCAGGTCGGCGTCGCGCAGCAGGGACAGCAGCCGCAGGTGCGAGCGACGACCGGACTGGGTCGCCCCCAGCACGTCACCCTCCCGGCGCTGCTCCAGATCCAGCTCGGCCAGCTTGAACCCGTCGGTGGTGGAGGCGACCGCGTCCAACCGTTCCCGCGCCGACGAACCCTCGGCCGCCTCGCTGACCAGCAGGCAGAGCCCGGGGGCCGCGCCCCGGCCGACCCGCCCCCGCAGCTGGTGCAGCTGGGAGACACCGAACCGGTCTGCGTCCAGCACGATCATCACGGTGGCGTTGGGCACGTTCACGCCGACCTCCACCACCGTGGTCGCGACCAGCACGTCCAGGTCGCCGTCGGCGAAGGACCGCATCACCGCGTCCTTCTCGTCGGCGGGCAGCCGCCCGTGCAGGACGCCGATCCGCAGCCCGTGCAGCGGCCCCTCGGCGAGCAGCGGCGCCACCTCGGTCACCGCCAGCGGTGGACGTCGTCCGTTGTCGTCCTCGCGGGGTGGCTCCTCCTCGGCCGCCGGACCCTCGCCGATGCGCGGGCACACCACGTACGCCTGGTGGCCGGCGGTGACCTCCTCGCGCACCCGCCGCCAGGCCCGGTCCAGGAAGGCTGGTTTCTCCGCCACCGGCACCACGTGCGAGGCGATCGGGGAGCGTCCCTGCGGCAACTGGGACAGGGTGGAGGTCTCCAGGTCGCCGTAGACGGTCATCGCCACCGTGCGGGGGATCGGGGTGGCGGTCATCACCAGCACGTGCGGTGGCTGGTCGGCCTTGGCGCGCAGGGCGTCGCGCTGCTCCACGCCGAAACGGTGCTGCTCGTCGACCACCACCAGGCCCAGGTCGGCGAAGTCGACCCCCTCGTAGAGCAGGGCGTGGGTGCCGAGCACGATGCCGGCCCGCCCCTGCGCCACCTCGGCCAGGGCCCGCCGTCGGGCTGCCGCGCCCAGCGAGCCGGTGACCAGCTCCACTCGGGTCGCGTCGTCGGCCGCCCCCAGCTCACCGGCCTGTGCCAGCGGGCCGAGCAGGTCGAGCATGCCCCGGTGGTGCTGGGCGGCGAGCACCTCGGTCGGGGCGAGCAGTGCCGCCTGACCTCCCGCGTCGACCACCTGGAGCATCGCCCGCAACGCCACCACCGTCTTGCCGGAACCGACCTCGCCCTGCAACAGCCGGTGCATCGGGTGCGGGGTGGCCAGGTCGGCGGCGATCTCGACGCCGACGTCACGCTGGCCGGGGGTCAGCTCGTAGGGCAGCCGGGCGTCGAACGCGTCGAGCAGGCCATCCGCCTTCGCGGGGCGCGGGGTGGCCGGCGAGGACGCCGACCGCAGCTTGCGCTGCACCAGGGTCAGCTGCACGGCGAACGCCTCGTCCCACTTGAGCCGGCGGCGGGCCCGGTACAGCTCCTCCTTGCTGGACGGCCGGTGGATCTCGCGCAGCGCGGTGTCGATGCCGACCAGCTTCCGGCCGACCCGCATCGGCGTGGGCAGCGGGTCGTCCGGCGGGGTGACGGTGTCCAGCACCACCCGGACGCAGCGGGCGATCACCCAGGTCGGCACGGCTGCGGCGGCCGGGTAGACCGGAATCAGCGCCCCGGCGAACTCCTCGACCTCCTCGGAGGCCGCCACCTCACCCTCGCCCCCCTCACCGAGCAGGACGTACTCCGGGCCGTTGAGCTGCCGCTTGCCCCGGAACTCGGTGACCTTGCCGGCGAACAGCCCCCACCGGCCGGGGCGCAGTTCCCGCTCCCGCCACGCCTGGTTGCCGAAGAAGGTGAGCGTCAGCGTCCCGCCGGAGTTGTCGCCGACGGTCACCTCCAGCAGGTTGCCCCGCCGCTGCCGCATCGGGCGGACCGCCGTGCGCTGCACCTGGGCCAGGACGGTGACCTGCTCACCGACGTCCAACGAACGGATGTCGGTGTGCTCGCCGCGCTCGTCGTACCGGCGCGGGAAGTGGTAGATCAGGTCACCGGCGGTGTGCAGGTCGAGGTGACCGGCGAGCGCCTTGGCGGTCTTCTCCCCCACCAGCTTGGTGAGCGCGGTGTCCACCGTGGCCGGCTCGGACGTCGTCATTCGACCCCCACCAGGAGCGGATAGTGCGGTTGCCCACCCGAATACGCCTGCACCTCGACGAAGGGCCAGCGCCGGGTCACGTGCGCCCGGACCGCCTCGGCGAGGCCGGCGGGGGCGTCCGCGCCGGTGAGCAGGGTGACCAGTTCACCGCCGCCGCCGAGCATCCGGTCGACCACGGCGGCGCAGGTGTCGACCAGGTCGCTGCCGATCAGGTGGACCTCCCCCTCGACCAGGGCCAGCACGTCACCGGGGCGGCACGGGCCGGCCACGGTGAGCGCCTCCCGGCTGGCGTGGCACACCTCGGCGTACCGGCAGGCACCGGCGGCCTCGGCCATCGCGATGACGTCGTCGGCGAACCGGCGCTGCGGGTCGCGGACGGCGAGCGCGGCGAGCGCCTGCACCGGCGAGCGGGTCGGCACCACGCTCACCTCCACCCCGAGCCGGTGCGCCTCCCGGGCGGCGGCGTTCGCCACCGCCTGGGTGTTCGGGTCGTTGGGGAGCACCACCACCCGGGCGGCGGCGGTGGCCCGGATCGCGTCCAGCAGCTCGCCGGTGGACGGGTTGCCCGGCACCACCGTCGCGCCCTCCCCGCCGAACAGCTCGGCGATGCCGACGCCGGGCGCGACCACCACGGCCGCCCGGCCGTCGGCGGCGGGGCCGGGTCGCCGGGCCGGCGCGGCCTGGTCGGCGAACCGGGTCACCGATATCCGGTACGGCCGGCCGGCGGCCACCCCGGCCTCGACGGCCGCCCCGACGTCGTTGACGTGGACGTGGACGTTCCAGGTGCCGGACTCCGCCGGCGTACCGGCGTCACCTACCACCACCAGCGAGTCGCCCAGCGTGGCCAGCTCGGCGCGCATCCGGGTCACCGCCTCGTGCGGCGCGTCGAGCAGGAACTGCACCTCGTAGGCGTAGTCGGAGGAGCCGGTCTCCCGGACGGCGGTCAGCGGCCCACGGGCCGGACGGGTCACCGGCGCAGGCCCGGCCGCAGGCTCCCCCGTGACCACCTCGACCAGGGCGTCGAGCAGCAGGCAGAGTCCCCGGCCACCGGCGTCGACCACCCCGGCACGGGCCAGCGCGGGCAACTGGTCGGGGGTACGGGCCAGCGCGCGGGCCGCCTCCCCGGCGGCGGCCCGGACAACCGTGCGCAGGTCGTCGCTGTCGGCCTGCTCGGCGGCGGTCGCGGCGGCGGCGACCACGCTGAGCACCGTGCCCTCGACCGGCTGGGCCACCGCGGCGTAGGCGGCGGTGGTGGCGTCGCGCAGCGCACCGGCCAACGCCCGGCCGGCGACGGTGGGCACACCGCCGAGTGCCTCGGCGAGCCCGCGCAGGAGCTGCGAGAGGATCACCCCGGAGTTGCCCCGGGCACCGAGCAACGCACCCCTGGCCATCAGCCGCAGCGCGTGCCCGTGCGCGGTGTCGCCGTCCTCCGGCAGGGTGCCGAGGCCCACCGACAGCGCCTGCTGGGCCGAGGTGAGGGTGAGCACGAGGTTGGTGCCGGTGTCCCCGTCGGGCACGGGATAGACGTTGAGGTCGTCGATCTCACCCTGGTGCCGGCGCAGCGCGGCGAGACCGCTCGCGCACCAGCGGCGTACCGCGGCGGCGTCGAGGGTGTCCAGCACGGCCAGAAGCCTACTGGCGGCGGCCGACACCCGCCGGGGTCGGCCGGCGTGTCCCTGGGCCGGCCGGCGGCGACGCCTTCCGACGGTGGCCGGCCCGGTCCGCGCGCCGTGCGGGACGGTGGCGGGCTGGCCGCCACAGGGGGCCGGGACGGGCCGGTTGGGCGGGGCGGGGGTGCATCGGGTAACCTGGCCAGGTTGTCCGCGCAGCGCCTGCCGGCGACCTCATGAACGTATCAATCTCAGGAGTATCCCGTGGCTAGCGTGTGCGACGTCTGTGGCAAGGGGCCGGGCTTCGGCCACAACGTGTCCCACTCGCACCGGCGGACCAACCGCCGCTGGAACCCGAACATCCAGTCGGTGCGTACCCCGGCCGGTGGCGGCAACACCAAGAAGCTCCAGGTCTGCACCTCGTGCATCAAGGCCGGCAAGGTCACCCGCGCCTGACCAGGTAACACCACCACCGCTCCAGCTCCGACAGTACCGGCGGGCCGTCCTGGCCCGCCGGTACTGTCGTGTCCCCGCACCCGGTGGCCGACCCGTACGGAGGACGACCGTTGGACCTTGACCTGGGCCCTGACGAGATGATCGTGGTGGGCGCCTCGATCGGCATGATGCACTGGTTCGCCGAGGAGCTGCCGCCGGGCAGCGTGGTACTCGTCGAGGAGCCGGAGATCATCGCCCGGCGGGACGTCACCACGACGGTGACCCGCCTGCCGGTGGTCTCGCGGGTGGTGTCCGCCCGCTACCAGACCGGGTTGGACGTCGAGGAGTTGCTGGCCCGCGAGCCGGGGCTGACCACCGCCCGGCTGGTGATGCCCGGCCTGGAGTACGCGGTCGGTGCCGCCGCCCGGCTCGCCGACCGGCTGGGCCTGCCCGGGGCCGGCCCGCAGGCCGCCGACGTCTTCTCCGACAAGCACCGGATGCGCCTGCTCGCCGACCGGGCCGGGCTGGCCAATCCGGCGTACGAGCTGGTCGACTCCCCGCAGCGGGCGGCGACGTTCGCGGCCCGGTTCGGTGGCCGCTGCGTGTTGAAGCCGACCCGCCGCTCCGGCAGCCTCGGCGTGCAACTGATCGCCCCCGGTGACGACGTGTCGGCGGCCTGGTCGGCGACCGCCGCCCCGGAGGAACCGGTGGAGGCGGCCAGCGACCTGCCCACCGAGGTGCTGGTCGAGCAGACCCTGGTCGGCCCGGAATACAGCGTCGAGCTGCTGGTCGCCGACGGCGAGGTGTGCTTCGGCAACGTCACCGACAAGCGGGTGCTGCCGGGTCGTCGCCCGGTGGAGACCGGGCACACGGTCCCCTCGGCGCTGCCGGCGGCCCGCCGGGCGGAACTGGTCGAGGCAGCCACCCGGCTGGCGACGGCGGCCGGTTTCCGCACCGGTGTGCTGCACAGCGAGTGGATCGTCGCCGACGGGGTGCCGACGTTGGTGGAGTGCGCCGCCCGGCTGCCCGGCGACATGATCTCCGCGTTGGTCTCGGTGGCGTACGAGTGCGGTTTCATCGACGCCTACCTGCGGACGCTGCGCGGCGAGCGGCCCCGGCTCCCGGCCCGGCCGTCCGGGGCGGCGGCGGTGGAGTTCCTGCTGCCACCGCCGGGGACGCTCACCGCGATCGACGGGCTGCGCGACGCCCGGCGGGTGCCCGGTGTGCTGGCCGTGCAGCTCGACGTGGCGGTCGGCGACCGGGTCGGTGACGTCACCTCGTCGGTGCGGCGCGGCGGGCACGTGCTGGCCTGGGGCGCCGACCCGGCGGAGGCGACCGCCACGGCCCGTGCCGGTGCCGACCGGTTCCGCTTCACCGTCGCCTGACAGCGCCGCACCGGCCGGGTGGGTCGGGGATTCACCCGGTGGCACGGCCCTGCGGCGGGCGGGTCAGAGTGGCCGGCCGAACGACAGGCAGCCGGGAGCGTCGGCGTAGTAGCCGAAGTTGGCGATCCGCTCGTACCCCGCCGAGGTGTAGAGGGCGACCGCCTCGGGCTGCCGGTCGCCGCACTCCAGGATGATCCGCCGGCGACCGTGCCGGCGGGCCGACTCCTCGACGGCGGCGAGCAGGGCGCGGGCCGCACCGCGCCCCCGCACGGCCGGCACGGTGTACATCCGCTTCAGCTCCGCGGCGTCGTCGCCGTGGCTGCGCCACCCCGCGCAGCCGACCGGGGCACCGTCGAGGTGGGCGACGAGGAACTCACCGTGCGGTGGGACGAACTCGGTCGGGTCGATGGGGGTGTCGTCGCCGCTGCCGCCGTACCGGACGCCCAGGTCGGCCATGGTCGCCCGGATCAGCATCTGCGCCACCGGCGAGTCGAAGCCGAGCGGCCGGATCTCGATCTCACTCACGGGTGAAGGGTACGACTGCCCCTTACCGGAAGTGCTCCCAGCCGGCCGGTCCGTCGTACGCGTCACCGTCGACGGTCACCCCGACGCCCTCGACCACCCGGCCCACCGGACGCCACCGGTCCGGCAGCGCCACCGTCGCCGGGAAGGTGGCGACCAGGGCGTGATCGTCGCCACCGGCCAGGATCCAGGTGTACGGGTCGACGCCGAGCGCCTGGGCGGCGTCACGCATCTGCGGGGGCACCTCGAAGGCGTCCCGGCGCAGGTCGACCCCGACGCCGCTGGCCTTCGCCAGGTGACCCAGATCGGCCAGCAACCCGTCCGACACGTCGATCATGGCGGTGGCGCCGAGCCGGGCGGCCTCCGGTCCGGCCGGGTACGGCACCTCCGGCCGCCGGTACGCCTCGACCAGCAGGCGCGGGGTCCGGAACCCCCGGGAGAGCACGGTCAGCCCGGCGGCGGCCCACCCGGTCCGGCCGGCCAGCGCCACCACGTCACCCGGCCGGGCACCGGAGCGGACCACCGGTGCCCGGCCGGCCAGGTCGCCGAGGGCGGTCACCGCGATGGTCAGGGTGGGGCTGGCGGACATGTCGCCGCCGACCACGCCCGCGCCGACCAGCGCAGCCTCGGCGGCCAGCCCGTCGGCCAGCTCCTCCGCCCAGGCGGTGTCCAGGTCGGCGGGGATGCACAGGGCCACCAGCAGGGCGGTGGGGGTCGCGCCCATCGCGGCGACGTCGGCGAGGTTGGCCGCCGCCGCCCGGTGCCCGACGTCGCGGGCGCTCGACCAGTCCCGCCGGAAGTGCCGCCCCTCGACCAGCACGTCGGTGGAGGCGACCACCCGCCGGTCGGGGGCGGCCACCACGGCGGCGTCGTCACCCGGCCCGAGCAGGCATGACGCTCCGTACGTCAGCCGGGCGGTCACCCGGTCGATGAGACCGAACTCGCCCACGTCCGCGACACCCATGTCTTCCTTCCGACACGCTCGCTAGCTGCTTGACCTCGACCACCGATAGGGATCGCGCCTGCTCCGTAGGGTATTTTCACCCTTCGGGCCGCCCCTGGGCGGCGACGGACGGAGGTCGAGTCGTGGTACAGGCGTACATCCTCATCCAGACCGAGGTGGGCCGGGCGCGGGACGTGGCCGGTCTGATCGCGGACCTTGCCGGCGTGGTACGCGTCGACGCCGTCACCGGGCCGTACGACGTGGTGGTCCTCACCGAGGCGAACACCGTCGACGAGCTCGGCAAACTGATCGTCAGCAACGTGCAGATGGTGCCCGGCATCACCCGCACCCTCACGTGTTCGGTGGTGCGCCTGTAAGTGGACGAGAAGACTCCCTCCCCCGAGACCCCGACCGACGCCGCGCCCGGCACCGACCGGCCCGCCACCGGCGCACCCACCACCGACCGGCCCAGCACCGACCAGGGCAGCACCGGCCGGCCCAGCACCGGCCAACCCACCAGCGACCGGGACAGCACCGACCGGCCCGCTGCGGACCGGTCGACCCGGCGGGCCGCGTTGTGGGCCACCCTGGTCGCCGTGCCGGTGACGGTGGCCGTGGCGGGGTTCACCTTCGCCAAGCTGTCCCCGGACCCGCCGGTCGCCGCGCCGAGTGCCTCGCCGACCACCCTGCGCCCCCAGTCCAGCGCCCCGGTCGAGATGGCCGCCCCGGCGTTGGCCGAGCGCCCGGGGGTGGTGTGCCGTGCGCTGGTGTCGCAGCTGCCGGCCACCGTCCGGGAACTCGCCCAGCGCCCGGTGACCGCCGGTGCCGAGCAGAACGCCGCCTACGGTGACCCGGCGTTGACCGTCGCCTGCGGTGGCCCCGAGCCGACCGTGGACGCCACCGCCGACGTGTGGACCGTCAACGGGGTCTGCTGGTATGCCGACGAACGGTCGGATGCCACCGTGCTCACCACGCTCGACCGGGAGACGGCGGTCACGGTGACGGTGCCCCGGGCGTACGAGGGGCCGTTGCAGTGGCTCACCCCGGTCTCCGACGCGGTGGTCGCCTCCGTGCCGTCCGGCGGCGACGGCCCGTCCGGGTGCCGACGCTGAGGTTCCACCCCGCCCGACCGGGCTCCGGCCCGCGCCCGCCCCACCCGACCGGACCCGCGTGCCCGTGCCCGCACCGGACCCGCGTGCCCGTGCCCGCACCGGTCGACCGGACCGGGGTGAGGGTGACGCGACGGTCCGGAAAATCGTTTGACGGCACCGATAATCTGATCCTCCGTACCTGCGGCTGACCGTGGGTGGCGAGGGGGCCCTGCCCCCTCACCGCCCAGGAGCCGCCATGCGTCGGACGCCCGCCCTCTCCTTCCTGCTCGTCACCGTCTTCCTGGACATGCTCGGGCTCGGCCTGATCGTGCCGACGGTGCCGGCCCTGTTGACCGCCGTCACCGCCGACGCCGCCGCCGCGGTCCGCTGGTCCGGCCTGCTCGGCTCGCTCTACGGCCTGTTGCAGTTCGTCGTCTCGCCGCTGCTCGGCCAACTCTCCGACCGGTACGGCCGGCGGCCGGTCCTGCTCGTCTCGCTGGGTTGCCTCGGCGTCGACTGGCTGGCCCACGCCAGTTCCCCCGGCCCGTGGACGCTGCTGGTGTTCCACAGCCTCGCCGGCGCCTGCGCGGGCACCTACACCGTGGTCAACGCATACCTGGCGGACGTCACGGCACCCGAGGACCGGGCCGGTGCGTTCGGGGCGGTGGGTGCCGCGTTCGGGCTGGGTTTCGTGGCCGGGCCGGTCGTCGGCGGCCTGCTCGGCACCGTCGACGTACGCCTACCGTTCCTCGCCGCCGCCGCGCTGTCCTTCGCCAACGTCGGGTACGGCTGGCTCGTGCTGCCCGAGTCGCGGCCCGGCGACCGGAGCACCCCGTTGACCCTGCGGACGGCGAACCCGGTCAGCGCCATCGTCGTCGTGCTGCGTCGACCGGTGCTCGGGCGGCTCGCGTACGCCCGGTTCTGCGCCGACGTCGCCCGGATGACCCACCAGTCGACCTGGACGTTCTTCCTCACCCACCAGTTCGCCTGGGGCACCGCGCGGGTCGGCGTGGTGCTGGCGGCGGGGGCCCTGGCCGGCGCGCTCTTCCAGGCCAGGGCCGTCGGGCCGATCGTGCGCCGGCTCGGGGACAAGCGGGCCGCGGTGTTCGGCGGGGTGCTCGGCGTCGCCACGCTGGCGGGTACGGCGTTCGTCTCGACGCCCTGGCTGCTCCACGTGCTCCAGGCGGTGGGTGTGCTCGCCACGGTCGGCGGCGTCGCCGCGCAGGCGTGGCTCTCCCGGATCGTGCGGGCCGACGAGCAGGGCACCGTGCAGGGGGCGTTGACCGGGATCGGGGCCGCCGCCGAGTCGGTGGTGCCGGTCCTGGCCGGCGCGGTCTTCGCCTGGTCGCTGTCCCACGCGTCGCCGGGCCTGGTCCTCGCCGGGGCGGCCGGCTGGGCGGCCGGCTCGACGCTCCTGCTGGCCACGACACCCGATCTGCGCCGGCCCTGACCTGTCGACGCCGGTGTCACCCGCAGGCGTCGGGCCGTCCGGAGCTGCCGGTCGGCCCACGTCGGCGGTGGCACCGGCGGACAGCCGGCCGGCCGGGCCCGGGAGAAACTGCGCGGCCGATGGTGTCGGGCCCTGTCCACCGAGCCGCCGAGTGGGACCGTGCCGGGGGGTGCGCCGATCCGGCGTCTGCCGTTTCGTCCCGGCATCACCTTCGGCTCAGGACGCGCACATCTACTCCTGCATTTGCGTCCCGTGGAAGTTCCACGAAACCGATCGGATAGTAAAACGATTTGGCCCGGACGGTGCTGATAAGGGAGACAGCGGACGACTTCCAAAGGATGGGAATGGGCAACTCCTGACGCTGGGAACCGCTTCTGCCGAAACTGGCTGATTCGGCGGTCAGCGCCGTGGTATTCGCCATTTCCGGCCGAGTTCACACACCCGCAGGGTCGAGGAAACTCAACATTCTCCACTATGTGCCGCCGATCAAGCGATTGCCCGACAAAAGGCACGCACGACCCCACCCGCACCACCAAACAGGGCTTTGAGCTGGGAAAACGTCGATCACTCCACGCCCCGGCCCACCGCGTACCGGCCGCACGGGGCACCGTCAACCGAAGGGATGGTCGGGTAATCGGCTGATCGGCGGGCCAGCATGGACTGATCGGCCATTCTTGCCGCACCTCAATTGCCGCAACCCGAGCGAATGGCTGAGGTAAGCCCGGTTCCACGCCCGACCACGGCCCACATTTTGGCCACCGCCGGCTACAGCCGTGTGAAGTGAACGTGAATGAGGTGTTTCGGCTCCTCTGAAAAAGAGCACGTCAGCATGGCTGACACCGACCGGCAACACCGTCAAGATCAGCAAAAAACGCGTTACCGGAAGTCACGCCCGGGTGCCCGGCACTAACACCCGACCCCGCTTGCGTCAATGGTCCACATGCGACAGGATCATGCACGGAATCCGCACCAACAATTGCTAGCCTTCGATGGCAACCCCGTCATCCATACAGGATCGGCGGCATTGTTCACATCTCCTCATCGGAGGTCACCACATGGTCCACACCGGACCTACCCGTCGTCGCGCGAACCGATTCGCCCTCGCCGGGCTGACCGCACTCACGGTCCTGCTCGGCACCCAGACCCCGGGCCTCGCCCAGCCGCCGACCGCGCCGCGCACGCTGGCCCAGCCGCCGAGCGCACCCGGCCTCGGCCAGGTCGCGAGCAAGAAGGAGTCCCGCCCCGGCCCGCTGCCCACCCGGGCCGGCACCGTCAAGGTCGCCCCGTCGTCGTCGGGTGCCCGCAGCGGCGGCGTGGGCACCCAGGCGATCAACGACAAGGTCGCTCTCCGGTCGCTGATCGTGGCCACCAACACGGCGGACTTCGGCGTAGCCACGCTCACCACCACCCTCGACCGGGTCGGCGCGAGCTACGACATCATCTACACCGCCAGCCAGACCCTCTCGGCGAGCACGCTCGTCGACTCCAACGGGGTCGGCAAGTACAACGCGGTCCTGCTCACCAACAGCATGTTGATCTACGAGTCGGGTGGCAACTACCTGGAGGGCCTCAGCAGCACGGAGTGGACCACCCTCTGGGCCTACGAGCGCAACTTCCAGGTCCGGCAGGTGGCCCTCTACACCAGCTACGGCACCTGGCCGGAGGACTACTGCCTCAACTCCGCAGGAGAGACCGCGGTCGGCGACACCGCCCTGCCGGTCTCGCTGACCACCGCCGGTGCCGGGGTCTTCGACTACCTCAAGAGCACCGCCGAGATCCCGGTGACGCAGTCCTACGTCTACAAGACGTCGATCAAGAGCGGCTGCAACGCCGACGCCCTGCTGACCAACGGGTCCAACGTGCTGGCCGTACGCACGACGTCGACCGACGGTCGGGAGCGCCTCGCCCTGACGTTCACCTCGAACCAGTACCTGCTCCACTCGGACCTGCTGGTCTACGGCCTGATCCGGTGGGCGACCAAGGGCCTGCACTTCGGTGAGCAGAAGCACCACCTCAACGTCGACGTCGACGACTGGTTCAGCTTCTCCGACCACTACAAGGACGACGGCACCGTCGAGTACAGCCCCGGCTTCCAGATCACCGGGCACGACGCGGTCAACCTCGACGCGAAGCAGACCGCGCTGCGCGCCGCGCACCCGCTGGCGTCCGGGTTCACCTTCAACGTCCCCTACAACGGCGCCGAGATCGACCCGTTCGCCGGCAACACGTGCAGCCCGAACGGCGACGCCACCACGCTGACCGCCACCACGAAGTGCCTGAAGAACAACTTCCGGTGGATCAACCACACCCTGACCCACCCCGCGCTGAACACTACCGACTACACCACCACCCACGACGAGATCACCGCGAACCAGACCGCGGGCACCTCGATCGGGCTGAACCCGCCGGCCAGCGTGCTGAAGACCCCCGAATACTCCGGCCTCGGGGTCTACAACAACTCCAGCGGCGTGCTCACCGACTACGGCCTCGCCGCGTCCAACCCGGACCTGATCGACGCGGCCGGCGACCTCGGCATCACCACGCTGGCGGGCAACATGTCGTTCGCCAGTCACGTGCCGGCGCACTTCAACGCGGCCACCGCGCACCCGCTGGACCCGAGCATCGCGGTGGTGCCGTGCTGGCCGACCAACATCGCCTACCACACCACCAACCAGGCCGAGGAGACGCACTTCTACAACGCCTTCTACGGCCCGAACGGCCACTTCCCCTACTGGCCCACCGACCGCACCTACGCCCAGCTCCTGGACTACGAGGCCTCGGTGGGCCTGCAGCACGTGACGTCCGGCTCGATCTACGCGCACACGTTCCACGTCGCCAACGTGCGCGACTACGGCTCGGGCAACAGCCTGGTCACCGACTGGGTGGGCGCGGTGCTGACCAAGTACAGCTCCTACTACTCGGTGCCGCTGCTGAACACGGCGTGGACCGACATCGCCACCTACACCAGGGCGCGTACGGCCCACTTCGCCGCGCTCAGCGCCGGGGCGTCGGCGATCTACGACCGGACCACCGGTGAGATCACGGTGACCTCGCCGGCCGCCGGCTCGCTCCAACTCGGGGGCGTGGCCGCCACCACCACCGGTGCCGGCACCTACGGCACCGACGTCACCGTCCCGGTGACGCTGGCGGCGAACACCCCGGTCACGTTCACCGCCGCGCCTCGCCTGTAGGGCGAGACGGCGACTTCAGAACAGCAAAGGTAAACGGGAGCAATTGGTGAGGATCGCACTGGTCTCGGAGGGCACCTACCCGTACGCGATGGGTGGGGTGAGCATCTGGTGCGAACAGCTCATCCGGGGAATGCCGGACTACCGGTGGGAGGTCGTGGCGCTCACCGTGGACGGCACCGAGGAGCCGGTGTTCGACCGGCCGGCCAACCTCGACCGTGTGCACTCGATCCCGCTGTGGGGCGGCCGGCCGACCGGCCGCCCCCGGCGGGGGGTGCTGGTCCCCGCCGGGCGACCCGGCACCGAGTTCATGCAGTCCTACGAGGTGTTCCTGCGGGCCCTGGTCACCCCGCTGGAATCGACCCGCTCCCAGGCCGGCGCGGTCAACCGCAGCACCTTCCTGCTCGCCCTGCGCGGCATGTTCGAGTACGCCTCCGGCGGTGGTGACCTGAGCGCGGCCCTGCTGTCCAACGAGGCGCTGCGGATGATGCTGGAGGCCTGGCACACCCTGCGGGTCGAGGAGACCGGGCCCGCCCCCACCGTCGCCGACGCGCTGGAGGCGGCCTGGCTCATCTCGCACATGCTGCGGCCGCTGAGCGCGCCACCGGTACGCGCCGACATCGTGCACTCGTCGATGAACGGTCTCTCCACCCTCGTCGGGATGGCCGCCACCTGGACGTACGGCACCCCGCTGGTGCTCTCGGAGCACGGCATCTACCTGCGCGAGCGCTACATCTCCTACCTGCACGACGACGCACCGCACCCGGTCCGGGTGCTGGTGCTGAGCTTCTTCCGCTCGCTGGCCGGCGCGGCCTACCTGATCACCGGCGCGCTCGCGCCGCACTCGCAGTACAACCGGCGGTGGCAGCTGCACAACGGCGCCGACCCCGAGCGGATGTGGACGATGTACAACGGCGTCGACCCGGACGAGTTCCCACCCGCGGCCGGCGAGCCGGACGTGCCGACCATCTCGTTCATGGGCCGGATCGACCCGCTCAAGGACCTGCACACCCTGATCCGGGCGTTCGCGCTGGTACGGGCCGAGATCCCCGAGGCCCGGCTGCGCATCTTCGGCGGGACCCCGGCCGCCAACAAGGTCTACCACGAGAGCTGCGAGGCGCTGATCGACGAACTCGGGCTGACCGGGCACGCGGTCCTGGAGGGCCGGGTCGGCAGTGCCGTCGAGGCGTACCACGCCGGCAGCCTGGTGGCGTTGACCAGCATCTCCGAGGGTTTTCCCTACACGGTGGTGGAGGCGATGGCGTGCGGCCGGCCAACGGTGTGCACCAACGTCGGCGGGGTCGCCGAGGCGGTCGGTGACACCGGGTTCGTCGTCGCGCCGCGTGACGTACCCGCGATCGCCGCCGCCTGCGTCAAGATGCTCAACGACCGGGAGCTGCGGCTGCGCCTCGGGGCGGCCGCCCGGGGCCGGGTGCTGGAGCGGTTCACCCTGCAACGCTCGTTGCAGGCGTACCGCGACATCTACGAGGGACTCGCCGCGCCCCGGACCACCTCCCCCGCGCCGAAGCGGCTGCGCGGTCAGGCCCAGGGCTGGGTACGCGTCCCGAACCGGCCGACCCGCCCCGGAGTGGCGTCCGTCACCGCCCGCCCCGCCGCCCCGTTCGCCGCCCCACCCGAGGTGGCCCCCGTCGCCCGGCCCGAGCCGACCCCCGTCACCGCCCGGCCGGAAGCGACCCCCATGGCCGGGCGGGTGCCCCGCCAGCGTGGACCCGAGCAGTACTCGTCGGCCGCCTACCGGACCCACCACGACCCGAACTCGTCCGGGCCGGAGCTGCCGCAACCGACCACACCGGGCCCGGACGACGAGCAGACGATCGCCATCCTGCGCGGTGGCCGCTGATGACCGGAGCCAAGGACCCGGACGTCACCGACCCGTTGTTCCGCCCCGCCGCCACGATGACCACCGAACCGGGGCCGTCCGACGGGCGGGCGGACAACCCCGAGCGCACGATCCTGCTGCCCCGGATCTCCACCGACCCGGTCGACGACCTGGTCGAGCGGGTCCGGCCCCAGCTGACCCGGGCGGTGGACGCGCTCCAGGTCGCCGCCGCCCTGGAGGCCGACGGGCACACCGACCGGGCCGCCCAGGTCGAGTACGGCTACCGGGACGTCTTCGTCCTGGCCCTGGAGGTGTTCCGGCGGCTGGGGCCGACCCCGGAGATGGTGGACGGGCCGCGCACCACGTCGGCGACCGACCGCGACCGGTGGGCCGACCTGCGGACGATCTCGCACGGCCTGCTGTACGTGCTGCCGAGCGCCGCGTTCCCCGCCGTGTTGTCGGTCGTGGGACGACCGGGCCTGGTGGTCGGCCTGATCCTCGCCGGGACGGTCGGCTGGATCTGGTCGGGGATGGTCGCTTACGCGGCGTTCCGCCTGCTCGGCCTCGGTCGGGCCCGCTCGGCCAGCCGGGTGCTGCGGATCGCCGCGTTGACCGCTCCCCTGCTCGGCCTGACCGCCGGTGCGGTGATGCTGCCCTACGGTGGCCTGCCGCTCGCCGCGATGATGCTCTGTCAACTGACGTACCAGCTGGCCAGCACGTTGCTGATCTTCTACCGGCGGGAGGGCTGGCTGGCCGGGGCGATGGTCCCGGCCGTGCTGGGCAGCGCGGTCTTCCTGAGCACCGGCGGTGCGACCGAGCGGCGCTGGGCGGTGGGCGCGGCGGCCCTCGGCGTGCTGGTCGCCTTCGCCGCCGGGCTCTGGGCCACCCGCTCCGCCGCCCGGTCGACGGAGCCGGCGCCCCGGGACCCGCTCTGGCCACCGGTGTCCACCCTGCTCGGCGTCGCCGGTTACGGGTTCTGCTCGGCGGCGTTGCTCTTCCACGCGCAGGCGCCGTACCTGCTGGGGCAGTGGGACGTCGCGGCGTCGGCGGTGCCGCTGATCCTGTCGATGGGGTTCGTCGAGTGGCGGACCAGCCGGTTCTGGGCAGCCGGGGTGGCGTTGTCCCGGCGGGCCCGGCTCCCGCGCAGCTTCGTCGTGGGGATCTGGCGGGCGATCGGCCGGGAGGTCGCGGCGTGCCTCGCGGTGCCGGCGGCACTGGGGGTGCTGCTGCTCGCCGGGCTGACCCAGCTGGGCGTGCTCTCCACCGCCGGGGTGGTGATGACGGCCGCGCACGTCGCCCTCGCCGGGGCGTACTACCTGGCCTTCCTGCTGGCCGGGCAGGGCCGGTACGGCTGGTTGTGCCTGTCCATGACGGTCGTGGTCGCGCTGCACGTCGGCCTCGGCGCGCTGCTCGGCGTCGCCCCGCTGCTCGGGCAGGGCGGCAGCCCGGTCACCGACACCTCGCTGTACCTGGGCAGCGTGCTGCTGCTCCAGGCACTGTTCGCGCTCGGTCTGATTCCGGTGATCGGGCAGGTTCGGCACTACCGATAGTCCACTCGAGACCTATGGGGAGGTCCGGTTGCACGCGGTGATCCTTGCCGGCGGCAAAGGGGTGCGGCTGAAGCCGTACACCACGACGCTGCCGAAACCCCTGATGCCCATCGGGGACAGCCACTCGATCCTGCAGATCGTGCTCGACCAGCTCGCCTCGCGCGGGTTCACCTCGGTGACCCTGGCGATCAACCATCTCGGCCCGCTGATCCGGGCCTTCGTGGGTGACGGCAACCGGTGGGGCCTGACCATCGACTACATCGAGGAGGACAAGCCGCTGTCCACGGTGGGCCCGCTGTTCGGCCTGAAGGACCGGTTGCCCGACGAGTTCCTGGTGATGAACGGTGACGTCCTCACCGATCTGGACTACGGCGACCTGCTGCGCAGCCACCAGCTCTCCGGCGCCGGCCTGACCCTGGCGACCTCCGAGCGGGTGCACCGGATCGACTTCGGCGTGCTCGACGTGGACGCCGGCCGGGTGGTCGGGTTCCGGGAGAAGCCGGCGCTGCGCTACCCGGTCAGCATGGGCGTCTACGGAATGTCGCTGCGGACCCTGGAGCCCTATCAGGCCGGACTGGCCCTCGGCTTCGACCAACTGGTGCTGGACCTGCTCGCGGGCGGTGACCCGCCGATGACGTACCCGTTCGACGGGTTCTGGCTCGACATCGGCCGGCCGGAGGACTACGACGAGGCGAACCGCTCGTTCCCCCAGCTCAAGCCGATCCTGCTGCCCAGCCGGTCGGGGCCGGTCGAGGTCGCCATCGGCGAGGGGACGACACCGCTGGCCGTTGCCGAGGGGACCGAGCCGCTGGCCGTCGGCGACCTGTCGGGCGTCGCGGACCTGCCGGGCGTCGTGCGGGCCGGGGAGCTGACGTGACCCGGGTGCTGCTGTTCGGGGCGTCCGGCTTCATCGGCGGGCACGCCCGCGACGCGTTGGCCGCGGACCACCGGGTGACCGAGGTGATCTGCCCGGGGCGGGCCGCCCACGACCTGCTCGACGGCACGCCGGCCGCGCTCACCGGATTGCTGCGCGAGGTCGCCCCGGACGCGGTGGTCAACTGCGTGGGCGCCCTCACCGGCACCGCCGCCCAACTGGTCACGGCGAACACGCTGGTCGCGGCGAAGCTGCTGGCGGCGACCGCCGACGCGGTGCCGCAGGCCCGGCTGGTCCGGCTCGGCTCGGCCGGGGAGTACGGGCCGGTGCCGCAGCGGCTCCCGGTCACCGAGGACGCCCCGGCCCGGCCGGTCAGCGCGTACGGCGTCAGTCACCTGGCCGGAACCCGGTTGTTCCAGCTCGCCGGGGAGGCCGGCGAGGTCGACGCGGTCTCGTTGCGGGTGTTCAACCCGATCGGCCCCGGCATGTCGCAGGAGAACCTGCTCGGTCGGGCGGCGGACCGGTTGCGGGCCGCGCTGGCCGACGGGGCCACCGAGATCACCCTGGGGCCACTGTCGGCGTACCGGGACTTCGTCGACGTGCGGGACCTCGCCGCGCTGATCGTCGCGGCGACGCTCGCACCCGAACTGCCGCACCGGGTGGTCAACGCCGGCAGCGGCCGGGCGGTCACCGCCCGGGAGGCGGTCGGGTTGCTGGCCGGCGCGGCGGGCTACGACGGCCGCATCCGCGAGGTGGGCGTCGGACCGCAGCGCTCGCAGGCGGTCGACTGGATCCAGGCCGGCATCGGCCGGGCCGGCGAGCTGGGCTGGTCGCCGGTACGCGACCTGGAGACATCGATCAAGGACATCTGGGCCGCGGGCGCGGCGCGGTGAGCCGCGCCGACCGCTCCCCCGTCACGACACACCCGCACAACTGAGAGGACACGCATGAGCATGAAGATCGGGGTCGTGGGCCTGGGCTACGTGGGGCTCACCCTCACCGCCGCCCTCGCCGACAAGGGCTTCACGGTGTACGGCGCGGACGTCTCACCGGCGGTGCTGGACGCGCTCTCGCACGGCCGGCCACACATCTTCGAACCCGGCATCGACGACGTCTTCGCCGCCCACCTGGGCAAGAACATCCATGTCGCCGCCGACCTGCCGAAGGACACCGTCGACGTGGCAGTGATCAGCGTGTCGACGCCGGTGGACAACATGACCCACCGGCCCAACCTGGCGAACCTCGCCGCCGCCGCCCGGGTGGTGGCCGGCAGTTGCCGCCCGGACACCCTGGTGGTGGTGCGCAGCACCGTGCCGGTCGGCACCAGCCGCCGGGTGGTGCTGCCCGAGTTGCAGGCCGCCTGGGGTGAGCGGGTGAAGCTGGTGATGGCCCCGGAGCGCACCATCCAGGGGCAGGCGCTGCGGGAACTCGTCGAGCTGCCGCAGGTCGTCGGTGGCCTGGACGAGGAGAGCCTCGCCGCCGGGATCGCGTTCTTCAACGGGCTGGCGCGCACCGTCGTCCCGGTGTCCGGGTTGGAGACCGCCGAGCTGGTGAAGCTGTCCAACAACTGCCACACCGACCTGATCTACGCGTTCGGCAACGAGATCGCGCTGATCGCCGAGCGGCACGGCCTCGACCCGTTGGAGGTGATCCGGGCGACGAACGTCGACTACCCGCGCCCGGATCTCGCCAAGCCCGGGTACGTGGGCGGTGGCTGCCTCTCCAAGGACCCGTACATCATGATCGACAGTGCGGGTGACCGCCGGCCGTTCCTCGTCGGCAAGGCCCGCCAGCTCAACGAGTACCTGCCGATCCACGTCGGCGAGACCGTGGTCCGGATGCTGGTCGAGGCGCGGGGGCGCAGTCTCGGCGCCCGGCTGGCGGTGCTGGGGTGGGCCTACAAGGGTTGGCCGGCCACCGATGACATGCGCGGCACCCCGATCGAGCCGATGATGCGGGTCTTCTCCGCCGCCGGGGTCACCGTCCTGGGGCACGACCCGATGGTCACCGACGACGTGATCAGGCAGTACGGCGGCGAGCCGGTCAGCCTGGACAAGGCGTTCACCGAGGCGGACGCCGTGCTGATCATCAACGACCACCCCGACTACCGGGCGCTGCGGGTGCCGGAGGTGCTCGGGGCGACGCCGCCGGCCTTCGTCTACGACTCGTGGCGGGTACTCGACGGCGAAGCGGTCAGGGCTGCCGGGGTCCGCTACGCCGGACTCGGCTACCTGCCTCCCGCGCCGACCGGTCCGGGCGACGGCGGTGCGGCCGGCACTGCCGCCGGTGCGGGCACGTCGGCCGCCGGGGCGGTGTCGGCATGAGGGCCCTGCTGCTCGGCGGCGCCGGCTTCATCGGCCTGCACCTCGCCCGCCGGCTCGTCGCCGACGGTCACCAGGTCACCATCGTGGACGACTTCTCCCGGGGCCGCGACGACGCCGACCTCGACCGGTTGCGCGCCGATCCGGCCGTCCAGGTGATCTCCGGCGATCTGACCAGCCCGGACACCTGGGCCGCCCTGCCCACCGGATGGGACCAGATCTACCTGCTCGCCGCCGTGGTCGGGGTGCGCAACGTGGAGCAGGACCCGGCTCGGGTGATCCGGGTCAACACCCTGTCGGCGCTGCACCTGCTCGACTGGGTGACTCCGGGTGAGCGGGTCTTCTTCGCCTCCACCAGCGAGGTCTACGCCGGGGGCGTGACGGCCGGGGTGGTGCCGGTGCCCACGGCCGAGACGGTGCCGGCGATGATCTCCGACGTCGCGGCCCCCCGCTTCGCGTACGCGGCCAGCAAGCTGCTCGGTGAGGCCGCGTTCCTGCACACGGCCCGCGCCAAGGGCTTCGAGACGGTGGTGGGCCGGTTCCACAACGTGTACGGCCCCCGGATGGGCGCGGACCACGTCATCCCGGAGATGTCCCTGCGCGCCCTGCGGGGGGCCGACCCGTTCCCGGTCCCCGGTGCCGACCAGTACCGCGCGTTCTGCCACGTCGACGACGCGGTCGAGGCGATGCTGCGGCTGATGGGGGCACCGGCCGCCGCCGGTCAGATCGTGCACATCGGCAACGACCGGGAGGAGACCAACATCGGCGACCTGGCCAAGCTGGTCCTGCGGGTGGCCGGGGTGAGCCCCGCCATCGCACCCGAGAGCGCGCCGCCGGGATCGGTCGCCCGCCGCTGCCCGGACCTGTCCCGGCTGCGGGAGCTGACCGGTTACGAGCCGGGTGTCAGCCTGGAGGAGGGCGTCCGCAGCACGTTCGCCTGGTACCGGGAGCACGGGTGGGCGTGATGAGCCGACGTCCCATCTGCTTCTACTACGGCGACGGCCGACTGCCCGAGCTGTCCAGGTACGTGCGGGTGGTCCTGCAACCGGACTTCTACCGGCCGGCCGAACTGCGCTACCTCGCGGCGCAGGACGTGCAGACCCTCGGCTACCTGTCGCTGTCGGAGGACCAGGGGCCACCCGCGCCCTGGCAGCGGCGGGAACGCAACCCGGACTGGGGCGGCGCGTTCGTCCACGTCGACCACCCGCTCTGGGTGGCGCACGTGATCGGGCAGGCGAAGCAGGCGATCGCGCAGGGATTCGCGGGGCTCTTCCTGGACACGCTCAACGTCGAGCTGACCTTCCCGGAGGACGTGCCGCACCTGCTCACCCTGGTCGCCGCCATCCGGGAGGAGGCCCGACCGGCGTACCTGCTGGCGAACCGGGGCTTCGGGATGCTGCCCCGGCTGGCCGAGATCGTCGACGGGATCGTCTTCGAGTCGTTCTCGGCCCGGTGGACCGACCAGGGCTACGCGCCGTGGCCGCCCGACGTGCTGGAGTTCCACGCCCAGATCGCCGAGCAGCTGCTCCAGTTGGAGCTGGACCTCTACAGCCTCGACTACGCCGACAGCCAGGGGCTGACCGATTTCGCGGAGCGCCGGGCCCGCCAGTTCGGGCTCCAGTCCTCGGTCAGCGACCGCGCCCTGTCCCGTACCTGATCATCCGGCGGGGGCGTCTGCCCCGCCGGTCCGGGGCCGGTCCGGTCCCACCTCGAACACCCGCCCCCGTCGGGCCGGGACCGGGTCGCGCGTCGGCACCACGCGCGACCGGCTCCGCCCGGTGGGGGCGGGCTCGCGTGACGGCAGCCCGCCCACCGCCACGGCACAGCGGATGTAGCGGTCCGCCCCCGGCGACGGCACGGCGGGTGGCTGCCAGCCACCGCCGAGGGCACAGCGGCGGCGGCCCGGCGGGGCGCGACGTCGCGGCAGGTCAGGGCGTCGCGGCAGGTCAGGGTGTCGCGGCGGCGAGGGCTGGGGTGAGCGGTGCCAGGGCGGCCCGGACGAGGTCCGGCAGCGGCCGGGACGGGACCACGAAACCGACCATCGCCGGCACCTCGTTCGTGCCGTGCAGCCACTGCCGGAGCGCCACTCTGACCGCCGCGCCGACGGCGGCGGCGAGCACCTGGGCGGTCAGCCGGTCGAGGCCAGGGCAGCGGGCGGTCAGCGCCTCGGCGAGCGGCTCCTCGATCGTGGTGACGGCGTCGACGTAGCAGGCTCGCAGCGCGGGACTGGCGGCGATCATCAGCAGCGCGGCTGGCGGGTGGTCGCCGGGGTCGGTGTAGAGACCCACGACGGCGTCGACGACCGTGTCGCCGAGGCTGACCCCGGCGGGCCGGGCGAGCACGGCGGCCGTGACCGCGACCGCGCGGTCCGCGGCGACCCCGGCGACGATCGCCTGCTCCCGGCTGGCGAAGTAGTTGTTGTAGGTCCGGGGCGACACGCCTGCGGCCTGGGCGATCTCCTCGACGCGGACGTTGTCCGGTCCGCGTTCCAGGGCGAGGCGCAGCGCCGCCGACTGGAGCGCCTCTCGGGTGGCCCGTTTCTTCCGTTCCCGCAACGTCGGTGGACCGGTCACGGTGCCACTGTCGCACACACGGTTCGTGCACGCAAAATTGCGCGCACGCAAAATTATGCTACGGTCCCCCCGAACCTCCGCAGCACCACGACGGAAAGGGACCGACATGCGTGCCAGAGGCATGGCCTACGACACCGGCTTCGTCACCGACGGCGTCAGCTCGGTGCCACACTGGGACCCCGAGGTGGTCCGGCGGGAGCTGACGATCATCCGGGACGACCTGCACTGCACCGCCGTCCACCTGGTCGGCGGGGATCCCGGGCGGCTGGAGTCCGCCGCCCGTACCGCCGCCGCGCTCGGCCTGGAGGTCTGGTTCTCGCCGTACCCGCTGGAGCTGGAGCCCGACCTGATCCGCGCCCTGTTCCTCGACTGTGCCGAGCGGGCCGAACGGCTCCGCGCGGCCGGGGCGGAGGTCGTCTTCGTCACCGGTGCCGAGCTGAGCCTCATGAACCGTGGATTCGTCGACGGGGACCGCCTCGCCGACCGCCTCGACCACCTGTTCGCCGACCCGGACGGCCGGGCCGAGCGCATCGCCGAGGCAGGCGTCCGCCTCGACCGGTTCCTACGCGCCACCGTGGCGGCGGTCCGCGAACGCTTCCACGGGCGGGTCACCTACGCCGCGATCCCGTTCGAGGGCGTCGACTGGGACCTGTTCGACGTGGTGACCCTCGAACTCATCCGCTCCGCCGAGGTCGCCGACCAGTTCCGCGCCGGCGTACGCCGGCTGGTCGACCAGGAAAAGCCGGTCGCCGTCACCGGCTTCGGCACCGCGACCTGGCGCGGCGCGGGTGACGTCGCGCCACGCAGCATGGAGATCATCGAGTACGACGCCAGCGGCGCCCCCCACCGGCTGAACGGCAGGTACGAGCGCGACGAGGAGGGGCAGGCCGCCTACCTGCGCGAACTGCTCGACATCTTTGACAGCGAGGGGGTCGACAGCGCTTTCGTCCACCTCTTCGCGCTGCCCAGCCTGCCGCACCGGCCCGACGGCGATCCCCGGTACGACCTCGACCTCGCCAGCCCCGGGATCGTCAAGGTGCTCGACGGCCGCACCGGCGAGACCTACCCCGGGCTGCCCTGGGAGCCGAAGGCCGCGTTCGCCGCCGTCGCCGAGCACTACGCGCGCCGGCCCACCGCCGCCGAGCACCATGCGCGCCGGCCCACCGCCGAGCGGCACGGCTGAGCGGACGCGGTCGCCCGAGGGGTGGCGCGTGCCACCCCTCACCGCAGGCGCAGCCCCGCGACGAGGAGCCCGACCATGCGGCGGGCGTCGTAGTAGGGGGCACGGCCGGCGCAGAGGTTGCCGACGGCGAACAACAACTCCCGGGCGTCGACGCCGGGACGGATCTCGTCGGCCGCGACGGCGGCGTCGAGCAGGCGGGTGCACGCGGGCACCAGGTGGTCGAGGAAGTAGCCGTGCAGCGTGTCGAAGGCGGCGGTGTCGGAGTTCAACGCTCCGGCCAGGCCGTGCTTGGTGACCAGGAAGTCGACGAAGAGGTCGATCCAGGCGGTCAGGGCGGCGTGCGGGGTGCCGCTGGTGGCGAGCAGGGCCGGCGCGGCCGCGGCGCACGCCTGCACCTGGTGCCGGTAGACGGCGACGATCAGGTCCGCCCGGGTCGGGAAGTGGCGGTAGATGGTGCCGACGCCGACGCCGGCCCGGGCGGCGATGTCGCGTACCGGCACGTCGACACCGGCGGCGAGGAAGGCCGCGGCGGCGGCCTCCAGCAGGGTCGCCTCGTTGCGCCGGGCGTCGGCCCGTTTCCGGGGTGCGCCGGTGCGCCCGGGTGGGGTGGGCGGCCCCGGTTCACCGTCGACCATCGCGCCATCACCTCCGGGCACCCTTGGCAAACGGAACAGCGTTCCGTATAGTTCAGAGCGGAACACCGTTCCGCTTGCCCCATGATGCCAGAGCCGGACGGCCGGCCACCAGCCCCGTCCCTCGCCACCAGCCCACGGCGCGTCCGCACGCGCCGTGGTTCCCGGCGGCACCGGCCCACCCGACCGGCCGCCACCCCGTCACCCCGTGGAGGAAACCGTCATGCAGTACCGCACCCTCGGCCGCACCGGCGTCCAGGTCAGCACCCTCGCGCTCGGCGCGATGAACTTCGGCGCCATCGGCCGCACCGGCCAGGCCGAGGCCACCGCGATCATCGACGCCGCCCTGGAGGGCGGGATCAACCTGATCGACACCGCCGACCGGTACAGCCAGGGCGAGTCGGAGGAAATGGTCGGCCTGGCCATCGCCGGCCGCCGCGACGACATCGTGCTGGCCACCAAGGCGACCATGCCGATGGGCGACGAGCGCAACCACCAGGGCAGCTCCCGACGCTGGCTGGTCACCGCGCTCGACGACAGCCTGCGTCGGCTCGGCGTCGACCACATCGACCTCTACCAGATCCACAGGTGGGACCCGACGACCAGCGACGAGGAGACGCTGTCCGCGCTCACCGACCTCCAGCGGGCCGGCAAGATCCGCTACTTCGGCTGCTCGACGTTCCCCGCGTACCGGCTCGTGCAGGCCGAGTGGGCCGCCCGGGAACACCACCTGGGTCGGTACGTCACCGAACAGCCCAGCTATTCGATCCTGCAACGCGGCATCGAGGCCCACGTCCTGCCCGTCACCGCGCAGTACGGCATGGGCGTGCTCGCCTGGAGCCCACTGGCCTCCGGGTGGCTGTCGGGCGCGGTCCGGGCGGGTCGGGAGATCACCACCCACCGCGCCGACGTCCTGCCCGAGCGCTTCGATCTCACCATCGCCGGCAACCGGGCCCGGCTCGACGCCGTCGAGCAGCTGACCAAGGTCGCCGAGGAGGCCGGGCTCACCCTGATCCAGCTCGCGCTCGGCTTCGTCACCGCACACCCCGCCGTGACCAGCGCGATCATCGGCCCCCGTACGCCGGAGCACCTGCACAGCCAACTCGCCGCCGCCGACACCGTGCTCACCGCCGACGTGCTCGACGCCATCGACGCGATCGTCGCCCCCGGCGTCGACCTCGCCCCCGGCGAGAAGCACGACACCCCGCCGGCCCTGCTCGACCCGGCGCTACGCCGCCGCTGAGCGTCGGCGCGCGCACCGGTCGACCGGCCCGGGGTCAGCTCACGCAGAACACGTTGCCCTCCGGGTCGTGCATAGTGACGTAGTAGTAGAGGTCCGCCGGGTCGTCGCCCCGGGTCCGGCGCTGCACGGTCGCGCCCAGGGCGACCAGTTCGGCCACCTTCGCCTCGACGATCTCGATCCGCCGCGCCTGGGGCAGGGCATCGTCCCGACCGGTGGGGTAGAGGTCCAGGTGGAGCCGGTTCTTCCCGGCATGCTCCTGCGGCACCCGCTGGAACCACAGCGGCGGACGCAGCCCGGCCGGATCGAACAGCCGGTCCTCGAACGCCGCCGCCCCACCCAGCCGGCCACGGAAGTGCGCGTTCCAGGTGGTCGACGGCTCGGCCGGCGGCGTCGGCTGGTAACCCAACGCCCGGGCCCAGAACCGGGCCAGCCGGGCCGGGTCGTTCGCGTCGACAGTCAGTTGCCAGAACACCATGGCCCCACCCTAACCACGCGCCGCGCGGTCACCGGGTCGACGCCACCGCTCCCGACCGGCCGGCCCGCCCGGAACGCTTGACCAGCACCGCACCCCCGACGACGAGGACGACACCGAGGACGATCCCGACGACGTTGCCCTGGGTCAGCGAGGCAAGCACCCCCAGCACACCCACCACGACCAGCAGCACACCGAGAACCCGCAGCAGACCACCGACGTTCTTCACCTGTCCGTTCGCCATACCGGCCCTGTTCCCCGGTCGGACCGTCCACAAACGACGAGAGGACTCATCCCCCCGTCGAGGTGGTCGGAGCGCAACCTCAGGGACGAGATCCGGGTTCCTCCGCATATGACTCGGGTCGGCCGGGGGGCCAGGGTGGACGGATAGCCACAGCCCGGGAGGTCCGCCGTGTTCCGTCGTACCGTGACCGTCGTCGTCGCCGTGCTCACCGTCCTCGCCGCTCTCCCGGCGGTGGCTCAGGCGCGTCCCGGGCCACCGCCGGGCCTCACCTGGGGTGAGTGTCCCGACGATCTGCCCGACGTCCCACCCGACCCGCGCGTGCGGTGCGCCCCGCTGCGCCTGCCGGTGGACTGGGCCAGGCCGGACGGGCGCACGTTCACGCTCGTCGTGGCCCGCCGGGCCGCCCGGGTGGCGCAGCAGCGGGTGGGCACGCTGGTGTTCGGACCGGGCGGCCCCGGGGACTCGGGGGTGGAACGCATCCGCCGGGGGGACCGGTTCAGCGACGAACTGCTGGACCGGTTCGACCTGGTCAGCTTCGATCCACGTACGGTGGCCCGCAGCGCCGCCCCGGTCTGCACCCCCGACCCGGAGCTGCGCAGGCCGCCCGTCGTGCTGACCGGCCAGGCCGATTTCGACGCAGCGGTGGCCTACAACCGGGCGCTGTGGAACCGGTGTCGCCCGACCAGCCCGGTGTTCGCGTACGCCGACACGCTCAGCACCGTGCACGACCTGGAGGCGCTGCGGCGTGCGCTGGGTGAGCGGCGGCTGACCTTCCACGGCAGCTCGTACGGCACGCTGCTGGGTCAGCAGTACGCCGAGCGGTATCCCGACCGGGTACGGGCCGTGGTGCTGGAGGGCGTGTTCGACCACAGCCTGGACGTGCGGTCCTTCGTCCGTACCCAGGCGGCGGCGCTCCAGGACGCCTTCGACGAATTCGTGGCCTGGTGCGACAGTTCGCCCGGGTGCGTGCTGCACGGCCGGGACGTCCGGGCGGTGTGGGCTGCGGTGCTGGCCCGCGCCGACAACGACGGGTACGCCCCGCGCACCGCCTTCGACGTCACCGCCGTGGCCCTCGGGATGCTCGCCGGCCCCCGCTTCCCGCAGCTGGCCGAGGCCGTCCGGGACATGGCCGCCGGCATGCCGCCGCCCGAGGTGAAGCTCCCGGTGGCCGTGGCGGTCTTCTGCGCGGACTGGCCGGCCACCGTCCGCGACCACCGCGAGTACGCGGCCCTGGTCAGGGCTGCCGGGGCCGTCGCGCCGGACGTCCGTTACGGTGCCGGCCTGCTGGCCGTGCACACCTGTCTGGGCTGGCAGTCCCCGGTCCGGAATCCACCGCACGAGCCACGGGTGCAGACCCGCACGCCGTTGCTGCTGCTCAATGCCCGGCACGATCCCCGCACCGGCTACGCCTGGGCCACCCACGTCGCGCGGCAACTGGGCCGGCACGGACGCCTGGTCACCTACGAGGGCTCGGGCCACGGGACCTACCTGCGCAACGCGTGCACCGTCGCCGTGGTCGACAGGTACCTCGTCGACCTGACCCTGCCCGGTGTCGACGCCCGCTGCCCCGCAGGGTGAACCGCCCCGTCGGCGACCAGCGGGTCCGGCCCGTGCCGCCGACGGTCACCTACCGGGTGGGCTGGGCGGCGAGCGGGAAGCTGACGCCGGTCAGTTCCTCGGAGACCGTCCACAGCCGACGGGCGACGGCCGCGTCCCGGGCGGCCTTCGACCGGCCGACGAGCTTGGGCGCACCACGCCCCTCGAAGAGGCCGTCCGGCCCGGCGTAGCTGCCGCCCGGCACGTCGGCCACCGCCGCGTAGAGGGTGGGCAGCGCGCCGTCGTCGCCGCTCTGCGCGAAGCGGTGGACCAGGGTCGTCTGGAGCCGGTTCCACAGGGAGCGATCCTCGTCGAGGTGCCCGAGCAGGTTGGTGGCGGCCAGACCGGGGTGGGCGGCGGTCGCCAGCACCGGCGAGCCGACCTCGGTGAGGCGGCGGTGCAGTTCGGCGGTGAACAGCAGGTTCGCCAGCTTCGACTGGGCGTACGCGGGGAACGCCCGGTAGGGCCGGCGCTCCCAGTTCAGGTCGGCGAAGTCGATCTTTCCGCCCCGGTGCGCGGAGGAGGCGACGGTGACCACCCGGCCCCGGATCTGCGGCAGCAGCAGGTTGGTGAGCGCGAAGTGCCCGAGGTGGTTGGTGCCGAACTGGAGCTCGAACCCGTCGGCGGTACGGCCGAGCGGCGGGATCATCAGCCCGGCATTGTTGATCAGCAGGTCGATCGGCCCGGTGTGACCCTCGGCGAACTCCCGCACCGAGGCGAGGTCGGCCAGGTCGAGCCGCCGCACCTCGACGTCGCCGGTCATGCCGGCGGCGGCGGACTGCCCCTTGGCCAGGTCGCGGACGGCGAGGACGACGCGGGCACCCCGGGCGGCGAGCACCCCGGCGGCGACCCGGCCGATGCCGCTGTTCGCGCCGGTGACGATGACGGTACGGCCGGTCATGGTGGGAACCTGGGCACTCCTGAATGTTGTCATGGCCAACAATGTATACGGCGACAACAATGTCGGCAACGACGACATTTTTTCGACTACCATGACCGTCGTGCCCGCGTACCACCATGGAAACCTGCGCTCGACGCTGCTCGCCGCAGCCGAGCGCAGCCTGCGCCAGCACGGCGCCGGCCAGCTCTCGCTGCGCGAACTGGCCCGGGAGGTCGGCGTCAGTCATGCCGCGCCGCGCCGGCACTTCGCCGACCGGCAGGCGCTGCTGGACGCCCTCGCCGAGGCCGGATTCGCCCGGCTGCACGCCGAACTGCACGCGGCGCTCGTCGCCGCCGGGGACGACTTCGCGCCGCGCCTGCACGCCATGGCCGCCGCCTACCTGCGGTTCGCCACCGAGGACGCCGCCCTGCTGGAGCTGATGTTCGCCGCCAAGCACCGCGAGGGGGCCGGCCATCTCGTCGTCGCCGCCGCCGGCCCGTTCGGTCTGATGCACGATCTGATCAGCCAGGGGCAGGCCCAGGGCGTGTTGGCGCCCGGCCCGCCGGAACTCGCCGGCATCGTGCTGTTCGCCACGTTGCAGGGCATCGCCACGCTGGTCAACGGCAACATGGTCGCACCGCAACTGCTCGACGGGATCACCCGGACCGCCGTCGACCAGTTCCTCCGGGGTTCCCGCCCCCGTTAGCGGGCAACGTCAGCCGCCGAGCGGCGAGACGCGGGTCACGTTCAGCTGTGTCACGGGGAGGCGGGCCACCCCGTCCGAGGAGGTGCAGCCACGAACGACCGCAGAGGAGCACACCATGGACGCCCGACTGAACTTCCTCGCCGACCCGACCGCCGGCAAGGCCTTCAAGCACCTGATGTCGGCAGGCAGGGCGCTGAAGGAGTCAGCGCTGCCGGCCCCCACCCAGGAACTGGTGGCGCTGCGCGTGAGCCAGATCAACGGCTGCGCCTTCTGCGTCGACATGCACACCAAGGACGCCGCTGCGGCGGGCGAGACGTCGGTGCGGCTGAACCTGGTCGCGGCATGGCGGGAGGCCACGGTGTTCACCGAGGCCGAACGGGCCGCGTTGGCACTGGCCGAGGAGGGGACCCGGGTGGCGGACGCGGCCGGCGGGGTCAGCGACGAGGTGTGGGCGCACGCCGCGAAGCACTACGACGACGAGCAACTGGTCGCGCTGGTGCTCCTGGTCTCGTTCATGAACCTGGCGAACCGGATGAACATCATCACCCGGCAGCCGGCCGGCACCTACCAGCCCGGACAGTTCCACTGAACGCACCACGCCCACCGGCCCGGGGACCCTCTGGCGGGCCCCGGGCCACCGGGCCGGAGGCCCGGTCCGGCGCGGACGGGTGAGCCGGGTGGGTCGGTCAGTGGTGGCGGTCGATGGTGGCGAGGAAGCTCCGCCACGCCTGAGGGGAGAACACCAGCACCGGGCCGGCGACGTCCTTGCTGTCCCGCACTCCCACGGCAGCGGACAGGTTGTCGGCGACCTCCACGCAGTTGCCCTGGTCACTACTGCGGCTACTCTTACGCCAGGTCGGCCCGCTGATTTCAGTCACCGAACTCCTCCTTGATCTCCTGCATCAGCTTGCCTGACTCCTCCGCGCCCAGCGCCTGGACATCGAGCGTGTTCCACACATGGGCGTAAGCCTTGACCTCTTCGATGCGATCAAGGTAAAGCGCCCCGGACAGCCCTTCGCTGTAGACCGTCGTCGGTTCGGCGGACCGGGCTCCCCTGGTGGGAAAATCCAGGATGACAAAGCTCCCTGCGATCGCTGCCCGACTCAGCCCCGAGGCGAGCGGAACGATCCTGACCGTGATGTTCTGGGCCTGATTAGCTTCGATCAGCCTGTCCAACTGCCCAGCCATGCAGGGCACCCGCTTGCGCAATACCGCTTCCTCGATGATCGCCTCGAACTCGGGAGCCGCCGGCCGCTTCCTGGTGAGCAGGCGTTGACGTTCCTGTCGAAGTTCGACGAGCTTCACCACGTCCTCATCCGCGATACCGGGTCTGGTGCGTGCCACCTCGGCGACGTACTCCGAGGTCTGGAGCAGGCCCGGCACCAGCGCGTGTTCGTAGGTGCGGAGGCGGCTGGCCGCCACCTCCAAGCCGACGTACAACTGGAACCAGCGTGGGATGACCTCGCCATAGGCGTGGTACCAGCCCTTACTCTTCGACTCTTTGGCCAGGCTCACGAGGACTTCGGTCAGCTCGGACGGGGTGCCGTAGAGGCGGCACATCTGGTCGACGTCGAGTGCGCGCAGCGGCGTCTGCCCCGCCTCTATTCGGTACATCTTGGCGCGTGACCACTCCAGGTCGGACGCGGCAGCCTCCAGGCCGAAGCCGGCCACTTCCCGGGCCTGTCGTAACAGTCGGCCGAGTTCCCTTCTCGGCACGGTCGAGCCGATCTCCGTCACGGACACCATCCTTCCCGTCTCACCACGACACGTCATCAGGCACGCCGTGCGACGCCCTTCGCTTCGTCACCCGCAAGGTGTGCCTCACAGGTGAATGTCTCACCAGGAGCATTGCACGGGTCGCCGCTGTTCTCGGATCGTGGCTGATAGAGCGCCTGTCGACGAGCAGTGGAGGTGGCGCGTGGCCCGATGGAAGTGGTTTCAGCGAAAAGATCATCCGATTGATGGCGTGAGCCGTCCGCCCCTTGCCCGACGAACAGACCCGCCTGATCCACCGACCGGAGTGGACGCCTCGGCCGGAGCCGGCCGACCGCGATCTGCGCTGCTGCGAAACAGCGGTATCGCCGCGCCAGGAAACCGCAATATCGCCTCACGTGAGTCGATCACGCCGGACGGCCTGCCCGGCACACGGTGCGGGGAGCCCAGGAAGGGCGGGACGGGACGGCCGGCGTGGAACAGCCCGACGGTGATCTTCGCGCGGGACCGACCACTGATGACCCTGGCCGCGCGGTGGCGGGCCCGGCACGCGGTCGAGGAGCACCGCCGATGAGGCCGTCGCCCCGGCGCACATGGTCGAGCGGGGACGAGGGACGACACGTCCAGCGGGGCACCCGCCATGCTTGAGGGGCGACCCGAACCACCGTTCCGCGTCCTGATGGCCGGCTACGTGGTCGACTTCCACCACCGCAACGCCTGCCCCCGCTGCCAGCCCGACGGCTCCTGCCGCCGCCTCACCGCAGCCGCCGAGACCCTCCGCGCCTGGCGCGACCGGCCCGACCACCCACCTCGCCACCACACCGCCCCCGATGCCGGCCCCGATGCCGGTGAGCAGCAGCGGCCGGCCGCGCCGTGAAGCCCGGTGACCTGCTGCTGATCACCCGGGCGGCCAGCGTGCAGTTCATCCGCCCGATCAGGTGCCGGCTGATCCGTATCGACGACCGGCCGACGTACGACGGGTGGGTCTGGCTGGACGTCTACCAGCTCGACGCCCGGGACCGGGCGGTGGCCCGGCGGAGCATCTTCGTGCAGCGCGCCGGGGTGCGGCCGGCGGACCAGGGGCGGCAACCGCCGCAGCGCGCCACCCCGCGTCAGCCCACCCGCACGACGGCCCGCACCCGGATTACGCCGGGGCCCTGACAATTCGTATTCCGGGGGCCGCACGGCACGACAGCGCCCCGGCCGGTGGCCGGGGCGCTGTCCGGGGAGGGAATTACGCGGGAGAGCCGGCTTCTGCGTAGTCGTAGAGGCTCTTGATGTCGTCGTCGTAGTACGGGCCGTCGAATTGCCCGTTGCCGGGATTGTCGCCGTGGCTGACGGTGCTGTTGATGTAGCCGGCACCGATCGAGTCGTTGTATTCCTGCAACCACGGCCCGCCACTGGAACCGTAGGTCATGTTGCAGTACATCCGGATCTGCTGGCCGCCCGCGTCCCAGGTGGTGCTCTGGCAGTATTGCTGGCTCTCACCGCCGCCGAGGTTGGACGGATAGCCGAGGGCGGTGACCGAGACGCTGTAGCCCCAGTTCCACCGGAGCCCGTTGCCGCCGACGGTGTCGACGACCTTCGCGTTGTAGATGCCGCCGTTGGACATCACCGCGATGCCCATGTCCTCGGCATAGCTCGACGAGCTGGCCCAGGCGCCACGGGTGGAGAGGCTGTAGGCCACGAAGGTGCCGAACGGCCGCACCCCGTTGCGGTACCGGGGGACGAACTGCCAGTTGGTGTACCACTGACCACCGCCGCCCTGGTGCACGCAGTGGCCGGCGGTCACCACGAGCCGCCGCTTGGCGCTGGCGACGGTGCTGGCCGAGCAGGAGGCGGTGCCGCCGCCGGGGACCGTGAAGTAGACCTTGCCGACGGTCACCGCCTCGTTCAGCATCGTCCCGGGGCCACTGGCGACGCTCGGTGCCACCGGCGCGACCGTACCGGCCGGTCCGGTGGGCTTCGGCGCGTGGCTCGACGACGCGGCGGCCCTGCCCGACTTCGGGAAGTCCAGGTCGACGGCGGACGCCATGCGCTGCGGGGTCCAGAAGTCGGCGACCTCCTGCGCGATCTTCTCATTGGTGATCGCCCGGCCGTCCAGGGTACGGGCAATTGCCGTGATGTTTCCCTTCTGGTCGACCGTGGTCGAATTCGCCTCGGCTGCCGGCGCACCGGTCAGGATCAGGGTGAATGCCGCACCGGCACTCACGGACCAACGCAGAGCGGATTTCAAGAGGACCTCCAATTTGCCCCTTGCAGGTATCCGAACTCCGGCAGCATATTGAGTTTTCACTATTGATCACAACGCCGAACAATGGTTGTCAGGAATCCGTGCCACCCCACCAAAATTGCCATAACCACCATCGGATTTATTGCCCGTGGGATATGCCGGTGGATTACTCTCACTCATTGACAGAATGGCCCCGGCCAGGACCGCCCGAATCAGGGACCGACAACATGGTCGACCGACGTCGGGAGGATGCCCGAACGCCGGTCTGCGGGAGGGCCGGCGGCGGAGGTCAGTGCCGGCACGGAGGTCAGTGCCGGCGCAGGGGTCAGTGCCGGTGCAGGGGTCAGTGCCGGTGCAGGGCGGTCCGGATCAGCCGGTTGACCAGCTTGGGGTACTCCAGGCCGCTGGCCGCCCACATCCGGGGGAACATCGACGTCGGGGTGAACCCGGGCATCGTGTTGATCTCGTTGAGGTAGACGTCCAGGTCGGGGGTGACGAAGAAGTCGACCCGGGCCAGGCCGGCGCAGTCCAGCGCGGTGAAGGCGCGGGTGGCGTACTCCTGGACCTGACGGGTGACCCGGTCGGGCAGCCCGGCGGGGACGTCGTACTCGCAGACCTCGTCGGCGAAGAGGTACTTGGCCTCGAAGTCGTACCACTCGCGGTCGCCGACCATCCGCACCTCGGCCAGCACGGACGCCTCGGGCGCCCCGCCGGCCTCGCCCTCCAGCACGCCGCACTCGATTTCCCGGCCGACGATCGCGGCCTCGACCAGCACCTTGGTGTCGATCTCCCGGGCGGTGGCCACGGCGGCGTCGAGCTGCGCCCAGTCGTCGACCTTGGTGATGCCGAACGACGAGCCGGCACGGGACGGCTTGACGAAGACCGGCAGCCCCAGCCGCTGCTTGTCGGTCTCGCTCAGGGTCATCCCGTTGCGCAGCACCGCGTACGGGCCGACCGGGATGCCCTCGGCGACGCAGAGCTTCTTGGTGAATTCCTTGTCCATCGCCGCGGCGGAGGCGAAGACGTTCGCGCCGACGTACGGGATGTCGGCCATCTCCAGCATGCCCTGGATGGTGCCGTCCTCGCCGTATGCGCCGTGCAGCACCGGGAAGACGACGTCGACGTCGGCGAGTGCCCGGGGGCCCTCGGTGGGGTCGAGCACCAGCAGGCCCCCTGCGGTCGGGTCGGCCCGCAGCACGACCTCGGCCCCGGCCCCGGCGGTGATCTCCGGGAGCTTGCGGGCCCGGATCGCCAACTCGCCCGGGTCCCCGCTGGTCAGCACCCACTGGCCCTGCCGGGTGATGCCGACCGGCACCACGTCGTACTCGTCGGGGTCGAGCGCGCCGAGCACACTGCCGGCGCTGACGCAGGAGATGCCGTGTTCGGGGCTGCGGCCGCCGAAGACGATCGCCACGCGGGTCTTGCCTGGGGTGGTCACTCGGGTCACCTCTCGGTACGCGCCTGCGGAGCCGTCAGTTGCGCTCACCCGACTGACCTTACTGTGGGTGGCGACACCCCGATGGTGATACCCGGCAGGACGCGAACCGCCCTCGCAAACGGTCATCCACCCCGATACGGTACGTGACGCTCAGCCCGGGTCGGCGGGCAGGACGCGACGGCGACGCCCGACGGCGATCACCTTCACCCGCTGCCGCCCGGCCCGGACCATGCCCAGGGCCATGAACGCCCCGGCGATCCGGTCTGCCGCCTCCCGACTGTTCGCGCCGACGACCTGGCGACGGCGCTCGGGGCAGGCCCGTTCGTCGCGCACCTGCGCCTCCACCGGCCGGACGTCACTGAGCACCACCAGGAACCGCGTCATCGCCGTCATCAGGCCCCTCACAGTCCGAAGTCCTTTCCAGACGATGGATGGCGGCGGCGGCACGTGGCGATCGGGAACGGGGGAGTAAACCCGATCGCCACGCGCCTCATCCCCTCCGGTCACTCACCACCGCCGTCGCCACGACAACCGTTGGTGAGGACTCCGTTACAGATTGACAGGTGGACAGGCGTGAATGCAACTCTCATCGACGTTCTCTCATGCACAAGTTCCCAAAGACATATGCCACCATCGACGTATGGCTCCCAAGACCGCTCGGGCTCGCCGCCTGGGCATCGCCCTACGCGCCCACCGGGAAGCGGCCGGCCTCACCCTGGAGGCCGCCGCCGACGAGATCAACAGCACCCGCAGCACCCTCAGCCGCTACGAGAACGCACAGACCCTGGTCAACCCGGCCACCGTCCGCGCGCTGCTCAGCCTCTACGGGGTACGGCCCGAGGAGATCGCCGCAGCGGTCCAGCTCGCCAAGGACACCCGTAAACCCGGCTGGTGGGTGCCCTACTCACACCTGCTGGACAAACGCACGATCGACTTCATCGCGCTGGAGGCCGAAGCCACCGCGATCGCCAACTTCGAACCCTCGATCGTGCCCGGCCTGCTCCAGACCGCCGACTACATCCGGGGCGTGATGCGGGGCGGGCCGCACACCCTCACCGACGACCAGGTCGAGCAGCGGGTCAAGCTCCGGCTGGACCGGCAGCAACGGATCACCGCCGCCGAACCCCCAATCTTCGACGCGATCATCGACGAGGGCGCGCTGCTGCGTCCCGTCGGCGACCGCACGGTGATGGAGGCGCAGCTGAGCCACCTGCTCAAGACGGCGGAGCTGCCGAACGTCACCGTCCAGGTGATCCCGCTCTCCGCCGGCTACCACCGGGGCACCCGGGGCTCGCTGCACATCCTGGAGTTCGCCGACCCCGAGGACCCGCTGATCGCCTCGGTGGAGACCGTGGCCGGTCAGATGGTCCTGGACCGGCCGGGTGACCTGCGGACCTGCACCAAGATCATGGAACATCTGCGGACCGTCGCGCTCAGCCCGGCGGACAGCCGCGACCGACTGCTGCAACTGATGAAGGGACGGTAGGAGACCGATGACACCGACGATCGGCGTGGCCCTGTCCGGGGCCGCCTGGCGCAAGAGCAGCCACAGCGGGGACGAGGGGGCCTGCGTCGAGCTGGCGTCACTGCCGGGCCGGGTCGCGATCCGCGACTCCAAGGACCCGGGCGGCCCGGTGCTGCTCTTCCCACCCACGGCCTGGGCCGCCTTCGCCACCGCCCCGCCGCCGGCCCCACAGCGCCACTGACCCGGCACCGCCCCCGCACCGAAGCGGTGCGGGGGCGGACGGGTCAGTCGATCAGGGCGGCAGGCGGGGCGGCGGCAGGGCGGACCGCCTCGGCCGCGGCGATGGCCACCCCACGCGCCCCGGCCATGTCCCGGTCCGGGACCAGGGCGAAGGTGACCAGCGCGGCCTGCTCCGCCCGGAGCACCGTGTGCGCCCGGACGGTGTCGAGGAACCAGTCGCGGAACTCCGGCGTCGCCTCCACCACCCCACCACCGACGAAGTACGCATGCGGGTCGGCGAAGTTCGCGGCGATGGTGAACAACCGGCCGAGTGCCGCCGCCTGCTGGGCGAAGACCTCCCGGGCCAGCGGATCACCGCGCTCGGCGTACCCCCGTAGCAGCCTGGCGGCACGCTCGGGCGGCTCCTGCGCCAACGGATGCTCCGGCTGCCGGGACAGCCGGTACGGCAGCAGGTTGCGGCCGATCGCGGTCAGCGAGGCGACGCTCTCCGCGTCCCCGACGAAGCCGCAGGCGCACCGCGGTTCGGGTTGACCGGGGGCGAGCAGCCCGGCCAGCGGGATGTGCACGTGGCCGAACTCCCCGGCCATCCCGGCCGCGCCGGTGACCACCCGGCCGTCGATCACCAGCCCGCCGCCGAGACCGGTGCCGACGATCGCCGCGACCGACGACCGGGTCGCCGCCTCGGCTCCGAAGTGGACGTGGTGGGCGTAGAGCGCGGCGGCGTTGCCGTCGTTGTGATAGATCACCGGCAGGCCGAGACGTCGCTCCAGCGCGCCCCGCACGTCGAACCCGTGCCAGGCGGGCTGGGCGAAGTTCGTCGACCCCCGGGACGAGATGACGCCGGTGGCGCTGGCCGGCCCTGGGGTGTCCAACCCCACCGCCCGGACCTGCTCGCGGGGCACACCGGTGTGGGCCAGCACCCCGTCGAACGCGTGGGCCAGCGCCTCGATCGCCACCTGCGGCCCGGCGGTCACCTCGCTGGGGGTCTCCACCAGCCCATCGACCAGGAACCGGCCGTCCAGGCGGAGCACGGTGGCATTGTTGCTGGTGCCACCGTTGTCGAGGCCGACCACCACCGGCACGTCCACGCCGACCATCCGCCACCTCCACCTGGGTCTGCTGCGAGGTTAGTTCCCGTTCCCGCCGCCCGTCACGCCCCCGACCGGGGCGAACCCGCCGTCGGGTCGCCCCGGTCGGACCCGACCGGCCGTTCGACCTCGGAGCGGTCGTCGGCGTCGAAGAGCACCCGGTCGGCGGCGGGGCCGCTCAGTCCGGGCGGCGGGCGAGGACCCCGGTGGCCTCCCACTCCTCGGCGCGCAGCACCGTCGGCAGCAGACCCAGCCCGGTCATCGCCTCGCACAACGCCCCGGCCTGCCCGGCGCTGACCTCCACCACCAGGTGACCGCCGGGCCGCAGCCAGTCGACCGCACCGGCCGCCACCCGGCGCAACACGGCCAGCCCGTCGCTGCCGCCGTCCAACGCCACCGACGCCTCGTGCAGCCGTGCCTCCGCCGGCATCAGAGCCACCGCCGGGGTGGGCACGTAGGGGGCGTTGGCGACCACCACGTCCAACCGGCCCCGCCACTGAAGCGGCAGCGGGTCGTACAGGTCGCCCTGCACGACGGTGACGTCCCGGCCGGCCAGGTTACGGCGGGCGCAGGCCACGGCGGCCGGGTCCACGTCGACGGCGGCGAGCCAGCGGGGGGCGAGCCGGTCGACCAGCGCGACGCTGATCGCGCCCGAGCCGCAACAGAGGTCGACCAGCGCCGGGGCCGGCCCGGCGACCGACACGGCGGCTTCCACCAGCAGCGCGGTCCGGGCCCGGGGTACGAACACCCCCGGGTCGACGGCGACCCGACGGCCACAGAACTCGGCCCAGCCGAGCAGGTGTTCCAACGGTTCACCGGCGACCCGCCGGTCGGTCAGGGCGGTCAACACCTGCGGCGAGTCGGCGGCGGAGACGAGCAGCGTCGCCTCGTCCTCGGCATAGACGCAGCCGGCGGCGCGCAGCCGGGCGACGAGGGCGGCGTGATCGTGGGGAAACAGGTCGGATGCCATGGTGATGCCTTTCGGGAGCGCACGTCGGCGCTCCCACCGTCGCTACCGCAGCGACGGGGACTCGACGGGGAGCGCCGGTCCTGATGTCTGGTGGATCGGACTCACCTCCTCCGGTCGGGGCCCGTACGGGCCGGCATCACGATAGCGGACCGGCCGCCCCCGCGCTGTCCAGTGCGGCGGCCACGTCGGCGACCAGATCGGCGGTGTCCTCCACCCCGCAGGAGAGCCGGACGAAGCCGGGGGCCGTGTCGTCGCCCCACTGCGCCCGCCGGTCGGCGCTGGTGTGCAGGCCACCGAACGAGGTCGCGGCGGTGACCAGCCGGGACGCGACGATGAACCGGGCCACCCGGTCGGCGTCCCCGAGGTCGAACGAGAGCACCCCGGGCATCCGTCGCAGCTGCCGCGACGCCACCGGGTACGCCGGGTCCTCCGGGCGGCCCGGCCAGCGCAGCCCGGTCACGTCGGCCCGGCCGGCGAGCAGCTCGACCAGTGCCGCCGCGTTGGCGGACTGCCGGGCCAACCGCAGGTCGAGGGTGGCCAGCGACCGGTGGGCCAGCCAGGCGTCGAACGCCCCGGGCACCGCACCGGTGGTGGTCCGCCACCCGGTCACCGTCTCCAGCAGTTGCGCCGACCGGGAGGCCACGTAGCCCAGCAGCAGGTCCGAGTGGCCGGTCAGCGCCTTGGTGCCGGAGGCGACCACCAGGTCGGCTCCCAGGTCCAGCGGGCGCTGCCCGAGCGGGGTGGCGGTGGTGTTGTCCACCGCGACCAGCGCGCCGGCCGCGTGCGCCGCGTCGGCCACGGCGGCGATGTCGGCCACGTCCAGGCCCGGGTTCGCCGGGGTCTCCAGCAGCACCAGCCGTACCCCGTCGAACGACGGGTACGGCCCGGCGGTGGGCACGAAGCTGACCCGTACCCCCATCCCGGCGAGGGTGTCGGTGGCGAACGCCCGGACGGGGAAGTAGCCGTCGGCGGGCAGCAGCACGGTGTCGCCGGGGCGCAGCACCGCCAGCAGCATTCCGGTGATGGCGGCCTGCCCGGAGGCGAAGACCCGGCAGTCGCCCCCTTCCAGTTCCCCGATGGCCGTCTCCAGCAGCCGGCGGGTCGGGTTGTCCGGGCGGCCGTAGCCGTTCGGCGCCCCGGCCGGCCCCTGCCACGGGTCGAGGTGATAGGGCGCGGCGAACACCGGGCCGGGCAGGAACGGCTGCCCCGGCGCCGGCTCCGGCAGCCCGGCGTGCACGCACCGGGTCCCGTCGTGCCAGTGCCCGTGCTCCCCCGGTGGGACCGGCTGGCCGCTCACTCGTACGACTCCGGCTTGGCGGTACGGCTCATCAGGGTGTCCACTGCCAGCCTCGGGTCCATCCCCTCGTGGCAGATCCGTTCGATCTGCTCGGTGATCGGCATCTCCACCCCGTGCGCGCGGGCCAGGTCCCGGATGGCCAGGCAGCTCTTCACGCCCTCGGCGGTCTGTCGGGTGGCCGCCTGCGCCTGCTCCAGGGTCTCCCCCCGGCCCAGGTGCTCGCCGAAGGTGCGGTTGCGGGCCAACGGCGACGAGCAGGACGCTACCAGGTCACCCATGCCGGCCAGGCCGGCGAAGGTGATCGGGTCGGCGCCGAGCGCCACGCCCAGGCGGGCGGTCTCGGCCAGCCCCCGGGTCATCAGCATCGCCCGGGTGTTGTCGCCGAAGCCCATCGCGGTGGCGATCCCGTAGGACAGGGCGATCACGTTCTTGACCGCCCCGCCCAGCTCGCAGCCGATCACGTCGTCGTTGGTGTAGGGCCGGAAGTACGGGGTGCGGATCGACTGCTGCACCAGTTCGGTGCGGCGGGCGTCGGTGCCGGCGACCACCGTCGCGGCCGGCTGCTCGACGGCGATCTCGGGGGCCAGGTTGGGGCCGGAGACGACCACCACCCGGTCGGCGGTGACCCGGGCGGTCTCCACGATCACCTCGCTCATCCGCCGGGTGGTGCCCAGCTCGATCCCCTTCATCAGGGAGACGAGGGTGGCGTCCGGGGCGAGGTGACCGGCCCACTCGGCGAGGTTGCCGCGCAGCGTCTGCGACGGCACCGACAGCACCACCAGCTCCGCGCCGGAGATCGCCTTGGCCGCGTCGCCGGTCGCGGTGACCCGGTCGGGCAGCCGCAGCTCCGGCAGGTAGTCGGGGTTGCGCCGGTGGGTGCGGATCGCCTCGACGACCTGTTCCCGCCGGGCCAGGATGGTCACCTCCCGGCCGGCGTCGGCGAGGATCTTGGCGAACGCCGTCCCCCAGGAACCGGCCCCCAGCACCGCCACGTGGCCACTCACGCCGTCGCCTCCCCACCGTCGGTGACGCCGTACGCCCACGCGCCGGTCCGCCCGGTCCGTCCGCTCATGCCCCTGCCGTCCGTGCGTCGTGCCGGTCGATCCACTCGCTCATTCGGTCACCTCGGGAGTACGCGGACTGACGGGACGTTCCCACAGCGGCGGCGGTGTCCCGCCCCGGATGCCGGCGAGCAGGTCACGCAGGGTCAACATGATCTGGTCGGTCATCTCCTCCAGCACCACCCGGCCGGGGGTGGCCCCCGCCCACCGGCTCAGGTCGACCGGCGGACCGGCCACCACCGTCACCGGGGTCCGGGGCCGCAACCCCACCCGGCGGGTACGCGGGTCGAAGAGCCGTTCCGGGCCCCACAGCGCGACCGGGATGACCGGTGCGCCGGTGGCCAGGGCCAGCCGGGCCGCGCCGGTCTTGCCTCGCATCGGCCACAGCTGCGGCTCCCGGGTGATGGTGCCCTCCGGGTAGATGACCACCGCGCCGCCCGCGTCCAGCGCGGCGACCAGCCGGTCCAACGACTTGACCGCGACGGACGTCTCCCGTTCCACCGGGATCTGCCGGCAGCGGTGCAGGATCCAGCCGACCACCGGGACCCGGAACACGCTGGCCTTACCGAGGAACTGCGGCCACCGGCCGGCGTCGTAGATGAAGTGCGCGCAGACCAGCGGATCGGTGTGCGAGAGGTGGTTGGGGACGATGATGACGCCCCCCGGACGGCGCAGCTCCTCGGCCCCGTGCCAGGTGCGCCGGGTCCAGGCCAGCATCACGGGCTTGACCAGCGCCACGGCGAACCGTCGCCAGAAACCCAGCCTGCGCCGTGTCACCCCTGCCTCCTCGTCACCCCGCCCGCGCGCCGCACCCCCACCGTTGCGGCCCGCAGCGGAAATCATGCCTGCTCGTCCCCGGTACGGCCAGTGAGGGGTACCGCCGTCGGCGCTGGCAGGATTGTCGACGTGGGCCAGGCGAGGTGGGTGGTGGTGGTACCGGTGAAGCGGCTCCGTGCGGCCAAGAGCCGACTGCGGGGGGCGCTGCCGGTCGTACCCCACGAGGAGCTGGCGCTGGCGTTGACGGCCGACACGGTCGGCGCGGCGCTGGCCTGCCCGGCGGTCGCCGAGGTGCTGGTGGTCACCGCCGACCCGCAGGTGGCGGCGGCGGTCGGCGCGGCGGGCGCCCGGGTGGTGCCGGACCGCCCGGATTCCGGGCTGAACGCCGCCCTACGGCACGGCGTCGAAGTGGCGGTCACCGACGGTGACGACCCGGCCGGAGGTGGGTGCGGGACCTGGGTGGCGGCGCTCACCGCGGACCTGCCGGCGTTGCGCCCGGCCGAACTGGCCGCCGCACTGCACGCGGTCGGCACCGGCCCGGCGGGGGTACGCCGGTTCGTCTCCGACGCCCCCGGCACCGGCACCACGCTGCTCGCCGCGCCTCCCGGGGTGCCGCTGGACCCCCGGTTCGGGGTCGACTCGGCCGCCGCCCACCTGGCCTCCGGGGCGGTGCCGCTGCCGGGCGGTTGGCCGAGCCTGCGGCGCGACGTCGACACCGCCGCCGACCTGGCCGACGCGGCCCGGCTCGGCCTCGGCCCGGCCACCGGCGCGCTGACCGGCGTCGTCCCGGCCGGCCCGGCTGAACCGGCCGGCGGCCCCGGACCGACCACCCACCCCGGCGACACCACAGGTGTACGGTGCTGACATGCAGGGCACCGTGGCGACCTTCGACGCGCAGACCCGCACCGGCGTGCTGCTCCTCGACGACGGCACCGAGCTGCCCTTCCCGGCCCGCGCCTTCGACGCCTCCGGGCTGCGCCTGCTCCGCCTCGGCCAGCGGCTCCGGGTGGAAACCGATCCGGACGGCGGCGTCGTCCGGGTGACATTGCCGACGATGGCCTGAACAACCCGGCCCAAGTTCATTTTGCGTTAACCGTAATCGGGTGATTATGAGCGGGTGAGCACCCCTCGCGAGCACCCCACCAACCCGTCCGCCGCCACCGACCCGACCCGCAACGGCACCCGCCGCCGGGGCGGTTCCCGCACCCGCCGCGCCCCCTCCGACGTCGCCGCCACGGCACCCGACTCCCCCGCCGCCAGCGCCGCCGGGGCCTCCGCCGGCCTGGACGAGGTGCTCGACACCGGCGACCGGCCCACCGCCGACGGCACGTCCACCGCCACGGGGTCGAGCACCGCCGACGGGGCACCCGCCGTCGAACCGCTGCCGGCGGACCGGTTCCTCAACCGGGAGCTGTCCTGGCTCGACTTCAACGGCCGGGTGCTGGCCCTGGCCGAGGACCCCGGCACGCCGCTGCTGGAACGGGCGAAGTTCCTGGCCATCTTCGCCAGCAACCTCGACGAGTTCTACATGGTGCGGGTGGCCGGGCTCAAGCGCCGCCTCTCCGCCGGTCTGCCGGTACGCGGCGGGGACCGGCTGCCGCTGCGTACCCAGCTGGAACGGATCACCGAGTGCGCCGCCGGCCTGGTCGCCCGGCAGGCCGCCTGCTTCGTCGACGAGCTGCTGCCGCAACTGGCCCGGGAGGACATCCGGATCCTGCGCTGGGCGGAGCTGGACGACCCGGAACGGGAACGGCTGCGCACCTACTTCCGCGAACACATCTTCCCGGTGCTCACCCCGCTCGCGGTGGACCCCGCGCACCCGTTCCCGTACATCTCCGGGCGGTCGCTGAACCTGGCCGTGGCGGTTCGGGATCCGGACGGCGGCTCGGAGCTGTTCGCCCGGGTCAAGGTACCCAACAACGTGCCCCGCTTCGTCCGGGTGGCCCGCGACCAGCCGGGGCTGCGGATGCTGCCCGTCGAGGAACTCATCTCGGTGCACCTTGGGCAGCTCTTCTCCGGCATGCAGGTGGTCGAGTGCCACCTGTTCCGGGTCACCCGCAACGCCGAGGTGGAGGTCGACGAGGACCGCGACGAGGACCTGCTCCAGGCCCTGGAACGGGAACTGGCCCGGCGACGCTTCGGCCCCCCGGTCCGGCTGGAGGTGGCCGCCTCCATCTCCGACCACATGCTGGAGCTGCTCGTCCGCGAGCTGGACATGGACGGGCACGACGTGCTGCGGGTGCCCGGCCTGCTGGACCTGTCGGCGCTGTGGCAGCTCTACGGCGAGGCGGACCGCCCCGACCTGAAGGACAAGCCGTTCGTGCCGGCCACCCACCCCCGGCTGGCCGAGGGCGAGGTGCCGCGCAGCGTCTTCGCCACCCTGCGCGACGGCGACGTGCTGGTGCACCACCCGTACCACTCGTTCGCCACCAGCGTGCAACGCTTCGTCGAGCAGGCCGCCGCCGACCCGAACGTGCTGGCCATCAAGCAGACCCTCTACCGCACCAGCGGCGACTCCCCGATCGTCGACGCGCTGGTCGACGCCGCCGCCGCCGGCAAGCAGGTGGTGGTGCTGGTGGAGCTGAAGGCCCGCTTCGACGAGGTGGCCAACATCGGCTGGGCGCGCACCCTGGAACGGGCCGGCTGCCACGTCGTCTACGGACTGGTCGGGCTCAAGACACACTGCAAGACCGCCCTGGTGGTACGCCAGGAGGGCAACCAGATCCGCCGGTACTGCCACATCGGCACCGGCAACTACCACCCCAAGACCGCCCGACTGTACGAGGACTTCGGCGTGCTCACCGCCGACCCGGAGATCGGCGCCGACCTGACCGACCTGTTCAACGTGCTCACCGGCTACAGCCGGCAGACCGCGTACCGGCGGTTGCTGGTCGCCCCGCAGGGCATCCGCAGCGGCCTGATCGAGCGGATCGAACGGGAGATCGCGCACGTCCGGCTGGGCATGCCGGGGCTGGTGCAGTTCAAGGTGAACTCGCTGGTCGACGAGGAGATCACCGACGCGCTCTACCGGGCGTCGCGGGCCGGCGTGCACGTGGACCTGCTGATCCGGGGCATGTGCACGCTGCGGCCCGGGGTGCCGGGGCTGTCGGAGAACATCCGGGTCCGCTCGATCCTCGGCCGGTTCCTGGAACACTCGCGGATCTTCCGGTTCGGCAACAACGGCGACGCCGAGTTCTGGATGGGTTCCGCCGACCTGATGCACCGCAACCTCGATCGCCGGGTCGAGGCGCTGGTGCAGGTCAGTGACCCGGTCGCCCGAGCCGAACTGGACCAGGTGATGACCATCGCGATGAGCCCGGACGTGGACGCGTTCGAGCTGGCCGCCGACGGCAACTGGACCCGGCGTACCGGCAGCGCCGAGCAGCCCCTGCACGACCTGCAGGAGCTGCTGCTGCGCCGGGTGGGCAGCTCCGCCGGCTGACCGTCAGATCGCCCGTCCGGCGGGCCGGGCGGGCGGCGGGCCAGACGGGCGGCGGGCCAGACGGGCGGGCGGCGGGCCAGACGGGCGACCGGCACGACCGATTCTCCGGACGTAGGGTGACCAGATGGTGGACGAGGAGGCGGCCGGGATCCGGGCGGCCGGTGGGGTGGCCTGGCGGCCGGCCGGTGACGGCGGGGTCGAGGTCTGCCTGGTGCACCGACCCCGCTACGGCGACTGGTCGCTGCCCAAGGGCAAGCTGGAACGCGGCGAGCACCCGCTGCTGGCCGCCGTCCGCGAGGTGGCCGAGGAGTCCGACGTGCGGGCCGTGCCCCAGGTCCGGCTGCCCACCGTGCGGTACCGCAGCGAGGGCCGGCCGAAGGTGGTCGACTACTGGTCGATGCGGGCCGTGGCCACCGGCGGGTTCCAGCCGGACACCGAGGTCGACGACGTGTGCTGGCTCGACGTCGACGCCGCCGTCCGGCGGGTCAGCTACCCGCACGACGCGCAGGTGCTGACCGCGTTCGCCGCCCTGCCCAGGGTCACCGGCACGGTGGCGCTGGTCCGGCACGCCCACGCCGGTAAGCGGGCGACCTGGTCCGGACCGGACACCGGCCGGCCGTTGGACGCCGAGGGGGTCACCCAGGCACGGGCGTTGGCCCCGCTGGTCGCCCTGGTCCGCCCGGTACGGCTGCTGTCGGCCTCGCCCCGCCGCTGCGTGCAGACCCTGGACCCGGTGGCCGACCTGCTGGATCTGCCGATCGAGGTGTGCGGGGACTTCGACGAGCCGCAGCCGGGTCAGCAGGTCGACGAGTGCGCGTTGGCCGCCGCCGGCCGGTTGGCCGAACTGGCCGCCGGTGGGCAGCCGGTCGGGGTGTGCAGCCAGGGCAAGGTGATCCCGGGGGCGTTGGCCCGGCTCGCCGGGCGCGACGACGACTTCGGCACCGCCAAGGGGGGCGGTTGGCTGCTCGCCTTCACCGCCGACCGGCTACTCGCCGCCGACCGCCTCTGAACACCCACCCCCGACCGGCCCCGGACACTCGCCGCTGCGCCCTCGCGGCCGACCGGGTGCAGGACCCTAACGGTCGGCCGACGCCGGACAGTCGCGGCCGGAAACCGCTGCGCCCTCGCGGCCGACCAGACGCAGGACCCTCACGACCCGGCCGACGCCGGACAGTCACGGCCGGCCCCCGGTTGGAGGTCGGAAACGGGCGCCCACCGTGACGGTGGGCGCCCGTTTCGTCGTACCGGGAAATCAGCGCTTGGCGGCGGTCCGCTTCGCCGGCGCCTTCTTCGCGGTGGTGGCCTTGGCGGTGGTGGCCTTGGCGGTGGTGGCCTTGGCGGTGGTGGCCTTGGCGGTGGTGCTCTTGGCCGCAGCGGTCTTCTTGGCCGCCGTGCTCCGGGCGGGAGCCGACTTGGTCGCCGTGGCGGTCTTCTTCGCCGGAGCGGCCTTCTTCGTGGCCGCCTTGGTCGCGGTGGCGGCCTTGGTGGCCTTCGCCGCGGTGGTCTTGGCGGCACCGGTGGCCTTGCTGGCCGCGGTCGTCTTCTTGGCCGCGGTGGCCTTGACGCCGGTCGCCTTCGTCCCGGTCGCCTTGCTGGCCGCGGTCGTCTTCTTGGCCGTGGTCGCCTTGGCCGTGGTCGCCTTCGCGCCGGTGGCCTTGGCGCCGGCCGCCTTGGCGGCGGTGGCCTTCGTGCCGGTGGCCTTGGCGGCCGCCGTGGTGGTGGTCTTCTTCGCCGGAGCGGCGGTCTTCGGCACCTTGCCGGTGGCCACCATCTCCTTGAAACCGGCGCCCGGCTTGAAGGCCGGCACGGATGTCTTCTTGACCTTCACCGCCTCACCGGTACGCGGGTTGCGCGCTGTTCGCGCCGCCCGGACACGCTTTTCGAACGATCCGAATCCGGTGATCGCCACTTTGTCGCCCTTGGTGACCGCCGCCTGGACCTCGGCGAGGACCGCGTCGAGCGCCGCCGTCGCCGACTTCCGGTCCCCCAGGCGAGCGGCGAGCGCCTCGATGAGCTCGGCCTTGTTCACGACTTCCTCCCGATTGTGCAACTGACTCGACGCGAGCCATTCTGCGCGCACCGTATGCCCTGTGCTGCCTGGACACAAACATTCGGTGGAAAAAAGCCCTTGTGTCGTAACGGATTCGCCCCCACCGGATGAACCGGTGGGGGCGAAAACGGTGCCGTGGCCCGGCGTACGGCTAGACCACGGCGGGGGTGAACGACGGTCGGCCGGCCTCGTACGCCTCAATGTCGGCGACGTGCCGCAGGGTGAGTCCAATGTCGTCGAGGCCCTCCATCAGCCGCCAGCGGCTGTGGTCGTCGAGCGGGAACGGCCAGGTGGAATCCCCGACCCGGACCTCACGGGTGGTCAGGTCGACCGTCACCGGCGTGGTCGGATCGGCCTCCACGAGGTCCCAGATCTGCTCGACCGCGGCCAGTTCCAATTCGACCGGGAGGAGCCCTTCCTTGAGCGCGTTGCCCCGGAAGATGTCACCGAACCGGGGCGAGACGACCGCCTGGAAACCACCGTCGCGCAGCGCCCACACAGCGTGCTCCCGGGACGACCCGGTGCCGAACTCGGGCCCCGCCACGAGGATGCTGGCCCCGGAATACGCCGGGTTGTTGAGCACGAATGCGGGATCGTCGCGCCAGGCCCGGAAGAGCCCGTCGGCGAAGCCCGTCCGGGTCACCCGCTTGAGGTACACGGCCGGGATGATCTGATCGGTATCCACATTGGAACGCCGCAAAGGCGCGGCGGTGCCGGTGTGGGTGGTGAACTTGTCCATCTCTCGGCTGCCCTTCTACAGATCGGCCGGGGCGGCGAGCCGGCCGGTCACGGCGGTGGCGGCGGCGACCGGCGGCGACACCAGGTGGGTACGCCCGCCCCGGCCCTGCCGGCCCTCGAAGTTGCGGTTGGAGGTCGAGGCCGAACGCTCGCCCGGCTTCAGGGTGTCCGGGTTCATGCCCAGGCACATCGAGCAGCCGGCGAACCGCCACTCCGCTCCGGCGTCGGCGAAGACCTTGTCCAGGCCCTCCGCCTCGGCGGCCTCCCGCACGGCGGCGGAGCCGGGCACCACCAGCATGCGTACCCCGTCGGCGACCCGGTGGCCACGCAGCACGTCGGCGGCGGCCCGCAGGTCCTCCAGCCGGCCGTTGGTGCAGGAACCCACGAAGACCACGTCGACGGCGAGGTCGCGCAGCGGGGTGCCCGGGGTGAGGTCCATGTACTCCAGGGCCCGGCGCGCGGCGGTCCGCTCGGCGTCGGTGGTGAACTCCTCCGGGTCCGGCACGGCCGCGCCGAGCGGGACGCCCTGACCGGGGTTGGTGCCCCAGGTGACGAACGGGGTGATCCGGCTCGCGTCGAGGGTCACCTCGGCGTCGAAGGTCGCGTCGTCGTCGGTGGGCAGCGTCCGCCAGTAGGCAAGCGCCGCGTCCCAGTCCGCCCCGGCCGGCGCGTGCGGCCGGCCCTTGAGGTACGCGAAGGTGGTCTCGTCCGGAGCGATCAGGCCCGCCTTGGCGCCCCACTCGATGGACATGTTCGCCACCGTCATCCGGCCCTCCATCGACAGCGCCCGGATCGCCTCGCCCCGGTACTCCACGATGTGACCGCGTCCGCCGCCCGTGCCGACCTGGGCGATCAGCGCGAGGACCAGGTCCTTGGCGGTGACGCCGGGGCCGAGCTGACCGGTGACGTTGACCGCCATGGTCTTCGGGCGGGCCTGCGGCAGGGTCTGGGTGGCCAGGACGTGTTCGACCTCACTGGTGCCGATGCCGAAGGCCAGCGCGCCGAACGCGCCGTGGGTGGCGGTGTGGGAGTCGCCACAGACGATCGTCATCCCCGGCTGGGTCACGCCCAGCTGGGGGCCGATCACGTGCACGATGCCCTGGTTCTCGTCGCCCAGGGGGTGCAGCCGCAGGCCGAACTCGGCGCAGTTGCGGCGCAACGTCTCGATCTGGGTACGCGAGGTCGGGTCCGCGATCGTCAACAGGTCGCCCCGGCGCAGCCGGAACGCGGGATCGTCGTACCCGGTCGGGGTGTTGTGATCCTCGGTCGCGAGCGTGAGATCGGGGCGGCGGACCCGCCGGCCGGCCTGGCGCAGCCCGTCGAACGCCTGCGGGCTGGTCACCTCGTGCAGCAGGTGCAGGTCGATGTAGAGCAGGTCCGGTTCGCCCTGGGCGGTCCGTACGACGTGTGCGTCCCAGACCTTTTCGGCCAGGGTCCTCGGTTGAGTGACTCCCACCATCTGGACATCCTAAATTCTGGGAGGTAAATTTCGGCTTGTGGGACACAGTATGAGCGGTGTCGGCGTGCTCGACAAGGCGGTGGTCATCCTGGCCGCCTGTGTCGACGGCGCCAGCCTGGCCGAACTAGTCGAACGCACCAAGCTGCCCCGAGCCACCGCACACCGGCTGGCCCAGGCACTGGAGATCCACCGGATGCTGGTCCGGGACACCCAGGGACGATGGCGTCCCGGGCCCCGGCTCGGCGAGTTGGCCAACGCCGCCCCGGACGTCCTGCTGACCGCCGCCGAGCCACTCCTGGCCGCACTGCGCGACGCCACCGGGGAGAGCGCCCAACTCTACCTGCGCCGGGCCGACGAACGGGTCTGCGTGGCCGCCGCCGAACGGGCCAGCGGCCTACGGGACACCGTCCCGGTCGGCTCGGTGCTGCCCATGACGGCCGGCTCCGCCGCGCAGATCCTGCTCGCCTGGGAGCCCCCCGAGGCGGTCATGCCGCTGCTGCCCCGGTCCAAGTTCACCGGCCGCACCCTCGCCGAGGTACGCCGCCGGGGCTGGGCGCAGAGCGTCGCCGAACGGGAGGCCGGTGTGGCGAGCGTCTCCGCCCCCATCCGGGACCGCACCGGCCGGGTGATCGCCTCGATCAGCATCTCCGGCCCGATCGAACGCCTCGGCCGCCGCCCCGGCGAACGCCACGCCATGGCCGTCGTCCGCGCCGGCCAACGCCTCTCCGGCCTCTAACCCCCACCCACCCCCACCCCTCCCCCGCCCCGCCTCGCCCCGCCCGCCCCGCCTCGGTGATCAAGAAGTTTGCGTCATGTTTAGAGATCAAAGTGACGCAAACCTCTTGATCAACTGACGCAAACCTCTTGATCACCGAGGCGAGACCGGCGGGAGCGGGGAGGGCAGGGGAGATGGCCGGGAGCGGGGCAGGGGAGATGGCCGGGGGCGGGGCCGGGGCGGGGAGCGGGAGCGGTAGAGATGACGATCGGCCCGCCTCGCGGGGCGAGACGGGCCGATCGTGTGGTAGCCCCGACCGGATTCGAACCGGCGCTACCGCCTTGAGAGGGCGGCGTCCTGGGCCACTAGACGACGGGGCCAGGCACTTTTCCTGCTTCACCGCCCCGGGGGGCGGCGCGGGATTAGTCTAACGGCACCGACGTCCGGCCCCCAAGACGGGGGTCGGGGCCCTACGGTCGTGCGCCGATCGGGCCATCGCCGGCCAGCATCGGGGACGCGGGCACCCCAGGGGCATAAGCGCCCCGGGGATGTGAGCGCCCCGGGGCAAAGTAGCGGTGCCTGGTGGCTGGGATGGCGCAACAGCGCCCCACGTGCGGGTCTGCCCGGCCGGGCAGACAGGACGGCCCGGGCGGACAGGCGGGCAGGCGGGCAGGCGGGCGCGGAACGGCCGGCGGACAGGCGGCGCAGAACGGCCGGGCGGGCAGAACGGATGCGAAGAAGCCCGCCCCAGCGAGGTGGGACGGGCTGTCAGCGTTGTAGCCCCGACCGGATTCGAACCGGCGCTACCGCCTTGAGAGGGCGGCGTCCTGGGCCACTAGACGACGGGGCCAGAACATAGCTTGTGCTTCCCTGCCCTGCCGGGCGGGGAAGCTGCACTCTATCAGAGATCAACTCGACTCCCGTGGCGGGAGCGGTGTCGATCACCGTCAGAATCCAGCGTCCGCAGATTCGGGTGAACCTGTGGTTGCGCTGGGGTACCAGGACTCGAACCTAGACTAACTGAACCAGAATCAGTTGGGCTGCCAATTACCCCATACCCCATTGGCCCCTTGTGGCGCCGGGAAGGAACTTTACCCTCCCCGCGCCAACAGGCCAAATCCGATCCCCCAAACCGCCCTTGAACTGCGGAAACAGGGGGTGTCGTACGGCTCAGGCGACCGGGACCACCGAGTTGGTGAGTTCGCCGATCCCCTCGATCCGCACGGTGACCGTATCCCCGTCGGTCAGCGGACTAACCCCGGCCGGGGTGCCGGTCAGCACCACGTCCCCGGGCAGCAGCGTCATCACGTGCGAGATGTACGACACCAGCGCCGGCACGTCGAACACCATGTCCTTGGTCCGACCGAGCTGGCGTACCTCCATCTCGTCGGGGTTGCGCCCCACCTCGCAGCGGACCTCCAGGTCGGAGACGTCCAGGCCGGTGGTGATCCAGGGGCCGATGGGGCAGAACGAGTCGAAGCCCTTGGCCCGGGTCCACTGCGAGTCGGAACGCTGCAGATCCCGCGCGGTGACGTCGTTGGCGCAGGTGTAGCCGAAGATGGCCCGCTCGGCGGCGGCCCGGTCGGCCCGGCGGGCACCCGGCGCACCGATCACCACGGCCAGCTCCGCCTCGTGCTCGACGTGCTTGGAGAAGATCGGCAGCCGGATCGCGTCCCGGGGGCCGATCACCGAGGTGGACGGCTTGAGGAAGAGCAACGGCTCCTTCGGCACCTCGTTGCCGTGTTCGGCGGCGTGCTCGGCGTAGTTACGCCCGACACAGACCACCTTGCTCGGCAGGATCGGCGAGAGCAGCCGAACGTCGGAGAGCGCCCAGCGGGCGCCCGAGAACTGGATCTGCCCGAACGGGTGGCCGTCGATCTCGGCGATGGTCAGGCCCTGCGGCCCGGCCTCCGACTCGCCCTCGACGACCCCGAACGACATTCCCTTGGCATGAGCGAAACGAGCGATACGCACCCGGCCAATCTATCCCCCACGGCGGCGTCGCCCGTCGGCCACCGGGAAACGTCGGCGCAGCGTAGGCCATCGGTCGGCGCTGCGGGCGGGGTTCGGGGCTTCGTACCCGCCCGGAGGGTCCCCGCTCCTAACGTCGGCTCCGGAGGTTCGTTGGTATGCCTGCATCGAGACGACACCACAGGGCCCTCGCGGTTTTCGTGAACTGCCTGGGCATTCTCGCCGCCGTACCGGCGCTGCCCGGCACGGACCCCGCGCCCCGCGCGCCGGCGACGACCACCCCGGCCGCGGCCACCCCGGCGACGACCGGCACGCCCGTGGTCCGGGCACCGGCCGCCGAGCCCGCCACCGGGGCGGGACGTACCACGGCACCGGGCCGGGCACCGGCGGCAGACCCGGCCGGCGCGGCGGATCCGGGCCGCGCCCCGGCGGCACGCCGGGGCCGTGAGTTCGACCCGGCGGTCGCCGCACCGGCCCGTCTCGCCGCCTGGGCCACGCCGGTGGCGGCGGCCCGGGAGACACCACCACCGGCGGTACGCCCACGGGCCGCCCCGGCCGCACCCGGGGTGGCGGCCAGCGGCGCGGTCGTGCCGGTCACCCCGACGGCACCCGCCCCGGGGATGACCACCGCCGGCAACCCGGGCGTACCCCGACCGGCTCCGCAGGTCACCGTGGCCGTGGCACCCGCCGCGACGTCGGTGCCGGGCTACCGGATCATGGTGCGCAACACCGGCAGCGCGACGGTGCAGACCATGGTCCGGCAGGAGGTGCCGGCGGGCGCCTCGATCACCGCGGTCAGCGCGGGTGGGCTGGCCACCCGGCCGGGCGGGGCCACCGGCGGCGGGGAGGTCACCTGGCGGCTCGTCGTGCCGGCCGGGTCGACCCGGACCCTGGACACCGCCCTGGCCGCCACCGCGCCGGGCCAGGCGCTGACCGCACCGGCCTGCGCGTACACCAGCGACGGTGACCAGCCGTACGACTGCGCGACCGCCACCTGGCGCAGCGCAGCGGTCCCGGAGGCGGCGGTGCCCGCGACGCCGGCCTGGCGGCAACCGCCGATCCTGCTCGGGGCGGCCGTGGTGGTGCTGGCGCTGCTGGCCGGCGGTTCGTGGTGGTGGCTGCGGGCCCGACGACGGGTGAGCGGTGTCGAGCCGACCGGCACCGCGCCGGTAGCCGCAGGTCACCCGTCGTACGCCGGCGGGCCGGCGGCCCCGGGTGGCGGGACGGTGTACCCGCGCCCCGCCGCCCCGGGACAGCCCGCGCGACGACGTAACCCGTCGGTGTGGCTGGTGGTGGGGGTGGCCGCGACCGTGCTGGCCGGGGTGGTCTTCGCCGCCGCGTGGACGGCCACCCGGGAGGTCGCCGCGATCGACACCACCAAGCAGCCGACCGCCGGGGCCTGGACGGGCACCACCATGTCCGGTGCCGTGGGGACCCCGCTGCGGGAGAAGGCGTTCGAGTTCACCGTCTACCGGGTGGCCTGCGGCACCGCGAACGCGGCGAGCCAGCAGTGCCAGGCCACGGTCGGGGTCCGCAACGTCACAGCGGAGCAGCAGAGCTGGCACGGTCAGCTCCAGCGGGCGTACCTGCCGGGGGGCACCTGGGTCAGCACCGACGAGGACGCCACCCGGCTGGCGAACCTGGGGCGGGACGTCTTCGCCCAACCCGTGTCGGCGGGCAGCCGGGTGGTGCTGCCGCTGGTCTTCACCGTGCACGGGATGCAGAAGCCGGAGCAGTTGGAGCTGCGCAGCGGGGTGTTCTCCGCCGGTGTCCGGGTGGACGTGCCCTGACCCGGCGGGACACGCCGGACGGCAGCGACGTGCGCTGACCGGGGGCGGGCGGCGGTCGTACCCTGGTGGGTGTGACCGCCGCCCTCGCACCCGCCGCTCTCGACGCGGCCGACTGGCGGACCCGGCGGGCGGCCCACGAGGCGCGGGTGGCCGGCTGGCTGGACCCTCACCTGGCCCGGCGTCGCACCGGCGGCCGGCACCCGGTGGAGGACTTCCTGTTCACCTACTACTCGCACCGCCCGGCGCAGCTGCGCCGCTGGCATCCGGGTGCGGGGGTGCTGCTGCGCGACGCGGACCCGGCCGAGTTCGGCCGGGACTACCGCGCCGGCCCCGCCGGGGTCACCCTCGACACCGACGGGGTACGCGACCGCCGCGCCGACTCGATCGCCTGGATCAGGGGTCTGCTGGCCGCGACCGCCGGCCGGCCGGCGCACCTGGGCTGCTTCGGGATGCACGAGTGGGCGATGGTCTACCGGCAGACCCAGGAGGAGGTACGGCACAACGCCTGGCCGTTGCGGCTCAGCCCGGACGACACCGCCGCCGTGGTACGCGAGCGGGGCGTGCGGTGCAGCCACTTCGACGCGTTCCGGTTCTTCACCGCGCCGGCCCGGCCGCTGAACCTGCTCCAGCCCACCCGGGAGACCCAGCACGCGCTGGAGCAGCCGGGCTGCCTGCACGCCAACATGGATCTCTACAAGTGGGCGTACAAGCTCTCCCCGCTGGTCGCCTCGGAGCTGGTCGCGGACTGTTTCGCGCTGGCCCGGCAGATCCGGGCGCTGGACATGCGGGCCAGCCCCTACGACCTGGCGGCCCTCGGCTATCCCCCGGTCCGGGTGGAGACCCCCGAGGGCCGGGCCGAGTACGCGGCGGCGCAGCGGGGTTTCGCCGAGCAGGCCGCCGTGCTCCGCGCCCGGCTGCTGGCCGCCCTGGACCTCGTCGGGGCTGTCCACAGCTGACCGTCCGACGCGTGCCTCGACTGCCGGCTGCCCGCCCGTCTCCTGCGTGATCACGCTCGAACCACGAAGTAGTGGCCTCCGTCGTCCGGGAGGCCACTACTTCGTGGGTTCAGCACGATGTTGCGGGTGTTCTTCGGCGCACGGGTGGGCCGGTCAACTGGCGGTGCAGGTCGCCGTGGGGGCGGTGGCGGTGCCGGTGTGGGTGCCGAGGAACCCGAAGGTGGCCTCGGCTGCCGGGGCCAGCGCGCCGTTCCAGTTGACGTTGCGGGCGGTGACCGCGCTGCCGGTCTGGGTCAGCTCGGCGTTCCAGGTCTGGGTGATCTGTTGCCCGGCGGGCAGGGTGAAGGTGACCCGCCAGCCGGTGGTCCGCACGGTGCCGGTGCTGCGCACGGTCACCTCACCCTGGTGCCCGCCCTGCCACTGGTTGGTGATCCGGTAGCTGGCGGTGCAGGCGACGCCCGCCGGCGGCGAGGTGGTCGGCGGGTCCACCGTGGGTGACCCGGTGGGGCTGACCGTGGGGCTCGCCGTCGGGGTGGGCGGGGTGGTGGGGCTGACCGTCGGGGTGGGCGAGGCGGTCGGGGTGGTGCCGCCGAGGGCGGCCACCAGCGCCGGGTACCACCGGTCGGACATCTTCTGGTCGCCGGCCGCGTTGGGGTGCACCCCGTCGTAGGTGTCGGTGCTGGTGCTGAATCCGGTCCACTGGTCGACCACCACGATCGGCGACGCGGCGGTGGTCTTCCCCGCCGCCCAGCCGTCGATCACGGCGTTCAGGGCCACCGCCCGCTGCCCGCACTCGGCGCAGCTCGACGGGGCCATCGGGATGATCTTCGCGACGATGATCCGCATCGCCGGGTTGCTGGCCCGCATCTGGTCCACCAGCTTGGAGTACGCGGCCAGGATGGTGGCCGGTGCGATGTTGCTCCACACGTCGTTGGTGCCGAAGTGCATCAGCACGACGTCGGGGCGGGTGGCGGCGAGCCAGCCGGGCAGCAGGTTCTGGTTGGCGACGTTCGTCACCAGGTAACCGCCGTGGCCCTCGTTGTCCCCGTCGTACGGCTGGCCGCAGCCCTGCGGGCCGAGGGTGCCGACGAAGTCGACGTCGGTGTGGCCGGTGGACTGGAGACGGTTCCAGAGGATGGACCGCCAGCAGCCGGGCGAGCCGGTGATCGAGTCACCGAGCGGCATGACGCGGACCGGGGTGGCGGCGGCGGGCCGGGCCGGGGTGGCGGCGACCAGCCCGACGAGCAGGGTGAGGGGGACCGCCGCGAACGCGGCGAGCAGGGCGGAGAGGAACGGCCTTCGGAGCATGGTGAGGGGACTCCTGTCACGTGACGACGTGCGGTCGGTGACGGCCCGGTTTGCTCCCACGGACATCCCAGCAGACCGGGTGCCCCGACTCAACGCCCTCCCGCATCCTGGCGAAGCGCTTCGACGCGCAGCCGCTCCTCCAGCGCGGCCAGGGTGTCGACGAACCACAGCTGGCCACCCCGGTTGGCTTCGACGACGAAGTCACGCAGCGCGGTACTCCGTGTGACGTGCCCGGAGATGTCACCGACCACGGCCAGCCGCAGCCGGTAGTTGACGAACTTCTGCACCACCTCGCCCGCCACCCCGGTGCGCAGCGTGAAGAACTCGACGGCGAGCCGGCGTACCGGCAGCACCACCAGGCCGACCCCGTGGCCCAGGGCCGCGCCGATCACGCCGGTGGCGTCGTCGCCGCCGCAGATCCTCGGCCCGTCGGCGGCTCCGGCGAGCGCGGTGGTGCCGGCGAGGGTGACCAGGGTGTCGGTGGACATGCCCGCCAGCCTAGGCAGCGCCGGGCCACACCGGCCCGGGTTTCGCCGTGCACGGCCGGTTCCGGTGGGGGCGGCTCAGTCCCCGTCGGCGCGGCGGTCCCGCTTGCGCTGCGACTGCCGCTTCTTGTCGGCGAGACGGCGTTCCTTGGCACCCCGCGAGGGCCGGGTGGGACGGCGGGGCGGTGGCGGTGGGGCGACGGCGGCGCGCAGCAGCGCCGCGAGGCGTTCCCGGGCCGCCTCCCGGTTGGCCAGTTGCGCCCGGTGCTCGCTCGCGGCGATGGTGAGCACCCCGTCGACCAGCCGGCCGGCGAGCCGCTCCAGCGCCCGTTCCCGCAGCACCGGGGGCAGGCTGGTGGTGCCGGCCAGGTCGAAGCTCAGCTCGACCCGGGAGTCGGTGGTGTTGACACCCTGCCCGCCGGGCCCGGACGAGCGGGAGAACCGTTCCCGCAGCTCGGCGGCGGGCACGGTCCACCGATCGGTCACCCGCAGTCCGTCGTCCACCCCGCGAGGCTAACGCCCCCGCCCGACGCCGCGCGGCGCGGTCACCGGGGCCGCGGCCCGCCGGACCCGCACGGGAGGCTCAGCCGCCCTTGCCGATGATCGTGTCGGCGGTCTGCTGCACCTGGTCGATGGGGATGGCGAAGCCGATGCCGATCGACCCGCTGCCGTCGATGGTGGCGATCGCCGTGTTCACCCCGACCACCTCGCCCCGGGCGTTGACCAACGGGCCACCGGAGTTGCCCGGGTTGATCGACGCGTCGGTCTGCACCGCGCTGCGCCGGTTGGTGCCCAGTCGTACCTGCCGGTTGAGGGCGCTGACGATCCCGGCGGTCACCGTGCCGGCCAGGCCGAGCGGCGAGCCGACCGCGAGCACCGGCTCACCGACGCGGGTGGACCGGGGCTTGGCCAGGGGCAACGGGGCCAACCCGGCGGCCGACGGCACCTTCAGCACGGCCAGGTCGCTGCCGGGTTCCCGGCCGACCACCTCGGCGGCGTACCGGCGGCCGTCGGGCATCTCCACGGTCACCGCGCCACCACCCCCCTTGGCCAGGATGTGGTCGTTGGTGACGATGTGCTGCTCGTTGTCGATGGCGAAGCCGGAACCGGTCGCCGACTGCCCGGTGGCACCCCCGCCGACCAGCACGGACACCACCCCGGGGACGGTCTTCTGGGCGGCGGTGACCAGTTCCGCCGGCACCGGGGCGGCGGAGGCCGCCGTCGGGCCCGCCCCGCCCTGGCCGGCCACCCAACCGCCGGCCGCCGCCCCGGAGACGGTGGACAGGGCGACCACCGCCACGGCGGTCCACAACCGGCCACGCCAGCGCCGCCGGGACGGGTCCTCCCCCGGATCCGGTACGTCCCACCGGTGCCGGCCGTCCGGCCCCAGGTCGGGTGAGAGGAACCAGGGACCCCGGGGTTCCCCCAGACCGGTCTGTACTGCCATACGTCCGCTCCTCACTGTTGCGACGGATCAGGGGCAGGTGGGCCCGCGTCGTCCCCCTCAGGGCAGGCGGGAGAACCAGCGCATCGACCCGGCCGCCGCCCCCATGGCGAAGACCAGCCCGAGCCCGATGAACCGGGCGGAGATGTCCTGACGTTCCTTGCGGTAGCCGACGGACGAGCCGATGTCCTCGTAGACGTCGCGCAGTTCGGCGCTGCTGCCCGCCTCGTGGAATCCGCCCCCGGTCTGGTCGGCGACCGCCCGCAGGGTCTGCCCGTCGACCGGCACCTGGATCGGGCGGCCACCCCGGTCGACGAACCCGCCCGGGGTGCCGAACGAGATGGTGTGCACCGGCACCTTCGCCTCGACGGCCGCCGAGGCCGCCTCCATCGGGTCCGCGCCGGAGGTGTTCGCCCCGTCGGAGAGCAGGATGACCCGGGCCGGCGGCGGTTGCTTGGCCGCCTTGTCGTCGAGGCTCTTGACCGCGCCGAGACAGGCGCTGATCGCCTCGCCGATGGCGGTGCCCTGCACCCCGGTGATCCCCTCGGCGAGCCGGTCGATCCCGTCGTGCAGGGCGCCCCGGTCGGTGCTCGGCGGCACCAGCACCGCCGCGCTGCCGGCGAAGGCGACAAGTCCCACGTTGAACTCGTCGGGCAGCCCGTCGACGAAGGTCCGGGCGGCCTCCTTGGCGGCGGTCAACCGGTCCGGTTCGACGTCGGTGGCGAGCATCGACGTGGACACGTCCACGGCGACCATCACGGTGGCCCGCTCGCGGGGCACCCGTACCTCGGCGGTGGGCCGGGCGAAGCCGACCACCAGCAGCGCCAGCATGGCCAGGAAGAGCCCGGCGGGCACGTGCCGCCGCCAGGCGGGCCGCTGCGGGGCGACCCGGTCGAGCAGTCGCAGGTTGGTGAAGCGGACGGCGTACCGGCTGCGTCGGCGCTGCGCCAGCAGATAGCCGGCGGCCAGCGCGACCACCCCCAGCAGCAGCAGGAGCCGGACGGGTGACTGCCAGTTCACGCGGGACCTCCCCGGGAGGCGGCGGGCGCGGCCGCCAGCCGACGCTGGGTGTGCACGTGCCGCACGATGTCGGCGGTCCAGTCCCGGTCGGTGCGCAACGCCAGGTGACCGGCTCCGCTGCGGCGCAGCGCGCGGGCCACCTGGGCGCGTTGCGCGGTGGCGGCGTCGGCGTACCGGCGGCGTAGCCCCGGGTCACCGGTCCACACCTCGCGCCGCCGGCCGGTCTCCGGGTCGACCAGGGTGATCAGGCCGACGTCGGGCAGCTCCAGTTCGCGGGGGTCGGTCACCTCGACCGCGAGCACCTGGTGCCGGGCGGCGAGCCGGCGCAGCGCCGGTTCCCAGGGTGCCGGGGTGTCGTGGTCGTCGGGGAGCCCGTCGAGGAAGTCGGAGACCACCACCACCAGCCCCCGCCGTACGGCGGTCCGTTGCACCGCCGCGAGGGCTGCGGCCAGGTCGGGGCCGACCGGCGGGGTGGCCGGTGGCTCGGCGTCCGCCCGGGGGGCGTGCAGCAGCGCACGGAGCAGGCTCAGCAGGTGGGTACGCCCACTGCGGGCGGGGAACCGGCGCAGCCCGTCGGTGCCGAGCACCTGTGCGCCGAGCCGGTTGCCGGTGCCTGCGGTGAGGAACCCGATCGCGGCGACGGCCGCCACGGAGAGTTCCCGTTTGTCCAGCTCGGCGGTGCCGTACTCCATGCTGGGGCTGGCGTCGACCAGCAGCCAGGTGGTCAACTCCCGGTCGGCGTCGACCTCGCGGACGTGCGGGACGGTGGTGCGGGCGGTGACCGCCCAGTCGATCCGGCGTACCTCGTCCTCGCCGGGGCGGTACTCGCGGCTGCCGGCGATCTCGCTGCCGGGGCCGGGCAGCAGGCCACGCAGCTGGCCCTGGAGCAGCCCGTCCAGTCGGCGGGTGACGGTCAGTTCGAGGCGGCGCAGCCGCTGTTCGGGGGCGAGGTCGGCCAGGGTCGGGCCGGCGGGTGCCGGGGCGGTCCGGGGTCTCACGCCGCCGCCAGGTCGGGCGTGTACTCGGGGTGGCCGGTGGCGAGCACCGGGGGCGGCACCGCCTGGACCAGCCGGTGCACCACCGCCTCGGCGCTGACCCCGTCGGCGACCGCGTCGAACGAGAGCACCAGCCGGTGGGCGAGCACGTCGACGGCGAGTTCGCGGACGTCCTCGGGGAGCACGTACTCGCGGCCCCGCAGCAGCGCCTGGGCGCGGGCGGCGGCGACCAGGCCGAGGGTGGCCCGAGGGCTCGCCCCGTACGCCAGCAGCGGGGCGATCTCCGGCAGCCCGAAGCGGCCCGGGTCGCGGGTGGCCAGGATCAGCCGGACCACGTACTCGGCGAGCGCGTGGTGCACGAAGACGTGGGCGGCCCGGCGCTGGTAGTCGCGCAACCGGACCGGGTCGAGCACCCGACGGGGGCGGGGCCGGTCGCTGCTCATCCGGTAGAGGATGGCCAGCTCGTCGGCGTCGCCCGGGTAGTCGACGACGATCTTCATGAGGAACCGGTCGCGTTGTGCCTCGGGGAGCTGGTAGACCCCCTCGGACTCGATCGGGTTCTGGGTGGCCAGCACCAGGAACGGCTCCGGCACCGGCCAGCTCCGGCCGCCGATGGTGACCTGCCGTTCGGCCATCGCCTCCAGCAGCGCGGACTGCACCTTGGCCGGGGCCCGGTTGATCTCGTCGGCGAGCACCAGGTTGGCCATGATCGGGCCCAGCTCGACGTCGAACTTCTCGGTCGAGGCGCGGTAGATCCGGGTGCCGACGATGTCGGAGGGGACCAGGTCGGGGGTGAACTGGATGCGGGTGAAGGTGCCGCCGACGACGGTGGCGAGGGTCTGCGCGGCCAGCGTCTTCGCCACCCCGGGCACCCCTTCCAGGAGGCAGTGCCCGTCGGCGATCAGCGCGGTGAGCAGTCGTTCGACGAGCCGGTCCTGCCCGACGATCACGCGTCTGACCTCGAAGAGGGTCTGTTCCAACTCGGCGCCTGCCGCGTCGGCTTCGACCGGGCTGGGCAGGCTGGCCAGGGTGTCCGAGATGTCCGTCACGGTGCTTGCTTCCCGGGGCGGTGGGTAGGCAAACGTCGGAATTTCCGCCCCTGGCAGGCCCTTTCCCGGCCGGACCGGGACGACCCGCCCGTAGGGGCGGCAACACCGTGGGACGGCAGGACCGGTACGTCAGGTGCCGCGCGTCGACCCCCGCCCGGCGGCGGGAAACCTGCTCCACAACGGACGGTGCCGACCCCCGGGCTGGGGGCCGGCACCGTCGACGCGGCCGCGCGTCAGTTGGCGACGAACAGGTGGAACGGCTTGTTCGAGGCCGATCCGCCGGAGCTGTACGTCTGGATGAAGACGCCGTTCGGGGTCTGGTTGCGGGGCGCGACCGAGATCTCACCGGCCGGCGGCACGTTGAACTGGTCGTTGGTGCCGATGGTGGCCTGGAACGCCTTCCCGACCACGCTGTAGTCGAGCAGCACCTGGTACTGGCCGGTGCCGTACTTGGTCGCCGAGACGACGTTGGCCGAGTGCTGGAGCAGGGTGCCGCCGCTGGTGACGACCGCCCAGGCGACCGAACCCGCAGCCGGCGGGGCGAGCGAAACCTTCAGCGCGGCGCGGGCCTGCTTGGCTTCGGCTGCCGTCACCGGCGGCTGACCGGTGGCACCGGCCAGCCGGGCCCCCGGCTGAGCCACCTCGGCCGGGGCCTTGGTCGTGGGCTGGGCGGCGGCGATCCCGCCGCCGGCCAGGGTGAGCGCCAGGACGCCGAGCGTCACCGCCGCCGCCTTACGCCTGAAGAATGTGGCCATGACAGGTCTCCCTCTTGTGACCGTGGCGATACGGCCGGCCCACCGTTCGGAGAGCCGGATGGGTCTGGTGCGGACGGGCCGGAAATGACGCGGACAGAAGAGCTCCATCCGCGTCGGAAATGTTGACCGATCAACACTCCCGACCGGCCTGAGCTGGGATTACTACGCTCTGTTGTGGCACCTCAACGAGGAGGAACCTAACACCGACAAAAGCGGAGCGTCAATAGCGGACCAACCCGTTTTGCCATCTCGAAAACGATGTTGAAAATTGCGAAAGATGAACTCTCGACCATTCACGAATGGGTGCCGGGGCGCTGCGGACGGCGTCGGTCACTAGGCTGACCGCCGTGCTCACGAGCCTGACGCCGCCCACCACCCGTCGCCCCGCAGCCACCCTGCTCTGCTGGCTGGCGGTGGCCCCCGGCCTCGCCTGGGCGGTGGTCCGCCTCGCCGGGCTGGACCGGGGCCCGCTGGTGCAGGCGCTCGCGTTCACCCCGTACGTGGCGGGGTGGAGCCTGCTGGTGTTGACGCTGACCCTCGCCCTGCGACGCCGGTGGCCGGCGGTGGCCGCGGCGGTGGCGGCACTGGCCCTGGTCGGGGCGGTGGCACCCCGCGCCCTGCCCACCGGGCAGCCGACGGTCGACGGGCCCGAGCTGCGGCTACTCACCGCCAACCTGCTCAAGGGCGGCGCCGACGCGGCCACCCTGGTCGAGCTGGTCCGCCGGCACCGGGTGGACGTGCTCACCGTGCAGGAGTTCACCCCGGCGGCGCGCGACGCCCTCGACCGGGCCGGCCTCGCCGGCCTGCTCCCCCACCGCCAGCTCAACCCGGAGGTGGGCACCACCGGCTCCGGGCTCTACGCCCGTTTCCCGCTCTCCGACGGCGGCTTCCGCCGCAACGCCGGCTTCGCGTTCACCCAGGCGTACGCGACGGTGGCGGTGCCGGACGCACCCCCGCTGCGGGTGGAGTCGGCCCACCCGGCGGCACCCTGGTCGGTCGAGGTGGTCGGCGAGTGGCGCACCGACCTGGCCGGCCAGCCGCGCGCCACCCCCGACGGGCAGCTCGGCATCCTCGCCGGGGACTTCAACGCCACCCTCGACCACGCCCCGCTGCGCGCCCTGCTGGCCAGCGGCTACGTGGACGCCGCCGACGCCGTCGGGGCCGGCCTGGTGGGCACCTGGGGCCCGTACGACGGCACCCCGATCCCGCCGGTGACCATCGACCACGTCCTGGTCGACCGCCGGATCGCCGTCAGCGCGGTCACCATCCACCGGGTGCCCGCCACCGACCACCGTGCCGTGCTGGCCACCCTGCGGCTGCCCACCCGCTGAGGCCGGGGCGGCGGCTCAGACCCGGGCCCGGTCCAGGCCGTAGGTGAGGGCGTCGACCAGGGCGTGCCAGGAGGCTTCGACCACGTTGGGGTGCACACCGACGGTGGTCCAGTCGCGGCCGGTCCCGTCGGCGGTCTCCACCAGCACCCGGGTCACCGCCCCGGTGCCGTGGGTGCCCTCCAGGATGCGCACCTTGTAGTCGGCCAGCTCGAAGTGGCGCAGCTCCGGGTAGTACCGCAACAGCCCGACCCGCAGCGCCTCGTCGAGGGCGTTGACCGGTCCGTTGCCCTCGGCGGTGGCGATCACCCGCTCACCGCGTACCCGGATCTTCACGGTCGCCTCGGAGACCACCGCACCGTCCTCCCGGTGCTCCACCAGCACCCGGTACGACTCCAGCGCGAACGGTCGCACCGGGGCGGCGTCCGGCAGCTCGGAACGGACCAGCAGCTCGAACGACGCGTCGGCGGCCTCGAACGACCAGCCGCCCGCCTCCAACTCCTTGACCCGGGTGGTCACCTTCGACACGGCGTCCGGATGGCCGGCCAGGTCAAGACCCAGCTCGCGGCTCTTCAGCTCGATGCTGGCCCGGCCGGCCATCTCGGTCACCAGGATCCGCATGTCGTTGCCCACCACCGACGGGTCCACGTGGTTGTAGAGCAACGGGTCGACCTTGATCGCGCTCGCGTGCAGCCCCGCCTTGTGGGCGAAGGCGGCGGCCCCGGCATACGCCTGGTGGGTGTCGGGGGCGATGTTGGCGATCTCGGCGATGGCGTGCGAGACCCGCACCATCTGTTCCAGGCAGCCGTCGGGTAGGACGGGCAGCCCGAGCTTGAGTTGGAGGTTCGCCACGACGGCGAAGAGGTCGGCGTTGCCGGGGCGTTCGCCGTACCCGTTGGCGGTGCCCTGGACGTGCCGGACCCCGGCCTCGACGGCCGCGATCGTGTTGGCCACCGCGCAGGCGGTGTCGTTCTGGGCGTGCATGCCGAACAGCTCCGGGGCGATCCCGGTCCGCGCGGTCAGGTCGGCGATCGCGGCGGTCACCCGGGACGGGAGCATCCCGCCGTTGGTGTCGCAGAGCACGAACCGTTCGGCCCCGGCGGCGAGCGCGGTCTCGACCACCGAGGCGGTGTACGCCGGGTCGTGCCGGAACCCGTCGAAGAAGTGCTCACCGTCGACGAAGACCCGCCGCCCCTGCGCGACCAGGTGGGCGACCGTGTCCCGGACCATCGCCAGGTTCTCCGCGCCGGTGGTGCGCAGCGCGCGTTCGACGTGCCGGATGTCGGCCTTGGCGACCAGGGCGACGGCCGGGGTCTGCGCGTCGAGCAGCGCGCGCACCTGCGGGTCGTCGGCGACGGCGATCCCCGCCTTGCGGGTGGCACCGAACGCGACCAGCAGGGCGTGCCGCAGGTCCAGCTCGGTGCGGGCGCGGCGGAAGAACTCGGTGTCCTTCGGCACCGCGCCCGGCCACCCGCCCTCGATGAAACCGACGCCGAACTCGTCGAGCAGCCGGGCCACCGCCAGCTTGTCGATCACCGAGTAGCTGAGCCCCTCGCGCTGGGCGCCGTCGCGCAGCGTGGTGTCGTAGACCTGGAACGTCATCGCGAGTCCCTTTCTTCGGACCGTCGAACCTTGCGGGGGGCAACAAAAAGACCCCCCGCGGATGCGGGAGGTCTGCGCGCTCGGCGGAGGGGAGGCCGGCGCGCTAGCTGCCAATAATGCGGGCGGAGCTGGTCACGGTGGCCACTCTGCCACTCCCACCCGAATCTGGGAGACAGAATCCACATCCCGGGACGGGATGTGTGGGACGTCTCCCCTCGGGTACCCCAGATGCGGACACGAAGCGCTTTTCTCCGATAACGACTACCACAGTCGAGGCAGGAGTTCCGATGGACAGGCTCGATCCGCACACCGCCCACGGCACCACGGACCCGATGGTCGACGACGGTCAGGGCGCGATCGCCGGCGGCGCCCCCGGTGGGGCGTTCAACCCGTGGAGCTACCGCGACGAGGCCGGGGTCACCGACGCCGACCTGGTCGGCTACAAGGTCGAGGCGACCGACGGCGGCATCGGCAAGATCGACGAGGCGAGTCACGAGGTCGGCGGCAGCTACCTGGTCGTCGAAACCGGGCCGTGGATCTTCGGCAAGAAGGTGATGCTCCCCGCCGGCACCATCAACCAGGTCGACCACGACGACCGCAAGGTCCACGTCGACCGCACCAGGGACCAGATCAAGGCCGCCCCCGAGTACGACGAGACCAGCCACAGCGACCCGGCCTACCGGGACAAGCTGGGCGGCTACTACGACGACACCTACGGCAACCTCCCCCCGGGCACCGCCCGGTAGGCGACAGGCGGGCGGTCCGACGCACCGGCAGACCCCGGACACCAGACCCGTCGATCGACGACGACGGCCGGCGGGGCGGCATCCACGCCCCGCCGGCCGTTACCGTGTCCGGGTGAACCCCACCGAGGACAGCCGCCGTATCCCGTTCTCCGCGATGTTCAACTTCCGCGACGTCGGCGGCTATCCCGGCCACGACGCCCGGACCGTCCGCTGGGGGCGCCTCTACCGGTCGGACTCCCCACACCGCATCGACGGCACCGACCGGGAGGCGTTCAGCGCCCTCGGCATCCGCACCGTGATCGACCTGCGCCGCCCGACCGAGGTGGACCGGGACGGCCGGGTGCCCGACCTGGACGGCCTGGCCTACCGGCACATCCACCCCGAACACGCCGACTGGGCGCTGACCCGCCACGAGCCGGAGTCCAGCCTGGCCCGCTACCTCGCCGACCGCTACGCCGACCTCGCCGAGACCGGCACCGCCGGGCTGGCCGAAGCCGTCGGCCTGATCGCCGACAGCGCCAACGCCCCCGTCCTGGTGCACTGTGTGGCGGGCAAGGACCGCACCGGCATCGTCTGCGCGTTGACCCTGGCGGTGCTCGGCGTCGACGACGACCGCATCGCCGAGGACTACGCGCTGAGCAGCGAGGCGTCCCAGCGGTTCAGCGCCTGGCTGGCGGCGTCCATGCCGGAGGCCGAAGCACCGCCCGCGCCCTTCCTGGGCTCCCCCGCCGAAGCGATGTCGCTCTTCCTCGTCGAGCTGCGCCGACGGCACGGCTCGGTCGAGGACTACCTGCGCCACGCCGGCGTCACCGACGCCCAGCTCGCCGCCCTGCGCGACCACCTGCTGGAGCCGCCCACGCCGCAGTGACCCCCTCGGGGGGCCGCCGGTCAGCTCAGGTGCGTCACCCAGCCGTGCGGGTCGGGGGCGTCGCCGCGCTGGACCGCCACCAACTGCTCCCGCAGCGCCGAGGTGGACCGGCCCGGCTCACCGCCGCCGATCACGAACTCGCCGCCGGGGTGCCGCACCCGGGCGACCGGGGTGATCACCGCGGCGGTGCCGCAGGCGAAGACCTCACTCAGCCGGCCGCTCTCGGCGTCGGCCTGCCACTCGTCGAAGCTCACCCGGCGTTCGACGACCCGGTGCCCGGACGCGGCGGCCAGGTCGAGCAGCGCGTCCCGGGTGATGCCCGGCAGGATCGTGCCGGTCAACGGCGGGGTGACCAGGGTGTTGTCGTCATAGACGAAGAAGACGTTCATGCCGCCGAGTTCCTCGACGTAGCGGCGCTCCACCGCGTCCAGGAAGACCACCTGGTCGCACCCGGCCTCGATCGCCTCCGCCTGGGCGGACAGCGACGCGGCGTAGTTGCCGCCGCACTTGGCCGCGCCGGTGCCGCCGGGGGCCGCCCGGGTGTAGTCCGGGGAGACCCAGAGGGTGACCGGCTTGACCCCACCGGCGAAGTACCCGCCGGCCGGCGAGGCGATCACGCAGTAGAGGTATTCGTTGGCCGGGCGGACACCGAGGAAGGCCTCGCTGGCGAACATGAACGGCCGCAGGTAGAGGCTGGTGTCGGCGCCCTCGGGGATCCAGTCCCGGTCGATCTCGACCAGCTTGCGCAGCGACTCGACGAACAACTCCGCCGGCAGCTCCGGCATGGCCAGCCGCCGGGCGGAGGCGATGAACCGGGCCGCGTTGGCCTCCGGGCGGAACATGGTGATCGAGCCGTCAGCCGTCCGGTAGGCCTTCAGCCCCTCGAAGATCTCCTGCGCGTAGTGCAGGACGGCGGTGGCCGGGTCCATCGGGATCGGCGCGCGGGCCTCGACCCGGGGGTCGTACCAGCCCTTGCCGTCGGCGTACCGGATGGTGACCATGTGGTCGGTGAAGACCCGGCCGAAGCCGGGGTCGACCAGCAGGGCGGCCCGTTCGGCGGCGGATACCGGCGCGGGATTCGGACGGATCTCGAAATCGAGCATGTCACCACCGCTCATCGCGCTGACCTCCCTGCGGGTTGACGGCACGCGGGAACCACGCACCGAGCTGCTGTCCAGAAACCTACCCCGAACGGTCGTTCAGTGGATAGGGCCGCTACCGGCGGGATCAGGCCCCCGCGTGCGCGGCGAGCCGGTCCCCCACCTCGTCGGTCCGCAACGCCACACCCGGGGTCCGGGCGGCCAGCTCGGCGGCGACCGCGTCGGTCACCCGGGCGGCGGCGTCGGCGTGACCCAACTGGTCGAGCAGGAGCGCGGCGGAGAGCACGGCGGCCACCGGGTCGGCGACCCCCTTGCCGGCGATGTCCGGCGCCGAGCCGTGCACCGGCTCGAACATCGACGGGTACGCCCCGGTGGGGTTGATGCAGCCACTGGCCGCCAGGCCGATCCCCCCGGTGACCGCGGCGGCGATATCGGTGAGGATGTCGCCGAACAGGTTGTCGGTGACCACCACGTCGTAGTGCTGGGGCTGGGTGACCAGGAACATGGCGGCCGCGTCGACGTGCTGGTACTCGGTGGCGACGTCGGGGTGCTCGGCGGCGACGGCCGCGAACGCCCGCGCCCACAGCGAGCCGGCGTGGGTCAGCACGTTGGTCTTGTGCACCAGGGTGACCTTGCGCCGCTCCCGGCGGGCGGCGCGGGCGAAGGCGTCCCGGATGACCCGTTCCACCCCGTGTCGGGTGTTCAGGCTCTCCTCCGTGGCCACCTCGGCCGGGGTGTCCCGGTGCAGGCTGCCGCCGGCACCGGCGTAGAGGCCCTCGGTGCCCTCCCGGACGACGACCAGGTCGACCTCACCCGGCTTGACGTTGACCAGCGGGCCGGGCACGCCGGGCCAGAGCCGGGACGGGCGCAGGTTGACGTACTGGTCGAAGGCGAAGCGGAGCTTCAGCAGCAGGCCGCGCTCCAGCACGCCCGGCGGCACGGTGGGGTCGCCCACCGCGCCGAGCAAAATGGCGTCGTGGCCGGCCAACTCGGTCAGCACCGAGTCGGGCAGCACCTCGCCCGTGCGGTGGTAGCGCGCCGCGCCGAGGTCGTACTGCGTCGCCTCGACCCCGGGGAGCACGGCGTCGAGGACCTTGAGGGCCTGCGCGACCACCTCGGGTCCGATCCCGTCCCCGGCCACCACCGCGATCCGTGCCACCTGCCGCTCCTCACCTCGTCCGCTGGGGTGAACGGTACGTCCCCGTCCCGGTTCCCGGTACGAGCCTTCCACTATCTGGGAGGGCGAAATGCTCAGCAGGCTCCCAGCCAGCATTCATGGTGCGGTCATCTCCACTGCCTAGGGTCGGTGCAGGACGGGTCGTGGGGCCCGGGACGGACCGGTCGCGACGCCGCGGCACCGTCGGTGAAGGAGCAGTGTGATGCGGACCGAGCAGCAGCGGGGGCCAGGCCGACTGGACGAGCAACCGCGCACCCGCTGGGTGGACCAGGCGACATTCTCCCGCCGCCGCCCCGACCTGCGCCTGGGCACCCGCAGCCACCGCCTCGACCGGGCCGGTGAAGCGTCCGGCGGCCGGATCGCCGTGCAGCACGCCGTCCGGACCGGCACCGCCGAATACTCGCTCCTGCTCAACGCCCCCGAGGACCTGGGCCGGCGGGTGGTCGGTGACGCGCTGCGCGACGCCGTCGCCGAGCTACGGGCCATCGACCTCACCTACGGGCCGAACCGGCCGGAGAGCCTGGTCTCCCGGCTGCGGCGCGGCGAGATCAGCCCCGAGTCGTACCCGCCGCTGACCGACCTGGTGGACCGCTGCGCGGCCATGCGGGCCGCCACCGACGGCTGGTTCGACGCCTGGGCCGTGCCCGGCGGCTTCGACCCCGGCGGCCTGCTCAACGGTTGGGCGGTGGAGCGGGCCGCGGCCCGGTTACGCGCCGCCGGCATCACCGACTACGCGGTGCTCTCCGGCGCCGACCTGACGGTACGCGGCCACGCCGCGCACGGCGGCCCGTGGCGGGTGGCGGTGCACCACCCGACCGACGGTCGACGGGCCCCGCTGGTGCTGGAGATGACGGCCGGCGCGGTGGGCACCTCCGGGGTGACCGGCCGGCAGGGGCACGTCGTCGACCCGCACACCGGTGAGTCGGCCCGGCAGTTGGTCGCCGCGACCGTCGTCGGGCCGGACCTCGCCGTCGCCGACGCCTACGCGACCGCGTTGTACGCGGCCGGGCCGGTGGGGCTGGCGTGGTTCCGCACCGACTCGGCATATCAGGCTCTCTTCGCCCACCGGCGCCGCTGAGCGGTGCCGCGGCGCGTCGGCCGACCTGTGGAGGGGGTCCATGGGGTGGCGCGGTCGACGGGCCGGCGATCGGCCCCCACGGTCTCGGCAACGACCGTGGGGGCCGGTCAGCGACGAGTGCGCGTGGCTCGCGCATTCGAGGGGTGCAGGCCGGCCGGCCGGACGTTCGGCCTCGTCACCCGAAGACGGGTCGACGTCCAACGCTGCCGGTGACCGCTCCGATACGCTAGCGAATCGACGCAACTCGACGCAAGAGTCTCCACAGCGGACCGTGTCCTCCGGACACTCGAACCACCTGCGGGAATCACGGCGGGTCAGTGTCGCCCGCAGGAGCGCGTGATGGCACGCTGTCCGCCGTGAGTTTCGATCTGAGCGTGTGGGCCCTCCACGACGGGGCCACGCCCGAGGACGTCCGGGCGGCGGTGCGGCGGTGCCGCGAAGGGCAGCACGGCGAGCGGTATCCGGACCCTCGGGTGGTGGGCTTCTACCGGGCCCTCACCGCGTCCTACCCCGACCGACCCGCCCACCAGGGCACCCCGTGGGAGGTCTCGCCGTTGCACGCGGCGTCCGACCATGTGGCGTTGCACCTCGTCCCGACCTGCGACGACCAGGTGCTGCTCGACATCGAGCGGTTGGCCGGCGAGTACGACCTGATGCTCTTCGACCCGCAGGACGGCTCGGTCTACCCGCCACCCTCCCGCGTCACCCGCTGACCCGACGCCCGCTCCTGCCGCGACCCGGCGCACCCGCACCGGCTCGATCCCGCGCGGCAGTCCGTCGGGTGTGGACGGCGCAGGGCCCGGCCGGGTGGCCGGGCCCTGCGCCTGCGTGCGGGTGCGACTACTCGTCGCGCAGGTCCGCCGCGCTGGCGGCGGTCGCGCCGATCGAGTCGGCCGCGGAGGTGAGCAGGTCCGCGCCGAGCGCCTGGTCGACGGTGAGGGTCATCAGGGTCTCACCGCCGGCCTCCCGGCGGGCCACCTGCATCGCGGCGATGTTGATGCCGGCCTCACCGAGCAGCGTGCCGACGGTGCCGACCACGCCCGGCCGGTCGGCGTAGCGCAGGAAGAGCAGGATGCCCTCGGCGCCGATCTCCACGTCGAACCCGTCGACCTCGGTCAGCTTGAGGACGTCCCGGGCACCGGCGTGGGCGACCGTGCCGGAGACGCTGACCGTACGGCCGTCGGGCAGCGCACCCCGGATGGTGACCAGGTTCGGGTGGTCCGCCGTCTCGGCCTGGGTGACCAGGGCCACCTCGACGCCCCGCTCGGCGGCCAGGTGCGGCGCGTTGACGTAGGTGACCTGCTCCTCGACCACCGAGCTGAACAGCCCCTTGGTGGCGGCGAGCTTGAGCACCGACACGTCGTGGTTGACGATCTCGCCGCGCACCTCGACGGTGACGCTGGCGGCCACCCCGCCGGCCACGGCGGTGAACGCCCGGCCCAGCTTCTCGGCCAGCGGCAGCAGCGGCCGGACGTCCTCGGCGACGACGCCACCGGCCTGCACGTTCACCGCGTCCGGCACGAACTCGCCCTGCAACGCCAGCTTGACGCTCTTGGCCACGGCCAGGCCGGCCTTGTCCTGCGCCTCGTGGGTGGACGCGCCCAGGTGCGGGGTGGCCACCACGTTGTCGAAGGCGAACAGCGGGGACGAGGTGCACGGCTCCTTGGCGTACACGTCGACGCCGGCGCCGGCGACCCGACCTTCGGCGATCGCGTCGGCCAGCGCCTGCTCGTCGACCAGCCCGCCCCGGGCGGCGTTGACGATCCGGACGCCCGGCTTGACGATCGCCAGCTCCTTCTCGCCGATCAGGCCGACCGTCTCCGGGGTCTTGGGCAGGTGGATCGAGATGAAGTCGGCCTCCCGCAGCAGCTCCTCCAGCCCCACCAGGCGGACGCCGAGCTGGGCGGCGCGGGCCGGCTGGATGTAGGGGTCGTACGCGATCAGCCGGGTGCCGAAGGCGGCGATGCGGGACGCGAAGAGCACGCCGATGCGGCCGAGGCCGACCACGCCGACGGTCTTGCCCTGCAACTCGACGCCGGTGTACTTCGACCGCTTCCACTCGCCGGCCTTGAGCGCGGCGCTGGCGCTCGCGGTGTTACGTGCGACGGCGAGCAGCAACGCGACGGCCTGCTCGGCGGCGGAGACGATGTTGGAGGTGGGAGCGTTGACGACCATGACGCCCCGCGCGGTGGCGGCCGGAACCTCGACGTTGTCCAGCCCGACGCCGGCCCGGGCGACCACCTTCAGGCGCGGCGCGGCGGAGATCGCCTCGGCGTCGATCTGCGTGGCACTGCGCACGATCACCGCGTCGGCCTCGGCCAGCGCGGAGAGCAGGGCCGGGCGGTCGGTGCCGTCGACGTGGCGCACGTCGAAGTCGTGCGCGAGCACCTCGATGGCGGCGGGGGCGAGTTCTTCGGCGATCAGTACGACAGGATTCATCGGTCCTCGTAGACGTCGTATTTTAGGTCGGCCGGGGCGACCGGGCGCCGCGATGCGCCCTGCGCCGATCCGTGCCATGGCCGTCAGGTGCCGGTCACGCACCTCACCAAGGATCGTAGGGGGCACCCCGGTCGGCATGTCCCGGTCTGCGGGGTGAGGGCCCTCACACAGCGTTGTCGCACGCCTGTCATCCCCCGTTCATCCGGCCCAGAGCGCGTAATGCCGCCCGATTCGGCCCGATGAGGCGTCGCTCACCCCATCCCGCCAGGTGAACCCGGCACTACACACGGCGCACGGCGGCGCGGGCGACGTCACCCGGGCGGTACGCGTCGGTGGCGGGGTGGCAACGACGGTCGCGGCGGCAGCAACGACAGTGGTGGTGGCGGCGGCGGCCACTCGACTCTGTTTACCCAGAAAGCGTTATGACTGGGCGGCATATTTATGCCACCCAGTCATAACGCTTCACTCGACAACATAGCCAGCCTGCGACACACCCGGCGGAGTCGACGGCCCCCAGCGGCCCCACCGCAAGTTCGACGCCGTCGAAGGCTCAGCCCACCGGAAACCCCGCACCGTCGGAGCCTCAGCCACGGCACCTCAGCCCACCGGCCGCTCAGCGCCGCTGGAGGCCCTGGCCGCACCGGCCGGATCGGCGACCGGGACGACCCCAGCCGGCCGGCCCGCCGGGGACGGCCAGAGACGGCCAGCGACACCCGGGACCACCCGGAGACCGCCCGGGGACCACCCGGAGACCGGACGATCCCCGGTGCGGGGCGGGTGCGGGTCAGGCGGTCTCGGTGAGCGGGCGGTCCACCCAGCTCATCATCGAACGCAGCTTCTGCCCGGTCTCCTCGATCGGGTGCGCCGCGCCCTCGGCCCGCCACTTGGCGAAGTTCGGCCGGCCCGCCTCGTCCTCGGCCACCCACTCGCGGGCGAACTCGCCGGACTGGATCTCGCCGAGGATCTTGCGCATCTCCTCCTTGACCCGGGAGTCGACCACACGCGGGCCCCGGGAGAGGTCGCCGTACTCGGCGGTGTCGGAGATGCTGTAGCGCATCCGGGCGATGCCGCCCTCGTACATGAGGTCGACGATGAGCTTCAGCTCGTGCAGGCACTCGAAGTAGGCCACCTCGGGGGCGTAGCCGGCCTCGGTGAGCACCTCGAAACCGGTCTGCACCAGGGCCGCCGCGCCGCCGCAGAGGACCGCCTGCTCGCCGAAGAGGTCGGTCTCGGTCTCCTCGGTGAAGGTGGTCTTGATGGCGCCGGCCCGGGTGCCGCCGATGCCCTTGGCGTACGCCAGGGCGAGCGGGAAGGCGTTGCCGCTGGCGTCCTGCTCGACGGCGACCAGGCAGGGCACGCCCTTGCCGTCGACGTACTGGCGGCGGACCAGGTGGCCGGGGCCCTTCGGGGCGACCATCGCCACGTCCACGTCGGCCGGCGGGGTGATCAGGCCGTAGCGGATGTTGAAGCCGTGACCGAAGAAGACGGCCTTGCCGGGGGCGAGGTTGGGGGCGATCGACTCGGCGTAGATGGACCGCTGGGCGGTGTCCGGCGCCAGAATCATGATCACGTCGGCCTCGGCCGACGCCTCGGCCGGGGTGAGCACCCGCAGGCCCTGCTCCTCGGCCTTGGGCCGGCTCTTGGAGCCCGCCGGCAGGCCGATCACCACGTCGACACCGGAGTCGCGCAGCGACAACGCGTGGGCGTGGCCCTGGCTGCCGTACCCGATCACGGCGACCTTGCGGCCCTGGATCAGGCCCAGGTCGGCGTCGTCGTCGTAGTACACCTCAACGCTCATTGACTTCCCTTTCGTACGGCGGTCTCGTCGGACCGTCGTGGACTGTGTGCGGTGGCGGGTGGGCGCGCGGTCAGGCCGCGCGCAACGAGGGGCCGGCGGTGATCGACCGCGAGCCGCGCCCGATCGCCACCGTGCCCGACTGGACCATCTCCTTGATCCCGAACGGCTCCAGGTCGCGCAGCAGCGCGTCGAGCTTGTCGGGGGTGCCGGTGGCCTCGACGGTGAGGGTGTCCGGTGCCACGTCGACCACCCGGGCCCGGAACAGGGCAACCGTCTCCAGCACCTGCGCGCGGGCCGCGCGGTCCGCGCGCACCTTGACCAGCAGCAGTTCCCGGGCCACCGAGACCTGCGGGTCCAACTCGACGATCTTGAGTACGTTGACCAGCTTGTTGAGCTGCTTGGTGACCTGCTCCAGCGGCGACGAGTCGGCGTTGACCACGATGGTGATCCGGGAGACGTCGGGGTTCTCGGTCTCACCGACGGCCAGGCTGTCGATGTTGAACCCGCGCCGGGAGAACAGGCCGGAGACCCGGGCCAGGACACCGGGCTTGTTCTCCACCAGCACGGACAGGGTGTGCAGGGTCATGCCGCCGTCTCGCTTCGCTCGGTCGGGCCGTGCCACCGCACGGTCCCGGGGATTCGGGCACTCATCTCAGATGTCGTCCTCGTCGAACGCCGGGCGGACACCCCGGGCGAACATGATCTCGTCGTTGCTGGTGCCGGCGGCGACCATCGGCCAGACCATCGCGTCCTTGCCGACCGTGAAGTCGATGACCACCGGGGCGTCGGTGATCGCCATCGCCGCCTCGATCGTCTTGTCGACGTCGGCGGCGTTCTCGCAGCGTAGGCCGATGCAGCCGAGCGCCTCGGCCAGCTTGACGAAATCCGGGATGCGGTGCTTGTGGGTGCCCAGCTCGGTGTTGGAGTAGCGCCCCTCGTAGAACAGGGTCTGCCACTGCCGGACCATGCCCAGGTTGCCGTTGTTGATCACGGCGATCTTGACCGGGATGCCCTCCAGGGCACAGGTGGCCAGCTCCTGGTTGGTCATCTGGAAGCAGCCGTCGCCGTCCACCGCCCAGACCACCGTGTCCGGCCGGCCGACCTTGGCGCCCATCGCCGCCGGGACGGCGTACCCCATGGTGCCGAGGCCGCCGGAGTTGAGCCAGGTGCCCGGCTTCTCGTACGAGATGAACTGGCTGGCCCACATCTGGTGCTGGCCGACCCCCGCCACGTAGATCGCGTCCGGACCGGCGATCTCGCCCAGCCGCTTGATCACGTACTGCGGGGACAGGGTGCCGTCGGCGGGCTCGTCGTAGCCCAGCGGGTAACGCTCGCGCAGGTCGTCGAGCTGGTGCCACCAGTCACCGAGGTCGGTGCGGCGGCCGGCCTTCTGGTCGGTCGTCACCGCCGCGATCAGCTCCTCGATGACGTGCTTGGCGTCGCCGACGATCGGGACGTCGGCGTGCCGGTTCTTGCCGATCTCGGCCGGGTCGATGTCGGCGTGCACCACCGTCGCGTCCGGGGCGAACGAGTCGAGCTGGCCGGTCACCCGGTCGTCGAACCGGGCCCCCAGCGCCACGATCAGGTCGGCCTTCTGCAGGCCGTAGACCGCGGCGACGGTGCCGTGCATGCCGGGCATCCCCAGGTGCTGGCGGTGCGAGTCGGGGAACGCGCCCAACGCCATCAGCGTGGTCACCACCGGGATGCCGGTCAGCTCGGCGAGCTGGCGCAGCGCCTCGGTCGCGCCGGCCTTGAGCACCCCGCCGCCGACGTAGAGCACCGGCCGGCGGGCGCCGCTCATCAGCCGGGCCGCCTCGCGGATCTGCTTGCCGTGCGGGTGCAGGGTCGGCCGGTAGCCGGGCAGGTCCAGCGTCGGCGGCCAGGAGAAGGTCGTCGCCGCCTGGAGGACGTCCTTGGGGATGTCCACCAGCACCGGCCCCGGACGCCCGGTGGCGGCCAGGTGGAACGCCTCGGCGAGGACCTGCGGGATCTCCTCGGCGGTCTGCACCAGGAAGTTGTGCTTGGTGATCGGCAGGGTGATGCCCTGGATGTCCGCCTCCTGGAAGGCGTCGGTGCCGATCGACGGCCGGGCCACCTGGCCGGTGATCGCGACGATCGGGACGGAGTCCATGTAGGCGTCGGCGATCGGGGTGACCAGGTTCGTCGCGCCCGGCCCGGAGGTGGCGATGCAGACGCCGACCCGGCCGGTGGCCTGCGCGTAGCCGGTGGCGGCGTGCCCGGCGCCCTGCTCGTGCCGGACCAGGATGTGCCGCACCGACGAGTCGTAGAGCGGGTCGTAGGCGGGCAGGATCGCGCCGCCGGGGATGCCGAAGACGACGTCGACGCCGAGGGCCTCCAGCGACCGCACCAGTGAACCGGCGCCGGAGACCGGGACCGGCCCGGACGGCCGTACGGCCGGGGTGGCCGCGGCGGCGGTGCCTCGCGGCGTGGTGGTGGGGTCGGCGTCGCCGGCCGGCTCGGTGACGGTGCGGGCCCGCCGGGCGGAGTGGGCGAGGGTCTCTGGCGTGGGTCTCGTCATGGCGGTTCAGGCCTTCGGCTGGAGTTGGGTGGAGCTGCTACGGCAGGTGCGACAGGGGCGACTACGCGCCCCGGTGGTTCCGACGGCAATAAAAACGGCCCTCGTGCAGATGCACGGGGCCAGCGCACTCTCGACAGCAGGAGAGTGCGCTCAGGTAAGTACTCGCAGCGACCGGTTCGACGACATGGGCCAAGCCTGACGCATCTCACGCGATGAGTCAACTGATCCCACATGTTGGTTCACGAACGGGGGACGCCGTCCCCGGTGGGGGTCTCGTCAACCGGCCCGGCCTGCGCGGACTCCTCGTACGCGGGGCGTGGTGCGGGCACCGGCGGCGTCGCCGGTGGGTGGGATCGCAGCCGGGGCAGCAGCGGCGAGGGGGTGGGTCGACGCGGGGCGGGCGGCGGGGCCGGCGGGGCCGACGCGGGGCGGGCCCCCGGCGAGGTGGCCGCCTCCAGCATCGCCTCCAGGTGCTCGGCCGGCACCCCCCAGCCGAAGAGCGCCCCCTGGCCGAACCGGCACCCGGCGGCGACCACCGCGGCCAGCTCCGTCGGGGTGGTGACCCCCTCGGCGATCACCTCCATGCCCAGCTGGTGGCCCAGCCGCATGACGATGTCGACCATCGGGGCGAAGGCCGGCCCGTCCCGCCCCACCGGACGGACCGGCTCGTGTTCGGCGACCAGACTGTGGTCGATCTTGAGGATGTCGATCGGCAACCGGCGTAGCTGCCCCAGCGACGAGTAGCCCGCCCCGAAGTCGTCCAGCGCGATGCGTACCCCGGTCAGCCGCAGCGCGGTCAGCCGACGGATCAGCTCGTCGAGGTCGGTGGCGACGGCGTGCTCGGTGACCTCCAGCACCAGTCGCTGCGGCGGTACGTGGTGGGCGCGCAGCGCCTCGGCGACCTGCACCACGTACTCCGGGGCGTGCAGCTCGCGCGGGGAGACGTTGACCGAGACCCAGACGTCGTGGCCGTCGGCGAGCCACCGGGACAGCTGCCAGCACGCCTGGTGCAGCACCCAGGCTCCCAGCTTGGCGATCATCCCGCACTCCTCGGCCAGCGGGATGAACTCGTCCGGCCGGATGTTGCCCAGCTCGGGGTGGTGCCAGCGCAGCAGGGCCTCGGCGCCCACCGGCCGGACCGAGGGCAGCGAGGCCACCGGCTGGAAGGCCAGCCGCAACTCGTCGCGCTCGATCGCGCCGCGCATCTCGTGCTCCAGCCGGGTTCGCCGGGTCAGCAGCCGGTCGTAGCTGCCGTCGTAGCGCTCGATGCGGTTCTTGCCGCGTTGCTTGGCGTAGCGCAGGGCCAGGTCGGCGTGGCGCAGCAGGCCGACCACGTCCGGGTCGCCGCCCTGGCCGGCCACCCCGATGCTGACCGAGAGGAAGACCGCCCCGCCCGCCTGGTCGTACGGCCGGCCGAGGACCCCCAGCAACCGCTCGGCCACCACGTCCGCGTCGGCCGGGCGGCCCCGCATCAGCACCGCGAACTCGTCCCCACCGAGCCGGGCGGCCAGGTCACCGGGGCGCAGGTTGCTCCGCAGCCGCCGCCCCACCTCGGCGAGCACCATGTCGCCGACGTCGTGGCCGCGCATGTCGTTGACGTTCTTGAAACCGTCCAGGTCGAGCCCGAGCAGCACGCAGTCGCCCCCCTCGGCGGCGCAGCGCTGCATCTCCCGCAGCAGGCCACGCCGGTTGGCGAGGGTGGTCAGCGGGTCGGTGTGGGCCAGTTCACGAAAATGCGCCTCCCGTTCGGCCAGCCGGCCGGCATAGCGGCGCACGTCGTTGAGGGTGAGGTACTGCCGGGTGACCAGCGCGAACCCCTCCAGGCTGCCGGCGACGATGCCCAGCGCGTCGAACCGGCCCCCCTGCATCAGGTGGTACATCGCCGAGCCGGCCATCGCGACCATCGGGATGAAGGCGTACTCCCCGTCGCGGCGGATCAGGTCGATGTCGACCTGGCCGGGGGCGTCGACCCGGTGCACGGCGAACGCCCCGGCGAGCAGGCCCACGGCGAGCAGCGCCATCCCGGTCACCGCCATCGCCGAGCCGCCCTGGCAGACCCCGGCGGCCACCACGAGACCACCGGTGGCGGTCGCGGTGATGCCGGTGCCGAGCACGGCCAGGCGGGTCCGGGGGCCGTCGGCGCGGGCCACCACCATGCCGGTGAGGCCGGCGGTGATCGCCGCGGTCACCGAGGCGAGCAGGATCGCCGGGCAGGCGCTCGGCGTTGCCGGCCCGAGCAGGCGGGTCGGCTCCGACAGGAGCACCCAGCCGACGAACCAGATCGAGGTGGCCACGACCAGCCCGTCGAGCAGCAGCCGGGCGGCGGCGGCCCGGGCCACCATCGCGCCGGGCAGCCGGAGCAGCCCGGCGCAGAACGCCAGCCCGGTCAGCGCGGTGCCGCCGGCGATCACCGACGCCCAGCCCGGGTGCCGCCCGCGCTGGTGCGCCCCGTGCTCGGTCGCGCCGAGCAGCGCGACGCCGCCGGCGACCAGGGTGGCCAGGGCGACGGCGGCGGCCAGGGCGAACAGCAGGTGGGCCTGGCGGTGCGGCCCGCCGCGACGCCGGGCCGAATCGGCCAGCAGTGCGGTGGCGGCGGCGGCCAGCAGGCCACTCAACACCGCCACGGCGACCATGCCCGGGGGTAAACGCACGACCACAACTGTGCCGGATCGGCGTCAGCCACGGGGTACCGGGTGTGCAACTGTTGGGACACGGCGCGCGCGGTGGTTGCCGCCCGCCGGACGGTGCAAGACTGGTACCCATGCCTGAGCTGCGGTCGAGGACCTCCACCCACGGTCGGACGATGGCCGGCGCCCGGGCCCTCTGGCGGGCCACCGGGATGACCGACGACGACTTCGGTAAGCCGATCGTCGCCATCGCGAACAGTTTCACCCAGTTCGTCCCCGGCCACGTACACCTCAAGGACATGGGTGGCCTGGTCGCGGACGCGGTGGCCGAGGCCGGCGGGGTGGGGCGCGAGTTCAACACCATCGCCGTGGACGACGGCATCGCCATGGGCCACGGCGGGATGCTCTACTCGCTGCCCAGCCGGGAGCTGATCGCCGACGCGGTCGAATACATGGTCAACGCGCACTGCGCCGACGCCCTGGTCTGCATCTCCAACTGCGACAAGATCACCCCGGGGATGCTGCTGGCCGCGCTGCGGCTCAACATCCCGACGGTCTTCGTCTCCGGCGGCCCGATGGAAGCCGGCAAGACGGTCGCGATCGAGGGCGTGGTGCACTCCAAGATCGACCTGATCGACGCCATGATCGCCTCCTCCAACGAGGCCGTCACCGACGACCAGCTCGGCGAGATCGAGCGCTCCGCCTGCCCGACCTGCGGCTCCTGCTCCGGCATGTTCACCGCCAACTCGATGAACTGCCTCACCGAGGCGATCGGCCTGGCCCTGCCCGGCAACGGCTCGACGCTGGCCACCCACGCCGCACGCCGGTCGCTCTTCGTCGAGGCCGGCCGCACCGTCGTCGACATCGCCAAGCGGTGGTACGACCACGACGACGCCTCCGTGCTGCCCCGCAACGTCGCCAACCGCAAGGCGTTCGACAACGCGGTCGCCCTCGACGTGGCGATGGGCGGATCGACCAACACGATCCTGCACCTGCTCGCCGCCGCCCGTGAGGCCGAACTCGACTTCACCGTCGCCGACATCGACGCCGTCTCCCGCCGGGTGCCCTGCCTGGCCAAGGTCGCCCCGAACTCGCCGAACTACCACATGGAGGACGTGCACCGGGCGGGCGGCATCCCGGCCATCCTCGGTGAGCTGGACCGCGCCGGCCTGCTGCACCGCGACGTGCACGCCGTGCACTCCCCCTCGCTGGCCCAGTGGCTCACCGACTGGGACGTCCGGAGCGGCTCCCCCACCCCGGAGGCGGTCGAGCTGTTCCACGCCGCGCCCGGCGGGGTGCGCACCGTCGAGCCGTTCTCCACCACCAACCGCTGGTCCACCCTGGACACCGACGCCGCGCAGGGGTGCGTGCGGGACCGGGCGCACGCCTACAGCGCCGACGGTGGGCTGGCCATCCTGCACGGCAACCTCGCGCCCGACGGCTGCGTGGTCAAGACCGCCGGGGTGCCCGACGAGTGCCTGACCTTCCGGGGCCCGGCCAAGGTCTACGAGTCGCAGGACGACGCGGTCGCGGCGATCCTCGCCAAGGAGATCGTCGCCGGGGACGTCGTGGTGATCCGCTACGAGGGCCCCAAGGGCGGGCCCGGCATGCAGGAGATGCTCTACCCCACCTCGTTCCTCAAGGGGCGCGGGCTGGGCCGGTCGTGTGCGCTGCTCACCGACGGCCGGTTCTCCGGCGGCACCTCCGGGCTGTCCATCGGGCACGCCTCCCCCGAGGCCGCCTCCGGTGGGCTGATCGCGCTTGTCGAGCCCGGCGACGAGATCGTCATCGACATCCCGGCCCGGTCGATCGCGCTGAACGTGCCTGACGACGTGCTGGAGGCCCGCCGGGTGGCGCAGGAGAAGCGGGACCGGCCCTACACCCCGCTCGACCGGCAACGCCCGGTGTCCGCCGCCCTGCGCGCGTACGCCTCGATGGCGACCTCGGCCAGCGACGGCGCGTACCGCCGCGTCCCGGAGTGACCGGCCGGGCGGGATGATCGTCGGGCTGAGTTGATTGACTGCACGTCGGCGGTGTAGCGGTATCCCCACCCGGGAACACCGCTACACCGCTCTCAAAGAGTCGATCAACCGCCGATCGCGCACACCGTCAGGTCGAAGACCGGCTCCTCGATGGCCCTGAGCAGGGGCCGGGACGCTGCGTGTTCGGGATTGACGTGCCGGCCGAGCACCACGACACCCACCGACGAGGCACCGGCAATCTTCAGCGCATGTGCGAGCGACTGCGCCCGGGAACCAGTCGTCCAGGTGTCGTCGAGGACCAGGGGTCGAACGGGACCTACGAGGTGGGGAAGACGGACCGTGAACCAGTCGCGCTGGAACCGCCGGACGTCGGGGCCGTAGCGGGGATTCGGCACGGCGGCCAGCCAGGGCAGTCCCAGCCGATCGCCGACCAGCTGCTGAAGAGGGTGTGGACCCGACTTTCCCCGGGTGCTGGGCACGGCGACGACGTGGGTCGGCGCACCGCCCATCCCGGCGGACGCACAGTCGAGATGATCCCTCAGGAACAGCAGCAGCAGTGCCAGCAGGTTCCACCTGGCCTGTGCGGAGGCCGGGGTGGACTTGTACGACCGTAGGTGGTGATGGTGTTGGCCGCTGCGCGGGGAGTACGAAATCGGCACGACCACATCTGCGAGCAGCCCGCCGGACTCCGTCTGCTGCTCCTGGCATGGGTAGCAGTACGCGTAGCCGGCGCTGCGAACCCCTCGGCAGGTCGGGCAGATCAGTTCCCCGGCGGCCAGTGGGTTGCGCAGAAAGTTCCGCTGGGTCTCGACGTACCCCCGGATCCTGGCCCAGGGGTCAGAGGCTGGCGAGCTCAGGAAAGCCCTCCAGCTCGGGGGCGGTCGGCACCCGGTCGAGGATGGCGTCCACCGCCTCTATCAGCTCCACCGTGCCGTGTGCGACGTGGACCCCGGGCCGGGCGGCGAACGAGCGCGCCCAGTCGTGTCGCAGCACCTGACCGGTGAGCACCACCGGACGGCCGTGCTGGAGAGCCAGCCGCGCCTGGATGCGGGCTCCGCTGTGCTCGCCCGCCTCGACAACGACGGTCGCGGCGGCGTAGCCGCTCATCACGGCGTTGCGCATCGGGAAGCTCTGCCTCGTCGGGGCGGCGTCTGGCCAGAACTGGCTGATCACCAGGCCCACCTCGGCGATGTGCTCCTGGAGCGACCGGTTCGCGGCGGGATAGTGGCGGCGGATGCCGGTGCCGATGACCGCGACCGTGCGCCCGCCCGCTGCGAGCGCCGCCTCGTGCGCCGCCGTGTCGATCCCCTTCGCCAGGCCGCTGACCACGGTGACGCCCCGCCGGGCCAGCGAGGTGGCCACCGATTCGGCGACCTCCAGGCCCCGGCGACTGGCTTCCCGGCTGCCGACCACCGCGATCGCACGTGGGTCGGGCCGCAGTGCTCCCCGGGCGAACAACAGCGGCGGCATCTCCCGGATGTCGCGGAGCTGAGCGGGGTAGTCCTCGTCGAAGAAGGCGCGGACGGTGCTGCCCTCAGCCTGCCAGGACATCAGGTCTCCCGCCGCCGACTCGATGAGCGAGTCGACCGTGCGGGTGTCGGGAAACAGCGTGTCCGCCCTGCCCACCACCCGCGCGAGCACGCCGAGCGCGGTTCCGGTTTCCTGGACCTCGTGGGCGGCGTCCGCCCAGCTCAGGTCGGGCTGACGCAGCAGCGCGACCAGCGCCGCCCGCTCCACCGTCGCCCGGTCCATGGGCCTGATCCTAGGGGCCTTCACCGGGCCGGCGGCCTGCTGGGCAGGCAGCGGCGCGGCGGTGGCCCGGTCGGCTCCGACTCCCTCCGGCACGCGTCGAACATATGTTCCCCGGCAGGTCACGTCAATCGGGGAACGCGCAGGTCGTCGTCCTCGGCGATCAGGCAGGGGCCGTCGTCGTCATGACCATGGACGGTGCGGCCGGCCCGGGTGAAGCGGACGCTGAGCGGGCGGCCGTGATGCCGGGCGGCCAGCCGCCGCAGCCCCGGCACCGGGTCGGGCGGCAGCGGACGGGACGTTGACCGGGGCACCGGGACCGGCGTCCGGGGGTCGGCCGGCACGGTCTGCGGGAGGGTGACGTCGAGACATTCCAGGCAGTGCGCCACGGCCGCCGCGAGGCTGGGGCGGTCGGGCAGGTCGTCGGGGCGTACCGGGGTGGCCGGTGGGCGCAGGTCGACCGACCAGAGCACCCCGTGCGTCCGCAGCGGCGCGACCGGGTGCCGTCGCAGGTCCAGCACGTTCACGAGCAGGGCCAGGTCCAGACCGTAGGCGAGCCGGAGCAGTTCGGCCAGCGGCGGCGCCTCGGGGCGTACGGCGGTGACCAGCAGTCGCGCGGCGGGCAGCGCCGGGCCGACGGCGGCCACCTGCTCCCCCACCGGGTCCGCGCCGGCCCAGGGCAGGGCGACGTAGCCGTCGCGCACGTCCGGCGGGAGGGCGTGGCCTCCGTCGGCCTCGGCGAGATCCTCCGGGCGTACGCCGAACACGGTCGCCCAGGCACCCAGCCGGTAGCGGTCGGGGAGCCGGACCACCGACCGGCCGCCCGGTCTCACGCTGGCCGTCGACACGGGTTCCGGTGTGCCGGCCCGCCACGCGAGGTGGACCACCCGGCACCGTAGGTCGGTTAGGGTGATCAGGGCGGCCCGGTGCACCCGGCCGGTGCCGGCGCAGGTGGCGCAGGGCAGCACCGATGCCACCGGGCGGCGGGCGGGGCGGCAGGTCGGGCAGGGCCGCGACGGCACCGGCTCGCCGAGCCACGGCGGGTCCGGTGGTTCGGCGGCCCGGTGCAGCGGCGTCCCACCACGGTGCGCGCCGTCGGGCCGACGCGGCCGGTCGCTGCTCACGCCGTCGGGCCGGGGCGTCGTGCCACGGCCCGGGCCGTCGGGCTGCTGCGGCCGGTCGCGGCGCAGGCCGGTGGGCCTGCCGACCGGGTCGTCGTGCGCCGGGGCGTCGGGGCGCAGGGCGGTGTGCCACCAGCGGCCGTCCCGCCACACGGCCTGCGCGCCGGGCAGCCGGCCGCCGCCCACCCGGCCGGCGCAGTCGGCGCGCACCCGTCGGGCGACCCGCGCCACGCTGATGGTCGCCGCCGGGGCCGACGCCCGCAGCGGGTCGGGGCGGAGCAGCCGCGCGGGGCGTGCCGGCCGCGCTCGCCGAGCCCGGTCAGCGCGTCGGCCACGTCGGTGCCGACCAGGGCTGCCGCCAGGTCGGCGTAGCCCGGCTCCGACGGCAGGCCGCGCACCGGGGAGCCGGGCATCTCGTAGCGGACGGCCCAGCGCAGGGTGTCGCCGTGCCGGCGGGCCTCCACGACCAGGTCGAGCAGGAGCAGGTCGGCCAGCGCGCAGAGCCGGACCAGCCGCTGTGCCGGGTCGACCGGGGCGGGGCGGTCGACCGGCCCACCCACACCCGCCACGCCGGCCGGGCCGCCCCGGCGAGGGCCCGCGCCGCCCACTCCTGCCGCTCGGCCGCCGGCAGGTCGGGCCGCCAGCCCGTCGGCACCGGTACGACCACCGGGTCCACGGTGACGGCGACGCCGGCTTCGGCGGCCAGTTCGCGTACCCGGGGAGTCAGGTCGACCACCCAGCCACCCGCCGGCTGCGGACGGGGTTCGAGGGTGCCCGGCAGCACCTCGCGGGATGCGACCGCGCCGGTGTCGAGGTTGGCCACGGTCAGCACGAGTTGGGCCCGCCGTAGGCCCCGCCGCGCGCACCGGTGGCAGCCGGCCGGGATGGTGCCGTCGCAGTCCGGGCAGGCGACGGTAGGTGCGCCGGTCACCGGGGCGGCCGGGCCGTGCAGGGCCCGTCGTGGTCGACGCGGCGCACGCAGCGTGGCCCGCCGGGCAGCGGCAGGTCACAGAAGACCCGATGGCGTACGCACTGCTCGTCCTCGGCGGAGACGGTCGCCTCACCGGCGTCCACCTGGGACAGGAACGTCACCGAACGGGCCAGCGCTGCCGCGAACCGGTGGGCGGCGGGCAGGTCTGCGGCGGTGAACGGCAGGTGCGCCACCCAGCGCCCGCTCACCGGCGGGTCGCCGGGTGGGTGCCGGCGGGGCGGACCTGATGGGGAATCGCGCACACGGCGCACCTCCTCGACGACCATTCGATACGGCAATTAGCAAACCGTGGAAATTCCACGACCATCGCCTTTGACATCGTCATCTTGTAGGGTCGGAAGCGCTATCTCAATGAATGCCCCCGCGCACTGTTCCGCTAATCTCCGGCAACATTCGGTGTTTCAGTATGGAGCGTCGGGATGTTGCAAAATGCAACGGACAAGGAGGCCGGATGGCCGAGGACATGGGATCGACGGTGCCCCGTCGCCGACTCGGCAGGGCCCTGCGTGACCTGCGCACCGAGGCCGGGATCACGCTGGACGCCGCCGCCGAGGCGCTGGAGTGCAGCCGGCAGAAGGTGTGGCGCATCGAGAGCGGGCTCGGCTCGGCACGCAGCGTCGACGTCCGGGCCATGTGCGAGCTGTACCGGGCGAAGAACGAGCTGACCCGGGCGCTGATCGCACTGGCCGGCGAGACGAGGGCGAAAGGCTGGTGGCACGCGTACGGCGACGCCATTCCCGACTGGTTCGAGCTGTACGTCGGCCTCGAATCCGCCGCGTCCCACATCCGGCGATACGACGAGGCGTTGATTCCGGGGCTGTTCCAGACGCGCGGCTACGCGCTCGCCGTCTATCAGCACCGCGAGGAGGTGACCGAGGACGAGCGCGAGCGCTTGGTCCAGGTGCGGCTTCAGCGGCAGTCCCTGCTCACCCGCCGACTGCCGGTGGCACCCCGGCTGGAGGCCGTGATCTCCGAGGCCGCGCTGCTGCGGATCGTGGGCGACCGCCCGACCATGGCCGCCCAACTGCGCCACCTACTCGACGTCGGCGAGCGGGACCGGGTCGGCATCCGGGTCCTGCCGCTCTCGGTCGGCCTGCACCGGGGCGTCGAGGCCGGCACCTTCGTCATGCTGGAGTTTCCGCTCGGCAACCGGGCGACGCCGGACCCGCCGGTGGTATACAGCGAATCCTGGACCGGGGCGCTCTACCTCGACCGACCAGACGAGTTCGCCGCCTATGAGAAGGTGTGGTCGAGCCTGGATCAACTCGCCCTCGATGAAGGACAATCAAGAAATCTGATCAACAAGATCGCCACGGAGGTCCACCATGGCTGACCTGACCGGTGCCCGCTGGCGCAAGAGCACCCGCAGCGGCAGCAACGGCGGCGACTGCGTCGAGGTCGCCGACAACCTGCCCGGCATCGTCGCCGTGCGGGACAGCAAGGACCCGACCGGCCCTGCCCTCACCTTCACCCCGGCCGCCTGGGCCACCTTCACCGGCCGGGTCGGGCGCACCCGTTGACGGCCTGCCGGGTGCGGCGGGCACCGGAGCCGCCGCACCCGGCAGGCCGCCGTCAGTAGTACTCGCGGATGTAGCCGAGGGCCCGCTCGTACACGTCGGGGTCACGGATCTTGAATTTGATGTAGAGCGTCTTGCGGAGGGCCTGCTGGACCAGGCGGTCGCCGTCGCGGGTGTCCTGCCAGCCCGTGAAGCGCACCGCCCGCACGACCTCGTCGACCTCGGCGACGATCCGTTCGGCGATGATCGGGGTTCCGTTGCCCTTGAGGGACTGGAACAGCTCCGTCAGGGCCGCCCTGCCCTGGTCCTCGCGGGGGACCTCGGCGGCTTCCTTCTCTGCGGCCACGGTGTCCTTGGCCAGGAGGAACAGTTCCTTGAGAAACTCCAGGCTGGCCTGCTGGGAGTGCGCGTACTTCTCCCGCAGTGCCGTGAGTCGCTTGCCGAGTTCGATGAAGACAGGATTACCGAGGTGCCTGGCGATGCGGGCGGTAATCCACTTTTCGACCTCGATGGGGTCGATGTCCGTTGGCCGACCCGACATCAGGTCCTCGATCACCTGGGCGTCCAGGACGATCGTGTCGAGGTCGGTGCGGGGCACCTCCACGGTGACGTGCGCGTTGATGAGTTCCAGGGTTTTCGCGCCGAGGGTGTGCCACACCAGCCGGCCGGCGACGTCCGCCGGCCGCACCGACTCGTAGACGTCGGTGAGCCACCGGTAGTCGGCCTGGTGGGTCGAGAGGATCGGGTCGGGGCTGAGGGTCTCCCAGAGTTGGGCGACGACGCTGAATGCCTGGCCGAAGGCGTCGCGGGCCGCGTCGCCGCTGATCGCGGTCTGCGCGGCGATGAGCCCTTCGTAGCCGCCCACGGTCCGGTCGACGCCGGGAAAGAAGGCCAGCGCGGCCTGGATGGCCGGGCCGAGCTGACCGCGCAACACGTCGATGTTGCTGATGACCTGCTGGACGCTCTTCTCGTCGAAGGCGAACGCCTTGGCGACGTCGTCGAAGATGCCCAGGTAGTCGACGATCAGACCGTGTGTCTTGGCCGACGGGTAGACCCGGTTGGTGCGGGTGATCGCCTGGAGCAGGTTGTGCTCCTTGAGCGGCTTGTCGACGTACTGCGCGTAGAGGATCGGCGCGTCGAACCCGGTGAGCAGCTTGGCCGTCACGATGATGATCTTCAGCGGGTCGGCCGGGTCGTTGAACCGGGCGGTGATCCGCTCCAACTCGACCCGGTCGGGGGTGTACTCCTTCCATCCCTTCGGGTCCCGCGCGCTGTGGCTCATGACCACGGTCGAGGCGTCAGGGCCGAGGAGCTTGTCGAGTTCCGCCTTGTAGGCGACACAGGTCGGTTTGTCGTAGACAACCACCTGCGCCTTGAAGCCCTGCGGCTCGACCTTGGCCCGGAAGTGCCCGGCGATGTCGGCGGCGATCCTGCGGACCCGCCCATCGGCCTTGATCAGCGACTCCAACGAGGCGGCCCGCCGCGACAGCGTGCCCTTGTCGGCCTCGGTCAGCCCATGCTGCTCGGCCAGCTCGGCGAACGCGGCGTCTATCGCCGCCGCATCGAGGTGGATCTCCGACAGGCGCGGCTCGAAGTGCAGCGGCAGCGTCGCCCCGTCCCGGATCGAGTCCTGGAACGAGTACCGCGACAGGTAACCTCCCCCGTCCAAAGTGGACCCAAACCACATAAAAGTGTTGCGGTCGCGCCTGTTGATGGGAGTGCCGGTCAAGCCGAACAGGAACGCGTTCGGCAGCGCCTCGCGCATCTTGCGGCCATAGTCGCCCTCCTGGGAACGGTGGGCCTCGTCGACCATGACGATGATGTTGTCGCGGTCGTCCAGCACCCCGGGTGCCTCGCCGAACTTGTGCACGGTGGTGATGATGACCTTGCGCGCGCCCGTACCGAGGAGGGCTTGCAGCTCACGGCGACTGTCGGTGGAGACCAGGTTCGGCACGTCCGAGGCGTTGAACGTGCCGGTGATCTGGGTGTCCAGGTCGATCCGGTCGACCACGATGATCACCGTGGGGTTCGTCAGCCCGGCCGTGGCACGCAGCTTCTGCGCGGTGAACACCATGAGCAGCGACTTGCCCGAACCCTGGAAGTGCCAGATCAGGCCCTGCTTGATCTCGCCGGTCAGCACCCGCGCCACGATGAGGTTCGTCGCCTGGAACTGCTGGAAGCGGGCAATGATCTTGATCTTGCGGTGCTTCTTGTCCGTGGCGAACACCGTGAAGAAGCGCAGGAAGTCCAGCACCGCCGCCGGGTTGAGCACGCCCTCGACGGCCTCGCGCACCGCCGCCAGGCCAGCCTTCGTGGGAGCATCATCGGCGGTTTCTTCCCGCCACGGCCCCCACAGGTCGACTGGCATGCCGACCGAGCCGTAGCGGAAGTCCTTGCCCTCAGTGGCGAAGTTGAACACGTTCGGCACGAAGAAGGCGGGGACGTTGACCTCATAGTCCTCGTTGATCTGCGCCGCCGCGTCGATCCAGGTGTACGCCGGCCGGACCGGCGACTTCGCCTCACCCACGACCAGCGGGAAGCCGTTGCACCACAGCACCAGGTCGAAGCGGCGCTCCACCCGCCCGACCTTGTACGTCACCTCCGTGGAGATCATCCACTGGTTGGCGCTCGGTTCCGGGTTGTCGAAGTCGACGAGCCGGACCGTGACATGCTCCCCGGCCGGGCCGAACGGCATCGACTTCTGCCCGGTCAGCCACGCGGCGAACTCCTCGTTCGCCACCACCGGGTTCGGCGTACGCCGGGCAGCCAGGATGATCGCCCGCAGATGATGGACGACCTCGTCCGCCCGCCGGGGGTCGGCCTCGATCGCCGGGTTCAACCGCCGCAGCGCCTCCTTAACCGGCCCCTCCAGCAACACCTCGTCCGCTCGACGCGGCAACTCCCTGCCGGCCACGAACTGAGTGTCGGTAGACGCGACAAGATCCCGCACAAAGTCCCGGACCGCGTTTGCCTCGGTGAACGTCACCGCCCACCTCGGAAGATGTCAGCGAGAAGCGCCCTACGGAAGACCGTCAGAGAAGCGCTATTTTTTTCGATTTTATGAATTGCTCCCTGAATCAGCGCCAGCAAATCTAGTATCTGCTTCTGCTCGCCGACCGAAGGGAGGGGAAAATCAAACCTCTCGACATCCCGTTTAGTAATATTTGGGTCCTTTCGAGAGCTGGCTGCAACTTTTCGCCACTTGGATCTGCCAGCCTTGAGGACCTCGTGCATGAACTGAGGAAGCACCTCCTTCCGCAGATCAAGCAAGGCGCTCACTGCCTGATTGGTAGCCGCGTCGACACCCAGTCGAGCAGTGCGCCCGATCTGACCAAATCCGCCGTACATTGCAACGAGAACGGTACCCTCCGGCAGGACCATGGCAGACGTTTCCGACACCGCCGAATCAGTGATCCGCTCGTCGGTAACCAATATTACCGACTCGTTCAGGTCGAGGGTCTTCACCCACGGTATAGTTCCGCCGTCAAAATATCTGGCCTGCTGTGAGCGACTAGGAGTAGCACCGGATCGGACGGTACTCACGTCGCTGACCGTTGCCGCCGTCCAACCCTTCGGCACGTTCCGAGTCCAAAAATCAGCAGCGTCGAGGGGAACGGCAGCCGTACGCCACGGTCCATTCGGCCCAACAGTCAGCAATGCCATACGCGCCTGTAGATATGCCTCCTTGAGGACCCCCCGGACCTGTCGAACGGCGCCAAGATGGCGTTCAACGGCCCAGAGAAGCCTCACAAGGCGCTGCTGCTCGTCAACCGAAGGCAACTCGAACTCGTAGTTGGCCAGGTCCCGCCAGTTCGTGCGCGGCGACAGCGAGCCGGCCGACGTGCCCAGGGCATGATCATAGAATCCTTCACTCTGCACAAGAAAGGGCAGAAGTTCGGGCAGGAGCTGGGTATCGTCCGCCTCAAAGACGAGAATATCCCCAGAGGTGATGGCGTCGAACTCGGCAAAGGCAGCTTTACGCTGGTAGGCACGGCGCTTGCCGAACAGGGTCTGCCCGGGCCGGACACGACGGGTGAAGGTGCTGCCGTCCTCGACAGTGCCCCAACGGCTGATCCTCAACTCACCGGGGTCGAGGTGCTCCATGGCAATCACGCGGTCGATCCCAGCAGCTTCGGCGTCTCGCACAGTGACGTTCAGGTTCCTGACCACGTCACCGAAGGCCACACGCTTCCAGCTGCTCCTGTCGAGGTTGAGGGTCACGGGGCTACCTCCTGTCGCAGCAGTGCGAGTACGCCGTCAAGCGCGACATCGGCCTCCGTGGCAGCGGCTCGCCATACGGTCATTCCCTCAGTGACGCTCGTCCGCCCGTCCTCATGAGCCGTAGCGTTGGGAACAACGTAGAGCGGGATCGCCAGACTGTACTGCTTGTCGGCAATCTGGTCGAGACTCGCGACAGCCGCAAAGCCTCCGTCGCCAACGAATGCCTCGTATGCGGCAAGGATTCTATCCTGATGCTGCACGCGCAGAAACGACTGCGCCCGTTCGCGGGCGACCTCGTTGACCGCGTTGATGAAGAGAACTTTGCCGCGTTGCTCGGCGGACTTACTGGCGCGCAGCGTGACCACCACGGCCTCCATGGGCGAGTTGTAGAACAGCCCGGCTCCGAGTCCGATGACGGCTTCCAGCAGGTCGGAGCGCACCAACTTCTCGCGCAGAGCCGCCTCTTCCCGGCGGAACAGCACGCCGTGCGGGAAGAGGATCGCGGCGCGGCCGGTCCTCTGGTCGAGGCTGGCGGCGATGTGCTGGAAGAAGGCGTAGTCGGCGCGGCCCTGCGGCGGGACGCCCCACATGTTTCGGCCGTACGGGTCGTTGGTGAACGCGGTGCGGTTCCACGCCTTGATGGAGTACGGCGGGTTGGCCAGCACCACGTCGAAGGTTCTCAGCTGACCACCGCGATCGAGGAAGGCAGGCTTGGTGAGCGTGTCGCCGTGCGCGACGTGGCCGTCGGCGATGCCGTGCAGGAACAGGTTCATCCGGGCGATGGCCGACGTGCCGTAGTTGAGTTCCTGCCCGTACAGGCGCAGGTTGCGCCACTCCTTGCCCTGGCGGCGCAGCTCGGCGGCGGTGGAGATGAGCATGCCACCGGTGCCGCAGGTCGGGTCGTAGACCGACTCCCCCGGCTCGGGCCTGAGCATCATCGTCATCAGGTGGACGAGGGTGCGGTTGGTGTAGAACTCCTGCGCGGTGTGGCCGGAGTCGTCGGCGAACTTCTTGATGAGGTACTCGTACCCCTGACCGAGTTCGTCCTCGGGCAGGTTGGCCACCGTGAGCGTCTTGGTGGAGAAGTGCTCGACGAGCTGCTTGATGGTCGCGTCGGGGAGCAGATTCTTGTTGCCCCAGTCGCCGTCGCCGAAGACACCGGCCAGGGTGTCCGGGTTGGCCGACTCGATCGCCCGCATGGCGGTGAGGATCGCCGCGCCCACGTCGCTCGCGACCTTGCGGACGTCCTGCCAGTGGGCACCGTCGGGGATGGCGAAACGGTGGTTCTCCGGCAGGTCGGCCAACTCGTCGTCACCGTAGACCTTCAGCGCGGCTGCATGCTCCTCGTCGTAGACGTCGGAGAGCCGCTTGAGGAAGACCAGCGGGAAGATGTACTGCTTGTAGTCGCCGGCATCGATGAGGCCGCGCAGCACGACGGCTGCGCCCCACAGGTACGACTCCAGTTCGCGCTGGGTGATGCGGGCGTTCACGCCGTCACCTCCGCCGGGGCGAGGCCCCACCGGGCGAGTTCGGCTTCCAACGCGGCGCGGGTCTCCCGGGCAGCGGCGTGGGCCGCTTCGAGGTCGGTCAGGGCCTGCTCCAGGGTCGGCTGGTCGCCCCCGTCGGCGGGGGCGACGTACAGCGGGATGTTGAGGTTGAAGCCGTGTGCCCGGATGTCGTCGAGCGTGGCGACCGCCGCCAGGCCGGGCGCCTCGGCGAACTCCCGGCAGGCGCGCAGCAGGGCGTCGGCGTGCTCGGGTTCGAGGGCGTTCTGGTTACGGCCGCGCTTGAACAGCGTCTCGCCGTTGACGAACAGCACCCGGCCTTTGCGCTCGTCGGCCTTGCGGCGGCGCAGGATGAGCACGCAGGCGGCGAGGCCGGTGCCATAGAAGAGATTCGGTGCGAGACCGATCACGGCCTCGACCAGGTCCGCCTTCAAGACGAACTCACGGATGCGCCCCTCGGCACCCTGGCGGAACAACGCGCCCTGCGGCAGCACGACGGCGACCCGACCGGTCCCGGGCGATGCCGAGTCGATCATGTGCTGGACCCAGGCCCAGTCGGCGTAACCCTTGGGCGGTACTCCCCCCAGGCGGTTGCGGCCCCACGGGTCGGTGCCCCAGGCCACGTCGCCCCAGTTCTTGAGGGAGAACGGCGGGTTGGCGATGACACAGTCGAACTGGGCGAGGCGCGAGCCGTCGTAGAAGGCCGGCGACCGGAGGGTGTCCTCCTGGGCGATCTTGAAGTCCTCGACGCCGTGCAGGAGCAGGTTCATCTTGGCGAGGCCGGAGGTGGCGAGCACCTTCTCCTGGCCGAACAGCCTGCCCCAGAGGGTCTGCGGCCGACCGCCCTGGCGCTTCACGTGCTCGATGACCTCGATGAGCATGCCGCCCGTGCCGCACGCCGGGTCGTAGACCGTCTCACCCTCCTGCGGATCCAGGATGTCGACGAGCAGCTTCACCACCGGGCGCGGGGTGTAGTACTCACCGGCCTTCTTGTTGGACTGGTCCGCGAACCGCTTGATGAGATATTCGTACGCCTGCCCGAACACATCCGGTGCGACGACCGCATTGCTCAACGTCCTGGTCGAGAAGTGCTCGATGAGGTCACGCAGCTTGGCGTCGGGCAGCTTGTCCTTGTTCGTCCAGGCAGCGCTGCCGAAGATGCCGTACAGCACGTCCGGGTTGGCCTTCTCGATCGCCCGGAAGGCGGTCACCAGGGCCTGCCCCACATTCTGGGTGCGGGCACGCACGTCCTCCCACAGGCTGCCCTCCGGAATGCCGAAACGGTGGTTCTCGGCGAACGACGCGTACTCGTGGTCACCGTCCGACTCCGCGAGCGCCCGCTCATACTCCTCGGTGTAGGCGTCGCTGATCCGCTTGAAGAACACCAGCGGGAAGATGTACGCCTTGAAGTCCGCCTGGTCGATGCTGCCGCGCAGCAGATCAGCAGCCCTGGCCAGATATTGCTCCAGCTCAGACAGGCTCAACGGGACGGCCAGTGTGTCCCGGGCGGACGCGGGGGGTCGCGCGAATCGGTCGATCATGACAGGTACCCGTTCACGGTCATACTCGGTGGTGTCTCCTCACGGGCCGCGTGCTGGCGCTCGCGCCGGTCCCACCGTAGTCGCAACTATGCACAGCGAGAGTTCCCGCCCGAGCGAGTTCTGCGTTCTGTCAGGCGGCTCCCGCGTTCCCATCATCGGCCAGCCGGGGGAATGACCGGGACGGCTGCCGGGGCGGGTTCAGGGGATCGGGCGGACCTGGGTGGCGCCCCGGTAGCAGCCGGTCCGGGCCGGCGGTGACGTCCAGCCCGCGCCGGTGATCCGCACTTCGGCCCAGACGCAGGTCCGGGTGCTGGTGAGCAGGTTGCCGTAGGCGGAGATGCCGGCGTAGTCGATGGTGAAGTCGTGGCTGCGGGCCGGGGTGTCCCCGTCGGTGACGGCGAGCACCACCCGGGCCGGCCGGGGCACGGTCGGGGTGCCCGCCGGGGCCGGCATGAACCGGGGCCAGCTCGCCCCGCAGACCGGTGAGTATCTCAGCTCCACCAGGCCGATCACCCGCTCGTCGATCAGCACCGCAGCGCTGTCGACGGTGGTGACGGCGGGGTCGGCGGCACACCCGGCGTCCTTGGGGTCCGCCCCGTCGTGCACCCGCAGGGCGGAAGCGGACCCGGTGGGTGTCGGGTCGGGCACCCCGGCGGGTGGGCCGGACGTGGCCGAGGTGACCGGCGGTTGGTCGACGGAGCGCCAGCCGATCGAGGCCAGGCCGACGGCGAGCACCATGAGCAGGCCCGCCCCGGCAGCGGGGAGCAGCAGCCGACGATCGGACCGACCGGCCGGCGCCGCAAGCGCCGGTCGGCCGCCGGGCGAGGACTCGGCAGCAGGCGGGGGCTCAGTAGCAGGCAAGGACCCGACGGCGGGCCGAGGCTCGACGGTAGGCGGGGAACCAGCGACGGGCGAGGGCTCGACGGCGGGCAGGGAATCGGCAGCGGGCGGGGACTCGGCGGTGCCGGGTGCGCGGTCGTCGGCCGCCGGATCGGGGGTGCTCGCGGCGACCCGGTGCCAGCGCCGGGCCCAGGCCGTCTCGTCGCCGCCGAGCGCCCGGACGTACGCCAGGGTGGTGTCCAGGGTGGGTAGCTTCCGGCCGCCGGCCGCCTCGGACAGCGAGCTGGACGACCGGTGGGCCCGGCGGGCCATCGCCTGGTACGTCGGCCGGCCGGCCCGGTCGCGCAGGCTGCGCAGCTCGGCGGCGAACGCCTGCACCGGGTCGGCGTCGGGATCGAGCGGGCGCTCCGTCCGGGCCACCGTGACTCCTCGGGTTGATTGACCAGCGCCGGCTATTGATTGTCCAACGCCACACAGCGTAGAGACGACTGTCGACGGAAGGTAGAGATGGGAGTCGACCCAACCCGGTCCGAAAGTCGACCATCCACATCGGAGGAACGATGACCACCGCACCCCGAACGTCGAGGGCTGTCCACCGGACGTTGGCCACCCTGGCCGCCAGCGCCCTGGTCGCCGCGAGCCTGCTCGTGGCGAGCCCGGCGAGCGCCGGCTGCCCCACCACCGGCTGCGACGGCACCGACCCGATCAACACCCAGTGCTCGGCCGACGCCCGCAACGCGACCAGCCAGCCGGCGTACATCATGAAGGGCGCGACCACGCTGGCCGTGGTGGAGTTGCGGTACAGCGCCACCTGCGGCACCAACTGGGGCAAGATCAGTAACCGGGTGACCCCGAACCGGGTCCAGGTCACCGCCTACCGGGACAGCCCGCGCAAGTCGACGCCGTGGTACGGCGGCACCGGTGCCCAGTACTACGGCGACCAGCTTGACGGCCAGAACTCGACGATCTGCGCGGTCGGCGAGGTCGTCTACAACGGCACCACGTACACCAGCACGCCGCTCTGCGCCTGACCAGGACGGCGGCCGGTCCGGCCGGAGTGCCGACGGGCGGCGTGGTGCGCGTCGCCCGTCGGCACTCCGGCCGACCACCGTCAGGTGGTGACGGTGCCCCGCAGCAGGTCCCGGGCGTGGGCGATGGCCGCCGGGGTGTCGGCGAAGACCAGCCCGTCGCGGCGCAGCTCGTCGGCCACCCCGAGGGTCGCCAACACCTGGTCGTGGTCGGGGGTGATGCCGGAGAGCAGCACGGTGATCCCCCGGCCCCGCAGTCGCCGGACGGCGTCGCCGAGCACGTGCGCGCCGGTGGCGTCCAGCGCCGACACCCGCGACATCCGCAGGATGACCACCCGGACGTCGGCGACCTCGGACAGCTCCAGCAGGAAGGTGTGCGCGGCGGCGAAGAACAGCGGCCCGTCCAGCCGGTAGGCCACGATGTGCTCGGCCAGCAGGGCGTGCTCCTCGGCGCTGTGCTCCCCCCGGTCGAGCGGGACCTGTTCCAGCCGGGCGCTGCGGGCCACCGCGCGCAGCGCGATCACCACCGCCACGGCCACCCCGACGGCGACGGCGGTGACCAGGTCCCAGGCGACCGTGACGACGAAGGTGAGCACCAGCACCAGGGCGTCGCCCCGGGTGGCGCGGGCCAACGCCCACAGCGACCCGGCCTCGACCATGCGTACCGTGGTGGCGAGCAGCACCCCGGCCAGCGCGGCGAGCGGAATCCGGCCGACCAGCGGGGCGGCGGCGAGGACGATCGCGGCGAGCGCCACCGCGTGGGTGAGCGCGGCCAGTTTCGACGACGCCCCGGCGCGGACGTTGACCGCCGTGCGGGCGATCGCGGCGGTGGCCGGGATGCCGCCGAACAGCGGCGAGGCGAGGTTGGCCAGGCCCTGACCGAACAGTTCCCGGTCCGGGTCGTGCCGTTGCCCGACGGTCATCCCGTCGGCGACGGTGGCCGACAGCAGGCTCTCCAGCGCGGCGAGCGCGGCCACCGCCAGCGCCGACGGCAGCAGCACGCCGACCGCGCCGGGGTCGAGGAAGCCCAGCGACGGCGCGGGCAACCCCTGCGGCAACGCACCGATCCGGACCAGCTCGACCGGGGCGGTCTCGGCGAGCACCGTGGCGGCGGCCACCCCGAGCAGCGAGAAGGGTACGCCGGGCCGCCAGCGTGCGCCGAGCAGCATCAGCGCCGCCACCCCGAGCGCGACGGCCAACGCCACCGGCCGGGGGTGCACGACGAACCGGGCGACCGCGTCGGCGGCGACGGCCCAGACCCGGTCGCCGTGCGCGTCGGTCACCCCGAGCGCGGCGGGGAGTTGTTGCAGGGCGATGACCACGGCGATGCCGGCGGTGAAGCCCTCGATGACGGGGGTGGGCAGGTAGCGGACGTACCGCCCGAGGCGGGCCAGGGCGAGGGCGATCAGCAGCAGCCCGGCCAGTGCGCCGACCATCAGCACCCCGGTCGGGCCGAACTGCTGCACCACCGGCACCAGCACCACGGTCATCGCCCCGGTGGGGCCGGAGACCTGGAGGTGGGAGCCGCCGAACACGGCCGCCACCGCCCCGGCGACGACGGCGGTGACCAACCCGGCCTGCGCCCCCAGCCCGGAGGTGACGCCGAAGGCGAGGGCGAGCGGCAGGGCCACCACGGCCACGGTCAGCCCGGCGACCAGGTCCCGGCGGGGTGCCCGGCGTACCGCCTGCCAGTCGGCGCGGTCGGGCAGCAGGCCGAGGACCCGGTCGGCGACGGCGGCGACGCTCACCGGCCGGGCCGGGTCGGTGGGCCGTTCGTGGCGGGGGTACGGGGCCCGTCGCCGGCCACGACGGGACCGGACGGTCCGGCGGCGGGTACGGCTGCGGTGCTGCCGGCGACCGGGTCGGCGGTGCCGGCGCGGAGTTCGTCGAGGAGGGCGTCGCGGTCGGTGAGGACGGTGCCGAGGATGCGTCGGCCGGCGGCCAGCAGGTCGGCCACGTCGGGGGTGCTCAGCGAGTACATGACCAGCGGGCCGTCCCGGTAGGAGGTGACCATGCCGGCCCGGCGCAGCACGGCGAGCTGCTGGGACAGGTTGGACGGCTCGACCTCGATGACGGCGAGCAGGTCGCGGACCGGCTTCGGCCCGTCCTGGAGGAGTTCGAGCACCCGGATGCGTACGGGGTGACCGAGGGTGCGGAACAGCTCCGCCTTGGCCTGGTACAGCGGCACCGACACCGGCGACCTTCTTCCCGTTCGACGACGTGAAGACTTTAGCACTTGCACAATTCTTCAATTCACCTGTCGCGTGGTTCGTGACTCCCGCTTCGGGGCGGATCGCGCGGTGTGCCCCCGGCGAACCTGCTGGGGGCACACCGCAAGGGTCAGTCGACGCCCTGCCGACCAAGCACGGCCGCAGTGGTCAGCGTGGCCGCCCCGGATCGCTGGTCGACGCCGAGAGCGCACCGTCGGCCGGCGCGAAGATCAACCGGGAGCGCAACTGCCGGAAACCGGTGCGTTCCAGCTCGGCGACCACCGCCACCCGGTGGGCGTCCACGTCGGCCACCACCTCCCGGGCGCCGTCGGCCGCCAACGCCGCGACCGAGTCGGCCAGCAGGTCGCCGCGCGCCGACGGGTCGAGCACGCCGAGGTAGCCGAGCATCGGGAAACAGGCATCCCCGGCCGCCCCGGCCAACCCCACCGGCTCCCCGGCGGCCAGGGCGACCCGCCAGGTCGTGGCCGGGCCGGCCAGCCAGGCCCGTGGATCCCTGGCCAGGTCCACCCCGGCCACCGCCTGGGCGATCTCGCGGCCGGTCAGCACGTCCGGCTCGGCGATCCGGCCGACGAGGGAGTCGATCTCCGTGCTGTCGGTGGCCGGCCGAAAGGCGTAACGGCCCGAGGCCGCCGGCAGTGGGGTGCCCGCCCACGAGCACCGGAGTCGCTCACCCCGCTCGACCAGCCCGGCGAGCCGGGCCGCCGCCAGCGGTGCCCGGACCACGGCCAGCACCTCCGGCCGACGCCGCCAGTGCGCCGGCAAGCCGGCGTAGTACCGGTGCGGACCACCGAGCGCCTCGTGGGCCGCGCGCAGCAGTGCCGCACCCACCTCCGGCCCGGCGGCCAGGTCGAAGCGGTCCAGCCAGGGCGCACCGACAGCTCCGGGTGGCAGGAGCCACGCGGCCCGGCCCACCACCCGGCCACCCCGCAGGGCGATCCAGGTGCGCTCGGGCCGGTAGCCACCCCCGGCGACACCGTCGGCGTAACCGACCTTGCGCAGTTGGGGCAGCGGGTCGGGCATGGACTCGAACAGATCTTCCTCGCCCGCGACGAGCGGGCGGATGACCAGGTCGGTCATGGGGAATCCTCCGGAAAGCGAACGCCCCGGTCAGATCCGCGTGGACGCCGGGACGCGGAGGGGGCGCAGAACATCGGACATTGTTCTGACCTCCTTCCGGCTCGACGGCGTGCCGCGAAAACGTACTCTACGCGTACTCCATGATCCGCCGTGGCAACCAGCACGGGCTGCGGATCGTCGGCACCCTGAAGTCCGGGCCGGGGCTCAACGTCCTCGCCGTCTTCGAGAAGTGAGCACGGGTCAGGCCGGCAGGAAGCGGACCGCGTCGGCGACGACGTACCCGTCGGTGCCCTCGGTGCGGATCAGCACGCTGCCGGCCGTCCCCGCCGGAAACTGGTACGTCCCCAGCGACACCCACTGCCCGCCCGACGCGCGCTGGTCGACCACCCGGGTGGTCACCCCACCGCCGTGCACCACGTCGACCGGGACGTTGCCGGCCCGGTTCGGGTCCGCCGTCCAGCGAAACTGGACCGCCCAACTCCCGGCCGTCGGCAGGGCAGGGGTGAACCGCAGCCGGTTGACACCCTTGCCGGTGTTGCCGTCGTGCTCGTAGTCCGACCCCCAGTAACCGCCGATGGCGGTGCTGCTCACCCAGACCCCGGCCCGGGTGACCCCGGCTGCCCGGTTGTCCACCACGATCTCGCCGTCGGCGGTGGGCGGCCAGCTCAGGATCTGCCCGTCCCGGCGCAACCGGGCCTGGAGGGCGGCGACGTCGACCTGCTGCACCGGCACCCCGGCATCCACCGCCAGCAGCGCCGCCGTCGCCGCGGACTGGGCGAGGATCATGAAGACCGGTTCCATCCGGATCGAGCCGTAGGCGATGTGGCTGGCCGACAGGCAGACCGGGACGAGGAGGTTGGCGCACTGCCCGGTGGTCGGCACGATCGACCGGTAGCTGATCGGGTACGGGCCGGGCACCCCGACCTGCACGTCGCCCTCGTTCTTCACCAACCCGTCGACCACCACCCGCTGGCAGTTGTGCGAGTCCATGGTGTAGCTGGCCAACCCGACCGAGTCGGCGGCCCGCACGCTGCCCCGGCAGTCCCGCTCGGTCATCACGTACGCCGACACCATCCGGCGGGCCTCGCGGACGTAGAGCTGCGGGGGCCACCCGCCGGTGGCGGTGAACTCGTCGGCGGCCAGGCCCCAGCGGGCCACCCCCGCCCGGACCGACGCCGGCAGCCGGGGGTCGTTGGCCAGGAACCACATCAGCCCCTGCTGGTACGTCAGGTGGTCGGCGACCATGCTGTCCCGCTGCGCCCGGGTCGCCGTCGGGTAGGCGTAGTTCACGCCGATGAAGTCGGTGGAGAACGCCCCGGTGTTGTTCGAGTCGGTCTTCCCGCCACCGACGCTCTGCGTGGTGAAGAACGGCCCGGTATACCCGGCCTGCACGTACCGCAGCAGCAGTTCGTAGTCGGCCGGGTCGTAGCCGGCCGGCTGCGGGAACGGGACCCGACCGGCGGCCTGGGTCAGGCACATCCGGAAGTTGTACGCCTGGATCCGGTCGTCACCGGTGCCGTTGCCCGCGACCGGGGCGGCGGAGATGCCGGGGAGCAGCCCGCTGGCCGGGCTGCCCGGCACCACGTACGGGTCGACCGGCAGGGTGAACTGGTGTGCCCCGCGCAGCTGCACCCCGTTGATCGTCTCGCCGTACGCGGTGTTGGCCTCCCGCCCGACCGTGTACGCCACCCCGGCGGCGGCCATCAGGTCACCCTCGTAGGTCGCGTCGACGAACATCGGGCCGGTGAAGAGCTGCCCGTTGTCGGTGACCAGGCCGGTGATCCGGTCCCCACTGCGCTGCACGGTGGTCAGCCGCGCGTTCAGGTAGACCGGCACCCCGTGCTCGGTGAGCAGCTCGTCGAAGACCCCGGCGGCCACGTGCGGCTCGAAGACCAGCCGCATCGGCGAATCGGGGGTGACCGGGACACCCTGGTACCTGGCGTACACCCGGCGGTAGAACTCCCCGGCGAGACCACCTATGGCGGCGCTGGTGCCGCTGTCGGTGTAGCCGAGCCCACCGGTGGTGAGCCCGCCGACGTGGCTGCCCGGTTCGACGATCACGGCGGTGCGCCCCAACCGGTGTGCCTGCACGGCGGCGACGATGCCGGCCGAGGTGGCCCCGTAGACCACCAGGTCGGCGGTGACGGTGCCGGCGGCCAGGGCCGGCAGGCCGAAGCCAGTGCCGGCGGCCAGGGCGGGAAGCCCGTTACCGGTGCCGGCGACGACGACGAGGGTGGCCCCGCCGAGGCGGATCAGCTGACGGCGGGTGAACGCAGGCGACATCACGGCTGCCCTTCGCAGACGAGGGGAGGAGCGCGCCGCCGCACCCGGAACGCATCGACCCTCGCTGATCAGGTCAGAGCTGTCAAGGGCCCCTCCTGCCCCACACCCGACGGGAAGGAGGGCTCGGGCTGCCGACCGGCGTGGGTCGGGGCGGCCGGGCCGGACCCGTGGCACGGGCACCCCGGGCCGTCCCGTCAGCCCCCCGGGGCCGGGGCCGCGTCGTCGAGCAGGTCGTTGACGCAGCGCAGCACCGGCCGGGCGGTCAACGCCGCCGGGTCCAGCGGCGCACCGCAGGTCACCGTGAACGTCACCGACTCCCCCGGCAGCAGGGTGACCAGCGCCGCGTCGACCTCGGCGGCCGGGTCGAGCCGGTCCGGGAAGAGCGTCAGGTCACGCAGCACGGTCCGCGCGGTGACCCGGACCCGCTGCCCGCCGACGACCGGCTCCACCGTCGCGTCGAAACGGGCCGCCGGCCACTGCGCGTCCCGGTCCTCGGCGAAGAACCACAACGCCCGCTCGGCGCTGGCACCGGCCTCGGCGACCAGCAGTTCCCGGCGCTCCTCCTCCGCCACCGCCAGGTCCGCCGGCAACGGCACCGCCACCGCCGCGTACGCCGGCACGTCGAGCGGGTACGACGTCTTCGCCCTCGGCTCGCCGGTCAACGTCGACCGGGTCACCGTCACCGGGGCCCGCCACGGGGTGCCGGTCTCGTTCACCGCGATCAGGGCCAGCCCACCGTCGCGGGGCTGGACGGTGAGCAACCGGTCGGCGTACGCCCGGCGCAGCGCGTACCACAGGGGTTTGCGGCGACCGTCACCGTCGACCGCCGACCACGAGGTGACCGGCCAGCAGTCGTTGAGCTGCCAGACGATGGTGCCGGAGCAGACGTCCCGGTGCGACCGGAAGTGCTCCACCCCCAGCTGGATGGCCCGCGCCTGGTTGAGCTGGGTCAGGTAGTGCCAGTCGTCGAAGTCGGCCGGAGCGGGCAGGTGCGCGTCGAGACCCCGTCGCAGCTTGGCGTCCCCGTCGGCCGCCTTCTGGTGGTGGGCCATCCCCGGCGAGTCGTGCGCCAGCGGCTCGTCGGACAACGCCCGGCGCAGCGTCGCGTACGCCGGGGGCGCCTGGTAGCCGAACTCGGCGACGAACCGGGGGACGTACTCGCGGTACTTCGTGTAGTCGTCGGTGTTCCAGACGTCCCAGATGTGGGTGGTGCCGTGCGCCGGGTCGTTGGGGTGGATGTCCTCGACACCCGACCACGGGCTGCCCGGCCAGTACGGGCGGGTCGGGTCCAGCTCGCCCACCACCCGGGGCAGCAGGTCCAGATAGAAGCCCCGCCCCCAGGTGCGCCCGGCCAGCGGCTCCTGCCAATCCCAGTCGTGCCAGCCCCAGATGTTCTCGTTGTTGCCGGTCCACAGCACCAGCGACGGGTGCCCGGCCAGCCGGGTCACCTGCTCCCGCGCCTCCGCCTCGACCTCCGTGCCGAACGGCTCCTCCTCCGGGTAGGCCGCGCAGGCGAACAGGAAGTCCTGCTGCACCAGCAGGCCCCGCTCGTCGGCGAGGGAATAGAAGTCGCCCGACTCGTAACGTCCGCCGCCCCAGACCCGCAGCAGGTTGACGTTGGCGTCGGCGGCCTGGGTGAACCGGTGCGCCAGCCGGTCCCGGGTGACTCGGGTGGGAAACGCGTCGTCGGGGATCCAGTTGACCCCCCGCACCAGCACCGGCACGTCGTTGACGTGCAGGGTGAACGGGGTGCCGTGGGCGTCGGGGGTGGTGTCCAGGCGTACCGAACGGAACCCGATCCGCTGTGACCAGGTGTCCAACGGGGTGCCGTCGGGCGACGCCAGGGTCACCACCAGCGGGTGCAGCGGCTGTGCGCCGTACCCCCGGGGCCACCACAGTTCGGGGTCGGCGACGGTGAGGGTCAGCGCGGCCGTACGCCGCCCGGCCGCGACGGTCGCCTCGCCGGTCACCCCGGCGACCTCGGCGCGGACGGTCAGTGGCACGTCGGCCACCCGCTCGACCTCGACGTGCAGCTCGACCCGGCCCCAGCCGTCGACGACCGTCACCAGTGGACGGACGGTGCCGAGCCGGGCGGTGGACCAGGCGTGCAACCCGATCTCCTGCCAGATCCCGGCGGTCACCAGCGTCGGCCCCCAGTCCCAGCCGAAGTTGCAGGCCATCTTGCGGATGAACGCGAACGGCTCCGGGTAGGCGTTGGGCCGGTCACCGAGCCGTTCCTGCTGCTCCCCGGCATAGCGGTACGCCGAGTCGAACCGGACAGCGAGGGTGTTCTCCCCCGGCCGCAACGCCGAGGCCACGTCGAACCGGTACGACCGGTGCATGTTCGCGGTGCGGCCGACCTCGACGCCGTTGAGGGTGATCGTGGCGACCGTGTCCAACCCGGCGCAGACCAGATCGACCCGGTCGTCGTCGCCGGGCCGGTGCACGAACGTGGCCGCGTACTCCCAGTCGGTGCGGCCGATCCAGGCCGACGCCGTCTCGTTGTCGTCGAGGTAGGGGTCGTCGATCAGGCCGGCGGCGAGCAGGTCGGTGTGCACACACCCCGGCACGGTGGCGGGTATCGACCGCCCGGCGACGGCGTCGGGCACCTGCGGCCCGGACACCGCGCGCAACTGCCAACCCTCGTGCAACGCCAGACGGTTCACGATTTCACCGCGCCTTCCATGATTCCCCGGACGATCTGCCGGCCGCCGACGAAGAGCATCACCAGCAGCGGCACCGTGGCGATGAACGCCCCCGCGAGCACCCGACGGTAGATGACGTAGTTGCCACTCGCCAGATCGGAGACGGCCACCATCGAGGTCGGGTAGTCGGTGCCGCTGAGCGTGATCAGTGGCCACTGGAAGTCGTTCCAGGTCGCCACGAAGGTGAGCAGGCCCAGCACGGCCAGGGCCGGGCGGATCGCCGGCAGCACGATGCTGCGGTAGATCCGCATGGTGGTAGCCCCGTCGACCCGGGCCGACTCGACCAGCTCGTCCGGGACGCCGTTGACGATGAACTGCCGCATGTAGAACACCCCGAACGCGGTGACCAGACCGGGCGCGATCACCGCCAGCAGGGTGCCGTTCCAGCCGAGCCGGCCCATCACGATGTAGAGCGCGACGATGCCGAGCTGGTTGGGGACGGTGAGGGTGAGCACCACCAGGAGCATCAGCGTGTCGCTGCCCCGGAACCGCAGCTTGGCGAAGGCGAACCCGGCCAGCGAGCAGAAGAACAGCACCGAGGCGGTCACCACGGTCGACACGATGACGCTGTTGACCAGGGAGGCGGCGAAGTAGACGTCCTGGAGCGAGAAGACCTCCTCCAGGTTGGCCAGGAACCGGTTGCCGGGGACGACCGCCGGGGGCAGCTTCGCCAGCGCCTCGTCGTCGCTGGTGGCGATCACGAACATCCAGTACAGCGGGAACGCGGCGAACAGAAAGGTCAACGACAGCAGCAGGTACGTGCCGAGACCGGCCGGGGTGTCCTGCGGCGCGCGCCCCGACAGCGCGGGCCGGCGCACTGCGTTCCTCGCGCTCACCGATCCCCTTCCGCTCGCGACTGCGGGACTCCGCTGCGCTGCGTTCCTCGCGCTCACCGGTGTCCCCTTCCGTTCGCGACTGCGGGACTCCGCTGCGCTGCGTTCCTCGCGCTCACCGGCGACCGCCCGACAGGCGGTTGGTCAGCAGGGTGTTGAGGCCGGTCACCAGCAGGATGATCAGGAACAGCGCCCAGGACATCGCGGCGGCGTAGCCGAGGTTGAGGTCCTTCCAGCCGACCTTGTAGATGAGCTGGGCGATGGTCTGCCACTCGCCGTTCGGTCCGCCGGTGGCGGCCTGCGCGTTCAGGTCGAACAGCATCGGCTCGGTGAACAGTTGCAGCCCGCCGATGGTGGACAACACCACCGTGAAGACGATCACCGGTTGGATCATCGGTACGGTGATCCGCCACAGCTGCCGCCACGGGCCGGCCCCGTCGATCGCCGACGCCTCGTAGACGTCACGCGGGATGGACTGCATGGCGGCCAGGTAGAGCAGGGCGTTGTAGCCGATCCACTTCCAGTTGACCATGGTGGCGATGGCGATCCAGGCGTGCGGCTTGTCGGCCCGCCAGTCGATCGCCGCGTCCCCCGTCCCGCCGATGCCCACCTCGGCGAGCAGCCAGTTCGCCATCCCGAAACTGCGGGAGAAGAACGCGCTGAACACCATCGTCGAGGCGACGATCGGGGTGACGTACGGCAGCAGCACCCCGACCCGCCACCAGGTCTGCGCCCGCAGTTTGCGGTTGAGCAGCGACGCGACCACCAGCGCCAGCAGCAACTGGGGCACCGAGGAGAGCAGGAAGATGCCGAAGGTGTTGTAGAGCGCGTTCCAGAAGTCCTCGTCGCCGAGCAGCCGGGTGAAGTTCGCGACGCCGGCCCAGTAGGGCAGGGTCGGGTCGTCGAGCCGGTAGTTGCGCAGCGCGACGACCCCGTTGAACAGCAACGGGAACAGCCCGAACACCCCGAAGAGCAGGAAGAACGGCGCGATCATCAGGTACGGCAGGTAGCGCATGTCGAAGCGGTACAGCCGGTCGCGCCAGCCGGACGGGCGACCCGTCCCGGCGGCGGATGCCGACCCGGGGCGGTGACTCGACGGCGGCGCGGCTCGGGTGGTGGGCACGGGACACCTCCGGGGCCGGGACGGGACGGGGCTGCGGACGGTCAGGACCTGCCGGCCTTCTCGGCCTCCTTGACCGCCTCGGCCCAGGCGGCATCCGGCTTCAGGGTCTTGTTCTGCACGCGGTTGATGACGTTCTCCACGGCCACCCGGGTCGGGCCGTTCTTCCTGCCCAGGTACTGCGGGGTCAGCCCCTGCGCCATCCTGGGGAAGATCTGCCCGACCGGCGCGTCGTTGAAGAACGGGTTCTTGAACTCGGCGATCGCCGGGTCGGCGTAGAGCGCGGGTTGCGAGGGCAGGTTGCCGACCTTCTTGAAGATCTCGATCTGCTGCTCCGGCTGGACCAGCCACTCCAGCAGCTGGTACGCCTCGTCGACGTGCCTGCCCTGCTTGGGGATGGTGAGGAACGAGCCACCCCAGTTGCCGCCGCCACCGGGCACTGCGGCGATGTCCCACTTGCCCTGGGTGCCGGGCGCGGTGTCCTTGATGTGGCCGAGCATCCACGCCGGGCAGGCGAGGACGGCGAACGAGCCGGCGGTGAAGCCCTTGTCCCAGTCGGCCTGGAAGCTGGCCAGGTTGGCCGACAGTCCGGCCTGGACCGCCGTGATCGTGTAGTCGAAGGCGACCTTGGGACCCTGCTCCATCCGGAGCTGTTCCTGTTCGTCGTAGAAGCCGACGGGCTGCTGCCCCAGGATCGGGTTGAACAGGTTGGTGCCGGAGTCGAGGAACTTCTTCTTCGTCCGGCCGGTGTAGTCCTGGCCGACCTGGATGAACCTGTCCCAGGTGGGCCAGAGGGCGGAGACCTGGTCCCGCCCGGTGGGCAGCCCGGCGGCGGCGAACAGGTCGGTGCGGTAGCACATGGCCAGGCCGCCGACGTCGGTGCCGAGGCCGATCTGGGTCTTGCCGTCTGCCGACAACGACTGCTTCCACTTCCACGGCAGGTACTTGCTCTCGTAGGAGCCGGCGCCCTTGTCGAGCAGGTTGACGAACTTGTCGGACTGGCTACGGAACTGGACCATGAAGCCTTCGTCGATGGCGGCGATGTCGGCCGCGCCGGAACCGGCGACGAGCTTCTTCTGGAGATCCTCGTGCTGGGCGTTGTACTCGCCCGAGTTGAGTTGGATCTTGACGTTGGGGTGGTCGGCCTCGTAGCGGGTCTTGAGGTCCTGGAGACCGAAGTCGCCCCAGAAATTGATCTTCAGGGTGACCTGGCCGCCTCCGCCGCCCGAGTCGGTGGCGCTCCGGCCGCTGCACGCGGCGATCATCGTCAGGCTGACGACGCCGACCGCCGCCGCGCGCGCCCAGTGGGTCCAGGACCGTCTCATCTCATCCTCCGCGCACACATCGGGGACGCCCATGACATCGACAGGCGTTGACTGAACCGGATAAGTGAGGCCACCGTACGGGCCACCCCACACGGTGTCAACGGCCGGTCAACAGCGCCTCGAACCGGCAACCTGGGCGTGCCCATCGAACCGCGAGGGCAGGGCCGGAGTGCCTCTCCGCCCTGCTCGGCGCGCTGGTATACCGCCACCACGCACCTCCCGCCGCGTACGCTTAACCGGGCAAGCGAATCCCGCTCAGCGGTAATGGCGGAGCACCCCGGCCGGGAGCGTCGACCGGACCAGGCACCGGTAGCGTGGGCACCGCCGGTGATTCCGGCCCCCGTCGACGGCCCACCCAGGCCGTGAGAAGTGGAGGAGACACACCGGTGAAGCGGCCGACCATCGCCGACGTCGCCCGACGCGCCGGAGTGTCCAAGGGCGCGGTGTCGTACGCGCTCAACGGGCAACCGGGGGTCTCGGAGGCCACCCGGCAACGCATCCTGGCGATCGCCGCCGAGATCGGCTTCAGCCCCAGCAGCGCCGCCCGTGCACTCTCCGGCGCCACCGCCGACGCGGTCGGCCTGGCCCTGTGCCGACCGGCCCGGATACTCGGCATCGAACCGTTCTTCATGGAGCTGATCAGCGGTGTCGAGGCCGAACTCTCCGCCCGGTCGTACGCCCTGACCCTCCAGGTGGTCGCCGACCAGGAGGCGGAGATCGCGGTCTACCGACGCTGGTGGGCCGAGCGGCGCGTCGACGGCGTCCTCGTCTGCGACCTGCGGACCAACGACATCCGGGTGCCCGCCCTGGAGGAGTTGCAACTACCCGCCGTGGTGATCGGCGGGCCGGGGCACACCGGCACCCTGGCCCACGTCTGGGCCGACGACGCGGCGGCGCTGGCCGAGGCGGTGGAATACCTGGTCGCCCTCGGCCACCGACGGATCGCCCGGGTCGGTGGGCTGCCCTCGCTGCTGCACACCGAGATCCGCACCGACGCCTTCGCCGAGGTGTGCGGCCGGCTCGGCCTCACCGACGCGGCGACCGTGTGGTCCGACTACACCGGCGAGGAGGGCGCCCGCGCCACCCGGCGGCTACTCAGCTCCGCCCGACGCCCGACCGCGGTGATCTACGACAACGACGTGATGGCGATCGCCGGGCTCTCCGTGGCGCAGGAGATGGGCCTCGGCGTACCCGCCGATCTGTCCATCGTGGCCTGGGACGACTCGCCCCTGTGCCAACTGGTGCACCCGCCGCTGACCGCGCTCGGCCGGGACATTCCCGCCTACGGCGCGCACGCGGCCCGCCAACTGCTCGCCGTCATCGCCGGGGAGTCGGTGGGCGGGCTCCAGGACGAGACGGCGCACCTGACCCCGCGCGGCAGCACCGCACCGCCCCAGGTCAGGTGAACCGGTTAAGTCAACTCGTACCGGCGCAGGTCACCGGGAGGACGTGGGGAACTCCTCGAAGTACGCCTCGACCCGCTCGGCGGTGGCCGGACGGGCCAACGCGAAGCCCTGGCCGTACCGGCAGCCGGCCCGGGTCGCCCGGTCGACCTCCGGCTCCGACTCCAGGTCCGCCATCACCACGGTCACCCCCAACCGCTCCCCCAGGCCCACCACCACGTCGATCAGCGGGCGGGTCTCCGCATCCGGCCCGGCCGGCCGGGGCTGCACCTTGAGCAGGTCGATCGGCAGCCGACGCAGCTGCGCCAGGGAGGCGTGCTCCGCCCGGAAACTGTCCAACGCGACACGCACCCCCATCGACCGGAGCCCGGCCAACCGGGCCACCACCGTCGGCAGGTCCGCGCCCAGCCTCGACTCGGCGATCTCCAGCACCAGCCGTTCCGCCGGCAAGCCGTGCCCGGCCAGGACCGCCTCCACCCGGGGCACCAGATCCGGGGCCAACAGCTCGGCCAACGTCAGGTTGACCGCCAACCACAGCTCCCGCCCCCCGGTCGACCAGTCGGCGAGCTGCCGACAGGCCCGGTCCAGCACCCACCGCCCCAACTCACCGAGCAGACCCAGATCCTCGGCGACCGGCAGCAACTCGGCCGGCAGCACCGTGCCGAGCACCGGGCTGCGCCACCGCAGCAACGCCTCGATGCCGGCCGGCCGCCGATCAGCCAACGCCAACACCGGCTGGTAGACCAGGTCCAGCTCACCCCGGGCCGCCGCACCGGGCAGTTCCCGCTCCAGGTCCAGCCGACGGACCAGCTGTTCCTCCAGGCAGGCGTCGTACCACTCGATCCGGTTGCGCCCCAGCTGCACGGCCCGGCGACGGGCCAGGTCGGCCTGGCGCAGCACGTCCTGCGGTGCCGCCCCGGTCAGCTCGGTCAGGCCCACGCCGACCCGCAACCGGGCCATCCCGGTCGGTGCCAGGCACGGTTCGGTCAATGCGGCCAGCAGCCGTTCGCCCAACGCGTACGCCGGCACCGACCCGGCGTCGGTGACCACCGCGAACTCCTCCGCGGACAACCGGGCGACCAGGTCCCGGGGGCCGACCACGTCGCGCAGCCGGCGGGCGGTGGTGACCAGGAGGGCGTCGCTGCCCACCGGCGCCGGACCACCCTGCGTCGGGACGGGCACGTGCACGTCGACCAGCAGCAGGGCACCGGGTGGGCCACCCCGCGCGCCGAGCACACGCAGCAGCTCCTGCCGGTCGGCCAACCCGGTGAGCGGGTCGGTGGCCGCGACCCGCCGCAGCTCCCGCTCCAGTCGGCGACGGTCCCCGACGTCGCGGACGTGCAGCACCACCGCGGCCCCCTCCGGCACCGCACGCTGGTCGCTCACCGTCGACTCGATCTCCCGCCAGCCGCCGTCACCGGTACGCATCCGGGCCACCAGCAGCGGCGGCGCACCGCCGTCGGACCGGGCGGCCAGTCGGGCCAGGACCCCCGGCGCGTCGTCGGGGTGCAGCAACCCGGCCAGCGGCAGCCCGCACACGTCGTCCTGGCGCAGCCCGAACCAGCGCTCACCGGCCGCCGAGAGCCACTGCACCCGCAGCCCGTCGTCGAGGACCACCACCAGGTCACGGCCCCCGGAGACCAACGTCCGGAAGTACGCCTCCCGGGCGGCCAGCCGCCCGGCCCACCGGCGGTTGTCGGTCACGGAGATCAACTCCCGGGCCACCAGCGACGGGATCACCGCCAGCCCCAGCAGGACAGCGGTCGGGGTGAACCCGTCGGCGAACGCCAGATGCCCGCCCGCCGCCACGGTGGCCACCACCGCCGGTGCCGTCACCCGGGGCCAGGCCGGCGGCGGACCCGCCGGGTCGGCCGGGTCGCCCGCCGCGACCCGGGCCATCCCCGCCGCAGTCAGCAACGCCCCACCGACCAGCAGCGGCACCACCGTCAGCAGCGACACCTCCGACGCCCGGTAGGCGAACAGCCCCACCAGGACGGCCAGCCCGAGCAGGACGGCCGCCACCCCGACCCGGCAGCGGGCCGCCCCCGGGCGACGACGGCGGTCGGCCAGCGCGCTCACCAGCAGCCCGGCCAGTCCGACCGCGCCGACCACGGTGACCACCCGGACCACCGGTGGCACCGGGCCGGGCGGGACCAGCACCCAGCCGGCGAAGAGCAGGGCGGTGCCGGACCCGAGCACGTCCACCCCACGGCGCAGCCGGGCCCGGGAGCTCAACCGGACATGGCCGGGCAGCAGGAGCAGCCCGATCGCACCGGCCAGGGCGACCGCGCCGAACCCGGTCGCCACGACCCCGGCCCGCCAGGACGTCGGCACCAGTGGCAACACCGCCACGGTCAGCCCGGCCACCGTCACCGCGACGTTGAGCGGGGCGGCGGCCCGGCGGGACCGCCGGGAGGTGGCGGCCGACCGGAACAGCCGGACGGTGGCCAGGGCACAACCGACCGCGCCGGCCATGGTGGTCGCCGCCAGTGGCCGGAGGAGACCGGCCAGGCTGGCACCGGCCAGGAGCGCGACCAGCACCGACAGCGTGGTCGGCGCGGACGGGAAGCGACGGAGGAGGTGAGCGACGGTCACGGCGGTCGCCTTCGTGAGGGGAAACACGGGGCGGTATGACGGGGGTTAGCGGTTCAACGATTCGCCACCACACGGGTTATGCCCGCCGACCGTGATCCGCGTCACCAGCCGCGGTCGTCCCCGGCTGGTCGACCGCCCGGCCGGAACCAGCCCGGTCAGGGGTGGGATCATCGGGGGGTGAGTCGCGCCGACACCATCCGTTTCCGGCACAACCAGGCCATCCTGGTCGCGGCCGTCATCGCCACCATCGGCGCGCTGCCCCTGGCCGCCGCCCGGTGGTACCTGCTGCCGGTGCTGCTGGTCCCGTTGACCGTCGCGATCTGGGCCTGGCGTTCCGGCACCGACGCCGACCCGCGTGAGCTGCGCCTGCGGGCGCTGGCCGGGGGGCGACGCATCCCCTGGGAGCAGGTCGTCGAGCTGGCCGCCGACCCGCGCGGCCGGGCCGTCGTCCGGCTCGCCGACGGGCAGCACCTGCCCCTGCCTGCGGTCCGGGGCGTCGACCTGCCCCGCCTGATCTCGATCACCGGCCAGTCCCTGCCCGAGGCCCACTGACCCCGGGGTCCACGCCGGGCCGGCCGGCCCGGCCGGTCCCGACCGGGCCGCGACCACCACCGGCCCGCGACCACCACCGGTCCGCCGCGACCACCACCGGTCCGCGACCACCACCGGTCCGTCGCGACCGACGGCGTCAGTAGCCGTCGACCACCGTGTTGACCAGCGGTTCCCCGGCGACGAACCGCCGCAACTGCTCCCCCACCAGCCGGTACGCCCGGGGCAGCAGCCCCCGTACCGAGCCGGCGACGTGCGGGGTGAGCAGCACGTTCGGCAACTCCCAGAGCGGATGGTCGGCGGGCAGCGGCTCCGGGTCGGTCACGTCCAACGCCGCCCGCAACCGGCCGGAGGTCAGCTCCGCGACCAGCGCCGACGTGTCCGCCACCGGGCCCCTGGCGGCGTTGACCAGCAGCGCCCCGTCCGGCATGGCGGCCAGGAAACCCGCGTCGACCAGCCCCCGGGTGGCCTCGGTCAACGGCACCAGCAGCACCACCACGTCGGCCTCGGGCAGCAGCCGGGGCAGTTCGGTCACCGGGTGCACCCCCTCCGCCGGCCGTGCGGTCCGGGCGACCAGGGTGAAGGTGACGTCGAACGGGGCCAGCCGGGCCCGGACCGCCGCACCGATCGAACCGGCCCCCACGATCAGCACCCGCTTGCCGGTCAGCTCGTCGGTCGGCGCGACCCGGTCGTACGCCCACTCCCGCCGCGACTGGGCGCGGGCCAGCTCCGGGAAGCCCCGCAGCTGGGCCAGGATCGCCGTGACCACCCACTCGGCGGTACCGGCGTCGTGCACCCCCCGGGCGTCGCACAGGGTCACCCCGGGGGGCACCCGGCCGGACCAGGCGTCCGCCCCGGCGGAGAGCAGCTGCACCACCGCCAGCTCCGGCAGCCGGCCCAGCATCGCCGTGGTGTCCACCCCGGCCAGGAACGGCGGCACCCAGAACCGGACGCCGGTCGGGTCGCCGGGCGGATTCTCCGGATCGGTCCACGGCTGTACGGTGACACCGGCCGGCACCGCCCCGAGCAGCTCGACACCGACAGGATGCGGAATCCATACCTTCACGCGTGCCGACGATAGCCCTCCGTCGGCAGGCTGTTCCGAGGGGCCGGCCCACCGACGCCGCACCGGGCGATGTCGCCCACCTCCCCGGGCGCGCGACGGTCGGGGCGGGTATAACCGGGGGTCGGACGTCGATCGGCGTCCCCCATCCAGGCAGACAGGTGGTCGATGACCGAGCGCAGCGAACGGCCAGCCGTCGGGATCGCCGCGCTGGCCGACCCGGCCCGACTGCGGTCACTGACCGACACCGGGCTGGACGCCGCGCCGGACGAGGCGTTCGACCGGTTCGCCCGGCTGGTCAGCGACCTGCTCGACGTGCCGGTGGCGCTGGTCTCCCTGGTCACCGAGACCCGGCAGTTCTTTCCCGGCGCGGTCGGGCTGCCCGACCCGTGGGCCGCCCGCCGGCAGACCCCGTTGAGCCACTCGTTCTGCCAACACGTGATCGACACCGAGATCCCACTGGTGCTGCCGGACGCCCGGCTCTACCCCCGGGTCCGGGACAACCTGGCCGTGCCGGAACTGGGTGTCGTCGCGTACGCCGGGATGCCGTTGACCGACCTGGACGGCAGGGTGCTCGGCTCGCTGTGCGCGATCGACAGCAAACCCCGGGCGTGGACGAAGGCGCAGCTGCGGACGCTTGCCGACCTGGCGGCGGCCTGCTCCTCGGAGCTGCGGCTGCGGATCGCCCTGGACGCCGCCCAGCAGGCCCGCCGGCTGGTCGAACACGCGCACGACCGGCTCAACCTGCTCGCCTCGCTGAGCGAAACCCTGGCCGGCACGCTCGACGTCGAGACGGCCGTGGCGCGGCTGGCCGACGCGGTGGTGCCGCTGCTGGCCGACTGGGCCATGGTGACCCTGGTCGACCAGGCTGGCACCCCCCGGTGGGTGAACACCGTGCACCGCGATCCGGCCCGCGCCGCCGAGGCCGCCCGGTTCGGCGAGCTGGCGCTGCGCCGGCTCGGCCCGGCCTCGATCACCCGGACGGTGCTGCGGACCGGCCAGCCGGTGCTGCGCCACGTCGCCGACCTGGACGACGTCCGGCAGGCCAGCGACGAGCCGGAGCTGGTGACCCTCGCCGAGCGGCTGGGCTTCGCCTCACACCTGACCGTGCCGGTGCCGGCCCCCGGCCGGGGTACGGCGATGGGCGCGGTCACCCTGGTCGCCGGGCCCGACCGGCGGGCCTTCGACGACGACGACCTCGGCACCGCGCTGGAGATCGGCCGGCGTGCGGGGCAGGCGGTCGGCAACGGCTGGATCTACGGCGAGCAACGGCACGTCGCCGAGGTGCTGCAGCACAGCATGCTCCCGCAGTTGCCGCAGAGCCCGTGGGTCGAGCTGGTGGCCCGCTACCAGCCGGCCGCCGACCGGGTGGAGGTGGGCGGCGACTGGTACGACGCCTTCGTGCAGCCCGACGGCGATCTGGTCGCGGCGATCGGGGACGTCGCCGGCCACGACATCGAGGCCGCCGCGACCATGGGTCAGCTGCGCAACCTCGTCCGGGGCAACGCGTACGGGCGCACCGATCCGGTCGACGAGCTGATGCGGCGGTTGGACGCCACCATCTCCGGGCTGCGCATCCCGACCGCCGCCACGGCGGTGCTGGCCCGACTGCGGCCGGTCCCCGACGGGGTGGCGGTCACCTGGTGCAACGCCGGCCATCCCGCGCCGCTGCTGGTCACCGCCGACGGCACGGTACGGCTGCTCGACGGTCGGCGGGAACCGCTGCTGGGGTTGACCCGGCCGGTCCCCCGCACCGGGGCACGGGTGCTCCTCGCCCCCGGGGACACCCTGCTGCTCTACACCGACGGGCTGGTGGAGCGGCGGGACCAGCCGATCGACGAGGGCATGGCGCAGTTGTGCGAACGGGTCACCGCCGCCGGGGTCCGACCCGCCGCCGACCTGTGCGACCTGCTGCTCGGTTCGGAGGAGCGGCGTGAGGACGACGTGGCGTTGCTGGCCGTACGGGCCCGCTGAGGCGGTCGCCGACCGGTGGGCCGTTCCCGGTGGCCCGGCGGGCCCCGATTCGCGGGCTAGGCTGGGCCGGGTGAGCGCCCGTCTCCCGTACCCCCGCACCGCCCGGGTCCGCGCGGCCCTGGCGACGTCCGGTGTCGCGCTGCTGCTGACCGGGTGCAGTCTAGGCCCGCCGGATCCCGATCCGGCCGGTGAACCACCCAACCTGCCGACCCCGTCGGCGTCGGCGAACACCCCCGAGCAGCAGGTGGTGGCCACGGTGCTGGCCAAGGGGTTGCGGGTGCCGTGGGGGATGGCGTTCCTGCCCGACGGGGCGGCGCTGGTCACCGAACGGGACAGCGGCCGGATCCTCAAGGTCGGGCCGGAGTCGGGGCCGCAGGGGTTGACCGTCACCCCGGCGCAGACCGTGCCGGGGGTGGCCGCGTCCGGCGAGGCGGGGCTGCTCGGCATCGCCGTCTCCCCGGCGTACGCGCAGGACCGGTCGGTGTTCGTCTACTACACCACCGAGCAGGACAACCGGGTGGCGCGGTTGACGCTGGGTGGCGCACCCACGCCGATCCTGACCGGCATCCCGAAGGCCGGCAACCACAACGGCGGTGGGCTCGCCTTCGGCCCGGACGGGCAGCTCTACGTCAGCACCGGCGACGCCGGTGACCGGGCCGCCGCGCAGGACCGGGCCACCCTGGCCGGCAAGATCCTGCGGATCACCCCGGACGGCAAGCCGGCCCCGGGCAACCCGTTCCCCGGCTCGCCGGTCTGGTCGCTGGGGCACCGCAACGTGCAGGGACTGGCCTGGGACGCGGGCAAGCGGATGTACGCCACCGAGTTCGGACAGAACACCTGGGACGAGATCAACCGGATCGACAAGGGCGCCAACTACGGCTGGCCGACGGTGGAGGGTCAGGCGGGTGACGGCAGGTTCGTCGACCCGATCGTGCAGTGGGGCACCGACGAGGCGTCCTGCTCGGGGCTGGCCGCGACGGGCCGGCTGTTGGCCGCCGCCTGCCTGCGCGGCGAGCGGCTCTGGCTGGTGGAGTTGACCGACACGGGCACCGTGCTGGGCGCACCCCGGGAACTGCTCACCGGGAAGTACGGTCGGCTGCGGGCGGTCGCCGCCGCCCCGGACGGTTCGCTCTGGGTCTCCACCTCCAACCACGACGGGCGGGGCCAGCCGGTGCCGGAGGACGACCGGCTGCTGCGGTTGGTCTTCGCCGACGGTGGTGCCGGCCGGAGCTGACGACACGCCGACGGTCGGACAGCAGGGCAGGTACCGGGCGGATCGGCTGCCCGTCCGCCAGGTTTGCCAAGATCTTTCAGTGGGCAGGTCAGAATCTCAGCATGGACGGTCAGGAGAACGAGCAGCGCGGGCCCGGGGACGACGACACCCCCGCCCGGCGTGAGCGGCGCTGGTCGCCCCGGTGGCCCACCGGCCGGTCAAGGGGGACGCGCCGGGCCGGCGTGGTGCTGGCGGTGCTGCTGGTCGCGCTGACCGGAACGGTCATCGGGGTGTTCGCCGGTGGTCGGGTCAGCACCGACATCGGCCCGTTCCGCGCCGACCTGACCCTCGCGCCGGCCGTGCGGGGCGGCACCACCGTCGACATCCCCCCGCTGGGGGCGCTACAGCTCGACAGCCACCAGGGTCCGACCCACCTGACGGTGGGCCTGGGGGCGCTGGACCAGCGTAAGACCGAGGCGTTGATCGACGACCCGGCCAGCATCAGCCGGGCCAGCCAGTCGGCGGTGACGGACGTCCGTAACGGGGTGCTGCGGCTCGGTCTGCGTACCCTCGGCGCGGCGGTGCTGGTCACCCTGATCCTGGCGGCTCTGGTCTTCCGGGACACCCGGCGGACCGCCTGGGCCGGTGGGGTGGCCCTGGTGGTCACCGTCGGCAGCCTCGGGCTCGCGGCGGGCACCCTGCGCCCGCAGGCCATCGAGGAGCCACGGTACGAGGGGCTGCTGGTCAACGCCCCGGCGATCGTCGGTGACGCCCGGCGGATCGCCAACGACTACAGCCGTTACGCCGAGCAGTTGCAACGGTTGGTCGGCAACGTCAGCCAGCTCTACACCACGGTCTCGGCCCTGCCGGTGTACGAGCCGGCACCGGGCACCACCCGGGTGCTGCACGTCTCCGACATGCACCTCAACCCGACCGGCTGGCAGTTGATCCGCACCGTGGTCGAGCAGTTCGGCATCGACGTGGTGATCGATACCGGTGACCTGACCGACTGGGGCAGCGAACCCGAGGCGTCGTACGTCGGGTCGATCGGCCTGCTCAAGAAGCCGTACGTCTACATCCGGGGCAACCACGACTCACCCAGGACGGCGGCGGCGGTGGCCCGGCAACCCAACGCGGTGGTGTTGAACAACTCGACCACCACCGTCGCCGGGCTGACCATCGCCGGCATCGGGGACCCCCGGTTCACCCCGGACAAGGAGACCTCGCCGGCCGGCAGCGGCCTCACCGCCCAGGTCGCCGACCAGGTCATCGGGGCCGGCGAGACGCTCGCCGGCACGATCCGCAGCTCGCCGCGACCGGTGAACATCGCCCTGGTGCACGATCCGGCGTCGGCCGGGCCGCTCTCCGGCACCTGCCCCCTGGTGCTGGCCGGGCACACCCACGCCCGCCAGATGTCGAAGTTGCCGCAGGTGAACGGCCAGCAGCCGACCCAGCTGATGGTGGAGGGCTCCACCGGCGGTGCCGGCCTACGCGGGCTGGAGGGCGAGAAGCCGACCCCGCTGTCGATGTCGGTGCTCTACTTCGACCAGCAGAAGCTGCTCCAGGCCTACGACGACATCACGGTCGGCGGCACCGGGCAGGCCCAGGTGAACCTGGAACGTCACGTGATCCGCGATCCGGCGAAGGGCGCCGACGTCCCGGTCACCCCGACCCCGACCCGGGGCGCGTCGGAGTCGGCGTCCCCCTCCGGGAGCGCCCCGACCCCCACCTCGCCGGCCCCCACCCCGACCAGCTGACCCCCGACAGGCAGACCGCCGACACACCGTGGTCAGGCAGGCGGCTGGGGCAGGCGGCTGGGGCAGGAGCCGGCAGCCGGGGCACGGGCCGGCGGCCGGGGCAGGCGGCGGCGCACAGCCGACGTCCGCCAGGCGACCGGCGCCCAGCCGACGTCAGCGGGTGGACCGCCGCCACGCCACCGCCGCTGCCGGCGCATTGCCGATGGCTGCACGCCCACCGCCAGGGCCTCTGATGCGCGAACGCCCCACCCACCACCTCCACCAATGTCACCAAGCGTCACCTCCAGGCCGCACCCACCTATGCACACCCGCATCCTTTGCTCTGCTGCCCTCACCGCGACAGTTACCTTCCGTCAGGAAGCTGCCAATCGTCCCCAGTCGCAGTGTTCTGCATTCTCCCTGCTCAAAGCCGTGTCGCCTCTATGGCAGCAGAGCAAAGGATGCAGACCCACATCACGAGGACCGCCAGGAAGAACACTCAGAGTGACCTCGTGCGGCACCAACCACAACAATTACAGAAGGTAATCAGACAGGTGGCCTGCCGCGCTGAGGGGTGGGTTTCCCGAACCGGAGATGGCCCGGGCCACGCGAGGCACCATCGCGGCACCCGCTGACCCGTCAGCGTAGGGACAGGGCGGCCAGGGCGGCGTTGACGATGCTGCCGGGGAGCAGGTCGTGCAGCTCGTACAGCTCGCGGACGCTGCCGGACTGGCCGAACTCGTCCACCCCGAGCGGCACCGCCGGCACACCCAGCGCCGAGCCGAGCCAGGCCATCGCGTGCGAGGCCGCGTCGTGCACGGTCACCAGGGGGGTACGGTCCCCGAAGGCGGCCCGCAACGCGCCCGGCACGCTCGGCACGGTCGCCGTACGCACGCCCTGGCGCAGGGTGCGCTGCCACGCCCGGTAGAGGCGGTCCAGGCTCGTCACGTCGACCACGTGCGCGGCGATGCCCTCGTCGGCCAGTTCGGCGGCGGCGGCCAGCACCTCCGGCAGCACCGCCCCCGAGGCGGCCAGGGTCACCACCGGCGCGTCGGCCAGCTGCGGGTACGCCTGGTGCGCGTCCACCAGCCGGTACGCCCCGGCGACCACCTGCCGGCGCAGCACCGCGTCGCCGAGGCGGACCCGGGCCGCCTCGAACGGTGTCTGGTCCAGCGGGCGGGTGCTCAACCGGAAGTAGTACGCCCCGTCCTCGGCCGGCGCGGCGGTAGCGGCCGGCGCAGCGCCCTGCGCGATCTGCCCGAACGCGTCACAGAGCAACCAGTCGAGGCTGGTCGCGTACGCCGGTTCGCAGAAGGTGACCCCGGGCAGTTCCAGGCCGACGGAGGCGGTGATGGTCGACTGGTGGGCGCCACCCTCCGGGGCCAGCGTGACGCCCGACGGGGTGCCGGCCACCACGAACCGGGAACCCGAGTAGGTGCCGTAGAGGAACGCGTCCAGCCCGCGCAGCACGAACGGGTCGTAGACGGTGCCGACCGGCAGCAGCGGCTGCCCGGACAGGTCCCAGGACAGGCCGAGCTGACCCAGCAGCAGGAACAGGTTCATCTCGGAGATGCCCAGTTCGATGTGCTGCCCGGCGGGGCTCTCCGTCCAGCGCAGCATCCGGTCCTGCGACCAGGACCGCCGCTCCGTCGGGGCGAACACCCCGGTCCGGTTGATGAACCCGGCCAGGTTGGTGGAGGTCGCCACGTCCGGCGCGGTGGTGACCAGGTAGGGCGCGACCTGGGGGTCCCGGGCCAGCTCCACCAGCACCCGCCCGAACGCCTCCTGGGTGGAGATCGGCTTCTGCGTGCGTACCCCGGTGGACTCCGGGACGGTGACCCCCAGCGAGCGGTGGCGGGGCGCGCGGGCCAGCGCCTCACGGCGCGCGCCGGCCCGGATGCCGGCCGGACTCGCCGGGTCGAGCCGGTCCCACTCGGTCGCGGTGGTCAGGCCGTGCGCCGCCCGCAACACGTCGACCTGCCCGGTGGACAGCAACGCCGAATGGTTGCGCGGATTACCGGCGAGCGGCAACCCCCACCCCTTGACGGTGTACGCGAAGACGACGCTGGGCCGGTCGGTGACCGCGTCGCACTGCGCGTACGCGTCGAGCATCGCCGCCAGGTCGTGCCCGCCCAGGTCGGTGACGAGCGGGGCCAGCTCCTCGTCGGTCAGATCGGCGATGAACCCGGCGATACCGTCGGGCGCCCCGTCCAGGAACTGCTGCCGCAGCGCCGGCCCGGCCAACCCGAACAGCGACTGGTACTGCTCGTTGGGCATCCGGTCGATCCAGTCGCGCAGCGCCGCCCCACCCGGCCGGGCGTACGCCTGCGCCAGCCGGCGGCCGTACTTGACCTCGACGACGTGCCAACCGGCGGCCTCGAACTGCCCCCGCCACTGGTCGATCCGGATGCCGGGCACCACCCGGTCCAGCGACTGCCGGTTGAAGTCGACAAGCCACATCACGTTGCCGAGGCCGGTGGTGGCCGGGTCGGCGACCGCCTCCCAGATGTTGCCCTCGTCCAGCTCGGCGTCGCCGATCAACGCGACGAACCGGGAGTGCGGGCGGGCCCCGAAGTGGGCGTCGACGTAGCGGCGGGTCACCGCAGCGAACAGTGGGGCCGCCGCGCCCAACCCGACCGAACCGGTGGAGAAGTCCACCTCGTCCGGGTCCTTCGTCCGCGACGGGTACGACTGCAACCCGCCCCGCGCCCGCAGCTGCGTCAGGTACGACCGGTCCAGGTTGCCGAGCAGGTATTGAATCGCGTGGAACACCGGGGAGGCGTGCGGCTTGACCGCCACCCGGTCCTCGGCGTCCAGGTGGGCGAACCACAGCGCGGTCATCGCGGTGACCAGGGAGGCGCTCGACGCCTGGTGCCCACCGACCTTCACCCCGTCGCCGGTGTCCCGGTCGTGGTTGGCCGCGTCCACGATCCGGGTGGCGAGCCACAGCACCCGCCGCTGGATCTCGTCGAGGACGTCGAGGTCGTGCTCGTTCACGGCAACTCCATCCGGGCGTCGCCGTTGACGCCCTCGGTGGGGGGTCGCGCGGGTCGCGCGCGTACCCCGGGGGAAGGGGTGAGGGCCACCGTCGGGTCACGACGGCGGCCCTCGCCGGTCGCGGGCGGGAAGCCTCGGCTCCGGCCCGCTCGGGTCAGCCCTGGACGCCGAGGCGCTCCAGGATCAGGTCACGGAGGGTCTTGGCGTCGGCCTGGCCACGGGTGGCCTTCATCACCGCGCCGACCAGCGCACCGGCGGCGGCGACCTTGCCGCTGCGGATCTTGTCGGCGATGGCCGGGTTGGCGGCGATCGCCTCGTCCACGGCGGCGGTGAGCGCGCCGGTGTCGGAGACCACCTCCAGACCCCGGTTGGTCATGATCTCGGTGGGCGAACCCTCGCCGTCGACCACGCCCTCCAGCACCGTCCGGGCCAGCTTGTCGTTGAGCTTGCCCGCGTCGACCAGGCCCTGCAGCTCGGCGACCTGCGCCGGGGTGGCCCCGATGTCGGCCAGCTCCACACCCGTCTCGTTGGCCCGGCGGGACAGCTCACCCAGCCACCACTTGCGGGCCGCCGCCGGGGTGGTGCCGGCCGCCACGGTCGCCTCGATCAGCTCGACCGCACCGGCGTTGAGCACCGACTGCATGTCGAGGTCGGACAGGCCCCACTGCTCCTGGAGCCGGCGACGGTGCAGCCGGGGCAGCTCCGGCAGGGCCGCCTTCAGCTCGGCCACCCAGGCGGTGTCCGGGGCGAGCGGCACCAGATCCGGCTCCGGGAAGTAGCGGTAGTCGGTGGCGGTCTCCTTGGACCGGCCCGGCGTGGTGTCCCCGGTGTCCTCGTGGAAGTGCCGGGTCTCCTGGGTGATCCGGCCGCCCGCGTCCAGCACGGACGCCTGCCGCAGGATCTCCGAACGGACCGCCCGCTCCACCGACCGCAACGAGTTGACGTTCTTGGTCTCGGTGCGGGTGCCCCACTCCTCGCCCGGCAGGTTGAGGGAGGTGTTGACGTCGCAGCGCAGCGACCCCTCCTCCATCCGCACGTCGGAGACCCCCAGCGAACGCAGCACGTCGCGCAGCTCCGTCACGTACGCCTTGGCGACCTCGGGGGCGAGCGCACCGGTGCCGGGGACCGGCTTGGTGACGATCTCCACCAGCGGGATGCCGGCCCGGTTGTAGTCGACGAGCGACTCGGTCGCCCCGTGGATGCGGCCGGTGGCCCCACCGACGTGCAGCGTCTTGCCGGTGTCCTCCTCCAGGTGCACCCGCTCGATGCCGATCCGCACCAGCTCGCCGTTCACCTCGACGTCCAGGTAGCCGTCGGAGCACAGCGGCTCGTCGTACTGGCTGATCTGGAAGTCCTTCGGCATGTCCGGGTAGAAGTAGTTCTTCCGGGCGAACCGGCACCATTGCGCGATGGAGCAGTTCAGCGCCAGGCCGATCCGGATGGTCGCCTCGATGGCCGCCTTGTTGGCCACCGGCAACGAACCGGGCAGGCCCAGGCACACCGGGCAGACCCGGGTGTTGGGCTCCCCACCGAAGTCGGTCGGGCAACCGCAGAACATCTTGGTGTTCGTGCCCAGCTCGACGTGGGTCTCCAGGCCGATCACCGGCTCGTAACGCGCAACGACCTCGTCGTACGCGGGCAGTGTCGTCGTCATCTGAACTCCAGCCTCACAGTGCCGGTGGGGTGAACGTGCCGACCACGGACTCCAGCGCGGCGGCGACCCGGTACATCCGGTCGTCGGCCATCGTCGGGGCCATCACCTGCAGACCGACGGGCAGCCCCTCGGACAGGCCGCACGGCACCGAGATGCCCGGCCCGCCGTACAGGTTCGTCGGGATGGTGAACAGGTCCGCCAGGTACATCTGGTACGGGTCGGCGGTGCGCGCCCCGATCGGGAACGCCACGAACGGCGTGGTGGGCGAGATCAGCGCGTCGACCTGCTCGAACGCCGAGGTGAAGTCCCGGGTGATCAGGGTACGGACCTTCTGCGCCTGCCCGTAGTAGGCGTCGTAGTAGCCCGACGACAGCGCGTACGTGCCGACCATGATCCGCCGCTTGACCTCGGCGCCGAACCCGGCCTCCCGGGTCAGCGACATGACCTCCTCCAGCGACCGGTTGCCGTCGTCACCGACCCGCAACCCGAACCGGACCCCGTCGAACCGGGCCAGGTTGGAGGAGCACTCGCTCGGCGCGATCAGGTAGTACGCCGGCAGCGCGTACCGGAAGTGCGGGCAGGACACCTCGACGATCTCGGCGCCCAGCTTGGCCAGGGTGTCCACCGACTCGCGGAACGCGGCCATCACGCCCGGCTCCGCGCCCTCACCGGTGAACTCCTTGACGATGCCGAGCTTCACCCCGGTCAGGTCGCCCGTCGCACCGAGCTTCGCGGCGGCGACCACGTCCGGCACCGGCTGCGGGATGGAGGTGGAGTCGCGCGGGTCGTGCCCGCCGATGACCTGGTGCAGCAGGGCCGCGTCGAGCACCGTACGGGCACACGGGCCCGGGGTGTCCAGCGAGGAGGAGAACGCGACGAGGCCGTACCGGGAGGTGCCGCCGTAGGTGGGCTTCGCGCCGACGGTGCCGGTGACCGCGCCGGGCTGGCGGATCGAGCCACCCGTGTCGGAGCCGATGGCCAGCGGGGCCTCGTACGCGGCCAGCGCGGCGGCGCTGCCCCCGCCGGAGCCGCCCGGGATCCGGTCGGTGTCCCACGGGTTGTGCGTCGGGCCGTACGCCGAGTATTCGGTGGAGGAACCCATCGCGAACTCGTCCATGTTGGTCTTGCCGAGCATCACCGTGCCGGCCGCGCGCAGCCGCTGCACGATCGTCGCGTCGTACGGCGGACGCCAGCCTTCCAGGATCTTGGAGCCGACGGTGGTCGGTACGCCCTTCGTGGTGAGCACGTCCTTCACCGCCACCGGCACCCCGGCCAGCGGTCCGAGCTGCTCACCGGCGGCCCGCCGCTCGTCGACCGCGCGGGCGGCGGCCAGCGCCCCCTCGGTGTCGACGTGCAGGAACGCGTGCACCCGGTCGTCGACGGCGGCGATCCGGTCCAGGTGGGCCCGGGTCACCTCGACCGCGGAGGTCTCCCCCGAGGCCACCAGGCCGGCCAGGTCGGTCGCGGTCATTCTGGTCAGGTCGGTCATGCCGTCGCCTCGCTCCGCTCACCGGCGCCCCGGACACCCGGCGCACTGTGCTCGATGGTTCGCTCGCCCCGCCCGCTCACCGGATCACACCCGGTGTCACGTTCACACCCGCTCACGACGCCACGTCCTCGTCCAGGATGCGCGGGACGCGGAACCGCTGCTCGGCGACGTCGGGGGCACCCGACAGCGCCTCCTGCGGGGTCAACCCGGGCACCACCACGTCGTCGCGGAGCACGTTGGTCAGCGGCACCGAGTGGGAGGTCGGCGGGATGTCCGCCGCCGTGACCTCGCCGACCTGCGCGACCGACTGGAGGATCACGTCCAGTTGGCCGGCGAAGGTGTCCAGCTCCTCCTCGGTGACGGCGAGCCGCGACAGTCGCGCGAGGTGCGCGACCTCCTCGCGGGAGATGGCGGCCATCGGTGCCCCCTTCGTGGCTGTGCTGCTGCGTCTCGGTGTGCCGGCCGCGCCGTCGACGGGATTGACGCGCGGTGACCGGAGCGAGTCTATTGTCCTGCGCTCACCCCGACACCTCCGACTCCCCCTGCGTCCGGGCCGCCGGCCGGTCCGGGGGCCGCCCGCCCACCCCCGTGGATGTGCCGGCGACCGTCAGCGGGCGTGCCGGCGGGGGATCTCGGCGTCCGGGCTGGGGACGGGGCTCAGCGGGCGGTAGCGGGCCAGCCAGGCGGTCAACTCGTCGGCGGGCATCGGGCGGGCGTAGAACCAGCCCTGCGCGGCGTCGCAACCGGCCGCGTGCAGCAGCCGCCAGGTCCGTTCGTCCTCGACCCCCTCGGCGACCACCCGCAGGCCGAGCGCACCGGCCAGCTCGATCGTCGACTTGACGATCGCCGCGTCGTCGGCGTCCTCGGCCATCCCCAGCACGAACGACCGGTCCACCTTCACCTCGGACAGCGGCAGCCGGCGCAGGTGCTGCAACGACGAGTAGCCGGTGCCGAAGTCGTCCAGCGAGATGGCGACCCCCAGCTGGTGCAGCCGGGTGATGGTGGCCAGCACCCGTCGGGGGTCGGCCATCAGCGCCCCCTCGGTGATCTCCAGCTGCAGCCGTTCCGGGCGTACCCCGGCACCGGCGAGCCGGTCGGCGATCCGGTCGACGATCTCCCCGGTGTGCAGGTCCCGCACGCTGACGTTGACCGCCGCCCGCAGGGTGATCCCGGCCGCCGACCACGTCGCGAGCTGCGCCACCACGTCGTCGATCACCCGGTAGGTGAGCAGGCGCATCACGGCGCTCTGCTCGGCGACCCGGATCAGCTCCTCCGGGTCGACCATCCCCCGGCGCGGGTGCCGCCAACGCAGCAACGCCTCCACCCCGACCACCTCGCCGGTGGCGATGGCGACCTGCGGTTGGTAGTACATGGTGATCTCGCCGACCTCCGCCGGGCCGGCCGGAGGCGCGACGTCCTGCGCCGCCGGGGTCGGCACGGCCGGCCGGTGCTCCGGGACCCCACCGTGACGGCGGACCGGGTCGGCACCGGTGAGGATCCGGTTCAACAACTCGTCGGGGTGCACCGGTGTGGGCCGCTGCCGTCGGCGCGGCAGCCACCACCGGCCCGGTCCGCCGACGCGGGGGGCCGGGCCACCGGCGGGTCCGTCGACGGGGGCCAGCCGGGACGGCAGTGTCGCGCCGTCACCGCCGCGCACGGCCCGCCCGCCCGTCGGCCCCGCCTCCAGTACGCGCCGCAGGTCGGCCAGGAGCGCCAACCGCTCGGCGGAGTTGTGGTCGGACTCGGCCGCGTACATGGCGACGGTGTCGTTGCGGTGCTTCGCGTCGTACATGGCGACGTCGGCGTGGCGCATCAGGGTGGCGTAGTCCTCGCCGTGGTCGGGGAAGAGCGCGATGCCGATCGAACCGCCGACGTCCAGTGGCAGCCCGTCCAGCGACACCGGTTCGGCCAACGCGGCGACCACCCGGTCCGCCAACTCCCGGGCCTCGGCCACCCCGTCGAGCCCACCGGCCACGATCGCGAACTCGTCCCCGCCCAGCCGGGCCAGCAGGTCGCGCTCCCCGATCACCTCGGCGAGCCGGGCACCCACCTCGACCAGCAGCCGGTCACCGACCGCGTGGCCGAGCGCGTCGTTGACGTTCTTGAACCGGTCCAGGTCGATGAGCAGGAGCGCCACCTGTGCGCCGCGGTCCCCCCGGGCGACCCGCTCGGCATGCCGGTGCACCTGCTCGGCCACCTCGGCGAGCAGCGCCTTGCGGTTGGGCAGGCCGGTGAGCGGGTCGAGGGCGGCGAGCTGGACCTGTTCGTCGGAGAGGTGCGCCATCCGGTAGACCGCGAACAGGGGCACCAGCACCAGCGGGATCAGCGCGGCGTTGGCCCGCGCTGCGGTGACCAGGACCGGGGCGAGCAGCAGCAGCGAACCGGTGGAGAGCAGTTCGAAGGGCAGCCCCTGCCGGGCGGCCGGCCACCACCGGCCACCGAAGCGCAGCCGCAACGCGGTGCTGACCAGCCCGTAGTTGACGACGAACCAGGTGACGGTCGCACCCCCGGCGGTGAGGACGTCGGTCCAGCCCACCCGGTCGTCGTCGAACAGCCCGCCCGGTCCGAGCCGGAGCACCAGGTGGGCGGCGGTGAGCGCGCAGGCGTACTGGGCGGCGTTGAAGGTGGTCCGCCAGGGGGCGTGGCCCAGCCGTACGCCGGAGACGGCGACCGCGACGGCCTGCACCAGCACCGCCGGCCCGAGCCCCCAGCCGAGCAGGATGGCGAAGGTGAAACAGGTGGACGGGAAGACCGCTGAGGTCTGCCGGCGTCCCGAGGGGATGAAGGGTCGGGCGTCGCAGCCGACCGCGAGCACCGCCATCGTCCAGAACGCCACCGGGAGCTGGTCCAGCCGGCCGACGAGGTCGATCAGCGGCCCGACGCAGGCCAGCACGGCCAGGCCGATCACCCCGACGACGAGGCCCAGGAACGGCCCCTCCTGCCCGCCCGGGAACGAGTTGCGGGGGTCGGCGGTCTCCATCGCACCTCCCGGGCACGCCCCATCAGGGTGTACGCCGGTCGCACACCTGCCACCATGAAACGCCCTGGGTGCCGGTGGACCCGTACGACAGCCACGAATCGGTCGTAGTCGTGACTAAGTTGGTATACGACCCCAAGATTCACCTATGGGCGGAGCAGGACGGGCGGACGGTCAGGTCAGCGGCCGGACGCTCAGCTCTCCTCGACCCGGGCCACCTCGCGGGCCGCCTCCGGGCCGGCGTCGAGCAGCACCCGGAAGCCGTCCTCGTCGAGCACCGGCACCTTCAACCCGGCCGCCTTGTCGGCCTTGGACCCGGGGTTGTCGCCGACCACCACGAAGCCGGTCTTCTTGGAGACCGAACCGGTGACCTTGCCGCCCCGGCTCTGGATCGCCTCGGCCGCCTGGTCCCGGCTGAACCCGGCGAGCGTGCCGGTCACCACCACGGTGATCCCCTCCAGCGGGCGCGGCCCCTCGTCGACCGCCTCCTCGGCCATCCGGACCCCGGCCTCGGCCCACTTGCGGACCACGTCGCGGTGCCAGTCGACGGCGAACCACTCCTTGATGCTGGCGGCGATGGTCGGACCGACCCCGTCGACCGAGGACAGTTCCTCCTCGGCAGCCGCCTCGATCGCCGCCACCGAACGGAAATGCCGGGCCAGGGCCTGCGCGGCGGTGGGCCCGACGTGCCGGATGGAGAGCGCCACCAGCACCCGCCACAGGTCGCGTTCCCGGGCCACGGCGAGGTTGTCGAGCAGCTTGGTCGCGTTGGTGCCGAGACTGCCGTCCTTGTTGACGAAGAACGGCGAGCGGGCGAGCTGCGCGGCGTCGAGGGCGAACAGGTCACCCTCGTCGCCGATGATCTCGGCGTCGAGCAGCGCGGCGGCGCCCTTGTAGCCGAGCACCTCGATGTCGAAGCCGCCCCGCCCGGCGAGGTGGAAGACCCGTTCCCGCAGCTGCGCCGGGCAGCTGCGGGTGTTGGGGCAGCGGATGTCGACGTCGCTCTCCTTGGCCGGGGCGAGCGGCGTGTTACAGGACGGACAGTGGGTGGGCATGACGAACGGGCGGGCGTCGGCGGGTCGCAGCTCGATGACCGGGCCGAGCACCTCGGGGATCACGTCGCCGGCCTTGCGCAGCACCACCGTGTCGCCGATCAGCACCCCCTTGCGTTCGACCTCGCGGGCGTTGTGCAGGGTGGCCTGGGCGACCGTCGAACCGGCCACGTGCACCGGCTCCAGCACCGCGTACGGGGTGATCCGGCCGGTCCGCCCGACGCCGACCTCGATGTCGAGCAGCGTGGTGTTGACCTCCTCCGGCGGATACTTGAAGGCGATCGCCCACCGGGGCGCCCGGCTGGTCGAGCCGAGCCGACCCTGGATGGGCACCGGGTCGACCTTGACGACCACCCCGTCGATCTCGTGCTCGACGTCGTGCCGGTGCTCGGCGTAGTGGGCGATGTATTCCGCCACGCCGGCCAGGTCGGGCACCACCCGCCAGCGGTCACTGGTCGGCAGCCCCCACGCCTTCAGCGCCGCATACGACTCGGACTGGGTGGCCGGCCGGAAGCCGGTGCGGGCGCCGGTGCCGTGCACCACCAGCCGCAGCGGCCGGGACGCGGTGATCCGGGGATCCTTCTGGCGCAGGCTGCCGGCGGCGGCGTTTCGCGGGTTGGCGAACGGCGCCTTGCCCTGCTCGACCAGGCTGGCGTTGAGGTCGGCGAACCCGGCGACCGGGAAGTAGATCTCGCCCCGCACCTCCAGCAGCTCCGGAACGTCGGGGAACTCGTCGGACGGGGTGAGCCGGGCCGGCACGCTGCGGATGCTGCGCACGTTGGCGGTGACGTCCTCACCGGTGCGCCCGTCGCCCCGGGTGGCGGCGCGGACCAGCCGACCCTTCTCGTAGGTCAGGTTGATGGCCAGGCCGTCGACCTTCAGCTCGCACAGGTAGGGCACCGGGCCACCGGCGTCCCGCTCGACCCGCTCGGCCCAGGCGGCCAGCTCCTCGTCGGCGAAGGCGTTGTCCAGCGACAGCATCCGCTCGGCGTGGGTGACCGGGGTGAAATCGGTGGAGAAGGTGCCGCCGACCCGCTGTGTCGGCGAGTCGGGGGTACGCAGTGCCGGGTACTCCGCCTCCAACGCCTCCAGCTCGCGCAACTGCCTGTCGAACTCGGCGTCGGTGATGGTCGGCGCATCGAGGACGTAGTAGCGGTACTGGTGTTCGGTCAGCTCCTGACCCAACGTGGCGTGCCGCTCCCGGGCCTCGGGGGTGGGCTCACCGCCGGCCGCCGCCTCCTGGGCCGCGCTGACCTGCTGGGGAATCTCTTCTTCCGACACCCTGTCGCCTCCGGACACCGTGCGAACCTCCCCCGTGATCACGCTACTGGAGCACGGTAACCGGCCGGTGGGACATTCCCCCTGCCTGCCCCACCCCGCCCGACGGGCGACCGGCCCCGGGGCGTGCGACGATCGCCGCACGTCGGCGGCGCGGTGGCCGCCCGGAGGAAGGCGGGGTACCGATGCCGGAGTGGTTGCTGTGGGGGCTGCTGATCGTCCTGGCGGTCGCCGCCGGCTGGGCCTGGAACGAGTGGCGACGCCGGGGCGGGCGACCGTCGAGTGGCGACGGGCGCACCCGACCGGAGCGGGGCACCCCGCCCCGGGACCGGGCCCGACCGACCGCGCCACCGCGTCCCCGCACCCCCACCGGCACGCCCCGTCCGGGTGACATCTGGTGGGCGGACGTGCCGTTCCACGACGGCACCGGCTCGAAGGTACGCCCCTGCCTGGTGGTACGCGCCGACGACCGGGGCATCGAGGTCCTCAAGATCACCAGTCAGGACAAGAGCGACCGGGACGACCACGTGTCGATCCCGACCCGGGACTGGGACCCGGACGCCGAACACGACAGCTGGCTGGATCTGGCCGAGCCGATGCGTATCCCCGCCGACGCCTTCTCCCGCCGGGCCGGTAGCTGCGACCCGGCCCTGTGGCGGCGGGTGAAGCGACTGCACGGGCGACGCAGCCCGGCCTGAGCACCGCACCACCCCCGGCGCTCCCGTCGTGGTGACCGACACCGCGACGGCGCGGCATCCGGCCGGCCGGGCGGCATCCAGCCGGCCGGGCAGGTGGGCGGTCGGCCGGGCAGGTGGGCGGTCGGCCGGGCAGGTGGGCGGTCGGGCATCCGGCCCGGCGGTCGGGCGGGCATCCGGCCCGGCGGTCGGCATCCCGGCCCGGCGGTCGGGCGGGCATCCGGCCCGGCGGTCGGCATCCCGGCCCGGCGGTCGGGCATCCGGCCCGGCGGTCGGGCATCCGGCCCGGCGGTCGGGCATCCGGCCCGGCGGTCGGGCATCCGGCCCGGCGGTCGGGCATCCGGCCCGGCGGTCGGGCATCCGGCCCGGCGGTCGGGCATCCGGCCCGGCGGTCGGGCATCCGGCCCGGCGGTCGGGCATCCGGCCCGGCGGTCGGGCATCCGGCCCGGCGGTCGGGCATCCGGCCCGGCGGTCGGGCATCCGGCCCGGCGGTCGGGCATCCGGCCCGGCGGTCGGGCATCCGGCCCGGCGGTCGGGCATCCGGCCCGGCGGTCGGGCATCCGGCCCGGCGGTCGGGCATCCGGCCCGGCGGTCGGGCATCCGGCCCGGCGGTCGGGCATCCGGCCCGGCGGTCGGGCATCCGGCCCGGCGGTCGGGCATCCGGCCCGGCGGTCGGGCATCCGGCCCGGCGGTCGGGCGGGCGGGTTGGCGGCATCTGGCCGGGCGGGCGGGTCAGTCCCAGGCCGCGCCGAGGGTGGCGAGCTGGTCGGCGTACTCGATGCGGGTGGACCAGGCAGGCGGCCAGCCGGACAGCCCGTAGGCCGCGCCGAGGAACGCGCCGGCCAACGCGGCGATCGAATCCGAGTCACCCGCAGTGGTCGCGCCCCGGCCGAGCGCGGCCACCGGGTCGTCGGGGTGCCACCGGACGCAGAGCAGCGCGGTGGCGAGCGCCTCCTCGGCGATCCAGCCCTCGCCCGTGTACCGGCACGGGTCTCCCCCGTCGTCCGGTCGGCGCAGCGCGGCGTCGAGCCGCTCCAGCGCCGACCGGCACTCGTCCCAGCCGGTGGCGATGAACTCCGCCGGGGAGTCCGCCCCGCACCGCCGCCACAGGTCACCCAACCAGTCGTCGCGGTACGTGTGGCGCTGGTCGCGGGCCCGGTCGGTCAGCAGGCCGGGCAGCTCCGTCAGCGCCGCGCCGTCGCACAGCACCCGCACCGCGTACGCGGTCAGCTCACTGGCGGCCAGGCCGGTGGGGTGGCCGTGGGTGAGGCCGGCCTGGAGCTGGGACAGCCCGGCGAGGGTGTCCAGGTCGATGTCGAGCAGGCCGACCGGGGTGACCCGCATGTTCGCGCCGCACCCCTTGGAGTCGACCACCGTCGCCTGCTGCCAGGGCAGCCCCCGACCCAGCTCGCCGCAGGCCCGCAGGCAGGTCATCCCCGGTGCCCGGTTGTTCTCCGGGCTGGCGGCCCAGTCCAGGAAGCGCCGACGCAGCAACGGTTCGACGGCCTCCGGGGTGTACCCGGGTGCGTCGTGCAGGGCCCACGCCACCGCGAGCGCCATCTGGGTGTCGTCGGTGACCAGCACCGGATCGCCGACCAGTTCCCGTGGCCCCGCCGGGCCGTACCGGCGGTGGATCTCGGGCACGGACAGGAACTCGGTCGGCTTGCCGAGCGCATCGCCGTAGGCGAGCCCGAACAGCGAACCGGAGGCGCGACGGAGCGAGGAGTCGATCACGACCCGATCATGCCCCGCCCAGGCCACCCCGGCACCCCGGACGCCGCCGGCCGGGCAGCGCCACGGCGGCACCCGCCGCTGCCCGTCCGGCGGCGGAAGGCATCAGTCCCAGCAGAGGCAGAACGGGTGGCCCACCGGGTCGGCGTACACCCGGAAACCCTCCCCCTCGCCGGGCAGCCGCCGGGCGCCCAGGGCGAGCGCCGCCTTCTCGGCCACCTCGATGTCGTCGACCGTGACGTCGAGGTGGACCTGCTGCGGACGCGCCGGATCAGGCCAGGCCGGGGGAATCAGGTCGGTTGCCTGTTGGAAGGCGAGCCGGGGCTGCTGCCCGAGCGGACCGCCCAGCACGACCCACTCGTTGCCGTCGGAGTCCGCCTCGACCAGGGGCAGACCGAGCAGCTCGGCGTAGAAACCGGCCAGGGCCCGCGGATCGGGACAGTCGATGGCGACGGTACGCAGTTTTCCAATCATGACCGTCATCCTGCCCACCCGGTACGACGGAAAACCCTCACTCCTCGTGCAGCCGGCGGGCGGCGTCCCGGCAGGCGGTGAGCACCGCGCGGGCGTACTCCGGGCCGGCTCCGGCGAGACCGCAGGCCGGGGTGACCACCACCTGCTCGGCGAGCTGACGGCGCGGAAAGCCGAGGCGGTCCCAGAGTCCGCGTACCCGATCGGCGAGCTGGGCCGACGTCGGCGCGCGGCCGGCCGACGGCGGCTGCGTCGGCGCCACCCCGGCCAGCAGGCCGAGACCGGCGTCGATCGCCTCGCCCAACGGGTCCAGGTCGGTGAGCAGGGCGAGGTCCAGCGCCACCCCGACCGCCCCGGCGGTGCGCAGCAGCTCCAACGGCACGTCCGGGGCGCAGCAGTGCACCACCGTCGGCACCCCGGCCGCCTTGATCACCTCGCTCAGCAGGGAACGGGCGACGGTGGTGTCGACCGGCCGGTAGGTGCCCAGACCGCTCTCGGTGCGGACCCGGCCGGCGAGCGCCGCCGGCAGCGACGGCTCGTCGAGTTGGAGCAGCACCGAGGCCCGGGGCAGCCGGCGGGCCACCGCCTCGACGTGCAGCCGCAGCCCCTCCGCCAGGGACGCGGTCAGCTCCCGCACCGCACCCGGGTCGCGCAGCAGCCGCCCGCCGATCGGCAACTCCACCGCCGTGGCCAGGGTGAACGGTCCCGCCGCCTGCACCTTCACCGGCCCGGCGTACGCCTCGGCCTGCTCGGCGAGCTGGTCGAGGTCACGTTCCAGCAGGTCCCGGGATCGGCGCAGGTCCCGACCGGGGCGGGGGGCGATCCGCCAACGGGCGGCGTACAGCTCCACCGGCAATTCCACGAGCAACCCGCCGGTACGCCCGATCAGGTCGGCGCCCGGCCCCCGGGCGGGCAACTCGGGCAGGTGCGGTAGGGCGGGCAGTTCACCGATGACGATCCGTTGCGCCTCGGCGATGTCGGTGCCGGGCAGCGAACCGATGCCGGTCGCCGCGCCCGCCGGCCAGGGCCAGAGCTGCTGTCGAGTCACCGCCGAAGGGTAACCGGCCCCCGCCGACCCACCCGACCGACGGTCAGTTCAGCAGCGACCCACCCGACCGACGGTCAGCCCGACGGCACCCCGTCGTGGGCGGATCAGCCGGTGATGGTGGCGGAGCCGAGCACCACGTCACCGGCCGGATCCGGCCGGTACGCCACGACGGCCTGCCCGGCGGCCACCCCGCGCACGGGACGGCGCAGCTCGGCGACGAGCGTGTCGCCGTCCACGCTCACCGTGGCCGGTACGACGTCGCCGTGCGCCCGCAACTGCACCTCACACTCGATCGGCGCGGTCGGCCGCGCACCACCGGTCCAGACCGGACGGCTGGCGCGGACCACGGAAACCTCCAGCGCCTCGGCGGGTCCGACGGTGACCGTGTTGGTCTTGGGGGTGATGGAGAGCACGTAACGCGGCCGCCCGTCCGGGGCGGGCCGGTCCAGGTGCAGGCCGCGCCGCTGGCCCACCGTGTAGGCGTACGCGCCGGTGTGACTGCCGACCACCTCGCCGGTGGACGCGTCGACCACCTCGCCGGGCGCCTCGCCGAGCCGCCCGGCGAGGAAACCCCGGGTGTCGCCGTCGGCGATGAAGCAGATGTCGTGCGAGTCGGGCTTCTCGGCGACCGCCAGGTCACGCCGGGCCGCCTCGGCGCGGACCTCCGCCTTGGTGGCGTCACCGAGCGGGAACACCGACCGGTCGAGCTGCGCGCGGGTCAACACCGCCAGCACGTACGACTGGTCCTTGGCGAGGTCGACACTGCGGCGCAGCAGCCCGTCCGGGCCGAGCCGGGCATGGTGACCGGTGACCACCGCGTCGAAGCCCAGCGCCACCGCCCGGTCCAGCACCGCCGCGAACTTGATCTTCTCGTTGCAGCGCAGACACGGATTCGGGGTACGCCCGGCCGCGTACTCCGCGACGAAGTCGTCCACCACGTCGGCGTGGAACCGCTCGGCCATGTCCCACACGTAGAAGGGGATGCCGATCACGTCGGCAGCCCGCCGCGCGTCCCGGGAGTCCTCCAGCGTGCAGCACCCCCGGGCCCCGGTCCGGAAGGTCTGCGGGTTACGGGACAACGCCAGGTGCACCCCGGTCACGTCGTGCCCGGCGTCCACCGCCCGCGCCGCCGCCACAGCGGAGTCCACCCCGCCCGACATCGCCGCCAGAACCCTCACCAGCCACACCCCTTCTCCCCCACCAACCCTACCCACCCACCCCACCCCCACCCTCGCCCCGTCCCGCCCTCCCCCTCCCCTCCCTCGCCCCACCCCGCCCTCGCCCTCGCCCTCGCCCTCGCCCCGGTGATCAAGAGGTTCGCGTCATCCCAGCGCCCGTTCCTGACCTAAATCTCTTGATCACCGAACACCACCACCGCCCACGCGCGACGGGGCGGGCTGGAAGGCCTGCACGGGCAGGTGAGGGTGGAGGCCGGCAGGGGGCCGGGCCGGCAGGGGGCCGGGCCGGCAGGGGGCCGGGCCGGCAGGGGGCCGGGCCGGCAGGGGCGGGTGATCAAGAGGTTTGCGTCAGAATCCGGCCGACGGGTGACGTAAACCTCTTGATCACCGGGGCGGGCCGGGGCGGGAGCGGGCGGGGCGGGAGCGGGCGGGCCGGGGCGGGAGCGGGCGGGGCGGGGCGGGAGCGGGCGGGGCGGGAGCGGGAGCGAGCGCTGTTAGCGGGGGGTGCGGAGGGCGGCGGCTCGGCGGGCGCGGTCGACGGCGGCGGGTAGGGCGGCGATGAGGGCGTCGACGTCGGCGGAGGTGCTGGTGTGGCCGAGGGTGAAGCGCAACGAGGAGCGGGCCCGGTCGTGGTCGGCACCCATCGCCAGGAGTACGTGGCTGGGCTGGGCCACCCCCGCCGAACAGGCCGAGCCGGTGGAGCAGGCGATGCCCTGGGCGTCGAGCAGGAGCAGCAGGGCGTCCCCCTCGCAACCGGGGAAGGAGAAGTGCGCGTTGCCGGGCAGCCGGTCGACGGGGTCGCCGTTGAACACCACTTCGGGCACCGCCTCCCGGACCCGTCGGACCAGGTCGTCGCGGAGCGCGGCCACCCGGGCGGCGTACTCCTGCTGGCCCTTGACCGCCGTTTCGACGGCGACCGCGAAGGCGACGATGCCGGCGGTGTCCAGGGTGCCGGAGCGGACGTCGCGTTCCTGCCCGCCGCCGTGCAGCAGCGGGGTGGCGGCGACGTCCCGGGCGAGCAGCAGCGCGCCGACCCCGGTCGGGCCGCCGAGCTTGTGCCCGGTCACGGTGAGCGCGGCGACCCCGCTGGCCGCGAAGTCGACGGGGACCTGACCGACCGCCTGCACGGCGTCGGTGTGCAGCGGCACCCCGTGTTCGGCGGCCACGGCGGCCAGCGCGGCCACCGGCTGCACGGTGCCGACCTCGTTGTTGGCCCACATGGCGGTCACCACGGCGACCCGCTCGGCGTGCTCGGCCAGCTCGGTGCGCAGCCGTTCCGGGTCGAGCTTGCCGGCGGCGTCCGTGGGCAGCCAGGCGACCTCGGCGGCTTCGTGGTCGGCGAGCCAGTCGACCGCGTCGAGGACGGCGTGGTGCTCGACCGCGCTGGAGACCACCCGGACCCGGTCGGGCCGGGCTGCCCGCCTGGCCCAGAAGATGCCCTTCACGGCGAGGTTGTCGCTCTCCGTGCCGCCGCCGGTGAAGATGACCTCGGAGGGGCGGGCGCCCAGCACCGCGGCCACCCGCTCGCGGGACTCCTCCACCCGACGCCGGGCACGCCGGCCCGTCGCGTGCAACGACGACGCGTTGCCGACCTCGCGGGCGGTGGCGACGTACGCCGCCAACGCCTCGTCGAGCATCGGGGTGGTCGCCGCGTGATCCAGGTATGCCATCACTGTTCAGCGTAACGGCCGGGGCACGGACCGTCGGATGCCGGATCGCCCCGTACCGAAGTGTGGCCCGGCCCGACCCGGTCGGACCAGGCCGAAGCGTGGCCCGGCCCGACCCGGTCGGACCAGGACCGGTTCGGTCCCGGTCCGACTGGAAGCCGGGCCGACCCACCGGCGCATCACCGGCCGTCCGGACGGCGGCACGCGGGTACGCCGGCGCGGCGGCCGTCCGGAGGCCGACACGGCAGCGCATCAGGCCGACACGGCAGCGCCCCAGGCACGGCAGCGCCTCAGGCCGGTACGGCCGTGACGACGATGTTGTCCCGGTAGTGCCGGGTCTTCGGGTCGAACGGGCCACCGCAGGTGATCAACGTGAGGCGCGGCTTGCCGTCCCGGGCGAAGTACCGGTCCAGTGGGATCTTCGTCTTGGCGTACTCCTCGCGGGCGACGACCCGGTAGGCCCGCTGTTTCCCGTCCGCGCCGGTGGCGGTGAGGGTGTCGCCCCGGTCGAGTTCGCGGAGCCGGAAGAACGCCCCCTTGCCCTGCTCGGAGCTGTCGACGTGGCCGGCGATCACCACCGAGCCGGCGTCGGTCTCCAGCCCGGGGCCGTACCGGTACCAGCCGATCTGGTCCACGCTCGGCGGGACGTCGAACTCGTCGGTCCGGGTGTCGACGCCCACCGGGTTGACCGTGGCGGTGACGTCGATCGCCGGGATGCGCAGCTTCACCGGCGGCACGGTCCGCTCGTCGGTCGGCAGGCCCCCGGCGGTCACCGGCACCGAGGGGCCGCCGCCGGTGCCGGTCGTCGGACTCGGCGGGTTGCTGCTGGCCAGGGCCGCGGCCTCGTCGGTGCCGACGTCGTCGGCCGGTTGCGATCCGCAGGCCACGACGGTGGCGATGGTGAGCGCGGCGACGCCGGCGGCCATCGCCGCCAGCGCCCCGCGGTGTCGCACCGTCACCGGCGACCGGTCCGGGTGGTGGCCACCCGCGCCCCACCGCCGACCAGCAGCAGCACGCCGGCGCCCGCCAGCACGTACCACCAGGTGTCGACGCCGGTGCCGGCCTGCCCGCCGGTGCCGCTGGGCACCCCGCCCGGGGCGGAGTGCAGACCGGTGATGGTCTGGGCGACCACGTCGAGGTTCTTGGCCTCGGCCGAGCCGATCGCGTAGACGATGGTGGCGGTGCCCTCCTTGAGGTTGAGGTCCGCCGGGCCGATCGCCACGGTGTCGGTGCCGGCCAGTACCACGTCGGCCTTGACCGTGCCCGCGTCGACGTCCGCCTTGGCCTCCTTCGGGTTGGTGAGGTCCTCGAAGACCGGCTTGCCACCGGCCCGGACGTCGACCGCCGGGGCGGCGGCGGTGTGCCGGACGATCAGTCGGGCCTTGCCGGCGGCCAGCTTGGCGGTGTCGTTGACGAAGGGGGTGATCTGCGGCTTGCCGTCCGCGCTGAGGTGCGCGGCGAGGCTGATGTTGGCGCCACCGGGCACCTTGGCGTCGTCGACCTTGAGGATCGCGCTGCCGACCGGCTCACCCGGCTTGGTCAGCGCGATGTCGTACTCGCCCTCGGGCAGGGTCAGCGGGCCGGCCACGTCACCGGGCTTGAAGTTGTCGAGGGTCTTCTCGCCGTTGACGTAGACGTCGACCGGGGTGTCCGGGATGCCGTGCACGACGGAGACCTTGGACGAGGCGGCGTACGCCGGGGTCGTGGTCGCGGCGCCGACGCCCGCGAAGGCCAGGGCGGCCACCGCGCCGCCTGCGGCGACCCGACGGAAGATAGCGAGCTGCATGTCTGCCTCCTGGTGATTGGTGCTGGTTCGTCAGGTCTGGCTTGCAGAACGGGTTACGCCACCCGTCGCACCGCCGGATGCAGCCGGACACCACTTTCTTTTTCTTCGTCCGGGGTGCATCCGGGGCCGCCCCCGGCGACGAAGAGCAGGTGAGACGAGTGGAGGCGAACACGGACCGGGAGAGTGGGGCGGAGGCTGTGGGCGTTACAGTCGGGCATGCCCCAGGGAAGGCGACCCGCCCGGTGACAGCGGTGGGAACAGCAGGCCAGGAACCCGAACCCCCACCCCCCGACGAGTTGGCCGCGCGCTTCCGGGCGGGCGACGAGAGCGCGCTGCGGGAGGCGTACGACCGGTACGGCCGGGCCGTGCACCACCTGGCCACCAGCACGCTGGCCAACCGCAGCGACGCGGAGGACGTGACCCAGGCGACGTTCGTCGCCGCCTGGTTGGGGCGGGACACCTTCGACCCGGCCAAGGGTTCACTGATCGGTTGGCTGCTCGGCATCGGCCGGCGCAAGGTGATCGACCGGCTGCGCGCCTCGGCCCGGGAGATGCGGGTGGTGGAGACGGTCCGGCAGCTGCCCGAGCCGGTCGCCACCGGCGGGGACCCGGACACAGTGGTCGACCGGCTGGTGGTCGCCGACGAGCTGGCCCGGCTCCCGGACGACCAACGGCGGATGTTGGAGCTGGCCTTCTACGACGACCTGACCCACCAGCAGATCGCGACGGTGACCGGAGTGCCGTTGGGCACGGTCAAGAGCCACATCAGACGGGGCATGGCGAGCTTGAAACGCAGATGGGAGGTGGACGGTGCAGCACCTGGACCACGACCGGCTGGTCTTTCTGGCGCTCGGTGAGAGCGAGGCGGACCACGGTGAGACCGACCACCTCGGCGGCTGCGTGACCTGCCGGGGCGAGCTGGACACCCTCCGGCACGTCGCCGGGCTGGGCGCGCAGACCCAGGGCCTGCACGACCTGCCCGACCCGCCGGCCCACCTCTGGGCGGGCATCCTGGCCGAACTCGACGCCGTGGCGCAGGCGCCGTCGTCGGCGCAGGCCCACCGTCAGGATCTCGGGCCCGACCCGACGGGGGTACGTCCCGTGCCGGCACAGCCGGCGACCGGTGACGACGTCGACCCGGCGTACCGGCAGCTGTCGGCGGTGACCGGCGACCGGCCGGGTTCCCGGCGGCGGCAGTCGTCCCCGGGCAGCGGGCGGGCCGCCGCACGACCGGCGGGCCGGTCCCGACGGTGGCCCCGCTGGGCGACCACGGTCGTCTCGGCGACCGCCGCCGCGGCGATCGCGGTGCTCGGCACCGTCGCCGTCCTCGGTGACCGGGACTCCACACCCCGGCAGGAGGTGCTGGCCAGCGCACCACTGGCCGCGTACGGCAGCACGCCGAAGGACGCCAACGGTGACGCCCGGGTCTTCGCCGACGGCCGACTGCATATGCACGTCGCGAATCTCCCGGACGTTGCGGGGTACTACGAGGTCTGGCTGATCAATCCGACGAGCATGGAGATGTTCTCGGTGGGTGTGCTGCGGGGCAGCTCGGGTGATGCGCTGCTGCCCCTGCCCCCGAATGTGGATCTCCAGGCGTACTCGGTGGTCGACGTCTCCGCCGAGCAGTACGACAACAAGCCCGCCCACTCCGGCGACAGCCTGCTGAGGGGCACCCTGACGGGCTGATCGGTGGGCCGGTTCAGCTCCCCGGCCCGCCGATCAGCTCCCCTCACCACGGCCGGAACCGGGGTCGTGCCCCCGTCTTCCGGGTCGTTGCGCAATTCGGCGCCGGCCGGATCGCCGGGCAGCGCCGCCGCCCGCCCGTCACCACGCCGGGACCGGGCACCACGCCAGACCCGGCACCACGACGGAGCCGCCGCCCGGGCGGACCGGACGGCGGCTCCAGTGCGGACCCGGGTCGGGTCACTTACGCTTGCGGATCTCCTCGGCGGCCTGCGGCACGATCTTGAACAGGTCGCCCACCACGCCGTAGTCGGCCAGCTCGAAGATCGGGGCCTCGCCGTCCTTGTTCACGGCGACGATCGTCTTCGAGGTCTGCATGCCGGCCCGGTGCTGGATCGCACCGGAGATGCCCAGCGCGACGTAGAGCTGCGGGGAGACGGTCTTGCCGGTCTGCCCGACCTGGAACTGGTGCGGGTAGTAACCGGAGTCGACCGCCGCGCGGGACGCCCCGACGGCACCGCCGAGCAGGTCGGCCAGCTCCTCGACCAGCTTGAAGTTGTCGGCGTTGCCGACGCCGCGACCGCCGGAGACGACGATGCCGGCCTCGGTCAGCTCGGGGCGGGAGCCCTTCTGCTCGGCGACCCGCTCGACGACCTTCGCCAGCTTGTCGGTGTCGGTGACCGCGACGGTGAGCTGCTCGACGGCCGGGGTGGCCGCCGCCGGCGTCGGGGTGACCGAGTTCGGCCGTACGGTGACCAGCGGCAGGCCCTTGGTGACCTTGGACTTGACGATGGTGGAGCCGGCGAAGGCGACCTGGGTGGCGGTGCCGTCGGCGTCGAGGCCGACCACGTCGGTCAGAATGCCGTTGTCCAGCTTGACGGCCAGCCGGGCGGCGATCTCCTTGCCCTCCTGGGCCGAGGCCAGCAGGACGGCGGCCGGCTGCACCCGGTTGACCAGTTCGGCCAGCACGGTCGCCTTGGGGGCGACCAGGTGACCGTCGATCTCCTCGCTCTCGGCGGCGTAGATCTTCTCCGCGCCGTACTCGCCGAGCTTGGCGCTCAGCGCGTCGGCGGCACCGGCGCCGCCGAGCACCACGGCGCTCGGGGTGCCCAGCCCGCGAGCGAGGGTCAGCATTTCCAGGGTGACCTTCTTGACGCCGAACTCCCTGGTGGCTTCGACGACGACGAGTACCTCAGCCATGTTCAGACCCCTCAGACGAACTTCTCGGTGGCGAGGAACTCGACCAGCTTGACGCCGCCCTCGCCCTCGTCGGTGATCTTGGCGCCGCCGGAGCGCGGCGGACGCCTGGTGTGCTCGACGACGGCGCTGGTCGCGCCTTCGAAACCCACCTCGGTCGGCGCGACGCCCAGGTCGGCCAGGGACAGCGTCTTCACCGGCTTCTTCTTGGCGGCCATGATGCCCTTGAAGGAGGGGTAGCGCGGCTCGTTGATGGTGTCCCAGACGGAGACCACGGCCGGGGTCGAGGCGGTGACCACCTCGTAGCCCTCCTCGGTCTGCCGCTCCACGGTCAGCGTGCCGCCGTCGACGGTGAGCTTGCGGGCACCGGTCAGCGCGGCGACCCCCAACCGCTCGGCGAGCATGTGCGGCATGACCTGGACCCGGCCGTCGGTCGACTCGGCGCCGCAGATCACCAGGTCGGCGCCCAGCTGCCCGAGGGCGGCGGCGAGCACCTTCGAGGTGGCCACCGCGCAGGACCCGTGCAGGGCGTCGTCGAGGACGTGCACGGCGGCGTCGGGGCCCATGGAGAGCGCCTTGCGGATCGATTCGGTGGCCCGGTCGGGCCCCATGGTCAGGATGGTGACCTCGCCACCGTGCGCCTCCTTGATCTTCAGCGCCTCCTCGATGGCGTACTCGTCCATCTCGTTGATGACGTTGTTCGCCGAACCGCGGTCGACGGTGTTGTCGTCAGCACGCAGGTTGCGGTCCGCGCCCGAATCAGGCACCTGCTTGACGAGTACGACGATGTTCATCGCGATTCGACAACCCTCCTGTTGGTGGTGTGCGATCTGCTCGCCCGGTTAAGGGCGGAGCTTTGCGCGTCGTTGACACCCGGTCAACCGCGGGCTGCTGTGCAGTTGCCCACGAACGCAATGTTACCTGCCGGTAGGTTAACCCTCCGGGTCACCCGCGGTGACACAGCTCACCGCGACAGGCGCACCCTGACGCAGAGCCGACAGCCCACCCCTCGAACCTGACCACCCACCGAGAGTTGGGCCACGACCTCGTCGGGGCGGCGGCGGACGTCGACAGCGGTGAACCGCAGGAACCGGTCGGCACCAGCACGACCGACCACCCCGGACCGGCGACCTCGGGGTCGATCACGGCCGCCGACCCGGCCCCGGGCCAGCCCGGCGCGACCGGGCACACGCGACCCGATCAGGCCGGCTCGACGGGCCCGGCCAGGGCGGTCCTGATCCGCTCGATGGCGTCCGCCTCGGCCGGCGTCACCCCCCGGTGCGCACTGGCCACCTGCTCCGCCGCCGTCACCACCAGCTCGCGGTACGCCGACAGGTCGGCCGGCGACTTCTCCCGCAGGATGTCCACCGCACGCCCCAACGCCGGCAGCACCACCGACTCGATCTCCAGCGCCGAGTCCCGGGGCAGCCGGGGCAGCCCGCCCGCGGTCAGCGCCTCCTTCACCAGGCCACTGGCCCCGGCGAACGCCCCGGACGCGGCGAAGCTCTCCCGGATCATCGCGAACACGCCCGGATCGGCGTTCGACACCAGGAAGACCGCCCCGAAGGCGCCCGTCTTGAGAACCTGCTGCTCGTCGTCCGTCAGCCGCTGCTCCATCATCACGGAGTGTAGACGTAGGGGGTGGTCGTGGTGACCGGTACGAAGCCGAGTCGCTCCAGGATCGGCCTGCTGTCCTCCGAGGCGTCCACCTGCAACAACGTCTTGCCCCGCTGGTCGGCCAGCCGGGCCCGGTAGGCCACCAGCGCCCGGTAGATGCCCCGCCGCCGCCACTGTTCGAGCGTCGAACCGCCCCACAGGCTGGCGAAGCCGGTGCCGTTGAGGTAGCGCACCCAACCGGCGCTGACCACCGTCTCCCCCGCCTCGGCCACCACCACCGTGATCGACTGCGGGTCCGCCTCGATCTCCCGGGCCAGCCCGGTGACCAGGTGGGAACGGTCGCTGCGCCAGACCTCCTCCTCCATCGCGGCGATCCGCTCCAGGTCGACCAGACCGGTGACCTCGCGCAGCCGTACCCCCTCGGGGAGCACCGGCACGGCACCCGCCAGCGGCGCGACCGGCCCGATCAGCACGGTCTCCCGGTCCTCCGGCACGAAGCCGGCGGCGCGCAGCCGGTCCGGCAGGTCGGCGGGCTCGTCGTGGGTGTTGTGCTTCCACTCCACCGACTCGCCGCGCTGCCGGAACAGCTCGACCTGCCGGGCGATCAGCGCATCCAGGTCCTCCCCGACCAGCCCGTCCAGGGTGCGGTAGGTGAGGAAACCGCCATGGTCCAGACCCAGGATGCGCACCAGCGGGCCGTCGTGTTCGACGGTCACGCCGGCCGGGACCGGGTCGGGGATCTCCGGCCGGAGCTGCCGGTCGTAGGTGTCGCGCAGGGTGGAGGCATCAAGATCGGTCATCGCTCCAGGCTATGTCGACGGTAAAGCGGATAATCGGCGTCGTGTGGCAGGCGATCAGACGGTGGTTCGACCCGTCGGACCTCAACTCCGTGGGCAGCACCCCCGACTACCGCTTCTCGCTGGCCAACGAACGGACCTTCCTGGCCTGGCTGCGCACCGGGCTGGCGCTGATCGCGGGCGGGCTGGCCGCCGCCCAGTTCCTCCCGCCGCTGCCACTGCGCCACCTGCGGGAGGCGATCGCCGTGGCGCTGCTGCTGCTCGGCGCGACCGTCGCCGTCCGGGCGGTGGACCACTGGTCCCGCACCGAACGGGCCATCCGGCTCGGCGAACGCCTGCCGGCCTCCCGCTTCCCGGCCGTCCTCGCCCTGATCGTGGCGGTGGGCGCGCTGCTGCTGGTGGTGGCGGTCCTGGCGCGCGGGGTGAGCGGGTGACCGGGGTGCCGGCGGGCGGGGACGGCACCCGCGATCCCGGCCTGCAACCGGAGCGCACCCGGCTGGCCTGGCGGCGCATGGGGCTGGCGTACACGGTGGTGACCGTGCTGGCGGTCCGGTTGGCGCTGACCGGCGACACCGCCGGTGCCCTGCTGGCCGGGGTCACCGTGGCGACCTGGTGGGCGACGCTGGTGGTGGGCTGGGGGCGGGCCACCGGCCGCCGGCAGGCCCGGATCGACACCCACGCCGTACCGCTGATGGCCCTCGGCACGACCGGTCTGGCACTGCTGTGCGTGGCGCTGGTGCTGCGTGGGGTGTGGTGACGCGCACGGCTGCGCCATGATGGGGGCATGGCCCGGCTCTATGTGGTGTTGTTCCTGCTCCAGGTGGTGCTCGCCGCCGGTGCGCTGATCAGTTGCCTCTCCGCGGAGGACGAGGGGATCCGGGGGCTGCCCCGGTTCGCCTGGGTCCTGGTCATCCTGGTCTTCCCGTTGGTCGGCTCGATCGCCTGGTTCCTCGCCGGTCGACCCGCCCCCACGGGTGACCGACGCGGCGGATGGCCGTCCGGCACCGGCTCCCGACGACCCGTCGCGCCTGACGACGACCCCGAGTTCCTGAAGTCGATCGACGAACGTGCCCGCCGGGACGACAACGCCCTCTTCCAGCGTTGGGAGGAGGACCTCCGCCGCCGGGAGGACGACCTGCGCCGGCACGACGGGAAGCGCCCCCGCGACGGTGCGCCGCCACGGGAGGACACCCCGCCCGCCGACCACCCGCCGACCCGACAGGACGCCGCACCGCACGACGGCGAACGACCCCGCGAGGGCGACCGGCCCGAGATCTGACCCCGCCGGGGTCACCCGAACACACCGGGTGACCCCCAACGTCGCCACCCCGGTCACAACCGACGGCGTAGACCCCTGACCGCGAGCGGGGCGAAGACGGCGGCGATGACGACCGCCCAGAGCAGCGACTGGAGCACCGGCCCGGCGACCGGCCCGCCGACCAGCAGGCCGCGCAGCGCGTTCGCCAGGATGGTCACCGGGTTCACCTCGACCCAGTGCTGAAGCCAGGACGGCATCGTCTCGGTCGGCACGAAGGCGTTGCTGGTGAAGCTCAGCGGGAAGATCACCGTGAAGCCGAAGATCTGCACCTTGTCCGGCTCACTGACCAGCACCCCGACCAGCACCGACATCCAGGCGGCGGCCAGCGAGAAGACCAGCAGCAGAGCGAACGCGGCGAGCAGGCCGAGCAGGCCGTTGCCGAGCCGGAAGCCGAGGATCATCCCGACGCCGAGCAGCAGCGACAACGACCACGCCTGCTTGACCGTGTCGGCGACGATCCGGCCGGCGAGCGGGGACCACCGGGCCACCGGCAACGACCGCAGCCGGTCGAAGACGCCCTTGGTGAGATCCTGGTTCAGCCCGAAACCGGTGGTCATGGTGGCGAAGAAGGCGTTCTGCACGATGATGCCGGGCAGCGCGAAGGTGAGATATTCCCCCGGGCTGCCCGAGATCGCCCCACCGAAGACGTACGTGAAGAGCAACACGAACATCACCGGTTGGATGCTCAGGTCGAGCAGCTCCATCGGGTTGTGTTTGATCTGCACCAGGCTGCGCCAGGCCAGCGTGCCGGTGTGCCGCAGACCGGCGGCCGGGCTGAGCCGGCGGGCCGGTACGGGTCGGGCCGACGGAGCGGCGACGGTCACGGCGGTCATGCCGGGCTCCCTTCCAGGGCGTCAGCGGTGTCGGCGAGGTCGGCGGTGTCGGCGGTGTCCTCGGCGCGGTGGCCGGTGAGGGAGAGGAACACCTCGTCGAGGCTGGACCCGCGCAGGGCCAGCTCGGCGACCTGCACCTCGGCGTCGTCGAGCCGGCGCACCACGGCGGGCAGCGCGCCCGGACCGTTGACCGGCGCGCTGACCGTGGTCTGGACGACCTCCGGGTCGACCCCGGTCACCTCGCCGACGACGGCGAGCACGGTGGCCAGGTCGGTGGCCTCGACCGGCCGGACCGTCAGCACCTGGCCGCCGGTCTTGGCCTTCAGCTCCTCCGGGGTGCCCTGGGCGATCACCCGACCGTGGTCGACCACGGCGATCTCGTCGGCCAACTGGTCGGCCTCCTCCAGGTACTGCGTGGTCAGCAGCACGGTCACCCCCTCGGCGACCAGGCCCCGGACGATGTCCCACAGGTCGTTGCGGCTGCGCGGGTCGAGACCGGTGGTCGGCTCGTCGAGGAAGAGCACCTGCGGCCGACCGACCAGGCTGGCCGCCAGGTCGAGCCGCCGGCGCATCCCGCCGGAGTAGGTCTTCGCGGCCCGGCCGGCGGCGTCGGTGAGCTGGAACCCGGCCAGCAGCTCGGCGGCCCGGTCCCGGGCGTCGCGCCGGGACAGGCCCAGCAGCCGGCCGATGAGCAGCATGTTCTCGGTGCCGGTCAGGTTCTCGTCGACCGAGGCGTACTGGCCGGTGAGGCCGATCAGCTGGCGGACCTGGTGGGCGTCGCGGCGGACGTCGTATCCGCCGACCGTGGCGTGGCCCGCGTCGGCGGTGAGCAGGGTGGCGAGCACCCGTACCGCGGTGGTCTTGCCGGCGCCGTTGGGGCCGAGCAGCCCGAAGACCGTCCCGGTGGGCACCTCAAGGTCGACCCCGGCCAGGGCGGTGGTGGCACCGAACCGGCGCACCAGCCCCTCGGCGCGGATGGCGAATGTCATCAGAACTCCCGTCGTTATCGCTGGATCGTCCAACGATGAGCGAGGGGTCTGACGTTACGTGTGTCGCCGCTGACATTCCGCCGATTTATCCGCTCGGCAGAACGCGACCGCCGCCGGGTCCGACGACGGTCGCGCGCCGGGTGGTCAGGCCAGGTTGGACGAGCGCGGGTACGCGTCGGCCGGGTCGGTGAGCACGTTGACCAGGTACGGCACCCCGGCGTCGAACGCCCGCCCCAGCGCCGGGCCGAGGTCGGCGGCCTTCGCCACCGTCTCCCCGGCCCCGCCGAGCGCCTCGACCACCTTGTCGTAGCGCAGCTCGGGCTGCAGGTCGGCGGCGACGTCGTAGCCGTACATGGCCCGCATCGGGTGCTTCTCCAGCCCCCAGATGCCGTTGTTGCCGACCACGATCACCACCGGCAGCCGCTGCCGGACCAGCGACTCGACGTCCATCAGCGAGAAACCGGCCGCGCCGTCGCCCATCAGCACGCAGACCTGCCGGTCGGGGTGGCTGACCCGGGCCCCCATCGCGTAGCCCATCCCGGTGCCCAGGCAGCCGTACGGGCCGGGGTCGAGCCAGGTGCCGGGCTGCGACGGCTCCAGGTAGCGCCCGGCGTACGAGACGAAGTCGCCGCCGTCGCCGATGGTGATCGCGTCCGGGGCGAGGGCCCGGCGCAGCTCGCCGTAGACCCGGGCCGGGCGGATCGGGTCGGTGTCGGCGGCCATCTCGGCGGCGTCACGGGCCCGTGCCGCGTCCTCGGCGGTGCGCAGCCGGGCGATCCAGTCGGCGTGGTCGGCCCGGTCGCCGGTGTGGTCGGCGAAGGCGGACAGGATCAGCCGCAGGTCACCGGCGGGGCTGGCGGCGGGCTGGACGTGCCCGGCCCGCTGGGTGGGGGCGTCGACGACGTGCACCACCGCCGCGTCGCCGAAGTCGCCGAAACTGAGCCGGAAGTCCAGCGGGGTGCCGACGACGACCACCACGTCCGCGTCGCCGAGGGCGACCCGGCGGGCCTTGGCGAAGGCGAGCGGGTGCTGCGGCGGGAGCGCGCCGCGGCCCATGCCGTTGGTGAAGACCGGCACCTGCAACGCCTCGGCGGCCTCGCGGAGCGCGGCGACGGCGTCCCCGGCGTACACGTCGGAACCGGCGATGATCACCGGACGGTCGCCGGCGGCGATCAACCGGGCCGCCTTCGTCACCTCGTCCGGGTCGGGTTCGACCGGGGCGACGGCGGTCGGGGCGGCCAGTTCGGTGTCGCCGACGGAGAAGATCGCCTCCAGCGGGAAGTCGAGGAAGACCGGGCCCCGGTGCGGGGTGAGCGCGGTGGTCAACGCGGCGGAGACCGCGCGGGGGATGTCGTCGGCGGTGAACACCGTCTCGGCGTGCTTGGTGACGGGGGCGACCAGCGGCAGGTGGTCCATCTCCTGGAGGCTGCCGGAACCCCAGCGGAACTGCGGGGCCCGGCCGCCCAGCACCAGCACCGGTGAGGCGTTGAAGAAGGCGCTGGTCAGGCCGGAGATGCCGTTGGTGACGCCGGGGCCGGCGGTGAGTACGGCGAGGCCGGGGCGGCGCTGAAGCTTGGCCACCGCCTCGGCGGCGAAGACGGCGGACTGCTCGTGCCGGACGTCGTAGATCGGGAAGCCGGTGGTGTGCGCGGCGTCGTAGAGCGGGAAGACGTGCCCGCCGGAGAGGGTGAACATCTCCCGTACGCCGTGCGCCCGCAGTGCCGCCAACGCCAGCGCTCCGCCGTGGCCCTCGACCCGTTCCGTCATCGCCGCTCCCTCGTCCGCTGACCGGAGTCACACGCTACTGGCCGGTAGGCGGGATGTGAACACCTCCCGGCACGGCGTCGGCGGCACCGCCACCATCGCGCCGGGAGTCCGCCCCGGACCAGCAGGAGCGCGGCCCGGGGCGGGACGGGTCAGCGGCCGGTGAAGTCCGGCTTGCGCTTCTCGACGAACGCGGCCATCCCCTCGCGCCGGTCGTCGGTGGCGAAGAGCCCGGCGAAGAGCTGGCTCTCCCACGCCAGCCCGGAGGTCAGGTCCATGTCCAGGCCGGCGTCGACCGCCAGCTTCGCCGCCCGCAACGCCTGCACCGGCCCGGTCAGGTACGGCCGCACCAGCGCGACGGCGGTGTCGTAGACCTCGGCGGCCGGGGCGACCCGGTCCGCCAGCCCGATCCGCAGCGCCTCCGCCGCGTCCACCATCCGGCCCGACATGATCAGATCCTTGGCGCGGGCCGGGCCGACCAGCCGGGCCAGCCGCTGGGTGCCGCCCGCACCGGGGATGACGCCGAGTTTGATCTCCGGCTGGCCGAGCTTGGCGTCCTCGGCCACCACCCGCCAGTCACAGGCCAGCGCCAGCTCACAGCCGCCACCGAGGGCGTACCCGGTGATCGCGGCGACCACCGGCTTGGGGATCCGGGCGAGCGCGCCGACGGCGCTGGACAGGTCGGCGGCCCGCTCCGCCATGTCCACGTAGGACATGTCGGCCATCTCCTTGATGTCGGCGCCGGCGGCGAAGACCTTCTCCCCGCCGTACACGATGACGGCGCGGACGCCCGGGTCGGCGGAGGCGGCCGTCGCGGCGGCCCGCAACTCCTCCTGGACCTGCTTGTTGAGCGCGTTCATCGGCGGCCGCTCCAGCCGGATGGTGCCGATGCCGTCCCTGGTCTCCAACCGCACGAACTCGCTCACTCCACCCCTACTTCCTCGTCGAAGTCGTGCCAACCTTACGACCCGGATCGTTGGGGTACGTAGTCTGGTGTTCGCCACCCGCGCCCGGGAGTCCCGCCATGATCACGTATTACGACGACCGGTCGGTGCAGGTCACCTCCACCGCCATCCGGGTCGACGGTCGCGCCTTTCCGCTGGCCGAGATCGGCCTGGTCTGGCACCGCCGGGGCGACCGCTCCTGGCGGGTGCTCGCCGGACGGGGGGCGATCGGCGCCGCCCTGGCCGGCCCGCTGGTGGCTGCGGTGATCGGCATCGCGGTGGCGGTCTGGCTACACCGCTCCCCCACCGTCACGCTCGCCATCGTCGGCGCGTCGGTGCTGGTCGGGCTGGCCGTCGGGCCGGTCGCCGACTTCCTCTTCGACCGCCTGGACCGCTCCTACGACCAGGGCAGCCGGCAGCGTGAGCTGTGGGTCCGCTGGCATGGGCGGCCGGTGCTGCTGCTGCGCACCGGCGACGCGCTGCGCTTCGGCCGGATCTACCGGGCGGTGCAGCGGGCGATGGAGAACACCGCGCCACCACCCCGGGCCGGCCACGACCCCGGGCCGCCGGTGCGCACGGAGCGCCACGGCGGGTCGACGGCCGGCCCCGGGCGGCAGCACGCGACCGGCTCGACCGGCGAGGGCCCCGGGCCCCGCCGCAGTTCGTAGCCGTCCGCACCACCCGTCGTCCCGGGTACGGACCACCAGGTCACCGGGCCGGCGAAGCACCGGCCGACCGGCAGCCGGCCCTCAGGAAGGCCCGATCGACCGAACACGGCCCGGCACCGGCCGGCTGCGAACGGTTAGGGTTAGTGATGACCCTCTATTACCGGGACGACACGGTGCAGGTGACCTCCGAGTCGATCACGGCCGGCGGGCAGATCGTCCGGATCGCCGACGTGGCGTACGTCTGGCACGCCCGGGGGGCCACCACGATGGCCGTCCGGTCCCGCATCCTCGGACGCGGCGTACTGGTGCTGCTGCTCTCGCTGCCCCCCTTGGTCGCCCTGGTCTGCGTGGTCTCACTGCTCTGGTCGGCACAGGACCGCGGCGAATGGAAGCCGGCCCTGCTCGTGCTGGCCGCCTGCGCCGTCGGGGTGCTCGCCCTGCTGCCCTTCCTGGAGCTGCCGCTGGGCTGGCTGGACCGCTCCTACGAACGCGGCAACCGGGTCAACGAGCTGTGGGTGCAGCACCTCGGTCAGGAAGTGATGCTGCTGCGCACCCCCGACGCGCTACGGTTCGGACAGATCTACCGCGCCGTCCAACGCGCGGTCGAACAGCAGGGGGAACACCGATGAGCACCCGTCGCGGCGAGGCCGTCGCCCTGGCCGGTCTGCTCGCCCTGGCCGGCGTCACCCACTTCGCGAAGCCCCGCCCGTACGACCGGATCGTGCCCCGGGCACTGCCCGGACCCGCCCGCCGCTGGACGTACGCCAGTGGGGTGGTCGAGCTGCTGGTGGCGGCGGCGCTGGCGCACCCGGCCACCCGACGCCGGGGCGGTCTGGCCGCAGCGGCGCTGTTCACCGCGGTGTTCCCGGCCAACGTGCAGATGGCGGTGGACTGGCGACGGCAACCCCCGCTGCGCCGGGCGGTCGCCTACGGGCGGGTGCCCCTACAGGCGCCGCTGATCTGGTGGGCGCTGCGGGTGGCCCGCGCCCGGCCGTGACCCCCCGCTGCGCCGGCTGCGGGTCAACTCAGGGGCAACGCGGTGGCGACCGGCCAGGCCAACAGGACCGCGCCCACCACCGCCGGTGACCACCGGGGCGCACCGGCCCGCCGCAGCACCGCCGCCCAGGCGGCCTGCCAGCCGAGGAGCACCGCGAGCAGCGGCACCACCAGCAGTACGAACCCGGGGGCCAGCCCCACCACGGCCGCCCCGGTCAGCGCCGGCACGACCAGCGCGCCGACCGCCGCGTACCGCCAGCTCCGGCCGTCCGTCACCAGCTCGGCACCGGCCAGGAAGACCAGACAGGCGACCGCCACCACGGGCAGCAGCCACCACCGGGGGCCCACCGGCACGGCCCAGGTGAGGCCCAGGTGGATCGGCACGGCGACGGCGATCGCGGCGTACCCGGTCAGCAGCAGAACGGCGACCACGGACCGCACCGGCGTGCGGCCCCCGGGTGGCACGGCGGCCGGGACGGGCCCGCCGGCAGGAGCCGGGGCGGCGGGGACCGACGTGGCCGCGCCGACCTGGGTTGCAGCCCGAGCCGGGACGGTGGTCGGGGTTGCAGCCCGAGCCGGGACGGTGGTCGGGGTTGCAGCCGGAGCGGTGGCCGGGGTTGCAGCCGGAGCGGTGGCCGCATCCGGGGCGGGGGGCCACGTGTGCAGCGGCCACCAGCGTGCGGCGGCCAGCAGGACGCCGGTGACCAGCAGGAAACCGGTGAGGTAACCACCCATCGCAAGGGGGAGCCGGTCGGTGGGCGTCACCGCACCCGACAGCACGCCCACGCCGATGGCGCACGCCGCCACCGCCACCACGACCGGGGCGACCGTGACCGGTCGGCCGAGCCGACGGCGGGCGGCCGGCGGCACCCGCCGCGGGCCCAGCAGCAGCGCCGCCAACGGGGCGAAGCCCAGCACGAACCCGAGCAACAGCAGCCCAGCCGGGACCAGCCGGGCGACCGGCCGCGGTGCCGTGGTGCCGCCACCGCCGACCCAGGCGGCGACCTCCGCGTGGGTACGGCCGGCGAAGAGCACCGAGACGTGTTCCGTCCCCGGCACCACCACCAGTCGTCGGCCGGCACCCCGGCGGGCGGTCGCCTCGGCGGTGGCGCGGAAGTCGGGGAATTCGAGACCGCCGACGATCAGCAGCAGCCCCTCCGGCCGGCCGTCGGGCAGCTCGCTGCCGTCGGGCAGTGAGATCGCCACGGTCCGGGCGATGTCGGGGTGACCGGCGGCGTACCGGGTCACCGCGCCCGCGCCCATCGAGTCGCCGAGCAGCACTATCCGCGCCGGGTCGACGTCGGGCCGGCCGCGCAGGTGGGCGACGGCGACGGCCAGGTCGTGTTCGAGGACGGCACGGGAGTCGACGTCGTCGCGCCCCGCCCCGCCCAGCGGTGCCGGATTACCGCCGTGCCCGGCGAAGTCGACCAGCAACGCGACCACACCCTGCCGGGCGAGCGTGTCGGCGAACGGACGCATCAGCCGGGCCGAACCGGCGAAACCGTGGGCGATCACCACCCCCGGCCGACGTCCCTGCGCCGGCCCGGCCTCCGTCCCGCCCGGTGTTTCGGCCCGTACCTCGGTCAACGGCACCCCGTCGACGGTCACCTGCCGGGTGGTCAGCCCGGCGTCCGCCCGGGACAGCCCGTAGCCGCCGGCGAACACGGCGAGCACGGCGAGGATCGCGAGGCCCGCCAGACCACGACCGGCCGGCGTCACGCCGCGGGGGCGGACCGACATGCCGGCACCCTACCGCCCGGCGCGACGGCCGCTTTCCGGCCGGCCCACACCCGCGCCCCGGCCCTGACCGCACCCCTGGCCCCGCCCCCGTTCCCGTCCCACCGTGGTCCCGCCGTCTCGGCCCCTGGTCCGGATCTGGCCCCGCCGCTGGTCCGGACCTGGCCCTGGCTGGGGTCCCACCCCCGGTCCGGACCTGGCCCCACCCCTGGTCCGGACCTGGCCCTGGCTGGGATCCCACCCCCGGTCCGGACCTGGCCCCACCCCTGGTCCGGACCTGGCCCTGGCTGGGATCCCACCCCCGGTCCGGACGTGGCCCCACCCCTGGTCCGGACCTGCTCCCGCCCCTGGTCCGGATCTGCTCCCGTCCCCGGGCCGGCCCGGGCCCGACCGTGCCGACGGGCAGCACTGGCCGAGCCGACGCACACTGGGTGACATGGCCCTCTCCCTGCCCCGACCGACCGCCGTCGTCGGCCTCACCCGTGCCGCCCTCGACCAGGCGGTCGGGTCGGCCGCCTCGTTCGCCGCCGTGCCGGCCCGTGCCTTCGCCGTGCTCGACGGGGTGGAGGCGCTCCTGACCCGGATCAACGGGGTGGTGGACCGGATCGAGGAGACCCTGGACCGGACCGACCGGGTGCTCACCGACGCCGAGACGGCGGTGCGTGAGGTGGCGGTGATCAGCACGGCGGCCACCACGGCCATCGTGCAGGCCACCGAGGTCGCCGGGGCGGCGGCCGTGGTGGTCGCCGAGGCCGAACGGGTCTCCGGGGCGGCAGCCGGCCTGGTGGCCGAGGCCGGACAGGTGTCCCGGGCCGCCGGCACCGTGGTCGCCGAGGCCGGGGCGGTGGCGGGTCGGGCCGCCGGCACGGTGGCCACCGCGGAGGGCGCCGCCGCCGTCGCGTCGGAGCTGCTGACCGCATACGAGCCGGCCTTGCGTCGGGGTGCGCCGATGGCGAACCGGTTCGTCGCCGAGCTGAGCCACGAGGAGGTGGTCGCGGCGATCCGGCTGGTCGACGAGCTGCCCAAGCTCAAGGAGCACCTGACCTCGGACGTGCTGCCGATCCTGGCCACCCTGGACCGGGTCGGCCCGGACCTGCACGACCTGCTCGACGTGACCCGCGACCTCAAGCTCGCCGTCGCCGGCATCCCCGGCCTCGGCATGTTGCGCCGCCGGGGCGAACGGCTCAGCGACGACCCGGCCGGCTGAGCCACCGGTCAGCAGGATGACGCCGGGCCGGGCCGCGCGGTCGGTCCGGCGGCCGGGGCGATCGCCACGTCGGCGACAGGGCGGGCCGGGACGCGACGGGAGGCGACCGTCGGGGCGATCGCGGCGTCCGCGACAGGGCGGGCCGGGACGCGACCGTCGGGGCGGGTGGTGGACCGGGCTCGCGGGCCGGCGGTCGGTACGCCGACGTTCCCGTGCCGGCCGATCCCGCCCCGCTCGTCACGGGGCGTACAGGGCGTCGATCTCGGCACGGCGGGGCAGGGCCACGGACGCGCCGAGCCGGCGGACGCAGGCCGCACCGGCCGCCGCCGCCCAGCGCACCGCGTCGACCACCTCGCGACCCTCACCCCAGGCCACGGCCAGGGCGGCGGTGAACGCGTCTCCGGCAGCGGTCGTGTCGACCACGTCCACGGCGACGGGTGGCACGTGCACGGCCCGGCCGTCCCGCTCGACGTACCAGGCGCCCTCGCCGCCGAGGGTGAGCACCGCCCTCGGCACCAGGGCCAGCAGCGCCGCCGGCTCCTCGCGCCCCCGGCCGGTGAGCAGCTGCGCCTCGGTCTCGTTGACCACCAGCAGGTCCACCGCGGCGAGCAGCTCGGCGGGCACCTGCCGGGCCGGCGCGGCGTTGAGGATCACCCGGGTACCGGCGGCACGGGCGGCCACCGCCGCCTCGGTCACCGTCTCGACCGGGATCTCCAACTGGGCGACCAGCACGTCCGCCCCGCGTACGACGTCCAGCTCGGCGTCGGTGAGCGCGGTGAAGGCGGCGTTCGCGCCGGGGGTGACCAGGATGGCGTTCTCCCCGGCGGCGTTGACCATGACCAGCGCCACCCCGGACGCCCCGTACACCACCCGCAGATGGCTGGTGTCCACCTGCGCGGCGGTGATCCGGGCCCGCAGGGTGACCCCGAACGAGTCGGAGCCGAGCGCGCCGAGGAAGGTGCAGGCGGCCCCGGCCCGGACGGCGCCGACGGCCTGGTTGGCGCCCTTACCACCGGGCACCATCACGAAGTCGTCGCCGAGCACGGTCTCGCCGGGCCGGGGCAGCCTCGGACCGGCCCCGACCACGTCCATGTTCGCGCTGCCCACCACGACGATCCGGCTCTGCCGCACCCCACCTCCCACCGACACCACACCCTCCCCACCGCCCCGCCGGACACGACCACGACGAGTCTAAATCCCCACCCCCGCCCACCCATCCCGTCGATCATGGACTTACGGTGGCCGCAAAAGGGACATGGGAGGGCGTTTCTCCCACCACAACTCCATGATCGACGTTGGGGTGGGGGGTGGGGGGTGGGGGGTTAGGCGGCGCGGGCGGTCCAGCGGGGGCCGTGGCGTTCGACCAGCAGGGGCAGACCGAAGGTCTTGCTGAGGTTGTCGCCGGTCAGCGTGTCGGCGAGCAGTCCCTGGGCGACCACCGCGCCGTCACGCAGCAGCAACGCGTGGGTGAAGCCGGGCGGGATCTCCTCGACGTGGTGGGTGACCAGCACCATCGCCGGGGCGTCCGGGTCGTACGCCAGCTCGGCGAGCCGGCCGACCAGGTCCTCGCGCCCACCCAGGTCGAGCCCGGCGGTCGGCTCGTCGAGCAGCAGCAGCTCCGGATCGGTCATCAGGGCGCGGGCGATCTGCACCCGCTTGCGCTCACCCTCGGAGAGGGTGCCGTACGTCCGGTCCGCCAGGTGCCCGACGCCGAGCTGCCCGAGCAGGGCACGGGCGCGGGCCTCGTCGGCCGGGTCGTAGTTCTCCCGCCAGCGGCCGACCACCGACCAGGCGGCGGTGACCACGACGTCGCTGACCCGTTCCTCGGTGGGAATCCGCTCGGCCACCGCGGCGGTGGTCAACCCGATCCGGGTCCGCAGCTCGGTGAGGTCGGTCCGACCGATCCGCTCGCCGAGCACGTGCGCCACACCCGCGCTCGGGTGCAGCCGACCGCAGGCGAGGTTGAGCAGGGTGGTCTTGCCGGCGCCGTTGGGGCCGAGCACCACCCAGCGTTCGTCCAGCTCGACCTGCCAGTCGACGTCGTGCAGCAGGGCGGTGCCGGATCGCCGGACGGCGACGCCGTCCAGGCTGACCACCACATCCGCGTCCACGGGTGAGGGGGCGGCTGCGGCGGGGAACGGGTCAGCAGTCACCGCTCCATCCAACCACGCAGCCCGAGGCCGCCCCCCACGGGCGGTGGCCCGGCCATAGGGTGGGGCACCGTGTCGTTGGTCACCACACCCGGAGGACGGCCCATGCCCGTGAGCGACGAGGAGCGGTGCGGATGAGCGCGGTCATCGAGATAGCCGGTCTGCGCAAGACGTTCCGTACCCTGCGCCGGGGCAGCCGGGTGGCGGTGGACGGTTTCGACATGGTCGTCGAGGCGGGCCAGGTGCACGGCTTCCTCGGCCCCAACGGCTCCGGCAAGACCACCACGCTGCGTGCCCTGCTGGGGCTGGTCAACGCCGACGCCGGTGAGCTGCGGGTTCTGGGCGCGTCGGCCCCGGAGCAGCTGGGTCGGGTCGCCGGCCGGGTCGGCGCGATCGTGGAGAGCCCGCAGTTCTTCGGCAACTTCACCGGGCACCGTACGTTGCGGTTGCTGGCGGTCGCCGGGGGTGTGCCGACGTCGCGGGTGGACGAGGTGCTCGACCAGGTGGGTCTGCGGGACCGGGGCGAGGACCGGGTGAAGGGCTATTCGCTGGGCATGAAGCAGCGTCTCGCCGTCGCGTCGGCGTTGCTGAAGAACCCGGAGCTGCTGATCCTGGACGAGCCGGCGAACGGGCTGGACCCGGCCGGTATGCGGGAGATGCGCGAGCTGATGCGCACCCTCGCCGAGGCCGGGGTGACCGTGCTGGTGTCGAGCCACCTGCTGGCCGAGATCCAGCTGATCTGCGACCACGTCACGATCATCGCGCGGGGTCGTCGGGTGGCCGCCGGCCGGGTGGACGACGTGCTGGCCGGGCACGACCCGCACGAGTGGCGGGTCCGGGTGGCCGAGTCGGAGCGGGGCGCGGAGCTGCTGCGGACAGTCGGCCTGACGGTCACCGTCCACCCCGACGACGTGCTGGTGGTCGCGGGCGCACCGGAGTCGGAACTGATCAGCAGCACCCTCGGCGGCCAGGGCCTGTGGGTCCGCGAACTGACCCCGATCCGGCCGGACCTGGAGAGCGTCTTCCTCGAACTCACCGCCGGGGCGGCCCCACCCCGGCAGTCGGACGGTGCCGATCCGGACGACGCCCCGCCCGACGACACCGGTGCCGCCGCTGAGCCGCTGATCGAACTTGACCGGACCGAAGGTCGGAGGGTGGACGCGTGAACCTGGTCCGTGCCGAGGTGGAGCGGTTGGCCGCCCGACGCTTCGTCCAACTGATGGTCCTGCTGCTCGCGGTGGCCTTCACGGTGACCACCGCGACCACCCTGCTCGGCTCGCACCGGCCGACGACGCAGGAGATGTACGCCGCGCAGACGCAGGCCGCGCAGGCGGTGGCCGCGATGGAGGCGGACCACACCCGTTGCCTGCGGATCAGGGCGGGCGAGATCCCGATCATGGAGGACGCCGGGTACGTGCCGGCCGACTGCGGGGAGCTGGACCCGGCGCGGATGGAGCGGCTGCCGCTGGCCACCGACTACCTCACCTCGGTCTTCGTCTTCTCCCAGGAGGCGCGGGGGCTGCTCTACTTCCTGATCGCGTTCCTGGTGCTGTTCGGCTTCCTGGTGGGCGCGTCGTACATCGGGGCCGACCTGAACTCCGGCGGGGTGGTCAACCTGCTGCTGTGGCGGCCGGGTCGGCTCACCGTGCTCGGTACGAAGCTGGGCACCCTGGTCGGGGTGGTGGCCGCGCTGTCGGTGCTGGCGTCGGCGCTCTACCTGGGCACCTTCTGGACGATCGGGCAGACGGCCGGTGTGTCGGGCCCGCTGGGCGGGGAGTTCTGGGGGCAGCTCGGCGCCATCTACGGGCGGGGTCTGGTGCTGGTGCTGCTGACGACGGTGCTCGGCTTCGGGATCGCCACGTTGGGCCGGCACACCTCGGCGGCGCTCGGCGCGGTCGCCGCGTACGCCGTGGTCTGGGAGCTGGGCGCCCGGCTGGTGCTGCAGATCCTCGACGTGGCCCGGGCGGACCTGCTGATGCTCTCCAACTACCTGGGCGCGTGGTTGTCCGGTCGGTTGGAGTTCTGGGACGACCGGGGTTGTCCGCCGGGCAGCGGCGTCTGCGACGGCGGCACCTACGTGATCACCTGGGGGCCGGCGCTGCTGGTGCTGTTGGCGCTGACCGGGGCGGTCACCGGGTCCGCGTTCGCCGCCTTCCGCCGCCGCGACCTGCTCTAGCTGTACTGACCACAGACCCCGGGGTGCCGGGACCACGCCTCGCCGTCGGCGGCGCTCCCACCCCCGTCACACCGGCATCGGGGGAACTCCTGAGACGACTGCTGCCGCGCTTGCCCTGATCCCGTTCAGCCCCATCCTGCCGACCGAACTGACCGCCCCCGATCCTGGCAGGATATTGCCAGGATCGGTGAAAATGGTGAAGTATTCCTTCATGGCGGATGGGCGGGGTGAACGACTAACCGACGGTCGACCCGAACACCTCGTCCCGGACGGCGTCCAGCGCGGTGCGCAGCGCCCCCCGCAGGATCGGCTCCTCGGTCAGCCCGGTCGGCACCACCCGGGGCCGGACCAGGGTGATCGCGGCCACCTCGTGCTGCACCCGCTCGGCCAGCGCCGCGCCACCGGCCTGCCCGACCTCACCGGCCAACACCACCAGCGGCGGGTCCAGCACCACGCAGGTGCTGGCCACGCCGAGAGCGAGCCGGCGGGCGAGTTCGTCGAGGAGCGGGCCACCGGCGGTGCCGGCGGCGATGGCGGCGCGCACCGCGTCGGCCGCGTCGGGCGCGTCGACGCCGTGCTCACGGGCCACCGCCCGGACCGCGTCCGCCCCGGCGAGCTGCTGGAACGCCGGCTTGGCCCGGCGCGAGACGTCCCGGGGGATCGGCACCCCCGGCACCGGCAGGTAACCGATCTCGCCGGCCGCACCGCTGCTGCCGTGGTGCAGCCGGCCACCCAGCATGATCGCCAGGCCGACGCCGGCACCCACCCAGACCAGCACGAAATCCGTCATCCCCTGCGCCGCCCCGGACTGCGCCTCCGCCACGGCGGCCAGGTTGACGTCGTTCTCGAAGACGACCGGGGTGTGCAGGTCCTCCCGCAGCGCGGCGAGCAGCCCCCGGTGCCAGCGGGGCAGGTTGAAGGCGAAGGTGATGTCGCCGCTGGTCGGGTCGACCAGGCCCGGGGTGCCGAGCACCACCCGCCGCACGCTGTCCAGGTGCGCGCCGGCCCGACTGGCCGCCTGCACCACCGCGGTGTGCACCACGCCGACCGGGTCGTCGGTGTCCCGGGTGGACTGTTCGACCTGACTGACCACCGCACCGGTGATGTCCGCGCAGGCGGCCACCACCCGTTCCGCCCCCACGTCCACCCCGACCACGTACGCGCTGCCCGGTCGGACGGCGTAGAGCTGCGCGTTCGGCCCCCGCCCACCGGCCTGCTCGCCGACCCGGGCGACCAGCCCCCGCTCCTCCAACCGCTCGACCAGCTGCGAGGCGGTGACCTTGGACAGGCCGGTCAGCTCACCGAGGCGGGCCCGGGTGAGCGGGCCGCGTTCGAGCAGGAGTTCCAGCGCCGCACGGTCGTTGAGCGCCCGCAACAGTCGGGGGGTGCCGGGCAGCCGGGTCGCACTCATGCCACGTCCTCTGTTTTTCGTAAACTCTGCTAACGAATCGCGCTGGTCAGGGATGTCCGTAGCGTATCGGCCGACCCACGCCGGGAAACTCGGACGACCCGGCCGGCCGCGCCGACACTCGTGCCATCCGGCGGCACAGGGCCGCGACCCGGGACATCCGGGCAGCCGTACGGGACACACCGGCGGAAAGGAGACTCAGGTGGGGGATCCGGGGCTGCGCCGGCTGGCGCTGGGCACACTGCTGGCCGCCTACCCGGGGCCGGTGCCACCGGACTGGGCGGTCGACCTGGTCGCCGAGGGACTGGCCGGACACACCCTCTTCGGCACCAACGTGCACGACCCGGCCCAGCTGGCGGCGAGCACCGCCGCGCTGCGTACCGCCCGGCCCGACGTGCTGGTCGCCATCGACGAGGAGGGTGGCGACGTGACGCGGCTCGCCCACGCCACCGGCAGCCCGTACCCGGGCAACGCGGCGCTCGGCGTGGTCGACGACACCGCACTCACCCGGCGGATCTATGCGGCCATCGGCGGCGAACTCGCCGCCGTCGGCGTCACCGTCGACCTGGCCCCCACGGTGGACGTGAACACCGCCGACGAGAACCCGGTGATCGGCACCCGTTCGTTCGGGGCCGACCCGGGGCGGGTCGCCGCCCACACGGCAGCCGCCGTGGCGGGTCTCCAGTCGGTCGGGGTGGCGGCCTGCGCCAAGCACTTCCCCGGCCACGGCGCGACCGTCGCCGATTCGCACCACGAGTTGCCCACTGTGGACTCCGACACGGCGCTGCTGCGGGCCCGGGACCTGCCGCCCTTCGCCGCGGCGGTCGACGCGGGCGTACAGGCGGTCATGACGGCGCACATCCGGGTGCCGGCGCTGACCGGGGACGGGCCGGCCACCTTCAGCCGGGCTGTCCTGGTCGACCTGCTGCGCGGCGAACTCGGCTTCACCGGCACGGTCATCACCGACGCGTTGGAGATGAAGGGCGCGGCCGTCGCCGCCGGTGGGGTCGGCCCCGCCGCCGTACGGGCGCTGGCCGCCGGAGCGGACCTGCTCTGCGTGGGCGCGCGGGTGGACGCCGCGCTGGTCGAGCGGGTCGTGGCCGAGATCGTCGGAGCGATCGGCGACGGCCGGCTGGACCGGGCCCGGGTGGAACAGGCCGCCGGCCGGGTCGCCGCGCTCGCCGCCTGGACCCGGGCCGCCTGCCCACCCCGCCCCCTCCCGGCCGGCGCTGACCGCACGCCGGGGTCCGGCCCGCCCGGCATCGGTTACCGGGCTGCCCGCCGGGCCGTCCGGGTGGAGGGCGAGCTGCCCCGGGGGGAACGGCCGCTCGTGGTGCAGGTGTACGCCGCCGCCACCATCGCCGAGGGGCGGGTGCCCTGGGGACTGGGCCCTCACCTGTCCCGGGTCGAGCAGGTCCGGGTGGTTGCCGCCAAGGCGGACCCCGCAGCGTTGCGGCGTCTCGCCGCCGGGCGGCCGATCGTACTGGTCGGCCGGCACCTGCACCGGCTGCCCGGCGGGCCGGCCCTCGTCGGGTCGCTGGCCGCGACACACGCGCTGACGGTGCTCGAGATGGGCTGGCCGGGGCGGTGGCGACCGAGCGGGGTGCGGGCCTTCGTCACCACCTACGGCGCGAGTCATGCCAACGGTCGCGCGGCGGCGGAGGTGCTCGGCCTGACCGACTGAGTCAGGACCTGCCTGCCGGGCCCGGCCCGACCGACGACGCCGGGTCACGCGCCCGCAGTCCGCGCCGCGGCACTTCACGGACCGGCGCTCACCCGCCGGCAGCCGGCCGACGACACCCGGGGGCCCGGCAGGGACAGTTGCCGTGGGCGCCCGGGGAGGTCGGTCAGCGACGCCAGGGGGCCGGGTCGGCGATGCCCGGGGGCCGGTCGCCGTGGTCGTCGGGGAGGCCGAGCAGCCGCCCGACCGCGGTGATCCGTAGCACCCGGGACACCACCGGTTGCGGGTCGACCAGCCGCAGGGTGGCTCCCCGGCCGACCGCCTCGGCCGCCCCGCGCAGCAGTGCGGCCACCGCCGTGGAGTCGAGGAAGGTGACGCCGGCGAGGTCGACGACGATCTCCAACAGGCCGGCCCGGCCGAGCGCCTCGTCGAGAGCGTGTTCCAGCCCGGGAACGGTGGCGATGTCCAGGTCACCCACCGGTGCCAGCACCACCCGGCCGGACTCCTCGCCCGGCGTCGGCAGCTGCATACCCGCCCATTTCCGCTTCGCCGGCCACCGCTGACCGCGCGCCGACCCTCGCCGCGACGGCCGACCATACCGGTGGCCCCTGACATCGTTTGGGCGGGCAGCCGCCGGAGCATCTCCGGCCGCCTGCACAGCACGGTGCGTCACCGGAGCGCGCCGGGGTGCCGGCCACCTGTCTGGGCAGCTCAAGTCCACTACCGGACAATGTCAACGCGCCGGGCGCCCCTTGCCCGGCACGCCGACAAGCACATAGCGTAACCAGCGCCGTAGGTCGGCCGGCGGTGCCGGTCACGGCGGGGCCTGGGGCGGTTTGCGGACCGTGGATCCGGCCCGGGATCCACGGTCCGCGCGCCATCCGACCGACGTGGCCGGCGAACGACCGGGTGCCCATCTCGGGCTGGACGCCACCCGTACCGCCCCCGGACGCCGGTCAGGGCGGGTAGACGCCGCACGACGACCAGCCCCGGTCGGGAAAACCGGCCGCCTCGGCGACCCGGGCGGAACCGAGGTTCGCGGGGTCGTGGCGGTAGGTCGGCACCGCACCCTCGTCGAGCACCCGCCGGGCGGCCTGCGCGACGAGTCTGCGGGCCAGCCCCCGGCCGCGCGCCGCCGGGACCGTGCCGACCGCCAGTTCATGCCCGTACGCGTCGTGGCGTTTGATCCCGACACCGGCCAGGTAGCCGCCGTCGTCGTCGCGGACCACGAGCACGTCGGAGTCGAACAGGTGCAGCCAGGGCGGCAGGGCCGGATCGGTGGGAGCGGTCCACCCGCCGACGTCGGGCAGTGCCGGCGGGGTGAGACACCACCGGAACACGTCGTCGTGGACCACCCAGCCGGGCTGCCCGACCATGGCCGGCAGGGCCTCGTGCAGCGCGGAGCGTGACCTCGCGGCGAGCGCCCGGACGGCTTCGACCCGTCGCGGCGGCACGGAGAGCACCGTGCTGCCGGCGACCCGGACGGCGATCGCCGGGCGGAGACGGCCGTCCCAGGCCGGGCGGGTGCGCCGCCAGGAGCCGACCACGTGCAGACCGGGGCCGGCCGGCCACTGCCCGAGCCAGGTCGCCAGGTGCAGGTACAACCGCCGCTCCAGCACCGCCCGCCCCTCTCACCCGGTGGCCATCCCATGATCCACGGTACGCCGCACCGCCACCGGCGGCGGTCCGGTTACCGATGGCGGTGCGCGGGTAGCAGAGGAATGGACCGTGACCTGCCTCACCGGAACCCGGTCCATCGACGATGCGTCATATCTATTTCCATACATGTACACCTTTCTTTGGGACGGTAATGGTCATGCCCATGCAGCCGAATGACCGATACCAGCAGCACGGCGTGTGTTTCTGGGGTACGGCGGAGGCCACCGGCCTCTTCCCCGCCCAACCGCGGTACCGGGAGATCCGGTGCGGTCGCGGCGTCGAGGGACGACTCTCCTGGAGCGAACTCGACACCCTCCCCGCCGGCTCCTCCGCCCGACGCGGTCTCACCGCCCACTGAGATGCGGACCGGCGCCCCTACCGGGGTGTCCGGCCGGGGCGTTCGCACACCTGTCGGGTAGCGTCTTGTGGTCGATTCCGGCCAGCGACAGGAGAAGCTCAGCGCATGGGCAAGAAGACGATCCACGTCTCCGACTTCAGCGGCACCGTGCTGCGTCCCGACGACGAGGTGGTCCGGGTCGTCGTGCTGGAGCACCCCGACCTGGTGGCCGGGCCCGTGCAGTTGGACGCCACCGTGACCGAGGTGGAGGGCATCGACGACGCCACGCTCGACGTGGCGGTGGTCGAGATCCACGACCTGCACGCGGGCGGGGAGCCGCGCCGGGTGGTGCTGACCGCGAGCGAGTTCGACGCGATGGCGACGGACACGCCGATGGCGCAGCTGTTGCGGACGGCGGAGCGGGTCCGTCCGCCGAAGGCCCGCAAGAGCACCGAGAAGATCGACTACGGCACCCTCGACCACGCCGGGAGGCCGCACCGGGGCCGGGTCACCGAGGAGGAGGCCCGGCTGGTGCGCGAGCAGCTCGACGAGGTCAACAAGCGCCTCGCCGACGCCGGGGTCCGGCAGATCGACCCGGCCGACCCGGAGCACGCCCTGCGTTACGGCTTCCCGGCCACCGACTGACTCACCGGTGGCCGGGCATCCCGGTCCCGCGCCCGGCCGTCGGTGGGACCGCCCGGTCCCGCCGGGCCGGTGTGCGTCGTCCCGGCCGCCGACGGGGGTGCGCTACCGCCCGGAGAGCGCGGCGGCCACCCGTGCCTCGACCCCGTTCTTGGTCAGGCCCAGGCCGGACAGCACGCCCGCACCGTCCTCCAGCTCCAACAGGGCCAGCAGGACGTGCTCGGTGCCGATGTAGTTGTGCCCGAGCCGCAACGCCTCCCGGAAGGTGAGTTCGAGGGCTTTCTTGCCCTGCCCGTCGTACGGGATCAGGTCGGGGACCTGGTCGGTCGGGGCGGACAGTGTCGCCGCGACCGCCTCCCGGACGGCCGCCGGGCTCAACCCCTCGGCGACCATGGCTTTGGCGGCGAGGCCGTCCGGTTCGGCGAGCAGGCCGAGCACCAGGTGTTCCGGTCGGATCTCGGCGTTGCCGGCGCCCCGGGCCTCCTCCTGCGAGGCGATCACCACGTTGCGGGCGCGTGGGGTGAACCGGCTGAAACCCGCGTTGGGGTCCAGGGCCGCCGCCGCGTCGGCCTTCGTGGCGGAACGCTTCTGGGCAGCCTGCTTGCTCACCCCCATGCTGTTGCCGATCTCGGTCCAGGAGGCACCGGAGCGGCGGGCCTGGTCGACGAAGTGGCCGATCAGGTGGTCGGCGAGGTCGCCGAGGTGGTCGGCGACGAGCACCGCGTCGCTGAGCTGGTCGAGGGCTGCGGGACGGGCCTTCTTGATGGCCTGGATCAGCTCGTCGAGGCGGACAGGGCGCGGGAGTTGAGTGGGTTCCGTCATGCGTCAACCATAGGTTGACGCCCCCTCATCGTCAACCATGGGTTGACGATGAACTTCGCGGTGAGTAAATCCCGACACTCACGGTGATCCGGTGGTCTCGTACCGCAACATCAGTGGGGCCACTAATCGATATCGGTCTCTGTAGACCGGAGGAGGTTCCGTCCCCTCATGCTCGGAACGATGAAACGCCTCGCCGCCCTCACCACCACAGCGCTGCTCCTCACCACCGCCCTCGGCGCGACCGCCGCGTCGGCCGCCCCCGACGCCGCCCGGTCCGCCCCCGACCGCGCCGCCAAGACCACCCTCGTCGCCTCCTGGTACTCGGGCACCCTCGCCGCGGGCGCCACCCAGAACTGGCAGTGGAACAACAACCCGGCCGGCGCCGTCTACCAGGTCGGGCTCTCCCCCACCGGGGCCAGCACCACCCAGCCGTGCCAGTTCCAGGTGACCCGGAGCTGGTACACCCAGCTCTACAGTGGTGAGCGCCGGTTCAACTGGACCATCCGCAACACCGGCGCGATCGCCTGCGGCACCCAGGTCATGCTCAGCTCGCTGAACTCCGGGGCCAGCTGGGCTCTCGGCGGCATCTCCCCCGGCGGCTCGGTCACCTCGGTCTGGAACAACAACCCGGCCAACATGGCGTTCCTGCCCGGGGTGGCGCCCAGCGGCGCCACCAGCGCGACCCCCTGCCAGTTGGAGGTGACCAGCTCCTGGTACGCCCGGCAGACCAACGGTGAGCGCAAGTTCTACTTCACCGTCAAGAACGTCGGCTCCATCACCTGCGCCGGCACCGCGCTGCTGGGCAACACGTCGACCTCGACCACCTGGTCCACCGGCACGCTCGCTCCGTCGGCCAGCAGCGGATCGGTGTGGTACAACGCCAACCCGACGACGCTGGTCTACCTGCCCGGACTCAACCCCGCCGTGTCCACCAGCACCTGCCAGTTCGGCGTCACCAGCAGCTACTACCAGCAGGTGGTGAACTCCGACGGCACCGTCCAGCGGCAGTACCTCGCCTACTACACCAACAACGGCGCGGTCAGCTGCTCCGCAACTTTCCTCCTCGCCTCGATCGCCTGATCCACCGGTGCGGCGGCCCACCCGACCCGGGTGGGCCGCCGCACCCGTATTCCAGCAGGGCACCCGTCTCTTCCAGCAGGGCACCCGACTTCCAGCAGGGCACCCGACTTCCAGCAGGGCACCCGTCGGCCGGCAGGGCATCCCGACTTCCAGCAGGCGGCAGGGTGGAGACGCCCGTGCCCGACCACTCCCGCAGTCCACCTTCCGGCAGCACCCGTTCCGGTACCGGTCCGCCCGACGCGGGTCGCCAGCGCTCCGATACCGTGCGCCCACGGACCGGATCGGACGGCGCTGCGGGAGGGGATCGGGATCATGCGGTTGCACGTCGGCTGCGCGATGTGGACCCACCGGTCGTGGCAGGGGCGGCTGATCGCCCACCCGCTTGCGGCCCAGGAACGGCTGCGGCACTACGCCGGCTGGTGCGACGCGGTCGAGGGGAACACCACGTTCTACGCCACCCCGACCCGGGAGACCGTGGAGTCCTGGGCCCGGCAGACCGGGCCCGACTTCCGGTTCGTCCTCAAACTGCCGAAGGCCGTCACCCACGAACGCCGGCTCGTCGACGCCGACGCGCCGCTGCGGGCCTACTTCGACGCGATCGCGCCGCTCGGCAGCCGGGCGCACGCCCTGTGGATCCAGCTGCCGGGGTCGTTCGCACCGACGGACGTCCCCGTGCTCGCCGACTTCCTCCGTCGGCTGCCTACCGAACACCGGTACGCCGTGGAGGTCCGGCACCCCGCCTTCTTCCGGGAGCCCGGCGCGACGCGACTGCTGGAAGGGGTGCTCGCCGACGCCTCGGCCGAGTGGGTCCCCTTCGACACCACCGCGTTCTTCCGTACTCCGCCGACCAGTGACGCGGAGCGGGAGGCGTGGACGAAGAAACCCCGCCTGCCGTTGCGGACGGCGGCGCTGACCGACCGGCCGATCGTCAGGTACCTCGGCCGCGACGCCGAGTCGGAGACGGTGCAGGGCTGGCAGCGCTGGGTCGAGATCGCCGCCGGCTGGTTGCGGGAGGGCCGGTCACCGACCATGTTCGTGCACACCCCGGACAATGCCGACGCACCCCTGCTCGCCCGCCGGTTCCACGACGAGGTACGGGCCCGGGTGCCCGCGCTGGCGGCGCTGCCCGAGCCGATCCCGACCGGACCGCTCACCCTGTTCTGACACCCGTACGACCTGCCGTCGGGGCATCAGGCCGCCCGCACCCCGTCGGGCGTCGCGCCGGGCGTCGCACCGGGCAGGCCGCCCCATCGGGGTGGGGATCAGGAGTTTCGTGAGCCTGACCCCGGCCGGCCTGTCGGGCACAGCACCGATCAACCACTCCCCTCCACGCCCGGGCCAGGAGTCCCGCCCGCACCTGTCCCGACGGTGACCCGGGTCAGCAGGTCACGGACCCGGGCGGCGTCCGGGTGGCCGAGGTCGTCGAAGATGTCCAGCGCCCGCCGCCAGGTCCGCAGGGCACCGGGTACGTCCCCCGCCGCCTGCCGGGTCGCACCGAGCCGGGTCAGGGTGTCGGCCTCGTCGTACCGGTCACCGATGCGCCGGTAGAGCGCCAGCGCCAGGCCGTAGCAACGGATCGCCCGCCGGTGCTGGCCCAGCCGGTCGTGGATGAAGCCCAGGCTGTCCCAGGTGTTCGCCTCGCCGTGCCGGTCGCCGGTCGGGCGCAGCAGGGCCAACGCCTGGGAACAGTGCTCCAGCGCCGGCCCGTACTGGCCGAGTTGGGCGTGCGCCCAGCCGACCCCGTTGCGGGCGCTGGCCTCCCCGGCCAGGTGCCCGGCGGCCCGGTAGAGCGCCAGCGCCCGCTGCCCGTGCTCCAACGCCTCGGCGTACCGGCCGAGCCCGTCGAACATCGCGCCGAACGCCCGGTGGGTGCGCGCCTGCCCGGTGTGGTCGCCCAACGCGGCGAACAGGATCAGCGCCTCCCGGTAGTGCGCGACCGCCTCGTCCAGCCGACCCAACCGGCAGAGCACCCGGGCCAGGTCACGGTGGGCGTTCGCCTGCCCCGCCCGGTCCCCCACCCGTTGCGCCCCGGCCAGGGCGGCCTGCTGGGCGGCGGCCAGGTCCAGCCAGTTCCCCCGGCGCTGGAGGAAATCCACCAGGGTCCAGGCCAGTTGCCAGGCATGGCCGTCGAACCCGGTACGCCTCGCGTGCGAGACCGCCGCCAACAGCACCGGGTACTCGGTGGTGAACCAGGCCAGGGCCGCAGCGTGGTCGGTCAACTCCTCGGGCGTCACCCCGGGCAGGGCGGTCGCCAGCACCACCGGGTCCCGACCGGGTTGCAGCAGCAGCGCCGCCGTGTGCGCGGTGTGTAGGTAGTGGTCCAGTCCTCGCCGGACCGCGGCCTGCCGCTCCTCGGCGGGGTCGAGGCTCTCGGCCAACTCGCCCGCGTACGCCCGCAGCAGGTCGTGCGCGGTGAACCGGCCGGGCGCGTGTTCGGTGACCAGGTGGGCGTGGGCCAGTTCGGCCAGCAGCCGGGACACCTGGCTGCGGGGCAGTCCGGCCAGGCTGGCCGCCGCGGCGATCCCGACGTCCGGCCCCGGGTGCGAGCCGAGCAGCCGGAACAGTCGCGCCGCCGGTGGGGTCAGGTTCCGGTAGGACCAGGAGAAGACCGACTGCACGTCGGTGCCGGTGTCCCCGCCGTCGAAGGAGTCCAGCAGGCGGGGCGCCTCCCGCAGCTCGGCGACGATGGTGGACAGGGGGAACGTGGGGTGCGCCGCCCCGCGCGCGGCGAGCACGGCCAGCGCCAACGGCAGCCGTACGCACCGCTCGATCATTTCCTCCACCGCCTGCGGTTCGCCCGTCAACCGGGCCGCGCCGAGCCGGCGGGCCAGCAGTTGCCAGGCCTCGGCGGTGCTGAGCAGGTCGACGGCGATCTGCCGGGCCCCCTCGGTGGCGATCAGCCCGGCCAGCCGGTTGCGACTGGTGACCAGGAACAGGCAGCTCGGGCCGCCGGCCAGCAGCGGCCGGACCTGCTCGACGTCGCGGGCGTTGTCCAGCAGCACCAGCATCCGCCGGCCGGCGAGCAGACTGCGGTAGAGGCCCACCTGCGCGGGCAGGTGGGTGGGGATGCGCTCGGGCGGCACCTCGAGGGCTTCCAGGAATCCCCGGACCGCCTCGGCGGCCGTCACCACCGCCCCGGTGGCGTCGAAGCCACGCAGGTCGACGTAGAGCTGGCCGTCCGGGAAGCGGTCGGCGACCCGGTGGGCCCAGTGCAGCGCCAACGTCGTCTTGCCGACCCCGGCCGTGCCCGACAGGGTCATCGTGGTGGTCGACTCGGCGCAGCCGGGCGTGCCGTGGCCGGCGCAACCGGCGTCGAGCTGGGCGAGCTGCGCGGCCCGCCCGACGAAACCGGGCAGCGCCGGGGGCAGTTGCCGGGGCACCGGAAGCCGCGCCGCCGGTGTGCCGACCCGGGTGCCGCCGGCTCTGGCCCGGACGGTCGCGCGGCCGGCCCGGCCGGCGGGTGGGTGTTCCGGGTTGGTGTTCCGCCGGCGTTCCTCGACTCGGTCCCGTGCGGTGGCCAGCGCCCCCTGCTCGGCGGGGCTGGCCCCGAGCAACCGGATCAGCGTGTCGAAGCGCTCCGGTGGGGGCAGGATGTTGCCGGCGAAGTACTCCCCGATCACTCCCCTCGACCAGCCGGTCTTCGCCGCCAGTTGGCGGTAGGTCAGTGGGGTCTCACCCTGCTGCCGGGCCTCCCGGCGGCGCAGCTGGCGCAGCAGCCCGGCCAGCTCCTGCACGGTCTGCGCCCCCGCGTCCAGGTGGGTCACCGCCGCTGCGGGACGGTTCGTCCCGGTGCCCCCCTGTCGCGCGCCCGAAGGTACCCGTTGGTCGGACATGCGCCCTCCACCCCCGTCATCCCGTCGCCCCGGAATGCCGACACCGGCAGGGTAGAACCGGTCACCCGATGCCGGTAGGTCACCGCCGATGTATGACAGTTCCATGTCGCGCTGGTTTCGCCTGATGGGATGTGCCCCGCCGACCATCGGCGTGCGACCGGTCCGGGCGGCTTCCCGTCCGACGCTGTCCGGGGGTGTCCGACGGTGTCCAGGATGGACCGCCGGACACCCTCGACACCTGCCAATGTCCCCAGGGCGGGCTGGCGCCCGCACCACTCTGGGGAAGGAACACTTCATGACTCGTCCACACCCGACCGTGCTGCGGTCGGCAGGGATGCTGCGTCGCGTCGCCGTCGCCGCATTCGGCGTCACGATGCTCGTCGCGGGGGTGGCCACCGCGCCGGCCACCGCCGCACCCGCTCCCGCCGCGCCGGGCGGCAAGGCGGCCACCACCGGATCGTTCGTCGACAGCACGCCGGTGCCCGGGGGCTTCGCCTCCTGGAAGGAGCTGCTCACGTTGCAGCAGCGGATGAACACCGCTGCCGCCCGGATCACGAAGATCGCACAGCGTGACGCCAAGTCCGGTTTCGCCGGTGTGGTCGCCGACCCCACCGCCCGCAAGCTGCAGGTCTTCTGGAAGGGCGAGGCACCGGCCAGCCTGGTGGCGACCAGCCGGGCCACCGTGCCGACCGAGGTGCTGCCCGCCGCGTACACCCGACGGGAGCTGGACGTCGCGGCGGCCAAGCTGCGCCGCTCGGCCGGCAACAAGATCACCACGGTCGGGCCGCGCGCCGACGGCGCCGGCCTCCTCGTCGGTACGCAGAGCGGCCTGCTCGGCGCGGCCAGCATGGCCGGCGTCCCGGTGACCGTGCAGACCGGGGTCTCCGCCGCGCCCGCCACCCGGTGGGACGACACCGCGCCGTGGTGGGGTGGTGCCGCGTGGCGCAACACCGCCACCGGTGGCGGCTGCTCGACCGGCTTCGGCGTGTTCCGCACCGGCAACGCGCGGGTGCTCACCGCGGCGCACTGCGCCAACATCAACGTCGTCGCGGCCGACCCGACCGGTCAGACCATCGGCGCGGTCGGCATCCGCAACACCGGCACCGACACCCTGCTGTTGACCGCCAGCGCGGGCGGCCGGGTCTTCAACAACAGCACCGACGCCAACGGCGCGGTGGTCAGCGAGTTCAACAACCAGGTGATCGGCGCGCTGGCCAGCCAGGTCGGCAACTTCGTCTGCACCTCCGGGGCGTACTCCGGGACCCGCTGCTCGATCCAGGTCAAGGCCCGGGACCTGTGCATCAACGTGCGTGACTTCGCCACGGTCTGCGGCCAGGTGCAGGCGGAGAGCACCACCCGTACCAACGCGGTCGGCCAGGGCGACAGCGGCGGCCCGGTGCAGATCGTCAACGGTGCGAACACCCTCCAGGTCTGGGCCACCGGCACCAACACCGCCATCGACGACCTCAACACGCTGACGCCGTGCACCGGCTACGTTCCCGCCAACCGCAAGTGCGCCTGGCGGATGTACTACGAGGACATCATCTCCGGGATGGCGGGCGTCGGCGCCTCGGGTGTGATCCTCGGCTGACGGACCTGCTCCTCGGTCGACGAGGGCTGGCGGAGGAGGGTCGGTCGGCGGGGCAGGCTCCGCAACCGTCGATCGACCCGGCGGCCGGGTCGGCGTGCGTCCAGCACGCCGGCCCGGCCGTTCGTCGTCCACCGGGCCCGCCGTTCGTCGTCCACCGGCCCGGCCGCTCGTCGTCCACCCGGCAGGCGGGCGCGGTGGCGCGTCAGGCGTTCGGGCGTCGGGGGCCGGACCGCGGGCGGTCGACGCCACTGCGGCGACGCCGTCGAAAATCACGAATTCAGCGGAGATTGTCGTCAATGAAACGATCGACTCCGGGCATTGTTCGGAGGTTCGGCGCGTAGCGCGGATTATCCGAACAGAGACGTACAAGTCTCTCATCATCCCCACAACACAATAACCACCGAACAACTAGACGTATTTGAATCCTTGCGTTCGGCACACGGCATTGTTAGCCTCATACGCACCCCACTCCACATTGGGGTAAAGGAATTCAGCCCCGGATCGCGCGAACTCGTACCGAACAGACCTCGCACCGATATTTGGGAAAATCATGAGCACAATGCGGCCAGGGCAATGACGGCTGCCCCCAGCCAGGAAACAAAACCCGCAAATAGCCCCCACCGGGGCCGCGATTTCCGCCTCTACTGGATCGCCGGCGCAATCGACCAACTCGGGTCGCAGGCGTCCGGGATCGTTCTTCCACTGGTCACCCTGGCCGTGACCGGCTCACCGGCGGCGGCCGGACTGGTCGGCGCCCTCGCCCTCGCCGGGCGGCTCGTCGCCGCTCCGGTGGCGGGGGTGCTGGCCGACCGGCTGCCGCGTAAACGCATGATGGTCAGCTCGCTGCTGGTCGCCGCCGCCGCGATGTCGACGATCTTCGTCGTGCTGGTGGCCGACGTGGCGACCCTCGGCCTGCTGGCCGCCGCCGCGTTCGTCGAGGGGATCGCGCAGAGCGGCTACGAGGCGGCCGGCTCCGGTGCCATCCGCCGCCTGCTGCCGGACGACGACCAGAAGGCACTGTCGCGGTTGGAGGCCCGCAACCACGCCGCCCGGCTCACCGGCCCGTTGTTGGGCGGGGTGCTCTACCAGCTCGCCCGCTGGCTGCCGTTCCTGGCGGACACGCTGTCCTACCTGCTCGCGGCAGCTCTCGTCGCCACCATCCGGACCGACCTGACACCCGAACGCGCCGAGCGCACCTCGTTCCGCACCGACCTGCGCGTCGGGCTGCGCTTCGTGTGGCGGCAGCCGTTCCTGCGGTTCGTCACGATCTGGGCGGCCGGCATCAACTTCACCTTCGGCGCCCTCGTCTACTACGCCATCCTGACCGCCGGTCGGCAGGGTGCCCCCGCGGCGTCGATCGGCCTGATCCTCACCATCGCCAGCGTCGGTGGCCTGAGCGGCGCACTGGCCGCTCCGATGATCTTCAGCCGGGTACGGCCGACGACCGTCATCGTGTTCGCCTCGTGGGCCATGGTCGGCCTCGTCGTCGCGATGTCCCAGGCCCGGCAGACCTGGAGCTACGGGCTGTTGTTCGGGTTGGTCTTCCTGCTCAGCCCGCTGCTCGGGGTCATCTTCCAGTCCCGGGTGATCGCGTTGACGCCCGACGAGCTCCAGGGTCGGGTGGCGACCGTGATGGGCACCGTCGGCGAGGCGCTCCAGACGCCCGCGCCGCTGCTCGCCGGGGTGCTGGTGGCCTGGTACAGCCCGGGCACCGTCGCCCTGGTCTTCGCCGCCGCGCTGGCGCTGCTGGCCACGTACACCACCGTCAGCCTGCGCCAGCTCCGCGCCGGCGCCGGTGCGACGGCCGGCACCGACCCCGACCCGACCGACGACACCGACCCGACCGACGGCACCGACCCCGGCCCGGCCGCCGGTGCCGGGGCCGCCCCCGACCCCGAGGAGGCCCGCCGATGAGTCGTGGTCACCGGCTGTTCTATCCGGCGCTGCCGGTCGTCGCCGAGCACGCACCGCACCGGGCGGTCTACGTCGGTGACGCCGGGGGGCGCTGCGAGATCCTCGCCTGGGACCGGCTCGCCGGCACCGCCCGGCAGGTGACCGACCGGGCGGCCGGCACGATCCGGGCGGCGCTCGACCCGACCGGGTCCACCATCTGGTGGTTCGACGACGATCTCGGCGGCGTCGGCACCTGGCGGACGTGCGACTTCGACCAGCCCGACCGGTCCGTCGCGGCGCTGCCGTCGGTGCCGCCGGCCCGCCACGCCGGCATCGCCATGGCCACCGACGGCACCACCGCGATCGGCCTGTCCGACGACGGCGGGATGACCCTGTTCCTGCGCACCGGCGACGGCCGGGTGAGCGAACGGACCCACGTCACCGGCTACGCCTACCTGGTCGATCTCGATCCGGCCGGGCGGCTCGCCGTGATCGGCGCCGATGCCGCCACCGACGCGGCGGTCACGGTGGTCACCACCGACGGCGTCCGGGTGGCCGGCATCGCCGGTTGCGCCGACGGGCGGGTGTGGGCCCTCGGTTTCGCCCCCGACTCCGGCCCGGCCCGGCTGCTGCTGGTGATCGAGGACGAGGGCGGCTACCTCCCGGCGACCTGGACCGAGGAGGAAGGTCTGGTCCGGCACGACTGGTGCCGCTTCGACACCGAGGTCACCGCCGGCTGGTTCCCGGACGGGCGGCGGCTGCTCGTCCGGCAGGACCGGCACGCCCGCAGCCTGCTGCACGAGGTGGACCTCGCCGGGCGGACCCGGTCGGTCGTCGACACCCCCACCGGCAGCATCCTGGACGCCGCGGTGTGGCCCGACGGGGACGTCGCCTACGTGTGGACCGACTCGGTGACCCCGCCCCAGCTGCGTTCCGTGCGTGGGGTGCAGCTGCCGGAGCACCCCGGCGGTCAGCCCGACGTGGGCGGGCCGGACCCCGTCGCGACGCCGGTGGAGCACCGCCGCGAGGAGATCCGGGTGCCGGGCCCCGGTGGGCCGATCCCCGCGCTGGTCGCCCTGCCGGCCGACCGGGAGGGACCGAGACCGGCCGTCTTCCTGGTCCACGGCGGGCCGTTCCAGCACGCCCGCGACGCCTACGACCCGCTGGTCGAGATCCTGGTCAGCACCGGCTGCGCGGTGGTCCGGGTCAACTACCGGGGCTCCAGCGGGTACGGCGCGGCCTGGCGCAACGACTTCTCCGCCGGGGTCGGCCTCACCCAGTTGGCGGATCTCGCCGCGGTCCGGGCCCACCTGGTCGCCGAGGGTGTCGTCGAGGACCGGCGCACCGCCCTGTGGGGAACGTCGTGGGGCGGCTACCTGACCCTGCTCGCGCTCGGCCGGCAACCGGAGCTGTGGCGGCTCGGGATCGCGATCAGCCCCGTCGCCGACTACGTCGCCGCCTTCGAGGCGGCCACTCCGGCGGTACGGGCGCTGGACGTGCTGCTGTTCGGCGGCACCCCCGACGAGGTGCCGCAGCGGTACGCCCGGTCCTCCCCGATCACCTACGTCGACCAGGTCCGGGCCCCGGTGCTGCTGGCCGTCTCCACGGGTGACGTGCGCTGCCCGCCGGCACCGGTGGAGCACTACGCGCGGCTGTTGGCCGAGCGCCGCATTCCCCACCAGGTGGTCCGGCGGCGGGCCGGTCACGAGGACTTCGACGCGCAGAGCCACCTGGCTCTGATGCAGACCGTGCTGCTGTTCATGCAGCGGCACTTCGACGGCGTGCGGGACGAAGGCACACCGGTGGCGCTCGCGATGGCGCGACCGGCGGGCTGACCCCGGCACGTGACCCGATCCCCTCGATAACGGAAAGGAGGTGAACGACATGCGCAAGAACGTTGTCGAGAACGACCCGATCAACGGCAACCGCGACCAGCTCCGGGCCTCGAACGTCACGGTCACGGTCACGGTCAAGGTCAGCTTCTAGCGGCCGTACGGGGTGGGGCCACCCGCCCGGGCAGGTGGCCCCACCCCGTATCCGTCATCCGGTCCGAACAGCTCACGAGAGAGGAGAGGTTACGTGCGGGTCATGCTGGTCAATATGCCATGGACTTCCATCGACGTCCCTTCGTTGGCGATTGGAATCCTCACCAACAGCGTCCGGCAGAAAATGCCGGATGCCGAAGTGGAGGCCGTCCACGCGAATCTCGACTTCGTCGACTGGGTGGTCGACCGGACCGAGTTCGGATTGAGCGACTACTACTACTATTCGCTGTTCACCTATTTCGCGGGCTGTGGTGACTGGGTCTTCTCCTCGGCCCTGTACGACGATCCCCAATGGCGGGTGCAGGAGTTCACCGACCGGGTCCGGACCCAGATGACCGAGCGGGAACTCGCGCTCAACCTGGAGCTGCACCGGCTGGCCCCGGAGTTCGTCGCGGAACTGGCCGACCGGATCGTCGCCCAGGCACCGGACGTGGTCGGCTTCACCTCCACGTTCCAGCAGAACGCCGCCGCCCTCGCCACCGCCCGGGCGATCAAGAAGCGGTCACCCGGCATCCGTACGGTCATGGGCGGCGCGAACTGCGACGGTGAGCAGGGTGCCGCGATCCACCGCAACTTCTCGTTCGTCGACTTCGTGGTCCGGGGTGAGGGCGAGACCGCGTTCCCCCGGCTGCTCGCCGCGCTCGGCCCGGCCCGGTCGGCGGCCGGCGGGGCGGAGCCGGCGGGCGGGCTCGCCGACATCGAAGGGCTGTGCTGGGGCGGCCCGGACGGCCGGTCCGTGGCGAATCCGATGAGCACCACACCCCTGCCCCCGGCCGAGATCGTCGCCCCGGACTACGCGGGCTACTTCGAGCGGTTGGCCGCGTCCCGGGCGCAGCACTGGGTCGAGCCCCGGCTGGTCGTCGAGGGCGCCCGGGGCTGCTGGTGGGGCGAGAAGCACCACTGCACGTTCTGCGGCCTCAACGGATCGTTCATGCAGTTCCGCAGCAAGCACCCAGGCAGGCTCTACGACGAGATCATCGAGCTGGTCGAGCGGCACCAGGTCCTGGACATGTTCGTCGTGGACAACATCCTCGACATGAGTTACGTGACCTCGCTGCTGCCCCGGCTCACCGAATCCGACTACGACCTGCGGTTGCAGTACGAGATCAAGTCGAACATGAAGGGCCCGCAGGTGCAGGCGCTGGCCGACGCCGGTCTGGTCAGCGTGCAGCCCGGCATCGAGAGCCTCAACAGCCGGGTGCTCAAGCTGATGGACAAGGGGGTCAGCGGCTGCCTCAACATCCGGATGCTGCGTGACGCCGAGACCAGCGGGATCACCATCGCCTGGAACTACCTGTACGGGTTCCCCGGCGAGACCGAGGACGACTACCTGCCGGTGATCGCGCAGATGCCGGCGCTGCACCACCTGTGCCCGGCCGACGGGAGCACCCGCATCGCCATCGAGCGGTTCAGCCCCTTCTTCGTCCGCCCCGAACTCGGCTTCACCGACCTGCGGCCGGCGGCGCAGTACCGGCTGATCTACGACCTGCCCGAGTCGGAGCTGATGGACCTGGCGTACCTGTTCGACGTACCGCCGCAGGGCATCGGCGGCGAGACGGCCGACCGGCTGGACCGGGCGGTCACGCAGTGGCAGCACGAGTACGCCCGCAGCCGGCTCACCCACCACGACCTCGGCGACGAGATCGTGCTGGTCAGCCGACGCAGGCACTTCGACTGGCACGTCCTGCGGCTGACCGACCCGGTGGAGGTGGCCGTGTTCCGGCAGCTCGACCAGCCGCACAGCGTCAGCGCGCTGGCCCGGCGGCTGTCGGTCGACGAGCCGGTCCTTACGGCGTTGCTGTGGCGCTGGCGCGGTCTCGGCCTGGTCTACGAGGACGCCGGGCAGTTCATCCAGATCGCCCCGCAGGCCATGAACCAGGATCTCCTGCGCATCGACCACCTGCACCTGGAACGCGAAGCCGCCGAGACCAGGGCCGCCGCCGAGGCGGGCGAGCCGGCCGCGCTCAGCGCGGTCTGAGGGGAGGGAACGTGTCCACCACCGACGCCGGTCTGCGGCCCATCCTGGTCGGTCTCGCCCGGGACCACGACCCGGCCGTCCTGTCCATCCCCGGCATGACCATCGGTCCGGCCGAGCTGCGTGAGCCGGCCGCCGACGCGGTCGCCCGCTGGCGTTCTGCGGGGGTCCGTCGGGTCGACCTTCCCGACACGGTGGACCTGACGGTCACCGGGGACGACGCGACGGCCGTCGACACGGTCCGCCGGCTGGTGCTGGTCCGGGAGCTGACCAGCCACGGTATCGCCGTGGACTGGCGGCTGCGGCTGCCCGGCGTCGAGGCCGACGAGTGGCTCCCGTACAGCCACCTGCGGGCGCCGGTCGAGCTGCTCCCCGCGCCGGGGGGCGAGGGCGACCCGGTCGCACAGCTCGACGCCTGGGTAAAGGGTTTCTACTTCGACAAGTGCACCTACCGTCGGGGCCCGGGGTTCGTCCAGGTGCGGGACCGCCGCTCCGGTCGGTTGAACCTGCTGACCATCGACGATCCGGCCTACCTGACGGTGCTCGACCAGTTGCTGGACGGTGCCGCCGTCACCGGGGTCGACCTCTCCATCGCCCGGGACTTCGGCGGGGAGGGCCTGGTCACGAAGATCGGCGAGCTGCTGGTGTGGCTGCCGCACCGGCTGCGCCGCTGGCCCCTGCCGTCGATGGTGATCTGACCGCCCGGCGCCGGCCGCGTCACCGACCGCCCGTCCACCCGCCCGCGACCCCGGGCCGGGTGGGCGGGCGGTCTCGCGTTCGCCCCGGCTGGTGGTTCCCGAAAGTTTCGGGTATACAGGGGAGGTGGCCCCGTTGAGGTCGAATTAATACCTGCCCTCCGCGGGCCCATCTCGGTGACAGCCGACGTCAACCCGTCGAAATCCGCCCCGCGTCCGGCCGCCGCTCGGGACGATGTTTCGGGAAGATTTCCGAAACTTGTTGACAGGTGGAGCATCGACACCCTACCGTCGCCATCGACGGCACTCGATGCTGTCGACACCACCCACCGCGACCCGTCCCCCCGGTTCTGCTGGACGACCGGCCCACCACCGCGTGGTGACACCCACCGCATGGCCGGCTGCCGTACCTGGCCACGGACAGTCCACCGGGTCGTACCGCGTCGCTGGCGTCCGCCAGCTGTCACGAGGAGGAACACGTACATGAGCGACACCTCGACCCGACCGCGAAGGAGCGGTCGCCTGCGGCTGCTGCTCAGCGCCGCGTGCGCCGCGGCGCTCGCCGTCACCGGCACGTTCATCGCCTCGCCCAACGCGTACGCGGAGAACGACCGGACCCTCACCTCCAACCTCACCGGCACGCACAACGGCTACTTCTTCTCGTTCTGGAAGGACAGCGGCAACGCCAGCATGACGCTGCGCGCCGACGGCCGCTACAGCAGCAGTTGGGACCGCAGCACCAACAACTGGGTCGGCGGTAAGGGCTGGGCCACCGGCACCCGGCGGACGGTCAGCTACTCGGGCAGCTACAACCCGGGCAACAACAACACCTACCTGGCCCTGTACGGCTGGACCCGCAACCCGCTCATCGAGTACTACGTGGTGGAGAACTTCGGCAGCTACAACCCGAGCAGCGGCGCCACCCGGATGGGCACGGTGACCACCGACGGCGGCACCTACGACATCCTGCGCAGCCTGCGGGTCAACGCCCCGTCGATCGACGGCAACCAGACGTTCTACCAGTACTGGAGCGTCCGGCAGCAGAAGCGCAGCAGCGGCACCATCACCACCGCCAACCACTTCGACGCCTGGGCCCGCGCCGGCCTGAACCTCGGCACCAACCACAGCTACCAGATCATGGCGACCGAGGGTTACCAGAGCCAGGGCAGCTCCGACATCACCGTCCGCGAGGGTGGCGGCAGCAACCCCACCCCCACCAGCGGGCCGACCGGCAACCCGACCACCCCGCCCGCCGGCGGCAACTGCACCGCGGTGCTCTCGGCCGCCGAGCAGTGGGGTGACCGGTTCAACCTCAACGTCGCGGTCAGCGGCACCAGCAACTGGGTGGTCAGCCTCGGGCTGAACGGCGGCCAGAGCATCCAGAACAGTTGGAACGCCTCGGTCAGCGGCACCACCGGCACCGTCACCGCCAGGCCGAACGGCAACGGCAACAACTTCGGCATCACCATCATGGCGAACGGCAACTGGACCTGGCCCACGGTCAGCTGTCGAACGGCCTGACCCCGACCAGTTCCTGAGCGCACGCGACGGCGGGCGGCCCCGGTGCCACCGGGGCCGCCCGCCTGGTGCGTCAGGTGTGGCTGGTCAGCCGCGTATCCACTGCTGGTTGGTGCCGCCGTTGCAGGTCCAGAGCTGGACGGCGGAGCCGTTGGCGGTGGCCCCGCCGTTGATGTCCAGGCACAGCCCCGAGGCGACCCCGACGATGGTGCCGTCGGCGTTGAGCCGCCACTGCTGGTTGGTGCCACCGGTGCAGCTCCAGATCCGGGCCCGGGTCCCGGATGCGGCGCTCGGCACGTCGAGGCACTTGTTGCCGTAGATGGTGAGCTGGTTGGTGGAGCTGAGCGACCAGCGCTGGTTGGCGCCGCCGTTGCAGTCCCAGATCTGCACCACCGCGCCGTCGGTCTGGCTGGCCCCGTTGACGTCCAGGCACCGGTTCGAACCCGCGCCCCGGATCTCACCCGTCGGGGTTCCGGGGCTGCCGACGGCGGTCACCGAGAGGTTGTCGAACTGGGCGGTGACGCCCTGGCCGGTGCCGTACCCGATCTGGCCGGCGACCCAGGTGGAGTCGGTGGCCGTGCCGACGGTGGTGCCGTCGATGGCGGCGGTCAGGGTGCTGCCGTTGAGCGTGAACGACAGGTTGTGCCACCGCCCGGTGCCCAGCGCCGAGGTGTTTCCGCTGGCCAGGGTGCGCCAGTTGCCGCTGGTGTTGTTGCTGCGGATCGACCAGGCCCCGCCGTCGGTGACCCGGAAGTAGTACCCGTTCATGTTCTGCGGGCCCTGGTGGTTGTAGGTGTTGCCGCGCCCGATGAGCTGCGCGTAGCCGGACTTCTCCAGCAGCACGTCGGAGGAGACCGTGTAGTTGCGCCAGGTCAGGTCGCCCAGCAGGGTGTACGGCTCGGCCTGCCCGGAGGTCCAGTAGATCGGGGCCTGCTCGGACATCTGGCGCACGCACTGCCCGGTGCGGCCGGCGGCACACCCGACGACCTCGAACGAGCCCTGCTGGTCCATCAGGTACCGCGCCTCGCGGCCGGTGGCGTACGAGTCGAAGGTGTCGGCGTACGGCAGCTTCAGGTTGCCCTGCGCCGGGCTGGTCGCGGTGCCCTTGCCCTGCCCGTTGGTGGTGGTGATGCTGTAGACGTAGCCGGGCTGGACGGTGAGCGAGAAGCGCCCGCCGTTCGGGGTGATGTCGCTGCCCCGCACGAAGTGGTCGGCGGTGTTGTTGGAGCGCACGTTCGTCGACCAGACCCGTACCGTGCCGGTGGACAGGCCGCCGGTGACGGTGAAGTCGAGGGTCTGCGCGCCGCCGGCGTCCATCGTCTCGACGATGGTGCTGTAGTCGCTGTTGTTGGTGGACTTCAGCGAGACGTAGCTGCCGTTGTTGCGGTTGCCGCCGATGTACCCGCTCGACGCGTCGAGGTAGCGCCAGCCCGGTGCGGTGAACTGGGTGGTCTGCGCCATCACCCAGGCGTTCTTGCCGATCGAGTAGGCGCCGGACCAGGGCTGCTGGGCCACCGCCACGCCCGTGGTCGCCCACGGGATGTTGGGGGTGATGGCGGCGATGACCGGCCAGTTGATGTAGCCGGTCATCTTGCCGTCGAGGTAGCCCCGGTTGATGCCGCGGGCGAGCGCCTGCGCGCCCGCGTTGTAGTCGTCGGAGCCGTTCTCGCTGGCCCACAGGGACTTGCCGGTGGACACGGCGTTGTTGGAGCTGGGGCAGTTGGTCTGGGCGCTGCGGTAGCCGCAGACGTAGTGGCTGCCGAAGACCTGCACGGCGTTGCCGAAGGCCGGGTCGCGCAGCGAGTCGTCGGCCGCGCCCCAGCCGAAGTCGTCCGAGGCGACGATCTTGACGCTGCTGTAGCCACGGGCGTTGAGGGTGGAGCGCAGGTTCTTGTACCAGGTGGTGTTGTAGCCCTTCTCGTTCCACCCGCCCAGGTAGTTGATGGTCAGCCCGTGGGTGCCCGCGCAGTCCAGCCAGGCCACCAGGTAGTCGATGGAGTCGGTGGACCAGAAGTTGCCGTTGCCGATCCAGCCCGGCGCACCCCAGGCCAGGCCGACCAGGGCGATGTTGGGGTTACGGGTACGGGCCTGCTCCATCAGCCACCACTCGTAGCCCCGGTTGCAGTTGATGCTGCCCCGGGTGTGCTCATGGCTGGGCTCGGCGCCGGAGGTGGAGTTGGTGTCGCCGCCGATCTCCACCTTCATCAGCTGCATCGCCGCGCCGTAGCCCGGCTTGAACAGGTAGTCCAGGATGTCGCTGCGCTGCGGCTCGGGGTAGTCGACCAGCAGCCGGCTGTTGCCACCGCCGCCGCTGACCGCGCCGATGCCGTCCAGCGCCCGCCCGCCGGACCCGCCGTTGATCGTGATGGCGGTCGCCGCCTGTGCGGGTGCGGCGAAGCCGGTCAGCACCGCCGCCGCCGTCACCACCACTCCCAGCACCGATGCGGTCAACCGACGCGGACGCCACGCGCTGCGCCCCGGTCTGCGGCGTGGCTCGCCGTCGTGTCGACGGCTGCGTGCACTGAACATGTGACTCGCCTCCCCAGCCGGTCTCCGACCTCGAAGCGGTACGGCACACGTCGAACTGTCGCACCCCGCGCAGCACGGAAATCGGCGAACATCAATGATAAAGACGTCGTATGTTAGGCACCGCAGCGCTTACCGGTCAACGTCCTGTTCGGAGGGAAATAGTCCATACTCACCCGCACCGCACCCACCTGGGAATCCCGAATAGATCAGATGTATGGACTCTGCCGTGACGGGTGGGAAAACGGGACACGCCGCCGACCCGGACGCCACCGGATCGACGGCGGTACGGGTCGGCGGCGCGGCATCGGCGCTTCCGGTTCAGCCGGTCCTACAGGACCAGCTGCGCCGGGGTCGACCGGTGGGTGGTGGTGCCGTCACCCAACTGCCCGGACATGTTGTTGCCCCAGCACCACAGGCCACCGTCGGTGCGGACGCCGCAGCTGTGGTAGCTGACGCCCAGGTTCTGCGTCCAGGTGGTCGCGGTGCCGACCCGGACCGGGGCGGACCGGTGGGTGGTGGTGCCGTCACCCAACTGCCCGAACCCGTTGTTGCCCCAGCACCACAGGCCACCGTCGGTACGCAGCGCGCACGACGAGTCGACGCTCGCCACGACCCCGGTCCAGGTGGTGGCGGTGCCGACCTGGATCGGACTGGTCTGGACACCGGTGCCGCCACCCACCTGGCCGTACCCGTTCTCGCCCCAGCACCACAGCGTGCCACCGGACTGCACCGCGCAGGTGTGCGCGTGGCCGGCCGTCACGCCGGTCCACGTGCTCGCGGTGCCCACCTGCGCCGGGGTCGCCCGGTAACCCAGGATGCCGACACCGAGCTGCCCGTCCGTGCTGTCACCCCAGCACCACAGCGTGCCGCCGGTCTGCACGGCACAGCTGTGCGCGTAGCCGGTGGTGACGCTGGCCCAGGTGGTCCCCGTACCCACCTGCACCGGGCTGGTGGCCCGCGACGGGGAGGTGCCGACGCCCAGCTGCGCGTTGCGGTTCAGGCCCCAGCACCACAGGGTGCCGGTGGTCTGGACGGCACAGGTGTGGTTGGCACCGGCGCTGACGCCGGCCCAGGTGGTGGCGGTGCCGACCTGCACCGGGGTGCTCCGGCTCGTGGTGGTCCCGTCACCGAGCTGCCCGCTGTAGTTGCCGCCCCAGCACCACAGCGTGCCGTCGGTGCGGATCGCGCAGTTGTGGCTGGTGCCCGCGTCGACCCGCGACCAGGTGGTGGCGGTGCCGACCTGCACCGGGCCGGTCCGGTTGGTGGTGGTCCCGTCACCGAGCTTGCCACCGTAGTTGTCACCCCAGCACCAGAGCGTCCCGTCGGTACGGATCGCACAGGTGTGCAGGTCACCCGCAGTGACCTGGGCGACCGGCGCGGCGGCGAACGCCGCGTTCGTCGCGACCCCCCCGACGCCCGCGACGGCGGCACCCGCCGAGAATCCCACCGCGAGCGCGGCCACCCCGAGGGACACCGCCGCCGCGGTGACCGTGCTGCGGGCCGCTCGCCGCCATCGGGCCCACAGACGACTGTTCTGTCGTTGCTCCATGCTCTGTTCTCCCCAGAAAAACGTCGATTCGTGCACGATGAGGGCAGCGCCGCCCCGGCGGGCCTCCATCGGCCCACCGCGTACAGCAGTGACCCTATGCATTGAATGCGATCAATGCGAGATCCCACCGGGGTTACGCTCGGTCTACCGCCGCCCTCCGTCGACGTCCGCCGGGCTCAGCTCCGGCTCCACCGCTGGCCGGCGGCGCCGTTGCAGTCCCAGATCTGGGTACGCGTGCCGTTGGCCGTACCGTTGCCGACCACGTCCAGGCAGCGGCCCGAGCCGACGGCGGTGATCGTGCCGTCGGCGTTGAACCGCCAGCGCTGGTTGGCCTGGCCGTTGCAGTCCCAGATGATCACCGAGCTGCCGTTGGCGGTGGCCGCGCCGTTGACGTCCAGGCACTTGCCGCCGAAGACCCGCAGCTCCTGGGCGGCCGTCGAGGTCCAGCTCTGGTTGGCCTGCCCGTGGCAGTCCCAGATGATCGCCGCCGCGCCGTTGGTCTGCGTACCACCGTTGACGTCCAGGCAGCGCCCGGAGGACGAGTTGCGCACCGCGCCCGTGCCGGACGGCGGCGGGGTGGTCGGGTTGCCGGTCGGCGTCACCGTCGGGGTCGGCGTCGGGGTGGTGCTGTCGAACTGGGTGAAGAACCGCCACACCTCACCCTTGGTCCAGGTCCGGGCACCGCTGTCGCCGCCACCGTCGACCGGGCCGGGGGTGTGCCCGCCGTCGAACGCCGCCCACACCACCGGGTAGCCGGAGCGGCAGCCCGAGTAGGTGGTGGTGATGTGGGTCAGGCTCCCGGCGCGCGGCTCGGGCGGGCTCTGCGCCGTACACCCGTTGTTGCGCACGAAGGTGTCCCGCAGGGACCGGCCGGCCGAGACGTTGAGCACCGGGTCCCCGATGCCGTGGATGCCCATGTAGGCGATCGGCTGGCCGCCGCCGCTGCACCCGCTGAGCTGCCCGCCGGAGTAGACCGCGACGGCCCGGAAGACGTTCGCCCGGGAGCAGGCCAGCGAGTAGCTCATCCCGCCGCCGTAGCTGAAGCCCAGCGCGAACAACTGCGTCGTGTCGACGCACAGGTCGTTCTCGATCAGCCGGACCATGTCGTCGACGAAGGTGACGTCCTGGCCGCCGGGGTTGGCCCAGCCGTTGCCGTTGCCCTGGGGGGCCACGAAGATGGTGCTGTTGTTCGCCTGCTGGCGCAGCCCGTAGTAGGACCAGGCGGCCCCGTCCGACCCGCCCCCGTCGACGTCGTTGGCGGTGCCGCCGTTCCAGTGGAAGCCGAAGATCAACCGGTACTGGTGGTTGCGGTCGTAGTTGTCGGGGATCCGGAGGATGAAGCTGCGGTTCTGGCCGCTGCTCTGGATCGACCGTTGGCCGCTGGTCAGGGTGGGGGCCTTGCCGCACCCGGCGGTCGCCGCCGCCGCCGAGACGTCGGCGGCGGCGGCCGTGGTGGTGAGGCCACCGGCGAGTGCCGTCGCGCCGACGGTCACGACGAGGGCCGCCGCCGCCGCTAGGGAACCAAGGATGGGTCTGCGCCTGGTCATGATGGGGCTCCTGCCACTCAGCCTGCACTGCTTCAGGTATGTAGTCGACGGCGATCCCGACGTGTCGCGCCCGACCGATCCCGCTGACCGCACCCGCCAAGGACGGAACACCGGAAGACACTCGATGCGCTCACCGCGCCGGCTGGCTCATCGCCGCGGCTGCCAGCCGCTGGTTCCGCTGCCCAGGCAGGACCGACTGGTCGTCGAACCGATCGGTGGCCACATCGCGCCCGCCCGGACGCCACCCGGTCGACCGCCGGTGCCGGAGCACCGGGCTCGACGTCGAATCGATTCGGCAAGACCCTAGGTCGGAAAGTGAAATATGTCAATGCTGTGTCGAGCGGGTTGCCACCCGGGAACGTCCACCCGACGGCGACGAACCGCAGGCCACACGCACAGTTCCCCGACGCCCACGACGGGTCCGGTGCCCCCGGGGCCGGCGTCACCCGGCCCCGGGGAACGCCCGGTCAGTTGCGCAGGCTCCACTGCTGGTTGGTGCCGCCGTTGCACGACCAGAGGATGATCTTCGTGCCGTTGGCGGTGGCCGCGCCGTTCGCGTCGAGGCACAACCCCGACTGGCCGTTGGTCAGGGTGCCGTTGGCGTTGAGGTTCCACTGCTGGTTGGCCCCGCCGTGGCAGTCCCAGATGATGACGGCGGTGCCGTTGGACGTGCCCGCACCGCTCGCGTCCAGGCACTTGTTGCCGTACACGGTCAGCTGCCTGCCGGCGGAGTAGGTCCACTGCTGGCCGACGCCACCCGCGCAGTCCCACAACTGCACCTGCGTGCCGTTGGTGGTGCTGGCGTTGGGTACGTCCACGCAGCGGCCGGACTGGCCGCCCACCAGACGCCCACCCTGCTGGCCACTGCCGGTGCCCTGCTGCCGGACCAGCGAGCTGGACTCGGCCGACCGGTTGCCCTGCGCGTCCACCACGAACAGCCGGTACTCACCCTGGTTGGCGGGCACCGCGATGGACGTGGCGGTGCCCGTCGCCCGGGTCATCGTCGGACCGGCGGTGAAGGTGGTCGTGCCGGCAGGGGCGAGCCAGACCGTCCTGGCGGCGTCACCGGTGCTGCGGATCGGGATCGACGCCGTCGAGCTGGTGACGAAGGTGCTGGCCGGCAGGACGTGGTTCGGCAGGGAGAGGTTGCCCGCCGGGACGATGTCACGGTACGCGTCCTCCAGCCCCGAGGCGGCGGCGATGCCGTACGCCTGCGCCGGCCAGACATAGTCGGAGGAGACCAGGATGTCGCTGACCGTGCTGTTGGGCAGGTTCTTGTTGGACACCTTGTTGATCGGGCCGTAGATCTGGGTGATGCTCAGGTCGTGCTTGCGCCCGAAGTCGTCTGAGTTGATCATCCAGGTGATGTTCTTGTCCACGCTCAGCACGTTGTCGCGGAAGGTGATGTACGCCGAACCCTCGTCCGGGTGCAGGCCGTACTTGTGCCCGGACGGCACACCCTGGAGATAGTTGTTGGTGATCGTCGTCCCCGGCTGCGCGCCCAACGTGTAGATGGGTGCGGTGTCGCTGAGCCGCTGCACCGTGTCGATGATGTGGTTGTAGCTGATGGTGTTGTTCCGGGCCGTCGTGGTGGGCCGGTTCGGCGCGATCGAGCCCGATGACCCGTCGAAGTTCCACCAGCCCCAGCCGAGCGTGATGCCCGACCACGGCGACTTCTCGATCCGGTTGCGCTGGATCGTCAGGGTGTCCACGAAGTACGCCGAGATGGGGCTGTGCCCGTTGAACAGCACCGCGCTGTCGTACAGGTAGTTGTTCTTGATGTCGATGTTCTTCGGCAGCCCCTCGACCTGCGGCAGCCACTTCTCCCGGTTGGTCGACGTCCCGTCGCCGATGTAGACGTGCTGGGGATGTCCGACGGTGATCGCGGAACCCGCGATGTCGTTGGTGAAGTTCCCGGTCAACTGGGTGCCCTGCACGTCGTTGACCATGTTGACGCCGTCCGCGCCGCTGTGCTGGATGCGGTTACGGTTGAGCAGGATGCCGTCGGCGTTCTCCACCTGGATCATGCCCGGAGTGACGTCGACGTTGCGGTAGTAGTAGTCGTGGAAGTTCCGCTTCGCGTACGCCTGCGCGCCGAGGTTGCCCTGCTGCGCCTGCTTGTACGACGAGCCGGCGACGGTGAACAGGTTCCAGTCGGAGTGCTGCACGGTGAGCCCGGCGAACGTGAGGTTGCGGGCGTGGTTGCTCGTCGACGTGCCGGCGACCCGCAGCAGGGTGGTCACGTTGTTCGGCGCGAACACCGACGCGGTCGTCATGTTCTCGGCGCTGCTCTTGTAGTAGTAGAGGGTCCTGCTGCCCTTGTCGAAGAAGAACTCACCCGGCGCGTCCAGGAACTCGTAGGCGTTCATCAGTTTGTGGCTGCCGCCGGCCTGGGCGTTGCCGTTGAACGCGCCCTGGGCGATGGCGGCACCCGGCTGCTGGAACAGCGCCACCCGGTTCGCCCCGTCGGAGGTGACCTGGCGTACCCCGACGATGGCGGTGGTCCAGGTGGTCGCCGTCTCGATCTCGATGTCGTCGGCGTTGCGGGCGACGGCCGGAAAGTCGTTGAGGTTGTACTTCGCGCCGTCGCACTGCGAGCCCGACTCCCAGGCCCACGCCGCCTGCCCGGCCGTGATGTTGTAAGTCCCGTAGCAGCCCGCCGAGCCGACCGTCTTCGACGCCATGAACGCCCGCTTGTCGTTGACGTAGAGCGCGCGCAGCTTGTTGGCCCGGTCCAGCGGGGCCTTCCAGATGTTCCCGCTGTGCTGGGTCCACCCGGTCACCGGCACACCGCCGTCGAGCACCGGGGTCTCGCCGGGGTAGGCGGAATAGCTGACCCGGTAGCCGTTGCTGCCGGAGTCGGCCGCGCCGAACTCGATGGTGCTGGTCACCGGATACCGGCCACCCCGCAGGTAGACCTGGATGTCGCCGGTCATGTTCGCGTTCACTGTCCGCACGACGTCCCGGGCGCGTTGCATCGTCCGGAACGGCGACTGCATCGTGCCGGGATTGGCATCGCTGCCGTCCGGCGCGACGTAGTAGGTCTCCTGGACTGCCGCCGACGCCGGCAGTTGATTCGCGATCACGGCCGGGAACGCGGCGGCGACGAGCAACACGCCCGCCAGCAGCGACCTTCGGGCGGTGGAGAGGGCTGGTTTCACGTACCGTTCCTTTCGCAGGCCACCGACAGACATGTCCGCTGGACAGTCGTCCTGGGGGTGCGACAGTGAACCCGCCATGCGAACATGGGCCGCCGCGCCGGGAGACGGGGGCGCTCCGGGCGGGCTCGGCCGTTGGCGGGTTACTGGGAGACACCGTGACCGGCAGTGGCAAGGTGCACGTGTGAGCGACCGGCATCAACCGGCGACAGTCCCCCGCCACAGGGAACTCCCGCCGACCACCCGACCGCTCTTGCCCGTGGTCACGGAATTCTGCCCTGAAGCGTATGCGTCCGACCCATAGGCCGCAACCATCAATTGTCAACCACCTATGCGTAATCGTGACCGCAATGATCAGCCGAGAGACCGGGCGGCGGGTCGGCCCGCCAGCGGTGGCCCACCTGGCAGCCGGGTCGCGACCGCGTCAGGTCCGCTGGTCGGGCCAGGCGTCGCGGCCCTGTCGACGCGGGGGTGGACGTCCCCGGGAACTACCGGTCGTCGCGCCGACGACGCGACCGTTCGAACTCGGCGACATCCGACGTCCACGGGCCGTGCTGGTCGAGTGCGGCGCAGCCGCCACGGACGAAGGCACCCACCAGGGTCCGGTACCCGCCGATCCCGTCGACCAGGCGGTACTCGACCCGGTACTGCGGCGCCGACCCCGCCTCCCCGGGCCGCACCGTCGTGATCCGGGCGATGGAGTCCGCATAGAAGAGCAGCTGGATCCCCTCGCCCCGCTCCTCGTCCTCGATGGTGAACACCTCGTTGTCCCCGGCGGACCGATCGGCGACGAAGTCCCAGAACGCGGCGGAGGCGGTGCGGGGGCCGCCCCGCAGCCACGTCTGCTCGCCGCCCTTGTCGTCGGTGAACGACAGGGCGGTCTTCCGCGCGCTGTCGTCGCCCCCGGGGTGGTCGTCGGCAGCCTCGTCGTCGGCAGCCGGCGCGGTCCGGGAGCGGTCCGCAGCCTCCGAGCACATCAGGAAACTCACCGACCGCACCGCGTCAGCGACGAGTTCGGGGTACGCCCGGCGTACGGCCGCGTCGACCGTCGCCGTCATCCGCTCCCAGTCGCGCTTGTCCGTCGCCCGGTTCCCCCGACGCGGATCGAGGCCGATCCGCATCCCGGCGCACGCCTGCTCCGCAGTGCCGATCACGCCCATGACCTGGGGCAGCAGGGCGGGGTCGACGGCATCTGGCAGCCGCCGGGGCACCGTCGCGCCGTGCAGGTACTGGCCGGTGAACCGCAGGATCCCCGCATCGAGAGGCCCGAGGACCACCGCCCGCTCGGCGCGACGGCGGGCCGCCTGATGCTCCTGGGCGCGTCTCTCGTCCGGCTGCTCCGACGCCCCGCGCATCGCCGCGCAGACCTGACCGCGCTCCAGGAGGTCGATGTCGGCACCATGGGCGACGAGTCGGCTCCGGTCCCACCGGATGCGCCGGAAGAGCGCGTCGACGTCCGTGGGCGCGGACAGCAGGACCGGGTCGAGCAGCGCGACGGCAGCCTCCTCGTCGAGCCCGCCCCCGATTCCGGCGGCGTCGCACAGCGGAAGGAACGCACTCCACAGCAGCAGGTGTCTGGCCAGGTCCTCCCGGATCACCGCGAGATGGGCCTCGCCGATCGGGACCGTGAACGTCCGCGGCTCGTGGTTGGCGTCGGCCCCGGCGGCGAGCGTCAGCTCCAGCGCACCGTTCGCACGGATCACCTGCGGAAGCCAGCCGCTGCCACGGCGCGCGAAGACGACCTCACGCACCGCTCGCACCCCCTCGGAACCGTACCGGCTGGACCCGACCGGGTGAGGTCCCCAGCGTCTGGCGACCCACCCGGCACCCGGTGCTCACGACCACCTGGCGCACTCGGCGTCGAGGCGTGGTTCGGTCCGCACCCAGACCTCGCCCCCGGCGGCCCCGGCCGGGGCGTCGACCCGTTCGAGACCGAGGAACCCGATCAGCTGGAGCAGTTCGGCCCGCTCGGCCCGGTCGTCGTCGACACCGTGCGATTCGAAGAAGACGTGGTACTCGCCGCTCGGGTCGACGCAGCCCGAGTCCGCCCAGATCCGGGCGACCTCCACGATCGCCGCCGCTTCCGTCGCGAACGTGGCGGCGCGGGCCACGCCCCGGGCCTCCGGTGACGCGTCGAGGTCGGCGCGGTCGGGGAACCACTGGCCGAAGCGGTCGAGGCCGCCGTACCCGTTCTCGAAGAACAGCATCGCGCCCGGCAGGTAGCGGTTGGCCCGGTCGGTCCGAAGGTGTTCCGACCGGGGCTGGTCCCCGCGCCTGATCCGGGAGATCACCCCCGCCCGGGGCATGAGCACCACGCGCTGCCCCGCCGCCTCGTCCTCGATGGTGTAGGTGTCGCAGTCCCGCCCCCGGAAGAATGCCGAGAACGCCAGGTACGCCTCCTGCGGGTCACCCACCGAGACGTGTTCGTCACTGCCGTCCCCGGCGGTGAAGACGAACCGCTTCGGTCCGGGCTCGTAAGGGCGGGCCATGCGCGTCCTTCGTTCGCGGGTGACAGCTCCACCGGGCGGTGGACCAGGGCAGACATGCCTGCGGCCTTGATCATAGGCATGCCTGGCCCGGTGGTCCTGTGCTGGCGGTCAGCCGCCGGCCCGCGCAGGGCGGCGGGCGCTCAGTGCCGGCGCTGCGGCAGGACGAGCAGCGTCACGGAGTTCGCCGGGTACGTCGCGCTGACGCCGCCCCGGGTCACCCGGAGATCCGCACCCCGGACGATCGAGGTGAGGTCGGCCGGGCCGTAGGTGAACCGCTGCGCCCGGTCCCCGCCGCGGAGGCCGGGGAGCGCCAACCGGGACGTCAGGTCACCGCCCGTCTTGTTGACCACCATCACGGTCAGTGCCCGGTCGGACGAGCGCTGCGCGGCATAGACCGCGAGCTGCCCCTGGTCGCTGCTGACCGCCGAGACACTCACGTCGCCGAACCTGCTGCCGACGCCGTCGTAGTTCCGGTACATCCGGAAGGCGTACGCGCCGGGGTCGGTCGGTTTCGGCTCGCCCCAGATCGTGGCCAGGTCCAGCCCCTCGCGGCCGAAGATGCCGAGGACGTCGGCCTGGGCGAGCGCGCCGTTGATGTCGTCCAGCGCACCCCAGTTGTATTCGGTGATGGCGACCTTCGTGCCCGGGTAGTGCTGGGCGACCCACGCCTTCATCTGCCGGATGAACTGCAACGGCGGCGCGTTGACCCCGCCCGGCCCGATCCACGACTCGTCGACGTACGTCGGGTCCCACAGCGACCGGGTGGACCGCAGCCGCAGCGCGTTGGCATCCGGGTCCTTACCGCCGCTGATCTGCGGGTAGTAGTGCTGGTCGAAGTAGTCGAGGAAGCGCTTCCCGCCATGGGCGTCGCTGAAGTCCTTCATGTTCTTCAGGTACCACTGGGAGAGGTTGAGCCCGCCGTGCGCCGCCGCGTCCGCACCCGGCGCGCAGCCGTCCACACCGGACGCCACCCACTCGCAGTATCCCCAGCCGGACGGGCCGAGCACCGCCGCATGCGGGTCGGCGGCCTTGATGGCAGCGGCGGTCGCGGTGCCCTTGCCACCCAACTCGTCGTAGCTCACCGGCTCGGGATGCACGTCACGGTGGGTGGAATTCCACAGGACCGGCTCGTTGTCGAGTTCGTAGATCTTCACGCCCCCGCGTGCCGCCGGGCCGAACTGGCTCACGAGATGGGACACCATCTCCCCGGCGAACGACGCGCCGGCCGGGATGGAGGTGTCCGTGGGAACCGCGCCGGTCAGGTTCGCGTCGGCACGCCGACCGTTGCCGCAGTTGGGGTCCCACTGGTCGAACGAGTCCTGCTCCGGGAAGCGGGTGGCAGGGAAGCCGCAGGCGAACGGGTGCGACGAGGGCGAGTCCTTCGCCACCCAGCCGATCAACGGCACGGCGACCACCTGTTTCGTCCCGTGGTCCCGGTTGCGCTGGACGAACGCCTCGACCGTGTTGTCGGGCCCGGCGACGATGTTCTCGAAGTACCAGTCGCTACCCGTGTTGTAGGTGTGGTTCTTGAAGTTGTAGCGGCTGCTCGCGTTACCGCCCCAGCGGGCCACCGGCGTGTCGAGCTCGGCGACGAGGGCGGGGTCTCCGCCGTTCATGCCGTAGATGTCGGGGCTGATCCGGTGCCGGGCGGCGGACACGTCCACGGTCAGGGTGAGATCAGCGGCGGCGGCCGCCGGGCCGACGCCCGCCTGGGTGGTCAACAACCCCACCACGAGAGAGCCGGCCACCCCGATCACCGTGGCCGGTCGTGGCCTGCGCCGTCGTCGCACACCCATCAGAGTCTCCTGCCGCCGATCGGCCCAGAGTGGCCGAACCGTCACCCACATTACGTGTCGTCCAGATCAAGTCAATCGATTCATTCAATTGACATGCGACGATCTTAATTGCTGCCGCCATCGCCATGCGGACGGCAATCAGGGAGGCGGAAAGGGCCGACGGCTACCGTGCCCGGCTCCGTCCCCGGTCACCGGGCAACGGCATTTCGGCCGTCCGGGTGCCGGCTGTGGGCAGCTAGGGCCGAACCGGGTCCTGGCGCGGCAGCTCGGCTGACAGGACCTTGAAGTAGCGCAACGGCGACCATGCCTGCCGGTCGCCGATGACATAGAGCCGGCGCTTGGCCCGGCTCACCGCGACGTTGAGCAGGTTGGGCCTGCTCGACGCCCACCGGCGGGCACCCACCCGGTCCGGCGCACCGCCGAGCACCAACACGACGATGTCGGCCTGCTTGCCCTGTGCCGTGTGGACGGTGCCGGCGACCAGACCGGGATAGCGCCGGGCCCGCCTGCCGACCTCGCGGGCGACGTCCCGGAACGGCCCGATCACCATGACCTCGGACATGTCGAAGTCCAGCTCGGCGAGGGTGGCGAGGATACGGTCGAGCTGCCGGCCCTGGTCGGGAATCCAGTGGCCCTGCGCGCCGGTGCCCGCGACGTCGATCCACTTCGACGGGGGCAGCGTCGGGTAGACGAGCTGGAAGCGGTCCGCTGCCCCGGTGCCGGTGCCATCGATCATCAGACCGCCGTAGGCGACCTGGTTGACGATGTTGAACATCGGCTGGTCGCAGCGCCGGTGCACGGTCAGCGGCACACCCACCCAGGTCGGGTCGTCGTCACCGTCCAGCCAGGTGCCCAACGGCGTGAGCCGGTCGGCGAGACGCTGGACGGAGGTACGGCTGGTCAGCCACTGCTCGTCCACCGCCTGCTCGGTCCGGATCGCCTGTTCGGTGCGGAACGGCAGGGTGGTGATCGGCTCCAGTTGCAACGGGTCGCCGACGACCACCGCACGCCTGGTGCGCCAGAGCGCCCCGACCGCGTTCTGTGGTGTCGCCTGCCCGGCCTCGTCGATGAGCAACCAACCGAGCGCTTCCCTGCCGAGGTGACCGAACACCCGGGCGTACGAGGCGAAGGTGGTGGACACCACCGGCACCACGAAGAAGAGGCTCTGCCAGGCCGCCAGCGCCGCATCGGGGGCCAGATCGGTGGGGGCGTCGCCGCCTACGAGATCCATCGCAGCCTGCAGGTTGCGTCGCAGCCGGGTGGCGTTGTGTCGCAGGAACGCTTTGTGCAGCGCCAGGGCCGCCAGGAACAGGTCGCTACGCGCCTCGTTCCACTCCCGGTCGGTCCAGAGCGCCGCCAACTCCCGGCGCTGGCGGTCGGCGTGCCATTCGGGGTCGGGAAAGTGCCGGCCGAGCGCGCCCGCAGCCCGCCTCAGCCGCGCCTGGAGGGTGGAGAGGTCGGCCTCGGCCGCCCGGATCGCGTCCTCGGCCGCGCGGTGGGCCTGGACGGCCGTGGAGAGTTCCTGTTCCGCCGACGCCACCGTCCGCCTGGCCGCGGTCAGCGGCGCGTGGTCGACCCGCGGCTTGGGTATGCCCGCCGCCAGCATGCGTCGGATCTCGTCCGCCTGCCGCCGGGCGGTGTCCACCGCCCGCTGCACCACGTCGATCTCCACCTGCACGGCAGCCCGCTCCGCCCGGGCCGCGTCCAGCGCGACCTGGGCCTGCCGGACCCCGGCCAGGAGCTGACCGTCGTGGTACGACCAGCGCCGTCGTGCCTCGCCGAGGGTACGCAACCACTCCCACGGGCCGGGCCGCACCCGTTGGTGCGCCGCCTGCGCGGTCAACCACCGGCTCAGCTCCGCCTCACTCGACCACAGGGCCCGCTCGGCGGTGGCCCTGCGGCCGGTGCTCAGGTGCTCGACCTGACGCTCGGCCGTCGCGAGGGTCTGGTCGGCAGCCGCCGCGCGACGGCGGGCGTCCCGTTCGGCCTCGGCCTGGAGGGCCGACGCGATCCGGTCGGCCTCGGCCACCCGCTCGCGCTCGGTGTCCAACGCCACCCCGTGGCGACGCCGTGCCGACTCGACCGAACCCGCCGCCACCTTCACGGCGTGCCGCAGCTCGGCAAGGTGGAGCTCGGGATGCTCCCGGCGCTCGACGTCGCGGTACACCTCGGCCCGCTTCGTACGCACCGCCTCGACCCGTGCCTGCGCGGCACGGAACCGCGACACCGCAGTCGACCACGGGACCTCCGGGCCCGTCTGCTCGTACCCTTTCAGCACCGACAGCAGGCCGGACCAGATGTGGCCCTCGTCGCTGGCTCCCTTCCGGGGCTCGTCCGGGGTGTGGTACCAGAACGTGTTGACGAACCGGCTCCGGTTGGCCTTGTTCCCCAGCCGCGCCGCGACCAGGGCCCATGCCCGCTCGCCGACCTGCGGTTGCTCGGCATCCGGCTGACCGGCCAACAGTGCCGTGGCGATGTCGGGAAAATAGTCGGCCGCCGCCGCCCGTTCCCGCCACGAGTCATCGATCGCGTCAGCGGCGGGAATCTCGTCGGTGACGTTCTGCACGGCACCGTTGTTGGCCGAGGCGACAACCATCTCGAAGCCCGTGAGGTCGGGCTGCCACACGTCGACGACCCGCGTACGTTGTCCTGTGCTCCAGCGGAGCTGCCGTCCGGTGAACGCCCGGGCCGGATCGGTCAGCGCGGCCAGCCGCCGGGCCCGCTCGACGACGAGCGCCGCGACGAGGTCGCGCAGCATCGTGGTCTTGCCGGTGCCCGGCGGGCCGTTGACGCCGAGAATCCCGGCGGTCATGCCCAGCGCGGTGCAGACGGCCACCTGCTGGTTGAGCGCGAGCGCGTGCTCGGGATGGCTGGGCCACCGCCCCGCCGGCACCACCGCTGGTGCCGTCGCCGCCAACACGGCGTCGACACGGTCGCACACGTCCACCCGGCCGGCGGTGGCGAGATCGGCCTCGGGCTGCAGATAGTCGCGCAGTGCGACGCCGACCTCACCCTTGGCGATCTTTCCTGCGACCCGCTCCAGGTCGTACATGATGAAGCTGTTGAGAAACGCGTGGCCCGCGGCGCTGTCCGGGTTGCGACGGGCCACGATCTGGCTCTTGATCCGGATGTCGGTACAGGGTAGGGCTGCGCCGATCCCGGCCACCCCCAGGGCCAGACGCAGGCAGTCGGCGAGCAGGCCGTGGTCCACCACCCGCGGGACCATCTGCGGCGCACAGTCCTCCGTACCGTCGGTGGTCACGGTCACCAACTCCTGAAGCGACTCGTGGAGATCCGCGGTGGCGGACTCGAACCGCGCGAGCCAGTCGCCTCTGGCACGCCTGTCCCGCACCAACCGGCCGGTCGCCCAGGCGCAGCTCGACAGCACCAGCGAGTCGAGCAACACGTGCCCCTGCTCGTCGACCGTCAGGGCGACGACGGCGCTCTCCCCCGCCGGCCTTTCGTCGTAGCTGTCCGGGTCCGGTTCGAATATCCGGGACAGCACCCCGAACAGTTCGTCGAGACGGTGGATGCCCAGATACACGACGTGTCGCCACGTCTGGTTCGGGCGCAGCTTCCACCGCGAGAGCTCGTGACCCGCCTCCCACGGCAACGGCTGTCCCGGCTGGACCGCGAAGACCAACCGGTCCCGGCTGACCCGCTCGACGCTCTGCGGACTGAACATCTCCACGGTTCGCCAGAACCTGACAACCTCTGCCTGTGCGGCCTGCGCGCTCCGTCGCAACACCACTCCGATCGTCGATCAGATCGTGCCCGGGCGGAGGATCGTATCGTTCGCAGAACGCCGACGGGCACCCGATGAGGCTCGTACGGGGGCACCGGATCTCGGTCGACTCCGTCCTTGTCGTCAAGTCCCGAGTCCTGTGTGGACACCAGTTTTCCTCCGCGCCCATCGTGACCGGGCCCGGCACGATGAAAGCCTCGTTGTTGGGGGATTCGCTTTCGCCTCGGGATGGTAGAAACGAACCGACCGACCGGTGTGCCAGCGGAGGGTGAATGGGTGTCTGACATCGCGGACCCGAGCCGGCATCTCGTCCTCACCGTGGACGTGGAGCGGTACAGCGGGCGGGACAACGTGCTCCAGTGGCGTGTCCAGCAGGCCCTGCCGAGGATCATGCAGCGGGCCCGGGAGGAGCTGGGCCTACGCCCGGATGGCTGGCTGGTCCAGCCGAGCGGCGACGGGCAGCTCGCGATCCTGCCGCAGGGCACCAGTGAGCGGACGATCGTGACCCGACTGGCACCGACCGTGGACCGGCTGCTCCGCGAGCACAACCATGGACTGGCCCCCGAGGCCCGCATCCGACTACGGATCGGCGTCCACGAGGGCCTGGTCCACCTCGACGGCCACAACGGCTTTCCCGGCGAGGCCGTCGTCACGGCCTGCCGACTGGTCGACTCTCCACAGCTCAAGGCCACCCTGCGACGGTTTCCCGAGGCGCAGGTCGCACTGATCGTGTCGGACCGGCTCTACCAGGATGTCGTCCGGCACTACGGTGACCTGCGGCCAGAGCACTTCCTGCGGGTGACCGCCAGCCTGCCGGAAAAGAGCTTCGACGCCGTCGCCTGGATCCACCTGCCTGGCGAGAACGCCGCCGCAGAACAGCCCTCCCCCGCCACCACCCCGGTCCAGCCCTCCGCCGGCGGTCAGACCTTCCAGCACATCACGGCGCACGGGCCGACGGCGTTCGGCAACGGCAACGTGATCACCACGTACGGTTCCGCCGGCAGCGCGACCCCGCACCGGCCCTGGTGATGGCGCAGGACCGTCCCCGCACCGACCAGGTGGCACCGTCACCCGGGCCGGGCACCGGCATCCACCAGGCCAGCTACTCCGGGATCACCACCCACGGGCCGGCCGCCTTCGGTGACCACAACATCGTCAACCAGGTCAGCTACCGGAGCGCCCCGCCCACGCACGCCGACGACGTGCTGGTGTCGAAGGCCCTGGAGGCCCTGGCGGGACAGGTGGAGACCGAGCGACGGCGGGACGAGGAGCGCAGCCAGGTGCTGCGACGCCCGCTGCCCGTCCGCTGGGCGGTGACCGCCGCCGCCGGCTCGGCGATGGCCGACGTCGACTGGTCGTCCATCGGGGTCACCGACGACCAGCTCCCGGCTGGCGGGTTGGACGACCTCGCCGGTCTTCTCGCCCGGCGGCTACCGCACCGCCGGCTGGTGATCCTGGGTACGGCCGGGGCGGGCAAGACCGTGCTGGCCACCCGGCTCGTGCGCGGTCTGCTCCGGGAACGCCTGGCCGGCCAGCCGGTCCCGGTGCTGCTGCCCGCCGACACCTGGCACCCGGGCGAGCAGCACCTGCGGGAGTGGATGGCGCAGCGGCTGACCCAGGACCATCCCCACCTGGGGACACCGGCCCCGGGCCGCTCGCGCACCCGTCGGACGATGGCCACCCACCTGATCGAGAGTCGGCTGGTGCTGCCGGTCCTTGACGGGTTGGACATGATCGGCGACGGGCTGCTCGGCACAGCGCTCAGCGAGCTGAACAGCCTCGGCACGGGAGAACCGCTGGTGGTGACCAGCCGCATCGAGCCGTACGAGGGCGCGGTCCGGATCGCCGGCTGCGGGTTGTCCGGGGCTGCGGTGGTGGAGGTGCTGCCCCTCAGGCTGACCGAGGTCCGGGACTACCTCGCCCCCGCAGGCGGAACCGGGCGGTGGCACCGGGCCTTCGCCGAGTTGGCCAACGAACCGGACGCCCCGCTCGCCCAGGCCCTGCGGACGCCGCTGATGGCCTGGCTGGCCCGCACCAGCTACCCGACAGCGACACCCACGACCGTCACCGCCGACCCGGCCACCACCGTCGCCGATCCGCACGAGCTGGGCGACCGGGCCCGTTTTCCGGGCCGGGACGCCATCGCCGACCATCTCATCGACGGTCTGCTGCCGGCGGTCTATCCGGCCGAGCCGACCCCGACCAGCCGCCGGGACTCCGACGAACGGTGGCACCGTCAGGAGGTGGAACGGGCGCTGGTCTTCCTGGCCCGGCATCTGCGCCAGAACGGCACCCACGAGATCGCCTGGTGGCGACTCGACCGGGCGATCCAGCACCAACGAACCCTGTGGACCCCGCTGCTCATCGCGCTCTACGGACTGTTCTTCGGGCTCGGACACAGCCTGACCGCCGGCCTGGCGATGGGGACGCTCCTGGGCCTGATCGGGGCGAGCCGGCGGGCCCGCACCAGGCTGGGCTGGGTCGCCAGCGAGACCCCGTACCGCACGAAGATGAGCTTCCGCCGGCTCCGGGCCACCCTCTGGTACGTCCTCGTCTCCACCACCAAGCTGGCCGTGCCGCTGCTGGCGGGGCTGGTCCTGCTGACCGTGCCGGGGGCCGGTCCGCTGGTCATCACGGCGGGCGTGCTCCTGCTGCTGACGGCAGCCGCCCTACTCGTCCGGCAGACCCGGCGGCGCAGAGAACGCGACCTGACCCGGGAACTCGTGGTACCTGCCGACCCGTCCCGCGCCGTCAGTCCGACCTCGACGTTGCGCGGCGACCGGGCGGCGGGGCTGATGGTCGTGCCGCCGGCGATCCTGCTCGGCGCGACGCCGGCGATCCTGCTCGGCACCGTCCGCCCGATGCTGGCCGCGACCGCGTTCATCATCGGTTGGATCGGCGCTGGCGCCTGGGCCAGGTACACGGTCGCCCGGGCCGTCCTCGCGACCCGGGGGCACCTGCCGTGGCGGACCATGGCCTTCCTCGACGACGCGGTCGACCGGGGCGTGCTGCGGCGGGTCGGTGCCACGTACCAGTTCCGGCACCCCCGGCTCCGCGACCGGCTGGCCGAGCATCCCCGGTGACCGCCCCACCTGGTGCGAAGCCAGCAATCGAAAACGCCCGCCCGGCCGGAGCGCCAGGTGCACCGATGTAGGCCCCGGTCCACGCGGGCACGGAACGGTCCAACGGCTCCCGAGCACCCACCGAGACACCGTGCCATGAACAGAAACGCCAAAAAGCTCCGACCCAGGGTGAAACCCCAGGTCAGAGCCTTTTTGGTGGTGCGCCGCCAGGGACTCGAACCCCGAACCCGCGGATTAAGAGTCCGCTGCTCTGCCAGTTGAGCTAGCGGCGCTCGTTGGCAACGGAGAGAACACTAGCACGGGCCATGAGCGGGGTTCCAATCCGATACCCGGCTCCACTCTTCGGGCGAGCTTAACGGGCAAAAGGCTTCAGATCCCCCCACCGGAGAGCTTCCGGCATCGAGCTGGTGGCCGACATGGGGCACGATGTCCGCCAGGTACGCGAGAACAGAGGTGGGGATGGGCAGGTTCACGCGGGGCGGGGCGATGGCGGGCGCTCTCGTCCTGGCGGCGTCGCTGGCTCTGGCCGGCTGCGGCGGCGACCAGAAGAAGGAAGCCGAGTTCGTCGGCGGCACCGGGGCTTCGCCCAGCGCCGAGGCGGTGACCCCGGCGCAGTCCGGCGGAGCGTCGCCGTCGGCACCGGTGGCGGACGGCCTGGCGGTCAGTCCGGCCGACGGGGCGAAGGGCAGACCGGTCAGCACCGAGATCAGCGCCGACCTCCCGGGCGGCGGGAAGGTCTCCTCGGTCACCCTGACGACGGGTGACGGCAAGCAGGTCGGCGGGAAGCTGCGGCTGGACGGCAGTTCCTGGGTGCCGTCGTCGGCACTGAAGTACGGCACGAAGTACAAGGCCACGGTGATCGGCACCGGTGCCGACGGCCAGCCCCGGCAGGGGGTGAGCACGTTCACCACGATGGCCAAGCCGAGTTCGATGATCGGCTCCGGCCTCTACCTCTTCGACGACCGGACCTACGGCGTGGCCATGCCGGTGGTGGCCGAGTTCAGTCCGGGCATTCCGCAGAAGGACCGGGCAGCCGTCCAGAAGCGGATGTTCGTCAAGACTGATCCGCCGCAGCCGGGTGCCTGGCACTGGGTGTCCAGCGGCACCCAGGCGTACTACCGGGGGCCGGAGTACTGGCAGCCGGGGACGACGCTGAGCGTCCGGATCGCGCTGGCCGGGATTCCGCTGAGCAACGGCCGGTACGGCAACGTGGACCGGTCGGCGACCGCCAAGATCGGGCGGGCCTTCGAGATGAAGGTGGACAACGCCACCAAGCAGATGGAGGTGTTCCAGGGCGGCCAGTTGATCAAGACGTTGCCGGTCAGCCTGGGCAAGAAGAGCACTCCCTCCTCCAGCGGCACCATGGTGGTGATGGAGAAGAAGGAGAAGACCGTCTTCGACACGATGGACGAGCCGGACCCCGCCAACCAGTACCGCACCGAGATCGATTTCGCCCAACGGCTGACCTGGGGCGGCGAGTACATCCACGCGGCACCGTGGTCCGAGGGGGTGCAGGGTCGGCGCAACGTCTCGCACGGCTGCGTCAACGTGTCGATGGCGATGGGCAGGTGGCTCTTCTCCCAGACGAAGGTGGGCGACCCGATCACGGTCAAGGGCACCCCACGCAAGCTCGAAGCGGGTAACGGGTGGACGGCGTGGAGCCTGACCTGGGCGGAGTTCGTCAAGGGCAGCGCGCTGCCGGTTCCACAGGGCGGCTCGGGTCCGCTGGTCTGACCTCCGCTCCGGGTCGACGCAGGTCGCCGACCCGGAGCGGCACGGGCCGGTGACCCATCGTCATCGCACCCCGCTCGGCGGCGTGTTTCAGTTCACCCTTCGCAACCGACGGGCGTGCCGCCGCGTCTGTGAGGGACGATGGGACATCGGGGACCACGACTGTGAGGGAATCATGCGAGTTGTCCAGGACCACCTGACCGGGCGTACCGGTCGCCGCCGGGTGCTCGCGGCGGGGGTCCTCGCCGCGGCGCTGGCCCTCACCTCCGCCTGCACCGGCTCGGGCGGCGACAAGCCGTCGAGCTGGCAGGGCGGCGGCGAGGAGGCCGCGCCGAAGGCCAGCGCGACGATCACCGAACCGAAGGCCGACGCCACCGACGTCCCGGCCTCCACCGGCATCGTCTTCACCGCCAAGGATGCCAAGGACACCACCGTCGCGCTCACCGACGCCGCCGGCAAGGCCGTCGAGGGCAAGCTCGCCGCGGACGGCGCGAGCTGGCTCCCCGACGGCACCCTGGAGTACGGGGAGAAGTACACCGCCACGGTGACGGCGACCGGTGAGGACGGCAAGCCGGCGACGGCCACCAGTGCCTTCACGGTGATGGCCAAGCCGGACAAGCAGGTGCGGGTCACCAGCTTCCTCGGTGACAACCAGGTGGTCGGGGTGGCCATGCCGCTGATCGTGAAGTTCGGTCGGGCCGTGCCGGAGGACTACCGCGACGACGTGCAGCGCCGGATGACGGTCACCAGCACCCCGGCCCAGGAGGGCGTCTGGCACTGGGTCAGCCCCACCGAGGTCCGCTACCGGCCCAAGGAGTTCTGGCAGTCGGGCACCACGGTGTCGTACCAGGTGCGGGCCGGCGGGCTGCCGATGGGCGGCGGCTGGTACGGCCGGTCCGACCTGACGGTGGACGTCAAGGTCGGCCCGTCGGTGGTGATGCAGGTCGACAACAAGACCAAGCGGATGACCGTCACCAAGGACGGCAAGGTCGTCAAGACGATCCCGGTCAGCCTGGGCAAGAAGAGCACCCCGTCGTCCAGCGGGACGATGGTGGTGATCGAGAAGCTCCGCAAGACGGTCTTCGACACGATGGAGGAGCTGGGCCCGGAGGAGGGCTACCGCACCAAGATCGACTATGCCCAGCGGCTCACCTGGGGTGGCGAGTTCATCCACGCCGCCCCCTGGTCGGAGGGTCAGCAGGGCACCACGAACGTGTCGCACGGCTGCGTCAACGTGTCGATGAAGGACGGTGCCTGGCTGTTCGCCAACACCAAGATCGGTGACCCGATCACGGTCAAGGGCACCGAACGCAAGCTCCAGAACGGCAACGGCTGGACCGACTGGAACATGAGCTGGGACCAGTACGTCAAGGGCAGCGCCCTGCCGTACGACCCGGACGCCGGGCAGCCGGACACCGACGCCTCCCCCGACGGGGCCACCGCCACGCCGAGCGCCGAGCCGACGCCCTGACCGACGCCCTGACCGACCGCAGCCGGCCAGCCGGGTCCTGACCGACCGGCCCACGCCGATCTTCCACGACCGGCCCCCGTCATCAGGCGGGGGCCGGTCCGCGTGCGGGGTGTGCTGCCCGCCGGGCCAGCCCCTGGCCCCCTACAACGACTCAGGCCCCCTCGATTGAGGGGGCCTGAGCTGCGGTGGAGCAGATCCACCAACCGGGTGACTGATGGGAATTGAACCCACGACAACCGGGACCACAACCCGGTGCTCTGCCAACTGAGCTACAGCCACCATGCCGTCCGCGCCGGTTTCCCGGGCGGGTGCGGACTAATAATAGCCACACCCGGACGGGGGCCGTCCAGCGGGTTCCGCCGGCCGGCCGGCACCGGCCTAGAGCTGTGCCGCGATCGCCTTCGCCGTCTCGACGTCCGGGCCGGGCAGCGGCACGAACAGGGTGCGCCGGTAGTACTCCAACTCCCGGATGCTCTCCTGGATGTCGGCCAGGGCCCGGTGCGCCAGCCCCTTGCGCGGCTGGCCGAAGTACACCCGGGGGTACCAGCGCCGGCACAGTTCCTTGATCGACGACACGTCGATCATGCGGTAGTGCAGGTGGGCGTCGAGCCGGGTCATGTCCCGGGCGATGAAGCCCCGGTCGGTGGCGATCGAGTTGCCGCACAGCGGCGCGGTACGCGGGTCCTTCACGTGGCTGGTGACGTACTCCAGGACCAGGTCCTCAGCCTCGGCGAGGGTGACGGTGGAGCGGCGCACCTCCTCGGTGAGACCCGATTTGGCGTGCATGGTGCGGACGACCTCCGGCATCGCCTCCAGGGCCGCCTCGTCGGCGTGGATGACCACGTCCACACCCTCACCCAGCACGTTGAGGTCGGGGTCGGTGACCAGTGCGGCCACCTCGATCAGCTTGTCGCTACCGAGGTCGAGCCCGGTCATCTCACAGTCGATCCAGACGAGAAGGTCAGCCACCGGGACAGACTACGCGCAGCCCAGGTGCCCGCGCCTCGGCACTGTCGCGGGGTGGGACCGCTAGGGTTTCCCCGTGCCCGCCGAATCCGTCGCTTCCCCCGTCAACGCCCCGGAGGACCAGCGGAGCCGTACGGCCCGCCGGGTCGTCACGGTGGTGGCGTTGGCGGCCGTGCTGCCGGCGCTCTACCTGCCGGGCCTGGTGCACGACTTCTTCGACCTGAAGATCTACATGCGGGCGATGGACTGGTGGGCGTCCGGGCATCCGCTCTACGACTACGTGCAGCCCGACCGGGTGCAGGGTGAGCTGTACTTCACGTACCCGCCGTTCAGTGCCCTGCTGTTGCGGCCGTTCGGGGTGCTGCCGCTGGGCCTGACGATCGTCATCTTCACCGTGCTGACCTGCGTCGCCGTCGTGGTCACCACCCGCTGGCTGGTGCTGCCGGTGATCGAGCGGCACGGTCTGCACCGGACGTTCGCGCTCACCGTGGCGGTGCTGCTGGTCTTCGCGGTGGAGAGCACCCGGGAGACGATCACCTTCGGTCAGATCAACATGCTGCTGGTGGTGCTGATCCTGGCCGACCTGCTCTTCGCCGTACCGCAGGCGCGACGGTGGGCCGGGGTGGGCGTCGGGCTGGCCACGGCGCTCAAGCTCTTTCCGGGCATCTTCATCGTCTACCTGCTGGTGACCCGGCGCTGGCGGGCGGCCGTGGTGGCGAGTGTCACGGCGGCGGCGGCGACGCTGCTGGCCGCCGCGGTGGCCCCCCGCGACTCGTGGCGGTTCTGGACCCACGAGTTGTGGGCCACCGACCGGGTCGGGCGCACCGACTACACCGGCAACCAGTCGCTGTTCGGGCTGCTCAGCCGGATCGACGCGCCGCAGGAGCCGAACCGGCTGCTCTGGCTGGTGCTGGTCGTGGCGATCCTCGGGTACGGGCTGTGGCGGGCGGCCCGGGCCGCCGCGGCCGGCGACTGGTTGACCGGGCTCACCCTCACCGGACTGGTCGGCGGACTGGTCAGCCCGATCACCTGGACCCACCACATCTACTGGTTCATTCCGGCGGTGGTGGTGCTGGTGGACGCCGCGCTCGACGCCGACCGGGAGACCGAGGCGGGGGCGCGACGCCGTCGCCGGCTGCTCACCCTCGCCACCGGCACCGGCCTGGTGATCGTCTACGGGGTGGTCTCGTTCTACGACTGGGGGGTGGCGCCGGCCCGCACGGACACCCCCTGGGAGTTCCTGCTGCGCAACGCGTACGTGCTGCTGGCGCTGCTGCTGCTGGTGCTGCTGCCGATCCGACGGGAGCGGCGGTCGACCGGTCGACCGACCCCATAAAGGGACAGATATTCCACTATCCGACTTTTAGCGGTAATCTGGTGTCAGCCAGTCATGGCTCGCAGCGCACCGATCCCCCGGTGAAGACGGCCCTCCGCGTCGGCAGCGCGGAGGGCCGTCACCGCGTCCACGTCCGTCCGACGCCACCGCGTCCACGCCCGTCCGACGCCACCGCACGACGCGTCCGGCCCGCCGGACAGGTCCGACGGGCCGGTGCGCGGTGGAACGGGTCAGGACTTCGGCGTCGGCTCCCGCCGGGTCCGGGCGAAGGCCAACCCGCCGAGGGCCAGCCCACCGAGCCCCGCCAGCAGACCGACGACACCCAGCACGACCGCGATCGAACCCGAGTCGTCGTCATCGTCGTCGTCCTTCGCGGCCGGCGCACCCGCCGCCGGGGCCGCCGAGGGCGACCCGGCCGCCGCGGTCAGGGTCAGCACCGGCGCCGGGTTCTCCGGCTCCTCCGCGCCCGGCGTGGGCTCCTCGATCCAGCGCGACACGTTGCCGTCGGAGTAGGTCTGGAGCGTCTTGAGGACCATCTTGTCCACCTGCGGCAGCGGACCCAACGAGATCGGGAACTCCTGGAACTCGCCAGGCTTGACGCCCCCACCGGCGGCAGCCGTCCAGGTCAGCTTGGACACCGCCTCGGTGAGCTGGCTGCCGTGCACCTCGATCGGCGGGTCCACCTTGCGCTTCTCCACCGCCACCGTCCACCCGGGCACCGGCATCGTGGAGACCGAGCCGACCGGGGCGTTCTCCGGCAGGTTCACCTCGATCTTGACGGTGGAGGCGGTGTCGCTCTCGTTGGGCACCCGGATGGCGAACCGGCCGTAGCCGCCCTGGGTCGCCTCCTTCGGGTTGACCGTGACGTGCGCCGCGGCCGGCCCGGTGAAGCCGAGCACCGTGGCGGTGATGGCGGCGAGGGTGAGCGCGGCGGCGGATGCGGAGCGCCGGATACGGATCATCGGGGACGGGCCCTTCCTTACTTGATCGGCACGGTGGCGGTCACCGTAGCCTGGTCGATGTCGGACGTACGGACCGTGAAACGCAGTTGCCACTGGCCCGCCGACGGGAAGCTGAACTCCCCCGTCGCGTGGTTGTCGGTGAGCTTGAGCAGCGGAATGTCGATCGGTTCCACCCCGGCCGAGGGCAACGCGGCGGTGGCCTTCCACTCCACCACCGGCTGCGGGCGGTTGTCCGGCGTGTAGGCGTACAGGTGCATCGAGTTGTTGCCCCGCTCGGCCGGGTCCAGCTCCACCTGGAGCGAGAAGAGCGGGCTGGTCAGCGTGGTCGAGTAGTAGCCGGCGTCGGCGCCGGATCCACCGTCGACGGCGGTCCGGGCCGGCGGGGTCTGCACCAGGGTCGCCGTGACGCCGAGGATCACCGCGGTGATCGCCAACTCCACCCACACCGCGCGCCGCACCGGCACCGGCCGGGCCGCCGCGGTCCGCCGTCGCACCAACTGTCGGGAGTACGCGGCCACCCCCACCACCAGCGCGAACAGCCCGATCTTGGCGAGCAGCAGCCGGCCGTACGTGGTGCCGGTGAGGGCCGCGACGGTGCCCACCTCGATCAGCCCCTGCACGACGCCGGCCAGCAGCAACGCCGCCACCGCCAGCGCCGCCCAGCGGGACCAGATCGGCAGGATCGCCCCCAGCTCCCGCTCGTCGGCCCGGCGCAGCAGGAACCCGGCCAGCATCACCAGCCCGCCCAACCAGACCGCCATGCTGCCCAGGTGCACCGCGTCGACGAGCACCGACACCGCCGGTGCCGGGGAGGCAGCCGGGTGCCCGGCCAACGGCCAGGTGAACAACCCGGCCACCCCCAGCCCGGTCAGGATGATCCCGTCGGTACGCCCCACCGGCCCCCGGGTCAGCGGCCGGAGCAGGAACACCGCCGCCGCCAGCAGGCCCAGCCGGATCAGGTGTGCGGTGCCGTACCCGCTGCCCAGCACCTCGGACAGGCCCTCCCCGGTGACGTCGAACAACCCCCCACCGGCGGTGTACGGCACCTGCATCCACACCTCGGCCACCGTCGCGACGGCGAGCAGCCCCACCCCGGACCAGAGCAGCCGGGCAGGCCCCCGCCGGGACAGCCGCAGCGGCCAGAGCGCGGCCAGCACCAGCGCCGGACCCACCACCAGCAGCAGACCGGCGTACCCCAGGTATTTCGTCACCTTCACGCCGACCCCGACCACCGGGTCGGCCCGGCTGTCCGAGCCGGCGTCGGTCGGTGGCGTCGACGGCGCCCCCACCGAGTAGGTGAACGCACCGGACACCGGGTGGCTGTCGGCGGAGATCACCCGGTAGCTGACCAGGTAGGTGCCCTGCGGTCCGGCCGGGTCCACCCCGATCGTCACCACCGAGCCCTCGAAGCGGGGTTCGCCCCGATCCGCCCGGGAACCGTCCGGGGCGATGACCCGCACCTTGTCGGGCACCTTGCGGACCGACTCGCTGAACGTCAGCACCACCTCCGACGGGGCGCTCGGCACCACCGCCGAGGCCACCGGGCTGCTGCTGGACAACACGGCGTGGGCGCTCGCCGGCCCGGCCGGGGCGAGCAACAGGGCGACGAGGGTGATCAGCAGGCCGGCGGCGGCACCCGCGCGGGCCAGCCAGCGACGATCGACGGCGTTCATCCCGCCATGCTCGCTGACCGGAGGCCGATACGCCCACCCGGCCACCCCACGACGGCACGGCGCGTCCACGGCGGCCGGGGCGCCTGCCGTAGGTGGTGGGACGTCATGAACGGGTAGTCGTTCGGCGGTGGGGAAAAGTTCCCGGCGTGAGCGGGACCATTCAAAGGGTCGAAGGACCCTGCCCCTCCCCGCCACGCCGCGTAGCGTGGCTAGTCGTGATCCCCGCCCACCGCGCCCCCTCCACCACCACCGGTGACGGCCCGCTGACCGGCCACCGGCCACCGGCGACCCGGCGACCACCCACCCCGGGGAACCCACCGACCGGGCGGTACGACCAATGGGCGTGACCGCAGCGCGTACCCCCGCCGGCCGTTGGCCCGTCGTCCGGCCCTGGCTCGGCCTCGCCGCCCGGCTCGGCCTGGCCGCCGTCTGGCTGTTCGCCGGTGGGGCCAAGGTCGGTGACCTGGCCGCCTCCGGACGGGCCGTCAACGCGTACCAGGTGATGCCCTACCAGGTGGCGACGGCGATCGGGGCCGCGCTGCCGTTCGTGGAGCTGGCGCTGGGCCTGCTCCTGCTCGCCGGGCTGGCGACCCGGCTGAGCGCCGGGATCTCCGCCGCGCTGCTGGTGGTCTTCATCGCCGGCATCGCCTCGGCCTGGGCGCGCGGCCTGGCCATCGACTGCGGGTGCTTCGGCAGCGGCGGGCAGCTCGCCGCCGGCCAGGCCCCGAGCTACCTCCCGGAGATCCTCCGGGACCTGGGATTCCTGGCGCTGGCCGGATTCCTGCTGATCTGGCCCCGTAGCCCGTACTCGGTGGACGGCTGGCTCGCGGGCGACCCACCCGTGGAGGAGGACGACGATGAGTAGTCGCAAGGAACGCAACCAGGCCGCGCGGGTCGTCCGCGAGCAGCTCGCCCGCGAGAAGCGCCGCAAGCGGACCCTCTGGACCTCCGCCGGCGCGGTGGTGCTGCTGGTGATCGCCGGCCTGATCGGGTGGAGCGTCTACTCCAGCCAGAAGTCGGACACCTTCACCGCACCGCCCGGGGCGAACGACGCCGGCACCGGCGTCGTGCTCGGCACCGGGCCCGTCACCATCGACCTCTACGAGGACTACCTCTGCCCGGTCTGCAAGGAGTTCCAGCAGACCAGCGGGGAGACCATCAACCAGTTGGTCTCCTCCGGCAAGGCCAAGGTGGTCTTCCACCCGGTCGCCTACCTCAACCGGTTCTCCACCACCGAATACTCCACCCGCTCCTCGGCCGCGTCCGGCTGCGCCGCCAAGGGCGGCAAGTTCAAGGAGTTCACCGACGCGCTCTTCGCCCAGCAGCCGCCGGAGGGCAGCGCCGGGCTGAGCAACGACCAGTTGATCGACATCGGCGCGGGCGTCGGGCTCGACAGGGACGACTTCGGTTCCTGCGTCAAGGACGGCACGTACACGGCGTGGACCGAACACGTCACCGAAGACGCCAGCAAGGACGGGGTCACCGGCACCCCGACCCTCAAGGTGAACGGCACCGCCGTGTCCGACCGCAGCCCGGCCGGCATCACCGCAGCGGTGGAGGCGGCCGGCAAGTGACCCCGGCACCCCTGCGGCGGGCCGTCCTGCTGCTCGCCGCCGTACTGCTCGGCCTGATCGGCTGCGCCGCACCGGCGTACGCGCACGGGGCGGACGCCCCCGACGGCACCGACTACCGCACCACGGTGACGGGGATCACCCCGGCCCGGTCGGGGCTGACCGCGCGGGCCGTCGAGGCGGGTGCCCGGCTGGAACTGGTCAACCACTCCGACCGGGACGTCGAGGTGATCGGCTACTCCGGGGAGCCGTACCTGCGGGTCGGGCCGGGCGGGGTGTACGAGAACGTCCGCTCCCCCGCCACGTACCTCAACCGCACCCTGGCCGGGGACACCGCGCTGCCCGCCACCGCCGACCCGGCCGCCGCCCCGCAGTGGCGTCGGATCGGCGACGACAGGCGGGTCCGCTGGCACGACCAGCGGGCCCTGTGGCGGGAGACCGGGGTGCCCGCCCCGGTGGCCGCCGACCCGGGCCGGGAGCACCGGGTCCGCGACTGGACGGTGCCGTTGCGCGACGGCGACGAACCGGTCGAGCTGCGCGGCACCCTCGACTGGGTGCCGCCGCCGGACCCGTACCCGTGGTGGGTGGCCGCCACCCTCGGCGTCCTGCTGGTCGGCGCGGCGGGGCTGCTGCCGGCCGGCACCGGCGCGGGGACCCGGGCGCTGCGCGGCGTCGGCGCGGTGCTCGCCCTCGGTGGTGCCGCCGCCGTCGCCCTGGTGCTGGGCCGGGAGCTGGACGCCGGGGCGCAGGGCGTCGGCGGGGTGCTGCTCGGGCTGGCCGCCGGGCAGCTCTGGCCGCTGCTGACCGGGCTGGGTGCGGTGGCCGCCGGGGGTGGGCGTTGGCCCGCCGGCCCGCCGCCGACTTCGTGCTCGCGCTGGCCGGGGCGTGCCTCACCCTTGTCGTCGGCGTCGCCAACCTGACCGTGCTGTCCCGCGCCGTCGCCCCCGCGCCCTGGTCCGGCGGCGTCGCGCGGGTGCTGCTGACCGGGGTGCTGGTAGCCGGGGTCGGCGCGGTCGCCGCCGGCCTGCTCCGGCTGCACGCCGCCACCCGCGCCGCCGCGCCCCGACCCGCCGCCGACCCGGCCCGGACCTGACCGGCGACCCGGGGTGCCCCGTCGCCGTCCGGCCCGGGACCCGAGCCGCCGCCGGTGGGCCCCGCCGGCCGGCACCGAACCCGCCCCCACCGCAGCGCGGGGGGGTCGCCTGTCGGCGCTGGTCAGCCGATCGGTCGGGGGTGGAAGCCGTAGGGCAGTTCCAGGCGGTGGCGGGAGAGCAGCTCCGCGTCGGCGAGCAGGTCGGCGGTGGGGGCGTCGGCGACGATCCGGCCGGCGTCCAGGATGACCGCCCGCTCGCACAGCTGGGCCGCGTAGGGCAGGTCGTGGGTGACCATCAGCAGGGTCACCGGCAGGGCACGCAGGATCCCGGCCAGCTCCCGGCGGGCCGCCGGATCCAGGTTGGACGACGGCTCGTCGAGGACCAGGATCTCCGGGCGCATCGCCAGCACGGTGGCCACCGCCACCCGACGACGCTGCCCGAACGACAGGTGGTGCGGTGCCCGGTCCCGGTGCTCGGCCATCCCCACCGCGGTCAGCGCCTCATCCACCCGCGCGGCCAGCTCGGCCCCGCGCAACCCCAGGTTGGCCGGGCCGAACGCCACGTCCTCGGCCACCGTGGGCAGGAAGAGCTGATCGTCCGGGTCCTGGAAGACGATGCCCACCCGGCGACGGATCTCGGCCAGGGTGTCCCGGTCCCGGGACACCGTCAGCCCACCCACGCTCACCACCCCCTCGGTCGGGGTGAGGATGCCGTTGAGGTGCAGCACCAGCGTGGTCTTGCCGGCGCCGTTCGGGCCGAGCAGGGCCACCCGCCCACCGCGCGGCACGGCCAGGTCCACCCCGGCCAGGGCGACGTGACCGTCCGGGTACGCGTACCGGACGCCACGGACGTCGAGGGAGACAGCGGTCTGCACGTACCCGATCATGTCAGGACGACGGCGGTGGCGGCGATCGTCACCGCCACCAGCGGCACCGTGGCCGCCGCCACCCACTGCCCGGCGGTCGCCGCGCCGGACCCCTGCCAGACCGCCGGCATCCGCCCCGTGTAGCCCCGGGAGAGCATCGCCAGGTAGACCCGCTCACCACGTTCGAAGGCCCGCAGGAACAACGCGCCCACCCCGGCGGCGAAGCCGCGCAACTGCCACAGGAAACGCGGGTCGTCGCCCCGGGAGATCCGGGCCACCCGCATCCGGCGGGCCTCACCGACCAGCACGTCGAGGTAGCGCAGCATGAACGTGGCGATCTGGGTGATGATCTGCGGGCAGCGCAGCCGGTCCAGGCCGACGATCAGGTCCCGGGTGGTGGTCGTGGCGGCCAGCAGCAGCGACGCGAGCACCCCCAGGGTGCCCTTGGCGACGATGTTCCACGCCCCGTGCAGGCCGTCCACCGACAGGCTCAACCCAACGAACTCCGTGCGCGCGCCCGCCCCGAGGAACGGCAGGGCGACCGCGAACAGCACGAACGGCACCTCGATCGTGGCGCGCAGCAGCAGCCAGCGCGGGCCGACCCGGGCCAGTGCGGCGACGACGGCGACCAGCACGGCGTACCCGCCGAAGGCCCAGAACGCCTCGCGCGGGGTGGCCACCACGGCGATGGTGAACAGCACCATCGCGGCGATCTTCACCTCGGGCGCCAGCCGGTGCACCGGGGAGGGGGTGTCCCGGTAGAGCACGTGCGCGTGTCCGGCACCCACGTCGTACCGCCCGGTCAGCCGGCGGTGCCGGCGGGCTGCCGGTCGTCACGCGCGCCGCCGTCGGTGCCGGCCGGCTGACCGTCACCGCCGGCCGGGCGGCGACCACGCAGCAGCCAGAACAGGCCACCACCGACGGCGAAGGTGAGCAGCACCCCGACCACCCCGGACAGGCCCGTGGAGAGGAAGCCGTTGTCCACGCCCCGGATGCCGTAGTCGGCCAGCGGGCTGTCGGCCAGCTCATGGTCCTTCGCCTGCCGGGCCGGGCAGGAACCGCCGGTGATCTCGTCGTCGGCGTTCACCGTGCAGCCCTTGAGCAGCGACGAGTCCAGACCGTCGGGGTGCGACGAGGCGTAGTTGCTGACCACCCCGGCCAACACCAGGGCGACCAGCAGGCCGACCGCCACGAAACCCCAGGAACGCTTCCTCACCGGGCACCTCCGACAGCCGGGACAGGGGCCGGCACGGTCGCCGGCTTCAGCGCGCGCAACGCGTACACCAGATCGGGTCGGACCTTGGCCACGGTGGCGACCGTGGTCGCGGTGATCAGCCCCTCGCCGATGCCGATCAGCAGGTGGACCCCGGCCATCGTGCCGGCCAGGCCGGTCAGGTTGCCGCCCAGGTCGGTGGTGCCGCCGAGCCAGTACTGCACGACGAACCCCTGGGAGGCGACGACCACGCTGACCAACGCCGAGACGAAGGCGGTCACCGCCAGGCCGGTGGGGGTGCGGGGCAGCACCCGCAGCAGGCCGGCGATCAGCAGGTACGCCGCCGCGGTGCCGAGCAGCGCCATGTTGGTGATGTTCAGGCCGAGCATCGCGACGCCGCCGTCGCCGAAGACCAGGGCCTGCACGATCAGCACCACCGACACGCAGAGCGCGCCGACCCAGGGGCCGACCAGCAGGGCGGCGAGCGCGCCGCCGAGCAGGTGACCGGAGACCCCGGCCGTGAAGATCGGGAAGTTGAGCATCTGCACGGCGAAGATGAACGCGGCGACCAGGCCGGCCATCGGCGCGAGCCGGTCGTCCAGGTCACGTCGGCCGCGCAGCACGCAGAAGGTCAGGGCGGCCAGCGCGACGGCCGCGAAGACGCCCGCGACGGGACCGTTGATGATCCCGTTCGAGATGTGCATCGCCAGGGTTTCCACATGACCTCCAGTCGGCCGGCGTGCCCAGCCTATTTCCCGCTGGCTGTTGTTGCCAAGATGCGGCAACAAGGCACTGCGTCGTTCACCACCGGGCCATCGCCCGGCCGCCCGGGCCCCGCCCACGCGGGTGGAACACCGGACCATGCGGGTCGTCCCGAAGAACCGGCTTCCGCACGCCCGCCGGGTGCACCGGCCGGCCCGGAGCACCAGCCGGCCCGAACGGCCCAGGGGACCGCCACCACGTCCCGGGCGCCCCGGCGGGGATCAGCCGGCACGTCACCCCCCGACGGTAGGGTCGTCGCCATGACCGCGCCCGACCGGCTCGCCCCCGGCGACCCCGCCCCCGACTTCACCCTCCCCACCGACACCGGGGAGACGCTCGCCCTGGCCGCGCTGCGCGGTCGCCGGGTCATCCTGTACGCCTACCCGGCCGCGATGACCCCCGGCTGCACCAAACAGGCCTGTGACTTCCGTGACTCGCTCGCCTCGCTCCAGGCCGCCGGTTACGAGGTGGTCGGCATCTCCCCCGACCAGCCCGCCAAGCTGGCGAAGTTCCGCGAGCGCGACGCCATCACCTTCCCGCTGGTCGCCGACGTCGACAAGGCGGTGCTCACCGCGTACGGCGCCTTCGGCGAGAAGCAGTCCTACGGCCGTACGGTGACCGGGGTGATCCGGTCCACCTTCGTCATCGACCCGGACGGAAAGATCGAGCACGCGTTCTACAACGTCAAGGCGACCGGCCACGTCGCCAAGCTGCGCCGCGACCTCGGCCTCGACTGAACGCGTCACACCTCGTCGCTACTGTGCGCGCATGACCCGATACAGGTACACGCCGGAGATGCTCGCCCAGGCGGCGGCGCAGTCCCGCAGCATCGCCGACGTCCTGCGCGTTCTCGGGGTCCGGTTCAGCGGTGGTTCACACGCGCACATCAGTCGTCAGCTCAAGCGGCTGGGCATCGACACCTCGCACTTCACCCGCCGTCCGGGCGGGGGTGGCCGACCGTCCGGGCGGCGTACCCCGTCGGTCCAGGTGTTGCGGCCACTGCCGGCGGGTTCCCGACGGGTGCCGGGCGCCCGCCTGAAGGCTGCGCTGCGTGACATCGGCGTTCCCGACGAGTGCGAGGGGTGCGGCACCAACCCCGTCTGGCAGGGGCGGCCGCTGACCCTGCACGTCGACCACCTCAGCGGCGACTTCCTCGACAACCGGCCGCCGAACCTACGGCTGCTCTGCCCGAACTGTCACAGCCAGACCCCGACCTACGCCGGGCGTCACCGGTCCGGCGGCGGAGCCCGCCAGTCCGGTGCGGTGCCCGACGTCGCCGTCCCGCCGCCGGCCGCGTACCGTCCACCAGCCCCGGCACCTGTCGACGCGGAGCGGGTCGCGGAGGTGATCCGACAGGTCGAGGCGGGTGTCATCGGGCCGAGCGAGGCGGCCCGGCGGATCGGCTGCCACCGCAACCACGTCACCCGGCTCCGCCACCGGCTCGCCACCACCGGCACCGCCGCCGCCCCGCTCCGACCGCGCAGCGGCTCGCCGCACCAGGAAACCGTCCTCCGGTACGCACTGGCCCGTCCCGATCTGGGACCACGGAAACTCACCGCGTTCATCCGCGAGGCGACCGGCGACACCTACGTCGTCAGTCACGGGACGGTATCGAACATCCTGCGCCGGGCCGGGCTCTCCACCGTTTCCGCGCGACGCTCTAAACTCTGACGCGAGCGGGAGTGGCGGAATGGCAGACGCGGTAGGTTTAGGTCCTATTGTCCGAAAGGACGTGGGGGTTCAAGTCCCCCCTCCCGCACCACACGACCCTGTCGGGAGGGTCACGATCGCGGGCGCACGACGCGTCGGCGCAGCAGGATCGACAGGGTGAGCCTGCGTTTCGTCCTCGACCCCGATCTCACCCCCGCCCTGCGCGAACAGATCGTCGACCTGTGGGTCGAGGTCACCAACGCCGGCGGCGCGGTCGGCTTCGTCGCCCCGGTCACCACTGCCGACGTACGCCCCGTCGCCGAGGCGACCTTCGCCGCCGTCACCGACGGTCCGGACCGGATGCTGGTCGGCTACGAGAGTGACCGACCGGTCGCAGTGTTGTTCCTCGCCGACAACCGGTTCGGGTTGAAGGCGCACTGGGGCATCCTCAAGCGGGTGATGGTGCACCCGGCCACCCAGGGGCGCGGCCACGGGCAGGCCCTGATGCGGGAGGCCGCCCGGCGCGCGCCCGAGCTGGGTTGGCGGGCGCTGCACGTGACGGTGCGCGGCGGGCTGGGCCTGGAGAGGTTCTACGACCGGCTCGGTTACCGCGAGGTGGGCCGGCTGCCGGGCGCGCTGCGGGTGGCAGCCGACGACGACCGGGACGAGATCCTCATGTGGCGGGACCTGGACACCCCGGACTGACCGTCCGACGGACCGCGTTCGACCGCCGCCGGGTCGACCCGGCGGCGTCCGGCCGGCCCCGCTCCCGACGGACGGGCCGCTCCGGCGACCGGGCGACGCGCGGCTGGTCCCGCCGAGCCGAGGCGGGCAGCGGCGGTGGAGGACCGGCGGGAGTCAGCCCCGGGACGTGCAGTCGACCGGCCGGCCCGCGCCCGGCTCCGCCTTCGACGCGGCGAGCGCGGGTGGGTCGCTGACCTGCGGTGCACCTGGTGAACTGGCGGAGGCGACCGCCGACGGGCTGGCGGTGGCCCGGGTCGGGCTGGCGGCGGGGCTCGGGGAGGACGGCCGGCTGGTCGGGTTCTTCCGCGCGGCGGGGGCGCTGCCGCCGTACATCTTCACGGTGCTGCGCTGGACCCGGCCGGGGGACATGGTGACGCCGCTGGCGGTGACGCGGTGGCCGTACACGTCGGTGACCCGGACGGCGTACGGGCCGGGACCGGCACCCGAGTCGATCTGCCAGTAGTTGTAGTCCTGCCGGGCGGCGGTACGCCAGGCGCCGGAGCCCTGGCGTACCTCGACGGCGCGCAGCGGGTTGCCGTGCTCGGCGACCAGCACCGCGAACCAGTACTGCGACGCGCCCTCCTTGATCCGGAAGGTCAGCGGGCCGGACAGTGGCGGGTCGACGGCCGCGCGGTAGCTGACGTTGACGATGCCCTGCACCGGGTCGGCGATCCGGGCGAACGCCTCGCGGGAGAGGTCGACGTGCCCGGGGGCGCACTCCGGGCACTGGTCCATGATCAGGACCCGGACGGTGCCCCGCGGGCCGGTGACGTCGAGGTACCCGCCGCAGGCCGCGCCGGAGCTGTACTCGGTGGGGCCGAGGGCCACGTACATCCGGTCGGCCGGGGCGGACGGGTAGGAGCAGTTCCCGCCGGCCCCCTTCGAGTCGTAGAAGGTGGCTTTCCCCTTGTGGACCGTACTACCGGTGGGTGGGGCCGCCAGTGCCAGCCGCCCGGCGGCCACCGGCCCGGCACCGGCCAGCGCGACCGGCGGGGCGGCGCAGGCGGGGGCGGCTCCGGAGCGCAGCGCGAGGCTCAGCCCGAGCACGGTGGCGAGCGCGGCGACGCCACCGGCGGCCAGCCAGCGGCGGCGTCCGCCACCCTGGGCGCGGCGACGCCCCGGCCCGGGACGCGCGGCGGGGGCGCGACCGCCCGGCCCGGGGTCGGGTTGCTGGGACACGCTGCCATCGGTCACGCCGACCGATGCTGCCGCAGGCGACGACCCGGGGACAAGCGGGCTAAGCGAAAGCTAAGCCGGTCAGCCGATCCGGTTACGGTGGAGGCCCGACGCGATCACGGTGAGCGACTGCAGCGGTTCGGCGGTCTCCGGCCGGGTACGCAGCAGGTCCTCCAGGCGGACCCGCCAGCGGCCGGCTTCGACGGCGGCGGCCTCGGGCGTGGTCCGGGCCCATGGCAGCAGCCGCCGCCGGGTGTCCTGGAGGGAGCCGGCGTGGTCGGGGCCGAGCAGTTCACCGAGTTCGGCGCGCAGCCAGTCGAAGAGTTCGTCGTCGGGGACGCTCGCGACGATCAGGCGGGCCATGTCCCAGGCCACGCGGGGGTGGTGGAGAACCTGCATGCCGACTCCTCCGTCGATGGTGGCGATTCGGCAATCATCGATCCGGCACCGTACCGGGGGCAACACCCCGGCCGGCGGAGTACGGCTCGGCCGTCCGGCACCGGTCGGGCACGGCGGCCCGCCCCACCCGGGTCCACGCCGGTCGCCCCGGCTCCGCGGGGCGGGCCGCTCACCAGGCGACACCGATGCCGTCGCCGGGGTACCAGTGGTCGAGCGGGGTCTCGCGGTAGGCGAGGAACCGGCGGCCGGTGCGTTCGGCGTGTTCGGCGAGCACCCCGGTGGTGGTGACGTTGTCGGTGAGCAGGATCGCGCCGGGGGCCAGCTTCGGCTCGACGGCGTCGAACTCGCGGCGTTCGTGGTCGTGGCTGTGGTCGCTGTCGTGCAGGAACAGGTCGACCGGCCGCTCCAGGGCGGCGATCGCGGTGACCGAGTCGCCGACCACCAGGTCGATCACGTCGGCCCAGGGTGCGCTGCGGGCCAGGTAGCCGGCCTCCGGGTTGACGTCCAGCGAGGTGAGCCGGCCGGGGTGCCCCTCGGCGGCGTTGCGCAGCAGGGCGGCGGCGAGGACGCAGCTACCCAACCCCTTGTCGGTGCCGGTCTCGACGACGTGGGTGGGCCGGGTGGCCCGGACGATCGCGTACCAGCCGATCCGGCGCGCGTAGCGGACCCGGCGGTCGGCCAGGCCGCGTCGGGCGGACCGGGCGGTGGCCTGTTCGATGTGCCGGCGCAGCGTCGCGTCGCCGGTGATCTCGGCGAGGTGGCCCCGGACCCGGGCCACCGGGACGTCGCAGACCACGCTGACGAACCAGGTCAGGTGCTCCCGGCTGAGCCGGGTCAGTTCGTAGGTGTAGTTGTGGTGCTCCCGGGAGGTGGCCAGCCAGCGGGCCGAGGTGCGCAGCACCTTCGCGTCGTACCTGGCGACCCTGGCGAGCCGCCCGGGGAAGGCGGCCACCGGTGCCAGCGGGGTGCGGGCGATGGCCCGGCGCAGTCTCGTCGCATCCACGGCGCGGTTTCTACCAGCCGCAGGTGACGGGCGGCTGAACGTCCAGCGTACGGCGGCTTTTCGGGCCTCGGGCCGTCGGGCGAACGTGGGCTGCCGTACTGGGTGGCGGCTCAGTAACATGCGGCCGTGCCAGCAGGTGAGAACGTTTCGGAACCCGCTCCGACCCGGTCCGACGACGCCCCGGGGTCGCCGCCGAAGCGCCGACGGGGCTGGCGGATCGCACTGATCGTGCTGCTGGCCCTGGCCCTGCTGGGGGCGGGTGGCGTCGGCGCGGGCGCGCTCTATCTGCGCTCGGTCGACAAGGACGTCGAGCGGGTGGACGCCTTCACCGGGGTGCCGACGCAGAACCGACCGCCGGTGGTGGCCCGGGACGCCATGAACATCATGGTCCTGGGCAGCGACTCCCGGGACCCGGAACGGACCGAGGGGTCCCGCACCGACACGATCATCCTGGCCCACCTGCCGAAGGACCGGAAGAGCGCCCAGCTCGTCTCGATCCCCCGGGACACCTGGGTCCGCGTACCCCGGTCGGCGGACGGCCGACACGGCGGCCGGACCGCGAAGATCAACGCGGCGTACGCCTGGGGTGGGATTCCGCTGATGGTGCAGACCGTCGAGGAGTTCACCCGGGTGCACGTCGACCACGTGGCGGTGGTCGACTTCGCCGGCTTCCAGGAGATCATCGACGCGCTGGGCGGGGTCGACATCACCGTCGACCACCGGTTCACCTCGATCCACCCGCCGCTGCGCACCTTCCCCGCCGGGCGGCAGACGATGGACGGGGCGACAGCGCTGGACTACTCCCGGCAGCGCAAGCAGTTCCCGGACGGCGACTTCGCCCGGATCCGGCACCAGCAGCAGGTGATCCGGGCGATCCTCGACAAGGCGGCCACCGGCGGCATCCTGACCAGTCCGGGGAAGCTCAACGACTTCGTCCGGGCCGCCTCGTCGTCGGTCTCCGTCGACCGGGAGATGTCGCTGCTGGACCTGGCGACCGAGCTGCGCGGCCTGCGCGGCGGCAACCTCACCTTCGTCACCAGCCCGTCGCGGGGCACCGGCCGGGTGGGCACCGAGAGCGTGGTCTTCGCCGACGAGCAGAAGTCCGAGGCGTTCTACGACGCGGTCCGCCGGGACGCCACCGCCGAGATCGTCCGCGCCGCCCGCTGAGGCGGACGGCGACCACCGGCCCCGACGGCAGGCACCCGCGTCCCGGCGGCCCGGACGACGATCGCCTGTCCGGGCGGCGTCGGGCGGGGGCGGGCGGTGGTTGCTCCTGAAATATTTCATGCATAGAGTCGCGGCATGAATGACGGAGCCGTCGCCGCGCCGCCGGACCGGCTGCTCGACCTGTTCCACGGGGTCCGGCTCACCCCCACCCAACGGCGCATCGCGCACTGCCTCGTGCAGCACGCCGCCACCGTGGCCTACCTGTCGGCGGCCGAGGTGGCGGAGCTTGCCGGGGTCAGCCAGCCGTCGGTGACCCGGTTCGCCGTGGCGCTGGGCCACGACGGCTACCCGGCGCTGCGCCGCCGGCTGCGCGAGCTGACCGCCGCCGGGCCCGACGGTCGCCCCGACGACGGCAACGAACTGCAACTCGCGGTACGCGCCGAGATGGCCAACCTGGACCGGCTGGCCGGCGAGCTGGCCGACCGGGACAGGATCGCCACCGCCGGTCGGCTGCTCGCGGCGAGCCGCCCCCTGCCGGTGCTCGGCCTACGGGCCGCCGCGCCGCTGGCCGCCTACTTCGCGTACTTCGCCGCCAAGGTGCTGCCCGACGTCCGGGTCCTCGACGACGGAGGCAGCCTGCTCACCGACCGGCTCGAACAGGCCGCCTCGGCCGGGGCTGACGCGCTGCTCGCCTTCGTGCTGCCCCGCTACCCCCGGGAGACCCTCGACGCGCTGCGCGCCGCCCGCGACGCCGGCCTCACCGTCGTCGCGATCACCGACTCCCCGGTCAGCCCCGCCACCGAGTACGCCGAGCTGGTGCTCCCCGCCGCCGTCGGCACCGACCTCGTCTTCGACCTGCACACCGCCCCGATGACCCTGGCCATGGTGGTGCTCCAGGCGATCTGTGACGCCGCCCCGATCCAGACCCAGCGCCGCCTGGAGGCGTTCGAGTCGTCCGCCGCCCGTCGTCAGTTGTTCCTCGGCTGAGAGGAGTACGCCATGCACCAGCCCGTCCGTGCCGCCCGTGGCACCACCCGTACCGCGCAGGGGTGGCCGCAGGAGGCCGCCCTGCGGATGCTGATGAACAACCTCGACCCGGAGGTGGCCGAACGCCCCGACGACCTGGTGGTCTACGGCGGCACCGGGAAGGCGGCCCGGGACTGGCCGTCGTACCACGCGCTGGTGCGCACCCTCACCGGGCTGCGCGACGACGAGACGATGCTGGTGCAGTCGGGTCGCCCGGTCGGGGTCATGCGCACCCACGAGTGGGCCCCCCGGGTGCTGCTGGCCAACTCCAACCTGGTCGGCGACTGGGCCACCTGGCCCGAATTCCGCCGGCTGGAATCCCTCGGCCTGACCATGTACGGGCAGATGACCGCCGGTTCGTGGATCTACATCGGCACCCAGGGCATCCTCCAGGGCACCTACGAGACGTTCGCCGCCGTCGCCGCGAAGTGCTTCGGCGGCAGCCTCGCCGGGACGCTGACCCTCACCGCCGGCTGCGGCGGGATGGGCGGGGCGCAACCCCTCGCGGTCACCATGAACGACGGCGTCTGCCTGATCGTGGACGTGGACCGCACCCGGCTCGACCGGCGGGTGCACGACCGCTACCTCGACGAGGTGGCCGACTCGCTCGACGACGCCGTCGCCCGGGTGCTGGCCGCGAAGCGGGACCGGCGGGCGTTGAGCGTCGGTGTGGTCGGCAACGCCGCCACCGTCTTCCCCGAGCTGCTGCGCCGGGGCGTGGCCGTCGACGTGGTCACCGACCAGACCAGCGCGCACGACCCGCTGTCGTACCTGCCGGAGGGGGTGGAGTTGCCCGACGCCCGGGACTACGCGGCGGCCAAGCCGGCCGAGTTCACCGACCGGGCGCGGGCGTCGATGGCGAAGCACGTCGAGGCGATGGTCGGCTTCCTCGACGCGGGCGCGGAGGTCTTCGACTACGGCAACTCGATCCGGGGCGAGGCCCAGTCGGGCGGCTACGCGCGGGCGTTCGACTTCCCCGGTTTCGTGCCGGCGTACATCAGGCCGCTGTTCTGCGAGGGTAAGGGGCCGTTCCGCTGGGCGGCGCTCTCCGGCGACCCGGCCGACATCGCCGCCACCGACCGGGCCATCCTCGACCTGTTCCCCGAGAACGAGTCGCTGGCCCGGTGGATGCGGCTGGCCGGCGAACGGGTCGCCTTCCAGGGCCTGCCGGCCCGGATCTGCTGGCTGGGCTACGGCGAACGGGACGTCGCCGGGGTGCGGTTCAACGACATGGTCGCCGCCGGGGAGCTGTCCGCGCCGGTCGTGATCGGCCGGGACCACCTGGACTGCGGCAGCGTCGCCAGCCCGTACCGGGAGACCGAGGCGATGGCCGACGGGTCCGACGCGATCGCCGACTGGCCGCTGCTCAACGCGCTGGTCAACACCGCCAGCGGCGCATCCTGGGTGTCGATCCACCACGGCGGTGGGGTGGGCATCGGCCGCTCCATCCACGCCGGTCAGGTCTGCGTCGCCGACGGCACCGCGCTGGCCGGGCAGAAGATCGAACGGGTGCTCAGCAACGACCCGGCGATGGGCGTCATCCGACACGTCGACGCCGGCTACGACACCGCCCGCGACGTCGCCGAGCGCGACAACGTCCGCATTCCCATGGCCGAGCACCGATGAGCGCGAGGAGCGCAGCGCAGCGGAGCCCCGCAGTCGCGAACGAAGGGGAAACCGCGTGAGCGGCCTTGCCGGGCGGTTCCGGGAGTTGTGGGACGAGATCGCGCCGGTCGGCCGGGACGCCGACAGCGGCGGCTATCTGCGGTACGCGCTGACCCCGCCGGAGCTGCGGCTGCGGGAGTGGTTCCGGGAGCAGGCCGACCTGCGGGGCATGCCGGTCAGCGGGGACGGCAACGGCAACCTGTTCGCCTGGTGGGGCGACCCGCCCACCGACGGGCCGAACACCGACGGGCCGAACACCGGTGGGGCGGTGCTGACCGGCAGCCACTTCGACTCGGTGCCGCACGGCGGGGCGTACGACGGGCCGCTCGGCATCGTCAGCGCGTTCCTCGCCGTGGACGAGCTGCGGGCCGCAGGCGTCACCCCGGTCCGGCCGGTGGTGGTGGCCGCGTTCGTCGAGGAGGAGGGGGCCCGGTTCGGCGTACCGTGCCTGGGGTCGAGGCTGCTCACCGGCGAAATCGACGCCGACCGCGCGGCCGGGCTGCGCGACGCGGCCGGGGTGAGCTTCGCCGAGGCGCTGGGCCACCGGCCGGCGGGGGCCGACCCGGCGCTGCTCGGGCGGTTCGCCGCGTTCGTGGAACTGCACGTCGAGCAGGGGCGGGCGCTTGTCGACGCCGACGCGCCGGTCGCGGTGGCGAGCGCCATCTGGCCGCACGGCCGGTGGCGCTTCGAGCTGCGCGGCGAGGGCAACCACGCCGGTACGACCCGGATGGCCGACCGCCGCGACCCGATGCTCACCTTCGCGTTCACCGTGCTCGCCGCGAACAAGGAGGCCCGGCTGCGCGGCGCGCACGCCACCGTGGGCCGGATGTCGGTGGAACCCAACGCCACCAACGCGATCGCGTCGACGGTGACCGGCTGGCTGGACGCGCGCGCGGCCGAACCGGACACCCTGCACGGCCTGGTCGAGGCGGTGCAGGCCAAGGCCGCCGAGCGGGCCCGCCGCGACGGCACCGAGCTGACCGTGACCCGGGAGTCGGCCACCCCGCTGGTCACCTTCGACGGCGGGCTGGCCGACCGGCTGGCGGGGCTGCTGGCCGCGCCGGTGCTGCCCACCGGGGCCGGCCACGACGCCGGGGTGCTCGCCGCGCACCTGCCCACCGCGATGCTGTTCGTGCGCAACCCGACCGGGGTGTCGCACTCCCCCGCCGAGGCGGCCACCGACGACGACTGTGCGGCCGGGGTGGTCGCGCTGGCCCGGGTGCTGGAGGAGCTGGCATGCCACTGACCCGTTGGCTGGCCGAACAGGCGTGGCTGCCCGATCATGCCGCACCGACCCCGGACGTACTGATCGAGGCCGAGGACGGCCGGTTCACCGCCGTCACGCCGCTGGCCCGGGGCACGTCGCCGCAGACCGGGGTCGAGGTGCTCGCCGAGGCGGTACGGCTGCCCGGGCTCACCCTGCCCGGCCTGGCCAACGCCCACTCGCACGCCTTCCACCGGGCGTTGCGCGGGCGTACCCACGGCGGGCGGGGTGACTTCTGGAGCTGGCGGGAGCAGATGTACGCCGTCGCCGGCCGGCTCGATCCCGACTCCTACCTGGCGCTGGCCCGGGCCGCGTACGCGGAGATGGCGCTGGCCGGGGTGACCTGCGTCGGCGAGTTCCACTACCTGCACCACGGCCCCGACAGCCGGCCGTACGACGACCCGAACGCGATGGGTGCGGCGCTTGTCGAGGCGGCGGCGCAGGCCGGTATCCGGATCACCCTGCTGGACGCCTGTTACCTGACCGCCTCGGTGGCCGGGGAGCCGTTGGTCGGGGTGCAGCGGCGCTTCGGTGACGGGGACGCGCTGCGCTGGGCGGAACGGGTCGACGGGTTCCGGCCAGCCGGGGCGCACGCGCTGCGCGGGGCGGCGATCCACTCGGTACGCGCGGTGCCGGCGGACCAGCTCGCCAGCGTCGCCGGGTGGGCGTACCGGCAGGGTGCCCCGCTGCACGTGCACCTGTCGGAGCAGCCCGCCGAGAACGACGCCTGCCGGACGGCGCACGGACGTACCCCGACCGGGCTGCTCGCCGACCGCGGGGTGCTCGGTCCGGACGTCACCGCCGTGCACGCCACCCACCCGACCGGTGCCGACCTGGCCCTGCTGGCCGAGCACCGGACCGGGGTGTGTCTGTGCCCCACCACGGAACGGGACCTGGCCGACGGGATCGGGCCGGCCCGGCTGATGGCCGACGCCGGCATCCCGCTGAGCCTGGGCAGCGACAGTCACGCCGTGGTCGACCTGTTCGAGGAGGCCCGCGCGGTGGAGTTGGACGAGCGGCTGCGTACCCGGCGACGCGGGCACTTCACCGCCGCCGCGCTGCGCGACGCGGCCACCGTCACCGGGCACGCCGCGCTGGGCTGGGCCGACGCCGGCCGGATCGCCGTCGGGGAACGCGCCGACCTGGTGACCGTACGGCTGGACAGCCCGCGTACCGCCGGGGTGCCGCCGGTGGGGGTGTTCTTCGCGGCCACCGCCGCCGACGTCGACCAGGTGGTGGTCGACGGGCGGCAGGTGGTGCGCGACGGCCGGCACCTGACCGTGGACGTGCCGGCTGAGCTGCGCGCGGCGATCGCGGCGGTGACCGGTGACTAGCCGGGTCCCGGCCGGGTCCGGGCAGCGGCCGGCGACTCGCGGCGGGGGCGGCCGGTCCGGGACGGGAGGGGCGGCGTGAGCAGCCTGCTGGTCGACAACATCGGCGAGTTGGTCACCAACGTGCCGGCGGCCGGCGGGGACGGGCCGTTGGGTCTGCGGCGGGGGGTCGCCCTGCTGGTGGAGGCGGGTCGGGTCGTCTGGATCGGCCCGGCCCGCTATGCGCCGGCCGCCGACCGGCGGATCGACGCCGAGGGGGGCGCGGTGCTGCCCGGGTTCGTGGACAGCCATGCGCACCTGGTGTTCGCCGGGGACCGGGCGGCGGAGTTCGCGGCCCGGATGGCCGGTGAGCCGTACACCGGAGGGGGTATCCGGACCACGGTCGGTGCGACCCGGGCGGCCTCCGACGACGACCTGCGGGACACCGTGCACCGGCTGCGCGACGAGGCGATGCGGCAGGGCACCACCACCATGGAGATCAAGAGTGGGTACGGCCTGACCGTCGCCGACGAGGCCCGCTCGCTGCGGATCGCCGCCGAGGTGGCCGCCGAGACCACCTTCCTCGGCGCGCACGTCGTCCCCGCCGAGTACGCGGGCCGCCCCGACGACTACGTGGGGCTGGTGTGCGGGCCGATGCTCACCGCCGCCGCGCCGTACGCCCGCTGGGTGGACGTGTTCTGTGAACGGGGCGCCTTCGACGCCGACCACACCCGGGCGATCCTCACCGTCGGGCAGGCCGCCGGGCTGGGGCTGCGGTTGCACGCCAACCAGCTCGGCCCGGGGCCGGGGGTACGGCTGGGGGTGGAGCTGGGGGCGGCCAGCGTCGACCACTGCACCCACCTGTCCGACGCCGACGTCGACGCGCTGGCCGGCTCGGCCACCACCACCGATCCGACCGTGGCGACCCTGCTGCCGGGGGCGGAGTTCTCCACCAGGTCGCCGTACCCGGATGCCAGGCGGCTGCTCGACGCGGGGGTGACCGTGGCGCTGGCCACGGACTGCAACCCCGGGTCGTCGTACACCTCGTCGATGCCGTTCTGCGTCGCGCTGGCCGTCCGCGAGATGCGGATGACCCCGGCGGAGGCGGTCTGGGCCGCGACGGCGGGCGGCGCGCAGGCGTTGCGCCGCACCGACGTCGGGGTGCTGCGCCCCGGCGTACGGGCCGACCTGATGATCCTCGACGCCCCGTCCCACCTGCACCTGGCCTACCGGCCGGGTGTCCCACTGGTCCGCCAGGTCCTGCACAACGGAGTACCGCAATGTCGACTGTGACCGTCCAGCCCACCGGGATCACCCCCGCCGACGTGCTCGCCGTGGCCCGCGGCGACGCCCGGGTCGTCCTCGCTCCGGCCGCCGTCGAGGCGATGGTCGACAGTCGGTCCATCGTGGACGGCATCGAGGCCGCCGGCCGCCCGGTGTACGGCGTCTCCACCGGTTTCGGGGCCCTGGCCAACACCTTCGTCGCCCCGCAGCGCCGGGCCGAGTTGCAGCACGCGCTGATCCGTTCGCATGCGGCCGGGGTGGGTGCGCCGATGCCCCGCGAGGTGGTGCGGGCGATGATGCTGCTGCGGGTCCGCTCGTTGGCACTGGGCCGCTCCGGGGTCCGTCCGCTGCTCGCGCAGGGGCTGGTCGACCTGCTCAACTCCGACGTCACCCCGTGGGTGCCGGAGCACGGCTCGCTCGGTGCCTCCGGTGACCTGGCGCCGCTGGCGCACTGCGCGCTGGTGCTGCTCGGCGAGGGGTGGGTGCTGGGACCGGCCGGCGAACGGGTCGACGCCGCCGACGCGCTGCGCGCCGCCGGGCTGACCCCGGTCGCGTTGGCCGCCAAGGAGGGGCTGGCGCTGATCAACGGCACCGACGGGATGCTCGGGATGCTGCTGCTGGCCGTCGCGGACGCCCGGCACCTGTTCGCCATGGCCGACGTGACCGCCGCGCTGGCCATCGAGGCGATGCTCGGCTCGGAGCGCCCCTTCCTGCCCGAGCTGCACGCCATCCGGCCGCACCCGGGGCAGGCCGCCTCGGCGGCGAACATTCACCGGCTGCTCCAGGATTCCCGGGTGATGGACTCGCACCGTGACGACCTGGCGCACGCCGTGCAGGACGCGTACTCGATGCGGTGTGCTCCGCAGGTGGCCGGCGCGGCCCGGGACACCCTGGACTTCGTCGCGACGGTGGCCGGCCGGGAGCTGGTCTCGGTGGTGGACAACCCGGTGGTGTTGCCGGACGGCCGGGTCGAGTCGACAGGCAACTTCCACGGCGCTCCGCTCGGTTTCGCCGCCGACTACCTGGCCATCGCCGCCGCCGAGGTGGGGGCGATCGCGGAACGCCGGGTGGACCGGCTGCTCGACGTGACCCGCAACCGGGACCTGCCGGCGTTCCTGTCCCCCGACGCGGGGGTGAACTCCGGGCTGATGATCGCCCAGTACACGGCCGCCGGGATCGTCGCGGAGAACCGCCGGCTGGCCGCGCCCGCTTCGGTCGACTCGCTGCCCACCAGTGGCATGCAGGAGGACCACGTCTCGATGGGCTGGGCGGCGACCAAGAAGCTGCGCACCGTGCTGGACAACCTGACCAGCCTGCTCGCCGTGGAGCTGCTGGCGGCGGTACGGGGCCTGCAACTGCGCGCACCGCTGGAGCCGTCACCGGCCGGCCGGGCCGCCGTGGCCGCACTCGGGGGTGCGGCCGGCGAGCCCGGTCCCGATGTCTTCCTCGCCCCGGTGATGGAAGCGGCCCGCGCCGTGCTCGCCGGCCCCGACCTGCGTAGCGCCATCGAGCGGGAGATCGGCCCCCTGGGCTGACCGCCCGCCGCCCCGGCTTTCCCGGACCTCCCCACCCCCACTCCGTCCTGGCAGGACCCGCTGCCCCCGGCGGAGTCCGGTCGCCCCCGGCGGAGTCCGGTCGCCCCCGATGGAGTCGGTCGCCCTCGGCGGAGTCGGTCGGGGCCTGGGCACTCACCCCGGCAGGTTCACCGCCGTCGTGGGCCGGCCACCGCTATCACACTCCACCGCGCCCCTCAGCTGGACCACAATCACCGCACCCCCGGAAGCCATCCCATCTGCCACCACAATCCGTGATATTTCTTCTTCCCCACTATCGTTACCGAGAGTGGCGAAGCTCGTCACCCTCACCTATCCCCACTCGCATCCTTTGCTCTGCTGCCATAGACGCGACGCCGCTCTCACCAGCAGAAACCGGAACCCGGTCGGAAAAGCCTCCGATAGAGGCAGTGACTCTCGGCATGCGTCGCTTCAAGGGCAGCAGAGCAAAGGATGCGGATGCCATTGGGTCTTGCCGGCCAGGCGGTCACTCTTGGTGAACAGGAGGGCTTGGCGTAGTGGGGCGGGACGGGACGAAGAGGAGCGTGTTTCGTCGGCCGGGCCCGCAGCGGAGGGGCGACGGGCATGCGGCACCGCAGACGGAAGAGCGCGCCACGGAACCGCGCCGGCCACTCCCCGGGCAGTGGCGACGCCTGGATGCCTACGGGATGCCGAGCCCGTCACGAGCCGAGCAGCGGAATGAGCCACCCCTGCCCGGAGAGGGCCACCCGAGGAGCAGAGGAACGCGGGAGTCAGGTGGCGGGCAGCACCTTGGCGGCCAGCTTCGCCAACTCGCGCAACGCCTTGCCCCGGTGGCTGATCGCGTCCTTCTCCTGCGGGGTCAGCTCCGCGTTGGTGCGGTCCTGGCCGTCGCCGAGGAAGATCGGGTCGTACCCGAAACCGCCGTCGCCGCGCGGGGCGCGCAGCAGCCGGCCCGACTGGCGGCCGTCGACCAGGTGTTCCTTGCCGCCCGGCAGCACCAGCGCCACGGTGCACACGAAGGCCGCCCCCCGGTGCTCGTCAGGCAGGTCGGCGATCTGGTCCAGCACCAGTTGCAGGTTGGCCCGGTCGTCGCCGTGCCGCCCCGCCCAGCGGGCGCTGAAGACCCCCGGCATGCCGTTGAGCGCGTCCACCGCGATGCCGGAGTCGTCGGCGATGGTGGGCAGACCCGTACGCCGGCAGCCCTCCCGAGCCTTGATCAGGGCGTTCTCACCGAAGGTGAGGCCGGTCTCCGGCAGCTCGGGATACTCCTCGACGTCGTCGAGGCCGAGCAGGGCGATCCGGTGCGCGCCGAGCGCGCCGTCCAGGATGCGCTGCAACTCCACCAGCTTTTTGCGGTTCCGGGTGGCGAGCAGGACCTTGTTCATGATGCGAGCGCCTTCCGCTGGGCCTCGGCCAGTTCCAGACAACCCAACGACGCGACGTCCAACAACGCGTCGAGCTGCGCCCGGGAGAAGACACCGTCCTCGCCCGTGCCCTGCACCTCGACGAAGTCCCCCTCGCCGGTGCAGACGACGTTCATGTCCACCTCGGCGGCCACGTCCTCCACATAGCAGAGGTCGAGCAGCGGCTCGCCCGCGACGATCCCGACGCTGACCGCGGCCACCGAGCGGTGCATCACCTTCTCCGGCTTGCCGGCCAACGACTTACGGCCGGCAAGCCAGCTCACCGCGTCATAGAGGGCCACGTACGCGCCGGTGATCGAGGCGGTACGGGTGCCGCCGTCGGCCTGGAGCACGTCGCAGTCGAGCACGATCGAGTTCTCGCCGAGCGCCTTGAGGTCGACGCAGGCGCGCAGGCTGCGGCCGATCAGCCGGGAGATCTCGTGGGTCCGCCCACCGATCTTGCCACGGACGCTCTCCCGGTCCGAGCGGGTGTTGGTGGCCCGGGGCAGCATCGCGTACTCGGCGGTGACCCAGCCGAGCCCGGAGCCCTTGCGCCAGCGGGGCACACCCTCGGTGACGCTTGCGGTGCAGAGCACCCGGGTGCCGCCGAACTCGACGAGCACCGAGCCCTCCGGGTGGGTGCTCCAGCCCCGGGTCAACGTCACCGGTCGGAGTTGGTCGGGTCGCCGCCCGTCAGGTCGTGCCATCCCTGCACCCTATGCGGTCGCATGATCGGCGCATGCCCGGGTGCCCGGTGTGCTCAGATGTCGTAGGTGGCGCCGGCCCGGACCACTTCCATCGGCCCCGTGAAGGCCCCGGCGGCCGAGGCGATGGTGTGCGACTCGCTGCCCCAGGCCACCACCAGATGGGTCAGCAGCAGTCGGCCCACCCCGGCCTTGGTAGCCGTTTCGCCGGCCTCCCGGCCGGTGAGGTGCAGGTCCGGTGGATTGTCCACCCCGTCGAGGTAGCTGGCTTCGCAGAGGAAGACGTCGGCGTCCTGGGCGAGCCGCAGCAGCGCGTCGCAGGGGGCGGTGTCCGATGAGTAGCAGAGCACCCGGCCCTCGTGCTCCAACCGCACCCCGTAGGTCTCGACGGGATGGTTCACCCGGTCGACGGTGACGGTGAACGGGCCGATCGGGAAGGTGCCCGGCTGGAGCCCGTAGAACTGGTAGACGTCCTCGACGCCGCTGTCGTCCTGGCCGTAGGCGGTGGCGAGCCGGTCCGGGGCCCCCGGCGGCGCGTAGACCGGCAGCGGCGGGTACGGCCCGTCCGGGGCGTACCGCCGGACCACCACGTATGACGCGGCGTCGAGAATGTGGTCGCAGTGCAGGTGGGTCAGGAGGATGGCGTCCGGGGCGTGCAGCCCGGCGTACCGCTGGAGGGTGGACAGCGAGCCCGGCCCGAAGTCGACCAGCAGGCGGAAACCCTGCGCCTCGACAAGGTAGGCGGAGCAGGGGGACTCAGGGCCGGGGAAGCTCCCCGCGCAGCCCAGAACGGTCAGCCGCATCGGGTGGCCCCACGATTACTAGGCGTAGTCGACACGCCGGGGTCAGCACCGCTGATGATCTCAACCGACGCGTACGCCACGCTGGGCAGCCTACGCGCAGCGACGGCAGGGCAAGAATCATCTACTGGAAGTTGTCACCAACGTGACACCCACAGGGCCGGCCGACGGTCCCGTCGACCGGCCCACCCGGTGGGTCAGGCCCAGAGCTGCCCCTCCAGGGCGCCCTCGGCGTCGGCGAGCGTGCCGCCGTACGCCCCGGTGGAGAGGTACTTCCAGCCACCGTCGCAGACCACGAAGGCGACGTCGGCCCGTCGGCCGTCCCGCGCCGCCTCGTGCGCCACGGCCAGGGCGGCGTGCAGGATCGCCCCGGTGGAGAAGCCGGCGAAGATCCCCTCCACCTCCACCAACTGCCGGGTGCGCAGCACCGCGTCCCGGGTGCCGACCGAGAAGCGGCGGTTGAGCACCGTCGCGTCGTACAACTCGGGGACGTAGCCCTCGTCGATGTTGCGCAGGCCGTAGACCAGTTCGCCGTAGCGCGGCTCGGCCGCCACCACCTGGATGCCCTCGACCTTCTCCCGCAGGAACCGCCCGGTGCCCATCAGGGTGCCGGTGGTGCCCAGGCCCGCCACGAAGTGCGTGATGGTGGGCAGGTCGTGCAGCAGCTCGGGCCCGGTGGTCTCGTAGTGCGCCCGGGCGTTGGCCTCGTTGCCGTATTGGTAGAGCATGACCCAGTCCGGATGGTCGGCCGAGATCTGCTTCGCGGTGGCGACGGCCTGGTTGGAACCACCCGCCGCCGGCGAAAAGATGATCTCCGCGCCGTACATCCGGAGCAGCTGGACCCGCTCGGTGGAAACGTTCTCCGGCATCACGCAGACCAGCCGGTAGCCGCGCAGCTTGGCCACCATGGCCAACGCGATACCGGTGTTGCCGCTGGTCGGCTCGAGGATGGTGTCCCCCGGGCGGAGCCGGCCGGCCTGCTCTGCCGCGCGGACCATGAACAGGGCCGCGCGGTCCTTGATGCTGCCGGTGGGGTTCCGGTCCTCCAGCTTGGCCCAGAGCCGCACCGGCGGTGCCCCGTCGGGCACCGTCGGCGAGAGCCGGGGCAACCCCACCAGGGGGGTGCCGCCGCAGGCGTCGAGCAGGCTGTCGTACCGCGCCATGACGCCCGCCCTCAGCGGGGGGCGACGGCCGCGCGCCGTGCCGCCACCGCCGCGGTGGCCGCACGGTGCTGGCTGATCGCCGCCGCAGCGGCGAAGCCGAACGCCCCACCGGCCACGGCCGGCAGCACGGTCACGCTGTCGCCGTCGTTGAGCTTGGCGTCCAGCGCGCCCAGGAACCGGACGTCCTCGTCGTTGACGTAGACGTTGACGAAACGGTGCAGCACGCCCGCGTCGGTGACCAGCCGGGCCTTCAGGCCGGCGTGCCGGGTGTCCAGGTCGGTGAGCAGGTCGCCCAGGGTGTCCCCGGCGCCCTCGACGACCTTCGCGCCGCCGGTGTAGCTGCGCAGGATGGTGGGGATGCGAACCTCGATGGCCATGACGTACTCCTTGGTCGGGTGTGCCTCGGTGCCGGACGGAAAGGGTGTGCGGAGCTGAAGGTCAGCTGCCGGAACACTCGTAGTCGACCGTCGCCGGGCTCTGCCCGAACATGTAGGACTGGACCGCGTGCGGGTCCACCCCGGCGTCCACGATCCGCACCGGCTCCTCGGTCACCACGCCGTCGACGATCCGGAAGGACCGGATCTCCTCGGTGTCCGGCTCGCGGGTGGAGACCAGCAGGTAGTGCGCGCCCGGCTCACCGGCGAAGGCGACGTCCGTCCGGGACGGGTACGCCTCGGTCGCGGTGTGCGAGTGGTAGATGACGACCGGTTCCTCGTCGCGGTCGTCCATCTCCCGCCACACCCGCAGGTGCTCCATCGAGTCGAACTCGTAGAACGTCATCGAGCGGGCCGCGTTGTCCATCGGAATGTGCCGGGTAGGGGTGTCGCCGCCGACGGGTCCGGCGACGACCCCACACGCCTCGTCCGGGTGGTCCCGGCGCGCGTGGGCGACGATCGCCTCGACGATCGATCGGTCGATGCTCAGCACGACGACCAGCCTAGCGCCCGTCCGGCGGACCCGGCGAGGCGGTGACCGTCACAGTTCAGTCGATCAAGGCGTTGAGCAGGGATTCCTGGAGATAACCCAGATAGGCGTAGACCGACAGTTGGAACACCCGGGACGAGGTCGGGTCCTCGGCGACCGCGTCGTCGAGTTCCTCGCCCAGGTCCGTGCCGTCCTTGATCTCCAACCGGACACCCATCGCGAGCCGGGCGTCGTTGAGCGCCCGTAACCACGCCTCGGCCGCCTCCGCGTCCAGCCGCACCTCGCCGCCGGCGGAGTCGGGCAGCGCGGCCAGCACCGCGCCCGCCTGGTCGATCTTGGCGGTCTTCAGGTCGCCCTCGGTGTACCGACGGAACTCCGCCGCCCCGGCCGGATCGTCCGGGTAGGCGTCGGGAAAGAGCCGGCCCACGACCGGGTCGGCCGGGTCGAAGCCGTCGGTGAGCAGCCCGACCACCTCACTGGCGACCTTGCGCAGCACCCGGGCCTCGTCCACCGCGAAGGTCGCCACGTAACGGTCGCCCTGGCGACGGAACATGCTCACCGGATCATCTCCGTTCGCGACTGCGGGGCTCGCAACACCGGCTCACTCCTCGCGCTCACGAGCGGTCCACCGTCGCCCAGAGGCCGTACGCGTGCAGCTGCGACGCGTCGTGCTCCATCCGCTCCCGGGCGCCGCTGGACACCACGGCACGGCCCTTGTGGTGCACGTCCAGCATCAACTTCTCGGCCTTCTCCCGGCTGTAACCGAACAGCTTCTGAAAGACCCAGGTCACGTACGTCATGAGGTTGACCGGGTCGTCCCAGACGATCGTCACCCACTGCCGGTCCGCGACCGGCACCTCGTCGGTGTCCGGCGTCTCGACCGGTGCAACCTGTGGAGCCGCCATGCCCCCCATCGTGCCACCGGAAGTGGCGATCCGATGAACCGGAACGCCGGGGCGGCCTGGATCACCCTCCCGAGCTGCGGAAACCCGGCAAGGTACGGACACGGCGGGGATGCGCACGAAAACCCTCGGTGGCTCAGGCGAGCAGGATGCCGTGGTCGAGGGCGTCGGAGAGGACCCCGTCGAGCGAGAGCCGCAACGCCTCGAACCGCCGGGACACCTCGCGGGACAGGTCCAACTCGACCTCGCGCAGCGCCCGTTGCACCCAGGCGCGGGCCGCGTTCGGCTCGTCGTTGCCGGGGCTGCGCCAGTGTTGCCAGCACCCGCCGGAGAGGGCGACCCCGATCGGCGGCAGCACCTCGGTCCGCGGTGCGCCGGGATGACCGGCCAACGCGTCCAGCGCGCCGGCCCCGGACACCACCGCCACCCCTGCGGTGCTGGTTACCAGGAGCACCCGGTCCAGATCCTGGCCGGACGGGTGGTCGGCCAGCCCCCACCCGACGGCGGCGTCGATCCGCTGCCGCGCCCCCTCGGGCAACGATGCGCCGAAGACCCGGGCGGCAGCCTCGTCGACGATCTCCCGGGCGGCCCGGTCCTGCTGGCGGGTGGCGAGCAGGGAGAGGGCCTCCAGTTCCCGGTCGAGCAGTGTGGGTAGACCCGCGCAGCCCGCCCCGAAGACGATCTCCTGGACGGCACGCAGGTGGACGGCGGCCAGCTCGAGGGCGAGGTGCTGACGGATGGCACGGGCGCAGGACCGGCTCTGCCGCTGCAACCGGTCGCCCCAGTCGTCGCCGGGCGGGTCGGCGGCCACCGGCACCCGCCCGTGGCTGCCGGGCGGCAGCGGTGAACGCGAACTCGCCCGCCGCAGCCCTTCGACGGCCGACCAGCCGACCAGCGCCCGCCGCAGGCCCGGGTGCTCGGCCCGGTGCACGGGGAACCAGTCGGCCCCGGCCAGGTCCGGCACCGTGGCCAGCAGCGTGGCCCGGTGCGCCGCGACCGGATCGACCGCAGGGCCGGCCGGGGGCGGCGGGACGGACACCCCCGTGCCGTCGGTCGCCGCCGCCTCCGGTGGCACCCAGCCGCCCGCCCCCGGGGTGACCACGAAGAAGACCCGCGCCGAGGTACGGGCCACCTCGGCGAGCAGGTGCAGCTCGGCGGCGGTGAGGGTCTGGTCGGCGCCGATCACGAAGAGCAGCGCGCCGGAGCGGGTCACCGCGTCCAGCAGGACCCGCCCACCGGCCACGCCCAGGGTGTCGGTGTCCGGTGTGTCGAGCACGGCGAAGTGCCGCAGCAGCGGCTCCGGCAGGCTCAACTCGACCCGACGCGGCGCCCGGGCCAGCGCCGGGCCGGCCGCCGCCTGGTCGGCCCCGTAGAAGTGCGGCTGACGGTAGCCGGGTACGTAGGCCGCCCGGGTGGCGACCCGGGCGTGCCGGACCAGCAGGCTGCTGCCCGCCGGCACGGCGAGCATCCCGGAGGGGATCCCGAGCAGCGCGGCGAGCACCTCGCGGCGGGCCGCCCCGGCGGGGCCGGCGGCGACCACGGCGAGGGGTTCGTCGGGGTGGACCTCGTCGATCCGCAGGTGGCCCGGGAACGGGCCCGGGGCGCGCAGCCCGCCGGCACCGGGCTCGTCGGACGGGTCGTCGGTCAGGTCGACCCCGGGGGGTGGTCCGGGCTTCATGCGGCCTCCGCTTGACACGGGCGACGGTCTGCACCCGTGTAGGACGTCCGGTCGGTGACTTTTGGCTGCCGGAAGGTTACGGGGCGCACCCGACGTCACCGAAACATCCGAATACTCAGCGGTAACTGTGGCGTTACTCAACTTCACAGCGTCACCAGGCACCTCCGGACCGATTTACATCGATATGCTGCTCAGATGAGTCGGTGGAGTTTCGTCGGCCGAACGGATGAACTCAGCCGTCTGTTGGCAGCGGTGCACGACGAGCAGGGACACGGCCTCTTCTTCAGCGGCAGCGCGGGCGTCGGCAAGAGCCGGCTGCTGCGCGAGGGGGTGGCCGCGCTACCCACCGACCGCTACGCCCTGTCGTTCGTCGCGGCCAGCACGGCCACCGCGGCGCTGCCCTTCGGCGGGCTCGCCCCGGTGCTGCCGGCCGAGCAACCGCCGGGCCTGTCCCCCGCGGGGGTGCTGCGCTGGGGAGTCGAGGTGCTCCAGGAGCAGGCCGCCGGGCGGCGCATCGTGCTCGCCATCGACGACGCGCACCTGCTCGACCCGCCCTCGGCGGCGCTGGTCCACCTGCTCGCCCGCGCCGAGAACACCACCGTGCTGGGCACCCTGCGCAGCGGCGAGCAGATCCCGCTGCCCATCCGGGCACTGTGGACCGACGATCTCGTCACGCACGCCGAGCTGGCCCCCCTCGGCCCCGGCGAGACCGCCGGTCTGCTCGCCGCCCTGCTGGCCGGGCCGGTCGACTCCGGTTCCGCCGAGCGGTTGTTCCGGCTCTGCGCCGGCAACCCGCTGCTGCTGCGGGAGCTGGTGCTGGCCGCCACCACCGGGGGTGAGATGGTCCGCACCTACGGGTTGTGGCGGTGGACCGGGCGGTTGGAGCTGGCCCCCAGCCTCACCGATCTCATCGACACCCGGATCGGTCGATTGGCACCCGGGGTCCGGGCGGTGGTGGAGCTGGTCGCCTTCGGTGAACCGCTCGGCCTGCGGCTGCTCGACCGGGCCGCCGACCCGGCCGACGTCGAGGTCGCCGAGGAACGCGGCCTGATCACCGTCGTGCCGGACGACCGCCGGGTCGACGTCCGGCTCGCCCATCCGCTCTACGGCGAGGTGATCCGTCGGCGCTGCCCGGTCAGCCGGACCCGCCGCCTGCAGGCCCAGCTCGCCGAACGGGTGGAGCTGGCCGGCGCCCGCCGCCGGGGCGACCTGCTGCGGGTGGCGGTGTGGCGGCTGGACTCCGGCACCGCCCAGGACCCCGGTCTGCTGCTCCAGGCGGCCGTCCAGGCGTTCACCCGCTACGACGTGCCGCTGGCCACCCGGTTGGCCCGCGCGGCGCTCGACGCCGACGGCGGCTACGACGCCGCCGAACTCCTCGCCACCATCCTGATGTTCGGCGACCGGCCGACGGAGGCGATCGGGGTGCTCGACGCGGTGGCCGGTGACATCGCCTGTGAGCACCGCCGCAGCCGGTGGCTGACCGTACGCGGGATGGTCAGCTACTGGGGGCTCAGCGAACAGTCCACGGTGGACACTATCGCGGTGGCCGGGCAGGCCCTCACCGATCCCGGGCACCAGGCCCGGGTCCGCGCCTTCGAGGCGATCATGCGGCTGCACGGCCTGGACGTCGACACCGCGCTGCGACTCGGCCGGTCGGTGCTGGACCGCCCGGCGGCCAGTGTCGCGGCCCGGGAACTGGCCCGGTGCACGATCGCCCACGTCGACGCCGTGCACGGCCGGTTCCGGGCCAGCGCCACGGCGATCGACCGGGTGCAGGCGGAGGCGGCGAACTGGCGGGCCGACATGCCGTACCTGCAACTGGCCATGGAGTTGGCCCGGGGCACCCGGTTGGCGCTCTGCGGGGACCTCGCCGGCATCGACGCCATCGTGGCCGACGAGTTCGCCGACCAGGCCGGCGCCGGGGACTTCCGGCTCGGCACCGGCTACCTGTCCATCCTCCAGGCGTACGCGGCGCGGCTGCGGGGTCGCGGCGACGGCGCGCTCAAGGCCAGCCTCGGTGCCTGCGCGGTGCTCGCCACCAGCCGGGTCTTCGCCGGCCTGGCCCACGCCGAGCGGGCCCAGGCCGCGCTGCTGCGCGGCGACGTGGCGACCGCGGTCGCGGCGATGGCCGAGGCCGACCGCACCCAGGCCCCCGGCATGGCGGTGCTCCGACCATGGCTGGAGCAGGCCCGGGGCGCGGTGCTGGCGGCCGGGGGCGACCTGACCGGGGCCACCAGGCAGCTGTGCGAGCTGGCCGACCGGTTGCGCGCCGACGGCTTCGCCGGTCACGAGGCGCTGGTCCTGCACGACCTGGTCCGCCTCGGCCAGGCCACCGCTGCGGTCGGGCCGACCTGCACCGACAGCTTCCGGCGTACGGTCGCGCAGCGGCTGGCCGAACTCTCCGAGACCGTCGACGGGGTGCTGGCTCCGCTGCTCGCCCGGCACGCCCGGGCCGCCGCCGAGCGGGACGGGGCGGCCCTGCTGGAGGTGGCCGACGGATTCGCGAAGCTGGACCTGACGGTCTGGGCGGTCGACGCCACGGCGACGGCCCTGCATGGGTGGCGGCGCAACCGGTCGGCGTCGGCCGCCGCCGCGCACGAACGGCTCGCCGCCCTGCTCACCCGCTGTGACGAGATCCGTACCCCGGCGTTGGACGCGCTGCGCCCGACGCTGAGCGACCGGGAGCTGGAGATCGCCGGTTTCGCCGCCACCGGGGTGACCAGCCGGGCGATCGCGAGCCGGTTGTTCCTGTCGCACCGGACGGTGGAGAACCACCTCCAGCGGGTCTACAGCAAACTCGGCATCACCAGTCGCGCCGAGCTGGGCGCGGCGTTGCGGGCGATCCCGGGCCACGGCGGCGGCCCGGCCGGGTGAACTCTAGGCTGGGCTGGTGAGTCATCTTCGCCCTGCCCTGCTGACCGACCACTACGAGCTGACCATGGTCAGTGCCGCCCTGCGCGACGGCACCGCCGACCGCCGCTGCACCTTCGAGGTGTTCAGCCGGCGGTTGCCCACCGGACGCCGGTACGGGGTGGTCGCGGGGACCGGCCGGCTGATCGACATGATCAGGGACTTCCGGTTCACCGCGGAGGAGGTCGAGTTCCTGCTCCGGACCGGGGTGGTGGACGAGCCCGCCGCCCGGTGGTTGGCCGACTACCGCTTCACCGGTGACATCGACGGGTACGCCGAGGGTGAGCTGTTCTTTCCCGGCTCGCCGATCCTCACCGTCTCCGGGGGGTTCGCCGAGTGCGTGGTGCTGGAGACGCTGGTGCTGTCGGTGCTCAACCACGACTGCGCGGTGGCCGCGGCAGCCGCCCGGATGGTCACCGCGGCCCGGGGCCGGGCGCTGATCGAGATGGGTTCCCGGCGGGCCCACGAGGAGGCGGCGGTGGCTGCCGCACGGGCGGCGTACCTGGCCGGGTTCCGGTTCACCTCCAACCTGGCGGCCGGTCAGCGCTACGGCATCCCCACCGCCGGGACCGCCGCGCACGCGTTCACCCTGCTGCACGACGACGAGCGGACGGCGTTCGCCTCGCAGGTCGCCACGTTGGGCCGGGACACCACGCTGCTGGTCGACACGTACGACATCAGCCAGGGCATCCGGACCGCCATCGAGGTGGCCGGGCCGCAGCTGCGGGCGGTCCGGATCGACTCCGGCGACCTCGCGGTGATCGCCCAGCAGTCCCGGGAGCTGCTCGACTCGCTCGGCGCCACCGAGACGAAGATCATCGTGTCGGGGGATCTCGACGAGTACGCCATCGCCGCGCTCGCCGCCGAACCGGTCGACATGTACGGCGCGGGCACCGCCGTGGTCACCGGCTCCGGCGCACCCACCGCCAGCCTGGTCTACAAGTTGGTCGAGGTGGACGGCCGGCCGGTGGTCAAGCGTTCCGAGAACAAGGGCACCATCGGGGGCCGGAAGGTCGCGGTACGCCGGCACAAGCCCACCGGCACCGCCACCGAGGAGGTCGTCGTCTCGCAGGGCGTGCCGGACCGGCAGGCCAACGACCGGTCGCTCCAGCACTCGTTCGTGGTCGACGGCGAACCGGTCGAGCTGCCCACCATCGCCGAGTCCCGGGAGCACCTGCGGCAGTGCCTGATCTCCATCCCGTGGGAGGGGTTGAAGCTCTCCGCGGGTGATCCGGCGATCCCGGTCACGGTCGTGCCGGCTGGTTGAGCCGCCGGGGCAGACTGGGTCGTGCCGCAGGTGGATCACCGGCGGCGAGCGGAGAGGAAGGGCACCGATGGCCAACGCGCTGATCATCGTGGACGTGCAGAACGACTTCTGTGAGGGCGGTTCCCTGGCCGTCGCCGGGGGCGCGGGAGTCGCCGCCGGCATCTCGGGCCTGCTGGCCGGTGAACCGCAGCGGTGGGACCACGTGGTCGCCACCAAGGACTACCACGTCGACCCGGGGGCGCACTTCGGCGACCCGCCGGACTACGTCGAGTCGTGGCCCCGGCACTGCGTGGTCGGCACCCAGGGCAGCGAGTTCCACCCCGACCTGGTGACCGACCGGGTCGAGGCGGTCTTCCACAAGGGCGAGCACGCCGCCGCGTACTCCGGGTTCGAGGGGCACGCCGACGACGGTGAGACCCTGGCCGACTGGCTGCGCCGACGCGACGTCGACCGGGTCGACGTGGTCGGCATCGCCACCGACCACTGCGTGCGGGCCACCGCCCTGGACGCCGCCCGGGAGGGCTTCGCCACCACCGTGCTGCTCGACCTGACGGCGGCGGTCGCGCCGGCGACGCTGGACGTGGCGCTGCGGGCGATGGACGGTGCCGGGGTCGCCCTGCACGGCGAGCCGGTGATCAGCGCCGCATGAGCCGGTAATCGCTTGCCGATGTCGTACCCCCGGTCGAGGATGACCGCCGGAGGTACGGAGCATCATGACGTTGACGCCTTACCGGCTGGCCCTGGCCCAGCCCGGTCTGCGGGCCCTGCTGCTGGTGGCGGTGCTGGCCCGCATCCCGCTCACCGCGACCGGGGTGACGCTCACCTTCTACGTGGTGCTGGAGCTGGGCCGGGGCTACGGTGCCGCCGGCCTGGTCGGCGCCGCGTCGGTCGCCGGCGCGGCCATCGGTTCGCCCCTGCTCGGCCGGTTGGTGGACCGGCGCGGCCTGCGTCCGGTGGTCGCGGTGACCACCGCCGTCGAGGCGGTCTTCTGGGCGGGCGCCCCGACGTTGAGCCTGCCGCTGCTGCTGCCCGCCGCGTTCGTGGCCGGGCTGTTCGCGCTGCCGGTCTTCTCGGTGGTCCGGCAGTCGATCGCCGCCCTGGTGCCGGCGGAGCGCCGCCGCCCCGCGTACGCGCTGGACTCGATGTCGATGGAGCTGTCCTTCATGATCGGGCCGGCGCTGGCCGTGGCCCTGGCCACCGCCGTCTCCCCCCGGGTCACGCTCTGGGCGGTCGGCACCGGCATCGTCGGCGCCGGCATCGCCCTGTGGTTGCTCGACCCGCCGACCCGCGGTGCCGAGGAGCCGGTCGGCCCGCAGCCCCGGGTGCCGCGGCGGCAGTGGTTGACCAGCCGCCTGCTCGCCGTGTTCGCGGTGAGCGCCGCCGCGACGCTGGTGCTCGGCGGCACCGACGTGGCGGTGGTGGCCGTGCTGCGGGCCGGTGGCGAGGTCGGTTGGACAGGCGCGGTGCTCGCCGCCTGGGCGGTAGCCTCGCTGGTCGGCGGCTTCGCCTACGGTGCGGTCCGCCGTTCCTTCTCCCCGCTGGCGCTGGCCGCCCTGCTCAGCCTCTGCACCATTCCGGTCGGGTTGGGCGGCGACCACTGGTGGCTGCTCTGCCTGGCGCTGCTCCCGGCCGGCGCGCTCTGCGCCCCCACCATCGCCGCCACCGCCGACGCGGTCAGCCGACTCGCCCCCGCCGGGGTACGCGGGGAGGCGATGGGCCTGCACGGCTCCGCCACCACGGTCGGCATCGCGCTCGGCGCTCCGCTGGCCGGCGCGGTCATCGACGCCTCGGTGCCGCTCTGGGGCTTCGCGGTCACCGGGGCGGTGGGGTTGCTGGTGACCCTGGTGGTCCTGCCGACGGAGCTACGTCACCGCCGCCCGCCCGTCGCCCCGGCATCCGCCCTGTCCACGCCGGCACCAGAACCGGCACCGGCCGCCTGAGCCACGCCCGCACTCGTCCGGAGCCGTCGTCAACCGCGATGCCCGCGCCGCCGGGACACGTACCGCTGCGCGTGAGCGGTATGCCTGAGAGGCATGAGAATTATGACGCTCAGGCATACCGCCCCATCGAGAGTGGTTCACCCTGCGGGTTCGCACCGGGGGAGGCTCGACCAGGGTGTGATCTCCGCCGGCCCCTCCTCCTCGGTCATCCTGAGGAAGCCGAAGGGCACCGCGAAAAGCGAAGGGCACCGCGCCCCGGTGGGGTGCGGTGCCCTTCGGCGGTTCGGGTCGGGCGTCAGCGCTGGTCGAGGTTCCCGGAGGTGTCCTCCTGGTAGCTGGCGCCGCCGTTGACCTCGCTGGTCAGTGGCTTGGCACCACCCTCCGGCGGGCCGGCGAGGCTCTGGCCGGCGGCCAGCTCGGGGAACTTCGCGTCGAACGCCGGGCGCTCGGAGCGGATCCGGGGCATCCGGTCGAAGTTACGCAGTGGCGGCGGGGAGCTGGTCGCCCACTCCAGCGAGTTGCCGTGGCCCCACGGGTCGTCCACCTCGACGACCGGCCCGGTCTTGTACGACTTCCAGCAGTTCCAGATGAACGGCAGGGTCGAGATACCGGTGATGAACGCGCCGATCGTGGAGATCATGTTGAGCGTGGTGAAGCCGTCGCCGGGCAGGTAGTCGGCGTACCGGCGGGGCATGCCCTCGGCGCCGAGCCAGTGCTGCACCAGGAAGGTGGTGTGGAAGCCGATCATCGTGAGCCAGAAGTGAATCTTGCCCAGGCGCTCGTCGAGCATCCGGCCGAACATCTTGGGGAACCAGAAGTAGATGCCACCGAAGACGGCGAACACGATGGTGCCGAAGAGCACGTAGTGGAAGTGCGCCACGACGAAGTAGTTGTCGTGCAGGTGGAAGTCGAGCGGCGGGCTGGCCAGCAGGACCCCGGTCAGACCACCGAAGAGGAAGGTCACCAGGAAGCCGACGGCGAACAGCATGGGCGTCTCGAAGGTGATCTGGCCCCGCCACATGGTGCCGATCCAGTTGAAGAACTTCATGCCGGTCGGCACGGCGATCAGGTAGCTGAGGAAGCTGAAGAACGGCAGCAGCACCTGGCCGGTGGCGAACATGTGGTGCGCCCAGACGCTCATCGACAGGGCGGCGATGGAGATGGTGGCGGCGACGAGACCCTTGTAACCGAAGATCGGCTTGCGGGAGAAGACCGGGATGATCTCGGTGATGATGCCGAAGAACGGCAGCGCGATGATGTACACCTCGGGGTGACCGAAGAACCAGAAGAGGTGTTGCCACAGCATCGGGCCGCCGGTGGCCGGGTCGTAGACGTGCGCGCCGAGCAGCCGGTCCGCGGCCAGCGCGAAGAGCGCGGCGGCCAGCAGCGGGAAGACCAGGATCGCCAGCAGGCTGGTGACCAGCATGTTCCACGTGAAGATCGGCATCCGGAACATGGTCATGCCGGGGGCGCGCAGGGTCAGGATCGTGGTGATCAGGTTGACCGCGCCGAGGATGGTGCCCAGACCCGAGATGGCCAGGCCGACGACCCACATGTTCGCGCCGACGCCGGGCGAGTGCTCGATGCTGCTCAGCGGGGTGTAGGCGGTCCAGCCGAAGTCGGCGGCGCCGCCCGGGGTGAGGAAACCGGCGGTCGCCATCGTGCCGCCGAACAGGTACAGCCAGTAGGCGAAGGCGTTCAGCCGGGGGAACGAGACGTCGGGGGCGCCGATCTGCAACGGCACGACGTAGTTGGCGAACGCGAACACGATCGGGGTCGCGAAGAACAGCAGCATGATCGTGCCGTGCATGGTGAACAGCTGGTTGTACTGCTCCGGCGACAGGAACTGCATGCCCGGTCGGGCCAACTCGGCTCGCATGACCAGGGCCATCAGGCCACCGATCATGAAGAACACGAACGCGGTGACCATGTACATGATCCCGATCTGCTTCGCGTCCGTGGTGCGCAGCAGCCGCGCGATGGCCGACCCCTTGACCGGCTCTCGGACCGGCCATGGCCGGGTCACGACCGGCTTGGGTGCGACGGTGGTCACGAATGGCCTCCGGTTCTCGGTTGTCCCGCTCGGCACGCGTCGTCAGCTGCGGGCCGTCATCCGAAAGGATGTTAGTCCCCGGTAGGTGGCAGCACCGCTCGGGGTGCTCTGGCACCATGTCCGGCCTATCGTCGGGCCTACAGCGGGCCGACCAGGAGCCGGTAGTGCTCGCCGAAGATCCGCCCGCCCCGCCCGCGCAGCAACGGGTCGCGCAGCGCCGGCGGCACGTCGCGGGTGCGGTTGCGGTCCCGGGTCCGGTCCCGCACCCATCGGGTACGCGGACGACGACGGCTCTCGTACGCGACCAGGGCCGCCTCGACACTGCCGGCGGCCCGGAGCGACTCGGCGAGCACCACCGCGTCCTCGAGCGCCATGGCGATCCCCTGGGACAGGGTGGGTGCGGTGGCGTGCGCGGCGTCGCCGACCAGCAGTACCCGGCCCCGGTGCCAGCGGCCCAGCTCGACCTCGTCGGTGAGCCCGACCTGCACGTCGCGCCAGGCGGCCAGCACCGCCGGGACCGGCCCGCCGTAGCCGCCGAAGAGTTCGTGCAGCCGGGCGACCGGGTCGGCCGGGGCGACGGTGCCGGCCTCGTCGGCGTAGCAGTAGAGCCGCCCGGCACCGAGCGGCACCACGAGGAAGCCGGCCCGCCGGCCGAGCAGCGCCGTCCAGTCGGCGACGTCGGGGCCGTCGCGTACCACGCCCCGGTAGACCACCTGGCCGGCGGGGCGGGGTGGACCGCCGAGCGCGGCCAGGGAGCGGACCGCCGAGCGGGGGCCGTCGGCGCCGATCACCAGGTCGTACTCGCCGCCGGTGCCGTCGGTGAAGGTGACCGCGACCCCGGCGGGCAGCAGCTCCACGGTGCTCACCTCGGCGCCGTGCCGCACCGCGCCCCCGGCCCCGCTGAGCAGCACCTGGTAGAGGTCGCGGCGGGGCAGCGCCCGGCACTCACCCACCTCGGCCCAGAGCGTGTCGAGGTCCACCTCGCAGAGCGGGTCGCCGGCGGCGTCGAGGAAGCGCTGGCGGTGGATCACCTGCCCGAGGGGGCGGACCGGGCCGTCGAGGTCCAGTCGTCGTAGTGCGCGGGCGGCGTTGCCGGGCAGGTAGAGGCCGGTGTCGGCGAGCTCGTTGGGCGGGAGCTTCTCGGTGACGTCGGGCCGGAAGCCGGCCAGCCGCAGGGCCCGGGCGACGGCCAGGCCGGCGATGCCCGCGCCGACGACGAGGATGCGCAGGGGGGAGCCACGCATGGTGGTGTACGCCTCCGGAGGGGATCGGCACGCGGTGAAGGCAAGACACTACTCCGCGCGATCGGCGCACACCAGGGCCGGTGAGACCCATCGCCACCCTCCGGACTGGACAGAAAGTGGTTCAGCCCGTCGAACGCCGTTCGATTGAAGAATACCCATGGGCCGGAAGTCGTTCGTCTCACTAGAGTGACGGCGTGACGACGGACGAGTCATACCGCTCGGTCAAGTCGGCGGGCCGCGCGCTGGACGTGCTGGAGGCGTTGGCCGCCCCCGCCGGCCCCCGCTCGCCGGTGGAGCTGAGCCGGGCACTGGGCATCCCCAAGAGCAGCCTGCACGCCATCCTGCGGACCCTGTTGGACCGCGAGTGGGTGGCCGCCGATCCGACCGGCACCCGGTTCTCGGTGGGCCTGCGGGCGCTGGAGGTCGGGGCGGCCTTCCTGGCCGGCGCGGACGCCGCCGCCCTCTACGACGTGACCCTGGACCGGCTCGCCGGGTGCTCCGGAGAGACGGTCCAGCTCTACCGCCTGGACCGCGGCTCGGTGGTGCTGCTGGCCCGGCGGGACTCGGCGCACATCGTCCGGCCAGTCTGCGCGGTGGGGCGTCGGCTGCCGGCGCACGCCACCGCGGCCGGCAAGGCGTTGCTCGCCGCGCGGACCGACGAGGAGGTCGACCGGCTGCTCCAGTGGCCGCTGGCGGCGGCCACCGGGCGGACGGTCACCACGCCGGAGGCGCTGCGGGCCGAGCTGGCGGCGGTCCGGCGGCGGGGCTGGGCCGAGGAGTGGGAGGAGTGCAGCCCGGGGCTGGCGGCGGTGGCGGTGGCCGTACCGCTGCGAGAGCCGGCGGTGGACGCGATCTCGGTGGCCGCGCCGGTGGACCGGCTGGGGCCGGAGGCGCGGACCCGGCTGGCGGCGGTGCTGCGGGAGGCGGCGCTCCAGGCCCGGACGGCCCGCGCGCTGCTCGCGCCCAACCGGTAGGACGTGGTTCACGTACGTGGACATGATCGCCCGTTAACTTAACCGGTTCAGTTGCGCGACAGTTTCAAGTGTGTAAATGTGACAGGGACCATGGGAGCGCTCCCGGTCATATCCGAGACAAGGTCCGGCGCCCCGCGCCGCAGCCAAGGAGCATCATGAAGCGTCCATTGCGGGCCCTCGCCGCCGCCGGCCTCCTGGCCGTCGGCACGATCGTGGCCGTCGCCGTCGGCGGCACCGCCTCCGCCGACACCCAGATCTGCGAGCAGTACGGCTCCACCGTCATCGGCGGCCGGTACGTGGTCCAGAACAACCGCTGGGGCACCACCGCCCAGCAGTGCATCAACGTCACCGGCAGCGGTTTCAACATCACCAGCCAGCAGGGTTCCGCGCCGACCAACGGCGCACCGGTGTCGTACCCGTCGATCTTCGTGGGCTGCCACTACACCAACTGCTCGCCGGGCACCAACCTGCCGGCCCAGGTGAAGTCGATCAGCAGCGCCCCCGGCAGCATCTCCTTCAACTACGTGGGTGGCGCGATCTACGACGCCGCCTACGACATCTGGCTCGACCCGTCGCCCAAGCGGGACGGGGTCAACGCCATGGAGATCATGATCTGGTTCAACCGGCAGGGCAGCATCCAGCCGATCGGCTCCCCGGTGGGCAACGCCAACATCGCGGGCCGCAGCTGGGAGGTGTGGCGCGGCAACAACGGCGGCAACAACGTCATCTCCTACGTCGCGCCGTCGGCGATCCAGGGCATGAGCTTCAACGTGCTGGACTTCATCGCCGACACCCGTAACCGGGGGGCGATCACCAACGACTGGTACCTGACCAGCATCCAGGCCGGCTTCGAGCCGTGGCAGGGCGGTGCCGGGCTCGCCGTCACCAACTTCTCCCAGACCGTCAACACCGGCGGCAACCCGCCGCCCACCACCGCCCCGCCGACCACGCCCCCGCCCACCGGCGGCGGCTGCGCGGTGAAGTACACGTCCAACTCGTGGAACAACGGGTTCACCGCCGACGTGACGATCACCAACCGGGGCTCCGGCGCCATCAACGGCTGGACCCTGACCTACAACCTGCCCAGCGGGCAGCAGGTCACCAGCTCGTGGAACGCCACCGTCAGCCAGAGCGGGTCGACGGTGACCGCCCGCAACGCCGCGCACAACGGCAGCATCTCCCCCGGTGGCACCGCGACCTTCGGCTACCAGGGCTCGCTGAACGGGACGTACTCGGCGCCGACCAGCTTCTCGCTCAACGGCGTCGCCTGCGCCCGCGCCTGACCCCACACCACCCACCACCACGCGGGGGCGTGACCGGCCGGTCACGCCCCCGCACCCCGTCCGGGCTCAACCGCCCAGGGCGTCGATGTCGCGCATCTCCTCGGCGGTCAGCGAGAAGTTCCAGATGTCGGCGTTGGCGCGGATGCGCTCCGGGGTCACCGACTTCGGGATCACCACGATCTCGTGGTCGACGTGCCAGCGCAGCACCACCTGCGCCGGTGAGACGTCGTGCGCGGCGGCGATCCGGGTCAGCACCGGGTCGGCCAGGTCGCTGGCCTTGAACGGGCTGTAGCCCTCCAGCACGATCCCCCGGTCCCGGTGCTCGGTGTGCCGCTGCCGGTCGTACAGCGTCGGGCTCCACCGGATCTGGTTGACCGCCGGGTTCTCCTCGGTGGCCTGGATCAGCTCGTCGAGCTGGGCGGTGGCGTAGTTGCTCACCCCCACCGCCCGGGTGAGGTTCTCGTCCCGGGCGGCCAGCAGCTCGCGCCAGACCGGGATGCTGTCCGCCGGTGACGACGGCGGCCAGTGGATCAGCCACAGGTCGACGTGGTCGGTGCCCAGCGCCCGCAGGCTCGCCTCGAGCGTCTCCCGTTCCCGGCCGACCCGGTCCGGCGGCAGCTTGGTGGTGATGAAGACGTCCTCGCGGCGTAACCCGCTCTCCCGTACCGCCCGACCCACCTCCTCCTCGTTGCCGTACATGGTGGCGGTGTCGAGGTGCCGGTAGCCGGCGTCCAGCGCGGCCAGCACCGCGTCGTAGCCGGCCTGGCCGGTGGCCTGCCAGGTGCCGAAACCGAGCAGCGGCATCCGGACGTCGCCGGGGAGCAGGACGGTGGGTTGGTCGAGGTCCATGCCGACCCTTCTACCCGACATCGGAGCGGACATGCCGCGCCCCCGGCGAACCCGGACGGATTGCCGGAGAATGCCGGTGTGCCGAGCATCGACCCGGGCCGACGGCGAGGAGCATCGTGTACCTGACCCACCTGGAATGTCCCCGCTGCGGTCGGGAGCACGACCCCGGCCGGCTCACCAACCTCTGCACGTGCGGCTCGCCGCTGTTGGCCCGCTACGACCTGGCCGCGGTGGCCGCCGCCGTGACCCCCGAGCGGTTCGGGTTGCGCCCCGCCGACCTGTGGCGTTACCGGGAACTGCTGCCGGTGGCCGACGAGCGGCACGTCACCACGCTGGGTGAGGGGTGGACGCCGCTGTTGCGCGCCCCGGCGTACGGCCACGAGATCGGCATCGCCGACCTGATCGTCAAGGACGAGGGACTCACCCCGACCGGGTCGTTCAAGGCCCGGGGGGCGGCGGTCGGGGTGAGCCGGGCCCGGGAGCTGGGCGTACGACGGCTCGCCATGCCCACCAACGGCAACGCCGGGGCGGCCTGGGCGACGTACGCGGCACGGGCCGGGATGGCGGCGACCATCGTGATGCCGTTGGACGCCCCGGTCATCTGCCGCCGCGAGTGCGTGGCCGCCGGGGCCGACCTGCGCCTGGTCGACGGGTTGATCGGCGATGCCGGACGCTGGGTGGCCGAGCTGGTGGCCGACGCCGACGGGGCCGTCTTCGACGCCGGCACACTGCGCGAGCCCTACCGGCTGGAGGGCAAGAAGACGATGGGGTACGAGATCGTCGAGCAGCTCGGCTGGCAGGTGCCCGACGTGATCATCTACCCGACCGGTGGCGGGGTGGGCCTGATCGGCATCCACAAGGCCCTGCACGAGCTGCGGGAGCTGGGCTGGGTGGGCGACAAGCTGCCCCGGTTGGTGGCCGTGCAGTCCACCGGCTGCGCGCCGATCGTCCGGGCGTTCGCCGCCGGGGAGGACCGCGCCCGGCCCTGGGTCGACGCGCACACGGTGGCGTTCGGGATCACCGTGCCGGCCCCGCTGGGCGACGAGCTGATCCTGACCGCGCTGCGGGAGAGCAGCGGCACGGCGGTCGCCGTGGACGACGCGGAGATCCTCGCCGACCTGCGGGACTTCGCCGCCCGGGAGGGGTTGCTGCTCTGCCCGGAGGGGGCGGCCTGCCTGACCGCCGCCCGCCACCTGCGCGCCGGTGGCTGGATCCGGGCCGACGAGCGGGTGGTGGTGCTGAACACCGGATCGGGGCTCAAGTATCCGGAGACGGTCGACGTCTCCGGCGTACCGGTGCGGTGACCGCCGGCCGCCCGGGTGCCGATCCGCGTCCCACGGACGGCACGTCCCACGGGACGCCGGTGGCGTCGGCGCCACCGGCGAGCAGTAGCGGACCTGCCGGATCTCGACGACGACGAAGGGCCCCGGCCACACGCACCGGGCGTGGGCAGGGGCCCTGTCGGTCGGCTCCGCCGGTCGGCGGCGGCACCGGGTCAGGACGTCGGCGGCTCGTCCTGGCCGGCGGCCTCCGCCGCGTCGGCTTCCTCCTTGGTCCGGTGCACCACCTGGTCGGCGTGCTCCGGCGGGCCGTAGACGGTGTAGAGGACCAGCGGGTTGGGCCCGGTGTTGACGAAGTTGTGCTTCGTCCCGGCCGGCACCACCACCAGGTCACCCTGGGCGACCTCCCGCGTCTCCCCGCCGACCCGGGCCTCACCGGTGCCGCTGACGAAGGTCAGGATCTGGTCGATCCCGTCGTGGACCTCCTCGCCGATCTCGCCGCCCGGCGGAATGGTCATGATCACCAACTGGGTCTTCTCGCCGGTCCAGAGCACCCGGCGGAAGTCTGGGCTCTTCTGGGCGACCGTCGCGATCGTGAAATGCTCCATGTTCCGCTCATACCCGCAACGACGACAGATCACGCCGGGCCGTGCAGATGATGGAATTCCCCGCCCCGGGCAGGTTTGCCCGTCGCCGGATCGGGCAACGAGCACTCCAGACCGGCACGGGCGATCGCACCGGTCGAACCAGGTCCCCGCTGGCGTACCGCCGGATGGCTGCGATGGTGGGAGACGGTCGGAGCGCGGCGACGGACGGCCGGTGGGTCGTACGGCGCCGTGCGCCCGTTCAGGCCAACACCGCCAGGTGGAACGGACGGTCGGAGACGCTGCCGTCGGTGGCGAACGTCTTGACGAACACCCCGTTGGGGATGCCGGTCCGCCCCACCACGCTGATGCCACCGGGCGGCGCGAGCCCGGCGCTGCCGGCCAACCCGATCGTGCCCACGTAACCGGCCCGGCTCACGTCCTGGTCGAAGACGACCTGGTACATGCCGGGGGCGAGCCGGGTGGCGGAGGCCGCGCCGAGACCACGGGCCAGGATGCCGTTGGCGTGCACCACGGCGTAGAGCATCCGGGCCGAGGCGGGCATGCCGGTCTGCCGGTAACTGACCAGTTGGGCATCGGCCAGGGCCACGTCGTCGCGGCCGGGGACGGGTTGGGTGGCCGGGCGACGCCGGGGACCGGTGCTGGACATGGTGCTCCTGCCTGCCGGCCACCTTCTCGGGCCGGGAGCGATGGGGGGTGACTCCACGATCCGCGCCGTACGACCCGGATCCGTACCTCGAAAATATGTCGGTCATGCCGGCTACCACCAGTCGACCGCATGTCCAGTAGCTGACATAAACCCGCCGTGAGCTGCGCAAACTCCGCCCATCGGCCGAGCTGCGCCCGCCTGCGGAGCTGCGCCCGGCCGGCGGGCGGGTCGGCGACCGGGGCTAGCCTGCTGGGGTGGCCCGACTGCTGCTCGTCGAGGACGATCTGACCATCCGTACCCCGCTGGTCCGGGCGCTGCGCGACCGGGGACACGCGGTGGCCGCCGCGTCGACCGCGATGGAGGGTTTGCGGCACACCCTCGACGACCGGCCCGACCTGGTGGTGCTCGACCTCGGCCTGCCCGACCTCGACGGCGGCGAGCTGTTGCGGATGCTGCGTGCGGTCAGCGCCGTACCGGTGATCGTGGCCACCGCCCGCGACGACGAGCGGGAGATCGTCCGGCTGCTCGACGCCGGGGCGGACGACTACGTCGTCAAGCCGTTCACCGCCGTGCAGCTCGACGCCCGGGTGCGGGCGGTGCTGCGCCGGGGCAGCCCCGACCGGCCCGACGGCGAGGCCGTGCTGGCGGTCGGCGGGCTGCGCGTCGACCCGCGCGCCCGCCAGGTCACCCTGGACGGCGTACCGGTGGAGCTGACTCCGCGCGAGTTCGACCTGCTGCACCACCTCGCCGGCCGGCCCGGTGCGGTGGTGACCAAACGGGAGCTGCTCACCGAGGTCTGGCGGATCCCCTACGGCGGGGCGGACAAGACCGTCGACGTGCACCTGTCCTGGCTGCGCCGCAAGCTCGGGGAGAGTGCCCAGCAGCCGCGCTACCTGCACACCGTGCGCGGGGTCGGGGTGCGGCTCGCCCCGCCGGCGGACGACCGGTGAGCCGGCGACACGGCGCACCCGGCAGCGGCAGGTCCCGGTCTGCTGCCGACGCACCCGGCAGGGTGACGACCGGCCGGTGCCCCGACCGGGGTCGGGGCACCGGCTCGGCGGTGGGTCAGCGGACGGCGCAGGTCAGCACCGTCGGGGCCTGGTTGTCACCGGTGCCGACCAGGCCCCAGCTGGTGGTCGCGCCGGGCGGCAGGCTGCCGTTGTAGTTGGCGTTGGTGGCGGTGACCTGCCGGCCGGACTGACTGACCGTGGCGTTCCAGGACGAGGCGATCTGCTGTGCCCCCGCGAAGGTCAGCGCGGTGGTCCAGCCGGTGATGGTGGTGCTGCCGACGTTGCGCACCGTCACCTCGGCCTGGAAGCCGCCCGACCAGTAGCCGGTCACCCGGTATCCGGCCGAGCAACCGGCCACCGGCGCGGGCGTGCCGGTGGGGATGCCGGTCGGCGTCACGGTGGGGGTGGCCGACGGCGTCACGGTGGGGGTGGCCGACGGCGTCGCGGTGGGGGTGCCGGTCGGCGTCGCGGTGGGGGTCGGGGTCGTCCCGTCCGAGGTGGTGTAGTCGGCCCGGGTGTACGCCGCCGAGCACGTCCCACCGCAGGAGGCGGGCAGCGCGAACCGGTAGACCCGACCGTTGTTGACCAGCGTGCCGGCCGCGTCGCGGACCCGGATCTGGAAGTCGGTGCCACCGGACGCGGTCGCCCCGATCACGTACGACTGTCCCATGTCGCTGTTCATCGTGGCGGCCGTCCACACCCCACCGGCCAGGTATTCCACCCCGTGGATGCCGTTGGGCAGGTGCGAGACGGCGATCGCCGGCCAGTACCGCTGGGCGCCCTTCATGAAGCCGATCCGGATGTCGCCGGAGTAGTCCGGCGCGGGCACGAACGACCAGGAGACGTGCCGGTTGTTCCAGTGGGTGGGGTTCAGGTCCCCCACCGGTGTCCCGTTGCGCACGAACCGGTTGAGCGAGGCGGTGGAGAGGTCCAGGTGGTAGGGGTCGTCACGGCACCAGGCGTTGCCGTCGCCGCAACTGTCCGCCACCACCATGGTCAGGGTCGCCCCGTTGTAGGCGTCCGTAATCCACGAACCGTTGCGGCAGAACGGCTGCCCCGGTGCGCCGTCGTTGACGCCGGTGCAGTAGTCGCCGATGGTGACCCGCACGAAGCGACCACAGTTGAGGCCGTTGTTCCACAGCCCGATCTTCGCCGCCTGGCTGGCCGGGATCGGCCGCAGCGGGTACGACGAGTAGTCACCGGGCAGGTCGTAGGCGTTGAGCGCGACGAAGTCCGGCGAGTCCAGCTCCGCCTGGGGCAGGCCGCAGCCGCCGTACGGGGCACCGAGGCCGTCGAAGTGGGTGGCGTTGCCGGTGACCGGGGTGCTCGGCTCGGGCACCGCGAGCGCACGGGCGGGCAGCGGAACGGCCAGCAGCAGCGCGGCGGCGGTCAACGCCGCGAGCAGGCCGGCACGGTGACACGACGATGTCATGGGGGTACGCCTTCCGGGCAGGATGGAGCGGGGACATGGTGATCGGATGCCCTTCCACGCCCGGCGTACCGCCCACCCATGCCACCACCGGCACCGACCACTGTCAATGCCCGATGTGGAGGGCCCCGGGTACGGTGCCGATCCGTCAGGACGATTGCCGGCAACCCCTGTGGCAGGGCCGGTCGGCCCGGTAGATTGAGGTATGGTGCCCGCCCCCGGGGGTCGGGTGGCGGAACCGGTCTACCGCCCCATCCTCACCAGCAGACGCGGTGAGCTGGAGGCGCTGGGTCATCTCGACAGCGCCTCGGCTCCCCTGGTCGCCCCGGTCCTCGACGTGTCCCCGGCCGATACCGGCCTGCCCGATCTGCTGCGCCGGCTGCCCGCCGGTCTGGTGCCGGCCGTCGACGTCTGCGCCCTGCCCGACGGGCCGGCCGGCGAGCTGGCCCGGTGGGACCTGCCCGTCCTGCCGGTGGTCGGGTTGGCCTGTGGCGACCGGCGGTTGGCGGCACACGGCGCGGCCTGTCGGGCGTACGCCCGGGGTGCGGTGGTCCGGCTGCGGATCGGCCGGGACCGGGCCGGCCCGGACGCCACGACGACGGCGGTGGAGCGGATCTGGCGGCGGACCGGGCTGGTCCCGGAGCAGTGTGACCTGCTGGTCGACACCGGTGACGTGTGCTGCCTCGCCGACCTGCGGGTCGCCGAGCCCCGGGTGCGCCGGGTGGTGGACTGGGCCTGCCGGCACGCCTGGCGCACGGTGACCGTGGCGGCCGGCGGGATGCCGCCGTCGCTGTCCCGGCTGCGCACCGACGAACCGGTCCGGGTGGACCGCTGGGACTGGCTGTTCTGGCGTCGGCTGACCGACCTGGGCGTCGGGTACGGCGACTACGGCGTGGTCCCCGCCCCGCCGGGCGACGTGGAGCCGGGCGACCGGCTGCCGACGGTGCGGTACACCACCGACGACGGGTGGTGGATCTACCGCTGGTCGCGGCGGGGTGGCCGGGGCGACGAACGGTTCGCCGACCTGTGCCGCACGCTGGTCACCGCCGCACACTGGCCGGCCGCCGGGGCGGGGTTCTCCTGGGGTGACCACGAGTTGCTGCGGCGGGCCCGCCGGGTCACCGGGGCCGGGTCACCGGCGAACTGGACGGCATGGAGCACGTCGCACCATCTGGCGCACGTGCTGTCGGAGCTGACCGGGCCGGTCGACGGGCGTCGTCGGGGCCCGCCGACGGGCGTCGACGACCGGGACGGGTTCACCCGGCCGCACCGCGGCGGGGAGCACCGGTGGGCCCGCTGACCGGGTCACTCCTGCTCGGTGAAGCCGAACTGGACCACGCCCTCGTCGTCGACGGAGGCGTCCACGGAGGTGTCGTTGAGCAGTTCGGCGGCGTCGGGGTCGAGGAAGATACGGGCCCCTTCGGTGTCGACGACCTGATCGCCCTGCGCCGGCACGGGCACCAGTTCGATGGTGAGCGCACCGGCCTCGGTGTCGGCGGCGATCCGCAGCCCGCCGTCCTGGGCCACGTCCTGCTGGGCGGCGAGGTCACGGATCACGAGTACGGCGTTGTCGGTCATCGTGAGCATGGTGGGACTCCTCGGGATCATCGGGATCATCAGGGTCGGAACGTCGCTCGACGACACGTGCGCGTTCCCTGCGGCGAACCGGTGCCCGCCGGGTGATTCGGGGCGTCTTCGTGCCGCCCTCCCCACCCACGGTGCCTGCCGCACGGAGGTTCGTCAAATAGAGCGCCGGCTATCGGCGAATCCGCAGAACATCCACGTTTCCGCTCCTCAGCCCCCTGATCTTTCCTACCCTGAGCGCATGGACGCTGCCCGACGGTACGCCGCAGAACTGCTCGGCACCCTGCTGCTGGTCCTCGCCGGGGTGGGCACCGCCGTCTTCGCCCAACTCCAGGGCGGCGTGGTGGCCGTGGCGCTGGCCTTCGGGTTCGTGCTGGTGGGGTTGGTGTACGCGATCGGCCCGCTCTCCGGCGCGCACCTCAATCCGGCGGTGACGATGGGGGTGCTGCTCTCCGGCAAGATCTCCGTGGTCGGCGCGGTCGCGTACTGGATCGCGCAGTTCGTGGGGGCCACGGTGGCCGGCTTCGTCATCTGGGGGCTGGTCCGCTGGGGTGGCGTGGCGGACCAGACGGGAGCGTTGGGCACCAACGGTTACGGGGTGCACATCAACCGGGGTGGCACGGCGGTGCTGGAGGTCATCCTGACGTTCCTGTTCGTGCTGGTGGTGCTGGTGGTGACGAGCCGGGTCGAGCACGCCGGCTTCGCCGGTCTGGCGATCGGCCTGGCCCTGGTGGCGGTGCTGCTGGTGGGAATCACCCTGGACGGCACCTCGATCAACCCGGCCCGGTCGTTCGGTCCGGCCGTGTTCGAGGGCGGTGCCGCGCTCCGGCAGCTGTGGGTGTTCATCGTCTTTCCGCTGCTCGGCGGGGCGCTGGCCGCGCTGGCCGCCCCGCTGCTGGTGGCGCCGAGCCGGCACTTCCGTGCCGAACCCGACGCGCCCGATCCGGCCGCGCCGGACCCGACCTGACCCCGACCGGGGCCAGCCGACCGGGGCCAGCCGACCGGCTGAGCCCGACCGGTGGACGCCACCCGGGTGGTCAGCGCCGTTGCAGCACCACCACCGGGATCTCCCGGTCGGTCTTGCTCTGGTATTCGTTGTAGGCCGGCCAGATGCCGGTCATCCTCGGCCACATCCGCGCCCGCTCCGCCGGCTCGGCGGTCCGCGCCCGGACGGCGAACGTCTCCGGGCCCACCTGCACCTGCGCGTCGGGTTCGTCGAGCAGGTTGAGATACCAGGAGGGGTGCTGGGGCGCACCACCCTGGGAGGCGACGATCAGGTAGTCGTCGCCGTCCCGCCCGTAGATGAGCGCGGTGCGGCGTAGCCTGCCGCTGCGCCGGCCCCGGGTGGTCAGCAGCAGCGTGTAGACGCCCGGCTGCCACTCGTGCCCCTCGGCACCGCCGGTCGCGACGTACCGCCGGATGTGATCGGCGACCCAGCCCTCGGGGCTGTCCAGCACCTGCTCGTCGGTCGACATCTGCGCCTCCGGGTAGCTCGTGGCATCGACCCGGCCACGCTATCCCGACATAAACCCCAAAGGCGGGCGAACGACTCAACGCACCGCTGCCGCCTGGAGGTTCACGTTGCCGCAACTGCTGTTGAAGGTCTTCTCGACGGTCCAGCGGATCAGCAGCTGCTCACCCCGGGGCACCCGGTACCGGATGACGAACTGGGCGGTGTGGGTGGTGTGCGGGTCCTCCAGCCGCAGCGTGCGGGTCGCGCCGCCGGTGGACAGCCGCACGTCCAACCGACCCTGGGCCATCCAGGTGCCGGCGAAGAGGTGCACCGTACGCGGTTCACCGTCGCCGGTCACGGCCAGCGCGAACCCGTTACCGACCCCGCAGACGAACACACCGGTGGCGGTGGCGGAGACTGCCGGCACCCCGGCACCGTCACGCCACCCGAACAACTCGGGATTGGTGTCGTACCGGTCGCGTGCACCCCGGCCGCCCTCGTCGCGGATCTCACCGGTGCCGCCGCTCTTACGGATCAGGGTCTCCGGCCGGTTGAGGCCCCAGTGCACCCAGTCCCGGGCGCCCAGGGCGGTCAGGTCCACCTCGGCGGGCACCTCGGCCCGGGAGACGCTCAGCGTCGGCGCGGCCGGGGACGCCGCCGGGGTGGCCGTCGGCGTCGGTGGCCCGCTCGGCGGCGGCGGGGTGCGTTCCCGGGGCTGCAGGCCGGGTGCGACGACCCCGGCCTCGGCCGACACGCCCACCCCCGTCGCCCCGGTCGGATAACCGGCCGGGGTCGGCGCACCGGCCGGCAGCACCAGGTCGGGCTCCGCCGGGTCCGGGTCCGGGCCCAGATAGGTCACCAGCACCGCAAGGCAGGCCAGGCCGGCCACCGAACCGATCGCCCAGCGGCGGCGTTGCCGACGACGGGCCTCCCGCCGTTGGGCGATGCGCGTCGTCGGGCCCGGCCCGATCCGCCAGGTCTCTTGGTCGTTCACGTATGTCCCACTCCCCAGCCCGACGCCCGCGACCGGTCGGGGAGGGGGTGCGGTCGCGCCGTGAGCGTTCTCACGTTTTCATTCCAGGGCCGCCATGCGCCATATGCCAGCGGGTGGGCGTTTCCAGTTTGTTACCAAGTGCGTGCCGCGGAAAGTTTCCTACCTAATATGAAAGACCAGCTCAGCCGCGAAATGGCCAGAAGATCAACGATAGGGGGCCGTCAGCGGATCTCGAAACCCAGCGCCCCGGCCAGCACCATCGCCTGGGTCGGGTCGATCACCGCGCCGGCCCGCTCGACCGCCGTCGGGTCCAACGCGGTGAGGTCGCTGCCCCGCAGATCGGCCCCGGTGAGACGCACCGCGCGCAGCTGGGCCGCCGAGAGGTCCACCCGGGCCAGGGTCGCGCCGGTCAGGTCCGCCCCGGACAGGTCGACCTCCCGCATCCGGACGTCGCTGAACTGCGCGCCCCGCAGGTCGGCCCCGGGCAACCCGACGAACGACCAGTCCCCGCCCGACACCCGCAACGGACGCAACGCGCACTGGTCGAACGTGCTGCCGACCAGCTTGCAACCGGTGAACTCGGCCTCGAACAGGTTGCACCGGCGGAACCCGCAGCGGACGAAGGCCGAGTCGGTGTGCCGGGAGGAGTTGAACGACACCCCGCCGAAGTCACACCCGGTGAACGAGGCACCCCGGGTGACCGCCTCGGTCAGGTCGACGTCAGTGAAGACGCAACGCACGAAGTGCCGGTCGACCAGCTCCTCGGCGTACCAGTCGGTGTGGCGGAACGTCTCGTCCTCGATGGTCTGCGGCACCACCCCACCCTAAGTGCGAGCACCGACACCACCACCGCACCTTTCGTCCGGCGCGTACCGGCTAGTAGTTTCGGCGGGTGAGCGTGGCACCCAGCACCGACCCGGCCCGTACCGGCTTCGACCCGGCCCGGCTGGCCCGCATCGACGAACACTTCGGCCGGTACGTCGACGACGGGCGGCTGGCCGGTTGGCAGATCGTCGTCACCCGTCGCGGCGAGGTGGCGCACTCCTCGGTCCGTGGGCTGCGCGACGTGGAGGCGGGCAGCCCGGTCGAGCCGGACACCATCTGGCGGATCTACTCGATGACCAAGCCGATCACCTCGGTCGCGGCGATGATGCTGTGGGAGGAGGGCCGGTTCGAGCTGACCGACCCGATCAGCCGCTGGCTGCCGGAGTTCGCCGACGTCCGGGTCTTCGACAGGGGTTCGGCGCTCAAGCCGTACACCGTGCCGGCGGTCGAGCCGATCCGGGTGTGGCACCTGCTCACCCACACCGCCGGGCTCACCTACGGCTTCGCGCAGACCTCGGTGGTCGACGCGCTCTACCGGGCCGCCGGCTACGACCTCGGCGTGCCGCCGGGGCTGGACCTGGCCGGGGCGAGCGCCGGGATGGCGCAGCTGCCGCTGCTGTTCCAGCCCGGCACCGGCTGGAACTACGGGGTCTCCACCGACGTGCTCGGCCGGCTCATCGAGGTGGTCTCCGGGCAGGGCCTGGCCGACTTCCTCACCGAGCGGGTCCTCACCCCGCTGGGCATGACGGACACCCGGTTCTGGGTCGACCCGGCCGACGCCAAACGGCTCGCCGCCCTCTACACCCCGCACCCGGGCACCGGCCGGGCGGTCCGCGCCGACCAGCTCGGTGCCGCCGCGCTGACCCGCCCGGAGTGCTTCTCCGGCGGGGGCGGGCTGGTCTCCACCGCCGCCGACTACCACCGGTTCACCCAGCTGCTACTGCGCGGCGGCGAGCTGGACGGCGTACGGCTGCTCGGGCCCCGCACGGTGCGTTACATGACCCGCAACCACCTGCCCGGCGGCGGTGACCTGGCGTCGTTGCAGCCGCAGGGGTTCGCCGAGACGGTGCTCGACGGCATCGGTTTCGGCCTGGGCTTCGCCGTGGTGCAGGACCCGGTCCCGGCCAAGGTGCCGAGCAGCGTCGGCGAGTTCTACTGGGGTGGGCTGGCCAGCACCGCGTTCTGGGTCGACCCGGCCGAGGAGATCACCGCCCTGCTGTTCACCCAGCTGATGCCGTCGAGCACCTACCCGTTGCGCTCCCAGCTGCGTCAGCTCGTCTACGCCGCCCTGGTCGGCTGAGCCGCGCCGGGCCGGGCGACGGCGGTGCCGGCCCGGCCGGCGGGGTCAGTCGGCGAGGCTGGCCGGGAAGCCGCCGGTGGCGATCGGGCCCCAGCTTCCGATGGTGACCCGGATCAGCGACTTGCCCTGCGCCACCATGGCCGCCCGGTACTCGTCCCAGTCCGGGTGCTCGCCGGAGATGCTGCGGAAGTATTCCACCAGCGGGTCCAGCGCGTCGGGCAGGTCGAGCACCTCGGCCGTGCCGTCGACCTGCACCCAGGGGCCGTCCCAGTCGTCGGAGAGCACGCAGGCGGAGACCCGGGGGTCCCGGCGGATGTTGGCGACCTTGGCGCGCTGCGGGTAGCTGGAGATGACCAGTCGCCCGGCGGCGTCGACCCCGCAGGCGACCGGGGAGGACTGCGGCCGGCCGTCGGCCCGGGTGGTCATCAGCAGGACCCGGTGGCGGGGGCGGACGAATTCGATCAGGGCGTCCCGGTCGACCCGGGTGTTGGTTGCGATGCTGCGTGCCATCCCCCGGTTCTACCAGGTCCGCCGGCCGGTGGCCCCGGTGGCGTCAGCCGGGGCGACCGGTGACCCGACCCCGCGCCGGCTGGGCGGGGACCCGGGGGCGGACGGTGGGCCGCCAGGCTCGGCCGTTGGCATAGATGACCCGGAAGCCGAGGTACGCCGCGAGCGGCGCCCAGTGCGCCGAGCCCATCCGCAGCTCGGCGGCGTTGTGCCGTTGGCCGTTGGCGAGCACGTCGAGCAGCACCGTCTCGAAGGCGGCCGACTCGACCCAGTCGACCTCGCGGGTGAAGCCGCAGATCAGGGCCGCGCCGGTGACGTCGAGGAAGTCGCGCAGCGTGGCGTCGGAGGCGCGCAGCACCGAGCAGCTGCCGAAGTAGAGCCGCCGGCCCTCACCCCGGCCGGCCATCCGCTCGGCGACGTCGGCCAGCTCGACGGAATCCCAGTCGGTGAGGCAGAGCCGGCTGGGCTCGCCGTGCATGGCGAAGAAACCGACCCGGTGATCGGCGTACTGCTTGAGCAGCCAGCGGTCGAGGAAGTAGAACAGCTCGTCGCGGGTGGCGGCGTCCTTGTGGATGTAGCGGATGCGGCCGAGGCGTTCGAGCAGTTCGAGGGTGGGCAGCACGGAGCCGCGCTCGTTGAGGTCGCGGTGCCACTGCCCCTCGACACAGAAGACCCCGCCCCGCGCCACGTGCACCTCCCCGACCTCGCCGGCCGGGACGACGTTACCGGGTCCCGGTCACGAACCCCCATCGCCCTCGGTGCCCGACTGGTCAGTTTCGACAGGCTTCGCCTTGGTAGCGAAATCCGTCCCCGGCCGGTACGACCTGACCGAATTACCATTCCCCGCATTTCACAGGCAATACCCAGGTATCGCTAATCGCGAGGACAATTCCCCTTTATCACCACGAATCAGCTCGTCAGCTGTCAGGGTGGAGGTCGCAGGACGTCCCGGGCGATGCCCTGTTCACCACCCCAATCACTTCCAATCGGGAGGACTTCTGTGCGCCAGAACACTGTGAAGCGGGCACTCGTCGCGTTCGCCCTGGCTCTGCCGGGAGCCGCGATCGCCACGGTGGCCGCCGCGCCAGCGGCCCACGCCGACGGCTGCTACACCTGGAAACGCGACCTCTACCAGGGTCGCTCCGGGGACGACGTCCGCCAGTTGCAGATCCGGGTCGCCGGTTGGGCGGGACGAGGGGGAATCGTCCGGATCGACGGGGACTTCGGTCCCGAGACCGCCGCGGCGGTCAAGCGCTTCCAGAGCGCGTACGGGCTGCGCAGCGACGGCATCGCCGGCAAGCAGACCTTCAACAAGCTCTACCAGCTCCAGGACAACGACTGCACGCCGGCCCACTTCAGCTACCGGGAGCTGGACGCCGGCTGCGGCAAGGGCGGGTGGAGCGGCGGCCCGCTCTCCGCCACCGACACCAAGGCCACCTCGGTGCGCACCATGTGGAAACTGGAGGCGCTGCGGCGCAGCCTCGGTGACAAGCCGCTCAACGTCACCAGCGGCTTCCGCGACTCCCGCTGCAACAAGCAGGTCGGCGGGGCCTCGGACAGCCAGCACCTCTACGGCAACGCCGCCGACCTGACCTCGGGGAGCAGGTCACTGTGCGAGGTGGCCCGCGCCTCCCGTGACCACGGGTTCAGCGGCATCTACGGCCCCGGGTACGCCGGCCACGACGACCACGTCCACGTCGACTCCCGGCGGGAGAACAACCGCGACACGTCGACCAACCGCACCAGCTGGGCGGCGCCCGACTGTGGCGTCAGCCGCTGACCCGCGCGGCAGCCGATGCCGGCCCGGCCCCACGGGATCATCGGGGCCGGGCCGGCATCGGGGTACCGGAGGCGTCGGCCGGGCCTGAGCGCTCAGCTCGCCCGGGGCCAGCGCGGCGCGGCGGCGGGGGGGTCACCGGCCGTCCCGGCACGCCGCCACGCACCGCGGGCCGCATCCCCGCAGCGGACGGCCGCGCCCCGGGTGTCCCGGGCCGGCCGACCTGGCCACGGGCCGGATAGCCGGCCGCCGCCGGGGCGGTCCGCGCCGGTGCCGTCCCGGGCCGGGGCGTGGTGTAGGTGAACGGGAAGGGCACGTGCACGAACGGATTTCCGTGCCGGATCAGCGCGTCGATCTGACGATCGTTCAACCCGTGGTTCTCCAGCACCCGTCGTCCCCAACGGTGCAACCGGCACGGGTACGACGACCCGTCGTTGCGGCACAGCGGCCCGTTGGGCCACTCCTCGGCGGCGTGCACCACGACCGCCCGTACCGCGAGCCGGACGTCCTCGGGTGTCAACGAGACGGGCACCGGCACCTCACCCAGAACCTGATCGATGGGGTCCGTCGACTGCTCACCAACTCGCACGGCAGGCCTCCCGCAGCTCGGCAGCAGTTGCGGCTGAATCGCCGCAACGCATCCTCGCGCAGTGGTACGGGCGGTGACCGGCGTCGGTTCAATCCCCCCAGGCGGTGAGCAGATCCTCCGGCGTCAACACCTGCACGCCGTCCACCACCGCACCGGCCCGGGCGACCGCCAGCAGCGCCACCTGTTCGTCGGCACCGGGCAGCCGGACCGACCCAGGTCCGGTTTCCGCTTGTCAGGCCAGGCCCGCGTCGTGCACCAGCAGCGCCACCTGGACCCGGTTGTTGAGCGCCAGCTTGGTCAGCAGCCGGGACACGTACGCCTTGACCGTCGCCACGCTCATGAACAGCTCCGCCGAGATCTCCGCGTTGCTCCGGCCGTGGCCGAGCGCCACCGCGACCTCCCGTTCCCGCTCGGTGAGCCCGGCCAGCAGCCGCAGCGCCCGGTCCCGACGCGGGTCCGCTCCCGGTGTCGGCCCGATGGTCAGGTGGCTGATCAGCTGGCGGGTCACCGTCGGCGACAGGGTCGCCTCACCGGCCGCCACCCGCCGCACCGCCCGGACGATCTCGGCGGGTGGGGTGTCCTTGAGCAGGAAACCGCCCGCGCCGGCCCGCAACGCCCGCAGCACCTGCTCGTCGGCGTCGAAGGTGGTCAGCACCAGCACCTCCGGCGGGTGCGGCAGCGCCCGCAGCGCCTCCGTGGCGGCCAGCCCGTCCACCCGGGGCATCCGGATGTCCATCAGCACCACGTCGGGCGCGCATGCGGCGACGGCGGCGGGCACCTCGTCGCCGTCGGCCGCCTCGCCGACCACCCGGACGTCCGGCACCCCACCGAGGATCATCGACAGCCCGGCGCGGACCAGCGCGTCGTCGTCGACGATCAACACCCGCACCGGGCCGTCGTCGCCGTCTGGCAGGCCGGTCACCGGACACCACCGGCTACCCGCTCGGCAGTCCCGACCGGGCGGCCCGGGCCCACCGGGACGACCGGACAGACCGGGACGACCGGACAGGCCAGGACGACCGGACAGGCCAGGACGACCGGACAGGCCGGGACGGCCACGGCAACCGGACAGCCCGTGCCGAGCACGGCAACCGGGCGACTCATGCCGGCCACGGCAGCCGGGCGGCCAGCCGGAAGTCGCCGGTCGCGCCGTCCCGGCCGTGCGTCAGCCGGCCACCGGCCAGGTTGACCCGCTCGGCGATGCCGACCAGCCCGGTGCCGGCACCGGGCAGGCCCGCAGCCGGTGAGCCCACCGGCCAGGGGTTACGGATCTCCACGGCCAACTCCCGACCCGGCCCGCCGGCCAGCCGGACACCGACCGCCGTGTCGGGGGCGTGCTTGCGCGCGTTGGTCAGCCCCTCCTGCACGATCCGGTACGCGCTGCGCCCCACCGCCGTCGGCACCCCCGCCAGGTCGGCGACCTCGTCGACCAGGGTGACCCGTACCCCGGCGGCCCGGGACTCGGCGACCAGCGCGGGCACGTCGGCGAGGGTCGGCTGGGGGCGTTCCGGTGCGGCGTCGCCGCCGGAGGTGTCGGCGCGGAGCACCCCGATCACCTCACGCAGGTCCTGTAGCGCGGCGTGCGCACTGCCCCGGATCACCCCGGCCGCCCGCGCCACCTCCTGCGGTGACGCGTCCGGGCGAAACTCCAACGCCCCGGCGTGCAGGCTGAGCAGCGAGATCCGGTGCGCCAACACGTCGTGCATCTCCCGGGCGATCCGGTTGCGTTCCAGCTGCCGGGCCTGTTCGATGCGGAGCTGCTGCTCGGCCTCGGCCCGGTGGGCGCGGTCGCGCAGCGACAGCACGAGCTGCCGGCGGGCCCGGACGAACAGCGCCCACGCCACCACGATCCCGACGAACATCACCGTCCAGGCCACCGTCGCCAGGTAGGGCAGCGTCGGGTCGGGGCGCACGACGGTGTAGAGCGGGATGACCGCCAGGTGGAAGCCGACCAGCGCGGCACCGATCGGCAGCGGCCGGTGGACCAGCACGGTGAACACCACGACCAGCAGCGCCACCCCGGCGGTCACCGAGAACAGGGCCAGCGGCAGGCCCGCCACGGCCAGCCCGACCGGCCAGCGCCGGCGCAGCCACAGGGCCGCGCAGAAGATCAGGCCCGCCGCCAGGTCCACCCCGACCAGCCAGGGCGGCCCGGCGTTGTGGGCGAACTGCGGGTCGGGCGACACCGCGTCGCCGAAGCCCACCAGCGCCCAGCCGACGGCGAGCAGGAAGGCCACCGTGTCGACCAGCCAGTCCCGGGGCGTACGGCGGGATGCCCTCGTCTCGGGCGTCAGCGCCCCCGGCAGCAGCCAGGGATGATCGGGTACGACGGCAGCACTCACCCACCCATGCTAGAAACCCGGCCGGCCGCCCGGACACCAACCAAAGTCGAGGTCTGCCGGTAGACCTAGGTAGGGGTGACACTCGACCGCCGGCCGCAGCGCCCGGCCGGGTGGTCGCGACAGGCTCGACGGCATGATCACCGTGAAGAACCTCACCAAGCGGTACGGCCCGCACCCCGCCGTCGACGACGTCTCCTTCCGCTGCGAGCCCGGCACGGTGACCGGCTTCCTCGGCCCGAACGGGGCGGGCAAGTCCACCACCATGCGGATGCTCTGCGGGCTGACCCGACCGAGCTCCGGCACCGCCACCGTCGCCGGCCAGCCCTACCGGGAGCTACCCAACCCGGGTCGGGAGGTGGGTGTGCTGCTGGACGCCTCGGCGCAGCACGTCGGGCGCAGCGGGCGGGAGACGCTGACCCTGGCCGCCCGGACCATGGGCGTGGACGCCGACCGGGTGCCCGCCGTCCTGGACCGGGTGGGCCTGAACCCGGTGGCGGCGAAGCGGCGGGTCGGGGCGTACTCGCTGGGGATGCGGCAGCGGCTCGGCCTGGCGCTGGCGCTGCTGGGCGAGCCCCGGGTGCTGGTCCTCGACGAGCCGGCCAACGGCCTGGACCCGGAGGGGATCTTCTGGATGCGCGGCCTGCTGCGCGACTTCGCCGACCGGGGCGGCACCGTGCTGCTCTCCTCCCACCTGCTGCGGGAGGTGGAGGCGGTCGCCGACCGGCTGGTGGTGATCGGCGGCGGCCGGGTGGTCGCCCAGGGCGGCAAGGACGAACTGCTCGCCGGGGCGGGCACCCTGGTCCGGGCCCGCGACCCGCACGCCCTGCGGCTCACCCTCGACCGGGCCGGGCTGGACGCCACCGCCAACGCCGACGGCGGGTGCGTGGTCCGCGCCGAATCCGACGCCGTCGGGCAGGCCGCCGCCGACGCCGGGTTGGTCCTCACCGAGCTGCGGCCGGCCGGCGGCGGTGGCCTGGAACAGCTCTTCCTCACCCTGACCGCCGGCGCGAGCACCAAGGAGGCCGTGCAGTGACCACCATGACTACCACTCCCCCCGGCACCGTCCGCAAGGCGGTCCCCGGCCCGTCCCTGGCCCGGCTGATCGGGGTGGAGCTGCGCAAGCTGGGCGACACCCGGGCCGGCCGTTGGCTGCTGGCCTCGATCGGGCTGATCGCCGCCGCGATCGTCGCGCTGCAACTGCGCTTCGTCGACGACGCCGGGCAGACCTTCAGCAACTTCTTCACCGCGTCGCTGGCGCCGGTGGCGTTGCTGCTGCCGGTGCTGGGCATCCTGTCGATCACCGCCGAGTGGTCCCAGCGCACCGCGCTGACCACGTTCGCCCTGGTGCCGCGCCGGGAACGGGTGATCGTCGCCAAGCTCGCCGCCGTGCTGCTCGCCGCGTTGGCGTCGGTGCTGGTGAGCCTGGCCGTCGCCGCCGTCGGCACCCTGCTGGCCGGGGTCACCGGCGGGGCGGGCGACTGGAACTTCGACCCGGCACTGGCCGGGCACGCCGCCGTGTTCCAGGCCATCAACGTGCTGATCGGCGCGGGATTCGGGTTGCTGCTGCTCAACACCCCACTGGCGATCGTCACCTCGCTGCTCCTGCCGACCGTGTGGGGCATCCTGTCCGCGATGATCTCGGCGCTGCACGGCCCGGCCCGCTGGCTGGACACCTCGATCACCATGGAGCCGCTGCTCGGCCCGGACGTGACCGCCGGGCAGTGGGGTCGGCTCGGGGTGTCCCTGCTGGTCTGGGTGGTCGCGCCGCTCGCCGCCGGGCTGGTGCGCACGATGCGGCGGGAGGTGCACTGACCATGCGGGCGCGGGAGCCGGGCGCACCGACCACGGTCGGGGGTGACGTCGGGGAGCTGCTGGTGATGTGGGTCGGCTTCCCGCTGCTGGGCGGCGCCCTGGGCGGGCGGCTGCCCATGGTCGCCGACTGGGTGGCCGGGCTGCCCTGGGCTCCGGTGCAGGGCTGGTTCGAACTGGTCGCCGGGTTGCCGTACCAGCGGGCACTGGTCGGGGGCCTGCTGCTCGGGATGCTGGCCGGGCTGCTCCTCGCCTACGTCGGCACCCGGGAGCGGTTGATCGTCACGGTGGACCGGGGCGGGGTCCGGTTACGCCGCGACGGCGTCGACCGCGAGCTGGCCCGACGCACCGTCACCGCCGTCTTCGTCGACCGCAAGGAGCTGGTGCTGCTCGGCCCGGCCGGTGCGGAACTGGCCCGGGATCGGTCCGACCTGAGCGGACGACGGCTGGGCGACGCCTTCCGTGAGCACGGTTGGCCGTGGCAGGACGGCGATCCGCACCGGGACGCCTACCGCCGGTGGGTGGCGGGGCTGCCCGAACTGCCGCCGGGGGCGGACCCGCTGCTGGGCGCGCGGCAGCGGGCCGTCGAGGCCGGCCGGCAGCGCGACGCCCGGGAACTGCGCGGTGAACTGGCCCGGCTCGGCGTGGTCGTCCGGGATGAGGGCAGACGGCAGTACTGGCGGACCGTTCCGCTTCCCCGGGAGGAAACCCCGCACGGGCGGTAGCGTTGCGGTGGAGAAGATCCCCCGCGACCGGGAGCGTGTCCGATGACCGAGCGGCAGCCGTACCGGGTGCTGGGCCGGCACCCCGGCTTCGAGCTGCGCCGGTACCCGGCCCACCTGGTCGCCGAACTGCGCATCGACGGTGGGTTCGCCGCCGCCGGCACCGCCGCGTTCCGGCCGCTGGCGGCGTATCTGTCCGGGGCCAACCGGTCCCGCCGCCGGATGGGCACGAACGGGCCGGTGGTCCAGGCGGCGACCGGCTCCGAGCAGATCGCGATGACCGCGCCGGTGGTCCAGGAGGAGGGCGACCGGCCCGGGGCCTGGCGGGTGTGGTTCGTGCTGCCGGCGCGACTCAGCCCGGCCACCGTGCCCGAACCGGAGGACCCCCGGATCACCGTCCGGGAGATCCCGGAGCAGTTGGCCGCAGCGGTCCGGTTCGCCGGGCGGTGGACCGACCGGGCCTTCGATCAGCGGGCCACCGCGCTGGGCCGGGCCGTCACCGACGCCGGGCTGACCCCGTCGGGGGCGATCCGGTACGCCCGGTTCGACCCGCCGTGGAAGCCGTGGTTCCTGCGGCACAACGAGGTGGTGCTGCCGGTCGTCGAGTGACCGCCGCCCGCGCCCCTCGACGGGGTTACCGTCGCTGTGCTCCGGGCGGCGGGGACGACGTGCCGGCCGGCGAACCCTGCCGGTGACGCTGCCCCGGGACGCCTGCCGTCCCGGAGGTGCCGACCGAGGCGATCACGGTCCCCGTTCGACGCGGCGGCAGTGGACAGGCAATCACTGTAGGTGATCGCCGTGCTCTCAGCCTCGTACCCGAGGGTCTCCACACCGGACCTTCGGCCGGACGGCGGACGGATCCGGCCGGCTACGCCCGTCGTTCCGGTCAACCGGCGTCGGCCACCCGAACCGCCGCGACGTCCGGGGCGGGCCGGTCGTGACCCAGGACGGTCGGTCGGGTCAGCAGAAGTGCGGTGCCGAGCCCGGCGAGCAGCCCGGCGAGCGCGGGGAGGACGTCCCGGTCCCCACCGGCGATCGGACTGTTGCCGGCAAGCGCGGTCCACGGCGCCCCGACGCTCAGAGCCGCGCTGACCAACACCGCGACGAACAGCAGCGCCGAGGGTACGACAAGTGCGAACGGGACGAACCGCGCGTGCCACCACCACGCCGGTCGACCACCCGGCCAGGGCCGGACCAGCAGTGTCACCCCCACGAGCAGCACCGCGCCGAGCAGCGCGGACGCGACGAGCCGGTCCCCCGGTCCGACCAGGCGGACCAGCGGTAGGCCGATCCCACCGACGACTGCCGACCCGACCGCCAACGTGATCCGGGCCCGATCGCGGTCGGGGGCGGCGGCCAGCGCGCCCGCCACGGTCAACGTCAGCAGGAGCAGGCCGGTCACCAGGGTGGCCGGACCGAGCGCGGGCTCCCGGCCGGTCGGCGACCGGGTCAGTACGGCGACCAGCGCCGACACCGCCGTCACACCGGCCATCCCGGTCAGCACCCTCCGGTCCCGGCCGGCCACCCCCGCGCGGTGGATCGGACCGTCCACACCGGTCGACGCGTCCCGGCGTACGCCAAGGGCGGCGGTGCTGGCGACGGCCAGCCAGCCGCCGGCGACCAGCAGCGCGGTCGCGCCGGGGCCGGTGGGGTCGGCCCGGTCGACGGCGACGTCGGCGACCAGCGCGGCACCGCCGAGCAGCACGGCCGGCAGGGCCCAGGACCGTCGGCCGCCACCGGCCAGCACCAGCCCGGACACGACCGCCACCAGTGTCAGGAAACGCAGGTCACGGGCCCAGTAGGTGTGCGCGCCGGGGAGTCGTTCCGACCACGGGCCGGCCGGTTCGGTGAGCGGTTGCCAGCGGGTCATCCCGACCGCCCAGCAGACCACGGCCACGCCGGCGAGCCCGGTGCCGACGGCGGCGAGCCGGATGACCGGTCGCGGAGCGTGACCGGGCGGGGTGGGCATCATGGATGGTCAGACGACATCCGGGCGGTTACGGTTCCCCCTCTGGGGAGGTGCCGCCGGTGTACGTCGTGTCCGTGATCAACTACAAGGGCGGGGTGGGCAAGACCACCGTGACCGCCAACCTCGGTGCCGAACTGGCGAACCGGGGGATGAAGGTGCTGCTGATCGACCTCGATCCGCAGACCAGCCTGACGTTCAGCTTCTACGACCCGGACGACTGGCGGGAGCGGCTGCGCGACGGCCGCACCGTGAAACGCTGGTACGACGGGCTACGCGGGGACACCCCGGCGGTTACGCTGGGTGATTTGGTGGTCTCCCCCGGCCCGGCCAACGCGCACCTGACCGGGGCCGGCCGGCTGGACCTGATCGCCTCGCACCTCGGGCTGGCCGACATCGACCTGGCGCTGGCCCGGGGCGTGGCCGACGGGGAGGACTACGACCGGGAGCTGTTCCGGGTCCGGGGCGCGCTGGCCGAGGGGCTGCACGACGCGGCGCTCGACGGCTACGACCTGGTGCTGATCGACTGCCCGCCGAACTTCAACGTGGTCACCCAGTCCGCCGTCATCGCCAGCGACCACCTGCTCATCCCGGCGAAGGCCGACTACCTGTCCACCCTCGGCATCGACCACCTCTGCGGCAGCGTCCGGGAGCTGGTCGACCGCTACAACGCCGACGCCCGCCGGTTCGCCACCAGCCGCCGGCACCACAAGGTGGCACCGGACATCGCCGGGGTGGTCTTCACCATGATCCAGCTGACCGCGCAGCGGCCCATCGCCGCCCACCAGGGCTACCTGGATCAGGTACGCGCCCTGGGGCTGCCGGTCTTTCCCACCGCGCTGCGGGAGAACATCACCCTGTTCGCCGGGAACACCCCGCGCGGGGTGCCGGTGGTGCTGCGGCACCGGGTCACCTCGCCGGTGGTGCAGGAGGAGCTGCGGCAGATCACCACGGAGTTCATCGCCCACCTGCAACCCCGTGCGGTGACGGTGTGACCGGGACGCCACCCGGCGGGGACCTGGCGGCCGGGGTGCTGGCCCGGGTGGGTGAGCTGCTGGCCGGGCTGTCGGCCGCCGACGTGGCCGCGCTGGCGCAGGGCCGGGCCCGGCTGGCCGTCGTCCCGGTGACGCCGGCCGGCGACCTGGCGGCAGCGGCCGACGGCCCGTCGGACCGGCCGGCCGCCCCGACGCCGCTGTCGCCGACCGCGCCGGTGCAGCCCGCCCCGTCGGGCGTCGACCTGGACGCCGCGTCGGCCGCGCTCGACGCCATGGCACGACGCGGGGACGGTACGGCGTACCTGACGCCCTGGTCGATCCGGGACCTGCGGGCGCTGGCCGCCCGCCTCGGGTTGCGCGGGGTGGGCGGCCTGCGCAAGGCGGAGCTGGTGGAACGGCTGGTCGAGCGGACCATCGGTTTCCGCGTCGCCTCCGCCGCCGTCCGTGCCCGCTGAGCGGGTTGCCCGCCGGGCGGGACCCCGCCCGCTGAGCGGGTTGCCCGCCGGGCGGGACCCCGCCGCGTAGCGGTTCGCGGTGGCCGGGAATTCACCTCGTCGACCTCCCGCCGGTCGGGTTCCGGCCGATAACATCGCCGGGCATGGATATGAAGAGCAGCACCCGCCCGCGACCCGGGCGGCTGATCGCCGCGCTCATCGCCGTCGTCACCCTGGCGGTCCCGGTGGCGGTGTCCGCCACGTCGGCGTCCGCGGCGGCCACGTCGACCGTGGCGCAGGCCCTCGCCACCCAGGACGGCCGGACCGCCACGGTCACCGGCTACGTGATCGGCCAGCCGACCGCCACCAGCACGGTGCTCACCTCCGGCTACACCGCCGACACCGCCATCGCCCTGGCCGACACGGCCACCGAGACCGGCACCAGCCGGATGCTCTACGTCCAGATCACCGCCGACTACCGCAGCACGTTCGGGCTGTTGACCAACCCGTCGCTGCGGGGCCGGCAGGTCACCGCGACCGGGACGCTGACCGCGTACTTCAGTCACGGGGGGTTGAAGAGCCCGACCGCGATGAGCGTCGGTGGCGGCGGCACACCGACGCCCACCGCGAGCGCCTCCCCCACCCCCGCGCCCACCGGCTCCACCGGGCCGTACGACTCGACGTACTACGCCAGCGCGGTCGGCAAGAGCGGCAGCGCGCTGCGCACCTCCCTGCACACCATCATCAAGACCCAGACGAAGCTCAACTACGACCAGGTGTGGGAGGCGTTGAAGGACACCGACCAGGACCCGGCGAACGCCAACAACGTCATCCTGCTCTACAGCGGACGGTCGCAGAGCAAGAGCAGCAACGGCGGCGGGGCCAACGACTGGAACCGGGAACACGTCTGGGCCAAGTCGCACGGTGACTTCGGCACCGCCACCGGGCCGGGCACCGACGTGCACCACCTGCGGCCGGAGGACGTGACGGTCAACTCCGCGCGCGGCAACAAGGACTTCGACACCGGTGGCAGCGCGGTCGCCGAGGCCGCCGGCAGCTACACCGACGCCGACTCGTTCGAGCCCCGCAACGCGGTCAAGGGCGACGTCGCCCGCATGATCATGTATATGGCGATCCGGTACGAGGGTGACGACGGCTGGCCGAACCTGGAGATGAACAACTCCGTCACCAACGGCAGCGCACCCTACCTGGGCCGGCTGCCGGTGCTGCTCCAGTGGCACCGGCAGGACCCGCCCGACGCCTTCGAACAGCGCCGCAACCAGCGCATCTACGAGCGCTGGCAGGGCAACCGCAACCCGTTCGTCGACCACCCGGAGTGGGCCACCGCGATCTGGGGCTGAACGGTCCGGTTGTCGCAGATCACCCCGGTCGGGCCGTGAGGACGCGGCCCGACCGGGTACACCCTCGTCGTGACACACCCGCCCGGCGGGCGTGCGGGCTGCGGTCCGGCGGCCGATCGACGCGCCGAACCGGGCGAACACGACGATGGGAGAGACAGCCGACATGGCGCACACCGTTCCCGACATCAGCCTCAACGACGGCAACACCATCCCGCAGCTCGGCTTCGGGGTCTACCAGATCGAGCCGAAGGACACCGCCGAGGCGGTGCGCCGGGCGCTGGAGATCGGCTACCGGCACATCGACACCGCCCAGATGTACGGCAACGAGGCGGAGGTCGGCGAGGCGGTCCGCGCCTCCGGGCTGGACCGGGGCGAGGTCTTCGTGACCAGCAAGCTGAACAACGGCTTCCACCGCCCCGAGGACGCCCGCAGGGCGTTCGAGTCGACGCTGTCCGCGCTGAAGATGGACTACGTCGACCTGTTCCTCATCCACTGGCCGTTGCCGACCCGCTACGACGGCGACTTCGTCTCCACCTGGAAGACGTTTGAGGAGTTCCAGCGCGACGGCCGGGCCCGCTCGATCGGGGTGTCGAACTTCCAGGTGCCGCACCTGGAGCGGCTGGCCGCCGAGGCGGACGTGGTGCCGGCGGTCAACCAGATCGAGGTGCACCCGTACCTCACCAACGAGCAGGTGCGCGCGTACGGCAGCGAGCACAACATCCTCACCGAGGCGTGGTCGCCGATCGCCCAGGGCCGGGTGCTCGACGACCCGGCGATCGTCGACGTCGCCGAGCAGGTGGGGCGCACCCCCGCCCAGGTGGTGCTGCGCTGGCACGTGCAGCGCGGCGACATCGTCTTCCCGAAGTCGACCACCCCGAAGCGGATCGAGGAGAACTTCCGGATCTTCGACTTCACCCTGGACGACACGGCGATGGAGCGGCTCAGCGGGCTGGACCGGGGCGAGTCGGGCCGGACCGGCCCGAACCCGGACGAGTTCGACTACATCCCCGCCTGAGCGGCACCGGCCGCCGCGGCGCGGCGCGACCCACGGAGCGGGACCCGGTCACGGGTCCCGCTCCGTCGCGTCCGCCCGCCCGCCCAGCCGAACGGGGAAACGAATCAGCCATCAACCTCTGCATTGATGGACGTGCATGCCAGTCCGTACCATCCGGGCTATGCGTGCCCGTCGTGTCACCGCCACCGCCACCGTCGCCGCGCTCGTCAGCCTGGTCGCGGTCAGCGCCGCCCGCGCCGACGACACCCCGGCGCTGACCACCCCCGGCGCACCGGTGGTGGTCGCCAACGACCCGCACCGGCTGAGTCTGACCTGGACCCCGTCGACGTGGAAGGGCGAGCCGGGCGGCCCGATCACCTACGACGTGCGCTCGCCGATCGGGCCGAACGCCTACCGGGGACTGGGCAGCACGGAGACCAACGCCGTCACCCTCACCGGCCTCGCCCCGGGCACCGACTACCGGATCGCCCTCCAGGCGTACGCCGTCGGCGGCTACTCCGACACCTCGGCGGTCACCACCGTGCGCACCGCGTACGGGCGGGCGAAGGTCGACTACCTCAACCTCGACTGGGCACCCACCGACAACCAGGCCCAGTTCCGGCTCGCCGTCACCAACACCGGCACCGCACCACTGGACCTGACCACCGTGCGGGTCCGCTACCACCTGCGCTTCGAGAACGGCAACGCGGCGCTGAGCAGCGAGTGCGACTGGGCGACGCTGGGCTGCGCCACCATCCGCCGTACCCTCCAGTATTTTCCGCCGCCCGCGCCGCCGCCCGGTCCCGGCCCGACGCCGACCCCGACCGTCTACCCGGTGCCCGGCACCCCCTTCCCCGGCTGGGTGGAGCTGACCTTCACCACCGGTGTCCTCGCCCCCGGGGCCTCCTCCGGGCCGATCCAGCTCCGGCTGCACCGGCCGAACTGGACGGCGATCGACGAACGCGACGACCCGAGCTGGCAGGCGGCCACCGGCGCGTGGACCCCCAACAGCCGGATCACCCTCGACGTCGACGGCGTCCGCGAGTACGGCGACAACTGGGGCTGACCGCCGTCAGGCGTGAGGTTGCCCGCCGACGGCCGTTCGCCGTCGGCACGCGTCACGCATGGGCATCGCCGGCGACGGCGCGCTGGGCCGCGACGACCGTGTCGACCGGCAGGCCGAGGCCGCAGAGCACGGCGGCCAGGTAGTCCAGCACCCGCCAGTGCTGCTCGTCGGTCAACCCGAGCCGCCGCCACGCCCCGCCGGCCGCCCGCCCACCGTCCCCGCCGGGGTCGCCGAGGGCCACGGCCAGCAGGGCGGTCAACCGGCGGGCGAGCCAGGGCCGGTCCAGCCCGATCAGGTACGGCGCCAGCTCGGCGTCCGACGCGACCAGGCGCAGCCAGCGGATCACCACCGCCCGTACGCCGGCCGGGCCGAGCCAGTCGAACGCGTTCCGGGGGCAGGTGACCAACTCCGTCGTCCGCACACCCGTCAGTACGGATCACGGCGCACGCTCAGTTCATCCCCGGCAGGCATGACCACTTCAGCCGGCGTCGTCACCTGGCCGGAGCGGTCCCGTCGGGCGTCGTCACCACCGGCGAGACCGGCCCCGACCCCGGCGCGCACCGCATCGGGTTCAGGTCGACGCCCGGTGGTCCGCCAGGAACGCCAGGGTGGTCTGGTTGGCGGCCCAGCCGTCGGGGAACTTCACCGGCACGTCCAGGTGCACCGACTCCGTCGACGGGTGGGCGTCGAGCAGCTCACCGATGCCGGCGCGGGCCACCACGATGCAGGCGTGCCGGTGCCGGGAGGTCAGCACGCACAGCCGACCGGACTCCAGGTGGAAGTTCGTCGCGTCCCGCCGGCCGGAGAGCGGGTGCAGCACGATCGTCACGTCGTACTCGCGGCCCTGGAGCCGGTTGGCGGTGTCCACGGTGATGCCCGCCCCTTCCGGGCCGAGGTGGGCACGGATCGCGGCGGCCTGGTCGCGGTGCGCGGCGCCGACGGCGATCCGGTCGGCGGTGACCGGCGTGCCGGCCGGCGCGTGCTCGGAGACCGCGACCGCGCCCCGGTGCAGCACGCGCAGGGCGAGCGCGGCGCACGCCGCGGCGGCCTCAGCGTCGGTACGCAGGGTGTGCCGGGCCGGCAGCTCGTGCAACGCCCAGCCGGTGCCGACGGCCAGCTCCACCGCCGCGTCGAGCGCGTCGCCAGGCCCGGGCCGGGTCAGCGTCAACGCCCGGTCGGCCGGGCCGGTGCCGGCACGGAACCCGGTGAACGGGTAGAACGCCGCCGCGACCACCGGGGCCGCCGACGCCGGTAGCCGCCAGGACACGGGCAGCCGGTGCACGGGCAGCTGCGGGTTGTGCCGCAGCAGCACCGCCACCGCCGCCTGCATCGGGTCCCAGCTCAGGCCCGTCCAGCGCAGCGTCTCGACGGTGGAGAACGGGTCGAGCTGCCCGGGGTCACCGACGAACAGCGCCCGCTCGAACCTCCCGGCCACCCGCAGCAGCGCGTCCGACCGCATCTGGTACGCCTCGTCGACGATCGCCCACGGCCACTGACCCGTGGTGACCGTGGCCCACTTCGCCGCCGTACCGATGGTGACGGCCGGGTCGCCCAGGTCGGCGACCTTCGACGCGACCCGGACCGTGTCGTGGCCCCGGACCCGCTCCGACGGCCGGTAGTCGGTCGCCGACAGCCGGCCGATGCGCAGCTCGGGGGCTTTGGTGGCGAGCCGGTCGATGAGGTCGTCGACCTGCTCGTTGGTCTGCGCCACGATCATCAGCGGCTCACCGGCGACGGCCAGCTCGACGGCGGCCCGCACCACGAGGGTCGACTTGCCGGCCCCGGGCGGGGAGTCGACCACCACGCCCCGGTGGTCGCCTGCGCGCAGGTCGGCCAGGACGGCCGCGACGACCTGTTCCGCCTCGACGGCGGGCGGCACCTCAAGCCCGATCATCGGCTCCCCTCCTGCCTGCTGAGTCTGGACCCTACCGGCAGGGGTCCGGCCGGCCGGTCGGACCGCCAGCGTTGGACGGTCCTTTCCGACACGGCGGTTTTGTCCGGTGTCCGACACGGCGTCGGAAAGGCCGGTGGGGTGACGTGGCTGCTCCCGGCGGCGGCCGGTGCGACGGGCCGGACCCGGGCCGCCGACCGGGACGCCACCGGCCCGGCGCGACCGGCTGACCGGCGCGTTCTCCACGATTCCAGCGACGTCGACAGATCTGCCGGTGTCGTCGGGACTGTTCCGGTCCGCCCACCGGGCGACGCCGAGGTCGGCGACGACGTCGGCGTCGGCGGCACGAACGGTGTGATCCGCCCCCGAACAGATGCCACCGGCGGTCGCCCTTTCGCACCTCCGCTTACCCATTCGGCGGATCACAGGCTATTGACGGCAACGATAGAAAGGACGCCTTCCCGTTCTTCCGCCCCGGGACCTGAACCACACCCCGCGTCCTGTGCACGGGACTGCCCGATTCAACGTCGACGGGCGAGGCGGAGCACGCGATTCACGAAGAGGAGAGCGTTCCCCATGACATCTCGTTCTCGGAGCGACTCTGCCAGCAGCGACCCGGCCGCAGTTCCCGCCCATTCCCCTCCGACCGGCAGCTTTCTCGGCGGCCTCTCGGCCGACGCCCGCGACGCCCTGGCCCAGGCCGGCACCCGGCACGACTACCCGGCCAACGCCACGCTGTTCCACCAGGGCGACCCGTCCCGGCACGTGGTGCTGATCGAGCAGGGCTGGGTCAAGGTCACCTCCACCTCACGGCAGGGTTGGGAGGCGCTGCTGGCCATCCGGGGACCGGGCGACATCCTCGGTGAGCTGTCCGCTGTGGACGCCCGGCCCCGGCTGGCCACCGTCACCGGGTTGTCGCCCATCCGGGCCGTGGTGCTGACCGCCGAACGGTTGCACCGCTGTCTGGCCGACAACCCCGAGGTCGCCCTGTCGCTGCTGCGTCACCTGGCCTCCAGCCTGCGTGAGGCCGACGGCCGGCGGGTCGAGTACGGGTCCAGCAACGGCGACCACCGGCTGGTCGTCCTGCTGGTGGAACTACTGGACAGGCACGGTGTGCCGACGCCGGAGGGGATCGCGCTCGACCTGCCGCTGACCCAGCAGGACCTCGCCGCGTCCGTCGGGGTGTCCCGGGAGGTGGTGGCCCGGACGCTGCGGGTGCTGCGGCACCGGCAGGTGCTGCTCACCCGACGGCGACGGATCGTGGTGGTGCAGCCGGAGCTGCTGCGGTCCCTGGCCGGTTCTGTGTCGATGTCGACATCCGAGCCGTAGGGCTCGACATCGAGCGCAGGGCCCGATTTCGGGACCCTCATCGGGACGGCAGTCCTGCGGTTCCGAGGAGTCCCATGTACCGAGCAGCCCGTGTCCCCAACGACCGCGTCCTGCACCGACGGGTACGCGCCGCCGTCGCCGCCCCGGGCGGGGGCGTCGACCGTCCCGGCCGGCCGGAGGGGGACCGGCAGGCGGCGCTGCGGCTGGCGGAGCGGCTGATCGCCGAGGCCCGCGACGAGCTGCGGCGGGCGGACGCGAAGGCGTCGCAGTGGCTGACCATGTCGGGCGGCGTCGTGCTGGCGATGCTGACCGTGCTGACCGGCACCCGCTGGTCGCCGGGGCGGTTGACCGGTGCGGCGGCCTGGGCCTGGTGGTCGGGTTGCGCCTGCGCCGCGGTTGCCCTGTTCGCCCTGGCCATGGCGTTGTTGCCGAGGACGGCGGGCGCCGCCGAGGTGCGGCAGGTCGCGTACTTCGGGCACGTGTACCGGCTGCGCGACCCGGCACTGGTCCGCCGGTACGTCGAGCGGGCCGCACAGGACACCATGCCGGGCCTGATCTCGCAGCTCTGCTGGCTCAGCCGGCTGGTGATGACCAAGTACCGCTGGGTCCGCATCGGGACGGTGCTCATCGCGCTCGCCGCCGCCCTGGTCGCGCTGGCGCTGCTCTGACCGACCCGTCGACACCTGACCGACCGAGGAGAGGAGAGACCGGTGGCTTCCCACACCGAGGAACCGAACAGGACGTCCACCTGGTGGTCGCGGACGAGTTTCGCCGGCCGGCTGTCCGATGCCGACCGGGCCGCCCTGCTGCGCATCGGCGGGCGGCAGGAGTTCCCGTCCGCGCACGCCCTGTTGCGGCAGGGCGACCGGGGTCGCCACCTGCTGCTGCTGACCACCGGACAGGCCCGGATCATGGTCGAGGGCAGCCGACAGGGGCCGCGGGGGATCGCGCTGCGGTTCGCCGGTGACCTGGTCGGTGAGCTGTCCTATCTCGACGACGGCCCCCGGTCGGCCTCGGTGGTCGCCGTCGGGCCGGTGGTGGTCCGCCGCATCCCGGCTGAGGCGTTCGACGACTACCTGCGGCGGCATCCGACGGCACACCGGTCCTTCGCCCGGTTGCTGGCCGATCGGCTCCGGGCGGCCGACAAGCGGACCGTCACCGCGTCGTTCGACACGACCACCCGGGTCGCCGCCGTGCTGGCCGATCTGACGGTCCTGGTGGACGACGAACTGGTCGCCCCCACCACCCAACGGGAGCTGGCCCAACTGGTCGGCGCGTCGCAGATCTCGGTGCACCGGGCGTTGCGCCGGTTGGCGCACCTGGGCCTGCTGGTGACCCGGCACGGCTCGATCGTGATCGTCGACGAGGTCGGGTTGGGACGGTTCGCCGATTCGGCGGCCGACCCCATCACCTGATGTAGATCAACTAGCCGGTTTCACAATTCCCGCCGCAGAGTCGAAACCGACCCACCCCTCAGTTGAAAAGGACGAACAATCGCCATGGAACTTCCACGACACTGGACCGTCGTCTCGTTGGACATCGTCAATTCCAGCGCGGGCGGATACCCGCGTCAGTCCGATCTGGCGACCACGGTGGAGCAGATAGTCGGCCGGATCGAGCACCGGTGCCCCTACCCGGGCCGCTGGATCCGTCGCGAGCGCGGCGACGGGGAACTCATCCTCGTTCCGGCCGACGTGCCGATCGCCTGGGTCCTCGCCGGTCTGCTGCCCCAGCTGCGACAGGAGATCCTCGACCACAACCGCAACAAGCACCCCGACCACCTGCTCCGGCTGCGGGTCGGCATCGACTGCGGAGACGTGAGCGTCGACACCGCAGGCGTGCCCCGGGGCGGCGACGCGATCGTCGACGCGGCCCGGCTACGCGACTGCGGCGCCAGCCGGGAGGCGGCGGTCGCGGTGCCGGCCGCGCCGGTGGTGGCGGTCGTCTCCGACGAGGTCTACCGCCGGGTCGTACCGGCCAACGCCCTCGGCATGGAGCCGTGGATGTTCCGGTCCGTCCGCGCGGTGGTGCCGGACAAGACGTTCCAGGCCCACGCCTGGCTCCACCTGCCGTCCCAGCCGCCACCGGCGGTCAGCGCGGCGGCCGACGAGCCCGAAACGTCGCAGACCCACGACCGGTCCGCGCCCGCACCGGCCGGCGACCCACGGGACCTGGCCCGCCTGGCCCGGCAGGCCGCCGGCACCCACCGCAACCACGACGCCCGCCAGCAGGGCGACAACCTGGGACAGATCGTCTACGGCGACCACGCGACCGTGACCAACCACGGCCCGATCAGCAAGGGAGGAGGATCGGCATGACCACCGACACGCCGGCCACCGGCGACGAGGAGAACACCGCGGCGAACGACGGCCCGCGGGACCACCCCGTCGCGGAGGAGAAGTCGTCGCCCGACCCCGGTGAGGCCGCCGCGCCGGCCCCCGCCGAACAGCCCGGTCGCTCCCCTGCGCCGGACCCGTCCGGCCCCGGGCGGGGCGACACCCGCAACCGGATGGACCAGCTCCGCGCGTCCGGCGCGAAGCCCGACCCCGGCGACTCCGGCGGCAAGGACGAGAGCTGGCGCCACGCCGACGACCCGTTGCGCGGCGGCACCGGACCCGACCCGGTGTTCTCCAACGTCGGGCAGACCGTCTACGGCGACCACGCCGTGCTCATCAACATCCAGCTCCCCGACGGGCGTCGGATCACCCTCCTGCGGTCCCAGCGCACCAGGGCCGAACTGCTGGAGACGGATCACACCTCGGTGATGGTGGACGGCTTCGGCGACGCCCTCAAGCGCCTCCGGGACAAGCGGGTCGTCGTCCTGCGCGGCGGCGTCGGCACCGGTCGGCGGACCACCGCCGAGCTGATGCTGCGGCACGTCGTCGGGCTCGACCGGGTGGTCGGCATCGAGGACCCCGAGGTGACCCTCACCCAGCTGGCCCGGCAGGAGGGGCTGCTGCTCAAGGACCACGGCACGGTGCTGGAGCTGCCGGCCAGCGAGGCGGTGACGATCGGCACCCTGCGCGCCTTCGAGTTGCTCGCCCGCACCGACTCGGCCTACGTGGTGATCCTCGACGGACACGGCTACACCGCCGACCCGACCCTCACCCAGCACACCGTCGACTACACCCCGCCGCCGCCGGAGAACGTGCTCCGCCGGCACCTGCGGCGCCTGCTGCTGCGGCAGCGGGGCTGCGCCGGCAACTGCGCCGCGTGCATCGGCGACTGCTGGGGGGAGTTCATCGAGCGGTGCGTGGCGCACGACGGGATCGCCACCGAGCTGGCCGCGCACCCCCGCCCCCGGCAGACCGTCGAACTCGCCCAGTCGCTGGCCGGCTGGAGCGGGGTCGACGAGGAGCTGGGCATCGCCCTGGGCGGGCTGCGTCGCCGTCGCCGCGACGTGGTCGCCCGCCTGCTCAAGCAGGACAGCGCGGAGAAAGCCCTGGAGGACCCGCAGGCGGCCCCGCGCCGGCAGGCGTTCCAGATCGCCTACGCGGCCCTGCACGACCTCCCGTTGGCCGACGTCTTCGACGCCAGCGAGTTGTTGCTGGGCATCCTCCAGGCGGTGGAGAGCGGCGCCGAACGGCCGCTCCGGGTGGTGTTCGACGGCGGCGTCGACCAGATGCTGCACGCCTGGGGCGGTGAGTCCCCCCTCGCGGCGGCCGAGACCGGCGAGCAGCCCCGCCGGGCCCGGCTCGCCGACCCCCGTCTGCTCTTCGACGTCCTCGACGTGGTGTGGCACGACTTCGACGGCGTCCGGTTGCCGCTGCTGGTCTGGCTGGAGGAGCTGGTCTTCACCCGCCGCGACGAGGTCCGGCGGCGGGCCGCGCAGATCACCGGCTGGCTCGCCACGTACGACTTCGACGAGGTCTGCAACGGGATGCTCCGGCAGTGGGCGGCCGACGAACGGGGCACCGGGCGGCAGGCCGCCGCCTGGGCGCTGCACGTCGCGGCGTACGACGACCGGCTCGTCGCCCGCATCCAGGGCCGGGTGCTCGGTTGGGTACGCAGCGCCAACCCGATGCTGCACGACACCGCCGCCCGCGTCTACAGCACCCGCATCGGCCGCCTCGCCCCTGCCGACACCCTGCGGGAGCTGCGCACCCTGGCCAGCCGGGACGACCTCAACGGCAGCGCCTCGGTGGCGCGGGCGCTGACGGACCTCTACCCCGTCGCCCCCGAGGAGACCTGGCGCACGCTTGTCGACTGGAACGACGAGAAACTGCACCGGCTGCGGGTCCACGCCGCCCGGGGCATGACCCTGCTGGGACGGCTCGCCGGTCGGGCCCCGCACGAGGGTTGGCCGCTGCTGCTGACCGCCGTCGAGGGCTTCACGCCCGAACCCACGGAACTGGCCGGGCTGTGGCGGGGCGCGCTCGGCGACCCGACCACCGCTCCCCGGGCCTGGAAGCTGCTGCACGCCTGGCTGCAACTGGCCGACGAGGGGCCGGTGCTGGCCGACGAGGGGCCGGTGCTGGCCGACGAGGACCCGGTGCTGGGCGACCAGCTGGTCGCCCTGTTCTCCGAGGTGTTCGTCGGCCGGTTGGTCGGGCGCAGCCGCTTCTATCTGCGCGACTGGTCCCGGCAGTCGGCCACCGCCCGCCGCCTGCTCGCCCCGCCCGGCATCGCCGCCGTCGGCGGGGCCACCACCGCTCCGTCACAGCCCACCTGAGGAGGCAACCCGTGAGCATCTCGACATCCGGCCGTACCGTCGCCCGACGCAGTCTGTGGCGTCGGCTGGTCGACTGGTTCCGTGGCACCCCACGGGGGCAGGTCACCAGGGACGACGAGATCACCTACCAACCGACCGACGACAGCACCCTGCTGACCGCGCTCTGCCAGGGTGACGTCTACGAGTTCCAGGTGCACACCACCCTGGTCTGGTCCGCCTTCCTGCCCTACCACGACCTCGTCGCCGAGGCGGGTGAGTTCACCGCCAGCGCCCGGGACACCGTCCGGGAGCGGATCTGGGAGGTGGCGCGGAACTTCTCGCCCTACCAGTCGGTGGAGGCGGAGCAGGCGATCCAGGAGGCGCTCAACCCGCAGTGGTGCTACCGGGGCGCCGCCGGCATGGTGCGGTGCCGGGCCAAGGTGCGGGTGCTGCCCGACCCCCGGGTCCGCGACCACCTGCTGCCGTTCGAGCAGCGCAAACTCGACGTCGAGGCGAACACCACCCTGGCCCTGCTGCGCGCCGACCGGTTCGAGCAGGTGGCGCGACGCTGGCAGCAACTGTTCGACACCCTCGGCCACGACGCGATGGTGGCGTACGCCGCGCAGCTCGCCGATCCGGCCGTCTCGGCCGTGGTCACCAGCCTGGTCAACCACCGGCGGGCGAGCGCGGTGCAGCTGGTCGACGTGCTGCGTCAGGCCAGCAAGGACCACGAGAACGTCGGCCTCTACGAGTTCGCCAGCGCCTACGACGCGGCCCTGCAGACGCTGCGCCGGCAGATGCACCTCGACGAGGGCGGCTTCCCGATCGCGGCGGTCGCATCCGGGGCCGAGTCATGATGTCCGACCGCATCGACGGGCCCGACCGCGTCCACGGGTCCGGTCGGATCGACGGGCCCGGCCCGGTCGGGAAGGCCGGCCGGGGCACCGGGCTCAGCAGGGGCACGGCGCTCGGCCGGGTCGCGCTGGCGGCGGTCACCGTCGCGGCGCTCGGCCTCGGCGCCGGATGCGGTGGCGAGCCCGAGCCGCCGAACGACCCGTGCGCGACCGCCCCCGGGTCTTCGGTCCCGACCGGGGTGGGCCGCACGGCCGTGCTGCTGGACGTCTCGACGTCCACCCGGGGAACCGGGTCGGCCCCGGACTGGGCGGCGGAGGTGGAAGCCCAGGTGGCTGCCGCCGTCGACCGTGGGGACGTGGTCTCCATCGGCGCCTTCGACGGCTCGGCGTCCACCGTCGCCTGGGCGGTACGCGACCGGGTGACCGCACCCACCAGCGAGCGACCCAACAACCAGCGGCTGGAACGCGAGAAGACCAAGTCCTGCCTGCGCAGGTCGGCGAGCGAGGCGGCGCGGATGCCGGCCCGTACCGACGGCACGGACATCCTGGGCGCGTTGGGTGTCGCCGGTGGACAGACCGCCCCCGCAGGCGAAGCCCGCCGGACGGTGGTGATCGCCACGGACGGGTTGGGCACCGTCGGCTGCACCGACCTCAGCCGGGCCCCGGCCGGTGGGGCGGGGATGATCGAAGCCGCCGTCCGGGACTGCCCGGCGCGCACCGGATGGCCCACCGAGCTGGCCGGAAACCACCTGGTGATGCTCGGGGTGGGGCATCCCGCCGAGGGCCACCCGATTCCGGAGACCGGGCAGCTGGCCTGGCTGCGGCAATACTGGCGACGGCTCTGCGCGGCGGCCCAGGCGGCCTCCTGCGAGGTCTCCACCGCCCCGGTGGCCGTGCGGTCCGGGGGAACCGGGGGCGGGGCCGGCCAGCCGCCCACCGACCCACCTGTCAGTTTCCGTCCCGAGGGGGGACCGCCGCTGCCGGAGCCGGAGGGAACCGTCTGGCCGGTGCCGTCGGCCGCGCTGTTCGCCACCGGCTCCGACGAGGTGGGGCCGGCCGGGATCGCCCGGCTCGGGCAGATCAGGAAGGAGATCGGCGAGGACCGGGTGACCCGGATCGAGGTCGTCGGCTACACCGACTCGCGCGGCAGCGACCGCTACAACCAGGACCTGTCCGAGCGGCGGGCCGCCGCCGTCGGCGCGGCCCTGCGCACGCTGGGACTGCCGACGCCGGTCACCCGGGGCGCCGGGGAGAACGGCCGGATCTGCCTGACCGAGCAGCGGCCGGGCGGCACCTGGGACGAGGGCTGCCTGCAGCGCAACCGAAGGGTCGAGATCGTGATCAGCACAGGGAGCGGATGAGCGATGACCGACAATCTCGTACGCCACGACGACGGCGGCAACGGCCGCCGCTACCCCTCAGTGCAGTGCCCCCCGCTGCTGACCCTCGGCGCGACCCGGCTCGCCGAGCCGGTCGCCACGCCGGAGCCGTACCGGCCGGACCAGTTGTCGCACACCGAGTCGGCCCGCCTGGTCCAGGCCAAGGCCGACGCGGAGGAGGCGCTGACGGCGTACCACAGTCGGTTGAAGACGGCGGGCGACCAGATGGTCGACGCCTGGCACCAGGCGAAGCTGGGGTTGCACCGGCTGGAGGTGCTGCTCGCCGAGCGGGAACTCGGCGCGGCGGCACACCAGGACCGGACGGTCCGACGCGAGCACGCCACCGACGGCGTCGAGGACCGACGGCACCGTCCGGGCTGGCAGCGTCCGTTGTTCGTGTGGACGGTGATCCTGCTCAGCGCGGTCTACGACACGGTCTTCCTCGCCGAGTCGTTCCGCGATGCCCTCGACAGCGGCGGGTCCGTCGAATACTGGGTGGCGTTCCTGCCGGGACTCGGGATCTTCATGGCGCTCACCCTCGCCGGCTACTGGCTGGGAGAACCGCTGTTCCGGCACCGGGCCAGGGCCGAACGGCGGCGCTGGCGGCGACAGCTGGGATGGCGCATCCTGCTCCGCCGGGTCTTCGTGATGTGGCGCCCGGAGGACGAGGAGCGGCAGCCGGGCGAGCTGCCCTGGCCGAGCTGGGTGCTGCCGGTGAGCTTCGCCGCGCTGGTGGTCGGGGTGCTGGCGGTGTGGGCCTGGCTGCGCGGCAGCCACCTGCTCGACTCCGACCTCCAGTGGCCGCTGGTCGGTCTGCTGGTGCTGCTCAGCGTGTCGGCCATCGCGTTCAAGGCCGGCGCGCACAACCCCGCCGCCGACCGGGCGAAGCGGGTGGGCCTGCGCCGACGGGACGTCACGCGACGCTACGACCGGCTCAAGGCCACATCGGAGAGGCAGCTGGCCAAGCACGAGAAGGCCTGGCAGGAGCTGCACCTGGCGGTGGAGGACGCGGTGACCGGCGTCTGGCGGCACATGACCGACGCCTGGACCGAGATCGCCGAGGGGCGGGCCCGGCACGGACTCACCGGCATGGTCGCCCCCGGCTTCGTCACCTCCGCAGACGCCGACGCGTCGGCCCGCGCCCTGTTCGCGGGGCTGACCGGCCCGTCGCTGCGGCTGGAGACGCTGCGGGTGACGCAGGACCTGCTCGACCGGCACCGGCCCGAGATGCTCAGTGCGGAGCAGACGGCGCTGACCGAGCAGCTCAACGCGCAGCTCGACGCCGCGACCGTCGACCCCTGGCCGGACCCGACTGATGGGGGCCCGGCCACCGGTCGACACTGACGGCGGTTCCGTTGAGGGCCGGTGGGTTCACCCCACCGGCCCTTGCGGATCGGAGCGGGTCACAGCCTGGGCGGTTGTGCGGTGGAAGGACATCCACCACGGTCATCGCACGCCGGTGAATCCTGTCGGTCATCGGACCGTACTGGTTGCCAAGCCGGGAGCAAACAGTCATCTGACGCCCCCGCGCGCCTGGTGGCGGATGCGCAGGGTGTCCGATCAGTCGCTTACTGGCCATGGTGTCGGCTCCGTCATCCATCGCAACACATAGGACTCACGTGGGCATCCTTCAGGAGATGCAGCGGGCACACGCGCGACAGGTGCGCGCCCAGAAGCAGGCGCAAGCTGCCGCACACCGGCGCCACCAGCGTGCTGCCGTTCCCGAGCGTGGACCTCGCCCCGTTCGGGCTGGGCATGGCACCGATGTCCGGCCCGCTCGGCCGGCTGCGCAACAGGACCCTCAACGCGCTGGTACGGCGGCTGGTCTTCGGCTTCTCGATCGGGCTGATGGACGCGCAGCGGGCCCGGATCGGGCTCCCGCCGGCAGGCCGGACGCCGATGGAGATCGCCGCGCCGCCCGCCGCCTACCTGCACATGTCGCCGCGCGGTTTCGACTACCCGCGCAGTGACCTGCCGGACTACGTCCACTACCTCGGTGCCCCACGGGTGACCGCGCCCGCCGACTGGGAGCCGCCGGTGTGGTGGGACGAGGTGACGCGCGGGGACCGCCCGGTCGTGGTGGTCACCCAGGGCACCCTCGCCACCGACCTCGACGAGTTGGTCCGGCCGGCGCTGGCCGGGTTGGCCGGGTTGGACGTGCTGGTGGTGGCGTTGAGCGCGGGCGCCGATCCCGAGGTGCTGGGTCCGCTGCCGGCGAACACCCGGGCCGCCGCGTACCTGCCGTTCGGGGCGCTGTTCCCGTACGCCTCGGTGGTGGTGACGAACGGCGGTTTCGGCGGCGCGACGGGGTGCGCCGGGTCCTCGGCGACCCGTCGTTCGCGAGGTGGGCCCGGGAACTGCGCGGCGAGACCGGCAGCAGCGACCCGGCGGAGCGTGCAGCCCGACTGCTGGAGACGATCGCCACGGGTGGGGGTGCCGGACCCGGCACCCGATGACCGGCAGAATCGGGGTGGGATCGGTGCGGCACGGGGAAGAAGAGGGCATGGTCATCTTGGCTCAGGACGCAGCAGCCAGCAACGAGGGCTCGACGACGGTGCGCGACGCCCGCGCCGCGTGGACGCGCGCCGGCACCGGTCCGCTGGCCGTCTACGCGCACGCGTTGAGCCAGGATCGCGACTCGTTGGCAGGCCCCGGCGGGGTGCTCGACCTGACCCCCGTGACCGAGGTGCGCACTCTGGTGCGGTACGACGCCCGTGGTCACGGCCGCTCCGACGGCTCGCTCGATCCCGGGGACTATGCGTACCGGGTGCTCGCGGCCGACCTGTTGGAGCTCATCGGGCAGTGGTCGCCCACCCGTCCGGTCGCCGGCATCGGCACGTCGATGGGGACCGCGACGCTGCTGCACGCGGCGACCCGGGAGCCGGACCGGTTCGACGCCCTGGTGCTGACCGCGCCGCCGACGGCATGGCAGGCGCGGGCCGGGCAGGGCGATGCGTACCGCAGTCTCGCCGCCGCGATCGAGCGCGACGGTCTCGACTCGATGATGGGCACCGTGCAGGCGGCGGCCACCCCCGCGATCATGCGGGACGGTCCCCCGCTGACGCCACGCATCACGGAGGAGTTCCTACCCACGGTCCTGCGCGGTGTGGCGACCTCCGACCTGCCCGCTGCGGAGGCGATCGCGCGCCTGCGCGTCCCGGTGCTCATCCTGTCGTGGGCGGACGACCCCACGCATCCCGTCGCCACCGGCGAGCGCCTGCACGAGCTGATCCCGGGTTCGACGTTCCGGGTGGCCGCCACCCGCAGGGAGGTCGAGGGGTGGCCGGCGTTGATCGCCGACTTCCTCGCGCAGTCCGCGACGGGTTCGCCGCGCTGACCGACGCCACACCGGTGGCCCGGCGGACGTACCACGCCGCGACCGGCCCGCCGAGCGCAGGCACGTTCCGCAACGGTACGCCGGCACGATCACGGGTCCGCCGGGTCGGGCAGGTGGAGGCGGTCGGCGGGTACACCGGCCAGGGGTAGCCAGCGGCGGGCGTCGGCGAGCATGGCGGGTGGGCCGCAGACGTACACCTGATAGTGGGGTTGATGGTGGCGTAGGGCGAAGGTGAGCGCGTCGCCCTGCTCGGCCGATGCGGCGTGCGGGTCGTCGGAGAAGACGGGCACGATGGTCAGCCAGTCGTGGGCCTGCTGGAGCTTGTCGAGGGCGATTGGGTCGTACAGCTCGATGAAGGTGCGGGCGGCGACGATGAGGGTGACCCGGCGGCCGTCGGGGGCGGCGGCGACCTGTTCGACCAGGGCGCGCAGCGGGGCCAGGCCGGTGCCGCCGGCCACCAGCAGCAGGTCACCGTCGCGCAGGTGCAGGCCGGTGTCGCGGGGCAGACCGAGGTGCAGCAGCTCGCCGGGGCGTACCTCGTCGACGAGGCTGGCCGAGACGGTGCCGGTGGCACGGACGTGCAGTTCGATGGTGCCGTCGGGGCGCGGGGCGTTGGCCGGGGAGAACCAGCGCCACTGGCCGGGGTGGCGTGGGGTTCGGACGGGAACGGCCTGGCCGGGGCGGTACCGCACCCGCGCCCACGGGCGGAGGGTCAGGATGGCGATGCCGGGGCACGGCCGGTCGTGACCGATCACCCTGGCCGGCACGCCGCCACCGGCCCACACCGCCAGCTCAGCGCAGTCGCCGGCCCGCGCCATCTCCACCGGGACGACAGATCCGTCCAGTGGCGGGTGGTGGGCGGCGCTCATCGGGTCACCGCCCGGCGCACCTGGGCGATCCGCTCCTCGGGCAGGTCCGCCGCCCAGCACACCCCGACCAGGTAGTCACCGATGCGCCGATGCTGCGCCTCGGACAGGCCGAGCCCAGCCCAGGCGTCCGCCGACTCCCCGGCGAGCGCGGCGGTCACGCTCGCCGTCAGGTGCCCGGCCAGCCGAACCCGATCCACCCCGATGAGGTACGGCGACAGCTCCGCGTCCGCCGTCACCAGCCGCAGCCACCGGTGCACGATCTCCTCCGGCGTCACGCCTGTCCACCCTGCTCGGGCGTGGCCTGCGCACGATCGGACAGCAGGCACGGGGCGTGCTCGCTGTGGCGCGGCGCTCTGTGCGGCCCGTCCACCTCCTCGTCGGCGGCGGGGACGGGAATATCTGTTGTGGCGGTGTCCATGGTGTCTGCGCCCCCTGTACGTCGGCGGAAGGGTGACGGGCACCGGGGCGGGCGGGGACGAGGTCGCGTCGTTCGGGTCGACACGCCCCGGAGCCCAGCACCCGCCCCGGGCCATGCATCCACCCTGGTCGGGCGGTGTCACCGATGACATGACCACGGACTGCACCTGCACGGTCACCGCGCTGCACCAACTGCCGATACAGTGCATGTTGACCTAACTCGACATGAGCTGAGGCGGCACCATGACGACCGTGCAGCGATGGAGCGGTCAGGAGAGCAGGACCCTCCGCCACGCCCTCCGGATGAGCATCCGCGACTTCGCGTCACGTCTCGGCGTGGCCGAGCGGACGGTGTCCAAGTGGGAAGCCGGTGGCGCTGGAGTGACTCCACGCCCTGAGATGCAATCGGCCCTCGACACCACGCTGAGCAAGGCTCCGGCGGAGGCGCGGGACCGCTTCACGGCCGCACTGCGAGCCACAGCGCCATTCCCCACCGATACGCCTGATCCGCCGGTCAGCGACGCGACGCAACTCGGTGACCTCGTCGCCGTCTTTTCGAGCCGCTCGGAGTTCTCCACCCAGATCTCGCCCGACCATCTTCTGGGCAGCGCGACGACGGTTCGCGCCGTCGGGCTCTCGCTCAACCTGCTGGCCCAGGGCTTCGCGGACAGCCAGTGGCGTGACCTGCTCGGTGCAGGTGGACGAGCCCGCTGCCTGTTCCTTGATCCCGCAGGGTCCGCCGTCCAGGCACGCGAGGCGGAGGAAGGATTCTCACCAGGCCAGCTCTCCGGGCTGACCAAGCTGAACATCGAGACATTGATGCGGGTCCGGGGGCGGCTGCCGGAAGGACAACGCGATCATCTGGAACTGGCCGTCTACGACGACACGCTCCGCTTCAACGTGGTGCTGGCGGATGACCTCTGTGTGGCACAGCCGTACCTGCCGGTGAGCCGAGGGGTCGATTCCCCGACCTTCGTGGTCAGACGGCAGGAAGACCGGTCCTGTCTGTATCCGATCTTCGAGCAGTTCTTCGAGGCGCAGTGGCAGCGTGGGCGGCAGTTGTGAACGACTACCGACACCTGCTTCCGGTGGCTGAGGAGGCAGTGGCACGGGCAGCCGAGATGATGCGGCACCGCCCCCCCGGTCCCCTCACCGCCAAGGGTGAGCGGGATTTCGCGTCGCAACTCGACTACGAGATCGAGCGCGAGGTTCGGGCCTTCCTCCAGGCCGCCACTCCCGAGATCGGCTTTCTGGGCGAGGAGGACGGCATCCAGGCGACGGGCGAGATGCAGTGGGTACTCGACCCGATCGACGGGACGGCCAACTTCGTACGCGGTATTCCGCTGTGCGCGGTGTCGCTGGGGCTACTGCACGGGGATGACGCAGTCGTCGGCGTCATCGAGGCACCCTTTCTGGGCAACCGATACGCCGCTGCCCGTGGCAACGGCGCGACAGTTAACGGCAAACCCATCCGGGCGAGCCGTACCAACAGGCTGAGCGACGCTGTGGTGGCGATCGGTGACTATGCCGTCGGCCCGGACGCCGCCTCCAAGAACCAGGCACGGCTCGCTTTGACGGAACGGCTGGCCGAGGCAGTGCAGCGAGTGCGGATGACCGGGACCGCCGCCTTGGATTTGGCCTGGCTCGCCGAAGGCCGGATCGACGCGGCGATTACCCTATCCAATCATCCGTGGGACATGACGGGCGGAACAGCGATCGCTCGGGAGGCGGGTGCATCTGTCGTCGACAGTGACGGAAGCAGTCACTGCCCGCGCTCGTCCATGACCCTCGGCGTAACTCCTCGCCTGGTTGAAGAAGTACTGACGCTGGTCTGCGCAGGCTAGTCGCGCAATTGACTGGCGGCATCAGTCATTACAGTAGCGAATATCGAAATCGTACACAAAAACCGCGCACGTGATCCCCATCAGATGCCAACGAAGACGCACCACTCATCGGCACGTCTAGGCACCCTGCGGGCATGAGCTACCACGATTCAAAACACCCCGGATCCAGATGCAAGGCCGTCCAGGAATATTCAGCTTCCCCTGAAGCGGACGAGCCAACCCAAGTCTTTTCCATCATAGGCGCGCATTCTAGAGGCGATGACTCCGACGGATAGCGATGTTCAGACAAGACTACCACGCTCCTTCAACATGACACCGTTAGCAACAGCCCTGGCCAAGACATCAGTTACGCCACCGTCGTCCTCGTTCACGAAGACGTAAACCTCTCGCTGAGCGCGGCTTAGAGCGAGGTACAGGAGCGACAGAATGCGAGTGCGCTCGTTGGGCGTCATTCTCGCAATCTGCATATCTGGAATCCCCGCAACAAGGACGACATCGAACTGGAGTCCGGCGAGATATTCGGCGGAACCGGCCACGAGGCCGCGGCGACGATAGCCGATACCGTCAATATCCGACCTTCCCGAGATGGTAGACACGTGAAACTTTGGCGAATTGCCTATGCGTGAGGCAAGATCACTATACCTTCCCCACTGCCTACTGTCGACAATCGCTAGAGCAAGTCGCGCTGTCGGATACAGTTGGTGCACTGCCTTAACGATGTCATTCTCCTCTCCGGACCGGGAGGCAGCCACGCTCAACAGTGGAATCGGACCTGGGTGCTGCACCGATTCGACTTTACTCAGGTCGACGTGCCAATCCTTACCAAGTTCGAGAGTTGGGAACTCGTGGTGGACATGCTTGATCAGATTCAAAATCTCGGGCGTGAAGCGATGAACCGTCGTCAGTTCAAAATTAGTGATGTCACCGATTCCATCTTCGATCACAGCCGACGACGACCATGTCTCGTCCGCTGCCACCCCAATAAAGGCCTCAGACGGCGACTGTCTAGGATCAACCGCCATAAAGACTCGCGGATAGTGACTAACGTCGCGCGCTAGATAATGGAGAACCTGGCGTTCCAGCGGGCTGAAGAGGTGGAACTCGTCAACAAATATCAGGTCATAGCCCTGAGTCCGTCGTGCACGGTTCCACGCATGCGTCTCGAGGTGACTTAGAAGGTCGGACAGCACTTGGTCCGAGGTCAGCATAGCGCGCGCATCGAGGCTTTCCATGTACTTTGTGTAGATGGCAAAAACGACTCGCATATCCTCCTGATTCCTCAATGGCATCATCCATGCCGCCCGGGGAAGTTGGCAATACCGTGACTCCGCGCCTGCTCCCGGAAAAATGGCGGCGGCGCCTATCACAGAGCCGAATTCGACGAGGAGATCCCAGGCCAAAGCACTCCGGACGTCCGAGGCGTCGGATTCGAACCTAGACCGCAGGTCTCCGGTGGTGCGAGCCCGGTAAGTTATCCAGTCGCCAGAGATGAAATCGTCGAGGACGTCATTGATTTCGTCCAACTGAGCTTGCTTACCGCTGAAGCTGTCCTCACCGGCGAGCACAAACCCAGATTGGTCGTCGACGTACTGCGGCGAAGTATTCTTCGCGATCTCTAGTAGCGGAAATACGTCGATCTCGTTGAAGGGGTCGAATCCCATTGAGTCAAGCGAGTCGGAGATCTCGCTAGCGAGCGACCAACTGTGTGTCACGATAAGCACGCGAAGATCTTCACCTGTCTCTCGCGCTTGGAGCACCTCACGAGTCGCTTTAAGCGTCAGCGCCAAGGTTTTGCCAGAGCCAGCAGGTCCCCGCAAACGAATCGACCTGTTTGTCTCCGCCTCGATGAAGGAGCGTTGGTCATCAGTAATAGACTCTAGCCATTGCTCGTATGACCATCCTTTCGTTGCAGACTGTTCCAGTGGAGACAGCAAAATTTCTACGTCAGCTGCGGTAGGTTGGGCTCGCTGCGCCTGCGAGATCCGGACCATAGCGGCTGTTACCGCGTCCTTCCAATCGGCTTCCCAACCTCGGGGCACGACCGGCTTCGACAACTCGAATTCCTCAAGAACTGCCTTGTTCTGAGAGGTGGTGTTAGCCCAGAGGAAAATATCGGGATTGTCGCCCGGCACTACCTCGGCGATCCATCGGCTTGCCTGGTCGTCGCTTCTCGCGCCAGCTACGGCGAAGAACGATATAAGCTTGTTATGCTTGTACTGACTCCAGCCGCGGGGTAGGACGAGTGAACCACTCGCACGTGCACGCTCAGCGAATGACGCAATGCGGCTAAGCACCTCGCGGCGAAGATTGACGAGGTGGTCAGGAACGAAGCGGTCGGTCGAATGCTGATCCCGGATGATTACAATGCGCTGCTCATCAATTTTGTCATCAGCTGCCACGAGCACTTCTGTGGAGCCGCCGTCGAATTGAACCAATGCCGGCGATGCCCAAATCGCCTCTGGCGAGAGATCCGTCGCCAGTTCCTTCAGTGCGCGAACGGTGGTGATGAGCGGCTTCATCGGAAGTTTTCTCCCAGCAGTTCAGAGTGCAAGTCGCGAATTTCCTCGTATTCGACAGGCAGGCCAATCGACATGAACACCAGCGCGAAACGTTGTGCGAGCGCGTGAACGTATCGGTCCTGCAAGCGCGAAATCCGTCGATAGCGTGCGAAAATTCTGGTCGGGCCGATCGCGATTTCCGGTTCCAATACCTGCTCCAACTGTCGCAGGTATACGAAGTAACCGAGGTCATGCCTTGGCGCGATAGCGGAGAGGAATAGCGCGTCGCCCGGCGGCTGAGCGTAAGGTGCTTTAAGTGCGTTGACAATCTGCTGAACTATCTTCTCGCGTTTCTGCGCGTTCGGCAACGCGAGTAAAGCCTCAACTAGACCGTCCACGGCCTCTTTTAAAGAGCCCGCAGGAGAGTCGAGAAAGCGAATGCTCGTTAAAACCGCGCTGACGGTTTCGGCATCGCGACCACTGAGGCCGAGAGACGAAGCTATTTCGTTGGGTTCAGCCTCGGAACACCAGGCTCGGAGCCGCGTTTCACTGACTGCTGGCGCGCCCTCCGGCATGAGGCTGCACAGAAGCCCGATAGCCTTCTTGCTATACTTCTCCCGAAGACGGGGGATCTGCATCTCCATGAGATATTCATCAGTCGTCAGCAGAGGTACACACGTCACCCGACCCTGATGCTTGGCGAATGCGAGGTCGCAGTCCGCAGTAATGACAAGCAGATGCCGCTGCCACATGGACGCGCCGGCGGCGACCGCCTCGATGATATCGCCCTGCCGTAACGGATCCGTGACGCTGACCTCTCGGTACTCCGTGAATGGTGCAGTCAATTGCCTCTCCAGCGGTTCATTCATCGCGGCACCTCCGACATCGGTACCTGCGGCCGGGCGGAAGCGGCTTCAGTTTAGGCGCGTCGCGCGGCTCGTCGGTACCCGATGTCGGCGAGTCGGAGGCTTCGGTCTGGTGGCTCTGGTTGATCACGCCACGGCCTTCTCTGGCCGGGCAGCGCACCTTGGGTACAGTGGTGAGGCCACGAGACCTCGGCCGACGTCACACTGAGGTCTGGGCAGGGTAGGCGTGACGTACTCACATCGGCATGACCGAGTACCGAACACGGACGCGCTAACCTCCACCGTCATGGACGGGCTTGCGGCGGGCACCTATGAGCACCTGATCACCCGCCAGCTCGCCGCCCACCTCCACCACCTCGACCCGGCCCACGTCCAGCAGCACCCCCTGGACCCCGCCGACTCCCACCACCCCCTCACCCGTCACCTCGCCGCCCTGATCAGCCGTGCCCTGCAGGCCGTCCCCAACGGCGATGACAAGCTCCGCCACCAAGTCGACCTGACCAACCGCATCGCCGAGGCCATCGCCACCCTCAGCCCCGCCGCGACCGACCAGCACGACCAGATCGCCGACGCCCGCAACCTCCTGCACGCCATCGCCGCCCCACCCACACCCCCGGCACAACCGGCCTTCCCGCAGCGCCCCACCACCCCGCTCTCCACCGGCGCGCTGCTGGTCAACGGCAGGCACCAGCCCCGCATCGGCCACGAGGTCAACCACGAGATGGCGTCGGCGCAGCGCGTCGACCTGCTCTGCGCGTTCATCAAGTGGTACGGCCTGCGGGTCGTCGAACCCGCCATCCGTGAGCTGATCCAGCGCGGCGGCAAGCTGCGCGTCATCACCACCACCTACCTGGGCGCGACCGACCAACGCGCCCTCGACCGGCTCGCCGAACTCGGGGCCGACGTCAAGGTCTCCTACGAGACCAGGACCACCCGACTCCACGCCAAGGCGTGGCTGTTCCGCCGCCACCACGACCTGACCACCGCGTACGTCGGGTCGAGCAACCTGTCGAGGACCGCACTGATCGACGGGGTGGAGTGGAACGTCCGGATCTCGAACGTCGAGCAGCCGCACGTCATCGACACGTTCACCGCCACCTTCGAGGACTACTGGAACGACCCGGCGTTCGAGGCGTACGACCCGGGTAGGGACGCCGAGCGGTTGCGGCGGGCGTTGAGCGGGGAACGCCGCACCGACGCGCCGACGCAGATCGCCAACCTGGAGGTGCGGCCCTACCCGTACCAGGCGGAGATCCTGGCCGACCTGGACGCGGAGCGGCAGGTGCACGGCCGGCACCGCAACCTGGTGGTGATGGCGACCGGCACCGGCAAGACGATCGTCGCCGCCCTGGACTACCGCCGCCTACGCAAGAGCGGAAGCGTCGACTCGTTGCTGTTCGTGGCACACCAGGAGCAGATCCTGCGGCAGAGCCTGTCGACGTTCCGGCAGGTCATGGGCGACGGCAGCTTCGGCGAGACGCTGGTGGGCGGTCAGGTGCCGACGAGCTGGACGCACGTCTTCGCCTCCATCCAGTCGCTACAACGGCGGGAGATCGACCCCCGGGCGTACGACATGGTGATCGTCGACGAGTTCCACCACGCGGAAGCGCCGACGTACGCCCGGTTGTTGGGGCGGCTTGCGCCGCGCGTACTGCTGGGGCTGACGGCGACGCCCGACCGGGCCGACGGCGGCGACGTGCGGCGGTGGTTCGACGGGCGCGCGGCCGTGGAGCTGCACCTGTGGGAGGCGTTGGAGCGGCAATTGCTCGCACCCTTCCAGTATTTCGGGGTACACGACGACACGGATCTGTCGCACCTGCGGTGGCGGCGCGGCCAGGGCTACGACCTGGCCGACCTCGACGGCGTCTACACCGGTGACGACGCGCGGGCGCGGATCATCCTGAAGGCCGTCCGGGACACCGTGGACACCGGCCGGATGCGGGCGCTCGGGTTCTGCGTGGGCATCGGGCACGCCGAGTTCATGGCCGACTGGTTCACCCGGCACGGCGTACCGTCGGCGGCGGTGACCTCGCGGGCGGACCGCGCGGCCCGCGACGGGCTGTTGCGGGAGTTCAAGGCCGGGAAGCTGCGGGTGCTGTTCACGGTCGACCTGTTCAACGAGGGTGTCGACCTGCCGATGGTCGACACGATCCTGATGCTGCGGCCCACCGAGAGCGCCACCATCTTCCTTCAGCAGCTCGGCCGTGGGCTGCGCCTCGACGACGACAAGCCCTGCCTGACGGTACTCGACTTCATCGGCGGGCAGCACGCCAACTTCCGCTTCGACCTGCGGTGGCGGGCGCTGACCGGGGTCAGCCGTCGGGCCATCAGGGCGGCCGTGGAGCAGGACTTCCCGTCGTTGCCCAGCGGCTGCCACGTGCAACTCGACCGGGTCGCCAAGGAGATCGTGCTCGACAACCTCCGCACGGCCCTGCCCACCTCGAAGAAGGGCCTGGTGGCCGAGCTGCGGCAGCTCGGCGACGTCAGCCTCGCCGAGTTCCTGCGGGAGACCGGCCTTGAGGTGGCCGACGTCTACCGGTCGGCGGCGGTCGGCGGGTGGGCCGGGCTGCGGCGGCTCGCCGGCCTGGACACCACGGTTCCCGGGCGCGACGACCGGGAGTTGGGCCGGGCCATCGGTCGGATGCTGCACCTGGACGACGTCGATCGGCTCGACCTGCTGGCCCGGGTCGCCGCCGGTTACCCGCCGCCGGACGGGCGGCTGTGGAACATGCTGCACTTCGACCTGTGGGGTCCTAACGTGCCGCTGACCGCCCGGGAGGATCAGCTCAAACGGCTCTGGGCGACGCCGGCCCGCTGCGCCGAGCTGCGCCAGCTCGCCGAGGTGCTGCGGGACCGCATCCACCGGGTCACCGCCCCGGTCGGCGCGCTGCGGGTGCACGCCCGCTACAGCCGCAACGAGGCGTGCGCGGCATTCGGCATGGCCAACCCCGGGTCGCTGCGGGAGGGCGTGAAGTGGCTGGAGGCCGAACAGGCGGACCTGTTCTTCGTCACCCTGGTCAAGTCGGAACAGCACTACTCCCCCACCACCATGTACGCCGACCGGGCCATCACCGAGCGGCTGTTCCAGTGGGAGTCGCAGAGCACCACCTCGGCGGCCTCGCCCACCGGGCAGCGCTACATCCACCACGCGGCACGGGGTTCGACGGTGCACCTGTTCGTACGCGAGACCCGGGTGCCGGACCGGGACCTCGGCGCACCGGCCTACCTGTACGCCGGCCCGATGACCTACCAGCAGCACAGCGGGGAACGGCCGATGCGGATCGTGTGGGAGCTGGCGAGCCCGCTGCCGGCCGACCTGTACGCGGCGGCCCGCACCATCGCCGCCTGAGGGGCGACGACAGACCGTCCGGTGGCGTCGAGGAACCATGGATCACCTGCCTCGCGCGGCGGAGGGGTGGCCGTCGGCACCGGGCGCCCACGCCCGTGGCGAGGTGGGCTGCCCGGTGCCCGGCCTGTCCGGCCCGGATCAGCTGTGTTGCGCCCGCTCGAAGAGTGGGCGGGTGATCGCCGTGCTGAACTGCGGACCCACCAGGTAACGCTTCTCGGGGAGATAGCCGTGGGAGTTGTCGCCGACCACGATGCCGAGCCCCGTGCGCCGGTCGAGGGTCGCAAACCGTGGGCCGCCGCTGGAGCCGCCGCCCATCACGCACTCGGTGCCCCACTGGCCGGGCGGCTCCGGCCACTCCTCGGTCGCCTGCTGCTCCACCGCCCGGCCGGCGCAGTAGGCGAGGCGCTCACCGGTGTACTCCGGCAGCCCCTGGCGGGTCTCGTCCGAGCTGGCCCGGGGGTAGCCGAACTGGTGCACCACCCGCGCGCCGGGCACGTCGTAGCCGATCCGCTGGGCAGCGCCGACGGCGTCCTGCACCCGACGTCCGTCACTGTTCGGATGGAGCACCACGAACGCCTGGTCGTACGAGTCGTACAGGCTCTCGATCTGGTCGTTGAGCAGCCATGTCGAGGGAGCCACCGACAGCCGGCCGACGAACCTGCCGTACGGCGCACGGCCGTCCCGGTAGCCGGGGATGAACAACACGTTGGCCGACCACTGGTTGTCCTCACCGATCAGGTCGGTGTTGTTCACGCAGTGCGCGGCGGTCACCACCGTGCTGCGGTTGGCGCTGTCCAGCACCGTCGCCGTGCAACTGGTGTCCTCGCCGTGGTCGGTGAAGAAGAGCCTGCCGACCGTACGCGACACGGCGTCCGCCCCCGTCCAGGGCGCGCCGTCCGGCTTCGCCACCGGCCGCACCTGCGCCGACGGGGTCTTCAGATCCGCGATCCGTTGTGGAGTCCAGTACGCCAGCACCGCCTGCCGCTCGGCTGCGGTGACGGCCACGCCGTGGATGGCGACAGGGCCGGGAGCGGCGGCGGCAGGTTGCTGGGCGGTCCCGGCCAGTGTCGCCGTCACCAGCGCGACGACCGCGCCCGCGATACGACTACGCCGACCAGAAGTTGGCTTCGATGTCATGGCGGAAACGTAGGACTGGAATGTCAGGAAGACGTTTGTGGAAACGTGCCTTCCCGCTCGACGGCCTGAGGAGTGCCGATGCCCAACTCCTCGATCCGTTGCCACAGCGGTGCCAATGCCGCCTCCGGGTCGCGGCTGAACACGCTGCCCCGGATCCGCACGAAGACGCAGTTGCCGACCCGCTCCAGCACCGCCTGCCGGCGCATGTCGCTCTCCCACTGTTCCGGCCCGTGGTAGGCGTCCCCGTCGCACTCGATCGCCAGCCGCCGCCCGTCCGGCGCGGGCAACACGAAGTCGATCCGGTACGAGCCGACCCGGAACTGCGGCAACGGCCGGAACCCCCGACGCAGCATCCGCCGCAGCACCTCGCGTTCGAAGTCGCTGTCGCAGCGCCGCTCCAGGTCGTCGTAGGACTCCTCGGCCGTGGTGACGTTCTGGCAGTAACGCAGCAGCAGCCCTCGGGCGTCGTCGGGGCGCAGGTCGTCGGGTTGCACGGAGTGGAACACCCAGAGCTGGTCGCGGGCCCGGGAGGCGGCGACGTTGACCCGGCGGTGGTGGTCGCGTTTGGTGAAGGCGGAGACGGCCCCCTGGTGCGGGGAGACGACCGTCGACACCAGCACCACGTCACGTTCGTCGCCCTGGAAGGTGTAGGAGTCGCCGACGCGCAGCCGGCGGCGTTCCATCTCCTCCTCGCCGATCTGCTCCCGCAGCCGGGCCAGCAGATAGAGGGCCTGCCCGCTGGTGCTGAGCAGGCTGACCACGCCGATGCTGCGGCCCGCGTACGCCGGGTCGGCGACGATCGTGGCGACCCGCGCGACGAGGGCCTCGGCCTCGGCCACGTTGACGTTGCCGTACGTGGGCAGGTCCTGGCGGATGCCCTCGGGCACGTGCACGGCGACGACTGGGTCGCCGATGCCGGCGGGCCGGTCGGTGCGCAGCGGTTCGATCTCGCCGCCGTAGTAGGTGTCGCTGGAGAACCCGATGATCGCCGGCACGGACCGGAAGTGCTCGGTGAGCAGGATCCGCTCGGGCGAGCGGCGGACGGCGTGGTCGTAGAGGCTGCTCTCCGGGTCGAAGTGCTCGGCCGACGGCACGTCGACCAGGTGTGAGTTGATCAGGCCGGTGACGCTGCCGACGAAGGAGAGTTGCGGCCCGATCTGCTGGTCGTCGCCGACCACGACGGCCCGTTCGGCGAGGCTGAGGATCGGCAGCGCGAACAGGTCCGCCTGGGACGCCTCGTCGACGATGACGACGTCGAAACGCGCGCCCCCGGCGAACTGTTCGATGGCCCGGTCGACGGACATCACCCAGACCGGTACGGCGTCCACGGCGGCGGTCATCGCCTTCTGCGCGTGGGCCTGCCACTGGGCGGCGTTCTTCCCGGTCCCCTTGCCGATCTTGCGTAGCGCGGTGGTCCAGTCGGCGAGGGCGGCCCGCCGCCTGTCGTCCAACGCCAGCGACACCTCCAACCAGGCGGAGGCGACCACGAGTTCCCTGGTGAGCTGCCGGATGCGTTCCCGGGTGCGGTCCACGCGCCGGCCCAGGGCGACCGGGTCGACGCTGCCGACGACCTCGTCGAACCAGGTCTGCGCCCGCCGCCACCGCCACCGGTCGAGGCAGTCCGCGCCGGTGCCGTGCAGGGCGGCGGCGGTGGCGTCCTCGATCTGGGCGGTCCAGTCGGGGGCGACGGGTCGCAGCCGGTCGGTGAGCTGGGCGAGGCGTTGCGCCTCGGGGCGCAGGGCGGCGAGCCGGCGCACCTCGTCGAGCAAGGCGTCCCAGCCGTCGAGGTCGCCCTGGTAGCTGTGGTCGAGCAGCCGCCACAGGTCGCTGGCGTCGACGCCGGACATGCCGTGTTGCAGCAGCGCGTCGAGCCGGTGCTCCTCGGCGACCAGCTCGTCGTGGGCGTACACCGCGGTGGCCCGGCCGAGCAGGGTGATCAGCGCGGTCAGCCGGCGTACGTCGATGGTGTGCTCGGTGCGCGGCAGCACCCGGCGGACGACGCCCAGCAGGGCCGGCCAGCGCCGCCGGTCCCAGTCCAGCGCGGTGGCGGCGGCGGTGAGCAGCTGGCCCGTCCAGTACTCCGGCTCGTCGCCGACCTCGGCCGGCAGCCCGAGCGACGCCCGCCACTGCGCCCACCGGGTGGCAAGCGCCTGCCGCAGCCGACGCCGGGTGACGTACGCGACGACGATGTCGACGTCGTCGGCGCTGCGCAGCACCTCGCCGTCGATCCGGCATTCGGTGGCGATCCGGGCCAGGGTGCCCTGGAAGAGCTTGCTGACGCCCTTGCCGGCGGCGAACCGCTGCCGCAGCTCGTCGAGCAGGGCCAGCAACCGGCGCGGCTCGGTCAGGTGGACCTCGGCGACGGTGACCTCGTGCCCGGCGACGACCCGGGCGGCGGTGGCCAGGTCGGCGAGCGCCTGCTGGCTGGCGGCGACGTGATCCTCCCACCGGATCCGCCAGTTGGCGTCGGCCTGCAACAGGGTGCCGAGCCGGTCGGTCCACGCCCCCTCCCGCTCGGTGAGCAGGGTCAGCGCCTCCCGCAGCTGCCCGCCGAGCTGCTCCATGGCGGGCTGCCCGACGGCGCGCACCTCGGCTACCAGCACCCCGGCGTCGGCGAGCCGGTCCAGTTCGCGCCGGGTCGCGGCCAGCTCGTGGCGGTCGGCCCGGATCGCCTCGGCGGTCGGCAGGTCGGCCGCCGTCGGCAGCTGACGCAGCGCCTGGGCCCGGTCGGATCGCCGGGTACGCCGGGCGATGTCGAGCAGTTCGCTGAACTCCTCGCCGGTCAGCGGGGCGTCGAGGTCGGGGGCGAGCGGGTCGGGGATGTCGCCGTAGCGGTCGGCCCGTTCCCGCAGCCAGGCGCCGACGTCGCCGGGGGACAGCGCGATGCCGTCGATGCCGTAGCGGGCGGACTCGTGCTCGGCCAGCGCGCGCAGGCCGGCCAGGGCGAGCCCGAGGTCCCGCTCGGCCTCCTCCAGTTGCCGGCGCAGCCGGTCGACCCGCTGCTGCTCGGCGCGACGGTCGAGAGTGGCGCCCCGGTCGGAGAGTTCCCGGGCGGCGAGCTGGAGCTGCACGAGCTGGTCGGCGGAGCGGCCGAGCACCGCCAGGCAGAGCGGTTGGATCTCCGGCGGCAGGCCGTCGCGCAGCACCCGCAGCGGGTCCTCCTTCTGGGCGACGACGAGCACCCGCTTGCCGTGCGCCATCAGGTGGCAGATCAGGTTGCGGATGGTGTGCGTCTTGCCGGTGCCGGGCGGCCCCTGCACGGCGACGTTGCGGTGCTGGGCCAGCCGTCGGGCGATGGACTCCTGCGCCTCGTTGGTGGGCAACGGCATGAGCAGCCGCTCACCCAGCGGCTGCCACCGTTGCGGTTGGTCCTGCGGCATCTCCAGCCGGCTCGGTTCGTGGGCGAGGATGGCGGCCAGCGCCCCGATGCCTGTGGTGTCGCCGGCCAGCAGCCGCTCCCGCAGCTCCTCCAGGAACCGGCGCAGCATCCGCTGCCGGGGCCGGACGAACAACACCCCGGTGTCGTGCACGTACGCGCCGGTGGGGGCGGGGGCGTCGGCGTCGCGCAGCACCGGGTCGTGGCCGAGGCGGCGCAGCGCCCGCTCGAAGAACTCCCGCCGGTCGAGGTCGGCCCAGACGTCGAGGTCGAGCTGCCCGCCGACGCCGGCCAGGGCCAGCAGTTGGCGCAGGTAACGCTCGTCGAGGCCGGTCAGCGGGTCGGTCTGCAACCGGGCCGGCCCCTGCGGTACGACCCGTACGACCGACCGGTCCGCGTCGAACTCGACGGCGACCGGGGTCACCACCAGCGGGTACTGCACCCGGTGTCCGGCGACCTCGACGCGGATGACGCCGTGACCCCAGACCAGCTCGTGACTGGCGGCGGTCATGTCGACCCGGTGCATCAGGTCGAACAGGGCGCGGTGCAGCTGGCGTACCCGGTCGGTGCGGGCGGCCTGCTCGGCCCAGGGCCGCCAGTCCTGCTCCCGCCACTGCTCGAAGCGGGGTCGCAGCCGTGCGAGGGTCTCCTCGTCGCCGGTCAACCTCGGCTCGGCCGGGTAGGGCGGGGTGTCGGCGAGGTGCGCGACGAACTCGACGGGGGTCTTCAGTCGCCGGGGTGCCGCCGGCAGGCCGACCTGGAGCCAGCTCACCCCGTCGGCCGAGACGCCCACCTGGCAGTCGGGGTGCTCGGGCAGGTCGTGCTGCCAGAGCGCGTCCGCCGTGGGCACCGTCCGGACCGGTTTCTCCAGCTGGGCGCGGACCGCCATCAGGTAGTCGACCAGCGCGGTGGTGCGCTCCAGGATCAGCGCGGGCGGTTCAGTGTCGGACGTGGCGCGGGGGAGCATGCGGCACCTTTGCTGGCTGTGGCGGTCCCCGGCACCCTACCGGCGAATTCCTCCCGGACGGGACCTCCGGTCGGCATTCCTGACCGCGACCGTGTCGGTGGTCCGTTGTCGGAGGTCCGTTCTAGCCTGGGCCGGCAACCACACCCGAGGGAGACCATCGTGCTCGACCACCTGGGCATCCAGGCCCGCGACATCCCCGCCAGCCTCGCCTTCTACGACGCCGTCCTCGCCCCGCTGGGCGCCCGCCGGATGCTGGAATACGGCGACGTGGTCGGCTACGGCGTCGAGCGGCCCGACTTCTGGCTCAGTCCGACCACGACGTCCGGCCCGGCCCACGAGGCGCACATCGCCTTCGCCGCCGCCGACCGGGCCGCCGTCCGGGCGTTCCACGACGCGGCGGTGGCGGCCGGCGCCGAGGTGCTGCACGCCCCGAAGGTCTGGCCGGAATACCACCCGACCTACTTCGGCGCGTTCGTCCGCGACCCGGACGGCAACAACGTCGAGGCGGTCTGCCACCGGCCGGAGTGACGGTCCACCTCCGACCTCCGACCCACGACTACCGGGCCCGACGCGCTGGCGGTCAGCCCGGCTCGGCCGCCGCCAGCGCCAGGTTCTCCGGCACGTCCCGGTCGTGATAGATCCGCTCGCTCGGCTCGATGCCGGCGAGGAACATCGCGTACACCGCCGCCATTCGCAGCCAGGCCACCGGCCGCAGCAGCGCCACCGCCCGTTCCGGCCGGCAGCCGGGCACGTCGGCCCGCCAGCGTGCGCACCAGTCGGCCACCAGGGCGGCGGCCGGCCCGGCGGGCAGCTGCTCGGTCAGCCGCAGGATGTCGAAGGCGGGGTGACCGACGAACGCGTCGCCCCAGTCGATGATGGTGTACCGCGACCCGTCGGCGCGGACGTTGCCGGGGTGCAGGTCACCGTGCACGAGGGTGTCGGGCAGCCCGCACCGGGCCACCTCGTCGAGCCGCCCCTGCAGCCCGGCGACGAGCGGGTCGGCGGCGGGGTGCGGGGCGAGCTTCGCGCGCAGCCACCGGGCCAGGGCGGCACCACGCAGGTCCGGCACGCCGGCGGCGACGAGCCCGTCGACGGTGGGCACCGTGCGCACCTGGAGGGCGTGATGGTCGACGGCGATCGCGGCGCGTTCGGCGGGGTCGGCGCCGTAGCGGTCCTCCCCCGGCACGTGGTCGAGCAGCATCCGCCCCTCGTCGTCGGCGGCGAGCAGCGTCGGGGTGGCCGGGTCGCCGGCGAGCAGCCGCAGCACCGCCGCCTCGTGCCGGAAGAACACCGGCACCTGTTTGAGCCAGGCGGTGCCGTGCGGCCCGTCGAGTCGCCATACCGCCGACAGGTTCCAGGTGCGCTCCTGGGCCGACACGGTCGCCGGCCGACCCAGCCGGTCGAGCTGCGCGGCGGCCCAGGCCAGGCTCGCCGCCGGCCCGCCCGGCTGCGCGTAGGGCGCGCGCAGCGGATGCGCCGCCGGCTGCACCGCCTCCGCCGGCAGCAGCGGTACGCGCACCGGGCCGGCCACCTCGGCCAGGTAACTGACGTGGCCCCCGGGTGGCCGCCCGCGCTGCCCGGCGAGCAGCCGCAGCACCGTCACCTCGACGCCGTACGCGGCGCGGGCCCCCGCGACGACCGCCGTCGTGTCATGCCACCAGGGCACCGGCACGTCGAAGTCGGGCAGTGCGCCGAGGAGGCGGCCGGCGGGGTCGACCAGGACGAGTCGGATGGTGCGGGACATGCCCCGGACGGTAGCGGCGGTCCACGCGACAGGCGAGCGGAATACCGCCGGTCCGTATGCCGCCGGTGGTCCGTCCGACGACCGGGATGCTGCGGTCAGCTTCCCGGTCGGGTGGCGAGGATGACGTCGAGGCCCCGGCGGAAGAGGTCGTCGTCGCTCCACTGTCGATCGTCGAGGTGCCCGGAGGCGGTGAGGGTGGGGTAGCTGGCGGCGTTCGCCACGAGGTGCCGGCGGGCCTCGGCACGTACCTCCGGGTCGCCGGTCTGGTGCCAGGTGGCTTCGGTCAGCGCGGCGCCGATCACGTAGTTGGCCACCAGTCGGGTGACGACGGCCAGGTCGAGGCCGGTGAAGCCGGCGCGGACCAGCGCCGACTGGAGGAACTCCGTGCGGGCGAGGACGTGCGGGCCGAGCATCGGCCGGCCGATCAGGCCGGGCGCCCAGGGGTGGCGGAGCATGGCCGCCCGCCACCCCGAGGTCAGCAGGTGTACGTCGTCCCGCCAGTCGGAGCCGGCTGCCGGCAGTGGCACCTCGCCGAAGATGTGGTCGACGGCCAGGTCGAGGACGTCCTCCTTCGTCGTGACGTGCCAGTAGAGGGCGGTCGGGGTGACCGTCAGGTGTTCCGCCAACCGGCGCATCGTCAGCCCGTCGATGCCGTGCCGGTCGAGCAGGGCGACGGCCGCCGTCACGATCCGTTCCCGGGTCAGCGGGGTGGCCCGGCGGTTGCGGGTCGGCTCCGCGCGCAGCCAGACCGCGCCGGCCCTGGCATCGGACCGGCCGCCGTGCCGCTCGGCGGAAGCCCCACTCAATTCAGTCGCGTCCACCCGCAGCAGCCTAGTACAGTGCTCAGTTGAGTTAACGCCGTTAAGTTAAATGTTCAGCGTTAGAGGAACTGCCTGAGCCGGACCCGCCGGACCCCTCGGCGGGCAGTGGCGATTCCAGGAAGGACGGTGGCACCCCGTGCCGCTGATGCGGATACAGCTGGACAGCGACCGGCAGACCGCCCGCCGGGTGGTGGAGCTGCACCGGACCGGGAAGGTCCATCGCGAATCCCGGGATGCCGCCCGCGCCGAGGTGTGGCGGCGCGGGCGCACCCCTGCCGGCGAACCGGTCTTCGTGGGCACCACCAACGGCGAACCCGTCCGGCTCATCTACGACGTCGAGGTCTACCGCGACGTGACGGCGTGAGGCGGGCCAGGCTGGTCAGCAGCAGCCGGTGCCCGTCGGCGGCGGGGCCACCGGACGGTCAGCGGACCGGGTCGTGGGTGCCGCGCGGGACGCCCGGCCGGCAGCGGCGCAGCCGGTCCGCCGCCATCCGGCCGCCGACGGCCAGGCCGTGCCGTTCGACGGCGGTCAGGCCGTAGGCGCTGCACGTCGGGGTGTAGCGGCACTGGCCCGGCCAGCGGTGCGACAACCACCGCCGGTAACCGAGGATCGCCGCCCGGCCCGCCCGGTCGACCACCGGTGCCCGGCTCACCCGGGCCGTGGTCGCGCCGAGGGTGAGCAGCAGGGAGAACAGGCCGAAGTCGCAGCAGGGCAGGCCGTCGCAACCGTCGCAACCGTCGCAGTCGGCATCGCACCAGTCGCGCTTCTTCTTGCGCTGCTTACGCTTGAAATGGATCACGCCGTACATGATGCGACGGCCGCGCCAGTCCCACTGTCGGGGCCGATGGGCCGAAGCAGCGGTAGCGACCCGGGCCTGACACCGCTAGCCCCGGTGGATCAGTGGTGGACGGTGCGGCGTACCCCGTCGTGGCCGGCGCAGGGCTTCGGCTGGCCGCCGGTCAGGCTGACCGCGCCGTCGCGGCACGACACCAGGTAACCCCGCCCGGCCCAGAACTGCGGCACACAGTCGAACCAGTCGCAGACCCGGTGGTCGGGCTTACGCACCCGCTCGCCGCCGCAGTAGTCGTACCCCATCGGGTTCGCCGGTGCCCCGCAGCGTCGCTCCCGCACCACCGACGGGGACGGGGCCGGCGACGGGGGTCGGGTCCGCGCCGGGACGGGGCCGGGCGCGGCGGTGGCCGCCGCCGCCACCTCCGGGGAAGCCGGCGGGTCCGACTCGACCAGCACCGCCGGCACCACCAGGGTCAGCGCGGCGGCCACCGCGACGGTCCGCCGACCACCGGGGATCCGGGCGCTGATCCGGGCCTGCGCGGGAGTGGCGATCTCCGGCCGGAACGGCGTGGCCTCGGCATGGCTGGCGATCAGCTCGTCGAGCTGGGCGAGGACGGCGGGCCGCTGCTCGATGGCGTCGGCGAAGGCCAGGGTCAGCACGAACCGGAACTCGGTCGCCACACCCGCCGGCAGCAGCAGACCGGAGGTCTGCCGCCGGTCCAGGACCTGGATCAGGCTCACCGGGGCCGCCGGGTCGTGCAGCAGCCCGGTCATCTTGCCGTACGCCCAGTCGCGCCGGCCGCGCCCGCCGACCAGGACCAACCGACGGTTGGTGACCACCGCGATGCCGGCGTCGGTGACCCGGACCCCGTCGGGCAACCGGTGGCGCAGCCGCCCCGGATCCGCCTCGACGACCAGGTCGGGGGCGGGCAGCACGGTGGTGTGCCGCAGCTCGACCAGCTGCACGCCGGGCGTCGTCCAGAGCGCCGACTCACCGGGGCTCAACGCCAGCGGCAGGCCGCCCCCGGCCGCCGCGCTGCCCCGCAGGCCGACGGCGAGGGCCCGCAGCCGACGCAGTTCGTCGTCACGGCGACGCCAGGCCCGCTCGGCGGTGCGGAAGACCCGCCGCCGTCGTTCGTTCTGCTGGCGAGCCCAGGTGTAGCGCCAGGTGGAACCCGTCGAATCAGTCATCGCCACGCCGATCCCTCCGCCGTGCGAGCCACCAACCGGTGTTCACCCGGCTCAACGGCAGGAACAAGCCCGACGGACCCGGCATTGCCGATTTACCACCCGATCGGGGGATGGATTTCCCGCCGGGCGGCGCACCGCACGATGCCTCACCTTCCGGTCCGACGCCGTGCGGGGTGCTGCCGGCGTGGGTAACGTCAGCCGCAGCCGGGCCGCACCGCCCGCACCGCCGACGCCAAGGGGGACCCGTGACCGGCCCGGACCAGCGCCGCCGCGTGGTGCTCGGCGTCGACATCGGCACCACCAGCACCAAGACCGTCGGGTACGACACCGACGGCCACCAGCTCGCCAGCCACTCCGTCGGCTACCCCCTCGACGAGCCGCACCCCGGCTATGCCGAGCAGGACCCCCAGCTCATCTTCGACGCGGTGGTGGAGACCATCCGCACCGTCGTCACCGAGCTGGGCACCGGCATCGCCGGTCTGTCGTTCAGCACCGCCATGCACAGCCTGATCGGCCTCGACCCGGACGGCGTACCGCTCACCCCGTCGGTGACCTGGGCCGACTCCCGGGCCAGCGGTCAGGCCGAACGGCTGCGTGCCGCCCCCTGGGGGCTCGCCCTGCACCGGCGCACCGGCACCCCCGTGCACCCGATGGCCCCGCTGCCGAAACTCCTCTGGTACGCCGAGCAGGAGCCGACGCTGCACGCACGGGTCGCCCACTGGGTCGGCATCAAGGACTACGTGCTGCTGCGGCTGACCGACACGCTGGTCACCGACCACTCGGTCGCCTCGGCCACCGGCCTGATGGACATCCACCAACTCACCTGGGACGCGCAGGCGCTGCGGATCGCCCAGATCACCGAGGAGCAGCTCCCCCGGCTCGTCCCCACCACCACCGTGCTGCCGGGGCTGACCGCCCGCGCCGCCATCGCCACCGGCCTGCCCGCCGACACCCCGCTCGTGGTCGGCGCGGGTGACGGCCCGCTGGCCAACCTGGGTCTCGGCGCGGTACGCCCCGGCGTCGTCGCCTGCTCCATCGGCACCTCCGGGGCGATGCGGGTGGCCGTCGAACGTCCCGCCGTCGACCCGCTCGGCGGGGTGTTCTGCTATGCGCTCACCGAGGACCGGTGGGTCGTCGGCGGGGCGATCAACAACGGCGGGATCGTGCTCCAGTGGGCCGGCGACGCGCTCGCCCCCGAGTTAGGCGAGCACGGTGAGGAGGAACTGCTCGCGCTGGCCGCCACCGCCCCGGTCGGCTCCGGCGGGCTGATCATGCTGCCGTACCTGCTCAGCGAGCGGGCCCCGCACTGGAGCGCGCTGCCGCGCGGGGCGTACGTCGGGCTGACCCACGGGCACCGCCGCGAGCATCTCGTCCGGGCCGCGTTGGAGGGGGTGTGCCAGCAGCTCGCCCTGGTCCTGGCGTCGGTCCGGGCGGCCGGCAACGAGGTCCGCGAGGTGCGGGCCAGCGGCGGCTTCGCCCGCAGTCCACTGTGGCGGCAGATGCTCGCCGACGCGCTCGGCATGCCGGTGCGGTTCCCCGCCGGCCACGAGGGCTCCAGCTTCGGCGCGGCGCTGCTCGGCATGCAGGCGCTCGGCCTGATCGACTCCATCGACGTCGCCGCCGACCTGGTCCGCATCGACGAGACGGTACGCCCCGAGCCGGCCTCCGCCGCCACCTACGCCGCCCTGCTCCCCCTGCACTCCGAGCTGTACGACGCGCTGGTGCCCACCTTCGCGTCGCTGCGCCGGCTGGCCCCCAGCCTGCCGGCGGAGCCACCGCCCACCCCCGCACCCATGTGACCGCCCGCACCGGGTCGGACACCGTCCGAAGGTCGTGATTACCGTGCTCACTCTCCTCGCCGCACCGGCGGAACCGGCCACCAGCGCCGGTGACGCCCAGCTCGTCGTGGCCGCCCTGCTGGGCATCGCCGCGGTGGTGCTGCTCATCGCCTGGGGCAAGGTGCACCCCTTCCTGGCGCTGATCCTCGGCGCGGCGGTGCTGGGCGTGGTCGCCACCATGGCCCCCGACACGATGATCGAGTCGTTCAGCGCCGGGGTCGGCTCCACCGTCGGCGGGGTGGGGCTGTTGATCGCGCTCGGTGCGATGATCGGTGGGCTGCTCGCCGAGTCCGGTGGGGCAGACGGCATCGTCAACCGGGTCGTCGGGCGGGTCTCCGGCACCGCCCTGCCCTGGGCCATGGCCGGGGTCGCCGCGCTGATCGGCCTGCCGCTGTTCTTCGAGGTCGGCGTGGTGCTGCTGGTGCCGATCGTGCTGCTGGTCTCGCTGCGGACCGACGTACCGCTGATGAAGATCGGCATTCCGGCGCTGGCCGGCCTGTCGGTGCTGCACGGCCTCGTCCCGCCGCACCCCGGCCCGCTGGTGGCGATCTCCTCCCTCAACGCCGACCTGGGGCTCACCCTCGGGCTGGGCCTGATCATCGCCATCCCCACCGTGATCGTCGCCGGCCCGGTGTTCGGCAACTTCATCGCCCGGTACGTGCCGGCCACCGCCCCGGCCGCGCTGCTGCCCACCCGGCAACCGGCCACCTCCGGCGGTGGCCGGCGCGGACCCGGCAGCCCCGACGCCCGCCCCGACCGGAAGTCGGCCGGCCGGGACGCCGGGCGGGGACCGGCCGGCGACGACGACCTGCTCACCGACGACGACCTGGTCAACCCGGGCACCGGCCGGCCGGGCGCCCCGGTCGACGACAGCGGCACCGAGACCGCCCGGCGTGCCCCGAGGTTCTGGCCGGCGGTGCTCACCGTGCTGCTGCCGGTGGTGCTGATGCTGCTGCGCGCCGTCGGCGAGCTGGCCCTGACCGAGGGGACCTTCGCCCGACAGGCCCTCGACATCGTCGGCACCCCGATCGTGGCGCTGCTGGCCGGGGTGATCGTCGCCATGTTCACCCTCGGCTACCAGGCAGGCTTCAGCCGCAGCCAGGTCTCCTCGGTGCTCGGCGGCTCGCTGCCGCCGATCGCCGGCATCCTGCTGATCGTCGCCGCCGGTGGCGGCTTCAAGCAGGTGCTGGTGGACGCCGGGGTGGGCGACCTGGTCGCCGACGCGGCCAAGGACGCCAACCTCTCCCCGCTGCTGCTGGGCTGGTTGGTCGCCGTCGGCATCCGGGTCGCCACCGGCTCCGCGACGGTCGCCACGATCACCGCCGCCGGCATCGTCGCCCCGCTGGCAGCCACCCTGGACCGACCGGAGGTGGCGCTGCTGGCGCTGGCCGTGGGCTGCGGGTCACTGTTCTTCTCGCACGTCAACGACGCCGGCTTCTGGCTGGTCAAGGAGTACTTCGGGCTGACCGTGGGGCAGACCATCAAGAGCTGGTCGGTGCTGGAGACGATCATCTCGGTGGTCGGCTTCGCCGGTGTCCTCCTGCTCGACCTGCTCCTGTGACACCCCGACCCGGCGACTATGCGGGTCAAACCCCGGCGACGATGCGGGTCAGGCGCCGGGGTCGTTGCGGGGCGGGTCAGGCGCCGGGGATGTTGCTGGGCGGGTCCTCGCCGATCAGGCCCGCCGCCGGCTTCTCCGCCGACACGGGCAGGCCGAAGTCCGCGTACGTCAGGTCGAGCGCCGAGGTCTTGCCCGGCTCGCCGGCCAGCTCGATCCGGTAGCGGACCAGCCGCCCCTGCGCGTCCACCGTCGCGGTGAACGGCACCGTGGCGGCCCGCTCGCCGAGCACCCCACCCACCCCGTCGCCGAGCACCTCGGTGCTGCGCCGCAGGTCCAGCGTGCCGGCGTAGGCCCGTTCGCCGGTGGCGCGTACCCCGGTGGCCGTGCCGAGGGTGCTGGCCAGCCGGGTGTTGTCCAGCCCGGTCCGCTTCGCGGCAGCGGCCTCGGCGGTGCCCAGGTGCCACCAGGTACGCCCGTCCCAGACCGGCACCCGCCGGTCCGGGGCGGTCACCTTCACGTAGACGTCGGTGCCGGTGGCGAGCCGTTCGATGACCACCTTGCCGTTCGCCACGGCCAGCGTCGTCGTCTCCAGTCCACGCCGGCCCTTCGGGTCCCAGACCAGGCTGGTGGTGTCCCCACCGCCCGCGCCGTCGCCCAGGGTCAGCCGGTAGGACTGCTGGTCGACCCGCTGCGCGGCGGTGGCCAGCACGGCGGCCGGCTCGGTCGGGGCCGGTCCGGTCGTGGCCGAGCCGGTGGTCGGTGCCGGTCCCGCGCCGCCGTCGTCCGAGGTGCAGCCGGCCGCTGTCACCAGCGCGACGAGGGCGGCCGTGGCGACGGCCAGCTTCGGGTGCTTCACGGCGGTCTCCCCGGGTGGCGCGCCCGCCGGCCGAGCCGATCGACGCTGGTGACAGAGCGGTCGCGCCAGCCTAGCCCGGCACCCGGCCGCCGACCGGCCACCCCCGACCGCACCGGTCCGGCCCGGGCGACGACGGGTCCGACCCGTGTACACCCGGACCCTCCGACCGGTCCGGCGACTGGACGCCGCAACCACCGCCGGGGCACCGGGGGTCACCGGAACCGGGTGTGCCCCGGCAGAAACGACAGACCGGGGGCCGGTCAGGGGGCCTCGACGGCGGAGATGCGGTAGCGGTGCACCTCCGCGCCACGGATCGTCGCGATCTGCTCCTGCTCCGGGCCGGACCCCCGGAACGCCAGCAGTTCGTCGTCGGACTCCCAACGTTCGTAGACGTTGATCCGGCCCGGCTCGACCAGGTCGGCGCCGATGGCGAAGTCGACGCAGCCGGGCGCCGAGCGGGCCTGCCGGACCACCTCCACGCAGGAGGCCAGGTAGGTGTCCCGCTCGGCGGGTTCGACGTAGAGACTTCCGGCGACGATGAACACGGACGACCTCCGGTGGGTGAGCGGGACGAACCCCCATCCTCGCCCACCGCAGGCGGCACCGTTCAGGCCCGGCTGATCGCGTTGGCGTGGATCGCCTCCGCCAGGTACTCCGTCAGCCCCGGTGCGATCGCCTCGTAGTAGGCGGTGAACCGGGGATCGGCCAGGTACATGTCGGCCAGCCCGGTGTGCACCTCGTACGAGCAGTCGTAGAACCATCCGACGATGAGCTGCCGGTGTTCCTCGGCCAGCGCCATCGCCTCCGCCGAGTCGGCAGGCGTCCCGCCGGTCAGCGCCGCCACGATCCGCCCGCCCCACTCCTCCTGCGCCGCCTTGAGGCGCAGCCAGTCCTCCTTCGAGTAGTTCGCCGCCCGCTGGGTCGACACCCGGTACGCCTCGGTGTCGCCCCAGCGCTCCCGCGCCTCCTCGGCGTGCTCCGCCGGGTCGACGTCACCGAAGACCTCGAACCGTTCCTCCGGGGTCAGTTTGAGTTTCATCCGTCTCGCCTCCATCGCGATCTCGATCGCCGCGACCATCTCCTGGAGTTTCCCGATCCGCCCGGTCAGCAGGTCGTGCTGCCGGCGCAGGTGCGCCGCCGGGTCGGCGGTCGGGTCGTCGAGGATCGCCGCGATCTCCTCCAGCGGAAACCCCAGCTCCCGGTAGAAGCGGACGTGCTGCAACCGCTCCAGGTCCGCGTCGTCGTAGCGGCGGTAGCCGGCCGGCGTCCGGCCGCTCGGCGAGAGCAACCCGATCTCGTCGTAATGATGCAGCGTCCGGACCGTCACCCGGGCCGCCTTCGCCACCTGACCCACCGTGTACGCCATGGTCTCCTCCTTTCCGACACCAAGGCTCCGGCCTGCCGCGACGTGAGGGTCAAGCCCGATTCTGCGCCGGTCCCCCGATCCCGTAAGCCCACACCGGGGCGGACCGAGAAGGGAATGGGCGGGGGCCGGGGCGGGTCAGCGTGGGGTGTGCAGGGCGGCCAACCGGCCCGGGCGGCCGTACCGGTAGCCCTGGCCGTGGACACAGCCGATCGCCGTGACCGCCGCGTGCTGCCCCTCGGTCTCCACCCCCTCGGCCACCACCTCCATGTCGAAGGCCCCGGCCAACCGGGTGACCATCTCGACCGTGGCGTACGCCCGCGCGTCGGTGTCCAGCCGGGCCACGAACGACCGGTCGATCTTGAGGTCGGTGGCGGGGATGCGGTGCAGGTAGCTCAACGACGAGTAACCGGTGCCGAAGTCGTCGATGGCGATCCGGATGCCCAACTCCCGGAGCTGGGCGAGCCGCTCCAGCACCGCCTCGCTGCCGTCGATCAGCGCCGACTCGGTCAGCTCCAGGGTGAGCGCGCGGGGCGCCAGGCCGGCGGTGGCGGTGGCCGCGGTGACGGTGGCGATCAGGTCGGGGCGGCGCAGGTGCGCGGCGGCGATGTTGACCGCCACGGTCGCCTCGGGCACCAGGGCCCGCCAGGTCGCGGCGGCCCGGCACGCCTCGTGGATCACCCACCTGTCGATCGGCACGATCAACCCGGTCTCCTCCGCCAGCGGCAGGAACGCCGCCGGGGCGAGCAGGCCGAGCCGGGGGTGCCGCCAGCGGACCAGCGCCTCCGCGCTGCGGACCACGCCGGTGGCCAGGTCGACGATCGGCTGGTACTCCAGGTGCAGTTGCCGCTCGTCGACGGCGCGTCGCAGGTCGGCGATCAGCTCGGCCCGGCTGACCGCCGACTCCCGCAGCGCGGGCGTGCAGGTACGGTACGCGGACTTCCCGGCGGCCTTCGCCGCGTACATGGCGATGTCGGCGTCGCGCAGCAGGTCGGTGTGGGAGGCGTGCTGCGGGCCGAACTCGGCGATGCCGATGCTGGCCGACGGGTGCACCCCGACGTCCTCCTCGCCGACGGACGGTTGCAGGGCGGCGAGGAGCCGTTCGGCGAGCCGTTCCGGGGCGACCGGGCGGTCACCGGCGACCAGCACGGCGAACTCGTCGCCACCGAGCCGGGCGATGGTTCCGTCGCCACCGACGGCCGCCCGCATCCGGACCGCGATGCTGGACAGCAGGGTGTCGCCGGTGGCGTGCCCGAACCGGTCGTTGACCTGCTTGAAGCCGTCCAGGTCGAGGAGCAGGACGGCCACCGGCGGCCCCTCGCGCAGGGCCTGGCGCAGCCGCCGGTTGAACATCAGCCGGTTGGGCAGGCCGGTGAGCTGGTCGGCGTAGGCGAGCCGACGCAGCCGGGCCACCAGCCGCAGGTTCTCGTTGGCCGCCAGCCCCTGCCGCAGGGCGAGCACCCCGAGCAGCGTCATCATGCCGACGAAGACCAGGGGCGGGGTCTGCCCGGTGGGTCGGCGGGCCAGCACCACCGCGATGATCGCCCCGCCGACCGGCAGGTAGGGCAGCGCCACCCGCCACCACGACGGGAGCGGGGACTCGCCGATCTCCTCGGCGCCGTCGCAGGTCGGCGGCGGTGGTCGGGTGGTGGCGATGCCGATCAGCAGGTAGCTCAGCGGCCAGCAGACGTCGATCGGGTGCCCCGGGGCGTAGGTGCCGTGCGCGACCAGCGAGACGTAGACGGCGTCCGCGCCGGCCCGGGTGACCAGGCTCGCCCCGATCAGGGTCAACGGCGGCCACACCGGGCGGGCCGAGCCGGCCACCGCCACCAGGATGGTCAACTGCATCAGGTCGATCATCGGGTAGAGCAGGCCGAGGGTCCGCAGGGGATCGTCGAGGTCGGCGGCGGCGATGTCGCGGAACACCACCACCCAGCCGATCGGGATCAGGGCCAGTCCGACGATCACCCCGTCCAGCACCGTGCGGGCCCGGCCGACCACACTGCGTGGTGCGGTCAGCGCGGCCAGCAATGCGGCCGTGCCGGTGACGATGCCGGCGGTGAAGATCGCCCCGATCAGCGGGGTGTGCGGCAACTCGTCGGCACGCAACCGGTCCACCGTCCACAGCAGCCGACCGGCGGCCGCCAGGCCCATGGTGAGGGCGAGCAGCGCCCAGAACCGGCGCAGCGGGGCGGGGTGCCGACGCATCGTCCGGGTGCAGGCGTAACTTGCCCAGCTCGCCAGTGCCGTGGCGGTCACGTCGCTGGCCAGGGCCGCCCCGGGCAGCGCGGCGAGCAGCCAGCCCAGCTCCAGCACGACGACCACCGCGGCGACGATCGCACCCACCCGCGGAAGGGCCAGCGGTCGGGTCGGCGTGCCGGAGACGGCGTCCTGGGGTAGCACGGTGATCGCTCCGGCTCTCTCTCCAACGCGCACCTCGACCGTGCGGACGGGCCACGGACGGCGAACCATCGAAGCCTAGCCAGCCGGGCGGGTAGCCGCCACACTCACCGGGTCGGTTATCCGACCACTGAGGACAGCCCGGACGAGGGGTCGGTGAGCGGTGGCCCGCCGTGCGTCCACGGTGTCTCGTCCGCCGTCGGAAACGCGCCGGCCGGCAGGAACGCCTCCGACAGGGTGGTCAGGCAGAGCCGCTCCCCCACCTGCGGCACGGTGCCCGGCAGCGCGGTCAGCCCCCGGCCCATCCCGCCCGACAACTCCAGCACCACCTCGGTCCGGCCGTCCGCCGCCGGGGTCACGAAGACCACCTTCGCCTTCTGCCCCGGCCGCGCCGTCGACCACAGGGTCGCCCCGACCGGCACCCGGACCGCTTCGGTGGTCACCACCTGGATCCTCGGCCGCAGCACCGGCCGTTTGCCGCTGTCGTCCACCCGCGCCGGATCGGCCAGCGTCACGTCACCGACGAACGCCTCCCCGGTCAGCCGGTGCTCGGCCATCACCAACGGGTCGTCGTAGGCGCGCTGCACGGCGTAGCTGGTCGCGGCACGTTCCAGCCGGTGCAGCCGGACCGCCGCCGCGACCGCGCCGTCGTGTCGGGGCTGCGGCCCACCGTCGGCGTCGAGATGCTCGGCATACGAGGTGAAGGCGTCCCGGTCGCCGGCCCACCGCCCGGCCACCCGGGCCCCCGGTGGCAGCGCGCCGAGCAACCCCAGGCCACGCCACATCAGCTCCCAGGTGGGCGCGAGCTGCCCGCGCAGCAACCCCACCAGCTCCGTGTACGCCTCGTCGCGCGCGGCCGGGTCGTCGTCGGCCGCCGCCCAGGCGGCCATCGCCGGGGCCAGCGCCGCGTTGTCGAACTCCGGGTCGGTGGCCGGCCCGGCCGGCGGGCACACCCCCGGGTCCTCCGCCCGGGCGGCGGCCGCCGCACCGGTCCAGCCGGCCGGGGGGTCGATCCAGCCGAGCAGCGCCGGCAGGTGCAGGTCCTCCACCGCGCTCTGCCCGGTCGCCCAGTGCAGGGTGAGCGCGTCGGTCATCGCCAGCAGCGTCGACGAGCCGGGCTGCTCGGCCCGTTCGGCGAAGAAGGTCAGCCAGCGGCCGAGCAGCGGCACCGCCGGATGCACCGGATAGTCGCCGTCCGGCCGGCGGAACCGGGTGGACCGGCCGAGCAGCCGCAGGAAGGTGATCCCGGCCGGGTTCGGCACCCACAGCTGCGGGGCGTCGGAGTAGCGATAGCGCACGTCGCGTCCCCGGTCCACGGCCACCGCCTCCGCCACGCCCCGGAAATCGTCCAGCCAGGGCAGCACGATCCCGGCCAGCTCGGTGACGAAACGGAACCGCTGGTCCCGGTTGCGGGGCTGCGGCACGATCAGCAACCGGGCGTCGTCGGGGGCGGTGCCGACCAACGCGGCGAGCGGGGCGTGCGCCTCACCGGCCATCCCCAGCGGCACCAGCACCAGTGGGCGCTGCGCCAGGTGCAGGTGCCGGACCGTGGCGACCGGCTGGGCCACCCCGGCGGCGACGGCCTGGGCCCGGGCCAGCGCGCGCAGCGTACTCATGCGGGGTGGCCGGCGAGGGCGTCGGCGCGCAACCGGGCGGCGGCCCGCAGCAGCGCGGCGGCCTCCTCCCGCTCCGGGTCGGCGGCCCGTTCGCCGGTCGCCAGGGCCAGCACCTCGGTCACCTCGGCGATCCCGCCGAGCGCCTCCCGCACCGGCCGACCCAGCGCGCCGGTCTGCCCGCGCGCCTCGTCCCGGCAGAAGTACGCCAGCTCGCAGCCGGCCAGGCAGTCCGGCGCGTAACGGGCCGGCACGGTACGCAGCGCGGCGGTCAGCGTCGCCGGATCGGCGGCCGGATCGGCGGTGAAACCGGCCGGTACGGCGGTGAGCAGGTCGTCCAGCCGGGCCATCCGGTCCAGTTGGCGACGCAGCACCAGCAGTTGCTTACGCACGTCGATCAGGCTGGCCACCGGCTGGTTGGCGAAGTCACGTGGGCAGACCAGCACCACCTCGTGCGACACCGACTCCGGGTCCCGCCCCTCGGCGGCGAGCAGTTCCCGCAGCGCCAGCACGTAGACGGCCGACTGGACGGCGGCGGCGGACACCTTCGCCGGGTCGGCCTGGCCGTCGATCACCGGGAACGACTTGATCTCCACGACGTGGAACCGGCCACCGAGCCGGGCGGCGACCAGATCCGGCTCCAGGTGCACCCGCTGACCGGCGACGTCCAGGCCGAGCAGCGGATGGTCGAACAGCGCCGCGTCCGGCCCGGTGGCGGTCAACGCGGCCCGGGACCGTTCCCGCCGGTCCGGCAGGTCGTCCGCGCCACCCAGGTCCGTCCAGCTCGCCCGCTGCGGCACCGGTACGCCCAACCGCGTCGCGACCAGCCGCAGCAGCTCCGCCCCGCCGTCCGCCTTGACCTGCGCCTCGAACGCGTTGCCGCGGGTGATGGCGAACCGGGACTGGCCGAACCGGGCGGGGAAGCCGACCCGCTGCGCGAGCGCCGACTTGTCCACCCCGGCCCCGTCCAGCACGGCCCGCCGGGCGCAGCCGGGGTTGCCGGTGAGCGCGGCGATCGTCCGGGCGTTGTGGCGTTTCGGGGGCGCGTCGCCCCGGATCGCGGCCAGGCGTCGTGCGGTGCTCGTCACGACAGGCCACGATAGCGGCCCCGACCGACCCCGGCCGACAACCGGCGTGCGGGGTGGCGCGGGCGGGTCAGCGGCCGGCGGACCGGTTCCAGGGCGAACGGGGCGAACGGGCACCGGCGGCCGGCCGGTGGCGGCGGCGCGACGGGCGACGACCGGGGGTGCAGGGTGGGCGGGAGGCGGTGTGCACCGGCACGGTCGGCGGGCGGCCGACCAGCCAGCAGAGGAAGCGGGCCACGGTCAGCCGACCGGGAGGCGGCGGGCCTCGTCGGCGTCGACGGCGTACTCGACGCCGCAGAACGAGCACTGCTGCACGTATTTCGTCCGGATCGGGATCAGCGGGACGAAGAACAGGGTGAACTTCGTCGACCGGCGGCTGATCACCTGCGCGGCCTGGTTGCCGCAGTGCCGGCAGACGGCGGTCACCACCCCCGACCGGGTGACCTTGGTACGGAGTCCGAAGATGAAGAACATCGCCCGGCATTACCCCGCCCGACGCCCCGGGAACCACAGGCGGAAAAATCCTGCCCACCGCTGTCCGGAACCCGGCCTCCCGAACGTCACCCTGGTGACGACAACGACACCGAGGAGCGTCCCGATGAAGTACCTGATGCTGGTCTGCACCGACACCGCGCCGGACACCGACCCGGAGGCCGCCCCCGACATCGAGGCGTGGGTCGCCGAGCGCGACGGCAACGGGCAGCGTGTGCTGGGTAGCCGGCTGGCGGACGTGTCGGCGGCCACCACCGTCCGGGTACGCGACGGTGAGCTGCTGCTCACCGACGGGCCGTTCACCGAGACCAGGGAGGTGATCGTGGGCTTCGACCTGCTGGAGTGCTCCGATCTCGACGAGGCGGTGGAGGTGGCCCGTCGCCACCCGATGGCCTACGAGGGGCGGCTCGAACTGCGTCCCCTGGTCGACCTCTGAGGGCCACGGCCGTCGACCCGGGCGGACCGCCGGGCCCGCACCACGGGGGTGGGCCGGCGGGCCCGGTCGCCGGGGACCCGGTCGGCGCGGTCGCGGTGGCGGGCGCCGAGGCGTACCCGCGGATCGTGGCCGCGCTGATCCGGGTGACCGGGGACTGGACGCTCGCCGAGGACTGCGCCCAGGAGGCGCTGATGGCCGCCGTGCAGCGCTGGCCCCGCGACGGCGTGCCGGGCAATCCGGGCGGCTGGCTGATGACGGTGGCCCGGAACCGGGCGACGGACGTGCTGCGGCGGGCCTCCGTGGAACGCCGCAAACTACGCGAGCTGGCGGTGCTCACCGACCAGCACCCCACCCCGGACGATCCGGAGGACGTGGTGGACGACCGGCTGCGGCTCGTGTTCACCTGCTGCCATCCGGCGCTGACGCTGGAGGCCAGGGTGGCGCTGACGCTGCGTACCGTGGCCGGGGTGCCGACCGCCGACATCGCGCGGGCCTTCCTGGTCGGCGAGTCCACCATGACCCGGCGGATCACCCGGGCCAAGGCCAGGATCGCCGCCGCCGGCGTCCCCTACCGGGTGCCGACCGGGTCCGCGCTGGCCGAGCGGCTGCCGGGCGTCCTGGCCGTGCTCTACCTGCTCTTCACCCGGGGGTACGACGCGGACGGCGAGCCCGCCTTCGCCGACGAGGCGGTCCGGTTGGCGCGGCTGCTCGACGAGCTGATGCCGGCCGAGCCGGAGGTCGCCGCCCTGTGCGCGCTGCTGCTCTTCCAGCACTCCCGCCGGGCGGCCCGCCGCGACGCCGCCGGTGACCTGCTCACCCTCGCCGAGCAGGACCGCTCCCGCTGGGACCACGCCGCCATCGCCGAGGCCCTCACCGCCCTGGCCCACGCCGAGCGCCGGTCGGCACCGGCCCCCGCCGACAGACCGTCGACCACGGCCCGGGCCGACAGACCGTCGACCACGGCCCGCGCCGACCGGCCCGGCCCGTATCTGCTCCAGGCCCGGATCGCCGCCTGCCATGCCACCGCGCCGGACGCCGGCCGTACCGACTGGACGGCCATCGCCCACTGCTACGACGAACTGTCGCGGCTGCGGCCCACCCCGGTGATCGGGCTGAACCGTGCGGTGGCCCACGGCTACGCGTACGGACCGACGGCCGGGCTGGCCCTGCTCGCCGAGGCCCGCGCCGGCGGAGCGTTGGACGGCTACCCACCGGCGCTGGCGGCGGAGGCGGAGCTGACCGCCCGCCGTGGTGACCCGTTCGGGGCGGCCCTCCTGTTCCGGGGCGCCGCCGACCTGGTCGGCTCGGACGCCGAACGCCGGGCCCTGCTCCGCCGTGCGGACGACCTGACTCCGTCACCCTGACCCGGCACTGCCCCGCCGACCCGCTGCCCGCTGACCCGCTGCCCGCTGACCTGCGCTGCCCGCCGACCGGGAAGCGGGGCGGGGCCGGGGGTCAGCTCGCGGTCAGCCGGGCCACGACCTGGCGGACGGTGTCCATCGGGATGGCGAAGCCGAGGCCGACGCTGCCCTCGTCCTCTCCGGTGGTGGCGATCGCGACGTTGATGCCCACCACCCGCCCGGCGGTGTCGACCAGCGCTCCGCCGGAGTTGCCGTGGTTGATCGCCGCATCGGTCTGCACCAGCCCGGACAGGTCGTCCACCGACCGGTGGAGGGCCGACACGATTCCGGAGGTGACCGTCCCGACCAGCCCGAGCGGGCTGCCGAACGCCAGGACGGTGTCCCCGACGGTCAGGGTCGAGTCGCTGCCCAGCGTCGCCGGGGTGAGCCCGGTCAAGCCGGTCGCCCGCAGCAGCGCGATGTCCGCCCTGGCGTCCTGCGCGACCACGGTCGCCGGGGCGGTACGGCCGTCGGCGAGGGCCACGTCGACCTGGCCGCCGGAGTCCACCACGTGCTGGTTGGTGAGGACGAGTCCGTCGGTGTCGAGAATGACGCCGGATCCGAGGCTGGACTCCCGGGCCCCGGTCACCTCGACGGTGACGATGCTGGGCGACACGACGGCGACCACCGTGGCGAGGGAGTCGATGGTGGCGGTGGAGACCGGGGCGGCGGCCGTCGTAGCGGTGACGGACGAACCCTGGCCGGCGAACCGGTCCACGACCAGCGCGCCGGTGCCGCCGCCCGCGAGCATCAGCACCACCGCCGCGCCACCGGCCAGCAGCCCCCGCCGCCACCGCGACGGCGACGACGGCGCTGGCGACGACGGCGAGACCGGCGGCCACGGCGGCGACGGCGAGACCGGCGGCGACGGCGGCGACGGCGAGACCGGCGGCGACGGCGGCGAGGTCGGCGACGGCGCTGCCGAGGGCGGTGGCGGTGAGGACGACGGCGGCTCGGAGACCGGGACAGCCGGTGGGACCGGGTTGGTGGGCGCCGGGCGCAGCATGGTGTCGGACATCAGGTCACCACCCCTCGACGAGGGTCGACCGGTCGAACCGAGGATGGTCGGGCCGGTGGTGGTCGGGCTGGTCGCGGTCGGAGCGGTGACGGTGGTTGTCGGGGTGCGACATGGGGCCTCCTCGGTGCGGCGATGAAGCCACCGTGCCGCGCCGGGCTGAGGCCCCCTTGTGGCGTACCTGTGCGTCCGCCGTGCGTGGCGCGCGGTGACCCGGGTGCCCCGTGACCCGCCCGGGTCACCAACCTCTGTCCGGCGTCCTTTCGAGCTGATGACGTCAGCGATTCAGCCGGCACCACCGGCGCGAACACCGACAGGAGCGGGGCTGGAACGACCCGGTCCGGGACAACACTGCCCGGGACCCACGGGTCGCACACAGCCAGGACCCCGCAGGATGCGCACAGCCAAGAGCCGGTGGTGTGCCCGTCTACCCCTGCCACCCGTGAATCGTCAACGTCATCAGCTCTACAGGGGTCACCTGCATGGTGCTGCTGCCGGGCGACTCCGGCCCAGGGCGACTCCGGCCCAGGACAGGCCACCACCCGCACCCCGACCTTGAGAACCGGCCCCGGGACAGGTGCCGGGGGTGGTTCAGATGCCGGGAGCGCCGGTGCGGATCTCCTCGGCCACCCAGATCGGCTGCCAGTCGGCCATCTCGTGGAAGCGGCGCAGCTCGGACAGGCCGGCCACCGACCCGCTCCACGCCGCGTACGGCGGGTTGCCCTCGTCGAAGCCGCTCTGCACGAAGGTGAGCTTCGTCCTTCCGTCGGAATCGGCCAGCTCCCAGGTGGTGACACCGACGGGGCCCCAGTCCACCGACATCTTCCGGCCGGGCTCCAGGTCGATCACCTTCGCCGCGTACCCGGTGTCGAAGCCGCCCATGGCGTACCGGCCGCCGACCCAGGGCTCGATGCCGATCGGGTAGCCGAACCAGGCGCTGGCCTGCGCCGAGTCGGTCAACGAGGTCCAGACCCGGTCGACCGGCGCGGCGATGGTCAGCTCACCGCTCAGCTCGGCGGAGGTGAAGTCGGTCCTCGGCAGCAGCGGACGACCCTCCAGGTGCGCGGCGAGATTGGCGATCGACAGCGACCACCAGGTCTGCAGGACACCACGGATGCTGCTGCCGTCCATCGCCTCGGCGAAGTCGAAGTGGCTCTGGCTGAGGGTCAGCAGGGCGCTGCCCGGCCCCTGCGCGGTCAGGCGCAGTTCGCTGGTCGTCTCGACCCCGTCGAGCAGCCAGTCGAAGCGCAGCGTGTACGGGTCGGCGTGCCGCAGCCGTTGGTGGGGCGCGTAGCCCTCGGGCGTGTGCCGACCCCAGAACTCGTACCGGCTGGGCAGCTCGACCTCGGCGTGCTCGGTCAGCCAGACGCGCAGCTCGGCCGGGTCGGTGAGCGCCCGCCACACGGCCTGCACCGGCGCGGCGAGGCGGGCGCCCAGGGTGAGTGGTTCAGTCATGGTCTTCCCCCTTGGGGTAGCAGGCCACGGCGAGTTTGAAGGCGTCCCCCTCGACGCCGCCGTAGCGGGTGAACAGGTCCTGCAACGTCGACTGCAGGTCGTGCAGAAACTCCTGCCGGCGCTCGGCCGGCACCCGGATCTCGCCGGACACCCCGATCGAGGGCAGCTCCGGCGCGCTCCGGTCGAGCGCGGCGACGTCCGCCTGGACCTCCTCCATCAGGTCGAGCAGGTGGCCCAGGCTCAGCTCGTCGGACACCCGGCGGACGCCGCCGATCCGACCGACCAGCCGGGGCGAGAGCCAGTACGACCGGGCGACGGCCTGCCAGATGCCCTCGCTGATGCCGCGCACCCTGCGGCTGGCCACCTGCTCGACCAGGCCGGCCGCCGCGAGCTGCTTGACGTGGTAGTAGACCCGCTGCGGGGTCTGCTCCAGCCGGGCCGCCACCTCGGTGCAGGTGCGCGGCTCGGCCAACTGCCGCAGCACGTCCACGCGCTGCGGCTTGAGCAGGGTCTCGGCCTGCTCGATCTGCTCCAGGTACAGGACGTCTCTCATCGCAAAAACAATCCTGTACGTAAAAATCTTCCTTGTCAATGGGATCGACAAAAGCCGCGCCGAGATGGCGCGGCTTCGTCGGGGCGGCCGGACGGCGGATCAGGGCGTCCAGTTCGGGCGCAGCGGGTAGCCGTTCACGCCGTGCGGGGCGTTGCGGGTCGCCAGCACCTGGTGCAGTTGGATGCCGTTGCGCTCGAAGGCCAGCCGCGACCCCGCCATGTAGAGGCCCCAGACCCGGGCGGTGCCCAGGCCCACCTCGGCGACGCAGGAATCCCAGTTCGCCACGAGGTTGCGGCACCAGGCGGCCAGGGTCAGCGCGTAGTGCTGCCGCAGGTTCTCCTCGTGGTGCACCTCGAAGCCGGCGTCGTGCACCTCGCCGACCAGGCGGCCCGGCCCGGCCAGCTCGCCGTCGGGGAAGACGTACCGGTCGATGAACGCGCCGGAGCGGTGCGGAGCCCGGTTGTCGGCCCGGGTGATGCAGTGGTTGAGCAACCGGCCACCGGGTCGCAGCCGGTCCCGCAGCGCCCGGAAGTAGGCCGGATAGTTGCGCACCCCGATGTGTTCGGTCAGCCCGATCGAGGAGATCGCGTCGAACTGCTCCCGGGGCGCGTCGCGGTAGTCGAGGTGGCGCACCTCCGCCAGGCCGGTCAGCCCCTCCTGCGCGATGGCCTCCTGCGCCCACTGGGCCTGCGCCCGGGACAGGGTCACCCCGATCGCCTTGACGCCGTACTCGCGGGCGGCGTGCCGGACCATGCCGCCCCAGCCGCAGCCCACGTCGAGCAGGCGCATCCCCGGCTGGAGTGCCAGCTTGCCGGCGACCAGTTCGTACTTGGCCGCCTGGGCCTGCTCCAGGGTGTCGGTCGGGCTGCGGTACACCGCGCAGGTGTACGTCATCGAGTCGCCGAGCACCTTCTCGTAGAAGGCGTTCGACACGTCGTAGTGGTGTGAGATGGCGGTGCTGTCACGGCCCCGGGAGTGCCGCAGCCCACCCATCACCCGCCGCCAGCGGGGCAGTGCCTCCTGGGGCGGCGCCGGTGGGGGCCGCAGCCGCTCCCAGCCGAGGCCACGCACCAGGGCCAGCCCCTCGGCCACCGAGGGCACCCGCAGCCGCAGATCCAGGAGCACCCGCAGGGCGTCGTACGGGTCGCCGGGGTGCACCCCGCCCAGCCCGAGGTCGCCGCTCACGTAGGCCCGCGCCATGCCCAGGTCGCCGGGGGCGGTGAGCAGGTAGGACAGGCCCCGCTCGGAGCGGATGTCGAGGGTGATCCCGGCGTCGGTCGGGCCGATCGCGCTGCCGTCGTAGCCGGTGACGCGGACGGGCAGGTCATGGGTGGTGACCGCGCGGACGACGTCGGCGACGGTCGGGCCGGGCCGACTTCCCGCCGGCGGGCTGGCCGGGGCGCTCGCCGCCCCCTGTTCTCGGTCGGTCAGGCTCATTTTCGGGCAACCGCCTTCTCGTAGAGTCCGGTGAGCCGATGGTCCGGGTCGTAGCGGTCCTTCACCACACGCCAGGTCTCCCCGCCGTAGAGCTGGTCGAAGGCCGCACGGTCGTAGTACGCGTCGGAATAGAGCGACTTGTGTCCACCGAATTCCGACACCGCCCGCTCGATGGAGCGGTTCACGTCGCCGTCGGCGGCACCGTCCACGACCTCGACGGTGCCCCAGAAGCCGATGTTGAGGTAGGTCACGCCGGGGCGCAGCGGGTAGAGCGGCCACGCCCGGGCCGAACCGGGACCGGCGGGCTCGCGCAGCCGCAACGGGCACAGCCACACCGGGGTCATCCCGACGTTCCGGTCGAACCAGCGCAGGAAGTCGGCCGTGCCGTCGAGCGGGATCTCGACGTCCTGCACGACCCGTTCCCGGGCCGGCCGGCCCCGCCACCGGTCCACCCGGGCGGCCACCTGGTGCCGGTGTTCCAGCCGGACCAGCCGGTGGTAGACGTCGCTGCGCCGCCAGCGGGCCGGCCAGAGCCGACGCACCACCGGATGCTGCGCGCCGAACGCGGCCGAGCACCAGAACCAGTCGGTGTCCCACCGCCACAGGTAGTCGTAGGTGCCCAGGGTGTCCCGCACCCGGCGACGCAGCGACCGGTAGTAGATGTCCTGGTCGGTGTAGTCGCTGAGCCGTTCGGGCTCGTCGGTGAAGGAGCCGAGCACCAGGTAGGACTCGCCGGGGCTGAACATCACGCCGTCCATCGCGTCGACCGGCCGCCCCTCCCACTCCCCCTTGGCAGTCACCTCGGCGACCGCGTCGGTCAGCTCCTCCAGCCGGGTGAACCGGATGTTGCGCAGGGCCACCGCCCGCCCCACCGGCTGGAGTTCGATGCGCAGCCGGGTGGCGTACCCCAGGCTGCCCAGCGAGTTGGGGAACGCGGCGAACAGGTCGGACTGCGGGCCGTCCGGCCGGGCGGTGACGACCTCGCCGGCACCGGTGAGGACGTCCAGCTCGACGACCGACTCGTGTGGGAGCCCGTTGCGGAACGACGTGGACTCGATGCCCAGCCCGGTCACCGCGCCGCCCAGGGTGATCGTGCGCAACTGGGGCACGACCAGCGGCATCAGCCCGTGCGGGAGGGTCGCGTCGACCAGGTCCTCGTAGGTGCACATGCCCTGCACCTCGGCGGTGCGGGTGACCGGGTCGACCGACAGCACGCCGTCCAGCCCGCTGACGTCGAGGCCGGGCACGCCGGTGGCCGACCGGGGCCGGAACAGGTTGGAGGTGCGTTTGGCCAGTCGAACGGGTTGCCCCGCAGGCACGGCGGCGTACGACCGCCGCAACGCGTCCACCGCCAGTTCATGATCACGCTGCGCGCGCATGAGATCACTTTACGCGCGAAGCGCCGTTCCGGGGGGACCCCAACGCTGGCCGTTTCGGATCAGCCGAGCCCTCCGGGAGGCGGGTGCGGGGCGGGGCCCGGCGGCCGGCACACGGGCACCGGCCGGAACCGCCGGCGGCGAGGGGTGCGGGAGCATCGACCGGGGTGGGGCGTAGCGTGGTGGCATGCCGAAAGCCGTGTGGAACGACCAGGTCGTGGCCGAGAGCGACGACACCGTCCTGGTGGAGGGCAACCACTACTTCCCCCGCAGCACCCTGCGCGACGACCTGATCACCGAGTCGACGACCCAGACGGTCTGCCCGTGGAAGGGCACCGCCTCCTACTACTCCCTCACCGACGGTGACCGGACCAGCCCCGACGCGGTCTGGTACTACCCCGACCCGAAGCCCGAGGCAGAGCAGATCCGCGACCGGGTGGCGTTCTGGAAGGACGTCCGGGTCGTCGACTGATCCCTCTCGGGAGCTGGCCGACTGGCCGTCGGCCCGCCCGGTGGGTCACCATGCCTGCATGGCCGTCCCCGATCCGCACCGCGACCCGTCCGGCACCGTGTACGGCGCCCGGCGGGCCGCCCGCCCCGGTCTGCCCCGTGATCCGCTGATGCGGTTCGCGCTGGCCGCCGGGCTGGCCGGCGTACTGCTGGGGGTCTTCTTCGCCACCGGCGTGCTGGGCGGCGGCGACGGGCGGACCCAGCCGGTGGTGCCGGCCGCCGCTGCGCCGACCCCCGCTTCGCCGGCCACGGCGGCCCCGGAGACCAGCGCACCACCGGCGACCAGCCCGCCGCCCTCGCCGACCCCGCCACCCACCACCCCGGCCACGTTCAGCGGGCCGACCGTGCTGCGGGCGGTCACCTCCGGCCTCTGTGTCGGCACCGACGGCGCGGGTGAGACGGCCACCGCCGAGTTGGCGCCCTGCACCGGTGGCGCGGAGCAGTCGTGGGTCGCCAACCCGGTCGCACCGGACCTGGTGACGCTCACCAACGCCGGGCACGGCCAGTGCCTCGACGTCGAGGGCGGCAGCGGTGACGACGGAGCCAGGATCCAGCAGTTCGGCTGCCACGGGCAGGCCAACCAGCAGTGGCGGCTGACCCCGGTCGGCACCGGCCCGGTCCTGCTGGTCGGCGTCCAGTCCGGCAAGTGCGTGCAGGTCAGGAATGACGGCACCGCGGCCGGCGACGACCTGGTGCAGGCCACCTGCACCGCGTCGGCCGGCCAACAGTGGGCCCTCGGCTGACGGGTGCGACGGGGTGGCCGTAGCCCGGTCGGCGCACCGGACCGACCTCGACCCCGCTGCCCGGCCGGCGGACCGGCGGCAGGCCCGACCGGCGTCGGTCAGCCTCGGTAGCTCCACGCCCCGGCGGGACGGGCCGGCACCAGGAGCGGTGGTGGCAGCGACCGACGTCGGCGCAGCAGCAGCGACAGCACCGCGGCGCCGACCGAGAGCGCCCCCGCCACATACCAGGCCAGCGCGTAATCACCGAGCCGGTCGCGGACCAGACCGGCGCCGGTCGCCGCGACCGCCGCCCCGAACTGGTGCGCGGCGAAGACCCAGCCGAAGACCACCGCCGCCGAGGCGCCGAAGTACTCCCGGCACAGGGCCACCGTCGGCGGCACGGTCGCCACCCAGTCGAGGCCGTAGAAGACGACGAAGACCAGCATGCTCGGCCCGGTGCCGCCGGTGAACAGGCTGGGCAGCAGCAACAGCGACAGACCACGCAGCGCGTAGTAGCCGGCCAGCAGCAGCCGGCTGTCCACCCGGTCGGTGAGCCACCCCGAGGCCACGACGCCGACGATGTCGAAGAGCCCGACCAGGGCGAGCAGACCCGCCGCCGTGGTCTGCGGCATCCCGTGGTCGTGTGCGGCCGGCACGAAGTGGGTGCCGACCAGACCGTTGGTGGTCGCGCCACAGATCGCGAAGCCGCCGGCGAGCAGCCAGAACGGACGGGTCCGGGCGGCGGCGGTGAACGCGCCGACGGCCCGCGCGGCGGCCCCGCCGGCTGCCGGCGGCCGGGGCGTCACCTCGGTCGCGCCGTAGGCGGGCAGGCCGAGGTCCGCCGGGTGTTCCCGCAACCACCACACCACAAGTGGTACGACCGCCAGGGCGGCCCCGGCCACCACCAGTGCCGCCGCCCGCCAGCCGTGGTCGCGGACCAGCACCGCGAGCAGCGGCAGGAAGACCAGTTGACCGGCGGCCCCACCGGCGGTGAGCACCCCGGTCACCAGCCCTCGTCGGGCGACGAACCAGCGTCCGGTGACGGTGGCGACGAACGCCAGCGCCATCGACCCGGTGCCCAGCCCGACCAGGACACCCCAGCAGAGGATCAGCTGCCAGCTCGCCGTGATGAAGACCGTCAGGCCGCTGCCGAGCGCCACCAGTGCCAGCGCGCAGGTCACCACCCGGCGGATGCCGAACCGTTCCATCAGCGCGGCGGCGAACGGCGCGGTCAGGCCGTAGAGCAGCAGGTTGACCGAGACGGCGGCGGAGATGGTGGCCAACGGCCAGCGGAACTCGGCGTGCAGCGGGTGCAGCAGCACCGACGGGGTGGCGCGGAAGCCGGCCGCGCCGACCAGCGCGACGAAGGCGACGGCGGCCACGGTCCAGGCCGGGTGGAGACGACGGGCTCGGGTCACGCTCCGAGTCTCGGGGCCCACCCGACCTGCGACGAGTGGCCGGAAAGCCATCGTACGCAATAATCGGGCCATGACCCTCGTCCCGCACCGGATCGGCGTGCTCGCCCTCGACGGCGTCGTCGGCCTCGACCTGGGCACCCCGGCCCAGGTCTTCGGGGCCGCCTGCACCGCCGACCGGCAACCGCTCTACACCGTCGACACCTGCACCCCCGGCGGCCACCCGGTCCGCAGCTCCTCGGGTTTCCGGGTCCTCCCCGACCACGGGCTCGACCTGCTGACGACCGTCGCCACGGTGGTGGTGCCCGGCCTGCACGGCGGCCCGCCGATGACCGACGGCACCGTCGACCCGGCGGTGACCGTGGCCCTGCGGCAGGCCCACGACCGGGGCGTCCGGATCATGTCGATCTGCACGGGCGCGTTCGCGCTGGCCGCCGCCGGGCTGCTCGACGGGCACCGGGCCACCACCCACTGGGCGCACGTCGAACCGTTCCGCCGGCTGTACCCGCAGGTCGACCTCGACCCGGACGTGCTCTTCATCGACTCCGGCCAGGTGCTCACCTCGGCCGGGGTGGCCGCCGGGATCGACCTCTGCCTGCACGTCATCCGCAGTGACCACGGCAGCGAGGTCGCCAACCGGGCGGCCCGGCGGTGCGTGGTGCCGCCCTGGCGCGACGGCGGCCAGGCCCAGTACATCGAACGACCGGTGCCACGCAGCCCGGCCAGCGGCACGGCGGCCACCCGCGAGTGGGCCCGCCAACAGTTGCACGAGCCGGTCACCCTGCGGGAACTGGCCGCCCATGCCCGGATGAGCGTACGCACCTTCACCCGGCACTTCCGCTCGGAGACCGGGCTCAGCCCGGCACAGTGGCTGCTCCAGCAGCGCACCGACCACGCCCGGCTCCTCCTGGAGACCACCGACCTCACCGTCGACCAGGTGGCCCGTCGGGCGGGCTTCGGCACCACCGCCGCCCTGCGCCAGCACCTGCACACCCGGATCGGCGTCTCCCCCTCGACCTACCGGCGCACCTTCCGCCGCCCCCCACCCTCCGTCGATCATCCGGTGGTGGGGTCCGCCACGACCGCATGACCGACGCGGGGTGGGTGGGGGTCAGCTCGTGTGGCGGGAGCGGAGATAGTCGGAGACCACGTATTCGCCCAGGTCACCCAGGTCGGGGGTGAAGAGGCGACCCCGGGAGCGCTTGGCGACGGCATCCATGAAGCGGCGCAGGCCGGGGTCGTCGCCCAGCAGGAACAGGTTGAGGGTGACACCGGCGCGGGCCAGCCGGTCCACCTCGCGGATGGTCGCCTGGACCGTCTCGGGCAGCGTCGGCCAGTGGAAGTACGCCTCACCGTCGTCCGGGTCGAGATGCGCGGTCGGCTCACCGTCGGTGACCACCAGCACCACCGGCTCGGCCCCCGGATGCCGGCGCAGGTGCCGGCCGGCCAGCCGCAACGCGTGCTGCAGGTTGGTGCCCTGCTCCATGTCCGGCTCCACCGCCGCCAGCTCCCGCTGGGTCAGCGTCACCGCCTCCCGACCGAACCCGACGATCTGCAACGCGTCCTGCGGGAACCGGGTCGCCATCAGGTGCGACAGGGCCAGCGCCGTCTGCTTCATCGGCCCCCACCGCCCCTGCGACACCATCGAGTACGACAGGTCCACGCAGAGCGCCACCGCCGCCGACGCCCGCCGTTCCGTCTCCACCACCTCGAAGTCCTCGACGGCGAGCTGGAGCGGCACGGTGGGGCCGGCCCGGCGGACCGCCCGGGTGAGCGTGCGCACCACGTCCAACGGCTGCTCGTCGCCGTACTCCCACTGCCGGGAGGCGCCGCTGACCTCGCCGGCCGCCCCGGCCGTACGCAGGTCGTGCTGGCCGCGCGGGCCGGCGGTGAGGTCGGCGAAGACCCGGCGCAGCGCGGTCCCGGCCAACCGGCGCAGCGCCTTCGGGCTGAGCGTCAACCCGTCGGCGTCCCGGCCCACCCAGCCCTGCCGGCGCAGCTCCCGCTCCAGCTCCCGCAGCCGGCGTACGTCGTCGGCGGCGTCGCGGCCCAACGTCCGGGCGACCGCCTCGACGTCCACGTCGTCCAGGGTGGCCCCCGGCTGTTGCTGGTCGAGGGAGTCGAGCAGCTCGTCCAGCTCGGCGATCTCGTCCAGCGCCCCCGTCGCCTCGCCGTAGCCGAGCGGCTGGTCGCCCCGGACCCGCTCGCCGCGCTGCCAGTTCAGGTCGGGGCGCAGGGCGCGCAGGTGGGCGTCGAGGGCGGACAGCTCACCGGCGAGCCGGTCACCGAGCGACTGCCGCATCAGCCCGGCCAGCTCCTCGCGCTGCCGGTCGGACAGCGACCGCATCAGCCGCTCACCGGCCGCCGACCGGCGGGCCAGCACGTCGACCAGTTCGTCGACGGTGCCCGGCTGCTCCGGGAAGAACTCGCCGTGCCGGCGCATGAACTCGGCGAACGCGTCGGTGGTGTCCTCCGCACGGGCGTGCCGGGCCAGCAGGTCGTTGAGGTCCCGCATCATCTCGGCGAGCTGCACCTGCACGGCCGGGTCACCGGCGGCCCGCGCGGCGTCGCGCAGCCCGGCGAACCGCTGCTCCAGCACCTCCCCGCGCAGCCCGTCGAGGATCCGCTGGTACACCTGCCGGGCCTCGTCGCTGGTCCACCGGTAGCCGGCCAGCTCCTGCACCGCACGGGCGGTGGACCGGGGCAGGTTGTCCAGCACCGTCTCGGCGAACCGGGCGTCGTCGTCGGTGCGCTCACGCAGCGCGTCCCGCTCCGCCGCGAGGGCCTGGTCGAGCAAAGCCCGGGACCGGGTCACCGCGCCGTCCAGGTCACCCCGGCGCAGCGCCTCCCGGCGCAGCCGGCGGGCCCGGGCGGCCAGGTCGTCCAGGCCGCCCCGGCCCTGCGGGCCACGACGCAGCAGATCCCGCAGCGCCTCCCGCAGACTGCCGCCGGCCAGCACCTCCGCGCCGACGGAGTCCACGGCGGCACGCACGTCGTACGGCGGGGCGAGCGGATCGGGGCCGCCCTGCCACTGGCCGTACCGGAACCGGTTGCCGGCCATCCTCAGCTCCGACCGCCGTAGACGGTACGACCGGAATCGGTGACGTCCTTGCCGAGCCGGCGGGTCAGGTGCAACCCCTCCAGCACGAACTCGACCCCGGCGGCGGCCTGCTCCGGGGTGGGCGCGTCGCCCAGCCCCAACCGGTCCAGCGCCTTGGCCAGCCCCGGCACGGTGCCGACCTGGCGCAGCAGCTCCGCCGAGGAGACCAGCTCACCGGTCTCGATGACCGCCCCCTCGGCGACCAGCGCGGTGAAACCGGAGAGGTCCAACCCGGCCAGCCGGGCCAGGAACGTCTCGGCGGTGGCGGCCCGCAGCAGGTGGGCCAGGACCTCGATCTCCCGCCCCTCCTCGCCACTTTCGAACTCCACCTTGCCGCGCAACGTCGAGGTCACCGACACCGCGTCGCCGACCCGGGCGACCGGCTGCTCGGGCCGTACCGTGGCGTCGCCGGCACCCGACGCGGAGCCGGCGGCCGACGCGCCGGCGGGGCCGGCGAGCAGGCCGGCGCGGCGCAACGCGGCGGCGGCGACCGTCTCGGCGGCGGCGATGGCGAACCGGGCGGAGACGCCGGAGCGCGGGTCCACCGACGGCGACTCGCGCACCGCGCGGGCGAACCGGGCCAGCACCTCCAGCACGTGCTCCGGCACCTCGGCGACCAGGTCGGCCTCCTGGCGGATCAGGGCCAGCTCCAGCTCCAGGTCGACCGGGTAGTGGGTGCGGACCTCCGCACCGAACCGGTCCTTGAGCGGGGTGATGATCCGGCCCCGGTTGGTGTAGTCCTCCGGGTTGGCGCTGGCCACCAGGAACAGGTCCAGCGGCAGCCGCAGCTGGTAGCCGCGGACCTGGATGTCCCGCTCCTCCAGCACGTTGAGCAGCGCCACCTGGATCCGCTCGGCCAGGTCGGGCAGCTCGTTGACGGCGAAGATGCCCCGGTTGGTGCGCGGCACCAAACCGAAGTGGATGGTCTCCGGGTCACCGAGGGTACGACCCTGGGCGATCCGGATCGGGTCGACGTCACCGATCAGGTCACCCACGCTGGTGTCCGGGGTGGCCAGCTTCTCGCCGTACCGCATCGAACGGTGCAGCCAGCCGATCGGCAGGTCGTCGCCGGCCTCGGCGACCGACGCGCGGGAGGCCGGGGTGAGCGGGTGCAACGGGTGCTCGTTGAGCACCGAGCCGGGCAGCACCGGGGTCCACTCGTCGAGCAGCGCCACCAGCGCGCGGATCAGTCGGGTCTTGCCCTGGCCGCGTTCGCCGAGCAGCACCATGTCGTGGCCGGCGAGCAGCGCCCGCTCGACCTCGGGCAGCACGCTGTCGTCGTAGCCGACGATGCCGGGGAAACGGTCCTCGCCGGAGCGCATCCGGGCCAGGAGGTTGTGGCGGAGTTCCTGCTTGACGGTCTGGTACCGGTGTCCGGCGGCGCGCAGTGCGCCGAGGGTGCCCGGCAGGTCGGCGGGCGGGACCGGGAGAGCCTGGTTGGGCGCAGTCACCCGACCCACGCTAGCGCGGTCGGGCCCCCTGTGCCGCCGGCACCGGGATCGCTCTTCCGACATGCCGGCCCGGGCCCGGGCGGCGGGGCTAGGGTCGACGGCGTGACCTACCTCGCCGCTGACGACCGCTACGACCAGCTGACCTACCGCCGCAGTGGGCGCAGTGGCCTGCGACTGCCCGCCATCTCGCTCGGGTTGTGGCACAACTTCGGGCCCGACCGCCCCTTCGCCCGCCAGCGGGACATCGTCTGCCGGGCGTTCGACCTCGGCGTCACCCACTTCGACCTGGCCAACAACTACGGCCCACCGCCCGGCGCGGCGGAGGAGGCGTTCGGGCGGCTGCTCGCCACCGATCTGAAGCCGTACCGCGACGAGCTGGTGGTGTCCAGCAAGGCCGGCTACCTGATGTGGCCCGGCCCGTACGGCGAGTGGGGCTCCCGCAAGTACCTGATCTCCTCGCTGGACCAGTCGCTGCGGCGGATGGGCCTGGACCACGTCGACATCTTCTACTCCCACCGTTTCGACCCGGACACCCCGCTGGAGGAGACGATGGGCGCGTTGGACGCCATCGTCCGGTCCGGTCGGGCGCGCTACGTCGGCGTCTCCAACTACGACTCGGAGCAGACCACGCGGGCCGCCGCGATCCTGCGTGACCTGGGTACGCCCCTGCTGATCAACCAACCGTCGTACTCGATGTTCAACCGGTGGACCGAGGCCGACGGGTTGCTCGACACGCTGGCCGAGGTCGGTGCGGGCTGCATCGCCTACAGTCCGCTGGCCCAGGGGCTGCTCACCGACCGCTACCTCGACGGCATCCCCGCCGACTCCCGGGTGCGCACCAGCGTCTTCCTCGACGAGAACGACGTGACCGAGGAGAAGCTGGCCACGATCCGGGGCCTCGCCGGGATCGCCGGGCGGCGGGGGCAGACGTTGGCCCAGCTCGCGCTCGCCTGGGCGCTGCGTGACCCCCGGATGACCAGCGTGATCATCGGGGCGAGCAGCGTGGCCCAACTGGAGGGCAACATCGCCGCCGTACGCCATCTCGACCTCACCCCCGACGAGCTGACCGAAATCGATCATCTCCTCCCCTGACCCGCCGGGGGATGACCGCCGGGCGAGGCCGGGGGCGACCGTGGTGACGGGGCAGAGACGGACGTCGCGGCGGGACCGCCGCGGATGCCCGGACGAGGCGCGTCGGCTGAAGTAGCGGTATCCCTGCCTGGGGATACCGCTACCTGGGCGACGTTGCGTGGATCATGCGGGCCCGGGTGGCCCGCACGGCGGGCTCACCAGATGCGGCGGCGGCCGGCACGGTGGTTGCGGACGCCACACGGCCGGCCGGGCGGCACGGGAGCCGGTCGGCGCAGCCGGGTCGCCACCGCCGCCACCAGCAGTACGGTCACCACCACCGCCGCGCCCACGACCAGCCGCAGGTTGCCGCCCCCGACCTGGGTCACCGACGCCACCGGCACGCCGGCCTCCTCCCCCGCGCCGCCGGACCCGTCGACGTCCGACGTGGCGTCGGTGGGGGCCACCGGGTCAGGGTCGGCACCGGTCGCCGCAGCGGTCGACGACGGGGTCGGGGCGGTGTCCGTCGGGGTGGCCGCGAGCACCCTGCCCGCCGATCGGAACAGCACGTCCGAGCAGGAATAGTAGGTGTCCGGGGTGTCGGAGTTCTGCCACACCGTGTAGATCAGGTGCCGGCCGGTCAACCCGGCGGGCAACCGCCCCGGAATCTGGTACGACCCGTCCCGCAACGGCGGGTCGGTCACCGACAGGAACGGGATCGTGTCGAGGTCGGCCCAGCGCAGCGGCGTCCGCGGGTCGTACCCGGAGCGGGTGGTGTAGAGCCGGAAGGTGCCCTTGTGCGGGATCGTGCCCCGGTAACGGAACGTGTACCTCGCCCCGGCGGTCAGCTCCGTCGCCGGCCAGTCGGCCCGGGCCAGGTCCAACCCCCGGTAGGCGGAGAGCCCGCCGCTGCACAGCTCACCGTCCGGGATGCGTTCCCGGTCCCGGCCGGCCACGCCGTACACCCGGATGTTGTCCCACTCGCGCAGCGCCGCGCCCGCCGACACCGCGGCCAGGCAGGCCGGCGTGGAGACGTGCGGCCCTTCCGGGCCACAGGCCGCCGAACGGCTCAGCGGGCTGGTCGGAGCGCCGTGCGCGGCGGCGGGAGCCGCCGGGAGCAGCACGGTCACCGCCACGACCGCGAGCGCGGCGAACGTTCGGCGTACGGTCATCTGGTCGACCTCCCGCCCTTGGTACGGATGCGGGCGGGCAAAGGTTCGACGATCCGACGCGTCGTGCCGGCGGCGGGGCCGCGACGGAGACCGGTTCGCTCTACAGTGACCGCACTTCCCGCATCAAGGAGCACACCGTGTCCGAGCCGGAGCCGACGAAAGACTCCCCGGGGGGCAGCCCACCGCCGCCCGGGTCCCCGCCCGCCGACGGGGTGCCCCATCTGCTGACCATGCCCACCGTGGCGGGGATGCCCCCGGCCATCAGGTGGCCCGGTCGGGAGGGTGAGCCCGGGTGGGCCATCCCCGTCCAGATCCCGGACGGCACCCTCGGGTACGCCATCTTCCTGCCGCTGGTGCCGGCAGGCGACGTCACTCCGGTCGCGGTCCCGCCCGCCGTCGCGCCGGCCGACCACGCAGACGGCAACCCCACCGCGCCGCCCGGCGACGAACCGGCCGGTGGGCCGGCTCCCGGTGCGTCGGCTCCCGGTGTGTCGGCTCCCGGTGTGTCGGCGGCGACTGCGTCCGGTGGGTCGGTGGTCGGCGGGCAGGCCAGGTCGGTGACCGTCCCGGCACCACGCACCGCCGCCACCCCGACCGGCAGCACTCCAACCGCCGCCACCACGGCCGGTGGCACCACGGCCGATGGCGCTCCGACCCCACCGACCTCGACGGTTGGCGACCCGCAGCCCGGCACCGGCCAACCCGCGACACCCGCCACCAGCGGGCCCACGCCGCCCGGGGCCGGCCAACCCGCGACGGCCGGCGGCGGCACGGCGACGCCGGGCGCGGCCAGCCAGCCCGCGACGCCCCGCACCGGCGGGACGGCGACCCCGGGCCCGACCGACCCGAGGCCGGCCAGCCCGCGACGCCCCGCACCGGCGGGACGGCGACGGCGGGGCCCGGTTGGCCCGGGACGCCCGGGCCGGCGGCCGGTGGGCGGCCGGCTCCGCACTGGGGTGGCCCACCGACGGGCTGGCACCCGACCTCACCCCCGCCGTCGTTCCTCAGCACCCGGTGGCCCGGCCCCCGGCCCGCCACCGGGTGGGCGGTGCCGGCGGGGGTTCTGGCCGGGGCGTTGGGCGTGGCGTTCTTCGTGCCCCTGAGCCGCACCGGCATCGGCTGGTTCCTCGGCTGGTTGATCCTGACCGTCGGGGTGGTCGCCGCCGTCCGCCGCAGCACCGGGACGCTGACCCGCACCGATCGTCTGATCCGGGGTGGCTGGGCGGCGGGCGCGTTGGCGTTGCTGGCCGTGCTGGCCTTCCGCAACGCCTGGTGGTTGGTGACCTTCTGCGTGCTCGGGGCGCTGGGCTGTGCGACGTTGGCCATCGTGGGCGGAAGACAGGTCCGTTCGATCCTGTTCAGCCTGGTCGCGGCCCCGTTCGCGGCGCTGCGCGGGCTGCCCTGGGTACGCCGGCACGTGAGCACCACCGGCTCCGGCCAGCTGGTGCCCCGGGTCGTCGGATCGGTCGCCGCCACCGCCGTGGTGCTGCTCGTCTTCGGGCTGCTGCTCTCCTCCGCCGACGCCGCCTTCGACCAGGTCCTCGGCGCGATCGTGCCCGAGATCAACGCCGGTACGGTGTTCCGCTGGCTCTTCCTGGCCGTGGTGGGTGGGCTGATCGCGGTCGCCGCCACCTACACCCTGGCCGCCCCGCCGGACCTGTCGACGGTCGACCGGGAGGGTCGACGTCACTGGGGGACCCTGGAGTGGGCGCCGGCCATCGCCGCCCTGACCCTGCTCTTCGTCGGCTTCGTCGCGGTGCAGTTCACCGTGCTCTTCGGCGGGCAGCGGCACGTCCTGCGCACCGCCGGCCTGAGCTACGCCGAGTACGCCCGCAGCGGGTTCTGGCAGCTGACCGTGGTCACGCTGCTGACCGTGGCGGTACTGGGCGGGGTCAGCCGGTGGGCCCGCCGGGAGACCAGGGTCGAACGGGTCCTGCTGCGGGTCCTGCTCGGACTGATCAGCGCGCTCAGCGTGGTGATCGTGGTGTCGGCACTGTCCCGGATGTACACCTACCAGAAGGTCTACAGCTTCACCGGTGAGCGGATCTTCGTGATGGCCTTCGAGCTGCTGCTCGGCGCGGTCTTCCTGATGATCCTGGTGGCGGGGGTGCGGTGGCGGGGCCGGTGGATCCCCGGCGTCACCGTCGGGCTGGCCGTGGTGATGCTGCTCAGCCTGGCCGTGCTCAACCCGGAGGACTACGCGGCCCGCCGCAACATCGCCCGCTACGAACAGACCGGCAAGATCGACGCCTGGTACCTGCGGGCGCTCTCCGCCGACGCCACCCCCGCCCTGGCCAACCTGCCGGACCGGGTCCGCCGCTGCACGCTGAGCTGGATCGACGACGACCTCGCCGAGCCCGACCCGTGGTACGCCTGGAACCTGGGCCGCAGTCGGGCCCGTGCGGAGCTGGACCGGCTGGGCCCCCGCGCGATCGGCGGGCAGAAGGACTGCAAGGCCGCCGACCAGTTCGACCTGCCGAAGACCCGACGCACCCCGCGCTGACCCCCACCCGCTGCCCGGCCCGGTGACGCACCGGCCGGGCAGCGGCGTCAGGTGGGCCCGGCGACGGCGCGGGCGGGCCACCACCGGACTGCCGGCACACGTTTTCCGCCCGCCCAGGCAACCCACGGCCCAGGACACCGCGTGACTATCTCGAATCGGTGATCGGAGGCCTGGATGGGTGATCGCGACACGGCGTTCGCGGCGTACTTCGCGGCGCGGTCGGAGGCGATGCGCGGCACCGCGTACCTGCTCTGCGGCGACTGGCACCGGGCGGAGGACCTGGTGCAGACCGCGTTCACGAAGCTCTACCTGGTCTGGAACCGGGTGTCCCGGCACGAGGTGCTGGACGCCTACGTACGCCAGATCCTGGTCCGGACGTTCCTCGACGAACGGCGGCGCGGCTGGTGGCGGCGGGAACGGGTGGGCGACGAGCAGACCGACCGGCCGACGCCCCCCGAGTCACCGGAGACCCGGTCGCCACCCGGCCGCCGTCGTTGAGTGTGGACGCCGCGCTGCGTTCCGGCCGCCGGGCCCGGGTACGCCGTCGTGCCACCTGGGCCGGCGTCGGGTTGACGGCGGCGCTGCTGGCGGTGGTCGGGGTCGGGGCCATCGGGGCCGTCGGCGCACCCGGCTCCGACGGGTTCACCCCGGGCGTCGGCCCCGTCCCGCCGCCGTCGGTGCACGACACCAAACCGGCCTGGCCGACCGGGCCGGACGGTCGGCCCCAGGAGGACCGGACGGCCCGGGCCGGCACCCGGTACGACCAGGCGGCCCGGCTGCTCGACGACCTCGTCGCGGTGGTGCCGGCCGGCTACACCGTGCCGGCGGACCCGGCGAACCCCCCGGCCGGCCAGCCACTGCTGCGCGACCACCAGGCACAGTTCGACGACAGGGTGGACGGCGTCGAGGTGTGGAGCTACACGTCTTCGCTCACCCTGCAGCAGGGGCAACGGATGGGCCGGTTGCTCGTCGAGGTGCACAGTGCCGGTAACCAACTGCCGACCGAGCCGTGCCCGCTGGCCCGGCAGTTCTGGGGCATGCCGGGCGACTGCGAGGTGGTAACCGTCGGGGCGGCGCAGGTCGGCGTGGTGGTCCGCCCCGGTGACGACGACCGGTTCGACCAGTGGGCGACGTACCGGCATCCGGACGGGGTGGTGGTCTTCGTGGCGCAGTCGCGGCGGCTCGGCGACGGGCAACCGGAACTGGCCGCGCTGCCGTTCACGGTGGATCGACTCGCGGCCCTCGCCGCCGACGACCGGTTCCAGGTGCGCTGACCCGACGTGACCGGGATGAGCGGGTGGCCTGATTGGCGGCGGCCATCCGCAATTCCAGCATCCGTCCGATCATCCGCCCGATCACCGCCGATGGCGCATTTCCCCTGGTAGGACAGTATTCGATCAGCCGGAAAACGGCTGTCAACGGAAACCTCGGAGAAACGCGGGCTGGTTAGCGTTCGCGATCGTTGAACGCTCAACTCGCTCCGAGGAGAATCCTTTGACGGTACGAACATCGAGGAGCATGCGCGTACTCCTCCCGGTGATCGTCGCGATGACCGCCCCGCTGGCCCTGGCGGCACCGGCCGCCGCGGCGTCACCCACCGTGGTCGCACCGCCCCCGGCGTCCACGACCGACCTGCCCGACCCGACGGCCCGTGGCCCTTTCGGCCACCAGGCCGTCCAGGAGGCCAAGTTCGGCCTCGCCCGCATCCAGGAACCGAACTCCTCAGGCGCCGACCCGACGGCCGGGACCGCGCAGGCCCCGGAGCGGATCGAGATCCGGGGCCAGCTTTACACACCGGACTTCACCCGACGCACCGCGCCGTCGCCGGTGCTCGTGCTGGTGCACGGCAACCACGGTTCGTGCGACTCGGGCCAGGACACCGCCCAGCTCACCTGCGCCCAGTTCAAGCACAACGAGAACGGCTACGCCTACCTCGCGGAGAACCTCGCCACCTGGGGTTACACCACGTTCTCGGTGTCCCAGGACCAGCTGATGATGCGGCAGGACGGCAACAAGGGCAAGGGCATGCACAGCCGCCGGATGCTCATCGCCGCCACCCTGGACGCGCTGAGCGCGGCGAACCGCCACGGTGGGCTGCCGGTCGACGCGCACACCACCGTCGGCACCACCCTCGCCGGCCGCCTCGACCTGACCCGCATCGGCCTGATGGGCCACTCGCGCGGTGGTGACGCGGTGTCCAGCTTCATCGACTACAACCGCATCCGCACCGACGGGCCGCGTTACCCGCTGCGTGGGGTGATCTCGCTCGCCCCGGTGGACTACGAGCGCAAGGCCCCGTACGGGATGCCGTACCTGTCGATCCTGCCGATGTGCGACGGTGACGTGTCCAACCTGCAGGGCGCGCGGCTGTTCGAACGCAGCCAGTACGTCAACCCGGGCGACCCGTTCCCCCGCATCCAGGTGGAGCACCTCGGGGCGATCCACAACTGGTACAACACCGTCTGGTACGCCGACGGCGGCGCGGACGGCCAGGCCAACAACGACGCGGCCTGCGGCAACTCGGCCCCGTTCGCGACGAACAACATCCACCCGCACAACCTGCGGCTCAGCGGCGCGGCCAGCTACACCGACCCCGACCTGAACTACGCCATCGACAACTCCGACCCGCTGAACCCGGCCGTGAACACCAAGTTCTCCGGCGATCCGGCCCGGATGGGCGACCAGGAGAAGCTGGGGCTGGCGACGATGGCGGCGTTCTTCAGGCGGTACGTCGGCGGCGAGGGCGCGTTCCAGCCCTACCTGACCGGCGAGCTGGCGAACACCCCGGGTGGCCTCCAGGTGCCGGCGTCGGCCTGCCCGACCAGCCCGTCCGGCACGGCGATCGAATGCAACGAACGGGTCAACACCAGCTACTTCGCCGCCCCGCAGGAACGGGTGGACGTGATCCGGCCCGAGGTGAACAACCCGCTCACCCGCAACGCCCTCGGCGGCACCCTGACCGGCAGCGGCTTCGCCGACCCGTACGCGCAGGCCGCCGGGGTCACCCCGAAACCGGCGAGCACCCCCGGCGGGTACGACTGGTGCAACCCGGAGCCGCAGGACTTCGCCCCGGCGCAGCTCGGGAAGACCGGGTTGCCGACCGCCGCCAAGCCCTGCCCGCTGCCGACGGCGGGCGCGCTCGGCGGGCAGAACGGCACCCGGGAGAACAGCCCGATCAACCACTCCTACGGCCGACAGCTCACCCTCGCCTGGGAGCCGGGCTCGGCCGCGTCGCTGACCGCCGCGATCCCGGCCGCGTCCGCCGACGTACGGCACCTGAAGGCGCTGGCCATGAGCGCCGCCGTCAACTTCTTCGACACCCGCAACCCGGGGGCCGACAACCGGGGCGACAACACCCGGGACACCACCGTCAACGGCACCCCGACGAACCCGGTGTGGCCCAACGAGAAACCCACGTCGTACGACCCGGCCTCGACGACCCAACGGTTCCAGATCGCGCTGCGCGACGCCGCCGGTCACGAGGGGACCGTCGACGCCGGTGACCCCCGCTGGGGCAACGCCCTGCACATGTCGACCGGCACGAACACCCCGAACACCCACATCGTCCTGGACCAGATCCGGGTCCCGCTGGCCGAGTTCGCGGCGCAGGGCGTCGACGTCGGCGCGCTGGCGAAGCTGGAACTCCGGTTCGGGGTGGGCGACCTGCCGAAGTCCGGCTCGATCGAGCTGGCCGACGTACGCTTCCAGGAATCCGACGCGGGGGCGCAGCTCCTGTCGGACGGCGACCGGGCCGACGGCGCGGGTCACGGCCCGTCCGCCCTCGGCGGCCCCGACCCGGCGACCTACCTCGCCGGTTACGACAACACCCCGGGCACCGTCGCGCTCGTCGACCCGGTGGCCAACCCGCAGGGCAACACCACCTGGACTGTCGACGACGACCGCAAGCAGTGCCCGACGGCGGACTTCACCTCGATCCAGCGGGCCGTCGACTTCGCCTCGCCGTGGGACACCATCGTGGTCTGCGCGGGCGTCTACCAGGAGTCGTCGACACCGGTGAACCACGCGTCCAACCCGGTGCAGACCGGTGCCCGCAACGGCCTGACCATCACCAAGCCCCTGAAGATCAAGGGGGCCGGCGCGGACAAGGTCACCATCAAGCCGGACCCGTCGCTGGGCAACCTGGCCGGCGACCAGCCGTACCTGCGTGACGGCGGTGGCAACGTGATCACCGTGTCCCGGCAGTCGCTCGGCTCGACCGACACCAACGAGATGTTCCTCGACCTCTCCGGCGTGACGGTCACCTCCGGCGACGTCTGGGCCGAGGCGGGTATCGCGTTCTTCGGCGCGGCCGGCCGGGTCGCCGACAGCGTCGTCGGCCCGCTGCGGGTCGCGACCACCGACGAGGAACTCGCCGCGCACCCGCACGGCTGGGGCATCGTCAAGACCGGCATCATCCGGGGGGCGGGCACCGGCACCGTCGAGAGCGAGCTGACCGTCACCGGCAGCGTGGTCAGCGGCTACCAGTCCGGGGGCATCCTCTTCGACGGCGCGCGGGGCCGCGACGGCACCCCCGAGACCACCGTCCGCTCCGGCATCCGCCAGCACGGGTACGTGACCGACACCGTGGTCACCGGCGAGCCGAACAGCCGGTTCCCGCAGACCGGCATCGCGTACACCAGCGGGACTGACGGTTTCGTCAACACCAGCCGGATCACCGGGAACTACTTTGCGCCCGCGCCGTCGCGGTCGTACGGCATCCTGCTCACCGACGCCGGCACCGAGACGGCCGGGGCGCTCACCGGCACCCGCAACGTCCTCACCGGCAACGGCTTCGCCGTCTACAACGCCAACGCCGACAACACCGCGGTACGCGAGGGCGCACCGTTCGCGCTGACCGGCAGCTACCTCGGCAGCGGGCAGCCGGTGCCGGGCGGTCCGGCGGTCCCGGCCACCGGCATCGAGGCGATCTCCGGCGTGGACGGCACCGGCAGCGCCACGGTCACCGTCACCAAGCGCCGACCGACCCCGCCACCGGCGGTGCCGACCACGGTGGGTCGGGTCGCCGACGCCGCACCCTCAGCCGAGCTGGCCGACCCGGGACGCGGGGCGGTGTTCCAGGTCGGGTCGACGGTGCACCCGCTGATCCGGGGCACCGACGACTTCGCCATCGCCTCGACGAGCCTGTTCGTCAACGGCACCCTGGTCGGCACCAGCACCACCGCCCCCTACCTGTTCGACTGGACACCGGCGGCGAAGGACGCCGGCAAGCAGGTCAGGTTCCAGGCGATGGTCGTCGACTCGTCCGGGCAGTCGACGCTGTCCAAGCCGGTCGTCGGCACGGTGGATCCGGCGACCCCGGCACCGACCGTACGGATCGGGTCGGTGCAGGCCGACCCCACCTCGGGTACGGCGACGCTCACCGCGACGGTCAACACGGCCGGCACCCTCACCCTCACCGGTGAGAAGGTCAACGCGGTCAGCCGGCAGGTGGCCAAGGCCAACACGGTGACGGTGACCGTGACGGTCGCGCCCGCGTACCGGCAGACGCTGGTCAGGACCGGTCGGCTGGACGTGGCGTTCACCGTCGGGTTCGCCAACGCGGCCGGGCAGAGCCCGGGTGAGACGGTGCAGGTGACCCTGATCAGGTCGTGACGGCCCAGCACTGAGGGGAGGGATCCCGGAGGATCCCTCCCCTCGGCACGTGTACCGGCAGGCCGCGTCGCACCGGGTCTGTCAGTTAGCCGATCGAACCGACGATCTGGTATCTCCTATCTGGATCATACGTACGTCCGGCGGTCGACGCCTGCACCGGTGCGACCCCGCACCTGGTCACCGGCCGGCTGATCTGTAGGGCCAGGAACGGAGCAACGATGGACGCGGACGAGCACAGCGAGGGTCCTTCCAACGCGATAGCCCGCCACTTCCAGAACCTGACCGTGAAGGTCATCCAGGATGGCGTCGGCCCGATCACCGGGTCGATCCCCTACGCGGAGGCCCGCCTCGGCAAGGCCCTCCCGGCCTGCTCGATCGTCGACTCCGACGGGGCGCCCCTGCGTGACAACGCGAGCGAAGCGGCGATCGAGCGGGTGATCGATCGACTGATCAAGGAGTCGGTGGCTGCGGCGTCGACGAACGGGTTCGTCACCGGTCTGGGCGGTTTCGTGGCCATGCCCGTCACCCTCCCCGCGAACATCGCCGGGTCACTGGTGATCAACGCGCGACTCGTCGGGTCGATCGCGTACCTGCGGGGTTACGACATCTCGGACCCGCAATTCCAGACCTTCATCGTTCTCACCACCGCAGGTGGAACGCTGGCAGGCTCGCTCCAAGGGGCGGGAGTCAAGGTCGGGGCGAAGTTGACCGCTCAGATGATCAGGGCGATCCCGATGACCGCCATTCGGAAGATCAACGAACGGGTCGGCTTCATGCTTCTCGCCAAGTACGGCACGCAGCGTTCGGCCATCACCCTGGCCAAGGGCATCCCGATCGCGGGGGGCCTCGTCGGAGCCGGGATGGATGCCGCCCTCACCGCTCTGGTGGGCCGCGCGGCCAAGGCCAACTTCCCGGCGTCCATCTGAGCCGCAGGGTTACAGCGCGACCAGGCCGACGAGAAGAGCGCGCCTGCCCTACCGCCCAGAACGGTCGATCCGCCGGAGCGGGGCTGCGGCCAGAACGGATCTGGCCGCCAACGCCGCAGGGGTAACTTCCGGGTTCAGGGTGCAGGTCAGCTCGTGGTGTCGGCCTTGAGGCCGGTCAGGAAGCTGGCCCAGGAGCGGCCGTCGAAGGCGAGCACCGGGCCGGTGCGGTCCTTGGTGTCGCGGACGTCCACCGCGCCATCGACGAACCGCACCTCGACGCAGGCCGCGTTGTTCGCGCTGCGGGAGGACTTGAACCAGCCACGATCGGGGGTGGGGAGAGCGGTCATCACGTCATCTCCTGGCGATCCGCCGGATCAACTCCAGCGATTCCGCCGAGTTTAACGCCCGCTCGCGTGCCTCGGCGAAGGTGACGACGTAGTCCGCGACCCGGCTGGACTGAGCCTGCCGCCAGGTACAGCCGGCACTCCCTCAGATGTTGGACCCGTCCGGCGGCAGGCCGGACGGCGGCTGGGGCGATCCGCCCCGGCCGTCGAACTGCGGGCAGGACATCCCCAGGGTGTACGCGGTCATCGACAACGAGCCGTAGGCGTAACCGTCCACAAGAATTCCGGTGTCAGGCGCGTCCGTGGCAGCGGCGAGACCCGCGAGGTACAACGCGGGAATGAAGTGATCAGGCGTCGGCACCGCCCGGCGGAAGTCCCCGTGGGCGTCGAGAGTCGCGTACTCGCCCGGGTCGGTCAGCATCCGGGAGGTGGCGTCCTCGTCGAAGCGCCGCGCCCAGTCGAACCCGTCGTCAGTCAGCGCCCAGTCCATGCTACCCAGGTTGTGCACCACGTTGCCGCTCGCCACGATCAGCACACCACGCCGGCGCAGTGGAGCGAGCCTGGCACCCAGTTGAAGGTGGTAGTCAAACGACTTGTCCGCGTTGATGCTGAGCTGGACGACGGGAATCGTCGCCTCAGGAAAGGCGTGCATCAGCACCGACCAGGTGCCATGGTCGATGCCCCAGCTGTCGACGTCGGCCCCGACCCAGGTCGGATGGACGACGTCACTGACCTCCTCGGCCAGTTCGGGCAGCCCTGGAGCCGGGTACTGCACCTCGAACAACTCCCGGGGGAACCCGTAGAAGTCGTGAATGGTCCTCGGCCGGGGCATCGCGGTGACGGCCGTGGCATTGATGTACCAGTGAGCACTCACCACCAGGATCGCGCGTGGACGCGGCACCGCGGCGCCGAAGGCTTTCCACGCCGAGGTGTACCGGTTGACCTCGAGAGCGTTCATCGGGTTGCCGTGGCCCAGGAACGCCGCGGGCATCACGACCTCCGGGGCGGGTGGTACGTCTGAAGACACGTGAGCTTCCCTCCGGGCGGACCGGTTCGTACGGCGCGGGCTGCCGGCCCTGAATCTCACGATAGTGCCACCGCGCGTCAGCTCCGGCCCGAAGCACGCTCCTCGCGGATCACAGATCGGGTTACGTCGAGGGCTGCGGATCGAGATACTGTCCCTCAAGCGCGGCTGCCGAGGGAGCCGCAGACGGTCACCTGTCCGGGCCCGGCCACGACCAGCCTCTCCCCCGAAGTCGACTACCGATCGAAGGCGGTACGCGTGCCTCTTACCAGCGTGGTGGTTGGCGTCGACGGTTCGATGGGATCCGACCGCGCACTGGTCTGGGCGCTCGCGGAAGGCCGCATACGGGATCTGCCCGTACGGGCGATCAACGTCTGGCAACCGAGCGGCGCACCCCTGGAGGTCGAGCGGATCGCGGCCCTGCACTCCGTGGCCGACCTCCGGGCCGGTCTCCTTCGGGACGTCACGTCCAGCGTGGATGCGGTGATCGCACGAGAAGGCGCGGCGGACGTCGCGACGACCTCGCATGTCGTCTACGGCCACCCCGTCAGGGAACTGACCCGGGCGGCGGGCGGCGATTCCGTCCTTGTCGTGGGTTCACGCGGACACGGCAGCACCACCGGTTCGCTGTTCGGCTCCGTCAGCCAGGGCTGCGTCCAGTACGCGACCGGCACGGTGATCGTCGTCCCCGCGCCGGAGCCGAGGCCCGAAGCGGGACGCGTGGTCGTCGGGGTCGACGGATCACCCCAGTCGGTACGTGCACTGCGGTTCGCCGATGACGAGGCCCGCCGGCGTCATGCTTCGTTGCAGGTCGTACATGCCTGGTCCCGGCCCTACCTCGGATTCGCCGGAGGTCCGGGGGGCCTCCGGGAGGAGGCTGTCGACGAGATCGCCGTCCAGGCGGCGGAGACGCTGCAGGACAGCATGCGACGCGGCGCAGTCGATGCCATGCGTACCGACGTCGAGATCCGGCTGGTCGAAGGTTCCCCCGCCCCGGCGCTGCTGGAGGCCGCCGACGACGCGGATCTGGTGGTCGTCGGATCGCGCGGGTACGGGGGGTGGAAGGGACTTCTGATGGGTTCGGTGTCGACCCGGTGCGTGGTCAGCTCCCCCTGTCCGGTAGCCGTGATCCGTAGCCATGCGGACGAGGACGACACGTAGCGACCGGCCCCGGTCGGGAACGGTGACCGATCGCCGACGACCCGGCTGCCCGGTGTCCACGCGCCCGGCAGGGTGTGCCGTGCGAGGCTGAGGTGAGAACCCGCCGGACGGCGGGCGGAAACGAATCAGCGACCCGGTCGATGATCACTCGACCAGGTCGCTGACCTGACACTTCAAGGGTGGAGCCGAGGGGACTCGAACCCCTGACCCCCACACTGCCAGTGTGGTGCGCTACCAGCTGCGCCACGGCCCCTTGCGGTCGTCCCGGTCGCCCGGGCACGGAGAGAACTATACACACGACGCCCGGCATGGTCATCTCACGGGGGTACCCCCCGGACCGGCCCCGGGAGCGCCCGACGGATCAGTTCAACGCCACGTCCGGCGGGAAGTGCGCGACCGCCGCCATCATGCCGCCCTGCCTGCGCAGCACCATCGGCCAGAGGTCGTCCGGACGGTCGACGAAGGCGTCGCCGGGCAGCGCGTCGAGCACGAACCAGGACCCGTCCTCGATCTCCTGCTCCAACTGCCCGGAGCCCCAACCGGAGTAGCCGGCGAAGACCCGGATGCCGCCGATGCTGTCCCGCATCCGCTCCGGGTCGGCCGACAGGTCGACGGTGCCCACCGCGCCGGAGATCGGCTGGAAACCCTTCAACCGCCGCATCGGGTGCCGCATCCGGGCCAGGCAGATCGCCGACTCCGGCTGCACCGGGCCGCCCTCGAAGAGCACCGCCGGGTGGCGGGCGAGGTCGCTCCACTCACCGAGGACGTCCGCGACGGCGACCTCGGTGGCCCGGTTGAGCACCACCCCGAGCGCGCCGTTGGCCTCGTGGGCGACCAACAGCACCACCGTACGATCGAAGTTCGGGTCCTTGAGCGCCGGTGTCGCGACCAGCAGCCGCCCGGTCATCGACTCCACGGCACGACCGCTGATCGCCGGTCCCTCCCCCTGCATCTCGGACATCGTCAGCCGCGCACCGGGTCCGACAACCGGGCACCACCGACCATCCGTGCTGTCACCGCCATGTCTGGCACCATAGCCTGCACCCGGTGCGGTGGCTAAGGTCTGACCGACAGGTGATCGAAGGCGGTCGAGGGAGGATCGATGGGTCCGACGGCGGACATCGCGGTGATCGGTGGTTCAGGGCTGTACGCGCTGCTCGACGACGCGACAGAACACCAGGTGGAGACCCCGTACGGCGCCCCTTCGGACGTGGTCACGATCGCGTCGGTGGGCGGTCGACCGGTGGCCTTCCTGCCCCGGCACGGGCGTGACCACCGCCACCCACCGCACCTGATCCCGTACCGGGCGAACCTGTGGGCGCTGCGGTCCCTCGGGGTCCGCCAGGTCCTCGCCCCGTGTGCCGTCGGCGGGCTCCGCCCCGAGCTGGGCCCCGGCACCTTCGTGGTGCCCGACCAGCTGATCGACCGCACCAGCGGCCGGGTGCAGACCTACTACGACCAGGGCGCGGTGCACGTCGCGTTCGGTGACCCGTACTGCCCGGTGGGGCGGCGTACCCTGCTCGGCGCGGCGGCCGGGCGGGACGTGCCGGCGGTGGACGGCGGCACGGTGGTGGTGGTCGAGGGGCCCCGCTTCTCCACCCGTGCGGAATCCCGCTGGTACGCCTCGATGGGTGGCACGGTGGTCAACATGACCGGCCACCCGGAGGCCGTGCTCGCCCGCGAACTCGCCCTCTGCTACACCTCCATCGCGCTGGTCACCGACCTGGACGCCGGGGTGGAGGCGGGCGACTCGGTCACCCAGGAGGAGGTCTTCCGGGTCTTCGGGGAGAACACCGACCGGTTGCGGGGCGTACTGCTGGACGCGGTGGCCGCCCTGCCCGCCGACCGCGACTGCCCCTGCGGGCACGCGCTGGACGGCATCAGCACCCCGTTCCCCCTCCCCTGAGCCGTTCCCGCACCCCCACCGCTTCCCGCCCCCACCGCTTCCCGCGACCGCACCGCAACCGCGCCCCCACCACGCCGCGCCGCCACCCCGGCCGGCCGGGCGCTCGGGCACCCGCCGACGCGACGACGCGCTGCCCCTGTGGCTGTGCCGCCACCATGGCGGCACAGCCACAGGGGCGATAGCCGGCAAAGCACCCGAACCACCGCCTGCCACCCGATAGATTCGGCAGGTCGGCGGCAGACCATCGGCCCCGGCGGCAGCGGCACCGGGCCGGGGACACGGAGGCGGGGGCGATGGCGACCGTCCGGGAGACCACCTACGACCTGCTCCGGGCCCTCGACCTGACCACGGTCTTCGGCAACCCCGGCTCGACCGAGGAGCCCTTCCTCCAGGACTTCCCGGCCGACTTCCACTACGTGCACGCCCTGCACGAGGCGTCGGCGGTGGCGATGGCCGACGGGTACGCCCAGGCCACCGGCCGACCGGCGCACGTCAACCTGCACACCGCCCCGGGCACCGGCAACGCCATGGGCAATCTCGTCACCGCGTGGCACAACCGGACCCCGCTGATCGTCACCGCCGGGCAGCAGAGCCGGGAGATGCTGCTGCTGGAGCCCCGGCTGGCCAGCCGACGCCCCACCGAACTGCCCCAGCCGTACGTGAAGTGGAGCCACGAGCCGACGCGGGCGCAGGACGTACCGGCGGCGTTCATGCGGGCGTACGCCACGGCGGCCCAACCCCCGGCCGGCCCGGTCTACCTCTCCCTGCCGCTGGACGACTGGCAGCAGCCGGCGGACCCGCCGCCGCCGGTGCGCACGGTGGCCACCCGGTTCGCCCCCGACCCGCGTCGGCTGCGGGAGTTCGCCGCGTTGCTGGCGGCCAGCCGCAACCCGGTGTTGGTGTTCGGTGCGGCGGTGGACCGGGCCGCCGGCTGGCCGGTGGCGGTGGCGGTGGCGGAGCGGCTCGCCGCGCCGGTCTGGTCCGCGCCGGCACCGGAGCGGGCCGCCTTTCCGGAGCACCACCCGCACTACCGGGGGGTGCTGCCGTACGCGATCGCCCCGCTGGCCGAGAAACTCACCGGGCACGACGTGGTGCTGGTGGTCGGTGCGCCGGTGTTCCGCTACTACCCGCACCTGCCCGGTGACCACCTGCCGCCCGGGGCGCGGCTGCTGCACGTCACCGACGACGCGGACGAGGCGGCCCGCGCCCCCGTCGGCGACAGCCTGCTCGGTGACGCCGGGCTGACCCTGGCCGCGCTGCTGGACCTGCTGCCGGCGGCCGACCGTCCCCCACCCGAGCCCCGCCCCGCCCCGTCACCACCACAACCCGGTGACCCGCCCGACGCGGACGCGCTCTTCGCCGCCCTGGCCGCCTGCTGGCCCACGGACGGGGTACTGGTGCAGGAGTCACCGTCCAACCTGGCGGCGCTGCGACGCCGGCTCCCGGTGACCCGCCCGGCGTCGTACTTCACCATGGCCAGCGGCGGGCTCGGCTACGGGCTGCCGGCCGCCGTCGGCATCGCCCTCGCCGAACGGGACACCGGGCGGGGCCGGCCGGTGGTCGCGGTGATCGGGGACGGCTCCTTCCACTACTCGGTGCAGGCACTGTGGACCGCCGCGCGACTACGGCTGCCGGTGGTCGTGCTGGTCCCGGTGAACCAGCAGTACGCGATCCTCAAGGCGTTCGCCGAGTTGAAGTCCACTCCCGGCGTGCCCGGGCTGGACCTGCCGGGCCTGGACCTCACCGCCATCGCCCGCGGTTACGGCTGCGCCACCCGCGTCATCGACGCCCTGCCCGACCTCGCGCCCGCCCTGACCGAAGCCCTCCACGCCGACACCCCCACCCTCCTGTCCACCCCGATCGACCCCACCCCTCCCAAACTCCTCTGACCCCCCGCCCGCCCACCTTCCCACCCACCCACACCCCGCCCCCACCCGCACCCCGCCCCCACCCGCGTTGATCAAGAGGTTTGCGTCATTTCTAGAGATCAACTTGACCCAAACCTCTTGATCAACCCAGCTGGGTGGGGGTGGACGGGGCGGGGAGGGGAGAGGAGAGGGTGGGTTAGGGGGTGAGGGTGAGGAGGCGGCCGGTTGCCACGTCGAGGACCGGGCGGGTGCCGAGGGGGGCCGTCAAGGTCACGGTGACCGGTTTGAGCACCGCGAGGTCGACGCACTCCCCGGTGCCCTGGACCACTCCGCCGCCGACCACCACCACGTCGTCGCTCTCCCACACCAGCGCGGTGGGCCCGGTGTCGCAGGCGCCCATGCTCACCGTGTACGTCAACCGGGCGTGATCGACGCGTTGGAGTCGATCGGCGCCGGCCACGCCGCCCGGAAGGGGCCGGGTCGGGGCAGCCGGCTCGGTCACGGCGCCGACCGCCCGGGCCGCTACCGCGAGGCGGGCCACCGGGGCGGTCAACTCGGCCACGGTGAACAACCAGGCTGGCACGGCGGCGACGCCCCGACTGGTGCGTACCTCGGCCTCGCCGAGCGTCACGCCGGTGACGGTGAGCGGGATGCAGGCTGTGGCCGCCTGCGTGGAGACCGAATCGTCCGGCCTGGTGCCGGCCGTCGGGGCGGCGGCCCGGGGCACCCGGGGCCGCCCGTCGCACGGTGGCGGGTCCCCCTGGTCCAGTTGCCGGTACGCCTCGGCCGCGCTGATCAGCGGGACGGTCAGTGCGCCGTCCGGGAAGCGGATCGCCGCGTCGGCGGGCACCTCGGTCGGCATCGGGATCTGGTCGCGGTACCAACCGGAACGGAAGGCCATCTCGGTGTCGGCGGTGAAGCCGGGTTGACCGGTGAGCACCGTGGCGTCCTGCAACGGCAGGTATCCACTCGACCAGTCGGACCCGGGCCGCCACGCCCCCGCGACCTCGGCGGCCCGCTCGTCGAACGCCTCCCGGTGCCGCCCCGGATCACCCCCGACCGCCCCACCGGCCCCACCCGGCACCGACCCCACCGGCACCGACCCTACCGGCGCACACCCGCCCGCCACCGCCACCACGAGCCCCCACCCCACCACAACAAGTCGCCGCATACCACCTGTGACGCTCCTCCCCCTCCCCCGGTTCCCACCCTCCCCCCTCCCCCCCTCCCTCCGCCCTCTCCCCCACCCCGCCCTGCCCCCCGTTGATCAAGAGGTTCAGGTCAAGTTGATCTCCAAAAATGACGCAAACTTCTTGATCAACGCGACCGGGACGCGCGGGGGAGAGCGCGGGACGCGCGGGGAGCGCGGGAGGGGGGAGGGGGAGGGCCGGGTGGGAAGGGAGATGCGCCCCGGTCCTGGGGACCGGGGCGCATCGTGTGGTGGAGGTGCCGGGAATCGAACCCGGGTCCTTCGCCGGTTTGTCAGGGCTTCTCCGAGCGCAGCTCGCTATGCCTCTACTCGGCCCCACCGCTCACGCGAGCAAGTTGGTGTGACGGGCCCAGTCGCTGATTGATCTCGCCGCACGGACCCCGCGACCGGGTCCGGTTGGCCAGCCTCCTAACTGATGCCGGCTAACTGGGACGAAGGCGTTCCCAGGCCGACAGACTCACTACTCGCCTCAGGCGGCGAGAGCGAAGTCAGCGCGATTTTGCTTGGCGCTTATAAGTTTCCGACGACCGATTCTCGAGACGACGTCGGCTTCCTCGGCTCGCTTCCCCTGTCGCTGCGTACGAAGTCGAAACCAGTCACCCCCTCGACGGGCCACCGATGTGGCGGCACTGTCCAGACTAACGCCTACCGCAACGGGTTTCATCCCGAGGCCCGGCCCAGCGTGCCGAGCCGGGCAAACAGGATGAATCAGTCGTCCATTCCCTTGCCGCGCCGGCCCGACACCCGGGCGATCTCCCGGTCGGCGTCCCGCTTGGCGAGGTCCTGCCGCTTGTCGTACGACTTCTTGCCCTTGGCAAGGGCGATCTCGACCTTGGCCCAGCCGTCGGAGAAGTAGACCTGCAACGGGACCATGGTCAGGCCACCCTCACGGGTCTTGCCGATCAACTTGTCGATCTCCAACCGCTTGAGCAGCAGCTTGCGGGTACGCCGGGGCTCGTGGTTGGTCCAGGTGCCCTGGGTGTACTCCGGGATGTGCATGCCGTGCAGGAACAGCTCGCCGTCGCGTTCCTGGGCGAAGGCGTCGACCAGCGAGGCCCGCCCGGCGCGCAGCGACTTGACCTCGGTGCCGGTCAGCGCCATGCCCGCCTCGTACGTGTCGAGGATGGCGTAGTCGTGGCGGGCCTTCTTGTTGGAGGCGACCACCTTGCGGCCCTTTTCCCGTGGCATCCGGCGCACCCCCTTCCGTGTGCGCTCACCGACCGGCCGGTCGGTGAGCGGGGATCATGCTACCCGAATGACAAGGGCCCTCCCGCGCCGTTTCTTCCCGGCGCGGGAGGGCCCGCACGTCGACCCCTGCCGCGATTAGACCCGCAGGTAGAAGCGGAGCGTGACCCAGGCGGTGGCGGCGCTGATCAGGCCACCGACGCCGGCCATCAGCGGGAACATCAGGAAGATGTCCGACCACTGGATCGGCGAGAGCAGCCCCTCGAGCGCCTTCAACGAACCGCTGAACAGCAGCTGTTTGGCGCCGATCAGCGCGATCAGGCCCAGCAGCGAGCCGATCAGGCCGGCGACCACCGCCTCCAGCACGAACGGCGCCTGGATGAACCAGTTCGACGCACCGACCAGCTTCATGACCGCGACCTCACGCCGCTTGCTGTACGCGGCCACCTGGATGGTGTTCGCCACCAGCAGCAACGCGGCGATGGCCATCACCACTGCGGCGGCCAGCGCGATGTTCTGGATGGCGGTGAGCACGTTGAAGATCTTGTCCAGCAGCCGGCTCTGGTCGACGATCACGTCGACACCCTCGGTGCCCTGGTACTGGTCGTAGATGTTCTTGTACTGCTCCGGGTTGACCAGCTTCAGCCGGAACGACTCGGGGAGCAGGTCGGGCTTCACGACGTTCACCAGGTCGGGCGCGTCCTGGTACATCTCCTTGAACGTCTTGTACGCCTCGTCCTTGTTGACGTAGAGGACCTCCTTGACCAGGGGGTCGCCCTTCAACTTGGCGTCGAGGTCGGTGCGCTGCTGCTCGGTGACGTCGGTCTTCAGGAAGATCGAGACTTCGACGTTCTTGTAGTAGAGGTCCTTCATGTCGCCGACCTGTTTGTACATCAGGCCGCTGGCGCCGAGCATGGTCAGCGAGACCGCCATCGTGATGATCATCGCGATCGTCATCGTGACGTTGCGCCACAGTCCGACCAGTACCTCGGACAGGACGTACTTTATCCGCATCGGGTGTTCCTCCGGCTCTCCGGCGTGAGGTGTTCGTCGTCAGGTCGTACGGCAGGGGTGGAGCGCCGGCTCACCCGTAGACGCCGCGGGCCTGGTCGCGCACGATGCGGCCACTCTCGATCTCGACGACGCGACGGCGCATCTGGTTCACGATGTTGGAGTCGTGCGTGACCATCACGACGGTCGTGCCGGTGCGGTTGATCCGGTCCAGCAAACGCATGATCTCGATCGAGGTGTCCGGGTCCAGGTTTCCGGTCGGCTCGTCCGCCAGCAGGATCAGCGGACGGTTCACGAACGCCCTGGCGACCGCGACCCGCTGCTGCTCACCGCCGGAGAGTTCGTGCGGGTACCGGTGCTCCTTGCCACCGAGCCCGACCAACTCCAGCACCTCGGGCACGACCCGGCGGGCCACCGCCTTGGTCTTGCCGATCACCTCCAGGGCGAACGCCACGTTCTCGTAGGCGGTGCGGTTCGGCAGCAGCCGGAAGTCCTGGAAGACGCAGCCGATGGAGCGCCGGAAGTGGGGTCGCTTCCAGGACCGCATCGAGGTGACGTCCTTGCCGTTGACGACGACCCGGCCCTTGTTGGGGGCGACCTCGTGCAGCAGCATCTTGATGATCGTGGACTTGCCGGAGCCTGATGGCCCGATGAAGAAGACGAACTCGCCCTTCTCGATCGAGACGGACACGTTGTCGAGCGAAGGCCGGGACGCCTTCGGGTACGTCTTCGTCACTTGCTCAAGCTGAATCACGGGTCGTGAGTCTACGCGGTGTAACCGCAGAGCCAAGTGGCACGCCCCGCCGAAGCGGGGCGCGTCATCGATTCGCCCGGTCAACCCGGAATCGACGACGCGCCCCGTTCACGATCGATCACGCAGCGTCGTTGGCGAGCTGCTGCTGCTTGCGCCAGCGGATACCCGCCTCGAGGAAGCTGTCCAACTCCCCGTCGAAGACCGACGACGGATTGCCGGTCTCCTGCTCGGTTCGGAGATCCTTCACCATCTGATAGGGGTGCAGCACGTACGAGCGCATCTGGTCGCCCCAGGAGCTGGTGCTGCCGGACTTCAGGCCGGCCAGCTTCGCCTCCTCCTCCTGCCGCTTGCGCTCCAGCAGCCGGGACTGGAGCACCCGCATCGCGGAGGCCTTGTTCTGCAGCTGGGACTTCTCGTTCTGGCAGGTCACCACGATGCCGGTGGGGATGTGGGTCAACCGCACCGCCGAGTCGGTGGTGTTGACGCTCTGCCCACCCGGCCCGGACGACCGGTAGACGTCCACCCGGATCTCGTTCTCCGGGATGTCGATGTGGTCGGTCTGCTCGGTGACCGGCAGCACCTCGACCCCGGCGAAGCTGGTCTGCCGGCGGCCCTGGTTGTCGAACGGGCTGATCCGGACCAGCCGGTGGGTGCCCGACTCGACGCTGAGCGTGCCGTAGGCGTACGGCACCTTGACGGTGAACGTGGCGGACTTCAGGCCGGCCTCTTCCGCGTACGAGGTCTCGTAGACTTCCGTCGGGTAGCCGTGCCGCTCCGCCCACCGCAGGTACATCCGCAGCAGCATCTCGGCGAAGTCGGCCGCGTCCACCCCACCGGCGCCCGCCCGGATGGCGACCAGCGCCTCCCGGGAGTCGTACTCGCCGGAGAGCAGGGTGCGGACCTCCATCTCCTGGATGGCCTTGGTCAGCGTGGCGATCTCCGACTCGACCTCGCCCAGCACCCCGGAGTCGGCCTCGTCCTCGGCCAACTCCAGTAGCACCCGCGCGTCGTCGAGGCCGGACCGCAGGCTGCCCAGCTTGCTGATCTCGCCGTTGACGTACGACAACTGCGAGGTCACCTGCTGCGCCTTGGCCTGGTCGTCCCAGAGATCCGGCGCGGACGCCTGCTCCTCCAGCCGGGCCTTCTCCTCCCGCAGGCGGTCGAGGTCGAGCACCGCCTCGATGTTGCGCAGGGTCGCGTCGAGTTCCTTGAGCTGTTCGGCGTAATCGGCAGCGGTCACGACAGACAAGGGTACTGTGCGTGCGGCGGTCCGCTCACGTCACACCACCTACCAGGGCCGATGATCAGCCGACCGGGGCGGTCTTGAGCCAGGACAGCGCCGCCTTGTGGTAGGCGACGGCGAACTCCAGCGCACTGGCGTCGTACTCGTCGCCCTCCTTCTTGGCGGTCTTGACCTGCTCCCGGACGTACGCGAGGGCCTCGGTGTGGTATTCGTTGGCCGAGGTGTAGAGGTTCTTGAGCTGGCTGGCCGAGTGCAGGTTGCCGAACGCGATCCGCAGGGCGATCGGGTTGCGGATGGTGTCCCGACCGGGATTCTCCGCCAGCCATCGGGAGAAGGTCCGCTTCCCCGCCGCCGTGATCGCGTAGGGTTGACTCATCCGCGGCCCGGGCTTGCCCAGCCGCACGAAACCACGCTCCGCCAGGACCGGCAACTCACGGTAGACCTGACTGCGTGTCATCGACCAGTACGGCGCCAGTCGGCGCTCAGCGGCGGCCATCAGCTGGCCGCCTGTCATCGGGCCCTCATGCAACAACCCCAGCAGGGCCGCCGCAGTGGGGTTGACTCCGGAATCCGCCATGCCCTCTAAGCTGCCACTTTGCCGTCCCGGCGTCCAGGATTTCCGGATTTGCCACCCGGGAGGATTTCCAATGTGCACTGTCGGCCGACGACAGTGCTCCCAGGACCGCCCCCGACCGCCCACTGGCCCGCACCATCGGCGGTGACCTGGGGCGCACCGACCGTGGTGGCCGGCGCGGTGGCCGTCCCGCGCCGCCCGCGCCCGGGACGACCCCGACCGGCGGCGGCCGGATCACCCGCCACCGCCGGTCGTCGCCGGTTCACCCCATGTGCGGGTACGTGTGGTCGGTCGGCGCCACGAACGTCTCCTTGATCGTCCGGGGCGACATCCAGCGCACCAGGTTGTGCCACGACCCGGCCTTGTCGTTGGTGCCGCTGGCCCGGGCTCCGCCGAAGGGCTGCTGCCCGACCACCGCCCCGGTCGGCTTGTCGTTGATGTAGAAGTTGCCGGCCGCGTACCGCATCTTCTCGGCCACCGCGTCGACCACCCGGCGGTCGGTGGCGAAGATCGACCCGGTCAGGGCGTACGGGGCGATGGACTCGGCCTGGGTGACCACGTCGTCGAAGTTGGCGTCGTCGAAGACGTGCACGCCGAGGATCGGCCCGAAGTATTCGGTGGTGAACGTCTCGTGGGCCAGGTCGGTGCACTCGAACAGCGTCGGGCGGACGAACCACCCGACCGAGTCGTCGGCGGTGCCCCCGGCCAGCACCCGGCAGCTGTCGTCCCCGGCGATCAGGTCCAGCGCGGCGGTGTGCCTGGCGAACGCGCGGGCGTCGATCACCGCGCCGCCGAAGTTGGCGAAGTCGGTCACGTCGCCGTAGGTCAACGCGTCGGCGGTGGCGGCCAGCCGGTCCCGCAGCCCACCGGACCACAGCGACCGGGGGACGTACGCCCGCGAGGCGGCCGAGCACTTCTGGCCCTGGTATTCGTAGGCGCCCCGGATCAGCGCGGTGTGCAGGGCGTCGACGTCGGCGCTGGGGTGCGCGACGACGAAGTCCTTGCCGCCGGTCTCGCCGACCAGCCGGGGGTAGCCCCGGTAGGCGGCGATGTTCTCGCCGACCGTGCGCCACAGCTGCTGGAAGACCCTGGTGGAGCCGGTGAAGTGGATGCCGGCCAGGTCCGGGTCGGCGAGCACCACGTCGGAGACCTCCTCGCCCCGCCCGGTGACCATGTTGATCACGCCGGGGGGCAGGCCGGCCGCCTCGAACAGCCGCATGGTGAAGTGCGCCGCGAACTGCTGGGTGGGGCCCGGCTTCCAGACCACGGTGTTGCCGAGCAGGGCCGGCGCGGACGGCAGGTTGCCGGCGATCGCGGTGAAGTTGAACGGGGTCACCGCGTAGACGAAGCCCTCCAGCGGGCGGTGGTCGAACCGGTTCCACACCCCCGGCGACGAGTTCGGCTGGGCCGCCAGCAACTCCCGGGCGAAGTGCACGTTGAACCGGAGGAAGTCGATGAACTCGCAGGCCGCATCGATCTCCGCCTGCACCGCGGTCTTGGACTGGCCGAGCATGGTGGCCGCGTTGAGGGTGTCCCGCCACGGGCCGGCCAGCAGCTCGGCGGCGCGCAGGAAGACCGCGGCCCGCTCCTCGAACGGCAACGCCCGCCACATCGGCGCGGCGTCCTTGGCGGCCCGTACGGCGGCGCGGGCGTCGTCGTGGGTGGCGTGACCGGTGACCCCGAGCACGTGCGCGTGCCGGTGCGGCTGCACCACGTCGATCGGGTCGCCACCGGCCATCCGCTGCTCACCGGCGATGGTCATCGGCAGGTCGATCCGCTCGGCGGCCAGCTCGGTCAGCCGCCGTTGCAGCCGCTCCCGGTCGGCGCTGCCCGGCTCGTAGGTGCGTACCGGCTCGTTGTGCGGCTCGGGTACGGAGAACACGGCGTCCATCACAGCTCCTGGGCGATCTCGACAGCGGCGGCGAAATCGGCCCCGCGGGCACCGACCGGACGGCCGGACACCGGACACCGCGCGGCGTGCCTGGCGCGGTGGCGGGACCTCCGGGGATTCTCCCACGCCGACCCCGACGGAACCACGCCCCGCCCGCCCCGCACCGATGATCGCGAGGCCACGACACCTTCAGGGCGACGATTCGTATCAAACAGCCCCCGTCGATCAGCAGAAAGACAGGGCGGTCCGACGGCGGCGGCACCGGGAGGGCAGCCGCCGTCGGACCGACGCGGGCCCGGCCGGGCGGACCGGCGCGGGCCGGCGGCGCTACGGGCAGACCGCAGCCGCACCGCCCATGCCACCCGCCCCCTCCCGCTGCCCGGCCGGGCGTGGGGACGGTCCGCGCCCAGCCAGGGACCGCACCGTCAGCCCGCGTACGCTGGTTCGAGCGATCAGAGGCCCTCCCGGTGCCGGGGTGGCGCGGTGTCGAAGGGGAGACGATGAGCAAGCAGCCCGGCAGCTCCACGGCGGCGTCCACACGGACGGTCGACACCGGGCAGGGCGGCGGGGAGACCCACACCGCACCGGCGGGGTACGCCCCGGGCACGCCCCTGCTGGCGGTGCTCGCGCTCGGATGGCTGGCCGCGATGCTGTGGTCCACCCGGGAAGCGATCCACTCGGCGGCGGTCGGCCTCACCGCGATCACCCTCTCCGCCTTCGCCCTACCCGGGGTGATCTCCGCCGCGCTGGTCGCCGGGACGGCCGTCGCGCTGGCCGCGAGCGAACTGGCCGCCCGCCGGCTCGGCGACCGCGCCGCACTGCGCTTCGCGGCGGCGCTCGGGGCCGGCATGCTGGTCGGGCTGGGCACCGCCCTGGCCGTCAACCTGACCTACGCCGACAACGCCACCACCAACACCATCGCCGGCACCAGCGCGGCGGCGGCCATCATCGGCGGGGCGATCGCCGGGGCGCGTACCCCGGCACCGGTCGGCGCGGTGGTCGCCGCCGCCCTCGGCACCCTGCTCTTCGTCGTGCTGTTCAGCCAGGCCCGCGACCCGCTGTTCGACCTGTTCGGTGCGGACGACTCGCAGGCGTCCCTGGTCGGCGCCGCGAAGTGGGTCTCCCGCACCGAGTCGCTGCTCGGCGGACTGTTGGCCGGGCTGCTCGCCTTCGGCTACCTCAGCTGGGCCCGCCGCCGGGCCGTCCGCCGCGCCCCCGACGCCCCTGCTCCACGCTGGCCCGCCTACCTGCTCGCCGGAGCCGGTCCGGGTCTGCTCCTGCTGCTCACCGAGGTGATCATCCGGATCGGCGGCCGGACCCTGCTGGATCTGGCCGGCGCGCTCAGCGAGGCGGACGCGGTGGCCCAGACCAGCATGGGCACCTCCCGGATCGACAACGGCATCTGGGTGCTCTTCGTGGGCGCGTTGACCTCGGTGGTTCTCTTCGGCCGCACCCTCGGCCCGACCCACCGCGACGACGACCCCGAGACCGTCGAGGACTGACCCGGGTCAGGAGGCGGTACGCAGCAGCAACTCCCACTCGGAGGGGGCGTACCACTCCAACTCGTGGTCCTCGGCCCCGTCGACGGTGAACTGGGCGTCCGGGTCGCCGGCGAGCGCTTCGTGCACCACGTCGACGGCGGCGGTGACGTCCTCGACCGCTTCGTCCCCGTCCACGTGCAGCGCGGCCACGGCCGACGCCGGCACCGGTCCGTCCAGCTCCACCACGCTGGAGCCCAGCTCGCCGTCACCCCGGCCGACGGCGGCACCGGGCAGGTCGACCGAGACCACCACCCGCCGTCGGGGTGCGGCCGGGTCCTCCCGCAACAGTTGCAGGGCGTCCTGGGCGGCCCGGGTGAAGGCGACGTACTCCAACTCCTCCTCGTCGCCCTCGGCGTACCACTCGCGCAGGGTGGGGGTGACCGCGTGCCCGTCGCTGACCGGCAGTCCCCGCTCGCGCAGCAGGGCCAGCATCGGCACGGTCGCCGGCACGTACACCCGGACCAGCTCGTCGCCCGCCATCGTCTCCCCCGCTCGTTGCCGTGCCGGCTGTTTCGCCGCGTCCCCCGGGACCGTGGCCGCACCGCCCGCCCGAACGCCGATCATGCCGTACGGGCGGTACGGGCGCGGACCCGACGGCCGAGACCGTCATACACCGCACACCGCTGCGGTGGAAGACGCCGCACCGGGCGGACGGTCCGGTGCTGGGCGGGGAAGGCTGTCGGTGGCAAACTGATCCGAACGACGTCAAGCCGAGGGGTTTCCGTGGAGCCGAGGTTTCTCCTGCTCTCCGACGTGGCCGCCGAGCTGAACGTCTCAGATTCGCAGGTCTATCACATGGTACGCAGCGGCGAACTGCCCGCCATCAAGATCGGCGGGCGGGGTCAGTGGCGGGTGGAGCGCGCCCGGCTGGAGGAATACATCCAGCTCAAGTACGCCGAGACCGCCGAGTGGGTACGCGGCAACCCGCTCACCGACCGCGACCCGGAGTGATCGCCCCGTCCCCCTGAGCCATTGACCCTGGGCGTTGCCGTGGTCGACAATCGACGCCGTCGGAAGCAAACGAAGGCAAACGCAGGGATTGAGGGTGCAGCGATGGCCGACTCCCGCCGTCCGGGGCCGACCCGACCACCGATCCGGTTGCGCCCCGCCCCCATCGCCGACCCGCCCTACGTCGACGAGGTGCCGGATCTGTGGCCCCGACCGCCCGGCCAACTCGCCCTCGACCTGTTCGGCACCGGGCAGCCGCCCGTCGGTCGCCCGGCCGGCCGACGGCCCGACCCCCGACCCCACCCCGGGCATCCGGCCACCCCGGCACTGCCCCCGCCCGCCACCGCCACCCCCGAGGCGACCCGTGCGGCCCACCGGTTCGTCGGCACCTGCCTGGAAATCCTCAACGGTTACCGGCCGCCCGGCCAGATCCGGGCACTGGTCGAGCCGGGGCACACCGCCGAGGTGAGCGAACAACTCGCCCGCGCCTCATCGCGTACCCCGCCGGTGCGTCGGCGCTCCACCCGTCCCGCCGTCCACTTGCGCCGGCTGCGGGTGTTCGAGCCGCACGCGGCAGCTGTCGAGGTGGCTGTGGTGGTCGCCGCAGGTGGTCGGACCTGGGCGATGGCGCTCCGCCTGGAACACCGCCGAGGCAGCTGGCTCTGCACCACCCTCCAGGTCATCTGACCCCCCACCCACCCACCCACCCCAGACCCCCACCCCCCTCCCCCACCCCCGCGCCCCCCCGCAGCCAGCCCGCCGTGTTGATCAAGAGGTTCAGGTCATTCCTAGAGATCCAACTGACGTATTCCTCTTGATCAGCGCGGAAAGCGGAACCCGGAGGGCTGATCCGGGTGAGGGGCGGGGCTGGGTGGGGGTGAAGTCGGGCAAGGGGTTCTGCGGTCTGGATAACAGGACCGCCGGGAACGGCAGGACCGCCCGGAACGGCAGGACCGCCCGGGAACGGCAGGACGCCCGCCTGCTCTGGTGAGTAGGCGGGCGTCCTGGCGGTTCGGATCAGGCGCCGCCGTTGGGCGCACCGTGGCAGCGCTTGTACTTGCGACCGGAGCCGCACGGGCAGGGCGCGTTGCGGGACGGACCACCCTCGGCCGACCGGTCGACCGGACCGGTGTTACGCCGGGCGGTGCTGGCTGCGGCAGCCTGACCGCTCGCCCCGGCGGCAGCCGGACGACGGGGCGTACCGGCGGCGGGTCGGGCCTGCGACGGAGCCTGCGGCTGCCCACCGCCGATGCCGAGTGCCGGCGCCGACGGCGCGGGCTCGGGCCGCTCCACGGCCACCGCGCCCGCGCCGGCCTCACCGTCGATGGTGGGGGCGGAGTATTGCAGGCCCTGCTGCTGGGGCGCGCGGTTGAGGCCCTTGGCCCGGATCTCGACCGGCTTGTCCAGCAGCTGCACCTCCTCGGCCTCCGGCTCCGGCTCCTGGACCTGCACCTCCAGGTTGTAGAGGAAGCCGACCGTCTCCTCCTTGATGCCTTCCATCATGGTGGCGAACATGTCGAAGCCCTCGCGCTGGTACTCGATGACCGGGTCGCGCTGGGCGTACGCCCGGAGGCTGATGCCCTCCTGGAGGTAGTCCATCTCGTAGAGGTGCTCGCGCCACTTGCGGTCGATGACCTGGAGCAGCACCATCCGCTCGAGCTGGCGGGTGGCCTCCTCGCCGAGGCTCTCCTCACGCCGGTCGTACGCGGCGTTCGCGTCCTCCTTGAGCCGGGCCAGCAGGAAGTCCTGGTCCAGGCCGGAGCGGGAACCGACCTCCTCCTCCAGCTCGTCGACGGTGACGCCCACCGGGTAGAGCTGCTTGAGGCTCGCCCAGAGCTGGTCGAGGTCCCAATCCTCGGCGTAGCCGTCGCTGGTGGCCCCCACCACGTACGCGCCGATGGTGTCGTCGATCATGTTGCGGACCTGGTCGGAGAGGTCCTCACCGTTGAGCACGCGCAGCCGCTCGGCGTAGATCACCTGGCGCTGCTTGTTGAGCACCTCGTCGTACTTCAGGACGTTCTTGCGGATCTCGGCGTTCTGGCCCTCGATCTGGGCCTGGGCGTTCTTGATCTGCCGGGTGACCATCTTCGACTCGATGGGCACGTCCTCCGGGATGTTGAACCGCTCCATCACCGCCTCGACGGCACCGGCCCGGAACCGCTTCATCAGCTCGTCCTGGAGCGACAGGTAGAACCGGGACTCGCCCGGGTCACCCTGCCGGCCGGCCCGACCGCGCAGCTGGTTGTCGATCCGGCGGGACTCGTGCCGCTCGGTGCCGAGCACGTAGAGGCCACCGGCGGCGGCCACCTCCTCGGCCTCGGTCTCGCACGCCTGCTTCCAGGTGGGCAGGGCCTCCTCCATCGCCTTGGCGTACTCGTCCTCCTGCTCGACCGGGTCGAGGCCGCGCTGGCGCAGCTCGCTGGCGGCGAGGAACTCGGCGTTACCGCCGAGCAGGATGTCGGTGCCCCGGCCGGCCATGTTGGTGGCGACGGTGACCGCGCCCTTACGCCCGGCCTGAGCGACGATCTCGGCCTCGCGGGCGTGGAACTTCGCGTTCAGCACCGAGTGCGGGATGCCCCGGCGGCGCAGTAGCGTGGAGAGGATCTCGGAGTTTTCCACCGAGACGGTGCCGACCAGCACCGGCTGGCCGGCCTGGTGCCGCTCGGCGATGTCCTCGATGACCGCGTTGAACTTGGCCTTCTCGGTCTTGTAGATGACGTCGGCCTTGTCCATCCGGACCATCGGCCGGTGGGTGGGGATGGTCACCACGCCGACCTTGTAGACCTTGTTGAACTCGCCCGCCTCGGTCTGGGCGGTACCGGTCATGCCGGAGAGCTTCTCGTAGAGGCGGAAGTAGTTCTGGAGGGTGATGGTGGCCAGGGTCTGGTTCTCCTGCTTGATCTCCACCCCCTCCTTGGCCTCGATCGCCTGGTGCATGCCCTCGTTGTAGCGGCGGCCGTGCAGGATGCGCCCGGTGAACTCGTCGACGATCAGGACCTCGCCGTCGCTGACGATGTAGTCCTTGTCGCGCTTGTAGAGCTCCTTGGCCTTGATCGCGTTGTTGAGGTAGCCGACCAGCGGAGTGTTGACCGACTCGTAGAGGTTGTCGATGCCGAGCCGGTCCTCGACCTTGGCCACGCCGCGCTCGGTGACCGCGATGGTGCGCTTGGCGTAGTCGACCTCGTAGTCGCCCTCGCCGTCCTTGCCGGACTGGAGGCGGGCCACCACACCGGCGAACTCGCCGTACCAGCGGGCGGAGTGCTCGGCCGGACCGGAGATGATCAGCGGGGTCCGGGCCTCGTCGATCAGGATCGAGTCGACCTCGTCGACCACGGCGAAGTTGTGCCCGCGCTGGACCAGCTCATCGTGGGACCAGGCCATGTTGTCGCGCAGGTAGTCGAAGCCGAACTCGTTGTTGGTCCCGTAGGTGATGTCGCACTCGTAGGCGGCCTTGTGCTCGGCGGCCGGCCGGTTGGGCAGCACCACGCCGACGGTCAGGCCGAGGAACTCGTGCACCTGACCCATCCAGGCGGCGTCGCGCTGGGCCAGGTAGTCGTTGACGGTGACCACGTGCACACCCTTGCCGGAGAGCGCGTTGAGGTAGACCGCCATGACCGAGGTCAGCGTCTTGCCCTCACCGGTCTTCATCTCGGCGATGTTGCCGAAGTGCAGTGCCGCGCCACCCATCACCTGGACGTCGTACGGCCGCTGGCCGAGCACCCGGGCAGCCGCCTCGCGCACCGTGGCGAACGCCTCGGGCAACAGGTCGTCGAGGGTCTCACCATCGGCGAGCCGCTCCCGGTACTGGTCGGTCAGTGATCTCAGCTCGTCGTCGGTGAGGTTGACGTAGTCGTCCTCGATCGAGTTGACGGCGGCGGCGATGGCCTTCAGCCGGCGCACCATACGGCCCTCGCCCGCGCGGAGGACCCTTTCCAGAATCGACACGGATCAACGCTCCCCTAGACAGTCTCGAACCATCGTAGGCGCTCCGTCGGCGCGATGGTCACTGGTGGCGGCGGTCCGACCCGACCAAACCGACATAATGCTCGGCTCGACCCGCCGCCCGGCGGTTATCCGGTTACGCCCACCGCGAACGATCCGGCACGATGACCCGCATGGAGCCTGTGGAGATCATCGAGGACGGCCTGCTGCTGCGTCCGTGGCTCGCCTCGGACGCGGAAGACGTGCACCGGGCTTGCCAGGACCCGGACATCCAGCGCTGGACCACCGTACCGCGTCCGTACCGGCCTGAACACGCCCACGGCTTCGTCACCGAGCTGAGCCCCCGCGCCTGGGCCGAGGGCAGCGGGGCACCGCTCGCGGTCTGCGACGCCGCCACCGGCGAGCTGCTCGGCTCCTGCGGCCTGGTCGCGATCGACCGGGAGGTCGAGACCGGTGAGATCGGCTACTGGACCGCCCCCTGGGCCCGGGGCCGGGGGGTCACCGTGCGGGCCACCCGGGCGGTCGCCCGCTGGGCCTTCGACGCTCTGGCGCTGCGTCGGCTGATCTGGCAGGCCGAGGTCGGCAACCACTTCTCCCGGCTGGTCGCGTTGCGGGCCGGCTTCCAGGTCTCCGGTGAGCTGCGGCTCGCCCGACCCGCCGGGGACGGCCGGGTCGAGGGCTGGATCGGCTCGCTGCTGCCCGGGGAGGTGCCCGCCGCCGGTGCGCCCGGACCGGCCGGACCGGGCACCCTGGAAGCCCGGCGGGCCGCCGTGTTCGGTCGGCCGCAGCCCGTCCTGTTCGCCACCGCCGGGGACACCGAGCTGCGGTTGCGACCGATGGAGGAACGCGACCTGGACGGGGTCGTCGCCACCTGCCGGGACCCGGACACCGTCCGGTGGACCAGCGTGCCGCACCCCTACCAGCACACCGACGCCGAGGGCTACCTGACCTACGGCGGGCTGGCCTGGGCGCGGGGCAGCAGCGCGTGTTTCGTCCTGGCCGACCCGGACGACGCCTTCGCCGGCACCGTCGACCTGCGGTTGAACCCCGTCGACCCGCTGCGGGCCGAGGTCGGCTTCATGACCGCGCCGCACGCCCGGGGCCGGGGCTGGATGCCGGCCGCGCTGGGCGCGCTCGCCGCCTGGGGCATCACCGGCCTCGACCTGGTCCGGATCGAGTGGAAGGCCCACGTCGGCAACACCGCCTCCCGGCGGGCCGCCGAGAAGGCCGGCTTCACCGTCGAGGGCACCCTGCGGGGCGGGGTGCCGCAGCGGGGGGACCGGGTCGACGCCTGGGTCGGCGCGCTGCTCGCCGAGGACCTGACGTGACCCCGCAGACCAACGACGACGGCGGCCTGACGTGAACCCACGGACCATCGAGCCTGGCGAGGACCTGACGTGACCCCGGAGGTCATCGAGGCCGGACCGGTGCGGCTGCGGCCGTTCCGGCCGGACGACGCCGAGGACCTCGCAGCCGGCCGCGACGATCCGGTGAACCTGCGGTTCAACCCGGTGGGGATGCCGCATCCCTACACGGTCGCCGACGCGCACTGGTGGATCTCCGAGGGCGCCCCGGCGGCGTGGCGCAGCGGCGGCGCGGCGTACGCGATCGTCGATGCCGGGACCGACCGGCTGGTCGGCGGGGCCGGGCTCAGCCAGGTGGCGCCGGGCCGGGGGCAGGCTGAGCTGGGCTACTGGGTGGCACCGCGGGCCCGGCGGCGCGGGATCGCCACCGCCACCACCCGGGCCCTGGCGACGGCCGCGTTCCAGGCCGGCCTGGCCCGGCTGGAGCTGCTGATCAGGGCCGAGAACCCGGCCAGCCAGCGGGTCGCGCTGGCCGCCGGCTTCCACCCCGAGGGGGTACGCCGGGCTGCCGGCCCGGGCCGTGACGGCGACCGGTACGACCTGCTCGCCTGGGTACGCCTCGCCGGCGACCCGCCCGGCCCGGTCCCGCGCCTGCTGCCGGACCTGCCTGACGGCCGGCTCACCGACGCGGTGGTGACCCTGCGCCGGCTCGCCCCTGCCGACGCCGAGGTGCTGCACCGGTTGCACACCCGCCCCGAGGTGGTGGCGACCCGGGTCCGTCCGGTCCCACCGACCCGGGCGGACATCGACCGGCGCTGCGCCGTCGCCGAGAGCGACTGGCTGACCGGCCGGGCGGCCGACTTCGCGCTGTGCGACGCGGTGACCGGCACGATGGTCGGCGGTTGCGCTCTGATCCACGACGAGCCGGCCACCGGCCAGGCGATGATCGGCTACAGCCTGCTGCCCGAGGCGCGCGGCCGGGGCCTGGCCACCCGTGCGGTCCGGCTGGTGGCCGACTGGGCGTTCGGCCCGGTGGGTCTGGCCCGCCTCTGGGCCGGCACCGCTCCGTGGAACACCGCCTCCCAGCGCGTCCTGACCCGGGCCGGCTTCCACCGGGAGGGCCTCATGCGTGCCCGCCTCCCCGCCCCGACCCCCGAAACCCCCCGCCCCGACACCCTCCTCTGGTCCCACCTCCCCACCGACCCCCCTCCCTCCCCACCGACCCCACCCCCACCTCCCGGGTGATCAAGAGGTTTACGTCAATTCGATCTTCGTAGCTGACGCAAACCTCTTGATCACCGCGAGCGGGGGCGGGGGCGGGGGCGGCCGGGGGGTGGGGGGTGGGTTAGGTGTCTAGGGAGATGATGCCGTAGTCGTAGGCGTGGCGGCGGTAGACGACGCTGGGGCGGCCGGACTCCTTGTCGTGGAACAGGTAGAAGTCATGGCCGACGAGCTCCATCTGGAACAGGGCGTCGTCGACCGTCATCGGGTCGGCGGGGTGCACCTTGGCCCGGGCGATGTGCCAGGGCTGGTCGTCGTGCTCCTCCGGGCGCTCCTCGACGGCGGTCGCGGTGGCGGTGCCGCCGGCGGGGGCGGCGACGTCGTCCAGGCCGGCCACCGGCAGACCGGCGGTGGCGGCGGCGACGGAGATCGGCGCATGCCGGCCCCGGTGTACGCGGCGGCGGTCGGCCGCCCGGCGCAGTCGGGTGTCCAGCTTGGCGATGGCCGCGTCCAGCGCGCTGTAGAAGTCGTTCGTGCAGGCCTCTGCCCTGATCACCGGCCCACGGGAGACACAGGTGATCTCCACTCGCTGGCAGGTGTCGGACTGCCGGGGATTGCGTTCGTGGAACAGCTCCACATCGACCCGGATGAGCTTGTGATCGTAGCGTTCGATTTTCGCGAGTTTCTCGGCTACGTGTACCCGGTAATGGTCCGGCACTTCGACGTTTCGACCCTTGACCACGATGTCCACGTGACCTCCCTTTTCCGGATGGTCGGCTGATCTTCGAATCCGGTCGAGCAACCTCGGGAGGGCCCCTGGGAGCGTCGACCGGTCAGGTACGGCTACGCCTCCTTCCACCGTCGGGGACGGGTGGGGAACCCTTCCTACCCCGACACGAAAACGCTAACTCCTGTTCGGCCGACAGTCACCCCCGGTTGTGGGAAACCCTCAGAGAATTAACAGCAACCAACACCATGGGGTGAAACGGAAACACGTTGCGTCACCAATGCCGCCGCTTTTGCGTTGCACCCAACACGGCCGCGCCATATGGCGTCATTCCCGCCGCACGCAAGGTCCGACTCAGCGCCGCCAGGGTGGCCCCCGTGGTGAGGATGTCGTCCAGCACCACCACCGTCCGGCCACCCGCACCACGCCCGGCCCACCCCGGCCGCAGCCGGAACGCCGACGCCGCCGCCTCGGCCCGCCCCGCCTGGTCCAGCTCCACCGAATCCGGCCGGGGCAGGGCCCGCACCGGCACCGCCGTCCGCACGTCCCAGCCGGCCCCCGCAACCGGACCGCCGCGTGCCGGACCAACCGGGTCAGGTGGTCGCCGTAGCGGGCCCGGCCGCCGCCGCCCGGTCCGGCACCGGCACCAGCAGCACCGGCCGGGCCGGACCCACCGCCGCCGCCACCACCTCCGCCAGCAACCCGCCCAGCGGCCGGGCCAACCCGTGCCGACCCCGCTCCTTGTACGACAGCAGCACCTCCCGCAGCGGGCCCGCGTACGGGCCGAGGGCGTGGCAGGGCGGCAGGTCCGGCGGAGGCGGGGTGGGACGGGCCGGCACCGGCCGCAGCGCGGCGAGCTGGCGTACGCAGCGCGGGCAGCAGCCCTGCCGCAAGGTCTCGTCCCGCCGACCGCAGCCGGCACAACCGGTCGGGAAGACCAGATCGGTCAGGTCCGCCCAGAGTCCGCCGATGTCCCGCACGAGAGGCTCAGAACAGGAAGAACGGCGCGGTCGGACTGCCCGCCCGGCCACCGGCGGGCGGGGACGGCACGTCCAGCACCTGCTCGCCCCGGATCGTCTCCGCCGACGGTGAACGGTAGCGGTAGGCGACCCCGTTGGCCTCGTACATCATCATGAGGGTGGGCAGCACGTAGGTCGGGTTGCCCGGGTACACCGCGAGGTGGGTCACCCGGGCACCGACGTCGGTGACCAGCCCGGCCTGCAACACCCCGTCCACGCCCACCTCGTAGACCGCCGAACGGTTGGTGGAGCCGGCCACGGCCAGGGTGTTCTCCTGCGCCCAGTCCACCGCCGACAGGTCGGTGAGTGTGGTGGCGACCTGTCGTACCGGGCCGAGGGAGACCACTCCGCCGTCGAGACTCGCCGTGCTGAGGTAGAGCCGCCCACCGACGATCAGTGCGATCCGGTGCCCGTCCAGGGCGGCGGCCACCGCGCTGACCTGACCCGTCGCGCCCACCGGCACCTGGACCATCCGGGCCCGGTCGTCGAACCGGTAGAGCCGCCCGTCGGCCACCACCAGCCCGTACGGCTGGGCCCCGCCGAGCGGGCGCAACCAGACCGGCCGGCCGAGCGCGGTGAAGGTCTGCGTCCCCGGGGTCATCACCTGCACCGGCGCGGCACCGGAACCGGCGACCAGGCGGTGCCGGCCGCCCGGGGCGGTGGTCACCAGGGCGGCGAGGGTCTTGTCCTCGACGGCCCGCCGCAGGGCCGCCGAGACGATGGTGTGGTTGTCCTCCACGCGGATCGGCACGGGGCCGATGGGCTCGGCCTCGAAGACGAGCGGATGGATCGCCCCGTCATAGACGGTGAACCGCTGCGGCGCCTCGGTGAGCGGATAGACCGGGTTGGCGAGCCGGTGGGCGGCCAGGTCGTCGATGGTCACCCGGGACTGGTTGCGGGTGGTGAGCTGGAGCGGGCCGTCCAGGTCGGACAGCGACCAGGACAGCTGGATGCCGAGTTTCTCCAGTTTGCGACGGTCGTCCCCGGGCAGGTCGAGGTTGACCTCCCACCGGCCGTCGGTCTTGACCGCGTTGTTGATCAGGGCGGTCCGGTCCGGCAGGCCGCTCGCCCCCTGGCGGAGCCAGTCCGACGGGCCGGCGATCAGCCACTTGACCGCCTCGCTGACCAGCCGCTCGTTGGGCACGGCGAGGGGCAGGTAACGCTGGTCGGCGACCAGCCGGGTGGCGTCGGAGTTCCAGAAGTAGACCGTACGGATCTGGTAGTACAGCCGCAGGCTCAACGTGTCCAGCAGCAGCACGCTCGGCGGATCGGTGACGTAGTAGCCGCCGTCCTGCGTGCTCTCCTGGCCCGGCTCGGCGGAGCCGCGCAGCGAGAACTGGTATTCGGTGTCCGTCACCACCGGCGGGCCGAGCACCCCGTTGGCCCGCAGCAGCCCCACCTGCTGCACCGGCACCCGGACGGTGAGCAGACCGTTGACGTTCTCGGTGATCACCGGCTTCTCGGTCAGCCGGACCACGTTGATCGCGACCTCACTGCCCTGTTTCTCCGCGAGCCGGTTGCGGTCCTCGCGGGCGATGAACTGCTTGACCCGGGCGTACGCCCGCTCGGGCTCACCGGCCGCGGCGGCCAGGAAGTTGCGGACGAAGGTCTCCCGGTCGGCGCCGCTGGACGTGCGGGTGGGGGGTTCGCCCCGGCCGGAGCTGGACGCGCCCGCCGAGACGGCCGGCCCGGACCCGTCCACCTGCACGTCGGTGCGGTCGGGGATGCCGCAGCCGGTGGCGAGCGCCAGCAGTACGACGCAGAGCAGCCCGGCCAGCGCCCGGCGCCCCACGGCCGGGCCCGCGCCCGTGCGACGACTCACGACCGGACCTCCGCCCGCTCGTCGGGCACGGCGGCCGGACCGGGGCCGATGGCCAGGACACCACCGTCGGCGGGCCCGATCGCCAACAGGTCGCCGTCTCGCGGGCCACCGAAGGGCAGGGTGGCGTCCGCCGGCACCAGCCGCAGCGGTGAGGTGGTGAGCCGGTCGCCGGAGCGGACCGGCAGGGTGAGTCGGAACTGGGCGCCCTGCCCCGGCGCCCCCCACGCCTCCAGCCAGCCGCCGTGCAGCCGGGCGTCCTCCAGGCTGATCGACAACCCCAGCCCGGTCCCGCCGGTCTGCCGGGCCCGGGACGGGTCGGCCCGCCAGAACCGGTTGAAGACCAGCTTCTCCTCGCCCGGCTTGAGCCCGACGCCGTGGTCGCGGACGGTGACCGCGACGGCGGTCTGGTCGACGCCCAGGGTGATCACCACCGGTTTGGCCTCGCCGTGCTCCACGGCGTTGCCGACCAGGTTGCGCAGCACCCGCTCGACCCGACGCGGGTCCACCTCGGCGATCACCGGGCTGGTCGGCACCGCCAGCTCGATGGTGACGCCGACCCGTTCGGCCAGTCCGGCGAGGCGGTCGGCGACCCGGTGCACCACCGGCACCAGGTCGGTCGGCTCGGAGTCGAGCATGGCGAAGCCGGCGTCGAAGCGGCTGATCTCCAGCAGGTCGGTGAGCAACTCCTCGAACCGGTCCAGCTCCGCCTGGAGCAGCTCGGCGCTGCGGGCCACCGCCGGGTCGAACTCGTCGCGCTCGGCGAAGATCAGGTCGGCGGCCATCCGGACGGTGGTCAGCGGGGTCCGCAGCTCGTGCGAGACGTCGGAGGTGAACCGGCGCTGGAGGCGGGACATCTCCTCCAGGCGGAGGATCTGCCGTTGCAGGTTGGTGGCCATCTGGTTGAACGAGGCGGCGAGCAGGGCGAGGTCGTCCTCGCCGTTGACCACCATCCGCTGGTCGAGCAGGCCCGCGGAGAGCCGCTGGGCGGTGCGCGCGGCGACCCGGACCGGGGTCACCACCAACCGGGTGACCAGGGCGGCGAGCAGGCCGAGCAGCAGCACCAGGGCCACCCCGGTGGCCAGGACGGTGGCCCGGGCGTCGGCGGCGGTGGCGTCCTGCCGGTTGAGCGGGACGAGGTAGTAGAGCTCCAGCTGGCCGAAGCGGGTGGGCACCGGGGAGCCGTAGACCAGGTATTTCGTCCGCTCCCCGGTGAGCTGGCCGGTGCGGATCTGGTGGGCCACCTTACCGTCGGCGACGGCGGCCCGTAGCTCCCGGCTGACCAGCGGCCGGACGTCCATCGCCGGGGAGGTGCGGGTCTCGATGATGCCGGCGTAGTTGTCCGCGGTGATCGCCACCACCACCCCGCTGGTCTGCTGCGGGTCGCCCCCGGCCAGATAGTTGACCGTGCCCTCGACGGTGTCCTGGAGCTGCGCCTCCTGGGGCTGGCTGTAGAGGTTGAACTGCTTGGCCGAGTAGTCACTGCCGTTGCGCAGCCGCAGCAGCACGTCGGTCTCGGCGTTCTCGAGCAGGATGCTGGTGATCTTGTCGGCGATCAGGTAGGCGAAGCCGCCGACCAGCAGGCTGGACACCACCAGCGTGATGGTCACCACCCGGACCTGCAACGACCGCCGCCAGGTCTGCCGCAGGCCGGCGGTCACCCGCAGGCAACGGCCCAGCAGGGCACGCCACACCGCCCGCGCGGCGGGACGCCAGCCGGCGGTGTGCTCGGGGGTGGGGTCGGGGGCACTGGTCACGGTGTAGACCAGGCTATCCGGTACCCGCCTTGTATCCCACGCCCCGCACGGTCAGGATGATTTCCGGCCGCTCCGGGTCCGGCTCGATCTTGGCGCGCAACCGCTGCACGTGCACGTTGACCAGCCGGGTGTCCGCCGCGTGCCGGTAACCCCAGACCTGCTCCAGCAGGACCTCCCGGGTGAAGACCTGACGCGGCTTGCGGGCCAGCGCGACCAGCAGGTCGAACTCCAGCGGCGTCAGCTTCACCTCGTCGCCGTCCCGGCTGACGGTGTGCGCCGGCACGTCGATGGTGATCTGGTTACCGGGCGGGCCGATGGTCAGCATCTCCGGGGCGACGTCCTCGCCCCGCCGCAGCCGGGCCCGCATCCGGGCCACCAGCTCCTTCGGCTTGAACGGCTTGACCACGTAGTCGTCGGCACCCGACTCCAGGCCGAGCACCACGTCGACGGTGTCGCTCTTGGCGGTCAGCATGACGATCGGCACACCCGACTCGCCACGGATCGCCCGCGCCACGTCGATACCACTCATCCCGGGCAACATCAGGTCGAGCAGCACGATGTCGGGTCGACTGTCCCGGAACGCAGCCAACGCCCGTTCCCCGTCGGCGACGAAGGAAGGCAGGAAACCCTCACTGCGCAGGACGATGCCGAGCATCTCGGCGAGCGCGGGGTCGTCGTCGACCACCAGCACCCGGGCTCTCATGGGGTTTATGTTTCCATCCCCGTTCAGTCGGTGGGATCGCGTCTGGATGGCACGGTACTGCCGGGAGAGGTGCCACCGCACGCCCCACGCGCGATATCTCCCCCGATGGCCGTATCGGTGGCCCGCACGGCGGATCCACCCGGCCGGTCGGACCGTGTCACCATGATCCCCGGGCAGGTCGCCCCCCGCCAGCCACCATCCGCAGGAGTACGCGTGCCCGATGTCGGCCCGACCGCCGTGCTCCCCCGCCGTCCACTCACCGTCGGTGAACTGCTCGACTCCGCCGTGCTGCTGCTGCGGGCCCAGGGGCGGGTGCTGGTCCCCCTGGGCGTCCTGCTCGCCGCCGGTGAACAGGTGCTGTTGTACCCGCTGCGCCGGCTCGCCGACGCCGTACCCCCGGTGTGGTGGAGCGAGAGCGGGTCGTTTCCGCTCTGGTGGCAACTGCTCGCGGTGGGCGCCGCCGGTGAGGCGGTGATCGTCCTGCTGCTCGGCAACCCGGCCGCGCGGGCGGCCGGCGCGGCCCTGCTCGGCCGCCACACCGGCGTGGGGGACCTGCTCCGCCCGGCCGGAGCCCACTGGGGGGTCACCCTGCTGCTCGCCCCGGCGGTCGGCCTGCTGATGCTGGTCGCGGCGCTGCTCGGCCCGGCCTGGCTCGTCGGCTGGGGACTGCTCGGCTCGGTCGCCGCAGCCGTGGTGGTGGACCGGGTGCCCGGACCGTCAGCGGTGCCCCGGTCGGTCCGCGTCGCGCTGCGCGGTCGGGCCGCCGCCGTCCGGCTGCTCGGCTACCTCGGCTGGTGGGTGCTGCGGGTCGGTCTCGCCCTCGGTCTCTTCTTCGGCGTCGAGTCGCTGCACCTGGTCGACCTGGCCGACCCCGACGTGCGGGTCGTCGCCGCGATGCTCGCCTGGGCGGCGGTGAACAGCGTCGCCTACCCCGCGCTGGCCTGTCTCGACGCGGTGAACCACCTGGACACCCGGATGCGCGCCGAAGGGCTGGACATCCGGCTCGCCCGTACCCCCGCGGGGTCCGTCGCGGCCGGCCTGCCGGCGGTCGATCGGTGAGCCGGTGGTGGACGGAGGCCGTCGCCGCGCTCGGCGACGTGCTGCCGCTGCCGCTGGCCGCGCTGCTGCTGGTGCTGGTCGCCGGGCTGACCGCGCTCGCCTGGTACCACTTCCCGGCCTGGGTGCCCCGCCGACTGCCCCGCTGGCGACTGCCCCGCTGGCGGCTGCCCCGGCTCAGGCTGCCCCGCTGGCGGCTGCCCCGCTGGCGGCTGCCCCGCTGGCGGCTGCCCCGCTGGCGGCGACGGCAGCGGTCGGCCGACGACCCGCCCGGCGTCACCCTGCCCCGCCCCCGCACCGGAGACGACACCCCCGCCGCCGGCCCCGGGCGCTCCCTGGCCGACCGGCTGGCCGCCGAGGGCCGGTACGCCGAAGCCGTCCGGGAACGGCTGCGCGACATGATCCGCCGGCTGGTCGCCGTCGGTGCGGTCGCACCCCGACCCGGGATGACCGTCACCGAACTGACCGACGCGGCAGCCCACGCCCGTCCCCCGGTCGACCCGCCGTTGCGCGCCGCCGGAGCGATCTTCGCCGAGCTGTGGTACGCCCAACGCCCCGCCGCCGCCGGACACGACCAGCGGATGCGGGAACTCGCCGACGAGCTGGACCGGGCCCTCACCCACCCACGGCCGGACGGAGGGCCCCGGGTGACCCGCCCCGCCACACCGACGGTCGACAGCCCGCCACCGGCCCCCGTCCGCCCGCCACCGGCCGGGCCGGTACGGCGGCGCCGCCGGCACCGGGTGATCGTGCCGCTGGCGTTGGCCGCCGCGCTGCTCGCCGGCACCGTCGGTGCCCACGCGCTGGACCAGCCCGACCCGACCGAACCCGGTTTCCTCTCCCCGGTCGCCACCGACGACGACGGTGGCAGCCGCCTCGCCGACGCGCTGCGCGCCCGGGGCGTCACCGTGGACCGGGAGACCGACCTGCTGCCCGCCCTGCTCGGCCTCGACCGTGGCCCGGCCACCCTCTTCGTGCCGGCGGCGGAACTGCTGCACCCCGACACCCTCGACACGCTGGGCGAGCTGCCGGCCGGCCGGCGACTGGTCCTCGTCGACCCGTCCCGCCGGGTGCTCGAATCCGCCGGCCTGCCGGTGGTGCCCACCGACCGCCGGTGGGCCGCCCGGGCCGTCGGACCCGACACCGACGGTCGGCCCTGTCCACTACCCGAGGCGAGCCGGGCCGGGGTGGCCGCCGCCCGGCTCCAGCGGTACGCCGCCGCGCCCGGTACCGCAGCCACCCTCGACCGCTGCTACGGCGACGGCCTGGTCCGGCTGCCCGGCCGGGCCGAGGTGGTGGTGATCGGTGCCAGCGACCCGTTCCGCAACGAACGGATCGCCGAACACGGCAACGAGACGCTCGGCACCGGCCTGCTCGGCGTCCACGGTCGGGTGGTCTGGTTGGACCTGGACGGGCCGGCACCGGCCCCCACGGTCGGCCGTCCCGACGGCACCGGCGAGCCCGCCTGGTCACCCGCCCCCGGCGGGTCCACCGGTTACGGCGACGGCACCGGCGAGCAGGGCCCGGGTGGCCCCGGACCCGCCACCGGCGGAGGCGACGGACGGGGTGACGCCCCCGACTCGGCCGGTCCGCCACCACCCGACGACCACCCGCTGCTGGACGCCTTCCCGCCCTGGTTCTGGGCGCTACTGCTCCAACTCGCCCTGGCCGCCCTGCTGACCGTGCTGTGGCGGGCCCGCCGGCTCGGCCCACCGGTCACCGAGCCGCTGCCGGTCGAGGTCCGCGCCGCCGAGACCGCCCTCGGCCGGGCCCGGCTCTACCAACGGGCCCGCGCCCGGGGCCCGGCCGCCGAGATCCTGCGCACCGCCACGCTGGGACGGTTGCGCGGCCGGCTCGACCTGCCCGCGACCCTCGCACCGGCGGAGTTGGCGGCCCGGGTGGCCGGGCCGGCCGGCGGCACCCCGGAGCAGATCCACGAGCTGCTCTTCGGCGCGGCGCCCGGGACCGACGCCGAACTGCTGGAGCTGGCCCGGTCGCTGGACCGGCTGACCCGTACCGTGGCGGCAGCGCCCGGCCGTCCGACCGAAGGAGACCCCCGGTGACCCGACCCGCCACCACCGCCGAGCCCACGGCCGGCCCGGACGACGCCCGGGCCGCCCTGCACCGGCTGCGCACCGAGGTGGCCAAGGCGGTCGTCGGCCAGGACGCCGTGGTCACCGGCCTGGTCATCGCCCTGCTCTGCCGGGGCCACGTCCTGCTGGAAGGCGTGCCCGGGGTGGCCAAGACGTTGCTGATCCGCACCGTCGCCACCGCCCTCGAGCTGGACTCCAAGCGGGTCCAGTTCACCCCCGACCTGATGCCCGGTGACGTCACCGGTTCGCTGATCTTCGACCCGCGTACCGCCGCGTTCACCTTCCGGGAGGGGCCGGTCTTCACCAACCTGCTGCTCGCCGACGAGATCAACCGGACGCCGCCGAAGACCCAGTCGGCGCTGCTGGAGGTGATGGAGGAGCGCCAGGTGTCCGTCGAGGGCGCCCGCCGGCCGCTGCCCGAGCCGTTCATCGTGGCCGCCACCCAGAACCCCGTCGAGTACGAGGGCACCTACCCGTTACCCGAGGCGCAGCTCGACCGGTTCCTGCTCAAGCTGACCGTGCCGCTGCCCAACCGGGACGAGGAGCTGGGGGTGCTGCGCGCCCACCACGCCGGCTTCGACCCCCGTGACCTCGGCGCGGCCGGCGTACGCCCGGTGGCCGGCGTCGCCGACCTGGCCGCCGCCCGGGAGGCGGTGGGCCGGGTGCACGTGGCCGAGCCGGTGCTCGGCTACATCGTGGACCTGTGCCGGGCCACCCGGACCGCCCCGGCGCTGGAGCTGGGTGCGTCGCCCCGGGGCGCCACCGGCCTGCTCAGCACCGCGAAGGCGTGGGCCTGGCTGGCCGGTCGGGACCACGTCACCCCCGACGACGTGAAGGCCACCGCCCGCCCGACGTTGCGGCACCGGCTGCGGTTGCGCCCCGAGGTGGAGTTGGAGGGGGTCGGGGTCGACATGGTGCTGGACACGGTGCTGGCCACCGTGCCGACCCCGCGATGACCTGGCGGGCGGCCGTGCTGCTGCTGGTGGGGGTGCCCACCCTGGCGTTCTGGCCGGACCCGGTGCGCGGGGTGGCCGTGATGACCGGCGCGGTGCTGCTGCTGACCGCCGTGGACTGGGCGCTCGCCGCCCCGCTGCACACGATCACCGTCGACCGTGAGGGTGACCGGGCCGTCCGGCTGGGCCGGTCCGCGACGGTCACCCTGCGCCTGACCAACACCTCCGGCCGTACGCTGCGTGCCCAGGTGCGCGACGGGTGGGTGCCGTCGGCGGGGGCCCGTCCGGACGTACCGCCGGACCGGGTGTCCCGGGTCGGACCGGGCGGGGTGCTGGTGCTGCCCAACCGGCTCACCCCCACCCGGCGCGGCGACCGGCCGGCGGTGACGGTGACGGTGCGCTCGCTCGGGCCGCTCGGGTTGGCGTTGCGGCAGCGGGCGGGCCGGCCGGCCACCCCCGGCTGGACGCTGCGGGTGCTGCCCCGGTTCGACTCCCGTCGGCACCTGCCGGAGAAGCTGTCCCGGCTGCGGGTCATCGACGGCACCCAGGTCGCCCGGGGGCGGGGCCAGGGCACCGAGTTCGACACCCTGCGCGAGTACGTGGTCGGCGACGACGTCCGGTCGATCGACTGGCGGGCCAGCGCCCGCCGCGCGGACGTGCTGGTCCGCACCTGGCGTCCGGAGCGCGACAGACGGCTGGTGTGTGTGCTGGACACCGGCCGCACCTCGGCGGTACGCGTCAGGGACGAGCCCCGGCTGGACACCGCCATCGACGCCGCGCTGCTGCTGACCGCGTTGGCCTCCCGGGCCGGCGACCGGGTCGACCTGCTCGCCGCCGACGCTCAGATCCGGACCACGGTCACCGGTGGCAGCCAGCCGGCCCTGCTCCACCGGTTGGTGAACGCGCTCGCGCCCCTGCACCCGGCGCTGGTGGAAACCGACTTCGACCTGATCGTCGCGGAGATCCTGCGCCGGCACCGGCGGCGCAGCCTGGTGGTGCTCCTCACCGCCCTGGAGGCGGGCGCGCTCGCCGAGGGGCTGCTGCCGGTGCTGCCCCGGCTGGCCGCCCGGCACCGGGTGATCGTGGCGGCCGCGCACGACCCGGTGCTCACCGCGTTGACCACCACCCCGCCGGTCCGCACCGGGGACGCCTACGCCGCCGCGGCCGGCTGGCGGGCGCTCGCCGAGCGGGACCGGGTCCGCGCCGCCCTCGGCCGGTACAGGGTGACCGTGGTGGACGCCCCGGCGGACCGCCTCGCCCCCGCCCTGGCCGACACCTACCTGCGCCTCAAGGCCCTCGGGCAGCTCTGACCCGGGTCCGGTCCGTTCACGGCACGGGTCGGTGCGGACGGTGGGTGGGGTGCCAGGCGCGGGCCGGGTCCGTGGAGGGCCACAGTTCGGCCAGCCACGGGTCGGCACGCTCGGCCGGTACGCGCTCGACGGCGACCGCCCGGCGACCGAGCAGCACCACGTACGCCAGGAAGCCCAGCCACACCGTCGCACCGACGCCGACCCGAAGCGCCACCGGCACCGGCGACGGGGTGACGAACGCCTCCAACAGTGCGGAGACCGCAAAGAGCCCGACCAGACCCACCGCGACCAGGATCGCCGAGCGGCCCGCCTCGGCCACCGCCCGCCCCCGGCCCAGGTGCTCCGGTGGCGAGATCCACGCCCAGGCGGTCCGCAGCCCCACCCCGGCCGCGACGAAGACCCCGGTCAGCTCCAACAGCCCGTGCGGGGTGATCAGGCCGAAGAACACGTCGGCCCGGCCATAGGAGACCATCACCCCGCCCACCACCCCGACGTTCAGCGCGTTCTGCCACAGCAGGTAGAACACCGGGACGACGAGCACCCCCGAGGCGAGACACTGGGCGGCGATCCAGGCGTTGTGGGTCCACAGGTGGAAGGCGAACGTGGGCGCGGAGAACTCGGTGTAGTAGCCGGCGAAGCCGGAGTCGACCAGGTCGGCGGCGGCGTCGGGGCCGATGAACGCGGCGGCGGTGCCCGGGTTGCCCGCGACGTACCAGATGAGGAAGCCGCTGAGCAGGCTGAACCCGGTGGCCACCGCGCACCACCACGGCCAGGCCCGGTAGACCGCGCCGGGGAACCCGACGACCAGGAACCGCCCCAACGCCCCCCAGGACGGCCGTCGGCGGCCGGTGATCCGGGCCCGCGCCCGCAGCACCAGGTGGGACAACCGGCTGACCAGGGCCGGATCGGGTGCCCGGCTGCGCAGCGCCGACAGGTGGGTGGCGGTGCGCTGGTAGAGGACGATCATCTCGTCGATCTCGTCGACGTCGAGTCGACGCCGGTCGCAGAACAGCTCCAGCCGCCGCCACTCGTGGCTGTGCTCGGCGACGTACGCGTCGAGATCCACTGGTCCTCCCCCGTCCCGCGCCCATAGTGTTCACTGTCCGGGTGAGAGCGCAACCACCGGTGCCGACCCGCGTCGGCCCGGCGGACACCCCGACCCGCGTCGGCCCGGCGGACACCCCGGCCGGCGGACGCTGGGCGGACGCCGGGCTGATCAGCGGCGAGGCCGTCGAGCTGGACGTGCGGGCGGCCCGGCTCGGCTCCCGGGTCCTGGCGCTCCTGATCGACGTCGTCGGTCAACTGCTCTGCGCGGCGCTGCTGGCGCTGACGCTGACCCCGGTGGTGCTGATCCTGCTGCCCGACCCGGTGGTGGACCGGGCCTTCACCGGGGCGTTGGAGACGCTCGGCCTGGTGCTGGTGCTGGTCGGCTATCCGGTCGCCTGGGAACGCCTCAACCACGGCCGGACGCCCGGCAAGCTCGCGGTGGGCCTGCGGGTGGTCAGCGCCGACGGCGGCCCGGTGGAGCTGCGCCAGTCGCTGACCCGGGCGCTGGTGGGGGTGGCCGTGGAGTGGCCGGGGCTGGTGCTGCCGCTGCTGAGTTGGGTGGCCGGCGTCACCGTGATGCTGACCGATCCGCGCGGGCGACGGCTGGGCGACCTGGTCGCCGGCACCATGGTGGTGCACACCCGCACGACGCAGGGCTGGCGACCGGCCCCACGGATCATTCCGCCGCTGGCCGGCTGGGCGGCCACCCTGGACCTGACCAGGCTCGACGACGCGCTGGCCCTGGCGGTCCGGCAGTACCTGACCCGGGCCGGGCAGATCGTCGAGCCGTACCGGTCGAGGTTGGCCCGGGAGTTGTGGTGCGAGGTGGCGGCGGTGACCGCCCCGAAGTCACCGCCCGGCGTACCGGAGCCGTTGCTGCTGGCGGCGGTGCTGGCGGAACGGAACCGGCGCGGCACGCTGCGGCTACGCCGCAACCGGGCGCTCACCGCCACCCTCTGGCCCGACCTGCACCCGGCCACCCCCGCCGCCGTCGAACCGCCGGCCCCGGGCCCTGCCGCCGCCCCGGCCCCGGCCGGGGTGCGCCCGGCTGTGCCGGCACTGCGGTCGGCGTCGCCGGAGGATTCCGGGTCGCCGCTCAGCTGAACAGGGCGCGACCCCACCAGTCGGCGGCGTCCCGGACCCCGGGCGGGCAGGCGAACAGGCCGCTGGAGACGTGCCGCAGGTATTCGTTCATCGCGTCGTTGCGGGCCAGCTGGGTCTGGATCGGCACGAACTGCCGGCGCGGGTCCCGCTGGTAGGCCATGAAGAACAGCCCGGCGTCGAGCCGGCCCAGCCCGTCCGAGCCGTCGACGTAGTTGTAGCCCCGGCGCAGCAGCCGGGCACCGTTGTTCAGGGTGGGGTGGGCGAGGCGCACGTGCGAGTCGACGGCGATCACCGGCTGGCCGTCGTCGCCCTTCGCGGCGAAGTCCGGCTCGTCGAACTCGTCGCGGCGGCCCAGCGGCGCACCGCTGCCCTTGGTCCGGCCGACGATCTGCTCCTGCTCGGTCAGCGAACTGCGGTCCCAGGTCTCGATCTGCATCCGGATCTTGCGGGTGACCAGGTAGGACCCGCCGGTCATCCAGTCCGCGCCGTCCTCCGGCTGGGCCCAGAGCTGCTCACGCAGCAGCCCGGCGTCCTCGGCCTTGAGGTTGGCGGTGCCGTCCTTGAAGCCGAAGAGGTTACGCGGGGTCGCCTGGTCCCGCGACGTCGACGAGGTACGCCCGAAGCCGAGCTGCGACCAGCGGACGCTGACCACACCCATCCCGATCCGGGCCAGGTTACGGATGGCGTGCACCGCCACCTGCGGGTCGTTGGCGCACGCCTGCACGCACAGGTCGCCGCCGGAGATCTCCGGGCGCAACGCGTCCCCGGCGAAGTGCGGCAGGTCGGCCAGCGCGGCGGGGCGGCGGCCGGCGAGGCCGAACCGGTCCCGGCCCTGCGCGTCGCGGAACAGGGTCGCGCCGAAACCGACGGTCAGGGTGAGCTGCGACGGGGGCAGGCCCAGCGCCTCGCCGGTGTCGTCCGGCGGGGCCTCCGGGACACCGCCGACGGCACCGATCACCCCGGCGTCCTTTCCGCCGGTCATCCGAGCGGCGGCGGCCGTCCACTCCTGGAGCATCGCGACCAGCCGGTCCCGGTCCTTGGTGATCACGTCGAAGGCGACGAAGTGCAGCCGGTCCTGGGCCGGGGTGGTGATCCCGGCCTGGTGTTCACCGTGGAACGGCACCGCCCCGGCGGCCCCGTCGTAGGCGGCGGCCCGGTCGCCGTCGCGGGTCAACGCGCCCGCTCCGGCGGCCACCCCGGCCACCCCGGCGACCCCGACCCCGGCCAGGGTGATCGCCCGCCGTCGGGTCAGCCGGCGGCGACCCCGGCCGGTGGTGCTGCTCTGCTCGCTCATCGACTCTCCTGGGAGGGACCGGCCGTACGACGGCCGTGCTGACCCGTCGTCACCGGGCGACGGCGGCGGCGACCTTGCTGACCGGCTCGGCGAGGGCGTTGATGCTGTCCGACAACTCCTTGAGGTCGGTCTTGCTCAGCTGGGTGTGCAGCTTCCAGCCGTCGCCGTCGCGGTGCTTGCCGAGCGCCGCCTCCACGTTGGCGAACTCCTTGTCGAGCTGGGCGACCAGCTCGGGGGCGCGCTGCTCCAGCGCGGGTCGCAGCGCGGCGACGGCGGCCTTGGAGCCCTCCAGGTTGGCGTTGAAGTCCCAGAGGTCGGTGTGCGAGTACCGCTCCTCCTCGCCGGTGATCTTGCCGCTGGCCACCTCGTCGAGCAGGGCCTTGGCCCCGTTGGCGAGCTGGAGCGGGGTGAGCTTCTCGGCGTTGGCCCGGGCCACGATCTCCTTGACGTCGACCAGCAGCCGGTCGGCGATCGGGCCGTCCTTACTGATGTCGCCGGTGGTCCAGAGGTCCTTCTCGATCCGGTGGAAGCCGGTGAACTCCATGCCCTCCTCGATGACCTCCTCCCGACCGTCGATCTTGGGGTCGAGGTCGCCGAAGCTCTCCGCGACCGGCTCGATCCGCTCCCAGTAGGTGCGGGCCACCGGGTACAGCGCCTTGGCCTTCGGCACGTCGCCGGCCTTGACCGCGCCGACGAACTCCTCGGTCTTGGTGAGCAGGGCGGCGGTCTGGCTGGTCACGTACCGCTGGTAGCTGGCGGTGGCCTGGGTCAGCGCGGCGTCCGGGGCCACGGTCGCGGCGGTGCCGCTGACCTTCAGCGCGCCCCGGATGCCCCGGCCGCTCATCCCCGGCTTGCAGGCCGTCTCGTACGTGCCGGCGGGCAGTTCCACCCGCAACTCGCGGCTCAGCCCCGGGGCGATGTTCTCCACCTCGCCCATCACCCGGTCACCGGCGGCGTAGACGTAGAACTCGTTGACCTTGCTGCCGGAGTTGGTCACGGTGAAGGTCGCCTGACCGGCGTCCAACTCGGTGACGTCGACCTCGCACACGCTGTCGGTGGCCTTGACCTTGACCGTGTTGGCGGCCGTGCCATCCTGCTGCTCGTCCTTGCCGCCGCAGGCGGTGACACCGGTGACGGCAAGCGCGCCGACGGCGGCGAGCGCCAGGAAACGGGTGGTACGCATCGTTTGCTTGTCTCCTCGGAAAGGTTCAGGCTCGCCGCGACACGGCCGGCTGGGTGGTGGGGGTACCGTCGCCGGTGGGGGCCGGGTCGCCGGCCGGTGCGGGCTTCGCGGGGGCCGCCGGCCGCCGCAGGAACAACACCAGCACCGGTACGGCGTAGGCGACCCAGGCGACCATCTCCAGCACGCTCGGCGCGGCGGTGATGTTGAACATGCCGGCGAGCAGGGCGGCGTACCAGGTGTTGGGGTCGAGCACGCCGGTGATGTCGAAGGCCAGGCCGTTGAGGCCGGGGAGCACCCCGGCCTCCTGGAAGTCGTGCACGCCGTACTTGAGGATGCCGGCGGCGACCAGGATCAGCAGCGCGCCGGTCCAGGTGAAGAACGTCGACAGGTTGATCCGCAGGGCGCTGCGGTAGAGCAGGACGCCGATCCCGACGGCGGTGGCGATGCCGCCGATCAGCGCCAGCAGCGGTCCGGAGCCGGTGCCGCCGGTCGCGCTCTGCGCCGCCGAGTAGAAGATCAGGGCGGTTTCCAGGCCCTCCCGGACCACCGCGAGGAACGCCATCCCGGCCACCGCGAACGAGCCGACGGCCAACGCCTCGCTCAGTCTGCCGCGCAGCTCACCGGCGATCGTCCGGGCGGCCCGACGCATCCAGAAGATCATCCAGGTCACGAAGACGACGGCGGCGACCGAGGTGACCGCCTCGAACAGTTCCCGGTCCTCGGAGCGGGCCAGCAGTGAGGTCGAGGTGTACTCGATGAGCCAGCCGAACAGCACCGACAGGGCCACGGCGAGCCCGACACCGGCCCACACCTGGGGCAGCCGGTCGCGGCGCTGCGACTTGACCAGGAAGGCGACCAGGATGCTGACGACCAGCGTCGCCTCCAGGCCCTCCCGCAGGCCGATCAGGTACGTGGCGAACATCGGTACTCCGTGTCGTGGTCAGGCATGCCTCAGTTTACTTAGGGCAGCCATACCTTCCTCCTGATCCGGGGTCCCGTCAAGTCGTTCATGACAGGGTTCACCCTGGCCGGGATGGTCGGGCGGACCCGCTGGCCGGGGGGTGCCAGCCAGCCGCCCGACGTGGCAAAATCCGACGTACCCCAGGACAGGACGGCCCGTGCCCGACACGCCCCGCACCCCCACCCTCCGCCCCGCGTACGCCCCGCCACCGGTGAGTTCCGCCCCCGGCGCGCTTCGCCACCGCCAGCCGGGACGGCACCGGTGAGGGGCTTCGGCCCGTGGCTGGGCGTGCTCGCGCTGGTGATCGTCCTCAACGCACTCCGACTGCGCCCGCTGGCCCTGGTCGTGTCCCTCGCCTGGCTCGCCTGGTGCGTGTGGACCTGGGTCCGCCCGGCCCGCCGCGACAAGATCCGCTCTGCCGGGCGACGGTAGCGGCATCCACCGGCCACGACCCCGCCGGACCGCCCCACCGCGCCGCGAGACCCCCGGACGCGCGCAGGGCCGGCCGCTCGGCGGCCGGCCCTGCGCGGGTGTGCTCAGTAGCGGTAGTGCTCGGGCTTGAACGGGCCCTCCGGAGAGACGCCGAGGTAGGCGGCCTGCTCCTTCGTCAGCTCGGTCAGCCGGGCACCGAGCGCGCCCAGGTGCAGCCGGGCGACCTTCTCGTCCAGGTGCTTGGGGAGCACGTAGACGCCGATCGGGTACTCGTCGGTCTTGGTGAACAGCTCGATCTGGGCGATCGTCTGGTTGGCGAACGAGTTCGACATCACGAAGCTCGGGTGACCGGTGGCGTTGCCCAGGTTCAGCAGGCGGCCCTCGGAGAGCACGATGATGGCGTGGCCGTCGTCGAAGCGCCACACGTCGACCTGCGGCTTGATGTTCTCCCGGGTGACGTCGGAGCGCTTCATCAGGCCGGCCATGTCGATCTCGTTGTCGAAGTGGCCGATGTTGCCGACGATGGCCTGGTGCTTCATCCGGGCCATGTGCTCGTTGGTGATGACGTCGAAGCAGCCGGTCGCGGTGATGAAGATGTCGGCCTGCTCGACCACGTCCTCCAGGGTGGCGACCTGGTAGCCGTCCATCGCCGCCTGGAGGGCGCAGATCGGGTCGACCTCGGTCACCACGACCCGGGCGCCCTGGCCGCGCAGCGACTCGGCGCAGCCCTTGCCCACGTCGCCGTAGCCGAGCACGACGGCCATCTTGCCGCCGATCAGCACGTCGGTGGCCCGGTTGATGCCGTCGATCAGGGAGTGCCGGCAGCCGTACTTGTTGTCGAACTTGCTCTTGGTCACCGAGTCGTTGACGTTGATCGCCGGGAAGAGCAGGGTGCCGGCCCGGTGCATCTCGTAGAGCCGGTGCACGCCGGTGGTGGTCTCCTCGGTGACGCCCTTGATGCCGGCGGCGATCCGGGTCCAGCGCTGGTTGTCCTCCCCGAGGCTGCGGTGCAGCACCTGGAGGATGACCGCGTACTCCTCGGAGTCGGCGGACTCGACCGGCGGGACGACCCCGGCCTTCTCGAACTCGACGCCCTTGTGGACCAGCAGGGTGGCGTCACCGCCGTCGTCGAGGATCATGTTCGGGCCCTGCCCGTCCGGCCAGGCGAGCACCTGCTCGGTGCACCACCAGTACTCCTCCAGGCTCTCGCCCTTCCAGGCGTAGACCGGGACGCCACCCGGCGCCTCCGGGGTGCCCTCGGGGCCCACCACGATCGCCGCGGCGGCGTGGTCCTGGGTGGAGAAGATGTTGCAGGACGCCCACCGGACCTGCGCGCCGAGGGCGACCAGCGTCTCGATCAGGACGGCGGTCTGGATGGTCATGTGCAGCGAACCGGTGATCCGGGCGCCGGCGAGCGGCTGGGCGTCGGCGAATTCACGGCGGATCGCCATCAGGCCGGGCATCTCGTGCTCGGCGAGGCGGATCTCCTTGCGCCCGAACTCGGCGAGCGACAGATCCGCCACCTTGTAGTCGCCCTCGGCGAGGGTGGCCGGCCGGGCGTCGCTGGATGACGCCGGGAGGGTGCTGGTCATGAAGGCTCCTGTCGAACGATGGCTGCGCGACCATCCACCTTACGCTCGCCTTCTCGCGGCGCACGGCGGGCCGCCTCGGGACAGCACACGGGGCGGTCGGCACCGGACGAAACCTCCGCCCACCTGCCGGCCGCCCCGTGCATCCCCCCGGTTTGGTTTCCCCCGCGCGCCGCCGGACCTTCGTCGCGACAACGCTGCGTACACATATAGTTACACTGCGCCACGGCATAGTCAAGCAATTCGGGAAAGTCGGACTTGCGGCGTGCCGCGTCTGCCGCCAACTCTGCTGCGGAAAAGGGGTGAGATCGTTCAGATGCCGCAACTGGCGACGAACGCCGCGCCCGTACCGGAGACGACAAGTGCCGTCGCGGCGGCCGTGCCCACGGCGGCCTGCCCCGGACCGAGCATCACCGTGCCGACCCCGTCGTCCACCGCGACCTTGCCGCTGTGGCAGAACACCACCCGGGGGCCGGGCAACGGCAGCCGGACCTCCGGCCCGGACGCCTCCACCGTCACCCGGTGCAACGCGAAATCGTCCACCGGCACCGGCCACCGGACCACCCCGGACGCCACCGGACGGGCGGCGATCACCGGATCGTCCAGCACCTCGAAGCACAGCACCCGCAGCAACTCGTCGACGTCCACGTGCTTGGGGGTCAGCCCACCGCGTAACACGTTGTCACTGGCCGCCATGATCTCCACACCGCAGCCCCGCAGGTAGGCGTGCAGGTTGCCGGCCGGCATCCAGATCGCCTCCCCCGGCGTCAGCCGGACGTGGTGCAGCAGCAACGCCACCAGCACCCCCGGGTCGGCCGGGTAGCGGTCGGCCAACTCCCGGGCCAGGTCGGCGTCCGGCCCGGCCACGTCCGCCGTGCGCACCGCCCCGATCAGCCGGGCACGGTCCGCGTCCGGCCAGGTCAGCAGCGTCCGTACGGCCTCGCGCAGCCCCGCCGGACCGGCCCGCAACGCGGCCACCACCGGCGACAGCTCCGGTACGCCGAAACCGGCCAACGCCGTCGCCGACACCGCCGGGTCACGGAACCCGCAGAGCGCGTCGAACGGCGTCAACGCGACCAGCAACTCCGGCTTGTGGTAGGGATCGACGTAGTTACGCGGCCGCCCACCCCGACCCGCCCCGACGACGGTTCCGGCGTGGCCCGCCCCGGCAGCGGTTCCGGCGTGGCCCGCCCCGGTGCCACCGCCCACCCCTGCCCGCCCGGCCTCAGCCTGCCCTGCTTCCGGCTGCCCTGCTTCAGCCTGCCCGGCCGGCGACCCGGCGCAAGCCTGCTCGGCCGCGTACCCGGCGCGGGCCTGCTCGGCGTCCGGGTGGGCCTGGAGACTCAACGGGGCCTCCGCCGCGAGCACCTTCAGCAGGAACGGCAGCCGGGTGCCGAACCGGCCGACCACCTGGTCGCCGAGCCAGTGATCCGGCTCGGCGACCAGCAGATCGGTCAGGCTCATCCGCTCGCCGCCCCGGTCGACCGTGGCCGGGCCGCCCGGGTGGGCGCCCAGCCACAACTCCGCCTCCGGGCCGGCGCTGGGCACCGGTCGCCCCTGCAACTCGGCGATCGCCGAGCGGGACCCCCAGGCGTAGTCGCGGATCGACCCGTAGAGCAGCTCCACGCTCAGCCCCCGGCCCGCCCGGCCACCTCACCCGACTCGCTCGGCGACGGCACGACGGCGGTCGGCGCGGCCGTGCCGGTGCCGGCCCGCTCGGCGGCCACGCTGTAGATGTCCGGTTCCAGGTAGATGACCCGGGCGATCGGCACGGCCGTACGGATCCGCGCCTCGACCGCGTTGATCCCCCGGGCGAGTTCCTCGGCGCTCTCCCAGGCCGGCACGCCGATCTTCGCGGCCACCATCAGCTCCTCCGGACCGAGGTAGAGCGTCTTCATGTGGATGATCCGCTCGACCTCGGGGCCGGCGGTGACGGCCCGCTCGATGGTCGCCAGGTCGGCCGGGTCGGCACCCTCACCGAGCAGCAGGCTCTTCGTCTCGATCGCCAGCACGATCGCGATGATCACCAGCAGTACGCCGATCATCGCGGTGCCCGCGGCGTCCCACATGCCGTTGCCGGTGATCAGCGTCAACCCCACACCGAACAGCGCGAGCACCAGACCGACCAGCGCGCCGAAGTCCTCCAGCAGCACCACCGGCAGCTCCGGCGCCTTGGCCCGACGGATGAAGTTCACCCAGGACTGGCTGCCCCGGGTGTGGTTCGACTCCTTGATCGCGGTACGGAAGGAGAAGCCCTCCATCACGATGGCCGCCAGCAGGACCGTCACCGGCACCCACTGCCACGCGGTGATCGGGTGCGGGTCGGCCGCCTTGTGCCACGCCTCGTAGAGCGCGAAGAGGCCACCGAGGCTGAACAGCACGATCGACACGATGAACGCGTAGATGTAGCGCTCCCGGCCGTACCCGAAGGGGTGCTCCGGGGTGGCCGCCCGTTTGGCCCGCTTACCGCCCAGCAGCAGCAGCGCCTGGTTGCCCGAGTCCGCCACCGAGTGGATCGACTCGGCCAGCATCGACGACGAGCTGGTCAGCAGGAACGCGATGAACTTGGTGATCGCGATGCCGACGTTAGCCAGCAGGGCGGCGATGATCGCCTTGGTCCCACCGTTCGCGCTCACGCTGTCGCTCCGCTCCGCGACGCGGCGACGTGAGACGCCGCGCTACCCGGTCCGACGGCCCGCTCGCCCACAGCGCGGTCCCTGCATGCGTTCACTGGTTCGACAGCTCCTTCATCTCGGTGACGGCCGGTACGGCCATCGGGTCCAGCCCATGGGCCAGGGCCAGATAGATCGACGCGAAGTCGGGCACCGCGACGAGGGAGGCGAGCCGTTCCAGCGCGGAACCACCCTCGGCGGTGACCACGTCGCAACGCACGCCCCGCCGCTCGGCGAGGGTCTGCACCGCGTCGGCGCGGCGCTCCTCGACGGCGAGCGGTTCATCGGTGTCGTCGTCGGCGTTGAGCCCGCCGTCACGCAGCAACACCAGCCGCAACCGGGTCGGGTCGGGCTCGGCCTCGTCCGCGTCGGCGAAGATGTCCCGGGTCGACTCCACCAGGCCGCCGAAGACGCCGTCGAGCAGGCCGACCCGGCCCCGGCCGGCCTCGCCCAGCGCCCCGGCGACCACCGGGTAACGGGCGTTGGCCGACAGCGTGTCGCCGAACCGGCGGGCCGCCACGGTCGCCAGCGGGGACGACCCCCAGACGATCGGAATCGACCCGGCCAGCCCGAGGGCCAGCGACTTCGCCGGGTTGACGAAGGACTCGGCGGTCGACCGGCACCGGTCGGCGTCGGCGTCCAGCCGGGCCGCCGTCTCGGCCAGATCCGCCTCGTTGACCTTCACCAGGCCGAGCGTACGGGCGGCGAGCAGGACCGGCACGGTGAGCGCCCAGAGGCTGGCGCGGGCCGGGGCTCGGCGGGGCACCGGGATGAACGGGGCACGGGCCCGCTCGGCCACCGACTGCAACTGCGAGTCGGGGGCGCCGACCGCGACCAACCGGGCACCCCGGCGGTGCGCGGCCTCGGCGGCACCCAGCGCCTCCGGGCTGCGACCCGACGCGCTGACCGCGATCACCACGTCGGCCGCGCCGACCCAGCCGGGCACCCCGGCGCTGCGGTGCGGGATGACGGGCACCGGGCAGCGCGGCCCGGCGACCGTGGCGAGCACGTCCCCGGTACGCCCGGCGGTGCCGATGCCCGCGATGACGACCGCCCGGGGGCGGCCCTCGTCCTCCAGCAGCGCCAGGTTGGCCTCGGCGGCCAGCGCGGCGGACTCCCGCACCTGGGCCCCGGCGGAGGCGGTGAAGCGCAACATTCCACCCGGGTCGTGGCTGGCGACCGCCTCCGGGTCGTCCAGCATCGATTCGTCGGCCACCCGCCGGCCACTCACGCCGGCCGTCCCCTCCATCACCGCTGCGCCTCCGGCCCACCGCGTGCCTCGTCCAGCAGCAACACCGGCACGTCGTCGCGCACCTCGAAGATGCGACCGCACTGCGTGCAGGTGAGGGTCTGGGCCTGAGCGTCGTAGTCCAGCGGTGCGTGGTGTGTGTCCGGGCAGGCGAGGATTTCGAGCAACTGCGGGTCCAGGGCCACGGCGCGGCTCCTTCCACGTGTGTGGTCTGTGCCGGTCGACGGTGCCGACCGGCGCGAGGGATCTTATCGGCGAACCCGCTCCAGCACCTCGTCACGCAGCGAGGTCATCCGCTCCTGGGTCGGGCCCTCCACGTTGAGCCGCAGCAGCGGCTCGGTGTTGGACGCGCGCAGGTTGAACCACGCGCCGTCGGGGAACCGCAGGGTGAGCCCGTCCAACTCGTCCGCCTCCGCCTGCGGGTAGGCGGCCCGCACCTCGGCCACCCGGGCGGCCTGGTCGGTCACCGTGGAGTTGATCTCGCCGGAGGCGACGTACCGTTCGTAGACGCTGGCCAGCAGGGACAGCGGCTGGGACTGCTCGCCCAATGCGGCCAGGGTGTGCATGGCCGCGAGCATCCCGGTGTCGGCGAACCAGAAATCCCGGAAGTAGTAGTGCGCCGAGTGCTCGCCCCCGAAGATCGCGTTGGTGCGTGCCATCTCGGCCTTGATGAAGGAGTGGCCGACCCGGGCCACCACCGGCACCCCCCCGTGTTCCTGGATGATCTCCGGGACCGCGCGGGAGGTGATCAGGTTGTGGATCACCGTGGAGCCGGGGTGTTTGGCCAGCTCGCGGGCGGCGACCAGGGCGGTGATCGCCGACGGGGAGACCGGTTCGCCCCGCTCGTCGATGACGAAGCAGCGGTCGGCGTCACCGTCGAAGGCCAGGCCCAGGTCGGCGGAGTGGGTCACCACCGCCCGCTGCAGGTCGACCAGGTTCTTCGGGTCGAGCGGGTTGGCCTCGTGGTTGGGGAAGGTGCCGTCCAGCTCGAAGTAGAGCGGGACGATCTCCAACGGCAGGGCCGGCAGCGCCGCGTCGCCGAGCACACTCGGCACCGTGTAGCCACCCATCCCGTTGCCCGCGTCCACCACCACCTTGAGCGGGCGGATGGTCGACAGGTCCACCAACTTGCGCAGGTGGGCCGCATAGTCGGGGAGCAGGTCACGCCGGTCGACGGGGGCCGTCGGCGCGGCGGTGGGGCGGGTGCCGGAGTCCAGCAGCGCCTGGGCCCGGACCCGGATGTCGGCCAGGCCGCTGTCCTGGCCGATCGGGCGGGCACCGGAGCGGCACATCTTGATGCCGTTGTACTGCGCCGGGTTGTGGCTGGCGGTGAACATCGCCCCGGGCAGGCCCAGCGCGCCCGAGGCGTAGTAGAGCATGTCGGTGGAGGCCAGCCCCAGCTCGATCACGGCCCGCCCCTCGGCCCGGACCCCGGCGGCGAAGGCGGCGGCCAGCCCCGGGCCGGTGGCCCGCATGTCGTGCGCGACCAGCACGGCGTCGCCCGGCTCACCGGAGGAGTTGAGCACCTGGGTGAGGGCGGACCCCAGCGCCTCGGCCGCCCGCTCGTCCCACTGGTCGGGCACCGTCCCACGGACGTCGTACGCCTTCACGATCTGGGACAGGTCAGACACCGGTTTCAGCTCCTCGACAGGGGTCGTCAACGACCCTGAGCGTATCGGAGCGGTGGCGTCCGTCCCGTGCTAGCCGGGGAGCTGGGGCATGATCGTTGTCGACCCACCGCCGGCGGTGGGCGTCGGAGCGGACCGCCCCTGGTCGGGCGGGACGGAGACGGGCCGCGCCGGGGCCGGCGGAACAGCGGCCGACGGGGCCGGCGGGGCGGCAGCCGACGGGCCTGCGGTGGAGCCGTCCGGAGCCGGCGGCACGGGGACACCCGGAGCCGGAACAGGCGGGACCGAGACGGGCGGAGCCGAGACCGACGGAGCCGAGACAGCCGAAGCCGAGACGGGCGGAGCCGGAACAGGCGGGACCGAGACGGCCTGGGCCGAGACGGGCGGGGCAGGCGGAGCGGCGACCGGCTGGACGGGGACGGCCCGGGCCGACACCGATGGGGCAGCCGAGGGTGGGGCGGAAGCGGGGTGGTCCGGGGCGGAGGCCGGGCGGGCACCGTACACCCCGCCGGCCGGGCGCGGGGCGGGGGCGGGTGTCACCGCCGGGTAGGTGCCGGGTGCCCCGTACAGGCTGCCGGGGCGGGCCGGCGCGGACGGCTGGGGCTGCGGCTGCCCGTACACCTGGCCACCGGCGGGCGGCTGCTGGCCCCCGTACACCTGGCCGGCGGGTGGCGGGGGCGGACCCGGCACCGCGACCCCGGAGCGGTAGGTGGTCGGACCCGGGTTGCGGGGCTGCGGGACGGCCGGGAAGTCAGCCGGGCCGGCGGCCGGGGCGTGGTCGGCACCGGCCGCCCTGGCGCGGGCCCGATCGGCCCGGGACCGGAAGATCAACAGGGCGATGAGCCCGGCACCCAGGACCACCAGGGCGATACCGGCGTACATGATCATGGATCCTCCGGAGGTCTCTGCGGCGGCGGCCCGACCGGCGGGCGAGGCGGCGAGCACGGCCTGGGTGGCCACCGGCTCCGTCGCGGGCACAGGGGTGGACGCGACGGGGGTGGGCGTGGGCTTCCTGGTCGGGGTGGGACTCGGGGTCGGGGTACCGGCAGCCCTCCCGCCGACCCTGGACGTGTCGGTGCCCCGGCCGATCAGCCGGCCGACCGCCGTGGTCGCCTCACCGACCACGGCCAACCGACCCGCCGGTGCCCCGGCCAGGAACGCCACCCGGTAGCGGACGGTGCTGCTCTTCCCCCTGCACAACGGTGGAGCCGCCGACGAGGTACGGGAGACCCGCACCACGCCACCGTCTCCGGAAACGGGCACGCTGGACCAGCGGCCCCCGGTCTGCACCTCTACCCGCACCTGGTCCGCGCCAACCCCGGTGAGGCTCAGCCCCAGCGCGGTGCGCAGCGACACGCATCCGGCGCTACGTTTACGCACCTCGATCGAGACCGCGCCCGGGGAACCACCGGCGGAGAAGGCACCCGAGGCCCGGACCCGCACCCGGTCCGAGTCCGCATACGCGGGGAGCGCGCCGACCGCCACCAGGCCACCGAGCAGCGCACCGACGGCCACCACCCGCGTCGCCTGCCGACACACGGACATCTCCCCTCCCCTCCCGCCCCGGCGGGGCCGCGGGTCAGGTTACAACCCGGTCAGCGACCCACCCGGTGACAGAGCGTCCCGCATGTGGGCCGTATTACTCGTTCCCGGGGCGGGCGGCACCGGGCCCTTCGGCGGCAGGGCTCAGGATGGGCGGGCCGGCGCCGGCCGCCCACCCCGCCGACGCACGGCTGCGTTCGGCGACCCGCCACCCGTGCCGGCCGGCGCCGTGGCCGCCGGCTCGACACCGGCCGGCTCACTGCCCACGAACTCCTCCCCGACCAGCCCCGTCGCGGCGGCGAGGGTGTCACGGCAGAGCCGGTCGGCGGTCCGGGTGGTCTCCGGCAGCCGGTACCGGGGAGTCAACGCGAGCACCTGGTCGACCGCGTTGTCCAGGCTCATCCGGTGCCCGACGCTGACGAACACCGGCTTCACCCCGTCCCGGGTACGCAGCACCCGGCCGACGACCGCACCGGCATCGACCAGCGGGGCGGCGTCCCCCCGGCGCGGACCCGGCCCGGTCCACCCGCCCACCAGCGGGGTCTTACCCACCCCGATCGCCGGCAGCCCGGTCACCACGCCCAGATGACAGGCCAACCCGAAGCGACGCGGGTGGGCCAACCCGTGCCCGTCACAGACCAGCAGCTCCGGGCGGGTCGTCAACCGGTCCAGGGCGGCCAGCAACGCCGGCAGCTCCCGGAAGGCGAACAGCCCCGGCACGTACCCGAAGGCGGGCCGGCCGACGTGGACCGCCCGGTCCACCACCTCCAGGGTCGTGGCGTCGAGCACGGTCACGGCTGCGGCGAGCAGGTCACCACTCTCGGCGTACGCCACGTCCAGGCCGGCCACCGTCGCAGGCCGGCATGGCCCCGGCCCGATCAGGTCCGCCTGGGGCCGCAACCGGTCCTGTACGGCCACCGCCTCGGCGACCGTCAGCTCGGTGCTGCGGTGCTGCTCGGGCCGCCGAGCCGACTCAGCTCGGCTCACCGTCGCGCCCGCCCTCTTCCTTCTTGTTGCCGAAGGCCCCGAAGGCGATCGCGAAGATGGTGCCGATGGAGATCCCGAACACCACACCGACGGCGTCCTCGAACATGGTCCACCCGATGACGATGCCGATGAGCAGGCCCGACACCCAGGCGGTGAGCTGGCGCTTGTTGGCGGAGGGGTACATCACCTCATCCTATTCAGCTACCGCAAAGCACCCGTTTCACCGGAGGCTGCCGGCGGCGTCCCGCCTTCAGGCAGGCTGCTTCTACGAGGCGTCAGACCCATCCACCCTCACCGCTCCATACCCGCCGGGCAGTGCGGCTTGGCGGGATCTACTCGCCTGCCGCCTGCTCGAAAATGCCTTCGATGGTTTCGGCGTCCGGGAGGAGCTGTCCTCCCGTCACTGCCAACGCGACCTGATCGGCAGCAGCCCGGTCGACCTCGCGGTAACGGTCGAGATTTCGATAGTCGTCAAGAAATCGGGTAACGAGCCCAGGGTTGTACACCCATGAGCGGCGGCGGTGGTCCCACATCAGGGCATGCCCCCGGGCCGGGTCGATCACGAACACACCTGCAGGCTCAGCCGTCTGGGCGTTACGGGACAGAACGTAGTAGGTCAACACTCTGACGCTCCATGTGATGTTCCAGTTCGGGAGATACGGGGAAGTCCTGCGCCGTCAGCCCGAACTGCGCAGCGACACCCGCAAAGTCTCGCCCATCAGTTCGGAGCGCCTCGATGTAGGACCACCAGACGCCCCTGTTGAGGTGTATCCACTTCGCAAAGGTGGCATCCTTCGCAGCGAAGAACTCCGCAAGCTGGGTGGGCACTTCGGCGGGCATTCCGTGGCGACGGTTGATCGACAACATCTCCAAGAATGCTTCGACCCGTTGTGCCGGCGACTGGGTCGTGCGACGCAGCACCTCGTACGCGCGGTGTGTCGCCAACCACGCGGCGCGGGAAGCTTGGCTGTGCACCTGCAACTCGAAGAGCTGCCCCTGCGGGGAGCGGACGGTGCAGTTGAAGCCGTAGAACCGATTGCCGGACCGCCAGAAGTTCTTACAGGAGCGCTCGTCAACCGTGAATCCGGCACGACTCAACTCCGCCACGGTCCCATGCACCGCCTGCTCGTAAGACACTACCTGTGACACTACGAAACAGAATCTGACTGGACGTTTCCTTCACCTTCACGCCAGTGTGACCGATTAGCGCCCCGGCCTTGGCCGGGCAACATGTCCCACTCCGGGTAGAATAGCCTCATCCCGCCCGGCTCAACCCTGACCAGAAACGCAGCATTTCACCCCGGAATGGCGTCTGGTTCACATTCGGCTATACATCGACGGACATGACGTCCGCCCAGCCGTCGCCCCGACACCGTACGCCTACTGCATGACCGCACGACGCCCCTACCCGTCCGACCTGTCCGACGCCCGGTGGGCCCTCATCGCACCCCGGCTGACCGCATGGCGACAGGCCCGCACCGATGCCGGCGTCAGCGGCCGGACCCCCACCCACGACCTACGCGAGATCTTCAACGCGATCCTCTACGTCAACCGCACCGGCATCGCCTGGCGCTACCTGCCCCACGACTTCCCACCCCACCCGACGGTCTACGGCTACTTCGCCGCTTGGAGCAAGGAAGGCATCTTCACCGCACTCAACTACCAACTCACCGGCCTCGTCCGCGACCACCACGGCCGCACCATCGCCCCCACCGCGTCCATCATGGACAGCCAGAGCGTCAAGACCTCCACCAACGTGCCACTGTCCACACAGGGCACCGACGCCGGCAAGAAGATCGTCGGCCGCAAACGCGGCATCATCACCGACACCCTCGGCCTCCTCCTCGCCGTCACCGTCTGCGCCGCCAGCGCCAGCGACAACACCATCGGCATGGACCTACTCGACCAGGCCACCACCACCTACCCCACCCTCACCAAAACCTGGGTCGACGCCGGCTTCAAAAACCGCGTCATCGAACACGGCGCCCACCTCGGAGTCGACGTCGAGATCGTCACCAAAGACCCACAGATCAAGGGCTTCAGCGTCGTCAAACGCCGATGGGTCGTCGAACGCACCATCGGCTGGCTCATGCACCACCGCCGACTCGTCCGCGACTACGAAACCCGACCCGACAACTCCGCCAGCATGATCACCCTCGCCATGATCGACAACCTCGCCAAACGCCTCACCACCGAAACCACCCCAACCTGGCGAGAAACCCCACAACCACAAAACACACAAAATACGTGAATCAGACGTCCTCTGAGAACGTCGTTGACCTCACCGCTGAATTCCTCCACCGAGACGCCGACTGCACGTGCCTCGTCGAGGAACTTACGGGCCAGAGACAGCGGACTCTTCAACCGGAACTCCTGGTCACGCAGTTCGACCGCACCATCTGATCCCAGTGCCCTGCCTACCCGGGAGAGCGCGCTCTCCACATCGTCGGCCACCACCGCCGCCTGCTCATGAAGCCTGTCAAGCACCCTACGCTCATGCGCGGAGAGTTCGGCGAACACGTCCGCCGGCTGTACGCCCTGACCACTCGTTTCCGACGCGTCATCTTGGGCGTCCGCCGTGCGGTCCGAGCCACCGGGCCCGTCGAGCAGGTGCAGGCGGTTGAGGTACGGGTCGCCGTACCCCTGCTCGTCGTCGGGTGCCGGCGGGTGCTCGGGCAGGTCGGGCAGGGCGCTGAACCGCCCCCGCGCCAACCCGGCCAACGGCATCGGGTGGCCGTCTCCGCCGAGGATCAGCGCGTCGATACCGACGACGTTGTCGGGGTGCCGCCGGCCGGCGTGGGCGTAGAGGGGGCGCTCGTGGACCGTTCCCGCCTGCGGGTCGAGATAGAGCACCGTCCCGTTCTGGTTGAGCGCCACCCAGGCGTGCGAGCCGCCGTTCTCCCACTCGGTGATCAGGAAGGCGTAACTGCCGTGACCTCCCAGGACCAGTTGGTCGTGCAGGTTGCGGTAGCCCCGTTCGACGGACTGGCGCAGGTCTGCCGGCCCCGGCGGGACACCGTCGGCGACGGCGAACAGCTTCTGGAACCGTCCGCCGGTGACCTCCTCGACCCGGCCGGGTCCGCCGGCCTCGCCGTTGACCGGACGCCGGATGTCGCCTTGCAGGTAGCCGTCGAAGGTACGGGGCGCGGCCACCCTGGGTCGACCGTGCACCCACGTCTCGAACAGGGACAAGGTGCAGTCCAGGCAGTTGATGCCCCGGGTCGGGTCGGCCTGCGGGCCACCGTCGTTGGCCAGCGCGAACCACCCGCCCCGCCGGGGATCAGGGGTACGCACCACGCTGCCGTCCGGCTGCCGGGGCATCTGCCGTTCGAGGTCGGTCTGGTGCAGGGCCAGCGGTGGCCGCAACCCACCGAACTGCCCGTACCGGCGGGAGCGGTCGATGGGCGGCGGATCGTCGTCGCCGGTGAGCGCCGACCTGTCGCCCGTCTCGACCCCACCGGTGGCCAACTCGGCCACGTCGTCGTTGATGCGGGAGAAGTCAGCAGGATCTCCGATGACGACATCCGTGGGAAAGACCCGGCCGTCGATGATCGCCGAGGCCAGATCCAATTCTCGATAGCTGTCCGCCTGCTCGGTACTCGCGATCTGCTGATACCAGTTGGCCAGTTCGAGACGGCCTTCGCGCTGTAGGTGGTTCGCCCGGCGAGCAGCACGCTGTGCCCTCGCTTCGTGCTCGCGGGCGACCTCTCGCCGGAAGCCGGCGTCATCCCTACGTCGCCGATCCTCGAACCAGTGTCGCTGTGCCTCGAAGTAACCCTGATAGCGGCGACGGTCGAGCGCCTCCCGTTCGGCTGCCCATTTCGCGGCGTACCACCGGGGAGTTCTCGGGCGCGGTGGCTCGTCGTCCGGATCTGGTGTCGGAGGGGTCGGGTCGGTGGCCGGCGGGTCCACGGGCCCGGGGGCCAGTGCCTCCAGGAGCGGGAAACGCCTGTCGCCCTGCCGCCGGCCATCGCGGTCGGCTACGCCGGGCGGCCTCTCCCGGGCAGCCTGCGGAGTGTCCGGTGCGCTGCCGTGGGTCGGGAGCCCCGGCGTCGGTGCCGGCCCCACCGACCCAGCGGGTGCCGGCCCCAGCGGAACGCCGGCTGTGGAAGCGGCCGACGTCGTGCGTCCAGGAGAGGGGTCTGCGGTAGGTGACGCCGCAGCGGTTGCCGTCGGTGCTCCGCCCGCTGTCGTCACGCTCGCGGGCGGGGTGCCCTGCCCGGAGTCGGGCCCGGGTGGTGCGGTGACCGCCGCGTTCGTCGGCGCCACCTCAGCGGCTCGACCTGCCGTCAGCGGGGAGGTCACCTGATCGGCAGCGACCGAGGACAGGGTGGGGCTGGACGGCGTCGACTCGGCCACGATCGACGCCGGAGCCGCGCCCGTGACGTGGTCGACCTCGGGTGCCGGTGGGGCCGGGGGCGTCACTGCGCCCGCTCCCGCCGGCCCGTCCACCGGCCCGACGGCAGCGGCGGCCCGGCTGGGATCGGGCGGCACCTGCGGATCGCGGGGCGACGGCGTCTCGACGGCAGTGCCTGAGCCGTCACCGGCCACGACGGTGGGGCCGAAGGATGTCGCCGGTCCCGGCACGGAAGCGTCGGCGGCCGGCCGCGCAGGAGCATCGCCGGCCGGGGATGCCTGGTCGGTACCGGCCGGCACCGGCGACGGTGGGACGGGGAAGGCCGCCGGCACCTGGGTGGCGTCGGCCAACGAGTGCAGCCGGCCGTCGAGGCGGGCGTGCAGCGCGGCGTCCGCCTGCGCGGTCGCCGAACCGCCGACCCCGGAGACGGCCGCCCGGGCCGCGTCCTCCGGCGACAACGCTCCCTGGCCGGTGGCCAGCCCCGCCGCGCCCTCCGCGAGCACCTCGCCGGTCATCTCCCGGCCCAGGTGCTCACCGACCCGGGCCCCCCGCCCGGTGGCGTGCCGCCCCAGCCCGGCCAGTGGTGCGACCGCACCACCGGCCAGCCCACCGAGCGCCGACGCACCGAGATCGGCGAGGTCGAGGCCGTGCCGGCGACCGGTGGAGTTCTGGTACGCCTGCGTCGCGAGGTTGACGCCGCCCTCCTGTCCCGCCTCGAACAGGCCCCCCTTGACCGCCCGCTTGCCGAGCCCACGCATCCCGTCCCGGGCCACTTCTTTGGCGGCCCGCTCGCCCGCCTCCTTGAGGCCCTGTCGGAGCGCCTTCTTGGCCAGTTGCGCCATCAGCCGGCGGAAAATCTGCTGGATTACCAGCCGACTGGCGGTGACCGCCGCGCCGGCCGCCGGTGAGGCGGCCCCGGCGGTGAGTGCGGCGGCGACGGCGAGCGCGAGCAGCTCCACGACCAGGATGCCGAGTTCGATCCACACCTCGAGCTTGGCGGCCTCGATGTCGCAGCCGCACTCCTCGACCAGGCGACCCAGGTCGGTACTGACCGCGAGCAGCACCGACAATGGAGCCTCGTCGCCGTCGGCGAGCCGTCGCCAGGCCGCCTCGAACGCCTCCGGGACCGCGCCGGTCCCGCCGTAGCCGCCGCGTACCTCGGTGGCGGCGGCGATCGCGTCGGCACGAGGGCCGGCCAACGCGCCCGCCACGGCGTACCACTGGTCGGCGAGGTCCCAGACGGCGCGTTCGTTTCCCTCCGGCCACTCCACGCCGACCACCCAGTCGAGCGCCTCGTAGGCCCAGCCCGGCAGGTCCCAGGGGCTGTAGTCGAGGGGGTGCGGGATCGGGCTCGGCAGCACGGTCACGGCTTCCCCCGCAGGTCAGTGCCGACGGTCACGAGGGTCGGCCACCCGGTCGAAGCGCCGGCCGCTGGCCGCGTCGGTCCGTAGGTTGGCGTCGACCGAGGTGACCACGTCGGTGCCGAGCCCCTGCAACGCTCGGCCGAGCCCGGCCCAGGCACGCAGCAGGGTCTCCTCGTGGGACCGGTAGCTCTTCTCGAAGGCCGCGCCGATGTCGTCCCGGCCCCATGGGCGGGGTGCGCTGGCCGCCGTGATCTCCCCACCGAGGGTGACGCGGCGGGCCGACACCGATTCACCGGCCAGGTGCAGGTCGGTGCCGCCCCACCGGGCCCGGGCCGGATCGAGCCAGAGTTGCCCCTCACCCATGCCGTTCGTCCTCCCGCCGGAGCACCGCGTCGGCCCGCCCGAACAGTGCGCCGAAGTCGCCCGTACGCAGGAACTCCACCGACCCCGAGCCGGCCGGCAGATGGGCGGCGACCAACTCCTGGGTGGCCGTGGCCGCCCGGGCGCAGGCCCGGTGCACCGTCATGGTGATCTTGCGACTGAGCGCGTGGTGATCGCGGTCGTGGTAGACCTCGCCGGTGAGCTCCACCGAGATCAGCTCGCCACGGGCACCCACCGTGGCGGTGACCTGGCCGTCGTCCGACCGCTCCGTGACACGCAGTGCGGCCAGTTCGGACCCCAGTTCGTCCACACCGGACCGCAACCGCCGGTATTGGCCGTACACCTCGTCGAACCGCGCCCGGAGCGCCTGGTTCGCGTCGCGGTCCACCCTCTCGGCCAAGGCCACCCTCCCCCGGTCACCGTCAGTCAGGCGAACCATACCGGGTGCCACGATTCCGTGGGGTCCGGTAGTTTCGGGCCGTGATCGATCGCCAACAGGCCGAGCAACTCGCCGACGTGTGGGCCCGGCGGGACTCGCAGCGCCTGGGCCACGAGTGCCGGGCCACCCTGGACGAGTTCGACCTGGGCTACGTGATCAGGTCGACCGTCGACCGCGCGGTCGACACGGACCCCGGCGACCTGCCCACCACCGTCGTCGACAAGGAGACCGGCGAGGTCACCACCTGGCCCCGGGTGCCGGCGGCCGTGGTGCAGCAGATGTACCGCCGCAGCCGCCCCACCGGCACCCCCGCCCCGCGCACCGTCGACCCGGCCAGCCTGCTGCTCCGCGAGATCCGTCGGCTGCCGACGCCCGCCACCGTGGCGCACCTGACCGTCGAGGGCCGCACCTACCTCGGTCACGGCGTCAAGGGCGACGTGGCGGTGCGGCACCACCCACTGGTCCGGGCCTACCTGGACGAGCTGCCCCCGGGGCACCTGGTACGCGGAGGCGACCGGCACGCCGAGATGGTCGTCGTGTCGGACGTCCTGCACGAGTACGACCACCGCCGCGCCGCCGCCGGCCAGCCCCCGCTGACCATGCGCGAGGCGGAGTCGCTGCTGCTGGCGACCGGGATGGACGTGTTCCTGGCCCGCGAGCCGGGTGATCCGCAGGCCGGCCCGGCGGAACGCCCGTGCGACTCCTGCCTCAACTTCCTGGTGCACTTCGCGGTCCTCGGCTGGTCCGAACTCGCGTTCACCCGGCAGTGGCAGCCGGACAGGCAGGCCGCGCCGGAGCCGGGGCGGTTCGCGCCGGAGGTGGCCGACGCGCTGGTGAGCGCCGGCTGGCGTCCGGGGTTCGGTGACGATGGCCTTGCCGAGGAGGCGATCGCGGAAACGAGGGAGATCTCCCCCCGACATCCTGATCTCACGTCCGCGCTGAACGCCCTCACCAGGTTTCCGGGGCTTGCCTCCGGTCGGCGCGGTCCCGGGCGGCAGGTCTGGATCTCGCGGTTCTCCATCGACCCCGTGCACGCCGCCTACACCGCCGCCACCCTGGCGGACTTCGGTGCCGTGCTCGGCGTACGGCTCTTCCCGATCGGCGCGGGGCATCCGGACACGATCCTGGCGGTGGACGAGCACGGCCGGGTCTTCGCACTGGACCAGGCGGGCGAGTGGTTCCTCGGCGACGACGTCGACACGGCGCTGACCACCCTGCTCCTGGGTCTCGCCCCGCCCCGGGTCCGGGACGACGGCAGCTGGTGAGAGGGGTGTGCCGGGGTTACAGCGGCATCCCGGTCAGCACCAGCACCCTCGGCTCGGTGTAGTCGTCCATCGCCGACCGCACGCCCTCCCGGCCGACGCCGCTGCCCTTGACGCCCCCGTACGGCATCTGGTCGGCCCGGTACGACGGCACGTCGCCGACGATCACCCCGCCCACCTCCAGCACCCGCGCGGCGGTGAACGCCACGTCGAGCCGGTGGGTGAACACGCCGGCCTGCAGCCCGTACGCCGAGTCGTTGACGGCGGCGAAGGCGGCGTCGTCGTTGTCGACCGACGCCACCACCAGCACCGGCCCGAAGACCTCTTCGGCGCAGACCTTGGCCGACGGCGGCACCCCGGTCAGCACGGTGGGTGGATAGCTGGCGCCGTCGCGGCGGCCCCCGGTCTCGACGGTGGCCCCGGCGGCGACGGCCTCGTCGACCCACGCCTCGACCCGTTGGGCGGCCTCGACGGAGACCAGCGGCCCGACGTCGGTCGACTCGGCGGTGGGGTCGCCGGTGCGCAGTGCCCGCACGGCGGCGACCAGCCGGGGCAGGAAGGCGTCGTGGTGGTGTTCGTGCACGAGGACCCGCTGCACGGCGATGCAGGACTGCCCGGCCTGGTAGTTGCCGAAGGTGGCGATCCGCCGGGCGGCGAAGTCCAGGTCCGCGTCGGACGACCAGTCGGCGCAGATCACCGCCGCCGCGTTGCCGCCGAGTTCCAGGGTGACGTGCTTGTCCGGCACCTGACGGCGGATCTGCGCGCCGACCGGCCCGGAGCCGGTGAACGACACCACCGGCAGCCGGGGGTCGTCGACCAGGTCGGCGGTGCGGTCGTTGGGCAACGGCAGCACCGAGAACATCCCGGCCGGCAGGTCGGCGCCGGCGAGGATCTCGCCGAGCAGCAGCGCGGACAGCGGTGTCGCCGGGGCGGGCTTCACGATGATCGGCGCACCGACCGCGAGGGCCGGGGCGACCTTGTGCGCCACGAGGTTGAGCGGGAAGTTGAACGGGGTGATGCCCAGCACCGGCCCCCGGGGCACCCGCCTGACCAGGGCGATCCGGCCGGTCGCGGTGGGGTCGGTGTCGAGGCGCTGCATCTCGCCGGAGAACCGTCGGGCCTCCTCGGCCGCCCAGCGGAACGTCGACACCGCCCGGCCCACCTCGGCTCGCGCCCAGGTGACGGGCTTGCCGTTCTCGGCGGTGATCAGGTCGGCCACCTCGGCCGCCCGCGCGGCGAGTTCCCGGGAGACGTGGTCGAGGGCCGCCGCCCGGACGTGTGCGGGCAGGGCCGCGGCCTCCGTCGCCACCCTGGCCGCCGCGGCGACGGCGGTTTCGACCTGGTCGGGCGTGGCCCAGCTGGTACGCCCCACCGCCCGGCCGTCGTACGGGTGGGTGACGGTCAACTCGTCGTCGCCGTGGACGGCACGACCGGCGACCCAGAACGCTCTCGGCTCCACGTCGGCAGCGTAGACGACACGCAGCCGCACGGAAACAGTCGCTCAAGCCCTTGTCTGCCGCGAATTCGGTAGCCAAGATGGCAGTCAGATTGCGATTACCTCCGCTGACTCCGACTCCCAGCCACCCCTGGAGAGACCTCACCATGAGCGACCAGCAGCAGTTGCGCAACTTCGTCGACGGCGCGTACGTCGACCCGGTGGACGGCGGTCACGCCGATCTGATCGACCCCTGCACCGGTGACGTCTTCGCCCAGGCTCCCGTCTCCGGCGCGGCGGACGTGGACGCGGCGATGCGGGCCGCCGCCACCGCCTTCGAGACCTGGCGGGAGACCACCCCGGCCGAGCGGCAGCGGGCGATGCTGAAGCTCGCCGACGCGGTGGAGTCGCGGGCCGCCGAGCTGGTCGACGCGGAGGTGCGCAACACCGGCAAGCCGCGGCAGCTCACCGCCGAGGAGGAGTTGCCGCCGGCGGTGGACCAGTTCCGGTTCTTCGCCGGGGCGGCCCGCATGTTGGAGGGCCGCTCGGCCGGGGAGTACCTGGCCGGGCACACCTCGTACGTGCGGCGGGAGCCGATCGGGGTCTGTGCGCAGGTCACCCCGTGGAACTACCCGCTGATGATGGCGGTGTGGAAGATCGCCCCGGCGTTGGCGGCCGGCAACACGGTGGTGTTGAAACCGTCGGACACCACGCCGGTGTCGACGCTGCTGCTGGCCGAGATCGCCGCCGAGTTCTTCCCGCCGGGGGTGTTCAACGTGGTCTGCGGCGACCGGGACACCGGTCGTACCCTGGTGGCGCATCCGACGCCGCAGCTGGTGTCGATCACCGGCTCGACCCGGGCGGGCATGGAGGTCGCGTCGGCCGCCGCGCCGGACCTCAAGCGGACCCACCTGGAGCTGGGCGGCAAGGCCCCGGTGGTGGTCTTCGACGACGCGGACGTGGCGGCGGCGGCCGAGGCGATCGCGATGGGCGGCTACTTCAACGCCGGCCAGGACTGCACTGCGGCGACCCGGGTGCTGGCCGGTCCCGGTGTGCACGACGACTTCGTGGCGGCCCTCACCGAGCAGGCCCGCAACACGCGCACCGGTGCCCCGGACGACGCCGACGTGCTCTACGGCCCGCTGAACAACGCCAACCAGCTCGCCCGGGTCAGCGGCTTCGTCGACCGGCTCCCCGATCATGCCGACCTGCACACCGGTGGCGCGCGGGTGGGCGGGCGCGGCTACTTCTACTCCCCCACCGTGGTCTCCGGGGTACGCCAGGCCGACGAGATCATCCAGCAGGAGGTGTTCGGCCCGGTCATCACCGTGCAGCGGTTCACCGACGAGGACGAGGCGGTGCGCTGGGCCAACGGCGTCGACTACGGCCTGTCCGCCTCGGTCTGGACCCGTGACCACGGCCGGGCGATGCGGATGACCCGCCGGCTCGACTTCGGCTGTGTCTGGGTGAACACCCACATCCCGTTCGTGTCGGAGATGCCGCACGGCGGCTTCAAGCACTCCGGGCACGGCAAGGACCTGTCGGTCTACAGCCTGGAGGACTACACCCGGATCAAGCACGTCATGCACCACATCGAGGGCTGATCCCCATGGTCTCCAGTGCGGAGCTGCACCGGCGGCGGGGTGCCGCCGTGGCCCGGGGGGTCGGCAGCGTCATCGACTCGTACGTGGACACCGCCAGCGGCGGCACGATCGTCGACGTCGAGGGGCGGGAGTGGATCGACTTCGCCGCCGGCATCGCGGTCACCAGCGTCGGCAACTCGGCCCCGCGTGTCGTGGAGGCGGTACGCGCCCAGGTCGAACGGTTCACCCACACCTGCTTCATGGTCGCGCCGTACGAGTCGTACGTGGCGGTCTGCGAGCAGCTCAACGCGTTGACCCCGGGCACCTTCGAGAAGCGGTCGGCGCTGTTCAACTCGGGTGCCGAGGCGGTGGAGAACGCGGTGAAGATCGCCCGGCACGCCACCGGACGGCAGGCGGTGGTGGTCTTCGAGCACGCCTACCACGGCCGGACCAACCTGACCATGGCGTTGACCGCGAAGAACATGCCGTACAAGCACCGGTTCGGGCCGTTCGCCGGGGAGATCCACCGGGTGCCGATGTCGTACCCGCTGCGCGACGGCGGGTTGTCCGGGGCGCAGGCGGCGGCGCGGGCGCTGGAGCTGGTGGACAAGCAGGTCGGGGCGGAGAACGTGGCCGCGCTGCTGATCGAGCCGATCCAGGGGGAGGGCGGTTTCGTCGTACCGGCGACGGGTTTCCTGCCGGCGCTGCGGGAGTGGGCGACGGCGGCCGGGGTGGTGTTCGTCGCCGACGAGATCCAGACCGGCTTCTGCCGTACCGGCGACTGGTTCGCCTGCGACCACGAGGGCGTGGTGCCGGACCTGGTCACCCTGGCCAAGGGCATCGCCGGCGGGTTGCCGTTGGCGGCGGTGACCGGCCGGGCGGAGCTGATGGACGCGGTGCACGTCGGCGGCCTCGGCGGCACCTACGGCGGCAACCCGATCGCCTGCGCGGCGGCCCTGGCCAGCATCGAGACGATGCGGGAGCTGGACCTGGCCGCCGCCGCCCGGCGGATCGGGTCGGTGCTCGCCGACCGGTTGCGCGCCGTCGCCGCCCGCGACCCCCGGATCGCCGAGGTACGCGGCCGGGGCGCGATGCTGGCGGTGGAGCTGGTCCGGCCGGGCACCCTGGTGCCGGACCCGGCCGCCGCCAGTGCCGTCTCGGCGGCCTGTCACGCCGCCGGCCTGCTCACCCTGACCTGCGGCACCTACGGCAACGTGCTGCGGTTCCTGCCGCCGCTGGTGATCTCCGACGACGAGTTGGCCCGTGGGTTGGACATCCTGGACGCCGCCTTCGGCTGACCGCCCACCGCCGTCAGCGCACCAGCTCCACCAGGTTGCGCCGGATCACGTTCTTGCCCGGCTCCCGGAGCAGCTCCATCGCGGCGGCGTTGAGCAGCACACAACTGCCCGACGGCCCACTCACCGACACCGTCGCCACCTTGCCGTTGTCCAGATTCGTCACCCGCAACCGTGTCCCCACCGGAAACCGGTCGCTCGTCGCGGCCGGTGCGCCGGCCTCGGCGGAGAAGGTCACCGAGCCGGTACACGCGCTGGGCCGGGCCGCCACGCCGGTCGCCGACGGGGTCGGCCGCTGGGAGGCCGGCGGCTGGGCGGCGCCGGGCCGGGTCTCGCCAGGAGCCGGGGCGGCCGGCGCGTCGACGCCGACCCGCTCGACCACGTTGCGCCGGATCACGTTCTTGCCGGGCTCCCGGACGAGGTCCATCGCGGCGGCGTTGAGCAGCACACAACTGCCCGACGGCCCGCTCACCGACACCGTCGCCACCTTGCCGTTGTCCAGGTTCGTCACCCGCAACCGTGTGCCCACGGGGAACCGGTCACTTGTCGCGGCGGGGTCCCCGCCCTCGGCGGAGAAGGTGACCGACCCGGAGCAGAGGCTCGGACGGGCGGACGTGGTGTCGGCGAACCCGAATCCGGTCCCCACCGCCACCACCGCCGTGGCGACCACCGCCACCCCCGCCGCCAGTACGTGCTTGCGCTGCACCTTCACCACGTCTCCCGTCGTCGCCGTTGCCTGCATCGGCTGATACGGCCCGGGAGCGCTCCCCGTTCAGTTCCACTGTCAGGAAAGTTTCGGACACCAGGCGAGAGTGCCGTCGATGTCGACGGAGTGTGACGGCTCCGCTCAGGCGATCTGCCGCAGATCGTTGCCGTAGTCGAAGATGATCCGCAGGCGTGCGCCGAGTGCGGCGGCATACCTGCTCAGCGTCGCCACCTCGTTGACGTCCAGATCACCGTTCTCGATCTGACTCACCCGGCCCGGCGTGACCCCCATCAGCCGTCGAAGGGCGCCCCGATGATGACCACGTCGGCGTCGGCGTAGGTCACCGGCTCGGTGACCGTGCAGGGTGGCACCCCGAGGAAGGTGACGTCGGGGCCGTACATCGGGCCGTAGCGGGTCATCGTTCCTCCAGCGCCCAGGGGGAGCCGTAGTCGGTGAGCAGGTCGAGGAAGGGGCGCGGGGGCAGCGCCTCCGGGCCGAGCACCCCGACGCCGGACCAGCCGCCGGTGGCGAGCAGTTCCAGCGCCACCACCGGATTGACCGCGGTCTGCCAGACCACCGCCTGGTGGCCGTACTCCCGCATGGACCACTCGTTGTCGACCACGTGGTAGAGGTAGACCCGGCGCGGCCGGCCGTCGGTCCCGGTGCCGGTGACGTACGTGCCGGCGCAGGTCTTGCCGCGCATCCGGTCGCCGAGGGTGGCCGGGTCGGGCAGGCTGGCGGCGACCACGTCGCGGGGCGAGACCTGCATGCCGCGCACCGACACCGGGGTGGTGGAGTCGAGACCGACCTTGTGCAGGGCCCTGAGCACCTCGATGAACTCGTCGCCGAGGCCGTACTTGAAGGTGACCCGCCTGGCCTTGACCCAGCGTGGGATCAGCAGCACCTCCTCGTGTTCGACGTTGACGCATTCGACCGGGCCGATGCCGGCCGGGAAGTCGAAGACCTCCGGTTCGCTGAACGGTTCGGTGGTGTACCAGCCCCGGTCCCTCTCCCAGATCACCGGCGGGTTGAGGCATTCCTCGATGGTGGTCCAGATGGAGAACGAGGGGGCGAAGTCGTAGCCGTCGACGGTGAGGTTCGCGCCGTCGCGGATGCCGATCTCGTCGATGTCGGTGAACAGCTCGTCGGCGGCGTACCGGGCGAACACGTCGGACAGGCCCGGTTCGATGCCGATGCCGCACAGCGCCAGCCGACCGGCGTCGGCCCAGGTCGCGGCGGCGGCGAACTGCTCGTCACCGAGCTTCACCCCGGTCTGGGTGTAGGGCCGCGCCGGGTGCGGGTGCGACAGTGACATCGCCATGTCCAGGTAGTCCGCCCCGGCGGCGAACGCCCCCTCGAAGATCGGCATGACGAAGCGCGGGTCGACGGCGTTGAGCACGTGGGTGATCCGGTGTTCCCGGCAGAGCGCGGCGACGGCGTCCGCCGAGGAGGCGTCGAGCCGCACGGCGACGAACCGGTCCCCGTGTCCGGCGACGGCCCGCTCGGCCCGGGTCAGGTCGTAGTCGGCGACGACGACGGTGGCGAAGAAGGAACGGCGGGCGGCGATGGCGACGGCGGCGGAGCCGACCCCGCCGGCACCGACGAGCAGGATACGCATCAGGAATCGAACCCCAAACCAAGACGATCGGGCGTACGGAGCCAGTGCTGGTGCCGGTCGTCGTGCGCGTACGCGTCGGCGCGGGCCGGCGACCAGCGGGTGAGGTGGATGTCGGCGGCCGGACGGGGAGAGTCGGGGCGGTGGTGCGCATACCGGCCGGGCGTCACCTCGGCGAACGCCCGGTCGGTATGCGGAAGGATCACGACGGGTCTGCCGCCCGTCGGCCGGGCGCGTCGGCGACCGGGAACGCCGAGCCTGCCGCCCTTCGGCCGGGCGCGTCGGCGACCGGGAGCGCGGCCCGTCGGGACCGTCGACCGCGCAGCATGCTCAGCCCGACGAGCAGCAGGGCGATGGCGAACATCGCCGTGCCGATCACGTTGACCTGTGGGGGGATGCCCCGCTGGGCGGCACCCCAGACGTACATCGGGAAGGTGACGGTGGTGCCGGCGTTGAAGTTCGTCACGATGAAGTCGTCGAAGCTCAGCGAGAAGGCGAGCAGCGCGGCGGCCACGATGCCGGGCAGCACCAACGGCAGGGTGATCCGCCGGAACGTCTGCCACTCGCTGGCGTAGAGGTCCATCGCGGCCTCCTCCAGCCGCCGGTCCATCCCGGCGAGCCGGGCCTTGACCGTCACCACCACGAACGACACGCAGAACATCACGTGCGCGATGACGACGGTCCAGAATCCCTGCGGCACCCCGGCGGAGACGAACAGCGCGAGCAGCGAGGTGCCGAGCACCAGCTCCGGCGTCGCCATCGGCAGGAAGATCAGCAGGTTGATCCCGCCGCGCCCCCGGAACCGGTGCCGGACCAGGGCGAACGCCATCAGCGTGCCGATCACCGTGGACCCGACGGTGGCGAGGAACCCGATCTGTACGCTGCGGACGACCGCGTCGCACATCTCGGGGGTGGCGCAGGGCTGCCGCCAGTTGTCCAGGGTGAACTCGTTGAAGTCGTACGACAGCCGGCTGGACGGGCGGTTGAGGGAGAGGCCGGCGACCACGGCGATCGGCAGGAACAGGTAGCCGAGCACCAGCAGCGCGACGATCATCACCCACCGGTCGGCCAACCACCGCGACACCCTCACCGGAATCCACCTCCGTTCGCGACTGCGGGGCTCCGCTGCGCTGCACTCCTCGCGCTCACCGGACCGACCTTCCGCTCGCGACTGCGGGGCTCCGCTGCGCTGCACTCCTCGCGCTCACCGGACCGACCTTCCGCTCGCGACTGCGGGGCTCCGCTGCGCTGCACTCCTCGCGCTCACCGGACCGACCTTCCGCTCGCGACTGCGGGGCTCCGCTGCGCTGCACTCCTCGCGCTCACAGCACATCCTCCGTGCCGGCGCGGCGCAGGTAGACGAAGACGACCGCGAGGATCGCCGCCATCAGCAGGAACGACAGGGCGGCACCCTGCGGGTAGTCCAACCGGACCAGGAACGCCGAGTCGATGACGTTGCCGATCATGTACTCGTTGGGGGTGCCGAGCAGTTCGGCGTTGATGTAGTCGCCGGTGGCCGGGATGAAGAAGAGCAGGGTGCCGGCGATCAGGCCGGGCATCGACAGCGGCAGGGTGACCGTGCGGAAGGCGTGCAGCGGGCCGGCGTACAGGTCACTGGCCGCCTCCAGCAGCCGGTAGTCGAGCCGCTCCAGGCTCGCATACAACGGCAGGACCAGGAACGGCAGGAAGTTGTACGTCAACCCGAGCACCACCGCGACCGGGGTGGCGAGTAGTCGCCCGTCCGGACCGAGCAGGTGCACGTCGCGCAGCAGCCCGACCAGCACGCCGTTGTCCGACAGGATGGTCTTCCAGGCCAGGGTGCGCACCAGGAAACTGGTGAACATCGGGGCGACCACGCAGACCAGCAGCAGGTTCTTCCACCGGCCGGCCTTCTGCGCGATCGCGTACGCCAGCGGGTAGCCCAGCAGCAGGGCCAGCACCAGCGCCGCCCCGGCATAGCCGAACGACCTGGCGAACTGCGGCCAGTACGCCTGCACCGCCTCCGGATAGTTGCCGAACGCCCAGGTCAGCGCGTACCCGGTGGAGAGCGAACCGGTCGGGTCGTAGAGGCTGGCGGCAGCCAACTGCAGCAGCGGCACGACGAAGAACAGCGTCAGCCAGGCCGCCCCCGGCAGCAGCAGCAGGTACGGCAGCAGCCGGTGCCGGCCGGGCCGGGCCGGTGCCGGTGCCCCGGTCGCCGGCGTCCCGCCGCCCAACTGGGCCAGTGCGGTCACGACGGTGCCCCGACGGGCTCGTCGAGCAGCGGGGTGGTGCGGTCGTCCTGACCGGGCTCGCGGGGCAGCAGGAAGGCGTGCCGGGGGTCCCAGTGCGCCACCACGGTCGTGCCGACCGGGTGCTGCCGGCCGACGCCGCTGTTCGCGGTGAACGCGGACAGTTCACTGCCCCACCCGGTGCGCACCAGGTACTGGGTGCTCACCCCCACGTACGACGCGTCGGTGATCACCCCCTCGACCTGGTGGTGGCCGGTGGGCACCTGGTCGGCGGTCTCGGCCAGGTGCAGCTTCTCGGGACGTACCCCCAGGTAGACCGGGCCCCGGTCGGTGCGGGCGCGGTCGACGGGCACCGAGAAGCGCGCGCCGTGCGCGGTGACGGGCACCTCGGACCCGGCCGGGCCGGCGGCGTCGGCGGCGAGCAGGTTGGACTGGCCGAGGAAGTTCGCCACGAACGCGGTCGCCGGGTACTCGTAGAGTTCGGCCGGTGCGCCGAGCTGCTCGATCCGGCCGGCGTTCATCACCGCGACCGTGTCGGCCATCGTCATGGCCTCCTCCTGGTCGTGGGTGACGTGCACGAAGGTGATGCCGACCTCGGTCTGGATGCGTTTCAGCTCGATCTGCATCTGCCGGCGCAGCTTCAGGTCGAGCGCGCCGAGCGGCTCGTCGAGCAGCAGCACCTGCGGGTGGTTGATCAGGGCGCGGGCCAGTGCGACCCGTTGCTGCTGGCCGCCGGAGAGCTGGGCCGGGCGACGCCGTTCGTAGCCGTCGAGCTGGACCAGGGCCAGCATCCGGCGGACCTGGTCGCCGACCTTGCGGATGCCCCGCCGCCGCAACCCGAAGGCGACGTTCTCGGCGATGTCCAGGTGCGGGAAGAGCGCGTAGCTCTGGAAGACGGTGTTGACCGGCCGCTGGTACGGCCGCAGCCGGGCGATGTCCCGGTCGCCGAGGAGCACCTGCCCGCTGGTGGGCTCCTCCAGCCCGGCGATCATCCGCAGGGTGGTCGTCTTGCCGCAGCCGGACGCCCCGAGCAGGGCGAAGAAGGAGCCCTGCGGGACGGTCAGGCTGAGGTCGTCGACGGCGGTGAAGACGCCGAACCGCTTGCTCAGCTGGGCCAGCCGCAGGTCACCGGCGGGTGCCTCGTTCGCCATCCCGCTCACGCCCCGATGACCTGCTGGAACTTCGACTCGTATTCCTTTTCCTGTTTTTCGTCGAGGGCCATGAAGACCTTCGACTTCGCCAGCAGGGTGTCGTCCGGGAAGATCAGCGGGTTGGCGGCCAACTCCGGGTCGATCTTCTCCATCTCGGCCTGGGCGCCCTTGACCGGGCAGATGTAGTTGACGAACGCGGCGAGCTTCGCGGCGACCGCCGGCTGGTAGTAGTAGTCGATCAGCGCTTCGGCGTTGCCCCGGTGGGTGGCCTTGTTCGGCACCAGCATGTTGTCGCTGAACAGCATCACCCCCGAGTCCGGCGCGACGAACTTGATCTTGGGGTTGTCGCCGGCCAGTTGGATCACGTCCCCGGACCAGCCGACACACGCGGCGATGTCCCCCTTGGCCAGGTCGGGGGCGTAGTCGTTGCCGGTGAAGCGACGGATCTGCTTGGATTCGACGGCCTTGCGCAGCTTGTTGAGCGCGTCGTCGAACTGCGCGGCGGTGAACTTCGACGGGTCGTGCCCGTTGGAGGAGAGCAGCAGACCCATGGTGTCCCGCATCTCCGACAGGGCGGTCACCTTGCCCTTGAGATCGGGCCGGGTGAGCAGCTCGTCGACGGTGCGGATCTCCCCGGTGACGCTGCCGTTGTAGGCCAGCCCGGCGAGGCCGGACTGCCACGGGATCGCGACCCGGTCCTCCGGGTCGAAGGAGCGCCCGCGCAGCGACGGCAGCAGATTGGCCGCCACGTTCGGCACCTTGGCCGGGTCGAGCTTCTGGATCCAGCCGAGCCGGATCATCCGGGCGGCCATCCAGTCGGTCAGGACGATGATGTCCCGCCCGGTGCTCTGACAGCCGGCCAACTGGTTCTGCACCTTGCCGAAGAACTCGTTGTTGTCGTTGATGTCCTCGGTGTAGGTCACCTGGATGCCGCTGGCGGCGACGAACGCGTCGAGGCTGGGCCGCTTCGCGGCGTCCTTGTCGTCCACGTCCATGTACTGCGGCCAGTTGGAGAAGGCGAGGGTCTTCTCCGTGGCCGACAGGTCGTCGCTCTTGCAGCCCGCCTCGGTCTGGGTAGCGGCCTTGGTGCCGCAACCGGCGAGGCTGCCGCCCGCAGCGAGCAGGGCGGCCGATCCGAGGGTGCCGGTGAGCAGTCCACGCCGGGTGAGGGGCCGCAGGGGAATACGCATGTGACGACTCCTAGGGGTCGTCCGACGGCGGCGGGGACGGGGTGCGGCGCCGGCGGGAGGGGTCGGGTGCCTGAGACGACTGATCCTGGCATGAGGTAACCAGCCTCACAAGGGATTCCGTTGCCGCAATAGCCTCTGACGACGAATTACGCCAAACCGCGCGATGGCACTAGGCTCAGCTGGGGGAACGGACATGGGGAGCGGTCGATGACGATCCGACAGCACGAGAACGGCAGCGGGGGGCGACGCGTCACGGTGCGCGAAGGTGCCAGCCACGCGCTGTTGGACGACGTGGCGAAACAGATCATCGAGCAGCTACAGCAGGACGGCCGCCGGCCGTACGCGACCATCGGCAAGGCGGTGGGGCTCTCCGAGGCGGCGGTCCGCCAGCGGGTGCAGCGGCTGCTCGACGCCGGGGTGATGCAGATCGTCGCGGTGACCGACCCGCTCCAGCTCGGCTTCCCCCGGCAGGCCATGATCGGCCTGCGCACCGACGGCGATCTGGAGGCCGTCGCCGACCGGCTGGCCGAGTTCGACGAGATCGACTACGTGGTGATCACCGCTGGCTCGTTTGACCTGCTCGCCGAGGTGGTCTGCCGCAACGACGCCCACCTGCTGGAGATCCTGCAACGGCTGCGGTCGGTGCCCGGGGTGCTCGCCACCGAGGCGTTCGTCTATCTCAAGCTCCGCAAACAGACCTACACCTGGGGTACGGCCTGAGCCCACCCACCGTGGCCTGCTCCCCGGGGCTCAGCGGGAGGCGACGAACGCACGCCAGGCGTCGGGAGTGAAGCTCAACGTGCCGCCCGTCCGGTCCTTGCTGTCCCGCACCAGCACCCGACCCGGCAAGTTGTCGGCCACCTCGACACAGTCACCGCCGTTACTGCTGCTCCGAGTGGCGGTACGCCAGCACGGCTCCATCAGGTCCATCTCTCCACCACTCACTTCTGGGCGGCGACGAAGGCACGCCAGGCGTCTGGGATGAAGCTCAACGTGCCGCCCGTCCGGTCCTTGCTGTCCCGCACCAGCACCCGGCCGGGCAGGTTGTCGGCCACCTCGACACAGTCACCGCCGTTGTTGCTGCTGCGGCTGGCGGTACGCCAGCGGGGCTCGATCACGTCCATCTCTCCACCGCTTCCCGGATCAGCTCGTGCGATCGACGAGCAGGCAGCGCCTCGCCGGCCACGCTCTCCCATCTCCTGCCCAGGCTAGCAACGTCAGCGCTCTCGGTCACCAGCTCACCACGGAGCTGATTGTCCAGATAGGCAACCTCACTGCCGTCGGGCAGCCGAGCCAGCATGAACGGCCCGGCCAGACCGGTGTGCCAGGGTCCACCGAGCGGGATCACCCGCACCTGCACGTATTCCCGCTCGGCGACAGCCACCAGGTGACCAACCTGGTGGGCCATAGTCATGCGATCGCCGACCATCCGGTGGAGCACCACCTCGTCGATGACGAAGACCAACTGGGCTGAAGGGTCGCGGTCGAGCAGAACCTGTCGCTCCAAACGTCCGTTCACCAGTTGCCCGACTTCGTCGGGCGGGAGTAGACCGCCGGTCCCCAGCACCGCTCGGGCGTACTCCTCGGTCTGGAGCAGGCCCGGCACGAGCAATGACTGGTACGACCGGATCGAGGTGGGGTCCTGTTCCAGTTCTGCCCACGGGCGGAACCAGGGCAGGTCGCGGCGACGGTAGGGCTCGGGCCAGAGTTCGGCCGGCTCCCGGCCGAGGACGCCGGCCACCGCCACCCGGGTACGCGGATGGGGCACCCGCCCCGAGCTGAGCCACCGCCCCGCCGTCTTCGGATCCACCCCGACCTGATGCGCCAGTGACTCGACCGTCTCCCCGCGCTCCGCCATCGCCACCCGAAGCACCTCGTTCACCGGCAGCCCCTTCCGCCCGACCGGCACGCTCCGGCGCACCATAACGACAGTGTGTGTCGATGTCCGCAGGTCAACGGCGTGTCGGCGCGAGACCTCTCACAGGGTCCGCAAGATGCCCCGGAAGGTCCGCGAAACGCCCCGGAAGTGCACCTGGAAACACCCAGCCCCGGGCCACTCCGGGCCACTCCGGGCCACTCCGGTCCACTCCGGTCGGCTCCCCCAGGGATCCCCACCCCCGGGCCGAAACAGGGGTGTCCCGCCTCCCGGAGGCCCGGCCCGCTGCCCGTCGACATCCTTGATCCACTCTCGGGAGCCGATATAGCGGTCTCCCCCGTGCCCGGATACCGCAAGCTGGCCGCAATTGGGTCGATCATGCGACTCGCCCCACCGAGGCGGGCCGGCGCGGGGCCGACAGGGCGGGCATCCCGCCGGACCGCCACCGCCCTGGAGCGTACGGATTCCGTTGCCTTACGCCCTCACTCACGCTGAATCCGTCGCCCCTGACGCGAACTAGGCTTGCATTTCGCGGCCGGACTGTGGGATAACCGTGGGCAGAGCGGCCGGTGTCACCCCTGCCCGGCCCAGAGACCCGATGGGGCTGACATGGCCAACGCCACCGACCACCTCTGGATGCACTTCACCCGGATGGCCAGCTACTCGGCCGGCGAGGTGCCCACCATCGTGCGCGGCGAGGGCACGTACGTCTGGGACTCGCAGGGCCGTCGCTACCTGGACGGGCTCGCCGGGTTGTTCGTCGTCAACGCCGGGCACGGGCGTACCGAGCTGGCCGAGGCAGCCGCGAAGCAGGCCGCCGAGCTGGCGTACTTCCCACTGTGGTCGTACGCCCACCCGAAGGCCGTCGAGCTGGCCGAGAAGATCGCGTCGCTGACACCCGGCGACCTCAACCGGGTCTTCTTCACCACCGGCGGCTCGGAGGCCGTCGAGACGGCGTGGAAGCTGGCCCGCGCCTACTTCAAGCGCACCGGCCGGCCCAACAAGCACAAGGTGGTCAGCCGCTACCTCGCCTATCACGGCACCTCGATGGGCGCCCTGTCGATCACCGGCCTGCCCGGCATCAAGAACGACTTCGAGCCGTTGGTGCCCGGCGGGATCAAGGTGCCGAACACCAACTTCTACCGGGCCCCCGAGCACGGCGACTCGCCCGAGGCGTTCGGCCGCTGGGCCGCCGACGAGATCCGCCGGGCCATCGAGCGGGAGGGGCCGGACACGGTCGCGGCGGTGTTCCTGGAGCCGTTGCAGAACTCCGGCGGCTGCTTCCCGCCGCCGCCCGGTTACTTCCAGCGGGTACGCGAGATCTGCGACGCGTACGACGTGCTGCTCGTCTCCGACGAGGTGATCTGCTCGTGGGGTCGGCTCGGCGAGTATTTCGGTGCCGTCCGGTACGGCTACCAACCTGACATCATCACCACCGCCAAGGGCATCACCTCCGGCTACGCCCCGCTCGGCGCGATGATCGCCAGTGACCGGCTGATGGAACCGTTTCTCACCGAGACCGGCATGTTCGCCCACGGGGTGACCTTCGGCGGGCACCCGGTCTCCTGCGCGGTGGCCCTGGCCAACCTTGAGGTGTTCGCCCGGGAGGACCTGATCGGCCACGTCCGGGCCAACGAGGACGCCTTCCGGTCCACCCTGGAGAAGCTCACCGACCTGCCGATCGTCGGTGACGTCCGGGGGGACGGCTACTTCTACGGCATCGAGCTGGTCAAGGACAAGTCGACGAAGGCCACCTTCGACGAGGCCGAGTCGGAGCGGCTGCTGCGCGGTTTCCTGTCGACGGCGCTCTTCTCCGCCGGGCTCTACTGCCGCGCCGACGACCGGGGCGACCCGGTGGTGCAGCTCGCCCCGCCGCTGATCAGCGGGCAGGAGCAGTTCGACGAGATGGAGCAGATCCTGCGCGCCGTACTCACCGAGGCGTGGTCCCGGCTGTAACCGTCTGCGGGCCGACCAGCCGGACAGCGGCTCGACCCGCGGTCCCGCCGGCCGGCCCACACCGGACCGGCCACCCCACACCCGAGGGGCACCTCCGCACCCCGGTCGGCCACCCGTCCCCGCCGGCCGGCACTGACACTTCGCGGCCAGCGAAGTTCCCGCCGCCGGCCCGGCCGGCGCTGACCGCCCGGAGCCCGCATGCGCTACCCGGAGTTGTCCCACTGGTTGTCCACGGTGGACGAACCGTTGACCCCGCTCCCGGCGCTGCCCGGTGACACCGACGCCGACGTGGTGATCGTCGGTGCCGGCTACACCGGGTTGTGGACGGCGTACTACCTGGCGGTGGCCGATCCGACGCTACGGATCGTCGTGCTGGAGGCGGAGATCGCCGGGTACGGCGCGTCCGGGCGCAACGGTGGCTGGTGCTCGGCGCTGTTCCCCACCTCACTGCCGGCGTTGGCCCGTCGGCACGGCCGGCCGCAGGCACTGGCGCTGCAACGGGCCATGCAGGCGACCGTCGCCGAGGTGGGCCGGGTGGTGGCCGCCGAGGGGATCGACTGCGACTGGCACCACGGCGGCACGGTGCTGCTGGCCCGTACCGACGTCCAGCTCGGCCGGGCACGCGCCGCGGTCGCCGAGGCCCGCGACCACGGCCTCGACCCAGCCGACCTGGTCCTGCTCGACGCCGCCGGGGCCGCCGCCCGGTGCGCCGCCGACGGGGTACGCGGCGGCACGTTCACCCCGCACTGCGCCGCCGTGCACCCGGGGAAGCTGGTCCGGGGCCTGGCCCGCGCCGTGCGCCGGCACGGGGTGACGCTGTACGAACGGTCCCCGGTCACCGCGATCCGGCCCGGCGCGGCGGTCACCCCGCACGGCACGGTACGCGCGAACGTGGTGGTCCGGGCCACCGAGGCGTACACCCCGATGCTGCCCGGCCACCGCCGCACGGTCGCCCCGGTCTACTCGCTGATGGTGGTCACCGCGCCGCTGCCCGCGCCGACCTGGGAGCGGATCGGGCTGGCCGACCGGGAGACCTTCGCCGACTACCGGCACCTCATCGTGTACGGCCAGCGCACCGCCGACGGGAGGTTGGCCTTCGGCGGGCGGGGCGCCCCGTACCACTTCGGGTCCCGGGTCTCCCCCGGCTACGACCGGGAGCCCCGGGTCTTCGCCGCGCTACGCCGGACGCTGGGTGAACTCTTCCCGGTGCTCGGCGCGGACGTACCGGTCGCCCACTCCTGGGGCGGCCCGCTGGGGGTGGCCCGGGACTGGTCCGCGTCGGTGGGGCTGGACCGGTCGTCCGGGCTGGGTTGGGCCGGCGGCTACGTTGGCGACGGGGTGGGGACGAGCAACCTGGCCGGCCGTACCCTCGCCGACCTGATCCGGGGTGTGGAGTCGGACCTGACCGCACTCCCGTGGGTCGGCCACCGCTCCCCCCGCTGGGAGCCGGAACCGCTGCGCTGGCTGGCCATCAACGCCGGCCTCCGGGTGATGTCCTCCGCCGACGAGGTCGAACACCGCACCGGCCGTCCCGCCCGCCGCGCCACCCTCTTCTCCCCCCTCCTAGGCCACTAACCTCCTGCTCCCCCACCCACCCCCGCCGACCCGCCGACCCCCCGTCCCGCCGGCCCCGCGACCCGCCGGCCCCGGTGATCAAGAGGTTTGCGTCAGGTTGAAGATCGAACTTGACGCAAACCTCTTGATCACCGGGGAGAGGGCCTGGGGTGGGGTTGACCTGGGGTGGGGAGGGCCGTGGGGGGTGGGGTGGGGTTAGTGGTTGGGGGGGATTACGCGGAGGTGACCCCGGCGGCCGGTGGGCGGGGTCTGGGGGTGGGGGTCGTGGTCGTCCTGGGGTGGGCGGGGGGCCACCGGGCGGGCCGCCTCGCGGACGGCCTCGGCCAGGGCGACCAGGTCGTCGGTGGTGGGCGGCGGCGGCTCGAACTCGCCCTCGTGCCGGACGACGTCCCAGCCCCGGGGGGCGGTCAGGCTCCGGGCGTGCTGCTCACACAGGTCGTACGTGTGCGGCTCGGCGAAGGCCGCCAACGGCCCCACGACAGCGGTCGACTCGTTGTAGACATAGGTCAATGTGGCAACCGCTTGCCGGGGGCAGGCGTTACGGGAGCAGCGCCGTGGTGACCTCACGTGCGGCAGGGTATCCCCATTACCGGGTCCGGCGCACCGGTTCGCTTTCCGACACGCCCGTCACCGTGATCACAATTCGCACCTGACGTCCCGCCGCGCCCGTCGGCGCGCGCTGCCATCGGGCGGGCCGGACCGGGGGCTACCCTTTTGTTCATGACGAGCCCGGAACGCCGCCGCCCCGGCTCCGGCCGGCGCAACCACCGCGACCGGCACGGACGTGGCCTGCGCGGGCGGCTGGTGCCGGCGACCGTCCCGCTGGCCCGGACCAAGGCCGAGATCTTTGACGACCTGGTGCTGGACACCGTGGAGACGTTGGAGCGCCGGTTCGCCAAGGAACTTGCCGGCGTGGAGTTCGCCGTCGAGGACGTCCCGCCGGATCTGAACGTCTATGACTCCGACGTGCTGGAGGACGGCGAGGTGCCGCTGGCCCGGTTGCTGCCCGGCCGACCGGGCCGGCAGGAGGTGCCACCCCGGATCGTGCTCTACCGGCGGCCGTTGGAGTTTCGCGCGATGGACCGTGAGGACCTGGCCGACCTGGTCCACGACGTGATCATCGAGCAGGTGGCGAACCTGCTCGGGGTCGACCCGGACGAGCTGACCTGAGGCTGCGCGCCCGGTGACGACCCGGGTCTTCGGCCGAGGTTGACCAGGACCAGCACTCCGCCGGCCCACCACGCGGGCGGGCACTCATCTACCGGAGGACGGACCCGCCACCCAGGCGGGCATTCACCCGCCCAATGACGAGACGAACCGCGTCGGCGGGCACCCGGTCCCGGGGTCGAGCACCACGCCCCGCTTTTGACGGATCGTCGGCACTGGTCCGGCGAGCCGCCGTCACCGGCCCGACGATCCGCCGGGCCCGCTACCTCCACCGCCGGCACAGCCCGGCCCGGGGACCGACTCGCCCGTCGCCCGGGCCCGGTGGCCGCTCACGTCGTGACCTGGTGCTGTGTCGCCATGGTCGGCCACCGTCGTGGCCGGACCGCCGCCCGACGCCGGCCGCCCCCGCGACCGGCTGTGGGCGTGAGCCGGGCGGCCCCCACCGCCCGACTCGACCTTCCATTCAGGCGGCCCGCCGCTTCAGCTTGCGCCGCTCCCGCTCGGAGAGCCCACCCCAGATCCCGAACCGCTCGTCGTGCCCGAGGGCGTATTCCAGGCATTCCGTCTTGACCTCGCACCGCGAACAGATCCGCTTCGCCTCGCGGGTCGAGCCGCCCTTCTCGGGGAAGAACGCTTCCGGGTCGGTCTGCGAGCACAGTGCCCGCTCCTGCCACTCCGGCGCGTTTCCGAGCAGGTCGGCCACCTCAAGCTGGCCGTCCATCAGATGCCTCCTTGTCGCGCACCGACGTCACCGCCGCTGCAACCCCCCACGCGAAAGGCGTGCTTGTCCGTCCGGTCCTATTTGTGCGTTCCGCGCGAACAACCCCATCGAAATTACACGCGTGTAATGCGTGCGCCGTCAAGCCGAACTTGATAATGGAGTCGTCCTCCCGACACGCCACCGGACGGTCACCCGGACCACCCGGCCCTCGCAACCTGCCCTATCGATTCAGACCCCGGGCGAGTAACGCCCTCTCCGGCGAGTTGCCCCAGATTTCTGCCGTGGCGTCGCCGCCCCGGACGCTCCCGCACAGCGCCGTCGGACGCTCCGGCCGGCCGGTCCTATCAAGATCATGAGCATGGTGGGGGACAGGTTAACGCGGTTGGGCCCGGATCGCTCACCGAGCCGGAAATACCGACAGCGCCCCGTCCACAATGTGGACGGGGCGCTCGGTCGGTACGGTTGTCGTGGTGCTCAGGTCGACCTTGACGGGCTGGTCGGCCAGACGAATTCGGCGATCGAACCCCCGTTGACGGAGATCGTTCCGGCGGGCGTCTCCTCGTCCCACCAGACGGTATAGACACCCGCCGTCAGGTCCGGGTACACCGCGCTGTGGAACACCCCGTCCCGGACGATCCGCTCCCGCACGGCGGAGTGCGTCCGCACCGCACCGGCCTGGTCGACCCGGCTGATCTCGATCTCCCGCCCGTGCTGGTCACGTCCGGTGTAGATGATCAGGGCACCGGTGTCACCACCGACGTCGAGCATCACCGTGCCGCTCTCCGTCGGCCCGTACTGGTGATGATGGTGGTGGTGGTGTCCGCTCACGCCGCTCTCCGTCCGGTCAGGAGTTCGCCGCGGCCGGGTTGTTGAACCCGTCGTACGGCGTGCCGAGGAAGGGGAAGTCCCGCAGGAACGGCGCCGTCACGTCGGCGGCGCTCAGGCCGGGGGTGACCGCACCGGCCGCCGCGTCCGGCTTGAACTTCTTGTCCACCAGCGGCACGGTGACCCCGGCCACCGCCCGCAACGCGATGCTCACCACGTCGTCGACGACCCGGCGACCGTTGGGGAAACCGGCCAGGTCCCCGCCGAGCAGCCCGAACTGGTTCGGCTTGCTGCTCGGCCTGATCGCGGTGTTCAACCGCAGCATGTCGGCCTGCACGTCACCGGTGAGGTTGGTGAAGCCGTCGATCAGCCCCGACGGAATGCCGGTGAGCAGGATCGCCAGCAGGTCGGCCCGGGGCTTCTTGGATTTGTTCAGCGCGTCCAGGTTGGGGAAGACCCCGGGGTAGAGCACCGGCAGCAACGCCGCCAGCTCCGGCTGCTCGACGAACCGGGCGAACCGCTTGTCCTCGGTCGGCGGCAGCGTGTTCCACAGGTCCTTCTTGGACATCGGGACGATGACCTCGTTGAACAACGGGTTGCCCAGCCGGGACACCTGGGTCCACGGGCCGATCGCGGCGTCCGCGGCGACCCGGTCGCCGAGCACCCGCACCTGCTGCCGGGACGCCGTCGTCCACACCCCGATCGTCGAGGCCCGGTCGCCCACGCCGTACCGGTTGGACCTGCGGCGGACCTTGCTCAGCGGCACCTGCACCGCGATGCTGTGCACGTTCATCCGGTCCACCGAGTTGACCGGCTCACCCTCGGTCTTGAACAGCTTCTTGCCGGCCACGTGCAACTGCTGGAACGGCCGCAGCGTACCCAGGTCGAAGATCGCGCCCAGGTCGACGAAGAAGCCGTCCGCGCGCTGCCCGGCGAACACCTTCTCCCCCGTCGACAGCTTGTACGTCGCCTGCCGGACCAGGTCGTTGTACTTGGGGATGGACAGCGGCCCCACGTTGCACGGCGGGCAGGGCAGCTTGTTGGCGAGCACGTGCTCCTTGCCGTCGGTCACCCGGGTCAGCTTGTAGAACTGCCGCCGGTTCCAGTTCTTGCTGTCCAGCGACTCGATCGGCCCGGTGTTGTAGAGAAAACTGTTCTCGTTCGTGATCTCGGTACGGAATTCGAACCGGTAGGTCACGTCGGGATGGCCGTCACCGTCGTTGTCGATATGGATCTCGTACCGCACGTCGTCGCCGAACTCGAAGAAGTTCGGGCCGCCCGAGGGGAGCTGCAACGGCACGTAGTTGGCGATCAACGTCACCGAGTCGGGCCGTTCGGGGCTGACGAAGGCGTAGAGGTCGGAACTGTCGGCGACCGGGTCCTTGCTTATTTCCGGTGCTTCGCGGTGGGACGACATGGCGGACCAACCTTTGCGGGATCATGAGGAGTCAGGGCATGACGAACCGGGCGCGGGAGCCTGCGCCTGGCGGTGATGAGGAAGAGGGCGGGCGGTTCAGGGCCACCCGGGACAGCGGGCGGGTCACCCCCGCCCGGTGACGGCGGGCAGGTCAGACCGCCGTCGGACAGCAGACGGGGGTCAGCCGCGCCCGGCAGCCCGGCGGAGCCGGTCGGCGAGCCCCCGGTCACGTACCTCGATCCGGGACGTACCGACGAAGACGTCCAACGTCCCCGACTTGGCGTCGCGCAGGTGGACCACGATCGGACCCTCCGCGCTGCTCGCCGACGGGGAGTTCTGCGCGGCCGACACGCCGGTCACCGTCAGCGCCGCCGCGCCCAGCGTGGCACTCGCCGCAGCGGTCAGTGTCTGCCGCCGGGTCAGTCGCGGCCAGGAACGCTTCCGCACTTCGCTCGTCATGGGGAACCTTTCCTCCGGCGGCGCGTGAGCGCGCGCGGTGTGGAGCGCGAGGTCGCCGGCGGCGGCCCTCGCCTCAACCGCCGCCGGCGAACACTGGTACGGCCCGCACGCGCGAAAGGTTCGATGTCATCGCAACGGATGACCGTAAGCGGTCGTCCGCTTGCGTGCCGGACGTCCCGCGGCGGCGGCGATCGCCCGCAACTGCTCCTCGGTACGCGCCGAACCGTTGCCCGAGCCGGCCATCCGGGAGATGGTCTCCTCCATCAGGGTGCCGCCCAGGTCGTTGCAGCCGCCCTGCAACATCGCCACGGTGCCCTCGTCGCCGAGCTTCACCCAGGAGCACTGGATGTTGTCGATCCGCCCGTGCAGCAGCAGCCGGGACATCGCGTGCACCACCCGGTTCTCCCGCCAGGTCGGGCCGGGCCGGGCGATGCCGGCCAGGTAGATCGGCGCGTTGGTGTGCACGAACGGCAGCGCCACGAACTCGGTGAACCCACCGGTGCGGTCCTGCACCCCGGCGAGGACCCGGAAGTGCGCCAGCCACTGGCCGGGGTGGTCGACGTGGCCGTACATCATCGTGGAGCTGGAGCGGATGCCCAGCTCGTGCGCGGTCGAGACCACCTCGACCCAGGCGGCGGCCGGCAGTTTGCCCTTGGTGAGCACCCAGCGCACGTCGTCGTCGAGGATCTCGGCGGCGGTGCCCGGGATGGTGTCCAGGCCGGCCTCGCGCAGCATCGACAGCCACTCCCGCACCGGCACGCCGGCCTTGGCGGCGGCGGTGACGATCTCCATCGGGGAGAACGCGTGCACGTGCATGCCGGGCACCCGGGCCTTGATCGCCCGGACGATGTCGGCGTAACCGGTCACCGGCAGCTTCGGGTCGATGCCGCCCTGGAGGCAGACCTCACCGGCGCCGGCCGCCCACGCCTGTTCGGCCCGGTCGGCCACCTGCTCGACCGACAACCGGAACGCGTCGGCGTCCCGTTCCCGCTGGGCGAACGCACAGAACCGGCAGCCCACGTAGCAGACGTTGCTGAAGTTGATGTTGCGGTTGACCACGTAGGTGACGTCGTCGCCGACGGTGTCCCGCCGCACGTCGTCGGCGAGCCGGCACAGCTCGTCCAGGGCGGGGCCGTCCGCGCCGAACAGCGCCAGGGCCGCGTCGGCGTGCCGGGGCTCCAGCAGCGCCGCCGGGTCGTCGGCCGCCAGCCGCAGCCCCGCCCGCAGGTCACCGTCGGCACCCGGCACCGGCCCGCCCGACGCGGCGGGGCTCACCTTGCCGGCGACCTCCGCCCAGTCGCCGTAGACGCTGTCGAAGTCACCCCGCCGGTCGTCGGTGCGGCCGGCGGTGTCGATGGTGGCGTGCAGGTCGGTCCGGCCGCCGCCGAAGACCTCCTCCGGCTCCTGCCACGGGCGGCCCACCGGCCGGGCCGCCTCCACGGCCAGCCCGGTCGCCGGGTCGGCGAGCGCGGTGACGTGCGGTGACAGCCGGGGATCGAGCCACGGGTCGCCGGCCCGGACGTACTCCGGGTAGATCGTCAGCCGCTCGCGCAGGGTGAAGCCGGACTTCTCGGTCTGCCGGGCCAGCTCGTCGAGCTGCGGCCACGGCCGCTCCGGGTTGACGTGGTCCGGGGTGAGCGGGGACACCCCACCCCAGTCGTCGATGCCGGCCCGCAGTAGCAGGTCGTACTCGTCCTCGATCAGGTTGGGCGGGGCCTGGAGCCGGGCCTTCGGGCCGAGCAGCAGCCGGGCCACCGCCACGGTGGCCGCCAGGTCGTGCAGCTCGGCGTCGGGCAGGCCGCCCATCGCGGTGTCCGGCTTGGCGCGGAAATTCTGCACGATCACCTCCTGGAGGTGGCCGTACTCCCGGTGCGCGCGACGGATCGCGAAGAGCGCGTCGACCCGCTCGGCCGGGGTCTCACCGATGCCGATCAGGATGCCGGTGGTGAACGGCACCCCCACCCGGCCGGCGTCGTCGAGCACCCGCAGCCGCACCGCGGGCTCCTTGTCCGGGGAGCCGAAGTGCGGGCCGCCCGGCTCCGACCAGAGCCGGGTGGCGGTGGTCTCCAGCATCATCCCCATGCTCGGCGCGACCGGCTTGAGCCGTTGCAGCTCCGACCAGGAGAGCACCCCCGGGTTGAGGTGCGGCAGCAGACCGGTCTCCTCCAGCACCGCCACCGCGCAGGCCCGCAGGTAGTCCACCGTGGAGTCGTAGCCGCGCTCGTCGAGCCAGGCGCGGGCCGCCGGCCAGCGCTCCTCCGGCCGGTCACCCAGGGTGAACAGGGCCTCTTTGCAACCCAGCGCCGCGCCCTGCCGGGCGATCGCCAGCACCTCGTCGGTCTCCAGGAAGGCCGCCGGCAGCCGGTGCGGCACGGTCGCGAAGGTGCAGTAGTGGCACCGGTCCCGGCACAGCCGGGTCAACGGAATGAAGACCTTCTTCGAGTACGTCACCACGCCCGGCCGGCCGGCGTCGCGCAGCCCGGCATCCCGGACCTCCCCGGCGATCCGGAGCAACTCGTCCAGGTCGGCGTCCCGGGCGCTCAGCAGCGCGGTGGCCTCGTCGACGTCGAGCGCGCGCCCGGTGGCGGCCCGGCGCAGCGCCCGTCGCACGCTCGCCGAGGTCGGGCCGGGATCGGTGCGGTCAACCATCCGCCCAGCCTAGGCGCTGGCCGGGACGATCCGGCAGCCATGCGAGCCGGGTGTGACATCTCCCCGTCGGGTGCTGCCGCACCACCGTCCCGGCCGGATCGGCACCTCGCGTCGCAGCGCGCCGACCGACCCGGGTTGGTGGCACCGCGCCGGCCGGGTCGGGCTCACGCCGTGGCGCGGGCCGACCCGGCCGGGTGCGGCTCAGTGCGGGGTGTTCGGATCGTCCCGCCGGAAGGGCTGGGTGCGGTCCCCGTCCGCGTCGGCCGGGCCGGTGGTCGGCTCCGTGGACTGACGCGGGATCGCCTGGGTCGGGTCGGCCGACGGAGGCTGCCCGAACGGTGGGGCGGACTGCGGAGCCCCGAACGGCGGGGCCGACTGCGGCGGGATTCCGGTCGGTGGCCCGGACTGCGGCGGGGCGGACTGCGGAGCACCGAACGGCGGCGCGGACTGCGGCGGGGCGAACCCGGGCTGGCCGTACTGCCCGGCACCAGGGTGACCCGGGGGCGGGTAGCCCTGGCCCGGGTAGCCACCCTGCTGCTGCGGCCAGCCGGGCTGCGGCTGGCCGTAGACGCCGGGCTGGGGCTTCGGCTTCGCGACGTAATAGAGGGTGCGCCAGATCCGGTAGACCACGAAGGCGGCCATCCCGAACAGCGCCAACCAGGCCGCCCGGGTAAGCATGCCGAGCAGGGCGTCCAGCACCTCGGCCTCGGCCAGCCGGCCGACCAGCCAGATCAGAAAGGTCAACACGCCGAACAGGGCGCCGAAGGCGTACTCGGCGAGGGCGACCTGGGTGAACTGCCGGGCCCGGCCGGACACCGGCGCGAGGTGGGTGACCAGCAGCACGGCCAACAACGGCAGCACCGTGGCCTCGACACCGACGAAGGCGAAGAACTCGCTCCCCGCCCGCCCCGAGAAGGTGCTGTAGTCCGACATCGGCACGAGCAGCCGGACGAACCCGACGAAGAGCAGCACGGCGTTCGCGCCGAGCAGGACGAGCGCGGCGAGTTCGCGCAGGGGTGCGGTGATCTGGCGGGCCTGCGACGCGTCGTGCGACGCGGGCTCGGCGGGGCTGGTCACGAACTCTCCCTCGGGGCGAAACGGACAGATGCCGACGTGAGCCTAGTCTCCCGGGCCGCCCGGCGGCGGCTCGCGTCCCGTACGGGAGGATGGACGACATGCGCATCGTGGTTCTGACCGGCGGGATCGGGGGTGCCCGATTCCTGCTCGGCGTCCGGGCGTACGCCCGCGAGGTGGGCGCCGAGGTGACCGCCGTGGTCAACGTCGGCGACGACCTCTACCTGCACGGCCTCAAGGTCTGCCCCGACCTGGACAGTGTCCTGTACACCCTCGGCGGGGGTGCCGACCCGGAACGCGGGTGGGGGCGGGTCGGCGAGAGCTGGACCATCAAGCAGGAGCTGGCGGCGTACGGTGCCGAGCCGGGCTGGTTCTCCCTCGGCGACAAGGACGTCGCCACCCACCTGGTGCGCACCACCATGATCAATGCCGGGTATCCGCTGTCGCAGGTCACCGAGGCGCTGGCCGCCCGCTGGCAGCCCGGCGTACGGCTGCTGCCGGCCACCGACGACCGGCTGGAGACGCACGCGGTGGTCGACCTGGACGGCGAGCGGCGGGCCATCCATTTCCAGGAGTGGTGGGTCCGGTACCGGGCGGGCGTGCCCACCGACCGGTTCGTCTTCGTCGGCGCGGACACCGCCAAGCCGGCCCCCGGGGTGGCCGAGGCGCTGGCCGCCGCCGACGTGGTGCTGGTCGCGCCGAGCAACCCGGTGGTGAGCATCGCCCCGGTGCTGGCGGTGCCCGGCCTGCGCGACGCGGTCGCCACCGGTCCGGCCCGGGTCGTCGGGGTGTCGCCGATCATCGGCGGCGCACCGGTGCGCGGGATGGCCGACCGGTGCCTGGAGGTCCTCGACGTCGAGTGCAGCGCCGCCGGGGTGGGTCGGCTCTACGGCGGTCGCAGCGAGGGTGGCCTGCTCGACGGTTGGCTGGTCGCGCCGGAGGACGACGGGGTGGCGGTGCCCGGGGTGACCGTCCGCGCGGTCCCGCTGCGGATGACCGACGAGGCGGCGACCACGGCGATGGTCCGGGCCGCGATGGAGCTGGTGTGAGACTGGAGATCCTGCCGGTGCCGGGCATCGGCGACGTGACCGAGGGCGACGACCTGGCGGTGCTGATCGGCACGGCCGCGCCGTGGTTGCGCGACGGCGACGTGCTGGTGGTCACCAGCAAGATCGTGTCGAAGGCGGAGGGCCGGCTGGTGGACGTGCCGGCCGACGGCCCGGAACGGCTCGCCGCCCGGGACGAGGTGCTGGCCGCCGAGACCGCCCGGGTGGTGGCCAGCCGGGGGGCGACCCGGATCGTGCAGACCCACCACGGCTTCGTGATGGCCTCTGCCGGGATCGACGCGTCGAACGTCGACAAGACCCGGCTGGTGCTGCTGCCGGTGGACCCGGACGCGTCGGCGCGGGCGCTGCGCGCCGCCCTGCGGGACCGCTACCGGATCGACGTCGCCGTGATCATCAGCGACACGATGGGCCGGCCGTGGCGCAACGGGCTGACCGACGTGGCGCTCGGCGTCGCCGGGATGCCCGCCATCCGGGACCACCGGGGCGAGGTCGACCCCTACGGCAACGAGCTGCAACTGACCCAGATGGCGGTGGTCGACGAGCTGGCCGGCGCAGGTGAGCTGATCAAGGGCAAGTGCGACCAGGTCCCGGTGGCGGTGGTCCGGGGCTACCTGCCGTCGTCGTCGCCCCCGGCCGACGGTGGCCGGGCGCACCCGCCGGCCGGGGGCGACGGCCGGGACGACCGGCCGGCGGTCCGGCTGGTCGACGACGGGGCCGGAGCCGCCGCCCTGGTGCGGGAGAGCGCGTTGGACCTGTTCTCACTGGGCACCGCCGAGGCGATGGCGGCCGGGATGCGCGCCGCCGCGACGCTTGCCGACGGCCGTGGTGAGGCACCGGTGGACCCGGCGGCCGTCGACCGGGCGATCGCCGCGGTGGCCGAGGTGGTCGCCCCCGGCACCACGTTCACCCAGGTCACCGACGACGAGGTACGCGCCGGTCTCGCCGCGACCGTCGACGGCTGGCCGATCGGGGCGAGCGGTCTGCTGCTCGGCGCGGCACCCACTCCCGTCGACCAGCCCGACCTGGTGCGTTTCGGCGTCGACCTGCACCGGCTGCGGATCGCGCTGGCCGCCGAGGGGATCCCGTCCACCCTGCTGCCGCCACCGACGGGCAGCATCGCCAGCGCCTGCCTGGCCCTCTGACCGGCCAGCACCCTCCCCGGGCGGGCTGACCGAGCCGGTCATGATCACCACAGGGTCGCCGAGGTGGCGGCTTCCGCGAGGCTGGACACCGCCGGGTCAGCCGCACCTGCCCGCTCGCCGCGTCACGCGTCACGCGTCACGCGTCAGGCGTCACGCGTCACGCGTCAGGCGTCAGGCGTCAGGCGTCAGGCGTCAGGCGTCAGGCGTCAGGCGTCAGGCGTCGAGCATGGCCCGGCCGAGCGGGGTCAGGGTGTGCAGCACCGTGTTGCGGTCGCGGCGGCTGACCAGCAGCCCGGCGTTGCGCAACACGGTGGTGTGCTGGCTGACGGCGGCGGCCGAGATGTGCAGCCGCCGGGCCACCTCGCCGGTCGTCGCACCGTCGTCGCTGACTTCCAGGACCGCCGCCCGGGTACGGCCCAGCAGCGCCGCCAGCGCCTCCCTACCGCCGTCGCCGGCAGGTCGGCCACCCTCGCCCGGGGGCGGGTCCAACCCGCCGAGCCGGTCGGCCGGATAGACCAGCACCGGCGGCAGCATCGGGTCGAGCAGGGCGACCGGGGTACGCGCACAGAAGAACGAGGGCACCAGCAGCAGCCCCCGACCGTCCAGGTGCAACTCCCGGCGGTTCGGATAGTCGAGGACCTGGAGGACCCCGGATTCCCAGCGCATCCCCGGCCGCAGGCTCGCCAGTAGTCCCTCCGCCCCACCGTCGAGCAGGGCGCGGGCGCGTACCGCCCGGTCGGCCTCCACGGCGGCCCTGATCCGCCCCCAGTACGGGTCGATCGCCACCGACCGGTACTGCGCCATCGACTCCGTCAGGTGGCGGAGGACCTCCGGCTCACCCCGGGCCAGCGCGGCAGCCGACGGCGGCAACGGGTTCGTCCCCGCCAGCAGGGCCAGGTCCCGGCGCAGCAGCCCGGTCGGGGTGGACCGGACGGCGTCCAGCCCCGCCTCGAAACCGTCGAGGCTCTGGTACGGGGTGAGGAAGTCGGGGAAGTAGCCGCGGGGCGGGTTCAGCGCGAACAGCAGCCGGAACTGGTCGGCGGCGGTCTCCCGACGCAGCCCGGTGGCCACGCCCCGCCGCCAGCCCGCCATCAACGGGTCGCGGGTCCGCCCCTGGAGCAGGTGCAGGCTGAGGACCGACTCCCAGACCGGATCGGCGGCAGGGGCGACCCGGGTCCGGAGGATGTCCTCCTGGGAGAAATGAATGGTCAGCATCGAGCGCTCCTGGGGCGGGGCAGGGGGAGCCCGCCGACCCACTGAACTGTACCGGGCGGCACTTATCTCCACTTTTAAGCGTGGGCTGAAAGACCTCGACGCCCGTACCGTCGGTTGACATGCTCCTACTGCCTGGTACGACGCGTGGGGGTCTCCCCACCGTCCACCTGGTGGCCTGTGGCCCAGGGAGACGTGGGTCCGGGAGGCACCACGAGGGTCTGCGGCCCTGGTTCCGTGGAGGTGTCGCCCGGGCCCACCACCCGAGCGGTGGTCGGCTCAGCCGATCCAGAGCGCCACCCGATGATCCTCGTCGGTGACGTAGAAGCTGCGTCCGTCCACCTCGGCCACCCCCTCGACATTGTGGAACGGCGCCAACTCGGCCGCCACCTCACCCGCGATCCGGTCGTCGTCGGTCGGCTCCCAGCGGAACCGGACGTGCCGTGAGGTGACATCGCCACCGGTCGGATGGTCGTCCAGCAGCACCGAGCCCTTGCCGAGCGCGTCGATCGACCCGACCACCGCCGCGTACCCGCCGTCGGGCGTCGGGGTGATCGCGCGGAAACCCACCAGTGCACCGGGCGGCGTCACACCGGTCACCACATACGCCCGACCGGCGCGCGGCCAGCCGCCACCGGGGGTGAACATCTCCGGGATGCCGGCCAGCTCGACCAGGACCGGTTCCCCGTCCACGGTCACCGGGAATCGGAGCCCCAGCAGCACCGTCCCGTGCGGGGTGAACGTCGCCGCCTCCACGTTCAGCGGCAGGTCACCGTCGGCCAGCCGGCGTACCCAGGACTTGGCCCGCGCCGTACCCCGGGACACCGTCTCGCCGATGAACCGCTGGCGGACCCGCTCACCCGGCGGCAACGGGGTGAACGCCGCCTTGACCAGGGCGTCGTTGACCGCCCGGTGCACCCGGAACCGGTTGCGGACCACCTGCACCGGCAGCGTCCCGGTGGCGGCGTCGTCCTCCCGGAACCGGGCCACGAACGCACGGCGGGGCCGCAGCGGGCCGGCCTTCGAACCGAAGTGCGACCCGAAGACGTACACCCAGCCGTCGTGCGCGGCGAGCGCCTCACCGTCCTCGGTACGGCCGTTCTCGGTCCCCGCGTCGGCCGTCACGTGATGGGCGACCCACTCGCCGTCGGTGCGCTCCAGCAGCAGGGCGAGGCAGTGTTCCACCGGCCCCTCGTCGAGCACGGTCCAGAAACCACGGACAGCGTCGTACGCCCGCAGCAGCGACCGGGACCGGACCGGCAACAGGTCGCTGGCCTCGTTGCCGGCCACCACGAACTCCAGAAGTCTCAGGCTCACCGCGCCAGGGTACGGAGCGCACGCTCGTAGAGTGTCGGGATGCCCGACGCCTTCCCCGCCACCCCGGTCCCCTCCCCGGCCGGCACCACCGAGCCAGCCGCCCCCACCGAGCCGGGCGGGACTGCCGACCCGGGCAGGACTGCCGACCCGGGCAGGACTGCCGACCCGGGCAGGACTGCCGGGTCCACCTGCGCCAGCCGGGCGGACACCGCCACCCTGCCGGGCGGGACCAGCGGAGCCCGCCCCGGAGTGCCCGGCGACGGAAACGTGGCGCTGCACGCGGACGCGGTGGCGGTGCTGGCCGGTTGGACGCCGGCCGGGCCGGACGCCGCCGAGGCGCGGGACCGCACCCTCGCGCTCCTCGCCGCCGGCCCGGTCGCCCTGACCCGCCACCACCTGCCGGGGCACCTCACCGCGAGCGCGCTGATCCTCGACGCCGCCGGAGCCCGGGTGCTGCTCTGCCTGCACGGCAAGCTGCACCGCTGGGTGCAGTTGGGCGGGCACTGCGAACCGGGCGACGAGACACTGGCCGGGGCGGCGTTGCGCGAGGCCACCGAGGAGTCCGGCATCCCCGGGCTGGTCATCGATCCCGTACCGATCGACGTGGACATCCATCCGGTGGCCTGCCAGGGTGGTTCGCTGCACCACGACGTGCGGTTCGCGGTCTTCGCCCCGCCGGACGCGGTCGAGCAGGTCAGCGACGAATCCGAGGCGCTCGGCTGGTTCCCGACCGACCGGCTGCCGGAGCCGCTGGCCGGCGGGACCGCCAAACTCGTCGCGCCGGCCCTGGCCGTCCACGCCCACCGGGCCCGCTGACCGCCCGCTCCGACCCGCGCCCGGGGGCCGACCCGCCAGACGGCCGACCCCGGGAGACAGCCGACCCGCCAGACGGCCGACCCGGGAGACGGCCGACCCGGGAGACGGCCGACCCGGGAGACGGCCGACCCGGGAGACGGCCGACCCCGGGAGACGGCCGACCCGCCCCCGGCGGTGGGCCCGTCCGGGCGGCCGGAAAGCCCGACGGTCGCGGCGGCATACCACCGGGCGGGGGTCAGGCCGCCCCGACAGTCAGACCAGCCCGTCCTCGCCCCGGGCTTTCAGCTCGTCGACCAGGGCCTTGACGTCCTGGGCCCGGTCGCGCGGGCAGACCAGCACCGCGTCGGGGGTGTCCACCACGATCAGGTCACGGACCCCGAGAGCGGCGACCAGCCGACCCGACTGCGGCACCACCACCAGGTCGTGGGCGTCGTGCAGCAGGACCCCGGGCTTGGCGTCGGTGCCCAGCACCACGTTGCCGGCCGGGTCGGCGGGCAACACCTCGCCGAGGGTGTGGAAGTCACCCACGTCGTTCCAGCCGAAGTCACCCGGCACGGTGGCGACCCGGCCGGCGGTGGCCGCGCCCTCCATCACCGCGTAGTCGACGGAGATCTTCGGCAGTGTCGGCCAGACCGCGCCGAGGACCTCGTCCTGCTCGGGGGTGCCCCAGGCCGCCGCGATCGAGATCACCCCGGCGTGCAGGGCGGGCTGCTGGCGGGCCAGCTCGGCGAGGAAGACGTCCACCCGCCAGACGAACATGCTGGCGTTCCAGAGATGCCGACCCGAACGCAGGTACGCCTCGGCGACCGACGCGGCCGGCTTCTCCTTGAACTCGGTCACCGGACGCAGCGGGCCGTCGCCGGTCGGCTCACCGGTCTCCAGGTAGCCGTAACCGGTCTCCGCCCGGGTCGGGGTGATCCCCACCGTCATCAGCAGCCCCTGCTCGGCACCGCCGATCGCCGCCCGGACCGTCTGCACCCAGGTGGCCGGGTCACGGATCAGGTGGTCGGCGGCGAAGGAGCCCATCACCGCCGTCTCGTCCCGCCGGGCGATCACCGCCGCCGCCAGGGCGATCGCCGCGCAGGAGTCCCGGGGCGACGGCTCCACCAGGATGTTCTCCTCCGGCACCCCGCTCAGCTGCCGGGCCACCGCCGCCGCGTGGGCGGCCCCGGTGACCACCAGGATGTGCTCCGGTGTGGTCAACGGCGCGAGCCGGCCCACGGTCGCCTGGAGCAGCGACGCGTCGGTGCCGGTGAGCGGATGGAGGAACTTGGGGTGCCCCGCGCGGGACAGCGGCCACAACCTCGTGCCGCTGCCACCCGCCGGGATGACGGCGTAGAGCATCAGCACATCATGCCCGAACCGCCACAGGTCGGATGCCGGGTCCGCCGTACGGTCAGCGACCACTCAGGAACGCGCCCGGCTCCAGGCGGCGATGTGCACCTCGGCGCTGGACGCCCAGGTGAACTCCTTGGCCCGGTCGAAACCCGCCTTGGCCAGCGACAACCGCCGCTGCTCGTCGTCGAGCAGGGCGGCCAGGTCGGTGGCGATCTGGTCCGGGTCCTCACTGGTGTACGCGACCGCGTCACCGCCCACCTCGGGCAGTGAGAGCCGAGGCGTGGTGAGCACCGGCGCGGCGCAGGCCATCGCCTCCAGGATCGGCAGACCGAACCCCTCGCCGTACGACGGGTAGGCGGCGACCAGCGCCCCGCCGAGGAAGCCGGGCAGGTCGGCGTAGCGCAGGTAGCCGGGACGCAGCAACCGCAGGTGCGACGGGACCTCGGCCACCGCGCGGTCGATGTCCTCGTCGTGGCCCTGGCCACCGGCGATCACCAGGGCCGGCGGGTTCTCCCGGTCGCCCACCGCCCGCGCCCACCCCCGGATCAGATTGGGTACGTTCTTGCGCGGCTCCTTGGCCCCGAGGAAGGCGACGTAGCTGCTGCCGGCGAGCCCGAGCCGGGCCCGCACCCGGGCCTTCTCCTCCTCGCCCGGGGCGTGGAAGGCACTCTGGTCGACCCCGTGGTAGGCCACGTCGATCCGGGTCGGGTCAGCGTCGAGCAGCCGGATCAACTCGTCGCGGGTGGCCTTGCTCGGCACGATCACCCGGCTGGCCCGGCGCAGCGACGTCTTGATCGCGCTGCGGAAGAACGTCCGCCGGGACTTGTCGTAGTGCTCCGGCTCGGTGAAGAACGTCGCATCGTGCACGGTCACCGTGACCGGGCAGCCGGCCCGCAGCGGGCAGGTGTAGAACGGCGAGTGCAGCACCTCGGCACCGACCTGCTGGGCGAGCAGCGGCAGGCCGGTCTGCTCCCAGGCGAGCCGGGCCGGGCGGTGGGCGACAGCGGCCGGGGCGGGGATCACCTCGGCCCCGGGCAGCATCCGGGTGTAACGCTCCAGGTCGGTACGCAGGCTCACCACGACCAGGTCGACCGTCTCCCCGCAGACTGTGCCGAGGGCTCCGAGCAGGCCATCGACGTATCTACCGACGCCGCCACGGTCGGCGGGGACACTCGTGGCGTCGATGAGCACGCGGGGCGGGCGACCGGCGGTCACGGGGCGACTCCTTGCACTGACTGGTCTGTGGGAAACAACACTCCGGGCAAGCCTACGCCGGAGCCCGGTACGGACGCTGACTCCGACCCGACCGTACGCCGACTTGTCATCGTCATCGAATACGGGCGACAGGGGCGTATCGTTCGCGCCGATGGCCGACAACATTGCCCGGGTGTTCGCCGCCGCGATCGCGGCCGACCCCGCCCGCCCCCTGCTGACCTGGTACGACGACGCCACCGGCGAACGCACCGAACTCTCCGGCGCGACCCTGGCGAACTGGGTGGCCAAGACCGCCAACCTGCTGGTCGACGAGCTGGCCCTGAGCCCCGGCGACCCGGCCGGGGTGCTGCTGCCACCGCACTGGCAGACCGCCGCCGTGCTACTCGGCTGCTGGTCGGCCGGGTTGACGGTGCGTGACGAACCGGGTGACGTGGACGTGCTCTTCGCCGCCGCCGACCGGGTGGCCGAGGTCGACGCCTGGCCGGCCGGCGACCGGTACGCGCTGGCGCTCGCCCCGTTCGCCGCCCCGCTGCGCGAGGTCCCCGCCGGCTTCGCCGACTACGTCGTCGAGGTACGCACCCAGGGTGACCACTTCACCCCGTCCGGCCAGGGTGGCCCCACCGACGCGGCCCTGCTGGCCGAGGCGGACGCCCGCGCGACGGCCCTCGGCATCTCCCCCGGCGACCGGCTGCTCATCGACGCGACCACCCACCCCGACCCGCGCGACTGGCTGCTCGCCCCGCTGCTGCGGGGGGCGACGGTCGTGCTGACCGGCAACCCCGACCGCTCCCGCTTCCCCACCCGCGCCACCACCGAACGCACCACCCACACCCTCCCCTGACCCCCACCCCCTCCGCCCTGCTCCCACCCCACCCCCGCCGCTTCCTCCCCGCCTCCCCCCCGCCCTCCCCGCCTCGCCCCGCCCTCCCCGCCTCGCCCCGCCCTCCTCGCCTCGCCCCGGTGATCAAGAGCTTTACGTCAAAATTCCGCCGACAAATGACGTAAACCTCTTGATCACCCGACCTCGATGGCGCTGGTGTTCGGTGATCAAGAGGTTTGGGTCAGAAACAGGGGGCGGATTGACGTAAAGCTCTTGATCACCGGGGCGAGGCGGGGCGGGCGAGGCGGGGCGGGCAGGGCACGGGGCGGGGCGGGGCGGGCAGGGCACGGGTAGAGCGGGCGGGCAGGAGACGGGCAGGGCGGAGCCGGGGGCAGGGGTGGGTGGGGTTAGGGGGTGGGGCGGGTTTGGGCGAAGGCGGCGAAGGCGGTGAGGGACTCCGGGTTGGCCAGGGCACCCTGGGCAGCTGCCGAGTCGACCGGAGTGCCGGTGAGGATCTTCTTGACCGGGACTTCCAGTTTCTTGGACGACAACGTGCGCGGCACTGCCCGGACCTGGTGAATCTCGTCGGGGATGTGCCGGGGCGACAGGGCGGTACGCAGCTCGCGGGCGATCTTGCGGCGCAACGCGTCGTCGAGTTCGAGGCCCTCGGCGAGCACCACGAACAGCAGCAGCTCCCCCGCCCCGCCCTCGTCGTCCTCCAGGTGCACCACGACCGAGTCGACCACCTCGTCGAGGCCCTCCACCACCGAGTAGAACTCGGCCGTGCCGAGGCGTACGCCGCCCCGGTTGAGGGTGGCGTCGGACCGGCCGGTGATCACGCAGCCGCCCCGCTCGTTGATGGTGATCCAGTCGCCGTGCCGCCACACCCCGGGATAGACGTCGAAGTACGCCTCCGTGTAGCGGCGACCGTCCGGGTCGTTCCAGAACCCCACCGGCATGCTCGGCATAGGCGCGGTGATCACCAGTTCGCCCAGTTCGCCGAGGACGGGGGTGCCGTCGGCTGAGCGGGCCTCCACCTTCGCACCGAGCGCCCGGCAGGTGATCTCACCGGCGTACACCGGTAGCAGCGGCACACCGCCGACGAAGCCGGTGCAGACGTCCGTCCCCCCGGACAACGACTGGAGCTGGAGGTTGGTGCCGACCGTGTCGTACACCCAGGTGAAGCCCTCGGCGGGCAGCGGCGCTCCGGTGGAGCCGACCCCGCGCAGCGCGGACAGGTCGGCGACGTCCCTGGGCACCAAGCCGGCCTTGCGGCAGGCCAACAGGAACGGCGCGGACGTGCCGAAATAGGTGGTGCCGGTCTCGTCGGCCAGCCGCCACAGCTCGCCCAGGTCGGGGTGGCCGGGGTTACCGTCGAACAGCACGATCGTCGCCCCGACGGCCGGCCCGGAGACCAGGAAGTTCCACATCATCCAGCCGGTGGTGGTGAACCAGAAGAACCGGTCGGCCGGGCCGAGATCGTGGTGCAGGGCGAGCATCTTGAGATGTTCGAGCAGGATGCCGCCGTGCCCGTGCACGATCGGCTTCGGCAGGCCGGTGGTGCCCGAGGAGTAGAGCACGTAGAGCGGGTGGTCGAACGGGACCGGGGTGAAGGTCAACGCCCCGTCGGTCTCCGCCGCCAGGTCGGCCCAGCTCAGGCTGCTCTGTGGTACGCCGCCCGGCGCGGCCTCCGCACCGCCGACGGCACCACCGGGCAGCGCGGATGCCGGGGCAGCGCCGTCGGAACCGGCCGGAGGGGCAGCGCGGTCGGAACCGGCCGGGGCGAAGCCGTCGGGGCCGGTCGGGTGCAGGTAGGGGATGTGGACGGTGTGGGTCAGCGACGGCAGGGCGGCCCGGATCGCGGCCACCTCGGCCCGCCTGTCGACCGGCTTGTCGCCGTACCGGTAGCCGTCCACGGCCACCAGGACCTTCGGGGCAATCTGCTGCCAGCGGTCGACGACACTCCGGGTGCCGAACTCCGGGGCACAGGACGAGAAGATCGCCCCGAGGCTGCTGGTGGCCAGCAGCAGCACGTACGTCTCGGGGATGTTCGGCGCGTACGCGGCCACCCGGTCCCCGGCGACGACGCCGAGGCGGCGCAGCCCGGCCGCCACTCGACGGACCTGTTCGCGCAGCTCGGCGGCGGTCAGGGTGACCGGCGGGCGGGTCTGGGAGTGGGCGACCACCACCGGGTCGTCATCGGCGCGGCCGGGCAGCCGCAGCACGTTCTCGGCGTAGTTGAGCGTCGCGCCGGGGAACCACCGGGCACCGGGCATCGCCGCATCGGTCAGGGTCGCCGTCGGCGGGGTGTGCGCCACCACCTCGAAGTGGTCCCAGATCGAGCGCCAGAAGGCGTCCAGGTCGGTGACCGACCACTGCCACAGCGCGTCGTAGTCGGCGAAGTCCAGCCCCCGGTGCTCCCGCAGCCACCGCAGGTAGCCACCGATCCGGGACCGCTCGCGTACGTCCGCCGGCGGCGTCCACAGCACGTCACCCACCGCTCCACCCTCCCTGAGGCCCACACGGCACTGTGCCCGGCCATACCGCCATCTTGCCTACCTCGCAGCGCCATCATCCACACCGGGGCCCACCACGGAAACGTGCCCCGCGCACACAATCCGTCCCCACCCCCGCTGCCGAGTCCGGCTCAACCCGCTGATCAAGCACCCATCTCCCACTGATCCAGCTGACCCATCGACCAGACCCCGTTGATCAAGAGGTTCGGGTCAAATTCCAGCCCGAACCTGACGCATACCTCTTGATCACCGGACCGGCACATTCCGCCCCGGCCGCAGCGACGGGCTGGCGCCGGTGATCAAGAGGTTCGCGTCAACATTGAGCCGATACCTGACGTATACCTCTTGATCACCGGGCTGGGACGCCCAACGCCGGGTGCAGCCGGGGGCTGGGGGGTGGTGATCAAGAGGTTTGGGGCAGGACTGGGCGCGGAGCTGACGTAAATCTCTTGATCACCGGGGCGGGAGGGGGAGCCGGGGGGCAGGGGTGGGAAGGGGGAGCTTGGGGGACGGAGGGGGTCAGGAGGCGCGGTGGGCTTGGATGGCGCGGCGTTTGGCCAGGCGGTGGGCGCGGCGGATCTCGGCCTCCTTGTAGCGGCGGTGATCGTCTGGGGTCTCCGGGAGGACGGGGCGGACCGGGCGGGGGGCGCCGGCCACGTCCACACCGACGAAGACCAGGTAGGCGGTGGCCACCCGGACGGGTTCGTCCTCGGCCGAGTCCCAGCGCTCGGCGACCACCTTCACCCCGACCTCCATCGAGGTGTTGCCGGTCCAGTTGACCTGGGCGTGGGCGTGCACCAGGTCACCCACCCGGACGGGCTCGGAAAAGACGATCTCGTCGATGGAGGCGGTCACCGCCGTACCGCCGCTGTGCCGGGCCGCCGCCGCCCCGGCCACGTCGTCGACGAACTTCATCAACACCCCACCGTGCACGGTTCCGTACAGGTTGACATCGACAGCGGTCATGATGCGACTCAGCGTGACCCGGGAGTACGACGTCGGCTTGCCGGGAGGGGTGGTGGGGTGCTCGGTCATGGCAGAAACGGTACGGTGCGCCAATGCGACATCTCTGGAGCTTCCTCGCCGGGCTGGTGGTGGCACCCGTCACGTGGGTGCTGATCACCCTCGGGCAGGACGGGTCGGGCCGGACCGTGGACCGCTGGGTGGAGATCGGCACGTACAACACGGCCAACCTGATCGAGCCGACCGTCTACCTCGGCGTCGCCGGTATCCTGCTCGGCCTGGTCGGCACGCTGCGCACCTCGCCGCTCGGCCCGCTCGTCGCCGGGCTGCTGCTGGTCACCCCGTACGTCGGGATGTTCATCGCCCCGTTCACCGTGCTCGACTGGATCCCGAGCGGCTGGAAGGTGCTCGGCGACCCGCTGCCGCTGCACCAGCCGGTGCAGAACGGCACCCTGTTCCTGATCGGCGTGCTGCTGCTGATGGCCGTGTTCAGCGCCCAGCGGTGGCGGCGCTGGCCGCAGCCGGCGACCGGGACGGAATCGGCCCCGGCCGACTACGACGACCCGCCACCGCCCAGCTATGCCACGAGCGACTGGCCGCCGGCCGGTCCGCCCGCCCGCAGCGAGCCGGACACCGCGCCGCTCACCCTCGGCTACCCCGACCTGGACACCCCCACCGAGCCGCTGCCCCGGCGGGCCGGCACCGAGTCGCCGTGGTCCGCCCCGCCGCGCTACGGGGCCAAGCCGGAGAACAGCCCCGACAACCGTTGACCGCTGACGGGTGGGCCGGCACGACTGGCCCACCCGATCATCCGGTACGGCTTCTTCACGGCCGAGCCGTTGTCAGGACGGCTCGGCCCCCTCGGGCGGTGACCAGGGATCGACGGGCAACTCGTAGACGAGTCGGTAACGGTCACCAGGAAACACGATGTCGGCGGTTTCCACTGCGGTCCGCCCGGCGAAGTAGGTGCGCTCGACTTCGATCACCCACCTGCCGCCGCGCCGGTCGAGTTCGAGGGCGGCAGCTTCCTCGGGCATCGCCTGCCGGGTCGTCACCTCTTCCACAAACCGGTCGACGGCCACACCGATGAAGTCCATCCGAGCGACCACGCCGATGATCGGACCTCGCTCGGGGTACTCGATCGGCGTACCGCCGGTGAGGGCCAGCGGCTCGTACGAGTCGGCAAGTTGTATCGGGACTCCGTCGGCCAGGTAGCGGTACCTGGTGTGCATGACGGTGTCGCCGGGCTGAATGCCGAGCCGTTCGGCGATGCGGGGCGTTGCGGGAATCTTCTCGCTGTCAGACTCCCAGCTCGGTTGCTTGCCTGCGGCTTCGCTGTCCCGGGCGAACGGTGACGTGCTGCCGATGCGGTTGCGCAGGTCCCGAGAGTGGGCGCGACGCACGAGCGATGTGCGGCTGCGGACGTAGTTGCCCGATCCCCGTCGGCCTTCGATGAGCCCTTCGCTGCGGAGCATGGTGAGGGCGTGCTTGATGACGGTGCTGGAGAAGCCCCAGCGCTGCTGGAGTTCCCTCTCGGTGGGCAGCTTGTCCCCAGAGGACAGTTCACCGCCAAGGATCCGCTGTCGCAGGTCATCCACGACGCGCTGATAGTTGGGCGGCTCCCTGCCGGTCATGGATGACCCCTCCACGTGGACACACCTACTCACGGTCAAGTCGACCACGTCTCCGCAGGCGCAGCAAACAATGTCAAACGTTCATGATCCGAAAGTTAGCACAATTAAGTCCTTTACTGATCTAGAGTTAGTGCGCTAACTTTCGGTAGCAGTGCAGGAGCCCTCACTCAGAGCTATCTGCGCAGCTCACAGCCCCGCTTACCGAAGGTAAGAGTGATCATGAGGTCTGAAGTGGTATCGATCGTGTTCGGGGGCCTGGTGCCGGGCTTTCTGGTCGGGCTGCTGGCGTTCCGGGTCAAGTCGAGGTGGTGTCCGCGCTGCGGGGAGTCCACCACCGTGGCCGTACCCCCGCCGGTGGAGCGGGACCGGTGAACAGGCCGGCGCTGACCGACGTCGACGAGCTGCCGATCGGCCGGCGGGTGGCCCGTTGGCGGGTACGCCGCCGGATGACCCAGCAGATGCTCGCCGACCGGCTCGGCAAGTCGAAGAGCTGGGTGGACAAGGTCGAACGCGGCGTACGCAGCCTGGACCGCTACTCGACCGTCCAGGAGATCGCCGAGGTGCTGCGCCTCGACCCGGCCACCCTGCTCGACCCCCGCAGACCGCTACCGCCCGTGACCGCCGGCCTCGACGGTGTCGACGCGGTCCGCGCCGCCCTGGCCCGCTACCACCACCAGCGTCCGACCAGGACGGTGTCGCCCGACGAACTGGGGCGGCATGTCGCGCACGCCTGGCTCACCTACCAGCACGCCCACTACACGCAACTGCTCCGGGCCCTGCCCAGCCTGCTCGACGCCGCCCGTGCCAGCCCGGGACCGCTGGTGGCCGCGTACCGGATCACCGCATCGGTGCTGGTCAAGCTCGGTGAGGCCGATCTCGGTTGGCTCGCCGCCGATCGGGCCGTCGCCGCCGCCGTGGGGGACCCCGTCCGCGCCGGCACCGCGACCATCGTCGTGGCCCAGGCGCTGCGCGCGCTCGGCCGCGACCGGCTCGCCCTCACCGCCGCCGTCGCCGCCATCGGCACCGCCACCCACGACGCGGTACGCGGGACGCTGTTCCTCCAGGCCGCGCTGGCCGCCGCCGGCTGTGGTGACGGCCGCCGCGCCGACAACCTGATCGACCACGCCACCGTCCTCGCCAACCGGTGTACGAGCGGCGACGACCCGCACCACACCGCGTTCGGTCCCGCCGCCGTGCTGCTGGCCCGCTTCCTGACCGCCCTGCGCCTCGGCGACACGGCCGTGGCGGTCCACCACCACGAGAAGGCCATCGGGCGCGACGACTGGCGTCGGCTTCCCGTCGAGCATCGGGCCGCGCACCTCGTCGACGCCGCCCGCGCCTACCTCGACGCCGGTGACCTCGCCGCCGCCGGTCGTACGCTGGTCGAGGCCGACACCATCGCGCCCGCCGAGGTCCGCTACCGCCCCGCCGCGCGTACCCTCGTCGCCGAGATCGCCCGCAGCGGCCCGCCAGCCGCCGACGTGGCCCGCCTCGCCACCACCGTCGGCCTCACCCGCTGACCCGCCAGCAGCCGCACATCGAGATCGTCGGCAGCTCACGGAACTTGACACCCACTTCGCACCTTGCCTGTCAGGTGCGAAGCAGGCGTCCGGAACGGAGGAGCAACGAACCCGGCGGTCAGTCCTTGAGCAACTGGCGGGCCATGACGATGCGTTGGACCTGGTTGGTGCCTTCGTAGATCTGGGTGATCTTGGCGTCGCGCATCATCCGCTCGACCGGGTAGTCCCGGGTGTAGCCGTACCCGCCCAGCAACTGCACCGCGTCGGTGGTGATCTCCATCGCCGCGTCCGAGGCGAAACACTTCGCCGCCGCCCCGAAGTAGGTCAGGTCGGCGTCGCCGCGCTCCGACTTCCCGGCCGCCGCGTACGTCAACTGCCGGGCCGCCTCCAACTTCATCCCCATGTCGGCGAGCATGAACTGGATGCCCTGGAACTCGGCGACCGCCTTACCGAACTGCTTGCGCTCCTGCACGTAGCCCTTGGCGTAGTCCAGGGCCCCCTGGGCGATCCCGACGGCCTGCGCGGCGATGGTGACCCGGGTGTGGTCCAGGGTCCGCATCGCGGTGCCGAACCCGGTCCCCGGCTCGCCGATCATCCGGTCAGCGGGAATCCGCACGTTGTCGAGGTAGACCTCCCGCGTCGGAGAGCCCTTGATGCCGAGCTTCTTCTCCGGAGCACCGAAGCTCACCCCCGGGTCGGACTTCTCCACCACGAACGCGGAGATCCCCCGCGAGCGGGCCGCCGGGTCGGTCACCGCGAACACCGTGTAGAACTCCGACACGCCGGCGTTGGTGATCCACCGCTTCACCCCGTTGAGCACCCAGTGATCACCATCACGCACCGCCCGCGTCGTCATCGACGCCGCGTCACTGCCCGCCTCCGGCTCCGACAGGCAGTACGAGAACATCCCCTCACCCGAGGCGACCCGGGTCAGGTACCGCTGCTTCAACTCCTCGGACCCGGCCAGGATCAGCGGCATCGTGCCGAGCTTGTTCACCGCCGGGATCAACGACGACGACGCGCAGACCCGCGCGACCTCCTCGATGACGATCGCGGTGGCCAGGGCGTCCGCGCCGGCACCGCCGTACTCCACCGGGATGTGCGGGGCGTGGAAGTCGGCGGCCCGCAGCGCGTCGTACGACGACTGGGGGAACTCACCGGTCTCGTCGGCCTCGGCCGCGTGCGGGGCCACCTTGGCGGCACAGACGTCGCGGACCGCCTCGCGGACCGCGTCGTGCTCCTCGGGCAACCGGTAGACGTCGAACGTCTGCTCTGCGGCCATGTCGACCCTCCCATTTCACGGCTATCATGCGCAGTCTGTGACGTCCCTCGGGCCGCCGACTGCCGCGGTTGAAGAATAGCCATCGCGACCCCCGTCATGTTACCGACAGGTAGGATCACGCCGCACGGCCCCCGAGAGCGCACAACTACGCTGACATGACGACAGGTTTTCCATCGGTGCCCGGCCAGGCGCCGCAGCCGATTGCGACGCAGTGAAGCGCCGCCAGCGCGAGCGGAGAAGACAGGCGTGACGATCCCGTACCCGAACATCCAGCCGGCGCCGACCATCTCCCCGGTGACGCCCCCCTCGGGTGCGCCCCGCCCCCGGGTGACCTTCCTGGGCACCGGCTACCTCGGCGCGACGTACGCCATCTGCTATGCCGAACTGGGCTACGAGGTGCTCGGCTTCGACGTCGACGCCGACAAGATCGCCAAGCTGAACGCGGGCGAGGTGCCGATCCACGAACCGGGCCTCGACGAGCTGCTGCGGCGTAACCTGGCCGCCGGCCGGCTGCGGTTCTCGACCGACATCGCCGAGACCGCCGACTTCGGCGACGTGCACTTCATCTGCGTCGGCACCCCGCAGCGCGCCGACGGCATGGGCGCCGACCTGTCGTACGTCGAGGCGTCGGTGACCGCCCTGGCCCAGCAGCTGACCCGCAAGGCGCTGATCGTCGGCAAGTCCACCGTCCCGGTCGGCACCGCCGAGTGGGTGGAGCAGCTCGTCGGCAAGCACACCCCGACCGACCTGGGCGTCGAGGTGGCCTGGAGCCCCGAGTTCCTCCAGGAGGGCTTCGCCGTCGACGACGTGCTGCGCCCCAACCGGATCGTGGTCGGGGTCAAGAGCGAGTGGGCCAACGCCATGCTCTACGCCGCCCACAAGGGCGTCTTCGACCTGGCCGCCACCGAGGACCGGGAGGTCCCGCTGGTGGTCACCGACTTCGCCACCGCCGAACTGGTCAAGGTCGCCGCGAACGCCTTCCTGGCCACCAAGATCTCCTTCATCAACGCGATGGCCGAGGTCTGCGAGGCCAGCGGCGGCGACGTCACCCAGCTCGCCCGCGCCATCGGCTACGACCCCCGGATCGGCAACCGGTTCCTCCAGGCCGGCCTCGGCTTCGGCGGCGCCTGCCTGCCCAAGGACATCCGCGCCTTCCAGGCCCGCGCCCAGGAGCTGGGTGCCGGCGAGGCGCTGCGGTTCCTGCACGAGGTCGACCTGATCAACCTGCGCCGCCGCACCCGGGTCCTCCAGCTCGCCGCCGACCTGCTCGGCCGCCGCTCCGGCCCGGCCGGCCCGGACTTCTCCGGCACCCGGATCGCCGTGCTCGGCGCGACCTTCAAACCCAACACCGACGACGTCCGCGACGCCCCGGCCCTCGCCGTCGCCGCGCTGCTCGCCAAGGCCGGCGCCGACGTGCACGTGTACGACCCGCAGGGCACCGAGAACGCCCGCCGGGTCGCCCCGGAACTGGTCTTCGAGGACAGCGTGAACGACGCGGTCTCCGGGGCCGACCTGGTCTGCGTACTCACCGAGTGGGCCGACTTCCGCAACGCCGACCCGGTGGCCCTCGGCGAACTGGCCGCCGGGCGCAAGGTCGTGGACGGCCGCAACTGCCTCGACGCGGCACTGTGGACCCAGGCGGGCTGGGAATACCGGGGCATGGGCCGCCCCTGACGACACCGGAACGCGTCGGTGCGGGAGGTGACACTCCCGCACCGACGCGTTTTTTGTGCCCCTAACGGAGCGGCAGGTGTCGAAATCCACGCCCGCTCAGGGCATGCTGCGTGGGGACGGCGTCCACAGTGCGGCCGGCCGGGTGGAGGGATGTCGTGGAGAACTTCCAGTGCTCCTCGTGCGGGCGGCAGATGAAGGCGGCGGCCCGCTGCCCCGACTGCGGGGCCGAGCAACCGCAGTGGCGCGAACACCTGGCCGACATCGAACGCTCCATCGCGGAGATGAAGGCACGCGACGCCGAGATCGCCCGCGAACAACGGCAGATCGCCGCGAAGATGCAGGCCGCCCTCTTCCAGCGGGACATCCTCGCCCACGCCGGTGACGAACGCGTCAAGCAGGCCACCCGCCCGCGCCGGGTGCTGCGCCGCAAGCCGGGCCGTCGACCGCCGACCGCCGCCACCGGAGCGCCACCCCGGGTGCCCCGGCAGGGCACCCCGGCCGGTCCGGACGAACCCCCGCTCCCACCGCCGTACCGGACCGCCACCTGGCTGGGCGCGGACAACCCGGAACACCCGGCCGAGGCCTCCTCCCGGGAGGTGCAGAACATCCCACTCGGGCTGGGCGCACTGGTGCTGGCGGTGGCCGCAGTGGTCTTCGCCGCCGTCGCGACCAGCTCGATGGACGCCCTGGCCCGACTCGGCATCCTGCTGGTCGCCACCGTCCTGCTGCTGCTCGCCCCGCCGGTGCTGGCCAAACGGGGCCTGACCTCCACCGCCGAGACGATCTCCACGGTCGGCCTGCTGCTGGTGCCGCTGGCCGGGTACGCGCTGTGGGCGGTGGACCGGATCGGCGCGTCCGGCGCGGTCTTCTCCGGGATGATCTTCGCGCTGACCACCGGGGTCGCCCTCGCCTACGCCGTCGGCACCGGCCTGCGGGCCCCCCGGTTCGCGGCGGTGCTGGCCGCCCAACCCGTGGTGCCGCTGCTGGCGTACGGGTGGATCAGCGGCCCGACCGGCTGGGCGGTGGTGTTCACCGTGGTGGCCGTGCTCGACCTCGGACTGGTGCGCTCCGGCATCATGCGGGAACGACCGGCCCCACCGGAAGCCGCGACCGGCGGCACCACCGCCCCGCCCCGGCAGCGGGTCACCCCGGACGGCCGGCCGGAGGGCGCACCCGAGGAGACGGGCGAGATCCTCGACGGCTCGGCGGCCACCCCGACCGGGCCCGCCCGACCGGTGCCAGGGCTGCCCGAGGCGACCTGGCTGCTGCACGGGGTGGCGGTGGCGCTCGCCCTGGCGTACGCGGTCACCGCCCTGCTGCGGGTGCAGACCGTACCGGCAGCCACCGGGGCGGGTGCGGCGCTGCTGCTGGCCGCGGCGGTGGCCCTGGCCGGCACCCTGCTGCTGCGCCGCCCGCCGCTGCCGGACGTGGGGGCCGGCATCCTCACCCTGGCCGTGATCGGCGCGCTCGGGCGGATCGCCTCGGTGGCCTTCCCGGACCGGGCGTTGCTGCTGATCGCCGCCGTCATCACGTTGACCGGGCTGGCCGTGCGGGCCGTACCGGAAGCAGCCCGACGGGGGCCGCAGCTCGCCTCCGCCGCAGCGCTGACCGTCAGCGGCCTGGTGGTGGCCGGCGGTGCGCTGCGGGCCGGGCTGGCCCCGGTCCAGGCGGCGTTGCCGGCCTGGCGGGCCGACCTGTCCGCGTTCACTGGCGAGGTGGCCGCGACGGCCGGGCCGTCCGCCGGGCAGCTCGCCGCCAGCGCCCTGTTGCTCACCGTCGCGGCGGTGCTGGCCCTGCCGCCGGAGATCCGCCGCGAGTTCGCGGTGGTCGGCGCGGGCCTGACCGCGCTGGCCGTACCCGCCTCACTGGGTCTGGGTTGGGTGGCGGCCCCCTGGCCGATGGTGCTGGCGGCGGTCGCGATCGGCGTCGCCGGGATCTCCGCCGGCACGACCCGGGCGGCCGTGGTGCACGCCGGCACCGCCACCGTCGTCGGGTTCGTCGGGGCCGGCGCCGCCCTGAGCCGGCCGTCGGTGGCTGCCGCCGCACTGGCCGTGCTGATGCTGGCGGGCGTGCTGGTGGCGCTCGCGCCCCGGGTACGCATCGCCCCGGCCGCCGCCGACGTCCTGTCCGGTTGGGCGGCCGGTGGGGCGGCATTCGCGCTGCCCGGCGCGGTCACCGCGTTCGTGGCGGCCACCGAGCCGCCCGGGCCGGCGCTCACCCCGGCGGTGCTGCGGGAACTGACGGTGCCGATCCTCGCGGCGGGCTTCCTGGCCGTCTGCGTCACCCTCGGCTACGCGGCGATGATGCAGGTGTCGCAGCGGCACCTGAGCCTGCCGCACGCCGTCGGCACTGGGCTGGGCGCGTTGGCGGTGATCGGGGCCGCCTTCTTCGCCCCGGGACGCACCGCCGCCGACGCCTGGCTCGGTGGGCTGGTGCTGATCGCCACGCTGCTGCTGCTGTTCGCCGGCCGGATCGACGCGGGTCGGCGTTCCGACCTGGCGCTGGACGGCGCGGACCTGGCCGCCGCCGCCGTCACCGCCGCACTGATCGCCACCCTGGCCCGGATCACCGCGGTGATCTCCCCCGGTGGGCAGCTCGCGGTCGCCGCCGTGCTGGTGCTGGTGGTCGCCGTCGCCGCCCGGGCGATGCCGGAGGAGTGGCGGCGCGGCCCGGTGCTCGGTATCGCCGTCGGTGCCGCCCTGATCGGGGTGCTGGCCGGCTGGTCGACGCTGCGCGGCGGGGTGGGTGTGCTGGCCACCCCGGGCCCCATCTGGGCCGGGGACCTCACCGCCTGGCCGGCCGCACCGACCGGTGGCTCGGCCTGGCAGGCCCCGGTCGCGCTGGCGCTGCTCGCGCTCGCCGCCGCGATCCTGCTCCCCACCCCCTGGAAGTACGACGTGGCGGGCATCGGCGCGGTGCTCGCCACCATCGGTGTCCCGGCCGCCTTCGACCTGCCCTGGTGGTCACCGGTCCTGGTGGGGTTGACCGTCGCCACCGTCTTCGCCATGGCCGCGGTGGCGTCCGCCGACCCGCGCGCCGGGCTGTCCCGGGCCACCGTGGCCGGGGTGGTCGCGTTGCACGCCGCCGGAGCCGGGCTGGTGCGCCCGTGGACCACCGCGCTCGCCCTGGGCGGCATCGCGTTGATCGGTCTGGCCGTGGCGGCGGTCGCCCGGTCCGTCGCCCCCTCCCTGGTGGACGACGTCGAGACCGAGGGGATGCCGCCACACCTGGTGCAGATCGGTGGCCTGGCGACCGCCGCCGCGCTGCTCACGCTCCCCGGTGCGGTGGCCGCCCTCGCCGCCGAGTTCGGCCACGGGTCGCAGGTGGTGCTGACCGCCGCGTTGGCCGCGTCCAGCTTCGGCCTCGCCGCCGTGGCCGCCGTCCGCCGCCAGGTGCCGCAGTACCTGCCGTACGCGAGCGCGGCGATCGCCGGTGGAGCCACCGTCAGCGCGCTGGCCGCCATCTTCGTCGACCTGCCGTCCGGGGTGTTCGCCGCCGCAGCCGCACTGCTCGGGGTGCTCGCCGAACTGGTCCGGGCGGCGACCGTGCCACCGGTCGGGTCCGCCCAGCCGACCCGCCGCTGGACGGTCCTGCTGGACGGGGCGCTGCGCCGGCTGCCCGACGACGGTACGCAACGACGCTGGCGGGTCGATCCCGCCGCCGGGGCGTTGGCCGCAGCAGCCGTGCCCACCGTGCTGGCCCTGATCTCCCTCGCGCCGCTGCTCTTCGTGGCGCTGGTCGAGCCGCACCGGATGCTCGCCCACATCTGGCAGGGCCCACCGCCGCAGCTGCGTACCCCGCCACCGGAACTGGTCGACCCGACGCACGTGCTCACCGCGCTGCTGCTCACCGGCACCGCCGCGCTGGCCGCCACCGGCCTGTCCGGTGGGCGTCGGTCCCGGGCGGTGCCGGTGGTGCTGCCCGGCCTGGCGGTGACGCTGCTGATCACGCCGATCGCCCTGGGCATGGCCTGGCCGCAGAACGCCCTGGCCGCCCTCGCCGTGTTCACCATCTCGATGCTGGGCCTCGCGTTGACCCCGCCGCCGCCGCTGGCCGAGCGGGCCCGGTCGCTGCGGCTGGCCCGGGTGCTGGTCTTCGTCATCGGGCTCGCCGGCGGTGGCGCGGGGCTGGCCGGCAGTCTGGCCAGTGAGGGGCTGACCCTGTTCACCCTGGGCGGCGCGGTCGGCGTCGGGGCCGTCGCCGCGTTCTTCGGCACCACCGGGCGGGCCCGCATCCTCGGCTGGCTGTTCGCCTCGCTGATGGCGCAGCTCTTCGTGCTCACCGCCGGGCTGGTGGCCGGCTTCCCCGCCGTCTGGTCGGCGTTCGGGGTGCTCGCCGTGGGCGCGGCGTTGCAGGTCTTCGCCGCGACGCTGCCCCGGCTCCGGCGGCCCGAGGCGCACCGGGAGGCCGCCACCGTCGAGTGGAGCGGGTACGCCGCCGCGCTCATCGCCCTGGCCCTGGCGTTCGACTCCCCCCGGCACATCGCCGCCCTGCTCGCCGCCTGGGGTGCCGTGCTGGGGGTGGCCGCCGTCCGGCCGGGCCGGCGACCGGTGGAGCGGCGGATCCTCTTCTGGGCGGTGGTCGCCTGCGAGATCGTCGCCTGGTGGATCCTGATGCGGGTCGCCGACGTGGCGCTGCCCGAGGCGTACACGCTGCCGTTCGCGGCGCTCGCCCTCCTGGTCGGCATGTTGGAGTTGCGCCACCGCCCCGACCTGTCCAGCTGGGTGGCGTACGGCCCGGCACTGGTCGCGGCGTTCGTGCCGACCCTGGCGATCGTGCTGGCCACCGACTCCAGCATGCTGCGTCAGGTGCTGCTGCTGCTCGGCGCGGTGGCGGTGCTGGTGTTCGGCTCGACCAGCCGGCAGCAGGCCCCGGTGATCGTCGGCGCGGCGGTGACCGCGATCGCGGCGGTACACGCCCTGTTCAGCCTCGGCCCGTGGCTGGTGCTCATCCCGGTCGGCCTGGTCCTGCTGGTGCTCGGGGCGAGCAACGAACGTCGCCGCCGCGCCCAGGACCGGCTCCAGACGGCCCTGCGCTCCATGAGATGAAACCGGAGGGTCACGGCGGGGTCGGACGTGGTGGGGCTCAGTGGGCCGGGTGGTCGTGGGTGGTCACGGCCTGGGCCGCCGATCGTGGGCGGCCCAGGCCAGGGTAGGGCTGCGGGGTCAGGTCAGGGAGGCGCGGAGGGCGGCGTCCTTCTCGGCGACCAGGTCCTCCAGGTCGGCCTGGAAGGCGACCATCCGGGCGCGCAGGGCCGGGTCGGTGGCGGCGAGGATGCGGACCGCGAGCAGGCCGGCGTTGCGGGCGTTGCCGATCGACACGGTGGCCACCGGGATCCCGGCCGGCATCTGCACGATGGACAGCAGCGAGTCTATCCCGTCCAGGTGCTTGAGCGGGACCGGTACGCCGATCACCGGCAACGGGGTGACCGAGGCGACCATGCCGGGCAGCGCGGCGGCACCACCCGCCCCGGCGATGATCACCTGGAGCCCCCGGTCGGCGGCGTCCCGGCCGTACTCGATCATCTTGACCGGGGTGCGGTGCGCGGAGATCACCGCCACCTCGTACGGCACCTCGAACTCGTCGAGCGTGTCGGCGGCGGCTCTCATCACCGGCCAGTCCGAGTCGCTGCCCATGATCAGCCCGACGGTGCTCACCCGTGCCCCTCCCGCAGCCAACGGGCGGCCCGCGCGGCCCTCGCCCGTACGTCATCCAGGTCGTTGCCGAGCACCGTGACGTGCCCGATCTTGCGGCCGGGTCGGACCTGCTTGCCGTACAGGTGGACCCGGGCACCCGGTTCGGCGGCGAAGAGGTGGTGCAGCCGCTCGTCGAGGGAGATCCCGCCCGGCTCACCGCCGAGGACGTTCGCCATCACCACCACCGGGGCGGTCAGCGCGGTGTCCCCCATCGGGTAGTCGAGCACCGCCCGCAGGTGCTGCTCGAACTGCGAGGTCCGGGCCCCCTCGATGGTCCAGTGCCCGGAGTTGTGCGGGCGCATCGCCAGCTCGTTGACGACCAGCCCGGTGTCGGTCTGGAACAGCTCCACCGCCAGCAGGCCGACCACACCGAGCGCGGTGGCCAGGTCGATGGCGAGCTGCTGGGCGGCGACCGCCAACTCCTCCGCCAGGTCGGGGGCGGGGGCGAGGACCTCGACGCAGATCCCGTCCCGCTGCACCGTCTCCACCACCGGGTACGCGGCGACCTGCCCGAACGGCGAGCGGGCCACCTGCACGGCCAGCTCCCGGCGCAGCGCCACCCGCTCCTCGACGATCAGCGAGGTGCCCCCGGCGAGCAGGGTGGCGACCAACTCGGCGGCCTGCCCGGCATCGTCGACCAGCCACACGCCACGCCCGTCGTAGCCGCCCCGGGCCGCCTTGAGCACCACCGGCCAGCCCTGCTCCGCGCCGAAGGCGAGCAGGTCCGCAGGGGCGTCCACCGGCCGCCACGCCGGGTTGGGAGCGCCCAGCGCACCGAGCCGTTCCCGCATCACCCGCTTGTCCTGGGCGTGCAACAACGCCTCGGCCGGCGGGAAGAGCTTCACCCCCTCGGCGGCGAGAATGCGGATGTGCTCCGTCGGGACGTGCTCGTGGTCGAAGGTGACCACGTCGCAGCCCTTGGCGAAGGTGCGCAGCGCGGCGAGGTCGGTGTGGTCGCCGTACTGCACGTCGGTGGCGACGAGCGCGGCACCGTCGTCGGGGGCGAGCGCCAGCACGCGCAGTGACTGGCCGAGGGCGATGGCGGCCTGGTGGGTCATCCGGGCCAGTTGGCCGCCACCCACCATGCCGACGACGGGCAGACCGGTACGGGAATCCATAGCGCCACCAGCCTATCCGGGCCGCAGCGCCGGCCGACCCGAGGGCCACCCGTCCCTGGCCGGCGGCCGTCCACCCGACAGCCCGGAACCCGGCCGGACCGGGGGTCAGGTGGATCATCGGCCGGGAACGGCCGCCGGACGACGCAGGCCCGTCCGGCAGCCGACGGCCCGCCGGGGCAGGGCCGATCAGTCAGGTGAGCTGGGCGACCAGGTCCTCGACCGAGGTCACCGGCCGTTGGCAGACGAACCCCCGGCAGACGTACGCGGTGGGCCGCCCGTCGACCAGCGGCCGGTCGGCGAGCAGCGGCACCCCGGGCTGGTCGGGCCGGCCGGCGACCACCACCGCACCGGGTGGGGCGTGCCGGTGCGCGGCGGCGACCAACGGGTCCCCGGCCGGGTCGTCGGTGACCACCGCGATCTCGTACGGCCCGGACAGCAGCGCCTCACCGGCGGACGCCGCGTACCCGGTGAACCGGGCGTGCCGGCCGACGATCGGTGCGACGGTCGACAGGGCCGCCTCCGCCGCCTCCCGGTAGCGGGTCTCCCCGCTCAACGCCGCGTACGCGGTCAGCGCCGCCACGATCGCCGACCGGCCCGACGGGGTGGCGTTGTCGGTCGGGTCGGCCGGCCGGGTGACCAGCCGTTCGGCGTCGTCGGCGGTGTCGTAGAAACCGCCGTCGGAGGCGGCGAACCGGGCCAGCGCCACGTCCAGCAGGCCACCGGCCAACTCCAGCCAGCGGCCCTCGCCGGTGAGCTGGTGCACCGCGCAGAACGCCTCGGCCACGCAGCCGTAGTCCTCCAGCACACCGGCCGGCTCGCCGACCGTCCGGTCGCGGGAGGCCCGGCGGAGCCGGCCGTCGACCAGGTGCACGCCGGCCAGGTGTTCGGCGGCGTCGCGCAGCGCCCCGTCGGCGACGATGGCGACCCCGTCCATCAGGTTGGCGTCCTCGTCGCCGGGGTCGGCGTAGAGCGCGGCGACCTGGACGAACTCGACGAGCGCGGTGACCGCCAGGCCGTTCCAGGCGGCCACCACCTTGTCGTCGCGGGCCGGTTGGGGGCGGGTGTCCCGGGCGGCCAGCAGGCGGCCCACCACGCTGCGCCACCGGTCCCGGATCTGCGGGTCGGCGTCGTCGACGTCCCGGGCCAGCCGCAGCACGCTCGTGCCGTGCTCGAAGGTGCCCGCCTCGGTGACGTCGAACAGGTCGGCGGCCCAGCGGCCGTCGTCCTCGCCGAGCGCCTCGACGAGCTGGGCCGGGGTCCAGGCGTAGGTGAGGCCCTCCACCCCGTCGGTGTCGGCGTCGAGCGCGGAGGCGAAACCGTCACCGGGGCGGTGCAGCTCGTCGGCGAGGAACCGGGCGGTGTCCCGGGCCACCCGGCGGGCCAGCCGGTCGCCGGTGAGCCGCCACAGCTGGGTGTAGACCCGCAGCAGCAGGGCGTTGTCGTAGAGCATCTTCTCGAAGTGCGGCACCGTCCAGTGGGCGTCCACCGAGTAGCGGGCGAACCCCCCGGCGAGCTGGTCGTACAGGCCGCCCCGGGCCATCGCCTCGGCGGTGTGCCGGACGATCTCCAGGCTGCGCGCCGACCCGGTGCGCCGGTGGTGCCGGAGCAGGAACAGCAGGTTCATGTGCGGCGGGAACTTCGGTGCGCCGCCGAAACCGCCGTTGGTCTCGTCGTACTCGGTGGCGAGTTGGGTGGCGGCGGCGTCGAGCAGGTCGGCGGTGAGCGGGGCGGTGGGGCCGCCGACGGCCTGGGCGCCGCCGATCGCCTCGACCACCGCCGCACCCTGCCGCAGTACGGCCTCCCGCTGCTCCCGCCACGCGGTGCCCACCGACTCCAGCAGCCGGACGAAGTTGGGCTTCGGGAAGTACGTGCCGCAGAAGAACGGGGTGCCGTCGGGGGTGGCGAAGACCGTCATCGGCCACCCGCCCTGGCCGGTCATCGCCTGGGTGGCGGTCATGTAGACGGCGTCGACGTCGGGCCGTTCCTCCCGGTCCACCTTGATCGCCACGAAACCGGCGTTGACCAGCGCGCCGACCGTCTCGTCCTCGAACGACTCGTGGGCCATCACGTGGCACCAGTGGCAGGCGGCGTAGCCCACCGAGATCAGCACCGGGACGTCCCGCCGCTTCGCCTCGGCGAACGCCTCGTCGCACCACGGCCACCAGTCGACCGGGTTGTCGGCGTGCTGGAGCAGGTACGGCGAGGTGGCCTGGGCGAGTCGATTCACCCGACGACCCTATCCACCCCCGGGCGCACCCGTCCCGCCGAAACCGGGCCTTCCCCCGTTCACATTCATCGTCTTTGATCTGTGCGGGTGCGGTGATCGGCACCGGCCCGCGAGGAGGTACCCCCATGCGCGGTTCCCGTCTCCTGTCGGCGCTCACGTCGGTCGCGGTGGCCACAGCGGTGTTCAGCACCGCCGCCCCCGCCTCGGCCGCCGTGGACCCCGGCACCCGGGTCTCGGCGACCACCGTGGTCGGCACGCACAACGCGTACGAACGCGGGACGTACACCTATCTGGCGCAGGCGCTCGACGCCCGCCCCGGAATGATCGAACTGGACGTCTGGCCGGACATCATCACCAAACAGTGGCGGGTCAGCCACTCCAACCCGCTCGGCAACGACAACAACTGCGTCGCCGCCAGCACCCCCGCGCAGCTCTACACCGGCACCCGCAACAAGAACCTGGAGCACTGCCTCGACGACATCCGGCTCTGGTTCGACGCCCACCCCGACGCCGGTCCGCTCCAACTCAAACTGGAGCTGAAGACCGGCTTCAGCAGCCGTACCGGGCAGGGGCCCGTCCAGCTCGACGCGGTGCTCGCCGCCCGCCTCGGCAGCCGGGTGTTCCGCCCCGCCGACCTGCGCGCCGGGTACGCCACCCTGGACGCCGCCGCCCGCGCGAACGCCTGGCCGACCCGGGCGCAGCTCGCCGGCAAGGTGATCGTGGAGCTGATCCCCGGCACCGTCGAGGAGGGCAACCCCACCGACACCCTCTGGACCGACATCGAGTACGCCCAGCACCTGGCCGGCCTGGCGGCGGCGGGCACCCTCGGCCAGGCGCAGGCGTTCCCGGCGGTGCACCGGGCCCAGACCGGCGACCCGCGCAGCCGGTACGCCGACACCAGCCTGCGCCCGTGGTTCGTCCTGTTCGACGGCGACGCGTCGGCCTACGTCACCGGCGGCATCGACACCTCCTGGTACGACACCAACCACTACCTCCTGGTGATGACCGACGCGCAGAATGTCCCCCCGGCGGTCGGCAACACCGATCCGGTGGCCGCCCGGGCCCGCCTCGCGCAGCTCGCCGCCGCCCACGCCAGCGTCGCCTCCGCCGACTGGGCCACACTGCCGGCGGTGGTCGGCGAGGTCCTCCCCAGAGGCTGACCCGCCCGCCGCCAGGGTGGCCCGCGTTCCGACGTAGGCACGCGGGCCACCCCGTCTCCGCCCCGCCGGCCGCCACCCGCCACCCGCCGCCCGCCGCAAGATCATGCTCGATCCTGGTTGTAGTGGCCCAAGCCCGCCGAGACCACTACATCGTGGATCGAGCACGATCATGCCGTCGCCACACGCCCGAGGAGGGGTGGGGGTTGCGGGGTCAGGAGGCGCCGTCGGCGCGCAGGGGGAAGACGTTCGACTCGGCGGAGTCGCGCAGCGAGCCGAGCACCGCGCCGATCTTGTCGGCCGGCATCGGCTTGAAGAAGTGGTAGCCCTGGGCGGCGGTGCAGCCCAATGCCACCAGTGCGGCCCGCTGCTCAGCCGTCTCCACGCCCTCGGCGACCACCCGCAGCCCCAACTCGTGGGCGAGGCCGACGGTGGCCCGGACGATCGCCGCCGCCTCCGGTGAGTCGGCCATCCGGATCACGAAGGACCGGTCCACCTTCAACTCGTCCACCGCGATCCGGGTCACGAACGACAGCGACGAGAACCCGGTGCCGAAGTCGTCGACGGCCAACTGGACGCCCATCGACCGCAGGTTCGCCAGCACCTCGTCGATCACCTCCAGCTCGCTCATCACCACCGTCTCGGTGATCTCCAGGACCAACCGGTGCGGCGGCACCTGGTGGCGACGCAGGGCGTCGGCGATCTCCGCCGGCAACCGGGGGTCGAGCAGGCTGCGGGCCGAGAGGTTCACCGAGATCGGCACGTCCAGCCCGTCGCGGGCCCACTCGGCGGCCACCGACAGCGCCTTGTCCAGCACGTACCGGGTGAACGTGCCGAGCTGCTCGCTGTTCTCCACCGGGCGGATGAAGTCGGCCGGGCTGAGCCAGCCCCGCCGGGGATGCCGCCAGCGGATCAGCGCCTCCACCCCGGTCGGTGCGCCGGTGGCCAGGTCGACCGCCGGTTGCAGGGCCAGCACCAGCTGGTCGTCGGCCTGCAACGCCTCCCGCAATTCGGCCAGCAGGGCCAACTGGTCGGTGCTGGCCGCGTCCCGGGTGCTGTCGTACGCGGCGACGCTGCCGCCGCCCTCCTTCGCCTGGTACATGGCGATGTCGGCCCGGCGCAGCAGCTCGGTCAGGTCGGCGGTGCCCGCACCGGCCACCACCACCCCCACCGACACCTCGACCGACATCCGCACCCCGGCCACCTCGGTCGGCGCGGCCAGCCGCTCGGCGATCTCCCGGGCCTGCCGCAGCGCGTACGCCATCGGGGCGGCCCGGTCGCCGATCACCGGGACCGACGTCAGCAGCAGGGCGAACTCGTCGCCGCCGAGCCGGGCGAGCAGGTCGCCGGGGCGGGTCAGGGTGCCCAACCGGTTGCCGGTGAGCCGCAGCAGCTGGTCGCCGGCCGCGTGCCCGAGGGTGTCGTTGACCTCTTTGAACTGGTCGATGTCGAGCAGCAGCAACGCCACCGGATGATCGTGGACGAGCTGCCGCAACGCCTGGTCACCCTTGGTCAGCATGGCCGTCCGGTTGACCAGCCCGGTCAGCGCGTCGTGCACCGCGTCGTACGACGAGCGGGCACTGACCAGCCGCAACTCCCGATGGGTCGCCGCGTCGTGCAGCGCGGCGGCCAACGCGTCGGAGTAGGCGGCCACCGCGTCGCGTTCCCGGTCGTTCGGCGGCCCGGTGGAGGGGAACCGGACCCGCAACTGTCCGACCTGGACGTCACCGACGACGAGCGGCCGGACCAGTTCGTGGGTGTCCACGGTGGCCCCGGCGGGTGGCCCGGTCTCCCGGTCGGCCACCTGGCCCGAGGCGTCACCCCGGTAACGCCGCCAGCGGCCGTCACCCCGGGCCACGTCCACGTCCACCAGTTCGGCACCGAAGAGGGCCAGCGCGCCGGTGACCGCCGCCGTGGCCACCCCGCGCTCGTCGAGCTGGTTGAGCGCGGCGGTGGCCTCGGCGAAGGCCCGCCAGGTGCGCTGTTCCTGGTCGGCGCGCAGCCGGTGCCGGTAGGTCTGCTGGAGCAGCCAGAGCAGCGGTGGGAGCAGCAGCAACCAGCGCGGGTCGACCTCCAGCAGGGCCACCACGACCAGCCCGACCACCACGTTGCCGACGAACATCAGCACCTTGCCGCGCAGGGCGACGAGCAGCGCCGGGCCGACCGCAACGCCGTGCCGCAGGGCGAGAGTGGCCCCGCCCAGCCCGGCGGTGGTGAGCAGGTAGGTGACCGCGCCGGCGACCAGGGCGGGCACGAGGGCCGGGGTGGGGCCGGCCAGCAACGGCTGACCGAGGGCGGTGGTGACGGCGACGGCGAGCGCGGTGGCTGCGGTCAGCGAGGCGGCGATCCGCAGCAGCTCCACCGGGGGACGGCGGTCGGCGGCCAGTGACATGGTCGTCCAGGCCACACCGGTGCCGAGCAGCGCTGCGGCCGGCAACCAGCCGGCTGGCGCGAGGTAGAGGCAGACGATCAGGGCCGCCTCGCCCCAGGTGATGCTCACCATGCCGGTGGCGGTGCGGAACCGCAACCGGGCGAGTTGGGACATCGCGAACACGGCGACGACGATGCCGAACCGGGCGACCGCGGGGAGCGGGTCGTCGGGCGGCAGGACGGTCGGCAGGCGCAGGCCGAGCGCCACCGCCACCAACGCGGTCAGGGTCACGGCGAGGGTGAGGACACGTACCCGCAGCGGGGTGTCCGGCGGCTCCGGCCCGTCGTCGGACGCGCCGGCCCTGCCGGAGGTCACCGCCCGGCTCCGTCCGCGGGGCCGTCGACGGCGCGACGGACGAACGCGGCTACGACGGTCATGGCACCCCCTCCCGCGCACGGCTCAGGGACTTTCGTCCCCCGGCGGAAGGCTAAGCCAATCCGGGTGGCCGCAACAGGGGTCGACGACCCGGATCAGCGTGATTCACGCCCCCGTCATCCCACTCAGGGCTGCTGGTGGCCGCTCGGCAGGTTCGTACGTGATTCCTGCCCGGTCGTCCCGTCCGACGGACCGGTGGCCGACGAATCGGCCCGGTCGGCCCCGACCGGGCCGCCCTGCTGGGGGAACCGCTCGGGCAACCGGCGCAGCCGGGAGTTCATGTTGCGGATCAGCAGCACGGTGGCGGTGCCGAGGATCAGGATGAGGAACAGGCCCATCGGCCCGGCCAGACCACCCGTGCGGGTGTCCCCGAAGTTGTTCTCCGCGAGCACCTGGACAGTGTTGAGCATGGCATTTCTCCGATGTGCGGTGGAGTGTCAGCGTAGCCCCGGCCGCCGGTCACCTGACATGGGCGGCTTCCCGTACCCCGGCGAACAGGTCGGACTCGGGCAGCGGGGAGTCGACCGTCGAGCGGGCGAGTTGGAAGTCCTCCGTCGGCCAGGCGTGCTGCTGGATCTCCATCGGCACGTGGAACCAGAAGCCGTCCGGGTCGACCTGGGTGGCGTGGGCGCGCAACGCGTCGTCGCGGACCGGGAAGTACTCCGCGCACTCCACCCGGGTGGTGATCCGCGAACCCTTGTCCGGCCGCTCGTCCCAGCGCTTGAGCCAGTCCTCGTACGGTGAGGGGAGGCCCGCGGCCAGCGTGCCCTCGTGCAGGGCCAGGATCCTGCCCTTGGAGAAGCCGATGTCGTAGTAGAGCTTCAACGGCTGCCAGGGGGCGCCCAGTTCCGGGTACCGGGTCGGGTCGCCGGCCGCCTCGAACGCGGCCACGCTGACCTTGTGGCACATGATGTGGTCGGGGTGCGGGTAGCCGCCCTCCTCGTCGTACGTGGTGACGACGTGCGGACGGAACTCCCGCATCAGCTTGACCAGCGGCCCGGCCGCCACCTCGACGTCCTGGAGGGCGAAGCAGCCCTCGGGCAACGGCGGCAGCGGGTCGCCCTCGGGCAGGCCCGAGTCGACGAAGCCCAGCCAGGCCTGCTCGACGCCGAGGATCGCCCGGGCGGCGTCCATCTCGGCCCGCCGGATCTCACCGATGTTGGCCCACACGTCGGGGCGGTCGAGCTTGGGGTTGAGCACGCTGCCGCGTTCGCCCCCGGTGCACGTCACGACCAGCACGTCCACCCCCTCGGCGACGTATTTCGCCATGGTCGCGGCACCCTTGCTGGACTCGTCGTCCGGGTGTGCGTGCACGGCCATGAGCCGCAGCTTCTCTGCCAACGTGGGCGCTCCTCGTCTGTGCCCGCCGGCGGCCCGGTCCGGGTCGCTCGCCCGACCCGCCGCGGTGACCTGTCGGCGCGGCTGCCGACCTGCCGTTCCGGGCCCGGCCCCGGGCTGGGAAGATGGACCCTGTCATTCTTGCCGACGCGACCGACAACAACGCCAGGAGATACCCGCCGGTGACCGAGACGCACGCCACAGTTCCCTCGGCCGCGCCGGTGTTCCCGCCCGGCCGGTACGGCCGCCGACGGGAGCCCGGGCGTCGACGCCCGGCGCTGAGCTGGGCACTGGTGGCCGTGCTGATCGCCGGGTTGGTCCTGGCCGCGACGCAGCTCTACCAGCGCTACGGCGACCCGGAATACCGGCCCGAGGTGATCACCTACACCGATGCCAGCGACACCGGCGTGCGGGTCGACTTCCGGGTGACCGTGCCCGAGGGCGGCTCGGCGGTGTGTCTGGTGCGGGCCCGCTCGCACGCCGGCGTCGAGGTGGGGCACGAGGAGGTCACCGTGACCGCGTCCCCCGGCCAGCGGCACGTCACCGCCCGGCACCGGGTGGCGACCACCGAGCGTCCGTTCATCGGCGAAGTGGTCCGCTGCCGTCCGGCGGGCTGAACACCACGGGTGACCAGGGCGCGGCGACGCCACGGCCGGCGGGCGGCACGCTGCTCCCACCCGACCGGGTGATCGACGACGCCCGCACGTGCCGGCCACTGGTAGGTTGGTAAGTCACCTGTCAGCCAGCACGCACATCCGAGGAGTACGCCTGTGTCCACCAATGACAACAAGGCGCCCGCCACCTGGCTGTCCCAGGACGCGCACGACCGCCTCCAGGCCGAGCTCGACGAGCTGATCGCCAACCGGCCGGTCATCGCCGCCGAGATCAACGCCCGGCGGGAAGAGGGCGACCTGCGGGAGAACGGTGGCTACCACGCCGCCCGCGAGGAGCAGGGCAAGGCCGAGGGCCGGATCCTCTACCTCAAGGAGCTGCTGCGCACCGCCCAGGTGGGCGAGGCGCCGACGGCCGACGTGGTGTCGCCCGGCATGGTCGTGACGATCTACTTCGACGACGACAAGGACGACACCGAGACGTTCCTGCTCGGGTCGCGGGAGATCGCCGCCACCACCGACCTGACGGTCTACAGCCCGGAGTCGGCGCTGGGCAGGGCCATCCTGGGCGGTCGCCCCGGCCAGGCCTGCACCTACACCGCGCCCAGCGGCGCGGACATCAAGGTGACAATCGTCAGCTTCGAGCCGTTCTCCGGCTGAGCCGCACCGCCGCCGGGTCCGCGCGACCCGACGACGATCCATCGGTACGCACGAGGCGTGGCACCCGTCGGGGTGTCACGCCTCGGTCGTCAGGACCACCTGGTAACCACTGGCCCGAAGGGCACTGATCAGGGTGTCGGAGTGCTCGACGCCCCGGGTCTCCACCGACAGGGCCACCTCCACCTCACCGAGCCGCAGGTGCGGATTGGCCCGCTGGTGTTCCACGTCGACCACGTTCGCCCGGTGCCCGGCGATCTCGGTGAGCAGTGACGCGAGCTGGCCCGGCCGGTCCGAGCAGCGCACGGTGACCCGCAGGTAGCGGCCCGCTGCGGCGAGACCGTGTTCGATCACCCGCATCATCAGCAGCGGGTCGATGTTGCCGCCGGAGAGCACCGCCACCGTCGGGGTGTCCACCTGCACGACCCCGGCCAGCAGCGCGGCCACCCCGACCGCACCGGCCGGCTCGACCACCTGTTTGCCCCGCTCCAGCAGCATCAGCAGCGCCCGGGAGATGTCCTCCTCGCTGACGGTGACCATCTCGTCGACGAGCGTACGGACGTGACTGAAAGTGATCTCACCTGGCCGGCCGACCGCGATGCCGTCGGCGATGGTGGCGAACGCCGGCAGCCGGACCGGTTCCCCGGCGGCCAGCGAGGGCGGGAACGCGGCGGCGCTGGCCGCCTGCACGCCGATGATCCGCACGTCGGGTCGCAGCGCCTTCGCGGCCACCGCCATCCCGGAGATCAGGCCACCGCCACCGACCCCGGTGATGATCGTCCGCACCTCGGGGCACTGTTCGAGGATCTCCAGGGCAACGGTGCCCTGGCCGGCGATCACGTCCGGGTGGTCGAACGGGTGGATGAACACCGCGCCGGTGCGCTCGGCGAAGGTCTGCGCGGCCACCAACGACTCGTCCACGGTGTTGCCGACCAGCTCGATGCGAGCGCCGTACCCCTTGGTGGCGGCCACCTTGGGCAGTGGGGCGTTGACCGGCATGAAGACGGTGGCGTGGGTGCCGACCAGGCCGGCGGCGAGGGCCACCCCCTGGGCGTGGTTGCCGGCACTGGCCGCGACCACACCCTGCTCCCGCTCCTGCGCCGACAGCCGGGAGATCCGCACGTACGCGCCGCGCACCTTGTAGGAGCCGGCGCGCTGCATGTTCTCGCATTTGAGCCAGACCGGGCCGGCCAGCGCCGCGCTCAGCGGCCGGGACGGCTCCAGCGGGGTGGTCCGGGTGACCCCGGTGAGCAGTTCCCGGGCGGCCCGTACGTCGGCGAGGTCGACCAGTTCCGTCATGCCCCGATCGTGCCACCCGCCCCCGGCGGCACCGGCGGCGACACCGCCCGCCACCAGCGGCGACGACGTGCTCACCGACCGCTGGTGGTCGCGCCGGGGTCAGCCGGCCGACGACCCGGACCAGGTGGGCCCGGTCCGGCACCGACGGCCCGGCACGGGGCGGTCAGGCGGGCGGGTCAGGCGATCAGGCGGGTGGGTCAGGCGACGGCCGGGGAGCCCGTGTCGACCCGGGGGTAGCCGGGGGCGTGCCGGGTCCAGGGGGCCTGCATCTCGAACTGCCCGGCGACACCGAGCAGCAGCAGTTCCGACCCGGGCGGGCCGACCAGTTGCGCGGCGACCGGCAGGCCGTCCGGGCGGCGGCCCACCGGCACCACGATCGACGGCAGGCCGGCGACGTTCCACGGGGCGGCGAACGGGGCGTACCGGATGTTGGTCCTCATGTTCGCCAGCCAGGACCGGCCGGACCAGGCGGTGGCCTCCGGCGGCGGCCCGGCCAGGGCCGGGGTGAGCAGCAGGTCGACCGCGTGGTCGGTGAAGAAACCGACGGAGCGGTCGCGCCAGGCGGCCCGGTCGGCCTCCCGCACGTACCCCCGGCGTTGCGCCCACTCCCCCAGCGCGACGTGCCGGCGGCTGCGCCGTTGCAGGCCACGCCGGTCGATGCCGGCGGCCCGCACGTCGGCCGCGGCGGCGGCGAGCCAGGTGGCGATGCCCTGGAGGCCGAGCGAGGTCGGGTAGACCGGGTCGGCGGGCACGGTGTCGTGGCCGGCGGCGGCGAGCAGCCGGCCGGCGGCGGCCACCGCGTCCCGGTTGGGCGCGTCCGGCGACACACCGCGCACCGGCGAGCGCAGCGACACGCCGACCCGCAGCCGGGGCGGGGGGACCAGCTTGTCCGGGCGACGCCCGGCGAGCACCTGGAAGCCGACGGCGGCATCGGCGACCGTGGTGGTGAGCATGCCGTGCTCGGTCAGCCCGAACCAGTCCTCCGCGCCGAGCTGGCACGGGACCACACCCCGGCCGGGCTTGAGCCCGACCAGGCCGCAGCAGGCGGCCGGGATGCGGATCGAGCCCAGCCCGTCGTTGCCGTGCGCGATCGGCACCAGCCCGGCCGCGACCGCCGCGGCGGCTCCGCCGGAAGACCCCCCGGGGGTACGCCGCAGGTCCCACGGGTTACGGGTGACGGCGGTCGCGTCGTCGGTGATCGCCCAGAGTCCCAGCTCCGGCATCCGGGTCACCCCGAGGATCACCGCGCCCGCGCCGCGCAACCGGCGCACCACCTCGTGGTCGGCCTCCGCCACCGGGGTACGCGCGGCGACCGACCCGTTCCAGGTGGGCAGGCCGGCGACCGGGGTGTTCTCCTTGACCGCCACCGGCACCCCGGCGAGCGGGAGGTTCGCCAACTCCTCCTGCTCGTCGACCTTCTCCGCCTCGGTGATCGCCTCGCCGCCCCGGACCACCCGGAACGCGGAGAGGGCGCCGTCGACCCGCCCGACGTGGTCCAGGTGGTCGGCGACGACCTGGGTGGCGGAGACGTCGCCCCGGCGTACGCCCCGGGCGATCTGCTTGGCGGTCGCCCCCACCCAGGTCGGCATGATGTCCTGCACGGCCACCTCTTCCCAGCCCGCGGTCAGCCCAGCGCCTGCTCCAGATCGGCGAGCAGGTCGTCGACCGTCTCGATGCCGACAGACAGTCGCACGAGATCGCCGGGAACTTCAAGCGGCGAGCCGGCAGCACTTGCGTGTGTCATCCGGCCCGGGTGCTCGATCAGGGACTCCACCCCGCCGAGCGACTCGGCGAGGACGAACAGCCGGGCCCGGTTGCAGACCTGCACGGCGTGTTCCTCACCGCCGGCGGCCCGGAAGGAGATCATCCCGCCGAAGCGGCGCATCTGCTTGGCGGCCACCTCGTGTCCGGGGTGCGACGGCAGGCCCGGGTAGATGACCTGGGCGACCTTGGCGTGCCCGTCGAGGAAGGCGGCGATCCGTTCGGCGTTGTCGCAGTGCCGGTCCATCCGTACCCCGAGGGTCTTGATGCCGCGCAGGGTCAGCCAGGCGTCGAACGGGCCGTTGATCGCGCCCATCGCGTTCTGGTGGTAGCGCAGTTCGTCGCCGAGGGTCGGATCGGCGACGATCAACGCGCCACCGACCACGTCGGAGTGCCCGCCGACGTACTTGGTGGTGGAGTGCACCACCACGTCCGCGCCGTGCGCGAGCGGCTGCTGCAGGTACGGCGAGGCGAACGTGTTGTCGACCGCCAGCAGCGCCCCGGCCTCGTGCGCGAGCCCGGCCAGGGCGGCGATGTCGGCGATGCCGAGCAGCGGGTTCGTCGGCGTCTCCACCCAGACGATCTTCGTCTCGGGACGGATCGCGGCCCGGACCGCGTCGACGTCGGAGACCTTCGCCGGCGTGTACGTCAGCCCCCACCGCTCGGCGACCCGGGCGAACAGCCGGTAGGTGCCGCCGTACGCGTCGTCGGGGATCACCACGTGGTCGCCGGGCGAGCAGACCGTCCGCAGCAGGGTGTCCTCGGCGGCCAGGCCGCTGGCGAAGGCGAGCCCGACCCGACCCCCCTCCAGCGCGGCCAGGCACTCCTGGAGCGCGTCGCGGGTGGGGTTGCCGGAGCGGCTGTACTCGTAGCCCTGCCGGGGCGCTCCGACGGCGTCCTGGGCGTACGTGCTGGTCTGGTAGATCGGGGGGATCACCGCGCCGGTGCGGGCCTCCGGGTCCTGGCCGGCGTGGATGGCGAGCGTCTCGAAGCCGTGACTCATCCCGCAGACGTTAGTCCGCCCCGCCCCGCCCGCCGGGCGGAACCCGCCCCCGCTCATCCCGCGCCGCGCCCCGGCGGCGTCCACTCCGCGTGGTGGGCGGGCGCGCAGGGCTCTAGGCTGCGCGGGTGAGCGGGTGCGTGTTCTGTCAGATCGTGGCCGGGGAGGTGCCGGCGTTCCGGGTGGCCGACGAGCCGGACGGGGTGGCGTTCCTGGACACCCGGCCCGTGTTCAAGGGGCACGTCCTGGTGGTGCCCCGCGCCCACCTGGTCACCCTGACCGACCTGCCGGCGGCCGACCTGTCCGGCTACTTCGGCCTGGTGCAGCGCCTGGCGGCGGCCGTGGAATCCGGTCTGGGGGCCGGTGGGACCTTCGTGGCGATGAACAACCGGGTGTCCCAGTCGGTGCCGCACCTGCACACCCACGTGGTGCCGAGGACCAAGGGCGACGGCCTGCGCGGCTTCTTCTGGCCGCGTACCCGCTACGCCGACGACGCCGAGGCCGACTCCTACGCCGGGCGGGTCGCCGCCGCCCTGCCCTGAGACCCGCCGACATTCGGCGAGGCCCGGGGGCGAGAGCCGGGACGCAGCGGGTAAGGAAGACGGGCCCGCCGGTGTTGCATGCGGGGAGAGGTACGAGAGGAGTTCCACCGTGTTCCTTCGCCGCATGAAGGCCGAGATGATCAGCCCCGACCAGGCCCTGCCCGGCCGCCCGATCGCGATGCCGATCGGGGACCGGCACGAGGTGCTGCCGTCGTCGCTGAAGGGCCCGTTCCCGGAGGGTGCCCAGGTCGCCGTCTTCGGCATGGGCTGCTTCTGGGGCGCCGAGCGGCTGTTCTGGACCCTCCCGGGGGTGCTGACGACGTCGGCCGGCTACGCGGGCGGCTACAGCGCCAACCCGACGTACGAGGAGGTGTGTTCGGGGATGACCGGGCACGCCGAGGTGGTCCAGGTGGTCTACGAGCCCACCGTGATCAGCTACGAGGACCTGCTCAAGGTGTTCTGGGAGAACCACGACCCGACCCAGGGCATGCGTCAGGGCAACGACGTCGGCAGCCAGTACCGCTCGACGATCTACACCACCAGCGACGAGCAGCTGGCCACCGCGCAGGCGTCCCGGGACGCGTTCGCGCCGATCGTGGCGCGGGCCGGCAAGGGTGAGATCACCACCGAGATCGCCCCGCTGGGCGACTACTACTTCGCCGAGGACTACCACCAACAGTATCTGGCCCCGACGAAGAACCCGAACGGCTACTGCAACCACGGACCGAACGGGTTGAGCTGCCCGGTCGGGGTGGCCCGTACCGCCGGCTGAGGGAGCCCCGGCAGGTGAGGGCCGTGATCGCGGGCGGAACTGCCCGTTCGAGGAACGCGCGAGGGAGTATGGGCCCGATGAGTCACGATCCGGCCGGGGGTGTGCGGGTCATCAGAATCGTCGATCACGATCCGGCCTGGCCACAACGGTTCCGGGAGGTGGCGGGTCCACTGCGCGCGGCATTGGGCGATGTGGCACTGCGCATCGACCACATCGGCTCCACCTCGGTGCCGGGCCTGGCGGCCAAACCGGTGATCGACCTACAGATCTCGGTGGCCCGGTTGGCACCCGACGAGCCTTTCCGGGTGCCGTTGCAGAGCCTGGGACACGTGTTCCGGGACAAGAACCCGGAACGTACGAAGCGGTACTTCCGGGAACCGCCGGGGCAGCCGCGTACCCACATCCACGTGCGGATGGCAGGTAGTTTCTCGGAGCAGTTTCCCTTGCTGTTCCGCGATTACCTGCGGGTGCATCCACAGGCCGCCGAGGAGTACGCGGCGGTCAAGCGTGACCTGGCCGCCAGACATCCGCACGACGGTCTCGCCTACACGAACGCGAAGGCCGGGTTCTCCTGGGCGCTCATCCGTCGCGCCGACGACTGGGCCCAGGAGACCGGGTGGTCGCCGGGCCCGAGCGACGCATGAGCACCGACGGTGTGAGCTGCCCGGTCGGGGTGGCCCGTACGGTCGGCTGACCGACCCGGACACCGAGCGGCCGTCGGGCGACCCGCCCGGCGGCCGTTTTCCGGAGCCTGCGGTGTTTGTCACATCGTGGGCCCGGGGCGAATCGGGCACCCGTCGGGCCCCGGGCAGGAACGCCGGCCCGCGCGGGGCCGTCACGGTGAGTGGCGCACATGCTAGCAATCCCGTAACACCATCGACATCAGCTCAACAGGCGAAGTGCAACAACCTCTGGCAGCATTGGCTGGCATGTGCGGACTTGCGGGAGAGTTCCGGCGTGACGGTTCCCGGGCCGATGTGTCGGCGGTGGAACGCATGGCGGCCACGATGAGTGACCGGGGGCCCGACGACAGCGGAGTGTGGTCACAGGGGGCCACCGCCCTCGGGCACCGCCGCTTGAAGATCATCGACCTCTCCGCCGCCAGCGGGCAACCGATCGTCGACCCGGCCGCCGGGCTCACCGGCGTGTTCAACGGCTGCATCTACAACTACCGCGAGCTGCGCCAGGAGTTGCAGGCTAAGGGCCACCGCTTCTTCTCCTCCGGCGACAGCGAGGTGGTGGTCAAGGCGTACGCCGAGTGGGGGCTCGACTTCGTCGACCACCTGATCGGCATGTTCGCCGTCGCGATCACCGAGCGGGACACCGGCCGGCTGGTGCTGGCCCGGGACCGGCTCGGCATCAAGCCGCTCTACCTGGCCGAGACGCCGGGCGTGGTGCGGTTCGCCAGCACCCTGCCCGCCCTGCTGGCCGGCGGCGGGATCGACACCACCATCGACCCGGTGGCACTGTCGCACTACCTCAGCTTCCACAGCATCGTGCCGCCGCCGCGCACCATCCTGCGTGGCGTGGCCAAACTCCCCCCGGCCACCGTCCGGGTCTACGAGCCCGACGGCCGCACCCACGAGCGGGTCTACTGGGACCCGTCGTTCACCCGGGACGCGTCGCGCGCCGACTGGTCGGCCCGGGACTGGGAGGACGCCCTGCTGGAGTCGCTGACCACCGCCGTACGCCGGCGGATGGTCGCCGACGTGCCGGTGGGCGTGCTGCTCTCCGGCGGCCTGGACTCCAGCCTGGTGGTGGCGCTGCTGGCCGGCGAGGGGCAGACCCGCTCCGGGCTGTCCACCTTCTCGATCGGCTTCGACGCCGTCGGCGGGCGGGAGGGCGACGAGTTCGTCTACTCCGACCTGGTGGCCAAGACGTTCGGCACCGACCACCACCAGCTCAAGGTGGCCGCCGGTGACCTGGTTCCGCCGCTGGAGGCGGCGGTGGCCGCGATGAGCGAGCCGATGGTCAGCCACGACTGCGTCGCCTTCTACCTGCTGAGCCAGAAGGTCTCCAAGCACGTCAAGGTGGTCCAGTCCGGTCAGGGCGCGGACGAGATCCTCGGCGGCTACCACTGGTACCCGCCACTGGCCGGCATCGACCGGGAGCAGGCCCTCGACTCGTACGCGAAGGCGTTCTTCGACCGGGACGCGGCCGGGCTGGCCCGGGTGCTCAACCCGGCGTGGCTGGCCGACGGCGATCCGGCGCGCGAGTTCGTCGCCGCCCACCTGGGCCGGGCCGGGGCGCAGACCGCCGTCGACGCCGGCCTGCGGATCGACACCCAGGTCATGCTCACCGACGACCCGGTGAAGCGGGTCGACAACATGACCATGGCGCACGGCCTGGAGGCCCGGGTGCCGTTCCTCGACCACGAGTTCGTGGAGCTGGCGGCGAGCTGCCCGCCCGAGCTGAAGCTGGCCCAGGGCGGCAAGGGCGTGCTCAAGGAGATCGGCCGCCGGGTCCTGCCGCACGAGGTGATCGACCGCCCAAAGGGTTACTTCCCGGTGCCCGGCCTGACCCACCTGGAGGGCAAGCTCCTCGACCGGGTCCGCGACGCGCTCACCGCGCCGCAGGCCCGCCGCCGCGACCTGTTCCGTGCCGACTACGTCAATGCGCTGCTCGCCGACCCGAACGCCGAACTGACCCCGTTGAACGGAAACAAACTGTGGCAACTGGGACTCCTGGAAATGTGGCTCCAGAGCCACGGAATCGACTGACCGTGAACGAGACCCTCGCGACCGGCACGGCCCGAACCGACCGGGAGCGGGTGCTCGGCCGCCGCCGGGAACGCATCGGCCCCGGCGGTGACCCGGTCGCGCCGGCCACCGCACCGGAGCCGCGCCGGGAACCGGCCGGGCCGTCAGACGTGGTCCTGGACTGCGGCTGGGGGCGGCTGGTGTTCGGCCAGACCTTCCACGAGCAGGTGGCGGTGGCCCATGTGCTGCGGTCCGAGGCGGCCGGCTCCCGGGACATCTGCATCTACCTGCGCGACCCGCACGTGCTGGTGTCCCGGCTGCCCGACGAACTGTTCATCGACCCGTCGCTGACCTACCGGCTGCCGCTGGGTGAGCGCCGCCCGGAGGCCACCGGGCGGATGGAGATCCCGGGGCTGGTCGTCCGGCCGCTGCGCGACGCCGACGACGCGGACGCGGTGAACCGGATCTACGCCCGCAACGGCATGGTCACCGCGCCGGTGGAGGTGCTCGTCGACAACGCCGGCACCGACCGGTTCCTGCACCTGGTGGCCGAGGCGAGCACCGGGGAGATCGTCGGCACCATCACCGGCGTCGACCACGTGGCGGTCTTCGGCGACCGGGAGAACGGCGCGAGCCTGTGGTGCCTGACCGTCGACTTCAACACCGCCCCGCCCGGCACCGGTCAGGCCCTGCTCACCGAGCTGGCCGACCGGCTCGACGAGCGGGGCCGGGCGTTCGTCGACCTGTCGGTGCTGGCCGAGAACTCCGGCGCGATCCGGCTCTACGAGCGGTTGGGTTTCCACCGCACCGGCACGCTCTGCGTCAAGCGGAAGAACCCGATCAACGAACGGCTGTTCCTGCCGGCCACCCCGGCGGGCTACGACGAGCTGAACCCGTACGCGAGGATCGTCGCCGACGAGGCGATGCGGCGCGGCATCCGGGTGGAGGTCACCGACGCGCACTGGGGTGAGCTGCGGCTGACCAACGGCGGCCGGACGATCGTCACCCGCGAGTCGCTGTCCGAGCTGACCTCGGCGGTGGCGATGAGCCGCTGCGACGACAAGCGGGTCACCCGGCGCATCCTCACCGAGGCGGGCCTGTCGGTGCCGCGTGGCCGGACCGCCACCGGCGACGCCGACGACCTGGCCTTCCTCACCGACGTCGGCCCGGTGGTGGTCAAGCCGGCCCGGGGCGAGCAGGGCAACGGCATCACCGTCGGGGTACGCACCGCCGAGGCGTTGGCCACGGCCGTCGAGCTGGCCCGCCGGTTCTGCCCCGACGTGCTGATCGAGGAGCTGCGCGCGGGCGAGGACCTGCGGGTGATCGTGATCGACCATGAGGTGGTGGCCGCCGCCGTACGCCGACCGGCGCAGATCACCGGTGACGGGGTGCACGACGTCACCGCGCTGATCGAGCGGCAGAGCCGACGCCGGGCCGCCGCCACCGGCGGGGAGTCCCGCATCCCGATCGACGAGATGACCCGCGAGGTGGTGGCCGAGGCCGGGCACCGGATGGACGACGTGCTGCCCGAGGGGCGGGTGCTGGCGGTGCGCCGGACGGCGAACCTCCACACCGGTGGCACAATCCACGACGTGACGGCCGAACTGCACCCGACGATCGCCACCGCCTGCGTGGCGGCGAGCCGGGCCCTGGACATCCCGGTGACCGGGCTGGACCTGCTGGTCCCCGCCCCCGACCAGCCCGAGCACGTGTTCATCGAGGCGAACGAGCGGCCGGGGCTGGCCAACCACGAGCCCCAGCCGACCGCCGAGCGCTTCGTGGACCTGCTCTTCCCGGGCACCCGGGCCCCGCAGCGCCTCTGGAGCCCGGCCGGGCCCGGAGGGGTCGCGTGAGCCTCAAGCCCCTGGAGATCGACCTGGACTACCTGCGCCAGGTGCTGGTGGAGTTGCTGGACATCCCCAGCCCGTCGGGGCGTACCGACCACGTGCAGCAGTACGTGGGGGAACGCCTGTCCGCGCTGGGCATCCCGTCCACGCTGACCCGGCGGGGGGCGCTCAGCGCCTGCCTGCCCGGCCCCCGGCAGACCGGTGCCGACCGGGCGATCGTGGTGCACACCGACACCATCGGCGGGATGGTCAAGCGGCTCAAGGAGAACGGCCGGCTGGAGCTGAAGACCATCGGCACCCACTCGGCCCGGTTCGCCGAGGGCGCGCACGTGCGGATCTTCACCGACGACCTGGACCGGGTGGTCACCGGGCAGGTGTTGCCGTTGAAGGCCAGCGGGCACCGCTACAACGACGACGTCGACCTGCAGGGCGTCGGCTGGCAGCACGTCGAGGTACGCGTCGACGAGCCGGTCGAGGACATCGCCGGCCTGCGGGCGCTGGGCATCGACGCGGGCGACTTCGTGGCGTTCCTGCCGAACCCGATGGTCACCCCGTCCGGTTACGTGAAGTCCCGGCACCTGGACGACAAGGCCGGGGTGGCGGCGGTGCTGACCGCGTTCAAGGCGGTGGTGGACGCCGGTATCACCCCCACCGTCACCGCCCACCTGCTGGTCACCGTCACCGAGGAGATCGGCCACGGCGCCAGCCACGGCCTGGACCCGGACGTCGCCGAGATCGTCTCGGTGGACGCGGCGGTGGTCGCGCCGGGCCAGCAGTCCCGGGAGGACGCGGCGACCCTGGCGATGGGCGACGGGGTCGGCCCGTTCGACTACCACCTGACCCGCAACCTGGCCACCATCGCCCGGGAACACGGGGTGGACCTGGTCCGCGACGTCTTCGACTACTACCGCTCGGACGTGGCGGCGGCGGTCGAGGCGGGCGCGCACGCCCGGGTGGCGCTGCTCGGTTTCGGGGTGGACGCCACCCACGGCCACGAGCGCACCCATCTGGACGGCCTGGCCCACCTGACCCAGTTGCTCTGCCTCTATCTCCAGAGCGACCTGGTCTTTCCCGAGTGGGACGCCGAGCCGGAGGGCGACCTGGCCGACTTCCCGTCGCTGGCGGTGCAGCCGGCCAACGAAGACGGCCCCCGTGAGGGCCCGATCGGCATCGACTGACCGGCTCCGCGCAGCCCTGACCACCGGCCCGGCCGGCGGTCACGTCGCCGGTGGGTGGCGGCCCGCGTCGCGCCCGCCACCCACCGGCCGGGTCGATCGCTGCCCGGCGGGTGACCGACGCCTTCGCACCGGCCACCCCGGCCGGGTCACCGGTTGCGGCGGTCCGCCGCGTGCAGGAGCGCAATCAGCGCCTCGGTCGGTCGCAGCACCGCGTCCCGGGCTGCCGGGTCACCGGTGATCCGCTGCCGCGCCCGGTCGGCCAGCTGCGCCAGCAGTTCACCGGCGCGGGCCGCGTTGCCGGCGGTGCCGGCCTGCTCGGCCCGCTGGAGCCGGTCGGTCAGCCGGGCCGCCACGTACTCGGTGATCCGGCCGGCGGCGACGTACTCCGCGATCAGGTACCGCAGGTCGGAGTACCAGGCGGGGTCGCGGGTGAACGACGCGGGCAGGTGACCGGCGTCGGCGGCGGCGAGGGTCGCCGCGACGCTGGCGTCCACGTACGACCCGACGGTCGGGTATCGGGTGGCGAGTTGCGCGTCGGTCAGCGGCACCGAACTGCCGTCGAGGAAGCAGAAGCCGGGTCCGGTGTTGCTGCCGCTGTTGACCCGCAGCGGCACCTGGTGCTGGGCGAGCCGGATACCGCCGAGGGCGAGCCCGAGGTCGTCGCGGGCGATGGCCGGCGGGGTCGTGGTGGTCGTCTGGATCGGCGGGGCACTGGGCGGGGCCACCTGCCGGGCGACCCAGGCGACGGTGTGGTCGTAGACCGCGTTCTGCACCATGTGCTGCGGGACGCGCGACAGCGAGGGCAGCGTGCAGGTCTGCGGTTCACCCGGGTAGCCGCCCGGGTAGCTGCCGATGTCCCGCTTGCGCAGCGGCCCGTAGTCGGTGATCAGCTTCCAGTCGCCGTGCGACGCGCCGGCCACCTCCCAGGAGCGCAGGACGGGCGAGTCGGCCTGGGCGCGGGCCGTCGCGGGCAGGATGCCGCTGGCCACGTCCCCCTCGGAGTTGATCCGGAACACCGGTGTGGTCAGGTCGGTGCGCAACACCCCGCCACCGCCGTGCAGGACGACCGCGTCGAGGACGTTCGCCGACTGCTGGACGCCGTTGTAGTAGTTGGCGAGGCGGCCGGCCGACTGCGAGTGGCCGGTGGCGATCACGTACTGCGGGGCGGGCAGCTTGCCCAGCGGGTCGACGCCGGTCGGGTTGCGGACCGCCTTCACCGCCTGGCTGAAGATGTCGTACGAGAGGCTGTCGTCGGTGACGGTGCCGCCGACGGTGACGTCCAGCGGGCCGTACCGGGTGGGGCTCCACGCCTTGAGCCCGGTGGCGGAGTGCAGCCCGGCCCGCTGGGCGGAGACCCCGACCCAGGCGTAGCCGGAGCGGATCAGGTGTTCGTGCGACTGGAACCAGTCGACCTCCTGGTCCCACTGGTTGCTGACGTTGTTCCACTCGGCGATGACGACACCGTTGAACTTCGTGGTGTTGGCCGGCCGGCGGACCACCAGCCGGGTGCCGTACGGCTGGTCGGTGCCGAGGGTGGTCGCGTTCTGGGTGCCCTGCACGGCGTACCGGGTGGCGGTGCCGAAGAGGAAGAACTCCTCCTCGACGTAGCCGGCGGCGGCCAGGTTGACGTCGGTGGCGAGGAACGGGTAGCCGTGACCGGGGTCGCCGACCGGGGTGGTCCGGGCGATCGGCCCGGCGACCACCGGGTTCGCCACGGTCGCGCCGGTGGCGGTGGACGGCCGGGGCGTGGTCGGCGCGGCTGCGGTCGCCGGGTGGACCGGGCCGGTGGCGACGGCCAGCGCACCGACCAGGCCGAGGGTGAGACATCGTCGGGTGTTCCTGCGGGTGGTGGACGAAACGGGCACGGTTCACCTCACGGGGGGAGCGACCGAGGGGACGACTCGGGCGGCAGCGGCGAGACGTGGCCACTGTGGGGCAGAGAGTAATGCTCACTTCAGGCGAAAGATAGGCCAGACGAGCACGAACTTTCGCCGACTTGAGCAAAAGTCGCCGGCCTGCGACCCTCCCCCGCCGGCATGACGCCGTCTGCGGGATCGCGCGAAAAATCACTACCGGCACCCGGGGCGCAGTGGGTAGCGTGGCGGTACACGGGAAAGGAGGTGGTCCAGACTTGTATAGCAATCGGACTCGTGAGGTGGCTGTCCGCTAGCCGCTGTCCTCGACAGTGAACGACCAAGCATGATCGTCGAGACCGTGTGGCAGCGGTGCGGCGAAACCACGACAGCCACCCGACCCCCGGGGTGCCGACCCAGTCCAGTCGGCCCGTGCGCGAGCACGGAAGCCCCGGGGGTCGCTTCGTCTCCGGAGGAGGCCGGCGGTGTCCATGCGTGAGCTGACGGTGCTCGGTACGGCCAGCCAGACCCCCACCCGGCTGCGCAACCACAACGGCTACGTGCTGCGCTGGGACGACGAGGTGATCCTCTTCGACCCGGGCGAGGGCAGCCAGCGCCAACTCCTGCACACCGGGGTCACCGCCACCGACCTCACCCGGATCTGCGTCACCCACTTCCACGGCGACCACTGCCTCGGCCTACCCGGCACCATCCAACGGCTCTCCCTGGACCGGGTGCCGCACCCGGTGGCGGTGCACTTCCCCGCCGGAGGCGCCGAATACTTCGCCAGGTTGCGGCACGCCAGCAGCTTCCACGAGACCGCCGAGCTGGCCGTCGAACCGATCACCACCGACGGGCAACGGATCACCCTGGGCGTCGGCACGCTGGAGGCCCGCCGGCTGCGGCACCCCGTCGAGACGTACGGCTACCGGCTGGTCGAGCCGGACGGCTGCCGGATGCTGCCGGAGCGGCTGTCCGCGTACGGCATCGGTGGGCCGGCGGTCGGCGAGCTGCTGCGCGTCGGGCACCTGGACGTCGGCGGACGCCGCGTCACCCGGGACGAGGTGAGCGTGGTCCGGCCGGGGCAGCGGTTCGCCTTCGTGATGGACACCGGCCTCTGCGACGGGGTGTACGCCCTCGCCGAACACGCCGACCTGCTGGTCATCGAGTCGACGTTCCTGGCGTCGGAGACCGCGCTCGCCGCCGAGGTCGGCCACCTGACCGCCGGCCAGGCCGCCCGGGTCGCCACCGAGTCCGGGGTACGCACCCTGGTGCTCACCCACTTCTCCCAGCGGTACGCCGACCCGCGCCGCTTCCACGACGAGGCCCGCGAGCACTTCACCGGGGAGCTGGTGATCGCCGAGGACCTGACCACCGTGCCGGTCCCGCCCCGGCGGGTAGCCTCGGCCGGGTGACCGTCACGCTCCGTCCCGCCGTCGCCGACGACCTGATGCCGGTGGGCGCCCTGCACCAGCGGTCCCGGATCGCGGCCTACTCGTCGTTCCTGCCGCCCGAGGCGTTGGCCGACCCGACGCCCGAGGCAATGGGGGCGTACTGGGTCGAGCGGTGGACGTGGGAACGCGACGAGCACCTGATGACCGTGGCCGAGCGGGACGGCCGGCTGGTCGGGTTCAGCTACCTCGGCCCGGACGACGGGGGCGACCCGGCGACCGGGCTGCTCAACGCCATCCACCTCGACCCGGCCGAGCGGGGCCGGGGCACCGGCCGGGCGCTGATGGTGGACGCGTTGGACACCATGCGGGTCCGGGGCTGGCGTCGGGCGGTGCTGTGGGTGCTGGAGAGCAACGCCCCCGCCCGGCACTTCTACGAGCGCGGCGGCTGGCGGGCCACCGGCGATCGCCGGGACGAACGGATCGGCCCCACCCGCACCCCGCAGCTGCGCTACGCCCGGCAGCTGCCCGGCTGCTGACCGTCAGGTGCCGTCCTGGTCCGCGTCGACCGAGAAGTTGATCACTGATAGATACCCGTCGCCGTCCTCGACCACCTTCATCAGCATGCTCTCGGCAAAGATGTTGTCGTTGTCGTTGAAGGTGTCCCGCCCGGTGTGCGCGGCGTACGGCGCGGCGGCGTACACCCGGGTGTTGAGCGCCTCGTCGAACATCATCTGGGTGGTGAGCACCCGGTCGTCGCCCAGGTGCACCATCGCGTGGATGTGCGTGGTGCGGCCCCGGTACCAGCCCGGCCAGATGGTGGTGAACTCGACGATCCCGTCGGCGTTGGTGACCTGGGCGCCGCGCAGGTAGCGCTTGTCGTCGGTCGGCGTCAGGTCCGCCGCCGACCCCTCGGCGCCGCCGCCCGGGGCCGCCCCACCCCCTGGCGGGGTGCCGGTGGGCGGGGTGCCACCCGACGCGCCGCCGGGCGGATTGCCGCCGGACGGAGCGCCGCCGCCCGACGCACCGGACGACTGCGCCTCGGCACCCGAGTACAGGCCCTCGGCGTCACAGTGCCAGATCTCCACGACGGCGTTGGCCAACGGTCCGCACTGCTCGCTGTCCTGCACCCGGATCGCCACCCGCAGCCGGGTGCCCGCCCGGTCCTCCCGGATGTCGTTGCGGATCTTGTCGGCGTCGAAGTAGTACGGGCCCTGGGTGGTGCTCGCGGTCAACGTGCAGGTGTTCGCCGCGCCGAACAGCGCAGCCAGGTCGGCCGACGTGCTGGCGGTCGCCTGGGGGGACACGGTCTGGCCGGTCGACGTGGTGACCGTGCCGCTGTCCCGGCCGCAGGCCGCGAGCAGGCCGGCCAGCCCGATCGAGCCGACCCCCGCGATCAGCCGCCGACGGCTGACCCGCTGCCCCTCGTGGTGGTCCAGGTCGTGTCGCATGTCGTTCCTCCCGTGGTCGGTGCCTCTCGGCTCACCCGACCGTAGGGAGGCTGCTCGGATGCCCTCTGTGCTGCCCCTGTGCCCGTGCTGTGAATGGTCGACCCGACGGCGACCGGCCCGGACACGCTGCGGGCCCCTCCCGTCGGAAGGGGCCCCGCAGCGGCGTCGGATCAGCGTGCGCCGAGGTGGGCGAGCAGGTCCTGACGGGTCAGCACGCCCTTGGGCTTGCCGTCGACCAGCACCAGCGCCGCATCGGACTTCTCCAGCAGGCCCACCGCCTCGCTCACCGGCTGGCCGCCACCGACCATCGGCAGCGGGTCACCCATGTGCCGCTCGATGGTGTCGTGCAGGTGGGCCTGACCGGTGAACAGGGCGTCCAGCAGGTCCCGCTCGGCGATCGAGCCGGCCACCTCGCCGGTGACCACCGGCGGCTCGGCCTTGAGCACCGGGAGCTGGGAGACGCCGTACTCACGCATGTAGTCGATGGCGTCGCGGACCGTCTCGGTCGGGTGGACGTGCACCAGTTCGGGCAGGCCGCCCGGCTTGCCGGCCAGCGCGTCGGCGACGGTCGGCTCGGTGCCGGGGTGGTCGAGGAAGCCGTACCGGGCCATCCACCGGTCGTTGAAAATCTTGGACAGGTAGCCCTTGCCGCTGTCCGGCAGCAGCACCACGACCACGTCGTCCGGGCCGGCGGCACGGGCCACCTCCAGCGCCGCCACCACGGCCATCCCGCAGGAGCCGCCGACGAGCAGCCCCTCCTCGCGGGCCAGCCGCCGGGTCATCTCGAAGGACGCCTTGTCGGACACCTCGATGATCTCGTCGGCGACCTCCCGGTCGTACGTCGCCGGCCAGAAGTCCTCACCGACACCCTCGACCAGGTACGGCCGGCCGGTGCCCCCGGAGTAGACCGAGCCCTCCGGGTCCGCCCCGATCACCCTGACCCGCCCCTCGGAAGCCTCCTTGAGGTAACGCCCGATGCCGGTGATGGTGCCGCCGGTGCCGACCCCGGTGACGAAGTGGGTGAGCCCGCCCCCGGTCTGCTTCCACAGCTCCGGGCCGGTGGTCTCGTAGTGCGAGCGCGGGTTGGCCGGGTTGCTGTACTGGTCGGGCTTCCACGCGCCGGGGATCTCCCGGGCCAGCCGGTCGGAGACGTTGTAGTAGGAGCGGGGGTCCTCCGGGGCGACGGCGGTCGGGCAGACCACCACCTCCGCCCCGTACGCGCGCAGCACGTCCTGCTTGTCCTGGCTGACCTTGTCGGGGCAGACGAAGACGCAGTGGTAGCCCTTGAGCTGGGCCACCAGGGCCAGCCCGACACCGGTGTTGCCGCTGGTCGGCTCGACGATGGTGCCGCCGGGCCTGAGCAGCCCGGCGGCCTCGGCGTCCTCCACCATCCGCAGCGCGATCCGGTCCTTGACCGAGCCGCCGGGGTTGAGGTATTCCACCTTCGCCAGCACGGTCGCGCTGATGCCCTCGGTGACGTTGCGCAGTCGTACCAGCGGGGTGTTGCCGATCAGGTCGACGACGTTGTCGTAGTACTGCACCTCGTTGTGCCCTTCGTTGCGGCGCCGGCGACGGCGGCCTGGCAGACGGTCCTTCGTCGCTCAGGGTACGTGCCCTCAGAGCGTCACATGACCGGGGATGACGGAGGCCCGACGCGCCTCCCACTCCAGGAAGCGCTCGGTCTCCGACAGCACGCTGCCGGCCAGCCAGGTGACCATCACGGCGTCGTCCACCAGACCGAGCACGGTCAGGAACAGCTCCGGCACCAGGTCGACAGGCGACACGACGTAGACCGTCGCCGCCGTCATCATCGCCAGCCGCAGCCCGCCGTCGTACTCGCCCCGGGCGGTCGCCCGGATCATCCGGGGCAGCGCCGCCAGCCGGGCACCCAACGACGGGCCACCCCGGGCACCCGCCGCCAGCGACCGGGCCAACGCCGTGAAGGCCGCGGTCCGCTTCAATGTCCTACCCATCTCATCCAGCCCCTCTCCACCGACCAGCGTGACTGTCCGGCGCAAGCCGTCGCCACCTGCGGCGGGGCGACCGCAGGTGGGCCCCGCCACCGGATCAGGTACCCAGAATCGTCGCGGCCCAGCCGGGAAACCGACCGTCCCGACGGAAGCGGGGGGCCGTCACGGCGCGATAATGTCGCTGTATGGGGGTGGCTGGTTCCGTCGTACCGGTGGTTCCGCGCTGGCATCGCGCCCGACAGGTCGCCCGGCTGGCGGCGATCGGCACGGGCGCCACCGCGGCGGCCGTCGCCGCGACCGGCGGGGTGCTGCTCGGCCAGGCCCGGCAGGCCCGACGCACCATCCCGATGGCGCAGGCCCCACCGCCGCGCTGCGACGGCGTCTACGGCGCCAAGATCCCCGGGACACCGCTGACCATGGTGATCCTCGGCGACTCCTCCGCCGCCAGTTACGGGGTGCTGCGGCGGCGGGAGACCCTGGGTTCGCTGCTGGCCACCGGGCTGTCCCGGCGACTGCACCGGGCCGTACGGGTGCACCGCTTCGCCGTGGTCGGCGCACTCTCCGCCGGGCTCCGGCCGCAGGTCGAGGCCGCCCTGGAATGCGCGCCGGACATCGCGGTGATCATGGTCGGCGGCAACGACGTCACCAACCGGTCGCCATACTCCGTGGCGGTCCGGCACCTGGTCGACGCGGTCCGCGCGCTGCGCGCCGCCGGCTGCGAGGTGGTCGTCGGGACCTGCCCCGACCTGGGCGCGATCCAGCCGATCCAACCCCCGCTGCGCTGGTTGGCCCGCCGGTGGAGCCGGCAGCTCGCCGCCGCCCAGACGGTCGCGGTGGTCGAGGCGGGCGGCTGGACGGTCTCCCTCGGTGACCTGCTCGGCCCCCGGTTCTCCGCCGAACCGACCCGGATGTTCGCCTCGGACCGGTTCCACCCTTCCGCCGAGGGGTACGCGATGGCCGCCGCCGCGCTCCTGCCGACCGTAGTGTCGGCGCTCGGCGGCGGGGAACGCCGACCCGCCCCGGGCCGGAGCGACGGCGTGCGGTCGCTGCCCGAGGCCGCCCAGGAAGCAGCCCGGCACGCCGGCACGGAGGTCAGCGGCGCGCAGTTCCGGGGTCGGGAGCGCGGCCCCGCCGGCCGCTGGGCGCAACTGCGGCGGCGGGCCTTCTTCGGCGTCGGCGCGGTGCCGCAGTCCGGTGCCGCCGCCGACTCACCCCAACTGGAGGAACTGGCATGAGCGAGCACAGCGAGCGAACCACCGGGTGCCACGAATGCCACGCAGCGCCGGTCGGCATCGACGTGCACCTGCCGACGGTGACGCCATGACGGGCCGGTCCGTGGGCGGCGAGCTGGCCGTACGCCTCGGTAAGGCCGCGGCGGTCTCCCTGGTCGCCGGGACGATCGGCGGGGCGGCGGTGCTCGCCGGCCAGGCGGTGGCGGCCCGCAACCGCGACTACGCCCAGCCCGAACTGGGCCTGGCGCTGCGGGCCACGGTCGGCCGGGCCGGTGCCCCACCGCTGCGGCTGGTGCTGCTCGGGGACTCCTCGGCGCTCGGTGTCGGGGTGGGCCGCTTCGACGAGACGGTCGGCGGTCAACTCGCCTACCTGCTGGCCGAGGGGCCGACCGGTCGTCGGGTGCACCTGTCCAGCGTGGGTGTCTCCGGCTCCCGCTCCACCGATCTGTCCACCCAGGTGGCGCGGGCGCTGCTCGGGGACCGGCCGGACGTGGCGGTGGTGCTGATCGGGGCGAACGACGCCACGGCGATGAGCCGGCCGTTGGAGGCGGCGGCGTACCTCGCCTCGGCGGTGCGCCGGCTGCGGGAGGCCCGGGTCGAGGTCGTCGTCGGCACCTGCCCGGACCTGGGGGCGGTGCGCGCGGTGGCCCCGCCGCTGCGGCAGGTGATCGGGTGGTCGGGCCGGCGGGTCGCGAGGGCACAGACCGCCGCCGTGCTGGACGCCGGGGGCACGGTCGTCGACCTGGGTACGGAGACCGGGCCGGTGTTCCGGGCCGACGCCGGGACGCTGTGTCACGACGGCTTCCACCCGTCCGCCGACGGTTACCGGGTGTGGGCGCACGCCCTGCTGCCGGCGGTGGTCGCCGCCGCGAACGTCGCCTCCCGGCACTGACCGGCCCCGGAACGCACGGCGGTCCGGCGTAACCGCCCGGCGGTCCGGCATACCCCGCCCGGCGGCCGGGCGTGCCCCGGCGGTCCGGCGTGGCCCCGCGGTCCGGCTTACCCCGGCCGGCGTAGCCCGGGCCGGCGGGTCCGAGCTGCCGGTGGGTCGACGCCGCCGCCACCGGCATGCCGCCCGGGTGACATTTCCCGCTGGTCGGGCTGCTTCCGCGCCAAGTTACCGTCAAGTTAACGTTGGTTCATGCCGATTGAGTCGTCCCGCGACGCCGTCATCGTCGCCACCGCCCGGTCCCCCATCGGCCGCGCGTTTAAGGGTTCCCTGCGCGAGGTCCGCCCGGACGACCTCGCCGCCACCATCGTCCAGGCCGCGCTGGACAAGGTTCCCGGGCTCGACCCGACCACCATCGACGACCTCTACCTCGGGTGCGGGCTGCCCGGCGGCGAGCAGGGCTTCAACCTGGCCCGGGTGGTCGCCACCCTGATGGGCCTGGACGGGCTGCCGGGCGCCACCCTCACCCGCTACTGCGCGTCGTCGTTGCAGACCACCCGGATGGCGATGCACGCGATCCGGGCCGGCGAGGGCGACGTCTTCGTCTCCGCCGGGGTCGAGATGGTCTCCCGGTACGCCCGGGGCAACTCCGACACCCTGCCACCCGAGGCGCAGGCGCTGGTCGGCGGTGGCTGGGAGAACCCGCGCTTCGCCGAGGCGCGGCAGCGGTCGGTGGCCCGCGCCCAGGGCGACGCCGAGGTGTGGACCGACCCGCGCGACGCCGGGCAGCTCCCCGACATCTACCTGGCGATGGGGCAGACGGCGGAGAACCTGGCCCAGGTGTACGACGTCACCCGGGAGGAGATGGACGCGTTCGGCGTCCGCAGCCAGAACCTCGCCGAGAAGGCCATCGCCGACGGCTTCTGGGTCCGCGAGATCACCCCGGTCACCACCCCGGACGGCAGCGTGGTCGACACCGACGACGGCCCGCGCGCCGGGGTCACCCTGGAGGCGGTGGCCGGGCTGAAGCCGGTCTTCCGCCCGGACGGCCGGATCACCGCCGGCAACTGCTGCCCGCTCAACGACGGGGCCGCCGCCGTGGTGGTGATGAGCGCCCAGCGGGCCGACGAGTTGGGGCTGACCCCGCTGGCCCGGATCGTCTCCACCGGCGTCACCGCCCTGTCGCCGGAGATCATGGGCCTCGGCCCGGTCGAGGCGTCCCGGCAGGCGCTGCGCCGGGCCGGGATGACCGTCGACGACGTCGACCTGGTCGAGATCAACGAGGCGTTCGCCGCCCAGGTGATCCCGTCGTACCGGCAGCTCGGCATCCCCGAGGACAAGGTCAACGTGATGGGCGGGGCGATCGCCGTCGGCCACCCGTTCGGGATGACCGGCGCCCGGATCACCGGCACCCTGCTCAACGCCCTGCAGTGGCACGACGCGACCATCGGCCTGGAGACCATGTGCGTCGGCGGCGGTCAGGGCATGGCGATGGTGCTCGAACGGCTCAGCTGAGCCGCTACAGCGCGCCGCGGGTCGCCGTCACCAGGGCGGCGGCCCCGGCCAGTACCGCCTCCGGCGGGCCGGCGGCCACCAGGTCCGCCGTGACCACCCGGAGCTGGTCGGGCAGCGCCATCGGGTGCGCCAACCGGGGTACGTCCCGCCGGGGCTCACCCTCCGCGTCGGCCGCCAGGTCGGCGACCTCCTGCACCAGCTTGTGCACCAGGTCGGCCCGGGACACGTTGCCGCCCTCGGCGACCGCCGCCCAGCGCGGCTGCTGCCAGTGGCCCACCTGACGGACCAGCAGGTCCACCGCCCGGCCCAACTCCGCTGCGCTCATCGTCGGCGAGTCTACGCACCCCGGTCGGGGTGCGTAGACGACGACGCCCGCCGCCGCAGGGTGCACGGTGGCGGGCGTCGGGTGCGAAAGCGTCAGTCGTCACCCTGGAAGTAGCTGATCAGACGGAGCATCTCCAGGTAGAGCCAGACGAGGCTGACCACGATGCCGAACGCGGCCGTCCAGGAATAGCGGGCCGGCAGCCCCATCCGGACGCCGTCCTCGACCTCCTTGAAGCTGAGCACGAAGCTCAGCGAGGCGACCACGATGCAGACCAGGCTGAACCCGATGGCCAGCGGGCTGCCGTCGCGCAGGCCGGTGTTCACGCCGAACAGCGCGAGCACCAGGTTGATCAGCATGACGGCGAACAGGCCCGCCATCACGGCGATCATGCCCTTGACGAACTTGGGGGTGGCCCGGATGACGCGCGCCTTGTAGAGGATGGTCATCACGAAGAAGACGCCGAAGGTGGCGACCACGGCCTGGAGCACGATGCCCTGGTAGGCCGTTTCGTAGACCTTGCTGACCAGGCCGACGAACGCGCCCTCGACGATCGCGTACGCGACGACCAGCGCCGGGTTGGCGACCCGGGAGAACGAGATGATCAGCCCGAGGACCAGGCCGACCATAGCGGCGCCGATCCAGGCGACGCCGAGCACCGAATCCGGCACCAGGATCCAGGCGGCGGCGGCGGAGACGCCGAGGATCGCCAGGAGCGTGACGGTCTTGACGACGACGTCGTCGAGGGTCATCGTGCCGGACACCTGCGGGGCGACCGGGGAACCGGGCTGACCCGGGTACTGCTGGGGAACGCCGGGCTGTCCGTAACCGTACGGCCCGGGCTGGGCGTACCCGGCGGAGCGCTCCCGCTCGGCCGCCTGGCCGAGCCGGGCGAGCACCGGGTTCGAGGTCTTCACTGTCTCAGGCCTCCCTCAGGGGGTCAGTCGCACGCAAACGTGCACTCCCAGGGTAAACGGCCCGGTGCCAGCCGGTACGGCCGGGACGCTGTGGGAAAGCTGAGAGTGTGTGGTGCCCGGGGCGGGTCTCGAACCCGCACGCCTTGCGGCAGCCGCTTTTAAGGCGGCCGTGTCTGCCGTTCCACCACCCGGGCGAAAGCGCGTCACGTCGATGCGCGGCGGTGCAGTCCCACGGTAACCGGTCCGTGTCGCCCCGGCGTACCCGGCGACGCGAACGCCCCTGCCCGCTCCGGCGGGCAGGGGCGTTCGGTGTCGGAGCGGCGGTCAGGCCGCCCTGCTGGTGATCGGGATCGGCTGCGACGCCTCCGCGAACTCCTCCCGCGGGTCGTGCAGCTGACCGAGCGCGACCACCTCACGCTTGAGGAAGAAGGCCAGCGACCAGTCGACCACGACCCGGACCTTGCGGTTGAACGACGGGATCCGGCTCATGTGGTACGTCCGGTGCATGAACCAGGCCGGCCAGCCCGTCATCTTGATGCCGTACACCTGGGCGACGCCCTTGTGCAGGCCGAGGCTGGCCACGCTGCCGGCGTGCTTGTGCTTGTAGTCGACAGGCGGCCGGCCCCGGACCACCAGGGCGATGTTGTCGGCCATCCGGGCGGCCTGCCGCACCGCGTGCTGGGCGCTCGGCGAGCAGTAGTTGCCCGGCTCCTTGGTGAGGTCCGGCACGGCCGCGCAGTCACCGGCGCTCCACGCCCCCTCGACCACCCGGTCGCCGTCGACGACCTGGAGGGTGGGCAGGCAGGTGACCCGCCGCCGCTCGTCGCGGGGGAAGTCGGTGCGGTCCAGCATCGGCGACGGCTTCACCCCGGCCGTCCAGACGATGGTGTCGGAGCGGAAGCTGTCGCCGTCGGAGAGCTTCACCACACCGTCGACGCAGGACTCCAGCCGGGTGTCCAACCGGATGTCCATGTTCCGCTTGAGCAACTGCTGCACCGTGTAGGCGCCCATGTCCCGGTCGACCTCGGGCAGCACCCGCTGGGTCGCCTCGACCAGCACCCAGCGCATGTCGTCCGGTTCCAGCTCGGGGTAGTAGCGCAGCGCGTCCCGGGCCATGTCCTCCATCTCGGCCAACGCCTCGATGCCGGCGTAGCCGCCGCCGACGAAGGTGAAGGTCAACGCGGAGCGACGGACGTCGGGATCCGGCGTGGCGGCGGCCACGTCGAGCCGGTCCAGCACGTGGTTGCGCAGGTAGATGGCCTCACCGATGGTCTTGAAGCCGATCCCGTGCTCGTGCAGGCCCGGGATGGGCAGGGTGCGGGACACCGAGCCGGGGGCGACGACCACGTGGTCGTAGGGGATCTCCCGGGTCGGGCCGGAGATCGGCTGCACCACCGCGGTCTTGCGGCTGTGGTCGATCCGGGTCACCGCGCCCGCGACCACCTTGCACTTGCGCAACTCGCGCCGCAGCGGCACCACGGAGTGCCGGGGCGAGATGTTGCCGGCCGCCGCCTCGGGCAGGAACGGCTGGTAGGTCATGTGCGGCTGCGGGTCGACGACGACGACCTCGGCCTCACGGGAGCTCAGCTTCTTGGACAGGCGCAGAGCGGCGTACAGGCCCACGTGCCCGGCACCCACGACAAGGATCCGCTTCGGATTCACGTATCCATCTTTCCCCGGGCGGCTGCGGTAATACCCCTCGAGACCCCCATCTGTGACGGAGCACAACACCTGTGAGCTGCGCAACGTCGCGCTATCTGCGGCGCAGCAGCCAACCCAGCAGCCCGCTCAGACCCACCGCCACCAGCAGTCCGACCACCGTGGCGGTCTGGAAACCGTCATCCGGGCCGAGTTGCCCCGCCCGGGTCAGCAACACGCCGATCACCGCGGAGGCCAGCACCACCGCGCCGGCCCGGGTGAGCCAGCGCAGCACCACGTTCGGGTCGGTCACCCCGTCGTAGGGCAACACGGCCACCAGGGCGCAGAGGGTGTGCCCGAGGTAGAGCAGGGTCGCCACCGCCAGCAACCGCCACAACGCGATCGGGCGGTCGTAACCGGCCGAGGCGAACACCCAGCCGGCGACCGTGACCAGCGCGGCGAAGGTCGGCCAGACCCGGCGCGGGGCCACCGCCGGCAGCACCGCCACCACCGTCAGCGCGAGCAGCGACCGGGCCTGGAACAGCTCCACCGGGTACGCCAGCAGCAGGCCGGCCAGCACCACCAGGAAGACCGCCCCGCGCACCAGCAACGGCAGCAGCGCCACCCGACGCACCGCCGTGCGGGCCGCCCGGACCCGCTCCCGGGCCGCGTCCACCGGGCTCACCGGCCACCCACCCGGGGGGCGGTGGCCAGCCGGGCGACGTCCCGCAGCACCTGGTCCAGGCTGCCCGCGCCGGCCCAGCCCACCACCGGCACGCCGTGCTCCCGGAGCTGGGCGATCATCGTGTCCCGGTCCAGCCGCCACAGCCGGTACGCAACCGGTGCCCAGCCCCGGTCGCCGGGTGGGGCCAGGTCGGTCGGCAGGGTGTCCACCGCCACCACGAACCGTCCGCCCCGGGCCAGCCGGGCCAACATCTGCGCGGACCGCTCGTCGAGCAGCGGGGTGAGCACCACCACCAGCGCGTCGGCGGAGAGCACCTGCGGCCCGAACACCTGGTCGTACGGCTCGTGTGGGGAGGACTCGGCGTGCACGTCGAGCAGCCACTCCAGCACGGTCAGGTACTGCCGGCGGCCGGTCGCGGGGCGCAGCCGACGGGCCGCCGGGCCGTATTCCAGCAGGGCCACCCGGTCGCCCCGGTGCAGGTAGTGCTCGGCGATCGCGGCGGCGGCCCGGACGGTGGTGTCCAACACGGATGCCGCTCCGGCCACCCCGCCGGACCGCCCCGCCTCGGCCAGGACGTCGAGCAGGACGACCACCTCGGCGTCCCGGTCGGACAGGGTCGACGCCACGTGCAGTTGCCGGGTCCGCAGCGACACCCGCCAGTCGATGCGGCGCAGCCGGTCCCCCGGCCCGAAGACCCGCACCCCGGCCAGTTCCCCGCCCTCCCCCGGCCGGCGCGAGTGGTGCGCGCCGACCAGCCCGGCGGCCCGGGGCATCGCCTCCACCGCGTCGAACGGCTCGGTCTTCGGGTACACCCGCATCCGCACCGGTTCGGTGAGCACCGCACGGGAGACCAGCAGTCCGTCGGCGGCGGCGGCCCGGGCACCGGCCGGACCGACCGGGTGCCGCCCCCAGCGCAGCGCGGTGCCGGACAGTTCCAGGTCGACGGCGGTGCCGGTGGACAACGCCGTCACGAAGGGCCGGTCCATGCCGCCGGAGCGGCTGACATCCAGCTCGATGCCGCCGAAACCGACCCGCCGCACCGACAGCCACGGCGAGACGCGGGTCCGGACCACCACCACGTCGTACGGCACGGTGTCCGGATTGCCCACCGCCACCGCGCCGGCCAGGTCACCGCCCTCTACCAGCTGGGCATCCTCGGCGATGATCTCCAACTGTGGGGCGGCGGAGGGCCGGCGACGCAACGCGTACGCGGTGCCGAGCGCGAACGGGGTGGCCAGCACGACCAGGTCGACCCGGCCGAGCAGCACCGCGGCGATCAGCAGCAGCCCGGTGAGCAGCACCGCCCGGCCGAGCGCCCAGGTGGGCGACCAGCCCGCCGTCGGCTCCTGACGGTCCGGCACGACGATCAGCGCCCGGCCCGGCCGGCCGCGTAGCTGGGCAGCGCCCCACTGGCCGGGGCCGGGGTCTGCTCCAGCACCTCGCCGACCACGAACGACGGGTCGACCCGGCGCAGCCACATCTCCGGACGCAACGTGATCCGGTGCGCCAGCGCGGGGGCGGCCACCTCCTTCACGTCCTCCGGCACCACGTAGTCCCGGCCGGCGAAGACGGCCCGGACCCGGGCCAGCAGCAGCAACGCCAGCGAACCCCGGGGGGACGCCCCGACCAGCACCGACGGGTGTTCCCGGGTGGCCGCGGTGAGGTCCACGATGTACTTGCCGACGGAGTCCTCCACCACCACGTCCTCCAACGCGGCCTGCATGGCCCGCAGGGTTGCGGCGTCGACCACCGGCTCGATCTGCGCCTCCTCGCGGCGGCGGTCCATCCGGCGGCGCAGCACCTCCCACTCCTCGTCGCGCTGCGGGTAACCGAACGACACCCGCAGCAGGAACCGGTCGAGCTGCGCCTCGGGCAGCGGGTACGTCCCCTCGTACTCGATCGGGTTGGCGGTGGCCAGGACGTGGAACGGCTCGTCGAGCCGGTAGGTGACGCCCTCGACGGAGACCTGCTTCTCCTGCATCGCCTCCAGCAGCGCCGACTGGGTCTTCGGCGGGGTCCGGTTGATCTCGTCGGCGAGCAGCAGGTTGGTGAAGAGCGGACCGGCCCGGAAGGAGAAGTCGCCGGTGCGCTGGTCGTAGAGGAACGAGCCGGTGACGTCGGCGGGCAGCAGGTCGGGGGTGAACTGGAGGCGGCGGAAGTCCAACCCGAGGGCCTGGGCGAAGGAACGGGCGGTCAGTGTCTTGCCCAGGCCGGGCAGATCCTCCAGCAGCACGTGCCCGCCGGCCAGGATGCCGGCGAGGACCAGTTCCAGGGACTCCCGCTTGCCGACCACGACCGTGCCGACCGCGTCCAGCACCGCCCGGGCCAGGTGGCCGACCTCCGTGGCGGGAATGCTGCGGTCCACGTCGTTCATCAGATCTTCTCCAGTTCGGCGACGATCGCCGCGAGGTCGCGCGGCGACGGGGGACGGCGGGAGGGGGTCTCGAGGAAACTCCACAGCGGGTCCCCGAGCAGGGCCCGGGCCCGGGTCGGGTCGGCTTCCCTGGTCAGGCCGTGGCGTTGGCGCAGCCGCTCGTCGGCCAGCTCGCCGAGACGGGGCAGGATCCGCTCGGTGAACCGCTCCTGGTTGCCCGAGGACCAGTCCAGCGGTCGTTCCCAGCCGTTGATCGCGGCCCGCAGCGCGTCCCGGGCCGCCCAGTTGTAGGCGCCCGGCTCCTCACCGGCCGGGGTCCGGGCCCCGCTGCGGGGCGGGGGCGGCGGGGCCAGCGCGGCGGTGACCCGACGGACGGTGAGCACCGCCAGCACCCCCGCCACCACGATGCCGATCGACAGTTGCAGACCGACCGCGCGCAGGCCGACCAGGACCACGGCGGTCACCCCGGCGGTGGTCAGGAGCAGCCGGAACAGCCAGCGCACGCGCCCGCCCCGGGCCCGGCCGGACCGGGCCGACGGCTCCTCCTCGAAACGGAACAGGTCGTCCAGACCGGTCGACTCGCTCACCCCGACACCCCGCCGGACGGGTGGCGGGCGGTCACGCCGGCACCCCACCGGGTGCGGTGTGCTGGCGGGCGGTCACGCCGGCACCTGCGGGTCGGCCAGGGCGGTGAGTTCGCCACGCAGCCGGCGCAGCGCCCCCCGGGCCTGGTCCCGCATCCGGGCGTCGACGCTGCGGGTGGCGTAGCGGGCCTCGCGGTAGACGTGGGCGAAGCCGTCCAGCACGTCGGCGCTGGCGATGGCGGGCACCCCGGCGGCCGGGTCTCCCCGCAACAACCGGGTGACCAGGTCGGTCGGGGTGTCCCCGGTAAGCCTCGGCACGCCGGCCTCGGTGGCGGCCTCCTCCAGCCGCACCCAGCAGGCGATGACGGCGGTACGCGGGTCGGTGTCGGCGTCGTCCAGCTCCTCCAGGCCGGCGTCGAGCGCGGCCACCACCTCCCGGGCGGTCCCCTCGGCGGTACGCCGGGCCCGCGCGGCGGGCACCGCCCGGGTGGTCCGGCGCAGCGCGCCGCGCAGCAGCGTCCAGGCCAGGTAGCCCACGGCGGCCAGGATCGCCAGCCCGAGCAGGCCGAGCGCCGCCGTGGCGATCCACTGCGGAACACTCGCCCGGGTCTGCGCGGCGTCGGCACGGGGCTCGATCGGGATCGACGCGGCCGGCTCGGCGGACGGGTAATCCGGCACGTACGGGATGTTGTCGGCGGCCGGCGGGATACGGCTCGCGCCGATCGAGGAGTGCCCGGCGGAGAGCGCGGCGGCGAGCAGCAGCAGCGTCACCAGGGCGACGGGCCACCACCTGCGCAGTACGCCGAGGTCCATCGCCACCGCCCCACGCTGCTCAGTCCACCCCCGCGAGCTGTTTCGCCCGGGCGAACACGTCGTCCAGCATCTGTGTGGTCAACCGCCCGGTGAAGGTGTTCTGCTGGCTGACGTGGTAGCAACCGAGCAGATCGGGAGCGGCCGACCCGGACCAGTGTGCCCCATGGCCGAAGACCGGTCGCGGGCTGGGCGGTCGGACGCCGTACACCTGGCGTAGCACCGGCCACCACGCCGCCCAGGCGAACGCGCCCAGGGCGACGACCACCCGCATGGTGGGTCGGATCAGGGCCACCTCCCGGTGCACCCAGGGGGCGCAGGTGTCCCGCTCGGCCGGGGTGGGCTTGTTGTCCGGCGGGGCGCAGCGCACGGCGGCGAAGATCCGCACGCCGGTGAGGGCGAGGCCGTCGTCGGCGGCGACGCTGGTGGGCTGGTTGGCCAGCCCCGCGCGGTGCAGGGCGGCGAAGAGCACGTCGCCGGAGCGGTCGCCGGTGAAGACCCGCCCGGTCCGGTTGCCGCCGTGGGCCGCCGGGGCCAGGCCGAGGATCCCGATCCGGGGTTCGGACACCGGGCCGGGTGGGGTGGCGGACGGGCCCGCGCCGCCGCGCCCGGTGCGGTTGTCGGGGGCGCCGAAGCCGGGCACCGGGCGACCCCAGTAGTCCTGGTCGCGGAACGCGGCCCGTTTCGTCCGGGCGACCTCCTCCCGCCAGTCGACCAGGCGCGGGCAGGCGAAACAGTCGCTGACCGCCGCGTCGAGGTCGGCCAGGTCGGTCGCCCGCGCGGCGCGGGCGACCACCTCGGCGGGGGTACGGGACACGGTCGGCCTGGGCACCGTCAACGCCTGCGCCCGTCGGCTGACCGGCGCTCAGCCAAGCTTGGCCCGGAAGAGTTCGAGGGTGCGGGCCCAGGCGGTGGCGGCGGCCCGCTGGTCGAAGTTCTCCGGCCGGTCCTCGTTGAAGAACGCGTGCGCGGTGCCCGGGTAGTCGTAGGTCTGGCAGGTGCCGCCGGCGTTCTCCACGGCCCGGCGTACCGTCTGCACGCCGTCGGCGGCGGACAGTCCGTCGGCCTCTGAGCAGTGCACGACCGCCGCCTTACCCGCGTAGTCGGTCCACTCGGTGGGCATCCCGTCCCACGGCAGCCGGGGGTAGAAGGCGGCGGTGGCGACGATCCGCTCGGCGCGGGTGGCCGCCCACAGCGCCAGGCTGGCACCGGCGCAGAACCCGGCGCACCCCACCTTGCCGGTCACCTCGGCCCGACCGGCGAGGTATTCCGCCGCCCCGGCGATGTCGGCCGCCGCCTCGTCCATCTGGGTGCTGTTGAGCATCTGCCGGGGCTCACTGGGCTTGCTGGCCGGCTGGCCGTGCCGGAAGTCGGGGGCCAACGCCACGAAGCCGGCCTCGGCGAACCGGTCCACCACCGAGCGGATGTGCGGCACGAGACCCCACCAGTCCTGGATGACGATGACCGCCGGGCTGGCCGTCGCACTGGCCGGTACCGCGAGATACCCCTCGCCGGTCCCTGCGTTCCGGCGGTAACTCACCATCTCGCCCATCGGCCCGTCCTCCTGTCGGTCAGTCATCGTCGGCTGGTCGCAGGGCGTTCCTACGTGTCGGTAGCCTGCCACGCCGTACGCGTGCCGGGAAGATGCCAGAACAGTGGCATATACCTCGCGTTCATCGAACGGTGGCGTGCAACACGCCGACGGCGGCGCGGGAATCCCGCGCCGCCGTCGGCTGATCGTCGTACGGACCGGTCAGGCCCTGTCGGTCACGCCTTCTTGGTGAGGCAGAGCAGGTAGCCCTTGCCGCCCGGGGCGATGTTGTAGAAGACGTAGCCGTCCTCACCCTCCTTGATGTACTGCTCGCACGCCTTACCGGTCTTGGCCTGCGCCTCGGTCTGCTCCTCGACCCGGCCGACCACGTTGTAGACGGCGTCGGTCGAGGTGCACTTGACCACCTTGGCGTCGCTGACCGACTTCTCCTGCGTGCCGGTCACCTCCGGCAGCTCGGCGATGCAGTCACCGGCCTTCGCCTCGGCCGTCTCGTCGGGGTTGAGGAAGTTGCCGATGGCATTGGCGACGCCGAACTTCAGCGCCGCGATCACCAGGAAGGCGACGATCGCGCCGACGATGCCGAGCACCTTCTTCGCCCCGCCACCCTTCGGTTCCGTCGGCTGCGCGGCGGTGGCCGGGGTGACCGGTTCGGGCTGGGCCACCTGCTCCGCCTGCGGCGCGGGGGACGATGCGACCTGCTCTGACACTGAATTTCCTTCCGAGGGGCGAATGAGCAGACGACAACGTAGCGACGAAGATCAGCGCGTGCTGCCCCGTTCCCCTCGTCCGTTCAGCCATTTCCCAGCAACGGCAGGTCAGCCGGTGGCGGTGGGCAGGGGCACCCCCGCCGACCCGGACACCGAGGGCGACGCGACCGGCACCGATCCCGTGGGTACGGGGTTTCCCGGCGCGGTGGCTGTCGGCGCAACACCCGGCGCGGTGGCCGTCGGCGACCCGCCGGGGCTCACGCCGGACCCGGGCGGGAGCGGGGCGACGGCCGGCGGACGCGGCCGGAACGGCGCCTGCTGCGGGCAGTACGGGTAGCCGCGCTGCACCGGGTTGACGTCGGGCAGGGCCGGATCGTCGCAGGCCGGCCAGCCCAACCGGATCGGGGTGCCGTTCTGGTCGAAGAGCCGGGCGTTCTCCACCAACCGCCCTTCGCTGTCGTAGACGTAGACGTCCTGCACCTGGTCGTACGGGTTCTGCACGGAGGTCGTCTCGTAGCCGTAGCCGTAGCCGGAGCGGGCCTGGTCGTCCACGTTCGCCACCGCGGCGATCGCGAACAACGCCAGCACCGCCGAACTGGCGTGCAACGCCCAGCGCCGCCAGGACCGCAGCTCGGGGGTGCGCCGACCCAACCAGACGGAGCCGCACACCAGGCCGGCGAAGACCAGCAGGCCGACGAACGCGTGGCCGTCGAGCCGGGGCAGCAGGCCGAGCGGCCCGTCGGTGCTGAGCGCGGTGAGCATCATCGCGACCAGGTAGGCGCGGGCCACCCACCACGCCGGGCGCAGCAGCCGCAGGAACTCCCCCGCCGTGTCGTGACCGAACAGTGGGCCGAGCCGGGCGTCGACCCGATCCACCCGGGCCCGGGCACGCCCCAGCATGGTGGCGATCCGCCGTTCCAGCGCCCGCCGGCCGGCCGCCGGGTCACCCGCCCCGGCGGCGGCGCGCAACTCCGCCGCGTACGCCTCGGGGGTGCCCAGCCGGTCGACCAGGGAACCGTCGGCCTCGGCGGCCACCTCGGCGAGGTGTTCCGGAAGGTCCTCGGTCAGCTCCTCGCGTACCTGCGGTGGCAGGTCGGCCAGGGCGGTCCGCACCCGCTCGACGTAGTCCGTTATCTCCTGCCCAGTGACGGTCATGCCGCCATCCCCCGATCGTCGAGCAGCTGGTCCATCGTCGTCGCGAACGCGCGCCAGGTCTTGCCGGAGCGGGTGAGCTGGTCACGGCCGGCGGCGTTGAGCGCGTAGTACTTGCGGTGCGGGCCGGCCTCGCTCGGCACGACGTAGGTGGTGAGCAGGCCGGCAGCGAAGAGTCGGCGCAGGGTGCCGTAGACCGACGCGTCGCCGACCTCATCCAGCCCGGCCTCGCGCAGCCGGCGCAGGATGTCGTAGCCGTACCCGTCGGAATCCCGCAACACGGCCAACACGGCCAGGTCGAGCACACCCTTGAGTAGTTGTGTGGTGTCCACGCATCACACACTACTGCGCACTGCGCACTACCGTCAACAACGCCATACCCCACCCCCGTCCTCATCTCCCACCCCCACCCACCCCACCCCCACCCCGCCCCAGCCCTCACCCTCGGCTCACCCCAGCCCCGGCCCATCCCCCCGCCCCGACCCTCACCCCCGACCCTCGCCCCCGACCCCGGCCCTCGCCCCCGACCCCCGACCCCGGCCCTCGCCCCCGACCCCCGACCCCGGCCCGGTGATCAAGAGATTCGCGTCATCCCCACCCGGATTTCCGACGCAAACCTCTTGATCACCACACCCTCGGCCCGGTGATCAAGAAGTTTGGGTCGTTCTCGCCGGGAAATTTGACGCAAAGCTCTTGATCACCGGGCTCGATGTCGAGCGGAGGGGAGGGAGAGGAGAGGAGAGGAGAGGGGGGAGGGGGAGGGGGAGGGGGAGCGTGGGGGTCAGCTGGGGGTGGGGTGCTGGCTCCAGGCGATGCCGTCGAGGATGTCGTGTTCGGAGGCGACCACCGAGGACATCCCGGCCCGCTCCATGATCACCTTGAGCACCAGGGCACCCGCACCGATCACGTCCGCCCGGCCCGGGTGCATCACCGGGATCGCCAACCGCTGCGCGGCGGTCCGGCCCAGCAGGTCGGCGGTCACCCCGGCCACCCGCTCGTACGGCACCCGGGCGTGGTGGATGCGCTCGGGGTCGTACTCCTGGAGGTCCTGGGCGATGGCGACGACGGTGGTGACCGAACCGGCGAGCCCGACCAGTGTGGCTGCCTCCCTGCCGGAGACGGCGGCGAGCGCCCGGTCGACGGCGGCGGCGATGTCGGCCTGCGCGGCGGCGACCTCGGCGACGGTCGGCGGGTCGCCGTGCAGGTGCCGTTCGGTCATCCGGACGCAGCCGATGTCCACCGAGATCGCCGCCTGCACCCCGGAGTCGCGGGTGCCCACCACGAACTCGGTCGAACCGCCGCCGATGTCCACCACCAGGTACGGCGGCTCCGCGTCGGCGGGCAGCCCCCGGACCGCGCCGGTGAACGACAGCCGGGCCTCCTCGTCGCCGGTGACCACCTCGGGCGCGACGCCCAGGGTCTGCTCCACCATGGCCCGGAAGTCGGCCGCGTTGCTCGCATCCCGGGACGCCGAGGTGGCGCACATCCGCACCCGGTCGACGCCCAGCTTGTCGATCTCGGCGGCGTACCCGGCGAGCGCCACCCGGGTCCGCTCGATCGCCTCCGGGGCCAGCCGGCCGGTCCGGTCGACGCCCTGACCGAGCCGGACGATCTCCATCCGGCGGGCCAGGTCGACCAGCGGGGCCTGCGGCCCGGCCGACGGATCGGGCAGGTCGGCGACCAGCAGGCGGATGGAGTTGGTCCCGCAGTCGATGGCGGCCACACGCGTCGTCACGGCAGCAACCCTACGGCAGCAGTCGCCCGCGCACGGCAGCGCCGACCCGACGCCCGACCGCACCGCCCCGACGCACGGCAGCACCGACAGGGTGCCCGGCAGCGCCAACCGCACCCGGCAGCGCCTGCCGGGCCGGCGGTGGTCACCGTCGCCGGCGCCGACGCCACAGCAGCCACGGCACCCAGGGCAGCACGGCGAGCAGCACCAGCAGCGCCACCAGCGGCGCGCGCCACCACGGGTCCACCGTCGCCGGTGGCGGGTCGGTGGGCGCGGAGACCCACGGGCGGGCGGTCTTCGACCACGCCAGGAAGGCGTCACCGATCGGGAGCAGCCCGAAGGCGTACCGGCGGGTGTGCGGGGTGTCCAGCGGAAAGCCGACCAGTTCGCCGTAGTTGGCCAACGCCCCGGCCAACGCGTCGTCGCCCTGCACCTGGGCCGCACCGAGGGTCACCACGGTGGCGGAGAAGCTCACCCCGAGCGGCAGCGGTCCCGAGTCGACGTCCCCCGGGCCGTCCAGGCCGCGCGGGTACTCCCGCACCGCCGGGCCGAGCCTCAGTGGCGACACCACGAAGTCGGTGCGGAAGCGCAGGTACTGCTCGCGGGCGAAGGTCGGGTCGATCTCCGGCAGGAACCGCTGGATGACGCTCTGCGAGGTGCCCCGGGCCACCTCGGCCGGTGCTCCGGTGCCCGGGTCGACCCGGTGTGGCAGCAGACCGGTACGCGGGTCGAGGCGCTGGCGTACCCCGTCGAGCCAGCGGCCGGTGGTCGGCGCGAAACGCGGCGGTAGCAGAGCGTCGTGCAGCCGCAGCGAGGCCACCGCCACCGTCGAGTCGACCGGCCACGCCTGCCCGGGATAGGCGGCGAGGTACGGCGTGGGAGAGGCGTCGAAGGCGGCGGCCAGGGTCGCCGACGCCTCGGCGAACCGGCGCACCTCGGCCGGGTCCCGCCCCGACTCCGGTTGCAGGGCGAGCACCCCGCCGCGCAGCCAGTTCGTCCAGCCGGCGTGGAAGACGCCGTACGCCGGGGTCAGGTCGCGGCTGAACGGGGCCGTGCCGGCCGGCGACTCCAGCCGGGCCAGCGCCCACCGGGCCTCCCGCAGCGCCTCGTCACGTCCCTGCGGCGGTTGCCGCAGGCCGGTCTCCACCCGGGCCAGCCCGTACAGCGCGTGGGCGAAGAACCAGCCCTCCGGGAACATCGCCTGGGCGTCCTCGCCGGCACCGTCGTCCAGTTCGGCCCGCAGGTAGTCGAGTTGCCGGTCCACCCCGGGCGGCTGGCGGTCGACGCCACCGGTCGCCGGGGCGATCAGCCGGGCGATGCCGACCAGGGCGAACAGGGTCACCAGGGCGGCGAGCACCGCGCCCAACCGGCGCACGATCGTCACCGACCCAGGGTGGCGGGCCGGGTCAAGACCGGCCGGGGCCGCACCTTCGGGCCGCCGCAAGCGGGCGCGGACCCGCCGTCCGGGGCTAGAGGCGCAGCAGCACCGCGCGCGGATCCCGCCGTCAGGGGCTAGAGGCGCAGCAGCATCCGGGTGTTGCCCAGGGTGTTCGGCTTGACCCGTTCCAGGTTGAGGAACTCGGCGACGCCCTCGTCGTAGGAGCGCAGCAGCTGCTCGTAGACGGGCTGCGGCACCGGGGCGCCGTCGATCTCGGTGAACCCGAACGCGCCGAAGAACGCCGTCTCGAAGGTGAGCACGAAGATCCGGGCGATGCCCAACTCCCGGGCGGCGTCGATCAGCTCGGTGACGATCCGGTGGCCGAGCCGCCGTCCCCGGCAGGCCGGGTCGACGGCCACGGTACGGATCTCGGCGAGGTCCTCCCACATCACGTGCAGCGCGCCACAGCCGACGACCCGCCCGTCGCCGGTGACCGCGACCCGGAACTCCTGCACGTCCTCGTAGAGGGTGACGGTGGCCTTGCTGAGCAGCCGCCGGTCGTCGGTGTAGGTGTCGACCAGCCGGCGGATGCCGCGTACGTCGCCGGTGCGGGCCCGGCGTACCACGATCTCGTCGGTCACTGCGCCGCCGGCAGGTCCACGCACGGCCCGGCCGTCCACCACTTCTCCACCAAGGCGAGCGTCTCGTCGCCGAACGGGTTGACGCCGGGGCCGGCACCGAGCGCGTGGCCCAGGTGCACGTGCAGGCACTTCACCCGGCCGGGCATCCCACCGGCGGAGATGCCGGCGATCTCCGGCACCTCGCCGATCACGGCCCGGCGGGCCAGGTAGTCCTCGTGCGCGGCCCGGTACCGGTCGGCCAGCTCCGGGTCCTCGGCGAGCCGCTCGGCCATCTCCTTCATCAACCCGGCCGACTCCAGCCGGCTGCACGCCGCCGTCGCCCGGGGGCAGGTCAGGTAGAACAGCGTCGGGAAGGGGGTGCCGTCGGCGAGCCGGGGGGTGGTCTCCACCACGTCGGGCAGGCCGCACGGGCAGCGGTGGGCCACCGCCCGGGTGCCCCGGGGCGGGCGTCCGAGCTGCGCGGCCACCGCGGCCAGGTCGGCCTCGGTGGCCGGCTGGTGCTCCGGCGGGGGTACGGAGTCCGCCGCCGGCTCCTGCGGTGGTACGACAGTCACGGTGCCCATCTCTCGTTCGGTACGCGGGTGCTGCTCACTGGTCCGGGGCGTCGCCGTTCGCCGCCTGGACGCTCGACCACAGGGTGTCGTACCAGGGGTCGGGGGTCTTGGGTGGGGTCGGCGGCCGGCCGCCGTTGGCGTCCCGGGCCGCGCCGTCCGCGTCGTTGAGCACGATCACCGGCGTCTCACCGGGGGCCACCATGAAGAACCGTTCCCGCGCTTTGATCTTGATGTATTCGGGGTCCTGCCACTTCGCCGCCTGGGCCGACAGCTCGGCGATCTCCGTACGCTGGGCGGCCTGGCTGGCCTCCATCCGCTCGATGTCGACCTGCTGGTCGAGATAGACCCGGACCGGATAGGTGTACGCCAGGGCGAGCGCGAGCAGCACCGCGAACAGCACGGTGGCCCGGCCGGTGAACCGTCGGGGGTGGGGCGCGGTGAGTCGCCGGATGGTGCCGCCGGCCGCCGTCCGGCGGGCCGCCGCCGGACGGTTCGCCGACCGTACCCCGTCGGCGGGCCGCGACCGGGCCGCGGCAGCCCGCGGCTCGGCGCGGACCCCGCCGTCGCGCAGCGGCGTCCGGGCGCCCCGGGCCCCGCCCGGCCGACCGGTCGGCCGGCGGGCCGGGCGTTGGCCACCCGGTGTGCGGCGCTGCTGCATCGTCACACCCCTCCCCCGAGGTTCGCCTGGGTCAGGCCGAACGGTAACGCGGGAACGCGCCGGCGCCGGCGTACCGCGCCGCGTCGGCCAGCTCCTCCTCGATCCGCAGGAGCTGGTTGTACTTGGCGACCCGGTCGGACCGGGCCGGGGCACCGGTCTTGATCTGACCGCAGCCGGTGGCGACGGCCAGGTCGGCGATGGTGGTGTCCTCGGTCTCGCCGGAGCGGTGGCTCATCATGCACTTGAAACCGGCCCGGTGGGCCAGGTCCACCGCGTCCAGGGTCTCGGTCAGCGAACCGATCTGGTTGACCTTGACGAGCACCGCGTTGGCGGACTTCTCGGCGATGCCCCGGGCGATGCGCTGCGGGTTGGTGACGAACAGGTCGTCGCCGACGATCTGGATCCGGTCGCCGACGGCGGCGGTCAGGGTGGCCCAACCGGTCCAGTCGTCCTCGGCCAGCGGGTCCTCGATGGAGACGATCGGGTAGTCGCCGATGAGCTTGGTGTAGTAGTTGCTCATCTCCTCGGCGCTCTTGGCGGCGCTCTCGAAGGTGTAGGTGCCGTTGTCGAAGAACTCGGTCGCGGCCACGTCGAGGGCGAAGACGATGTCGGTGCCCAGCCGGTAACCGGCCTTCTCGACCGCCTCGGCGATCAGGTCGAGCGCGGCGGCGTTGCTGGGCAGGTTGGGGGCGAAGCCACCCTCGTCACCCAGACCGGTGGAGAGGTCCTTCTTCTTGAGCACCGACTTCAGCGCGTGGTAGACCTCGGCACCGGAGCGCAGCGCCTCCCGGAAGCTGGGGGCCCCGATCGGCGCGATCATGAACTCCTGGACGTCGACGTTGGAGTCGGCGTGCGCGCCACCGTTGAGGATGTTCATCATCGGCACCGGCAGCAGGTGGGCGTTCGGGCCACCCAGGTAACGGAACAGGCTCAGCTCGGCGCTGCCGGCAGCCGCCTTGGCCACCGCCAGGGAGACCCCGAGGATGGCGTTCGCGCCCAGCGTGCCCTTGTTGTCGGAGCCGTCGAGGTCGAGCATCTTCTGGTCGATCAGCCGCTGCTCGCTGGCCTCGTAGCCGATCAGCTGGTCGACGATCTTGTCCTCGATGTTGGCGACCGCGTTCTCGACGCCCTTGCCCAGGTAGCGGTCCTTGTCACCGTCGCGCAGCTCGACCGCTTCGAAGGCGCCGGTGGAGGCGCCGGAGGGTACGGCGGCGCGAGCGATCGTGCCGTCGTCCAGCCCTACCTCGACCTCGACCGTCGGGTTGCCCCGTGAGTCGAGAATCTCCCGGGCGACGATTCCCTCGATGGTTGCCACTGAGTCGCTCCTCGTTCGTTGTGCGAATCCGGTATGGGCCGCGACGGTGCGGCTGGGGCAGTTGTGTTGAACGCAGCGTATCGGGCGACGCTCGGCTGCACGGCGTCCGGGCACACGTAGCCCACCCCTAATCAGCCCGCCCTAACGGACATTCCCGGATTCTCACCCCTCAACCGGCAACCGGTTTGCGCCGGGTGGACACGATCGACCACGCTGGTCGCCATGCCCGCCGTCTCGACCACCCTCCGCGTGCTCGCCGTGTCGGTCATCGCGTCGCTCACCGTCACCGGCTGTCAGACCCTCGACGACACCGGACGCACCCTCGGCCGGTCCGATCTGATCAACGATCTCGCCACCCGGCTGGACGAGTCCCTGGTCCAGACCTGGACCGCCGAATACCGGCTCCCCGGCGGCCGGACCACCACCATCGCCCAGGAGAAGGAGCCGGCCCGCTCGGCGTACACCTGGGCCGCCGGCAAGATCACCGTCTCCGAGCAGGCCATCACCCGGTGCGCGACCACCGCCGGGCGGACCGCCTGCACGGTGGAGCCGCCGGTGCTGATGTCCGGCAAGGCCGCCGTGCCGCTGTTCGCCGAGGCCCGCAAGGCCGGGCTGGTCACCCCGCCCGCCGTCATCCGGTTGCTCACCGAGGCCGCCCTGGACCCGCAGGCCCAGGTCAAGCAGAGCGACACCACGCTCGTCGGCCACCACGCCACCTGCGTCGCCGTCCGGCGTTCCGTCGGGGACTTCGACGCCTGCGTCACCACCGAGGGGGTGCTCGGCAGCTTCACCGGTCTGCTCGACGGCCAGCCGGTCGAGCTGGCCCTGGAACGCTTCACCGACTCGGTGACGCCGACGGCGTTCGACCTGCCGGCCGGTGCCGGGGTGACGGACCGCCGGCCGGCGTCGTCGTGACCGTCCCACCGCCCGGACACCCCACGCCCCCGGCCGACCACCCGGCGGCCTCCACGACCGCCACCGACCGCCCCGCCGGCCCCACGCCTCCGGCTGACGACGCGGCCGGCCACGCTGCCGGGCCCGCGCCCGCGTCGGGCGATCTGGGTCTGCTGGTGGCCGGCACCCGGCTGTTCACCACCCCCGACGGTGGCCTGCCCCGGGTCGGCGAGCTGCCGGCCGGGACCGGATGGGTGCCGCTGGGCACGCTCGACGGCGTGCCGGCCTGGGCGCTGGAGACGGCCGACCCGGGCCGGCCAGCCACCCGGGACAACCCGACCGGGGGCGGGGAGCCGGGGAGCGGGGAGACCGTGGGGAGCAGGGCCGGGGGTCGACGGCCGGTCGGGCGGTGGCGCAGTTGGCGGGCGCTCGCCGCCGAGCTGCCCGAGCCGGTCGCCACGCTCGCCGGACGGGCGGTGGCCGTGGTCACCTGGCGGCGTACCCACCGCTGGTGCGGGGTCTGCCGGGCGGCGCTGGCCGACGTGCCGGGCGAGACGGCCCGCCGCTGCCCCGACTGCGGCCTGTACGTGCCGCTGCGGCTCTCCCCGGCGGTGCTCACCGCGATCACCCGCCCCGGCCCGGCCGGTGGCCCCACCGAGCTGCTGCTGGTCCGGCACGCGTCCGGGCCGACCGAGCTGTGGGCGCTGGTCGCCGGATTCGTGGAGGCCGGCGAGTCGCTGGAGACGGCGGTCCGGCGGGAGGTCGCCGAGGAGGTCTCGCTCGACCTCGACACGATCGACTACTTCGGCAGCCAACCCTGGGCGATCTCCGGGCCGGGGGTGCTGCTCGCCGGGTTCACCGCCACCGTCGCCGATGCCGGAGCCGAACCGGTGGTGGACGGGCGGGAGCTGGTGCGGGCCCGTTGGTTCCCGGTGGACGCGTTGCCTGCGGAGCTGCCGCCCGCGTACTCGATCTCCCGCTGGCTGATCGACGCCGTCGCCGCCCGCGGCTGAGCCGGCACCCGCGCGGCCCGGACGGCGGGCACCCGGCCGGGGTGGCGTGGCGGTCAGATGCCGAGCAGGGTGCGCAGGTGGCGTGGGGGCGGGCAGTCGTGGGCGAGCATCGCGTCGTGCCAGTCCCGCACCGACACCCCGGCCGGCCGGGCGGCGGCAACGTCGGCCAGTTCGCTGTAGCCGACGAAGTAGGTGGAGAGCTGCGTCGAGGTGAGCAGCGCCCGCCGCCACTTGCCGGCCGCCTCGCCCTCCTCCTGGAAGCCGCGTTCGGTCATCAGCGCCAACGCGTCCGCCTCGGTCATCTGGTCGCAGTGCACCAACTGGTCGAGCAGGGCGTTGATGGTCATCCGCAGCTGCATCTTGAGCTGCTGGAGGCGGACCGGCAGGCCGCCGAAGCCGAGGCCGGCCATCAGCTCCTCGGTGTAGACCGCCCAGCCCTCGATGAACACCCCCGACTCGGTCAGCGCCCGGACCCGGGTGGGGCCGGCGTACCGGCGGGCGTGGGCGAGCTGGAGGAAGTGCCCCGGCATCGCCTCGTGCACGGTCAGGTTGCGGATCATGTGGTCGTTGTACTCGCGGTAGAACGAGTCGACCCGATGCGCGGGCCAGTCCGCCGGGGTGGGCGCGATGCAGTAGAAGGTGGGCAGGTCGGCCGGCTCCAGCGGGCCGGGCGAGTCGCAGTAGGCCACCGCGACGCCCCGGGCGAACTCCGGCATCTCCTGGATCACGCACGGGTCGTCGACCAGGCCGACCAGGTCGTGGGCCCGGACGAAGTCGACGGCCTCGTCGAGGGTGACCGAGGCGAGGTCCACGATGGAGTGGTCGTCGGGGTGCTCGGCGGCCAGCAGGTCCAGCGCCCGGCGTACCGTCTCGTCGTCGGCCGGGCCACCGACCAGCTCGACGGCCGCCGCGCGGATCTCGGCGGTGACCCGGTCCAGGTTGGCCCAGGCGCGGCGCTGCACCTCGGCGGCGCCCAGCTCGGTGTCGAGGGTGTGCCAGAGGCGGGCCTCCCAGCGGCGGCGGCCCAGCCGGGGGTCACGGCCCGGCCCGGTTTCGGCGGCCAGCCCGGCGCGCAGCCAGCCGACGAACTCGTCGAGCGCGGCGATCGCCGCCGTCGCGGCCGGCCCGACCGTGCCGGCCAGCGTGGGTGCCTGGGCGAGCAGCAGCGGCACCTCGTCGCGGATCAGCGCGGCGGTGCCGACGAACTGCCCGACCGCCGTCTCGGCGTGCACCCGGGGCATGTCCCGCAACGTCGTCCGCGCGGTCGCCAACGCGTCGGGTACGGCCGTCAGCCGCCCGGCCAGGTGGGCCAGCCGCTCCTCCACCGGGGCGTACGGGCGGGCGAGCAGGGCGTGCAGCAGCGGACCGGGGTTGTGCACCAGCGGGTCCCACTCGAAGGCCCGGATCTCGCTCAACTCGAACAGTTCCCGGTCGACCAGGGCACTGAGCAGCGCGTGGTCGACCTGTTCCTCGACGTCGAGCGAGTCCGTGTCGACCTCGGCGAGCGCGTCGGCGGCCTCCCTCAGCATCGCCTGGTCGGCCGCGACCGCCCCGGCGGAGAGATCGGGCAACCGGTCGTCGTAGCGGTGGTCCCCGCTCGACGTGGCGACCCCCGGCCGGCTCTCCAGCACGGCCTCGACGATCCGCTCCGCCAACGGCACGAATGAACCCATCCCCCGACCCTACCCACTCCCCACCGCCCGCCCCGGCCTCGTCGATCAAGAGGTTCGCGGCACCGCACACCCGCCCCGCTCTCGTGATCAAGAGGTTCGCGTCACCGGATCGCGCAGGGCTGACGCAAACCTCTTGATCAACTCGACGAGGTGGGGGGTTCGGTGGTGCGGAGGGTTCGGGTGTGAGCCAGGGTGGTGCGGCGGAGAGCCGCTTCGGGGTCCAGGCCGGCGTGGCGGGCCTCGGCGACCAGGGTCAGCAGGGTGGCACCCAGGTGGGACTCCGGGTCGGGCTGGGCGTCGGGGGACGGCAGCGGGGCGGTCAGGCCGGCCCGACCGGCCCGGTCCAGCACCTTGGCCGCCAGGGCCAGCGCCGGCTGGCTCAACGCGATGCCGTCGAGCACCGACGCACGGGCCTTCTCGGCCCGCTTGATCCGTTCCCAGTTCGCCTCGATCTCGGCCAGCGAACCCGCCTCGGCACCGGCGAAGACGTGCGGGTTCCGGCGGACCATCTTGTCGACCAGGGTGCCGGCCACGTCGTCGACGTTCCACCGCTCACCCTCGGGCAGGTCCTCCGCCAGGCGCGCGTGCAGCAGCACCTGGAGCAGCACGTCGCCCAACTCCTCACGGAGCGCGTCGGTGTCACCGTCGCTGATCGCGTCGTACGCCTCGTAGCACTCCTCGATCAGGAAACCGGCGAGGCTACGGTGGGTCTGCGCCCGCTTCCACGGGTCACCACCCGGGGAGGCGAGCCGGTCCATCACCTCGACCGCATCGAGCAGCCGGGCCCCCGGCGGGTCCCACGAGCCGTACATCAGCTCCAGCTCGGCCAGCCCCGGTTGCCGGGCCAACCGCAGACCCAACTCCCGGGCCAGGGACTCGTCGCCGGCCGGGCCGGCCAGCCAGACCGCCGTACCGCCCGCCGCCGCCGCGTCGAGCAACGCGTCGGTGGCTCCGCCGGAGACGACGGTGACCTCGACGCCCGCCGCGCGTACCGCCGCGACCTGGGCGCTCTGTGCACCGGTCAGCACCGGCGCGGAGCGCAGCACGTCCCAGGCGGCGGCGGTCAGCAGACCGGCCGGCAACCGGGGCGAGGTGACCAGCAGGACGATCCGGTGGGACGTGCTCAGGAGGCCACCGGCCCCTGCGCCGGGGTCGGGCTGCCGACCGGCTCGGGGGTCGACACGTCGGTCACCGGGCCGCTCGCGTCGATGTACGGCAGCGCGTAGAAGACCAGCTCCTGACCCTTGTTGACCCAGGCCGGGACGCCGAGCGGCCGGTACCGGGGGTTGACCTCGACGTCGAGCTTGTCGGCCTGCTCCCCCAGCGCGGTGCTCAACGCGGCGGCGCTGCGGACGAAACCGCCGTCGCCGAAGAGCTGCCGCACCTGCGCCACCGGCAGCCCCTTGTCGATGCCGCCGGTCTTCTCGATCGCGTGGTAGACCGCCATCACCGACTCGTCGCTCAGGTCGGCCGGCGGCAACTGCTGGCTGAGCACGGAGAACAGGTCCGCCCACTCACCCCAGAGCTTCGCGAACTCCGCCTGCGGCGGCATCTGCAACTGCTGGGCCAGCTGGTCCGGGGTGATCTGGTCGGGGACCTGGAGGCCCTTCTCGGCCGCGACCCGCTTGCCCAGGTCGATGCTGACCAGCAGGTTCACCACGTCCTGCCGGGTCACCCCGGCCCGCAGCTGCTCCGGGGCCGGGGTCTGGCCGGACTGGGCCGCGCCCTGCCGCACCGCCTCGGCGTACCTCGTCTGCGCGTCGGTGTAGATCGCGTCCACCCGGGCGACCGAGTAGCGACTGTCGCCGATGTATGCGGCCACATCCGGAGATGCCTTGCCGCAGGCGGTGAGGGAGAGGACACCCAGTGCCGCGACGCTGGCGGCGGCGATGAGACGGCGTGCACGCATGACGGTCACTCTCTCATGCCTGCCCGGCTACGGTGACGCCGCCCACCACGCGCTGCGGCCCCCGCCCGCAGCTTTCGCGCCCCCGGCCCCGGCCACCCCGGGTCACCGGACCCGACCGGCCGCTCATGCCCGCGCCCCGGCCAGCGGGGCCGGCTCGCCGAGGACGTCGGAGAGGAGCTGGGCGCACCACTCCAACAGCGCCTGGTCACGCAACGGCTCGCCACCGACCCGGCGGGTGCTCGGCCGGGGCACGCTGACCTGGTCGGTGGCCGGCTTGTAGACCGAGTCCGGGTGGTAGCGCTTGAGCCGCAACTGCTTGGAATCGGGCAACGGCAGCGGCCCGAACCGCAGGTGCTTGCCCTGCACGCTCACGTCGGAGAGGCCGTAGCGGCGGGCCAGCAACCGGAACCGGGCCACCGCGACCAGGTTCTGCACCGGGGCGGGCGGCTCGCCGTACCGGTCGGTCATCTCGGCGACCACCTCGCGCAGCCGCTCGTCGTCACGCGCCTCGGCGAGCTTGCGGTACATCTCCAGCCGCAGCCGCTCCACCCCCACGTAGTCCAGCGGCAGGTGCGCGTCGACCGGAAGATCGATGCGGACGTCGGTCGCCAGCTCGTCGGACTCGGTGCTCTCCCCCTTGAACGCCGACACCGCCTCGCCGACCATCCGGACGTACAGGTCGAACCCGACGCCCTCGATGTGTCCGGACTGCTCGCCGCCGAGCAGGTTGCCGGCGCCCCGGATCTCCAGGTCCTTCATCGCCACGTACATGCCCGCGCCCAGCTCGGTGTGCTGGGCGATGGTGGCCAACCGCTCGTGCGCGTGCTCGGTGAGCGGCTTCTCCGGCGGATAGAGGAAGTACGCGTACGCCCGCTCCCGGCCCCGACCCACCCTGCCCCGGATCTGGTGCAGCTGGGCCAGGCCGAGCAGGTCGGCCCGCTCCACGATGAGGGTGTTGGCGTTCGGGATGTCGATGCCGGACTCCACGATGGTGGTGCAGACCAGGACGTCGAACTCCTTCTCCCAGAAGCCGACCATCACCTTCTCCAGGGCCTCCTCGCCCATCTGCCCGTGGGCCACCGCCACCCGCGCCTCGGGCACCAGCTCGCGCAGCCTCCGCGCCGTCCGGTCGATCGACTCCACCCGGTTGTGCAGGTAGAAGACCTGCCCGTCGCGGAGCAACTCACGGTGGATGGACGCGGCCACCTGCCGGTCGTCGTACGACCCGACGAAGGTCAGCACCGGGTGCCGCTCCTCCGGCGGGGTGGCGATGGTCGACATCTCGCGGATGCCGGTGATCGCCATCTCCAGCGTCCGCGGGATCGGGGTGGCCGACATGCTCAGCACGTCGACCGAGGCGCGCAGCGTCTTGAGGTGCTCCTTGTGCTCGACGCCGAAGCGCTGCTCCTCGTCGATGACCACCATGCCGAGTTGCTTGAACCGGGTGGCCGTCTGGAGCAGCCGGTGGGTGCCGATGACGATGTCGACGGTGCCGTCGGCGACCATCTCCAACGTCCGTTCGCTCTCCTTGGCGGTCTGGAAGCGGGACAGCTGCCGGATGGTCACCGGGAACTGGTTCATCCGTTCGGCGAACGTGTTGTAGTGCTGCTGCACCAGCAACGTCGTCGGCACCAGCACCGCCACCTGCTTACCGTCCTGCACCGCCTTGAACGCCGCCCGGACGGCGATCTCGGTCTTGCCGTACCCGACGTCACCGCAGATCAGCCGGTCCATCGGGACGGTCTGTTCCATGTCCCGCTTGACCTCCTCGATGGCGGCCAACTGGTCGGGCGTCTCCTGCCACGGGAAGGCGTCCTCCAGCTCCCGCTGCCACGGGGAGTCCGGGGCGAACGCGTGCCCCTTGGACGCCTTGCGGGCGGCGTAGAGCTGGATCAGCTGGGCGGCGATCTCCCGGACCGCCTTGCGGGCGCGGGCCTTGGACTTCTGCCAGTCCGAGCCGCCCATCTTGTGCAGGGTGGGCTGCTCGCCGCCGACGTAGCGGGAGAGCTGGTCGAGCTGGTCGGTGGGGACGAAGAGCCGGTCGCCGGGCTGGCCGCGCTTGCTGGCCGCGTACTCGATGACCAGGTATTCGCGGGACGCGCCGTTGACGGTGCGCTGCACCAGCTCGACGTACCGGCCGATGCCGTGCTGCTCGTGCACGACGAAGTCGCCGGCCTTCAGCTCCAGCGGGTCGATGGTGTTGCGCCGCCGGCTCGGCATCTTGCGCATGTCCCGGGTGGAGGTGCCCCGGCCACCGGTGACGTCGTTGCCGGTGAGCAGCACGAACCTCGACGCCTCGTCGACGAAGCCGGCGGTCAGGCAGCCGCAGGTGACCAGCACCTCGCCGGGGGCGGGCGCGGCCGGCACCTGCTCGGTGAGCCGGGCGCCCAGGCCCGCGTCGCGGAGCACCTCGACGGCCCGCTGGGCGGGACCGTGCCCCTCGAAGACCAACGCGACCGCCCAGCCCTCGCCGGTCCAGCGCTTGATGTCGTCGACCACCCGGCCGGTCTCACCGTGGTAGAGCGGGGCCGGCTGGGCGGCCAGGGTCACCGTGATCGCGTCGTCGGGGGTCACGTCTCCCCCGCCCGGCGCATCCTCCCAGGGCTGCCGGGTGGGGGTGGCGGCGTCCGCCTCGACCAGCCCGAACGGGGCGAGGGTCCACCAGGGCTGGCGCAGGGCGCGGGCGGTGGCGCGTACCTCGGCCAGGGACTTGAAGGCGGCGGCGCCGAGGTCGACCGGGGCCTGGCCACCGACGGCGGCCGCGGCCCAGCTCGCCTGGAGGAACTCCTCCGAGGTACGCACCAGGTCGTGGGCCCGGGTGCGGATCCGCTCCGGGTCGCAGAGCAGCACGTGGGTGCCGGCCGGCATGGTGTCGACCAGCAGCTCCAGGCTCTCGCTGCCGAGCAGCGCCGGCACCAGCGACTCCATCCCCTCGACGGGGATGCCCTCGGCCAGCTTGTCGAGGATCTCGGCCAGTTCCGGGTGCTCCCCGGCGAGCGCGGCGGCCCGCCGGCGCACCGCCGGGGTCAGCAGCAGCTCCCGGCACGGCGGGGCCCACAGCTGCGGTACGCCTTCGATGGTGCGCTGGTCGGCGACGGCGAAGGTGCGGATCTCCTCCACCTCGTCACCCCAGAACTCGACCCGGGACGGGTGCTCGTCGGTGGGTGGGAAGACGTCCAGGATGCCGCCGCGCACGGCGAACTCGCCGCGTTTGGTGACCAGGTCGACCCGGGCGTACGCCAGGTCGGTGAGCCGGCGGGCGACCTGCTCCAGGTCGGCCTCCTCCCCGGCGGCGAGCTGCACCGGGTCCAGGTCGCCGAGGCCCTTGAGCTGTGGTTGCAGCAGCGAGCGCACCGGGGCCACCACCACCCGCAGCGGGCCGGTCACCCCCTGCGCGTCGGCGGTGTCGGGGTGGGCGAGGCGGCGCAGCACGGCCAGTCGCCGGCCGACGGTGTCGGAACGGGGTGAGAGCCGCTCGTGCGGCAGCGTCTCCCAGGACGGGAAGACCGCCACCTGCCCGGCCGGGAGCAGGCTGCCCAGCGCGGCGGCCAGGTCGTCGGCCTCCCGGCTGGTGGCGGTCACCGCGAGCACCGGCCGGCCGGCCCCGCCGACCGGCTCGTCGGCGGCGACGGCGGCCACGGCGAACGGGCGCAGCGCGGCCGGGGCGGTCAGGTCCAGCCCGTCGACCTGGGCGGCACCGGAGCGCGCCAGGTCACGAGCACGGGCCAGCCCGGGGTCGGCCAGGGCGGCGGAGAAGAGTCCGGTGAGCATCAGTGATCACTTCCAGGAAAGCCGCCGGTCGGCCCGGGGCGCGCGAAGATGCCCCCACGCCCGGCCGGGCCGGGGGGTGCACGGCCGCCAGCCTATCTCGCGAGGGAGACAATCGAGCCCGCAGCGGCGGTGCCGGAACGGGGGAGGACCAATGCCACAGCAGTGGGGCGCGGACCCACGCCAACAGACCACCCAGGGACGGTGGCGGGGTCTGGGCCTGCCCGACGGGATGACCTTCTACGAGGTGCGCTGCCTGATCGACGAGCCGGGCTGGGTGGGCCCGGTGCCCAACCTCGGCTACCGGGTCTACCTGGGGCGCTCCGGCGGATACCTGCGCCGGCTCAACGGTGAGATCGCGTTCGCCGATGCGACGTCGGTGCTGCTGACCCGACCCGGCGACGAGATGAGCGTGGCCCATCCGCTCGGCTGCGGCGACGTCTACTCGTGCCTGGAGATCCGCCCCGAGGTCCTCGAGGAACGCCCGGACGCCCGCGACTGGTTCACCCGGCGCAGCTGGGACGGTCAGCTCGACGCCGCGTTGGACCTGGAGCACCGGATGCTGGTGGCCCGCAGCCGGCGGGGTCTGGACGGCTTCGAGCTGACCGAGCACACCCACCAGTTCCTGGCCACCCTGCTCAGTGGCAGCCCGCTGGGCCGGGGTGCCCCGGGCGCGGACCTGGACCGTGCGGTGGGGCGGCGACCGGCCACCCTGGCCGCCCATCGACGCCTCGCCGACCAGGCCCGCCAGGTGCTCGCCGCGTCGGGTTTCACCCTGGGGCTCACCGAGGTCGCCCGGCTGGTCGGCTGCTCACCGCACCACCTGAGCCGGGTGTTCCAGCGGGTCACCGGGCGCAGCCTCACCGCCTACCGCAACGAGCTGCGGGTCCGGGCGGTGCTGGATCTGTTGGGCCGCTCCGATCCGCCCCGGCTGGTGACGATCGCCGCCGAGTACGGCTTCGCCGACCAGGCGCACCTGAGCCGGGTGGTCCGGGAGCGGGTCGGCCATCCGCCCGCCCGCCTGCGTCGACTGCTCGCACCCGCCGACTGACGGCCCGCTGCCCGGCACCCGGGCCGCGGGGCGCTCGTCGTGGCGGGGCCGCCGGTCGAACCGAACCGCGCACGAATCTTCAAGATTTCGACCCCCGTGCCAACCGAGGATGGAACAGCCAGCCCGGTCGGTCGACGTTGCGACGGCCGAGGGAGACGCGGACCTGTTCGGGGAGGCCCGCGTACCCCCCAGTCGGGCTGACCGGGGATGCCGTCCGGCGCCCGGTGGAGGTGCCGTACCCCGGTGCGGCACCTCCACACCCGGCCGCGTCCCGTTCAGTAGCGCACGGCGATGCGTCGTTCGACCGCGTCGACCCGGATCTCCCCGCCGTACGGGATGATCAACTGCGGGTCGGTGTGGCCCAGGTCGACGTCGAAGACCACCACCGCGTCCGGGCGGTACGCGCTCAGCGCCCGGACGATGGCACCCCGTTGGGCGGCGGCCCACGCCAGCCGTTGCGCCACCGGCAGCGGTCGTGCGAAGTCCCACGCCTTGGGCCGGCCGACGATGATCGCCGGGAAGGCGGCGAGCAGTCCCCGCTCCCCCATGTTCCGCACGATCCGGAACACCTCCTGCGCGTCGGGCAGCTCGTTGGAGGTCTCGACGACGAGCACCGAGCCGGCCAGTTCGGCGGCCGACGGGACCCGGTCGGCGGCCATCAGCCAGTGCAGGATCTCCAGGCAACCGCCCCAGGTCCGGCCCTCGACGACCGTCGACGGTCCCCGCCAGCGCCAGCCCTCGCCGGGCAGCATCGGCGGTTCGACCGTGAGCGTGGCGGGGTCCCGCCAGTCGCCCGGTTCGTCACCCCACTGCGGCGCGGGGGTCAGCTCGTACCAGTCGGAGGTGAACAGGGCGGCACGCAGCGAGTCGAGGGTCAGCGGGTGCGGCGCACCGGGTCGGCCGAGGTGCACCAGCACCGAGCCGCCGTGGTAGGCCACCATCCCCAGCCGGTAGAGGTGGTTGAGGACGTTGGTGTTGTCCGAGTAGCCGAAGTAGGGCTTCGGGTTGGCCCGCAGCACCGCGTCGTCGAGGTGCGGGGTGACGGTGATCAGGTCGTCGCCGCCGACGGTGGCGAGCACGGCGGTGACCGTCGGGTCGGCGAAGGCGGCGGTCAGGTCCCGCGCGCGGTCCCGGGGGTCGGCCCGGGTCTGCCTGGTGGTCGGGTACTCCACCGGCACCAGGCCGAACTCCTCGCGCAGCCGGTGCAGGCCCAGCTCGTACACGTGCGGGAACAGACCCGGCAGGCCGGCGGAGGGGGAGACGACGGCGACCCGGTCGCCCGGTTTCGGTTTGGCGGGGTACGCGGGACGGCTCACGGTCGGAACCTACCGCCCGTCACCAGCGGTTTTCGCCTGACGAAACCCCACAGGCCGGGCATTACGGGCCATAGGCTGAGCCGGTGGACGAGGAGCCGCGGACCCGGGCCTGGCTGCCCCGCACGGCGGCGCTGCTGTTCGGCACGCTGGTGCTGGCCAGCGCGTTCATCGCGGCCTACGTCGGCGCGCTGCACCAGCCGCACCCCCGGGACGTGCCGGTCGGGGTGGTGACCGGCGACCAGCGCGCCGAGGCGCTGCTGACCGCCGTGCGGGCCCGCACCGACACCATCGAGCCCATCGGGTACGCCGACCCGGGCGCGGCCGACGACGCCCTCACCGCCCGCCAGGTGTACGCCGTGCTCACCTCGGCCCCCGACGGCACGCTCACCCTCGCCACCGCCAGCGCCTCCGCCCCGGCCGCCACCGAACTGGTCACCGGGGTCCTCACCCCGGCCGCCCAGCAGGCCGGACTGCCGCTCACCGTCACCGACCAGGTGCCGGTCTCCCCCGACGACCCGCGCGGTCTGGTGCCGTTCTACCTGGCCGTCGGGCTGGTGCTCGGCGGCTACCTGGCCTCGACCGCGCTCGGCGTCTCGCTCGGCACCGCCCCACGCGGGCTGCGCCGGGCCGGACTGCGGATCGGCTCGCTGGCCGTGCACGCGGTGCTGCTCGGGACCATCGGCGCGGTGCTGGTCGGCCCGGTCCTCGACGTCTGGGACCACGACCTGGTCACGGTGGCGGCGGTCGGCACGCTCACCGTCTTCACCGCCGCGATGGTCGCCGCCGCCGTGCAGGGCTGGCTGGGACTGCTCGGCACCGGGCTGGTGATCCTGCTGCTGGTGGTGCTCGGCAACCCCGGCTCGGGCGGCATCTACGCCCCGGAGTTCCTGCCCGCCGCGCTGCGCGGGATGCACCGCTGGAACGTCCCCGGCCTCGCCACCGACCTGCTCAAGTCGGCCGTCTACTTCGACTGGCGGTCGGCCCGCTGGCCCCTGGCAGGGCTGCTGACCTGGGCCGTTCTGGGGCTGCTCGGCCTGCTCACCGCCGCCCGGTTCCGGGCCCGCCGGACCACCACCCACCGGGTCGACACCCGACCGGACGGGTGAGGCCGGACCGCCGGCGGGCGGGGTCGAATCCACCGGGCGGGGGTGGGACACGGCGATCGTGGGGAAGGTGACACACCGAACCCCTTCCTCGCCGACCGGGCCGCGCAGATACCATCCAGGGAGTCGGACAGCGCTGTCCTTCGTACTCACGTAAGGAGCGCACGGTGACCGACCAGCATGATCACGACGGGCCCGACGCCGCCCTGCGGGCCGACATCCGCCGGCTCGGCACCCTGCTCGGCCAGACCCTGGCCCGGCAGGAGGGTCGGCCGCTGCTCGACCTGGTCGAGGAGATCCGCGCCCAGGTCCGCTCCGACGCGCCGGCCGCCGCGCAGCGCCTCGGCGGGCTGGACGTGACCACCGGCACCAAGCTGGCCCGCGCCTTCTCCACCTACTTCCACCTGGCCAACATCACCGAGCAGGTGCACCGGGCCCGGGACCTGCGCCGCCGTCGGGCGATCCAGGGCGGCTGGCTCGATCAGGCCGCCAAGATGATCGCCGAGCGCGGGGTGCCGGCCGAGGAGATCGCCGCCGCCGCCCGCCGCCTCGCGGTACGCCCCGTCTTCACCGCCCACCCCACCGAGGCGGCCCGCCGGTCGATCCTGTCCAAGCTGCGCGCCATCGCCGACGAACTGGACACCGAGACCGCCAACGCCATCCTCTACGGTGCGAGCGACGAGGGCCCGGCCAACCGCCGCCTCGCCGAACTGCTCGACCTGATGTGGCAGACCGACGAGCTGCGCCTCGACCGGCCCGACCCGACCGACGAGGCCCGCAACGCCATCTACTACCTGCGCGACCTGTACGCCGAGGCCGCCCCGCAGGTGCTCGACGACCTGGCCGACACGCTGCGCACCCTCGGCGTGGAGACCTCGCCGACGTCGCGCCCGCTGACCTTCGGCACCTGGATCGGCGGCGACCGGGACGGCAACCCGTTCGTCACCCCCGTGGTCACCCGGGAGGTGCTGCGCATCCAGCACGAGCACGGCATCACCGCCACCGAGGCGGCGATGGAGCACCTGGTCAACGAGGTCTCCGTCTCCCGCCGGCTACGCGCCGTGTCGCTGGACCTGTCGGCCAGCCTCGCCGCCGACCTGGACGCGCTGCCCGAGGTGGCCCCCCGGTTCCGCCGGGTCAACGCCGAGGAGCCCTACCGGCTCAAGGCCCGCTGCGTGAAGGCGAAGCTGGCCAACACCCGGGAGCGGCTGCGCGCCGGCACCCCGCACGTGCCGGGCCGCGACTACCAGGGCTCCGGCGAGCTGATCGCCGACCTGGAGCTGCTGCGCGCCTCGCTGGCCCGCAACTCCGGGCAGCTCACCGCCGTCGGCCGGCTCGCCTCGACCATCCGTACCGTCTCCGCGTTCGGCCTGCACCTGGCCACCATGGACGTACGGGAGCACGCCGAGAAGCACCACGAGGTGCTCACCCAGCTGTACGCGGCGGTCGGCGAGGTGTCGGACTACCCGGCGCTGACCCGCCTGGAGCGCACCAAGCTGCTCGCCGACGAGCTGACCGGCCGCCGGCCGCTGTCCGCCCTGGACACCCCGTTGACCGAGGGGGCGCGCAAGACGTTCGACGTGTTCGGGACCATCCGCGAGGCGCAGGACCGGTTCGGTGGCGAGGTCATCGAGTCGTACATCATCTCGATGACCCTCGGCGTGGACGACGTCCTCGCGGCGGTGGTGTTGGCCCGGGAGGCCGGCCTGGTCGACGTGCACACCGGGCGGGCCCGGATCGGCTTCGTGCCGCTGCTGGAGACCCCGGCCGAGCTGAACGCCGGCGGCGAGATGCTCAACGAACTGCTCTCCCTGCCGGCCTACCGGGCGCTGGTCGCGGCCCGGGGCGACGTGCAGGAGGTGATGCTGGGCTACTCCGACTCCAACAAGGAGGCCGGCATCACCACCAGCCAGTGGTCGATCCACCGGGCCCAGCGGGCGCTGCGGGACGTGGCCGCCCAGCACGGCGTGCACCTGCGGTTGTTCCACGGCCGGGGCGGCACGGTCGGGCGCGGCGGCGGCCCCACCCACGAGGCGATCCTGGCCCAGCCGTACGGCACCCTGGACGGCGCGATCAAGGTGACCGAGCAGGGTGAGGTCATCTCCGACAAGTACACCCTGCCGGCGCTGGCCCGGGAGAACCTGGAACTGACCGTGGCCGCGGTGCTCCAGGCCACGCTGCTGCACACCGCACCCCGGCAACCCGCCGAGCAGTTGGAGACCTGGGACGCGGCGATGGACGTGGTCTCCGAGTCGGCCTTCCGGTCCTACCGTGGGCTGGTGGAGGACCCGGACCTGCCGGCGTACTTCTGGGCGTCCACGCCGACCGAGCTGCTCGGTGCGCTCAACATCGGCTCCCGGCCGGCGAAGCGGCCCAACACCGGGGCCGGTCTGGGCGGCCTGCGGGCCATCCCGTGGGTGTTCGGCTGGACGCAGACCCGGCAGATCGTGCCCGGCTGGTTCGGGGTCGGCTCCGGCCTCGCCGCCGCCCGCGCCGCCGGCCTGGAGGACGTGCTGGCCGAGATGAACCGCAACTGGCACTTCTTCCGCACGTTCCTGTCCAACGTGGAGATGATGCTGACCAAGACCGACCTCAGCATCGCCCGCCGGTACGTCGAGACGCTGGTTCCGGAGCAGCTGCACCCGATCTTCGACAAGATCGAGCAGGAGTACGAGCTGACCAAGCAGGAGGTGCTGGCGGTCACCTCGTCGCCGGCCCTGCTGGAGAACTCACCGGTGCTCCAACGCACCCTCGCGGTGCGCGACACATACCTGGAGCCGCTGCACCACCTCCAGGTGGCGTTGCTGCGGCAGTACCGGGACTCCGGCGCCGCCGGCCGGGCGGTGGCCACCGCGCCGGGCGGCCGACGCGCCCCCAGCGACGGTACGGCCCTGGAGCGTGCCCTGCTCACCACGGTCAACGGCATCGCGGCCGGGATGCGCAACACCGGCTGACGCGCCGGGCCCCTGCCGACGCCACGGCTACCGCAGGGGCCCGCTCGGCCCGGCCGCAGCGATCCAGGCCGGCCGAAGCGATCCGGGCCGGCCCGGATCGCGGTAGGTGCGCGGCGGGTAGGGACCGGTCGGGGCCCACAGCGTGAGCCCTGACGTCAGAAGTCGCCACCACCGCCGAAGTCGCCACCCCCGAAGTCGCCGCCGCCGAACCCACCGCCGCCGAAGTCACCCCCGCCGAAGTCACCGGCGGTGCCGAAGTCCGCGCCGTCGCCGAAGCCCTCCTGGTAGCCGGCGTCGTAACCCGGGTCGGCGAACGCCGGCGAGAAGAGCGCGTCGGCGATCAGCATCCCGCCGACCACACCGACGCCCGCCCCCAACGCGGTCTTCCACCAGGGCGTCGAGTACCAGCCGGCCGGCACCGGCCGCCCCTGGTAGCGCCCGCCCGGGTAGTAGTACGGGGTGTCCCGGCCGGGCTGCGGGCCGGCCCTGAACGTCTGCCCCTGCACGTCCACCTGACGCTCCCGGGTGATCTCCCCGGCCCCCTGCGCGGCGGCGAGCGGGGGCAGCTCCGGGCCCGGGTCCAGGCCGAGCGCCACCCGGGCCGCCCGCGCGTAGGCGAGCCCCTCCAACGCGGTCTCCCGGGCCAGCCGGAACTGGTGCACCGTCCGGGCCTGCTCCAACTGGCTGCCCGCCGCGTTGTACCGCTCACCCGCGTCGACCAGGGCCTGACGCACCGCCGGGTCGTCGCCGTGCAGGTTCATCACCTGACCGCCGAGGCGTTCGTACCACCGTTGGGCGTCGGCCCGCACGTCGGCGAGGCTGCGCGCCTCCCGGGCCGCCTTCTCCCGCCGCCACCAGACGAAACCACCGACCAGCAGGGCGATCAGGATCGCCACGAGCAGAAATTCCATCCTACGAACGTACCCGGGGGCGTCGAGTCGTACCCGTTTGGCAAGCTCTGGTGATGGACTTCTCGACGCTGGCCGTGGTGGTGGTCTGTCTCGCCGCCGGTGGAGCCCTCGGCTGGTACGCCGCCCGCTCCCGGTCGGCCACCGAGATCGCCCGGCTGGAGGCCACCCTCGCCGCCACCCGGGAAGGCGAGGGCCGGTTGGAGCAGTCGATGCGGGCGCTCAGCTACGAGGCGACCGCCCAGTCCCAGGAGGCGGTGGCCCGCGCGGTGGCCCCGCTGCACGACACCCTGCGCCGCTACGAGACCCGGGTCGGCGAGCTGGAACGCGACCGGGTCGACGCCTACGCCGAGCTGCGCGAACAGGTCCGCTCCATGGGGGCGGTCTCCAGCGAGCTGCGCACCGAGACCAAACAGCTGGTCGCCGCGCTGCGCGCCCCGCAGGTACGCGGGCGTTGGGGCGAGCACCAGCTCCGTCGGATCGTCGAGGCGGCCGGCATGCTGGAGCACTGCGACTTCAGCGAACAGGTCACCGCCACGACCGACCACCAGGGGGTCCGCCCCGACCTGGTGGTCCGGTTGCACGGCGGGCGCACGGTGGTGGTGGACGCCAAGGCACCCTTCGACGCCTACCTGACGGCGATGGAGGCGCGCGACGAGCACGGCCGCGACACCCACCTCGACCGGCACGCCAAGCACCTGCGCGGGCACGTCGACGCGCTGGCCGCGAAGACCTACTGGGCGGCGTTCGACGACACCCCCGAGTTCGTGGTGCTGTTCGTGCCGGCCGACCCGTTCCTGGACGTGGCGTTGCAGCGCGACCCGACGCTGCTGGAGCACGCGTTCGCCCGCAACGTGGTGCTGGCCACCCCGGCCACCCTGGTCGCGCTGCTGCGTACGGTGGCCTACTCGTGGCGGCAGGAGGCGCTGGCCCGCAACGCGGTGGCGGTGCACTCGCTGGCCCGCGAGCTGTACGGCCGACTGTCCACCCTGGGCGATCACGTCGGCAAGCTCGGCACCTCGCTCGGTGGCGCGGTGACGGCGTACAACCGGGCGGTCGGTTCGTTGGAGGCACGGGTGCTGGTCAGTGCGCGCAAGCTGGCCGAGCTGGGCGTCTCCGACCAGGAGCTGGCCGTCCCCGCCCAGGTCGAGCTGGCCCCCCGCCAGCCCCAGGCCCCCGAGCTGCTCCCCACCGACGACCGCTCCTAGGCCGCCCCCCACCCGCTCCACCTGCCGGTCCGGCCCGCCGGCCCCGGGCACGGCCGCAGGCGTGGGCACCGGGCCGGGCGGGCCGGGCGGGTCAGGAGCGGCGGGCGGATTCCACCACGAACGGGACACCCTGCTGGCAGGTGCTCATCAGGTCGGGCTGGGCCCGGCCGGTGACGCTGACCCGGGCCCCCACGACGAGCACGTCCTTGGGGCCGCCGACGAGTTGGTGCCCGTCGAGCAGCAGGCAGCCCGGCTCGACCCCCGACTCGACCGTGCCGGTCAGCTCGGTCGCGCCCGGACCGGGCGGCACCTTCGGCCCGCCACCGGGCAACTTGGGCCCGCCGGGTGGCACCGACGCGCCGGGTGGCACCGGGCCTGCGGGTGACGTGGACGGGGCCACCGAGGCCGGCGACGGGGTGGCCGGGTCCGTCGGGGAGCTGGTCGGCACGGCCGGGGGGCCGGTGACGTCGGCATCGTCCCCGCCACAGCCGGTGAGCGCCACACCGGCGGCCAGCAGCACGACCAACGCCATCCGAGGAGTTCTCATACCCACTGGGACGCACCCCTTCCGCGTTCCGTTCCGTGGGACCGGCATCGATCCCCGGGGAAACCCGTCGGTCCCGGCCACGGGCCCCGACGACCCCGGGCACGAAAGGCCCGACAGCCCAGCGGGCGGCGGTCACCCAGCCCAACGCGGCGGACCGTCAGCGCAGCGCAGCGGCGGACCGTCAGCCCAGGACGCGGCGGACCGTCAGCCGCGGGCGGCGGCGGCCTTCATGTCGCGCTTGAGTTCCTGGGGCAGTGAGAAGGTCAGCCGCTCGTTGGCGGTGACCACCTCGTCGACGTCGGTGAAGCCCCGCTCGGCCAGGTGGGCCAGCACCTCCTGGACCAGCTCGTCGGGCACGCTCGCACCGGAGGTCAGCCCGACGGTGGCGGCACCAGTCAGCCAGGCGTCGTCGATCTCGTGGGCGAAGTCGACCAGGTGCCCCGCGCGGGCCCCGGCGTCCAGGGCCACCTCGACCAGGCGTACCGAGTTGGAGGAGTTGCGCGAGCCGACCACGATCACCACGTCGCAGTCGGGGGCGATCTCCTTGACCACGTGCTGCCGGTTGGAGGTGGCGTAGCAGATGTCGTCGCTGGGCGGCGACTGGAGCAGCGGCAGCCGGGTCTTGAGCCGGGCCACCGTCTCCAGCGTCTCGTCGACCGACAGGGTGGTCTGGGAGAGCCAGACGACCTTGCTCGGGTCCCGCACGGTGATCGTGTCGGCGTCGTCGGGGCCGTCGACCAGCTGGATGTGGGCGGGAGCCTCCCCGGCGGTGCCGATGACCTCTTCGTGCCCCTCGTGGCCGATCAGCAGGATGTCGTAGTCCTCGGCGGCGAACCGCTTGGCCTCCTGGTGCACCTTGGTCACCAGCGGGCAGGTCGCGTCGATCGCCTTGAGCGACCGGGCCTTGGCCTGCTCGTAGACCTCGGGGGCGACGCCGTGCGCGGAGAAGATGACGGTGGCGCCCTCGGGTACCTCCTCGTTCTCCTCCACGAAGATCGCGCCCTGGGCCTCCAGGGTCTGCACCACGTGCTTGTTGTGCACGATCTGCTTGCGGACGTAGATCGGGGCACCGTAGAGCTTCAGCGCCTCCTCGACGGTCTGCACCGCCCGGTCCACCCCCGCGCAGTAGCCGCGGGGCTTGGCCAGGAGCACGCGCTTGCCGGTCTTGGGGGTCGCCTCAGCCTCGGTCACCCGCCCATCGTACGTGCCGGCATCCCCACCGGCAGGAGCTGCGACCCGTACCACAGCGGGGGTACGCCGTCCCGTCCCGTGGCGTGCTCACGCGGCAGCTCCCGGGACCCGGCCGGGACGCGTGGCGCGGGCGGTCGGGGCTGCCCCGGGTCGTCGGAGGCGGACCGTAGGGTGGGCGGGTGACCGACGCCCCCCGCAGCACCCCCGAGGAACCCTGGCCGGTCCGGGTGGTCAGCCAGAAGGTCGGCGCCTGGATCGCCAAGCTCGGCTGGGTCTGGGTCGACGGGCAGGTGGCGCAGATCAGCCGCCGGCCGGGGGCGGGCACGGTCTTCCTCACCCTGCGCGACCCGTCGGCCGACCTCAGCCTCACCGTCACCACCAACCGGGACGTCCTGGACGCCGGCGCACCGGAGCTGCGCGAGGGCGCCCGGGTGGTGCTGCACGCCAAGCCGGAGTTCTATGCCGCCCGGGGCACGTTGAGCCTGCGCGCCGACGAGATCCGCCAGGTGGGGCTCGGTGAGCTGCTGGCCCGGCTGGAGAAGCTCAAGAAGCTGCTCGCCGCCGAGGGGTTGTTCGACCGGGCCCGCAAGCGCCGGCCGCCGTTCCTGCCACAGCGGATCGGCCTGGTCACCGGCCGGGCGTCGGCCGCCGAGCGGGACGTGTTGACCAACGCCCGGCGACGCTGGCCGGCGGTGGAGTTCCGCACCGTCAACGTGGCGGTGCAGGGGCCGGGTGCGGTGTCGCAGATCGTCGACGCGTTGCGGGTCCTCGACGCCGACGAGACCATCGACGTGATCATCCTGGCCCGGGGCGGCGGCGGCATCGAGGATCTGCTGCCCTTCTCCGACGAGGCGCTGTGCCGGGCGGTCTTCGCCTGCCGTACCCCGGTGGTCAGCGCGATCGGCCACGAGACGGACGCCCCGCTTGTCGACTACGTCGCCGACGTGCGCGCCTCCACCCCGACGGACGCCGCCAAGCGGGTCGTCCCCGACCTGGCCGACGAGGTACGCCTGATCGGCCAGGCCCGGTCCCGGCTGGAGCGGGCGGTCCGCAACCTGGTCGACCGGGAGTCGCACCGGCTGACCCTGCTGCGCTCCCGGCCGGTGCTGGCCCGCCCGCAGGTGATGGTCGAGCAGCGCGCGGCCGAGGTGTCGGCGTTGCGGGACCGGGCGGGGCGCAACCTGCACCACCGGCTCGACGCGGCCACCGGCGACCTGCGGCACACCCTGGCCCGGTTGCGGGCGCTCTCCCCCGCCGCCACCCTCGACCGGGGTTACGCCATCGTGCAACGGGCCGACGGGCACGTGGTCCGGGCGGCCGGCGAGGTGGCCACGGGCGATCCGCTGCGGGTACGCCTCGCCGAGGGCGAACTGACCACGACCGTCGAGGAGACGAGGACGAGATGAGCGACCGGAAAGCCGACGAGCAGCTCAGCTACGAGCAGGCCCGGGCCGAACTGGCCCAGGTGGTGGAGCGGCTGGAGGCGGGTGGCACCTCGTTGGAGGAGTCGCTGGCGTTGTGGGAGCGCGGCGAGCGGCTGGCCGCCGCCTGCCAACGCTCCCTCGACGGCGCGCGGGCCCGGATCGACGCCGCCCGGTCGGCCACCGACGCCTGATCCGGCGTCAGCCGACCAGGCGGATGCGGACCCGACGGTTCTGCTTGCCCTTGCTCTCCACCTTGACCACCTGGAGCCGCCCGACCTGCCCGATGGACGCGACGTGGGTGCCGCCGTCGGCCTGCACGTCGAGCCCTTCGATGTCGACGATGCGGACCTCCTGCTCGTCCGGGGGGATGAGGTTGGTCTGGGTGCGCACGATGTCGGGGATGGCCAACGCCTCGTCTCGGGGCAGCACCCGCACGGAGATCCGCCGGTCGGTGGCCAACTCCTTGTTGACCGCCTCCTCCAGCAGCCCCTTGAAGCCCTCGGGGGGCTGCGGCAGGTTGAAGTCCATCCGGGCCTCGCCCGGCTCCATGTTGCCGCCGGTCACCAGCGCGCCGAAGTCGCGGAACACCACCCCGCAGAGCACGTGCAGCCCCGAGTGGGTACGCATCAGCGTGAACCGGCGTTCGTCCTCGATCGCGCCCTGGACCTCGGCGTCGACCGGCGGCGTCGGGTCGCCCTCGGCGGGGATCAGGTAGAGGTCGTCACCCTTGTGGGTGCCGACGATCCGGGTCTGCACCCCCTGCCACAGCAGGACGCCGTGGTCCGGTGGCTGTCCGCCGCCGCCGGGGTAGAAAGCGGACCGGTCCAGCACGATGCCGCGCTCGGGGTCGACGTGCACGACCCGGCAGGTCCACTCGCGCAGGGACGGGTCGGCGAGGTCGAGACGTTCGGTGCGTCCGTGGTGGGAGATGCCCATGGGGGCGCAGCGTACTACCGATCGTCGCGCATCGTGAGCCTAGCCACGCCCGGCCTCGGCCCAGTAGCCGGCCAGCCGTTTGACCACCTCGACCAGCTCCCCCTCGTCGAGGGTGAAGGGAAGCCGGACATGGTCCAGGTAGGAGCGCGCCCCCACGGCGAAGTGCGCACCCAGCATCAACTGCATGCCGTGGTGCTGGGCGACGTGGTTGAGCTGTTGCAGCGGTCGGGGGGTCGCGCACCAGACGCTGAGCCCGCCGTGCGGTGACTCGTACCGCCACTGCGGCAGGTGCTCGGCGAGCGCGGCGAGCAGGGTGTCGCGACGGAGGAGGAGGTCCCGTTGCCGTTCGAGCCGGATCTGCGGCAGGTCGTCGAGGAGTTCGACGGCGAGCAACTGGGTGGGCAGCGGGCAGCCCAGGTCGTACATGGCCCGCAGGTGCACGATCCGTTGCAGCTCCCGGCGGGGCCCGACCAGCCAGCCGATCCGCAGCCCCGGCCAGCAGACCTTGCTGAGGCTGCCCACCGTGTAGATCTGCGCGCCGGGGGCGTACGCGGCGATCGGGGGCGGCGGGAGGGGGCCGTCGATCCGGGTGTCGGCGAGGGTGAGGTCCTCCACCAGCGGGACCCCGTACCGGCGGGCGATGGCGGCGACCGCTGCGCGGCGCTGCTCGGTCATCGTCCACCCGGTCGGGTTGTGGTATGTCGGGATGACATAGATGAAGGAGGGTTCGTACCGGCGGACGGCTGCCTCGACCGCCTGCGGGTCGGCCCCCTCCCGCTCGATCGGCACCACGACCAGCCGTAGTCCGGCGGTACGCAGCGACGCCAGCACGGTCGGGCAGGTCAGCTCCTCCACCAGCACGGTGTCGCCCCGGCGGGTCAACACCCCGGCCAGCAGGGACAGCGCCTGGGTCGCGCCGTTGGTGACGATCACCTCCTCGGCGGCGGTGACCCGGCCGTCGGCGGTCAGCTTGCCGGCGATCCGGTCCCGCAGCGCGGGGTAGCCGGCCGGTTCGTACACCCGGCCGGGCAGTGCCGCGGCGGCCAGGGCGGGCAGCCGGGACATCGCCGTCATCAGCCATGGGCCGGGCGGTGGCGCCGGGACCGTCAGGTCGACGGTACGCACCCGGTCGCGGACGACGTCGGCGATGAAACCGCTCGCCGCGGCACCGTAGTCGGCGGGCGGCAGGACGGCGGGTTGGGCGTGCGCGACCCGGGTGCCGCTGCCCTGGAGGCTGACCAGCCAACCCTCGTCCTTCAACAGGCTGTACGCCTGGGCGATGGTCGTCCGGCTGACGGACAGCACCACGGCGAGCCGGCGTTCCGGGGGCAGCTCGCTGCCCGGGGGCAGCGAGCCGAGGCGGATCAGCAGCCGCAGCTGCTCGGCCAGCCCCCGGTAGAGCCGGGTCTGGTCCTGCTTCCACGCACCGAGCTGAGCCGCCAACTCTTCCGCGTTCATGCTCTCCCCCCAATGGACTGAGGATTGGCTATTTCCCTCAGCCACTGACTTGAGCAATATTCCATCGTCACGTTAGCGGGGGGCTGTGACTACCACCTGGTAACGCCCCGTGCCCGCTCGGCGGCCATTGCCAGCTTCCCGGGTCGTGACACCGCAGCGAGTGTCACCTCACTCGAGCCGCCAAAGGAGACGGTTCACAGCAGAACGGGGAGCAGGAGCCGCATGGAGTCGTCGTTGCACGAAACCGCAGGCTCGACCGGCACCGGGCAGCGCGTGCCCGGCCCCCGTACCGGCTCCACACCGCCCCCGGGGCCGGACGACAGGCCGTCACCGGTGACCTCCCGGGCGGCAGACGTCGCCCAGGAGTCGACCGACGCCCTGGAGCCGCTGCTGCGGCAGGAGATCGTGCGCATCACCGAGGCCGAGGCGTCCTCGTCGGTGACCCAGGTGCTGCTGTCCCCGCAACGACTGCGCACCATCTGCGCGCACGCCATGGAGGACCTGCTCGCGCTGGCCCGCCGGGACCCGGCCGCCGGCAGTTCGTGGCGGTACGTCTGGGACAGCTACATCGCCTACCGGGCCACCCTCGCCTACCGGGTGGCGCACGCCATCCACCAGGCCGAGGACACCCCGCTGGGTCAGGACGTCCGGCTCGCCGTGGCCCGTCGGGTCTCCGAGGTCGCCAAGGTCCGCACCGGCGTGGAGATCCACCCCGCCGCCCGCATCGGACGACGGCTGATCATCGACCACGGGCTCGGCACGGTGATCGGCGAGACCACGGTGATCGGCGACGACGCGTACATCCTCCAGGGTGTGGTGCTCGGTGCCCGGGGCATCGCCGACAACCCCAACGGCAGGCGGCACCCCCGGCTCGGGGACCGGGTCGAGGTGGGGGCGTTCGCCCGCATCCTCGGTGCGGTGACGGTCGGCGACGACGTGCTGATCGGGCCCGGGATCATCGTCACCACCGACGTGCCGAGCCACCGCCGGGTCCGGCTGCTCAACCAGTACCAGGGCACCTCCGGCGAGTGCAACGTCCGGGTCTTCGGCGTCGTACCGGTCTGCGAGGGCGTGGTCGAGGTGCACGGCACCGGTCTCGCCGCGATCGAGGTCGACCTGGTGACCAGCACCGGCCAGCACCGCCCGGTGGTGGTCCTCGAACGCGACGACCGGCGGGTCCGGTGCGCGGTGAACCGTCCCGGCACCGACGAGCGGCTCCGGATCATCGACACCTGCGGGAACGAGACGGTCCTCTACAACCTCCAGCAACTCTGGCGAGCGCTCGACGAGTTCGGCTTCGCGTGACCAGGAGATGACATGACGAACGACACCGGCCGGCGTGCCGGCCGCTGGCAGCTCGGGCTGCTCTATCTGCTGGTGTGCCTGATCTGGGGCACCACCTGGTACGGCATGAAGATGAGTGTGGAGACCCTGCCCCCGATCACCGCGGCCGGGCTGCGCTTCCTGGTGGCCTTCCCGTTCCTGCTCGCCGTCTGTCTCGCCACACCCGGGGTGTCGTTGCTGCCGCCGCCGGGGCGACGCTGGGTGGTGCCGTTCATCGCGGTGGTCTACATCGCCGTCCCGTACGCCCTGATCAACTACGGTGAGCAGCACATCAGCTCCGGCCTGGCCGCGTTGATCTTCTCGTCGGTCGTGGTCTTCCTGCTGCTGTTCTCCGTGCTGATCTCACGGATCTCGGTGAGCTGGATGCAGTGGGCCGGCGTGGTGGTCGGCCTCGGCTGCCTGGTCGGCATCGTCCAGCTGACCGCCGGGATCAGCGCCCGGGGCGTCCTCGCGCCGGCCGCCGTGCTCCTGGCCGCGGTTATGCACGCCCTGACGTACGCGGTGATGGCCCGCTACGGCGGCACGGTGCACGTGCTCACCCAGGAGACCCTCCCGATCGGGCTCGGCGCGCTGGGCTTGGTGGTCCTCGGCGTGACCGTCGAGCAGCCCGACCTCGGCGCGGTCTCCGGCCGGTCCCTCACCGGCGTGCTCTATCTCGGGCTGGTCGGTTCGGTGATCGGCTTCGCCGCCTACTTCTACCTGCTCCAGCACGTCGACGCGGTGCTGGTGTCGTACGTCTTCGTGCTCTTCCCGGTGGTGGCGCTGTTCGGCTCGGCGGTGCTGGAGAACTCGGCGCTGCCGGCCCTGGCGGTGGTCCTGGCGGTGGTCATGCTCGCCGCGTTCGGTCTGACCAAGAAGGCGACCGGGGGCGGGTCGGCGGCGACGCCCGCACCGGTGCCCGTGGACGACGGGGCGACGCTCGACGAGTCCACCCTCGACGCGGTCTACGAGCACGCGCGGACCGCCTACCCCGGGGAGGCGTGCGGGTTCGTGCACGCCAGTGGACGGGTGCACGAGGCGCGCAACACGGCCGACGAGATGCACCGGCAGGACCCGGTCCGGTTCCCCCGCACCGCCACCACCGGTTACGTGCTGGCCCCCGCCGACCTGATCTATCTGGAGGACAACCTCGACGGGGACGACCCGGTGGTGGTGCTCTACCACTCGCATCCCAACGGCCGGGCCTACTTCAGTGACGAGGACCGGCGCAACGCGCTGATCGACGGAGTGCCGCTCTATCCGACGCTTACGCAGTTGGTGGTCGGCATCGACGACACCGGCGTCCGGGAGGCGCGGTTGTTCCGCTGCGTCGATGGCGAGTACACCGAGCTGCGGTTCCTGCCCGGTCCGGACCGGCGCGCGGCGGAGGTGGGTTGAGGTGGGCATCCGTGACTCGATTCTGGACACGGTGGGCGGCACCCCGCTGGTGCGGCTCAGCCGGCTCACCGCCGACCTGCCCGGGGAGATCCTGCTCAAGCTGGAGCTGAACAACCCGGGCGGCAGCCACAAGATGCGCATCGCGTTGAACATGATCCGGGCGGCGGAGCGGGACGGCCTGCTCAAGCCGGGCTCCGGGCAGACCATCCTGGAGCCCACCGGGGGCAACACCGGGATGGGGATCGCGATCGCCGCCGCGGTCCTCGGCTACCGGGTGGTGCTGGTCATTCCGGACAACTACAGCGAGTCGAAGCGTCGCCTGCTGGCCAGTTTCGGGGTGGACGTCCGGCTCTCGGACAGCACCCGGGGCAACAACTCGCACGGCGAGCTGGCCACCGAGATCCAGTTCGAGCACCCCGAGTACGTGATGCTCAACCAGGCGGCCAATCCGGCCAACCCGGAGATCCACCGGTTGACCACCGTCCGCGAGATCATCGCCGACCTGGACGGCACCCGGGTGGACACCTACGTGGCCGGCATCGGCACCGGCGGTCACCTGACCGGCATCGGTGAGGTGCTCCGGCAGCACCAGGGCGGGCTGCGCATCCTCGGCGTGCAGCCGGAGGGCTGCGACATGTTCGCCGACGTGTTCGTCCCGCACCGCATCCAGGGGCTGTCCATCGGCATGATCCCGCCGGTGCTCAACACCGAGATCATCGACGAGATGGTCACGGTGAGCGAGGCGGACGCCATCGACGGGATGCGTCGGCTGATGGAGTGCGAGGGCATCGGCGCGGGGCCGTCGACCGGGGCGAACATCGCCGCGTGCCGCCGGCTGCTGGCCGCCTCGGACGAGCCGCTGACCCTGCTGACGGTGGCCTACGACCGGGTCAACGACTACCTGGAACTGCTCTGAACCGGGGCTGACCGCACCACCGGGTGCTGAGGCGGACACGACGACGGCGGGGTGGCCCCGGGGCCACCCCGCCGTCGGTACACACGCTCAGCTGAACAGGTTGTACAGCTCCTGCGGTGCCTCGACCACCTGGTCGGCGGCGGGCTTCTGGGCGGCGGTGGCGTTGCCGTAGTCGGAGTAGGTGATCTTGATGTCCTGCGCGGCGACCTGGCCGGCGGCCGGGATCTGCACCACCAGCTCGCTGAGCCGGCCCTGCGGGTCCAGCTTCGCGGTGAACGGCACCGACTGCGCCTGGGCGCCCAACGCGGTGATCACCGTCTGGTCGACGGACCCGGCCTCGGCGGCCTTCGACACGTCCAGGGTGCCGGCGTAGGCGCCCTCGCCGGTCTGCCGGACCTCGGTGATGCCCTGGGTCAGCACGGCGCTGCCGGCCGGGTCGACCTTCTCGAAGTCGAAGCCGAGCGACTTGTTGCCCTTGATCCGGGTCTGGTCGAGGTGCTGGTACTTGCCGAGGCTGAGCTTCTGCGCGCCGGGGATGCTGCTGGCGGACTTGCCGCCCAGGTCCAGCTTCACCCAGCTGTCCGGCTTGGCGTGGATCAGGTCCAGGTTCATCATCAGGTCCGAGGACGCGTCACCGATGCTCAGCTTCATCTGGGCGCTCTGGCTGGGCTGGTGCACCTGCCCCTCGGCGGTGGAGCCCACCCCGGTCATGGTGAACCGGAAATTGCCGTTGCGGATCTCGTTGGTGGAGTTCAGCAGGGCCTGCTTGGCCTCGGAGGTGCCCGGCGAGGCGCTGCCCGAGGCGGCGCCGCCGGAGACCGTCGGGGATGCGGAGGCCCCCGCCTCGCCGCTCCCGGCGTTGTTGCAGGCGGCCAGGCCGGGGGTGAGCAGCGCTGCGGCGAAGACCGCCGCGCTGAAACGTCGAATGGTCACGTCAGGCTCTCCAGTCGGGTCGTCCGACCCCCGGCGGGCGTCGGGGGCGTGGCGTCGCGGGCGTGACGCTTCCCGCGTGGCGCGCGATCCCCGCCCGGTCGCGCCGGACCCCGGGGGTCGCGTCCCTTCTGTTCCCGCGCGTCGCCTTCCGCAATCCACCCGCCCGCAACTGCCGCGGACTTCCTGACCGACGCCGCTTGGCCCGACCACGATCAGCACCGCGTCGACCGTCCGCAGGACCGCGCCGACCGTCCGCAGCACCGCGCCGACCAGGGTCACGCGGCCGGTCAGCGTAGTGCGCCGGCCAGTTCGCGCAGCTCGTTGTCCCGGGCGTCGCCGACCACGATCACCGTACGGCCCGGTTCGAGCAGCACCAGGGCCTGCTCGTTGCCCCGCCCGGTGTACCGCTGCCAGTTCGCCCCGCCCAGGTCGGCCGGCCCCTGCGGCTGCCCCTCGGCGGTCAGCTCGGCGGGCAGCAACCGCTCCGGCGGCACGTTGCTCTGCACCAGTTGGGCGCCCCGCCCCTCCGGGGTGAGATAGCCCACCCGCAGGTTCGCCCCGTCGTCCACGGTGCGGAAGCTCGCGCTGACCGTACGCCAGCCGGAGCCCAGCCCGGACGGCTCGGTGACGGGGAAGACGTTCGCGGCGCGGGCCTGCTCGTAGGCGGGGGCGGCGTCGACGGTGGTGGGCTGCTCGCCACCGAGGAAGCCCCGGTAGAAGGCGAGTAGCAGGGCGATCGGCACCAGCAGCACCAGCAGCGACAACGCCATGTCCTTCGGCGAGCGCTCGGAGCGGGACTTCTCCGCCCGGCCGGAGCGGACCGGCACCGGCTCGCCCGCCCGGTCGTCCGCCGCCGCGACCAGCGCCGGTTCGGCGGCGGGGGCGGGCCCGGCGGGGGCGGCACCGGTCACCGGCCCGTCACCCGGGGGCAGCGGCGGCTGGCCGTCCGGCGGGGTCGGATCGGCGGGTACGCGGTCGGCAGGCTGTGCGGGCTCCACCGGCCCATTCTGGCAGCCGCCCGGTGGGGCGATCCCGCCCACCATCGCCCCGCCCCGCCGCCGGACCTGGCATCGTGTGAGGATCAGCGACAAAGCTGGCAGTGGCGAGCGCAGCCCCTGCCGGTCCACCCCGCACCGTCGCGAGGAGGAAAGCCGCCATGACGAACACCAGGACGCGGGTCCCACAGGATCTCGACCGCAACCTCGCCCTCGACCTGGTCCGGGTCACCGAGGCCGCGGCGATGGCCGCCGGTCGGTGGGTCGGCCGGGGCGACAAGGAGGGCGGCGACGGGGCAGCCGTCGACGCGATGCGCAAGCTGATCAACTCGATCCAGATGCGCGGCGTCGTGGTGATCGGCGAGGGCGAGAAGGACAACGCCCCGATGCTGTTCAACGGCGAGCAGGTGGGTGACGGCACCGGCCCCGAGGTGGACGTGGCGGTGGACCCGGTCGACGGCACCACGCTGATGAGCAAGGGCATGCCCAACGCGCTCGCGGTGCTGGCCGTCTCGGAGCGGGGGGCGATGTTCGACCCGAGCGCCGTGTTCTACATGGAGAAGCTGGCCGTCGGCCCGGAGTACGCCGACGTGGTCGACATCGAGGCCGGGCCGGCGGAGAACATCCGACGAATCGCCAAGGTCAAGGGCACCGACGTCGCCGAGGTCACCGTCTGCGTGCTGGACCGTCCCCGGCACGCGGACCTGGTGGACGAGATCCGGCGGACCGGGGCGGGCATCCGGTTCATCTCCGACGGCGACATCGCCGGGTCGATCGCCGCCGCCCGGGGCGAGTCGGGCGTCGACGTGCTGATGGGCGTCGGCGGCACCCCGGAGGGGATCATCTCCGCGTGCGCGCTCAAGTGCATGGGCGGGGCGATGCAGGCCAAGCTCTGGCCGCAGGACGCACAGGAGCGGGAGAAAGCGCTCGCCGCCGGGCACGACCTGGACCGGGTGCTGGGCACCGACGACCTGGTCACCGGGGACAACTGCTTCTTCGTGGCGACCGGGGTCACCTCCGGTGACCTGCTGCGCGGGGTGCGGTACCAGGCCGGTGGGGCGTACACCCAGTCGATCGTGATGCGGTCCAAGAGCGGCACGATCCGGGTGATCGACTCGTACCACCGGTTGGAGAAGCTGGCCCTCTACTCGGCGGTGGACTTCGACGGCAGGCCCCTGGCAGAGCAGGAGTGACCGCGACCGGCACGGCGGTTCCCGCCGTCCTGCCCACCTCCCGCCGGATCGCCGGGATCGGGCTGGCGACCGCCGCCGGGGTCGGGGTGGCCGTCCAGTCCCGGATCAACGGCGAGCTGGGCGTACGCCTGGCCGACGGGATCGCCGCGGCGGTGGTCTCCTTCGGTCTCGGCCTGGTGGTGCTGCTGGTGCTGGTCCCCGCGCTGCCCGGTGGGCGACGCGGGCTGGCCGACCTGCGTGCCGCGCTGCGCTCCGGCACGTTGCGCCCCTGGCAGATGCTGGGCGGGGTGTGCGGGGCGTTCCTGGTCGCCACCCAGGGCCTCACCATCGGCGTGCTCGGCGTGGCGGTCTTCACGGTGGCGGTGGTCGCCGGGCAGTCGGCCAGCAGCCTGGCCGTGGACCGGGCGGGTATCGGGCCGGGTGGGCGTCAGCCGGTGACCGTGGCCCGGCTGGCCGGCGCGGTGCTGACCGTGCTGGCCGTCCTGCTGGCGGTCGGTGACCGGCTGGGTAACCCGGGCACCCTGGCGCTGGCTCTGCTGCCCCTGCTGGCCGGGTTGGGCCTGGCCTGGCAGCAGGCGGTCAACGGCCTGGTCCGCGCGGCCGCGGGCAGCGCGCTGACCGCCACCGGAGTCAACTTCGCCGTCGGTACGGCGGCCCTGCTGGTCGCCTTCGGCGTGGACGTGGCCATCCGGGGTGGCCCCGCCGGCCGGTTGCCGACCGAGCCGTGGCTCTATCTGGGTGGCCCGATCGGCATCGTCTTCATCGCGGTCGCGGCGGCACTCGTCCGGTTCACCGGGGTGCTGCTGCTGGGGCTCGCCACCATCGCCGGCCAGGTCGTCGGGGCCGTCGTCCTGGACGTGGTGCTCCCGACGGCGGCGTCGCACCCGGGCCCGGCCACCCTGGCGGGCGCGGCACTCACCCTGGTCGCGGTGCTGGTCGCGGCGCTCGGCCCGGTGCACCGTCGCTGACCTGCGCACCGGACCTGCCGTCGGGCGGGCCGTCGGCCGGTCGAGCGTCCGCGCGGCCCGACCGTCGGGCGGCGGTCAGTGCGCCCCGCCCGCCGGGGTGGGCGTCCGGATGGTGGCGGCGAGGATCCGGACGGTGTCGGCCAGCGCCTCGTCCAGCGGGGTCGGCGTGATGCCCAGGGTTTCGGTGGCCCGGGTCGAGTCCAGCACGAAGGGCCGGGCGAACTGGTGTGCGGTCTCCCGCAGCTCGCGGGCGAACGGGTCGTTCAGGCCACCGAGCCAGAGCAACGGGTAGGGCATCCGGACCAGCCTCGGCGCCGGGGCGCCGGCCAGTTGCGCCACCCGTCCGGCCAGCTCGCGGGCGCTGACGGCCGGGTTGCTCGGCACGTGCCAGGCCCGTCCCCAGGCCCGCTCGTCGGTGGCGGCGGCGACCAGGGTGCGCACCACGTCCCCGACGTACGTCCAGCTGTGCGGGGCGTCCCAGTTCACCGGCAGGAAGACCCGTTGCCCGGCGAGCACCTTCGGCAGCACCAACGGCAGCAGGGAGTTGCCTTCGGCACCGAGGTAGTCCGAGCCGCGTACCTCGGTGATCCGGGCCCGGCCGGCGTGGTGGGCGGCGAGCGCCTCGGTCCACATCCGGTTGCGGACCTGCCCCTTGGTGCCGGTGGCGGCGAGTGGGGTGTCCTCGGTCATCGGCGCGTCGACCGGGCCGTAGCCGTAGAGGCAGCCGACGGTGGCGAGCACCGCGCCGGTGCGCTCGGCGGTGGTGAGCAGTGCACCGGCCAGCGGCGGCCAGTCGGTGGCCCACCGGTGGTAGGCGGGGTTGGCGCAGTTGTAGAGCGCGACCGCCCCGCCGGTGAGGGCGGTCAGCCGGTCGGTGTCGGCGGCGTCGGCGGCGATCCGCTCGATGGCCGGGTCGACGGGGCCGGTGCCCCGTCGGGTGACGAGCCGGACCTGCTCGCCCCGCTCGGCGAGGTGGCGGGCGGTGGCGGTGCCGACCGGACCGGCACCGACGATCACGTGCAGTGACATGGGAGAACCCTTCAGAGCGGGAGGCTGGATAGAGAGCAGTGCTCTCGTTGAACCGTGTTCAGCATGTCCGACCAGCCGCTCCCCGTCAAGAGCAGTGCTCTCTATTTTGATTGCCGCTCTGGACCGTGGCAGAGTGGAGCCATGCCGGCTTCCTCGATCCGCGCCCGGGTCCGCGCCGAGATGATCGACGAGATCAAGGCGACCGCCCGCCGCCACCTCGCCACCGACGGTGCCGACCTCTCCCTACGGGCGGTCGCCCGGGACATGGGCATGGTCTCGTCCGCGATCTACCGCTACTTCCCCAGCCGCGACGACCTACTCACCGCGCTGATCATCGAGGCGTACCACGCACTCGGCGAAGCAGTGGAGTCCGCCGACGCCGCCGTCGACCGGGCCGACCTGCGCGGACGCTGGCACGCCGCGTGCCGGGCCGCCCGCGCCTGGGCGCTGGCGCACCCCGCCGAGTACGCCCTGCTCTACGGCAGCCCGGTCCCCGGGTACGCCGCCCCGGTCGACACCGTGCTCCCCGCCCAGCGCCCGCCACGGACCCTGATCGGCATCCTCCGCGACGGGGTGGCCGACGGCCGGCTCGCCCCACCCGACGACGACCTGCCCGAACCGGTCCGCTCCGACCTCGCCGAGATCGCCACCGGCCTCTTCCCCGGCCTGCCCGAGGCCCTGCTGGCCCGGGGCATGGCCGGCTGGACCCAGCTCTTCGGGCTGATCAGCTTCGACCTCTTCGGCCGCCTCGGCCCGGCCCTGCCCCACCGGGACGCCTACTTCGACCACCAGACCGCCCTGATGGCCGACCTCGTCGGCCTGCCCTGACCCGGGGCGGGCGAGGGCCGACCGCCACCGCGCCGGACCGCCCGGCACCGGCCTCCCGCAGCGCACCGAACGGCGCAGGTCTCACCTGCAGACCGGCCGGCACCGGCTCGGCCCGGCCGTGGCCGCCGGGTCAGCCGGCGTCGGAGGAGTGGCCGGGGAAGAGATGCGCCGCCGGGTCGATGGCCACGGCGGCGTTGTTGACGGCGGTGGCGGCCTCACCGAAACCGGTGGCGATCAGCCGCACCTTGCCCGGGTACTCGGTGATGTCCCCGGCGGCGAAGACCCGGGGCAGGTTGGTCGCCATCGCGCTGTCCACCACGATGTGCCGCCGGTCCAGCCGCAGCCCCCACTCGGCCAGCGGCCCCAGGTCGGCGGTGAAACCGAGCGCCGCGACCACCGTGTCGACCGGCAGGGTCTCCGCCGCGCCACCCCGTACGGTGATCTCGGCGGCGGTCACCGTGTCGTCGCCGTACAGCCGGGTCACCTCGGCGTTGACGACGACCCGCACCGGCAGGGACAGCACCCGGGCCACCGTGCCGGCGTGCGCCCGGAACCGTTCCCGGCGGTGCACCAGGGTCACCGAACGGGCCAACGGTTGCAGGGTCGCCGCCCAGTCGAACGCGGAGTCACCGCCGCCCACGATCAGCACGTCCCGGTCGGCGAGCGCGGCCGGCTCCGGTACGAAGTAGACGATCCCGCCACCGAGGAAGCTGTCCGCCACCGGCAGCGGACGCGGGGTGAAGCTGCCCAACCCCCCGGTGACCACCACCGCACCGCAGCGCAGCTGCTCGCCGCCGGCCAAGCCCAGCACCGGTCGGCCGTCGAGGTGGGCGAGCTTCTCGGCCCGGGTGCCCAACAGGTATTCCGGGTGGTAGGGCGCGGCCTGAGCGACCAGGTTGGCCACCAGCTCCCGGCCCTTGACGGCGGGGAAACCGGCGACGTCGAGGATCAGTTTCTCCGGGTACATGGCGGTGATCTGCCCGCCCGGCTCGGGCAGCGCGTCGACCACCGCCACCGACAGGCCCCGGAAACCCGCGTAGTACGCGGCGAACAGCCCCGTCGGACCGGCTCCGATCACGGCGACATCGACCTCGCGCATGGGCGTACCGTCGCTTTCCGCTGGCGGGCACACACAGTTGGATCAACGCGTGCTGCTGCCGACGGTAGGCCCGCCACCCCGTCCGGGCAAGCATCTCCCGGCCGTACCGCGTGCCGGGCGGGTCGCGCCCCGCTCAGGACCTCAGCGTGGACTCGACCCGGTACTCCCCGTACGGGTCGTACGGGCGGCGACGCCGGAACAGGATCGCCGCGACCACCCCGCCGAGCAGCCCGAACAGGTGCCCCTGCCAGGAGATCCGCTCGTCGGTGGGCAGGATGCCGAGCAGCTGCCAGCCGTAGAGCAGGCCGACCAGCAGCACCACCCCGAAGTTCCACCAGCTCCGCTCGACGACGCCCCGGGTGAACAGCAGGCCCAGGTAGCCGAAGATCACCCCGCTCGCGCCGACGACCACCGAGTTGGGCGAGCCGGTGAACCAGACGCCGAGGCCGCTGACCAGGATGATGACCAGGGTGGACCAGAGGAACCGGCGGCTACCGGCGGCCAGCACGAAGGTGCCGAGCAGAATCAGCGGGATGCTGTTGCTGTAGAGGTGGTCGAAGCCGTGGTGCAGGAACGGCGAGAAGAACACCCCGTCGAGCCCCTGGATGCGCTGCGGGATGATCCCGGCGGCCACGTCGAGCCCGAAGCCGAGCCCCTGGTCGAGGGCCTCGATGAGGAAGAGGAACGGCACCACCGCGCACATGGCGACGAAGGCCCGGCCGAGCGACGCGTAGAACGCCTCGGTGCCGAACCGGTCGGGGTCGCCGCCCGTCGGGTGCAGGGTCACCCCACCATGGCTATCAGCATTCTTCGCCGACCGCCACCCGGGTCCCGCGCCACCGGGGGTACGACGACGGCGGGGCGGGTGGTCGCCCACCCGCCCCGCCGTCGTACCCGTCGATCAGTACCAGCCGGAACTCTGGCTCTTGGCCCAGGCCCCGCAGGGGCTGTCGTACCGGCCCTCGATGTAGCCGAGGCCCCACTTGATCTGGGTGACCGGATTGGTCCGCCAGTCGCTGGCGACCGAGCTCATCTTGTTGCCGGGCACGGCCTGCGGGATGCCGTACGCGCCGGACGAGGAGTTGCTGGCCTTGGGGTTCCAGCCGCTCTCCTTGTTCCAGAGCTTGTCCAGGCAGGGCATCTGGTCGATCTTGAAGCCCGCCTGGAGGAGCATCGCGCAACCGGTCTTGCGGTGCCCGCTGTAGGAACTGCACGAGGCCGGGACCGGGCCGGCGAAGGGCTTGATCTTCCCGTCCTCCGACTTGGCCTTGGCCTCGGCCTCATCACGTTCCTTCTTGCGCGACGCCGCCGCGGCCTCGGCGGCCTTGGCCCGCTGGGCGGCCTCCTTGGCCGCTGCGGCGGCCCGCTGCCGCGCCTGGTACTCGGCGGACCGCTGCTTGGCGGACTCCCGCCGGTGGTCGGCCTGCCGGTCACGCTGGTAGTCGTACTCGGCCTGGTCGACCTGGAGGCCGACCTGTGCGGTCAGGCCCTGTTGCTGGGTTTCCCGGTCTTCGCCCAGGTAGAAACCGCCGGCAACGCCCACGGAGAGCAGTGCGACAGCGGCCGTACGGGCACCGAACCGGCTCCACAGCCGACTCACGAAGTATCCCTTCGTCGGGGGCAATGGCGCGGCGCGGACCAGCCCGTGCCGGGCGTGGTCGCACCACGAGCGCCCCGACCTCAGCCGGTCGCCGCCGACGTACCGGCGGGCGGTGGCGGCTCGTCCACGGATGGGACGAACGTTCACCAATGACCCCCACCGGGACGTGGGCGCTCGTGGGACACCATCGCGCACAGTGAGGCTGATGGGAAACCCGGCGCGCGAATTGTGACCTGTGCCACAAAGTGAATGCGGACGATGGGGGGCGACCCCACCCCTCGCAGGACTCAGCCCGGGATGTCCTCCAACAGATCGGTCACCATCGCCGCGATCGGGGAACGCTCGGACCGGTTCAGCGTGACGTGCGCGAAGAGCGGATGTCCCTTCAGCGCCTCGATCACCGCCGTCACCCCGTCGTGCCGGCCCACCCGCAGGTTGTCCCGCTGGGCGACGTCGTGGGTCAGCACCACCCGCGAGCCCTGCCCGATCCGGGACAGCACGGTGAGCAGCACCCCCCGCTCCAGCGACTGCGCCTCGTCGACGATGACGAAGGCGTCGTGCAGGCTCCGGCCCCGGATGTGGGTCAGCGGGAGGACCTCCAGAATGCCCCGGGAGGTGACCTCCTCCAGCACGTTCTCGTGCACCACCGCGCCGAGGGTGTCGAAGACGGCCTGCGCCCAGGGCGACATCTTCTCCGACTCCGAGCCCGGCAGGTAGCCCAACTCCTGACCGCCGACGGCATAGAGCGGGCGGAAGACCACCACCTTCTTGTGCCGGCGGCGTTCCATCACCGCCTCCAGCCCGGCGCAGAGCGCCAACGCCGACTTGCCGGTGCCGGCCCGACCGCCCAGCGACACGATCCCGATCGACTCGTCCAGCAGCAGGTCCAGCGCGATCCGCTGCTCGGCCGACCGCCCGTGCACCCCGAACGCCTCCCGGTCGCCCCGGACCAGCCGGACCGTCTTGTCGGGCAGCACCCGACCCAGGGCCGACCCCCGGGTGGAGTGCAGCACCAGGCCGGTGTGGCAGGACAGCCCGGCGGCGGCGTCCAGGTCGAGGCAGTCCCCGGCGTAGAGCCGGCCGATCTCGTCCTCACCCAGCTCCAGCTCGGCCATCCCCGTCCAGGTCGGATCGCTGGCCTGGCCGTGCCGGTACTCGTCGGCCCGCAGGCCCACCGCGGCGGCCTTGACCCGCAACGGCATGTCCTTGCTGACCAGGGTCACCTCCCGCCCCTCGGCGGCCAGGTTCAGCGCCACCGACAGGATGCGGGCGTCGTTGGACTCGTTGCGGAAGCCCGGGGGGAGGACGCCGCCGTCCGAGTGGTTCAGCTCCACCGTGAGCGTGCCGCCGGACTCGTTGGCGGGCACCGGGCGGTCCAGCCGACCGTGCCGGACCCGCAGCTCGTCGAGCATCCGCAGGGACTGGCGGGCGAACCAACCCAGCTCCGGGTGGTGCCGCTTGCCCTCCAGCTCCGAGATCACCACGAGGGGCAGGACCACCTCGTGCTCGGCGAAGCGGTGGAAGGCCGCCGGGTCGGACAGGAGCACCGACGTGTCCAGGACGAACACCTGGCCGCTTGGTCCGGGCTCCTCGGGGCCGGGCGGAGCAGCGGCCGTCGTACGGCGGCTCCGGGTGGATCGGCGGGTCGTGGCAGTCGCGGCCGGGATCTGGTCGACACCGGCGGGCGTACGGCGAGTCGTCACAGGCCTGCTCCGACGGACGGGCATCCGCCATCCGCGTTCCGCCTCCTCCGGTGCCCGGGGACACGGGGTCGGATGCGGAACCCCGTGCGCGAGGTCGCAGATCCGGGCGGCCGGCTGACCCGGGAAAACCCCGGGTCATGCCTAGACGCTAGCGGCGTCGGGCCGCCTCGGCTAGAGGCAGACGAGGATCCGCCCCCGGTGCGGTGGCCGACGGCGGACCGGCCGGGATGCCAGCCCCCTGCGCGCATCCCGGCCGGTGGAACCGCGTCACCCGTCCGACGCGGTCGACATCGTCGACGACGCCGTGGAGGGTGACGAGCCAACTGCTGGGCCGCGTCCGCCGTGACCGACGAAGGTGGCCCCTGCGGTTCAGCCGGTCCGGCGAACCAGCGTGCCGGTCGGGTGCCGACCGGTGACCGGCCCCGGACGGGCAGCGACCGGCCCCGGCGGGGCGGCCATCGGGGCAGGACGGACGGCGACCGGGCCCGGCGGGGCGGTGAACGAGGAGCCGGCGTAGGTGGTGCCCTGGCGGACCGCCGGGGCGGACGGTCCCGCAGCCGCAGCCGTCCCAGCTGGGACGGCGAGCGCCGAGGCGAGCACCGCCTGGGCGTCACGCCGACGCCGGTTCCAGGCGCCCCGGTCCCCGTCGAAGTAGCCCTGCCGATAGCCGAAGCGGTAGCCGATCCGATAGCTCAGCTGGCCGTGCAACCGACCGGCGGCGTAACTGGTCGCACCCAGCACGAGGACGAGGAACACGGCGAGAAGCGGGCTCATCGGGCGGCTCCGGTGGGCCGCGTCGGCCGGATCACCGGTCCTCCGGCTCGGCCGGGCTCGGATCGACGACCAGCAACCGTTCCAGGTCCTCGGTGCTGACCTCCTCGACCAGCTCCACGCTGATCCGGCAGCCGTCCAGGACGACCTCGGCCATTGAGGACCGTCGGATCTCGCCCCCGGCGTCGTAGACCCGGACGCTCATCTCCGGGCAGCCCAGATGGGTCCGCCAGGCGTTCCACTCGTCCCGGTCGCCGACGCTCAGGGACAGGTAGCGGCAACCGCGGGCCAGGTAGAGCCGCCAGGGTGCGCTGAGTCCTGCGGCGACCCCCTCCGCGATCAGGCCGAACGCCTGGGCGCGGGTCGTGAGTTCGGTCACCGCGCCCCCCTGGCACCGGACGCGTGACGCATGTGAGCAGTGATCGTCTCAAGCACGTGACAAACCGTAGAATGTCCCATGAGCGTGACAGTATCAGCTTTTTGCCCGGTTCCCCCCGACCCGCAACGCAGCTATTATGCCCAGGTAAACACCCATGAAGCGAGGAATCGGCAGGCGTCGGGCCGCACGATGAGTGCGTCTCACATGCGTGACAAAGATCCGCCCCGGGCACCCCGGACGGGCGTTACGGCCGTACCGTCACGGGGTGACCGAGACCGCCCCCGCCCGGAAGATCGCATTCGCCACCTTCGTTCGCCGGGCGCTCGACGACGCCCGGGCCATGCGGGCCTGGACCGGCACCGAGGTCTCCCGCCGCACCGGCGTCTCCCGCCAGACGATCAACCGGTGGGTCCGCGGCGACTGGGCCAGCGACCCGGAGGCCGAACGGGTGGTGGCGTTCTGTGAGGGGCTCGGCCTCAACCCCGCCGCCGCCTTCACCGCCCTCGGCTGGGACCGGGCCGCCGCTCCCCGGGGTGCGGCGAACACCCCTCCGATGGACCCGGACGTCGAGGCGTTGCTGCGCCGGCTGGTCGATCCCGCCGTGTCGGACGCGGAGAAGTTCCACATCCGGGAAACCATTCGTTATCTCGCATACCGCCCTACGCTCCCCCTCGATGTCCGAAATGGAGGCGAGCAGGCCGGGTAGTTCCTCAGATGGCGAAAGAACGCCTGAGCAGACCCGACCGTTTCGCTCCGGGGCCGCAACGGGCACGCTAGCGTCCGTATCCGTACTGCTTGGGCTCGTCGTCGGCGGGGGGACGGGACAAGGCCGAACTCAGCCCTGCGGGACAGAAGGAGGGGTCTGTCCATGACCCTGAAATGGTGGGCAGTCGTGGTCGCGGCAGTCTCCCTGACCGCGTGCGTGACCGCGAACCTGGTGGTCGGCCTGGGCCCCGGCGGGCAGATTCCGCTGGTCGTCAACCTCTTCGCCCTCACCGCCGCCGGCACCGCCGTCGTCCTGGCGGTGGTCGCCGAACTGCACGACCGACTCGACGACCGGGTCAGCGCGCTCACCGACTTCATGGTGGCGCGGCTCAACGAGATCGAGGCCCGCACCGGCGACCGGAACACCGGTTTCGTCGAGGGTTACCTGCTCAACCAGGGCCGGCAGGCCACAGTGGTGCCGTTGGGACGACGCGGCCGGGGAGCCGCCGAGCGCTGAGGCGCACCACGATCAGCCCATCCCGCCGGTGTCAAGAAGCCACTCCGAAGCCACGAATCAGCCACCACCCCCGGGGTACGCTGTCGCGCGTGCCGTCGTTGAATCTGGGTAACCAGCAGCCACCGATTCCGCTGGATGCTGAGCACGCCTGGCGTACCACCGCCGAGCGGGCCGCCGACACCGTCCTCTTCTTCGACTTCGACGGCACCCTCGCGCCGGTCGACGACGATCCCACCGCGGTACGCCCCGCCCCCAAGGTGCTCGCCGCGTTGGAGGCGCTGGCCCCGGTGGTGCAGCGGGTGGCGATCGTCTCCGCCCGCCCCGTCGACTTCCTTCGCGACCACCTCGGTGGCCTCAGCGGGATCGACCTCTACGGCCTCTACGGCCTGGAGCACAGCCACTCCGGCGGCGAGACGGTCACCGAACCCGCCGCGCTGCCCTGGGTGCCCACCATGGCCGAACTGGCCGACCTGGCCCGCGCCGAACTGCCCGCCGGAGCGCTGGTGGAGTTCAAGCGGCTGAGCGTCGCGCTGCACTGGCGTACCGCCCAGCAGCTCGGCCCGACGGTCGAGCAGTGGGGCCGGGCCCAGGCCGAACGGCTCGGGCTGCGGGTGCAGGCGGGCCGGATGGTGCTGGAGCTCAAGCCCCCCGTCGACCGGGACAAGGGGCTGGTCATCGGCGAGGTGGTCCGGGACGCCGGTGGCGCCTGGTACTTCGGCGACGACGTCTCCGACATCAAGGCGTTCGCGGCACTGCGCGCCCGGTCCGCCGCCGACCCCGGTTTCCTCGGCGTCTGCGTGGCGGTGGCCAATCCGGAGACCGGCCGTGAGGTCGCCGAGGCCGCCGACCTCACCATCGACTCGCCCGCCGCGCTGGGCGACTTCCTCACCCGGGCCGTACACCACCTGACCTGACCGCAGCCGCGCGGGCGTTCTCCGGGGGTGCCATGGACGGCCCGCCCGGTCGCGTCGGTGGGTCAGGTGCCGTAGCGGCGTTGCCGGGTGCCGTAGGAGCGCAGGGCGCGGAGGAAGTCGACCCGCCGGAAGTCCGGCCAGTTCAGCTCGCAGAAGTAGAACTCCGAGTGCGCCGACTGCCAGAGCATGAAGCCCGACAGGCGCTGCTCGCCGCTGGTCCGGATGATCAGATCCGGGTCGGGCAGGCCCCGGGTGTAGAGGTGCTCCGAGATGTGGTCCACGTCCAACGAGTTGGCCAGTTCCTCGATGGTGCCGCCCTTGGCGGCGTGCTCCACCAGCAGCGAACGGACCGCGTCGGCGATCTCGCGCCGGCCGCCGTACCCGACGGCGATGTTGACCTGGGCGCCGCCGCTGCGCTCCCGGGTGCGTTCCTCGGCGGCCTTGAGCGCCTGGGCGTGCTGGGTCGGCAGCACGTCGAGCGCGCCGACCATCCGCAGCCGCCAGGGGTTGCCCTCCTCGGCCAGCTCGGTGGTCAGATCCTCGATGATCTGGAGCAGCGGGTCGAGTTCCTCCGCCGGCCTGGACAGGTTGTCGGTGGAGAGCAACCAGAGGGTGACGTGACCCACCCCGGCCGCGTCACACCAGCGCAGCAACTCCTTGATCCGCTCGGCACCCATCCGGTGCCCGTCGTTCGGATCGACGAGGCCCATCTCCCGCGCCCACCGACGATTGCCGTCGCACATCACGCCCACGTGCCGGGGCACCGGCCGACCTGCGAGCCTGGCCGTCAACCGGCGCTCGTAGACGGAGTAGATAAGGTTCCGCAGAGTCATCACCCTGCAGCGTAGCGACCCGCACCGAATATCAGTGCCTCGGTGGGCGCACTACGGGCGTGATCAAGAGAAATACGCCATCCCACCGCCTGCCGCTGACCGAAACCTCTTGATCACCCGGGCGGGCCCTCGGGGGCGGGGGTGGCGCGGTGGAGGGAATAGAGGGTGAGGGAGGCCGCCGCCAGGAGGGGGGCGCCGTCGCGGACCAGGCCGTCCAGGCCGAGGAGCCACCAGCACAGGGGGACGTTGACCGCGAGGACGCCCAGGGTGACCGTCACCAGCAGGCGGCGGGCCCAGGGTCGGCCACGCATCAGGAACGCCGTACAGAACAGCACCAGATAGCTGACCACGATGCCGCCACCGAACCAGAGCAGCACCACCGGTACGGCGGCGAGCCGGCCGTCCAGCACCGCGCCGCCGGCCACCAGGGCGGGCACCAGCATCAGCGGACTGTAGGTGAAGGCGGCCACCCGGGCGGTGAGCAGCCAACCGGTGACCTGGGGGCGTTTCGGGGCGACCTCCCGCCAGGCGATCGTCCCGTCCTCGACCACCAGGCCCCGGCGGTGGCGCACCAGATGCCCGGTGACCGCGTCGCAGCGGTAGAGCAGCACGACCACGGCGACGCAGAGCGCGGTGAGCACGGCGAAGCCGAGCAGGCCGGGCAGCGGCGGCACGCCCTGCCGGGGCACCACCAGCCGGCCGACCGCGAAGACGGTGGTCACGGCGAGGATCAGCCCGAACGGCTTCGCCCCGGCCCGTCCCCGGGTCACCTGCCCGATCAGCACCAGGAAACCCAACGAGCGCAGCATCGCCCAGCCGGTGCGTACCGCGAGGCCGAACTCCTGCTCCGGGGCGTACCACCAGTTGAGCAGCTCGACCACGACGGTGGCGGCGGCGGTCGACGCCAGCAGGACGGTCAACACCCGGACGGCGGACGGCCGCCGGACCTGCGGGGTCACGGCGGCCGTCCTCATGGTTGGTGATGTTGCCCGCAACGGGCCTCCGGCACACCTGTCACCGCTGCGCCGCGACGGAGGCTGCCCGGTGTCTGGTTACCGCGGCTGCTCCGCGTCGAGCCGGGCGCGCAGCGCGTCCAGCTCCGACCACAGGACGGCGGGCAGCTTGTCACCGAACTTCTCGAACCACTCGGTGACCAGCGGCAACTCGTTGCGCCACTCCTCGGGGTCGACCTTCAGGGCGATCCGGACGTCCTCAGGGGTCATGTCGAGCCCCTCGACGTCCAGCGCGTCGGCGGTCGGCACCATGCCGATCGGGGTCTCCACCGCGGCGGCGGTGCCCTCGAGCCGCTCGACGACCCACTTCAGCACGCGCGAGTTCTCGCCGAAGCCGGGCCAGAGGAAGTTGCCCTCGGCGTCCTTGCGGAACCAGTTCACGTAGTAGATCTTCGGCAGCTTGGCGGCGTCCCCGTCGACGCCCTTGCCCATCTCGATCCAGTGGTTGAAGTAGTCACCGGCGTGGTAGCCGATGAACGGCAGCATCGCCATCGGGTCGCGGCGCACCACGCCGACCGCGCCGGACGCGGCGGCGGTGGTCTCCGAGGAGAGCGTCGCCCCCAGGTAGACCCCGTGCACCCAGTCGCGGGCCTCGGTGACCAGCGGGATGGTGTCCCGGCGACGCCCGCCGAACAGGATCGCGTCGATCGGTACCCCGTTGGGGTCGAAGTAGTCGTCGGCCAGGATCGGGCACTGGGTGATCGGGGTGCAGAACCGGCTGTTCGCGTGGGAGGAGAGCTGCTCGCTCTCCGGCGTCCAGTCGTTGCCCTTCCAGTCGGTCAGGTGGGCCGGCGGCTCACCCATGCCCTCCCACCAGATGTCACCGTCGTCGGTGAGGGCGACGTTGGTGAACACGGAGTTGCCCCGGTCCAGCGTGCGCATGGCGTTGGCGTTGGTCTTCCAGTCGGTGCCCGGGGCGACGCCGAACAGGCCGTACTCCGGGTTGACCGCGTAGAGGCGACCGTCGGGGCCGAACCGCATCCAGGCGATGTCGTCGCCGATGGTCTCGACCTTCCAACCGGGGATGGTCGGCTCCAGCATGGCCAGGTTGGTCTTGCCGCAGGCGGACGGGAACGCGCCCGCCACGTGGTAGACCTTCCCCTCCGGGGAGGTGATCTTGAGGATCAGCATGTGCTCGGCGAGCCAGCCCTCGTCCCGCCCCATCACGCTGGCGATCCGCAGCGAGTAGCACTTCTTGCCCAGCAGCGAGTTGCCGCCGTAGCCGGAGCCGTAGGACCAGATCTCCCGGCTCTCCGGGAAGTGCGAGATGTACTTCGTCTCGTTGCACGGCCAGGCCACGTCGGACTGGCCGGGGGCGAGCGGGGCGCCGATGGAGTGCAGCGCGTGCACGAAGTCGGCGTCGTCGCCCATCGCCTCCAGCACGGCGGCACCCATCCGGGTCATGATCCGCATCGAGGCGACCACGTACGGGCTGTCGGTGATCTCGACGCCGAACATCGGGTTCTCGGCCTCGACCGGGCCCATGCAGAACGGGATGACGTACATCGTCCGGCCGCGCATCGCACCCCGGTACAACTCGGTCATCGTCCGCTTCATCTCGGCCGGCGCCATCCAGTTGTTGGTGGGGCCGGCGTCCGCTTCGTCCACCGAGCAGATGAAGGTGCGCTCCTCGACCCGGGCGACGTCCGTGGGGTCGGTGCGGGCGTAGAAGGAGTTCGGCTTCTTTTCCGGGTTGAGCCGGATCAGGGTCCCGCTGTCGACGAGTTCGTCGGTGAGACGCCGCCACTCCTCGTCGGTTCCGTCCACCCAGACCACCCGGTCCGGGGTCGTCAGTTCCGCGATCTCCCGGACCCAGGCGAGCAGCTTGGGGTGGGTCGTGGGGGCCTGATCGATCCCCCGCACAGTAGCCGGAGCAACCATGACTCATCTCCTTGTGGTCGACGCTGACCGATTTATGGGATGCACGAGTCTCGGCGGACGCGGGCCGCGTCGCCTTCGTGGAAACCTGGGATTGGCCTCAGCGTAAACCGGGCGGACCCGCGAGTCAGTGGGACTGGTTGTGAACAACTGCACAAGGTGCCGCCCGGCTGCGGTAACACGAGCTGATACCCGCTTTCACGCGCAGTTTCACGCAAATCCTCAGGCGAACTGCCGGTGACCGCGAGAACGGACGGCCGGCGACGGAGAAACCGGGCGTCCGGGCGGATCGGCGCGCGGCGCGCGACAGGTCGCCGGTGGTGCCCCGTCCGATCAGCCGGCAACCGGTACGCTCGCGAGGTGGCCGCGACGATGACCGGGGACCAACCGGGGACCCCACAGACCCGCCCGGGTCTGGTCCGTTCGCTGCTGGACCGGTTCGGTCACCTCATCCGCGAGTTGAGCAAGTTCGCCACCGTGGGCGGGGTGGCCTTCCTGGTCGACTTCGCGCTGTTCAACTTCCTCACGCTGGCCCGCGGGATGGAGCCGGTGACCGCCCGGGTCATCTCCACGGTGATCGCGGCGACTGTCGCGTTCGTCGGCAACCGGTTCTGGACCTGGCGGCACCGGGTCCGCTCCAACCCGGCCCGCGAGTACGCGCTGTTCTTCTTCTTCAACGCGGTCGGCCTGGGCATCGCGGTGGCCTGCCTGGCGGGCAGCCGCTACGGCCTGGGCAGCATCTGGCCCGACGTCTTCCGCACCCCGTTGGCCGACAACATCGCCAGCTACGTGGTCGGCACCGCGCTCGGCACGCTGTTCCGGTTCTGGTCGTACCGACGGTTCGTCTTCGTCGAAGCGGGAACTCCCCCGCTTCCGGAGGCGACCACCGACGACCCGTCGCCCGGGTCGTGAGCGGTCGCCCTCCCCGTCCAGCCGGAGCCTCCGGCATCGTCCACTGCCCTAAGGTGTTGCGCATGCGTCTTGTCCGTCTGCTGCCCGAGCGCTGGCAGAAGTTCATCCGCGAGGCGCTCAAATTCGGCATCGTCGGGGGCGTCAACACCGTCATCAATTACGCGGTGTTCAATGCCCTGGCACTCACGGTCTTTGTCGACGGTCAACTGAAGGCGACGGTCATCGCCACCATCGTGGCGACTATCACGTCGTATCTGATGAATCGTCACTGGACGTACCGGGATCGTCCCAAATCAGCACTTAAGCGCGAATACGCCCTTTTCTTTCTGTTCAACGGCGCCGGCCTGATCATCGAACTGGGCGTGCTCGCCGCCGCCAAGTACGGCCTGGGGTTCAACAGCCTGCTCGCGCTCAACGTGGCGAAGACCGGCGGCGTACTGCTCGCCACCCTGTTCCGGTTCTGGTCCTACCGGACCTTCGTCTTCCAGCCGGTCCCCCGGCACGCCGAGGAGAGCTGGCACGCCATCAAGCGGGACGAGTGGGACACCATGGCCGAACTGGACCCGGTGGCCGAACTGGCCGAATCGGTCAGCGAGCTGGAGGAGGCCCAGGCCCAGCCGGAACCACGACCCGGCCCGACCACCGGCCCCACGCTCCGACCCGCCGCCGAACCGCCGCGCACCCCCGCGCCGGCCACCGAAACGGTGTTCACACAGGCCCGGGGCGGAAGCAGCGGCGTCGGCCGGACGGCGGCCGGCGGTGACCTGAACGCGAAACTGCCCACCGAGCTGCACGCCGGCACCAACCGCGCGCCACGCGCCTGACCGACCCGGTCCCGCGATCCGACCGGTACGGCCCCGGGAACGCCCCGGGGCCGTCGCGCACCCCCGCCCGGGTCAGCCGGTGGTGTCGCGCAGCGGCTTGCCCTCCCGCATGTCGGCCAGGATGTCGCGCATCTCCCCGTCGCCAAGCGTGTGCTTGTCGTGCTGCGCCTCCACCAGCTCGTAGAGGGTGGTCTGCACCCGGTCGACCCGGGGCACGTCGACGAGCACCGACTGCCCCCGCTCGCCGGCCGACTCGATGGTGAGCGTGCCGCACCCCAGCAGCCGTTCGGTGAACCGCTGGGTCATCGAGTGGTCGTTGATCCGGGCCAGCGGCAGGTCCCGCCGGTGCCGGGAGAAGACCCCCTCCTGGAGCAGCACCCGCTCGTTGGTGAACAGGTAGTGCGTGCTGCGCCAGACCAGGAACGGCCACAACCCCAGCCAGAGCACCGCGATCAGGAACAGACCGGCGACCACGGCGAGCACCAGCGCGCCACCGTCGCCGTCGGGCAGCAGGAGCCAGCCCGCCACCACCGCCGCGACACCGATGACCAGCACCAGGACCGGCCGCAGCAGCGCCTTCCAGTGCGGGTGCAGGTGCAGGACGACGTGCTCGTCCTCGGTGAGCACGTCTTCGGGGAACGCCACGGGAACCTCCTAGCCGACAACCGGACGCGCTGACCGTAACCGGTCGACACGACCCGCCGGATCAGCCGGGCGGCCCGCCGTGCACCCCACGCACGAACCGACCGCAGACGGCCCGGTCAGCGCAGGTGCAGCACGTCCCCGGCGGCCAGCCGCCGCTGACCGGCAGCGGTGTCGACCAGCAGGTGCCCGTCGGGATCCACCCCGGTGGCGAGCCCGGTCAACGCGGAACCGTCGGGCAGCAGCACCCGCACCTGCCGGCCCACCGTGGCGCAGGAGACCAGGTACGCCTCCCGCAGGCCGCACGCGTCGGCGTCACCGCCGGCCACCCGCCACCTGTCGTACCAGTCGGCGAGGCCGCGCAGCAGGGCCCGTAGCAGCGGATCACGGTCGGTCGCGGTGGCCCCGGCCAGTTGCAGCGAGGTGGCCGGCAGGCCGGTGGGGTTCTCCGGCAGTTCGTCGGCGCGCAGCGTCACGTTCAGGCCGATGCCGAGCACGATCGCGGGTGGCTCGGCCGACCCGGCCGCCGGCACCGCCTCGGCCAGGATGCCGGCGCACTTGGCCTCGCCGACCAGCAGGTCGTTGGGCCACTTCAACCCGGCGTCCAGCTCGGCCAGCCGGGACACCGCCTCGACCAGCGCGACACCGGCGAGCAGCGGCAGCCAGCCGTACCCGGTCGGGGGCGCGGGCGGCCAGTCGCGCTCGGTGACGGCCTCTCCGGGCCGCAGCAGGACGCTGGTCGCGAGGCCCGCCCGCGGCGGTGACTGCCAGACCCGACCGCGTCGGCCCCGGCCGGCGGTCTGCCGCTCGGCGACCACGACCAGGCCCTCCGGCTCGCCGGCCCGCGCGGCGTCGGCCACGTCGGCGTTGGTCGAGCCGGTCTCCGACCGCAGGTCCAGCCGCCGCCAGGGGCCCAGCGGCGCGGTCAACGCCCGGGACAGCCGCGCCGCCGACAGCGGCGGTCGATCCAGATCGGTGTACGGCGAACCCGGCATCCCGCCAGCCTACGGGCCGGGGCCGACGCCGCCGCCCGGCCAGCCTCCGCCGGAAGCTACTGAGGCGTACTGCACAGCGGCGTCGGCCTGAACCATCGTTATATTCCCAGGGTGACTACCGAGACCGGGACCAACATCCACAGCACCGCGGGCAAGCTGGCGGACCTGGAGCGACGGGTCGACGAGGCGGTCCACGCGGGCGCGCGCGGGGTGGAGAAGCAGCACGCGCGGGGCAAGAAGACCGCCCGGGAGCGGATCGAGCTGCTGCTCGACGAGGGCTCCTTCGTCGAGCTGGACGAGTTCGCCCGGCACCGGTCCACCAATTTCGGCCTGGACCGCACCCGCCCGTACGGCGACGGGGTGGTCACCGGTTACGGCACCGTGGACGGCCGGCAGGTCTGCATCTTCGCGCAGGACTTCACCGTCTTCGGCGGCTCCCTCGGCGAGGTCTTCGGCGAAAAGATCGTCAAGGTGATGGACCTGGCCATGAAGATCGGCTGCCCGGTGGTCGGGATCAACGACTCCGGTGGCGCGCGCATCCAGGAGGGCGTCGTCTCGCTCGGCCTCTACGGCGAGATCTTCTTCCGCAACGTACGGGCCAGCGGGGTCATCCCCCAGGTTTCGCTGATCATGGGTCCGTGCGCGGGTGGCGCCGTCTACTCCCCGGCGGTCACCGACTTCACCGTGATGGTCGACCAGACCTCGCACATGTTCATCACCGGCCCGGACGTCATCAAGACGGTCACCGGCGAGGACGTGGCGATGGAGGAGCTGGGTGGCGCGCGTACCCACAACACGCGCAGCGGCAACGCGCACTACCTGGCCACCGACGAGGACGACGCGATCGACTACGTCAAGGCGCTGCTGTCCTACCTGCCGTCGAACAACCTGGACGAACCGGTGGTCCTCGACGCGCCGGCCGACCTCGACGTCACCGACGCCGACCGGGAACTGGACACCCTGGTCCCCGACTCGGCCAACCAGCCGTACGACATGCACCGGGTCGTCGAGCACGTCCTCGACGACGGCGAGTTCCTAGAGGTGCAGCCGCTCTACGCGCAGAACATCGTGGTCGGCTACGGCCGGGTGGAGGGCCGCCCGGTGGGGGTGGTCGCCAACCAGCCGATGCACTTCGCCGGCACCCTCGACATCGCCGCCTCGGAGAAGGCGGCCCGGTTCGTGCGTACCTGCGACGCGTTCAACATCCCGGTGCTGACCTTCGTGGACGTTCCCGGGTTCCTGCCCGGCACCGGCCAGGAGTGGGACGGCATCATCCGCCGGGGCGCGAAGCTGCTCTACGCGTACGCCGAGGCGACCGTGCCGAAGGTCACCGTGATCACCCGCAAGGCGTACGGCGGGGCGTACGACGTGATGGGCTCCAAGCATCTCGGGGCGGACCTGAACTTCGCCTGGCCGACGGCGCAGATCGCGGTGATGGGTGCGCAGGGCGCGGTGAACATTCTCTACCGGCAGGAGCTGGCCGCCGCCGAGGACCCCGCCGCCGTCCGGGCCGAGCGGATCGCCGAGTACGAGGACACCCTGGCCAACCCGTACGTCGCCGCCGAGCGCGGGTACGTCGACGCGGTGATCCCGCCGCACGAGACCCGGACCCAGATCGTCCGGGCGCTGCGGGTGCTGCGGACCAAGCGGGAGACGTTGCCGCCGAAGAAGCACGGCAACATCCCGCTGTAGCCGACCCGGCCCCGGACGTGCCGACGGTGGACCGGGCAGCCGCCCTGGCGCGCACCGGGCAGCAGAGCAGGACCCCCGCCGGGGGCAAGCGAGCCGGTAAGGGCCGGCAGCCCGCAGGCCAGTCAGCAGGGCCGGGGGAACCCGGGCCGGTCAGCAGGGCGAGTCGGTGGCCGGGCAGAGGCGTTTCGCGGCTCTCCCGCCCAACGCGACGAGGGCGGCCTGGGTCAGCTCCGGACCGGTGCCGTCGACCCGGTCGGCGACCGTTTCCGGGGCGGGCGCGACCACGGTCACCAGGTCACCGACCCGGACCACCAGGGTCGCCTCGACGGCTGCCGGCCGGCCGGCCGGCTCCCCGTCGGCCTGCGCCCGGGGCTGCGACGTCACGTGCCGCAGCAGCACCGACTGGTCACCGGCGAAGTCTCTCGCCGCGGGCTCCCAGCGGTGCTCCTGCCCGGTGCGGGCCGGCTGCTGATCGGCGGTCAGCAGGGACGCGCCGAGGGTCCACGTCGCGCAGGCGTCGAGCAGCCGGTAGATCTCCCCGAACAGCCACCGGCCCCGGGGTGGGTCGATCCGGTAGACGTCCTGGCTCAGCACCTGGGCGACCGGGACGTCGGTGCGGGCTCCGGGACGCAGCAGGGTCTGTGAACGGGAGGCGCGGGACACCGGCAGTTGGGCGGCGACCGCACGTTCCCGCCCGCACGATTCGAGCAGCGGGTCGACCTGGACGGTCTCGGCCAGCCCCGTCCCGCCCAGCCGGGCCCCGGTCCGCACGGGCAGGTCGGCGGGGGTCAGCAGGGCGGCGAGGGGGATCTCCGTCCGGGCCGGGTAGACGACCGGTGCGGAGTCCGAGGCCGCCACCGGGGCGGTGGGTGACGGCAGCCCGGCGGACCGCCCGGTCACCAGCGCGGCGGAGCCGGCCAGCACCACGAGCACCGTCACCGCCGACAGCCCCGCCGTCCGACGGGCCCGGCGACGGGCGCGGGCCCGGATCTCCGCCGGCTCGGGCCAGTGAACCGTACGCAGGTCCCGGTGCAGCCGGTCGACGAAGGTCGGATCCTCAGCCATCAGACCTCCTCCAGGTCAGCAACGGTGAGCAGCCCGGCGAGCGCGGCACGCCCCCGGGAGAGCCGGGCCTTGACCGTGCCCACCGGGGCTGCGGTCTGCCGGGCCACCTCGGCGACGGGCATGCCGACCAGGTAGTACAGGGCGAGCGCGATGCGCTGTTCCTCGGGCAGTTGCCGCAGGGCGGCGACCACTTCCAGGGTGTCGGTGCCGGGGCCGGGCACGCTCTCGGTCGCCCCGTGCCGCAGGTAGGCGCGGGCCCGACTGCGCAGGCTGCGCCAACGGCTGACCGCGATCCTGGAGGCCACCACCCGTACCCAGGCTTCCGGGTCGTCGTACCCGCTCACCGTCGACCAGCGTTGCCAGGCCCGCACGTACGCCTCCTGCACGGCGTCCTGCGCCTCGGCCAGGTTGCCGGTGAGCGCGCAGACGAAGCCGAGCAGCCGGTGTCGGCTGCCCCGGTAGAACTCGTCGAACCCGTCGACGTCCGGCACCCTGGTACCTCCCCGTGGCGGTCGCAGGTGACACGCGCGCCGCACACCGGTGGGTTGCGTGGTCAGCCGATCATTCTGGTCGCTGCACCAGGTCGGTCAGTTCGGCCAGCGGGAAGGTGCCGGCGGGCAGTCGTTCCCGCGCCAGCCGGCGGACCGCGATCTGCACGGCGGTGTTGGCCGGCGTGGGCACCCCGTGCCGGCGGCCGAGCTGCACGATCTCACCGTTGAGGTGGTCGGCCTCGGTGGAACCCGCCGCCCGGGTCAGGCTCTGCCAGGTCGAGCTGCCGCTGCGGGGTTGCCCGTCGACCGGCCGGGTGCCGACCCGGTCACCCCGCTCGGTCCGTTCCTCGTCCTCGCTGGAGTGCGCGATGCCGGCGGCGGCGAGCACGGCGACGCCCTCGGCCCGGACCCGGTCGAGCAGCCAGCCGGGAAGGTCGCCACCGAGCAGGGCCTGCACCCCGTTGCCGAGGTTGTTCAACAGCTTGCCGTACTTCCACCGCATCACGTCGGGCCGCACCGGGGCGACGAAGCCGGCGGCGGTCAGGTCCGCCGACACCGCCACGTCGGTCTCGTCGGCACCGGCCGGATAGCGGCCCAGGTGCAACATCCCCGGGTACGGGTGACCACTGGCGATCACCCGTCCCGGGTCGAGATGGGTCGCCGGCAACCACACGCAGACCGGGTGGACATGGGCGAACAGGCGCAGCGCGGTCGGCTCGTTCGCCACCCCGTTCTGCGCGGTGAACAGTGGCAACCGTTGCCCGGCCGTGCCACCGCCGACGACCGGGGTGTCCGCCCAGGCGTCCAGGGCGGCCCAGGTGTGCTGCGACTTGACGGTCAGTACCAGGGCGGTGTCGGCCGGCAGCGGCTCCGGGCCCGGCCCGCCGGTGGCCGGCCCACGCCAGGTCAGCGACCGGTCGGGGGTACGCAGCGTGAGCCCCCGGCGGCGGATCGCGTCCAGGTGCGCGCCCCGAGCCACCAGTGTGACGTCGCGCCCGGCCTCTCCCAGCAGTACGCCGATGGTGCCGCCGACCGCGCCCGCTCCGATGATCACGTATCGCATCGGACCGATTCTGCCCGCATCCGGCCAGGTCGGCGACCCGGCGTCGCCCGCAGGTGCGCGCACCGCACGGACGCCCGACGGCTCGACGCGGGGTGCCGCTGGAGGTGCGGTCGCGGTGGAGCGGCCCGGGTGGACGGCCTCAGAGCGGAATGCCGGCCCTGGTGAGCAGCGGCCCGGCGAGCAGGACCGCGCCGACGGCGAGGGCGAACAGGTTGACCAGCCCGAAGACGACCACCCAGAGCAACGCCGGGAAGGGCGTCAGGTGGGCCAGCTGGTCGGCGTCGGACTCGGGCATCCGGCCCCGGCTGCGCAGCCGTTGCAGCTCGAAGACCGGCCGGACGCCGCCGATCAGCAGGAACCAGACCGAGGTCCAGGCGAACACGGCCTGCACCTGCGGGGTGGCGTACCAGGAGACGACGAGCACTACCCCGCCGGTGACCAGCAGGGAGAGCATCCCGAAGACGTTGCGGACCAGCAGCAGCATGGCGAGCAGCAGTGCCACCGCGACCCAGAGCAGCAGGGTGATCCGGTTGCCACCGAGCAGCCAGGCACCACCCAGGCCGACCAGCGACGGCGCGACGTACCCGGCGAGCAGGGTGAGGATCATGCCGGGGCCGGTGGGGCGGCCGGCGCTGAGGGTGAGGCCGGAGGTGTCCGAGTGCAGCCGGATGCCGTGCAGCCGCCGCCCGGTGAGCAGCGCCGCCAGGGCGTGACCCCCCTCGTGGGCGATGGTCACCGCGTTGCGGGCGACCCGCCAGGACGACCGGACCGCGACGACCGCCAGCGCGGCCAGGGCGGTGAGCACCACCAGCAGGGGCGGCGGGTCGGGTTGGGCGCTGAACAGCCGGTCCCAGAGGTCGCCCAGCCCGTCGATCGACACCATGGCCGGGGAGCCTACCCGGCCCGGTTCATGTCGCTCGACGCTCGTCGCCTCGTATCGTGTGAGACTGACCGGGCGGCGAGCGGAACGGGAGGTGAGGGCCGGTGAGCGCGGCTCCCCTGGAACACCACGTCGGCCTCTGGACCGAGGCCGACTACCTCGCCATGGGCGACACCCCGAACCGGATCGAACTGCTCGACGGGAGCCTGATCGTGAGCCCTGCTCCGAGCAAGCGGCACCAGCGGGTGTCCCGCTTGCTGGCCAACAGCGCCGAGGCTGCGGCGGGTCGGCTGCTGGTGTTCAAGGCGGTGAACGTGCGGCTCGGGGTGGACCGGATCATCATTCCCGACGTGGTGGTCGCCGACACCGACGACGAGGGCACGGTGGTCGAGGCCGGTGAGGTCGCGCTGGTCTGCGAGATCGTCTCCCCGGGCAACGCCGCCGCCGACCGTCTGGTCAAGATGCAGCTCTACGCGCTCGCCGGCATCCCGTGGTATTTGCTGGTCGAGCAGGACGGCGACGCCCACTCGCTGCGGCTGCACCGGCTCGACGGCAGGCACTACGTGGAGGACCAGGTGGCGAAGGCCGGCGAGACGCTGACCCTGGCCGAGCCGTTCCGGTGGCAGCTCGACCCGGCCGCGCTGCGCTGAGCCGCTGCCTGATACCGCGTCTGGCCTGCCCTGACCGCTTCGGATCACCGCAGATCGACTCGACCGTTGTCGATGAAAGTTTCCTTAGGACCTCTTGCGATCAAGGGCAGGAATCTCCAAAGATTGGCGTCAATCGATTGGCGTCCCTGGAGGAATCCATGACCCGTACCAGATTGTCGTTGCGCCGGCTGTTCGCCGCCGGTCTCACCGTCGCCGCCACCGCGGCCGCGGCCCTCGTCGTCACGGCCGCACCCGCGGCCGCCGCCACCACCGCCGGCGTCGACGTCTCCCACTACCAGGGCTCCATCAACTGGAGCAGCGCCCGCAACGCCGGAATCGAGTTCGCCTTCATCAAGGCCACCGAGGGTACGAGCTACAAGGACCCGGACTTCAACACCAACTACGTCAACGCCTACAACGCCGGGGTGATCCGGGGCGCGTACCACTTCGCCCGGCCGAACATCTCCTCCGGCGCCACCCAGGCCAACTACCTCGCCAGCAACGGCGGGGCCTGGTCGGCGGACAGCCGCACCCTGCCGGCCGCGCTCGACGTCGAGGCCAACCCGTACAGCGGCGGCACCTGCTACGGGCTGTCCACCACCGGGATGCGCAACTGGATCCAGGACTTCCTCAACACCTACCGCTCCCGCACCGGCCGGTACGCGGTCATCTACACCACCACGAGCTGGTGGAACCAGTGCACCGGCAGTTGGACGGCCCCGTGGGCCAACCACCCGCTCTGGGTGGCCCGCTGGGCGAGCGCGCCCGGCACCCTGCCGGCCGGCGCCTCGGTCTGGAGCTTCTGGCAGTACACCAGCACCGGCAGCGTCTCCGGGATCAGCGGCAACGTCGACCGCAACTACTGGAACGGCACCCGGTCCCGGCTGGTCGCGCTCGCGAACAACACCTGACCGCCCCCGCAGCCGGCTCGGCGGCAGCGGGACCGGTCATCACCGTAGGGTCGATGGCTGGTCCGGCTGCCGCCGTCGCGGTTCGTGGACCCCGTCGGGTCAGGCGCTCTTCCGGCTGGTCAACGGCATGGTCACGGCATCCGTGGCGGCGGGCGTCGCGGTCCGTCGGCTCAGCCGCCAGGCGGCGACCCCGGCGGCGGCGACCGTCACGACGGCGATCGACACGACCAGCGCGGCCACGCCGGCGCTCAACAGCAGCAGGACGACATCGCCGAGGGCGACGAGCATCCACAGTGCCAGTCTCGGCCGGGCATCCCTGCGTCGGTAACTCATCTCGCTACCTCCTTCCGTCGTCCCGGGTCAGATACCCCGGATGACGGAAAGTCATGCGAAACGATTTCACCCCCGGCGGGAATCCCCCGGGTCAGTTATTCCGGTCCGGCACGAACCGGCTGGTGATCAGGGCGAAGTTGTCCAGGTTGGCGTTCCAGTCCTTCGCCGCCACCTCCCACCGCAGCCCGTAGCCCCGGTTGGTGGCGGTGACGAAACCCCGGTTGCGGACGTGGATGCGGGTGTTGTCCCGGCTCTCCAACCAGTCCCAGTCGGCGCAGGTGCGGTAACCGCCGCACGCCTTGATGTCGAGGTACTGGTAGTTGTTGACGAACTTCTTGCGGTCCGGTTCCTTGTTCTTCCAGTCGGCGACCGCATCCTTGAGCGGGCTGGACGTCCACTGGATGAACAGTTCCCGCACCCCGTTCGGCTCGGTGATGACCACCGCGTCGGAACGGACGCTGCGCCGCCAGCCCTTCGGCACCGGGACCTTGAACGTCGGCCCCTGGTACATCTCCCAACCCTCAGGCAGCGCGTTCGGGTCGGTGGAAGGGGTGGCCGACGGCGTCGGGCTGGGCGCGGCGCTGGTCGGGGGCGGAGCCGCCGGAGCCGACGTCGGGGCGGCGGAGGACGCGGCGACGCTCGTCGGGTCGGCCTGCGGGGTGCCGTCCCCCGGCTCGTCGGAGCTGGTCAGCAATGGGACGGCCAGCGCCAATCCCACCAGCAGCACCGCGACCAGCGCGCCGATCAGCAGGTTACGTCGCTTGTGGTCCGGTGGCGTCTCGTCGTACACCGGGACGGAGACGACTCCGGCGGACCCGGCGGACGGGCTGACCGGCGTGTCCAGCACGGCGGTAGGGTTGGCCGGCGGGGCCGGGTCGAGGCCGGCGCGGGCCGCCGGGGCGACCGCGCCCGACGGCCCGGCATCGGTCGGCACACCGGCCTTCCCGGTCGGCGCGGTTTCCGCAGGCGTCGACCCGGGGACCCGGGTGGTCGGTGCGGCGTCCGCGTCGCTCGACGGGACGACCCCACCGGTCGGTGCGGCATCCGCAGCCACCGACGCGGCAGCCCCACCGGTGGGCGTAGTCCCGGCCGACTCCACCATGCTGGTCGGCGCGTCGTCGACACCACCCGGTGGGGTGACCTTCGTGGTGGGCCCGGCGTCCGCACCGGCCGACATCTTCGTGGTGACGTCCGCACCCGTGGTCGACGCCCCGGTGACGACAGTCGCCTCCGCAGCGCCACCCGTAGCGGTGGCACCACCCGCCGTGGCCCGCGCGGCGGCACTGTCCGACGCCGCCTTCGCCGCCGCGGTGCCGGTGGCGGCCCCCGCCGCGGCGGCCAGGGACGACGAGGTCTTCGCGCCCCCGCCCTGCGCCGGGCGGGGTGCCGGCACCACCGGCGTACGCGGCTCACGTGGGCCGTTCGGCCCCGGCCGGCGTACCCCGTCGAGCAGTGAGATGCCCCTGGCGCGCTTGCCGGCGGCCCGGCGCAGCATGCGCTCCGCGACCTCGGCGGTGATCCGCTCGGTCGGGTCCTTGCGGAGCAGGCCGGTCAGCACCGGCTTCAACGGGCCGGCGTTCCTGGCCGGCGGCAGCGGCTCCGTGGCCAGCGCGGCCAGGGTGCCGATCGCCGACGGCCGGGCGTACGGCGACTTGCCCTCCACGGCCGCGTAGAGCGTCGCCCCCAACGACCAGAGGTCCGCCTCCGGCCCGGCGGTGCCGTCGCGGGCCCGCTCCGGCGCGATGTACGCGGGCGAGCCCAGCACCATTCCCGTCCGGGTGACGTTCGGGTCGCCGGGAATGGTGGCCAGTCCGAAATCGGTCAGCACCACCCGACCGTCGGTGCCGAGCAGCACGTTGCCCGGCTTGACGTCCCGGTGCATCACCCCGGCCTTGTGGGCGGACTTCAGCGCGCCCAGCACGCCCAGGCCGATCTCCACCGCGCGGGCCGGGGGCACCGGGCCGTCCTCGGCGAGGGTGTCCTGCAACGACCTCGACGCCACGTACTCCATGACGATCCACGGGTCACCGTCGGTACGCAGCACGTCGAAGATGCGCACCACGTTGACGTGGTTGAGCCGGGCGATCGCCCGCGCCTCACGCAGCGACCGCTCCCGCATCTCGCGCCGCTCGTCGTCGGTCAGGCTGGGCGGCGGGACCAACTCCTTGATGGCGACGTCCCGGTGCAGCACCTCGTCACGTGCCCTCCAGACCCGGCCCATGCCACCCTGACCGAGCGGCGCGAGCAGCCGGTACCGGTCAGCGACGAGTTGGGAAGGCACGTCAGACATCGGTGAGACGGTACCCGGCCGCACCAACGCGCACACCGCCGGCACGCCACTGTGCGACGTGGGTCAACTTGTCGACGCGTACCCTGGCGACATGTCTGCCGAAGAGCCGCTGTTCCGGGTAGTCCGGGGGGTTCCCACCGCCGAGGAACTGGCCGCGCTCGTGGGCGCGATCACCCTCCGTTCCCGGCCGGCCGGCACACCCAGGCCCGCCGTAGGGTCCACGTGGGCCCGTAGCGCCCGTCCGGTCGGCGTGGTCCCGGTGCCCGGTCGTGACGCCTGGCGCACCTCCGGCCTGCCCCGCTGACAGCCGACGCCACCGGGCCAGGCTTGCCGGCCGACGGCCGGCGGCCGACGGCGGCCGTCCGGGGCTGCTGACTGGCCGAGGACGGCCGGAGCCAGTGCCGGGCTGCTGACTGGCGGAGGGCGGCCGGGGCCAGTGCCGGGGCTGCCGGGATCGCCGAACAGCCACTAGCCTCACTCTGGGAGACGGTGTCGTGACGTTCGGGAGGACCAGTGATCCCTGAGGAGGGCCGCCCAGCTTCTTGGCTGGGCAACTACGGCGGCATCGAGGCCGACATCCGACAGATGCGGGAGTTCGCCGACCAACTCCAGGCCGAGGTCGAACGGAACTACACGCCACACCTGCGCTACATCGCCGACGACATGACCGCCGCCGTACCCAACCCGTGCGACGCGTTCATCGAGCTGGTGCACTTCCTCCAGGCGCACTGGGAGACCCAGCAGGCCACCTCCGACCTGGTGCACGGCCTGGCCGGCGCCACCGGCCGGCTGGCGACCGCCGCCAACCGGATCGCCACCGACTACCAGGGTGCCGACGCCTTCGCCCACGCCCGGGTGACCGACGTCGAACGCGCCCTGCACGGCGCACAGGTCACCGCATCCACTCTCACCGGCCGTTCCTCGTGGACCGCTCCCGCGCCCAACAGCCCCGAAAATCCGGGCCCGGTGGTGCTGCCGTGATCGAACGGGGCAGCGGCCGCACCTCCGGCCTCACCGACTGGCAACTCATGGACGTGCTCAGCATGTGGGCCTGCCTCCAGGACCAGGAGACCCAGGGGCACTGGAAACACGTCGCGGGATGGCGCAAGGTCTGCGACCTCGCCCAGGCTCATCTGCGGAGACTCCAGCAGTACCGCAGCGGCCTCGCCGAGGCATGGCCACCCGCCACCAACGACGCCGCCAAGGCGTACCTCGGTGAACTGGACGAGCTGATCAGCAGGGTGCAGCACACCCACGACACCGCCGCCGCCAACCACGACGCCCTCGCCGCCGCCGCCCGCGCCATCGACAGCACCAGACCGCAACTGAAGCGGCTGCACGACGAGTACGCGACGAAGCTCCAGCAGAAGCGGGGGTACGAAGCCACACTGGCCGACCCCAAGGCGGCGATGGGCAGCCGGGTGGTGGACCCACCGGTGAGCGATGGCGACCTGGAGCGGTTGAACGTGCAAGCACGCGGGATCATGTTCGGGCTCAGTGGTGAACTCCAACAAGCCCAAGCAATGCTCCAAAAACCTCCATCTTTACCTCCTAAGCTCCCCTCGAAGGACCCGTCAAACTCGGATGCCTACGGCATCACGGCACCCCCCGTAGCAATTCCACCCATAGCCCCTATCCCGATTTCGGGAAGCAGCGGCACGAAGGACAGAAGATCATCGACTGCAAGGCGGGGCGTTCCAGTTCCACCTATTTCTCAAGGCGGTCCAGTGCTTGGCACCACAGGCGTTGCGCCTAGCCAACTGGTTAACACCGCAACAACACCAACTCCCCCAACCACACCAAATCCAAACGGCGGGCAATTGCCTATACCGCCAACAACACCACCCCAAGGAACCTCAAACTATACCGAAGTCAGAAATCGGTCGAACGCAAGCCCCATTCGATCATCGCCAGAAACGAGCCGAGGAGTTTCCCAGAAAAAACCAACATTTCCGGCTCACCCGAATGGCCTAATCGGCAGCACTCCCAGCATCGGCTTCACCCAGCCACCAACACAACCACCGCCACGAAAAATCAATCCAATTGGCGGTGTAATCGGTGGCGGCGCAGCCGGAACTACACCAACCGGAGGCGCCGGCTCCCGACCTGGCGGCGGACGACAAACGGGCGGCACTCAAATTCCTCCCTTCGGCGGCGGCCCTCTCGGCTCCATGGGCACGACGTCAGGATGGGGCAGCCAGAGTCGTCGACCCGACGAGATCGGTCGGCACTGGAACCCCGATCAGCCATGGGAAGTTCAAGGCGGCGTACCGCCAGTCGTCCGCCCACCCGACGACGGAGGCCCGATAGACCCGGGTCCAGCAATTGGTCATAATAGATGAAATTTCAATCCATCATCTTGGCAATCACGACTGCATTTCTTGCCGCCTCATTCCCGAATATCCAGTTTTCAACGGACAGCTCCGTTCGGGTTCGAAAAGATCAGTGGCACCTCAACTACCTTAAAGCACCAGAAGCGCAAGCCATCAACCAGGGAGAAGGAGTAATAGTCGCAGTTCCGGACACCGGCGTATCACCACATCCAGACTTAGCCAGAAACCTTCTTCAAGGAGTAGACCTAACAGAAGAAGGTGCCGACGGGAGACGAGACCGAAGCGGTCACGGAACTGGCATGGCTGGCCTAATAGCAGCCCACGGCAAGGGCCACCAAGGAGTTTTAGGAATAGCACCGAAAGCCAAGATTCTCCCCATACATGTGACATCGGAAGGAGGTGCGACGGCGGATGCGATGGCGGCAGGCATCGCATATGCGACCCGACAAGGCGCACAAGTGGTTTGCATCTCAAGCGGCGGAGCCTCAAATGCCAATCTGCGACAGGCAGTTAGAGCCGCACTGCAGGCCAACGTAGTTATTGTCGCAGCAGCAGGCAATGCACCCGACGACAACGCCGTGATCTACCCTGCAGCGGAGGATGGCGTGTTGGCAGTTGCTGGCGTCGGTCGAAAAGGGGAACATGCTTCCATTTCTGTGAGTGGTCCCGAGGTTGATGTTGTTGCGCCGGCTGTCGACATCTACAGCACCAGCATCAACGGCAAGTACCGCAAGGGAACCGGTACGTCCGATGCGACGGCCATTGTTGCCGGGGCGGCGGCGCTGGTCCGCTCGAAGTACCCCTACCTTCCCGCCGCCGAGGTCGTACACCGGCTGACGGCCACAGCTGTCGACAAAGGTCCTCCCGGCCGGGACGACGAGTACGGCTATGGCGTCATCGACCTGGTGGCCGCGCTCACCGCCGATGTCCCACCCCTCGGCTTCGAGAGCGTCACCGCCGCTCCCCCGCAGGCAGGGACGACGAGCGCAGCCACGTCATCGTCCGGTGGGAACGACGATGGCGGTGCCGCCGCACGGGGGTGGGCGACGTTGGGGGTGATCGTGGCTGCCGGGTGCGGGTTCCTGGTGTGGCGTCGTCGCCGACGTGCCGACGACCCGCCACCACGGATCAGCCGGTAGCGTCGGCCCGTGTCCAATTCTTTGCCGCTGCGCCTCGTACTCGCCTCGCAGAGCCCCGCCCGCCGCAAGTTGCTCCAGGCCGCCGGGATCGAGCCGGACGTACTGGTGAGTGGGGTCGACGAGTCCCAGGTGGTCGCGGATCGGGCCGAGGATCTCTGCCTGGAGTTGGCCCGGCTGAAGGCGCAGGCGGTGTCCGACCGGCTGCGTACCACTGCGGACGAGCGGACTCTGGTGTTGGGGTGCGACTCGGTGCTCGCGTTCGACGGTGAGATTCTCGGCAAGCCGGCGGATGCGGCCGACGCCACCCGACGGTGGGAGCGGATGCGTGGGCGCAGCGGGGTGTTGCACACCGGGCACTGTCTGCTCGACGTGGTGCGTGAGTCCCGCGCGGAGGCGGTGGCCTCGACGGTCGTGCACTTCGCGGACGTCACCGATGCGGAGATCGCCGCGTACGTGGCCACGGGTGAACCGTTGGCGGTGGCGGGGGCGTTCACCATCGACGGGTTGGGCGGGGCGTTCCTGAACGGGATCGAGGGTGATCCGGGAACGGTGGTCGGGTTGTCGTTGCCGCTGCTCCGTGGGTTGTTGCGCGATCTGGAGCTGAGCATCACCGACCTGTGGTCGAAGGTCGCGCCGGGCGCCCAGGAGATCGAGCCGCTGGGCTAACGTCCGGTCATGACCACGAAGTCGCTGCCGCTGACGCCGGAACTGCACGCCTACCTCGTCGCCCACGGGTCTCCGCCGGACGAGATCATCCGCGATCTGGCTGAGGAGACCCGCGCGGTGCTGCCGGCGCACGCCGAGATGCAGGTGGCGCCGGAGCAGGCGGCGTTCCTCACCTTCCTGACCCGGCTGCTGGGTGCCCGGCAGGCCGTCGAGGTGGGCACGTTCACCGGGCTGTCGTCGCTGGCGATCGCCCGTGGGCTGCCCGAGGACGGTCGGCTCACCTGCTTCGACATTTCGGAGGAGTTCACCGGTATCGCCCGGTCCTACTGGCAGCGCGCCGGAGTGGCCGACCGGATCGAGTTGCGCATCGGCCCGGCTGCGGAGACGCTGCGGGAGTTGCCGCACGAGCGTTACCTGGACTTCGCCTTCATCGACGCCGACAAGACCGGCTACCCGGTGTACTGGGCGGAGTTGGTGCCGAGGATGCGGCCCGGCGCGGTCATCGCGGTCGACAACACCCTGCGCGGCGGCCGGGTGCTCGCCCCCCGTGACGCCGCCGACCGGGCGATCGCCGCTTTCAACGACGAGGTGCTCGCCGACGTACGCGTCGACGCGGTGCTGCTCCCCCTGGCCGACGGCGTCACCCTCGCCCGGGTGCACTGACCGGCCGGCCGGGGGAATGGCGAGTTCGGCTCCCCTGGGCCGATGTTGCGGTGTCCACCTCGCACCGATACCGCTCGGCGGCACACAGTCGATCACCTCCCCACGGCATCCGGCCGGGAAGCCGGGATGCCGTGGGGAGGTGGGGAGTCGTGGGGAGGTGGGGCGACGGTCTGACGCGACGAGCCCGTGACCGGGCCTCGCCCGGGGTGGGGATCGTCAGCGGACGCTGCGGGCGAACTGTCGGGCCGCCCAGAAGACCCCGGCGGCGGCGAGCACCGCGATGATGCCCAGCCCCTGCCATACCTTGTCGTTGGCGAGGTCACCGGCGAACAACGCCCGGGTGCCGTCGACCGCCCAGGAGAACGGGTTCCACTCGGCGACCCCCTGGAGCCAGCCGGGGGCGAAGGTGAGCGGCAGCAGGATGCCGGAGAGCAGCAGCACCGGCTGGGCCACGGTGTTCATCAACGGGGCGAGCGCGTCCTCGCTCTTGACCTTGAGCGCGACGCCGTACGAGACGGCCGAGGTCATCAGCGCGATCAGGGCCAGCATCAGGTACGCCAGCAGCAGGTCCCCGATGAAGACCCGCAGGTCGAACAGGAGCGCCAGCAGGGTGATGATGATCGCCTGCACGATCAGCGAGACGACGTCGCGCAGGGAGCGGCCGAGCAGCAGGGCGAGCCGGCTGATCGGGGTGACCCGGGACCGCTCGATGACCCCGGCGCGCAGTTCGGCGATCAGGCCGAAGCCCTGGAACAGTCCGCCGAAGATGGCCAGCAGCACCAGCAGGCCCGGTACGAAGATCTTGTAGGCGGCGGCCTGGGTGGGCGCGTTCAGCGCCGGCTTGAGCAGCGGGGCGAAGAGCAGCAGGTACATCACCGGCTGGAAGACGCCGACGAAGACCCAGACCGGGTTGCGCAGCAGCAGTTGAAGTTGGCGTTGGAAGATCAGCCAGGTGTCGCGGGCGAATTTCATCCGTGGTCTCCGGTGTCTCAGGACTCGCGCAGCGAGCGGCCGGTCTTGGTGAGGAAGACGTCGTCGAGGCTGGGGCGGTGCAGCTCGATGGAGCTCATGACCAGCCCGGCGTGGTCGAGCCGGCGCAGGACCTGCGGGATGGCGGTGGTGCCCTCGTCGACGTAGAGGCGCAGCCCGCCCTCGTCGACGGTCTCCAGCTTGTTGAGGTATTCCTCGCTGTCGAGGAGTTCGGCGGCCTGCGGGGTGCTCGCCACGTCGAGTCCGACGAGCACGACGTCGCCGGAGATCTCCCGCTTCAGCTCGGCCGGGGTGCCCTCGGCGACCACCTCGCCGTGGTCCATGATCGCGATCCGGTCGCAGAGCGCGTCGGCCTCGTCGAGGTAGTGCGTGGTGATGAAGACGGTCATCCCCTCGGTACGCAGCCGGCGGATCTCGTCCCACATGTGCGCGCGGCTCTGCGGGTCGAGGCCGGTGGTCGGCTCGTCGAGAAAGACGATCTTCGGCTCGTGGATGATGCCGAGGGCGATCTCCACCCGTCGCCGCTGGCCGCCCGAGTAGGTCTTGCACTTGCGGTCCGCGTACTCGGTGAGCTGGAAGGCCTCCAGGGCGCGGACCGCGCGGCGGTGCGCGTCGGCCTTGCCGATGCCGTACATCCGGGCGTGCAGGACGAGTTCCTCGCGGGCGGTGCTCTCGTCCCAGGTGCTGCCGCCCTGGGCGACGTAGCCGATCCGGCGGCGTACCTCGGCCGGGTCCTTGCGCAGGTCGGCACCGGCGATGGTGGCCTCGCCGCCGTCCGGCTCGATGAGCGTGGCGAGCATCCGCAGGGTGGTGGTCTTGCCGGCGCCGTTGGGGCCGAGGAAACCGAAGATCTCTCCCGCCGGGACCTGGAGGTTCACCCCCCGGACGGCGTCGACCGTTTTCGTCTCCCGACCCTGCCGGGAGCGGAACGACTTCCGCAGCCCTCTGGTCTCGATCATCTCTGCTCCTGGTCGTCCGGGCCGGGTGGTGCCGGCCGTCGTCTGCCCCCGTGACGCCGTGCGGCGCACTCCCGCAACGGGCCGGAAGCAGGCTAACGCGATATAGCTTCTATGGTCAACGTTGATTATTGCTTTTCTCGACGGGCGGCGGAGCACCGTCGGTCGTGCCGGGCGGCAGAGCACCCTCGGCCGTGCCGCGCTGCGGAGCGCCGTCGGTCCAGCCGGGCCAGACGCCCGCCCCCGTCAGCCCAGCAGGCAGGTACGACACCCCGGAGTCGATCCGCTCGGCGATCCGCCCGCACCACGCCATCTCCGCCTCGGCCCGGGCCAGCCACAGCTCGAACATCCAGGTCACGTGCACCGGCTTGCTGTCGCGCACCCAGTCGGAGTCCAACGAGGCACGCATCGACTCGACACCGGCGCGCAGCAGGTTCGCCCGGTTGCGCAGCGCCGCCGCCGCCTCCTCGCGGGGCATCGCCGGCAGGAACGAGAAGGCCGCCGCGAACGGGTCCGGCACCTCGTGCAGCTGCCACCACTGCGCCCGCAGCAACGTCTCGAACTCCTCGCCCCCCTTGGGCGTCACCTCGTAGGTGGTGCGCGCCGGACGGGCACCGACCTGCTCGGTGGCGACCGCCCGCAACAGGCCCTCCTCGGTCAGCTTGCGCAACGCGTGGTAGATCGAGCCGGGCTGCACGTTCGCCCACTTGTCGGCACCCCAGCTCAACAGCTCGCGGCGTACGTCGTAGCCGTGCACGGGCTGCATCCACCGAACCAGCCCCAGGATCATCAACCGAGTCGCAGACACCGTACAAGCGTAATAACCAAGTTTGACTAGTCGACCGCGACCACAGTGCGGCATCCCACACTGAATGATCGTTAGGGGGCCTCCGGGCTGCCGATACACTCCCGAGGCAACGACCCCGGGAGGAGCACCAAGGTGCGCAAGGTACTCATCGCCAACCGTGGAGAGATCGCCGTCCGCGTCATCCGGGCCTGCCGCGACGCGGGTCTGGGCAGCGTCGCCGTCTACGCGGACTCCGACCGGGACGCCCTGCACACCACCCTCGCCGACGAGGCGTACGCCCTCGGTGGCGACACCGCCGCCGACAGCTACCTGCGCATCGACAAGCTGATCGAGGTGGCCCGGCGGGCCGGCGCGGACGCCGTACACCCGGGTTACGGCTTCCTCTCCGAGAACGCCGACTTCGCCCAGGCCGTGCTGGACGCGGGCCTGACCTGGATCGGTCCGACCCCGCAGGCGATCCGCGACCTCGGTGACAAGGTCACCGCCCGGCACCTCGCCCAACGGGCCGGTGCACCCCTGGTCCCCGGCACCGCCGACCCGGTCGCCGACGCCGACGAGGTGACCGCCTTCGCCGTGGAGCACGGCCTGCCGGTCGCCATCAAGGCCGCCTTCGGCGGGGGCGGGCGGGGCCTCAAGGTAGCCCGCACCCTGGAGGAGATCCCCCACCTGTTCGAGTCGGCCACCCGGGAGGCAGTCGCCGCGTTCGGCCGGGGCGAGTGCTTCGTCGAGCGCTACCTCGACCAGCCCCGGCACGTCGAGGCGCAGGTGCTGGCCGACCGGCACGGCAACGTCGTCGTGGTCGGCACCCGGGACTGCTCCCTGCAACGCCGGCACCAGAAGCTGGTCGAGGAGGCCCCCGCGCCGTTCCTCACCGACGCGCAGCGCAACCAGATCCACGACAGCGCCAAGGCGATCTGCCGGGAGGCCGGCTACCACGGTGCCGGCACGGTCGAATACCTGGTCGGCGGCGACGGCACCGTCTCCTTCCTGGAGGTCAACACCCGGCTCCAGGTGGAGCACCCGGTCACCGAGGAGACCGCCGGCGTCGACCTGGTCCGCGAACAGTTCCGGATCGCCGACGGCGAGAAACTGCGGTTCACCGCGGACCCGACCCCGCGCGGGCACGCCATCGAGTTCCGGATCAACGGCGAGGACCCGGGCCGCAACTTCCTGCCCGCCCCCGGCACCATCACCGCGCTGCGGCTGCCCACCGGCCCCGGCGTCCGGGTCGACACCGGGGTCAGCGCCGGCGACGTGATCGGCGGCAACTTCGACTCGCTGCTGGCCAAGGTGATCGTCACCGGCGAGACCCGCGCCGAGGCGATCGAACGGGCCCGCCGGGTGCTCGACGAGATGGTCGTCGAGGGGATGGCCACCGCGCTGCCGTTCCACCGCCTCGTCGTCCGCGACCCGGCGTTCACCACCGAGCCGTTCACCGTGCACACCCGATGGATCGAGACCGAGTTCGACAACACCGTCCCGGCGTTCACCCCGACCGCCGGCCCCGCCGAGACGGCGGCGGCACGCGAGACCGTCGTGGTCGAGGTGGGCGGCAAGCGGCTGGAGGTCACCCTCCCCGCCGGCCTCACCGGGGGTACGACCACCGCCGCCCCCGCCGCCCGCCGGCCGGCCCGTCGCGGTGGCGGCACCGGCACGGGTACGGCGGTCAGCGGCGACGCGCTCACCTCCCCCATGCAGGGCACCATCGTCAAGATCGCCGTCGCGGACGGGGACACCGTCGCCGAGGGGGACCTGGTCGTCGTCCTGGAGGCGATGAAGATGGAGCAGCCGTTGCACGCGCACAAGGCGGGCACGGTCGCGGGGCTCGCCGCCGAGGTCGGTGCGGTGCTCACCGCCGGCGCGGCGATCTGCACCATCGCCTGACCCGCTCCACGGCCCGCCGCCTGTTCCGCCTTCCGGCCGTACCCCCGGTGGGCCGGCAGATCCCCGGCCCCCCGCCGCCGGACGGCCCCCGCAGCGGTGGGGTGGTCTGGGCCACCGACGGCGGCGGGACGGGGCGGAAGCGGGAATGATGGCGGGGTGAGGTTCCTTCATGGCGCGGTGCCCGCGCACGACCTGACCTACAACGACGTCTTCATGGCCCCGGCCCGGTCCGAGGTCGGTTCGCGGCTCGACGTCGACCTGTCCACCGGTGACGGCACCGGCACCACCATCCCGCTGGTGGTGGCGAACATGACGGCGGTGGCCGGCCGGCGGATGGCCGAGACGGTGGCCCGGCGCGGCGCGATCGCGGTCATCCCGCAGGACATCCCGATCGAGGTGGTCGCCACCGTGGTCGACTGGGTCAAGCAGCGGCACCTGGTGCACGACACCCCGATCACGCTCGGCCCGACCGACACCGTCGGCGACGCCATCCACCTGCTGCCCAAGAAGTCCCACGGCGCGGTGGTGGTGGTCGACGAGGCCGGTCGGCCGGTGGGGGTGGTCACCGAGGCGGACACCCACGAGGTGGACCGGTTCGCCCAGCTCCAACACGTGATGTCGACCGAGCTGCACACGGTGCCGGCCGACGCGGACCCGCGTACCGGATTCGAACGGCTCAACGCGGGACGGCGGCGACTGGCCCCGGTGGTCGACGACGACGGTCGCCTGGTCGGGGTGCTCACCCGGCAGGGCGCGCTGCGGGCCACCCTCTACCGGCCGGCCGTCGACGACCGGGGGCGGCTGCGCATCGCGGCGGCGGTCGGCATCAACGGTGACGTCACCGGAAAGGCCGAGGCGCTGCTCGCGGCGGGCGTCGACACCCTCGTGGTGGACACCGCGCACGGGCACCAGGAACGGATGATGTCCGCGTTGCGGGCGGTCCGCAAACTCGACCCCCCGGTCCCGGTGGCCGCCGGCAACGTGGTCACCGCCGAGGGGGTACACGACCTGGTCGAGGCGGGCGCGGACATCATCAAGGTCGGGGTGGGGCCGGGCGCGATGTGCACCACCCGGATGATGACCGGGGTCGGCCGACCCCAGTTCTCCGCCGTGCTGGACTGCGCGGCGGCGGCCCGCGCCCTCGGCCGGCACGTCTGGGCCGACGGCGGGGTACGCCACCCCCGGGACGTGGCGCTGGCGCTGGCCGCCGGGGCGTCCAACGTGATGGTGGGCTCCTGGTTCGCCGGCACCTACGAGTCACCGGGTGACCTCTACACCGAGCCGGACGGCCGACGCTACAAGGAGAGCTTCGGGATGGCCTCGTCGCGGGCCGTCAGCGCCCGGACCGCCGAGGACAGCGCCTTCGACCGGGCCCGTAAGGCGATCTTCGAGGAGGGCATCTCCACCGCCCGGATGTACCTGGACCCGGCCCGCCCCGGTGTCGAGGACCTGATCGACGAGATCATCTCCGGGGTACGCAGCGCCTGCACCTACGCCGGCGCCCGCACCCTCGACGAGTTCCACGAACGCGCCCTGGTCGGCGTCCAGAGCCACGCCGGCTACACCGAAGGCATGCCCCTCCCCACCAGCTGGTAACCCCCCTCCCCCTCCCACTCCCCCTCCCACCCCTCGCCCCCACCCCCCCGCCCCGCCCCGCCCCCGGACGAGTTGATCGAGAGGTTTGCGTCACCCACCGCCAGATTCCCGACGCAAACTTCTTGATCACCACCTCACCAACCCGCTCTGCTCGGGTGATCAAGAGGTTTACGTCACCGGCAACGGAATTCCTGACGCGAATCTCTTGATCACCGACTCAGGCACTCAGACGGTGGGGTGATCAAGAGGTTTGCGTCAGCTGGGGTGGACGGGGTGACGTAAACCTCTTGATCAACTCACCCGGGGGCGGGGGCGGGGGCGGGGGTGGGGTGGGGCGGGGTGGGGGTGGGGGTGGGTGGGTCAGGGTGGGGGGATTAGGTGGCGGATTACGGTGCGGGCGGCGGCGCGGGGGTCGGCGTCGACGTCGGGGGGTAGCGCGCCGGAGAGCCAGAGCGTGGCGAAGCCGTGCACGATCGACCAGGCGGCCAACGCGTCCGTCCGTGACTCGCCCGGCTCGGCCCGGTGCGGTGGCAGGGCCGCCACGCCGAGGTGCAGCGCCGCACCCGCGCGCTCCCGGGCGGCCCGCACCTCGGGGGCGTCGGCCCGGTACAGGTCGGGTCGGAACATCACCTCGAAGTGCGCCCGGTGACTGACGGCGAAGTCCACGTAGGCCACCCCGACGTCGAGCAGGTCGCCACCGGCTGCGGTCAGCGCGGCGGCCAGCAGGTCGAACCCCTCGACGGCGAGGGCGGTGAGCAACCCGGCCTTGTCACCGAAGTGGTGGGTCGGGGCGGCGTGCGAGACGCCCGCGCGGCGGGCGAGGTCGCGCAGGCTGAGCGCCGCCGGGCCGGATTCTTCGATCGCCGCCACCGCCGCCGTGAGCAGGGCGCGAGGCAGATCTCCGTGGTGGTAGGCGCGGGTGACGGTCATGACACGATCGTATCTTTACGTTGACAAGAAAGCGATCGGGGCGGCTATCTTGGCAATATAAAGATTTGCGCCTCAGGAGGTTCGCATGGTTCCGTTCATCGCTCTGCTCGTCGGCACCGCCGTCGCACGCCTGGTCGGCCTGGCGGGCGTGGACGCGCTCGACGGCTGGCACCCCGCGCTCCGCGTCGGCCTGGCACTACTTTTCGTGCTGACCGGTTTCGCCCACTTCACCTCGCCCCGCCGGGAGGGTCTGATCGCCATGGTCCCGCCCCGCCTGCCCTTCCCCGGCGCCCTGGTCACCATGACCGGAGCGCTGGAGCTGGCGGGCGCGGTGGGCCTGCTGATCCCGGTCACCGCCCGCCCGGTCGCCGCCGGCCTGGCCCTGATGATGGTGGCGATGTTCCCCGCGAACGTCTCGGCGGCCCGACGCGGCCTGACCCTGGCCGGTCGACCCGTCACCCCGCTCGGTCCGCGTACGGCGCTCCAGATCCTGTACGTCGGAGCAGCCCTGGCCATTTCGTTTGGCCCCTGACGGTCTGGGGGCTAACATACTCAGCGTGCAGATGGAACCACTGGCTGCCTATCCCGACGTGCTCCGCAGCGTGCCGCTCGGGCGGCTGCTGTCGGTCGCCGGCCACCTCGTCGACCAGCACTGGGGTCGTTACCTGGCCGAACACCACGGCCTCACCCCGGCCGGGATGCGGGTGCTGTTCACCCTGACCCATCTCGACGACGCCACCCACCGGGACGTCGCCGACCGCTGCTTCGTCCGGCCCGCCACCCTCACCGGGATCGTCGACACCCTCGAACGGGACGGCTTCGTCGAGCGCCGCCGCGACGACGCCGACCGGCGGACCGTCCGACTGGCGCTGACCGACAAGGGGCGGGAACACACCCGCTCCCTGGTCGACCGGATGCGCACCGACACCCCGCTCACCTCCGTCGACGCCGACCCGGCCCGACGCGCGGTGATCCGGGATTTTCTGATCGAGGTCATCACGACCATGTCCGACGGGGAGGACAAGAGGTTGACAACACAGCACCAGGACACGACCGACGACCCGAGGCCCGGGAGCCATCCGTGCTGATCAGTCTGCTGCGCCGCTACCTGCGGCCCTACCACCGGCCGCTGGGCGCGGTGGTGCTGCTCCAGTTCGTCGGCACGATGGCCTCGCTCTACCTGCCGAGCCTCAACGCCGACATCATCGACCTGGGGGTGGCCCGGGGCGACACCGACTACATCATCCGTACCGGCGGTTGGATGCTGCTGGTCAGCCTGCTCCAGATCGCCTGCGCGGTGACGGCGGTCTACTTCGGCGCGCGTACCGCGATGGCCTTCGGCCGGGACGTCCGCGCGGCGATCTTCAGGCAGGTCAACCGGTTCTCCGCCCGCGAGGTGGCCCGCTTCGGCGCACCCTCGCTGATCACCCGCAACACCAACGACGTGCAACAGGTGCAGATGCTCGTGCTGATGAGCTGCACCATGCTGGTCGCCGCGCCGATCATGAGCGTCGGCGGGGTGGTGATGGCGCTGCGGGAGGACATCGGCCTGTCCTGGCTGATGCTGGTCAGCGTGCCGGTGCTCGCCATCGCGCTGGGCCTGGTCATCCGCCAGATGGTGCCCGGGTTCCGGCTCATGCAGACCCGCATCGACACGGTCAACCGGGTGCTCCGCGAGCAGATCACCGGCATCCGGGTGGTCCGGGCGTTCGTCCGCGAGCCGTACGAGACGCAGCGGTTCGGGGTGGCCAACGCCGACCTGACCGCCACCGCCCTGCGGGTCGGTCGGCTGATGGCGCTGATCTTCCCGGTGGTGATGCTGGTGCTCAACGTCTCCAGCGTCGCCGTGCTGTGGTTCGGGGCGCAGCGGGTCGACTCCGGGCAGATCCAGATCGGCGCGCTGACCGCCTTCCTGGCGTACCTGATGCAGATCCTGATGGCCGTCATGATGGCCACTTTCATGCTGATGATGGTGCCGCGCGCGGCGGTCTGCGCCGAACGCGTCACCGAGGTGCTGGACACCGAGTCCACTGTGGTGCCACCGGCCGACCCGGTCACCCGGGTCGACGGCCACGGTGAGCTGGAGCTGCGCGGTGTGGCCTTCCAGTACCCGGGGGCCAGCGCGCCGGTGCTGCACGACATCTCGTTCCGGGCCACCCCGGGGCGGACCACCGCCGTGATCGGGTCGACCGGCGCCGGCAAGACCACCCTGCTGACCCTGATCCCCCGGCTGGTCGACCCGACCGCCGGCACAGTGCTGGTCGACGGGGTCGACGTCCGCGAACTGGCCCCCGAGGAGCTGTGGCGGCGGATCGGCCTGGTGCCGCAGAAGCCCTACCTGTTCACCGGCACGGTGGCCAGCAACCTGCGCTACGGCAACCCGGACGCCACCGACGACGAGCTGTGGACGGCGTTGGAGATCGCCCAGGCCCGGGACTTCGTGGCCCAGATGACCGGCGGGCTGGACGCCCCGATCACGCAGGGCGGGACGAACGTCTCCGGCGGGCAGCGGCAACGCCTCGCCATCGCGCGGGCGCTCGTCCGCAAGCCGGAGATCTACCTGTTCGACGACTCGTTCTCGGCGCTCGACCTGGGCACCGACGCCCGGTTGCGGGCCGCGCTGCGCCCGGTCACCGCCGACGCCGCAGTGGTGATCGTCGCCCAACGGGTCTCCACGATCATCGACGCCGACCAGATCATCGTGCTGGAGGACGGAGGCGTGGTCGGGATGGGCCGCCACGACGAACTACTCGACGACTGTCCCACGTACGCCGAGATCGTGGCGTCCCAGCAGACGACGGGGGTGCCGGCATGACCGCCGTACCCGAGCAGAAGAAGGCCCCGGAGGAGACCACGCCGAAGCGGCTGCCGGCGGCCGGCCGGCGCACCGGCGGGCCGCCGTGGATGAGCGCCGGCATGCCGGCGGAGAAGTCGATGAACTTCGGGCCGTCGGCCCGCCGGCTGCTCGGCCGGCTGCGACCGCACCGGGTGACGCTGACCGGCATCATCGCCCTGGCGGTGACCAGCGTCGGGTTCAGCGTGATCGGGCCGAAGATCCTCGGCCACGCCACCGACATCATCTTCGCCGGGGTGATCGGCCGGCAGTTGCCTGCGGGCACCACCGTCGACCAGGCGGTGTCCGGGATGCGGGCCGCCGGCAACGACAACCTCGCCGACATGGTCGCCCGGATGGACGTGGTCCCCGGGGCCGGCATCGACTTCGACGCCCTCGGCCGGACGCTGCTGTTCGCCCTCGGCCTCTATGTCGCCGCCAGCCTGCTGATGTGGTGGCAGGGCTGGCTGCTCAACGGGGTGGTGCAGGCCACCGTGCTGCGGTTGCGTGCCGAGGTGGAGGAGAAACTCAACCGGCTGCCGCTGCCCTACTTCGACCGGCAGCCGCGCGGCGAGCTGCTCAGCCGGGTCACCAACGACATCGACAACATCTCGCAGACCCTGTCGCAGACGCTGAGCCAACTGCTCACCTCGCTGCTGACCGTGGTCGGCGTACTGGCGATGATGTTCTGGATCTCGCCGCTGCTGGCGCTGGTCGCGCTGGTCGCGGTGCCGCTGTCGGTGATCGTGACGCAGCAGATCGCCAAGCGGTCGCAGCAGAAGTTCATCGCCCAGTGGACCCACACCGGCGAGCTGAACGGTCAGATCGAGGAGGCGTTCACCGGCCACGAACTGGTCAAGGTCTTCGGTCGCTCCCCGGAGGTGGAGGCCACCTTCCACGCCAAGAACGAGGAGTTGTTCCGGGCCAGCTTCGGCGCCCAGTTCATCTCCGGGATCATCATGCCGGCGATGATGTTCGTCGGGAACCTCAGCTACGTGGCGATCGCCGTGGTCGGCGGGCTGCGGGTGGCCTCCGGGTCGATGAGCCTCGGTGACGTGCAGGCGTTCATCCAGTACTCGCGGCAGTTCACCCAGCCGCTCACCCAGCTCGCCTCGATGGCGAACCTGCTCCAGTCCGGGGTGGCCTCCGCCGAACGGGTGTTCGCCGTCCTCGACGCCGACGAGCAGAGCCCCGACCCGGCCACGCCGGCCCGGGTCGTCGAACCGCACGGCCGGGTCGAGTTCGAGAACATCTCCTTCCGGTACGACCCGGACAAGCCGCTGATCGACGACCTGTCGCTGGTCGCCGAGCCCGGCCACACCGTCGCCATCGTCGGCCCCACCGGCGCCGGCAAGACCACCCTGGTCAACCTGGTGATGCGCTTCTACGAACTGGACGCCGGGCGGATCACCCTCGACGGGGTGGACATCACCACGCTGCGCCGCGACGACCTGCGCGGCCGGATCGGCATGGTGCTCCAGGACACCTGGCTGTTCGGCGGCACCATCCGGGACAACATCGCCTACGGCCGGCCGGACGCCACCGAGGAGGAGATCCTCGCCGCCGCGCGGGCCACCTTCGTGGACCGGTTCGTCCGTAGCCTCCCCGACGGGTACGACACCGTCATCGACGAGGAGGGCAGCAACGTCAGCGCCGGGGAGAAGCAGCTCATCACCATCGCGCGGGCGTTCCTGGCGGAGCCGTCGCTGCTGATCCTGGACGAGGCGACCAGCTCGGTGGACACCCGTACCGAGGTGCTGCTGCAACGGGCGATGGCGGCGCTGCGCTCCGACCGGACCAGCTTCGTCATCGCGCACCGGCTGTCCACGATCCGCGACGCCCACCTGATCCTGATGATGGAGGACGGGCGGATCGTCGAGCAGGGCACCCACCAGCAACTGCTCGCCGCGCGGGGGGCGTACCACCGGCTCTACCAGGCGCAGTTCGCCGCGGCGGTGGTCGACGACGAGGTTGCGCCGGCAGCGGCGGCACCGGCACCGGCCCGGGGCTGAGTGACAGACCGGTGCGGGGGCCGGGGGGACGACCCTCCGGCCCCCGCACCGTCAGCCGGCGGGGAGCAGTTGCGCCGAGCGGGCCGCGACCACCGCGCCGATCAGCCGCACCGCGTCCGCCGCCGGCATCGGGTCGAGGCTGCGACCGTCGCGCAGCCGCAGGGCCACCGCGTCGTCGGCGGCCTCGCGGGCCCCGACCACCCCGACGTACGGCGCCCGGCGGCGGGCCGCGTCGCGGACCCGGGCACCCAGCGAACCGCCCGCGTCCACCTCGACCCGCAGCCCGGCGTCGACCGCCCGGCGGGCCACCCGGTCCACCGCGTCGGCCTGCCCGGCGTCGACCGGCAGGAGCAGCAGCTGCACCGGGGCGTACCAGGGCGGGAAGGCGCCCTCGTGCGCCTCGATCAGGTAGGCGAACAGCCGCTCCATGCTCCCGACCAGGCTGCGGTGCACCAGCACCGGTCGTCGCCGGGCACCGGCCGCATCGGTGTACGACAGGTCGAACTTCTCCGGCTTGTCGAAGTCGATCTGCACGGTGGAGATGGTCGACTCCCGGCCTGCCGCGTCGACGATCTGGATGTCGATCTTCGGGCCGTAGAAGGCGGCCTCACCGGGGACCTCCACGTGGTCCACCCCGTCGAGGGCGGCCCGGAGCAGCTCCTCGGCGCGCGCCCAGGACGCGTCGTCCCCGACGTACTTCGCGCCCGGCCCGCGCAGCGACAACCGGAACCCGGCCGGGCGGACGCCGAGCGCCGCGTGCGCCTGGTGGATCAGCCGCAGGATCTCCCGCACCTCGTCGCCGACCTGCTCCAGGGTGCAGAAGTTGTGCGCGTCGTTGAGCGAGATCGCCCGCACCCGGGCCAGCCCGCCGAGCACCCCGGACCGTTCCGCCCGGTACATCCCGCCCAGCTCGCCGACGCGCAGCGGCAACTCCCGGTAGGAGCGGCCCCGGGCCCGGTAGACCAGTGCGTGGTGCGGGCAGAGCGCCGGCCGGAGCAGCAACTCGTCGTCACCCATCCGCATCGGTGGGAACATCTCGTCGGCGAAGTGGCCGAGGTGCCCGGACAGCGCGAACAACTCGCGCCGGCCCAGCGGTGGCGAGTAGACGTGCTGGTAGCCGGCCCGGCGTTCCAGCTCGCGGACGTACTCCTCGACGGCGTGCCGGGCCGCCGCGCCGGCCGGCAGCCAGATCGGCAGCCCGGCCCCCGCGAGCGGATCGGAGACGAACAGGTCCAGTTCGCGGCCGAGCCTACGGTGGTCGATCATGTCGCGCTCCTTGATCGGGTACGACCCGGAGGCGACCGTGCCCGCGACGCCACGAGGCCCCGGGCGGATCGCCCGGGGCCTCGTCGACGGTGAACGTCAGTGCGGCACGCCGGGATCTCCCGGCGTCGTGGTCACCACAGCACTGCGCATACCGTCACCGTACGAGCCCGGCGACGCCCGGGGCGAACGCTTTACGGCCGACCGGCCTGCGGCGCGCGGTCCCCCCGGCCCCGCGCTGTCCGGCACGGCGCGCGGCGCGGCGCGGTCCGGCGCTGCGGTCCGGCGCTGCGGTCCGGCCCTGCGATCCGCTGCGGCACGGTCAGCGCTTCTCGCAGGCGACCTTGTCCTTGTCCCGGTCCAGGTGGGTGTTCTTCGCGTAGACCGAATCCGACACGGTGAAGTTCGTGACCGGCTTGGTGCTGCCCCGGACCTTGTCCTTCGCGCCCTTCTTGCCCACCCCGTGCTTGTACTTCTTGTTCAGTTCGGTGCAGTTCTTGTACTTCGTCGCCGCCGCCTCGGCCGGGCCGGTCACGACGACGAGGGTGCTGCCGAGCGCCAGGGTCACGGCGAGCGCGCCCCGCACCAGGATGGAAACCATCTACGAGCCTCCGAAAGGAATGTCGGTTGAGCCCGGAACGCTATCCGGGCGACACCGGCGGGTGGGGCGTCGTGTCCCCGGGCCGACAGCCGGTGTGTCCGAACGATGATCACCGGTCGGCCGGTAGCGGCGCGACGCCGCTGTGACGGCCGTGAGACGTCGTACGACCCGCGCGGCCGACCGCCGGGAAGGGGGAGGGTGCCCGGCTCGACCGGGTGCGGGTGACCGGCGCAGCCGGGGTCGGGCCGGCGGCACCGGTCCGACCCGCCGGGTCGTCGCCGCGCGGCTGGGGTCAATCACCGGGTCCGGGCCGGTGACGGCGATACGGTTGGCTCAGTTGCCATCGTCAGAATCGACAGCCGTCATGATCAACGATCATCATCCGTGGCCGGCGCAGAGCGGGGGACCGGACCGGATCCGACGCTCACCGGTGTGGCGTTCCCGCTGGTCAGCACGCGGCTGTCCGGGTTCACCGGGGCGGAGATTAGGAGGGTCGCCGGCACGGGACCTGCCGGCGACCCACGGCGGCCCGCTCGTCAGGAACGGGGGACCCGACGGGTGGGGGGCCGCGTACCCAACGGTACGCCGACGACCGACGATCCGCCGACCCCCTCCGGGCGGCGAGCGGCGAACGGCGGACCGCGAGCGGCAGACGGCAGGCGGCCCTCCCCGCTGCTACCGGTGGCACACGGCGCGCAGTCGCGCGGTCTCCCCAGCAGGCACCGGTGGTGTCCGTGGTCACCACCGGCCGGTCCGGTCGCCGGTGCGGGCGAAGCCACCGGGAGGCTCGGTGCCTGGAATCGGCCCTGACCGGCGAGGTGGCAGTCGTGCCCGAGCTACTCACTGACGTCGCATCGCCCCTGCTGGCGTACCTGCTGCTGATGGGCCTGCTCGTCGCGGACGCCTTCGTGCCGGTCATCCCCACCCAGGCCGTCATGATCACCGGCGGTGCGCTCACCGTGGTGGGTGGGCTGAGCCTGCCGTTGACCATCGGCGTCGGGGCGCTCGGCGTCTTCGTCGGCGACCTCGCCTGCTACCTGCTCGGCCGCAGCGCCCCGGACCGGCGACAGGCCCGGCACGTCGCACCCGGTCGGGCCCGTCGGGTCGCCGGTCGGGTCACCCGGGGGCTGCGCCGCCCCGGACCGCTGACCATCCTGCTCTGCCGGTTCGTGCCCGGCGGCCGGATGGCGGCCTGCTTCTCCGCCGGCCGCAGCCGCTACCCCTACCGGCTGTTCCTCTGCTACGAGGCGCTGGCCGCCGTCGGCTGGGCCAGTTACGGGGCCATGGTGGGCCACCTCGGTGGCACCGCGCTCACCGGATCGGCCTGGCGGTTGGGGCTGGTCGCGGCAGCAGCGGCGGTCGGGTTCGGGGCGGCCGGCTGGACGATGACCCTGCTCAGCGCCCGCGCCGCCAGCCGGGACACCCGCACCGACCTGAGCGCGTCCACATCCCCACCGGCATAAGGTTTGCTTATATTGACGGGGTGTGGGACATCAGACTGCATCCTGAGGTGGACGATGAGCAACGGATCCGACTGGCGTGAGGTCAAAGCCAAGGCCCGCGAGCTGGACCCCTCCTGGGAGGACCCCGAGCGGATCGCCCGGCGCAGCCGGTTCCGCGAAAAGATGCTCGCCTCGGTGAGCGGCGCGCAACTGGCCGAGATCCGCCGGCAGCTCGGCATGACCCAGCAGCAACTCGCCGAAGCATCCGGCCTGTCCCAGGCCAGGATCAGCCAGATCGAGACCGGCGAACACACCAGCCTGGAGACCCTTCGCGCGTACGTCACCGGACTTGGCGGCCAGGTGGACGTGGTCGTCCGCATCGGGAACATCCAACTCAACGTGGCCTGAGATGCCACCGCCGGTCGGCTTGTCGGTCGACCGGCAACGCACGTCAGCCTCCACTGCGGCTGACGTCGCACGGTCGGGCGTCGGTCAGCTGCTCGACCGACGCCCGCCGAGGTCACCGGGTCATTCGAGTTCGTGCAGCATCAGCTGGCGGGCCGCCTCGGTGATCGAACCGGACAGGCTCGGATAGATGGTGATGGTCTGGGCCAACTCGTTGACGGTGAGGTTGTTCTCGATCGCCATCGTGATCGGCAGGATCAGCTCGCTGGCCTTGGGGGCCACCACCACCCCGCCGATCACCTGACCGGTCGACGGACGGCAGAACAGTTTGACGAAGCCGTCGGCCAGGTCGTCCATCTTCGCCCGGGCGTTGCCGGTCAGCGGCAGCATCACCTGACGGGCCAGGGTCCGGCCGGCGTCCGCCTCGTCCTGCGAGACACCCACGGTGGCCAGCTCCGGGTCGGTGAAGACGTTCGCGGCGACGGTCCGCAGCCGCAGCGGCCGGACCGCCTCGCCGAGGGCGTGCCACATCGCGATCCGGCCCTGCATGGCGGCCACGCTGGCCAGCGGCAGCACGCCGGTGCAGTCGCCGGCGGCGTAGATGCCGGGGACGTTGGTACGCGACACCCGGTCGACCGTGACGTAACCGCCCTTGGCCAGCTCGACGCCGTACTCGGCCAGGCCGAGGCCGGCGGTGTTCGGGATCGAGCCGACGGCGATCAGGGCGTGCGAACCGGTCACCACCCGCCCGTCGGAGAGGACCACCTCCACCCCGTCGTCGGTACGCCGGACCGCGTCCGCCCGGGAGTTGTTGAGGATGCTCATGCCCCGGCTGCGGAAGACCTGCTCGATGGCCATCGCCGCGTCGGCGTCCTCGTGCGGCATCACCCGGTCCCGGCTGGAGACCAACGTCACCTCGACCCCCATCGCCTGGTAGGCGCTGGCGAACTCGGCACCGGTGACGCCGGACCCCACCACGATCAGGTGGCTGGGCAACTCGGGCAGGTCGTACACCTGCCGCCAGGTGAGGATGCGCTCCCCGTCGGGCAACGCGGTGGGCAGCTGACGCGGGGTGGCGCCGGTCGCGACCAGCACGGTGGACGCGGCGATCGAGTATTCCTCGCCACCGTCGGTCGGGGTGACGACGACCCGGTGGGTGTGACCCAGGGTGTCCTCGCCGAGTCGGGCGGTGCCCGCGACGAAGGTCACCCCGGCCTTGATCAGCTTGGCGTGGATGTCGGCGGACTGGGCCAGGGCGAGCCGCTTCACCCGCTCGTGCACGGCCCGGGCGTCGACCGTGACCGCCTCCAGGCCGTCGGAGTGGATGCCGAACGCCTCGGTGTCCCGGTAGCCGGTCACCACCTCCGAGCTGGCGATGAAGGTCTTCGACGGGACACAGTCGGAGAGTACGCAGGCACCTCCGGCGCCGTCGGCCTCCACCACGGTGACGTCGGCGTCCAGCTGGGCGGCGACCAGGGCCGCCTCGTAGCCGGCCGGCCCCCCGCCGATGATCACGATGTGGCTCACAGCCCTCGCCCTCTCTCGGTGTTCACAGTGACTTTCTTCTCCCGAACCCGTGCGACACGCACCGTCGTATTCTCCCCCACCCGTCTGCCGGGCTATCGTCATCGCCGTGCGTCACTACGCGGCCTACGGCTCAAACCTGGACCCTGCCCGGATGCGTGCCTACTGTCCGCATTCGCCGATGGTGGGCGTCGGCTGGCTGGAGGGGTGGCGGCTGACCTTCGCGGGCGAGGACGTGATCGGCTGGGAGGGGTCCGTCAGCACCGTGGTCGAGTCCCCGGGCGACCGGGTCTTCGTGGCGCTCTACGACATCGACCCGTACGACGCCGCTCAGCTCGACGAGTTGGAGGGCGTCACCGCCGGCACGTACCGCAAACTCACCGTGCGGGTCTTGACGCTGGACGGTGACGTGACCGCCTGGGTGTACGTCTTCGACGGCTACGAGGGCGGCCTGCCGACCGCCTGGTACCTGTCGGAGATCGCCAACGCCGCCGAGAAGGCGGGCGCACCCGACGACTACGTCTCCGAGCTGCGGTCCCGCCCCACCGGCACCGCCTCGGCGTAACGCGTGTCGCACCCGTCCAGTGTGCTACCGGCGTCGCTGACGCCCGACGGCGACCCCGTCGGGCGTCAGCTCCGGCACACACCGGGCCGGCCGGGACAGCCGGGCACGCACCGGGGCGGCCGGCGCGTGCCGGGCCGGTCAGGTGGCGGGCACGCTCCGCTCGTACAGATCGATCCAGCGGGTCTCGCGTAGCCCCACCGCGCGGTAGAGGGTGACCGGCGTCGTGGGGTTGGCCAGGTCGAACCCCAGCCCGGCGTGACCCCGGCCCTTGGCCGCGTAGACGGCGAACGCCCGCCGCAGCAGCGCCGCCCCCACCCCGCGCCGCCGGTACGCGGGCAGCACCGACAGCGTGCGCACCCAGCCCATGTCCTGTTCCAGCGCCTGGTCGGACGAGTTGAGCGCGCCCGCCGGCTCGCCGTCGACCTCGGCGAGGAACCACTCGTCCCAGACCCGCCCGCCGTCGGTGAGCCGGTCCCGCCAGCCCTCGAAGCCGATCGGCTCGTAGTCCGGGGTGTCCCGGAACGCCGTGTCGTGGATCCGGTGGAACAGCCGTAGGTCGGCCTCGTCGTCGGGGCGCAGCGGCCGGACGGTCACCCCGGGTGGAGGTGGCGGCTCGGCGGGCAGGTCGGCCAGCGACCGGCTCATCCGCAGGTACCGTTTGGCCCGGGTGAAACCGGCGGCGGTCAGCTCACCGGCCCAGCGGGTCTCCGGCGGGCAGGCGGCGGCGCGGACGGTCAGCGCGGGCCGGCCCCGCTCGGTGGCGCGTTCGGCGATCCGGCGCAGCATCCGGTCGAGCAGCACGGCCCGCTGCTCCGTCGCGCGCTCCGGATCGACGAAGACGTCGAGGTATTCGCGGCCCACCCCGGTCGGGTTGTCGACAAGGGTCCAGCCGACCACCTGCTGATCAGGATCGGTCAGGACCCAGGAGTCGTGCTGCGGGTCGAAGAACGGCGCGGTCAGCGCGGCCCGGACGTCGTCGGCGTCGAAGTCGGGGTGGCCGATGGCGAACGTGTCGGCGGCGTGCACCACGGCGAGCAGCGCGGGCACGTCGTCCAGGGTGGGGCGGCGGGCGGTCCAGCCGGCGGGGAGCGTCACGCCGCAGATCCTGGCAGCCAGCCCGCCACCCCGCCGCTGATTTTTCGGGTCGCCGACCGGTCGCACCGAACTGCCGGTCGCACCGGGCCGGGCCGGACCGGGCTGGGACCGGCCGCACCGCACCGGGCCGGCTGGGACCGGCCGCACCGGGCCGCGCCGGGACCGGCCGCACCGGGCCGGCCGGGATCGGTCAGCCGTCCGCTTCGGCGCGGAGCCGGGCCCGCACGTCGGTGAGCAACTCGATCAGCTCCCGGCCCTCGGCCGGGGGGAGCGCCCGGAACCCGGCCGAGGCCAACCGGTCGGTCACCGCCTCGGCCCAGAGCCGACGCCGCACCAACGGCCCGACCGGCGGGTACGGCGGAGACCACCCGCACGCCGCCGCCCCGGCCTCCCCCTCCGGCCCGGCCAGTACGGCCTCCAGCGGTGTCATCCCGGCCGCCCGCACCGCCAGCAGGTAGGCCCCGACGAAGTGTTCCCGCAACAGCAGCAGTGCCACGGCAGCGCGGGCCCCCTCGGTGTGCTCGGGCAGCGGCATGGCCCGCCAGGCCGCGAAGAGCGGCATGCCGGTCGCGTCGGCGGCGGCCACCACCCGTTCCAGCAGGGCCGTCAGCCGGGGTGTGTCGGGCAGGTCGTCGAGGTGCTGGGCACCCCACCGGCAGCACTCGGTCAGGTTCGCGGTGGCCACCTCCAACGGTCGGACCACCCGCACGGCGGTGTCCCACCCGTCGGCGACGGCCTCCGGGGCGAGGAACCCCAGCGCCGCCGCCACCGTCTCGGCGCGGATGTCACCCAACGCGCCGGCCCGCCCGGTGACATAGAACGCCCAGCCGGGAATGCCCATCGTCCTGGCCCGCCGCAGGGTCCCCGGGCAGCGGCTGAACAGCTCCCCCAGCTCCAGCACGGCGGGTTTGCTGCCGGCGGCGACCTGTTCCGGCGTCATCCCGACCGCCCGATGCACGCATTCATCGTGTTCAGTCTGCCCCCTCAGCGTCCGCCGTGGGGTCCGCCTCCTCGGCGTCCGCCGCCTCGATCACCCCCTCGACCTCCCCGGTGCGGCGGCGGGCGGCGGTGAGTGCCCGCTCAGCCGCCCGACGGGCCAGTTTGGCCCGGCTCAGCTCCTGTTCGGCGGCGGCCCGGCGGCGTTCCAGTTCGGCCAGTTCCCCCTCGATCCGGTCGAGCGCGTCGGCACCCGCCCGCTCGGCCGTCGCCGCACCGTCCAGGTCCTGCTCCGCCTGCCGCTGGGCGGCCCGTGCCGCCGCCAACTCCCGGTCCAACGCGCGGCGACGCCTGGCCCGTTCGGCCTGGGCGGCCCGCGCCGCCACCCGCTCGTCACGGGCCCGTCGCGCACCGCCCCGGTCCGCCTCCCGCGCCGGTACGCGGCCAGCCGCCGTCCCGGCACCACCGGCCGCCGTCCCACCCCCGGCCGCCCGCGCGCCACCACCAGCCGCCGCCCTGCCACCGGTCGCCTCCTCGGCGACGCCGCCGGTGACCAGCCGCAGCTGGGGGCGGGGCACCTCGCCGAACCCGGAGTGGTGCACCGCCCGCAGCAGCCGTCCGGACCGGACCTGCCCGGCCACCCCGGTGTCGGCGAGCGCGGCGTGCAGGGTGGCCTCGACCTCGGCCAGTGGTAGTCGGGTGGCCGGCGGTGCGTCGGGAATGTCGGCGACGATCCGGCGTACCTCGGTGACCAGCGCGGCGACCAGTTCCCGCCGCTGGGCGGACAACTCCCGCAGCCGGGCACCCTCGAGATCGCGTTGGGCGGTGCGCAGCGCCTCGGCCAGCGGCCCGAGGTCGGCGACCAGCTCGGGCCGGTCCAGGGCGAGCAGGTTCACCAGCCAGGCCGCCACCGTGGGCCGCTTCCATCCGGCGATCCGCCGGGCGGTGGCGACGTCCCCGACCCGGCGGGCCTCGGCGACGGCGGCGTCCCGGGCGGCCACGAACCGGTCGGGCGGGGTGCGGTAGAGCTGCCGGGCCAGCGTGGACTCGTCGACGGCCACGGCTCAGGCGTCGATCCGGCTGCCCGGCTCCAGCCGCTGGTAGTCGGTGCGGGACAGCGCGGTGTACTGCCGGTCGAGCACGCCGTACCCGTTGTCGTTGAGCAGCGCGTCGTGCAGGGCGTACGCCCGGCGCGGGGCGACCGCCCGGATGAAGTCGACCACCTCGGAGAACTTCGACCAGGGTGCGTGGATCGGGGCGAAGAGCGTGTCCACCTCGACCCCCTCGGGGACGTACAGCGCGTCGCCGGGGTGGTAGACCGTGCCGTCGATCAGGTAACCGATGTTGTCCACCACCGGGATGTCGGGGTGGATCACGGCGTGCCGGCCACCGACGGCGCTCACCGGGATGCCGGCGGCGGTGAACGTGTCACCCGGGGTGACCGGGGTGAGGGCCGCCGCGGCGTCGCCGAGGACGGCACCGAGCGCCGCCGGGCCGTACACCGGGACGGGTTCCCGGTCCAGCCGGCGGGCGAGCGCCGCCGTGTCGAGGTGGTCGGGGTGTTCGTGGGTGACCAGCACCGCGTCCGCCCCGTCCAGCGCCGCCGCCTCGCTGAACACGCCCGGATCGACGACCAGCACCGCCCCGTCGCGTTCGATGCGCAGACAGGAGTGCGAGAACTTGGTGAGCCGCATCGTGACTCCTCGCTTATCGAATCGTGATGTCCTCAGCGCAGTCTGCCGGAACCGGGGCGGCCGTGCGCCGCGTCCGAGCTATCGCCCCGGAACCGGGGGACGGACGACGACGGGAGCGGGGATGACACTGGGGACAGCGGCCGGTGGGGCACGGGCCCTGGCGGCGATCGGGTTGGCGGCGCTGCTGCTGGCCGGGTGCGGGGCGGGCGACCGCGACGGCAGTTCGGCCGGTTCCGCGCCGCAGGAGAAGGCGCCGGCGCAGGGGGCACCGGGCGGCGCGGCGCCGGACCGCGATGCGGCGAACGGACAGGCCGGTACGGGCGCGGCCGACCTGCGGGTCGACCAGCGCGCGATCATCTACACCGGAACGATGCGGGTGCAGGTGGACGACGTGGAGGCTGCCGCCCGGCGGGCGGTGGACGCGGTCACCGCCACCGGCGGGTTCGTCGGCGGCGACCAGCGTCGCAGTGTCGACGCGTCCGCCCAGGCGGAGCTGCAACTGCGGGTGCCGGCGGCGAAGTTCACCGCGCTCGTCGACGAGTTGGCCACCTACGGTCGGCAGCAGCGCCGGGAGATCCGTACCCAGGACGTCACCGAGGAGACCGTCGACCTGGACGCCCGGATCGTCACCCAGCGGGCCCGGGTGGACAGCGCCCGCCGGCTGCTGGCCCGGGCCGACACGGTGGCGGAGCTGGTCTCGTTGGAGAACGAGGTGACCCGCCGGGAGGCGGACCTGGCCTCGCTGGAGGCGAAGAAGCGTCGGCTGGCCGACCTGACCGCGCTCTCCACGATCACGGTGACCTTCGTCGGCCGGGACGCCTCGACGGCCGACGACGAACCGGCGGACCGGACCGGGTTCATGGTGGGCCTGCGCGGCGGCTGGACCGTCTTCCTCGCCTCGATGGGCGTACTGCTCACTGTGCTCGGGGCGCTGCTGCCCTGGCTGCTGATCATCGGGGTGCCCGTGACGGCGCTCGTGGTGGTGCTGCGGCGGCGGGGCCGGCGGCGGCAGCCCCCGCCGCCGGCGGGGCCGGTCGGCGGGGGACGCGCACCGATGCCTGGTGGACCGGGCGGCGGGGGTCACCCGCCGGCTCCTACCGGGCCGCCGCCAGTGCCCGCAACGCGGTCTGCACCATGACGCGCACGCCGACCGGGATGGCCCGCTCGTCGACGTCGAAGGACGCCCGGTGCAGGTCCATGGTGGGGCCCCCGGCGCGGCCCACGCCGAGCCGGGCCAGCGCACCGGGGACGTGTTCGAGATACCAGGAGAAGTCCTCGCCGCCCATGCTCTGCGGGGTCTCCGCGATCCCCTCCGGGCCGAGCGCGGCGGCGGTGGCGGCGGTGAGGATGCCGATGGCGCGGGCGTCGTTGCTGACGGGTGGCCGGCCGCGCAGGTATTCCAGGTCGACGGTGGCGCCGGTGGGCGCGAGGACGTCCCGGACGACCTGAGCGACGATCTCCGGGGCCCGTTCCCAGGTGTCGCGGTCCATCACCCGCAGGGTGCCGGCCGCGCACGCCTCGGACGGGATGACGTTGTACCGGGTGCCGGCCGAGGCGTGGCCGAACACCAGCAGCAGCCCGCTGTTGGCCGGCACCCGGCGGGTGACCAGGGCCGGGACCTCGGTGACCAGCCGGCCGAGCGCGTCGACCAGGTCGACGGTCAGGTGGGGGCGGGCGGTGTGCCCGCCCGGCCCGGTGAGCTTGACGGTGACGTTGTCGGCCGCCGCGGTGATCGGACCGACCCGCAACCCCACCCGGCCCACCGGCTGGTTGGGGTCACAGTGCAGGGCGAAGATCTGCACCACGTCGTCCAGGCCGCCGGCCTCGATGACCTCCAGGGAGCCGCAGGGCAGGATCTCCTCCGCCGGCTGGAAGATCATCCGGACCCGGCCGTCGAGCTGGCCGGCGTCGGCGAGCTGGGCCAGCAGCATGCCGACGCCGAGCAGCACGGCCGTGTGCACGTCATGGCCGCAGGCGTGGCACACACCGTCCACCGTGGACCGGTAGGAGACGTCCTTGACGTCGGTCAGCGGCAGGGCGTCGATGTCGGCGCGGAGCGCCACGACCGGGCCGTCGGGCCGCCCGTCGATGTCGCAGATCACCCCGTTGCCCTTGGGCAGCAGTCGGGGATGCAGCCCGGCGAGGGTGAGTTCCCGGGCGATCAGCGCCGCCGTCTCGAACTCCTCACCGGAGAGTTCCGGGTGGGAGTGGAGGTGGCGGCGGGTGGCGATCAGGCCGGGTACCCGCAGCGCGAGCAGGTGATCCAGATCGTGGGGCAGGGGCTGGGACCCGGACGGCGCCTCCGCCCAGGACGACGCCAGCTGGCTGCCGTTCGGCAGCGTCAACGCACTCGTCACGTCGAATTCTCGATCACTAGAAATGGATGGATCATCGGGGAGGACAGCAGACAGCCTAGACCTCCGACGGTGACGCTGCGCAACCTCGTTACGGTAGTGATCGGAGCGCACAGCGTCACGTAAGCCCTGGTGGGAGGGGTCAAATATCTGCGGGACAGCAGGTAGATCGCGGTCGGACGCCGTCATCTGCCCCCCACCTCCTACAACGCGTAACCGATTGGGCGGTCGCGAAATCGGCGTCGATCCGGGGCCGTCGTACCCGAATTGTCGCATTGGTCGCCCCGGTCGACCGCCGGTCCGACAATTAGCCGACGCCGCCGGGTGAACAGCCGGTGCCCGACGGTGACACGGCGTCTCCGGGCCCGCGCGGACATGCTGTCCGCCCCGTCCACCCGTCCGGGTTTACCCACGAACCCCGCACCGCACGCCCCGGCCACCCGAGCCGCCCCGCCGCCTGCCGGGCCGACCTGGCACACCACCGCAGGCTGTCACCGACGGTAGCCCCGGGCGCGTCGGCCTGGCGACCCCTAGCGGCCCAGACCGGACGACGACGGCGACCCCTGCCGGCAGCGGACTGCCGGCGGAGGTCGCCGTGCGGATCAACGTGGGGCTCGGCCCACCCGCCGGGTCGCGGGCGGCACACCGGCCGGGACCGCAGCGGTCGGACCGGGGTCAGAAACGGTCGCTCGGGCGGTACGTCCCCCAGACCTGGCGCAGCAGCCCGCAGACCTCACCCACCGTGGCCCGGGCCCGCAGCGCCTCCTTCATCGGGTAGAGCACGTTCTCGTCCCCCTCGGCGGCGGCCCGCAGCTCGGCCAGCGCCCGCTCGACCGCCCCGGCGTCCCGCTCGGCCCGCAGCCGGGCCAGCCGTTCCGCCTGGGTCGCCTCGATCGTCGGGTCCACCCGCAGCGGCTCGTACGGCTCCTCGGTGTCGATCTGGAAGCGGTTCAACCCGACCACCACCCGCTCCCCCGCGTCGATCTGCTGGGCGAACCGGTAGGCCGACTGCTCGATCTCCCGCTTCTGGAACCCGGCCTCGATCGCGTCCACCGCCGAACCGTGGTCGAAGACCCGGTCCATCAGGTCGTTGACCGCCGCCTCGATCTCGGCGGTCATCGCCTCCACCACGTACGACCCGGCGAACGGGTCGACGGTGGCGGTCAGGTCCGTCTCGTACGCCAGCACCTGCTGGGTACGCAGCGCCAGCCGGGCGGCCTTCTCGGTGGGCAGCGCGATCGCCTCGTCGAAGCTGTTGGTGTGCAGCGACTGGGTGCCGCCGAGCACCGCGGCGAGCCCCTGCACCGCCACCCGGACCAGGTTCACCTCGGGCTGCTGGGCGGTCAGCTGCACCCCCGCCGTCTGGGTGTGGAACCGCAGCATCATCGACTTCGGGTCCTTCGCGCCGAAGTCGTCACGCAGCAGCCGGGCCCAGATCCGCCGGGCGGCGCGGAACTTCGCGACCTCCTCCAGCAGGGTGGTGCGGGCCACGAAGAAGAACGACAACCGGGGGGCGAAATCGTCGACCGCCAGCCCGGCGGCCAGCGCCGCCCGGACGTACTCGACCCCGTTGGCCAGGGTGAACGCGATCTCCTGCGCGGGCGTCGCCCCGGCCTCCGCCATGTGGTAGCCGGAGATGGAGATGGTGTTCCACTTCGGCACCTCCTTGCGGCAGTACGCGAAGGTGTCGGCGACCAGCCGCAGCGACGGCTTCGGCGGGAAGATGTACGTCCCCCGGGCGATGTACTCCTTGAGGATGTCGTTCTGGATGGTGCCGTTGAGCGCCGAGCCGGACAGGCCGTTCTCCTCGGCGACGAGCTGGTAGAGCAGCAGCAGCACCGAGCCGGGCGCGTTGATGGTCATCGAGGTGGAGACCTTGTCCAGCGGGATGCCGGCGAAGAGCAGCCGCATGTCCTCGATGGAGTCGATCGCCACCCCGACCTTGCCCACCTCGCCGCTCGCGATGGCGTCGTCGGAGTCGTACCCCATCTGGGTGGGCAGGTCGAAGGCGACCGACAGGCCCATCGTGCCGGCCTTCAGCAGCTGGTGGTAGCGCGCGTTGGACTCGGTGGCGGTGCCGAAGCCGGCGTACTGGCGCATCGTCCACGGCCGGGAGGTGTACATCGTCGGGTAGACCCCCCGGGCGTACGGGTACTGGCCCGGTTCGCCGAGGCGGGAGTCCAGCTCCGGGGGGAGGTCCGCAGCCGTGTAGACGCCCTTGATGGGGAACCCCGACTCGCTCGCCCGCGCTTCACTCATCCAGGGATGGTAGGACGCCCGGCGGCATCGGTGGGGTGAGGGATGGCGCACATCTCGGTTCGGCATCGGTCGACGGCAGGTGAACGGCCAGGTACACACCGTTCGGCATGGCGGTCGGTAGCGTCGGATAGGACAAAGGTCCGCCGCGTCGGGTTTCGCATCGGGCGTCGGAACCAGCAAGATAGAGACGTTGTGTCCCAGCCCCCTCGACTTTCCCGGTGGCTTTTCCTGTGACTCAGATCCCGACGTGGAGCGGCGGACCAGTGAGTCCTCCCAACGGACGCGCAGCACCCGGCACCATCATCGGCGGCCGGTACGAGTTGCGCTCCTCGGTGGGCAACGGCGGCATGGGCACGGTCTGGCGCGCGACAGACACCCTGCTGCGGCGCGACGTGGCGGTCAAGGAGGTCGTCCTGCCGCCCGGGCTGGCCCCCAGCGACCGGGACGCGATGTACGAACGCACCCTGCGCGAGGCGCGTGCCGCCGCCGCGATCCAGCACCCGGCCGTGGTCCAGGTCTACGACGTGGTCACCGAGGGTGGCCGGCCGTGGATCGTGATGGAGCTGCTGGACGCCCGCAGCCTCGCCGACATGGTGATCGAGGACGGCCCGGTGGCCGGACGCGCGGTCGCCAAGATCGGCATCGCGCTGCTCGGCGCGCTGGAGGTGGCGCACGCCAACGGGGTGCTGCACCGTGACGTCAAGCCGGCGAACGTGCTGATCTGCACCGACGGCCGCTGTGTGCTGACCGACTTCGGGGTGGCCCGGATGCCCACCGACGTCCAGCTCACCACCCCCGGGATGGTGCTCGGCTCGCCGCACTTCATCTCCCCCGAGCGCGCCATGGGGCAGGATTTCGGCCCGCCCAGCGACCTGTTCTCGCTCGGTGTGACCCTCTACACGGCGGTCGAGGGGCGGCCCCCGTTCGACAAGGGCGACCCGATCGAGACCATGCACGCGGTCGTCGAGGACCCGCCGGCCACCCCGCAGCGCAGCGGCCCGCTGACCCGGGTGCTGATGGGCCTGCTGGAGAAGGACCCGGCCCGCCGGCTCGACGTGCACACTGCGCGGGCGATGCTGCGCGAGTTGCTCGCCGGCCCGCTGACCAGCACGGCGACGGCGGTCAACTCGATCACCGACCCGTACTCGGTGGTGCCGGTGCAGCGCCCGTCGGGGCCGCCGGCCGTCACCGCGCCGCCGGCCGAGTCGAAGCCGAGCGGGCAGATCGGTGGCCGGGCGATGCTGGCCGCCGGTGAGTCGCTGACCGACCGGCTGGCGAAGCTGCGCCGGGGTGAACGCCCCGAGCCGGTGGCGACCTCGGCCGCCGCCCTCGACGACACCAGCGCCGACGCGTTCGCCGGCCCGCTGCACACCCCGACCGATGCGATGCCGGCATCGGGCGGGCCCACCGTCGACCCGCTGCCGACCCGCCCGACCGCCGGGACGTACGGCCGGCCGGAGGCCACCCAGCGGGATCACCCCGAGCGCCGCCCCGGAGGCCACCCAGCGCATCGGTGGCGGCACCACCGACGCCACCCAGCGCATCGGCGGGGGCCCCGAGCCGGCCCGGGCCGGCTACGGGACGGCGGAGCCGACCCAGGCCATCTACGGCGGTGGCGGCAACTCCGAGCAGACCCAGGCGGTGTACGGCGGGCAGTGGTCCATCCCCGGCACCGGCCAGTCGTGGACGTCGCCACCCGCGCCGCCGGGCGGGGCCGACGGTGGCGCGCTCGGCCGGGCGAAGGGTGCCGGCGGTCGACTCGTCGGCACGGTCAAGGGCTGGCCGCGCAAGCTCCAGCTCGCGGCGGCCGGCGGCCTGGCCGTGGTGTTGCTGATCGGAGCGGTGGCCCTGTTCAGCGGCGGCGACCCGGAGTCGACCCCACCCCCGCAGGCCGGCCCGAGCGCACCGGCTGCGGGTGGCGGCGAGCTGCCGCCGATGCAGGAGCACAGCGCCCGGGGCATCCGGGTGAACGTGCCGAAGGGCTGGCAGCGGGCGACCGGCGGGGTCTACATCGACTACGTCGACCCGCAGGACAAGGGGCGCAAGGTGCGCATCCTCACCGAGAAGTTCGGCGGCTCCTCGAGCCGCTGGGTCGAAGTGGCAGCGGACGGCCTCCGCAAGCGGACGAGTTCCTGCGCCAGGCCCTACGAGCAGCTGGCGATGGGCGAGAAGAACCTGGCCGGCAAGTCGGCCGCCGAGTTCGAGTACACCTGCGGCGACGGCGGCGACAAGCGGCACGGGGTGTGGCGTGGGGTGGTGCACGAGGGGAAGGTCTACTCGTTCTATCTCACCGCCAACGACGCCAAGTTCGCCGAGAGCAAGCCGATCTTCGACGAGATGGTCAAGTCGTTCCAGCTCACCGGCTCCAGCTGAGCCGGCTCGTGGGGCGGGCCGGACCGGCCCGCCCGGCAAGGTGATCCGGGTCGACCGGACGCGGTGTTCCGCCGTCGTGCTATCAAGAGGCAATGGTGGCGGAAAGCACTGACCTCGACCGGATGCGCGACCAGGCTCGACGCTGGCTCGACGACGACCCCGACCCGGCCAGCCGGGACGAGCTGCGGGCCGTGCTCGACCGGCTGCCGGCCAGCGCGCCGGAGCTGGCCGACCGGTTCGCCGGCCCGCTGACCTTCGGCACGGCCGGGCTGCGCGGCCCGCTGCGCGCCGGGCCGAACGGCATGAACCTCGCGGTGGTCACCCGGGCGGCGGCCGGGCTGGTCGGCTGGCTCGCCGCCGAGGGCGGCGAGGGTCCGCTGGTGATCGGGTACGACGCCCGGCACGGTTCCCGGGAGTTCGCCGAGCGCACCGCCCAGGTCGCCACCGGCGCGGGCCGGCCGGCGCTGCTGCTGCCCCGGCCGCTGCCCACCCCCGTGCTGGCGTACGCGGTGCGCAGGCTCGGCGGGGTGGCCGGGGTGATGGTGACGGCCAGCCACAACCCGCCGCAGGACAACGGCTACAAGGTCTATCTGGGTGCCCAGCTCGGTGGGGCGCTCGGCGCGGGGGCGCAGATCGTGCCGCCCGCCGACGCCGGCATCGAGGCGGCCATCCGGGCGGTCGGCCCGCTGGCGCAGGTGCCGTTGGGGCCGCCCGGCCAGGTGCTCGGCGACGACCTGGTCGCCGCGTACGTGGAACGGGCCGTCGCGGTGATCGAAGCGGGCGGACCACGTGACCTGCGGGTGGCGTACACGCCATTGCACGGGGTGGGGGCGGCGGTGCTGACCGCGACCTTCGCCCGGGCGGGTTTTCCGACCCCCGGGGTGGTGCCCGACCAGGCGGAACCGGACCCGGCCTTCCCCACCGTCAGCTTCCCCAACCCGGAGGAGCCCGGCGCGGTGGACCGGTTGGTGGCCCTCGCCGACGCCACCGACGCCGACCTGGCGATCGCCAACGACCCGGACGCCGACCGCTGCGCGGTGGTGGTCCGCGAGCCGGCCGGCACCGGGACGGGGTGGCGGATGTTGCGCGGGGACGAGGTGGGGGTGCTGCTCGCCGACCACCTGATGCGGCGCGGCGTCGACGGCCTGTACGCGACCACGATCGTGTCGTCGTCCCTGCTCCGGGCGATGTGCGCGGCCCGGGGCCGGGCGTACGACGAGACGTTGACCGGGTTCAAGTGGATCGTCCGGGCCGGGGGTGGGACGCCGCCGCTGGCGTACGGCTACGAGGAGGCCCTCGGCTACTGCGTGGCCCCCGAGCACGTACGCGACAAGGACGGCATCACCGCCGCGCTGACCGTCGCCGAGCTGGCCGCCGGGCTGAAGGCGCAGGGGCGCACCCTGACCGACCGGCTGGACGAGCTGGCTGCCGAGTTCGGCGTGCACCAGACCGACCAGTTGTCGGTCCGGGTGGACGACCTGCGGATCATCGCCGACGTGATGGCCCGGGTCCGGGCGGCCACCCCGACCACGCTGCTCGGTGCACCGGTCACCGAGGCGCAGGATCTGCTGCCCGCCGCCGACGTGGTGATCCTGCGTACCGCCGCCGCCCGGGTGGTGATCCGCCCCTCGGGCACCGAGCCGAAGCTCAAGGCGTACCTGGAGGTGGTGGAGCCGGTCGCGGACGGGGACGTGCCGGCGGCCCGCACCCGGGCGGCGGCGGCGCTCACCACGCTACGCACCGAGATCGCCACCGCCCTCGGCATCTGACCCCGCCCACCACGCGCCGCGCCGCATTCTCCGCCACGCGCCGCGCTGCATTGACCGCCCACGCACCGCATTGCCCGCCACGCACCGCGCTGCATGATCGACTCAGTTTCCTGGTTGTAGTGGCATCCGAGCGGGATGGATGCCACTACAACCAGGCAACTGCGAGGCTCCTCCGCGACCAGCGGGGTCGCGTGCGGTGGTGGCGGTCAGCTCACGGCGCGCTTGCCGAGTGCGTGGTCGACGGCCTGACCGAGGGCGGTGACGACCAGGGCCACCGAGGGGCGGACCACCGACTCCTCCAGGCTGATCGTGCCGGAGAAACCGGCCCCGCCCGCGATCTCCTCCAGCCGACGCCGGGCGTCCTGCGCCGCGCTGCCGGTCAGGCCGAGCGCCGGTTCCATCCGCAGCACCGCAACCAGCGTGGCCAGCGCCGCCGTCCGCTCGTCGGGCAACTGCTCGCCGGCCAGCGCCTCGGCCAGCCGCCGCCGGCTGTCCTGCTCCACGGACGGGTCGGTGGTCGGGTAGCGGTGCACCACGATGAAGTCCAGCTCGGTCTCCTCGACGTCACGCACCACGCCACGGTCGACCAGGTCGCCGAGGATGCGGTCGCGCAGGCCGTGCCGCAGCCGCTGCACCCAGGAGGACGGGCTGTGCGGGGTGTCGGCGGCCATCCGGCCCAGCACCCCGTCCAGGATCGGCTCGCCGACCGGCGTCGGGTCGGTCACCACCAGGTTCCCGTCGACGTACGCGATCCGGCCGGCAAGGGCCAGCTCGACCAGGACGGCGGCGGCCATCCCCAGGTCAAGACTGATCCGGGGCATGGTCGCCTTGCCGGATTCATCGTCATACGCGAGGAGCAGCAACTCCTCGGCCAGCGCAACACCAGTCATGGCCCGAGACGGTAGCGCCTGAACGCACCCCGCGCTCACCGACTCGCTCTGGGTGGGAAGGCAACCCCCGCGACCGACCCGACCACTCGCCCGCGACCTGCCGACCACCCGCCAGCTCAGCCCGGAGACACCGGAGCTGGGCGGGCCGGAAATGGAGCATGCCACCGCGAGCTGAGCGGGGCATGCCACCGCAAACCGGGCGAGGCATGCCGGCCGCACGCTGAGCGAGGCATGCCGGCCGCGAGCCGGGAGCGGGGCATGCCGGCCGCGAGCCGGGAGCGGGGCATGCCGGCCGCGAGCCGGGAGCGGGGCATGCCGGCCGCGAGCCGGGAGCGGGGCATGCCGGCCGCGAGCCGGGAGCGGGGCATGCCGGCCGCGAGCCGGGCAAGCCAGGAGCGGGGCATGCCGCGGCGAAATGGGCCGGTCAGAACCGGGGCATGCCGCCGAACTGGCGGTCACCGGCGTCGCCGAGGCCCGGCACGATGAACATGTTGTCGTTCAGCCCCTCGTCGATCGACGCGGTGACCAGGCGCAACGGCAGCCCCGACCGCTCCAGCCGGGCGATGCCGACCGGCGCGGCGAGCACGCAGAGCACGGTGATGTCGGTGCAGCCCCGGTCGGCGAGCAGCCGGCAGCAGTGCTCCAGCGAACCGCCGGTGGCCAGCATCGGGTCGAGCACCAGCACCGGCAGGCCGGCGAGGTCCCGGGGCAGCGACTCCATGTAGGCGCGCGGCTCGTACGTCTCCTCGTCGCGGGCCAGGCCGACGAAGCCCATCGACGACTCCGGCAGCAGCCCGAGCGCCGCGTCGGCCATCCCGAGGCCGGCCCGCAGCACCGGCACCAGCAGCGGCGGGTTCGCCAACCGGGTCCCCTCGGCACCGGTGACCGGGGTCTGCACCGGGTACTTCTCGACGGGGAAGGTGCGCGCGGCCTCGTACACCAGCATGGTGGTGAGTTCGTGCAGCGCGGCCCGGAACGACGACGAGTCGGTCCGGGCGTCCCGCATGGCGGTCAGCCGCGACTGGGCGAGCGGGTGGTCAATGACGTGTACGTCCACGATCGCTCAACCTACCGGTCCCGGCCCGCCGGCAGTACGGGTGCGCGGCGGGCGGCGACGCGGCTCACCCGGGGCCGACGGGCCGGGGCGTCTTACCCGCAGCCAACCGGGGCACCCCGGCCCACCGGGCCCTGCGGCGACGCCGGGCTACCCGACCGCCCCCGACCCGGGCTGCTGTGACCAGGATCACCGGACTCGTGGCTGCGTAGTATTCGGGGCATGACGGCGACAACGACGTCGGCCCGGTCGGACCTGTCCGAGCTGGGGCGATCCGAGACCGCGTTGCGGACCTTCCTGCACGGCCTGCCCGGGGTGGACCAGGTCGGCGCGGAGCAGCGGGCGGCACAGCTCGGCACCCGCTCGATCAAGACCACCGCCAAGGCGCAGGCGATCGACCTGGCCATCCGGATGGTCGACCTGACCACCCTGGAGGGGGCCGACACCCCGGGCAAGGTGCGCGCCCTGGCCGCTAAGGCGCTGCGCCCGGACCCGGCCGACCCGACCTGCCCGCACGTCGGCGCGGTCTGCGTCTACCCGGCGATGGTGCCGCACGTGGCGGAGGTGCTGCGCGGCAGCGCCGTGCACCTGGCCAGCGTGGCGACCGCGTTCCCGTCGGGGCAGGCGCCGCTGGACGTCAAGCTCGCCGACACCCGGGCGGCCGTCGCCGCCGGTGCGGACGAGATCGACATGGTGATCAACCGGGGCGCGTTCCTGGCCGGTCGTTACCAGGAGGTCTACGACGAGATCGTCGCCACCAAGGAGGCCTGCGGGGACGCCCACCTCAAGGTGATCCTGGAGACCGGCGAACTGGCCACCTACGACAACGTCCGGCGGGCCTCCTGGCTGGGGATGCTGGCCGGCGGCGACTTCATCAAGACCTCCACCGGCAAGGTCCCGGTCGCCGCGACCCTGCCGGTGACCCTGGTGATGCTGGAGGCGGTCCGCGACTTCCGGGCCGCCACCGGGCGGCAGGTAGGCGTCAAGCCGGCCGGCGGGATCAAGAACACCAAGGACGCGATCAAGTACCTGGTCATGGTCAACGAGACCGTCGGCGGCGACTGGCTGAGCCCGGACTGGTTCCGGTTCGGCGCGTCCAGCCTGCTCAACGACCTGCTCATGCAGCGCACCAAGCTGACGACCGGCATCTACTCCGGTCCCGACTACTTCACCCTGGACTGAGCATGATGTTCGAATACGCCCCTGCGCCCGAGTCGCGCGCGATCGTCGACATCAGGTCGTCCTACGGTCTGTTCATCGACGGCAGGTTCGTCGACGGCGAGAACCTCGACAAGACGGTCAACCCGGCCACCGAGGAGGTGCTCGCCGAGGTCACCTGGGCCGGCGCCCAGGACGTCGACCGCGCGGTCCGCGCCGCCCGCAAGGCGTACGACAAGGTGTGGGGTCCGATGCCCGGCCGGGACCGGGCCAAGTACCTGTACCGGATCGCCCGGCTCGTCCAGGAACGCTCCCGTGAGCTGGCGGTGCTGGAGTCGCTGGACAACGGCAAGCCGATCCGGGAGTCCCGGGACGTCGACCTGCCGCTGGTCGCCGCCCACTTCTTCTACTACGCCGGCTGGGCCGACAAGCTGCCGTACGCGGGCTTTGGCGCGGACCCGCGACCGCTCGGGGTGGCCGCGCAGGTCATCCCGTGGAACTTCCCGCTGCTCATGCTCGCCTGGAAGGTCGCCCCGGCGCTCGCCGCCGGCAACACGGTGGTGCTCAAACCCGCCGAGACCACCCCGCTGACGGCGCTGCTGTTCGCCGAGATCTGCCAGCAGGCCGACCTGCCGGCCGGCGTGGTCAACATCGTCACCGGCGCGGGCGACACCGGCCGGGCGCTGGTGGAACACCCGGGCGTGGACAAGGTCGCCTTCACCGGCTCCACCGAGGTCGGCAAGGCCATCGCCCGGTCGGTGGCCGGCACCGGCAAGAAGGTCACCCTGGAGCTGGGCGGCAAGGCCGCCAACATCGTCTACGACGACGCGCCGGTCGACCAGGCCGTCGAGGGGATCGTCAACGGCATCTTCTTCAACCAGGGCCACGTCTGCTGCGCCGGTTCCCGGCTGCTGGTCCAGGAGAACGTCGCCGAGCAGGTGCTCGACGCGCTCAAGCGGCGGATGGCGCTGCTGCGCGTCGGTGACCCGCTGGACAAGAACACCGACGTCGGGGCGATCAACTCGGCCGCCCAGCTGGCCCGCATCCGGGAACTGTCCGACGCCGGGGCGGCCGAGGGGGCGCAGCGCTGGTCGCCGCCGTGTGAGCTGCCCGAGCGGGGGTTCTGGTTCGCGCCGACGATCTTCACCGGGGTCACCCAGGCGCACCGGGTCGCCCGCGAGGAGATCTTCGGCCCGGTGCTGTCGGTGCTGACCTTCCGCACCCCGGCCGAGGCCGTGGAGAAGGCCAACAACACGCCGTACGGGCTGTCGGCCGGGATCTGGACCGACAAGGGCTCGCGCATCCTGTGGACCGCCGACCGGCTGCGCGCCGGGGTGGTCTGGGCCAACACGTTCAACAAGTTCGACCCGACCTCGCCGTTCGGCGGCTACAAGGAGTCGGGCTACGGCCGCGAGGGTGGCCGGCACGGGCTGGAGGGGTACCTCAATGTCTGAGCGGGTCGCGGTACGCAAGACGTACAAGCTCTTCATCGGCGGGAAGTTCCCGCGCAGCGAGTCGGGACGGTCGTATCTCGTGCAGGACTCGAACGTGTCACTGGCCTCCCGCAAGGACGCGCGGGACGCCGTGGTCGCCGCCCGCGCCGCCGTCAAGGGGTGGTCCGGGGCGACCGCGTACAACCGGGGTCAGATCCTCTACCGGGTGGCCGAGATGCTGGAGGGCCGCCGCGAGCAGTTCGTGGCGCTCGGCGTCCCCGGCGGCGAGGTGGACGCGGCGGTCGACCGCTGGGTCTGGTACGCCGGCTGGGCCGACAAGCTCCCCCAGGTGTACGGCGGCGCGAACCCGGTGGCCGGGCCCTACTTCAACCTGTCCGCGCCCGAGCCGACGGGGGTGGTGGCCGTGGTGGCACCCGAGTCCCCGGCGCTGCTCGGTCTGGTCGGCGTGATCGCCCCGGCCATCGTCACCGGCAACACGGTGGTGGTGGCGGCCTCCCCGTCGGCCCCGTTGGCGGCGGTGACCCTGGCCGAGGTGCTGGCCACCTCGGACCTGCCGGGTGGGGTGGTCAACCTGCTCACCGGCCGGATCACCGAGACCGCGCCGACGCTCGCCGCGCACCTGGACGTCAACGCGATCGACCTGGCCGGGGTGACCGACCGGGAGTTGGCGACCGAGCTGGAGGCCGGGGCGGCGGAGAACCTCAAGCGGGTGCTCCGGCCGGTGCCGGCCGACCACGACTGGGCGGGTGACCCGGGCCTGGGCCGGATGACCGCGCTGCTGGAGACCAAGACGGTCTGGCACCCCAAGGGGGTCTGACCGGCCGGGTCGCCGGTGGGCCGGGGCGGCACGGGCGGCCGGGGTGCCGGCCGGCCCGATGGTCCGACAGCCGGTCGTACTACCGGGGGTAGGATTGCCTGGTGACGCGGTTGGGTGATCTTGAGCGGGCGGTGATGGACGTGCTGTGGGACGTGGTCCCGGGCACGTCGGACGGGGTGACCGTGCGGGAGGTCGCCGAGGCCCTGGACGGGCGCGAGTTGGCGTACACGACGGTGATGACCGTGCTGGACCGGCTCGCCGGCAAGGGCATGGTGCAGCGGGAACGCGAGGGGCGGGCCTGGCGCTACCGGGCCGCCGCCAGCCGGGAGGCGCACATCGCCCGGCTCATGCTCGACGCCCTCGACCTCGGCGGCAGCCGGGACGCCGCGCTGGTGCGCTTCGCCCGTTCCGTGACCGGCACCGAGGCCGAGGTGCTGCGGGCGGCGCTCGGCGCGGAGGCGGGGCTGACCGGCCCCGCACCGGCCGGACCCGACGCCGGCACGCCGGCCGGGCAGGACGCCCGGCCGGGCTCCGGGACCGGGCGGCACGAGGCCGGGCTGACCGACCGGGTCGGGGACCCCCGCACCGGCCGGGCCCGGACCGCCGACGAGGCGACGGACCGGTAGGGCGGCCATCATGGCGTACGCCGTGCACTTCGCCGGGGCGATCCTGGCCTGCTGGCTGACCGCGCAGGTGTTGGCCGGCTCCACCTGGACGTGGCGGGCCCCCCGGGTCGCGATCGTCTGCTGGCAGGCGGTCGGGCTGGCCCTCGGCCTGTCCGCGATGGGCCTGCCGATGGCGCTCGGGCTGACCGCGTACGACCGGCCGACCGGCGGGGCGTTGCTGGCCCTCGCCGACGACCTGGCCCACGGCACCCTGCCGGCCGGGGTGACCGCCGTCCACCTCGGCCTGGTCGGGGTCGGCTTCGGCATCGGCGCGGTGCTGCTCGGCACCACCGTCCGCAGCGTGCACGCCGCCGTGAGCGCCCAGCGTCGGCACCGGGACCTGCTCACCCTGGTCGCCCGCCGGGACCCGACGATTCCCGGCGCGCTGGTCCTCGACCACCCCGGCACCGCCGCGTACTGCCTGCCCGGGGTACGCCCCCGGGTGGTGGTCAGCGCCGGCACGCTCAGCCTGCTGGACCGGGCCGAGCTGGCGGCGGTGCTCGCCCACGAGCGGGCGCACGCCCAGGAGCGCCACGACCTGGTGCTGTTGCCGTTCACCGCGCTGTGCCGGGCGCTGCCGTGGTTCCGGTGGGTCCGCGCCGCCCACGAGCGGGTGGCCCTGCTGGTCGAGATGCGGGCCGACGACAAGGCCCGCGAGCTGCACGCCGACGCCCCGCTGGCGGGTGCGCTGCGCCGGTTCGCCGCCGCCGGGCACCGGGTCACCCCGGCCGGCGCGCTCGGCATGGGCGACCGCGACCTCGACGTCCGGATGCAGCGGCTGCTGGTCGCCGACCGGCCGCCCCGGCTGCTCGGGGCCGCCGCGCTGGCGGTGACCACCACCCTGGCCGCCCTCCCGATCTCCCTCTTCCTGAGCTGACCGCAGCCGGCCGGACCGACCGCGCGCCGCCGGACCGCCGCACGCCGCCGGACCACGGACCAGGGCGGCGGCCCGGTCGCGCTGGTCGGTCAGCAGACCGCGCAGCCGGCGGCCACCCGGCTGGATCGGCTGCGCCCTGCCCCGCCGATCGCGCCCTGCCTGCCTGATCCGTCCCGTCCGCCGGAGTTGGCGGCGATGCCGAGCGGATGGATAGGTAGCGGGGCTACGTGTAGGCTGCCTACGAAAAGCGGGACTACGTTAGAGAGCGGTCATGGACACCCTGCTCCTCGCGCGCCTCCAGTTCGCCACCACCACCTCGATCCACTTCCTCTTCGTGGCGGTCACCCTCGGGCTGGTCACCCTGCTGGTCGGCATGCAGACCGCCTGGTTCGTCACCGGCAACCCGCAGTGGGAACGGCTGACCCGGTTCTGGGGCCAGCTCTACGTGATCAACTACGTGCTCGGCATCGCCAGCGGCATCCTGCTGGAGTTCCAGTTCGGGCTGAACTGGAGCGGGCTGTCGCGCTACGTCGGCAACGTCTTCGGGGCCCCGCTGGCGATCGAGACGCTCGTGGCGTTCTTCCTGGAGTCGACGTTCCTCGGCATGTGGATCTTCGGCTGGCACCGGCTGCGGCGTGGCGTACACCTGGCGCTGCTCTGGGGGGTCGCGCTCACCGCGTACGCCTCGGCCTTCTGGATCATGGTGGCGAACGCCTGGCTCCAGCACCCGGTCGGCTACCGGGTGCGTGACGGGGTCGCCCACCTGACCGACTTCGGAGCGTTGCTCACCAACCCCACCCTCGGCATGGCGCTGGGCCACGTGATCGCCGCCAGCCTGCTCACCGGCGGCATGCTGATGGCCTCGGTCAGCGCCTGGCACCTGATCCGACGGACCGCCGACTTCGCCCTGCACCGCACCTCGCTGCGGATCGGGCTGGTCACCGCCGCCCTGTCGGTCAGCCTGGTGCAGGGGTTCGGCTTCGCCCAGTTCGGCCCGGTCGGCGAGCTGCAACCCACCAAGTTCGACGCCGGCCCGACCGCCGACGCCCGGATCGCCGAGTGGACCACCCGGTTCGGCCCCGGTGACTACACCCCGCCGGTGCTGTCCAACGTCGGGCTCGGCTTCATGATCCTCATCGGGTTCACCCTGGGCTGCGTCTGGCTGCTGCTGCCGCTGCTCTGGCGGGACCTGGTGATCCGGCTGCGCTTCCCGCTCTGGCTGACCCTGTGCGCCCTGCCACTGCCCTTCGTCGCGGTCATCCTCGGCTGGCTCGCCCGGGAGGTCGGCCGGCAGCCCTGGGCCGCGTACGGGTTGCTCCCCACCGACCGGGCCGTCTCCGACGTCGACCCGGGCCTGATGCTCGCCTCACTGATCGGTTTCAGCCTGCTGCTCGGCACCCTCGCCGTCACCAACTGGACGCTGCTCGCCCGGCACGCCGCCCGGGGCGCCACCGACCCGGCGCTCGGCCGCCCGCCCGGCGTCCTCGACGACGACGAACCCCGGCCGGCCCGCGCCTTCGCCTGAGAGGACCCCGATGCCCCTCCTCTGGTACGCCCTGCTCGGCCTCCTCTTCGCCGGCTACCTCGTCCTCGCCGGCTACGACTACGGCGTCGGGCTGCTGCTCGCCCGGCGGGACACCCCGGCCGCCCACCGCGCCGGGCTCACCGCGCTCGGCCCCTTCTTCCTCGGCAACGAGGTGTGGCTGGTGGCCGCCGTCGGCATCCTCTTCGGCGTCTTCCCCACCCTGGAGGGCGAACTCCTCTCCGGCTACTACCCCGCCGTGGCCGGAGCGCTGGCCGGGGTGATCCTGGTCACCGCCGGGGTGCAGCAGCGCAGTCGGCCGACCGGGCCGGCCGCCCGCCGGGGCTGGGACCGGGTGGTCGTGGTCGGCAGCGCACTCGCCGTGTTCGGCTGGGGCGCACTGCTCGCCGGGCTGCTCCAGGGCCTGCCGATCGACACCTACGGTCACGTCGCCGGGCAGAGCCACCTGGCCACCCCGTTCGTCGCCGCCACCGGGCTCGCCCTGCTCGTCCTCGTCGCCGCGCACGGTGCGACCTTCCTCACCCTGCGGCTGCCGACCGCCGACGCCCCGGTGACCGCCCGGCTGGCCCGCCGGCTGCTCGTCGGGTCGCTCGCCGCCGTCACCACGGCCGCCGCGCTGGGCCTGCTCTCCGACCGGGTACGCGCAGCGACCCGCCAGCCGCTTCCCGCCGTACTGCTGCTGGTGGCGCTGGTCGGGGCGCTGGTTGCGGCCCGCGCGGCGCTGCACCGGGGCCGACCCGGGGTGGCCCTGGCCGCCACCGGCACGGCCCTGGCGCTGCCGGTGGCGCTGGTCGGGGTGGCCCGTTGGCCGGCCGTGCTGGTCTCCACGGTCGACCCGGCGGCCACCGTCGGCGTCACCGAAGCGGCGGCCAGCGGGCCGACGTTGCAGCTGCTGGGCTGGCTGCTGCTGCCCCTCCTGCCGGCCCTACTAGGCTTCCAGGCAATGTGCTGGTGGGTGTTCCGGGGACGGACCGACGGCAGGGCACCGGTGTACTGGTGAACCGCCGTCCCTTCGACCCGCGTCTGCTGCGCCGGGTCCCCGCGGCCCGGCGCGACCTCGCCGTGCTCGCCGCCCTCGGCGGGCTCACCGCGCTGCTGGTCGTCGCGCAGGCCACCGCCCTGGCCACGGTGCTCGCGACCGCCATCGACGGCCGGCTGGACACCACCGCGCTGGCCGGTTTCGTCGCCGCCGTCGGCGGTCGGGCCCTGGTCACCTGGGGGCAGGGCACCGCCGCCGCACGGGCCGCCGCCACCGTGAAGGCCACCCTCCGCGCCGACCTGCTGGCCGCCGTCGGCCGGCACGGGCCCGGCTGGGTCGCCGGCCAGCGGGCCGGCCAGCTCGCCACCCTCACCGGGCGCGGCCTCGACGCGCTGGACGCCTACTTCACCGGCTACCTCCCCCAGCTCGTGCTCAGCGTCACCGTGCCGGCCGCCGTGCTGGCCCGGCTGGTCTTCGCCGACTGGAGCTCGGCCCTGATCATCGTGCTCACCATCCCGCTGATCCCGGTCTTCGGCGCGCTGCTCGGCTGGCAGGCCCAGGCCGCCACCGAACGGCAGTGGCGGCGGCTGTCGATGCTCGGCGGGCACTTCCTCGACATGGTGGCCGGGCTGCCCACCCTGCGCGCGTTCGGCCGGGCCCGGACACAGACCGAGGTGGTCCGCCGGATGGCCGACGGGCACCGGGTCGCCACCATGAAGACCCTGCGGATCGCCTTCCTCTCCGCGCTGGTGCTGGAACTGGTCGCCACCCTGTCGGTGGCGCTGGTCGCGGTGCCGGTCGGCATCCGGCTGCTCGACGGCGGCATCACCCTGGCCACCGCGCTGCTGGTGCTGCTGCTCACCCCGGAGGCGTACCTGCCGTTGCGGGCCGCCGGCAGCCGCTTCCACGCCAGCATGGAGGGGCTCACCGCGCTGGACGAGGCGCTGACCGTCTCCGCCGTCACCACCGGCCCGGCCGGTGCGGCGGCCGAGGGCCCCGCCGCCGGGGTGCCCGCCGGACCGGCGAGGGTCGGGGCACGCGTCGGTACGCCGTCCGGGGCGGGCGAGATCGTGCTCACCGACGTCACCGTCGCCTACGAGCGGACCACCGCCTTGCGGGACGTCACGCTCACCATCCGACCGGGCGAACGGATCGCCGTCGTCGGGCCGAGCGGCGCCGGCAAGAGCACCCTGCTCGGCCTGCTGCTCGGCTTCGTCACGCCCACCGCCGGCCGGATCACCGTCGCCGGGGTCGACCTGGCCGACGTCGACCCCGACGACTGGCGTCGGCAGATCGCCTGGGTGCCGCAGCGGGCCCACCTCTTCGCCGCCACGCTTGCCGACAACATCCGGCTGGGCGCCCCCGACACCCCGGACGCCACCCTGGCCCGCGCGGTCACCGACGCCGCGCTGGACGACGTGGTGACGGCCCTGCCCGACGGGCTGGGCACCCTGCTCGGCGAGCGCGGCCACGGGCTGTCCAGCGGTCAACGGCAGCGGGTCGCCCTGGCCCGCGCCTTCCTCCGGGACGCCCCGCTCGTGCTGCTCGACGAGCCGACCGCCCGGCTGGACACCGCCAGCGAGACCATCGTCCTGGCGGCCACCCGGCGGCTGGTGGCCGGTCGCACCGCCCTGCTGGTGGCGCACCGGCCGGCCCTCCTGGCGGACGCCGACCGGGTCCTGCACGTCGCCGCCGGGCGGGTGACCGAGCTGACCCCGGCCGCAGAGGCCGGCCGATGAGCGCCCGACCCGCCTCCGTCACGCCGACCCGACCCGCCCCTTCCCTGGCGCGGGAGGCCCGCCGATGAACCCCGGACCCGTCCCTGCCGCGCGGCCCGAACGGGTGGTGCTGCGGCTGGCCCGGCCCTACCTGGGCCGACTGCTCGGGGCCGGACTGCTCGCCTCGGCCACCGAACTCGCCGGACTGGCCCTGATGGCCACCGCCACCTGGCTGCTGATGAGCGCCGCCGGCCAGCCACCGCTGGACCGGCTGACGGTCGCCATCGTGGCCGTCCGGGCGCTGGCGGTCAGCCGGGGCGTGCTGCGCTACACCGAACGGCTCGCCGGGCACGACGCCGTGCTCCGCCTGGTCACCGACGTCCGGGCCCGGGTCTTCGCCACCCTCGCCGCCCGGCCCACCCCGGCCGGCCAGCGCACCGGGGACGCCCTGAGCCGGCTGGTCTCCGACGTCGAGGCGGTGCAGGACCTGCTGCTCCGGGTGCTCGTGCCCGGGGCGGTAGCCGCCCTGGTCGGGGTACTCGCCGTCGGTGGGGCCGCCCTGATCTCGCTGCCCTCGGCCGGGGTGCTCGCGGCCGGGCTGCTGGTCACCGGGGTGGCACTGCCGGTGCTGGCCACCGCGCTGACCCGCCGGGCCGCCGACGAGGTGGCACCGCTGCGCGGGGCGCTCGCCACCGACGCCGTCGACCTCACCCACGGTGCCGCCGACCTGGCCGCCTTCGGGGCCACCGGCCAGGCGCTGCGGGCCGCGACCCGCCGCGCCGACCGGCTGGCCCGGCTGGAGCGCCGGCTCGCCGCGACCGGATTCGCGGTGGACGCGGCCGGGGTGCTGGTGGCCGGACTGACCGCCGCCGGGGTGGTGCTCGCCGCCCTCCGCGCCGACGTGGCCGGGGTGCTGGTGGGGGTGCTCGCCGTCGGCACCCTCGCCGCGGTGGAGATCACGTTGGCGCTGGTCGGCGCGGCCCGACAGTGGACCCAGCTCCGCGCGGGCCTGTCCCGGGTCGCCGCCCTGCTCGACGACCCCACCGGCGCAGCCGGCCCGGGGCCGGCGGTGGCCCGGCAGTCGCCGGTGGCCCGGGGGACGGCGGTGCTCCGGGGGACGGCGGCCTGGTGGCCGCCGATGGTCCCGAGGGCGTGGGGGCGGCGGCGCGCGACGTGCGGTTCGACGGGGTCGTCGTCCGGTACCGGGAGGGGGCCGCGCCCGCCCTCGCCGGATTCGACCTCGACCTGCCCGCCGGCCGCCGGATCGCGGTCGTCGGGCCGAGCGGCGCCGGCAAGAGCACCCTGGCCGCGGTGCTGACCGGGGCGGTACGACCCGACACCGGCCGGGTCACCCTGGCCGGTCGGGACGTGTCGGCGTACCCGCCCGAGGAGCTGCCCCGGGCGATCGGCGGCCTGTTCGCCGAGGCGTACGTCTTCCACGCGTCGGTGCGGGAGAACCTGCTGCTCGGCCGGCCCGACGCGGACGAGGCCGAGCTGGCCGCGGCGACCCGCGCCGCCGGCCTGCTGGACTGGGTGACGGAACAGCCCGACGGTTGGGACACCATGGTCGGCGAGGAGGGCGGTCAGCTCTCCGGCGGGCAGCGGCAGCGGCTCGCGCTGGCCCGGGCACTGCTCGCCGCGCCCGGCGTCCTGGTACTGGACGAACCGACCGAGGGTCTCGACCCGGTCGCCGCCGACGCGGTACTCGCCGGAGTGCTGGCAGCCACCCCCGCCGGGCACTCCGTGCTGCTGATCAGCCACCGGCTCAGCGGCCTGTCCGGGATGGACGAGGTCGTGGTCCTGGACGCCGGCCGGATCGTCCAGCGGGGGCGGCACGCCGATCTGGTCACCACCGCCGGCTGGTACCGGGACCAGTGGGTGCTCCAGGAGGCCGCCGAGCGCGGATACCTGACGCTGACGCCCTGAACGAGCCGGCCCCCGACCCGTGTCCCGGAGCCGCCCCACACCGGAGCCCGGGTCCGGGAATCTCCCCGACGCGCGGCCCGCCCGGTCGTGGCAGGGTGATGCCATGCGCGCCTGCGACGAGGTAGGAATCGACGAGCGGCTGCGGGATCTGGAGTCCCGACTGCACGGTCCGACGCGGCTACGGACCGAACTGATCCGCGAGGTACGGGACGCGCTGGACGACGCCGCCGAGGCGTACCGGGACGGTGGCCTGCCGGCGCGGGAGGCCGAACGGCGGGCCGTGGTCGACTTCGGCTCGCCTGCCGAACTTGCTCCGGCCTACCAGGCGGAGTTGGCCGCCGGGACGCTGCGCGGGTTGGCCCGGCGGGCGCTGGTGATCGCCGTGCTGCTGGTGGCCTGCGGTGACCTGACCTGGCAGGGGTCGAGCTGGAGCGGTGGGCCGCCCCCGCCCGCCGGCTACCAGGTGCTCGCCGGATCGATGCACGGCATCTGGCTGACCGTGGCCACGGTCGCGCTGGCCGCCCTGGTGTCCGGACGTTGGGCGGCCCGTCGCGGTCGGGCCGGCACATCCGTGAACCGGCTGCTCGGCTGGGGACTGACCGGCACCCTCACCCTCGGCGCGGTCGCCGGGGTGGCCCTCTTCGGCTGGTCGATCGCGCTGTGGGAGGCCGCCCTGACCTGGCCTCCGATGATCGTCGGCGCGGTGCTGGCCGGGGCCGCCCACTTCGCGCTCTTCCGGGCCACCCGCTTCTGGCTGGTCGCCACCCGCTGACGCTGCGGGGTCAGGCCGGCGTGGCGGGCGGGCCGGCAGGGTCGAGGAACCGGCCGACGGTGGCACTGAACTCGCGCCACCCGGCCCGTTCGCCGGCCAGCGACGCCCGACCGGAGTCGGTGAGCCGGTACGTCCGCCGCTCCCGACCGTTGACCGTGCTCCAGGAACTGGCCACGTGACCGGCCCGCTCCAACCGACGCAACGCCGGATAGATGGTGCCGGTCGGCAGATCGAGCTGGCCCGCGCTGCGGGCGCGCAGCGCCTCGATGACCGCGTAGCCGTGCAGTTCGCCCTGCTCCAGCACGGCCAGCAACAGGGCGTCGAGGTGGCCGTGCAACGCCTGAGCCTTCATACGTAGCAACGCTACTTGTCAGCCGCCCGGACCGCCAGCAGGCACGGGTTCCCGGGCCTCGCCGGGGTGCGGGGTCGGCCCACGGCCGGCCGCCCATTAGGGTATGTGCCCAGAGTCACTCGGCGACCGCATGCCGCCGAGTGGGTAACCCGACGCACACGGAGGTCAGCGTGGCCCGCCAGTCGCCCCAACGGCCCGACGCCGACGAACCCGAGCTCGGCGACACCGATGGGCCGACCGGGCCCGACGTGGAGTCCGGCCCGGCCGACCGCTCGCTCTGGGACGAGCTGAGCATCGATCCGGTCGAGATCGCCCTGCCCGCCGGCACCGGTTTCACCCTCCGGGCGTACCGGGCGGCACGCGAGCTGACCCCGACGGACGTCGCCGAGCGCGACGAGGACGACCCCTTCCTGGCCCGCCGCCAGGTCGTCGAGGCCGAGGACGACGACGAGGTGGTGATCCTCGACGAGGAGTTCGCCGCACTCTCCGCCGAGGACGAGGACGACGCGGACCGTAAGGGCGTGAGCGACGGCAAGCGCGCCGGCGGCACGGGCACCGACACCCTCGACGCCGACGCCTCGGACGCCGACGACGACACCGACGCCTCGGACGCCGACGAGGACGCGGACGACGACGACACCGACGGCGACGAGGAGGTGCCGGTCTTCCTGAGCCACAAGGGCCGGCTGCTGCTGTTCAAGACGCCCGAGTCGCTCGTCAGTTTCATCCGCTCCGGGGCACCCAACGACCTGTCTCAACTGGACGGTTGGAATGAACTGTCCGAACGGGTGGAGCCGGCCGACATCGCCCCGCGCGACGAGGACACCTACGAACTCGACCTGGTCGTGGAGAACCTGCGCGGTGGGCACGACACGTGGGACCCGACCCTGCTGATCGAGGCCGGCGAGGTCGCCCGTGACCTGTCGTACGCGCTGCGGCTACCCGCCGTGCTGGACATGCTCTCGGCCGGCTCCAGCCTGGACGATCTCGACGAGGCGCTGCGCGCTTCTGTCAACGGCGGAGTCGGTGGATTTCTCGGCCGTAGGCGGCTGAAGAAAATCGGTGCCCAGACCGCAAGCTTGGGGTGGCGCACCATTGTCGGCAAGATCTCTGCCGTCGTGGACTGGCGCGACTGACCCCGAACGGGGAGCATCAGTGGCTGGCAGAGAATAGACCTGTGTCCCGGGAGGAGGACGACGCCGTGGCGCTCGTGCGCGTGTACTGCGGTCTGGCCTCGGCAGATCCGGCCGACCGACCGGCCTCGGCCGGATCGACGCTGACGTCCGCCGTGGTCGACGACGCAGGCCGTCTGCTGCACGTCTACGAGATCAGCGACGACGCGGCGGGTTACGCCCAGCTCGTCACGCTGCTCGTGGAACGGTCGGGCGGGCCGAGCGGCGTGGCGATCGCGGCCGACAGCGACGACCACACGGTCACCTCACTGCTGAGCGCGGCGGGCCGTCCGCTGGCGATCGCCGACGACGACTCGGTCGACGACTTCGCCGAGCGGTTCGCCGACGACGACTCCTTGGAGGAGATGCAGTCCGCGCCGGCCGAGCGGCGGGCGGTGGGCCTGGCCCGCGCCCTCCAGGCCGGCGCGCTCTCCGCAGTCACCCTGCCGGCTCCCCGGGACCTGGCCGGCTTCAAGCAGGTCCTCGCCGCGCACGCCGCCCTGTCCAGCGGCCGGCACTCCGCCGCCGTGGCCCTGCGCGAGGTGCTCCGCGAGTTGTATCCGGCCGCCCTGCGGGCGTACCCGGACCCGGCTGATCCGGTGGCGTTGGCCGTCCTCGACGCGCTGCCCGAGCCGAACATGCTCACCGGCACGGCGGCCCGGGGCCGCGACATGTCGGTCGCCGCCGAGGCGGTCACCGCACACCTCACCGCCGACGGGGTGGCCGAGGCCGGGGAGATCGAGGCGGCGGTCACCGCGCTGCGGGTCGCCATCTCCGAGACCCCGCGCCGGGCCACCGTCAACCGGGCGCTCACGTCCGCCGTCGCCGAGACCGTCCGGCAGTCGGTCGCTGCGGTGCGCGCCTGTGACGCCGGCTGCGAGGCCCTGGTGGGCGCGCTCAGCACCCGGGTCAGCGCCCCGAGTCCCATGCCCGGCCGCCGGGCTGCCGCCCGCCGGGGCGAGCAGGTCGGCGAGCTGACCGGCATCAGTGGCACCGGTCCCGGCCTGCGGCCGGTCCGGATCGCAGAGCCGGCCCCGCCGGTACCGACCGGGCGGCGGAGCCGTCCCGAGCCGGTCCCCGGCGGAGCGATGCCGGTCACGCCCCGACCGCTCGGGCCGCCGCCGGTGGCCCCCGCCCCGATCGCCCCACCGCCGGTGGCCCCCCAACCGGTGACCCCGGCTGCCGCCGCCAACCTGCCGACCTCGGCACCACCCGCGCGTACGGACCAGGGCATGCCGCCGGGCCGACGTGGGGGTTCGGACGCACCGACCACCATGATTCCGCCGATCAGGCGCGGGATGGACGCCCCGGCGAACCGGCCCGTCTCGGCTCCGCCACCGCCTCCTCCGGGGATCACCCCGATCGCCCCGGCACAGCGCGGCAACGTGCCGCCCGCCGAGGCCGGTGAGCCGTTCCGGCCGACGCTGACCACCGCCGCGATCAACAACGCACGGGCCGAGCGGCAACGCACCGTGATCCCACCCCGGCCCAAGACCACCGGCGCCCTCTCGACGCCCACTGGTGGGTTCAGCGCGACGGACCTGAACGTCCCGGTGCCGATCACCCGCCCCGAGCCGGAGCCCACCGCCGCGCCGGGTTCGCGGGCGAACTGGCCCCTGGTCAACAACCCGGAGAATCCGGGCGACAGCTCGGCCAACAACCCGGTGGTGCCGGCCTATGGTGAGCGGGCCGGGCGGGCGGGCGACGCCCCCGCCGACCCGGGTGCCGGACGCCGGATCACCCCGCCCTGGCTGGCCGACGACCTGCCCCCGGAGCCGCCGATGTTGCGGCTGGTGGAGCCGCCACCGCTGGCCGACCGGGCGTTGCGGGACGGCTTGGACGCCCCCGCCGATCCGCACCTGGACACTCCCCCGCTGCGGTTGGTCGACCGGGAGGAGGCCGGCCGTCCCGGTCGGCCCAGCCGGGTTGACCGCGCCGAGCGCCTCGACCGGCCGGAGCATCTGGACCGCCCCACCCGGGTCGACCGTCCGGCACGCCTGGACCGGCCCGAGCGGGCCGAGCGCCTGGACCGGCCGGAGCGGTTGGAGCGGTCCGAGCGGCCGGAGCGTCTCGACCGGCCCGAGCGGTTGGAGCGGCCGGAGCGGTCCGAGCGGCCGGAACTTCTCGACCGGCCCGAGCGGCCGGCACGCAGCGAGCGGCCGGGCCTGGAGCGGCGACCGGAGCCGGTCGAACGCCGTCCCGCGCCGATGGAGCACCGCCCGCCACCGGTCTCCGACGAGGGCGACGGCGACCTGTTGATCTTCGCCCAGGCGAAGTCGGCGTGGTTCGTCGGGCACGGCGACGAGAGCGACCTGGAGTGGTCGTCCACCGCGGACACCGGCTGGCAGGCCGCCGAAAAGGTCGCCCAGCCGGCGGTGGGTGCGGAAACCTCGGCCGGGCTACCCAAACGGGTCCCCCAGGCCAACCTCGTTCCCGGCTCGCCGCTGCGCGAGGAGCGTCCGCTGCGGATCGTCCGGGACGCCGCGAGCCTCGCCGAGAACACCACCGGCTACTTCCGGGGTTGGCGTCGTGGGCAGGAGATCGGCGGTTTCGCCGTCGGCGGCCGGCCGGGCCGTGAGGCGGCCGGCGGCTGGGACTTCAGCCGCGACCCGACCGAGCGGGAAGACGATCGGGAGTACGAGTTCCGCTCCGCCGGATACCGGTCCTGACAGTCTGATGGTTCCACCCTGGCCCGGCCCGGTTCTTCCGGCCGGGCCAGCGTCGTCGTACCGACCGTGCGGCACCGCGTCCGCATCCCGGATGACCCCCAGGGCGTCGACGTCGCCCAGGTGGCCCCACAGCGGTCGCACGACCCGCCCGCGATGACCGCCGGGAACGCGAACGCGCCCGGTAACGGCCAGGGGCCGCCACCGGGCGCGTCGGAGTCGGTCAGGCCGGCGCGACCGCGCGCGACCGCCGCATGGTGAGGACGTACTCGACCAGCGAGATCAGCACGTGCTTGGTCGACTCCCGGTTACGGGCGTCACAGGCCACCACCGGGACGTCGGTCGAGATCGCCAACGCGTCCCGGACGTCCTGCGGGTCGTGGTACTGCATCCCGTCGAAGCAGTTGATGGCCACCAGGTACGGCAACCGCCGGTGCTCGAAGAAGTCGATCGCCGCGAAGCAGTCGGCCAACCGGCGGGTGTCGACCAGCACCACGGCACCGATGGCACCCCGGACCAGTTCGTCCCACATGAACCAGAACCGCGTCTGACCGGGCGTACCGAACAGGTACAGGATCAGATCCCGGTCGATCGAGATACGGCCGAAGTCCATCGCCACCGTGGTCGTCGTCTTGCCCGGCACCTGCCGGGTGTCGTCGACGCCCACACCGGCGGAGGTCATGATGGCCTCGGTGGTCAGCGGCGTGATCTCCGAGACCGAGCCGACCAGCGTCGTCTTGCCGACGCCGAACCCACCGGCGATAACGATCTTCGCCGACGTCACGCGCCCGTTCGGGGCAGGCGGCCGCTGCGACATGTCAGAGCCTGCGAAGTCCACTCAGCACCCTCTCCAGCAGTTCAGTGCCCACCGCGTCGTCCGAGTCGTCCAGAATGGTCGGCTCGTGGACCGCGACCAGGCCGTCCGTCGCCATGTCGGCGATGAGCACCCGGGCCACACCGAGCGGGAGTTGCATCCGCGCCGCGATCTCGGCCAGCGACTGCACACGTCCGTCACACAGCGCGGCGATGTACTGGTGCTCCCGGCCCTGACCGCCGTTGCCACCGGCAGCAGCGCGACCGCGCACCGTCGTCTCGACGAGCGCCTCCAAGGCGATGTCGAGCCGGGGACGGGTGCGACCACGGGTCACGGCGTACGGCCGGACCAACGCACCTGTCGGTTCGTCACGATCGACCATCTCGCCACTCACCTCCTTCGCCCCCGGCACCGGCTCTCGCCCGGTGGAACCCGTCGTTGTTGTCGTCGTTCCGTGCCGACCAACTGGTCAGCCCGGTCAGCCCATCATCCCGACAGCCGTACGGGCCTGCGGGGTGAGCGCGTCGCCCACCCGGTCGACCAGCAACGCCATCTCGTAACCGACCTGACCGACGTCACAGCTGCGGGCGGCCAGCACGGCGAACGACGAGCCGTCCGAGATGGACATCAGGAACAGGAAGCCGTTGTCCATCTCGACGACGGTCTGCAACACCGCGCCGCCCTCGAAGCAGCGGGCCGCCCCCTGGGTCAGGCTGACCAGGCCGGACGCGATCGCGGCCAACTGGTCGGCCCGGTCCCGGGGCAGGTCGCGCGACGAAGCGAGGAGCAGGCCGTCGGCGGATACCGCGACCGCGTGCGCGACACCCGGCACCCGGTCGGCGAAGTTGGCCAGCAGCCAACCAAGATCCTGCGTAGTTGTCATCCTTCTTGCTCCTTCTGCCCGCTCCCGCCCGCCGGGCCGAAGCCAGACGGCGAGGATTGCTGCCCGCCCGGAGTCGCGTCCGGGTTGGTGGGGTTGTCCGAGGTGGTCCGGCCGCGTTGCACACCTCGATGGTAGGCCGAGAGCAGACCCCTGACTGCCTCCGGCGTACGTCGCTGCACCGACGCGGCCGGCTTCTCGATCGCCCCTGGCACCAGCTGCGCCATCGGCGTCCGCTTCGGCAGGCCGGTCTGGGTGGTCCCGGCCACCGGTGCCTCGGTCGCGGCCACCGCCGCCCGCCAACCGTCGTCGGCGGCGGTCTGCCAGGAGTTGGGCTGAGGGGCGGGGCGGCGGGCCGGCGGGCCGTCGCCGCGACCGGCGAATCCCCCGTTCGCTGTCGACCCGTTGTCACGCGGCACGCCCCCGGCCGGCGCGGTGTCTGCCATCGGTGCGCTACCTGTCGTCCCTGGTGCGGTGTACTGGGCCGGGTGGATGGCGGTGTCGACGGCGGACTGGGAGGTCCCCGCGCCATTGGTCAACGACTGTCGGGCACCGGCTGACTCCTCCGGACCCGGCTTGCGGGTGCGGAACCAGGCCGACTCCAGCTCCCGGAAGATCGGCAGTTCCATCGTCTCGTCCGCGTACCGCTGCTGGGGGACCTGCTGCGGCGCTGACGGCCGGTTGGCTGCCGGCTGCGCGGCCCGCACCGGCGGCGGCGTCGGCTGGCGGGGTGCCGGCGTCGGCTCGGCGCGCGGCACCCGGGGCAGCTCGGTGGTCATGTCCAGGGCGGCGGAGAGCCGTTCGGGGACCGGCGGGGTGGCCGTGTCCCGGTCGGGATTGGCCACCGGCGGCCAGGCCGGCGGGGCACCGGCACCCGGGGCAGCACCGCCGGAGGTGGGCCGGGACGGCAGCGGGGCACCGGGCGAACCGGACACCGGCGCAGCCGGGCCGGGGTGACCGGCGTACGGGGACGCCGACACCGGGTAGCCGGACATCGGCTGACCGGAAACCGGGTAGCCGGAGACCGGCTGGCCCGACACGGGGTGACCCGACACGGGCTGGCCCGACACCGGGTGACCCGACACGGGCTGGGCGGAGACCGGTGCGACCGGGTACGCCGGCGGTAGCGGCGGTGCCGACACCGGCGGGACCGGCGGAGAGCTGTACGGCCGGGCCTCCGGGCTGCTCGGCAGCTGACGCGGGATGACCGGCTGCTGGGCGGTGTTGTCCGGGTCGTCGGTGCTGCGCCGTTGGGGCAGCGGATCGATCGACTGCCCGTTGGTGGGTCGCGGGGTGAACCCGTCGCTGCCGTTGATCCCGCTGGCACCGGTGAGGTCCGACCAGGCGGGCAGACCGCGCCCGCCGTTGGCCGGGGCGGCGGAGCCGTTGCGCGGAGCCGGGTCGAAGGGCCGGCCGCCGAGGGTGACCTGGTTGCCGGAATCGCCCTGTCGGGGGGCGGGCGGTTGGCCGTTGCCGAGCGCGGGCAGCGCACCGAAGGCCGGCGGGGCACCGGCACCGCCGAAGGCCGGCGACGTGCCGTTGCCGCCGAAGGCCGGCGAGGTGCCGTTGCCACCGAAGGCCGGGGTCGGGGCGGAACCACCGAAGGCCGGCGCGGCACCGCCGAACTGGGGGCCGGGGCCCGGCAGTCCTGGGGTGCCCGGGGCCCGGCCGGTGAGGGCACGCGGCACCAGCACCGAGGTGGGCAGGACGACCTCGGCCACGGTACCCCGGTCGGTGCCGGGCCGCAGCTCGACCTTGACGCCGTGCCGGGAGGCCAACCGGGCCACCACGACCAGGCCCATCATCCGGGAGACGGCCACGTCCACCTGGGGTGGGGTGGCAAGCCGCTCGTTGAGATCGGACAACTGCTCGGCGCTGATGCCGATGCCCCGGTCCTCGACGTAGAGCGACGCGCGGTCACCGACCCGGCGGGCCTCGACCATCACCTGGGAGTCCGGCGGGGAGAACGCCGTAGCGTTGTCGAACAGCTCGGCGACCAGGTGGACCAGGTCGTTGACCGCGTGCGCGGAGACCTCGATGTCGCGGTCGATGACCCCGAACTCGATCCGGGTGTAGTGCTCGACCTCGGACTGGGCGGCACGCAGCACGTCGATGAGGGCGGCCGGCTCGCGCTGCACCCGGGTGGAGTCGGCACCGGCGAGGACCAGCAGGTTCTCGTCGTTACGGCGCATCCGGGTGGCCAGGTGGTCGAGCTGGAACAACTCGGCCAGGCGGTCCGGGTCCTCCTCGCCGCGCTCCAGCCGGTCCAGGTGGCCGATCAGCCGGTCGACCAGGATCTGCGAGCGGCGGGCGAGGTTGACGAACATCGTCGCGACCGAGGAGCGGAGTGCGGCCTGCTCGGCGGCGGTCCGGACGGCCTCCAGGTGGACGGCGTTGAACGCCTCGGTCACCTGGCCGAACTCGTCGCGGCTGCGCACCGGCAGCGGCTCGGCGATCTGGTTGGCCAACTGGGCCGGGGACTGTTGCCCGGTGAACTGCGGGTCCCGCAGCCGGGCCACCGCCTGCGGCAGCCCGAACTGGGCGATCGACAGGGCACCCTGACGCAGCTCGCGCAGGGAACGGGCCATCGAGCGGGCGACCAGGTAGGCGAACAGGATCGCCAGCAGCAGCATGCTGAGCAGCAGGCCGGTCTCCAGGAAGACCTGACGCTGGACGTCGGAGCGCAACTCGTCGGCCTTGGCGACGACGTCGCTGTCGAGGCGTACCTCCACGGACCGGTTGAGCTGGGCGTACGCGACCATGGCCGCGTCCCACTGGTCGGTGCTGAAGGTGAGGCCGTCGAGCTTGTCGCTGTTGAGCGCGCTGACCTGGCCGGCGTAGATGTCCGCCTGACGCCGGTCGGAGCCGGAGATGGTCTGGTCCTGGAACTCGCGCTCGGCGCGACTGGCCACCGCCTGGAAGCTCTGCAGGGCCTGCTGCTCACCGGTGTTGCTGGAGATGTACAGCTCCCGCAGGGCGGGCGTGTACGCCTTCTGGAGCAGCACCTGGTGCACCGCGATCCGGCGGACGGAGGCGTACTCCTTGGCGCGGGCCATCGCGGCGGCGGCGCGCATCTGGTCGCTCAGGTCGTTGTCACCGGCGAGCTGGGTGGCCGAGTCACGGATGGTGATCAGATTGTTGATCAGGCCGGTGTACCGGCTGACCGCCTCGCTGAGTCGGAGCTTGCCGTTGTAGACCTGGCTGCGGATGCCGGGCATCTCCGTCAGGTCGCTGTCGATCCGGTCGAGCTGCGCCTCCAGGGTCGCCGGCAGGCCCTCGATCTCGGCGCGCTGTTGCGAGTAGGGCGACTTCGACTGATCGACCCGCTGGTTGACCCGGTTGTACGCCTCCTGGTATTGCGCGCGAGCCTGCCCCTTCGGCGACCCGAGCAGGAGGACGGCGTTGGTGCGCTCGTCCTGGAGGGTGTTGACGAGGTCACCGGAGTAACCCACCAGGTTGGCCAGGTCGCCGGCCCGGTTGGCGTTGTTGAGCGTCTGCAGGTGGTCCACCAGCCCGCTGGTGCCCACGACGACCGTGGCGATGGTCGGCACGATCATGATCAGCCCGAGCTTGGACCAGATCGGCATGTCGCGGAGCCGGCCGGCCGGCCGACGCAGACGCGACAGGAAGGAGTTCGCCGTCGTTGGCCGTTTGCTCACGTCACCGCCCTCGCGATTACAGCGTCTCCGCGTTGCCACGGGCAACGCCCAGCAGCCGACCCGGCGGGTCGGACCTCCGAGATTCCATCACGCCTCCCCTGAAAGAGAAAGCCCAGGTTGTCGGTCGCCGGAGGTGTGATGAGATGTTGATGCAATTTGATCGCAATCCGTCTTTCCGGAGTTACCCAAAGTAATGGAATATCGCCACCGTGTCGTGCTCCTCGCCGGCCCCTCCGGGTCCGGAAAGTCGTATATAGCGCAACGAACCGGCCTTCCCGTGCTCTGCCTGGACGACTTCTACAAGAACGGTGATGACCCTACGTTGCCGCGACGAAACGGACTGGTCGACTGGGACGCGCCCGAGTCGTGGGACGCGGGAACGGCCGTGGAGACAATTGACCGACTGGCCCAGCAGGGCCGGGCCGAAGTGCCCGTCTATGCGATCGGTGCGGATCGCCGGGTGGCCACCCGGCCATTTGACGTGACCGGATCGCCACTTTTCATCGCCGAAGGGATTTTCGCCGCCGACATCGTCGAGGAGTGCCGCCGACGAGGGCTGCTCGCCGGGGCGTACGCGCTGCGTCGACCGCGCGGGGCGACCTTCGTCCGCCGGCTGGCCCGGGACCTGTCCGAGCAGCGCAAGGCGCCGAAGGTGCTGATCCGGCGCGGGGTGGCGCTGCTGCGCGCCGAACCGGCGGTGCTGCGCCGGCAGACCGGCCTCGGCGCCGAGGCGGCCCACGCGCGGGAGATCCTGCGCCGGGTGGCCGACCTGGTCGCCGGCCACCCGCACCGCTGAGTCAGCCGATCAGCTTCGCGTACGCCGGCTTGATCACCTCGTCGATGATCGCCAACCGCTCGTCGAACGGGATGAAGGCGCTCTTCATCGCGTTGACCGTGAACCACTGGAGTTCCTTCCAGCCGTAGCCGAAGTTCTCCACCAGCAGCGCCATCTCCCGCGACATCGACGTGCCGCTCATCAGCCGGTTGTCGGTGTTCACCGTCACCCGGAACCGCAGCTCGCGCAGCAGCCCGATCGGGTGTTCGGCGATCGACGCCACCGCGCCGGTCTGCACGTTCGACGACGGGCACAGCTCCAGCGGGATCCGCTTGTCCCGCACGTACGCGGCCAGCCGGCCGAGCGTCGGCACCGGACCCGGGGTGATGTCGTCGACGATCCGCACCCCGTGGCCGAGCCGGTCCGCCCCGCACCACTGGATCGCCTGCCAGATCGACGGCAGGCCGAACGCCTCACCGGCGTGGATGGTGAAGTGGAAGTTCTCCCGCTGGAGATACTCGAAGGCGTCCAGGTGGCGGGTGGGCGGGAAACCGGCCTCGGCACCCGCGATGTCGAAGCCCACCACCCCGGCGTCGCGGTGCCGGACGGCCAGCTCGGCGATCTCCTGCGACCTGGCGGCGTGCCGCATCGCGGTGAGCAGGGTGCCGACCCGGATCGGGGTGCCCGCCGCAGCGGCCTCCGCGCTGCCCTCCACGAACCCGGCGACGACCGCCTCGACCACCTCGTCCAGGGTGAGGTTCTGCTCCAGGTGCTGCTCGGGGGCGAACCGGACCTCGGCGTACACCACACCGTCGGCGGCCAGGTCGAGCGCGCACTCACGGGCCACCCGGCGCAGCGCCGCAGCGGTCTGCATGACCGCGACGGTGTGCGCGAACGTCTCCAGGTAGCGCTCCAGCGAACCGGAGTGCGCCGCCTCCGCGAACCACCGGCCGAGCGCCTCCGGATCGGTGCTCGGCAGCTCGTGCCCCACCTCGGCGGCCAGCTCGACGACCGTCGCCGGCCGCAGGCCGCCGTCGAGATGATCGTGCAGCAGCGCCTTCGGGACCTTGACGATGTCCTCGTATCGGATTGCGACCATCCCCCGACCCTAGTCACGCCCCCCAACGGACCGCGATCAGGCTCACGCCGACCCGCCGACCCGCCGACCCGCCGACCCGCTGACCCGCCGACCCGCCGACCCGGGCGCGGGACCCGCGCATCGGGCAGACATGCCGGCGGCCCGGCCGGCCGTGCGCCGTAGGCTGCTGCGGGTGACCGCGCCGCACCCGTTCGAGCAGCCCGTCGACGCGACGCACCCACAGATCGTCGCCCGGCTGCGCTGCCCGGTCTGCACCCAGCCGCTGGCCGCCGCCACCGACACCCGCGCGTTGCGCTGCCCCCGCCGGCACAGCTTCGACCTGGCCCGCCAGGGGTACGTCACCCTGCTCGCCGGCCGGGCCCCGCACGTCGGGGACACCGCCGAGATGGTCGCCGCCCGCGCCGACTTCCTGGCCGCCGGGCACTACGACATGATCTCGTCCACCCTGGCCGAGGCGGCGGCATCCGCCCTGTCAACGCCCACCGACCCCGCCGAAGCGGCCGAACCGGCCGAAGCGAGCGAACCGGCCGACCCGACCGGACCGGCAGCCGCGAACAGGCTGCCAGCATCGACCCCGGCAACGGGAAATGGGCCGGCCCAGGTCAGCGGACCGGCAGCCCAGGTCGGGCCGGCAGCCGCGAGCGGACCGGCCGAGGCGAGCGGGGAGGTGGACCGGGCGGCAGGCGGGTCGGAGCGGGTGGGCTTCGGGGCGTACCCGCTGGTGGTGGAGGCCGGGGCGGGCACCGGGCGGCACCTCGCGGCGGTGCTGGCGGCGCTGCCCGACGCCGTGGGTCTGGCCCTGGACGTCGCCAAGCCGGCGCTGCGCCGCGCCGCCCGCGCCCACCCCCGGGCCGCCGCCGCGCTCGCCGACACCTGGCAGCGGTTACCGCTGGCCGACCGGTCGGTGGCCGTGCTGCTCGACGTCTTCGCCCCGCGCAACGGCGACGAGTTCCACCGGGTGCTGCACCCCGCCGGGGTGCTGCTGGTGGTCACCCCCACCGACGCCCACCTCGCCGAGCTGGTCGACGTGCTCGGGCTGCTGCGGGTCGACCCGGCCAAGGCCGACCGGGTCGCCGACAGCCTCGCCGGGCGGTTCACCCCGGAGCACACCGCCGTGCACACCGCCCGGCTCACCCTCGACCGGGCCGAGGTGGCCACCCTGGTCGGGATGGGGCCGAGCGCCTGGCACACCGACCCGGCGCGGCTCGCCGCCGCGATCGACGCGCTGCCCACCCCGGTCACGGTGACCGCGTCGGTACGCCTGACCACCTGGCGTCCCCGCTGACCACGGCGTCACCAGAGGGACCGCCCCCGTCGACCACGACGTGCCCGGGGACCCGCCGGCCCACTGGCCCACGAGGGGCCTGGCGGGCCACCGGCTCAGGTGGACAGGTCGACCTCTTCCCAGCCCGGCGGCTCGTCGTGGTACGGGCCGCGCAGCATCACCGCCCACTCCAACGCCCACCGGCGCTGGCCGATCGCGTTCGCGTCCACCAGGCCGGGCAGCCGGTGCCCCGACTTCTCCACCTCCAGGTACGCCCAGTCCAGGCAGTAGTGCAGGTCGAGCAGGGCGGCGGCGTCCGCCGGGTGCTGCGGGGCGGCCAGGATGCGGGCCCGCCACTGGCCGAAGGTCTCCCCCCCGGCCAGGTACGGCATCCGCTCCACCAGCCGTTCGTCCACCGGGATGGTCGGGTCGAGCTGCTTGCTCAGGCCCAGCACCCAGGACAGCGAGAAGAGCGCGTCGTGGTGCAGGACGAACGAGCGGTGGTCGCCCTTGCCGCCCACCACGAACTGCCACTCGGGCGGGGTGACCATGTCGACCAGGTGGGAGTCGAGCAACCAGCTCATCGCCGTCTGCGCCGGCATCCCGAAGCAGCGGGCCAGGATCAGGTGCAGCACCGCGATGCGGGCCTCGATCTCCACGGTGGGACGCAGTTCGATCTCGTCGCCCGGCTCCCAGACCAGGGGAAACTGGGTCGGTGGCAGGGGCAGGCGCAGCCGGGACAACTCGTCGAGGCTCGCCTCGCGGACCTCGCGGGGATCGGGCGCGGCTACCAGCACGATCGGATTCCCTGTCTGCTCACGCGGCGTCACCGCCGTTCGGTCCCCCTGACCAGGGAGGATAGCGTTCCGTTGCGACCGGCACCATGCCGGCCGACCCCTGTCGGTCGACCGGCCGCCAGGGGTGACGACCTGTCAGCCGATCCGCTCGATGACCAGCGGCGACGTCGTCGGCGCGACGGTCGACACCCGCACCGCGCGGGCGGCCTCCGCAGCCGCCGCCGGCAGTCGGGTCGCATCGTCGGCGCGCAGCTCGTACAGCGGTTCGCCGACCCGCACCGGGTCGCCGGGCCGCTTGTGCAGCACCACCCCGGCGGCGGCACTGACCGGGTCCTCCTTGCGGGCCCGGCCGGCGCCGAGCCGCCACGCGGCCACCCCGATGGCGTACGCGTCGACCGACTCGACGTAGCCGTCGGTGTCGGCCCGGACCACCTCGGTCTCGTGGGCCGTCGGCAGCGGGGCGTCGGGGTCCCCACCCTGGGCGCGGATCATCGCCCGCCAGGCGTCCATCGCCCGCCCGTCGCGCAGCGCGGCGGCCGGGTCGGCGTCGGGCAGACCGGCCGCGTCGAGCATCTCCCGGGCCAACGCCAGGGTCAGCTCCACCACGTCGGCCGGGCCACCACCGGCGAGCACCTGCACCGACTCGGTCACCTCGATCGCGTTGCCGACGGTCAGACCGAGCGGGGTGGACATGTCGGTGAGCAGGGCGACCGTGCGCACCCCGTGGGCGTCCCCGAGCGCCACCATGGTCCGGGCCAGCTCGCGGGCGTCGGCCACGTTCTTCATGAACGCGCCGGAGCCGACCTTGACGTCGAGGACCAGCGCCCCGGTGCCCTCGGCGATCTTCTTGCTCATGATCGAGCTGGCGATCAGCGGGATCGCCTCCACGGTGCCGGTGACGTCGCGCAACGCGTACAGCTTGCGGTCGGCCGGGGCGAGTGCGGCGCCGGCCGCGCAGATCACCGCGCCGACGTCGCGGAGCTGGGCGATGAACTCGTCGTTGCTCAGCGCCGCCCGCCAGCCGGGGATCGACTCCAGCTTGTCCAGCGTGCCGCCGGTGTGCCCGAGCCCCCGGCCGGAGAGCTGCGGCACCGCACCGCCGCAGGCCGCGACGAGTGGGGTGAGCGGCAGGGTGATCTTGTCGCCGACGCCGCCGGTGGAGTGCTTGTCGACCGTCGGCCGGGCCACCGCCGACAGGTCCAGCCGCTCCCCGCTGGCGATCATCGCGGCGGTCCACCTGGCGATCTCCGCCGCCGTCATGCCGCGCAGCAGGATCGCCATGGCCAGCGCCGACATCTGCTCGTCGGCCACCAGCCCCCGGGTGTACGCGTCGACCACCCAGTCGATCTGACCGTCGCTGAGCACACCCCCGTCCCGTTTGGCCCGGATGACGTCGACCGCGGTAAAAGCACTCACCGTTGAGTTCCTTCTGAAGTCGTTGCAGTAACCGGCGTGAGGGCCGGACGGGTCAGGAGGCGGCCCAACGGGCCGGGATCTCCAGCGGCGGCTCACCCTCGCCGGCCCAGAAGATGGTGCCCTCCGCGTCCACCACCACGACCCTCGGCGTCCGGGCCAGTCCCCAGTTGATCGCCTCCGCCGGGTCGCCCCAGCTCGGCGCCTCCTCCAGCACCCCGGGCCCCGCCTCGTCGGTGTCCCCCGCCGACCGCTCCCAGTACGCCGTCCAGATCTGCTGCCCGGCGGAGAGGTCCGGGTGCACGAAGACGGTGCCCCGGCCCCGCCAGGCGGCCAACCGGTCCGGCACCACCGGCACCGGGGTCCCGCCGACGACCGCCTCGATGTCGGCCACGTCGAAGGCGTGCGGCAGCAGCTCCGCCATCCGCAGCGGGCCCGTCCTCGACTCGACCAGGCACTCCGGGCCGCCGTTCTCCCAGAGCAGTTGCCGGCACCGGCCGCACGGCATCAGCGGCTCACCGTTCGCGTCGACGCAGGACATCGCGACCAGCCGCCCGCCGCCGGTCGCGTGCAGCGCCGACACCACCCCGCACTCGGCGCAGAGGGTCACCCCGTAGCCGGCGTTCTCCACGTTGCAGCCGACCACCACCCGGCCGTCGTCGACCAGGGCCGCCGCGCCGACCGGGAACTTCGAGTACGGCACGTAGGCGTGCCGCATCACCTCGGTGGCGGCGGCCCGCAGACGCTCCCAGTCGATCTCGCTCATCCCCTCATTCTGCCCAGGTCACCCCGCCCGGGTGCGGGAAGGGTGCCGGTCAGCCGCCCGTCGTCCACCGCCGCCCGGCGGGCCGTACCCGGACGGCGTCGTCGGGAACGGTGCGGGCCCGGCAGGGAGGTCCCCGCCGGGCCCGCACCGGGCCGGTCTCTCAGCCCTTGACGTACGGCTTGCCGTCGGCGGCGGGCGCCCGGACCCGACCGACCAGCCCGGCCACCGCCAGGATGGTCGCCAGGTAGGGCAGCATGGCCAGGAACTGGCTGGGGATGCTGCTGCCGATCGCGCCGAGGTAGGTGGCGAGCTGGTCGGCGAAGCCGAAGAACAGCGCGGCGAGCAGCGCCCCCGTCGGGCTCCACCGGCCGAAGATCAACGCGGCCAGGGCGATGAAGCCCTTACCGCCGATCATGTTCTTGGTGAAGCTGTAGAGCGCCAGGGTGTACGACGCGCCACCGATGCCGGCGACCACCCCGGCCAGCAGCACGTTGCGGTAGCGCAGGCCCAGCACCTTGACCCCGAGGGTGTCGGCGGCGGTCGGGTGCTCGCCCACCGACCTGGTCCGCAGACCCCACCGGGTCCGGAACAGCGCGAGGTGGATGACGAGCACCAGCAGCAGGCCGAGATAGAGGAAGATGTTGCCCCGGAACAGCGCCGGGCCGAGCAGCGGGATGTCCTTCAGCAGCGGGATCTCCCAGTTGCCGAAGCGCGGCGCACTGTTGTACTTGTCGGCGTTGGTCTGCATCAGCCGCTCGTAGAGGAAGCCGGTGACGCCGACCGCCAGCAGGTTGAGCACCACCCCCATGACGACCTGGTCGACCAGGTAGCGGATGGCGAAGACGGCCAGCAGCAGCGAGATGAACGCACCGCCGATCGCCGCCGCCACCAGACCCACCCAGACGCTGCCGCTGAGGCTGCCGAACAGCGCGCCGCTGAACGCGCCCATCAGCAACTGCCCCTCGATGGCGACGTTGACCACGCCCGACCGCTCGCAGAGCACCCCGGCGAGCGCACCGAAGACCAGCGGCAGGGCCAGGACGAAGGTGCCCCGCACGATGTTGACCATCGGCATGAAGTTGCGGCCCTCGGGGGCGGCGGAGACCTGCCAGCACAGGAAGCTCAGCACGAAGCCGACCAGCCCCACCCCGAGGACCACTGTGAACCAGCGCTTCGGGACCCCGGCCAGCAGCGCGCCGCCGGCTGCGGCGGCGACGACCCCGAACAGGATCGCGCCGAGGGTGCCCTGGATCTCCAGCGCCGCGCCGCCCTCGGTCTCGCTGAGGGTGAACCGGGCCTGCTGGCCGGTGGCTAGCGCCCCGAACAGCACGGCGGCGAGCACGCCCAACGCCAGCAGGACCAGGCCGACCTTACGGGGGCGGGTCCAGAAACCCTCGTCGACCGCGGCCACGGCGACGTCGGGAACAGCGGTGGTGGACATGCCTCACCAGCCCTTCGCGAGGCTCGTCTGCAACCGGGCGGCACGGGCGGCCCGGAGCTGGAAGATCGCCTTCACCAGGGCCGGCGCGGCGATGAAGATGACGATCAGCGCCTGGAGCACGGTGACCAGCTCCAGCGAGATCCCGGAGTACGACTGCATCCGGTTGCCACCGGCCTGGAGCGCGCCGAACAGCAGCGCCGCCAGCAGCACCCCCCACGGCTTCACCCGGCCGAGCAGCGCCACCAGGATGCCGTCGAAGCCGATCTGCGCGATCACCAGCGGGGTGAGCGCGTTCGCGGTGGAGCCCAGCACCATCTGGCTGCCGCCGAGGCCGGCGAGCATCCCGGCGATCACCATCACCAGCACGTACGTCTTGGTGACGCTGATGCCGGCGGTCCGCGCCGCATCCGGGTTGGCCCCGACGGCCCGCAGCTCGAAGCCGAGCGTCGACCGGTTGAGCAGCCAGGCGATGGCCCAGGTGGCCAGCACCGCGAGCAGAATCCCGGCGTGCACCCGCAGGTTGTCGCCGAGCAGCCGGGGCAGCGCGGCGGAGGAGTCGACCGGGCGGCTGATCGCGTCCGCCCGGTCCGGGTTCTGCACACCGTTCTGCACGATGATCCAGGACAGGAAGTAGACCGCGACGTAGTTGAGCATGATCGTGTTGATCACCTCGTGCGCACCGGTCCGGGCCTTGAGGATGCCGGGGACGAAACCCCAGACCGCGCCGCCGACCGCACCGGCGATCAACGCGACGACCAGGTGCACCACCGGCGGCAGCGGCAACGCGAACCCGGCCACGGCGGCCAGGATCACGCCCATCGTCGCCTGGCCCTGCGCGCCGATGTTGAACAGCCCGCCCCGGAAGGCGAGCGCGACCGACAGGCCGGTGAACACCAGTGGCGCGGTGTAGGTGAGGGTCTCCGAGATCGGGCTCATCGCGGCGGTGAAGCCGGACGCCTCCGGGTCGAAGACCGCCCCCTTGAACAGGTTGGCGTACGCCTCGCTGACCACCGTCCAGCTGGCGTCGAGCGCGTCGGCCGGGCGGGCCGTGATGTAGCCGTAGGTGGCCAGCACCTCCGGGTCCGACACGATGATCAGGACCGCGCCGACCAGCATCGCCAGCACCAGAGCGAGGACGGTGACGGTCACCGTGTTGGCGGCCCAGAGGTTGTCCAGGAAGAGCCGGCCCAGCGTGGGCCGGGGCCCCGGCGCGGGCTGCTTCGGTGCGGTCATCGTGGCGCCCCGGTCGGCCTTGCCGGTCGCGGTCAGCTCCGCCTCGGTCGCCGGTTCCTTGTCCGGGGAGCCGGACACCGGGTTGGGGTCGCTCATGCCGTCACCTCGCTGCACGCGGTGCCGGCGGGAGGCACCGGGGCGCGGTGTCGATGATTCACTCGCTGCCGCTCGCTCATGCCTCGTCCTCGTTGCCAGGGCTCTCGGGGGTCGGTGCCGCGTCGCCGGTCGTACCGTCGGCCACCCCGGTCGGGTCGCCCGCCGGGGCCGACCCGGCGGCGTCGGGGGTGATGCCGGCCATCAGCAGGCCGATCTCCTCGCGCGGGGTGTCCGGGCCGACGATGCCGATGATCCGGCCCCGGTACATCACCGCGATCCGGTCGGCGAGGCCGATCACCTCGTCCAACTCGCTGGAGACGACCATGACGGCGGTGCCGACGTCGCGCTCGCGGATGACCCGGCTGTGGATGAACTCGATCGAGCCGACGTCCACGCCCCGGGTGGGCTGGGCGGCGATGAAGAGCTTCAGCGGCCGGGACAGCTCCCGGGCCACGATCACCTTCTGCTGGTTGCCGCCGGAGAGGGTGCCCACCGCCGCGTCCGCCGACGGGGTACGCACGTCGAACTGTTCGATCCGCTCCCGCGCCGACGAGGCGATCGCGTCCGGCCGCAGCGCCAGGCCCTTGCCGAACGGCGGCCGGTCGTAGATGTCGAGGACCAGGTTCTCGGCGACGCTGAACTCCTTGACCAGGCCGTCGACACTGCGGTCCTCGGGGACGTAGCCGACCCCGGCGCGGAGCACCTTCTTGGTGGACCAGCCGTGGATCGGCTCGCCGTCGAGGGTCACCGTGCCGGCGAGCGTCGGGCGCAGCCCCATGATCGCCTCGATCAGCTCGGTCTGCCCGTTGCCCTGCACGCCGGCCACGCCGAGCACCTCACCGGCGCGAACGGTCAGGTCGATGCCGTCCACCGCGCGGATCTGCCGGTCGTCGTCGACGACCAGGCCGGCGACCTCCAGGATCGGCCGGCCCGGGGTGGCGGGCTGCTTGTCGACGGTGAGCCGGACGTTGCGGCCGACCATCAGCGCGGCCAACTCGTCCCGGCTCGCCTCGGGGGAGGCGGTGCCGACGGTCCGGCCCCGCCGGATCACGGTGATCCGGTCGGCGATGGCCTTGACCTCGCCGAGCTTGTGGGTGATGAAGACGATCGACTTGCCGGCCGCCTTGAGCGACCGCATGACCGTGAGCAGCTCCTCGGTCTCCTGCGGGGTGAGCACGGCGGTCGGCTCGTCCAGGATCAGCAGGTCGACGTCGCGGGTGAGCGCCTTGACGATCTCGACCCGCTGCTGGATGCCGACCGGCAGGTCCTCGATCACCGCGTCCGGGTCGACCCGCAGGTTGTACCGGGCGGAGACCTCCGCCACCTCGCGGCGGGCCCGCCGCCGGTCGAGGAAGCCGACGACGCCGCCCCGGACCTGCTCCGCGCCGAGCATGATGTTCTCGGTCACGGTGAAGACCGGCACCAGCATGAAGTGCTGGTGCACCATGCCGATCCCGGCCCGGATCGCGTCCGAGGGGCCCTTGAGCCGCAGCGGCTGGCCGTCGACCAGGATCTCGCCCTCGTCGGGCTGGTAGAGCCCGTAGAGCACGTTCATCAGGGTCGACTTGCCGGCGCCGTTCTCGCCGAGCAGGGCGTGGATCTCTCCAGGCTCCACCGTCAGGTCGATGTGATCGTTGGCGACCAGATCACCGAACCGCTTAGTGATGCCGCGCAGTTCGAGTCTCAGCGCAACCTCCTGGAGTGCGAGCGATGGTGCAGCCTAGCTGCCGGTCGACCGGCCACCGGGGTGCCGGCCGGCCGGTGCGCGGACCGGCCGCCCCGACGCCCGTGGATTCCCCACGTACGCCGGGACGGCCGGTCGTCATGCCTGGTGCCCGCCGGCCGCCGCTGCCGATGATCCCATCGCGGCGGCCGACGCGGCGGTCACTTGGTCGGCTGGGCCTTCGAGGTGACCGTGATGGTGCCGGCGGCGATGTCCGCCTTCAGCTTCTCGACCTCGGCCTTGAGGTCCGCCGGGACCTTGCTGTCGAAGTCGTGGTACGGGGCGATCGAGACACCGTTGTTGGCGAGGTTGCCGACGAAGCCCGGGGTGGCGGCGAGCTTCTCGCCACCGGCGGCCTTGAGCACGGCGTCCTTGACGGCGTCCGGGATGTTCTTGACCACGGTGGTCAGCAGCGCCGCGCAGTCGGGGGTGCTCTCGCAGCCGTCGACGTCGACCCAGACGACCGAGTACTTGCCACCCGAGGCCTTCGCCGCGGAGGTGGTGCCGAGGCCCGCGCCGCCGGCGACCGGCATGACGATGTCCGCGCCCTGGGCGACCAGCGCGTCGGAGACCTTCTTGCCCTCGTCCTGCTTGGCGAAGTCGTTGGTGAAGGAACCCTTCTGGGTCGCCTTGTCCCAGCCGAGCACCTGGACGTTCTTGCTCTTGGTCTTGTTGTAGTGCGCCACGCCGTCGGCGAAACCGTCCATGAAGATGGTCACCGGCGGGATCGGCAGGCCACCGTAGGTGCCGACCTTGCCGCTCTTGGTCATCCCGGCGGCCAGGTAACCGGCCTGGAAGGCGGCCTGGGCGGTGTCGAACTGCATCGGGTAGACGTTGGCCGTGGCCGGGTTCGCGTCCACGATGCCGAACTGCTGGTTCGGGTTCGCGGCGGCGATCTTCTTGGTGGCGTCCTGCATCAGGCCACCGACGGCCAGGATGAAGTCGCACTTCTGGTTGACGTACCCGGTCAGGTTGACCTCGTAGTCCGCCTCGGCCTTGGACGCGACGTACTTGATGTCGATCTTGTCGTTGGCCTTCTTGGCCTCCTCCAGGCCCTTCCAGGCGGAGGTGTTGAACGACTTGTCGTCGATGCCGCCGACGTCGGTCACCATGCAGGCGCTGTACTTCTTGTCGCCGCTGCCACCGGCGTTGTTGTCGTCGTCCGGCGCCTCACCACACGCGGCGGCACCCAGCACGAGCCCACCCGCCGCGATGGCAGAGGCGATCCGCATCCCACGCACAGAGCGCAAGACGTCTCCTTCCATTGCTCACCGCCTCGTGCGGTGGCAGCCCTTGAACCGGCGAGCGTTGTGCCGCCGGCATCCCACGTTACGGACGGGAGCGTAGCCCGCCGTCCACCCACCGGCCGCCAATCGTGCACGACTGTTGAACGCTCGTTATCCCGGCGTAACCCGGGCGTGGGGCACATCACTCAGCGTGCCAGTGCCGACCGGCCCGGTGTCGCGAACGCCCGTTTCCCGGCGGCCCCGCCGACCGTCGCCGGCTACCGCCAGAACACCGCCACGGCGGCCGTGACCAGGGTCAACCCGACGATCGCCAGGAAGTGACCACGGGCCACCTGCTCCCGCTTCCGGGAGAAGAAGACCATGACGAAGATGAGCAGGGCCAGCACCAACTTGGTAACAAGCTTCGCGGGGGCCGGCTCGTCGCCGTCACGTAGCGGCGCGGACAGGCCCACGCCGGTCAGCAACTGGATCACCGAGCCCCAGAGCATGGCCGCGTTGATCCGCAGCCGGCCGCTGACGTACTGGGCGACCGCACCGCCGAGGAGCAGCGCGAAGCCGATCAGATGGACGTAGAGAAGGATCAGTCGGAGAGCTTCCACGCGAGCCATCCTCCCCCATCAACGACACTTTGTAGTAGGTGCCCCGCCGGCTGAGCTCAATCCGTGATCTCCCCCGGCCACGGCAGGCCGCCCGCCCACGCTCCGCAGCTCAAGATCGTGCTCGAACCATGGTGTAGTGGCCTGCTCGCACGGAAGCCACTACAACCAGGTTCGAGCACGATCTTCCAGGAGACCCCCACGGAAAGGGCAAGACGGGCGCGGGTGGGGCGGGAGCGGGGGTGGGCGGGGGTGGGCGGGGTGGTGTGGAGGTGCGGGGCGCGGGGTGGTGCGGGGGCGTGGGCGGTGCGGGGGTGAGGGTGCGGGGTGGGGTGCGGGGTGGGGTGGGGGTGCGGGGCGCGGGGGCGGGTGGGGTGGGGGTCAGAGGTGCCAGAGTTGGAAGGTGGGGCCGTCGCCGGGAAGGGTGGTGCTGCCGTCGGCGGACGGGTGCAGGGCCGGGGCGCCCCCGTAGACGTTCTCACCGGCCGGACGGGATGCGGCGCTGCCCCCGTACGGCAGGCCGGTCAGCCGCACCGGTGGGCCGGCGGCCCGGCGGGCCAGTACCAGCACCGTGCCGGCCGTCGCCTCGCGTAGGAAGACCAGTGTGTCGGCGTCCGCATGCACCCAGCGCAGTCCGCCGTGCCGCAGCGCCGGGGTGTCCCGCCGCAACGCCAGCAACGCCCGGTACGCGGCGAACGTCCCGGCGTCCCAGCTCTGCGGCCGGTGCCACGGCATCGGGGTACGCGAGCCCTCGCCGTTGCCGCCGGTCAGGCCCAGCTCGTCACCGGCGAAGACCACCGGGGTACCGGGCATGGTGGCGAGCAGCCCGGCGGCCACCTCCTGCCGGGCCGCGTCGCCAACCACCGTGCGGATCCGGGCCGAGTCGTGCGAGCCGAGCAACTGCCACGAATGGGTGTACGACCGCCAGGAGATCAGCGACCGGAAGCTGTCCATGGTGGCGAGCACGGCACGGGCGTCCCGCCGCCGCACCCCGCCCGGCGTCCCGAGGAAGTTCGGCACCGGCTCACCGCCCTGCCCCGACAAGCCCCCCGGCCCCGGCCCCCGCCCGCCCGCAGAACCCGCAGGACCCGGTGCGCCGGCCGGCCGGTGGGCAGGGCCCTCGCGGCGCAGCCAGGACCAGACCGGGTCGGTGAAGCCGACGTAGTTCATCGTGCCGTGCCAGCCGTCGCGGTCCAGGTCACCGGTGTGGTCGTGACCGTGCTCGGCGAGCAGCAGCCCGTCGGGGCGGGTCTGCACGACCACCTCCCGCAGCAACCGCGCCACCTCGTGGGTGTACGCGTCCGCGCCCCGCCGCCCGGTCATGTTGGCCACGTCGACCCGCCACCCGTCCAGCCCGTACGGCGGACGCAGCCAGCGGCGTAGCGGCGAGTCCGGATCGGTGGCGAAGCGGCGGCGCAGTTCGGCGCTGCCCCAGTTGAGCTTGGGCAGCGATCGCACCCCGTTCCACGACTCGTAGCCGGTGGCCGGGTCGAAGTAGTACAGCTCCCGTTCGGGGGCGTCGCCGTCGGCCAGGGCGCGGGTGAACCACTCGTGCGCGTCGCCGGTGTGGTTGCTGGTGATGTCGCCGAGCAGCCGCCAGCCCCGGGCCCGGACGGCGTCGGCCAGCCGGACCAGCGCCGCCTCCCCGCCGAGCAGTGGATCGACGGTGTCGAAGCCGGCGGCGTCGTAGCGGTGGTTGGAGCGGGCCGGGAAGACCGGCGTCAGGTAGACGGTGTTGACGCCGAGCCGGTCCAGGTGGTCGAGCCGTTCGGTGATGCCGTCGAGGTCGCCGCCGTAGAACTGGCGTGGGGTATGCGGGCCGTACCCGATGACCGGGGTGTCCCAGTCGCAGGGGATCGCCCAGTCCGGCGGGGTGCGGTCGGCGGCGACGGCGGAGCGGGCGAACCGGTCGGGGAAGATCTGGTAGATCACCGCGTCCCGGGCCCAGGCCGGCGGCGGGGCGTGGCTGACCAGCTTGAAGTCGCCGTGGTCGGGCACGTCGTGGTCGACCTGACCGGCGGCGTTGAGCCAGCGGTAGCCGGTCGTCCCGGTCAGCATGAACCGGTAGTTGCTGACCGGGTTGCGGACCTCGACGTCGGCCCGCCACCACACGTCGTGGCCGTCGCGGCGGTCGACGGTGGCCTCGACGAAACGCGGTTCACCGTCGGCGGTGGTGCGGACGTGCACCTGCCGGACGTCGGTGCCGTCGGGTACCCGGACGAAGACCGGCACGGTCTGCCCGAGGGCGGGTTCCTGCTCGGGCACGTACAGCGCCGAGCCGTCGTGGTGCGGCGACAGGGACATGGCGTGGCCTTTCGGTTCAGCCCTTGACGGCCCCGGCGGTGAGGCCGGAGACGATGTAGCGCTGGAGGAGCTGGAAGACCAGCACGGTGGGGATCGCGGTGAGCAGGGTGCCCGCCGCGAAGATCCCGAAGTTGTTGTTCCGCTCCCCCGCCACCAGGCCGAACATGCCGACCGCGAGGGTCTTGGAGCCGGTGTCGGTGAGGAACACGTTGGCGATCATGAATTCGTTGATCGTGCCGATGAACGACAGCAGCGCGGTCACCGCCAGGATCGGCGCCACCAGCGGCAGCATGATCCGGAAGAAGACCTGCGCGTGGCTGGCGCCGTCCATCGTGGCCGACTCGTCCAGCTCGCGGGGCAGGGTGTCGAAGAACCCCTTCATCAGCCAGGTGTTCATGCCCAGCGCGCCGCCCATGTAGAGCAGGAACAGTCCCCACGGGGTGTTGAAGCCGATCGACGGCCACAGGTCCGTGACCCGGGTGAAGATCAGGAAGATCGCCACGATCGCCAGGAACTGCGGGAACATCTGGATCAGCAGCAGGGTCAGCAGCCCGACCCGCCGCCCGGCGAAGCGCATCCGGGAGAACGCGTACGCCGCCAGCGCGGACAGGAAGATCGACGCGAAGCTCGCCCCGCCCGCGATGAGCAGCGAGTTGAGGAACCAGCGGCCGAACTCCGTCCGCTCGAACAGGTCGCCGAAGTTCGACAGCGACGCCCCGGTGGGCAGCAGCTCGGTCGACGAGAGGGTGCCGAGCGGGTTGAGTGCGGCGGAGAGCACGAACAGGATCGGGAAGAGGCTGAACGCCACCGCCAGCACGCCGACCACGTGCCGCCAGCCGACCTGGGTGAACCACCGGCCCGGACGTCGGCCACCGCGTACCGCGGCAGCCGGCCGACCGGCACGCGGGCCGGCGGCATCCGACCGGACGACGGGTGCGGCGGGGGCCGCCGGCCCGGCGGCGTGGGGACGGGTCGTCACGAGTAGACCTCCTCCTGCTGGCGGGTGCGCCGGAAGCTGACCGCCGAGACCGTGGCCACGATCGCGAAGATGAAGATCGACACCGCGGCGGCCAGGCCGAACTCGGCGCCCTGCGCGCCGAAGGCCAGCCGGTAGGTGTACGTGATCAGCAGGTCGGTGGCCCCGTTGGTCGGGTTGTCCGGCGCGAACGGGCCGCCCTCGGTGGTCAACCAGATCGCGTTGATGTTGTTGAAGTTGTAGGCGAACGACGCGATCAGCAGCGGCGAGAGCGCGACCAGCAGCAGCGGCAGGGTGACCGCCCGGAACGACTGCCAGGGCGACGCGCCGTCGACCGAGGTGGCCTCGGTCAGCTCCCTGGGGATCGCCTGGAGCGCGCCCGTGGTCACCAGGAACATGTACGGGTACCCGAGCCAGAGCTGCACCAGCAACACCGCCAGCCGGGCCGACCAGGCCTCGCCGAACCAGTCGACACCGAGCCCGAACAGGTTGTTGACCAGGCCGAAGTCGGTGTTGAACATGTCCCGCCAGACCAGCAGCATCGCGAACGACGGCATCGCGTACGGCAGGATCAGGAACACCCGGTAGAGGTTGGTGCCCCGCATCCGGGGCGAGTGCAGGGCCAGGGCGATCGCCATGCCGAGTCCGAAGGTGAACCCGGTGGAGCCGACCGCGAAGGCGAAGTTCCACAGCAGGGTGCCGAAGAACGGGCCGGAGATGTCCGGGTCGGTGAGCACCCGGGCGAAGTTCTTGAACCCCACCCCGACCTGCCAGCCCTGGGCGAGCCGCTCGCCGTCGGCGGCGACGAAGGCACCGGTGTCCGGGTCGGCCGTCCAGGTCCTGCCGGTCTCGCCGTCGGTGACGCAGTCGCAGCCCCGGTCGTACGCCCGGACGGCCTTGCCCTCGTAGGCGCGGGACAGGCCGTTGGAGCGCACCGCGCCCCCGGAGGTCGGCACCACCAGGGCGGTGATCTCCTCGCTGCGTACGCTGGCCTGGCCGACGTTGAGCACGGTGTAGCCCTTGGCGGCGGTGACCCTGCCGCTGCCGGCGACGGTCACGTCGGCGGCGTCGAGTGGGCGCAGCCCGTCGGCGTCCCCGGCGGAGACCCGGCCGGTCCCCGGGTCGGTGAGCAGGAAGACCAGCGGGCCGGTGGTCGGATCGCCGGTGGTGGCGATGGCGAGGGCGTACTCGGCGGAGCCGGGGACCTGCTTGACCGAGGAGGTCTCGATGGCGACGATCGCGTCGTCCTTGGAGCCCCGGTGGCCGTCGCCGAAGTTCGTGAACGCGGTGCTCGCGGTGTAGAGCACCGGGAAGACCTGGAAGGCGATCAGGAAGATCGTTCCTGGCACCAGGTACTTGGCCGGGATGTGCCGGCGGGTCAGGTAGAGGTAGCCCAGGCCGACGGTGGTGACCGCCAGGACGGCGAGACCGACCCAGAGCCGGGCGGCGACGAGCGGGAAGGCCGCCCAGATCGCGATCCCGGCCACCAGGCCGAGCAGGACCACCTTGACGGCGAGGCCGGTCGCGGTGATCGGCGCGTGCTGGCGCGCGGTACGGGAGGTTTCCGGGGGCCCGGAACGCGCAGGCCCCCGGCCCGGGGCCTGCGGGGCAGGTCCCGGGCCGGACAGCGTGCTCATTACTTGATCTGACCCGAGATCGTCTTGCCGGCGGCGGTGACGGTCTTCGCCGGGTCGGCACCGCCGATGACTGCCGCTTCGGCCTTGCCGAACGGGTCCCAGATCGCGGCCATGGCCGGGATCGCCGGCAGCACCTGGCCGCCCTTGCCCGCCTCGGAGAACTTGGCCAGGTCCGGGTCGGCGCCCTTGACCTGGTCGAACGCGGCGGTCAACGCCGGCGGGCGCGGCTCGGCCTGGTAGAGCGCCACGGCCAGCTCGGGCGTGGTCACGTAGTTGGTGACGAACTCCTGGGCCAGCGCCTTGTTCTTGCCCTTGGCGGCGACGTAGAACGCCTGGACGCCGACGAACGGCTGGGCCTGCTTGCCACCGGCGAAGCCGGGGACCGGGGAGATGTCGTAGGAGATGCCTGCCTTCTTGGCGTCGGCGATCGCCCACGGGCCGGAGACCAGGAAGGCGCACTTCTTGCCGGTGAAGGTGGCGATCGAGTTCTCGCCGGTGATGGAGCGCTTGAGCGCGCCGTCGCCCTTCTCACCGAGCTTCGCGATCTTCTGGAAGGCCGCGATCGACTCCGGCTTGCCCACGCCGAGGTCCTTGGGGTCGTAGTCGCCGTTGGCGGCGGTGCCGAAGAGGTACCCGCCGGCCGAGGTGTAGAGCGGGTAGATGTGGTAGGCGTCGCCGTTCTGTCCGGACTGGAGGCAGAGGATCTCGCTGGCCTTCTTGTCGGCCTTGAGCTTCTTGCCGGTGGCGACGAGGTCCTCGATCGTCTTGGGTGCCTCGGGGGCCAGCGCGGTGTTGCGGATCAGCGCGACGTTCTCGGTGGCGTATGGGACGCCGTAGAGCTGACCGTTGAACGTCACCGCCTTGATCGCGGTCTCGTTGAAGCCGGACTTCTGCTCGGCGGCGAGCTGCACCGGGTCGATGGCCCCGTTCTGCACCAGGTTGCCGATCCAGTCGTGCGCGCCGACCACCACGTCCGGGCCGCTGCCCTGCTGGGAGGCGGTGACGAAGTTGGTCTGGAGGTCCTTGGAGACGGCCTGCACCTCGACGGTGACGCCGTTGTCCTGGCCGAACTTCTCGGCGAACGGCTTGAGGGCCGCGGTGCGCTTGTCGTCCGCCCAGATGACGAGCTTGCCGCCCGCCGCCTGGGAGGTGGCCTTGGTGGCCGGTTCGTCGTTGCTGTTGTCGCCGCCGCAGCCCGACGCGGCGAGCGCCAGGCCGAGAACGGTGACCACACCCGCGGTACGGATGCGCATCGGTACTCCTGTCGTCATGGCGAAGCCGACCACCGGGGGGAAGGGCGGCCTCGTCGTGGGAAACACTGAAAGTTCTTGCTGACCGGCGCCGGGCAGGCCGCGCCGCTGCTGTCGCGTGTTGCCGGGACGTTAGCAAGAGGTTGCATATTATGGAAGGGCTTGCAGAGACGTACGCAAGAACTTGCCCTTGGGTTAAAGTTCCGCCATGCGCGCTCGACTGTCCGACATCGCCCAACAGGCCGAAGTCAGCGAGGCCACGGTGTCGCGGGTGCTCAACGACCGCCCCGGCGTGGCCCCCGAGACCCGGCAGGCCGTCCTGACCGCCCTCGACGTGCTCGGCTACGAGCGCCCGGCCCGGCTGCGCAAGCGCAGCGCCGGGCTGGTCGGGCTGGTGGTGCCGGAGCTGGAGAATCCGATCTTCCCGGCGTTCGCCCAGGTCATCGAGTCGACGCTGGCGCAGAGCGGGTTCACCCCGGTGCTGTGCACCCAGACCCCGGGCGGGGTCACCGAGGACGAGTACGTGGAGATGCTGCTCGACCGGCAGGTCTCCGGCATCGTCTTCGTCTCCGGCCTGCACGCCGACACGGCCGCCAACCATGACCGGTACCGCGCGCTGATCGCCCGGCCGCTGCCGGTCGTCATGATCAACGGGTACGCCCCCGGCATCGCCGCACCCTTCGTCTCCTGCGACGACCGGGAGGCCACCGAGCTGGCCGTGGCGCACCTGGTCGCGCTCGGGCACCGGCGGATCGGCCTGATCACCGGGCCGGACCGGTTCGTGCCGGTGCAGCGCCGGGTGGCCGGCTTCCGGGCCGCGATGACCCGGCTCGGCTCCACCGGCAGCGAGCTGGACGCGCTCGCCGAGCTGTCGCTGTTCGGCGTCGAGGGCGGCGAGGCCGCCGCCGGGCGACTGATCGAACGCGGGGTCACCGGGATCGTCTGCGGCTCCGACCTGATGGCGTTGGGTGCGGTCCGGGCCGGCCGGCAGCGCGGCCTGTCCGTCCCCGGCGAGCTGTCGGTGGTCGGCTACGACGACTCACCGCTGATGGCCTTCACCGACCCGCCGCTGACCACCATGCGGCAGCCGGTGGCCGCGATGGCGGTGGCGGCGGTCCGGGCCCTGGTCGACGAGATCAACGGGCACGCCGCCCCGCACTCGGAATACCTGTTCCGCCCGGAGCTGGTGGTACGCGGATCGACCGCGGTGGCCGGCCAGGCCGGCCCGGGCCGGCCCCACCCGGCACCCACCGCCCTCGCCGTCCCCGCCTGAGCCACGCCCCAGTTCCACTGCTGCCCCGCCTCCGCCTGAGCTGCGGAGCCCGCATCTGCGCCCAGGCCGTGAGCCACCCGACCTGCCAGCCTGCCCGGCCCATCTGATCCGCCAGCCCACCTGATCCGCCATTCCACCTGATCCGCCAGCCCGCCCGGTCCGGCGGCGAACCGACGCCGGACCGGGCGGATGCGGCGCTCCGTCGCCGGGCCCATCTCCCGGCTGCTGGGACGGGGGCGGGCCGACCCCACCCTGGCCGCGGGTGACGGGCGTCATTTCTTGCGCAAGCCCTGCTTGACTCTTGCAGCATTCGGCCGGCATTCTCTCCACACCCGCGTCCGTCACCCACCACCGCGCGGGTGCCGCCGTCCCGCCACAGAACGGGGAGCTCCGCCGATGACCGCCGCCACCGACCCCACGCCGCAGACCTCCGACGACTGGTGGCGTGCCGCGGTCGTCTACCAGGTGTACGTCCGCAGCTTCGCCGACTCCGACGGCGACGGCGTCGGCGACCTCGGTGGCATCCGGCAGCGGCTGCCCTACCTGCGTGACCTCGGCGTGGACGCGCTCTGGCTCACCCCGTTCTACACCTCGCCGCAGATCGACGCCGGCTACGACGTGGCCGACTACCGCGACGTCGACCCGCTCTTCGGCAGTCTCGCCGACTTCGACGCCATGATCGCCGACGCGCACGCGCTGGGCCTGCGGATCATCGTGGACCTGGTGCCCAACCACACCTCCAGCGCGCACCCGTGGTTCACCGCCGCCCTCGCCGCCGGCCCCGGCTCCCCGGAGCGGGAGCGTTATCTGTTCGCCGACGGTCAGGGCGCGCACGGTGAGCTGCCGCCGAACGACTGGGAGAGCATCTTCGGCGGCCCCGCCTGGACCCGGCTGCCCGACGGCCAGTGGTACCTGCACCTGTTCGACCCCGCCCAGCCCGACCTGAACTGGCGGCACCCGCAGGTGCGCGCCGAGTTCGAGGACGTGTTGCGGTTCTGGCTCGACCGGGGCGTCGACGGGTTCCGCATCGACGTCGCCCACGGGATGATCAAGGCGGAAGGGCTGCCGGACGTCGGCTTCAACTCGATGACCACCGGCCGGCGTCAGTCGGAACTGCTCGGCAAGGGCCGGCTGCCCTACTTCGACCAGGACGAGGTGCACGACATCTACCGGGCCTGGCGGCCGATCCTGGACAGCTACCCCGGTGGCCGGATGGCGGTGGCCGAGGCGTGGGCGGAGACCCCGCAGCGACTGGCCCGCTACATCGGCCCGGACGAGCTGCACCAGGCGTTCAGCTTCGACTTCCTCGACGCCACCTGGTCGGCAGACTCGTTCCGCAAGGTGATCGACACCGCGCTGGCCGAGTCGACGATCGTCGGTGCGCCGACCACCTGGGTACTGTCCAACCACGACCGGCAGCGGCACGTCACCCGGTACGGCGACGGCGAGATCGGCCTGCGCCGGGCCCGCGCCGCCGCCCTGCTGATGCTGGCCCTGCCCGGCTCCACCTACCTCTACCAGGGTGAGGAACTCGGCCTTCCCGAGGTGCTGGACCTGCCCGACGCGCTCCGCCAGGACCCGGCGTTCCTGCGTACCGGGGAGAGCCGCGACGGCTGCCGGGTGCCCATCCCGTGGAGTGGCGAGCTGGCCCCGTACGGCTTCGGTCCGCAGGGCAGCGCGCTGAGCTGGCTGCCGGCCCCGGCGACCTGGCGGGCCCTCTCGGTGGCCGCCCAGACCGGGACGCCCGGCTCGACGCTGGAGCTGTACCGGGCGGCGCTGCGGGTGCGGCACGAGCACCCGGCGTTGGCCGCCACCGCCGGCCCGGTGGTCTGGTTGGAGACCGGGCCCGGCGTGCTGGCGTTCCACCGGGCCGCCGACGACGCCCGGCTGACCTGCGTGGTCAACCTCAGCGGCGCCCCGGTCCGGATCGACGGGTACGGCCGTCCCCTGGTGGCCAGCGCCGACCTCACCGAGCAGGACACCGGACACGTCCTGCCGGTGGACGCAGCTGCGTGGTTCGAACGGCGCTGAGCCGGGTAACCCGCCTTTGACCTGGTCGTCCGTTGTGCCCCGCGCCGACGGGCGACTGGGCTGCCGACCCCTTGTGGTGGGGGGTGAGGTGGCACCGGCCTCCCGGGGAGCGGACTCCCCGGGAGGCCGGAGCTCCATCGCTTACCGGGCCCGCCCCGGGCCCCGAGCCGTCGGCGTCCGGCACCGGTCGACGACGCGGTCCCCCAGCGGCGGAGCCGTCACCGGCCGCGCAGCAGCGCGGCGATCCGAGCGAAGCCCGCCCGCACCTGCGCCACGGTCGGTACGGGCGGCGGCTCCGGCCGGTCCGCCCCGTCGACCGCCGGCTCCTCCTGCTCGTCGAGCACGTCGTCGAAGTCGCCGTAGAGGTCGGCGGCCTCGATCCGGGCCTCCTCGTCCTCGGCGGCGAGCTGCGACGCGGTGATCTCGCCCCGGATCTCCTCGGCCGACAGCGCCGGCAACAGCGGCTCGACCACCGCCAGCAACTGCTCGTCGGCCACCACCGCCTCGGCCAGGGCCAACGCGTGCGGGCGCTCGTACGGGCCGCAGACAACAGGCTCCCACTCCGCAGGGTCGCCGAGCGGGCCAACCGTGATGATCCACGGCAGGCCGAGCATCGGCGAGTCGTCCGGCAGGTCCAGCGTCACAAGTGCGCCCACCGGCTCATCATGTCGGCCCGACCCCGAACATGGGCGATATTCGCCTCAACCCACGGCGACCCGACCCGGCAGCAGCGGAGGCGGCCGACCGGTCCTGACGTCGTGCCGCCGCAAATCAGCGCGCGTTCAGGCTGAGCATCAGATTCTCGTCGGCATTGTGGATCGCGAGCAGTTCGAACCGGGTGGACTGCCGAATATGATCACTCGGAGCGGAGAAATCCGCCTTCAGCAGCCAGTCGAGCGTCGCCGTGCGCTCCTTGGCAGTGAGGACCGGACCGAGGCAGCCCTCGACCAGGTTCTTCAACAGAAGCCGCTGCACGGCACCACGAAGCTTGACCCTGCAGAAGATGTGAGCCACTTCGTTCCGGCGGTACTTGTCCGGCTGACCGACCGCAGCCGCCAGTTCGTCCCGAGTGCCCGGCAAAGTCACGTTGACGATACGCAGTGCGCCGTCGACCGTCACCGGGCCGGGCCAGCGCTCGACCCAGGCGTCCGTGACCTTGGCCGGGGTGATACCGGCGAACGCCGGAACCGGTCCGGTGCGGGTGGAGGTGGGGGTGGGAGGCGGCAGGGGTTCACCTCTGTCGCCCTGCCGGCCGGGAGGCCGCTGGGGGGCCGCGCTGCTGTCGCGCCACACCACGGCGGTCAGGAGCAGGGCCAACACCACCACAGGCACCGCCAGCAGGAGCCACTTTTTTGACATCTTCGACGTCGTCCCGCCATCCGCCGGTGCCGATCCGACTTCCCGTTCAAACCCGTTCACTATTGTGCCCCCGTGTCACATTTAATCGAAAACGATGTCACCACACATCGCCAGCCGCCATGGCGAATAGCTGCACGGTGAACATTTTTCAATGCTACGCATTCAGATCATTCTCTGCAACTATCAGGGCTGACGGAAATCGCCGCAAATATCCACGGGGGTGCAGCCACGGGGGCGAGTACGACGCCGCAGAATACGTCATCGCGGCGGCAACGACGGCAGCGAGTACACCTGCGAGCTGGATCAGGGCACCGGGCTGCCCGGGATCAACGGTCACGACAAGTGGGTTTACCTGGGTGCCTACAATCTGGGCCGTGGATCGTATGTGCTGCTGAACAATTCAGGGCCCGCCAGCAACGTCGACATCGCCTGGGACGCCATGGCGTTCGTCCCTATCGCCAACCGCACGGGCCACGATTGCGAGGATCCCTACTAGCAGCGCCGGCATCGGACCGACCAGCCGATGCGCAATGTCAGCAAGCGCCCCCGGTGACGAGTACCGCGTCACCGGGGGCGTTCGCCCTGTCCTCGGCTCGGTTCTGTCAGGGTGTGTCCAGGGCGGCGCGGACCAGGGCCAGCGCCCGGTCGGGTGACACCCCCAGCCGGGCCGCCTCCTCGGCGTACCGGGTGGCCGCCCGCTGCAACCGGTCGACCGCGTCGTCCCGGCCCGGGGCGACGAAGGTGCCGTGCCGGCCCCGGGTCTGCACCAGCCCAACCGACTCCAGCTCCCGGTAGGCGCGGGCCACCGTGTTCACCGCCAGCCCCAGCTCGGCGGCGAACTGCCGCACCGTGGCCAGCCGGGTGCCCACCGCCAACCGGCCGTCGCCGATCATCGCGGCGAGCTGCGCCCGCACCTGCTCGTACGGGGGCACCGCCGAGCCCGGGTCGATCTCGATCAGCATCAGCCCGCTCCTCCCGGCGTACCCGGATCGGTCTCGGTCTCGACGTCGGCCTCGACGTTGACCTGCCGCATCACCGCGCCCTCGGAGAGGTCGACGACCCGGCCGTGCCGGCTGGTGGCGGCGAGCGCGGCACCGAAGAGCACCAGCTGGTTGAGCAGGTAGAGGTAGAGCAGCACGGCCACCGCACCGGCCACCACCGCGTACGCCGGGTTCCGCTCGGTCCGCACGATGTAGAACCGGCCGACCGTGTTGAGCAGGGTGATCCCGACCGCCACCAGCAGCACCACCGGCCGCAGCCGTCGCCGGCTCATCCGCAGCCGGGGCACCACCACCAGCAGCGCCGTCGCCAGCACCGCGTTGACCAGCACGCTGAGCACCGCGCTGATGGTGGTCAGCCCCACCGAGCCGGTGGCCCGCAGCAGGAACCGCAGCACCGACTCCAACGCGTCCACGGCCGCCACCGAGACTCCGAGCATGACGAAGACCAGCAGCAGCACGCCCAGGTCCACCAGCGGGCGGACCAACAGGTTGCCCGGCTGCTGGTTGAAGCCGTACATCAGCCGCTGCGACGACCGGATCGCCTCCACCCAGCCGATCCCGGTGAAGACCAGGATGACCAGGCCCACCACCCCGACCGCGTTGCTACTCTCGGCGATCTGCTGCGGGTCGAGGAAGGGCAGGTTGTCCCGCAGGAACGCCGCCACCGCGTCGGAGACCTCGTCGTTGTCCTCCAGGATCGCCCCGAAGACCGAGTACGCCACCAGGGCGAGGGCGAAGACCGCGAAGAAGCCGTAGTAGGCGATGGCGGCGGCCAACCGTCCGCCCAGCACCTCGCCGTAGAGGTCCACCGCCCGCCAGACATGGTCGAGCCGCGGCCACCGGCTCCGGGCCACGGCGAACCGGCGGTCCATGCCGGCCGTCCACCGGCCCCACGCATCCACCACGTCATCCTCGCCGATCTGTCGTCACCGGGCCCGCCAACCGGCTGCCGGCGGAAGGGGCGCCGGCCACCGGTGGACGGGGGTGCCGCCCGTGCCGGCGCTGCGACCGGACACCGGCGGGCGGGTCAGCCGCCGAGCCGGAAGTCCCGGCGCGGCTGCCACCGGGTCTGACCGCTGTGCGAGAACAGGGTGAACGCCTCCACCTCGAACATCGCCGAGAAGTCCGCCAGGTCCTCGTACGCCCGGTCCAGCGCCTCGGGGGCGACGTCCTGCGCCACGGTGACGTGCGGGTGGTACGGGAAGCGCAGCTCCCGGTGCAGCTGGGGCGCGGCGTTGATGGCGGCGGCGAGCAACTCGCACTCGCTGATCCCGGCCGCCACCGCGACGAAGACCACCTGGGTCACCGGCCGGAACGTGCCGGTGCCCCGCAGATGCAGGGTGAACGGCAGGTGGGTGGCGGCCACCTCGGCCAGATGCGCCTCGACCGCCCCCAACGCGGCCACCGGGATCTCGGTCGGACCGAGCAGTGTCACGTGCGCCGGGACGACCTGCGGGTCACCCGTCTGCACCCGCCGTCGGGTGAGCAGCTCACCCCACGGCTCCGGGATGTCGACCGCGATCCCGATCTGGATGGTGTCGCCGGCCACCGGAACCTCGTCCCTGCGATCCACGCTCCGCGCCACCCCTCCGGCCATCGTCTCGACCCGTACCGCCGCCCCGCCCATGACTACTCGAAGTGGACCGGCGCCAGGAACCCGACCCGCTCGTACGCTGTGCGCAGCGTCGGCACGGTGACCTCGCGGGCCTTCTCCGCACCGGCGGCGAGCAGCTTGTCGAGCTGGGCGGGATCGTCGAGGTACCCCCGGGTGCGTTCCTGGATCGGGGTGACGAACTCGCGGACCACCTCGCCCAGCTCCTTCTTGAGATCGCCGTACCCCCGGCCCGCGTACGCGGCCACCAGGTCGTCGATGCTCCGGCCGGACAGCGCGGAGTGGATGGTGAGCAGGTTGGACACCCCGGGCTTGGTCTCGGTGTCGAAGACGATCTCCCGGCCGGTGTCGGTCACCGCCGAGCGGATCTTCTTGGCCGAGCGGGCCGGATCCTCCAACAGGTCGATGATGCCGGTCGGCGAGGACGACGACTTGGACATCTTCGCCGTCGGCTCCTGCAGGTCAGTGATCTTGGCAGTGTCCTTGACGATGTGCGGGGCGGGCACCGTGAAGGTCGGCCCGAACAGCGAGTTGAACCGCTGGGCCAGATCCCGGGACAGCTCCAGGTGCTGCCGCTGGTCCTCGCCGACCGGCACCGCGTCGGCCTGGTAGAGCAGGATGTCGGCGGCCTGGAGGATCGGGTACGTGAACAGGCCGACGCTGGACCGGTCGCTGCCCTGCTTCTGCGACTTGTCCTTGAACTGGGTCATCCGGCTCGCCTCACCGAAACCGGTGATGCAGCCCAGCACCCAGGCCAGCTGCGCGTGCTCGGGCACCTGCGACTGGACGAACAGGGCGCTGCGCTCCGGGTCGATGCCGACCGCGAAGAGCTGCGCGGCGGCCACCCGGGTGCGCTGCCGCAGCACCGCCGGATCGTGCCCGGCGGTGATCGCGTGCAGGTCGACCACGCAGTAGAACGCCTCGTGGGTGTCCTGCAACGCCACCCAGTGCCGCACCGCGCCCAGGTAGTTGCCGAGGTGGAACGAGTCGGCCGTCGGCTGGATGCCGGAGAAGACGCGGGGGCGGGCGGGAACGTCGGACATGCCGGCAATTCTGTCAGCAACCTCCGGCGTACGTCATGACGGGCCGGCGGGTCGACTCGCCGCCGGTTCCGCCGCGGCGGTGACCTCCCGTACCGACGCCCGCGCGACGTCGGCCGGTGCCGCGGCAGCGGCGGCCTCCCGGCGCGGCTCGGGCAGGCGGGCGGCGGAGACCGCGACCCGGGACACCCGACGCCCGTCGAGGGTGAGCACCCGCAGCAGCCAGCCGTCGGCCGGGTCCGTCGCCGACGGATCGTCCGACGCGGTGACCGGGACCTCGTCCCCGGCCACCGGGAGCCGGCCGAGCGCCGCCATCACGTACCCGCCGACCGTCTCGTAGGGGCCGGTGGGCAGCGGCACCCCGGTCCGTTCGGCGAAGTCGGCCAGGTTGAGCCGGCCGTCCACCACGGCCGGCAGACCGGCCGCCACCGGTTCGGGTGGACCGGCGTGCTCGTCGTGGATCTCCCCGACCAACTCCTCGATCAGGTCCTCGCAGGTGACGATGCCGGCGGTGCCGCCGTACTCGTCGACCACCACGGCGAGGTGGTGGCCCTCCCGGCGCATCTCGGTCAGCGCGGCGAGCACCCGCTTACTGCCGGGCAGCCGCTTCACCTCCCGGCTCACCCGGCCCACCGTGGTCGCCCGGTCCAGGTCGGGGCGCAGCAGCACGTCGCGCAGGTGGACGAAGCCGACCACGTCGTCGTGGGTGCCGTCGACCACCGGGTAGCGGGTGTGCGGCTCGGCCCGGACCAGCCGTTCGGCCTCGGCGAGGGTCAGTCCGGCGGAGAGGAAGACCACCTCGGTGCGGGGCATCATCACCTCGCGGACCAGACTGGCCCCGGCGACCAGCACCTCGTCGATGATCCGCCGTTCGTCGGGGTCGAGCACGGTGTTCGCGGCGACCAGGTCACGCAGTTCGTGCTCGCTGATCCGTTCCCGACCGGCGACGGGGCTGGCGCCGAGCAGGTCGGTGACGAGCCGGGTGGCGCCGTCGGCGGCCCGGACGACCAGCCGGGCGACACCGCGGGCCACCGGCCCGGGTACGCGTCTGGTCCGCCCCGGCGCGCGTCTGCGGGGCCCGGGACCGCCCGCTTCCCGCATGGAAGTGATGGTAGGGCCGCCAACCACGAACGGTGGGCGATGTGCGGATCTGTTCAACTATGAAGGTTCGTGATGGAATAGCGCCGACCCCGCGACGCACAGCGCGACGACAGCACCCGCCCGTAGGGTGATCACGAACGGCCGCAGCGGGCGCGGCCAGGCAGGAGGACCGACGTGAAACTGCTCGTCACCGGCGGCGCCGGGTTCATCGGCAGCGTGGTGACCCGGATGCTGCTCGACGCCGGCCACCAGGTGACGGTCCTGGACGACCTGCGCACCGGCCACCGGGCCGCACTGGCCCCCGACGCCACCCACGTCGACCTGCCCGTGCACGAGGCCGCCCGGGTCCTCACCCCCGACGCCGGCTACGACGGGGTGCTGCACTTCGCCGCGCTGATCGCCGCCGGCGAGTCGATGGTCCACCCCGAGCGGTACTGGCACGCCAACACGGTCAGCTCCATCGCGTTGGTCGACGCCGTCCGGGCCGCCCGGGTGCCACGCCTGGTCTTCTCCTCCACCGCCGCCGTCTACGGCAACCCGGTCGAACTGCCCATCCCGGAGACCGCCGTCAAGGCCCCCACCAACACGTACGGGGCCACCAAGCTCGCCGTCGACCTGGTGCTCACCTCCGAGGCGACCGCACACGACCTCGCCGCCGTGTCGCTGCGCTACTTCAACGTCGCCGGCGCCTACCTGCGCGACGGCCTCGCCATCGGCGAACGGCACGACCCGGAGACCCACCTCATCCCCATCGCCCTCGACGTCGCCGCCGGCCGCCGGGAGAAACTCCAACTCTTCGGCGACGACTACCCCACCGTCGACGGCACCTGCGTGCGCGACTACATCCACGTCGAGGACCTGGCCCGCGCCCACCTGTTGGCGCTCACCGCCGCCGTGCCCGGCCGGCACCGCATCTACAACCTCGGCAACGGCAACGGCTTCACCAACCGGCAGGTAGTCGACGTGGTCCGTGAGATCACCGGCCACCCGGTGCCCGTCGAGACCGCTCCCCGCCGCGAGGGCGACCCGGCCGAACTCGTCGCCTCCTCGACACTGGCCCGCCAGGAGTTGGGCTGGGTGCCCGAGAAACCGACCCTGACCGACATGGTGGGCGACGCCTGGGCGTTCTACCGCTCGCACGTGCTGGAGCAGTCGTGACGGGCCGGCCCGACGTCGCCGACCGCGCCACCGCCGGCTTCTCCTCCGGGTACGACGCGACGCCCGCCGGACGCTGGGCGGCACCCGGACGGGTCAACCTGATCGGCGAGCACACCGACTACAACGACGGATTCGTGCTGCCCTTCGCCCTTCCGCTGCGTACCGTGGTCGCCGCCGGCCCGCAGCCCGGCGAACGCTGGACGGTCCGGTCGGAGATCGCCGACCGGCCGGTCGACTTCGGCGCCACCGAGGCCGACACCCCGGGACGGGTCACCGGCTGGGGTGGGTACGTCGCCGGCGTGGTCTGGGCCCTGCGCGAAGCCGGGTACGCCGTCCCCGGCGCCCGGCTGGCCATCGCCTCGGACGTGCCGCTCGGCTCCGGGCTCTCCTCCTCGGCGGCCCTGGAAGCGGCGGTACTCACCGCCCTGGTCGACCTGGGCGGGTTGGACCTGCCCGACGAGCACCGCCCCCGGCTGGCCCAGCGCGCCGAGAACGGCTACGTCGGTGCGCCGACCGGCATCATGGACCAGTCGGCGGTGCTCCGCTGCCGCGCCGGCCACGCCCTCTTCCTCGACTGCCGGGACGAGTCAGTCGAACACATCCCGTTCGACCTGGACGCCGCCGACCTGGCCATCCTGGTGATAGACAGCCGCGCCCCGCACCGGCACGCCGACGGCGAGTACGCCTCCCGCCGCGCCGCCTGCGAACGGGCCGCCGCCCTGCTCGGGGTGCCCGCGCTACGCGACGTGCCGGCCGCCGGCCTCGACGACGCCCTGGCCCGGCTGCCCGACGACGAGACCCGACGCCGGGTCCGGCACGTGGTCACCGAGAACCAGCGGGTGCTCGACACCGTCGCACTGCTGCGCGCCGGCCGGGTGCCCGAGATCGGGCCGCTGCTGACCGCCTCGCACGCCTCCATGCGGGACGACTTCGAGATCACCGTCCCCGAGGTCGACACCGCCGTCGAGGCGGCGCTCGCGGCCGGCGCCCTCGGTGCCCGGATGACCGGCGGCGGCTTCGGCGGCTGCGTCCTCGCCCTGGTCGAAGCGGCGGCTGCGGAACAGGTGGCGGCGGCCGTCCGTACCGCCTACGCCGAACGCGGCTTCTCCACCCCCACCACCCTCACCGCCCACCCCTCCCCCGGCACCACCCCCCTCCCCTAACCCCACCCCACCCTCGCCCCCACCCCGCCCTCGCCCCCACCCCGCCCTCGCCCCGTTGATCAAGAGGTTTACGTCAACCCACCAGCAAAATCTGACCAAAAGCTCTTGATCACCGGGGCGAGACGGGCAGCCGGACATGAGGCGCGGCAGGGCCGGTGGGGCGGGGAAAGGCGCGGTGGGGCTCGGTGATCAAGAGCTTTGCGTCGTCTGCCGGGCGGAAACTGACGCAAAGCTCTTGATCACCGAGAGCCGATGAGGTGGGACGGACGGGACGAGGTGGGACGGGACGGGACGAGGCGGGATTGGGCGGGGCGCTGGGGGGTGGGTCAGGCGGTGTCGACGATCATGCCGGAGGCTACGGTGCGGTTGGTGGCCTCGTCGATGATGATGAAGCCGCCGGTGGTGCGGTTGCGGCGGTACTCGTCGGCCAGCAGCGGGACGGTGGTGCGCAACCGGACCCGGCCGATCTCGTTGAGTCGCAGCTCACTGGCGGTCTCGTCGCGATGCAGGGTGTTCACGTCGAGGCGGTAGTACAGGCCACGCACGATCGTCCGCGCCGTCCGGGTGGTGTGCTTGATCGTGTACTTGCCGCCGACCTGGAGCGGGCGGGTCTCGTCCATCCAGCAGACCATCGCCTCGATGTCCTGCGAGACGGTCGGGGCGTTGTTCGGCCGGCAGATCATGTCTCCGCGCGAGATGTCGATCTCGTCGTCGAGGCGGACGGTGACCGACATCGGCGGGAACGCCTCGTCGACGGGGCCGTCGGCGGTGTCGATGGCGGCGATCCGGCTGGTGAAGCCGGACGGCAGGACCATCACCTCGTCGCCGGGCTTGAGGACCCCGGAGGCGACCTGCCCGGCGTAGCCCCGGTAGTCGGTGACCGTGGTCGACTGGGGGCGGATCACGTACTGCACCGGGAACCGGACGTCGACCAGGTTGCGGTCCGAGGCGATGTGCACGTGCTCCAGGTGATGCAGCAGTGACGGGCCCTCGTACCACGGCATGTGCTCCGAGCGGGTGACGATGTTGTCGCCGCGCAGCGCGGAGATCGGCACCACGGTCAGGTCCGGCGCGTCGAGTTTCGCCGCGAAGGCGGTGAACTCGTCGGCGATCTGCTCGAAGACCTCCTGGGAGTAGTCGACCAGGTCCATCTTGTTGACGCACAACACCAGGTGCGGCACCCGCAGCAGCGAACACAGGAACGCGTGCCGCCGCGACTGCTCCACCAGGCCCTTACGGGCGTCCACCAGGATCAACGCCAGATCGGCGGTGGACGCGCCCGTCACCATGTTGCGGGTGTACTGGGTGTGCCCCGGGGTGTCGGCGATGATGAACTTGCGCCGGGGGGTGGCGAAGTACCGGTACGCCACGTCGATGGTGATGCCCTGCTCCCGTTCGGCCCGCAGACCGTCGGTGAGCAACGCCAGGTTGGTGTACTCGTCACCCCGGGCCGCGCTGACCGCCTCCACCGCCGCCAACTGGTCGGTGAACAACGACTTCGTGTCATACAGCAACCGACCGATCAGGGTCGACTTACCGTCGTCCACACTGCCCGCGGTGGCGAACCGCAGCAGATCCATCGGCCGGGCCTCGACCTCGGGTGACACCGTCTCGGCGCTCATCAGAAGTAGCCCTCCCGCTTGCGGTCCTCCATGGCGGCCTCGCTGACCCGGTCGTCGCCCCGGGTCGCGCCCCGCTCGGTGATCCGCGTCGCGGCCACCTCGTCGATCACCTTCTCCACCGTGTCGGCATCCGAGCGGACGGCCGCCGTGCAGGAGGCGTCGCCGACCGTGCGGTACCGCACCCGGGCCTTGAACCGCTGCTCGCCGGCCCGGGGCTGGAAGAACTCGTTGACGGCGTAGAACATGCCGTCGCGTTCGATCACCTCACGGTCGTGCGCGTAGTAGATCGACGGCAACGGCACCCGCTCCCGCGCGATGTAGTGCCAGATGTCCAACTCGGTCCAGTTCGACAACGGGAACACCCGGATCGACTCACCCGGATGATGCCGACCGTTGTACAACGACCACAACTCCGGCCGCTGATTCTTCGGATCCCACTGCCCGAACTCGTCCCGGAACGAGAACACCCGCTCCTTCGCCCGCGCCTTCTCCTCGTCCCGCCGCGCCCCACCGAACAACGCGTCGAACCGGTGCTTCTCCACCGCGTCCAACAACACCGGCGTCTGGATCCGGTTCCGCATCCCGTCACCGGACTCGCGGACCGTCCCGGCGGCCAGGGCGTCGGGCACGCTGGCCACGATCAGGTGCAGGCCCAGCTCGGCGACCCGCTCGTCGCGGTAGTCGAGCACCTCGGGGAAGTTGTGCCCGGTGTCGACGTGCATCACCGGGAACGGGATGTTGGCTGGCGCGAACGCCTTCTGCGCCAGGCGCAGCATCACGATCGAGTCCTTGCCACCGGAGAAGAGCAGCACCGGCCGCTCCATCTCGGCGACCACCTCACGCATCACGAAGATGCTCTCCGCCTCGAGCGCGTCGAGGTGGGAGACCTGGTAGAAGCGGCCGGGGGCGGTCATGCCACAGGCTCGATCGGCGCGGATCCGTTCATGGATTCCAGACCTTTCCGGTCGGACAAATCAAAAACAGCGCTCAGGCTACCCGGAATGCCTCTGCAGCGCTGCAAGCAACCGGCTGGCGAGATCCTTGCGGCAGACCAGCAGGTCCGGCAGGCGCGGATCCGCCTCGTTGTATCTCAGCGCAGAACCGTCGATTCGGGAAGCGTGCAGACCGGTGGCCGTCGCCACAGCGATCGGGGCCGCCGAATCCCACTCGTACTGGCCGCCCGCGTGGATGTAGGCGTCCACGTCACCGGTCACCACCGCCGCGATCTTCGCCCCCGCCGAACCCATCGGCACCAGTTGGGCGCCCACATCCTCGGCCAGGTCGGTGAGGAAGGCCGGCGGTCGGCTCCGACTCGCCGCCAACCGCAGCGTACGGTCGCCCGAGGTCGCCGCCTCCACCGTCATCGGCGGGTACGCCGGCGGATAGTCCGTGCCCAGCACCCGGTGCTGCGCCGGCAGACCCACCGCGCCCGCCACCAGCCCGTGCGGCGTCGGCGCGTTGCGCGCCCAGAGCGCCACGTGCACCGCCCAGTCGGCACGCCCCTGCTCGGAGAACTCCCGGGTGCCGTCCAACGGGTCGATGATCCACACCCGGTCGGCGGTCAGCCGGGAGACGCCGTCCGTGGAGTCCACCAGCCGGGACCCCTCGTCCTCCTCGGAGAGGACGGCGTCACCGGGCCGCCACTTCGCCAACTCGCTGCGGATCAGATCGTGGGAGACCTTGTCCCCGGCCGACTTCAACGCCGCCGCGTCCGCGAACCCCATCTCGTCGCGCAGCGCCAGCAGGGCCTGCCCGGCCCGGTCCGCCAGCCAGCGGGCGAACGCGCCGTCGATCATCGGAGGACTGCCCACGAACTCGCTCCCGTCCCAACCACGGCCCGTTGGGGGCACGCCACGTCAGAACGCGCAGACTACCGCCATCCCCGCCGCGCCACGAGTACGCCCCCGCGAAATCAGGCCCCGTGGTAGGCGTTCTGGGTCGGCTCCACACCCTTGCTGACCACCGACTCCACCATGTCAGCAGCCCGATCCACCAGAAACTCCAACTCCTTGCGCTCCGCGGTGCCGAAATCCGACAGCACAAAATCCGCCGGGTCCTGCCGCCCCGGCGGCCGGCCGATGCCGAACCGCACCCGCACGTAGTCCTTCGTCCCGAGCGACTTCGACATCGAGCGCAGACCGTTGTGCCCGCCCTCGCCACCGCCCTGCTTCACCCGCAGCTGCCCGTACGGGATGTCCAACTCGTCGTGCACGGCGATCACCCGGTCGACTGGGATCTTGTGGAACTGCGCCAGCGCGGCCACCGGCCCACCGGAGAGGTTCATGTACGTCTGCGGCTTGAGCAGCACCAGCTTCGGCCCACCGAAACCGAGCCGCCCCTCGGCGACGTCCGCCACCACCCGCTTGTACCGCCCGAACCGCCCACCCAGCCGTACGGCGAGCAACTCGGCGACCATGAAGCCGACGTTGTGCCGGTTGCCGGCGTACTCCCGACCCGGATTGCCCAGGCCGACCACCAGCCACGGCCCCGTCTCGTCCGTCACGTCCCGTACCTCCCGCTCGCCGTCTGCCCGCCGCCGGTGCCCCGATACGCCGGCAGGCGCCCCCGCGACGGGAGCGCCTGCCGTGAACGATGCGACCGGTCAGGCCTCGGTCTTCGCCTCGGTGCTCTCCGCGCCCTCGGCGGCCGGAGTCTCGCCGGCCTCGGCGGTCTCCGCACCCTCGGCGGCCTCTTCGGCCTCCGTCGCCGGGGTCTCGATCTCGGGCAGGGTCGCCTCGAGCTGCTCGGCGGTCGGGGCGGCGGTCACCGAGGCGACCGTCTGGTCCGCGTCGGCGGCCAGCTCGACACCCGAGGGCAGCTCGACGTCGGCGGCGGTGACCTGGCTGCCGGCCTCCAGGCCCTCGATCGAGGCCTCCAGGTGGTCCGGCACCTTGGTGGCGTCGGCGGTCACCGAGAGGGTGTCGTGGTCGTGCACGATCAGGGTGTCCCGCGCGGCCTCACCGGTCAGCTGGACCGGGACGTCGACGGTGACCTTCTCGCCCCGACGGACCAGCAGCAGGTCCACGTGCTCGAAGCTGTCCCGGATCGGGTCACGCTGGATCGCCTTCGGCAGGGCCAGCACCTGGGTGCCGTCGCTGACCTCGATCGCGAAGAGCTGGTTGGCACCGCCCTTACGGATCGCGGCGGCGAACTCCCGCGCCGGAAGCGCGATGTGCTTGGGCTTCTCGCCGTGGCCGTACAGCACGGCGGGCACCTTGCCGGCCCGGCGGGTACGACGGGCACCACCCTTGCCGAACTCCGTACGGGGCTCGGCGCTGATCTTTACCTCGGACACGGGAAAACTCCTGATGCTCAACGCTACGGCGGCTTGTCGTCTGGCGGTGCTGGGGCGAGGGGCTCGCTTGGGGCTCATGCGTCATGAACGACTGCCCGGAGCACCGCGTCGATGACGGTGCCTCCGTGCGGCGCTCGATCAGCGACCCGCCGGGCACCCTCGCCGTGGCAACCGCACCAGTCTACCCGAGGTCTTTCCGCGCTCTCCGGCAGTCCCCGTCTCCGGGCGCGGCCCCGCCCCACCGGGCCGGACCGCACCGTCGGCCGCGCCACCCGACGTGCCCCGACCGGCGGGCCCACCGGGTCCGGACCGCATTGCCGGACGCGGCCCCGACCACACCGGCCCACCGGCCCGGGACGCCGTCGTACGCCGTCCCGGCCGGCGGTCAGCCGCCGCTGCTGACCAGGTGCCCCGTCAGCTCAGGCCACCGAAGAGGGTGGTCACCGACCCGTCGTCGAAGACCTCCCGGATCGCCCGGGCCAGCAGCGGCGCGATCGACAGCACGGTGAGCTTGTCGAGTTGCTTGTCCGCCGGCAACGGCAGGGTGTTGGTCACCACCACCTCGGTGATCGGGCTGTTCTTCAACCGCTCGGTCGCCGGGTCGGACAACAGGGCGTGGGTGGAGGCCACCACGATCTCCGCCGCACCGGACTCCTTGAGGATCTCGGCCGCCTTGGCGATCGTCCCCCCGGTGTCGATCATGTCGTCGACGATCAGGCAGACCCGGCCCTCCACCTCGCCGACCACCCGGTTCGCCACCACCTGGTTGGGCTTCAACGGGTCCCGGGTCTTGTGGATGAACGCCAGCGGGCAGCCGCCCAGCCGGTCCGTCCACCGCTCCGCCACCCGTACCCGACCCGAGTCCGGGGCCACGACCGTCATCGGCCGGCCGGCGAACTTGTGCTCCACGTACTCGGCGAGGATGTCCATCGCGAAGAGGTGGTCCACCGGGCCGTCGAAGAAGCCCTGGATCTGCGCGGTGTGCAGGTCGACGGTGAGGATCCGGTTCGCCCCGGCCGTCTTGAGTAGGTCGGCCACCAGCCGCGCCGAGATCGGCTCGCGACCGCGGTGCTTCTTGTCCTGCCGGGAGTACGGGTAGAACGGCAGGACCACGGTGATCCGCTTCGCCGACCCCCGCTTCAACGCGTCGACCATGATCAGGGTCTCCATGACCCAGGTGTTGACCCCGTGCGTGACGGACTGCACCACGAAGGCGTCCGAACCACGTACCGAGTCGCGGAACCGTACGAAGATCTCACCGTTGGCGAACTCGTACGCGTCGGAAGGGGTCGGCGCCACGCCGAGCACCTCACCGATCTCCTTGGCCAACTCCGGAAAGCCACGTCCGGAAAAGAGCATCAGGCTCTTACGGTTTTCGGCGACGATGCTGCCCATGGGCCCGTCTGCTCCCGTTGGTCGGTGGTGCCCGGCGGTGGTGGGCCGGGGTATTCGGTTGCAGTATGCCCCGGCCCCGCCGACCCTCACACCGTCTCGGCACCCCCGTGGATTGCCTCACCTTCACTTGCCGACGGCGACCCGCCCGACGCATCCTCACCAGCCGCGCGGGCCTGCTCCGCCGCGCGAGCGGAGACCGTGCCCGGCCGGTTGCGCAGCACCCAACCCTCGATGTTGCGCTGCGGTGCCCGGGTCACCCCCAACGCCCCCGGCGGCACGTCCTGGCTGAGCGCACTGCCCGCCGCCACGTACGCCCCCGCACCCACCTCGACCGGTGCGATCAGGTTGGTGTCGCAGCCGACGAACGCGCCGTCACCGACCACCGTGCGGTGCTTGTTCACCCCGTCGTAGTTCACGAAGATCGTCGCCGCGCCGATGTTCGCCCTCGCCCCGATCGTCGCGTCCCCCACGTACGACAGGTGCGGCACCTTCGCGCCCGGCCCGACGTCGGAGTTCTTCACCTCGACGAAGGTGCCCACCTTCGCCTTCTCGGCCAGCCGCGCCGCCGGCCGCAGGTAGGCGTACGGGCCGACGCTCGCCCCCGGGCCCACCTCGGCGCCGGTGGCGTGGCTGCGCAGCACCGTCGCCGCCGGGCCCACCACCGTGTCGATCAGCGTCACGTCCGGCCCGACCACCGCCTCGGCCCCCACCACCGTCGCGCCACGCAACTGGGTGTTCTGGTCGAGCACCGCGTCCCGCTCGACGGTGACGGTCACGTCGATCCAGGTCGTCGCCGGGTCGAGGATCGTCACCCCGGTCCGCATCCACGCCTCGTTGACCCGGTCCCGCAGCAGCCGGCGCAACCCGGCCAGCTCCACCCGGTCGTTGCAGCCCAGCGTCTCGACGTGGTCGGCGGCCACGTGCACGCCCACCGGCTCACCGGCCGAGACGAGCAGCCCGAAGACGTCGGTGAGGTACTCCTCGCCCTGGTCGTTGTCGGTGGAGAGCTTGCCCAGCGCGGCCCGCAGCCGGGCCAGGTCGAAGGCGTAGATGCCGGCGTTGATCTCCCGCAGCGCGCGTTGGGCGGGGGTCGCGTCGCGTTCCTCGACGATCTGTTCCAGCCGGCCGGCGGCGTCCCGGACGATGCGCCCCAGGCCGGTCGGGTCGGGCACCTCCGCGGCGAGCACGGTGGCCGCCGCGCCCTCACCCTCGTGCGCCGTGACCAGTGCGTCCACCGTCCCGGTCCGCAGCAGCGGCACGTCCCCGTTGATCACCACGACGGTGCCGGTGGACTCCGGCACCGCGTCCAACGCGATCCGCACGGCGTGCCCGGTGCCGAGTTGCTCGGCCTGGAGGACCCCGGTGGCGTCCGGGGCGATCTCGGCCAGGTGGGCGCGTACCTGCTCGGCACCGTGCCCGACCACCACCACGGTGCGGTCCGCGCCCAGCGGGCCGGCGGCGGCCAGCACGTGACCGAGCAGCGTCCGGCCGAGCAGTGGATGCAACACCTTGGGCAGCGCCGACTTCATCCGCTTGCCCTCCCCGGCGGCGAGCACGACGACGGTACGGCGGTGGGGCTGGGACACGGGTGGGCTCCCGTCGGGGAAGGCGACAGTCTCGACGCCATGCTAACCAGACGACGGGGGCGGATCAGCAGAAGCTCCCGGGAGAGGACTCGAACCCCTACAATCAGGACCAAAACCTGACGTCCTGCCATTAGACGACCCGGGACGGTCTATAACGGACAAACCGAGTAGCTCGGTCGACCTCCTACACCTTACCGCCCCTCACCGTCGCCGCCATCGCCCATTCCCTTCATGATCCCCTCTATCCGCCAGTACATCTGCCGCGACCTGGGCACGTCGACGATCAGACAACCTCGATAGTCCTCACCGGTGTTGTGCCGCACCGTGGTCGGGCGATGACGCTTGAGCGACGTGGGGCGGAACGTCTCGGCCGGGACACCCACCCGCTCAGCCCACCAACGGACAGCCGCCTCGGAGTCAGCGGTTTCGTGGATGCTCACCCGGAAGCGCAGGGTCGCCCGCGGTGCGCCCATCGCCTCGACGAAACGGACGAAGATGTCGACCAGCCCTGGATCGCTGTTGATGAACCTGACCCGACACTCGTGGGGCCGCCAGGGCTTGGCCTTCTCCCCCTCCGCCCAGTAGAGCGCAGCGCCCACCATGATCAGCTCACGGTGCCGCATCGACCCGACCCAGGTCGCGGCGTCCGCCACGGTCGCCGCCCGGGCGGTGTCCCGTGCCTGCCGGTGGGCCGACCACCGGGCATCCGTCATCACCTTGGAGTGCGCCCGTCGACGCTCTGCGGCGATCTCCTCGTCCGGGTCGAGGGGCAGGTGCCTGACCCAGAGGTAGGCGGTCGACTTCGCCACCCCCAGCCGGACCGCGATGTCGTTGACCGAACAGCCCTCGCCGCGCAGTGCCAACGCCGCCGCGCGCAGCCCGTCCTTGGCCGTCGGCCGTCGGGTCCACGCCGGTGCCGCAACGCCGCGCAGCAGCGCGTACACCCGGTTGCGGCCCAGACCGGTGCGGGCCTGGATCTGCCGGACGGAGAGCCCCTCCTCGGCGCGCAGCCGGCGCACCTCGGCGGCCGTGGGATCGGTCATGACCGGCAGATTAGAACAGGCGTACGACATCAGGCCCGGTCGCCATGCCACCGGGCCCCCGGCGGCGGCCCGCGGGTCCGTCGGCAGCCGTGCCCGCCCGCCTGGGTCCACGCCGGGTCGTGGCCGGGCGGGTGCGGGAGCCGATCCGGCGCTGAACCCGGCGGTGCCGGGGTGGATCACCTGGCAGGATGGCCGGGTGACCGAGACAGGCGGGCACGACCGGAGCATTCCACGACAGGGCGTCACCGAGCGCCGACGAGGTGACGACATGGCGCAGGCCCCGGACGGGGAGAACACCGGTGCCCGACGGGCGCTGTCGGCGGCGGACGCGAAACCGGCGTCCCGGGTACGGATGTCGGCCGCGCGGCGGCGCGAGCAGCTGATCGCGATCGGTCGGCAGGTCTTCGCCGAGAAGGGCTTCGACGCGACCTCGATCGAGGAGGTGGCGGCGCGGGCGCAGGTCTCCAAGCCGGTGATCTACGAGCACTTCGGCGGCAAGGAGGGCCTGTACGCGGTGGTCGTCGACCGGGAGGTGCGGGCCCTGCTGGACCGGCTCAGCACGGCGCTGACCGCCGGTCATCCCCGGGAGCTGCTGGAGCAGGCGGCGCTGGCCCTGCTGGGCTACATCGAGGAGGAGACCAGCGGGTTCCGGGTGCTGGTGCGGGAGTCGCCGTTGATGTCGGCGACCGGCAACTTCAGCAGTGTGATGAACGACGTGGGACACCAGGTGGAGCACATCCTGGCGGCCGAGTTCTCCAGCCGGGGCTACGACCCGAAGCTGGCCGAGCTGTATTCGCAGGCCCTGGTGGGGATGGTGGCGTTGACCGGCCGCTGGTGGTTGGAGGTCCGCAGGCCGCGTAAGGAGACGGTGGCGGCGCACCTGGTGAACCTGGCCTGGAACGGGCTGTCCCACCTGGAGGCGAACCCGGGCCTGATCACCACCCGCCAGCCCGGCTGAGCGACGACTCAGCGGGCTGGGTGGAGCCGGTCGGCCCGTTCCTGTTCGGCGTGCTCGTCGGTGCCGATCTTGTCGTACAGGCCGGTGGCGAGGAGCAGCAGCCCGAACAGCAACGAGACGATCACCGTCGACATGGAGAAGTTGAGGACGTTGGCCCGGGTCTGGAGCACGCTCATCATCGCGATGCCGGTGACCATGAAGACCACCCCGGCGGTGAGGTTCATGACGTGCCCGAGGTTGCCGCGCCGGGACGCCCCGATGATCAGCACGAGCCCGAAGAGCACCGAGACCAGCGAGAACGCCAGGTTGGTACGCAGGCCCAGCACCCAGTGACCACCCCGGGCGAAGAGCGGCTCACCCCAGGACTGCACGACGCCCCACACCCCGAAGACCAGGATGTAGACGCCGACGAGCCCGGCGAAGACCCGGTACAGCGGGCGGGCCGGGTGGTTGACCGGAAAGTGCGCCATGACCCCTCCTGCACGCGGACGCGATATCGGGAGAATTGTCCCCCGTCCCGCCGTCCGGCGTGGGCGAAACGCCAGGCACCCGGCCCACCCCGCGAGCCGGGTCAGAGCACCAGGCGGGCCTTCTGCCAGGCTTCCTGCTCGTCGTCGGTGCCGACCTTGCCGTACATGCCGACCATCAGCAGGACGAGGCTGAGCGTCATCAGCACGATCACCGTCAGGATGCTGAAGTTGACCACGTTGGCGTCGGTCTGGAGGAAGGCCAGGCCGGCGAGGCTGATCACCATCAGGGTGTAGGACAACCACTGGTTGATCGCCACGTCGAGGTTGCGGCCGATCACCGTGCCGACCAGGATGACCACCCCGAACAGCACGGACAGCAGCGAGAACCCGAGGTTGGTGCCCTGACCGAGGACCTTGGTGTCGTCCTGGGCGAAGATGTCGTTGCCGGCGCTGGCGATGACGCCGAGCGCGCCGAAAACCACGAGGTAGAGACCGATGAGCCCGCCGATCGCCCGGTAGACCGGCCGCGCGGGGTGGTTGACGGGGGTGTGGGCCATGACTGTGTCTCCAACGCCGTTCGAGGTGAGGGTCGCCGACGATTGTCCCGTACGCCGGAGTGTGACGCCGCACACGGGGTCGTCCCCGGTCTACAGGGGCGGGATCTCCTCGGCCAGGGTCAGCCAGGTCTCCTCGGTCCGCTCCCGTTCGGCGCGTACCTCCTTGAGCTGCGCGTCGAGGTCGGCGACCCGGGCGTAGTCGGTGGCGTGCGTGGCGAGCTGGTCGAGGAGGGCGGCCTCCTTCTGGTCGAGCTTGCCGATCTGCCGTTCCAGCCGGGTCAGCTCCTTGCGGCCCTGCCGGGCGTCGGCGGCGGACATGCCGCCCCCGGCCGGGGCGTCGGGCGTGCCGGTGGGGGCGGTCGCCGTCCGGGCCGGGCCGGGTCCGGCGGCGCGGGCCAGGTACTCGTCGACGCCGCCCGGCAGGTGCACCAGCCGCCCGTCGCCGAACATCCCGTACGCGGCGTCGGTGACCCGTTCGATCAGGTAGCGGTCGTGGCTGGCCACGATGATCGTGCCGGGCCAGGAGTCGAGCAGGTCCTCCAGCGCGGCGAGGGTGTCGGTGTCCAGGTCGTTGGTGGGCTCGTCGAACAGCAGCACGTTGGGCTCCCCGGCGAGCAGCCGGAGCATCTGCAACCGGCGGCGCTCCCCACCGGAGAGGTCGCTCACCGGGGTCCAGAGCCGCCGGTCGTCGAAGCCGAACACCTCGGCGAGCTGGGCGGCGGAGATCTCCCGGTCACCGAGCTGCACCCGGCGGGCGACCTCCTCGACGGCCTCCAGGACGCGCAGGTGGCCGGGGAGTTCGGCGAGCTCCTGGGAGAGGAACGCCGGCTTGACGGTGGACCCGGTGTGGAACCGGCCGCCGTCGGCGCGGGTGATGCCGGCCAGCAGCCGCAGCAGGGTGGTCTTGCCGGCCCCGTTGCGCCCGAGGATGGCGATCCGGTCGCCGGGGCCGACCTGCCAGGTGGTGTCGTGCAGGATCTCCTTGGGGCCGGCGTGCAACCGGACGTGCTCCAGGTCGTACACCTGCTTGCCGAGCCGGGCGGTCGCCATCCGCTGCAACGACATGGTGTCGCGCGGCGGCGGCACGTCGTCGATGAGCGCGTTGGCGGCGTCGATGCGGAACTTCGGCTTGGAGGTACGGGCGGGCGGGCCGCGCCGCAGCCAGGCGATCTCCTTGCGGAGCAGGTTCTGCCGGCGGGCCTCGGTGGCGGCGGCGACCCGTTCCCGCTCGACCCGGGCCAGCGTCCAGGCGGCGAAGCCGCCCTCGTAGGCCCGGACGGTCTGGTCGGCGACCTCCCAGGTGGTGGTGCAGACCGCGTCGAGGAACCACCGGTCGTGGGTGACCACGACGAGCGCGCCCCGGCGGCCGACCAGGTGTTTCGCCAGCCAGTCGACGCCGCCGACGTCGAGGTGGTTGGTGGGCTCGTCGAGGATGAGCAGGTCGGATTCGCGGACCAGCAGCGCGGCCAGGGCCACCCGACGGCGTTCACCGCCGGACATCGGGCCGACCGGCTGGTCGAGGCCGAGGTGGGGCATCCCGAGGCCGTCGAGGATGGCCCGGACCCCGGCGTCGCCGGCCCACTCGTGTTCGGCGCCCATGCCCTCGGCGAGCCAGGCGGTGCCGAGCACCACGTCCCGGACGGTGGCTTCGGGGGCGAGGGTGAGGGCCTGCGGCAGCCAGAGCACCCGCAGGTCGCGGCGGTGGGTGACCCGGCCGTCGTCGGGGCCCTCCTGCTTGGTGAGCATCCGCAGCAGGGTGGACTTGCCGGCCCCGTTGAGACCGACCACACCGATCCGGTCGGCGTCGTCGAGGCCGAGCGAGACGTCGGTGAGCAGCGGCCCGGCGGCGCCGTACCCCTTGGACACCCGGTCCAGGTTGACGATGTTGGCCACGGTCCCACCTCTCATGATCAAGGCGTCCCGGTGCCGGCGGGCACCTCGGGACGCCTGGGGCAAGGGTACGCGGGCACCCGCGCCGCCCCACCCGCCCGTGCCGGAACCGGGGTCGGACCGCCCCGGACAGCAGGTCGAGGCACGTTGATCAACTCATCGGGGCCGATGTTGCGGGTTCCCGGTCACCGGATACCGCGCCCCCGGCCCACGGGAGTCGATCCCGACCCTGGGTAAGGCTCAGCCGACGCGGGCACCGGGCACGGGGCCGTGGGCCACCCGGGTCTCCCGGCACACCCCGGCGGATTCCACCTCGGCGGCGATCCGCTGCGCGTCGGCGGCGTCCCGGGCCAGGAAGACGCAGGTCGGACCGGAGCCCGAGACGATCCCGGCGAGCGCCCCGGCGGCCTCCCCGGCCTTCAACGTGTCGGCCAGGGCCGGGCGCATCGACAGGGCGGCGTCCTGCAGGTCGTTGCCGAGGCAGCCGGCCAGCACCCGGGGGTCACGTTGGCGCAGCGCACCGAGCAGTCCGTCGGTGCTGCCCAACGGGGTGCCGGCGGTGCCGGCGTCGCGCAGCCGGTCCAACTCCCGGTAGGCGGCGGGGGTGGACAGGCCACCGTCGGCGACGGCCACCACCCAGTGCCAGGAGGTGGGGCGGGCCAGCACCGGGCTGACCGCCTCGCCCCGGCCGGTGCCCAACGCGGTGCCGCCGTGAATCAGGAACGGCACGTCCGAGCCGAGGTCGGCGGCGATCCCGGCCAGTTCGTCGCGGGACAGCCCGGTGCCCCACAGGGCGTCGCAGGCGACCAGCGCGGCGGCGGCGTCGGCGCTGCCCCCGGCCAGCCCACCGGCGAGCGGGATCTGCTTGCGCAGGTGCAGCCGGGCGTGCGGCAGCACCCCGGCGTACCCGGCGAGGGCGTGAGCGGCGCGGATGGCCAGGTTGGAGTCGTCCAGGGCCAGCTCGCCGGTGCCCTCACCCTCCATGGTCAGGGTGAGCGTGTCGCCCCGTCGGGCGGTCAGCTCGTCGTAGATCGAGATCGCGTGGTAGACGGTGTTCAGCTCGTGGTAGCCGTCCCGGCGCAGCGGGCCCACCCCGAGGTGCAGGTTGACCTTCGCGGGGACCCGGACCCGGACCGGTCCGCTGCTGCCGCGCCGATGCTGGTCGTCGTCGTCCGGTCGCCAGGCCTCGGTCACCGGGTGACGTCCCACCGGCACGGGCGGATGTCGAACGGCATCTCCACGATCAGCTCCTCGGCGGAGTCGGCGGCCGGCGGCGAACCGGCCGGCAACCAGGTCGTACGCGCAGGCGCGGCGTGTCCCTCGGCGGGCACGGCGTCAGCCTACTGTGCGACCGGCGCGGCGGTCGGAGCCGACGCGGCGATCGCCGCGAACTGCTCCACGGTGAGTGACTCCCCGCGTGCGCCGGGGTCCACCCCGGCGGCGGTGAGCGCCGCAGCGGCCCGGTCGGGGCCGCCCGCCCAACCCGCCAGCGCGGCCCGCAGCGTCTTCCTCCGCTGGGCGAACGCGGCGTCGACCACGGCGAAGACCGCCTGCCGGGGCACGTCGTCGCGGGGCGGTTCGCGGCGGGTGAAGGCGACCAGGCCGGAGTCGACGTTCGGCACCGGCCAGAACACGTTCGGTGGCACCCGGCCGGCGGCACGGGAGCGGGCGTACCAGGCGAGCTTGACCGACGGGATGCCGTACACCTTGGAGCCGGGGCCGGCGACCAGTCGGTCGGCGACCTCCTTCTGCACCATCACCAGCCCGTGCCGCAGGGTGGGCAGCCCGGCGAGCAGGTGCAGCACCACCGGCACGGCGACGTTGTAGGGCAGGTTCGCCACCAGCGCGGTCGGCGGCGGGTCGGCCAGTTCGGCGGCGGTGATCCGCAGCGCGTCGGCCCGGTGCACGGTGAGCCGGGCGGCGTCCGGGCCGGCGTGGGCGGCGGCGGTCTGCGGCAACGCGCCGGCCAGCACCGGGTCGATCTCCACCGCGTGTACGTGGGCGGCGACCGGCAGCAGGGCCAGGGTGAGCGAGCCGAGCCCGGGGCCGACCTCCAGCGCCACGTCGTCTCCGGTGAGCCCGGCGGTGGTGACGATCCGACGGACGGTGTTCGGGTCGTGCACGAAGTTCTGGCCGAGCTTCTTGGTCGGGTTGACGCCGAGGCGCGCGGCGAGTTCCCGGATCTCCGCCGGGCCGAGCAGGCCGGTCACGCCCCGAAGCGTAGTCGTGGGTTCCGGGGCGTTCACCACGGGCCGAAGACCCGGTCCCCGGTGGCGGAGATGGCCGCGCACAGCTCGTCGAGGTCGGCCCCGGTGGTCTCGGCCAGCGACCGCACCGTCAGCGGGATCAGGTACGACGCGTTGGGCCGGCCCCGGTGCGGCATCGGCGTCAGGTACGGCGCGTCGGTCTCCACCAGCAACTGGTCGATCGGGGTGAGCGCGGCGGCCTCGCGTAGCGCGGCGGCGCTGCCGAAGGTGACCGTGCCGGCGAAGCTGAGCAGGTGGCCCCGGCGGACGCACTCGCGGGCGAAGTCGGCGTCGCCGGAGAAGCAGTGCAGCACCACCGTGTCCGGGGCGCCCTCGTCGTCGAGGATGCGCAGCACGTCGGCGTGGGCCTCCCGGTCGTGGATGACCAGGGCCTTGCCGTACCGCTTGGCGATGGCGATGTGCGCCCGGAAGCTCTCCTCCTGGGCGGCCCGGCCGTCGTCGCCGGTGCGGAAGAAGTCCATCCCGGTCTCGCCGACGCCCCGGACCCGGTCCCGGGCGGCCAGCGTCTCGATCTCGCGCAGCGCGGCGTCCAGGTCGGCCAGCCGGGGTGCCTCGTTGGGGTGCAGCGCCACGGTGGCGAGCACCGCCGGGTACCGGTCGGCGACGTCGGCGCCCCAGCGCGACGAGTCGACGTCCACCCCGACCTGCACGAGGCGGTCCACGCCGACGGTGGCGGCCACCCCGATCGCGGCGGCCACCGGGTCGGTGGTGTCGCCGCCGGGCGCCCCGGCCTCGGCGACGGTGATGTCGAGGTGGGTGTGGCTGTCCAGCACGGGACGGGGCAGCGGCGGCGGGGCGGGCGGGAACTCACCGGCCCGGCGGGCGGCGCGCTGCTTGCGGGATTCGGTCGGTCCGGTCATCGCGGTCAGCATCACACACCCGGCGTCCCGGTCGGCACCGACCCGGACCGGGGCCGTGCCGCCGACGGCGTCGGCGGATCGAGGGGTGGCGGCGGGACGGCCAGGGCCGGCGCGGTGGGGTCCCGGGTCGGGAGCGTTCCCGGTACGCCACCGGATGTTCACCGGGCCGGCATCTGACCGGCTTAGCCTCGCCGGGATGAGCGTCACCGACCGGGCCAGCGGCGCCGCCTCCGAGCGGACCGGGTTACGCGTCACCTACGGCGGGGTGGTCCACCCGGCGGAGGAGCTGGCCCGGGGCGCGGCCTACGAGCTGTTCAGCGCCGAGGCGGCACCCGGCTTCGAGTGGGCGCCCCGCCCGGGTTCGACCTGGCCGTGGCGGCGGTTCGTGCACGTCACCGAGGTGACCGAGGTGACCGGCGGCGGGACGCCGGCCGAGGAGCCGGAGGCGGCGCTGCTGATGCCGGTGCACCGGGACCGGGGCTGGTCGTACGTGCACCAGCTCAGTCAGCAGCCGACGGCGGCCGGCGACCCGACGGTGGTTGCGGTGCGCGGGTCGGCGGTGCTGCGCCGGGGCACCCGGATGGTCAAGGTGCTCTCGGCCCGGCAGCTCGCCGGGTACGTACGGGGTTGGTTGCCGCACGGTTTCTGCTACCGCGAGCACGACGTGGCGCACCTGCGCACGCCGGCCGCGCTGGCGGTGCTGCGCGGTGACGGCACCAGTGGCGACGGCACCGACATCGGGTACGCGCTGCGCTGGCGGGCCGCCGACCCGGGCGACTACGACGTGCCGGTCGGCGAGGCGCACCGGGGCCTGCTGGGGTTGGCGCCCCGGGAGCGGCTCGGCCCGCCGGTGCTGGGCACCGGGTTCGTGCCGAGCTCGGCGCAGTTGATCCCCGAGTTCGTCACCCGGGACTTCGCCGACCTGCCGATGCCGGCCAACGCCACCCTGCTGGCGTACACCGCAGAGGGGGCCGAGGTGGTGCTCTACAGCTACCAGGCGGAGCAGCGGGGCTGGTTGCGGATGGTGGGGCCGCAGTGGCGGCACCTGCTGGCCGCGGTGCCGGGCCTGTCGCCCGACCAGGAGTACGTGCCGACCGGCGAGGTGCCCCGCTCCACCCAGCTCGTCGGCGGGTACGCGGGTGGCGAGTACGAGGCGGTGGCGGACCTGCCGGGCGGGTTCCGGGTGTTGGCGATGACCCGGGCGGCCCGGTACCCGGTGGACCAGGTGACCCGCCGGCTGCGGTACGTCCGGTGGCGGGGGGTGCCGTGCCTGGTGCTCCGGGAGGAGGCGGGCTGGCTGCGGCTGCGGCTGCGCCGCCCCGATCCGGACGCGGTGCGCGACACCGGGGCGCAGTGCCACGAACGGGGCGTGTACGAGACGTGGGCGCCGACCGCCGAGGTGACCGACGACCAGGTGGTGGACCTGCCGTACGCGCTGTGAGGGCATACCGGGGGTCGGTCGGGGAAAGCGCGGGGGGTCCGACACCGACGGATCAGGAGAAGCGCATGCCCTTCATCACCGTGGGTACGGAGAACTCCGCCCCCATCGACCTGTACTACGAGGACCACGGCCAGGGTCAACCGATCGTGCTGATCCACGGCTTCCCGTTCAACGGGGCGACCTGGGAGAAGATGTCGGGTCCGCTGCTCGCGGCCGGGTACCGGGTGATCACCTACGACCGGCGCGGGTTCGGCAGCTCGGCCCAGCCGGCGACGGGCTACGACTACGACACGTTCGCCGCCGACCTCGACGTGCTGATGACCGAGTTGGACCTGCGCGACACGATCCTGGTGGGTCACTCGATGGGCACCGGCGAGGTGACCCGCTACCTCGGCACGTACGGGGCGGACCGGGTGGACCGGGCGGTGCTGATGGCGCCGTTGGCGCCGTACCTGTTGCAGACGGAGGACAACCCGGAGGGCGTCGAGAAGAGCCTCTTCGACGGGTTCCAGCAGGCGATCGTCGCGGACCGGTTCGCCTACCTGACGCAGTTCTGCGACGCGTTCTTCAACTACAGCGAGAACAAGGGCAGGTGGGTCAGCGAGGAGGCGTACCGGGCGCACTGGCAGATCGGTGCGCAGGCGTCGGCCAAGGGCACCCACGACTCGGTGGACGCCTGGCAGACCGACTTCCGGGGCGACGTGCCCAACATCGACGTCCCGGTGCTGATCATCCAGGGCGACAAGGACAACGTGCTGCCGTACCCGAAGACGGGTCAGCGGTTGGCGCCGATGCTGCCCAACGGCAAGCTGGTCACCCTGAAGGGTGCGCCGCACGGCATTCCGTGGACGCATCCGACCGAGGTGTACCGGGCGCTCATGGAGTTCGTCGGTGCGCCGTCGATGGCCCACGCCTGACGTTGTGCCGGCGCGGCCCCGGGGGGTTCCCCCGGGGCCGTTGCCCGTCCGTGGCGGCCGGTCAGCTCTCCAGCCGGGCCAGTTCCTCGTCGACGATCGACGGGTCGAGCTTGCGGAAGACCGGCTTGGGCGCGGTGAGCGGCCGGCCGGCGGGTAGCGGCACGGACTCCCAGCGCGCGCCGACGGTGTAGTCCCCGGTGAGCACCGGGTAGCCGGGGCCGCCGTCGAGGTCGTCGACCTCTTCGAGGACCGGCATCGGGGCGTGCACGCCGGTGCCGCCGAGCAGCTCGTGGATCTGCTGCGCGGAGTGCGGCAGGAACGGGGTGAGCAGGGTGTTGGCGTCGCTGATCACCTGGAGGGCGACGTGCAGGATGGTGCCCATCCGGGGCTTGTCGGCGTCGGCCTTGAGCTTCCAGGGGGCCTGTTCGGACAGGTAGCGGTTGGCCTCGGCGACGACCTTCATGGCCTCGCCGATGGCCTGCTTCTGCCGGTGCCGGGCGATCAGGTCGCCGACCGTGGCGAAGCCGGCGCGGGCCACCGCGAGCAGCGCCTCGTCGGCCTCGGTGAGCCCGGCCGGGTCGACCGGCGGGACCGCGCCGAAGTTCTTGGCCGCCATGGAGACCGACCGGTTGACCAGGTTGCCCCAGCCGGCGACGAGTTCGTCGTTGTTGCGGCGGAGGAACTCGGCCCAGGTGAAGTCGGTGTCGTTGCTCTCCGGGCCGGCGACGGCGATGAAGTAGCGCAGCGCGTCGGCGTCGTAGCGTTCCAGGAAGTCCCGGACGTAGATGACGACCTTGCGGGACGAGGAGAACTTGCGCCCCTCCATGGTCAGGTATTCGCTGGAGACGACCTCGGTGGGGAGGTTGAGCCGGCCCAGCTCGCCGGGCTGGCCGTCGTGCGCCCCGGCCCCAGAGTAGCCGCCGAGCAGGGCCGGCCAGATCACCGAGTGGAAGACGATGTTGTCCTTGCCCATGAAGTAGTAGCCCGGGGAGTCCTTGCCTTCCCCGTCGGCCGACCACCACCTGCGCCACGCGTCCGGGTCGCCGGTGCGTCGGGCCCACTCGATGGACGCGGACAGGTAGCCGATCACCGCGTCGAACCAGACGTAGATCCGTTTGTCGCCGCGGTCCTGCCAGCCTTCGAGCGGGATCGGCACGCCCCATTCGAGGTCCCGGGTGATGGCCCGGGGCTGGAGGTCGTCGAGCAGGTTGCGGGAGAAGCGCAGCACGTTGGGCCGCCAGCCCTCGCGGGTGTCGAGCCACTGGCGCAGCGCGTCGGCGAGGGCGGGGAGGTCGAGGAAGAAGTGTTCGGTCTCCACGAACTCCGGCGTCTCGCCGTTGATCTTGGACTTGGGGTCGATCAGGTCGATCGGGTCGAGCTGGTTACCGCAGTTGTCGCACTGGTCGCCGCGGGCGCTGTCGTAGCCGCAGATCGGGCAGGTGCCCTCGATGTAGCGGTCGGGCAGGGTCCGCCCGGTGGACGGGGAGATCGCCCCGGTGGTGACCTTGGGGACGATGTAGCCGTTGCGGTGCAGCCCGGCGAACAGCTCCTGCACCACCGCGTAGTGGTTGCGGGTGGTCGTCCGGGTGAACAGGTCGTACGACAGGCCCAGCGCCAGCAGGTCCTCGGCGATCACCCGGTTGTACCGGTCGGCCAGTTCGCGCGGGGTGACCCCCTCGGCGTCGGCCTGCACCTGGATCGGGGTGCCGTGCTCGTCGGTGCCGGAGACCATGAGCACGTCGTGACCGGCCATCCGCATGTACCGGGCGAAGACGTCGGAGGGTACGCCGAAGCCGGACACGTGGCCGATGTGGCGCGGACCGTTGGCGTAGGGCCAGGCGACCGCGGCGAGAACGTGACTCATGACCAGCAAGCCTAGTGACCCGGGTCGGGGGGCGGCGAACCAATAGGGTCACCCGCGCCGCAGCGGCGGGAATTGCCGTCCACCGGAATTGCCCACCGACACGCGGAGTCAGCTCACGGACACCGAGCGCCACGCGGTGTCCAATGGCTGACGTGACGGGCAGACGATCGGGGCACGACGAATCGACGGCGGGCACCCGACGACCACCGCGTCCGGGCCCCGGGGACGGCCCGCCGCCGCGCGGGTCGGCCGTCGCCCCGCAGCCCCGACCCGTCCCCGGCCCGGACGACGCGACCGTCGAGGTCGAGCCGACCACCGGAGCGCCGGTCGACGCGGTGCCCCGTCGGGTCCCGGTCCGTCAACCGCGCAAGCACCGCCCCGGCCGCTCCCCCGACGGCGGTACGGACGACGACTCCTTCTTCTGGGCACCGATCGAACAGGTGCACTGGGACGGCACCCCGCTGCGCAAGGAGCCGAAGCAGCGGCTGCGGTCCCCGCGCCGACCCCGGCCCACCCGGCTCACCCATCCGCCGGACCCGGTGCGGGGGCTCGCCGTGCTGCTGGCGTTGAGCCTGGTGGCGGCGTTCTTCGCCTGGGTGAGCGCCGGGCCGCTCTGGCTGGCCGTCGGGCACTCCACGAGGGGGACGGTGATGATCACCCACTGTTCGGGCGGTGGGCTCACCCAACGCTGCCGGGGCATCTTCGCCGCCGGCGACGACCGGTTCCTGGTCCACGGGATACGGGTCAGCGGGGTCCCCGCCGATCACACCGACACCGGCACCACGCTGCCGGCGCGGGTGACCGGGCCGGGCGCGGACACCGCGTACGTGGACACCGGGGCGGGTGCGCACCTGCGCTGGCTGCTCGGCCTGCTGGCGGTGGCCGGCTGTTCGGCGGGGATCGTCCGGTGGACCGGGGCGAGCCTGCTGGCCGACCCCCGGCAGCGCCGCTGGGCGACCGGCGGCGGGTACGCCGGGCCCGTGCTGATCACCCTCGGCTTCCTCGTCGCCGCCTGGTGAGGCGGGCGGGCCGACGCGCGTCGCGGTCCAGCGGATCGGCCCGCGCGGATCGGCCCGTACCGCGGCTCAGCGGTGCACGACGGTGTACACGTCCCGGCGGCGCAGCCCGTACCCGGTGGCCACGTCGCTGATCGCGTCCCGCCGGGACATGCCGGCGGCCTCCCGGTCGGCCACCCGGGCCCGCAGCGTGTCGTCGTCGGGGCGCTCGGCGGGGGTTTCCGGGGCCCCCGCGACGACCAGGGTGATCTCGCCGCGCGGTTCACCCTGGGCCGCCCAGTCGGCCAGTTCGCCGAGCGGCCGGCGGACGACCTCCTCGTAGGTCTTGGTCAACTCCCGGCAGAGCGCGGCGGGCCGGTCGACGCCGAACGCGGCGGCGAGGTCGGTCAGGGCGGCGGCGATCCGGTGCGGGGCCTCGAAGAGGACCAGGGTGCGCGGTTCGGCGGCGAGCGCCTTGAGCCGGGCCCGCCGGCCGCCGGGCGAGCGGGGCAGGAAGCCCTCGAAGCAGAACCGGTCGCTGGGCAGCCCGGACAGGGCCAGGGCGGTGGTGACGGCGCTCGGGCCGGGCGCGGCGGTGACCGGCACCCCGGCGTCGAGTGCGGCGGTGACCAGCCGGTAGCCGGGGTCGGAGACGCTGGGCATGCCGCCGTCGGTGACCAGCGCGACCAGGTAGCCCTCCCGGAGCACGTCGACCAGTTCCGGGGTACGGCGTTCCTCGTTGCCCTCGAAGTAGGAGACGATCCGGCCGCCGACGGTGACGCCGAGATCGCGGGCGAGCCGGGTCAGCCGGCGGGTGTCCTCGGCGGCGACCACGTCGGCGGTGGCGAGGACATCGCGGAGCCGAGTGGACGCGTCGGCCGGGTTGCCCAGTGGCGCACCGAGCAGAACCAGCCGTCCAATCTCGGACATTTCACCCACGAGACGTGCTCCTTCATCGATAGTCGTACCAATCTCGGGGACGATGGGCGCCACCGGGCACCTTCGCAGCCTACGATCGCCGGGTGACGAGTGCGTCGACAGCACAGAGTGCGAGCGCGGACCGGACCGACCCGGAGGCCCCGCCTCCCGAGGGCGGAGGAGGCGGCGTGCCGGCGATCATCCGCCGCAGGCTGGCCACCGTCGAGACCCGGCTGGACGTGAACTCGTGGATCGCCACCGCCGTGGTGGTGACGATCGCCGCCGTCCTGCGCCTGCTCGGGCTGAGCAGCCCCAAGGGCAAGATCTTCGACGAGATCTACTACGCCCGGGACGGCTACGGCCTGATCGACAAGGGCGTCGAGTGGAACTACAAGGACAACGGTCCCTCCTACGTGGTGCACCCGCCGCTGGGCAAGTGGCTGATCGGGCTCGGTGAGTGGGCCTTCGGCTACCAGGACGCGGAAACCAACATCTCCGTACCAGGCCACCTGATGACCACCGCCCCGGAGTTCGGCTGGCGCATCGGCGCCGCGCTCGCCGGCATCGTCTCGGTGCTGCTGCTGACCCGCATCGCCCGCCGGCTGTTCCGCTCCACCACCCTCGGTTGCGCCGCCGGTCTGCTGCTCGCCCTGGACGGCTTCCACCTGGTGCTCTCCCGCACCGCGCTGCTCGACATCTTCCTGCTGCTGTTCGTGCTCGCCGCCTTCGGCGCGCTGGTGCTCGACCGGGACGCCCGGCGACGGCGCTGGGCCCGCGCCCTCGACGAGGGTCTCGACCCGACCCTCCCCGGTCGGGCCGGCCGACCCGCCGGTGGCTGGCGGAACTGGCCCTGGTGGCGGCTGCTCGCCGGGGTGCTGCTCGGCTGCGCGTGTGCGGTGAAGTGGAGCGGGATCTACTTCGTGCCGGTCTTCGGGCTGCTGGTGCTGCTCTGGGAGGTCGGCGTCCGCCGGTCGGCCGGAACCCGCCGACCGTGGCGCGACGCGCTCCTGGACGAGTTGCCCTGGCTGGTGCTCGCCGGGCTGCTGGTGGTCGGGACGTACGTGCTGAGCTGGTCGGGGTGGCTGCTCTCCGACGAGGGCTACTACCGGTCCGCGGCCAAGTACCCGAACCTTCCGGGCCTGAACGACACCCCGATCATCGGCGCGCTCAACAACCTCTTCCACTACCACAAGGCGGCGTTCGAGTTCCATACCGGCCTGGAGACCGCCCACAAGTACCAGTCGTGGCCGTGGCAGTGGTTGCTGCTGGGCCGGCCGGTGGCGTTCCACTGGTCCGGCGACGGTGCCTGCGGTGCGCCGACCTGCGCCTCGGAGATCCTGCTCCTGGGCACCCCGCTGCTCTGGTGGTCGTTCCTGCCGGCCCTGGCCGCCACGCTCTGGCTCGGCGTGGCCCGTCGGGACTGGCGGGCCGGGGCGATCCTGGCGGCGGTCGCCGCCGGCCTGCTGCCCTGGTTCTGGTACGCCCTCGACGGCCGGACGATGTTCTCCTTCTACGCCGCCCCGGCGCTGCCGTTCATGGTGCTGGCGGTGGTCTACGTGCTCGGCGCGATCGCCACCCCCACCACCCCGGACCCCACCACCCCGACCGGCCGCGCCCAGCCCGGGACCGCCCCCGACGGCACACCACCCGACGGCACCGCCCAGCCCGGCACCACACCCGACGGCACCGCCCGGGACGACACACCACCGGCGGGCACCGCCCCGGACGTCACGCCACCGGACGGCACCGCACCCGACGACACGGGGTCGGACGTCGGCCGACCGGTCGACCCGAAGGCCACGGTCATGGTCGCGCAGGCCGATGCCGCCACGGCCGAGCAGCTCGCCGACCGGCGACTGATCGGCGGGGTCATCGTCGGCGCGTACGTGCTGCTGGTGGCGCTCTGTTTCGCCTACTTCTATCCCATCTTCGTCGGCAACCTCCTGCCGTACGACGACTGGTCCGCCCGGATGTGGCTGGACGGCCGCTGGATCTGACCCACCCCGTCCACCGCTGCGCGTCTGCCCCGGACCCGCCCGACCCCACCGGTCGAGGCGGGTCCGGCGCGTTCCGGGACGGTCGTCACCCGGCACCACAGTGGACGAGGGCAGACGGGAGGGCGCCGGCCGACACCGCAGGCACCACGGGTCGGGATCAGACACCGGCGGGCCGGGGAGACGACGGGCCGGCAGCGGGGCGGAAGACCGGGGGCGGATCGCATCGGCCGGGATCTCCGGCGGGAACCGTCGGCGGCACCGGGAGCGGTGGCGGTGGCGCGGGAGGGGGTGTCCCACGAGTGTGCCGCAACGAAAGGACGCGCCCCGATCGCCTGCCACGGGGGAAGCGGGCGATTGGGGCGCGCATGGAGAGCTTAACCACGTTATGCCACCGGCACAACGGGTCGACTTGGGTCAGATTTCCGACCGATGCGTCGCGCGGCAAATGCTTTACATCTAGCATCTAACGGACGGTCGACGGTCATCGATCTCACACCGGTCCGCCGACGCACCGCGCCGGGCCGACGATCCCGTGGTCGAGACTCGCCCGGGTGCACCCCGACGAATCTCCATAGTGGATCTCACTACACTTCGCCCGGTGATCAACACGAGACGACGATCAACGACCGTCCTGATCGGAGTGTTGGCGGCGACCGCGCTGACCGGCCCCGTGCCGGCCCTCGCCGACAACGAGGAGCCCGCCGAGCCACCCAAGGTCGAGCTGGTCCTCGACGTCAGCGGCTCGATGCGGGCCAACGACATCGACGGACGCAGCCGGATCTCGGTCGCCCAGCAGGCGTTCAACGAGGTGGTCGACGCGCTGCCCGAGGAGACCCAGCTCGGCATCCGGGTGCTCGGCGCGACCTACCGGGGCAAGGACAAGAAGCAGGGCTGCCTGGACACCCAGCAGATCGTGCCGGTCGGCCCGGTGGACCGGACCGCCGCCAAGGCCGCGGTGGCGACGCTGCGCCCGACCGGCTTCACCCCGGTCGGGCTGGCCCTGCGCTCCGCCGCCCGGGACCTCGGCACCGGCACGACCGCCCGCCGGATCGTGCTGATCACCGACGGCGAGGACACCTGCGCCCCGCCCGACCCGTGCGAGGTGGCCCGGGAGTTGGCCGCCCAGGGCACCAAACTGGTGGTCGACACGCTCGGCCTCGCCCCGGACGAGAAGGTCCGCAAGCAGCTGCTCTGCATCGCCACCGCGACCGGCGGCACCTACACGGCGGCCCAGAGCGCCGACGAGCTGACCGGTCGGATCAAGCAGCTCGTCGAGCGCGCGAAGGACACCTACACCGCCGCACCGACGGTGGTCACCGGCCGGGCCGGGTGCGCCGACGCCCCGTTGCTCGCCCCCGGCGTCTACGCCGACCGGGAGGCGTTCTCCGAGCACCGCTGGTACCGGGTGCCCGTCCGACCGGGGCAGGAGCTGCGCGCCTCGGTCAGCGTGGCACTGGACCGGCCGGTGAACCCCGACCACGCGGTGCTGCTGCGGGCGACCGCCGCCGACGGCCGGGAACTGGTCCGGGGCGTCGACGCGGGCAGCGGTCGTACCGACGTGGTGTCGGCGGGATTGCGCTGGTCGGGGGCGGAGGACGAGGTGTCGCCGAGCCCGTCGGCCAGCGACGCGCCGGTCCCGGCCACCACGGTCTGCCTGGTGGTCAGCAACGCGTTCGCACCCCGACCGGGCACCCGGGCCGAGCCGGGCATGCCGGTCGAGCTGACCATCGACGTGGTCGCCTCGTCACCCGCCCCGACCGCGCCGGACCTGGGGCGCGGCTGGGTGCTGCTGCTCCTGCTCACCCTGGCCGGCCTACTCACCGGCCTGGTCGTCGGGCTGCTCACCCGCTGGTGGGTGGCGACGTGGAGGACGAACTGACGATGCGTACCCCGATCATGCGGACCGGCGCGGCACTGGCCGCCGCCGGACTCACCCTGCTCGTCGCCCCGACGCCGGCCCCGGCCGCGCCCACCCCCTCCCCCGGCGCCACCCCGGTCACCCGGGCCGGCACGTCCTTCCTGACCGCCACCGGCATCGCGGCCGGCCAACCGGTCCGGGTGGACGCCTCCACCGGCGATTTCCTGTACTGGTCGTTCCCGGCCTCGGCGGGACAGCGGCACCACATCACCGCCACGGTGTCCCTGCCCAAGGCCCGCACCGGCGCGTCCACCTGGACGGTGGAGGTGTTCGACGGGCTGCGCCGCCGGCAGGCGTGCACGGCCGGGGCGCAGACCCCGACGGTGGCCGCCTCCGCCGGCAGCGTGGCGCTCGGCTGCACGTTGCGTCAGGTGCGCTCCTGGGCGGAGCCGTGGTCGGCCGACCCGCTGCCCGGCACCTACTACGTCCGGCTGTCGGTCACCGACCTGCCCGAACCCGACCTGGGGCTCCCCGTCGACGTGGAGCTGCTGGTCTCCGCCGAGGGCGAGGGCTCGCGCGACGACGGCGAGTTGAAGGCGCCGCTGGTGCCGAACACCAAGGCCGGCGCGGTGCTGACCGGTGAGCCGGCGGCCGCACCCGCCGACGCCGACGACGACTGGTTCGACGGCGACTGGCTGCCCGCGCTCGGCTCCCGCTGGGCGTGGAGCGCGGTCGGCGGCGTGCTCGCCGCCGTGGCCGGGGTGTTCGGCTTCGCGCTGACCCGCCGCCCCCGCCGCCGCTGACCCGTCGTGGTGGCCGACCCCGGGTACCGGGCCGGCCACCACGACGGGACCCTCCGGTGTCGCCCGGTTGCGGTACGTTCACCAACCATGGCCGATGGTCCGCACACCGGGCGGACCCGGCGGTGGTCGTACCGGAGAGGGGTGGGTTATGCGTGACCTGCTGCCGGCGGCGGTCTCGGTGGCGGTGGCCGAGGGCGCCGACTGGGTCGGTGAGCTGCTCCCGGAGGAGCGGGCCGGGCTGGGCGAACGGGCCGTGGAGAGCCGGCGACGGGACTTCACCGCCGGTCGGGTCTGCGCCCGACGCGCGATGACCGCCCTCGGCCTACCGGCCACGCCGGTCCCCGCCGCACCGAACCGCGCACCGGTCTGGCCGACCGGGCTGATCGGCACCATCACCCACACCCGGGGCTACTGCGCCGCCGCGGTCGCCCGCCGCGCCGACCTGCGTGCGGTCGGCATGGACGCCGAGCGGCACCGGGAACTCGACCCGGGGGTACGCCGGATGATCCTGCGCCCCGAGGAGGCCGACCGGCTGGCCCGGTTGCCGGCCGGGGTGAGCTGGCCGGTGGTGGTGTTCAGCGCCAAGGAGACCGTCTACAAGGTCTGGCACCCGGTGGTGGGCTCCTGGTTGGACTTCCTGGACGCCACCGTCGACCTGGACCCGGACACCGGCGTCTTCACCGCCCGGATCGACCCGGCGCGGGTGTCGGCGGCCACCGTGGCGGATCCGCCCTCGGTGGTCACCGGCCGGTTCGTGATCGAGGGCGATCTGGTCCGCACGGCGGCGGTGCTGCCACTACGCTGACCCCTTCGTCAGCACCACCAGCTTTCCCGAGTGACGACCGTGTGCGAGGAGTACGGTGAGCCAGCCCCAACCCCCTTCCGGGCCGCAGGACCCCAACCAGCTGCCCCCGGTCGATCCGACCGCCCCGCCGCCCCCGGTCGATCCGACCGCCCCGCCGCCCCCGGTCCCCGAACCGCCGCAACCGACCTACTCCACCGACCCGTACGCTCCGCCGTCGCCGTACGCGCCGCAGCCGCCGGTCTCTGCAGCACCGCAGCCGACGTACCCGCCGCCGCCGACGTCGGGACAGCCGTTCCCGTCGTACGAGCCGGGGACGGCACCGCCGGTGTCAGGTGCGGGCTACCCGCCGGTGTCAGGTGCGGGCTACCCACCGGTGTCCGGCGCGGGCTACCCACCGGTGTCGGGTGCGGGTTACCCGCCTCACGGTGGGGGCTATCCGCCGCCCGGTGGGGGCTATCCGCCGCCCGGTGGGGGTTACCCGCCGCCGCCCGGTGCTCCGGCTCCGCCCGGCTATCCGTTGGGTCCGCCGCCGGGCGGCTCCTCGGGCAAGAAGGTCTGGATCGTCATCGGCATCGTGGTCGCCGTGCTGGTGCTGCTCTGCTGCGGTGGCATCGTGGTCGCCGCGGTCGTCGGGGGCAACCGGGCCAACGAGGCGGCCGATGACTGGGAACGCTCGTTGCCCACCCCCGGTGCCACCGCTGTGCCGACGCTGCCGGGCGGGAGGCCGTCGGCGGCACCGTCGTCCACCGACGACGAGACGTTCAACCTGAAGGCCGGCGAGACGCTGGTGATCAGCGACGACGACGGCACCATCGAGATCACCGTCCGCAGCTTCAGCACCTCGACCAAGGGGTGCCGCTCGTTCGCCCCGCCGCCGGACAAGGGCATGTACCTGATCGCCGACGTCACCGCCACGGTGACCAAGGGCACCGCGTCGATCAACCCGTTCTACTTCCAGTGGGTGGCCGACAACGGCACCACGGTCAACGGGCTGGCCGGCGCGCTCTCCGGCTGCGGTGGCGACATGCTCGACTCGGGCAGCAACATCCGGGCCGGCAGCAAGCGCTCCGGTGCGGTGGTGTTCGACGTCGCCGACAAGAAGGGCGTGGTCGAATACCAGCACCGGTTCGAGGCGGCGGGTTCCTGGAAGCCCTGATCTCCCGGGTCCCGTGCCGGGCCGGCTCCCTCGACGGGGGCCGGCCCGTTGCGTTGTCGGGCCCCGGCAGCACCGCGGGCGGGCCGGAATCGCTGCCGTCGCTTGAATCGGCCCCGGCATCGGCGGATGCTTAACGAATCGAACTCTACCGATCCAGAGGGAGGTGGGAGATGCGTCGTCTCTCGCTCGTCGCCCTGGCCCTGACCGTCGTCGTGCTGCCGGCGACCCCGGCCAGCGCGTACGCAGGCGGCACCGACCCGGCCGCCGTGCACCCCGGTGCCGCCGGACCGGCCGCCGCATCTCCCGGGGCCGTCGGGCCGACCGTGCAGGACGTGCGGACCGTCGGCACCGCCTGGGGACCCGACCCGGTCACCGGTCGCCTGACGCTCACCGTCGACGACACCGTCGCACCCGAGCAGGTACGCGCGCTGCGCGCCACCGCCGCGCGGGCCGGCGCGGACCTGCGCCAGGAGCCCGGCCGGCTGCGCCTGCTCATCGCCGGGGGGCAGGCCGTCTACGGCGGGGGCACCCGCTGCTCGCTCGGCGCGAACGTGCACAGCGGCAGCACCTACTACTTCCTCACCGCCGGGCACTGCACCGCCGCCGCGACGACCTGGTACGCCGACAGCGGCGGGACGACCGTGCTGGGCAGCCGGGCCGGCAGCAGCTTCCCCGGTAACGACTTCGGTCTGGTGCGCTACACCGGGAGGGTCAGCCACCCGAGCGCCGTCTACACCCATCCCGGCCTGCTCACCATCAACGGCGTCGGCACCCCGTACGTGGGTCAGGCGGTCTGCCGCAGCGGCACCACCACCGGCGTCCGGTGCGGCACGGTGACCGGCCTCAACCAGACGGTCAACTATGCCGAGGGCAGCGTGACCGGGCTGATCCGCACCAACATCTGCGCCGAGCCCGGCGACAGTGGCGGGCCGCTCTACGTCGCCGGGACCGGGCTGATCCTCGGCATCCTCTCCGGCGGCAGCGGCAACTGCACCAGCGGCGGCACCACCTTCTACCAGCCGATCGCCGAGGCGCTCGCCGTCTACGGCGTGACCATCCCCTGAGCGCCCCGGTCGGCGTCGCCCGGTCCCGGCCCACGACGATCAAGGGCGGGCCCCGAGTGGGGCCCGCCCTTGATCGAATGTTGCTGGTGGAGCTGTGGGGATTCGAACCCCAGACCCCCTCGATGCGAACGAGGTGCGCTACCAGACTGCGCCACAGCCCCTCCGCCGGATGGAACCGGCTTCGGTCCCACCCGGCTTTCACCGGGCGGGCCGGCAGCAAGACTAACAGCCCACCCGCCCCCCGGGCGAATCACCCCTCCCGCCGCGCGAACCGGCTGGTCCGCCGCACCGGTGAGCCGACGTTGGGGTATCCGAGCGCCCGGGTAGCGCCACTTCGGCCCACGTGAGTCGATCAGGAGACCCGACCAGCCCGAGCAGGGCGAGCACGTAGGGCGGGCGGGGCGGCAGGCCGGACCCGGGTTCAGCGGGGGTCGCGGCCGGACTGGTAGGGGCGGCCACGCAGGCCGCCGGAGCGGCGGTAGGACACCGAACCACCCCCGCTGGCCGCCGCCGGCAGGTCGGTCGGCCGGTCCAGGCCCATCGCCGTGCGGCGTACCGCCTCGCGTTGGGCGGCCAGGCGGCGCTGCGCCTCCCGGCGGGCCGCCGCCCGACGGGCCTGTTCGCGGCGCACCTCGGCCTGCCGGGCGGCGAGCCACGCCGCCTCCCGGGCCCGTAGCCGCCGCCGACGGCGTTCGGCCAGCGCCCGCCGCCGCAGATGTACGACGTACACGACGAGCAGGGCGGCGGTGACCGAGAAACTGATCCAGAAGCCGGGGCTGACCACGATCACGCCGACCAGCTCGACGAGGTTGAGCAGCAGCAGCGCGGCGAGCACCCGACGCCGCCGGTACACGGCCGGGGTGTGCGGCCGGGGTGGACGCCGACGGGCCTGCCGGGGGGCGGGCGGCACCGCGCGCAGCCGGCCGGAGCGGCGGGCGGACGCCGACAGGGCGGCACGACGGCCGGGGGCCGGGGCGCGGAGACCGGGGCGGCAAGGTTCCCGGTGGTGGCGTCCTCGGCGAGGGTGACGACGAGCGCCCGGGGCTGGTTGACCGGTCGCCGACCGGGGACGGTACGACGCCGCCGGCGGCGCTGGAGCACCCGCGCCGTCGACTGCGCCCGCTCCGCCACCAGCCGCTCGGTGGCGTCGTACCGACGGACCAGCGCCGGCGCGAGGGCGAGCAGGCCGGCGGCGGCGAGGACGGCGAGGAGCACCGAGGTCGGCACCCTCACCCCTCCCGTCACCGAATTTCGGGGCAACCACCGAACATCAGCAAGATCTTCCCCGAAAGATCACTCTCGACGCAGATCCTGCGGTCGGGCGGTGCTTGCCGCAGCTTGCAGTTACTTGAGGTTACGGGCCGCCGACCGGGATGCCGACGCGCCGCGCCGGATCCCGTCCGTGGGACGACTCACCCGGCCTCGTGACGCATCCGGTGCCAGCGGGCCAGCAGACCACCCTCGGCGGCCACCTCCTCGCTGGTCAGCGCGTATCCGATGTGGTCCCGCCAGACCCCGTCGATGTGCATGTAGCGCACGTGGTACGCCTCCTCGCGGAAGCCCAGCTTCTCCACCACCCGCCGGGACGGCTTGTTCTCCGGCCGGATGTTCACCTCGACCCGGTGCAGTCCACCCGGGCCGAACGCGTGGTCGACGGCGAGCGCCATCGCGGTGGGGATCACCCCACGCCCGGCCACCCGGGAGTCCACCCAGTAGCCGACGTAGCCGGAGCAGAACGCCCGCCGGACGATGTTGCCCACGTTCAGGTGCCCGACCAGCCGTTCCTGCCCGTCCTCGCGCAGGCAGACCGCGAACGGCATCCCCTCACCGCTACGCGCCGAACGCCGCTGGTCGGCGTGCACGTAACGGAACGCAGCCGGCGAGTTCGTCTCGTCCCAACTGCCTGGCAGGTGCGACTCCCAGGGCGCCAACCAGGCCCGGTTCGCCCGACGAACCGCCGACCAGGCGGTGGCGTCGGACCGCCGGTACGGTCGCAGCACCACCGGACCGTCCATCAGCATCACCGGCCACCCCGGCACCCGCCCGAACCAGCTCACCGCGCCGACCTCCCGTCCACGCCCGGGGCGACGGCCGACCCGCGCCGGCTCACCGCCGTCGGTCCAGCAACAACACGTCCACCGTGGAGCCGGCCGCCGCAGTGGTCACCCGCTCACCGAGCACCATCAGGCCGTTCGCCTCGGCCAACCCGGAGAGGGTGTACGGCCCACCGCTGAGCGGCTGCACGGTGTAGCCCCCGCCGCGCCGCTCGGCCACGTGCGCCGGCCGGAACTCGCGCAGCCCACCGGGCGACGAGATGGTCTCCAACAGGTGCGCCCGTACGCTCGGCCGGAACACCGGCTCCGCACCGGCCAGCAGCTGGATCGCCGGCCGGGCCAGCACCTCGAAGCCGATCAACGCCGCACCGGGCTCACCGGGAAGACAGACCACCGGCACCTCCTCGGCCCCGACGGTACCGAACCCGAGGGCCGTGCCGGGGTACAGCGCCACATCGGTGAACGTCACCGGCCCGGCCCGGCCGCCCTCCCGGCGGGACAGGATCCGCCGGACCATGTCACCGGGGCCGGTGCCGGTGCCGCCGGTGGTGATGATCAGATCGGCCCGCAGGGTCTGGTCCTCCAGGAGGCCACGCAGCCCCTCCGGGTCGTCGTCGCAGATCCCCACCCGGTACGCCAACGCGCCCACCTCGGCGGCGGCGGCGGTCAACGCGTGCGAGTTGGCGTCCACCACCTGACCGGGCTGGCTGCCCCGGCCCACGTCGACGAGTTCGTCGCCGGTGGCCACGATCACCACCCGGGGGCTGGGCCGGACCACCACGTGTCCGATGCCGGTGGCGGCGAACACGGCCACCAACGCCGGGGCGACGTACGTGCCGGCGCGGGCGAGGACGGTACCGGCGGGCAACTCCTCACCGGCACGACGGACACCGTACCCCCGCTTGGGGGTACGGAAGATCTCCACCGCCGCCATGCCCTGGTCGGTCCACTCCACCGGCACCACCACGTCGGCGGCGATCGGCATCGGCGCACCGGCCGCCACCGAGAAACACGAGCCGGGGGTCAGCCGGACCGGCCGCCAACTCGCCGCGCCCAGGTCGCCGACCACGTTGAGCCGCACCGCCCGGCCCGGTCCCTGCGTGGGGATCGGGCCGTACCCGACGAGGTCCTCCCAGCGCGCGGCGTACCCGTCCACCGCCGCCTGGTCGAAGGCGGGGAACGAGTGCGGGGCGACGACGTCCGAGGCGAGGACGTTGCCGTACGCCTGGGTGAGGTCGAGGTCGAGCGGGGGCAGCGCGCGCAACCTGCGCAGCACGCTGCCCAGGTAGTCGGCGAGCGGCGTCAACTCGTTCGCGGCCGCCTCGGCGTCGGCCGTCGAGGTCATGTACCGGAGCCGCCCGCCGTGTCGCGTACCCCGTTGATGATCGCCGCGGTGACCGTCTCGTCGCCGTTGTTGACGAACTCGGTCAGCCAGGCGCGGAACTCGGCGCCGAGGTCCTCCCGCTCGACGGCGATCTGCACGACTGTCTGGAGGTAGCCCAGCGGCATGCCGGTGTCGTAGCGGGTGCCCCGGTAGACGATCGCGTGCACCGGCACCCCCTCGCTGCGCAGCAGTTCCATCGCGTCGGTCAGCTGGATCTCCCCGCCGCTGCCCGGTTCGGTACGCCGGATCGCGTCGAAGATCCGCCCCGGCAGGACGTACCGGCCGAGGACGGCGAGGTTGCTCGGGGCGTCCTCCGGCTGGGGCTTCTCCACCATGCCGGTGACCCGGACGACCTCTCCGATGTCGGTCAGCTCCGCTTCGGCCGGTTCGACCGAGGCGATGCCGTACCGCTTGGTCTCGGCCGGGTCGACCTCGAAGAACGCCAGCACCACCCCGCCGGTACGGGCCTGGAGCTCCAACATGGCCGGCAGCAGCGGCTCCGACGGCTTGACGAACTCGTCACCGAGGAGCACCGCGAAGGGCTGGTCGCCGACGTGCGACTCGGCGTACCCGACGGCGTGGCCGAGGCCGAGCTGCTCCGGCTGCCGGCAGGTGTAGATCTCGGCCAGCTCGCTGGGGCGCTTGACCGCGGCGAGCCGCTCGGCGTCGCCCTTGGCCTCCAGCCGGGCCTCCAGGTCGGGGCGACGGTCGAAGTGGTCCACCATCGACGTCTTGCCGCGACCGGTGATCAGCAGCACGTCACCGATGCCGGCCTGGGCGGCTTCCTCGACGATGTACTGGAGCACCGGTCGGTCGATCACCGGTAGCAGCTCCTTGGGCACCGCCTTCGTGGCCGGCAGGAACCGGGTGGCCAGGCCGGCGGCCGGGATCACGGCCTTGACCGCGCGGGCGCGACCGGTCGCGGCGGTCGTTGAGGGGTTCGCTGAGTGCTCCGACATGCCGCGAGACTATCGGCCACGGCTCTGCCGCGGCGGGTGAGGACCGGAAGACGCGCCGCCCGGCTGCGTCACACCGGGAGCACCGACGGCGTGCCGACCGGCCGGCCCACCGGTCGACCCGTCGGCAGGTAGGTCGATCGACCCGTCGGTCGGCAGGTCGTCGCCGGCTACCCGGTCGGTGGGCGGCCGGTGGGCGGGTGGCCGGGTGGCGCTGGTCGGCCCGACGGGCGGACCGGCCCGGGGCAGGCCGTCGTCCGGGCTGGTCGCCCCCGCCGGTACGGCGATCTCCTCGACCGCACCGTCGGCTGCCGGCGTCGGTCGGGGCCGCGCCGTCGCCACCCGGTAGCCGTCACGGCCGGCGCCCTTGGCCGCGTACAACGCCTCGTCGGCGGCGTCCAGCACCTCCGCGCCGGTGCAGGCGTGGTCGGGATAGACGGCGATGCCGATCGAGACCGACACCGCGATCGTGGTCGGGACACCCGCGTGGCCGGCGACCACGACCGGGGCCTCCCGCACCGCCGCGCCCAACCGCTCGGCGACGGTCGCCGCGCCCCGGGCGTCGGTCTCCGGCAGCAGCACCACGAACTCCTCACCGCCCTGCCGGAAGGCCAGGTCCACCTCGCGGATCTCGCCCCGGACCCGGCGGGCGAACTCGGCGAGCACGGCGTCCCCGGCGGCGTGCCCGTAACTGTCGTTGACGATCTTGAACCGGTCCAGGTCGAGGACGAGGATGCTGAGCATCCGGCCGAACCGGCTGGCCCGCTCCACCTCCCGGCGCAGCGACTCACGCAGGTACCGGTAGTTCCACAGCCCGGTCAGCGGGTCGGTCAACGACAACCGCTGCGCCTCCTCGTGCACCCGGACGTTCTCCACCGCCACCGCCGCGTGCCCGGCGAAGGTCCGCAGGGTCGCCAGGTCGTCGTCGTCGAACTCGCCGACGCCCAACCGGTCGTAGAGGACCAGCACCCCGACCGCCGGGTCCCGGCCGGCGGCGTCCCCACCGGGTGCGGTGAACGGCACCGCCACGTACGTCTCGCACCACGGTTCGCCGGTCGGCGTCGGGCCCGACGGGACCCGGCCCCGCTGCGGTTCACCCGTGGCGGCGACCGCACCGACCACCCCCGTGCCCACCGGCACCCGCAACTCCTCCGGCTCGGTGCCCGGTGGGCAACGCCCGGCCAGCCCTTCCGCGCACTGCCCGACGAGCACCCCGGCGTCGTCGACCAGCAGCACCGCCCCGGCCCGCGCCCCGGTCGCCGCGATCGCGCTGTGCAGGATCACCCGCAGGATGCGTTGCAGGTCGTGGGTGCTGGCCAGGGTGTCCCCGAGCACCCTCAGGTGCCCCCGCAACTGGTCCCGGCTGCTGGTCAGCGCAGCCACGTACCCGGCGGTCTCCCGGATCATCCGGTTGAACGCGGCGGCGAGCCCGCCGATCTCGTCCCGGCTGCGCACCGGCACCCGGGCGGTCAGGTCACCCCGGGCGACCCGGTCCACCGCACCGGCCAACTCCACCAACGGCCGGGTGGTGACCCGGGCCAGCCGCCACGCCGTCAGCACCGCCACCACCACGGCGAGCAGCACCGCCCCGACCAGTGCCGCCGGCAGGCCCGACGGTCGCTCCCCGGCCACGGAAAGGACCAGAGGCAACGGCTGCCCCGGGGCCGGCCCGAGCCGCCGCACGTACCGGCCGTCCCGGGTCGCGGTGACCCGGTCACCATCGAGGGTGCCGGCCGCGGCGAGCACCGCGTCGCGTACCCGACGGGTCTCGGTGGTGTGGGTGATCCGGTCGGGGCCGGCGGTGTCGTCGAGGAGGGTGACCGCGACGCCGGTCGCGGCGGCCAGCCGGGCCACGAACGCCGGGTCGACCACCTCGGCGGCGGCCACCGCGCCGAGCGGCGTGCCCGCCGGGTCACGCAGGTCCACCTGGGCGCTCAGCGCCCGGACCGGTCCGCCGGTGCGGACGCCCGCGCAGTCCTGCCACGGAGTCGCCGGCCCACCCGGGGTGGCGTACGTGGTGCCACCGGTCACGTCGGTGACCAGCACGGCGGTGGCCAACCCCCGGCTGACCACCTGACCGGCCGCGCCCGCCCGGGTCGCCGGGTCGGGGCGCAGGGCCACCGCGTCGGCGGCGGCCCGCAACTGCTGGCACAACGCGTCGATCGAGGTACGCACGGCGGACGCGGCCAGGCCGAGCCGTTCGGTGGACCGGGTGCGGTCCACCGTCGACAGGGTGGTGCCGACGAAGACCGCGCCGAGCAGCACGGGACCGAGCACCACCGTGAGGAAGGCCGCCGTCAACCGCCCGCGTAGCGTCAACGCTGTCCCCCCGGAAGTTCCAGGCCCGTTCCTGCGATGCTGACACAGAGCGACCACATTGACAGCGTTGCGTCAGGAGTGTTGCGTGCCCGATTTTTCTGATGAAGCGGAAGCCCTCCACGCGGCCAAACGCGAGACACGCGCCGTGCTGCTCGCCCACCGCCGGGCGCTCACCGCAGCCCACCGCTCCGCCGCCGCGACGCGCGTCCAAGCCGAACTGACCGCGCTGGTACGCCGCCTGCGGCCGGCCACGATGACCGGGTACGTGCCGGTCGGCTCCGAGCCGGGCGGCCCCGACCTGCCCGAGGTGCTCCGGGCCGCGCTGCCGGCCGGGGCGGAGCTGCTGCTGCCCGTGCTCCGCGACGACCTCGACCTGGACTGGGCCCCGTACGCCGGACCGGGCACCCTGGTCGCCGCCGGCCGGGGGATGCGCGAGCCGCACGGACCCCGGCGGGGCCGGACGGCGATCGTCGGAGCATCCCTGGTGGTGGTGCCCGCCCTGGCGGTGGACCGGCACGGCCTACGGCTGGGCCGGGGCGGCGGCTCCTACGACCGGGCGCTGGCCCGGGTACCGGCGGCCACCATGACCGTGGCGCTGCTGCACGACGGTGAACTGCTCCCGGTGCTGCCCGCCCAGCCACACGACCGGCCGGTGCGGGCGGCTCTCACCCCGTCGGAAGGTCTGCGCCTGCTCACCCGGGACGGGATTGCGCTGACGGCGTCGGGCTCCGCTGATGCTGCGGTCGGCTGACGGCGTCGGGCCCCGCTTCGGCTGACGGCGTCGGGCTCCGTGGTGGCACGGTGCGCTGACGACGTCGGACTCCGCTGATTCTGCGGTCCGGTGACGGCGTCGGGCTCTGCGGCGGCGCGGTGCAGTGACGACGTCGGACTTCGCTGGTGGCGCCCTGCCGACGGCGGGCGGTGCGCCGACGGCGGGCGGTGCGCCGACGGCGGGCGGTGCGCCGACGGCGTCGAACTTCGCCGGTGGTGGGGTGCGGACCCGGCTCGCCGAGGTCCGGTTCGCGCCTGCTCCCCCGCTGGTCCGGACCTCCCGGCGGGTGGGTGACGATCACGTCCGCTGGACGAACCCGGGTCCGATGACGCACCATTGGCACTCGAATACGTCGAGTGCCAATCGGCTGAACCAGATCCGGAGGAGAACGTGCCCACGTACCAGTACGCCTGCACCGCGTGCGGCCACCAGCTCGAGGCGGTGCAGTCGTTCTCCGACGAGCCGCTGACCGAGTGCCCCGCGTGCGAGGGGCGGCTGCGCAAGGTCTTCAACTCGGTCGGGGTCGTGTTCAAGGGCTCCGGCTTCTACCGCACCGACTCCCGGGCGGCGGGCACCGAGGGCAAGGGCGGCACGACGAAGCCGGCGAAGTCGGAGGGCACCTCTTCCGGTGGCGACTCCTCGGGCTCCGGCTCGTCGTCGACCTCGGGCGGTTCCTCGACCCCCAACTCGTCCTCCTCGTCCACCACCTCCGGCCCGTCGGGCTCGACCAGTTCCACCAAGCCCGCCCCCACCACCACGACCTCCTGACCCCCTCCCCCACCGCCCCACCCCGCCCCCGCGATCAAGAGCTTTGCGTCACGTTGACGCAGTGATCAAGAGATTTGCGTCAAGTTGATCGCGGTATTTGACGCAAACCTCTTGATCACGCCACTTGTGGGTGGGTGGGTGGACGGGCGGGGGTGGGGGGACGGGGGTGGGGGGACGGGTGGGGGTGGGGTTTTCCACAGGCGGGGTGTTGTCCACAGGGCGTGGGTGAGGGGGCGTGGGGTTTGGGTGGGTGCGACATAGCCTGCTGGGCCGGGGGGTGCCGCCAGGGCATCCGGTGAGCGGCAGAGGGTGTTGCATGGTGACCGGTGCGGTCGATGGAGAAGGCTCGCTGCGAGCATTCCGCTGGCCGCGTCGCCCCGGTGGGGGGACCATGTTGCGGGCGGCCTTGGTGGCGGTCCTGCTGGGGCTGGCGGTGATCGTCATGGACACCCCGGCTGGCTGTTCCACCGGTGCCCCACCACCTGCCGTCGCCCTCGGCCCGGCGGGACCTCCCATGGGGAGGCCCCATGCCACAGATCCCGCCACCGGCAGGCCCAGCGCGGCCGGACCTCCCGCCGGCACATTCAACGCGGCGGGATGTCCGGACCCACCGACCGTGGCCGGGCCCGCCGTCGGCGGCCAGTCCGGCCAGCCGCACCATCGGACGGTACGACCGGGCGTCAGCGGGGCCGGCGTCCCCGACGGGGTGGGCGACCCCCGGTCCGGTACGCAGGAGACCGGAAGGCCCGCCGAGGAAGGCACCCCGACTGCCGTACCGCTGCCGAGCGGCTTCGTGGGAGTGCCCGTCCGCCTGGCCGAACCGGCCGCCCTCGCGGTCCTGCGCCCCGGTGCACGGGTCGACCTGCTCGTGCTGCCGGCCGGGCGCAGCGCTGGAGCACCTGTTCTGCTGGCGGCCGACGCCCTGGTCCTCGACGTGGTGGGCGCCGGGGCCGGGGACGGCTCGTCTGCGCTCTACCTGGCCGTACGCCCCGATCAGGCGCAACGGTCCGTCGGTCAGCCGGAAGGGAGCCGCTTCAGCGTCGTCATCCGAGGATGATCCACTCCTGCGGCGAGGTCTTCGGCAAGGTCGTCGTCGACCACACCGCCTGACCGCCAGACTGCGGGCCGAGACAGCGATATCGCGCCCATCCGGAACCGCATTGTCGCCACCCTGGAGTGGATGTTGCGGCCCACCGGCGGCCGACGATGGTCAACTCCAGTGTGGGGGGCGCTCGGCGAGCAACCAGTCGTCGTTGCCGTCCCGGCGCTCACCCCACCCGAAGTCGGTGTCGTCGGCGGTCTGCTCAGGCAGCACCACGAAGTCGTCGCTGAGGTCGACCGCGCGGTCGTCATCGCCGGGCACACCGCCGCCGGCCAGATCCTCGGTGCTCACGAGCGGCAAGGTTACTCCTCAGACCGCCCACTTCCCGCACACCACCGCGGCGGCCAACTGCCGGGTCTCCCCGGCAAGGGTCCGCCGCGTCTGGCCCTCACGTTGGTAGCGTCGGATGGCGTGACGACCCCCAGCGGTGCCAGCCCCGACGACGAATACTGGCGACGCCCACCCGCACAGCCGCCCACCCCCGCACCCGCCGGGCCGACACCCCCGACCCGCCAGCCTCACCCGAGCACCATCCCCGGCGGAACGGGTGCCCCGCACCACCTTGACGGATCTCCCACCACCGGGGTTGACGCGGCCCCTGAGGCCGGGGCCGAAACCAGGGCCGAGACCAGAACCAGTGCCGGAACCGAACAAAGGGCCGGAACCGAACACGGGGCCGGAACCGAACACGGGGCCGGGAGCGAACAAAGGGGCGCGACCGAACAAGAGGCCCGGACGGGAGGAGGTGCCGGGACCGGAACTCGTGCCGCAGAGGAGGCCGGGGCAGAGAGCGGGGTCGCGACCGGCGCGGGTACCGGGGGTGCTGCGGAAGCGGAAGGTGGGGCGACGCACCAGCCTTCGCCCTGGGCCAGCCCGGTCGACGCGCCGGCACCCGGCCTGCCGTCCGGTCGACCCGCCAGCCCACCGGCCGGCCCGCCGTCCGGTGAGCCGGCCGCGCCGCCGAGGGTGGGTACGTCGATCCCCGGAACGGTCCCGACCACTCCCTGGACGGGCAGTACCGCACCGGGGACGAGTTCGGCCTGGTCGGGGCGGGGTGGTTACCACGGGCCGCCGCCCACCACGCCACCGCCGCCGGGCTGGCGTCCCCCGGTGCACCTGGAAGCGACTCCCGCCCGCACCCTGCCGGCGCAGGACATGGAGGCGATGGACGCGGCAGAGCAACGGGCGCAGCGGGTCACCTGGAGCGTCGGCGCGGTCATCGGCACCGTGTTGCTACTGCTGCTCTGTCTGCTCTGCTCCCGGGCACTGTTCTGAACACCCGCCGAACACTCCCGAACGCCATCCGGCGCACACGCCGAAGGCGCTGCCCGGCCCACGCGCCGACCGACCAGGCCAACCAGGCCGACCAGGCCGACCGGTCAGCACGAACAAGACCGCTCAGCACCCGGACAACCGGTCAGCAGGCGGACAACCGACCGGGCCCGACCGGGCAGCCAGGCCGAACGGGCCCGACCGGGCCGCCATGCCGACCGGGCCGCCATGCTGCCGGGCAGCCAGGCCGACCGGTCAGCACGCAGGCGACTGGTCAGAACGTGTTGCTCCACACCGAGGCGGCACCGCTGTCCCCGGTGAGATAGACGTAGACGAGCGCGAACACCGACAGCACCACGACGATCGCGGTGAGGACCCAGGGTGCCCAGCCGGGCAGGTTCGGGGTACGCACCCGACTGCTGGTCACCGCCAGCAGCAGCAGCGCCGCCACGGCCAGCCCGATGGTGAACCACTGCAGCGTCTCGCCGTACTCGGAATGTTCGTGGATCTTGGCGAGTAGCTCGGGCGAGTAGCCCTTCGCCCGCAGCGCCTCCTCGAACGCCTCCCCCGATTCGGTCGCCACCCAGGCGAGGACCGGGGTGATCACGGCCAGGATGGCCACCGCCCAGTCGAGGCGGGGCCGCCAGCGCGGCATCAGCCCGTAGGCGCTGGCCAGCAGCGCGAGTAGTGGGACGAAGACGACCACGGCATGGACCACCAGGACGTGACCTGGCAGACCGTTGATCTCCTTGAACACCGACACCTCCGAGCGTGGAATGCGGGTTGCGGCAGACAGCGTACGTCGAGCCTGGTGTCGCAGCGTCTCGCCGTACGCGTACACGCGGTGGCGGAGGTTCCGGTTCACCGCGTCCCGGCCCGTCCCGCACCCGCTGGTTCCGGGCGAGGGTCACGACGACGGACGGCGGTACCTCGTCGAGCGTGGCACTGTTGACGGGTGGACACCGACGATCTCGGCCTCTTCGGTCCCGGTTCGGTCACCTGGAAGGTGCACGACGAACCGATCCTGATCGTCGCCGGCCTGCGCTCCCTCTATCTTCAGACCCTGCACCCCCGGGCGATGGCCGGGGTGGCCCAGAACAGCAACTACCGGTCGGACGCCTGGGGGCGGCTGGTCCGCACCGGCACGTACATCGACACGGTGAACTACGGCACCACCGCCGAGGCCGAGGCGGCCGGCCGGCGGTTGCGGGCCCTGCATGCCCGGCTGCGCGCCACCGACCCGTTCACCGGCGAGCGGTTCCGGATCGACGAGCCGGATCTGCTGCGCTGGGTGCACGTCACCGGGGCCGAGTCGTTCGTCGGCACCGCCCGCCGGGCCGGTCTGTCGCTGACCGATGCCGAGGTGGACGGATATTACGCCGAGCAGCGGCGGGCCGCCGCACTTGTCGGGCTCGACCCGGCCGGGGTGCCCGGCAGCGCCGCCGAGGTGGCCGACTACTACCGGGCGGTCCGGCCCGAGCTGCGGATGACCAGGGAGGCGGCGGAGACCGCGCTGTTCCTGACCGCCCCGCCGATCCCGTGGAAGCTGAGCCGGCCGGCCCGCCTCGGGTTGAGCCTGGGGCCGCCACGCTGGGCGTACTTCGGGGTGGCCGGCACGGCGCTCGGGCTGCTGCCACCGTGGGCGCTGCGACTCTACGGCGGGCTGGGACTGCCCACCACCGCGCTGTCGGCCGACCTGAGCGTCCGGACGCTGCGACTGGCCCTGGCGGCGTTGCCCCGCAACTGGCGGGAGAGCCCGATCCAGCAGGCGGCGAAGGACCGTGCCGCCCGTCTCACCGCCGCCGCCTGACCATCCGGGACGGGTAGACCCGACGCGGGAGGTCGGTCAGTCGGCCTGCGGAGCGGTGGGGCGGTCGATCGCCGACCACGGCTCGCGGCCGGGGGTCTGCGCGCCGACCGGGCAGGTACGCCGGTAGTCGCACCAGCCGCAGCGGGGCCCGGCGACGGCAGGGAACGCCTCGTCCGGGTCGGTTCCGTCGGCCACCGACCGCTCGGCGGCCATGATGTCCCGGGCGGTGTCCTCGGCGCGGCTGAGCTGCCGGGTCAGCGACTCGACGGTGTGGTCGTGCCCGGCGACGGTGCCGGTCGGCAGATGGTGCAGCTCCACCCGGCGGCAGGGTCGGCGGAACGTCCGCTCGGCGGCGTACGCGTAGAGGGCCAGTGCCTGCGAGCCGCGCGCGTCGTCGGCGTCCAGCCCGGTGCGGCCGGTCTTGTAGTCGACGATGACCAGTTCGGGGCCGTCCGGGCCGGGGCGGGAGTCGATCCGGTCGGCCCGCCCGTTGAAGGCCAGCACGGCGGTCTTGACGGCGACCACGCGTTCCACGCCCAGCGGGTCGTCGCCGGGGTCGAGGGTGGCGACGTACCCCTCCAGCCAGCCCAGCGCCCGCTGGTAGGCCGCCCGCTCCTGCTCGTCGTCGCGGTAGCCCTCGCGGACCCAGGTGCCCTTGAGCAGGGCGGGCAGCGCCTCGGGGCGCCGCCGGTCGACGGGCAGCGCATACCAGTTCTTCAGGGCGGTGTGCACGCTCGCGCCGAGCGAGTTGTGCGCCCACGGCGGCCCCTTGGGCGGGGCGGGCCGGTCCAGGTAGGCGTAGCGGTAGCGGCGGGGGCAGTCGGCATACGCGCCGAGTTTGCTGGGTGTGCAGGTGAAGAGCCGTTCGGGCATGCCGGCGAAGCCGAGTTGCTCGGGTTGGCCGGAGCGGGGCCGGGGAGTACCGGCGGAGGAGGCTCGTCGCACCCCGGTGATCCTGCCAGCCCGGTGCGACAGCCCGGCGGCGGCACGACGGGCGACTCAGCTCATGTTCACGTACTGGGTGACGAAGGCGGCCACCGCGTCGGCGATGAGCTGCACCGCGATGGCGGCCAGCAGCAGGCCGGCGATCCGGGTCAGCACCTCGATGCCACCCGGCCGGAGGATCTTGACGATGCCGCCGGAGAACCGCAGCACGATCCAGACCGCCAGCATCACCGCGACGATCGCGGCGGCGATCGCCGAGACCTGTCCCACCCCGTCGGCCTGCTGCACGAACAGCATGGTCGCCACGATCGCGCCGGGGCCGGCCAGCAGCGGGGTGCCCAACGGCACCAGGGCGATGTTGGAGGTGGCCTGCTGGCTGGGGTCGTCCGCCTTGCCGGTGAGCAGTTCCAGCGCGACCAGGATCAGCAGCAGGCCACCGGCCGCCTGCAACGCCGGCAGGTCGACGTGCAGGTAGGCGAGGAGGGTCTGGCCGGCGACGGCGAAGACCACGATGACGCCGAGCGCCAACGCGACCGCCTGCCAGGCGGCCCGGTTACGGTCACGGGCCGGCAGCGGGCCGGTCAGGGCGAGGAAGATCGGCATCATGCCCGGCGGGTCGACGATGACCAGCAGGGTCACGAAGACCTCACCGAAGAGCTTGAGATCCACCGGACGAGGGTAGCGGTGCCGCTGGCAGGCGGAACGCGGATCAGCCGGAAGCGACGCCGGTCACTCCGGAGGACGCCGCGACGATCCGCTCGTACGCCTCCAGCGCGGTGGTGTGCGCGCCCAGCCGGACGGTCTTGTGGCTGCCGTGGAAGTCCGACGAGCCGGTGACCAGCAGGCCCAGGTCGGTGGCGAGCCGCCGGACGTGCGCCGCCTCGGCGGGGGTGTGGTCCTCGTGGTCGGCCTCCAGGCCGGCGAGCCCCGCGTCGGCCAGCTCGGCGATCAGCGTGTCCGGGACGATCCGCCCCCGCCGGCTGGCCCGGGGATGGGCGAACACCGGCACGCCGCCGGCCGCCCGGACCAGGGCCACGGCCCGGAACACGTCGATGTCGTCCTTGGGTAGCCGGTACCGCTGCCCCAGCCACTGCGGGCCGAACGCCTCGGTGGTGGTGGTGACCAGGCCGGACCGGATCAGCGCGGCGGCGATGTGCGGGCGACCCACCGTGCCTCCGTCGGCGGCGGCCAGGATCTCCGGCCAGCTCACGTCGATCCCGTCGGCGCGCAGCAGCTCGACGATCCGTTCCCCGCGTACCTCCCGGGCCTGCCGGACCCGGGCCAGCTCGGCGACCAGCTCCGGGTGCTCCGGATCGAACAGGTACGCCAGCAGGTGCAGCGGCAGCGCCGGTTCGGCACCGTGCCAGCGGCAGGACAGCTCCGCCCCCCGCACGAGGCTGAGCCCGGCCGGTAACGCGTCGACCGCCGCCGCCCAACCGGCGGTGGTGTCGTGGTCGGTGATCGCCACGACGTCCAACCCGGCGTCGGCGGCGGCCCGGACCAGCTCGGCCGGGCCGAGCGTGCCGTCGCTGGCGGTGGAGTGGGCGTGCAGGTCGATCAGCGGGCGGGCGGGCATGGTCCCGACGCTACCGGCGGGCGGGTCGGGGCAGGTCACCCGGTGCCGGCCACCACCACCGGTCGGGCGTCGGCCCCGGCCCCGGCCACCGGGGTCGGGGTGGCCGGCCTGTCCGCCAGCACCTCGTCGGGGCGCACCCGGGCGAGGTCGCCGTCCCCGTCGACGTACGCCGCATCGTGGTCGTCGGTCCAGACCACCGCACCGCCGATCGCCGGGCCGGCGCCGCGTGGGGCTGGGACGGTGCCGGCCAGGTCGACCAGGATGGCGTCGTCCGATCCGGCGAGTCGGCCGTTGACCAGCAACCAACGTCCGTCGGGAGAGACCGCGCCCCGGCCGTCGGCGGTCGGGGTCACGTCGCACCGGGTGCTCGCCGGGGCCAGGTCGGGGTCGAGCAGGGCCAGGCAGCTCCCGCTGCCGACCCGCACCCGGGCGACCAGCCGGCCGTCCGGCCGGGTCCCGTAGACCTCCTGGACGTCCGGCGCGACGATGCCGGGCGGCCCCGCCGGGCTCCACCGCCACCACAGGTGACCACCCTCGGGGGCGGCCCGCAGCAGGACCCGGTCGCCGACCACCCGGACCGGGACCGCGTCGACGGAAGGCCCGGCGACGGAGGCGATGAGCTGCCCGGCCACGATCCCGGCGGCGAAGAGTCGGCCGTCGTCGCGCCAGGCCACCTGCCGGCTGTCGGGTGACAGCACGATCTCGTCGGCACCGGCGAGCAACGCCTGCGGTTTCCCGCCCGAGGGCACCACCCAGAGGGTACGGCCGGCAGCGGTGACCGCCCCGGTCAGCAGCCAGCCGCCGCGGTCGGGCAGGCGTTGCGCGCGTTCGACCGGCCCGATCCCCAGCTCGTACCGCTGCCCGGCGGCGGTGACCAGCGCACCGGCCACGATCAGGTCGACCTCGCCGTCGGTCGGCCGGTCCGCCGGGTGGGGAGCGACCGGGTCGGGGGACAGGGTGGCCACCCCCTGCGGGTCGCCGAGCACGACGGTCGGGGCGGTGGGCTGGTCCGCCTGCCCACCGAGCTGGGTCATGCCGCCGGCCGCCAGGGCGGTCACGATGCTGGCCAGGGTGAGCCCGGCGACCGTGCGCCGCCGCCTGACCCGCCGGGCCCGGCCGAGCGCCAACCCGGCCGGGTCGACGGGGAGCCGGTGCGGCACCGCGACCCGCTGGGACAACGTCTCCCGCAGCGCCCGCTCCAGCTCGTCGTCGTGCGTCACGAGGAGTTGACGCCCCGACCCGTCGGTCTGGTTGCCGGGCCGCGACGGTGCGGGCTTCATCGGGTCTCCGTGGCGAGCGGCGCGGTCGGGATCGGCAGGACGCCCGCGCCCACCGGCCGGGGCGACGCCGGGCCGGTACCCGCCCGCTCCCCGGGTACGACGCGCGCCGCGCCGGACCGCCCCGTCCCCGTCCGGGCCGGTGCACCGGGGCGGGCCGGCATCACCCCGGTGTGGCCCGGCACAGGCTCGCCCGGGGTGCCCGGTGCGGATGTCCGGGTCTGCCCGGTGGTGCGCCCGGGTGACGGCGGCCGGGAGGCCTGAACTGCCCCGGTGGACGTGGTCCGGGTGGTCGTGGCTGTGGTCGGACGGGTGACCGGTTCGGGGGTCAGGTCGTGCAACGCCTCCGCCCCGAGCCGGCGGCGCAGGGTGGCCAGGGCCCGGGACGTCTGACTCTTCACCGTGCCGGGGGAGATCTCCAGCAGGGCCGCCGTCTGGGCCTCCGACAGGTCCTCGTAGTAGCGCAACACCAGCACGGCACGTTGCCGGGCGGGTAACGCCCGCAGGTGCCGCCAGAGGACGTCGCGGTCGAGCTGCTGCTCGATCTCGTCCACTCCGGCCCGCTCGGGCAGCACCTCGGTGGGCCGCTCACCGTGCCACCGCCGCCGCCACCAACTGGTGGACGTGTTGACCAGCACCCGCCGGGCGTACGGTTCGACCGCCTCGATCCCACCCAGGCGCCGCCAGGCCAGGTACGTCTTGGTCAACGCGGTCTGGAGGAGGTCCTCGGCGGTGGCCCAGTCCCCGGCGAGCAGGTAGGCGGTCCGCAGCAGGGCACTGGAGCGCGCCGCGACGAAGTCACGGAACTCGTCCTCCAGCGGATCCCGGTCGGCCACCGCTCACCTCCGCACGCCGTCCCGCCTGGCAGACTGCCATGCCGGGCATCACCCGGTCGACGGCGGAAGGTGTGCAGTTCGTCCGACGGACGGACGACACGTGTCAGGCGCCGTCGTCGGCCTTGGCCTCGTCGGCCTCCTTGCCCAACCGGGCCTCGACCGCCTGCGGCTCGTACATCTCCTCGACCACCCGCAGGTAGAGCTCGTTCGGGTTGGGCAGGTTCTTGATCTCCCGTAGCGCCTGCTCCTGGCCGGCGGACTCCAGCACGAAGGTGCCGTAGTTGAGTGCCCGGCCGGTCGGGGTCTGCTCGTATTTCATGTCGGTGACCCGGGCCAGCGGCATCATGGCGACCTTGCGCGTGACGATGCCGTTGACCACCATGACCCGCTTGTTGGTCAGGATGAACCGGTCGTACCACCAGTCGGCGACCTTCCAGGCGACCCAGCCCATCACCCCGAACCAGAGCAGCACGGCGATGGTGGTGAGGGCGCCGACGTCCTGCCCGGCGAGGAAGCCGGAGAGGTAGCCGAGGATGAAGGTGGCCGCCACGCCGACGACGATCGGGGTGGCGAGGTGGATCCAGTGCCGCTTCCACTCGCCCCGGTAGCGCTCGGTCGGGAAGAGGTAGCGGGCGACGAGGGAGCTGGGCTCGTCCTCCAGGGGGAGCACCCGGCGGGGAGCCATGCCCTGGGAGTCGGACCGCAGACCGGACAGCTCCTCTTCGGAGATGACCGGCGGTTGGTAGCCCGCCTCCGGATCACGGACCCAGGTCCGCCCCTGACCCCCGAATCCCGGGACGTCGCCGTAGCCGGCGTCGTCCGAGAAGGACGGTCCACTGGCGGGTCCCGCCCCGGACCCGTAGGCCGGCCCGTCGTCGGGTCGGTACCTCGGGATGGGTTCGGTGTCCCGCTCCCGGCGGTCCCGGCCGGGATCGTCCGGGTCGAACGGGGGTCCGGAGGGGCTGCCCATCGGCGGCTAGGCGACGAGGCTCGTGAAGAAGTCGCCGAAGCCCTGGGCGATGTCCACGATGCCACCGCCGAGCGACTTGAAGACGTCCGCTGCCGAGTTTGGCCGGTAGGCAACGAAGAAGATCAAGAATGCGATACCGGCCCAGGTGAGGACCTTCTTGACCATAGCGGGCCATCCTCTCGCGCGGCGCCGGGTCCGTTTACCGCAGCGGCACCCAGAGTATCAGCATGATGTCGTAGCGTGAATATCTGCGTCCCATCTCCGACTCACCCGGAGGGCCGTCAAGCCCCTCCGTGCAGGTACGGGGACGGTGCGCCGAACACGAGCTCGGGCGGAGTCCACTCGGTGAGGTCGTGCAGGACGACATCTTCCGCGAGGAGGTGACCCGCGCTCGCCGGCCAGGCTATCGCATGAAGCCACATTCCCCGAGCCTCACCGGCGTACGCGCTTCGATCCGTGGCGGAATTGACCAACCACAGTGGAGTCGGATGACCGCCCGCCCGGATCCGCGCCGGCTCGACGTGCTCGGGATGACCAGGGCCGGGACCCGGCCCGGCCAGCACCTCCGTCAACTCTGGACCGGGGTCCGGACCGGCCAGCCCGGCGAATCGGGTGCCCAGTCCGACCCCGGGCTCCTCCGCCACCAGGACCAGTTCGGCCGGACCGCCACCGAGGGGCGCCGGACCGGCGCACGCGACGGCGGTGGCCCGGACACCACCGGCCTCGTCCCCGGCCCAGGCCACCCCGGTGACCGTCCAGCCGGCCGGCAGCGGCCACGGGCACCACAGCGGCAGCGCGGGCCGCTCTGGGCCACCCTCGGCAGCCACCCGCTCCACCACGCTCGCCACGATCTCGGCGTCGATGTGCTCGGGCACGTGCAGCGGGGCGACCGGCCCACAACGGACGCAGCGCGACTCACCGTGCATCAGGTCCGGTGGGCGCACCTGCCCCGCACACCTCGGACAACTCACCATGACACTCACATCCCCACCGTGGCCCGACGATGCGGGTCCGTCAAGCCGACCCCGCCGACCCGCCGCCACCTTTCCCACTACGGTGTCCCGCCCAGCCGGCGAGGATCGGGGGCAGCCGCCCGGGGCCGGGCCGGCCACGGTCCGACCAGCGGCGTGCCGGTCAGGACGGCGGGGCGGCGGCGTGGGCGCGGATCCAGGCGTGCATGGCGATGCCGCTGGCCACCCCGGCGTTGATCGACCGGGTCGAGCCGTACTGGGCGATCGAGAAGAGCTGGCCGCAGGCGGCCCGCGCGGCGTCGGACAGGCCGGGGCCCTCCTGGCCGAAGAGCAGCACGCAGCGCCGGGGCAGGGTGGTGGTCTCCAGCGGCCGGGAACCGGGCAGGTTGTCGATGCCGACCACCGGCAGGTCGTGCCCGCCGGCCCAGCCGACGAACTCCTCGATCGTCGGGTGGTGCCGGACGTGCTGGTAGCGGTCGGTCACCATCGCGCCCCGACGGTTCCACCGCCGCAGCCCGACGATGTGCACCTCGGCGGCGAGGAACGCGTTGGCGTTCCGGACCACCGTGCCGATGTTGAAGTCGTGCTGCCAGTTCTCGATGGCCACGTGGAAGTCGTGTCGCCGCTCGTCCAGGTCGGCCACGACGGCCTCCCGCCGCCAGTAGCGGTAGCGGTCCACCACGTTGCGCCGGTCGCCCGCCGCGAGCAGCTCCGGGTCGTAGCGTGGGTCGTCCGGCAGGTCGCCGACCCACGGTCCGACACCCACGTCGAGCTGGTCCTCGGTCACGATTGCCAGAGGGTACGGCCCGCCGCCGCCACCGCCGCACGCCACCCCGGCCGACACCACGACGGGTCGGCGGCACCACCGGTCGACGGTGCACCTGTCAGCGCAGGTCCAGGGCGTCGCCGAGGCGGTCCAGGAAGCGCCGGTGGCTCGGTTGCGGGGTGCCGGTCCGGCAGACCCGCACCGCCACCGACTCCACCCACTGCCGGTACGCGGCGGAGTCGGCCGGGTCGGCCCGGCGGCGCAGCACCCGCACGGCGGCCCGGCACACCTGTGGCAGCTCCGCCGGATCGGCGAGCCCGCCGGCCAGGGCAGCAGCACTGTCGGTCGGGGCGGTCGCGCTGCCGGTCGGGGCGGTCGCGCTGCCGGTCGGGGCGGTCGCACCGTCGTGCCGGGCGTAGATCGCGGCGGCCACGGCGCGTACCAGGTCACTGTCGGAGGCCCGACCGGCGGCGACGGCGTCCAGTCCGACGAGACCGGCGGCGACGTCCCGGGCCGGACGACCGGGACCGGGCGACGCGGCGGCCACCAGCACCCGGCCGGGCAGGGTGGTGAGCAGGTCCCACTCGACGGCGGAGTAGGCGGCGGTGGTCAGCGGTGCGGCACGCCGTCCGGCAGAGGGCGGCTCTCCGGCGAGGGAGTGGCTCATCAGGACCTCCGCCGTCAGCATATGCCCACCGCGACGGGCGACGGGCCGGTCCTGCCTCGATCCGCCCCACAGCCGGCCTCGAACCGCCCGGGGCGGGCCTCGAGACACCCGGCGCCGTGGCGGCCGGACCGGAAGACGCCCGACTGGCCCTCGTCGTGGTTGTTGCGGATCTGCGTCCTGCCCGTCGACGGGTGACGACGCCCTGCCGGGCCCTGGCCGACGAGCCGACGGAGTCCGACCCGGCGCGTCTTACCGCCGGTTCCCGCCTTAGCGGTGGTTAAGGAGATGCGGGGGGCGTGGGGGCCGGGGAAATGTCACACCAGGGCCAACCCGGGGGGAGACGCAATGAGCGGCGGGGCCCTCCCCGGCACCCGCCGCCCACGCTCTGATGTCGAAGATTCTGCCCCACCGAAGCGATGAACGGACAGAGACGGAGGTCACATTTATCTTTTCGTAACAATACGGAGAGTCATTATTGATCAACGAGAGAGCGATCTCCGCAGGTGAAGTAGCACCTTGTCAGGCCACAAATCGATGCGTGTTCGCTGGTCCGGGGGGCGATCTCCCTGGAAACGCTCCCATCACGGGCGGTCACGCAAATGCGTCATGCAAGTGCAGTCCGCATGCGCACATCGACCGACGCGGTTCGATGAGCATGATCAGGCCGTCCCGAGCGTGCCGGTTTCGGCGTCCCCCACCCGGGAATTTGCCGGGGTACCACCTGGTTCTACCGGACGGAAAACGCAATCTGCGCTGATCGGAGAGTCCAATGGCAACCGTTGAGCTGACCACGGCCAACTTCGACGAGGTGACCGAGAGCAGCGGCATCGTGCTGGTCGACTTCTGGGCCGAGTGGTGTGGCCCGTGCAAGCGGTTCGCCCCGGTCTATGAGCGTTCGTCGGAAAAGCACCCCGACATCACCTTCGGCAAGGTCGACACCGAGGCGCAGCAGGATCTGGGGGCCAAGTTCGACATCCGCTCCATCCCGACGATCATGGCGATCCGGGACGGCGTGATCGTCTTCGCCCAGCCGGGCGCGCTGCCCGAGTCGGCCCTGGAGAACCTGATCGAGCAGGTCCAGGCCCTCGACATGGACGACGTGCGTAAGCAGCTGGCCAACCACCAGCACTGAGCACCGCACCCACGGCCGGGCCACGTCAGGTCACTTGCGTTCCGGTCGCACACATGTTCGAATAATCGGCATGCGCTGGGATCACCTCTCCGCTCCCCCGGACGAGGAGCATCCCGACCGGGCAGTGCCAGCGACGCCACCCCTGCCGCTGGCGCTGCCCGGAGCGATCGTCCGCACCTTCGACACCCCTGACTTCGCCGGGATGACCTTCTACGAGGTGCAGGCAAAGTCGATCATCAATCGGGTGCCGGGCGAGTCACGGGTGCCGTTCAGCTGGACGATCAACCCCTACCGGGGCTGCACCCATGCCTGTGTCTACTGCTTCGCGCGCAGCTCCCACACCTATCTCGATCTCGACGCCGGGGCGGACTTCGACCGCAAGGTGATCGTCAAGGTCAACGCCGGGGAGCTGGTCCGCCGCGAGCTGGCCGCCCCGCGCTGGCGGGGCGCGGCGATCGCGATGGGCACCAACGTCGACTGCTACCAGCGGGCCGAGGGCCGTTACCGGCTGCTGCCGCCGATCATCGAGGCGCTGCGCGACTTCGCCAACCCGTTCTCGATCCTCACCAAGGGCACCCTGATCCTGCGCGACCTGCCGCTGCTGCGGCAGGCCGCCGAGGTCACCCGGGTCAGCCTGTCGTTCTCGGTCGGCTTCGTCGACGAGGCGCTGTGGCGGGCGGTGGAGCCCGGCACCCCGAGCCCGGCCCGCCGGCTCGACGCGGTGCGCCGGCTCACCGACGCCGGTTTCGAGGTGGGGGTGCTGATGGCGCCGATCCTGCCCGGCCTCAGCGACGACGACGAGTCGATCGACGCCACCGTCGCGGCGATCGCCGCCGCAGGCGCCACCGGCGTCACCCCGCTGACCCTGCACCTGCGTCCCGGTGCCCGCCAGTGGTATGCGTACTGGCTCGGTCGGGAGTTCCCCCACCTGGTCCCCCGCTATCGCGAGCTGTACCGGTCCGGGGCCTACCCGCCGCAGGCGTACCAGCGGGAGGTGACCGCCCGGGTGCGGATCGCGGCTCGCCGGCACGGCCTGCACCAGGGCGGACCCGGCGACACGCGCCGGCCCCCGGACCCGTCGCCCACGCCCACCGGCGAACAGCTCGCCCTGCTCTGACTGTGAGGCTGGCCTGGTCCGTCCGCGACGGTGGCCGCGCCGCCGTGCCCCCACCCGGCGCTGCGCTGCGCGCAGGATGGTTCTGACCCTCGGAGCTAGGCTCGGCGGATGCGGACCGCCCAGCAGCTCCTCGCCGACTCAGCCGTGATCGCCGTCGTGGGTGCGTCCCGCGACCCGGGCAAGGCCGCACACCGGGTGCCGGCGCAGATGCAGCGGTACGGCTGGCGGATCATCCCGGTCAACCCGACGGTGGACGAGTTGTTCGGTGAGCGGGCGTACGCCTCGCTGGCCGACATCCCGCACCCGGTGGACCTGGTGAACGTCTTCCGACCGGCCCGGGACGCGGTGGAGGTGGTCCGTCAGGCGGTCGCGATCGGTGCTCCGGCGGTCTGGCTCCAGCTCGGCATCGTCTCGGCCGAGGCGCGGCGGATCTCCGAGGAGGCCGGCATCGACTACGTCGAGGACCGTTGTCTGATCGTCGAACGGGCCGCCGTCGGTCTCAGCCGACTCGGCTGAGACCGACGCCGATCCGGAGCCGGACCCGCCGGCGACCCGTCCCGCCTACCGCCGGGCGACCCCGTCCCGCCAACCGCCGGGAAAAGGTGCACCGCTACCGGTAGCGTCCGCAGGAGAAAGGACCACTGACCTGCGGCGGAAGGCGGACACCGTGAGTACGCCACCGGGGGGACCGGAGCAGCCACCATCGCCGTACGAACCGCCCCGGCCCGACCCGTCGCCCTGGGCGCAGCCCACCGGACCGTCCCCGTCGGGCCACCCGGCCGAACCACCGCCGACCGGTGAGCCGGCCGAACCGCCGCAGTCCGCTCCGCCGACCCCACCGTCCTGGGGACAGCCATCGCCGGACGAGCCACCGCCGTGGGGGCAGCCACCGCAGGACGGGTCGCCGGACCGGACACCGCCGGCTCCCGCTGAACCACCCTGGGGGCAGCCGACGCCGGGCGAACAGCCCTGGGGACAGCAACAGTGGGGGCGACAGCCGTGGGAGCAGCCGGCGTACCCGCCGTCCGGGCAGTACGGGCGGCCCGGCGGTGAAACCAACGTGCTGGCGATCCTGTCCCTGGTCCTCGCCTTCGTCTTCGCCCCGGCCGGCATCGTCCTCGGCCACCTGGCCAAGCGGCAGATCCGCCGCACCGGCGAGGCTGGCGACCAGCTCGCCACCTGGGGGCTGGTCCTGGGCTACGCGTTCACCGTGATCGGGGTGCTCGTCTGCTGCGGCTGGCTGGCCCTCGTCGTGTGGGCCGGCGCCAGCGGCAGCAGCGACACCGGGTACTGATCAGCGGAACTGCGCCTCCCGGACGCTGTTGCCGCCGTCGACCACCAACATCTGCCCGGTGATGTACGACGCCGCCGGCGAGCAGAGGAAACTGATCGCGGCGGCCACCTCGTCGGGGGTGCCGGGGCGGCCGACCGGGGTGCCCAACCCCTGCTTGATCTCCGCGATCGTGGACGCCGCCGTGTAGATCGTCCCCGGGGCCACCGCGTTCACCGTCACCCCGTCGGCGATCATCTCCATCGCCAGCGCCCGGGTCAGCCCGACCACCCCCGCCTTGGCCGCCGCGTACGCCGCCTCGGTGGGCAGCGCCTTGACCGGCCCGGCGGTCGCCGAGAGGTTGACGATCCGCCCCCAGCCCCGTTCGGCCATCCCGCCGATGAAGGCCCGGCTGCACAGGAACGCGGTGGTCAGGTTCCGGTCGATCTCGCCGCGCCACTCGTCATAGCTGAGCTGGGCCACCGGACGCAGCACCTCGGGGCTGGCCCGGCTGGCCAGGCCGGCGTTGTTGACCAGCACCTCGACGTCACCGAGCTGCTCGGCGACCGCGTCGGCCAGTGCACCGACCTCGGACTCGTCGGTCAGGTCGGCGACGAAGCCGGTCACGCCCAGTTCCCCGGCCCGGTCGTGGATGCGCCGGGTGGTGGAGACGATCGCCACCCGGGCACCCAGGTCGGCCAGTCGGCGGGCGGTCGCGTACCCGATGCCGTCCGCGCTGCCCGCGCCGGTGACCAGCGCGACCCGGCCGTCCAGCCGCATGGTCACCGGGTCGGCCACCGGCACCGGCTCGTCCTGGCCGGCGTCGCTGCCGCCGCCGACGGCGCGGGTGCGCCGGGCCAGGCCGGGACGGCTCACGTCCCGCCTCGGTCGGCTGCCGGATCGGTCGGCCCCACGTGCGTCGATAGCCATGCCGCGATCCTGCCCGCTCGGTGCGACGTGGGCAACGAGCCACCACGGGCGGACCCCACCGCTGTTGCACCCTGGCTACCCTGACGGCGCACCTACATGCGACGGAGAAGATCAGATGACCTACCCCCCGCCCTCGGACGGCTGGCAGGACCCGGCATGGTCGGGCCACCAGCCCGATCCGACACTGCCGGCCAGCGGCCCACCGGTTTCCGCCCAACCGATCGGCAAGGACCCGTACGCCCCGGCTGACCCGTACGCGGGTGCGCCGCTCATCCCCGGCCAGGCCGGCCCGGTCGACCCGTACGCTGCCGCAGCCGCCTACCCGCAACCGTCCGGTTACCCGCAGCCGGCCGGGTTCCCCGGCTACGGCGGCTACCAGCCCCCGCCCCCGCAGAGCGGCCTCGCCATCGCCTCGATGATCGTCTCGATCATCGGCGCGATCGGCCTGTGCGGTTACGGGCTCGGCGGCTACATCGGCATCATCGGCGCGATCCTCGGCCACGTGGCCCGCAAGCAGATCAGGGAGCGGGGCGAGGGCGGCGCCGGCTTCGCCACCGCCGGCATCGTCGTCGGCTGGATCTCCACCGTCATCGCGGTGCTGGCCACCATCGCCCTGGTGGTCTTCTTCGTCTGGCTGGCCAACCAGGAGTCGACGACCGGCTACGGCACCAGCTACTGAGCAGCGGGGCCGCCCCGGGACCCGGGGCGGCCCACCGGGTCGCTGCCCCGATGGGGTGACGTGCGGGTGCGGGTCGACCCGGCCGGGACCGCCAGGGCGCGTCGGTGTTGGCGGACCCGCAGGAGCGGCGGCGTCGATGGCCCGCACGGCGCTGGACATGACAGGGACCCGACGGTCCCCGGGGCTTGGTGACCTCGCGGTAACCTCGTGCCGTGACCGGGGTGAACGGACCTGTGGAAGATCTCGCCGGGCGGCGGACCGTGGTGGTGACCGGGGCCAGCTCCGGCATCGGCCTGGCCGCCTCCGTGGCGCTGGCCCGGCGGGGCGACCGGGTGGTGCTGGTCGGCCGGGACCCGGCCCGCCTCCAGGCCGCCGGTGACCGGGTACGCGAGGCGTCCGGCGAGCGCCCCGAGCTCTTCCGCGCCGACTTCGCCGTGCTGGACGACGTACGCGGGCTCGCCGAGCGGCTGCGGGCGGCGTACGACCGGATCGACGTGCTGGCCAACAACGCCGGGGCGATCGTGTTGGAGCCGCTCACCACGGTCGACGGGTTCGAGCTGTCGATCCAGGCCAACCACCTGGCCCCGTTCCTGTTGAGCAACCTGCTGATCGACCGGGTCGGCCGGCTGGTGGTGACCGCCTCCGGTGCGCACCGCAGCGGGACCCTCGACCCCGACGACCTCAACGCCGCGCTGCGCCGTTACCGGCCGATGCGCGCGTACGGCACCAGCAAGCAGGCCAACATCCTGTTCGCCGCCGAGGCGGCCCGACGCTGGCCCGACGTGCCGGCGTACTCGTTCCACCCGGGGGTGGTGCGGACCCGGTTCGGCGCGGACAGCAGGCTGGTCGCCCTCGGCATGCGGGTGATGCCGTTCCGCAGCCCGGAGAAGGGCGCAGAGACCCTGCTCTGGCTCGCCAACCAGCCCGCGTCCCGGCTGGTCGACGGGGGCTACTACGCCGACCGGCGGCTGCGCCGCCCCTGGCCGAGAGCGGCCGACCCGGCCCTGGCCGCCCGCCTCTGGACCGCCAGCGCCACCGCCGTCGGCCTCACCGCCTGACGGGGCCCCACACCAACTGCCCTGCGCCCGGGACCGACGTGGCCGTCGCGGGATGCCCGGGGCGCCAGGGCGAAGGCGTCTACGTGAAGGCGGTGCCGGCAGACTGATCCCATCCGTCGAAACGAGCAGGCCCTGCGAGACACCCTGTTCTGTGGAGATCTCCTGCTGCTGGAGCGACAACAGATCTCCACGATCCTGATGTTCTCCTTGGCCCCGGCGACGCGTTGCTCGACGGTCCGCCGGGGCCCTGTTCGCGGCGTGCTCGGCAGGTGCCGGCGGTCGCTACAGTCGGGTCATGGCGCGTCACGTGCGGGTTGCGTATCCAGTGGCACTGCTGATCCTGGTCGTCGTCGGATTGATCGCGGATCTGCCGGTCTGGCAGGCGGCGCTCGTGGGGGCGGTCGCGATGACGCCGATCCTCCTAGTCGACCTCATCCTGACTCGCCCCAGCAGGAGCGCATGATCGGGCGTGGGCAGTAGGCGAGGACGCCGCCACCCGGCCGGCCAACGGTGGCGTGGGCGACCGCCCCGCGCCGCCGGGGTGGTCCTCACTCGACGACGTGGACCGGGACGGTGGTGACCACCACGCCGGGCAGCGCCCGCAGGGCCCGGCGCAGCCGGCGACCGGTGCGGTTGTGCAGCAGGCGGTGCCACGGCCGGCGCAGCAGCACCTCCGGCACCACCACGGTCAGCACCAGCTCCGGCGCGGCGACGTGCAACGCCGCCAGGTAGTGCGCCAACGGCCCGACCACCGCCCGGTAGGGCGAGACGATCGTCTCCAGCCGCACGTGGTCCCCCCAGGCCCGCCACTGCTCCCGGAACCGGTCCGCCTCGGCGTCCTCCGGAGCGAGGTGCACCGCCAGCGTCGGCCGGCCCAGCGACACCGCGTACGCCAGGGCACGCATCGAGGCCCGGTTGAGGCGTACCACCGGGACCACCACCAGGTGCCGCAGCTCCTGCGGCAGCTCCTCGCCCTCGACGGACCTGCCCGCCGGAGGCCGGGGCGGCCCGACCCCGTGCCCCGTCCCGGAGGGCGGCGGGCCCCCTCCCGCCACCGGCTGCGGCCCCGCCCCAGGCTCCGCAGCTGCCGGCGGGGCTCGCAGGGCCAGGGCGGTGTGCAGGTCGCGGTAGTGCCGGTGGATCCGGCGGAAGAGCAGCACCAGCAGCGGTACGGCGACGACCACCACCCAGGCGCCCTCGGTGAACTTCGCCACCGCCGCGGTCAGCAGCACCAGGCCGGACAGGACCGCGCCCACCCCGTTGACCAGCGCCCGACGCCGCCAGCCGGCGTCCCGGTGCCGCCGCCAGTGCACCACCATGCCGCTCTGCGACAGGGTGAAGGCGAGGAACACCCCCACCGCGTACAGCGGGATCAGTTTCTCGGTGTGCCCGCCGAACGCGACGAACACCACGATCGCCGTCCCGGACAACGCCACCAGGCCGTTGCCGAACGCCAGCCGGTCGCCCAGGTGCAGGAAGCGGCGCGGCGCGTGACCGGCGCGGGCCATGAAGAACAGCAGCCGGGGAAAGTCGTTGAACGCGGTGTTCGCCGCCAGCAGCAGGATCAGCGCGGTGGTCGCCTGGACGACGGCGTACCAGGGGCCGGTCGGGAAGGTGACCCGGGCGAGCTGGGACAGCAGCGTCTCACCGGGGCGGGGCACCAGACCGGCCAGGTGGATCAGCAGGGTCAGCCCGGCGAAGAGGACCACCAGCATCGCCACCATCCAGCCCAGCGTGGTCCGCGCGTTGCGCCACTCCGTCGGGCGGAACGCCGGGACCGCGTTGGAGACCGCCTCGATGCCGGTCATCGACACCGCCCCGGAGGCGAACGCCCGCAGCACCAGCAGCAGGCCCAGACCCTCTGCCGCCGGCACGACCGGCGGGGCCACCGGTGTGAACCCCCGGCCGGCCGCCCGCAGGTAGCCGACCACCAGCAACCCCAGCACGGCGACCACGAAGGCGTACGTGGGCAGGACGAAGATGTTGCCGGCGGTGCGTACCCCGCGCAGGTTGCCGGCGAGCAGCAGCAGGATCACCAGCACCCCGAGCGGCACGGTGAACGGCGTCAGCCCCGGCAGCGCCGAGGTGACCGCGTGCAGGCCGGCGGCGATCGACACCGACACGGTCAGCACGTAGTCCAGCATCAGCCCGGCGGCGGCGGTCAACCCCGCCCCGACCCCCAGGTTGTCCCCCGCCACCAGGTACGACCCGGCCCCGTGCGGGTACGCCGGGATGGTCTGCCGGTAGGAGATCCCGACGGCCACCATCAACAGCACCAGCCCGGCCGACAGGGGCAGCGCCAGGCCCAGCGCCCCGCTGCCGGCCAGCACCAGCACGGTCAGCAGCGCCTCCGGCCCGTACGCCACCGAGCTGAGCAGGTCGGAGGAGAGCACCGGCAGGGCCACCAGTTTGCGCATCCGCTCGTGCAGCACGGCAGCGCTGGCCAACGGTGGGCCGAGCACCACCCGCCGGACCCGGCCCAGCCGTCGGCCGAGGTGGGAGTCGGGGCGGTTCGCCGGTTCGGCGGCGATCAACCCGTCCCGCCCGCCCCGGCCACCCGGCTCCGGCTCGAACAGCGCGATCGGGGCCAGTCGGCTGAACCGGCCCGGGGCGGGCCGGTTCCGGTAGCGGTCCAGCGTCGGGTCGACCGGCAGGGCGGGCCGGCTCCCGGTCCGCCAGTGCGCGCCGACCCGGCGCAGGGTGTCCACCTCGGCGGGGTCGAGCGGCGGGAACTCGGCCGACGGGGTGACCACGGTGCCGCTGCGGTCGTCGTCCACGTTGCGCCCCGACATCGCCCCACCTCCCCCCGCACTCTCACGCGTGCCGGGGTCCCCTGCCCGTGGTTTGGGCGGAATCGCTCAGGAGGGCGGGGCGGCGTCGGCGGGGACCGCCGGCGGGGCGGGGCGACGGCCGGCGCGGGCCCCGCCGAGCACCACCACGGCCACCCCGGCGAGCAGCAGCGCCAACCCGGGCAGGGCGAACGGGCGCGGCAGCTGCCCCAGCCAGGCCCAGGCGATCAGTGCCGCACCGGGCGCCTCCAGCAGGATCAACACGCTGATCGTGGTCGCCGACACCCGGCGCAGCGCGTGGTTGAACATCGAGTGGCCGAGCAGTTGGGCCCCCACCACCAGCCCGGCGATCGCCAGCCAGGTGCTGGTGCCGTAGCCGTGCAGCCGTACCCCGCCGGCCAGGCAGACGACCAGCAGGATCACCGCGCACACCCCGTAGCAGATGGTGGTGTAGGTGGCGGTGCTGATGGTGGCGCGGGCCCGTTCGCCGAAGGCGGTGTAGACGGCGGCGAACATCCCGCCGACCACCGCGAGCAGGTCACCGGCGAAGGCCCGGCCGGAGACGCCGACGTCCGCGCCGGTCGCCAGCACCGCGCCGGTCACCGCCAGCCCGATACCGACCCAGACGGCGTACGGCAGCCGCCGACCCTGCCAGCGGGCGATCAGCCCCTGCCAGACCGGCTGGGTGGCGCCCAGGGCGGTGGCCGCCGCGACCGAGGTGAGCTGGGCGCTCGGCATCCAGGTGGCGAAGTGCGCGGCCAACGCCACCCCGGACAGCACGCAGTACCAGCCCTCCCGACGGCCCGCCCCCACGGTCAGGGTGCGCAGCTCGGCCCGCCGGCGGACCAGTGTGAACGGGACGAGCACGGCGGCCGAGAGCAGGTTCCGCCACGCTGCGACGGCCAGCGCGGGAGCCGCCGCGAAGGCGATCAGCGGGGCCGACGACGAGACCGAGGCGACGGCGATCGCGAGCACACCGACGGTCAGCGGATCGACAGGTGGGCGCGGGTGCGGGGCAGCGGAGGACACGGTGCGTCATCCTCACACGGGCGGCGTCGCGGGTGTGGACGCCGGGCGGTGGGTCAGCGGCGGCGGACCCGGTGCAGGCGGAACGGCTTGCGGGTGGCCCGGACCACGGCCGCGCCGCGCGGCTCGGCGGCGAGGGAGGCGTCCGGCAGGGCCGGCCCGGCGTCCGGCGGGCCGTCCGGGGCGAGGCGGGTCAGCGCGCAGCCGTCGGCCGCCCAGCGGGCCACCAGGTCGGCGGTCGGGCCGGAGGCGTTCAGCCGCTTCGCCGCCACCAGCGGTGCCGACGTCTCCCACTCCGGGGTGCCCGGGGCTAGCCGGGTCACCCGGGCCGGCCAGGTCACGATGCGTCCGCCGTGGTCACCGCGCAGGGTCACCCGGGCGGCGTCGGCGTCGGCCAGGCCCGGCGCGGTCTGCTCCCCCGGCCCGCTGACCACGAACAACGCCCCCTCCAGGGGTACGCACCACAGTGCGGTCGCCGGCCCGTCCGCGACGCCCACCCATGCCACCGCGGCCTTCTTCATCGCCTCGTCGACCAGTGGCGTCGACCGGGAGGCAGCCACCTCGTCCGTCACACCCGCATCCTCTCGCAGCTCCCACCCGACCGCGGTCAGCCCACGAACGGTGGGACGACGATCTCACCCCGGGCCACCGGCATCACCTGGCCGGCCACGGTCGTCCCGACCGCCATCCCGCCCTCGGCGGTCACCGTGCACGTCAACGCGGACGGGCGGCCGATCTCCGCGCCCTGCCGGACGGCGTACCCGCTGCGCCCCTCCCCGGGGAGCAGACCGCTGGCGACCAGCCACACCCCCAACCCCAGGGCGGCCGAGCCGGTGGCCGGGTCCTCCGGGATGCCGAGGCCGGGCACGAATACCCGGGCGTGTGCGGTTTGCGTGTCGGCGTCCCAGGAGAAGACGCTGACGTGTTCGACTCCGTACCGCTGGGCCGCCGCCGCGTTGACCCGGGCGCGGGCCACCGCGTCCGGACGCACCGGGAGGTAGGGGAACTCCAGCCCGCAGCCGGCCACCCGGGGGGCCGGGCCGGTGTGGTCGTCGGCGGTGAGCCCGGCCATTTCCAGCAGCGGCTCGGGATCGAGTTCCGGTCCGAGGGTGGGGGTGCCGCCGGTCAGGGTGGCTCCCGTCGCGGTCACCTCGAGGGGGAGCACCCCGGCGTGGCACTCCTGACTGACCGACCCGACCCCGAACAGCCCCCGGCGACCGGCGGTGACCGCCGCGCCCACGCTGGGGTGCCCGGCGAACGGCAGCTCCTCGGTCGGGGTGAAGATCCGGGCCCGGTAGGTGGCGCCCACCTGGGTCGGCGGCAGCACGAACACCGTCTCCGACAGGTTGAACTCCATCGCCAGCGCCTGCATCTGCTCGGTGGCCAGCGCTTCGGCGCCGAACACCACGGCCAGGGGGTTGCCGGCGAACGGGCGGTCGGTGAAGACGTCCACGATCTCGTAGGCCAGGGTCGACATGGTGATAAACACTAGGCGCTTAGGCTGGTGGCCGTGAGTACGCCGAACCGGGTCTACATCGCTCGACTCGCCGGAGTCGCCGTCTTCGACCCGAACGGCGACCAGGTGGGGCGGGTTCGCGACGCGGTCGCCCGGATCCGGCCGACCCAGCGCCCGCCCGAGGTGGTGGGGCTGGTGGCCGAGATGCCGATGCGCCGCCGGATCTTCCTGTCCATCAACCGGATCACCTCCATCGACCCCGACGCGGTCGTCCTCGGCAGCGGCACCCTCAACCTGCGCCGCTTCTCCAAACGCCCCAACGAGCTGCTCGTCCTCCAGGAGCTGCTGGACCGGCGGGTGCAGCTCGACCCGGGCGGCCAGCCCGGCGCGGTGGTGGACGTGGCGATGGAGCGCAGCCGGGGCGGCGAATGGGCGCTGTCCCGGGTCGCCGTCCGCGAGCAGACCAGCCGGTTGACCCGCCGTGGCCACCTGCACCAGGTCGACTGGGACCGGGTACGCGGGCTGAGCGGCATCGCCGACAACCGGGGCACCGCCAATCTGCTGGCGGTGCTGGAGGACATGCGCCCCGCCGACCTGGCCAACGCGCTCCAGGACCTGCCCGACGCCCGGCGCAACGAGGTCGCGGCGGCCCTCGACGACGAACGCCTCGCCGACGTGCTCGGCGAGCTGCCCGAACGCGACCAGGTGGAGATCCTCGCCGCACTGGATCGGGAGCGGGCCGCCGACGTGCTGGAGGAGATGGACCCGGACGACGCCGCCGACCTGCTCAACGAGCTGCCCCCGCCCGAACAGGACGTGCTGCTCGACCTGATGGAACCGGACGAGGCCGACCCGGTCCGCCAACTGCTCAAGTACACCTCCGGTACGGCGGGCAGCGTGATGACCTCGGAGCCGGTGATCCTGCCGCCGGACGCCACGGTCGCCGAGGCACTGGCCCGGATCAGGGAGGAGCAGCTCTCCCCGGCGATCGCCGCGCAGGTCTTCGTGACCCGCGCCCCGATGACCACCCCGACGGGCCGTTACCTGGGCATCGTGCACTTCCAGCGGTTGCTGCGCGAGCCCCCGGCCGACCTGCTCGGCGGGATCGTGATCAACGACATCGACCCGCTGCGCCCGACCACCCCGTTGCCGGAGATAACCCGCCGGATGGCCACCTACGACCTGGTGGCGATGCCCGTGGTCGACCGGAACAACCGGCTGGTCGGCGCGGTCACCGTCGACGACGTGCTGGACCACTCGCTGCCCCGGGACTGGCGGGACCGCGACGCCGTGACCACCCCGTCCGACGACGACGACGCGGGGTCCTCCGCCGCGGTGGCCGGGCCGACGGGCGGTGGCACCGATGGCTGACCAACGACGGGCCGAACGGCTGGACCAGCCGCGCGAGCCCCGGGGCGTCCAGCTGCCCCGGTTCGACCCGGAGGCGTTCGGGCGCTGGTCGGAGGGGATCGCCCGGGGGATGGGTACGGCGAACTTCATCGTCTACATGACGGTGGTGATCGCCCTGTGGTTCGGCTGGAACACCCTGGCCCCGGCGGACCTGCGCTTCGACCCGTACACCTTCACGTTCCTGACCCTGGTGTTGTCGTTGCAGGCGTCCTACGCGGCCCCGTTGATCCTGCTCGCGCAGAACCGGCAGACGGACCGGGACCGGGTGGCGCTGGAGGAGGACCGCCGCCGGGCGACCATGCAGAAGGCGGACACCGAGTACCTGGCCCGGGAGGTCGCCGCGCTGCGGATCGCCCTGGGCGAGGTGGCCACCCGGGATTTCCTCCGTTCCGAGCTGGTCCGGTTGGCCGAGGAGCTAGACGCGGCGGCGCAGCGCCGGCAGAAGCGGGAGCTGCGGCAGCTGGACCGGCCTACCGCACGCCCCGGAGGTGGTGAGGGACGCTCCGGGGGTGAGGGACGCTCCGGGGGTGGTGAGCCGCCGCTCGACGAGCCCCGGGACGATCTCGACGGCGACTACGTGCGCGACGGCCACCGCCCGGAGAGCTGAGCCCGCGACGCCGGACCGTCACGGGTGGGCTGGCGGCGGCCCCGCCCGGGGGTCGACCCCGCGTCGGTGACCCGCTTGTCGCGGGCCGGAGCGCCAGCGGGCCCCGTACCTGATCGTCCAGGTTTGTCCGTGGAGCGGGGCGGCCCGGACCGACCGATCGATTCGCTCACACCCGGCCCCGCTGCCGGCGGTCGTCCCGCCCGGCCGACGTAGCATTGCCCGCATGTCAGCTCCCGTCAGCACCCTCTCCGACGCGATCCAGGCCGCGCTGGCCACCGTCAACGACCCGGAGATCCGCCGGCCCATCACCGACCTCGGCATGGTCCGCTCCGCCGAGATCGGCGAGGACGGCGTGGTCCGGGTCGGGCTGCTGCTCACCGTGGCCGGCTGTCCGCTGAAGGACAAGCTGCGCGGGGACATCACCGCCGCCGTCGGCGCGGTGCCCGGGGTGACCGGCGTCGAGATCGACTTCGGGGTGATGAGCCCGGAGCAGCGGCAGGAGTTGCAGGGCAAGCTGCGCGGCGGCAGCACCGACGAGGCGGTGATCCCGTTCGCCCAGCCCGGCTCCCGCACCCGGGTCTACGCGGTGGCCAGCGGCAAGGGCGGCGTGGGCAAGTCCAGCGTCACGGTCAACCTGGCCGCCGCGCTGGCCGCCCGGGGCCTGTCCGTCGGTGTGGTCGACGCCGACATCTACGGCCACTCGGTGCCCCGGATGCTCGGCGCGGACGGCAAGCCCACCCGGGTGGAAGACATGATCATGCCGCCGCAGGCGAACGGCGTGAAGGTCATCTCGATCGGCATGTTCACCCCGGGCAACGCGGCCGTGGTATGGCGCGGCCCGATGCTGCACCGGGCGTTGCAGCAGTTCCTCGGTGACGTCTACTGGGGTGAGCTGGACGTCCTGCTGCTCGACCTGCCCCCGGGCACCGGCGACATCGCCATCTCGGTCGCCCAGCTGCTGCCGAACGCCGAGATCCTGGTGGTGACCACCCCGCAGGCCGCAGCCGCCGAGGTCGCCGAGCGGGCCGGCGCGATCTCCCTGCAGACCCACCAGCGGATCGTCGGTGTCATCGAGAACATGTCCTGGCTGGAGCTGCCGGACGGTTCCCGGATGGAGGTCTTCGGCGCCGGTGGCGGCCAGGAGGTGGCCGAGTCGCTGACCCGGACGATCGGCGCGCAGGTGCCGCTGCTGGGGCAGATCCCGATGGACACCCGGGTCCGTGAGGGCGGCGACGCCGGCATCCCGATCGTGCTGTCCGCACCGGACGCGCCCGCCGCGAAGGCGCTGCGCCAGGTCGCCGACCGGCTGGCGGTACGTCGCGAGTCGCTGCTCGGCAAGCCGCTGGGTCTCACCCCCGCCGGCCGCTGACCACACCCGCCCCGGCGGGCAGGGGTGGTCCACTCATGTGAGCCGATGTTGCGGTGTCCCCGGCCGGGGACACCGCAACCGGCCCGGCACCGAGTGGATCAGACCGTCAGGTGGCGTCGTCGTAGCTGGGGCGGGGGGCCGGCGCGGGAGCAGGAACGGCGGCGGTGCTCGTCGCGGTGCTCCGCCGGACGGCGGCGCGCGGGTCGACCCGGTCGGCGATGTCCTTGAGTTCCTCGTGCACCCCGGTGACATCCGCCCGCAGATTGTCGTAGACACCCTGGAGGGGCTTGCGGATCGCCTGCTCGTCCTCCTCGCTGAGGAGGTGCTTGCGGATGAACGCCTTCGGGTGCAGATCCTCCAGCTGGATGTCGGTGCCCAGCTCACGGCTCAGGTCACCGGTCGCGTTGCGGGCCATGTTGCGCAGGTTGCGCACCATCCGCAGGCCGTCGCTGATGACGTTGGGCAACCGGTCCCCGAAGATCAGCAACGCCAGGAGCAGCAGTACGCCGATCTCCCACCAGTTCAGGTTGTCGAGCACCGCGGGGCCTCCTCGTCGCGTCGTACCAAGACTACGCACGTCAGGCCCCGCTTCGGGAGGGGGTGACCGGCCCTCACTTGGCATCCGCGGCAAGCGTCACCGAGGCGTTCTGCCGGGTCGAACCACGCCGGTACTCCACCGTCACCACCGACCCCGGGGCGAACTTGCGGACCAGGGCGATCAGGTCGGTCGGCTCGTTCATCGGCCGCCCGTTGAGCCGCAGGACGACATCGCCCGTCTGCAGGCCCGCCGCCGCCGCCGGGCCGGCCGGTTCCACGGCCGCCAGGCGCACGCCGGTGCCGGCCCGGGTGGCGGTCCCGGTGCCGGCGACCTGGGCCCCGATCACGGTACGCCGGGCCTTGCCGGTGCCGATGATGTCCTGGGTGATCCGCTTCGCCTGGTTGATCGGGATGGCGAAGGCGAGCCCGATGTTCCCCGCCTCCTGCCCCTCCGCGACCAGCGACCTGATCGTCGAGTTCACCCCGATCACCCGGCCGGCCGAGTCGACCAGCGGGCCACCCGAGTTGCCGTGGTTGACGGCCGCGTCGGTCTGGATCGCGGCGTAGTAGCGGACCGGCCCGCCGGGCTCCCCCGCCTGCATGGTGCGGTCCAGGGCGCTGATGATTCCGGCGGTCACCGTGTTCGCCAGCGACAGGGGCGAGCCGATGGCCAGCACCGGGTCCCCCACCGCGAGCGACTCGGAGTCACCGAACTCGATCGGCCGCAGCCCCTTGCGGTTCACCTTGATCACCGCGATGTCCGACTCCGGGTCCTGACCCACCACCGTCGCCGGGGAGCTGCTGCCGTCGTTGAAGGTCACCGACGCCCGGCCGGTGCCGTCGGCGACCACGTGGTCGTTGGTCACCACGTAACCGTCGGCGCTGACGATGAACCCGGACCCCTCGCTGGTGCCGCCCAGGCTGGCCACCCGGATGGTCACCACGCTGGGCAGGACCCGACCGGCGACCCCGGCCAGCGAGTCCGGGCGACGCTGGGCCAGAGCCGGACCCTCGCCCGGAGCCCCCAGGGTGACCCCACCGCCGACCCCGCCGCGCACCGCGAAGGCATAACCGAGGGCACCGCCCAGGGTGCCGGCGAGCAACGCGACGATCAACGGGACGATCAGCAGTTGGCGCAGCTTCGGCCGGCCCGGCGCATCCGGGTCGGTGACCGGTTCCGGGGCCGCCCCGGGGGCCGGCACGCTCGGCAGCACGACCGCCGACGGGGCGTACGGGTCCCGCCACGGGTCGGCGAGCGCGTCGGACCACCACGGCGACGCCGACCCGCCGTGGCCGCCGGACGACGGCGGACCGCCGTACGGCGTCGTCGGGCCCGTCTGCGGCGGACCGGGGGGCGGCCCCGCCGACCCCGGAGTCCCGCCGGGCGCTCGCCAGTCCCAGCCGTCGGTCACGTCGGTGCCTCCCAGTCCGTCCCCCGGCGCCCCGGGCCACGACCGGGGGTGGCGGTCACGGCGCAGGGGGCACCGCATCCAGGATTGCACGGATGCGCCGGACGCAGTCAGCTGTTGCCCGGCCGCGACCGCCCGCCGCCGGCCTTCCCCCGGGCCGCCACTGGCCTTCCCCGGGCCGCCGCCGACCTTCCCCGGGGTAGCCACTGACCTTCCGGCACCCAGCACGGGCAAGCCGGCGGCCACGGGCAACTCCCGCCCCGGGCGGAGCCGTCCACGGCGGCTTCCGCCCCGCCGGAACCGCCAGGGGTGGACTCGCGGCTGCGCGGAAAGTACCTCGCCTCTAGGCTCATACCGCCCACCCGCCCCTCGCACCATCGCCACCGCCCGGAGGTGTCCCATCGCCACGGTCGCCAGTTCCGGCAGCCCGACGGCGCAGTCGTTGCAGTTCGCCGAGTCGTACGTCGGCGAGGACATCGTGCTGGCCACCGCCCGTAGCCTCGCCCGGGAGGTCGGCCTCGACGCGGTCACCCCCGGGGCCGGGGCGGCACTGCGCCTGCTCGCCGCCGCCGGCAACGCCCGCGCGGTGGTGGAGATCGGCACCGGCACCGGGGTCAGCGGGGTGTGGCTGCTGCGCGGGATGCGCGCCGACGGGGTGCTCACCACCATCGACGTCGAGATCGAGCACCAGCGGATCGCCCGGCGGATCCTCGTCGAGGCGGGTTTCCCGTCCGGCCGCACCCGGATCATCACCGGGCGGGCGTTGGACGTGCTGCCCCGGCTCGCCGACGGCGCGTACGACCTGGTCTTCGTGGACGGTGAGGCGACCGGCTCCGCCGCGTACGTCGACGCCGCCCTGCGGCTGCTGCGCCCCGGTGGGGTGCTCGCCCTCAACGGCGGCTTCGCCAGCGGCCGGATCGGCGACCCGGCCGCCCGGGACGCCGAGACGGTGACCATGCGGGAGACGGTCAAGGCGATCCGGGAGGCCGAGCAGTGGATCCCGGCCCTGCTCCCGGTCGGCCACGGCCTGCTGGCCGCGGTCAAGTGCTGACCGGCGACCGGGCGCCGACCGGCGACCGGGCGCCGACCGCGTCGGGACGCGGGGCGGGCACCCGGCCCGGCGGCCGCTCAGTCCAGCGTCGCCAGCCAGCGCAGCAGGCCCCGGACACCCCAGCCGGTCGCGCCCCGGGTCAGCTCCGCGTCGTCGCCGTCGGCCCAGGACGGCGCGGACATGTCGACGTGTAGCCAACGGTCCCGCAGTTCACCGGTGAACTCGCGCAGGTAGAGCGCGGCCATCACCGAGCCGGCACCCCGGTCCGGGGAGCTGTGCCGGTCGGCCAGGTCACTGCCCAGGTGTTCGAGGTAGTCGGCGGGCAGCGGCATCCGCCAGGCCGCCTCACCGGCGTCGGCCACGGCTGCCAGCACGGCGGCGGCCAGCTCGTCGTTTTCGCTGTAGAGCGCGCCGGTCCGCTTGCCCAACGCCACCGCGTTGGCCCCGGTCAGGGTGGCCAGGTCGATCAGCAGGTCGGGGCGGAGTTCCCGGGCCGCGTAGCCGAGCGCGTCGGCGAGCACCAGCCGGCCCTCCGCGTCGGAGTTGGTGCTCTCGCTGGTCGTGCCGTCGTAGTGCCGGATGATGTCGCCGGGGCGGAACGCGGCCCCGCTGACCATGTTCTCGGCCAACGGGGTCAGGGCGGTGACCCGCACGGGCAGCCGCAGCGCCGCCGCGCCGAGGGTGGCCGCGACGACCGCCGCCGCACCGGCCATGTCCTTGCGCATCAGCTTCATCGCCGGCACCGGCTTGATCGAGATGCCGCCGGTGTCGAAGGTGATCCCCTTGCCGACCAGCACGACGTGCAGCCGGGCGTCGGCCGGCCGCCAGTCCAGCTCGACCAGGCGGGGGCCGCTGGCCGAGCCGGCACCGACGGCGACGATGCCACCGAAGCCCTCGTCCGCCAGCTCCTGCGGCCCGCGTACCCGCAGGTGCAGGTCGGGTTGGTCGGCGGCGGCGTCGGCCACCTGGGCGGCGAACCACTCCGGGTTCTTCACCGCGGAGGGGGTGTTGGTGAGATCCCGGGCGAGCCGGGTCATCGCGGCGGTGGTCCGGGCCGTCTCGACCGCCCCGGTGTACGCGTCCGGTGCGGCGGTCAGCAGGGTCACCCCGGCCAGTGCGGGCGTCGGCCCCGCCTCGGTCAGCCGGAACCGGTACGAGGCGAGCAGCAGCCCTTCGACGAGGGCCCGGACCACCCCGGCCGGCACGTCGACAGGCAGCGCCAACGTGACATGTGTCTCATCTACGGCGGCCCGGGCCAGGGCGGCGCCCGCCGTCCGCCAGGCCCGTTCCCCGCCGTCACCCACGCCGAGCAGCAGCAGCCGGACCGGGGTACGGCCGGGACGCAGCTGGGTCAGTGTCTCGCCGGCCCGGCCGGTCAACCGGGTCACCGGCAGCAGTGCCTCCGCCTCGCCCCGCACCTCGTCGGCGGGTGGTGGTGCGGTGGCGACCAGCGACGGCGCGGCGTCGTCCGGTGCGGTGGCGGCGCGGACGGGCAGGACGAGGACGTCCGGCCCGTCGGTGGTGACGGCGAGACTGATGGCGAGCACGCTGGACCGTACCTCCGGGAAAATTCGTGGTGCGGGACCTCGACGACCCGCGTGGGACAGACGAAGTCCCTGAGTCACCGGCAGTGCCGGTGACTCAGGGACCAGGACCTTCCGCGCGGCACCGCACGGAGTGTCGGCCGATCAGCCGGCAGCCGCCTTCAGCGCGTCACCGAGCGCGTTGGCCTCGTCGGGAGTCATCTCGACGACGAGCCGGCCACCGCCCTCCAGCGGGACCCGCATGACGATGCCCCGACCCTCCTTGGTGACTTCCAGCGGACCGTCGCCCGTCCGCGGCTTCATCGCCGCCATGTTGTCTCCCCTCAGACCTGAACATCAGGGTCGGTGTACTGCCCCACAGCCACTTCGTGCTGACCACCCGCAAGGTACGCGGGGGCGTCGACCACGATTTTCCCTGATGAACACCGCCGGACCCAAACCGGAGCGGCATTGATGTAACAGCACCTAGCTTATCTTGAGAAGGCCTGTCACAATGTGCGGTCATGCAGGCACGGTCGGCACTCTTCGACCTCTACGGCGACCATCTCCGCACGAGAGGTGGGCGCGCACCGGTCGCCGCCCTGGTGAAGTTGCTGGCCCCGCTCGGCGTCGCTCCCCCGGCCGTGCGGACCGCCGTGTCCCGGATGGTCCGCCAGGGCTGGCTGGAGCCCCTGCGGCTCGCCTCCGGCCCGGGTTACTCGATCACACCGAAGGCGGTCCGTCGGCTCGACGAGGCCGCCGCCCGAATCTACCGGACCGGCCGGATCACCTGGGACGGGCGGTTCGACCTGCTCGTCCTGGCGACCCCGACCGCCCGCCGGGACCGGCAGCGGCTCGCCGCCAACCTCAGCTTCCTCGGCTACGGCACCCTCGACGAGCACACCTGGGTGGCGACCCGGGCCAGCGAGGACGTCGACGTGCTGCTGGAGGAGGCCGGGGTGCGCTACGAGCGGTTCACCGCCGCCCACGCCGCCGGCACCCCCGGCGCGATGGGAGTGGTCCGCCGAGCCTGGGACCTCCGCGAGATCGGGCACGCCTACGAACGGTTCGTCGCCGAACAGCGCGCCCAACTGGCCGGGGTGACCGTGCGCAGCGGCGACGAGGAGGCGTACGCGGCCCGGTTCCGGCTGGTGCACGCGTGGCGTACCTTCCTGTTCCAGGACCCTCAACTCCCTCCGGCACTGCTCCCCGAACGCTGGCCCGGCACCGCCGCCGCCAGCTTCTTCGACCGGCACGCCGCCCGGCTCCGGCCGGCCGCCGACCGGTACGTCGAGCAGTGCCTCGACGCCGGCAACCGGGTCCCCCGACAGAAGGGCCGTTAGAGACGTGACCGAGCCGCTGCTCGTCGACCGCACCGATGGCGTGGTCACCCTGACCATGAACCGCCCCACCGCGATGAACGCGCTCGACGTGGCGCTCAAGGAGGCCCTGCGGGACGCCCTGGCCGCGTTGGAGACCGACCGGTCCTGCCGGGCCGTGGTGCTGGCCGGGGCGGGCGGTTCGTTCAGCGCCGGGCAGGACCTGCGCGAGCACGTCCAGGTCCTGGAGTCGCCGGGCCGCGACCCGCTGGACACCGTCCGGGCGCACTACAACCCGATCGCCGCCCGGCTGGCCAACCTGCCCAAACCGGTGGTCGCCGCGGTCCGGGGCATGGCCGCCGGGGCGGGCGCCTCGCTGGCGTTCCTGGCCGACTTCCGCATCGGCGGGCCGAAGACGAAGTTCCTGATGGCGTTCGCCGGGGTGGGCCTCGCCGCCGACACCGGGGCGTCCTGGACGCTGCCCCGGCTGGTCGGCCACGCCAAGGCCGTCGAGCTGCTGATGCTCGCCGAGCCGGTGGACGCCGCCGAGGCGACCCGGCTGGGTCTGCTCACCCGGCTGGTCGACGACGACGAGCAGGTGCTGCCCACCGCACACGAGCTGGCCGCCCGGCTCGCCGCCGGCCCGACCGTCGCGTACGGGGCGATCAAGCGGCAGCTGTCCATCGCCGACGCCGGCACCCTCGCCGACGCCCTCTCCGCCGAGGCGCAGGCCCAGTCGATCTGCGGGGCCACCGCCGACCACCGGGCCGCCACCACCGCCTTCGTCAACAAGCAGAAGCCCGTCTTCCAGGGCAACTGAGCGTCGGACCGGCACGGTGTCCCGGGCCGGGTGGACCGACCCGGGACACCGTGCCGGCCACGCCGTGGCGGTGACGCGGATCCCGGACGACATCCGGTCGGCCGTCATCGGGCCACGTAACCGCCGTCGATGGGGACGGTGTGGCCGGTGATCCAGGTGGCGTCGTCGGAGCAGAGGAAGAGCACCACACCGGCCACGTCGTCCGGGGTGGGAATGCCCGGCTTCGGGTTGAACGACTCCATCCGGGCCCGCATCTGCGCCGGGTCGGGGGCGCTGTCGATGAAGTGCTGCACCAGCGGAGTCATCACCACCGTGGGAGCGACCGCGTTGACCCGGATGTTGCGGGCCGCGTACTCCACCGCCGCCGACCGGGTCAGCCCCACGATGCCGGCCTTGGTGAAGGTGTACGGGGAGATGTTCTCCTGCGCCGCCAGGCCGGTCGTGGACGAGGTGTTGACGATCGCACCCCCACCACCCCGCAGCATCGCCTCGATGCCGTACTTGAGCACGTGGAACACGCCGTCACCGTTGATCCGCCGGACCTTCTGCCAGTTGTCCACGTCCATCTCGTGCAGGGGCTGCTGCCGGCCGTCGATGCCGGCGTTGTTGAAGATGACGTCGAGCCGGCCGTAACGCCGCACCGTGTCGGCGATGCCCTGTTCCACCGCGTCGGCGTCACCGGTGTCGACGGTCACCGCGAGCGCGTCGGGCAGCTCGGCGGCCACCCGCTGCGCACCCTCGGCGTTGATGTCGGCGATCACCAGCCGGGCCCCCTCGGCGGCGAACCGACGGGCGGTGGCCTCCCCGAGCCCCGAGGCACCACCGGTGACGAACGCGACCTTGTCCTGGAACCGCATCGGCTCTCCCTCACCCCGCCGACCGGCTGCCGGCACCCGAGCGCCCATACCCGGTCGGCGGGTGGCTAGTCGTCCTCCTCCGGGTCCTGGTTGGCCTCGACGCCCAGCACGAACGCCTGCATGGCCAACTCGTCGCCGCTGGGCGAGACGAACGCGGGCAGCTCCGCCGGGCCCAACTCCCGCACGTACGACCAGAAGAGCCGGACCGCCTCGGCCGGCGACTCGGCCTCGATCGGCAGGTCGAGGCTGACCAGCCAGGTCCGGCGGGGCGGCGGCGGGCCGAGCCGGTCGGCCAGCTCACGGTAGGTGCCCGGGGCGAGCGGGGTGACCGGCCCGGCGACGCTCACCTGCCCGGTCGGCACCGGCGCGTCGAACGACCGCCGGGTGTAGGTCACCAGCAGCGTCTCCCCGTCGAGGCGGGCCACCCGGCCCAGCGCCACCAGCCGGGACGGCTCGTCGGCCAGCACCGCCACCGGGTCGCCGGGGCGGGGGGCGGGCACACCGGGCGGGACGGTCAGCTCCAGGGTGTCATGGTGGACGAGGCGTTCGGCGTCGTACCGCCCGGCCGGGAGCAGCACCGCCCAGGCGTCGCCGCCCGGCCCGCCGTCGACGTCGGTCGGGCCGGTGCTGCGGTGGTCGGTCACGGTCATGGAGCCATCCCATCACGGGAGGAGACGGTGCCGGCGTGGCAGCCCGCGAGATGGTCGTCGACCATGCCGGTGGCCTGCATCAGCGCGTACGCCGTGGTGGGGCCGACGAAGCGGAAGCCCCGCTTCTTGAGCGCCTTGGCCAGCGCGACGGACTCCGGGGTGGTCGCCGGCACCTCGGCGAACGACCCGGGCCGGGTCGGCCGGGGTGCCGGCGCATGGGACCAGAGCAGCGCGGAGAGCCCCTCGGGCAGGGCCAGTGCGGCGCGGGCGTTGACGATCGCCGATTCGATCTTGGCACGGTTGCGGACGATGCCCGCGTCGGCGAGCAGCCGGGTCACGTCCGCGTCGCCGAAGGTGGCGACCCGCTCGATCCGGAAGTCGGCGAAGGCGAGCCGGAACGCGGGGCGTTTGCGCAGGATCGTCAGCCAGGACAGCCCGGACTGGAACGCCTCCAGGGTGAGTCGCTCGTAGAGGGCGTCGTCGCCCCGCACCGGCCGACCCCACTCGGTGTCGTGGTAGAACGCGTAGTCCGGGGTGCTCGCCCCCCAGGCGCAGCGGGGCAGGCCGTCGGGGCCGGTCACCAGGTCAGTCACCCGTCACACGCTAGGCCAGGGGCCTGACACCCGGCATCGGGGCCGGGTGACGCGACCCGGCCGGCCGCGCTGCGGGGCGTCAGGGCGTGGGCGGGCGGGGCAGGCGGCCGGCCTCGACCAGGCGGGCGAAACGCTTCAGCGCCAGCGTCAGGCTAGCCTTGGAACCGGGCCAGAGCAACGGCCAGGCGACCCGCCCGGCCGACCCGCCGGGCAGGTGGAACCACTCGTGCCAGACCACCTGCGTACGGTCGTCGGCCAGCGGGGTGCACCGCAGCACGCCGGGGCCACGCAGCAGCCTGCCGCAGTGCACCACACCCACCTCGTACGGGGCGTCGACCCGGACCACCCGCATCTCGTCGCGTAGCACGGCCGGGCCGAGCGCGGTGACCGCCTCGACGAGGCTGCCCTCCCCGCCGTCGCCCTCGACCACCCGCACCCGGGTCAACGGGATCCAGTCGGACTGCCCCTCCCAGTCGGTCAGCGCGGCGAAGACCCGCGCGGCGGGAGCGTTGACGATCACCGTGGCGGTGAACTCGCCCGCGCCGGGCTGGGCGGCCTCGTCGGCCACCCCACCACCGGCCGGGCCGGGTCCGGTCACACCGGCTCCGACCGGACCACCGCACCGCCGGGGCGGTCCGCGGCGGCACCCTCGGCCCGGTCGGTCCCGGGCTTGTCGGTATCGGGCTTGTCGGTCCCGGGCTGGTCGGTGTCGGTGCGGTCGCCGGTCGCCCCGGCCCCGGAGGTCGTCGGCGCGGGGACCGGGTCCGCAGGCCCGACCTCGACGGTCGGGCCGTCCTCCGGGCCGGGTGCCTCGGCGGCGGGCGTCGCCGGGGGGCCGTCGGGCGGGGTGCCCACGGCCTCCTCCCGGGTACGGCGCAGCACGTCGGCGTCGTCGGTACGGCCCTCCCGCAGCGCGGTGATCTCGGCCTCCAACACCCCGATCAGCTCGGTCTTGTAACCGATGTCGTAGCCGGCCCGGCGCATCGCCTGGTCGACCTGGTCCATCCGGTAGCCGCGCAGGGCGGTGTCGAAGCGCAGCGCGCCGACGTCCGACTCCCGCAGGGGCCGGCCGCCGGGCAGCGGGACGGCTCTGCCGTCGGGTTCGGCGGGGGCGAGCCCGTCCCGACCCGAGATCAGCACCGTCACGCCGAACACGACCGCCGCCACGGTCAACGCGACGACCAGAATGAGCAGAGTCTGACCCATGAGGAGATCGTGGCACGGCGACACCCTCCGGAGCGACCCCAACCACCATCATCGTCACCGATCTTCTGGCGCTACCCGGCCCGCAGCGGTGCGGGTAGCGGGTGCCGAACCGGCCCGAGGGCGGGGGCGGGCGACCGGCTAGCGTCGGCATCGGCCGGGTCGTCCGGCCGGTGACCTGCGGGAGGCTGAATTGTCCGGGGCGCTGCGGCTCGGGGGGCGGACCTTCGCCCCGGGTGAGCCGGTGGTGATGGCGATCGTCAATCGAACGCCGGATTCCTTCTTCGACCGGGGTGCCACCTTCGCGCAGGACAGCGCCCTGCGCGCGGTGCAGCGGGCGGTCACCGAGGGCGCGGAGATCATCGACATCGGCGGGGTGAAGGCCGGGCCGGGCGACGAGGTCGACGTGGCCGAGGAGATCCGCCGGACGGTGGACACCATCGCCGCCGTGCGGGCCGCGTTCCCCGAGGTGGTCATCTCGATCGACACCTGGCGGGCCGAGGTGGCGGTCGAGGCGGTGGCGGCCGGCGCGGACCTGCTCAACGACACCTGGTCCGGGGCCGATCCGGCGCTCGCCCGGGTGGCCGCCGAGACCGGTGTCGGCCTGGTCTGCTCGCACGCCGGCGGGTTGGCCCCGCGGACCCGGCCGCACCGGGCCGCCTTCACCGACGTGGTCGCCGACGTGGTCACGACGGTGACCGGGCTCGCCGAACGCGCGGTGTCCCTGGGGGTACGCCCCGACGGCATCCTGATCGACCCGGCGCACGACTTCGGCAAGAACACCAGGCACTCGTTGGAGATCACCCGGCGGTTGGGCGAGCTGTCCGACACCGGCTGGCCGCTGCTGGTGGCGTTGTCGAACAAGGACTTCATCGGCGAGACCCTCGACCTGCCGGTGGCGCAACGGTTGGAGGGCACCCTGGCGGCGACGGCGGTGTCGGCCTGGCTCGGCGCCCGGGTGTTCCGCGCCCATCAGGTGCTGCCCACCCGGCGGGTGCTCGACATGGTGGCCTCGATCCGGGGCGACCGGCCGCCCGCCGTCACCCGCCGTGGCCTGGCCTGAGCGCCCGCGACGTCGCCGTGGTCGGGCCGTGGTCGGGCCGTGGTCGGGCCGTGGTCGGGCCGTGGTCGGGCCGGCTCTGGCCGCCGCCCCGCCCCTGCTGACTCCCGCCCCCGCTGACCCCCGCCTCCGCCGGCCGGGCGGCGGGGGCGGTCAGGTCCAGTGCAGGATGCGCTTGCGCCAGGCGTAGAGGATGCCGAGCGCCACCACGGCGACGAAGACACCCATCTCGGCGACCGTCACCGCACCGAAGCCGGGCCGGTCGAAGACCATCGCCCAGGGGAAGAGGAAGACCGCCTCCACGGCGAAGAGCACGTAAAGGTACGCGTACACGTAGTAGCGGATCTGCATCTGCGCCCAGTCGCCACCGACCGGGTCGAGGCCGCACTCGTAGCCGGCCCGCTTACCGGCCGGGTCGGCCGGGCGGGCGGGACGTAACACCCGGTTGGCGGAGAACGCCGTAACGAAGAAGAGGACGGCAGCGAGCAGCAGCAGCCCGAGCGTCGCGTACGAGCCCAGGTAACCGGTCACGGTGGCTGAGCCTACCGGGCGTCGGGCCGGCCGGGACGACGCGAGCGGCTCCGGGACCCGTCACCGATTATTTTCCGCCGGTACTAGTGCCCCGCCGCAACTGTTACCGAATAATGAACTCTCACCCAGGGTCACGGAGGTCAGATTGTCCCGCGTGGACGCGCGTACCGTTCGGCGGTCCCTCGCCCGGCGTACCCCCGCTCTGGTCGGAGCGGTGTTGGCGGCGGGGCTGGCGGTCGCCCTCGGGGTTACACCGGGCCTGGCGGCGCCCCCCACCGTGACGCGGGTGGCCGTCGACCCGACCGACGACTGGCTCCCCGGCGGTGACCCGACGGACGACCCGACGCCCCCGGTCGAGCCGTCGGCGACCGGACCGGCCACGACCAGCGCGCCGCCGACGCTGCCGCCGGGCCCGACTCCGACCGGCGCACCCGAGCCGACCGGCACGACGTCGGCGCCGGTGCCGACGGCCGCCGGCACGCCGAGCACCACTCCCACCCCGAGGCCGCCGCTGCCCACCCGGTCCGCGCGACCCTCCGGGCCGAACCCCGCCCAGCCGGGTGGCGGTCGGGTCGGGGTCCAGGTCACGACCGGGGACATCACCCTCGACGACCGGTACTGGAGTGCCCGGAGCACGGTCGCCACCCTGCAGGTGACGGTCACCAACACCGGCGTCGTGCCGGAACGGCTGCGGCTGGCCTACACGCTGCCGGCCGGGCTCACCGACGCCGGGACGCCGGGTTGCGCGGCGGCCGGTGACGGCGGCTGGCAGTGCGGCGAGTGGACCACCGCGCCCGGCGACCGGTTCAGCAGCCTGATCCAGGTCCGGGTCAGCGGCACCGCCTGGCGGCAGATGCCCCTCAGCGGCACGGTACGGGTCACCGCGACCGGGCCGGACGCCGGTGACACCACGCAGGACCACGAGGGCTTCGCGGTCCTCTTCCCACCCGGCCCGCCGGTGCCCGGGATACTGCTGGACGCCGAGGAGGTGGTCTTCGACATCGGCGGCGGCCCCACCGCGCTCGCGGCCCACCTGGGCAACACCGGCAGGGTGGACGCCGCCGGACGGGTCGACGTGCTGTTGCCGGCCGGGGTCAGCGTGCTGAGCCCGCCGGCCGGCTGTGCGTCGATGTCGCCGACGCGGACCCGCTGCGACCTGGACGTCGTGCCGGCGGGGCAGACCCGGACGCTCCGGTTCACGGTCGCCGCCACCCCGGACGCCCAGCGCGACGCCCCCCTGGCCGGGGCGGTGATCGGCTGGCTGGACCCGGAGCAGGGACCGACCCGGCAGGTCCAGATGAGCTTCCGGATCACCGCCGCCGCCGCGCTGGCCACCTCGCCGGTGGGTGCTCCCGCGCCGACCGGTTCGCAGGGGTTGATCGCGGCGCAGGGCGGGTCGGTGGACGTCAGCGCGATGTCCTCCGCCCAGCGGACCGCGCTCGGGCTGATCGTGGCCTCCGTCCTGCTGGTGGCGCTGGCGCTCGGGCTGGCCACCGGCTCGCTACGACGGTGGACGGCCGGGCGGGCGACGGAGCCGTCGGCGACGGAGCGCTCCGGCTGACCGGCGGGGCGCCACGAGTGGGGCGGTGATCTCAATTACGGCGGCCATCGCAAATCACCGCATAGTCTCCCAGATGTCCTCGACCAGTTTCCCAGGTGTCGGACCTCCACCAAGGAGACCCTAAGCCCGGGACGTAGGCTCGGAGCGAGAGACGACAGCGGGCCGGGGCCCGCCCACGGGCGGACCGCGCAGCGGCGCATCAGGGAGGTCGCGTGGCCGGGCAAGGCGGGGTCACCATCATGTGCAGCCGCGCGCGCGGCGGGGCCGAGCGAAGCGAGGTGCAGGCGTGACCAAGCAGATCCGTCAGTTGGACCGGGTGGTGATCCGGTTTGCGGGTGACTCGGGTGATGGGATGCAGTTGACGGGGGACAGGTTCACCTCGGAGACGGCGCAGTTGGGGAATGATATTTCGACGTTGCCGAATTTCCCGGCGGAGATTCGGGCGCCGGCGGGGACGTTGCCGGGGGTGTCGAGTTTCCAGGTGCATTTCGCTGACTATGACATCCTGACGCCGGGTGACGCGCCGAACGTTCTCGTCGCGATGAATCCGGCGGCGTTGAAGGCGAATCTGGGGGATCTTCGTCGGGGTGCGGACATCATCGTGAACACCGATGAGTTCACCCGCCGGAACCTGGTCAAGGTCGGTTACGCGGTCAGTCCTCTCGACGATGACACCCTGGATGGGTTCGTGGTGCATCCGGTGGCGTTGACGTCGATGACCGTCGGGGCGTTGGCGGAGTTGTCGGTGTCGAAGAAAGACGCCGAGCGGGCGAAGAACATGTTCGCGTTGGGGTTGTTGTCGTGGATGTACTCCCGCCCGTACGACTCGACGCTACGGTTCCTGGAACGGAAGTTCGCCAAGCGTCCGGATCTCGTCGCGGCGAACATCGCCGCGTTCCGGGCGGGCTGGAACTACGGCGAGACCACCGACAGTTTCTCCGTACGGTACGAGGTGAAACCCGCGAAGATGCTGCCGGGCACGTACCGCAACATCACCGGCAACGCCGCCCTGTCCCTCGGTCTGGTCGCGGCCGGGGTCCGGTCCGGTCTGCCGGTGTTCCTCGGCGCGTACCCGATCACCCCGGCGTCGGACATCCTGCACGAGTTGTCGAAACACAAGAAACTCGGTGTGGTCACCATGCAGGCCGAAGACGAGATCGCCGCGGTCGGCGCCGCCCTCGGCGCCTCCTACGGCGGCGCGTTGGGGGTGACCACGACCAGCGGCCCCGGTGTCGCCCTGAAATCCGAGACGATCTCCCTGGCCGTCGCCCTGGAACTACCCCTGGTCATCGTCGACGTCCAACGCGCCGGCCCCTCCACCGGGCTACCCACGAAAACCGAACAGGCCGACCTGAACATGGCCCTACACGGCCGCCACGGTGAAGCCCCCGTCGCGGTGATCGCCGCGAAGTCACCCTCGGACTGCTTCCACGCCGCCCTCGAAGCCGCCCGCATCGCGGTCACCTACCGCACCCCGGTGATCCTGCTGTCGGACAACTACGTCGCCAACGGCTCCGAACCCTGGCTCCTACCCGACGTGCAGGATCTACCCGACCTACGCGTCGACTTCGCGACCGCACCCAACCACGACGACGGCGTCACGTTCCTGCCCTACCTACGCGACCCCGACACCCTCGCCCGCCCCTGGGCGATCCCCGGCACCCCCGGCCTCGAACACCGCATCGGTGGACTGGAGAAAGCCGACAAGACCGGCGACATCTCCTACGACCCCGCCAACCACGACTACATGGTCCGCACCCGCGCCGCCCGCATCCAGGCCATCCCCGTGCCCGACCTCGACGTCGACGACCCCGACGGCACCGCCCGGACCCTCGTGCTCGGCTGGGGCTCCACCTACGGACCCATCGGCGCCGCCTGCCGCACCCTGCGCCACCACGGCCAACCCATCGCCCAAGCCCACCTGCGCCACCTCAACCCCCTACCGGCCAACCTCGGCGACGTCCTGGCCACCTACGACCGCGTCGTCATCCCCGAGATGAACCTCGGCCAACTCGCCCAGATCATCCGCGCCCGATACCTGATCGACGCGATCGCCTACAACCAGGTCCGCGGCCTACCCTTCACCGCCGCCGAACTGGAGACGATGCTGGAAGAGGTCTGCAAAAATGCCTGAACCCGTCGCCGTGAAACTCACCACCAAAGACTTCAAATCCGACCAGGAAGTCCGCTGGTGCCCCGGCTGCGGCGACTACGCCATCCTCGCCGCCATCCAACAATTCATGCCCGAACTCAACATCCCCCGCGAAAACACCGTCTTCATCTCCGGCATCGGCTGCTCATCCCGCTTCCCCTACTACATGAACACCTACGGGATGCACTCCATCCACGGCCGCGCCCCCGCCATCGCCACCGGACTGTCCGTCACCCGCCCCGACCTGTCCGTCTGGGTCGTCACCGGCGACGGCGACGCCCTCTCCATCGGCGGTAACCACCTCATCCACGCCCTACGCCGCAACGTCAACATCACCATCCTGCTATTCAACAACCGCATCTACGGCCTCACCAAAGGCCAATACTCCCCCACCAGCGAAACCGGCAAAATCACCAAATCCACCCCCGCCGGATCCGCCGACGCCCCCTTCAACCCCCTCTCCCTCGCCCTCGGAGCCGAAGCCACCTTCGTCGCCCGCACCATCGACTCCGACCGCAAACACCTCCAAACCGTCCTCCGCGCCGCCGCCCAACACCACGGCGCCGCCTTCGTCGAGATCTACCAAAACTGCAACATCTTCAACGACGGCGCCTTCGACCAACTCAAACAACCCGACACCCGCGACGACCACCTCATCCCCCTCGAACACGGCCAACCCATCACCTTCGGCCGCGACCGACAACACTGCGTCGTCCACCCACCCCACGGATTCGGCCTCGAAATCCGCGACACCGCCACCACCCCACCCGAAAACATCGTCATCCACGACACCACCATCACCGACCCCGCCTACGCCTTCGCCCTCACCCGCCTCCCCGAACACAACCACCGCAACACCCCCATCGGCGTCCTCCGCCAAATCAACCGCCCCTCCTACGACACCCTCGTCCAACACCAAATCACCACCGCCAAAAACACCACCACCGACACCCCCGAACAACAACTCACCAACCTCCTCCACACCGGCGACACCTGGACGATCAGCTAGTCGCCCGTCGACACGTCGAAGTGGCCGTTCCCCGCGCAGGGGGCCGGCCACTCGTCGGTTCGGAAGACCAGCCGCGTCAGGCGCGGACCAGCCGGGATGCGGGGCGGGACAGCCAGCGTCAGGCGCAGCCAGCCGGGGTGCGGGGCGAGCCAGCCGGGGTCAGGAGCTGGTGGTGGCGGTGGGTCGGTCGTCGCGGACGTGCACGAGCATGTCGCCGGTCTCGATCACCGCGCCGGCCCGGTCCGCCAGGGTGACCACCTTGCCCCGGCGTACCAGGGCGATGACCAGGGACTCCAGCTCACGGGGGGACTTGCCCACCTCGTGCCGCTCGGCGGAACGCATCGCCAGGGCCATCCCCTGCCCCGGGGTGAGCAGATCCTCCACCACGTCGATCAGCGGCGGCGCGGAGGTGGAGAGGCCGAGCAGTCGACCGGCGGTCGCCGAGGACACGATCACGTGGTGCGCCCCGCTCTGCCGCAGCAGCGGGGCGTTCTCGGCCTCCCGGACCGCCGCGATGATGCGTACCTGACCGGCGGTGAGCTGCCGGGTGGTCAGCGCCACCAGCACCGAGGCGTCGTCGCTGTCGGTGGCGATGATGACGGCCTTGGCGTTGCGGACGTGCGCCTCCTCCAGCACCGACGAGCGGGTGGCGGAGCCCTCGATGGCGACCAGCCCGGCCGAGGTGGCCTGCCGCAGGGCGGTGCCGTTGCGTTCCACCACCACGATCCGGGACTTGTCCAGCCCGTTCTCCAGCAGGGCGGAGACCGCACTGCGGCCCTTGGTGCCGTAGCCGCAGATGATGACGTGGTCCTTCACGGTTCTCCTCCACCGACCCAGCCGACGGCCGGTCCGGTACTGCTCGGTCAGGACTTCCAGGGTGGTGCCGACCAGGATGATCAGGAAGATCACCCGGGCCGGGGTGATGAACAGGACGTTCACCAGCCGGGCCGACTGCTCGAACGGGGTGATGTCGCCGTACCCGGTGGTGGAGAGGGTGACCACCGTGTAGTAGAAGCAGTCGAGCAGGGTCAGCCCGTTCTCGTCCACGTCGCGGTAGCCGTCGCGGTCGAGATAGACCACCGCGACGGTGAGCAGGACCAGACCGAGGGCGGCGGCCAGGCGGAGACTCAACGCGCTGAGCGGACCGCGCCGCTGCGCCGGGAAATGGATCACGGTCGGTCCTGCTCCCCCTGGGTCGCCTGCACGAGCACAACATAGCGGTTACCAGGCAGGTCGACCCGCCGGGACGTCGACCTGCACCAACGGTGAGCACCCCGTCACCTCGTACCCGCCGGAAGCGGTCGGCGGTAGCCGGCCCGTCACCCCCGTACCGGCCGGTGCGGGGGCCCGGTGCCGCAGGCTCCCGGGGCCCCCGGTGCGGTCGGCTTGCCGTGACCCACCGGGGCCGCCGACGGGGCATGATGGGAGGGTTCCGGGACACCGGCCACGAGGAGGCCCGCATGTCGCTGCTGCGTCGGGTGATCGGCGGGGTGCTACGCCGGGTACGGCTGCGTCAGGGCCGCACGTTGCGCGAGGTGGCCGCCGCCGCCGGGGTGTCCCTGCCCTACCTGTCCGAGGTCGAGCGCGGGCGCAAGGAAGCCTCCTCCGAGGTGCTGGCGGCGATCTGCCGGGCACTCGGCATCAACCTGTCCGACCTGCTCGAAGAGGCCCGCGACGAGCTGCGCCGGGTCGAGCGTCGGGTCCCCGTGCCGCCGGGCGGGAGCCTCGCCCGACTGGACCGGGTGCCGACCGCCCGCCAGGGCCGAACCGGACCCGGAATGACGACCGTGGGCAGGGCCGGGCCCTGGGGGACGACCGTGGGCAGGGCCGGGCCCTGGGGGACGACCGTGGGCAGGGCCGGGCCCTGGGGGACGACCGTCGGCGGGGCCGGGACGGCAACCGTCGGCGGCGCCGGGACCGGGATGACGACCAAGGGCGGGACCGGGATGACGACCGTCGGCGGATTCGGATTCGGGTTCGGGACGACGACCGTCGGCGTGTCCGTCCGGGTGGTCGCCGTCGTGTCGACCGCCCGCCCCGCTGCGCGTACCGCCAGGGTGCCGGGACGGCGGCGGGTCGGCACGGGCCGGCGGCGGCTGCTGGTCGGGTAGGCCGGCCGGGTTCTGCCGAGGGCGGATCTGCCGGGGGCAGAAAGGCTGGGGCGGTGGCCGCCCGACGGTGCAGGCTGAACCCGCCGGTCCCCGGGCGGAGCGAGGTCGCCCGCCGGCAACGCGGAGGGTGGTCACCATGATCGGGTACGACGTGCGCATGCTGGACGGCGGGCAGCCGGCCTTCGGCGACCAGGTCTTCGAGCGGCTGCTGCGGGAACGGATCATCTTCCTGGGCACCGAGGTCACCGACGCCTCGGCCAACCAGATCTGTGCGCAGATCCTGCTGCTCGCCGCCGAGGACAGCAAGCGGGACATCTATCTCTACATCAACTCACCGGGTGGTTCGGTCAGCGCCGGCATGGCCGTCTACGACACCATGCGGTACGTCCGCAACGACGTGGCCACCCTGGCGTTGGGGCTCGCCGGGTCGATGGGGCAGTTCCTGCTCTGCGCCGGGGCGGCAGGTAAGCGGTTCGCCCTGCCGCACGCGCGGGTCATGATGCACCAGCCGTCCGGGGGGATGGGTGGCACCGCCGCCGACATCACCATCCAGGCGGAGAACATGCTGCACGTGAAGCGGACCATGCAGGAGCTGATCGCCGAGCACAGCGGGCGCACCCTCGACGAGATCCAGGCCGACTGGGACCGGGACCGGTGGTTCACCGCCGAGCAGGCCCGGGAGTACGGCCTGATCGACCAGGTCCTCACCCGGGTCGACCAGCTCCCCGGCTGACCGCCAGGTCGACGAACCGGTAGCCCGACGCCGTCGGCTCCGGGGCGGCCCGGCCCAGTGCCCCACCCACCTCACCCGGGGACGGCCGATCGACGGTCAGGGGCAGGGCTCGGAGGTGATCTCGTGGAACTCGGTGTAGGCGCCCCAGTGGTAGCTCGGGTCGCCGGGGCACTCGCTGAAGGTCGAACCGCCGACCAGGTTGGAGTGGGCGGCGTTGTCGAAGTAGGCGACGAAGACGATCACCCCCTTCGCCTGGGCGGGCGCGGCGGCACCGACCAGCCCCAGGCAGGTCACCGCAGCGACGACGAGGAACGAGGTGATCCGACTTCCGAACCGGCGCATGTCTGCCTCCTCGAACGAATCAGGACTGACATCCTAAGTGGACCGAGGCAGATCGAGAAAGGCGAACATCAATCAGACAAATCCGGGCGGGCGATCACTCCCCCTGCTCGCCGGTCCGTATCGTGCGGGCCGAGCAGCAGGTCAGCGTGGTAGCGATCGCCGACCGGCGCGATCGGCGTATGCGACGGGGTCGACCGCGCCCTCGCCAGAAAGGACCTTTCCCCGAATTCAACGGCGGACGCGGCCGTACGGGACAAGCGGGTCGTACGGCGATTCCGCCGCCATTCCCACCGGACTCCCCGGTGCCGCCCGGCAAACGGGAGGCACCTGCCGGACAGCGGGCTGCACCTTGACCGGCCCGCACCGTCGTGACAGCCTCACGGATAGATCATCGTCCATGGTCAGGTGAGTCGACGAGGGGGTCGCCGTTGCGCGACAGGGACGTCGTCCCGGTGAGCGACCGGGTGTCCGCACTCGCCCGCCGGTTCCCGCACCGGGTGGCCCTGGCCGACCGGACCGGGGAGGTCACGTACGCCGATCTGGACCAGCGGGCGGACGTGCTCGCCGACAGCCTGTCCGGGGCCGGCGTCGGGCCGGCGACCGTGGTGGCGGTCGTCCTGGAACGCGGCGTTCCCCTCGTCACGGCGGCCCTCGCCACCTGGCGCAGCGGGGGCGTCCTGCTACCCCTCGATCCGGCCAGCCCGCCGGCCTGGAACCAGTCGGTCGCGACGGCGGCGGACGCCACGGTGCTCGTGTCGACGTCCGTGCTGCACCGGGCCCCCGGCATGCGCCAGGTGGACCCGACGCGGCCGGCCGCCGGGCCACCGCGACCGGGAGGCCGGCCCGCTGCCGGCGACCCGACCGGGCTGGCGTACGTCATCCCCACCGCCGGCACGACCGGCACCCCGAAGCTGGTCATGATCGGCCACGACGCGGTCGCCAACCTCATGGCCGCGCAGCAGCGCTGGTTCGGTGACCTCGGCGACGACGCCCGCGTCCTGCTCCATGCCAGCCCGGTGGCGGACGGCTGGATCTTCGAACTTCTCCTCGGCCTCGGTGCCGCCTGCCGGCTGGAGGTCGTCGACCGGGATGCACTGGTCGGTGCGCCGCTGGCGCGGCTGCTCGCGGAGCGGGCCGTCACCCACGCGGTCCTGCCCGCCGCCGTGCTCGACTCCCTGCCGGAGGACGACCTTCCCCGGCTGCGGACGCTGCTCAGTGTCGGCAGTCCGTTGGCACCGGCCACGGCGCGGCGCTGGGTCGACCGGTGCGAACTGGTCAACGGTTACGGCCCCACCGAGGCCACCGTGGCCAGCACCCTGCACCGGGTCAGCCGGGCGGACACCGACGGCGAGCGCATCCCGATCGGCCGGCCGATAGCCGGATACGACGTCCTCGTCGTCGACCCCGACGGCCGGGTCGTCGCCGACGGGCAGCCGGGCGAGATCGTCATCGTCGGCCGTGGCGTGGCGCGCGGCTACCTCGACGCCCCCGAACTCACCGCCGCCCGGTTCGGGCAGGTCGACGGCGGCCCGTCCTACCGCACCGGGGACCGGGGCCGCCGGGACCCCGACGGCCTCGTCCACCTGCTCGGTCGGCTGGACGCGCAGGTGAAGGTCCGTGGCTTCCGGGTCGAGCCGGCCGGCGTCGAGGCCGCGCTGCTGCGGCTACCCGGGGCCCGCTCGGCGGCCGTCTCCGCCGTCGCGGCGGACGCCGGCCCGGTCTCGCTCGTGGCGCACGTCGTACCGACACCGGGCTACCGACCCTCCGGTACGGCGCTGCGGGCGGCCCTGGCCCGCGCCGTCCCCGCCCACCTGGTGCCGGACCTGGTCGTGGTGGTGGACGCCCTGCCGCTCACCGCCGCCGGGAAGGTCGACCGGCGGCGGTTGGCGGTACCGGCCGGGTCCCGACCACCGCACACCCCGACCGAACGCGCCATCGCCGCGATCGTCGAGGAACTGGTCGGCGTCGACGGGGTCGGCCTGGACGACGACCTGACCGACGTGGGCTGGCACTCGCTGCTGACCACCCAGGTCGCGTTCCGGATCGAGCGACGGCTGGGCATCCGGCTCACCCTGGAGGAGATCGTGCGGGCCGGCACGATCGGGCGGATCGCGGCGGTCGCCGCCGACCGGACACCGGACCCCCGATGAGCGGCGGACCAACCGTGCCCGGCCTGCTGCGGCAGCGGGCGGCGGACACACCGGACGCCGTCGCCCTGTGCCACCCCGACGGCGCGACGCTGACGTTCGCGCAGTGGGACCGGTCGGCGGACGCGCTCGCCGCCGCGCTCGTCGACGACGGGCTACGGGTCGGCCAGCGGGTGGCGTTGCTCTTCGACGAGCGGGAGTGGTTCGGGTACGCCACCGCGTTCTGTGGCGTGCTGCGGGCCGGTGGGGTGGCGGTGCCGCTGTCGGCCCGGCTCCCGCCGGGACAGCTCGTCGAGCGGGTCAGAGTCGCCGGGGCGGTCGGGATCATCCGGGAAGGCTGCGCCGTCCCCCCGGAGCTGGGCGGCTGGCAGCGCGGGCCGGCCGGGACCGCAACCGACGCCGTGCCCGACCGGGCGACCCCGGACGGCGCGGCCCAGATCATCTTCACCTCGGGGACCGAAGGGTCGGCCAGGGCGGTCGTCGCCACCCACGGCAACCTCACCCACGGGCACGACACCGCACCCGGCCGGCGGCAACTCGCGCACTCCCGCCATTTCCTGCACGCCTTCCCCATCGGGACGAACGCCGCCCAGACCATGCTCCTCACCGGCCTGGCCGCCGAACCCGCCGCGCTCGTCGTGCCCCGGTTCGACGCCGCCGAGGTCTGCGCCGCCGTCGAGGAGTTCCGGGTCGGCACCCTCTTCCTCGTCCCGTCGATGGCCCGGGAGCTGCTGGCCTCCGGCGAACCCGACCGTCGTGACCTGTCGTCGCTGGTGCTCGTGGGAACGACAGGCGACGTGCTGCCCGCCGCCGTCGCGCGGGCCCTCGGCGACGCCCTGCCGTACGCCACCATCGTCAACACCTACAGCTCGACCGAGGCGGCGCCGGCCCGCACGACGATGGTGTTCGACAGCCGACGCCCGGACGCGGTCGGTCGGGGCACCGTGCGGATCACCGACGACGCCGGCCGGGAGGTCGCTGCGGGCGAGGTGGGTCAGGTCTGGATCGGCTCCGACGCCCCACCGCGCCGCTACCTCGACGGTGGTGACGCCGCGACGTTCCGCGACGGTTGGACCCGCACCGGTGACTGCGGCCGGCTCGACGACGAGGGCTACCTGCACCTCACCGGCCGCGCCGCGTCGACCATCCACTCCGGCGGCACGAAGGTCTCGCCGTTCGCTGTCGAACAGGCGCTGCACGAGCACCCCGACGTCCGGGACTGCGCGGTGCTCGCCCTCGCCGATCCGGTGTTGGGCGAACGGCCCGCCGCCGTGCTGGTGACCCGTACCGGTGCCGTACCGGCGGACCTGCGGGCCTTCCTCGCCGGCCGGCTGTCCGGCGCGGAGATCCCGCAGCGGATCGTCTGTGTGGACGCGTTGCCGCGCAACGACGGCGGCAAGGTGGTCACCCGGTCGCTGCGGGACCTCTTCCCGCCGGCCGGATCGACGCCCGCCGCCGCCCCGGTGACCGTGGTCGAACGACGACTGGCCGACATCTGGGCGACCGTGCTGGGCGTGGCCGCCGTGGGCCGCGACGACGACTTCCTCGCCCTGGGCGGCAACTCGATGTCGGCGTTGCGGCTGGCCCGTCTCGTCTCCGACCAGTTCGCGGTCGCCACGCCGGTGTCGGCGCTGTACGCCCGGCCGGGCCTGGCCGCGCAGGCCGCCTGGATCGCCGACCGGATGTCCGGGTCACCGTGACGCAGTTCGTGCCGACCTCGCCGCTGCAACGGGGCATCTGGTTCAACGAGCAGCTGGTCGCGCTCGGGTCGGCGTACACGGTCGCGGTCACCGCCCACCTGCGCGGCCCGGTCGACGTGGGCCGGCTGGCGCGGGCCTGCACGGCGCTGGCCGCGCGGCACCCGCTGCTGACCGCCGGCTGCCACAACCTCGACGGCCTGCCCTGGCTGGCGGTCGGCGAGCACCCGCTGACGCTCGCGGTCGAACCCGCCGCCGGCGGGACCGTCCGCGAGCGGGTCGAGCGGGCCTGCCGCACCCGGTTCGACCTGTCGGCCGGGCCGCTGGCCCGGGTCTGGTGGTTCCCCCTCCCGAACGGAGGTGGGGTGCTCGTCCTGGCCGCCCACCACCTGATCGTCGACGGCCGGTCCAAGGACATCCTGCTGCGGGACCTGGCCGACCGCTACGGCCCCGACGCACCGGCGGTGGCGGCGCAGCCGGCCGAACCCGGGTACCGGACGCCGCCGGAGCACCTGGTCGTCGCGGCCACCGAATACTGGTGGCGGAACCCCCCACGACCTGTCGAGCTGCCCCGCGACGGCGGGGTACGCCCCGGCGACACGGTCGTCCGCGCGCTGACCCCCCGGACCCGTACGAGGCTGGCCGAGGCGGCCGTCGCATTGGACGCGACCCGGTTCGAGTTGCTGCTCACCGTGCTCGCCAACTGCCTCGCCCCCGACGACGGGCCCACCTCGATCGCGATCGAGCTGTCGGTGCGTACGCCGGCCGAGGCGGACCGGATCGGCATGTACGTCAACGAGCTTCCACTCACCCTCCCCACGCCACCGACCGGCTCGTACGCGGCGGCGCTGACGACCGTCCGCGCCGGCCTGCGGGAGCTGTACGCCCACCGGACGGTCCCGTTGGCGATGTGCCGGCCCGGGACACGGCCGTTCCTGGCCACCGCCGCCGTCTCGGTCAGCTACCGGCGGATCGCCCCCGGCCCGGTCTTCGCCGGCGTCGCCACCACTGTGGACTGGTCGGCGTTCAACGGGGTCGCCCGCAACGCCCTGCACGTCATGATCGCCGACGGCGAGCAGACCCACGTCACGTTCCAGTTCCCGGCGTCGGCCGGGGCACGCCGACGGGCCGACGCCCTGATCGACCGGATCCTGGTGGTGCTCGACCGCAGCCTCACCGCGCCGCAGGCGACCCTCGTCCGGCCGCAGGAGGAGCCGCCCCCGTGGACCTGAGCCTGTTCTTCTTCTCCGCCAGCGCCGACGACGCCCACGACCTGCTGCTCGACAGCGCACGGTTCGCCGACGACCACGGCTTCGCGGCGGTCTGGACGCCGGAGCGGCACTTCCACGAATTCGGCGGCCCCTACCCGAACCCGGCGGTGACCGGTGCCGCCGTCGCGGCGGTCACCCGGCGGGTCGGTGTCCGCGCCGGCAGCGTCGTGCTCCCCCTGCACGACCCGTTGCGGGTGGCCGAGGAGTGGGCGGTCGTGGACCGGATCTCCCACGGCCGGGCCGGGGTCGCGTTCGCCTCCGGTTGGCACGCCGTCGACTTCGTCCTCGCCCCCGACCGGTACCCGCACCGCAGGTCGGCGTTGCCGGAGCTGATCGACGAGGTGCGTGCCCTGTGGCGGGGCGGCACCACGCCACGTCCCGACGGCACCGGCGGTCGCGTCGACGTCGAGGTGTTCCCCAAGCCGGTGCAGGCCGACCTGCCGGTCTGGATCACCAGCGCCGGTGACCTGGCCACCTTCGAACTCGCCGGGCGGCTCGGCGTCGGCGTCCTCACCCACCTGCTCACCCAGAGCCTCGACGAGCTGCACACCAAGATCGGGCGGTACCGGCGGCTGCACCCCGGGCAGGGCCGGGTCACCCTCATGCTGCACACCCTGGTCGGGCCGGACGACCAGGGCGTGTCCGCCCTGGCCCGGGAGCCGATGACCCGTTACCTGCGGTCCTCGCTCGACCTCGTGGCGGGGATGCTGCCCGGCTCCCCTTTCCACGACTCCACGATCACCGAGGACGAGGCGGACTTCCTCATCGGCCGGGTGCTCGACCGGTTCCTGGCCGAACGGGGGCTCTTCGGCTCGGTGCCGACCTGCGCCCGTACCCTGCGCCGGCTCGCCGAGGCGGGCGTGGACGAGGTCGCCTGCCTGATCGACTTCGGCCTGCCGGCGGCGGCGACCAGATCCGGCCTCACCCACCTGGCCCGACTCGTCGAGCGGTGACCCCGGCGGCGGACCGGCGCCCCTGCCTACCGGCGGCGTCCGCGCCACCGGACCCCCGGCGAGGCCGGTGCCCGCGTCGGGCGGTGCCCACACCCACGTCTGCCGATCGAAGGAGCGCTGATGGACGACGACCTCCCCGCATTCCCGCTGCCGCCCGCGTCGGGGCTCGCTCCCGCCGCCGACTTCGCCCGCCGACGCGAGCAGTGCCCGTTCGGCCGCGTCCGGCTGCCCAGCGGCGACAGCGCGATCCTGCTCGTCCGGCACGCCGACGTCGCCGCCGCCGTCGCCAGCCCCGCGCTGTCCCGCAACCACCTGCTCGCCGACGCTCCCCGGCGCAGCGGCGAACCCAACTTCCTCTACGACCCGGACCTGCTCATCAACCAGTCCGAGCGGTCCCACACGGCGGTGCACCGGGTCGCCACCCGGGCGATGGACCACGCGCGGGTCGCCGCCCACCTACCGGTGGTCCGGCAGGTGGCCGGCTCCCTTCTGGACGCGATGACCGCCGACGGCCGCCGCGACGGTGACCTCGTCGTCGGGTACACCGACCGGCTCCCGCTGCTGACGATCACGCGGCTGCTCGGCATTCCGCCCGAGGACTGCGACAGGATCCGCCGCTGGTCGGGGGCGTACACCCATTCGCATCCCGGCACGCCGCAGGAACGGGCCCGGCTCGTCGCCGAGTTCGGCGCATACGTACGCGGGGTCGTCACGGGCGGGTCGGACGCCGCGCTGCTGGCCGACCTGGTCGACCCACCGGACACCGCCACCCGGCTCTCGACGGACGAGCTGGTCAGCCTGACCAGGCTGATGCTGTCGGCGGGGGTCGAGGCCCCGGCGACCGTGCTCGGCCGGGCGATGCTACGGCTCCTGGGGGACGACGCGGCGGACTGGCGGGCCTTCGTCCGGCACGGCACCGACCCCACGGCGACGGCCGACGAGCTGCTCCGCCTGGTGTACGCCGGCAACGTGGCCGCGCTGCGGACCGCGACCACCGACCTCGTGCTGCCCTCCGGCACCGTGCCCCGGGGCACGGCCGTGCTCCTCGCCTGGATCTCGGCACTGCACGACCCGGAGGTCTACCAGCAGCCGGAGGCGCTCCTGCCGCACCGCAGCGGCCCGAAGTTCGTCGGGTTCGGCGGGGGCCGCCACTACTGCCCGGGTCGACGGCTCGGCCGGGCGATCCTGGCGGTGGGGCTGGAGCGGCTGCGGGCCCGGTTGCCCGGCCTGCGCCTCGCCACCGACGGGCCGTTCCCCATCGCGGAGCGGGAGGTGGGTGGGGTCGTCACCACGTTACCGGTGCGCTGGTAGCGCCGGACACCACGTCGGCCGCCTCGGGCAGGTGGTCGGCGAGGGCGGTGAACTGCGCCCGGGTCAGGTACGACGGGTTGGCCGCCTGTGGCTGGCGGAACACCTCCAGCCCGGCCAACCGGGGGTCGGCGCGCAACCGGTCCCGGTGCAGCCGTCGTGGCTCGGGCAGGACGGTCAGGTCCAGTGGCACCGTCCAGGGCGCGCGGGCCTCCCCGCCGGGCACCGGCTCGCCGGTGAGCCGGCCGATCCCCCCAGACGCCGTACGGCAACCGACCCCGGCTGCCGCTGGCCCAGAACACCACGGGCTGACCGGCCCGCATCAGCCGGGCCCGGTAGCCGGGGCGTACGCACCAGCCCGTCACCCGGGGGTCCCGGGCGAACCGGCCGGCGAGGTCGACCAGGTCCGCATTGCCCTTGATCAGCCAGGCGCCCAGGTCGTCCCGGGTCACCTGACGTTCGTCGGTGCGTGCGTGCGGCACGTCGGGTCCTCCTCGGCAGTCAGATCAGCCCCTCCCGGACCGCGTAGGCTACCGCGTGGGTGCGGTTGCGCAGCTGGAACCGGCTGGTGATGTCGTGCAGCACGTTCTTGACGGTCCGCTCCGAGTAGCTCAGCCGGGTCGCCACCTCCCGGGTGTCCATCCCGTCCGCCACCAGCCGCAGGATCTCGCTCTCCCGCACCGAGAGCCCGTTGACGTCGATGCCGCGCGGGGCGAGCACCGTCTGCTGGAGCCGGGTCACCTGCTTGACCAGCAGACCGAGCACCTCCGGAGGCATCGCCGCCCCGCCGGAGGCGGTGCTGACCACGAGTTGGGCCAGCCGGTGGCCGGTCGCCTCGGTGCGTGAGGCGAGGGCGCGTACCCCCAGCTCCACGGCGGGGATCAGCGCCGAGTCCGACTCGACGGTGGCGACCAGCACGAAGCGCCGGCAGCCCAACCGGCGCACGGCCCTGAGCACGTCGAGCGTGTCCCGGTCGAGGGTGTCGGCGGCGACCACACCGACGGTCTCGGCGGTGATCATCTGCGCGGGTACGACCTCGATCTCGGCCCGGCCACGCAGCGCCGCGGTGATCCCGGCCGTGGAGATCGGGTCGGGGGTACGGATGTAGGTCTGGGCACGTCCGTTCATGGCGGTTCCTTAGCTTCCGGGCTGAGGCGGGCGTCGGCTGCCAGGCTGACGCTCAGCAGGGGCAGATCGGTGGTCCGGAGGCCGGTGCCGAGCGGTTCCGTGACCGGGTGGGAGTCGCTTCGCCGAGATGGACACCGGCCAGCGGGTGGTGGCGGTGCCCGTCGTCCACGGTAGAGACGGCGGTCGGTCGCGCACTGGAGGCCGGCTGGACGCCGGCAGATAGACATCCTTGCCGGGTGACAACGTTTTGAGCTGCTCAAATGCCCGTGCGTCCACAAGTGAACGATGGGGGCACCGGCAGAACCGGCAGAACCGTTGCCCCCAAGGGCGGACGGCCCTGCCCCATCGGCAGGTTTGACCTGCGGGTAGCCCGGTGATTCAGTGGCGAAGATCATGGTCATCCGACCGGTCAACCGGCAGAATCATGTGCTGGCAGCGCTGGTGGGACGGACGCGCAGCCATGACAGGGAGGCCCGTTGATGGCCGACAGCGGTGGTGAGATCCGACGACGACGACTGGGTGCCGGACTGACCCAGGAGCAGCTGGCCGAACGGGCGGGAATCAGCGTCCGGGCGGTGCGCGACATCGAGCAGGGCCGGGTCCGCAACCCCCGGGCCGAGTCCCTCCGGCGGATCGCCGCCGCCGTCGGTCCGCCGCAGCTGAAGCCACCCGGCCCGGCGCCACCCGTCGCCACGCCGGCACCGACCCTGCGCATCGACGTGCTGGGGCCGCTGCGCATCCAGGTCGGCGTCGAACCGGTCACGCTCGGCTCCAACCGCCAACGGATGCTGCTCGGCCTGCTCGCCCTGCACCCGGACGCGATCGTGTCCCGCCACGAGATCGTCGACGTGCTCTGGGGCCACGACCCGCCGGACAGCTGCCTCAACCTCGTCCACACCTACGTCGCCCGGTTGCGTCGGGTGCTGGACCAGCCCGGCGGCCCCGCCGCCACCATCACCCACGTCGGCGGCGGCTACCGGTTGAGGGTCGACCCCGCCCAGCTCGACCTGAGCCGGTTCGCCGCCGCGATCGAACGCGCCGAGGGCAGCGTCGCGGGCGACCTGCCGAGCCTGGACCGACTGGCCGGGGCACTGGCGCTGTGGCGGGGGCCGGTGCTGGCCGACGCGGCGCCGAGCCTGACCCAGCACCCGACCGCCGCCGCCCTGAACCGACGTCGCATCGCCACCGCCGTCACCTACGCCACGCTCGCCGTCGACCTGGGCCTGCCCGACCGGGCGGTCCGGGAACTGCACGCGGTGGCCAGCCACGAACCGCTGCACGAGCAGGTGCACGCCCGGCTGATGCTCGCCCTGGCCGCCTGCGGCCAGCAGGCCCGCGCGTTGGCCCTGCACCGCAACCTGCGCGACCGCCTCGCCGAACAGCTCGGCGTGGAGCCCGGCCCGGAACTGCGGGAGGCACAGCTGCGCATCCTGCGCCAGGACCTGCCCCGGATGGTCACCCACCCGGGCGGGCCGGTGACCGGCACCGTGCCGGCACCCCGCCTGACCGAAGTGGCACCCCGCCGGCCCGAGGTGGCGCAGCCGACCCCACCGTCGCGCCACCGGTCACCGGCGCAGCTGCCGCCCGACGTCGCGTACTTCACCGGGCGCAGCACCCAACTGGCCGCCCTCGACGCGCTGCTGGTCGGGGCGACGGCGGCCCGGGGGCCGGTGGTCATCTCCACCATCACCGGGATGGCCGGGGTCGGCAAGACCGCCCTGGCGGTGCACTGGGCGCACCGGGTCCGCCGGCACTTTCCAGACGGGCAGCTCTACGTCAACCTGCGTGGCTACTCGACGGCCAGCCCGGTCCGCGAGTCGGAGGCCCTCGCCGGGTTCCTGCACGCGCTCGGGGTGCCGGCCGACCAGGTGCCGGTCGACCCCGGGCAGGCCGCCGCGCTGTTCCGCACCATGCTGGACGGTCGCCGGATGCTGGTGATGCTGGACAACGCCGCCAGCGCCGACCAGGTCCGCCCGCTCCTGCCGGGGGCCGCCGGCTGCCTGGCGCTGGTCACCAGCCGGGACCGGCTCAGCGGGCTCGTCGCCGTGGACGGAGCACGCCGCCTCGACCTCGACGTGCTCACCGTGGACGAGGCCGGCACCTTGCTCACCCGGATCATCCCGCCCGACCGGGTGGCCCGCTCAGGTGAGATCGCCGAACTGGCGACGGTCTGCGCCCGGCTGCCGTTGGCCCTGCGGATCGCCGCCGCCAACCTGATCGACCAGCCCCAACAGTCGATCAGCGCGCACACCGCCCGGCTGACCGCCGGTAACCAACTCGCCGGCCTCCGTGTCGAGGGAGACGACCAGGCGGCCGTCCGGGCGGCGTTCGACCTGTCGTACGCCGCGCTGCCCGCCCCGGCCCGCCGGCTGTTCCGGCTGCTGGGCACCGCGCCGGGGACGGACGTCACGGTGACCGCCGCCGCCGCCCTGGCCGGGATCGGTGAGCCGACCGCCGCACACGAGCTGGACCGGCTCGCCGCCGCGCACCTCGTCCAGCAGGTCACCCCCGGCCGGTACGCCTTCCACGACCTGCTACGGCTCTACGCCCTGGAGCGGGCCACCGCCGAGGACCCCGCCGGGCAACTGCGGTCCGCCATCCGACGCCTCTACGGCTGGTACCGGCAGCGCACCGACGCCGCCGCCGCCACGATCTATCCCCACCTCGTGCGGTTGCCACCCGACGGGGCCGAACCGCACCCCGGTGGGTCCCCGTTTCCCAGCTCAGCCGGGGCGATGGCCTGGCTGGAGGAGGAACACACCAACCTGATGCGGGTGATCGCGCACGCCGCCGAGAACGGGGCCGACCCGGCCGCCTGGCGGATCCCGGACGCGCTACGCGGCTACTACCAGTTCCGCCCGCACAGCGACGGCCTGGTCGCCGCGACCAGCGCACTGCACGCCGCACAGCAGGTCGGCGACCATGCCGGTGAGGCCGCGAGCCGGCTCGGGCTGGCCAGCCTGCATCTGCGCCGTGGCGAGTACGCGGTGGGTCTGTCCCACGCCACCGCGATGATCGACGCGGCCCACCGGGCGGCCTGGCCCGAGGGGTTGGCGGCGGCGTACGGCACCTGTGGGCTGCTGCACCTGCGGGCCGGCCGGCTGGCCGAGGGGGCCGAGTTGACCCGGCTGGCGGTGAGCATCCACGAACGCCTGGGCGGTCCCGAACGGCTCAGCACCAGCCTCGGCAACCTCGGGGTGATCTACCGGGACATGGGGCGGCTCCGCGAGGCAGCCGAGGTCTTCCGGCAGTCCCTGGCGCTGACCCGCAGCACCGGGATGTGGATGAGCGCCGGGATCAGCCTGAGCAACCTGGGCGAGGTCCAGCACGCCCTCGGCCAGCATGGCGAGGCTCTCGACCACCTGCGGGAGGCGCTGGATCTCAGCCGGCGGACGGGCTACCGGCCCACCGAGACGGAGAGCCTGCGCCGGTTGGCGGCGCTGCGCGTGCAGACCGGCGACCTGGGCCCGGCGACAAAGCTGGCCGACGAGGCGCTGGCCCTCGCCGACCTGATCGGCGACACCGCCCAGCAGGCGGCCGCCCGCAACGTGCGCGGCGCGATCCACCAGCGCAACGGCGACCCGGCGGCGGCCATCGAACACCGGCGGGCACTCGAACTCGCCCGGGCCGGTGGTGCCCGGGGTGAGGAGGTCGAGGCGCTCATCGGGCTGGCCGAGGTCTTCGGCGACACCGACCCGACGGAGGCGGTCGCGTTGGCCCGGCAGGCCCGGACGGTGGCCCGCGCCGCCGGCTACCGGGTCTGGGAGGGGCACGCCCTGGTGGCCGCCGCCGAGGCGATGCGGAACACCGACCCGGTGACCTCGGCGCGGACCGCCGAGGAGGCGCTGGCCACCCACCGGGAGACCGGGCACCTGCTCGGTCAGGTCCGGGCGCTGCGGTTGCTGGTCGCGCTCGGCCCGGCCGGTGGCGTCGACGCCGCCCAGCAGTCGGCGTACCGGCGGGAGATCACCGAGCTGTCCCGGCGGGTCCGCCCGGTGGTCGACGAGGACCTGCCGGTCAGCCCGTGACGGTGAAGTGGCGGCGGCTCTCGTCGTCCAGCGGGGTCAGGGTCGGCCGGCCGCCGTCGTCGGTCCCGAGCGCCAGCAGGCCCTCGACCGGGGCGTCGTCCTGGTGCGACGCGTGCCACCTGATCCGCAGCTCCGGCCCCCGGTCGTCACCGCCCGGCTCCCACCGGGGGGTGAGGGCCAGCCGTACCGGGGATCCGGTGCTGTTGCGTACGGCGTCGGGGCCGCCCCGGCCGGGTCCGCCGTCGACCCCGGCCACCAGCAGCGTGACCTGCCGGAAGCCGAGGTGCCGACGCCCCCGGTGCCACAGCACCGGCCACGACTCCCGGTTGGCCGTCGGGTCGTCACCGTAGTGGGCGTCGATGCCGACATCGTCCCCGACGGTTCGGTGGGTGACGCTGCGGTGGACGCCGGCCGGGGCGACCAGGTAGCGGTGCATGGTGCACCGGAGCCCCAGCAGCAGCCGGACCGTCCCCCGGAGGGCGGGCCCACCGTGGTAGGTCAGCAGCACCGCACCCGGGTCCGCGGCTGCGAAGTGCAGCATCGCCGACCGTGCCTGACCGGCGGCGTCGCGTACCGCCAGGGTCTGTGGACCGTCCAGGCCCTGGAAACCGGTCACCGTGACGGTGTCGTCGACGTAGGGCGTGGGGTGGGCCTGCGGCAGCTCGGCCGGCGCGGCGGTGAGCCCGGTCGCGTGCCACGCCGGGCGGCCACCGCCGGGCCGGCGGGCGGCGTGCACCGGCACCGCAGGCCGGTCGTGCACCCCCGCGTTGACCGGGGTGACGAGGAAGTGGGTACGGGTGGCCAGCGACTGGTCGGCCACCTCGAAGAGACCGTCGCTGTGCACCAGGAACGAACCCGCCTCGTCGTGTTCCGGGGTCAACCGGACTCCCCCGACCGTGGTCTGCTCGTGGTGCACCCGGTAGCCGACCCGGATCGCCGGCACCGTGCCGTGGGCGGCCTCCAGCCGGGCGGTGAAGACCAGCGAGCCGACCTCGTTGAACTTGTTGAACGGGTTACGGCCGGCCTCGACGGCATGGGGCGACACGCTCAGGTCGGTGATCCCCCAGCAGGGGAAGTGCGACAGCGCGCTCTGTCGGAGCACCAGCGCCCCCACCCCGACGTCGGCCACCACGTAGTCGAAGGTGCTGAACCGGACCAGCAGGTCCACACAGACCCGCTTCGGGCCGGCCGGGCCGGATCGACGGCGCAGGTAACGCAACCAGTAGGAGTGCTGCCGTTGCTGGTCGCCACGGACCATGATGGTGCCGGCGAGGTGGGGCTGCGCCGGGGAGATCAACTCCCGCAGCGTCGCCTGCTCCGGGAAGCCCGCGCCGCCGAACCCGGTCACCGTGAAGGCGTCACCCACCGGCTCGTCGGGCCGGTATCCGGTCAGCCGTATCCGACCAGGCACAGTTTGTCTCCGCTCAGCTCAACACGGTCAGATGCTGGTAGGTCTGCTCGTCGGCGAAACGGACCACCGGCCCGCCGGAGGCGTCCACGGTGATCAGGAACGCGCCACCGACCGGCACGGCGGGGTCGGCTGCCGGGCCCACCGCCTCCTCGGACCAGCGGACCAGCAACCCCGGCACCTCGTCGTCGGTGCCCTCGTACCACTCGGGGACGAACCGCAGCCGCGACCCGACCGGCCCGGTAGGGGCGGCGGCCCCGGTAGGGTCGCCGTCGTCGGGCAGGGGACGCAGCGACACGTCGACGAAGCCGGGGTGCCGGCGGCCGTGGTGGAAGACGACGGCGTCGGCGAACTCGTTCTGCTCGATCAGGTAGCAGCAGGTGCGCAGGTGCAACGCCAGGCGGGCCCGGACCCGGCCGGCCCGGCGGTCGTCACCCCGGTCACCGGCGCGGGCGTACTCCACGATCATCCCGTCGTCGCGGATGTCGCCGCCCATCGACGCGCTGTACCAGCGGGGGTGACCGGTGTGCCAGACCCCGATCTGGTCGGGGCCGGCGACCCGCTCGAATCCCTGCACCTCGACCGCGCCCCGGCGGGCCCGACCGGTCGACACCCGCATCGCGGTGACCGGTGGCGGGGCCGTGACGCCGGTCGCCCGGTAGACGGTGAGGCTGCGCCCGGGTGGCGGCTCGGCCCCGACGATCGGCCGGTCGTGCACCGACCCGCTGACCGGGACGATTCGCCACGACGAGCACCCGGGCGTCCCGGACGCCGGCTCCAGGGTGATCCCGCCGTCGCTGTGCACGGTCAGCGCCCCGGTCTCCTCGTGCCCGGGGGCGTACCCGTCCCCGACGATCGGGTTGGCCACGTGCCGCACCCGGTGCACGACCCGGATCGCCGGCACCGCGACGCCCGTGCCGGCGGCGGGAACGAACCCGATCTCCGGCTCGAAGACCAGCTGACCGGCGTCGTTGAACTTGTTGAACGGGTTCCGACCGCCGGCCCCGGTGTCCCGCAACGAGATGCTGAGATCCTCGATGCCCCACAGGCCCGGCACCGGCAGCGTCGACCGGGGTGAATACCGGTCGGTGCCGGGTCGGACCTGGTAGGGGAAGGTGCTGAACCGGATCACCAGCTCCACCGCCACCAGCTTCGGGTGCCCCGGACCCGGGCCCCGGTAGCGGTACCGCAGCCAGTAGCAGTGCCGCCGGGTCTGGGTGCCCCGGTCCAGCCACACCGCACCGTCCTGCTCGTCCGGCCACAACTCGTCGGCGAGGAACTCCCCGACCGGCAGGGCGGCGTCGCGGAAGCCGGTCACGGTGAACCGGTTGCCGGAGAGTTCCTCGGGCTCGTACTCGATGGTGGTCACGGCGTGCTTTCCCTCTGTCCGCCCGGTCGGGGGTCCGGGGTCGTGGCGGTGACCGGTGGGTCCGTGGGGTGGGGCGGACGCCGGGCCGGCAGGCGGGGTGCCGGCCCGGCGTCGGCGGTCACACCAGGTCGTACTCGCGGGCCAGGTACTGGAACTTCTCGTCGGTCAGCACCGTGGCCAGGACCCGCTGGTCGGCCTCGGAGAGATCGTCCACCTCGTCGTCCAGCACGCGGTCGAGCACCTCCCGGGCGGCAGCCGGGTCGAGGTCGGCCAGCGGTTCCGGCGACGACGCGTCCGGCTCCGGCTGCTCGACGGGGTACGCCGACCCGCCCGACCCGTCGAGGCCCGGCCCGTCATAGGCCTGCCCCTCGTAGGCCTGCCCCTCGTAGGCCGGCCCGTCATAGGCCTGCCCCTCGTAGGCCTGCCCGTCATAGCCCGACTCGTCGTAGGCCTGCCCGTCGTGGGCCTGACCGTCGTACGGGTGCTGGTCGTCAGCCTGCTCGTCGTAGCTCTGCTGGTCCTGCTCGGCGGCCTGATGGGCGGCGGCCACCCAGTGCTGGGTCACCGAGTCGATCATCCGGGCCATCTCCGCCGCCGGCTCACCCAGCTCGTCGACGGCGAAGACCTGCACCGGCGTGAGGGAACTGGCCTGGTGGTAGACGGTGTCGTAGAAGTCGGCCAGCCAACCGTTGCGCTGGTACCAGTCCGGGTCGCCCCAGCCCTGTCCGAGCAGGTCGGGCAGCAGCTCCCAGCCGGTCTCCGGCTGCTCGGCGATGATCCGGTGCGCACTGACGACCGCCCAGCTCAGATAGGCGTACGAGTCGTCCAGACCGGCCGGGCCGGTGGTGTCGAAGTTCTCTGGATAGTTCATCGCTCGTCTCCCGCTCAGCCCGTGACGGTGAAGTACTTGTTGCTGTCGGCGTCCAGCAGGCGCAGCACCGGGCTGCCCGACTGGTTGACCCCGAGCCGGAACTGACCCTTGTTGCGGTGGCTGCGGGAGCGGCCCTCGGCACCGGCGTGTTCGGCGGCCCAGTCGATCCTGAGCTGCACGCCGACCTGCCCCTCGACCTCCTCGACGTACGGCCCGAAGAACAGCGTCGACTCCTCGTGGTGCCGGTTCTTGACCGCGTCGACGTCGTACCGTTCGCCTTTCTCCCCGACCACCGCCGCCTCGCCGCGCCCCACCTCCAGCACCCGCAGGGAGACGTCGCGGAAGGCGGTGTACCGCACCCCGTTCACGTAGACGATCTGCCGGTTGCCCTGGTCGTCCGGTGCGGTGAGGTAGGGCACCAGGGTGAAACGCAGCAGCAGCAACGCCCTGATCTTGGTGCGGACCTTCCGGCCCAGCACGGCACCGTCGCGGACGTACTCCAGTCGCAGCGCCGCCTCGTGCCCGTCGGCCTCCGCCGCCGAGGCGACGACCGGCTGCTGGCCGTTGTTAAGGACGGTGATGGTGTTCGGGCCGTTCATCCGCTCGAAGCCGATCACCTGCATGCCCCGGTACTCGTGCGGGTCGAGCATCCGGCCACCGTGGTCGATCCCGCCCAGCTCGATGCGCTGGGCGTTGAGCACGGTGGTGGTGCCCGCCTGGCCGACCTGGTCGACCCGGGTCGGGCGCTGGTGCACGCTGCCGCTGAGCGGGGTGATCCGGAAGTGCTTGTCGGTACGCCCCTCACCGTGGTTGATCTCGAAGCTGCCGTTGCTGTGCACCAGGAACGCGCCGGCGTCGTTGTGGCTCAACCCGAGGGGTGCGCCGAGCAGGTTCTTCGCCTGGTGCTGCACCCGGTAGTTGATCCGCAGGTGGGGCATACCGTCGTTGGCGACGGCCGCGTCGAAGGTCAGGCTGCCGGACTCGTTGAACTTGTTGAACGGGTTGCGCCCCCGGCCGGTCGGCATCAGCGACACGCTCAGGTCGGTGATCCCCCAGCACGGGTAGTCACGCAGGACCGCCCGTTCCTGCGCGGTCGGGCCGTCGTCACCGACCTTCGGCACGTAGTCGAAGGTCGTGAAGCGCACCAGCAGCTCCACACAGACCCGCTTCTTGTCCGTGACGCCGATGCCCCGGCGCAGGTAACGCAGCCAGTAGACGTGCTGCCGGGACTGGCCGCCCCGGACCATGACGAGCTGGCCGTCGGCGATCGGCGCCGGTGAGATCAACTGGTTCAGCGGCACTTCCGTCGGGAAGCCGGCGTTGCTGAACCCGCTGACCTGGAACACCCCGTCTGTCAGCCCCTTGGCCTGCCCCTGCGCGAACCCGATCATGTTCGCGGTGGTGTTCAGGGCGATGGCGACTTCTGTCACGGATACACCTCCGACGTGGGACCGTCGGGCCCGTTGGCCGACGGTGGTGGTGGTTGTCAGGTGCCGCTCCCCGGGGCCGCGCCCCGGCGTCACCCGCTGCCCGGCACGCTCACTCCCGGGCGAAGAACTCGAATTCGCTGACCGTCACGTCGGTGCCCTTCTCGGCCCGGTGCACGTCGGTGACCTGGATCTGCACGCTGGTGACCCCGTCGGCCCCGTCGAGGGTCAGCGTCTGCGGTTCCCCGGTGTCCTCGATGGCCAGGGTGTCCGACCGGTTGGTGGAATAGACCAGGTGCAGGGTCTTCGGCCGGTGCGACGCGGTGTAGTCCTCGGCCGTGCCGGCGGTCACGATGAGCCGCTGGAGGTCGACCTCGGCCGCGAAGCGCAGGGTGACCGTCGGCGGTTTCTCGGCGTCCCAGCGCACCTGCCAGTGCGTGTTGCGGTACTGGTCGACGCTGAGCGCCGGCCCGTGGTCCCGTACCGACGCGCCGCCGGTCACCTCGACCGGCCGGACGGCCACGAACCGTGGGTTGATCTTCCGGTCGGCCCAGTCCCGCGCCCCGGTCACCGGCCCGGAGACCGCACCGTTGATCCGTTCCCGCAGCGGCGGATAGATCAGGTAGGCCACCCCGATCGCGAAGAGCAGCACCGCGGCGACCGCGTTCGACCGCTGGTAGATGGAGTGCAGCACGCCGCCGACCCCACCCGCCCCGCCACCGCCGGGGGTGCCGGGGCGGGCCCCGGCGGCGGTGACCCGGGGGCCCCGTCGCGGCAGCAGGCGCTGCCACCAGCGGCGGCGGGCCACCTCGGCGGTACGCAGCGAGTCCCCGCACCGGCTACAGAACCGGCGGGTCGGCACGTTGCCCTCGCCGCACTCGCCGCAGACCAGGTCACCGGGTTGCAGGCGTCGGGTGGGCGGCTGGTGGCCGACGGTCGCCGCCCGGGGGCGTACCGCCTGCGGACTGACCTCCCCGGGTCCGGTCGTCGCCGCGGCGGTGGTCGCCCGCCGCGCGCCGACCCGCCCGCCGGTGGTGGTCGACCCGGGCGGCGCGAGGTCGGCCGGGCCCTCGGCCGCGACCAGGGCACTGGTGTGCGGCGCGGCGCGCGGGTCACGGCGGGCCGGGGCGGTCGGCAGGCGGGCACCCGCCACCCCGGGTGGCGGTGGCGGCAGCCGACGCGGCGGCACCGCGACCTCCGACGCGGTGGTGTCCGGGGTGCCGTCCCACGCCGACGACGCGGCGGTGGACGCCGCGCCGGTGCCGGCCGACCCGTCGACCGCTGGCGGGGCGGGCGGACCACCGGGTAGTCCCGCCGGGCCGGACGTCGGCGGACCGGGGCGGGCCGCCCGGTCCGGCAGCCGGGCCGCCGGCACGCCCGGCGGTGGCGGTGGCAGCCGGCGCGACGGCACCGTCACCGCCGCCGGCCCGTCGCCCGCCACGACCTGCGCGGCCGACCCGCCGGCAGCACCCGGCGGCAGGCCCCCGGCGGGCGTGACCCCGGGGTGCGGGCCGCGCCCCGGAGAGCCGGCTCCCGGCGGGGCGGAGCGCACGCCCGGCGGACCCGACCCCGGCGGACCCGGCCGCGACCCGGGCGGACCCGACCCGGGCGGACCGGAGCGGCCCCCGGCGGTGTCGTCCCCGGCGGACCGGGACGCACCCCGGGCGGGCTCAGGCCGGGTGGCCCGGGACGCACCCCGGGCGGTGTCGTCCCCGGCGGACCGGGACGCACTCCGGGCGGACCCGCGCCAGGCGGCCCCGGACGCACCCCGGGCGGGCCGGGACGCAGACCCGGCGGTCCACCGGCCGACCCCCGGCCCGTCCCGTCACCGACCCGCACCACACCCTCGTCGACCGGGGAGCCACCCGGGGCCGGTGCGATCACCCCGGCGATGCGCTGCAACAGCGTGGGCTTCTGCCGGAACTCCTGCTCGGCCTCCCGTACCGTCTCGACCGGGATCTTCGGCGCGGTCTTCTCGCCGGTCCACTCCAGGAAGCTGCCGCAGGAACCACAGAAGGTGTCCGCGTCACCGTTGTGGTTCCCGCACTCACGACAGATGATCACGGTCGAGCACCTCCAGGGTCGTCGTCACGTGCGCCGGTACGACCGCGCGGCACAACTCGTCGAGGGCGTGCCCGGCGACCCTCCCGGGCTCGGCCACCCACACCCGTACGTGCACCCGGGCCGGCGGCAGCGCGGCCGACGACGGCTCCGGCCGGGTCGACCAGGACACCCCGGTCGAGTCGAGGACCTCCACCTCACCCCCGGTGGCCAGCTCCAGGGCCATCTGCAGCCCGGCGACCGTCCCCCGCAGCCGGTGCGCGGCGACCGCGCCGGCCACCATCGCGCGTTGCCGATCCACCGGCCAGTTCTCGTCGAGGTGGGCACCCACCCAGGCACCGAGCCAGAGCAGGAAATCCGGCGGGGCCAACCACGGGTCCAGGTACGCGTCGAGACAGTCCAGCGTGGACACCACCGGTGCGAGCACCTGGTCCAGCCCTTCGGTCCAGCGCACCAGCAGGTCGTCCTCCTGCAACAGGGCGGGCAGGAAACCGGCGATCGGGTACGGCATCGCCACGTCGACCGGGCCGCGCATCAGTGCTCCTCCACCCGGAGCTGGTGGTCGAAGGAGAAGACCAGACTGTCCGGTTCCAGGTCGATCCGGCCGGCCTCGGTGCCCCGCTCACCGGTCACCGGGTTGGCGGTGAACAGCCGCAGGTCCTCCACCAGCTCCACCCCGCGTACCCGCTGCAACACGGCGAAGAGTTCACCGGCCTGCACCGGACGCCCGAACGGCCAGCCCTGACCGTCCGGGCCACCGCCGGCCAGCGGGCTGAGGAAGCCGTACAGGGCGGCCAGGCCCTCCTCCCGGACCCGCTCGACGACGACCCGGGGCCGGGCGACGACCCGGGCCACCACGGTCACCCCCCGGTAGCGGGGTGGCTCGACGACCACCCGGGTGCCGATCAGCCGCGTCTCGTCCAGCCGGCCGGCCACCCGGGCGAGGCTCGACTCGGCCGGGATCAGGTCCTCCAGCCGCAGCCGCCCCTCCTCGGCGGGGGCTGCCGGCACCACCAGCAGCCGCGCCACCGGCGGCCCGTCCCCGTTGCTCGGCACGCAGCGGACCCGGGCCAACTCCGGGGCGGCCTCCCGGGCCAGCACCTCGTGGTCCTCGGCGGTCACCGCGCGACTGCGGCTGCGCAGGGTCAACGGGCCCCGGCGACGCGCCTCGTCCAGGGTCTCGCCGTCCACCCCGCCGCTGGCCGGGTGCCGGTTCTCCACCCCCGCCACGTACGGGATCGAGGCACGCAGCGCGGTGATCGCGCCGACGCCGACGTTGCCCCGGCTGCCGCCGCCGACCGCGTACCGGCGCAGCCGCAGCCGGCCGCCCCGGGGCGGCACCGCGCCGTAGCGGCGCAACGTGCCGTCGGGTTGCCGGACGGCCGGGCCGAACACCACCTCACCGGCCACCCCGTCGAGCAGGAAGTGCCGGTCCCCGGGGCCGCTACCGGCGAAGTGCTCGACCGGCGACCACCGCTGCCAGCCGTCGTCGGAACTGACCTCCAGCACCGGGTCGCCGAAGCCGGCCAGCACCGGCCGGCGGGTCAGCGTGAACCGCTGGCCGGGCACCCCCTCGGAGTCGCCGAACTCCTCGTCGTCCACCAGGTCGGCGTGCACCGCCTCGGTGGTGCCGCCGACGGTGTTCGCGGCCAGCCCGAGGACCACCGGTGAGGCGCTGTAGCCGGGCTGCCCCTCCTGCGGGGTGACCACCCGGGCCCGCAGCCAGCCGGCCAGCACCCCGTCGACCAGGCTGGCCTGGTGCCCGTCGGGCACGTGCAGCAGGATCGCGCCGGGCCGGTTCAGCGCACCGGTCTCGTCCAACCCGACCTCACAGTCGAGCCAACCGTCGGCACCGCGCGCCTCCCAGCGCAGCGGCGGGTGCAGCGGGTTGACCCCGACACCGTCGACCCGGCCCTCGAACTCCAGCCGCACCGCGCAGCCGCCCACCGGCCGGTCCAGCCCGATCAGCAGTTCGTCGCCGGGCTGCGGCACCGGGGAGAACGCCACCACCGGCCCACCCAGTTCCAGGGCGCCGGTCTGGTCGGTGACCCCGTCGGCGGTCCGGACCCGCAGCTGGGTCAGCGCGCACGGCGGCACGGCGAGGTCGGTGAGGGTGGCGAAGACCAGGGGGTCCCCGCCGTCGGCGACGGTCACCGCCCGGGTCCCCGCCGGGACGAGCTGGGTGGCGCGGGCCGGCGTGGACAACCAGAACGTCAGGGTGGTCCGGGCGGCCGTGGGCGGCACCAGGCGTACCCCGATCAGCTCCAGGAACTTCACGTAGAGCCGGTCGGGCACCCGGTTGAGCCGGTAGATGAGCTGGTCGGTCAGGGAGGCGAACGTCTCGATCAGGGTGATCCCCGGATCGGCGGGGTGCAGGTCCGTCCACTCCGGGCAGCGGTCGGCGATCAACCGGCGGGCGTCACCGACCAGGTCGTCGAAGCCCCGGTCGTCGAGGTCGGGGGCGGGCAGTGCCATCAGCCGAGCACCCCCGAGCCGGTCAGTTCCCGGTCCCCGGGCAGGGTCTGCAGGTTGAGCCCGAGGGTGCCGGGCTCGTCGGTGTCGCGTACCCGGTAACGGACCTCGATGTGCAGCAGCCCGTCACCACCGGCCGGGTCCTCGGTGACGGTGACGTCGTCGATCTCGACCCGGGTCTCCCAGCGTTCCAACGCGGCGCGCACCTCCACCGCCACCGCCCGCCGGGTCTGCCCGGTGACCGGCTCGAAGACGAAGTCCCGCAGCCGGGAGCCGAACTCCGGGCGCATCGGACGCTCGCCCGGGTAGGTCGCCAGGATCACGCACATCGCCTGCTCCAGCAGGGCGGTACCACTGATCATGGCGAGTCGGCCGTTGGGCTGGACCCGCAGCGGAAAGGCACACCCGGTGCCGATGACGTCGGCCTGCATGGCACTCCTCAGTTGAGCTGGATGGGTTTGCCCTTGATGGCGGTCGACGCGGTGCCGCTGATGTTGACCTGCGTACCGCTGATGTCGACCGTCTTGCCCTTGAGCTTCAGGCTGGTGCCGCCGTCGAGGGTGAGGCTGCCGCCCGGCCCCGCCTTGATCTCCACGGCGGTCTGCCCGGTGCACTCGATGACCAGCTTGCCGGGTTTGTCGGGGGCGCAGCGCAGGGTCACCGTCCCGGCAACCTGGTCCATCGCCAGCGACAGCTTGTCGCCCTTGGTGCCGAGCACCACGTCGGCGGCGGTCGGCTGGCCCTTGCCGCCGGGCGGCACCTCGTCGTGGAAGACCAACCGGCTGCCGGCGGGTGACAGCAGGCCGCGCCGGATCACCGAACTGGTCTGCCCCACCGACTTCACCCCGGTCGCCCCGGGCTTCGTCGACGACGACTGGCCGCCGTCGAGGCCGTACCCGGTGTGCCGGCTGGGCAGGCTGCCGAGCACGTACGGGCGGCGTACGTCGCCGAACTCGAACGCGACGAGCACCTGGTCACCCGGCTCCGGCACGAAGAACGCGCCCCCGGTCGGGCCGGCGAAGAGCTGCCCCACCGGCGCCCAGTCGGTCTCGTGGTCCGGCGACAGCCACGGCAGCGCCAGGGTGACCCGGCCCAGGTTCTGCGGGTCCTTGACGTTGCTGACCACCCCGCAGACCACCCCGTCGATCCGGGCCGGATCACCGCCCCCGCCGGTCCCGCCGACGTTCGTCAGCCCGAGCAACGAACGGTCCTCGGCACCGCCGACGGTGAACTCGGTGCGGTAGCCCTCCCCGGTCTCGTCGAAGACGTGCCGGGCGGCGCTGAGCGTCCAGGTGCCGGCGAAGGGTGCGGGCACCCCGTCGACCTTGACGGCCTTGCCGGCGACCAACCGGGCGTCGCCCAGCGCCTCCCCCTCCGCCTCGGCGAACCCGCCACCGACGCTGGCGGCGAGCCCCTTCGCGACCTGGGTGACCGCGCCGTCGGCCCGACCGGGCACGGGCAGCCCCCGGCCGACCAGGACGTGCGCGCGGGGTCCGGGGGCCGGCCCGACGTCACCGACCGCGCTGTTGCCGGCCCGTGGCGGTGCCGCCGCGCCCCGGGGACGAAGGTGTCGGCGGCGGCGGTCGGCGTCGGGCCGGCCAGGCTCACCCCGTCGGCGGTCGTCGCGGTACGGCTCGCCACCACCGTCGCGGCGACCGGGTCCCAGGCGCGCACCTCGACCTCGGGGGCGAGGTTGCCGGCGCTGACCCGGGGCAGGAAGCGGCGCAGGTTGCCCCGGAAGGTCAACGGCACCGGGCTGCCGGCCCGGCGGGCGGTGGCCGCCCGGCGGAAGTGGAACCGGTCCCCGTCCGCGCCGATCTCGTAGCCGATCTCCCGGGCGCGGGCGCTGAGGAACTCCCAGTCGGTCTGGGCGACCTGGGAGAGGTGGGCCAACCGGCCGGTGGTGGCGTCGATCGTGCCGACCGACAGTTTCGCGGCGGTCGCCACCTGCCGGGCGACGTCGGCATCCGACTGGTTGAGGAAGGTACGCGTCCGCCGTACCCGGTGCAGCCGGTGGTCGTGGGTGTAACCGCGTACCACCACGTGGGCGCTGACGTCCACGAAGTGCCCCTCCACGGCGGTCACCTCGCCGCTGATCAACCGGTGCTCGGCCGAGCCGTCCCCGGTCGGGCCGAAGACCTGCACGGCGGTGCCCAGCTCCAACCCGGCCGTACGCAGCACACTGCCGTCGAGGTCGGCGAAGGTCAGCTCGAACATGTCCGGCAGGGCGGCCTGGGTGTCCACCACCACCCGTACCAGCTGGTCGGCGGCGGCCGTCGGCAGCGCCCGGCCGGCGGTGCCGACGGTGACCCGGGGGCGCAGGGTCGCCGTACCCCAGAGCAGACCGTGCCGGTCGATCGCGGTCATCGTCTCGCCCCCACTACCGCCGCGCCCCGACGGACGCGCCCCTGGCCTGCGCCCGCATCGGGTCGTCGAGCCCGCTGGCCAGCGCCCGCTGCCGCCACTGCGCCGGGTCGGTCCGCACCGACCGGGTCGGCACCGGGCCACCCCGCTTGGGGAAGATCTCCCCTTCGATCACGATCAGGTCCAGGGTGGCCTGCGCCCGCACCGGCTGCCCCTCACCGTCGAACCGGGTCAGGTTGACGTTGAGGGTGCTCAGGTTGACGGCCATCGACAGCTTTCCCCAGGTGAACGTCAACCGGGGCAGCTCGATGCTGGACGCGCTGCGGCTCTGCTCGTCGACGCTCGGTGGGCCGGAGAAGGCGATCAGCTTCTGCACGTCCTGGGCCACCCCGGCACCGACCAGCAGCACCTCGCCGGCCATCACCCGCAATGCGGTGTCGGAGGTCAGCTCCACGCCCCGGCCCCGACCGACGAGCTGACTGGCCCGGGAGGAGCGGGTGATGCCCATCTTGGCCGGGTTGTAGGAGAACGTGACCCGGCCCAGCGACGGGGACGACAGGGTGGCCGTCTCCGCCTTGGCCTGCAGGTCGGGGAAGAACCCCTCGTGCACCAGTTCCAGCCGTTCCACCGCGACCTGGTTGCTGTCCGAGGAGAGGTCCGGCCCGGTCCACGACGACGGCCGTACGCCGTAGAGCAGCCAACTGTTGACCGGTTCGCCGTCGGCGTCGAGCAGGGTGATCCGGGCGGTGGTCCGGGTGTCGTCGCCGGTGCCGTCCTGCCATGAGCGCAGCACCCCGACCAGCCACTGTTGCAGTTGCGCGGAACTCTCCCGGTGCACCGCCCGTTCCAGCACGACCGGGGCGTAGCTGACCTCGCCGGGCAGGTGGTACTGGCCGACGTAGTCCCCGGTCACCCGGACCACCTCGGGCCGGAAGTCGGCCCGCAACCCCCGGCAGGACCGCCACAGCCCGATCGGGCCGTCCCCGATGGTCACCTGGAAACGCATCGCCAGGCCGAGCTTGAGGGTCCGCTTGACCCCCGGCCCGTCGCGGAACATCTGCAGCAGGCCACCGGAGGCGAGCCCCTGCGCGGTCTGGCTCGGGTCGCCCAGCATCCCGCCGAGCTGACCTGCGGAGATGGCGGCCATCAGAGCGAGAACTTCACGTCGTCGTGCAGGAAGCCGGTGTGCGCCAGTTCCAGTGTCTCGACCGCCACCCCGCTGTGGCTCGGGTCGAGTTCCGACACCGACCAGCCGACCGGGAAGAAGTGCTTCAGGTCCCAGCCGACGATCTTCAGGCCGACGCTGTCGACGAGTTGGATCGTGCCGCTGAGCGGGCGGTACCGGTTGGCCTGCTGGCAGAGCCACTCCTGGACGACCTGCGAGTCGAAGCACACCGCCCGGCTGAGCCTGATCCGGCTGTAGGTCGGCTCACCCACGTACGTGAAGACGTCGTTGCTGTCCCCGGCCCGGTACTCGCAGACCTGCCAGGTCACCCCCAGCCCGGAGACCCGGGACCAGGAGCCGAGGTTGTACCGCTCGTCGTCGATGACCACGAGGTACCTGTGGTTGACGCCGGTGACCTCGAAGAAGCCGCCCATCAAGCGGGCCGCGGTGGAAAGACCGCCTGCCATCGTTTCGCCCTCCTCGTCGCCTCGTCCTGGACCCGCGTCCGTGCGGTCGTGCCACCTGCCGTGCGTCCTGCCGCCTGCCGTGTGTCCTGCCACCTGCCGTGCCTCGTGCCACCTGGCGTGCCTCGTGCCACCTGGCGTGCTCAGCGGAACTGGGTCAGCCGCCCGCTGCGCTCCCGGTCGACCAGCAGCTCCTGCCGGAGCCGCCCGCGTAACCGCCCGTACAGGCGGCCGGCCAGTTCCTCCAGGTCGTCGGGGTTCTCCAGGTCGACCGGCCGGCCCGGCGACCGGTCCGGCACCCGATCGGCCTCCTGGTCCAGCCGGGCGGCAGTGGCCCGCCCCCGGTCGGCCACCGTGCGCAGCTCGGCCCGGAGCCGCTCCACCGCGTCGCGTACCTCGGCGATCCGGCCCGCGCTGCGGTCGATCGCGGGCGTCGCGGGCGCTGCGGGCCGGGCCGCAGGGCGTCCGACGGCGGCCCGGCCGGCGGATCGGCGGCCTGGTCCTGCTGCTGGTCGAGTTCGCCCCGCACCAACGCCCGCAGGTCGTCGAGGGTGGCCGCCGAGGTGTCCATCGACGCCCGCTGGAGCGGGTGGGCCGCAGCCGGCGGGCCGGTCGGTGCGGCCGGCGGGCCGGTCAGTGCGGCCGGGGGCACGCCTCCCGCACCGGGCTTCGCCTGCCAGGTCAGCCCACCGCCGGGGGTGATCCCCCAGGTGCCGGCAGCACCCGCAGGTGTCGACGCGGCACCCGCGCCGGTCAGCAGCGCGGCAGGTGGCAGCGGACCTCCGACGCCCGGCCCGCCGCCGTCGCCGAAGGCGTGCTCGGCGGCGAGCGCACGCGCCTCCAGGTCCCGGCCGGTGCCTGTCGACTCGGCTGGCGGTGTCGCCCCGAACGCCCGCTGCTGCACCACGTGGGCCAGCTCGTGGGCGAGCAGCGCGCGGGCGGGCGGCGCGTCCAGCGGCCCGGCCGAGGCCGGCAACAGGACTTCACCACCCCGGGTCGCGGCCCGTGCCCCGGCCTGCTGCACCACCTCCGTGGCCGCCGCGCCCCGCCACACCGGCACCGCCGCGACGTCCACGCCGTACCGCTGCCGGAAGCCGTCCACCAGGGCGGCCGGCACCTGCTCCGGCAGCTCCGGGTCGCCCACCTCGGTAGGCGGCGGACCCGCGCGGTGCGCCAGCGACCCGGGCCCCTGCCCGGTGCTCGGTATCGGGCCCGGCCGGTCGGCCGCCACCGTCGGCACGGCCGTGAAGACCCTGACGGGGTACGCCGGGACCTGCTCGTCCATGGCTGGTACGACCGTCGGCCGGTCGACCCGCTCGGCCGACGGTACGGGTGGGTGCGGGACGACCGACGGCACCGTTTCCGCCTGTCCCGGGCCGGCCGGCGGTCCCTGCCCGGCCCCGCCGTGCTCCCGGTCCACACCCGACGGAGGGCCGGCCGGCGTGGGCTGCTCCGGACGCCGGGTGAGGAAGAAGGACGACGGCGGGGACACCGGCTCGGGGCGGTGGGTGTCGCGCCCCACCGGTGGGGCGGGCCGATAGTCCCCGGTGTCGTGCGCTGCCGCCGGACCCGGCCGGTCGTCCGCGATGTCGGGCCCCGCCGGTCCTGGCCGTCCCTCCGATGCCGGCCGCTCCGCAAGGCCCGCGAGTGTCCGGATCCCGGACGCCGACCACTGGTCAGGGTCCGTGAGTGTCCGGCTCCCGGACGCCGACCGCTCGGCAGGGTCCGTGAGTAGCCGGTTCCCGGACGCCGACCGCTCGGCGGGGTCCGCGACTGGCAGGTTCTCGGACCCCGGTCGCCCGGCCGGGTTCGTGCCCCGGGTCGGTGCCGTGGCATCTGCGACCGGCGAGGTCACGCCGTCCGGTGTTCCTCCGGGCGGGTGCGCCGACGGTGCGGCTTCCGATCCGACCACGGCACCTGCCTCGTCGAGGGTCCCGCCCCGGTGGTCCGCCGGCCCGGTAGCCTGCGCCGGATACTCCGGCCGGTCCTGCCCGACGCCCGCCGGCCGGTCCTGCCCGACGCCCGCCGGCCGGTCCTGCCCGACGTCCGGCGAGCCGTCCCGCCGACGGTCGACGGGGGCGTCGCGGCCACTGCCGGTGGCGTCGTCCGGGCCGACCCGGCCGCCCGGGTCGGGCTGGTCCCGGATGGCGGACCCGGCTTCCTGGGTCGCGGGCCCGGCGAGCCACCCCGGGGCGGCGGTGGGCGGGTCGGTAGTGCCACCCGAATCGGCTGGTCCCTGTTCCGCCGGGGAGGCCGGCTCCTGGCCCGGTCGCGCGGTCGTCGGTCGGGCGGAGCGACCCCGGCGTCCGGCGAAGGCCACCTCGACCGGGCGCACCTCACCGGCCGACGGCGGGGTCCCCTCCGGGTCGCTCCGACCGTCGTGACCGGGGGCGGCGGTGGCCGCGCCCCGGCCGGTGTCCGGCTGCGCCGGCCGGGCACGCCCGCTGCCGCCCGATGCCCGGGACTCCTCGGCGGCCCGGGTGGCCTCCGCCGCCAGGTAGGCGACCTCGAATCCCGGTGGCGGCCAGACCTGCGCGGTGGGCAGACCGGCGGCGGCGAACTGCGCTGCCGTCCGGGCGGCTGCGGCATCCACGTCGGGCCCGTCGGATCGCCCGGCGGACGTTGGTCCCTGCGGATTCTCCGGCCCAGCCGACGGACCCGATGCCGGGAAGGCACCCTCTCCGCCGGGCCTGCCCGCCGCCCCGCTCGGGCCATGCCCCACCGTCGAACCCTCGTCTACGGCCGGACCACCGGCCACGTTCCACCCCACCTCAGGCGACGAAAAGCTGTCTCCCGCCGGACCCGCAATCGCCCCCGGCACCACCACCGGCCCACGGTCGAGGGCCGAACCGTGGCCGGAAGTCACGCCACGGCCGGGGTCCGAACCGTGATCGGGAGCCAGACCATGACCGGGGGCCGAACCGTGATCGGGAGCCAGGCCACGGTCGAAGGCCGGACCGTTGCTGCCCCACCGGGTCGGAGCGGTCGGCGGGCGGTGGGCCGCACCGGTGTCGTACCGGATCGGGGTCGGGTCGGTGACCGCAGCCGGCCCGACGGACCGCGCGGAGACCACCGGGACCGGGCCGGGGAACGGGCGGTGAGCGGAGGTCGGGGGCCACGACGGGTCGTCCGTGGCCGTCCCCGGTTGCGGGATGGTCACCATCGCCGCGGCGGGTGCCACGGTCAGCAGAGGCAGGCTTGGCAGGACCGGGTACCGGTCGGTGGGCACCGACGACGCGAGCGGCACCGGCGCGACCGGAGCAGGTGCCCCGACCGTCCGGCGGCGACGTGGCCAGAACGGCTGTCCGGGCCGTAACGACCAGGCCATGCCCACCTCCTTCAGATTCCGGTACGGGTGTGCGGCGTCGGGCTGCCGGGTGGGTCAGGAGTCGCCCGGTCGGCCGCCGGCCAGGTCCACCGCGAAGCGCCCCCCGCAGCTGGGGCAGGCCACCTCGGCCCCGGTGTGCCCCTGCTGGTTGACCCGCCGGTAGAGGTCCTGGAGGAAGGCCAGGTCGGAGGCGAAGAGGTGCTCGATCACGTCGACGTCGACGGCCTGCACCCCGCCGATGCGGGTGACCGTCCGGGCGAGCAGCAGCACGATGAGGAACGCCGGATTGTGGCGTACCCGGGGATCGCCCTGGGGGGTGATCTCGTCGCGGGCGGTGGCCAGCCGCATGGTGCCCTCGCGGTGCACCCCGCCCCGGTCGTCGACCAGCCCGCGCGGCAGCACGAACGGGTACTCGGTCCGCAGACCCGCCGCCGGTCCGGCGGCGGGCTCGGCGAGGCTAGATGCGCGCATTGAAGTCGAACAGGTCGTCGCACATCAGCGTGACCGTCTGGTAGACGATGTCGGTGGCTCCGGCCTTGACTCCGCTGACCTCCACCCGTGACGGCCAGGCGTTGGTCATCATGTACGTCAACCGGGCGTCGCCGTTGAGGTCGTCACCGGGGCCGTAGAGCTTCAACGCGCAGTCCCGGTAGGCGTCGTACATCATGTTGCGCACCTTCTGGTGCCAGAGCCACAGGTCGCCGTTGAGGTCGAGGCCCCGCTTGAGGGTGACCGTCGGCGGCTTGGTCCGACCGAAGTGCCGGGAGAAGATCGGCCCGGTGGTGCCGGCGGCCATGTACTCCGCGTTCTCCACCTCGCTGCTGATCCCGACCAGTTCGGCGAAGTTGATCGCCGACATGCCCGGCACCTCCAGCCGGAAGACGGCGGCACTGATGATCTGGGTGTTCTGCTTCGGGTCCTGGGTGCCCTGACCGGCCATGCTCGGTTCTCCTGGTCTCGTCGTCGCTCAGGTCGGGTGCTCGCCGCGGGCCGGTCAGTCGCCGGAGCCCTGGGAGAGCTGGGAGAGGCGGAACACCACGAACTCGGCCGGCTTGACCGGGGCGATGCCGATGTCGACGGTGAGGATGCCGGCGTCGAGGTTCTCCGGCGGGTTGTTCTCGGCGTCGCACTTGACGAAGAACGCCTCGGACCAGGTGTCGCCCATCAGCGCCCCACTGCGCCAGACCCGGCGCAGGAACATCGTGATGACCCGGCGTACCGCGTCCCAGAGGCGGGGGTCGTTGGGTTCGAAGACCACCCAGTTGGTGCCGAGCAGGATCGACTTCTCGATCCAGTTGAACAGCCGCCGGACGTTGAGGTAACGCCACTCGGCGTCGCTGGACAGGGTCCGTGCGCCCCAGATCCGGATGCCCTGCCCGGGGAAGGCCCGGATGCAGTTGACCCCGATCGGGTTGAGCTGGTCGTGTTCGCCCTTGGTCAGCCCGCTCTCCAGGGCGAGCGCGCCCCGGATGATCTCGTTGGCGGGTGCCTTGTGGACACCCCGGGTGTCGTCGTTGCGGGCCCACACCCCGGCGACGTGCCCGCTCGGCGGCATGAAGACCGCCCGGCCCTGCGCCGGGTCCATCACCTTGACCCAGGGCCAGTAGAGGGTCGCGTACTTGGAGTCGTAGCCGGCGACGTCCATCCGCCATTCCTTGAGGCGCTGCGGGTGCAGGCCGGGCGGCGGGTCCAGGATGGCCACCCGGTCACCCATCAGCTCGCAGTGCGCGATCATCGCCAACTGGACGGCCTTGAACGCCTCGTCGTCGATGGCGCCCTGCTGGTGGGCGGCGGCCAGGTCGGGCACGCAGAGCATGGTGATGTCCTCGATCGCCTCCAGCCCGGCGAAGCCGGTCCGGTCGCTGACGTCACCGACGTAGTCCTCGGCGCGTACCCGCAGGTCGCCGGTGCCGGTCGTGGTGGCCGGCAGCGCGGGCGCGGCGAGGGTGACCTCGGCGCCGCGTCGGGGCGGGGCGAGGGTGGCGCCCTTCGTCTCCTCGATCTGGATCAGCTTGGACTGCTGGCGGACGACGGTGACCACGTTGCCCGCACCGCGCTTGGTGGTCAGGTTGTCCAGCGTCTCGACCGGCTTGCCGGCCTGCTTGACGACGAGCTTGAACGCGTCGTCGCCGCCCTCGGAGGCGTCGGCGACCTCGACCGAGAGGTCCTGCCCGGCCGGGCCGGGCAGCGCGGCCCGCACGGTGAAGGAGAGCCGCCCGTTGTCGCCGGCCGCCGGTACGGCCGCGGCCGGGTACGACTCACCGGCGGCTTCGGCGGCGGAGTCCGCACCGGCACCACCACCCACCCGGACCACGTACGCGGAGCCGCCGCCGTTGAGGAAGTAGCCGTAGACCGACAGTGGCAGGAAGCTGCCCGCCACGAAGCCCCCGAAGGTGCGGGTGTACTGCGTCCAGTTCGTGATCAGTGTGGGCTCGTCGACCGGCCCCTTCTCGGCGAAGCCGACGAACGCGGCGACGGCCGTCCCGACCGCTTCGATCGGCCTCGACCCGGAGGAAACCTCCTCCACGTAGACGCCCGGCGACAGATACGTCGGCATCGAACCTCCTGTACGACGGTGTGATGGGGCCGAGCTTGCCAACGCCGGCCGGCCGCGAGGGCTGCCCGCCGGACCGCCGCCGGGGTAGGCAGTTCTGCCCCCAAGGGCAACCGATCCGCCCCGACGGCCTGCCCGGCCGCCGGGCGCGGTGCCGTCCGGGCAGCGGGCAGGGTGGGTGGATGATCTGGGATGTCGACCTGTCGGTCCGGGCCTGGCTGGGCCACTACCTGCCGTCGGACGTGCCGGTCGTCTTCGACCCGCCGGACCGGTGTGCGCAGCGCGGCGAGGGTGACCTGGTCTCGGCCTTCCTGCTGGACGTCGAGGAGGACTCGGCGGGCGTCTCGGCGACCTGGGACGAGTTGCGCGACGCCACCGGTCAGCTGGTGGGGCGTCGCCCACCGGGCCGCCGGTACCGGTTCAGCTACCTGTTGACCGCCTGGGCCACTGACACCGAGCGGGAGCACCGGCTGCTGGGTGAACTGCTGGTCGGCTGTGCGAGCTGCACCGCCCTGCCGGCCCGGTTCCTGACCGGTGCGGTGGCCCGGGCGAACCAGCCGGTGGTGGTGCGCTCCGCGCCCCGGCGCGAGGGGGACACCGGCTCCGCCTGGGTGGCGCACGGCGGGACCGCCCGGACCGGGTTGCACCTGCAACTGCTCGTGCCGTTCGTGCCCGAGCCGCAGACCGACCTGGCACCGCCGCCGCGTGAGGTCAGCGTCAACAGTGGCGGTGGCCGCCCCGGCGGTCCGGGTGGCCCGCCGGGGCCCCGGCCCAGGGGTGGGATCAGCGAGCCCCGCTGACGCCCCGCCGTCTTCCCGGTCGCCCGGGCCGCCCCTGCCGGTCCCCGGCCACCCGGGCGAGGGCCGCCCGTCGGGTCGCCGGTTGCCCGATCAGGCTTTCCGTTGCCCGTTCAGGTAGCCACGGCTGCCCCTTGGTGTTCCTCGTTCGTGGTTCTGCCGGCCCACCCGCACGGCGAGACTGCCCGCATGAGTGTCGCTGTGGGACTTGTCGAGACCGACCTCACCGTCGCCGCGGGCGGCACGGTCGGCTGCACCGTCCGGGTGCGCAACACCGCCGCCGTCGTCGACCGGTTCACCCTGGACGTGGTCGGCGACGCCGCACCGTGGGCCGAGGTCGAGCCGGCGACGATGAACCTGCTGCCCGGCACCGAGCAGGAGGCCCGGGTGACGTTCACGCCGCCGCGTGCGGCGACCGTGCCGGCCGGCAGCGTCGCCTTCGGGGTACGGGTCCGGGGGCGGGAGAATCCCGAGGGTTCGGTGGTCGAGGAGGGCACCGTCACCGTGCAGCCCTTCGTGGAGCTGGCGACGGAGCTGGTGCCCCGTACCTCCCAGGCGCGTCGCGCCGCCCGGCACCAGCTGGTGATCGACAACACCGGCAACGTCGAGACCACGGTCGAGGTGCTGCCGGCCGATCCGGACCGCCTGCTGACCTTCCGGGTGCTTCCGGTCGCGCCGGTGCTGCGTCCGGGCACGGCCACGTTCGTGAAGCTGCGGGTACGCCCCCGGAAGCGGTTCCTGCTGGGCCCGGACCGCAACCTGCCGTTCCAGGTGGCGGTGACCCGTCCCGACGCCGAGCCGATCACCAGCGACGGACTGCTGGTGCAGCGGTCCGTCCTGCCGGCCTGGTCGCCCCGGGTGGTGCTGGTGGCCGCCGCGGTGGCGGTCGCCCTGGTCGGGCTCTGGTTCGCGGTGCTCAAACCCACCGTGCAGTCCACCGCCAAGGAGGCTGCCAAGGTGGAGACCAAGGAGTTGTCCCAGGAGGTGGCCGAGGTGAAGACCCAGGCCAGCGAGGCGGCGGAGACCGCCGAGAAGGCCGAGAAGGTGGCCATCGTCGCGGCCGGCGCCAGCCCGAAACCGAGCGCGGCCCCGAGCCCGCCGACCGAAACCGGAAAGGGCAACGGCAACGGGCCGGGTGCCCAGGGCGGGACACTGGACAACGCCGACCCGGAGACCGCCGCCGACTTCCGGGTGGCGACCAGCGCTTCACCGACCACCGCCAATGAGTTCACCCTCTCCACCTACCGGCCGGCCGACAAGAAGGTGCTCTGGGTGACCGACATCGTGCTGCAGAATCCGCACGGCGACGCCGGGCTGCTCCAGGTGCGGCGGGGCGACACCGTGCTGCTGGAGACCGGCCTGAACAACTTCCGGGACCTGGACTACCACTTCGTCCAGCCGTTGCGGTTCTCCGCCGGCCAACCGGTGACCGTCGCGGTGAAGTGTGCGAACCCGGGCACCACGGCGTGCACCCCGGCCGCGTACTTCGCCGGACAGCTCGTGCCGGTCGCGCCCACCCCGAGCCCCTCCCCCAGCCGATGAGCGACCCGCACCCCACCGTCGGGCAGGTCCCCGGTCCGGACACCACCGATCCGGCCGCCAGCGCCCACCGGGCGGGCACCGCCCCGGGCCCGGCACCGATCCGTACGGCGGTCCGTTCCCGCGACCCGATCTCCCAGGCCGGTGTCATGGCCCAGCTCGGCACTGCGGCGACCGACGACCCGGTCGGCGCGCGCCCGGTGGTGCTGGCCGAACCCGACGACACCCCGGACATCCTGGTGATCGTCGCCGACACGGTGGACGGGTGGCTGCTGGCCCAGCTCGACGCGTTGACCGGCCGGCCGGCCCCCCGACCGGTGCTGGTGGTCGGGCAGCTCGACGACACCGCCGGGTTGCAGGCGATCGAGGCGGGTGGTCTCAGTCTGGTACGCCGTTCGGAGAGCACCGCCGCCCTGCTGCGCGAGGTGGTCCGGGCTGCCGCCCGGGGCGAGGCGAGGCTCCCCACCGACCTGCTCAGCTCGCTGCTGACCCGGGTCGGTCGGGCCCAGCGGCAGGTGCTCGCCCCCCGGGGGCTGACCATCCTGCCGCTGTCACCGCGCCAGCTCGCGGTGCTCCGGATGATCGCCGCCGGGGCGGACATCGCGACGATCGCCCGGGAGCTGTCCTACTCGGAACGCAGCATCAAGAACATCGTGCACGAGATCACCACCCAGCTCGGTGTCCGCAACCGCACCCAGGCGGTCGCGCACGCCATCCGCGAGGGGCTGATCTGACCGGTTCCGCTGCCCAAGGGAGGGTTCCATCGTGGGCGTACCTGCCGCGAAGCTCGGTGACAAGGTGGTCGGCACCGACACGCACATCATCATGGTGCCCTCGCCGACCGGTCCGGTGCCGACACCCACCCCGATGCCCTTCGCCGGGACCATCGCCAACGGGTGCAGCACCGACGTGCTGATCGAGGGCAAGCCGGCCGCCGTGGTCGGCAGCGTCGCGGTGAACTCCCCGCCGCACCTGCCGACCGGGGGGCCGTTCCAGACGCCACCGAACAACCAGGGCACGATCATCGCCGGCAGCGCCCTGGTGCTGATCAACGGTAAGCCGGCGGCCCGGCACGGCGACAAGGTCAACACCTGCAACGACCCCGCTCCCCTGCCGGCCGGCAGCATCATCGCCACCGGTCAGGTGCTGGTCGGCTGACCGGGGTACGGGCCCCGGGCGATCCCGCCGGGGGTGGCTCGGCGGTGGCCCGGGTCCCGGGGCGCCCCGGCCGTGGCCCGGGGCCGGTGCGCCCCGACGGGTGGGCCGGTCAGCGACGGCGGGTGAAGGGTCCCGGCTGGGCGGTCGCCGACTGCACCAGGAAGGTACCGCTGGTCACCTGGCCGACCGCCGGCACCGAGGCGAGCGCGGCCCGGGGACCGGCGATCCCCTCCTCGAAGACCACCATCGGCACCGCGAACCGGCCGGACGCGTCGGCGACCACCGGCACCGCGCCCGTGCCGTCGACCCAGGTGACCAGCACCTCGGCCCCCGCCGGAAAGCCCTGGCCGAGTGCGGTGACCACCTGGCCGGGGCGGCCGACGCCGGGGTTGAACTGCAACGTCGGGCTGCGACCCGAGACGCTCAGCGCCAGCGACTGGGCGGCGACCCCGCCGGTGTCGGTGGCGCTGGCGAGGCTGAGCACCGACGTCGCGGCCCCGATCGCCCGGGGGGTGGCGGTGAGGGCCACCGTGCAGGACCGGGCGACGGCCAGGGTTCCGCCGCAGGTCGAGGCGGTGACCGCGAACACCGCCGGGAGCGGCTGTTCGGCGAGGGCGGCGGCCACGGTCAGCGGGTAGTCGCCGGTGTTGGTGAGGGTCACCGTCCGGGTCGCCGAGGGCACGCCGAGGGGGGCCTCCCCGAGGTCGAGCGCGGCGGCGTCGGAGTGGAGCACCGGTACGTCCGGTGCCGCCCCGCTGACGTTCACCACCAGGCGTTCCGGTTCGCCCTGCACGATGCCGTCCACGGAGACTTCCAGGTGGCAGGCGTACTCCCCGTTGCGGGCGGCGGCATCGACCGCGACGGAGACGGTGAGGTCGACGGTGCCGCCACTGTCGACGGTCTGCTCGGCCGGGGTGACCGAGGCCGAGAGCTGCGGGTCGCAGTCGGTGGTCCGGGCGCTGACGGTGGCCTGGATGGCGCGGATGCCGGCCAGGATGGCGTTGGAGACCTCGGCCGGGCCGGCGGCGTCGAGCAGCACGCCCCCGGTCTGCCGGGTGATCTCGGTGAACTGTCCGGACTCGTCGAGGGAGTAGCTGCCCGGGTTGCCGACGTCCACGGCCACCACCCGCACGCCCCGGGTGGTCAACGCCTGGATCGTCCCGGCGAGGTCGTGGCCGACGCTCGGGTCGTGCGACGGCGCGTCCCCGAAGATCACCACGATCGGGCTGCTCTCGGTCCGCAGGCCGACCGCTCCGGTGGCGACGGCGTACAGGGCGTTCAGGCCGGCCTCCGGGCCGTCGCCGCCTCCGGCGGCGGTCCAGACGTTCACCGCCTCCTGCACCTCGGACGGCACGGCGGTCAGGTCCCGGTTGAGCCGGAAGACGAACTCGTCGCCCTCGTCCCGGAATTCGGCGACCGCGAAGCGGGCGTCGGGTTGGACGGCGCTGATGTCGCCGATGATCCGTTTCGCGTTGACCCGGACGTCGTTCAGCGCCGCCTGCATGCTGCCGGTCGTGTCGGCGAGCAGCACCACGTCGGGGCGGGGCGGGATGGTCGCGGTGGTCACCGTGCGGGTGACCACCGCCGAGCCACCGGGGGTCAGCCCGAGGGTCGTCCCGGCCGGCTCGCCGACCAGCGGGGCGGCGCCGTCGCTCACGCTGATCCGCAGCGCCGGGCCACCGGCCGGTCGCGGTGCCGCGAAGAACTCGGCGTACGCCGCCGGCGGTGCCCCGGCCACCAGGAGTGCCACCACAGCGAGCGCCGACGTGGCGCGCAGGGACCGGGACGCTGATGCAGCCATGGGGGCCAGTGAACGCGGCCCGCCCGGGTCGGCCGCAACCCCACGGGAAGCCCTCCGGGCAGTCCCGCCTGCACCTTCGGGCACCACCCCACCACCGCCGGCGGTCGTCACCCTACTGCGGCCGGGCCGACAGCACCCGGACGTCGAGCCCACCGGAGCAGCGCCGGACCACCGCCGCCACGCTCTGCTCGTGGCTGGTCCGCACCGGGTCGACAGTGAAGTACGCCTTGCGGCCCCGGCCGTGGCGCACCACGTAGCTCTCGGCCGTGCCGCCGGCCCACGGGTCCCCGAACGTCTTGAGCACGTTGTAGATCGGGGTGTCCATGTCACTCTCGTCGGTGTAGAACATCACCAGGTCCTTGAACTGCACGTAGTGCGCGTACGCCCCCTCGTCGGTGAGGGTGGCGATGATCCCGGTGTTGTGCGCGTTCAGCGCCGAGTCGATCGTGACCGTGATGAAGACGTACTGCGGGAAGACGTGGATGGTCATCCGGTCGTCCCGGTACATCCGGGGCATCCGCTCCATCGCCGAGCCGATCATGGTGGCGAGTTCGTCCACGTCCACCCCCCACAGGCCGACGAGGGCCTGCGTCTGCGCCCAGGAGTAGAGGCCGGCCAGGTTGGAGTTGGCCTCCGGGTTCAGGGTGAAGGCCACCCCGATCTTGAACTCGCCGTGCTGCCACTGCGGCGCGTCCTCCCCCTGCACCAGCGGCTCCGCGAACCGGACCGACTTCTCCGGGCCGGGGGCCACCACCAGGTCGTCGTCGGACGCGATGTGCCCGAACGCCCGGTCGTACCCGGAGTAGTCGTAGCTGGCCTCCTCCTCGTCCTCGCTCTCCTGCTCGCTCTCCTCCTCCTTGCCCCTGTCCCCATAGCCGTGTGCCTCCGCCGCGAGGGTCTGGCAGGAGGTGACGAAGGCGGGCATCACCTCCGGGACGGACAGCGCCATGACGGCAGCCTGCTGCACCTCCTCCCGCCAGAGCGCGAAGAGCTGAGCGTCGTCGCGCAACTGCTCGGCCAGGGCGGCGAAGTCGTCGTCGTCGCGGAGTTCGACCGGCACGTCCGGGTTGCGGCGGGCGGTCTCCGTCAGTGCCGTGGTCATCGCCCAGTCGTCCCACGGCCGGGGTAGCTGGCGCTCGAACGTGTCCAGCGTCGCCTGCACGTCATCGCCGTGCCGGTAGGTGACCAGCAGGTACTCCAGGCTGCGGATCAGGTCGTGGCGGTCCGGATGCATCTGCGCGATCCACCGGCCGAACATCCGGGTGCCGTAGTCGCCGTCGAGGACGGTGGCGAACTCGACGGACTCGAAGTAGTCCGGGCTCTGCGTGGCATCGTCCCAGTAGTTCTCGCGCCAGGTCATGACCGCTCTTTTCACGTCGGCGACAGTCAACCCGGCCACCCTGCCCCGGGCACCCGCCCGCGGGGTACGCGACCGCCGGCCGCCTTAGGGGCAGTTCCTCCTGCCCCTGCGGGCATGCGGGCCGACGGATGACCCCGACGCCGCCGCCGGGACGCGGCAGCGGCGCCCGGACGCGCGGCACCGCGGCCACGAAGTGGACGACGGCGGCGGCGGTCGTCACCCGTCCCACGCCGAGAGTCGGAAGATCAGTTATCCGTTGCCCCAAGAACAACTCCACCGACGCAACGGATAACTGATCTTCAGCTCCGCGTCAGGCACGTCCCATCTCTTCCGGCCAAGACCACTTCACGTCACCGTCCTATGCCGAAAGTATTGACGCCAACACATGTCAAGACATACCGTTCGTTCGGGGGTCGTCACCGTAAGCGATACAATGATCACAGATCTTGGCGCGCGACAGCCTGACACCTTCCCGGCACGGGTCACCCCGCCCGCGCCCTCGGCACCTGCGCACATTCACCGCAGTTCACGCTGAATTCCCGCCATCCCGCCACGGAAGGACGCACCGTGCCAAAGGATCAGCAACAATGGAGCTGGCAGCAGGACACCCATCCCGCCGTTCTCTACAGTTCCCGCCCGGACGGAACGGTCCAGTGCCACCTCTCCCCCCGAAACTGCGTCATCCGCCCAGGAGCGGTCGGGTTCTGCCGGGTACGCGCCAACCGCGGCGGTGAACTGGTGACGCTCAACTACGGCAAGTCGGTCGCCATGACCGAGGAGACGATCGAAACCGAGGCCGTCTACCACTACGCCCCCGGCGCCCGCATCCTTTCGATGGGAAACATCGGCTGCATGATGAACTGCGACTACTGCCACAACTGGCAGACCTCGCAGGCGCGGTTCGTAGAGGACCAATCGGTGCATTACTACACCCCGGAACAGGTCGTGCAGAGCGCCCTCGAAAGAGGGATCCAGGTCATCTCCTGGACCTACAACGACCCGGTCGTCTGGCACGAATTCGTCCTGGACACCGCCCGGCTCGCCCGCGAGCACGGCCTGGTCAACCTTTTCAAGTCGGCGTTCTACATCTCGCTCGAAGGGGCCAAGGAACTCTGCGAGGTCATCGACATCTTCAGCATCTCGCTCAAGTCGATGGACCCCACGTTCTACAAGCGGGTGACCAAGGGCCAGCTGCAGCCCGTCCTGGACGCCACGGCCTACGTGTTCGACCGGGGCAAGCACGTCGAGGTTTCCAGCCTGCTGGTCACCGACGCCAACGACACCGAGGGCGACGCGCGGAAACTGTCCCGCTGGGTGCTCGACCGGCTCGGCCCCGACGTGCCCGTGCACTTCGTCCGCTTCCACCCCGACTACAAGTACACCCACGTCGACCGGACCCCGGTCGAGCGGCTGGAACGGGCCCGGGAGATCGCGCTGGAGGAGGGGGTCCGCTACTGCTACCTCGGCAACGTCTACGACAACGAGGCGACGAACTCCTACTGCCCGCACTGCGGTCTGCTGGTGGTCGAGCGGTACGGGCTGATCGCGTCCCCCGTCGGGCTCACCGGGGAGGCCCACTGCCAGGGGTGCGCCAACCCCCTGCCGTTCCGGCTGCTGGCGGCACCGGACAACACCGCCCTCGACATTCTCGACGTCGACGCCGCCGACCTGCACCACATCGAGCACGAGTGGCGCGGCGACGTCAAGGCCGTACACGTGGAGTTGTCCAGTGAGGCGTCCGCGGCGCACGAGGTGACCGTCCGCGTGCTGGGCGGGGCCTCCCACGGCCGCGAGGTCAAGCGGGTGCCCATCCTGCCCGGTTCGCAGTACCGCTTCATCGCGTGCAAGTCCGCCTCGGACGACCGCGGCGTCAGCGTGCAGCTGCCCCCCGGCGTCCACGCCAACCTCTACGAGGTGTACGACCGGGCGCACTTCCCCATCAGCACGGTCCTGGAGATCCAACACTCCAGCGACGCCGTCCCCGAGGCCGCGATCCGACTCCAGGAGACCCGCCGTGCGTAGCGGCACCGACTACTTCGTCGTGCACCTCGACGAGCAGGAGTCCGCGGTGCTGGTCACCGGCAACCACCGCATCGCCCGAATGCCACGGGAGGTGGGTGAGCGCCTGGAACAGGGGATCGAGCACCTGCGTGCCGAGGAACACTCGGCCTGGGAGGCTTTCACGCTGACCCCGGACGCCGACAGCAACGCCGAGACGCTGCGCGCCAGCTCGCTGGCCGACGGCGCGGACTTCGCGGTCAACGTGAACCTGACGAACATCTGCAACCTGGCCTGCACGTACTGCTTCGCCGAGGGCGGCGACTACGGCCGGATGAAGGAAGCCATGGGCGAACACTCCGTGGCGTGGATCTTCCGCTTCATCGACGAGAACGTGGCACCCGGCCAGCGGGTGCGCTTCGAGTTCTTCGGCGGCGAGCCGCTGGCCAACTTCGCCCTGATCAGCAAGATCTGCGAGCGGGCCGAGCGGGTGGCCGACGAACGGGGGGTGACGTTCGTCCACCGCATCTCCACCAACCTCACGCTGATGCCCACCGGCGTCATCGACCTGTTCCGCCGGCACCGGTTCATCGTCTCCGTCTCCCTCGACGGGCCCCGGGAGGTGCAGGACCGCAACCGTCCGTCCAAGAACGGCAGCGGCTCGTACGACCGGATCATGCGCAATCTGTGGACGCTGCGCAGGGAAGCGGGCGACAACGTCATCCTCGTGGCCCGGATGACCATCGCGACGGAGACGCCGACCCTGCTCGACAGCGTGCGCGAGCTGTGGGAACTCAACCTGTTCGACTTCTTCCAGATCTACCCCGGTGTCTATCCGGTCGACCAGCAGGGGCGCAGCGTCGCCCTCACCCTGACCCTGGGCGACAAGGTGCTCAGCAGTCCACGCCAGGTCACCTACGTCAACCACTTCCTGCGGCCCGGCATGATCGAGCAGTTCCGCGACTTCCTGCACGCCTACCCGTCGTTCTTCACGCCCGACAACCGCTTCGCCGGGGTGCTCGAGTACGAACGCACCGCCCAGATGATGATCGAGGGTCTCACCGCGTTGTCGTTCTGTTCCGGCGGGCGGACCTACTACACCCATTCGCCGGACGGCACCATCAGTCCCTGCCACCGTCTCGTCGGCGACGAGGCGTTCGACGTGGGGACCGGCGAGGACGGGCTCACCGTGCCGCACCCGGAATGGCGTCGCACCGTCGACGAGCACCCCGTCTGCGGCCAGTGCTGGGCGCGCTACCTGTGTGGTGGCGGCTGCCGCCAGGAGAACTTCGTCGCGAGCGGGGACCTCAACGTGCTCAACGAGGAGTCCTGCCGGTACCAGCTGATGCTCGCCGAGGAGATGGTCCGGCTGGTGGGCCGGTCCGGCTCGGACTACCGGGACCGGCGGCGCGAGGTCTTCGACGACCTTTTCGTGTCGTGCGGCCGGCCGGTGGTCCCGAACGGTCGGGTCAGCAATGCGCTGCCCGACGTAGCCACGCAACCGTTCACGCCGATTCACTGAGCGAAGCGGAGGAATCGCAGATGTATCAGCCCGAGGGCCAGATCATCCGCCGCAACATCCACACCTACCCCTTCAAGTACCGCTACGTGGACTACGACGACTACTTCCGGCGGCAGAGCGCGGTGCTCTATCTGCACGTGCCGTTCTGCATCAAGAAGTGCGGGTTCTGCGACTACACCGTCTATGTCAACAAGAACGAGTCACACTTCGCGCGGTATGTCGACGCGCTGGAGAAGGAAATCCGCAACTTCGCCACCAACCGCACCTTTCCCGGATTCTCGATCGACGCCGTTTACTTCGGCGGTGGGACGCCCGGAATCCTGACCGGTGAGCAACTGGTCCGCCTGCTCGACGCGTGCCGGGAAACGTTCGAATTCAACGACGGCTGTGAGATCGCCCTGGAATTCGACCCGTCGACCGTCGACCCGCACAAGGTCGAGACACTGGTGGCCGGCGGATTCAACCGGGTGAACGTGGGGGTGCAGGCGTTCGACGACCGGCTCCTGGAGATCTGCAACCGCTCGCACGACGTGGCGACCGCCGAGAACGCGTACCGCATGGTGGTCGACGGTGGGTTCCGGCACACCAACATCGACCTGATCTTCCCGTTGCCGGACCAGTCCCTCGACGACTGGAAGCGCAGCGTGGACCGGGCCATCGAGCTGGAACCGGCCTGCATCACGGCGTACGGCCTGGAGATCTGGCCCAAGACGGCCTTCCACACCCTGATCGGCTCGGGCAAGATGCAGCTGCCGTCGCCGGCCGAGGAAGCCATGATGTACGAGTACGCCATCGACGCGTTGGAGGCCGCCGGATTCCGTCGGCGCAGCTCCACCGGGTACTTCCACCCGGACCGGTGTCCCGATCTGTCCCGCTTCCTGGAATACTACTGGCGCACCTGGCCGATGATCGGTTTCGGGGTGTCGTCAAAGAGCGTGATCCATGACCGCCTCTACGTCAACGTCCAGCCCCTCAAGCGGTACTACGAGATGGTGGACGAGGGCAGGATTCCCATTGACTTCGCCACGGTGCTCACCAAGGAGCAGGAGATGCGGCGGGTCATGATCCGCGGCCTGAAGATGTGTGAGGTATCTCAGACAGAGTTCCTACAGCGCTTCGGCGTACCGATGGAGTCGGTTTTCGGCAGCGAGCTCCAGGAGCTGGTGGACAAGGACTGGCTACGCCTGGAGGGCGACCGATACGAGCTGACCAGGGCAGGTCAACTGTATTCGACCAACGTCTATGAGATGTTCTACACCCGGGAGGACCTGAGCCCGGCGGACGGCGACGAGGTCAGATTCGGGATATCTGAGCTTATGGAATAGCCCATACCTGGTAGTGTCCCGCAGTGTCGTAACGCGCGCACTGACGGGGGACGCTGCGATGTCTGTCATGATGGGATACCTGCTGGCCGGGCTGTTGGCCGGGCTGGCAGTAGCGGTGCCACTGGGCGCCATCGGGCTGCTGGTCATCCGCACCGGTCAGGCGCGGGGCCTACGGGTGGGCCTGGCGGCGGCGCTGGGCGTCGCCACGACCGACCTGGTCTTCGCCGCACTGGCGGTCTCGGTCGGCGGCGGCGTCGCCGCCGCCGTCGGGTCGCTCCTGACACCGATGCGGATCATCGCCGGTGCCGTCCTGGTGCTCCTGGGGGCGCGGGAACTGCTCGCCCTGCGTCGGATGAAAGGATCGACGACCCCTGGTGGGCCGACGGATCGTGGCATGCCGACCACCGGGCTGCGCGCCTACCTGCTCCTCCTGGGCCTCACCGCCGCTAATCCACTGACCATCGGCTACTTCGCCTCGGCGGCGGTGGGCATCGGCGGCACGATGTCCTGGGGTGCCGGCGTGCTCTTCGTAGCCGGCATCTTCGCCGCCTCGGCGGGCTGGCAGGGGCTGCTGGTGGGAGTCGGGGCGGTCTCCCGCAAGCTCATGACGCCGAGGGCCGGGCAGGTCCTCACGGCAGTGTCCGGCACCCTCATGATCGTTCTGGGCATCTACGCCGCGAGCGACCCGTACCTCTGATCCGCCCGCGACAACACGGACCGCTCAACGGCCTGCAACACCGCCCCACCGCCGTCGACGACGCCGTCATGACCCGCATCGCGGCTTTGACGGCGTCGTCGGAGTTCGGGCAGCAGGTTCACCGTGGGCGGCGATCCGACAGCGGTGGTCCCGCAGCCGGTCGAAGTTCATCGACGATCGGCACTTTGCCCGCTGGACCTCAACTGGTGCCCCCGGCAGGATTCGAACCTGCGACACACGGTTTAGGAAACCGATGCTCTATCCCCTGAGCTACGAGGGCGCGAGCGCCTAGTCTAGCGACCTGCGGGTTCACCTGGGGTGGCAGGGAGCAGCCCACGTTCACCCGCAGCACCCGGACCCGTGTTCGCCCAGCCCAGGACCACAGCCCGAGCACACGAACCCCCGTTTGCGACCACGAGCGGCTGCGGTGGCCCGCGTCGGCACCGGGTGACCCGGGTTGGCATCCGCTGGCGAGCACACGCCGAGCACATCATCGGAGATCAACTAGGCCTCGCCTATATACCCACTCCGGCTGTCGCCACGAGGGGAGCACGGAGCGCTCACCCCGGGTTGCATCCGCTGGAGCGATGTACGACTTGCCCGTTTTGGGGGTGTTACGTAGGTGAGAGACGACCATCGCGTCGATCCTTCAAGACGACCAAGTCAGAGAAGGAGATGAGGACGCAATGGCCGCTTCAGAGAGCGTGAGCCCTGTTGACCTACTGCGCGAGCAGATCGAGGGCGCGTCGCCGGACGTGTTGCAGGCGATGATCAAGGCGTTCGCGCAGGCGGTGATGTCCGCTGAGGCGGACGCGATCTGCGGCGCCGGTTACGGGCAGCGCAATGAGGAGCGGGTCAACTCCCGCAACGGCTACCGGACCCGGGAATGGGACACGCGCGCAGGCACGATCGACCTGGCGATTCCGAAGCTGCGGCAGGGCTCCTGCTTTCCCGACTGGTTGCTGACGCATCGGCGGCGGGCCGAGCAGGCCCTGGTGTCGGTGGTCGCGACGTCTTATCTGCTGGGGGTGTCGACGCGGCGGGTGGAGAAGCTGGTCGAGCAGCTCGGGATCCGGCAGCTGTCGAAGTCGCAGGTCTCGGAGATGGCCGCCCACCTCGACGCCCAGGTGGAGGCGTTCCGCAACCGGCCCCTGGACGCCGCCCACTACACGTTCGTGTGGACCGACGCCCTGACCATGAAGGTCCGCGAGGCTGGCCGGACCGTCAACGTCCACGCCCTGGTCGCGGTCGGGGCCAACGCCGACGGCGGGCGTGAAGTCTTGGGCGTGGACGTCGCCTCGGACGAGGACGGCGCGGGATGGCTGGCGTTCCTGCGGTCACTGACGGCCCGCGGACTGTCCGGCGTCCAGCTGGTCATCTCCGACGCCCACGCCGGCCTCGTCGCCGCGATCGGCGCCGCCCTGCCCGGCGCAACCTGGCAACGGTGCCGCACCCACTACCTGCGCAACCTGCTCACGAAAGTGCCCAAGTCGGCGTAGCCGTGGATCGCCACCCTGGTCCGCACGATCTTCGACCAGCCCGACACCGACGCCGTCCACGCCCAGTTCCAGCGGGCCGTGACCACGATCGAGGCGAAGTTCCCCGCCGCCGCCGAGCACCTCGACACCGCCCGCGACGACCTCCTCGCCTTCACCGGCTTCCCGCGTGAGATCTGGCGTCAAATCTGGTCGAACAACCCGCAGGAACGCCTGAACAAGGAGATCCGCCACCGCACTGACGTCGTCGGGATCTTCCCCAACCGGGCGGCGATCATCCGCCTCGTCGGCGCCATCCTGGCCGAACAAACCGACGAATGGGCCGAGGGACGCCGCTACATGGGCCTGGAAACTCCTCACCAAAGCCCGCACTATCACGATCAACACCGGCCAACACGCCACCGACCAGCCCGACCCGACACCGATCGCCGCATAACATCAGACCGGATCACGCGATGGCCGTCTCTCACACCACCAGCGCGGACATGACCGAGAGTCTTGGAACTCGCATCAGTCCAAATACGCGAGGCTGCCAGTTCTCTCGGGCCCGGCAGCGAGCGGAGGTTCAGGCCAGGACCGCAGGCAGGGCTGTGACGGTAACGGTGCTCGAATAGAGCGGGCCCGCCGTACACCCTGTAAGGGAGGTCAAGTCGCGGTCACCCGCGACCTGGCCTCCCTTCTGGCAACAGGGTTACCCACAGGTCCGAGCGGAGCTATGCGGGCTGCTACCCCGCGCGACCCATCGCCAGAGAACCCGACAACAGCCGAGCCACCTGACGCATGAATCCCCACCCCTGGCGATCTTCCGCCTACTCCTTGTCGTCGATGAGATTGTTGAGCTTGTCGAAGACCCAGATCGCGATCACGGCGGCCGCCGCGTGACCGGCCGCGCCGGTCTCGTAGTGGAAATGTGTGGCAACCGCCTCCGCGACGCTGCCCACCGCCGAGGCGACCGAGAGCGAGGCGGTGGTGATGAACGCGAGGCGGGTGGTGACGGGTCTGCGCCGCATGGTTTCTCCTGACTCTGGATGACGGCTCTCTGCCGCCCGGAGTCCACCGTCCAGCCCTCTTCCGCACCCGGGACAACCTCCGTCGATCAGGGACTATCGACGCCGGGAAAGGACATGATTTCATGAGGTCCGGTCATCGACGGACAGATTCGGACGGGCGGGCTGCGGTCATGACGCTGAGGAAGCCAGAGCTGCCGGCCGGGGCGCACCGCGACCTCTCGCTGGCCCTGCACGAGCTGCATCGCAAGGCCGGCTGGCCGTCCGTACGCGATCTCGAGCGAGCCATTAACGTCGACCTCGTCCGGCGCACTCGCATCTACGACGCCTTCACCTCGCCGCGGCTTCCGGCGTGGGGCGTACTCAGTGTCCTGGTACCGGAACTCGCCAGCCGGGTACCCCAAATGGACGCCGACGAGCAGGTCAACCGCTTCCATCAGCTATGGGACATGGCCGCGCAGGCCGAGGACGCCCGCACGCCGGCCTGGTCGGTCGTGCTCACCGACGCCGGCGGCCGGAAGATCCCGCTGGTAGTGCTGATCCGCTCGGTCACCGGTGCCGGTCTGGCCGAGGTGACCGAGATGCTCGTCCACTGCCCCGCGACGCTGGCCGCCGGCCTCACCCAGGAAGGCGCCGAGCGCCTCGTCTCCCGGATTGAGGCGCTCGGCGCGCTCGCCGAGGCCAGGGAGGGAGAGCGATGACCGACTTCGACAAGCAGGTGAGCCAGGCGTTGCGGGCGAGCGGCTGGACCGTTGAGCACACCGGGACCGACGGCGAGCTGCTGGCCACCGAACGCCGACTCGACGACGACCGGCGGATGGCGGTCATCTGCCGTGACGGCTCCGAGCCCGTGACGGCGGCCGGCCTCTGGTCGACGCTGGCGACCCCGCTCGACTTGCTTGAACGCCGCGAGATCGACTCGGTGTACGTGATCACGGCTGTAGACGCCGCCGACGACCTCAAGGAGTATGCGGTCGGCATCCGTCACCTCAAGGTGCTTCGGCTCGATGAGCTGCTCGCCGCAGCCCTCGACTTCGGCGAATACCTCCAGGACCTGCTCGACACGTTCGCCACCTCGCCGGACGGCCTGCCGGACTACTACATCCAGCCGCGCACCCGCGTCGATGAGGATCTCGAGACGGTGGTGCGGCGGTGGATCCGCGGAACACGGGAGCCGGACGAGCCGGACGGCCCGGAACCGGATCAGCCCATCGCGGTGCTCGGCGCGTACGGAATGGGCAAAAGCTCCTTCTCTAGCCACCTCGCCGCCGTTCTCGCAGAGGCCGCCAAGGACGATCCGCACGCCCGCATCCCCATCCTGATCCGCCTCGGCGATCTGGCCGGAGAGCAGACTCTCGAAGGCCTGCTGGGCAAGCAGTTCACCGCCACCTACCACGTGCCGGGCTACTCGTTCGCGGCCTTTCAGAGCCTCAACCAGGCTGGGCGCTTCGTCGTCATCCTCGACGGCTTCGACGAGATGAAGCAGCTGCTGTCCTGGAACGATTTCGAGTACAACCTGGGCCAGCTCTACCGGCTGCACGACGGGGACTCGCGGCTGATCGTGCTCGGCCGGCCCACCGCGTTCGAGACCGACGAGGAACAGGAGATGGCGTTGCATGCCGGCGGCGGGCGCGCCGACGCGGGCTGGCCCAACTGCTTCGAGGTCGAGCTCTCGCCGTTCAACAACGACGAGATCCGGTTGTTCCTCGGCCGCTATGTCCGGTACCGCCGCCCGGACTTGGCCGACCCGGACGCCGAGGTGGCGGCCCTGTGGGACAAGGTCGGCTCGCGGCACCTGCGGGACGTGGCCCGGCGCCCGGTCCAGCTGCGGATGCTGGCCGAGATCCTCCCCGAGTACGCCGGCGAGATCAGCGAGCTCGACCTAGCCCGCATCTACGACATCTTCATCGGGCACCTCATCGACACCATAATCCAGCGCGAGGACGACAAGAACAGCCGAGCCGCGTTCGACTCGACCGAACGGCGCGCCTTCCTCACTTCGCTTGCGTTCTGGCTGTGGAAGGAGCAGAAGGCAACCTTCGTCGCGAGCGAGACCGTCCCGCTGGAACTGGTCGAGCCGTATGCGAAGGGTCGTGATCTGCTTGCAGTCCGCCGGGACCTGTTCGCTGGGTCACCGCTCGACCGCCGCATCGGCGAGCGATTCGGGTTCCCGCACCGGTCGTTCCAGGAGTTCCTGGTGGCCGAGACGATCTGGAGTCGGCTGCGTACCGGCACCCTGACCCTGGCCGAGGCCGACCCGCTGGTCAGCCAGGAGGTTTCGTCCTTCATGAGCTTGCAGCGCGGGCGGCAGGAAACGGCGGCGGCCACCCGTCTGGTGAAGGCGCTGAAGCCGGGCACGACGCTCTGCTGGCGCTTGGTAACCGCAGTGTTTATGGCCGAGGAGGTCATGCTCACCATCCGGGAGCGATTGGACGCGCACCTCTCCGTTCGTACCGGCCGGGCCAATCGCCGCAACCAGGGAAAGATCACCTCGTGGGAGCTGCTCTTGCTTACCACCTGGACGAGGAAGCATCCGCAGAGCGACGCCGGCGTCACCATCCAGGAGGTCCTCAAGCTGGCCCAGGCCGAGGACTTCACGCTCACTGCGCTCTTCTGCGTCCTGCGGCTGGGCGGCACCCCGCGAAGGGTCGAGGAGGCATTCCAGAAGCTGGTGGCGATGCTGGTCGACGGGGGCACTCCGCAGGCCGTAAGGTCGGCGCTCGTCACCGGCGGGCAGGCCCGGCCCAGCGGCGACTACGTGTACCTCAGCCGATTGAACGGCCCGTGGAGCTTCGGCCGCCGCACGGGCGAGGCTCGCGTGGAGACCGGGCGAAACGGTCGGCCGAGCCTGGTTGGCGGCAACGAGCTGCGTGTGCGCTGGCTGGCGATAGCCGGGATCCATCTCGCGCTGCGACTCGACATCGGCCGCGGCCGGACGGCGAACGCCCGGGCCATACTGCGCTCGCTCCGACCGGTGTTCGGCATGTGGCTCCCGACGGCCGGGTTCATCTCCGACTGGCTAGCACCCAGCGGTGACCTCGCCGCCGACGTGCAGTTGAACGAGGACTTCGAGATAACTCCGGCGGTCCGCGACCAGATCCTGGACGTTCTCGAGCCGGTCAGGACGGCATGCGCGGCGCTCGGTCTCGACGTCGCGTTCATGGAACGCGGTACGGATTCGCCCGAGTTGCTGGAATGAGCCGGGCAGGGCAGGGAGGGCCGGTTGTTTCAGGCGGCGCAGCGGGGCAGGCCGTCGAGATCGCCGAGATCCACGACGTGTCGGATGGAACCTACGGCAACCCAAGGGTGCACGCCAGGCTCCGGCACCAAGGCCGGCACGTCGGCCGCAAGTAAGTGGAGCGGTTGATGCGTGACCAAGGTCTGCAGGGGGCATTCCTGCGCAAGAAGTGGCGCATTCCGCCACCCAGTCGAACCCGAAGGCGACACCGGCGCCGGATCTGGCCAACCGGCAGTTCACCGCTGCGGTGCCGAACCTGTTGTGGGTCGCTGACGCCACGCGAATCCCCTGCGGCGAGGACGTGTTCTGGCTCGCCGCCGTCCGAGACGTGTTCTCCAACCGCATCGTGGGCTGGCGCTGCTCCGATCGCTGCGACACCGACCTGATCGTCGGCGCCCTCGAATACAACATCTGGTCCCGCGACATCCGCGACGGCCAACTGATCCACCACTCAGACCGCAGGTCGAATCACACGTTGTTCCGCTTCGCGCGATGCCTGGCCGACAACGGCATCCTGCCCTCGATCGGATCGGTCGACGACAGCTATGACAACGCGCTCATGGAGCACTTCTGGGCCACCCTGAAGATCGAAGTGGTCTACCGCAACTTCTGACGAACCCGCGACGAAGCAGAGAACGCGGTCTTCACCATTACGGCTGGCACACCCGCCGCATCCAAAAGAACTCGGCTGGCGATCCCTAGACGGGTGCGAAACCGCTTGGCACACCCACCAGGCACGACAGAACGAGACGACTATCGTTCAGCCTGAGCCCACCGGAGCCAGGCAACAAACCCTCCGAACTGAGGAACCTCAGGAGTCGAGCTTCTCCTTCTTGGCGCTAGATGGCAAGCTCGACGCAACCGTCTTCAGCTCAGCCTCCGCCGGATTGATCACCAAGGACCGAAGTCGGATGATGCGCGGTTGCTGGACTCGCCACGCCCTTCGCTCCAACCGTTCACTGCGGTGAGAATATTGAGCCTATAGTCCGTTTACGCATAGTACTGCGGACAAGCAAACGACGCCCTGACCAGGTGTTTGACCAGGGTTGGGCTAGAAACTGTCGTACGTCCGTGCGATGGTAAGACCGTCGACGGAGGGAGGAGTACCGTGACGCCTGCCGCGCATCGCGTGCGCCATGCCGTGACGCCCCAGCCCAACTCCTGCCGTTGGTGTGGAATACCAGAGCGCGAACACGCACAACGGTGGACCCCTTCGAAGAGGTGGCACACCTGGGAGGCCCCGACTGCCACTCAGCGGCGCGCACGAATGCTCGCGCGAAGCACGTTACGAATCAAGGGCGGCTAGCTTCTCCAGCTGCAGAAATGCGTCGCGGAGTTCTGCAGGAACATCCGCCGCGCTCTTGAGGCTTCGCGTCATCTCATACATCATCGATGCTTTCGAGATGGGACCACTGTCGCTTCCCTCCTTGAATAAGTTCAGCAACGAGGTGCTGAACTTACCGGCGCGTAGCGATTCAACTGCCTCCGGCCCCCAGGGCTCCCCGTCGTTGCGGGGCCAAACCACGCTTGCTACATCGCACCACTGGTCATTCGTGAAGATAAACTCAAATTCCTTATTTGGCGTGCCCACGAATCGCACGTGGTTAACAATATCGATGCCCTCCTTCGCCAGGTTAGCATCGCTGAAAATCTTGTTATTCTTCCGGCTATCAGCATCGATGATCAGCATCACCTGCCGCCCTGATCGTGCCAAATATCCAACGAACTTCAGCGCACCCTCGTTGTTGTGGCATCCAACGATCACTATTCCTGCGGCGTGCACCGGTCGACCTGTGCTAAGACGAAAAAGTAGCGGGAACGACAGTTGCTCCGTTACGCCTTCCACCCCTACGAAGCATCGCTCATGGAGGAGAACCGTGTTGCGCAGCCCCAACGCGATGGCAATGTCGGCAAGGTACTGCCCGTTCGCGTCGTTATCGAGGTCGGACAGCAGTCGATTAATCCTCGTGCGTTCACCTTCGAGCCTAAGGTGAACGATGTCCTCGATAGCGGCACCGTCGATCAGGTTCATGGAGTGGGTCGCTATCACCATCGAGATACCCGGCACTGAGCATTGCTCGCGTATAAGCGCCATAACCCGTCGCTGCTGAAGGTAGTCAAGGTGGGTATCGGGCTCGTCGTATGCCAGAACGACGTGCTGTTGGTCGTCGGCAGCGGGGTGGCTCTCAGCATCGCGTCTGAGGAGCTCGCTTGCCCACTCCCAGACGGCAAGGCTGATCCGGCGATTGCGCCCCGCCCCCACAGTGCCGAGGCTAACGGTCTCACCGTTGGTGCGGGCCAGCAGCAGCTTGGTCGACCGAAGTCCGGAAGTGAAAGACACGTCTGGCTCGACGTCGACGCGGACTAGGTCCGGGCATCGCTGCTGAATATGTTCGACGAGTCCCTGCGCATCCTCGCGAACCCGTCGGCCGAGTTCCGCCTCCAAGTCCCGCACTCGCTGTTTAAGATCCTCGTCTTCAAGGTGGGATCTGTAGCGAGTGTTCAGCGCTGCCCTAATCGCGGCTTCGGCTGATTCGGCGTCGCCGAAAAGCAGGAACTTTGGCAGTGCTGCCCTGGCCTGCTTACTGACCGAAACCCACGCCTGCGTCCGCGGCCGAGTAGCGGCGAACTGGTCAAGTGCGGTCACCCAACTACTTTTGGACCTGGCATCAGCGCTAGCCGTAACGCCGAACCTGCCTGCGATGCGTTTTAAGTCGGCGAGTGGCCGCGCCTCAAGGTTGCGGAGGTTCTCGTCCTCCGGAGCGTCGACTAGCAATTCCAGGCGAACCCCTGACTCCTGGTCGCGGATGCGGCGAATCCGGACCGTGCCGGGAAGCGAAAAGTCTGCTTCCTCCTTCTTCGAGAGTCGAAATTCGCCCTCTACCCAGGTGGTTTCAACCCGCTCGACGGGATCGTGGTCGTCGACTTCGCGCCCTGCCGTGCCATCGCCGCCGGACGCCGTTGCGAAGGTCCGATCCTCGTCAGTGAGCGGATGGGCTCCGAGCAGAAAAGCAAGGGCGCTGATCGTCGCGGATTTCCCGCTGTCGTTAGGGCCCGTCAAGATCGTAGGACGACGCACTGGGATAGGGCCGACATCCTGCAAGCTTCGGAAACCGCACACCGAAATCGAAACGAGCTGCATGCATGTCCTTCCCGCTTCCGCCTCGCCTCCGCCAAACGCGACAGCGTCGCGCGTGCAGCTCGTGATGAGCGTCCCGCGCGAGAAGACAGGCTATACCAGGCCAGTCCCCGCACGTGGTAGGGCCGCAGGTCACTTGGCGCCCGACCCTAGCCGCGCTCGCGTTGCGCCCTAACGGACGCGTGTCAGACGTCCGCAGCCTCTCCATGACCCGGCAACCAAGGCAGTATTCGAGATTGTTTCGCATCTTGTCTCGACCCCGGGCCCTAGACCCCGCCAGTTATCGCGTTGCTCCACGGTCGGCATCCTCAGTAGAATCCGGCCCAAAACTCAAGATCAAGGATACGATGTGGATCTTCATGATCTGAACGACGCGACACGAGCAGCGATGATCGAGGAGGCTGAAGCGGACATCAAGGCGAGAGTCCTCTACATGAGTCGGCGCTTGAACGACCGTGGCACAAGCCGGTGGCCCCAGGTTTTGCTCGATGCCCTACGAAGTGGCGATCCGGCGTCGCTAGCAACCCGCATACAGGCCGAGGCCTTGCTTGTCAGCCGAGAGATCGCTTACCGAAACGGTAAACCATATGAAAGGAAGGTTCCGGCCAATGCGGCTGAAATCTTGGCCGAAGGAGAATTCGTGCGGTTCTACATGAGGGCAGTTTGCATCCAAGCTCTGGACCTAAGCGCGAAGATTCGCGTATATCGCGCCAAGCTCGTCACGAATCCCCGTCCAGAGTCGGGGGTCAAAATCGGGAGTATCGTCAACCCAGCCGAGTTACTTGAAGACCTCCGCCGAAACATCGGAGTCGACACGTTTCTCGGACTGCCATCCGGGCCTAATTCCGGCCTTTGTGTTCGCCTGACCTAATCGCAAGATGCAGCGGTTTCCTCAGCAGGTTTTAGTAGGTGCAATCGCCAGATGCAGGTGGGCGATGTCGGCGGCGATGCCGGTCAATGTACGGGCGGCACGTGGGTAGTCTGGTGGAATCTTGCAGCTCTTCATGCGGGCCAGAGCGTGTTCGGCCTGGGCGCGGATCGTGCGGTGCTGCTTGTTCAGGTCTCTCTTCTACTCGGGCGGTTCGTCGCCGTCGGAAGGTTGCGCTACGCGATGATCACCTCGGGGTTTCCCCGGTAGGCACAGTCGGCCATGACCGGCCACCCGGTGATTTTCTAAACGATGATGCCGTTGCGGTTGCAGGGCTGTGGATCCGAGGGGTCACGACCAAGCGGGTATGGGCGTCAATGCTGACCTGCAGGTTCCTCGAGCAGCGGTAGTTCTTGCTCGGTGCTGCCAGGCGGACGGACAGCCTCTAGTAGACACTGGCGCCACCCGCTACGCGTCGGCCACCTACTACGTAGACTTTCCCTAAGCGGTCTTTGGGCGGCGCCAGTCGCTCGTTTCGGCCGCGTCGGCGTCACTGAGACGGTTCCGCCTAGGACGACGTAGGCCTGCCGGCTACCTGGTGACCTGAAACTAGGCGATGGTTCCCTGCTAGCGGTATCAATCGCCACCTACCACTGCCGTCGCGACGGTGACCGCATCGACGATGGCTTGCCCCAGCGGAGTGTTCTGGGTGAGTCGGGCAGTGAGGGTGCCGAGGAAGTGGTCGCCTGCGCCGGTGGTGTCGGTGGCGTGGACGTGTGGTGCGGGGACCAGCTTGGTGTGTTCGGCGGTGCTGTAGGCGGCACCGCGAGCGCCTGCGGTTACCACGGCTGCCCGTGGTCCCAGCTTATGAAGCTCCTGAGCTGCGGTCGTCGGCTCGGCATGGTGACGGCCGAGGATCGCTGCGGCCTCGTGTTCGTTGCAGACGAAGAGGTCGAGGGCTGCGAGCACGGCTGACCCGAGCGTGGGGTGCGGTACGAGGTTGCCGATGAGTGTCTCGGCTCGGTGGTGCTGGAGGACGGCGTGGACGGCGTCGGGTGGAAGGTCGAGCTGGGTGAGCACGGTTGGTGCGTGCAGCCGCCGTAGCGCGTCGCGCACCTGGTCGGCGGTGAGTTCTGTGGCGGGAGACAGTGCGAGGACGATGTGGTTCTCGGCGTCGGGGGTGACTTCCACGATCGCCACGCCGGTCGGTGCCGACGGTATGAGCTGGAAGTACGACACGTCGACGCCCGCGTCGGTGAGGGCGCGTTGCAGGAAGGTGCCCCATTCGTCGGTGCCGGCGTTGGCGACCAGGGTGGTCCGGGCACCTGCGCCGGCAGCGGCCCTGGCCTGGTTGAGGCTCTTTCCGCCGGCTGTGGTGGTGGCGGGTGCCGAGGCGAATGTCGTGCGGCCCGGCTGGGGTCGCTGGGGGGTCCGGACGGTGATGTCGATGTTGGCGCGGCCGACGACGATCACCTGCGGTGGCGATGGGGACGTCTCGTCGGGCTGGTGTTCGGTCATCCGGTGGCGGCGACCCGGTCGAGGAGTTCCCGGACCTGCGGGTGGTGGGAGAAGGGCTTGAGCTGTCGGGTCAGGGCGAGGATGTCCCGGTGGACGCGTGCTGAGCCGGTCGTGGTGGCGAGGGTCAGCGCTTCGTCGGCGGTGGTCGCGGCCTGCTCCGGTTCGGCGGCGGCCAGGTAGGCGTGTGCTGTCCGGGAGAGGTACATGCCGCGTTCCCGCCGGTAGCGGTCAGGCCAATGGTTGACGGCGGTGGTGAAGCTGGTGATGGCCAGGTGTGGTTGGTTGAGGCGGAGCCATCCCTCGCCCTCCTGGGCGGCCAGGTACGGCGGTGTGCAGAAGGATCCGAGCGCGTGCTCGTCGTCGGTGGCCGGGTCGGTCGCGACGAGCGTGTGGGCGCGCTCGATCGCGGTCTGGAAGCCGGTGGTGTCGTTGTCGAGGGTGCTGCCGTGTGCTTCCTGCACGGCGGCGAAGGCGTGGACGAGCGGGGGCACGTCGGGGTGGCGGGAGGCGGCGCGGGCCAGTCCGACGACGCGGTCGTCGTCACCGGTGCCGACCATGCGTTGCGCCCTGCGTGCCAGCACGTAGGAGCTGAATTCCCGGTCGTCGGCCTCTTGGGCCATGCCGGACGCGCGGTCGAGCCAGCGGTCCCCGGCTGCCCGGTCGCCGAGGTCGTCGCTGAGCCAGCCGCCGAACTCGCTCCAGCGGGCCTCGGTGCTCAGAAGCCGGTCGCGAAGCTGCCCCCGGGCCTGTCGGCGGAGGGCGGCGATCTGCGTGATCTGCTGCTCGACGGTCGCCAGGATGGTGCGCCCGCCGAGCTTGTCGTCGGCCTGCACCAGGAGGGCGCGGAGTTCGGCGAAGTGGTCCACGACAGCGGGGTCGACGGCTGTCGGGCGGGACGCTCCAACAGGGCCTGCAGCCTTCAGGGCGGTGAGACCGGCGGCGAGTTCCAGCAGTGCCCGCCGGGTCACCCGGAATGACATCGCCTGCCCGTCGGACATGACCTCAAGGGTAGCCGTGGCGACGCCGTCACGGTGCTCCTCGTCAGGTGTGAGGGCGATGTCGGCAACAGCCGACATCGGTGCCACAGTGCAGGGCATGGTGTCCGCGATCGCGTCTACACCATCGCTCGGCGTTGCAGGGTGAGCGCGATCGCGCGGATCCGCAGTGCCGGCAGCGACCGCTGGCTGCCACGAGCTCGACAGTGGAAGGTCGTCATCGTGGGGTACCGGTGTCAGGGCAGCGGCGATCCGGGCCATCCGCGCCTGTTCACGGGCCAAGGCGCTCTGCGCTCGGTACCGTGCCTGCAGCTCAGCGACCTTCCGGTGCTGCGCGATGAGCGCGCCGTCTGCCGAGAGCGCCTGATCGGCAAGCTGCCAGAAGCTGGCGGGTGACTGGCTCCGGCCGATCTCGAGGTTGGCGACGGTGCTTCGGGAGTAGCGGATTCGCGCGGCCAGGCTGGCCTGTGTCAGCCCTGCGGCCGCCCGCCGCGCGGTCAACTGCGCGCCGAGCGCCTTCTGCGACTCGGTCACCTGCTCCGGCGTAATCAGCATCCACATCACCGACCAGTTGTGTGATCAGAATTGTCATTCGAAATGTCGGCAGTTTGTCAGAGCTGGCCGACACTCCCGCCGACCGGGTGTTCTGATCCTGCCACAGCGGATCGAGAGAAGCCACTGGCGGCACCGCGAATGGGTTGCTGTCCGATAACGAGCCCAGCGTGTTGACCCAGCGGGTGCCATCAGTTCGATCGGCGTCGTCAAGCGCTCGAAGTGGAGCTCTCGAACGTCAGAACTGGGAGGGCTGAATGCTCTGAATCGTGGCCGGTGGTGCCGGCATGTATCGCTCTCGGGTGTCGGAAGGGAAGGACCTTTAGTGGAGGCTCGATCACGGCGGCTCCCGGACACGGCGGTGGTGGATCGCACTCCGATTCACGCTGACGCGATCACCGACCCTCGCAATCCCTCGCCGACCTGCCGCAAGCAGTCGTCTGCTCACCTCGCGCGCCTTCGTCGCCAGAACGGGGTGCACAGGTAGCCGGAGCGCCCGTCACCACCGGGCCAATCGGCGACACACGGACAGAGGTCGCTCAGCCGAGTTGATGACCCGGGGCCGACCCCGACCGCACCGCAAGGAGGACCCCTCTCACGGAAGGACCGGACAGCCCAGCCCAACAGGTACGTGGCACCAGCCCGACACGCTTTCGCAGAAGGAGAAACGACACCATGACCGACACGATCACTGGTAACCCGACGATCGAGGCCTACACCGGCGAGGTGGATCTGTCCCGTGCCCACTTCGTGGGCATCGGCGGCAGCGCCATGTCCGGCCTGGCCCGCCTCCTGGCCGCGCTGGGACACGAGGTGAGCGGCAGCGACGTGCACGACTCGACCAACCTGGCAGGACTGCGCAGCATCGGCGTGCGGGTGCACGTCGGACACGACGCCGGGCACATCGCCGGGGCGAGCTGCGTCGTCTACACCACCGTGGCCCGCAACGCTCCGGAGATCGACGCCGCCCGCGCCGCAGGTATCCCGGTGGTGCACCGGGCACAGGTGCTCGACGCCCTCGCGGCGACCCGCCGGCTCATCGCGGTGTCCGGATCGCACGGCAAGTCGACCACGACGGCCATCGTGGCCCATCTCCTGCGCACCCTGGGCGAGGATCCCACGTACCTGATCGGGGCCGACCTGACAGGCCCGGGTTCCGGTGCCCACCTGGGCCGGTCACCGCTGCTGGTGGCCGAGGCCGACGAGTCCGACCGGTCGTTCCACTTCCTCACCCCGTTGATCGCCGTGATCACCAACGTCACCGACGACCACCCGGAGAACTTCGTCGACCACGCCGCGCTCCTGCGCGCCTACGTCGGCTTCGGTAGCCGGATCGCGCCCGCCGGCTTCCTCGTCGTCAACGCCGACTGCGTCGGCGCCACCGTCGCCGCCGACGTCATCCAGAGTGAGCGGCCTGACGTGACGGTGCTGCGGTACGGCCGGGACCGCTCCGCCGACGTGCGCCTGACCGACACCCGGGTCGACGGGTGGTCCGGCGTGGCCACGGTGCGGATGCCCGACGGCGGTGAAGTCACGTTGTCCCTGCCGACCCCGGCACCGCACCACCTGGACAACGCGGCAGCCGCCATGGCGTGCGCGTCCGTACTCGGCCTGGATCCCGTGGGCGCGGCCGCGGCGGCGGGCACCTTCCCGGGGGTACGTCGCCGCTTCGAGCACGTCGACACCCGTGCCGGGGTCACGGTGGTCGACTCGTACGCCGATCACCCGCACGAGATCGCCGCCGATCTCGACGCCGCCCGCGCCCTGGCCAGTGGACGGGTGATCGTGGCGTTCCAGCCGTCCGGTCACGCCCGGGTGCTGGCGTTCGGCGCGCGGATCGGCCAAGTCCTGGCCGACAAGGCCGACCATGTCCTGCTGCTCGACGTGCACGGCACCGTCCCACCGGGCCACTCGCGGGCGGACGTCTCGTCCATCGCCGCCCGGCTGCCGAAGGGTCGCTACCGCATGTCCGCCGACCCGGATCAGGTGGGCCGGCTCGTGGGCGGGCTGGCGAGGCCGGGTGACGTGGTGCTGACGATGGGCACCGGCGACGTGACCGGCTACCAGCGGGTGATCATGGACAGCCTCGGCAGCCGGTCCGAGGTGCTGCTGTCCGCCTGACCTTCACGCCGTGACAGCGCCGGGCTCCTCGACCAGCTTGTCGGCAAGCATCAGGAGCCCGGCGCTGTTGGCGGCCTTGACCAGGACGACGTCGCCCGGACGCAGCCCGTCACGCAGCAACTCCCACGCCGCCGCCACGTCGGCCGCCCGATCGACCACCGTCACGCCGCCGGCGGCGGCGCCGGCGGCGTAGTGGGCGGCGGCCACGCCACCGATCGCGACCAGCCAACCCGCGCCGACCTCGACGACCTGCCGGCCGATCTCCCGGTGCACCTGAGCGGCGTGTTCACCCAGCTCGGCCATCTCACCCAGCACCGCGACCGCCCGCCGGTCCCCACCGGTCATCGTCCGCAGGGCCCGCAGTGCCGCCCGCATGGCATCCGGTGCCGCGTTGTAGGCGTCGTTGATGATCGTCACCCCGTCCGGGCGGGTGGTGACCTGCATCCGTCCCGGTGACACCGCCTCGGCCCGCGACAACACCTCGGCCACCGCCCCGACCGGATGCCCGAGGCCCAAGGCGACGGTGGCGGCGGCCAGCGCGTTGGACGCCTGGTGCAGCCCGTACAGGCGCAGCCGTACCCGTGCGGCCTGCCCCTCGTGGACGAGCCGGAACGCCGCGCGGCCCAACTCGTCGACCGTCACGTCCTCGGCCTGAACGTCGGCCGGCCCGTCGATGCCGTAGGTGAGGACCCTCGCCCGGGTGCGGGTGGCCATGGCGGCCACGAGCGGATCGTCGCCGTTGAGCACCGCCAACCCGCCCTCGCCCGGCAGTGCCTCCACGATCTCGCCCTTGGCCAGCGCGATGTTCTCCACCGACCCGAACTCGCCCAGGTGCGCGTGTCCGACCCGCGTCACGACACTGACCGACGGCGGGGCGAGCCGGGTCAGGTAGGCCACGTGCCCGACGCCCCGGGCCCCCATCTCCAGCACCAGGTAGCGGGTGTCGGCGGTGGCTCGGGTGACCGTGTACGGCAGGCCGAGCTCGTTGTTGTTCGACGCCCGGTTCGCGACCGTCTCCCCGAACGCCGACAACACCTGCGCCAGGATGTCCTTGGTCGAGGTCTTCCCCACCGACCCGGTCACCCCGATCACCGTCGTGTCCGGCAGGCGGTCGACGACCATGCGGGCCAGCCGGCCGTATGCGGTGGGCACGTCGTCGACGACGACAGCGGGGACACCGACCGGCCGGGACGCCAGGACCGCCACCGCGCCCGCCTCCACCGCCTGCGCGGCGTAGTCATGGCCGTCGACCCGCTCACCGGGCAGCGCGACGAACATCCCACCCGGCTCGATCCGCCGGCTGTCGAACACCACCGGCGCCGTGACCGTCACCTCGTCGGACCCGTCCCGCACCGTCGCGCCCACGGCGGCGGCGATCTCTCCCAGAGTCATCGCAAGCACACCGACGAACCTACCGCCCGAGGATATGGACCAGCCGCAGATCCGGACACAGGCCACCGACCGCAAGTCGTACCCGAAACACCAGGTCCGGACGTTGGCACCGCTTCTCGCCATGCGCGGACCCACGACATAGGGAGTTTGTCGGAGTTCGACTCCGACAAACTCCGACAGCGCACCTCTTGACTGCCCTTGGTGTGGTCGTGCCGCAGTTCGGACTAGCGTGGCGGAATGCCGCCAGCCAGCGAGGCCCAGCGGCGACAATGAACGTGGCGGCGGAAACCCGGCTTGGTGCGCAACAAGGTCATCGGGCCGGTGCGCCTGATGATGGGCGTACGCGAGGTATAGGGCCAAGGCCCCCGCGGCGTCGGCGACCTCGTCGAGAAGCTCCACTGCGGCCCGACGAATACCGGTCCCGTCCGAGGACCGAGCGGCATTGAGGGCCTCACTGTCAGGCGGTGGCGTCGACCGGGTCGCGCACCGGCTCGTTCCCGGGATCGTCACCCGTGACCGCCGGACATGCCCGGCACAGTGCTGACCAGGGCTGTCAGTGCTGCACACACCCCCTGACAGGCCCTCCGTGCCGTCCCTACCCGGTCCAGACACCCTCCCGATCGGGAGGGAACCTCTTCCTGCCCAGGAGGAACGTCGCGTAACTTACTGTTTCCGCCACTCGGCTTGCCCATCGAGCCCAAGACGCCAAGACCGCCGATGTGGGGACCCATGCGTCGAGCCGGGAATCCGGTCCACCTCCGTACCGGCTTCCCACACGGCGTTTTCATCGAGCCCGGTCGGCGGGTTCGTTCGCCTGCGTGGGTGGGGCGGCGGGGGTGGTCGGATCTCGCTCGACGCGCTTCCGAGCGGTCGGGAGACTGGCGGTCGTGAGAGCCGAGATGGTGTTCCCGGACGGCGCGTGGCAGGAGGTCAGGTTCGGCCTGTTCGAGCCGACCCTCGACTACAGCGGCAGCGCGTGGGCCCGGGACGTCCTCGACCCGTGGGTTGCCGCCCATTCGTCGATCCTGGCGGCGTTGCGGCAGGTCGGCGAGCCGAGGATGGCCGCCGTCGCGTTGGCGCACGAGGACCTGTGGACGTTGTACGCGTTGAGCAGGGTGATGGACTTGCTGATCCTGCCCGGCCAGCCGCCCGCCACCGATCCCGGCGACCCTACGGACTGGCTTCCGGCTTCGGCGTACCGGCGGTTCGTCGCGGCGATCGGCGGCACGTTCCCGGCGGGGGAAGGGTTCCATCCGTTCCTGCACGAGATCGTCGAGGTCGAGCCGGCAGACGATCCGCAGGCGTCGCCGGTGCTGGCCGGGCAGTGGTGGCCGGGTTGCCTGGTCGGGTCGCTCCTGCTCATGCGCGGCGGCGTGCGCGTCCGCGCCGGTGCCGACCACCTGGATCCTGGGCTCGCCGCGACCTCGACGTTGTACTGGGCGTGGCGGCGGCGGTACCGGCAGGTGGCCGACCTGTCGCACGGTTGGGGCAGCAACTCGCAGTGGCGTACCGGCTTCCGCCGTGACTACCGGCTGGCCGACCGGCTCGTCTACAACGCCGACGCGGCGCTGGACCCGACCCCTCCGCGTCCCGGCGGCCCGGACCCGAGCACGGACGTGGACCTGCTGCGGTACCGGTGCAGCACCCTGATCGACCACGGCGACGACCAGTGGGTGTGGGACAGCCACCACGTCGAACCGACAGCACCCACCGCCACACCGCCTGAGTAAGCGATGCACCCCGAGCGGAGATCCTCTGGCCGGGAGGGCCCGGCTCCGTCAGGGGCTGGTTGGGGTGAGTCGTAGTTCGGGGAGGTGTTCGGTGGCGGCGTCGATCACGGTGCGGGCGAGGGTTGCCGGGAGGCCGGCCTGCGCGGCGAGGTCCTCGATGGTGGTGTGCTGCTGGTTGAGGAGGTCGACGGCCTTGCCGAGGAGGGAGGGTTGTTCGCGGGGGCCGAGGTCGCCGGGTTCGGGGTGGCCCCACTGGGCGAGCAGGCTCATCCCGCGCCGGTAGGTGTGGTCCCGGTAGACGCCGAGGTCGTGTCCCCGGTAGACGAGGGCTTTCAGGCTGATGCCCCAGCGGCGTTTCAGCTCGTGCAGCCGGTCGAAGTCCAGCCGGGCGGGAAGCTCGGCGGCGAGGGTGGTGCTGGGGGCGAGGAACTCGGAGGCGAAGGCGGTGGCCTCCCGTTCCAGGAGTTGGCTGCCCGGCTCGGCGTCGTGGTGCAGCAGCAGGTGGCCGAGTTCGTGGGCGGCGTCCATCCGGGAGCGGGCCTTGTCGTTCTTGGCCGGGTTGAGGAAGACGAACGGCCGCTGGCCGTACCAGTGTGAGAACGCGTCGACCCGTTCGGAGGCGTCCGGTAGGGACAACACGATCACCCCGTGCGCCTCCAGCAGCCGCACCATGTGCGGCACCGGCCCGTCGTCGAGCCCGAACTCCGCACGTGCCGCCGCGGCGACCGTGCGGACGTCCTCGGCCCGCGCCGGTTCCGGCCAGTCGAGCTGCGGCAGCCGCAACTCCGGCAGCCGCAACTGCCGGCCCACGGCCTCGACGACCCGCCAGGCGACCTCACCGAACGCCTCCGCCTGGTCCCGCTCCGCCTGACTGGTGGCCCGCAGGCTACGGAAGTGCGCCCGCCCCGGCGACGCCGGAGCCGGGACACCGGCGGCGAAGAACTCCACAGGCATCGCCAACGCCAACGCCAACCGCGCCAGCACCGCCGCCGAGGGGCGGGCCTGCCCCAACTCGTACTGGCTGACCGCCGCCGCCGTCACCCCGACCTGCCGGGCCAACTCGTTCTTCCGCATCCGCCGCCACCTGCGCGCCAACCCCAGCGCGTGCGGCTCGAACCCCGCCACGGCCACGGTGACCGGCACCGGCGGGCGAATCCCGCCCGTCACGCCCGTCGGCCGGCGACACCGAGGGTACGGCCGGCACCGGAGGCGGGCCGCAGCGTCCCGAGCGGCAGCTCCGGCACGGGCAGCTCGTCGTGGCGCTGCCCAGGCACCCCGACCGGGCCGGCGACGATCGGCAGCGGCGTCCCCACAGTGACAGCGTCACCGAACCACAGCATCACCTCGAACCACGGCGACCCGCCCTCACGGTTGTCACGGGGCAACCCGAGGTAGGCCGTCGCCTTACCCGTGCCGATGTCACCGGTGTGCGCGACCCGCAGGTGCCGCTTCGGGGGCACCACCCCGGCGAAGACCTCCGGGAACTGCTCGGCGTCGTCGAAGGCCAACTGCCCGTCGCGGCTGTTCTCCACCGCCCCACCCAGTCGGGCTTCGCTGCCCTCCCACCGGATCGACTCGATCCCACCCTGCAACGAATACAACCGCACCACATAGCCGGCGCAGAGGATCTCCAGCGAGTTGTCCTCCACCCGCACCCGTACCCCGTCGATCCCGTCGAAGGACGCCTTGCCGAGGTTCGTCAGGTTCCGCCACACCGTGGTGCCGAAACTCATCGCGTCGTCGCCGAGTTCCGGCTCGTGCCGGTCCGCCGCGCGCCGGTACACCTGCCGGATCAACCCGCCCAGCGGCTCCAGCACGCCCCGCTCGTCCAGCACCGCCACCGCGTCATCCAGCAACCCCATGCCGCAGAATCTAGTCCATACCGCAGTTGATGTTGCGGAAATCAAGCAGCCGACACGCCCGGCGTCGAACAAGCTGCCGCCAACGCAGCCTCACCGAATGACGCCAGAGGCACTTCACCCGCCGCCCGGGCAGCCCTCCCGACGCGGCTTCGGGTGCGACAGACCTACTCGTCGTCGGGGTCCTCGATGCGGACGCCCAGTGCCCCGGCGAGGGCGTAGGACAGGGCGATGAGGTCCTGGTGGGCGAGGATCGCGCCGGTCATGCTGGTCACGCCGCCGATCCCGGTGAGGTCGCAGCGGGTGAAACGGGTGCCGTCCATGCCCGCCTGGGAGAACTGGGCGCCGGTCAGGTCGCAGTCGGTGAAGCGGGTGCCGCGTAGGTCCGCGTGCTGGAAGTCGGCGCGGGTCAGGTTGCAGCCCTCGAACGCCACGTTCGAGAAGGTGGTGAACCGCCACGACGACAGGTCGAGTCGGCAGTCCGCGATCGTGACGTCCCGCAGTACCCCGTTGACCCACTGCAGGCCCGTCATCCGCGCCGTGGACAGCCGTACCCGGAGCATCGACGACCTGTCCGTCCGCAGGTTCGCCAGGTTCGTACCCTCGAACACGCAGTCGGTGAACCGCGCCGCCTCCAGTCGGGTACCGCTGAGGTCGGTGCGGGTGAGGCGGCACCGGGTGAACTCGGCCCCGTCCGCCGACCGCCCGGACAGGTCGAGATCGCCCAGGCCCAGCCGCTCGAACGTCGCCTCGTCGCCGATGGTCAGGTCGCTGGCGGAGGTCAGGTCCGGCGACGCCGGCAGTTTCGGTGCCGCCGGAGCCCGCCACCGGGCGGCACCACGAACGGACGAACGCGCCACCATGCCGCGCACGCTAGCCCAACAGGTGCAGACCGCCGACGGCGGCACGCGGGCGGTCAGGCGGTTCTGGGCCGGTTCCGGCGGATCTTCTCCGCGACGGCGTCGGCGGCGTCGTGGTGCATCGCCCTGGTGACGCTCTGGTACGTGTCGCGGGTGAGGGTGGTGGTGGAGTGACCGAGCTGCTCGGAGACAACCTTGATGTCCACCCCGGCGGCCAGGGCGATGGTGGCCGCGCTGTGCCGCAGGTCGTGCAGGCGGGTCGGCGGTAGCCCGGCCTGGCGCACAAGCCTACGGAAACGCTGGGTGACCCCGCTGGGATGCCACGGCCGGCCGTCGGGGCGGACGAAGAACAGGCCCGTGTCGGGCCACGCCTCACCGGCGGCCAGGCGCCACTGGGCGCGGCGGGCCCGGTAGGCGGCGAGAACCCTGACCGTCTCGGCGTCGAGGGCGAGGTCACGGTTACCCGCCCTGCTCTTGGGCTTCTTGCGTACCGCGGTGTAGCCGTGGGTGGCGATCTGCTGGTTGATCGTCAGCTCCCGCCTGTCGAGGCGGACCTCGGCGTCGAGCAGCCCACAGACCTCGCCACGCCGGGGACCCCGGTAGGCCATGAGGTGCCACATCGGGTACAGGTCGGGCGCGTGCACCCGGGCGTGGTCGAGGAACGCGACGATCTGCTCGTCGGTCCACACCATGACCGGACCGGGAACCTGCCCGGTGGCCCTCCACCGCTCCACGCGTTCGGCCTCCCACACGATCGGCACCGGCCGGTCGCCGGGAACCTTGACCAGCGCGGCCGGGTTGGAACCGACGATCACCTCCTCGGCGAGAGCGTCGTTGATCGCCTTACGCAGGCAGGCGCGGATACGCTGCCGGGTCGACGCGCCCGTGGTCCGGACACCGACAACCGACGCACGCACGTCAGGGTCGCCGCTGGCCCTCGCCGCACGGATCTCCTGGTTGCGGCGTTCGATCGCGGCGAACATGGCCCTGATGTGGCCGGTACGCAGCCGGTCCAGCGGGACCTCCCCGAGATGCGGGATCAGGTGCACCCGGACGAGCGACTCGTAACCACACACGGTGTTGTCATCGACGGTCAGGTGCGTGAGCCACTCGGTGAGGTACTCGCCGACGGTCACCATGTCAGCCAGCGAACCGTCACCACGCAACCGTTGCCGGATCCGGTCCACCTCGGGCAGCGGCCGGCCCGACCGCACACAGGTCTGCAACAGGTCGGCGATCTCGGTACGACGGCCCCGGTCCCGGACCGCGAGGGCGAGCAGGGCCCGCGCGTGGTCCAACTCGGCGGCGGCGTCACGGCGGGTCGACAGCCCGGACCGGCGCAACTGCCGACGCCGACCGTCACCGGTCGGCGGCAGTTCCAACTGATAGGTCCAGTGACCGTGCTCGAAACTCCAGGACCGGTTGGGGCGACGCAGCTTCGGGCACTCGTTGCCCAACGGCCTGCCGGTATCGGGATGGCGGCAGCCGCAGCGTTTGAAGATGCTCCCGTCTGGCATAGCTCGTGGTGCTCCTCGGGTTCGTGGTGCGGCATCGGTTTGTCGATCGACATCCACGCGTGACACGCCGCGACGATCAAGTCATCGACGGACACCGACCGTCGGCGGGGTCGACGCTGCGGCCGGCGGGTCCGCCCTCCGGTCCCGGCGAGACCGGAGGGCAGCACGGAGGCGGTCAGGGCGGGTCCCCGACGCTGTCGGCGTCCCCTGCGTGCGGCCCGGGACCGCTCGGATGCGGCAGGTGCAGCATGGCCAGGATCGGCGCGGTCGGTACCCGGTAGCGGGCACCGACCCGGTACAGCGGCGTGGGAAACGCGTCACGGCGGGCCAACTTGTAAGCGGCCGAACGGGACATGCCCAGGACGGCAGCGGCCGTGGCGAGGTCCGTGCTCGGACCCAACGCGCGGATCCGCTCGGCCGTCCACACCTGCCGCTCCTCACAACGGGACACCCCACCGGTGGCGGGTGTAGCGGTTCGGGTTCGTCGTGGCGGTCGCATGCTCAGTCTCCCTGATGAAGAAACTCGCGGTGGCATGGTGAAAGACCCGGCGACGAAGGACGCCGGGTCCGAGCGGTGCGAGGCGTGTCTTGGTGTACGGGCCGTAGAGCGGCGGTAGCGTGGTCGGCCGGCGGCAGCGGGAGGTGAACGGTGGCCCGGACGTGGCTGTCGATCCGGGTCGAACTCGTCTCCGGGCGGGGCGAGGACTACTGGCCCCGACCGGGCCGAATCATCGCCGCCGCCAGATCTCACACGTTCGAGCAACTGGGCACAGCCATCGACCTGGCCTTCGCCCGCTGGGACCTGGCGCACCTACGGCTGTTCACCCTGGCCGACCAGACCCCGGTCTGCTCCTTCCGGACCTGGGAAGACACACCGGACGGCGCGGTGGACAGCGAAAGGACCACACTGAACCGACTCGCGCCAGGTGATCAGTTCGCCTACGTGTTCGACATGGGCGACGACTGGGCCCACCTGTGCACCGTCGCCGACCACCGCGTCGACCCACTCGACGAACTCGGCCTGGCGGTCGCCCAACCCACCCCGTACCGGGGCTGGGGCGACATACCGGACCAGTACGGCCGCCGCTGGGACAGCGACGACGGGTCCGCCGCGCCGAGACGACCCAGCAATCCCCTGGCCGACCTGCCGCCCATCCTGCCCTGGTGGGGACCCCGACGGGGGTAGCTACAGCCGACGAACGTCGTCGCCGGCCACCACGTCCGCGCAGCGCCACGTGTCGTAGGTGACGTCGGCGGACGGCGGTGACCTGGCCGACCACTGTCTGCCCCTGACAGAGCGATGGGAACCCGGCGCGAGACGAGGAAACCCGCTGCAGCGACTGGCCAAGCGGGCTGAGGTCGTCCGGCATCGACCGGCCGGCTGCCGACCATGCTCACCGGCCACGATGCGCTCACACCCCCAAACCGGGCTCTGTCAGCTCTGGCGAACACTTCCCAGCCTCACAGCCCTCTGACAGCGACGACTCACAAGGCCACGGCGACTGTCCTTTCTCAGTTGACCTGCTCGTTTCTCAATGTTTCTGCTCCGATGGGCAGGTTTTCTCAGTCAAGGTGCTCTGGCTTCCTGTGAGCGGGTGACCGCCAGGGGGTTTCTCACAGGGCTGCGGCTCGTTTGTCAGGTTCGTGAGATTCTCTTCGGATTCCGTCACCGCTGCGCGCGTCATCGATGTGGCCGACTTCAGGGTCGAGTTCGTCGGTGAGGGCGGTGAGCTGCGCTGTGAGCCGTTGACGCGCTGTGGTGGGGTGCGGTTCGAGGACGTCGCGCCGGCGCGGTCGTTCGCGATGTTCAAGGGTCAGCGGAACTTCCCGGGCCGGTGGTGGTCGTCGACTGTTGTCGGGCATGTGGGCTACGAGTCGTGGCTGGAACGTGATCATGTGATGCTGCTGGACTTCGATCCGGCGGTGGTGGGGATCGCCTCGCAGCCGTTCTGGTTGTCCTGGCCGGCGGGAGACGGGGTGCGCCGTCATCTGCCGGACTACTTCGCCCGCGTCGACGACGGCACCGGGCTGGTGATTGATGTGCGCCCCGACGGGCGGATCAAGGCTCGTGACGCGGAGGCGTTCGCGGTGACGGCTGCGGCCTGCTCCGCGGTGGGGTGGCGGTTCCGCAGGGTTGGTGCCGTGGAGTCGGTGTTCGCGGCGAACGTGCGCTGGTTGTCGCGGTATCGGCATCCGCGGTGCGGCCGGCGTGAGGACGTCACCGCCCGGCTGGTGGAGGTGTTCGACCAGCCCACGCCGTTGTTCGAGGGCGCCGCGCGGGCCGGTGATCGGCTGTTGGTGCTGCCGGTGCTGTTTCACCTGCTCTGGCGGCAGGTGCTGGCGGCGGATCTGGCTGGTGCGTTGGTGGGCCCGGCGACGGTGGTGCACGTGGCGAGACCGCCGTGGTGAGCGGGCGGCGGCTGCCCCGGCTGCGTGCGGGGGATCGGGTGCGGTCCGCAGGTGTCGTGCGGACGGTGGTGGGTTGGTCCGGGACGTTGGTGCTGCTGACCGACGAGGCCGGACAGACCGAGGAGGTCCGGTTGGCGCATCTGCTGTCGGAGCCGGACTTCTCGGTGCTCGGGCAGCGCAGCGTCGCCGCGCCGATGAACGCGGCGACGTTGGATCGTCTGCCGCAGGACGTGGCGGAGCAGGCGTTGTGGTGGGAACGGCACGTGTTGGAGGTCATCCACGGTCTGGCGCCGGACGCGCCTGCCGGTGCGGTGGCCCGGCCCGGTTTCGACCCGGCGGTCACGACGGTGACCAGCCGGGAGAAGGCCAAGGCCGCCGAACTGCGGGAGGCCGGGCATGCCGTGAGCGTGGCGACGGTGAAGCGGCAGCGGCAGCGTTACGAGGCCGGCGGGGTCGCGGCGCTGGTCGATCAGCGGATGTTGCGGCAGCCGTCGCGGTTCGGCCGTGTGGATGAGCGGGTTGTGGAGGCGGTGCGGGCGGCGGTCGCCGAGGCCACCGACGACTCGACCCGCACGGGTGGTTTTGTGTTGTGGCGGGCGCGGCAGATCCTGGATGAGCGCCATCACGGCCTGGTGGCGATGCCGTCGCAGGCGACGTCGTATCGGCTGCTGGACAAGCTGACCGTCGGCCTGCACACGACGGGCTCGGCTCGCACCCGCCGCTCGGTGGCGGCAGCGCCGGCGGCGCCGTTTCACCGGCCTCGGGTGTTCGCCCCGGGTGAGCTGATGGAGATGGACTCCACACCGCTGGACGTGCTGGTCCTGCTCGATGACGGCACGCCGGGGCGGGTGGAGCTGACCGGGGTGATCGACGTCGCGACCAGGACGGTGACCGCGGCGGTGCTGCGCCCGAGCACGAAATCGGTCGACGCCAGCATCCTGCTGGCCCGGACCCTGACACCGGAGCCGATGCGGCCGGGCTGGACGCAGGCCTTGGCGATGTCGAGGTCGGTGTTGCCGCACCGGCGGCTGGCCGGCATCGACGAGCGACTCGAACACGCCGCCGCCCGGCCGGTTATCGTCCCGGAGACGATCGTGGTCGACCAGGGCAGCGTGTTCCTGTCACGCAACTTCCGCTCGTCCTGCGCCTTCCTGGGGATCAACTTCCAGCCCACCCACCCCGGTTCGCCGGCGGAGAAACCGCACGTCGAGAAGCTGATGTCGGCGGTCGGAACGCTGTTCGCCCAGTTCGTGTCCGGCTACGCCGGTTCCAACACCGAACGGCGGGGCCGCCGGCTGGAGGCCAAGGCGCTGTGGTCGATGCTGGAACTGCAGGATCTGCTCGACGAGTGGATCGTCGCGGCCTGGCAGAACCGGCCCCACGACGGCCTACGCGATCCGGCGACGCCGGGACGCACGTTCACCCCGAACGAGAAGTACGCCGCGTTGGTCGAGTCGACCGGCTACCTGCCGGTCGCGTTGTCCGGCGAGGACTACATCGCCCTGCTGCCGACCTGCTGGAAGGCGATCAACGCCTACGGCATCAAGCACCGGCACCGCACCTACGACGCCGAACAACTCAACCCGCTGCGCCGTCAGCCCTCGGGCAACACGACCCACAACAACCTGTGGCAGGTCCACCACGACCCCTACGACGTCTCCCGGATCTGGATACGCGACCCGGGCACCGGCGGCTGGATCACCGTGTTCTGGACCCACCTGCGCCGCGACGGGCTGCCGTTCGGGGAACTGGCCTGGGATCACGTCCGCGCGAAGCTGCCCGACGCGACCGAAACCGAAATCGCCGAGGCGGTGCAGGCGCTGCTGCGACGCGCCAACTGCGGCCCCGAGGCGGCGTCGTCGACGTCCAAGCGGGACCGGCGAGTCCGCGCCCGCACCCGCTCCACCACCCAACCCACCTGGCCACGCCCCGCACCGGAGGCCACCCCGGAGCCCGAGACCGGCCCCACCCACACCGACACACCCGACGACGACACCGGGCAAGCACTGGCCGAGGTCATCCCGCTGGGCGTGTTCGACCCCTACCTGGAGGCAACCAAACGATGGTGACTGCGGCCCACGCCCCCGCCGCCCCGCCGACCCAACCCGACACCGACGCCGAACACCTGCAGCTGACCACGCTGCGGGGATGGCGACGGTTCGTGCAGACCGCCCCGCACGTCCCCGACCTGCTCGACCATGACCAACTGGCCACGCTCACCGCCAGCCAGCGGCTGGCCTACGACGAGGCCCGGCTCACCCACCACGCCCAGCTCGTGGTCATCGCCACCGCCACCATCCGCCGGGTAATCCTTGAAGGCCGCCGGTTGACCTACCTCAACCGGCGCGCGGAAACCGGACGCTGCGGGCTGATCGTCTCCGGCCCCGCCCGCACCGGCAAGACCACCGCGATCATCCAAATGGCCAAGACCCTCGAGGTCATCCACCGGCAACGCCACCCCCACAACGGCGGGGACATCCCGGTCGTCTACATCACCGCCCCACCGGCGGCCACCGGCCGGATGATCGCCGTCGAGTTCGCCCGGTTCCTCGGCATCCCGCTGCTGCGCAGATCCAACATCACCGAGGTCATGGAAGCCGTCTGCGGCGTCTGCCTCGACGCCCGCACCAACCTCATCGTCGTCGACGAGATCCACAACATCAGCCTGACCACCCGCAACGGCGCCGAGGTCTCCGACACCCTCAAGTACTTCGCCGAACGCATCCCCGCCACGTTCGTCTACGCCGGCATCAACGTCGAACGCAACGGCCTGCTCACCGGCACCCGAGGCGAGCAGATCGCCGGCCGCTTCGGCATGGTTCCCACCGGCGCGTTCCCCCTCGGACCCGACTGGACCGCCCTGGTCAGCGCCGTCGAGACCAGCCTGCGGCTGCACCACCACACCCCCGGCACCCTGGCCGACCTCGACCGCTACCTGCACCACCGCACCGCCGGCATGATCGGCAGCCTCCTACGGCTGATCCGCAGCGCCGCCATCCAAGCCGTCATCGACACCACCGAAGCCATCACCCGCGCCAGCCTCGACAGCATCGCCGTCGACATCGCCGCCGAGACCACCCGCAGGACCCGACGATGACCAACCCCGACACCAGCAGCGATGTCCTGGCCGACCGGCCGCAGCCACTGCCGGTCATACCCCGCCCACACCGCGGCGAGACCCTGAACTCCTACGTCCGCCGCCTCGCCCACGCCAACCACCTACGACCCAGCTACCTACGCCGCTACCTCTGCGCCCCACCCGGCCACCAAGGATCAGTACGCGCCGCACGCCTGGCCGTGCTCACCAACCGCACCGTCGACGCCCTGACCCGCCACTTCACCGCCCTGCAAACCGAGCCCCGCCCCCACCGCCTGCACCCCGAACCCGAGCTGCCCATACCACGCCAGCCCGGACCCGACAGCCCTCCGCGCCGGCCGCGCAGCATCGCCAACCTGATCAAACGACGCGGCCAGCAAGGCGCCCGCGAACTTCTCGACGCCATCCGCCACGAAGCGAAGATCAACCCGTCGATGCGCGCCATCACCCGCAAGTTCAGGGTCCGGGCCGACACCGTCCTGCTCACCCTCACCACCGACCCGAACCCGATGGCCTTCAGGCGAGCACCACCCCGAGGCAACCGCGTCTACGACCCCTACGCCCACATCATCGACGACCTCCTCGCCCAGAAACCGCCCCTCTCCCGCTGGGCGATCTGGGAACGCCTCGTCGACGAACACGACGCCGAACTGTCCTACGGCTCCGTCTGCCACTACATCACCGGCAAGATCCGCAACCAAGGCATCCCCCGGAAAAGAAGCGTGAAAGACCCAGCCGACAACGGGAACACGGGACGGATCGACTGAGAAGACCGACAATCAGCCACCGGCTGACCCCATCGGAAACGCGCCTACTTGGACGCCAACTGCTGCGCCAGCCGGTCCAGGCCGCCCTTGATCAGCTGCGCGTAGTCGTCATCACCAAGCGCGCCGATCCCCGCCTGCGCGCGTTGGAGGCACTCACGGGCACGGCCGAGATCGCCTAACTTGCGGTAGCACTCGCCCAGATTGAGATGCAACGACGGATACAAACCAGCCACCGACATCGGCACCCCAGCCTGCGCAACCCGGTCATCGGTGAGCAAGTCAGCCGCCGCCAGCGCTCGCTGATCCCAGATCAACTCCTGATGGACGTCGTCCTGCACATCGGCCATCGAGTGCGCGAGGACGCACACATGCAAGGGATCACCCTGCTCACCGCCGATCTCATCCCAGATCTGCGCGAACAAACCGCGAGCAGCTTCGCGCTGACCCTGATGATGATGCAACTGCACCCCTTGGTTGATACGCGTGAGCGTCTCATCAGTGATCATCAGCTGCTCCTGCACGGCTCATCTGGCGACGACGGCATGAATCGTACTTGCCTCAAGACCATCAGCAGGACCCCGACGCCACCGCAGGTTCGCCTGTCGCGTCCCAGACCCGATGGGAACCGTCCCGTGGTCGCCCGCGCCGCCGTCGATAACGCGCAACTCCATCGTGGAGAAGATCCGCCGCCATAGCGCTCTCCGGAGCAGGTCAACTGAGAAAACCAGCACCTAACGCCGACGCGGATCAGATCAGTTGAGAAAACTCAACCACCAGCTTTCTCAATCGAACTGATCCCCCCAGCTCAGCGCGCTGATCCCGGATCACCTCAACTGAGAACGGACAGCGACCTGACAGAACAGACAAAAGACGCTGGTCACTGCTGCTCACAGTCCACCCGCTGGGCTCGCGGTATTTCGGCCTACCCGGCCGGTCGGCAGGCCGAAATACCTCCTGTAGGGAGCCCAAGCCTCACCGCCTCCGGCCGCACAGAGAGCAGGACCGGCGGGATCGCCGGTTGGCCCGGCGCTGTCAGTCCTCCGACTCGTCGACGTAGCCCTTGACAGTCGTCGTGGCGCTGTCACTATCTTCCGGGGTCGACTTCTGTCAGAGGTCCGCCGTCATGGCGGACCTCTGACAGATGTCACCGCGCCGCGATGGTGGCTCTGACAGAGGCCGCCGGTCCGACAGCTGCTCTCGGTGCTCTGACAAGCACGCTCAACAGCCTGACGGGCCTCTGACAGTGGGTGCTGTCAGAGCTGCCGAAAGAGATGGCCGTCTGACCACCCGCGATGTTTCGAAGAGTCAACCGTCTCCCCACCGACGCATCCCCCAATCGCGGATGGCACTGCGGCTCTGTCTGTCAATCCGCAGTTCAGAACCGCTCTGTCAGCGATCAGTCCGATGATCGTCGTTACCGCTGACGCGTCCGGTTCTCTCCGCGAGAGCGGCCAGCCACGGCGAAGCAGGAGGCCGGCGCGGGAGCCGCGCTGTCAAAGGCGATCTGCCCATCAGGACGCAATCGATGTCACAACACCTCCTGCCAGTGACACGAGCGTCGTGTCGCTGACGGTCCTGGCGGGCTGAAGCTGTGACACGGGTGCGGTGCGACGCACGAATCGGCCCCTGCCATCGTCGCTGCCCACTCAGCGCGGGACGACAGCGCGTCCATGTCGCGCAGGGGAGTTCACCACCAGCGACGCCTGACCCTGATCTCGCGTACGGGTATCTCAGAGGGGTGTAGAGGGCGTTCGACGACGGGGCGCATCGTGTGGGGTGTGATGCGGTCGCGCTCATGTTCCTCGGCGAACCGGCCGGCCTGTTCGTGCTCGCCAAGGTTGTTCAGGGCCTTCAGAAGGTCGGTCACCAGGATGTCGAGGCGGTGGGTTTCGGCTTCGGCGGCGAGGAACCGTTCGTGGTGGGTGACCGCCCGGTGGCCGCACCACTGGCGTAGTAGTTCGTGGCGGGGCCGGTCGTGGCGGCGGTACCAGTCGTACTCCCATTCCGGTGTCGTCGATCGGCTGTCGCGGCCGACGCGGTAGTCGTCGCCGAACTTGCATTTGTGGCGGGACTGGGCTTCCTGCTCGATGACGAGGTCGAGGAGCTGGGTCGAATGGGCACGGCACGCGGCCTCGACCAGTTGAAGGGTGCCGGCCGGTGACAGGATGGTCCGGCCGTCGTGGTCGAACCATTGGGCCGAGGCGAGGATGTCGTCGATCGGGCCGCCGATGATCTCGCTCAGCCGGGCCCTGTCGTGGATGCCGGTGGCGCATGACACCGGGGACCAGAGCAGTTCGGCTACGTCATCGCTGATCAAAAGGCCGAAGATCTCCTCGACGCAGGCTTGCTCTGTGTGATCGAGGCTCAGATCGTTGATGCGTTGCCAGTTCGCCATCAGCGCGTCGAAGGTCCCGACCTCGCTCCACGGCACCCGCAGCCGCGACCCGGGGACCTTCTCCACCCGTTCGTCGGGGTCGTCGAGGAATCTGATCTCGAGGCGGGCGCTGGTCTTCTTCGGCTCGACGGCCAGGATGCGGACGCGTTCGGACGGTGCGTGGTCCGACTGCCGGTACGCCCATTCGTCACCGATGGTGAAGCGGGAGGGGTCGATTCTCATCCAGCTGTCCTTCGGGTAAGCGTCGCTTGTTGCGTGGTTCCGGGTCGTGCTGGCGGTTTGCGCCGCGATGGCGACGGGTCCCGGCGCAGGCTCGTGCGCATTCGGCCGGACTGTGGTGGCGGTTGAGGTGTCGACGCACTTCAGGCGCCGCTGTCGAGCAGCCCGTGGTGCCACGATTCGGCCTGTCGGCGGATGCCGGCGTGGGCCTGCCGGTCGTGATCAGGGCGGCGCTCCTTGCGTGGTCCGTGGGGGCTCCAGTCACCGAGGAACGGGCGCAGGTCGTCAGGTCCGGGTTCGGGGTTGTAGTCGATGTCAGCCAGCACACGGGGACTGCGGGTGGGGTCGATCTAGTCGGCGGCGGCCCTGCCCCACGCGACCCAGCTGGCGAGGTACCCGCCGGCGCCGGTCCGCCCCTCGGCCGCTTGTTCAAGGGCGGTGCAGAACGCGCGGATGCCAGCTGCGGTGGTCCACGCCTGGTAGGCGTTGCGGAAGGTTTCCGCGCGGATGGTGTCCGCGGCCCGGAAGCGGGCGTCGGCCATTGCGGCGTGCCATTGGGCTAGGGTGGCCTCCTCCTGCCGTCTGCGCTCGGCCGCGGCTTCCTCCTGCCGCCGCCGGTGTTCGGCCGCGGCCTTCTCCCGCGCGGCTTCGGCTGCCCGCCGTTGCTGCTCGTCGGCCGTGCGCCAGCCTCGAACCCTTGGATGATCTGCGCGACGCGCTGTTCCAGACGTACGCGTGGGGTGTCGGTCCAGGTGTCCCGGTTGTCGTGTCCGGCCCGGGCGATCTCCAAGCGGAGCCTGCCGGAGTCGACGACGTCGAACTCCGCGGGTTTCATCCACGGACGCAGGCGCAGCACCTTCAGCTCCTCGGCGGTGGGTTCGTGCGGGACCTGGTCGCGTTCCTCGGTCAGGGTGACCGTGCGTCGGACCTGCCCGGACTGGAGGAACACCCGCGGGTGTTTCGCCTTGGTGTTGACCCCGAGCCGGTGCCCACGCCGGGGTGCCTCGCCGGCGAGCTGCCGGATCAGCAGCAACGCCCGGGGCAGTAGGTCTGAGCTGACGGCAAGGTTGGTCGGATCGGCTTCGAGAGCGCTGAACGCCAGATGCGGGTCGGTGGTGACACGTCGGGTGTTGAGCCGGATCCGGTTCCAGTCGGTCTCGTCCGGGCCCGCGTCGGTGTAGAGGCGGATGACGATGTCCCCGGCGTCGCGGCCAGTGTGACGCAGATGGTGCCCCGATGGCACAAGTCCCTGCTGCTTGAACGCGTGAATGATCCGGCGGTACCGGGCCCGCGTTCCACTGTCGGGACTCTCGATACGGACCATGCCGCCCTCTTGCTGCAGGCGGTCGAGCAGTTCGCAAGCCGATCGCAGCAGTTCCGCCGACGAAGCACCGCCGGCGTTGCCGCCGGGTGCCGGCGTCTCAGGCCGCGGGAGGGAAGCACGGTGGTCGGGATGATCGGAATGGTGGCCATGCTCAAGGTAGAAGCGACCGGCATCGGTCGAGCACGCCCTCCACACCCCTGCCTTGCGTGTCACCGTCACCAGGTTCCGGTCCTGAAGCGCACGCGCCGACCGCCGGTACACAACGCCGTCCGGGCCGCTGAGGTCATCACCGCCGTGGATCCGGCGAAGCAGGTCGAGCTGCCGCTCATTGAGCGAGTCCCATCGCTGCACCACCCGACAGTAAGGGGCACGGCGTACTCGATGGCGCGGAACACGGCTGTAAGTGGCATCCCCGTCCGACGAACGACCGAACTGGCGCACCCGGCTGAAAACTGAGCCTGACGGGCGGATTCTGGTGGGACGTGGGCTCCGCACGGACAAGGAGTATTTCATCCTGGGCCGGCGGCTCGTTTCGACGCGGTTCAGCACGAGGACGGCTCGGATGATGGCGATGGCTTGGCGTGGGCAGCAGCCCACCTTGACCAGGATCTTCCAGGTCTTGAGCTTCAGGTGACGAGGAGCGGCCCCGGTCGTATCTGCTGCGCAGGGCCGCCGCCAGGTGCGGATCACCGCCGTAGGCCTCGCCGCCGGCAATCCACCGACACGGCAGCCCACCTGGGAGGGCAATGTCGATTAGCGTCGCGCCGACTGTGGTCTCGTAACAAAGCCGATGCTATCGGGCCAAGCATGTCCCTGAGCCGCGCCATAAGCGACCCACTGCAACAGTCCAACAAGACACTACTTGCTCACCCAACTCCCCGTAAGCAACCTTTCACCCTTAGTGGCGAACCTGTCCACGACCAAGAACGCCTTGCCCAGCTCATTGAGCGTTAATTCAAGTCGACAGAAGCCGACCTCCCCACCACCGTTGCGGTACGGCCGGATACGTTCTGTATCCCGCTCGACGTCCCGAGGGAACTCGTTCAGCACGTGGCGCGGCTTCTGCGCGCCGAACGTCGGGCGGTGGGCACTCGCCGCCGCGCCAGGGCGTTGACGTGCTTCTACCAGGCGCTTCTGGTGCTGGTGTGGTTCCGCAAGGGCGAGGACAAGACCACCCTCGGGGCCGGGTGCGGGGTGTCGCGTGCCACCGCATACCGGTACGTCGCCGAGGCCGTGAGGGTCTTGGCCGCGCAGACTCCCACCCTGCACGACGCGTTGCGTCGGGTCGCCGCTGACGGCTGGTCGCACGTGATCCTCGACGGGAAGCTGTTCGACACCGACCGGCTGGCCGAGACCACCGTGAGAGTGAAGGGCGACACCATCGACGCCTGGCACTCGGGAAAGCACCGCGACTTCGGCGCGAACATTCAGGCGGTGATGCGCCCCGACGGCCTACCGATCTGGACCTCGGAGGCGATGCTAGGGCACCTGCACGACCTCACCTGCGCCGAGACGTTGGACATCACCGGCGCCCTGCACTGGGCAGCCTCCGACCTGCGCCTACCCACACAGACCGACTCCGGCTACGAAGGCGCTGGCCAGGGCATCCATACCCCGTACAAGCAACCCGCCGACGGCCGTCGCCTCGCGGTCGACAACCGCACCTACAACGCCCTCCTTCGATCAATACGGTGCTCCGGAGAACGCGGCTTCGCAATCCTGACCGGCCGCTGGCGCACCCCACGCCACAACACCAGCAGCCCCACCCAAATGGGAGCAACCGTCCGCGCCGCACTCCACCTCACACACTTCGAGTATCGCTACCTACCCGAATCTTGTGAGATCACCTCAATACCTGGACGAGCGGGCTTCACCCTGCTTCGCCACCGCATCCTCCTCAGATAGCAGCACCCTCCGTCACCACCGAATGGGAGACAGAGCCGCTAACTTGACACTCCCCGTCGATGTCATCAGAAAACCTGCAGATCCGAGGGTTCTCGGTGGCAACGCCGATAGGTCCTCGAACGCACCCTTGGCTGGCTAATGCTCCACCGCCACCTGGCCCGCGACCACGAAGCCCTACCGGAACCAGCACGATTCGAATTGCGATGATGACAACCTCAATACGGAGAACTTGCCCTTTCCCACCACACTTCCATGGACCGATCCTACCGACGGATCCTCCGCGCTACGGTAAGAGTAATCAGCGGCACCACGGTTGGCACCGCGATCCACACCGGCCACGGATGAATTCCACCACCCGCCGCGACTGTCCACATTGCCCAGAGTGCGAAGTTAAGAGAAACCACGCCGGCCCAAATGGTCCAGAGCATCGCAAGCGCTCGCTGCTTATGGCCTTCACGCAGACTTTGGGGTGGCTGTAAATCGGCGAGAAGCGGATGAAGTTCACCCTTAGTTTTAGCTACGGCAAGCGCCTGCAGGCGCGCGTCGTACTCCCACAGGTCCAGCTGCCCCTCGTGGACTGCGGCCGCGAGCCGAGTTGATGCGATCTCGCGCTCTCGATCAGTTAGCCGCCAACGATCGATTGTGCCGACAGGCTCCACGTTGGGCACTATGCGTTCAGTCACTTCTGCCTACCTCCCGTGCAGAGGGGTACTCGTCTCCGCCTCAACGTGACGACTGTCCGGGGCCTACGGCGGTCTAGGACCCCAAGCTCAAACAATTCTACAACAGCGGCTCCCATATCATGGTCTTAGATGCTGCCTCTACCACTATCGGAAGGTAACTGTTCAGGTCGCTTGAGTTCGGTGTGAGCCTCCGGGTTCTGGGCGTGACGTCCACTAAAGGATGATCTTGGTGCAGTGCCTGGCCGGGATGGTGAGTGCCCTTCCTACGACGAACTCGCCGCTGTAGTTGTCGGGCTGACAGCGCGTCTCGACGAGTTGTCCGTGCGGGTTAGCGGTCTGGAGGCGGATAACGCCCGGCTGCAGCAGGAGAACGCGGTCCTGCGTGCCGAGAACAGCGAGTTGCGGCGCCGGTTGGGTTGAACTCGACGAACTCCAGCAAGCCGCCGTCGTCGGATTGGCTGGCCAAGCCGCCGCCGACGTCGATGCGTAGGCGTAGCGGCCGCAAGCCCGGCAAGCAGCCGGGAACCTCGGGTACGACGCTGTCGCAGGTGGCGGTGCCGGAGGTCCCGCATTTCCCACATCCCGGTGTTCCAACCACACCGGCGCCACAGCAGGGTCAGTAGCAGGGCGGACAGGCCCGTGGTGACATCCACGGCCCAGCACAGGGGCCGGCCATGCGTGACACCTCGGCCATGACCGTGAGCAGTGAGGTCTCGTCGTTGGCGACTCGGCGGGAGTAGACCAGACGGCCGTCGCCGTCGACGGCGGTGACGTGGTGGTGAGTCTTGCCGATGTCCACGCCGATCCACAGCTTCGCCACCCTCGCGCTCCTTCACATGATCGGTCTGTTTTTGCGAATGGCCCTGGTCTGCGGGTTCGGACTTGCCGGCACCTTCTCACGAGGCGAACGCAGGTCGCGGATCTCCATCAGCGGTCTACCGAATCTCGCAGACGACGAAGCAGCGGGCGGCATCTCCTACCGTGAGCCAAGCGATCTCGGCGAAACACACGCAGCCATACCCACCGCTCCCGGGCATCAGGGTCTACGGCTGTCGGTGCCGCGCCCGTTCAACCCGGCCCGCCCGCGGAGCGAGAAGCGGGTGGCACCTCGAGGCTCAGCCACGATCACGGCGGAACACACTTCAGCCATCCCCACCCCCGGCCCAGCGGGTGCGGCAACCCTAAGCCTGCCGCCGTCGCCCGCCGGCACCCCGGACACGATGTGCGGGACCTGCGGAGCATCAGCGCTCCACCGCGCGCAGGGCAGACGTACGGCATGGTGACCCACGACGGCTGGTCGCCGGCCGCCGTTCCGCGACCGGTCTGATTCCCACGCCAACCGTCGCGGCAGCGGCTTGAATAGCGATGTGCAGGTCTACAAGGACGGACGGGACTGGCGCGTCGGTGCCGCCGCCGACGTGAGCTGGATCGCCGGGCACACCACTGCCGGCGTCACGATCACCACCGCCATCCTACCGGTCTTCGACGCCTACGCCACCACGTACCAGACCGACGACGTCACCGCCGCCGCCTACGAGCAGGCCCTGGTCGAGGACCTCACCACCCACACCGCCGAACAGCCGTGGTTGCTGGCCTACCTCGACACCGGCGCCCACGACGTCGTCTTTCCCTATGCCCCCCAAGGGTGTTCCTCTGCTGGAGCTGGCCCTACGTGCTGGTCCAGGCCGGCCCCGAGCAGGCCCTCACCTGGCGCAGCGGTGGTCATATCCGCCACCCGCACGGGGCGCTACCCGACCTCTTCTTCCCCGCCGACCGGTCATGGCTGGTCTCCGCGCTCTGGGACGACACCTGGACCTGCGTCGACGGCCCGGCACCACTGATCCACACCCTCGAACGCGACCCCGTGGCCAACGCCCGCCAGGTCCGACTCGACGAGGACGCGCTGCCGCCGGGGCTGGCCCGCGAGTGACGACCCACGTCCCGGGTCGGCGGTCAGCCTCCGATCGTGGCTAACGCCCCCCACTTCTCGGCAGGACGGCAGTGGCTGGTCGCTTTCCCGTAGATCCGCTTCCCGTCGGGGCCCGTGTAGCAGCGCTCGAGTTGGTCTTCGGCCTGGAACAGCGGACGCCTGTCGATCTCCGTCCCTCCGGCGTCGTAGCTGACCAGTTGAGGGTCGTTGCTCGCTTTGAGTCTTGCGTCGCTGGTCATGAGGCCGAACGCGCCTTCGGAGAGCCGGGCTGCTGTGGTGTGGCCGTCGCCGTGGTCGAGCACGAGCCGGTGGACGCGGCTGCTGACCCTGCCGCTGACGCTGACGTCCCCGCCGTCGGACTCGGTGGAGGCCAGCAGCAGCCGCTGCACCGGCCCGGGCAGCCAGGCGCCGTGCGGCCACGGCTCGGTGGCGCCCCCGCCGGACTCCCGAGCTGTTCCCGCCCCTTGCACATTGCAGGTGGCGTAGCCGACGTCAGTCATGAACAACACCAGTGCCCGGTCACCTCGCGCGGTGGCCACTGCGAGGTCGGCCAGGGACACCGGAACGGGTTGCTCACCCGGGTTCTGCCGGTCCTGCCGTTGCGGGGAGTTCCACTGCAAGCACCGATCGGCCGCATCCTGCAGCGTCGGCGACAGCTCCCCGGGCCCCATGGCCAGCACCCGTACGGTCGAGCGCTCCGGCCGGTCCCACACCACCGCCGCGGCACCGGACGCCACGGCCAGCAGCACTGCCACGGCCACGGCGATCCTCAGCCGTGGCGTACGCGCGGGAGGCGGGTTCACGAAGCCGAGGATCCGGGCCCGCATCGCGCGCGCCGTTTCCGGCGGCAGGTCCCGCTCTATGGGCAGGTCGAGAATGTCGTTCACCGCTTCCCCTCCTGGATCTCATCCGGCATCAAATGGGCCAGGCGGCTGCGCGCACGACTCACCCTCGACCGCACCGCCACCTCGCTGATGCCCAAAACGGCTGACGCGTCCGGGTACGACACGCCGGACCACAGGCACAAGGCCACCGCCTCCCGCTCGGCCGGCGACAACCGGCGGACCACCGAGAGGACCTCGGTCATCCGCCGCTCGTCGTCGAGCCGCGCGGAAACCTCCTCGGCGAGGTCACCATCGGCGTACCGCTCCGCCGGTAGACGCCGAATCAGCGCCAGCCACCGGCGCGCCGACCGCCACTCGGAGCGGACCGCGTTCGTGGCGACGACCAACAGCCACGGCAGCGCCGATCCGTCCACGAGTCGGGCGTCGTGTCGGCGGCGCCACGCGACGAGGAACGTTGCCTGGGTGACGTCCTCGGCCGTGGACCACGAACCGGTCAGCCGGAACGCGTGGTTGTAGACCGGGCGGGAGTACCGGTCGAAGAACCGACCGAACGCCAACTCGTCACCGGCGGTGATCGAAGACCACAGTTCCTCGTCCGACGGCTGCACCTGATGCCTCACAGCACACTATGGCCGCCCACGCCGACTCTGTTGCAGGCCGACGGTCAACGTCCGAGGTCGTGGCGCCGGCGCGAGAGCCGCAGCGCGTTTAGGCGTTGGTGGCCAGCCCACCGGGCGGCGGACCAGGCGTCAGGTGTCGAGGGCTGCGAGGTTGAGGCGTTCGAGCAGGCTGGGCTTGCGGGCGTGCACCACCCGTAGCTCGGCCAGCCGCTTCCGGAACGATGAGCTGTCCCCGTCGCGCTCGGCGAGGTCGCGCAGGTCGACGAGGAGTTGAACGGCGGTGTCGTATTCGCGGGGTTTCTTCGTGGTGATGAGTTCGTTGACCCGCTGCCAGGCGGCGGGTTGGTCGACTGCGAGGGTGTCGAGGTGTCGTTGCCGGGCTGCCGCAGCGGACCGTTCCCGGCGAACCCGGTCGCGTTCACGCTGCTCGGCGTCCCGTCGTTCCCGCTCGGCGCGCAACTCTGCGGCGCTGGCGAGCAGTTCCCCGGCGGTGCGGGCGACTGCCGGGGTGGGCGTATCAGTGCGGTGTGCGTCGCGGTACCGGCGCAGCAGTCGGCTGCGCAGGTGGCTGTCGCCGCCGGTGACCAGATCGGCCAGGATGGCGTCCTTGTCCCGGGCGGGCAGCCCGACGACCCAGGTACGCAGTTGCGCGGCGGTCGGTTCCCCGGAGGCGGCTGGCGACGACCCGGCCGCCGCTGCCGCGATCAGGTCACGGTCGATGCGCAGGAACTCGGCGACGGCGGTGAGAGTCGCGTCAAGGGTGCCCATGCCGGCGGGTACGGGCGGTTCGGGCTCGTCGTCGGCGATGTCCTCGGACTGTACGCAGCGCAGCCAGGCCAGGTAGAGCAGTCGCAGGTCGCCGGCGGCGAGGTCGGCCCGGGCCGGGATGATCGAGGCGAGCAGACCGTGGCCGTCGAGGTCCCACTCGTCGGTGCCGTCCTCGTCCTCGTCATGCAGGTCGATGATGACGTGCTTGCCGGTGGTCCAGGCGGATGCGCTGTCGCCTTGGCAGTACTGGGCGACGGTGGCGGGGTCGAGTACGTGTTTCGGTAGCCGCAGCATGAGCCTGCGGGTGCCCCAGTTCGCCAGGTACAGGTGCGCGTCGAAGTACCGTTCCATCAGCTTGCGCGGGTCGCCCTTGAAGTTGCCCCACTCGTAGATGTTGACGAAGCTGGTGGCGGTGATGTCGGCGCGGGTCGACAGCGACCGCAGCTCGGCCCGCTCCCCGGCAGTGAGGGGCTGGTCGACGGTGGTGAACTCGTAGTACTGGTACTCGCTCACCGCGGCCTACCTTCCGGCCCAGTGCCGGTAGGCGTCGATCCACGCGGCGCCGTCGGGCGCGGGGGTGGGTAGCGGCAGGTCGAGGAGATCGATCCTCTGCCGGTGGCGGCCTCGGGCGCATACCGCAGCGATGGTGTCCGCGGTCAGGTCGATCTTGCGCACGGTGACCTCGACGCCGAGGACGGTGGTGGTGAATGGCACCGCCAGGTGCTCCTCGAGCATGGTGAACAGGCCGGTGAGTTGCTCGTCGTCGCCGTACGCGTCGACCGTGGCTTCCTCGATCATCGCCTCCAGCGCGGCGTCGCCTTTCGATGCCATCGGCGGAGGATATCGGACCGGTGTAGGGGTGTTCGGAGCCCGATACGCGAGGATGGTCGGCGTGGGTTCGGTGGCCGGGTTCGCTGATCTTCACCGGGAAGTGGAGCGGTTACGGGCGGAGAACGCCCGGCTGGGACGTCTGCTGGAGCTGCGCGGCCAGGACACGACTGCGGCGCCGGAGCAGTTGTCCGCGCCGGTCGAGCCGCCAGGGCTGGTCACCATGACCTCGCCGACTCGGGACAAGCTGGCGTTGTTCGCCGACCGGTTCCGGGCCCGGGCCGACGTGTACGCCGTACGGTGGGAGAGTGCCCGTACCGGCACTGCCGGGTGGATGCCCGCGGTCGCCGGCGGTTGGCGTAAGGGGATGGACCGGCGGGGCGCCGCCTACCTGCCCCGGACGACGGAGGTCGTCGCGGCGCATCTGGTCGGCGACGTGTTCATGGGCCTGTACCCGCTGATGCCCGGCAACACCTGCCACTTCGTCGTGGCCGACTTCGACGGGCCGACGGCGATGCTCGACGCCCTCGCCTACGTGAAAGCGGCACGAGCCAGCGCGGTGCCCGCCGCGATGGAGATCTCCCAGTCAGGCCGCGGCGCCCACGTGTGGATCTTCTTCACCGGCGCTGTTCCCGCGGCCACCGCGCGCGCCGTCGGCACGGTCCTGTTGCGCGAGGCGATGGTGCTGCGCGGATCGATGGACCTGCGGTCGTACGACCGGCTGTTCCCCAACCAGGACGTCCTGCCCGAGGGTGGCTTCGGCAACCTCATCGCCGCACCGCTTCAGGGACGCCGCCGCAAGGATGGACTGACCACGTTCCTCGACCTCGGCACCCTCGAGCCGTACACCGACCAGTGGGCGTTCCTGTCGACGCTGGACCGGCTTACCCCCGGCGACGCCGAACACATCGCTCGGCAGGCGAAGCAAGCCGTCACCGGGGCCGACGTCGCCGCGATGAGCCGGTCCGCCGCAACGCAGGTGCATCCTCCGCTTCCTCCGGCGGTTCACGCGGAGGCCGGTGCCGGGCTGAGCATCGACGCCGGACAACTCACCCCCGCCGCACTGGCGACGTTCAAGCACGCCGCCGCCATGGCCAACCCGAAGTTCTACGAGTTGCAGCGACTCCGTAAGTCCACCTGGGACACCCCACGCTTCGTCCAGGGCTACGACCTCACCCTCGATGACCACCTGGTCCTCCCGCGGGGCCTGCGGCACACCATCGCCACCATCGTCGAACATGCCGGGTCACGGCTGGCCGTCACGGACGCACGAAACCCCGGGACCGAGATCGACACCGCGTTCACCGCCGAACTCACGAGCAGGCAGGCCGATGCGGTCGGCGCGCTTCTCGCCCACGACGACGGGATCCTGGTCGCCCCACCGGGCTCCGGCAAGACCGTCATGGCCTGCGCCGTGATCGCCGAACGCAACACCTCCACCCTCGTCCTCGTCGACCGCAAAGCCCTCGCCGACCAGTGGCGCACCCGCGTCGAGCAGTTCCTCGGCATCAAGCCCGGTCAGTTCGGCGGCGGCCGACGCAAGCTCACCGGCACCGTGGACATCGCGCTGCTGCCCTCCCTCGCCCGGCGCGACGACGTCGCCACCCTGACCCAGGGGTACGGGCACGTCATCGTCGACGAATGCCACCACCTCGGCGCCGCCGCGTACGAGCACTCGGTCAAACGGATCGCCGCACAGTTCTGGCTCGGCCTCACCGCCACCCCCACCCGACGCGACGGCCTCGGCCAACTCGTCACCTGGCAACTCGGACCCGTCCGCCACACCCTTACCGACGAGGAACAAGGCACCCTCGCCGCAGCGATGCACACCGACGCCGGACCCCGTCGAGCGCTGTTCATCCACGAGACCAACTTCCAGCCCGGCGACATCGACCTTGACGCCCCCGGCGCGCTCGCCGAGGTGCACCGAAGACTCGCCGCCGACGAGCCCCGCAACACCCAGATCGCCGATGACGTCGCCGCGGCCCTGGCCCGTGGCCGAAACTGTCTCGTCCTGACCCGGCGGGTCGCCCAGGTTGAGACACTCGCCGCCCTGCTCGCCGCACGCGGACACCAGGCGCTCGTCCTCCAAGGCGCGATGAGCACCAGTGATCGGCGAAGCGTCGTTGACCGGCTCGACGGCGCGAAAGCCGGCGACGGGCTGCTGGTCATCGGCACCACACCGTTCATCGGTGAAGGCTTCGACGCCCCCGCCCTCGACACCCTTTTCCTCGCCGGCCCGATCTCCTACGACGGCCTACTCGTCCAGTGCGCCGGCCGTGTCATCCGCGCCGCGCCCGGCAAGGACCTCGCCGAGGTTCACGACTACCACGAACCGGCCACCCCCATCCTCGCCGCCTCACTCCCACGCCGCATGCCCGGATACCGGGCACTCGGTTTCACCCGCACATGAGTGCATCCGATCATGATCACCTTGGCTGGTCCCGCCGGTCACCGAGATACGGAGAAGGCCAAGCGCGCTGGGCCTAGCGTAGTAGGCTGACTGCATGGGTCGGTTCTCCGAGGATGAGCTGCATGCGGTTGTCTCCCGGTACGAGGCGACGCGGGCGCAGGCATTGACCGAACGGGACGAGCAGCTACGGGCGTTCCACGCGGCCGGCTGGCGGCCGGTCGACCTGCAGCGGGTCACCGGGTACAGCCGGGAGACGATCCGTCAGGCACTCCGACCGGAAGTCCGGCGGGCGACCAACATCAGCCGGCGCCGGACACCACCTCAGCCGCCGGCGGACTACCGACCCTACGGTGACCGGAAGCCCTACGTGGTGGCCGAAAGCCTCGCCGAATTGCGCGGCCCGACCGAAGGCACGGTGACGCTTCCGCGTCACCTCGACTGGTCCGGGCATGCCGAGTACGACCTTGACGGGCCCGCACGCCTGGCCAGTATGTACAAGGTGGTACTCACCGAAGCCAGCACCGTCGAGGACCTGAACACCTGGCTCGACGCCGACCTCCTCCGACGGCTCTGGCCCACCCTCTGGCTGCCACCCCAACTCCGCCAGCGCTGGGAGGGCACCTTCCCCGAGCTCGTCGCAACCGGCAGTAATGCGACGTAGTCGCGGATCTCTTCCACGGCCGCCCCGCTGACGGGGCCCGCAGATCGAACACCAGATGACCGCATAACGAACGCACACTATCCCGCAAATCGAAATCCAGGGTCCCGCAGATCGAAAGTTTGGCCGTTAAGATGACGCCGTGCCCACACCGCAGCTGATCCCCCGCCGCGCCGCCGCGCAGGTCAATGCCGCCTTGGCAGACACCCGCGTCGTCTTGATCAACGGAGCACGGCAAGCAGGCAAGAGCACCCTGGTCCGCCTTGTTGCCGGCGATCGTCTAGCCGAGCGCCGCGATCTTGATCGGGCCCAGGACAGGGCGGCAGCGATAGCCGACCCGGTCGGCTTCGTGGACTCCGCCGAACTCCTGGTCATCGACGAGATCCAGCGCGCTCCGGAACTCCTGTTGGCCATCAAGGCAGCAGTCGACGAGGACCCCCGTCCGGGCCGGTATCTGCTCACCGGCTCGTCACGGTTGTTCGGCATGGTTGCCGCCCCGGACGCGTTGCCCGGCCGGATGGAGACCGTCGAACTCTGGCCGTTTTCCCAAGGCGAACTCGACGCAGCGCCGGACGGATTCATCGACGCCGTCTTCACGCTCGGTCCGGACCTGCGACACGAGTCGGACGTCACCCGTGCCGACTACGCGGCCAGGATAGTGCGCGGCGGCCTACCCGAGGCCACCACCCGTACCGACCCGCGCCGCCGCCAACGGTTCCTCGACGCCTACGTCCAGGCGCTCATCGACCGCGACGTCCGCCAGCTGTCCGACATCCAGCACAAGGGCGAGCTACGCAAGCTGGTACGCCTCCTCGCGGCCCGATCCGCGACCGTCATCGCCGCCAACTCCCTCGAGTCCGCCCTCGGACTCAGCCGGCCGACGATCGCCCGCTACCTCCAGGCCCTGGAAGAGATCTTCCTGATCAAACGGATCCCGGGCTGGTCCCGCAACCTGGGCACCCGCGCCACCGCCGCGCCCAAACTGATCTTCGTCGACTCGGGCATCGCCGCCAACGAGATCGCGACCGACGCCCGGGCACTGCTCCGGCCGGGCGCACCGTTCGGCCCGTTACTCGAGTCATTCGTCCTGTCCGAGCTGTCCCGGCAGCTCACCTGGTCCGAGCAGCCCGTCGATCTGTCCCACTACCGCGACCAGAGCAGGTACGAAGTCGACGCGGTGCTCGAGAACCGAGCTGGGCAGGTGGTCGGGATCGAGGTCAAAGCAGCCACCACCGTCGGACCCGACGACTTCCGCGGGCTACGCCGACTCGCCGACCGCCTCGGCAATGACTTCATCGCCGGCATCGTCCTTCACACCGGAACCGCCACACTGCCGTTCGGCGACAAACTCCGCGCCATGCCGGTCAGTACCCTGTGGCAGGTTCCCGCCCCGGCAGCAGACTGACCTCGCCCGCAGGTCACTCCTCAACCGGTCAGGGCCATCGAGGACTGAAGGGTTTCGAGGACCGAAAGGGCGCGGCCCTGCTGATCTTCAGTAAGCGATCCCAGCAGCGCCCCGCAGCGACCGGCACACGAGGCCAAGAAGTAAGAAGCCGCAGGTCATCGGCCTGCGAACACCGGCGGAGGCCATTCTTAGGAAACCGATGCTCCATCCCCCTGAGTTACGAGGGCGTGAGCGCCGAGTCTAGCGACCCCGCAGGTTCACCTGGGATGTCAGAGAGTAACCCACGTTCCTCGGATCGCCGTTGTCCCAGCCCAGGAGCGCACTCAAACGCCATCGATCGATGCGCAGGCACTCCCCACAGCGTGGCAGGGGGTCAGCTTCGGCCTGTTCGCGCCGACCCTCGACTACAGCGGCAGCGCATGGGATCGGGACGTCCTCGACCCGCGGGTTGCTACCCACCCGTCGATCCTGACGGCATTGCGGCAGGTCGGCGAGCCGCAGATGGCCGCCGTCGCGCTGGCGCACGAGGACCTGTGGACGTTGTACGCGGTGAGCAGGGTGATGGAATTACTGATCCTGCCCAGCCAGCCCCACGCCACCGATCCCGACGATCCCACGGACTGGCTCCCGTCCTCGGCGTACCAATAGTTCGTCGCGGCGATCGGCGGCACGTTCCCAGCGGGGGAAGGGTTCCATCCGTTCCTGCACGAGATCGTCGAGGTCGAGCCGGCGGACGATCCGCAGTTGCCGCCGGTGCTGGCCGGGCAGTGGTGGCCGGGGTGCCTGCTCGGGTCGCTGCTGCTCATGCGGGGCGGCGTGAGCGTCCGCGCCGGTGCCCGCCACCTGGATCCCGTACTCGCCGCTAACTCGACGTTGTACTGGGCGTGGCGGCGGCGGTACCGGCAGGCGGCCGACCTGTCGCACGGCTGGGGCGGCGACTCACAGTGGCGCACCGGATTCCGTCGTGACCACCGACTGGCCGACCGGCTCGTCTACAACACGGACGTGGCGCTGGACCCGACACCTCCCCATCCCGGCGGCCAAGATCCGAGCACGGACGTGGGCCTCCTGCGTTACCGATGCAGCACCCTGACCGACCACGACGACGACCAGTGGGTGTGGGACAGCCGCCACGTCGAACCGACAGCACCCACCGCCACACCGCCTGAGTAGGCGACGCACCCGAGCCAGGGTGAGAACGCGTCGACCCGTTCGACGGTGTCCGGCAGGGACAACACGATCACCCCGTGCGCCTCCAGCAGCCGTACCGGGTGCGACACCGGCCGCCGTCGAGCCCGAGCTCCCGGCGTGCCGCCGCCGCGACCGCGCGGACGCCCTCGGCCCGCGCCGGTTCCGGCGGGTCGAGCTGCGTCTCGGCGAGTACGCGGTGACGCGGTTTGACGGCGGGCGAGCCCTACCGCTTTACTACTACCCTAGTAAAGCAGGGAGGCTCGATGTTCCACTTCCGGCTCGACACCGGCTCCGGCGTACCGCCGTATCTGCAGCTGGTCCACCAGGTCCAGCAGGCTGTCCTGCTGGGTTTCCTGCGACCCGGTGACCGCCTGCCCCTGATCCGGGAGGTCGTCGAGTCGCTGGCCATCAATCCGAACACGGTGGCGAAGGCATACCGCCAGCTGGAGCAGGAGAACCTCGTCACCGGCCGGCCAGGCCACGGCACGTTCGTCAACGACGCGCTGCCGGCTGCGGTGCCCCCGGCCACCTACACCTCCTTGCGGAGCGGCCTGCAGACCTGGCTGCGGAGGGCGTACGCCGCAGGGCTGGACGATCAGGCGATCGCCGCGCTGTTCGCCAGCGTCCACCACCAGACCAAGACGACTGCGGAGTCAGCATGACGGCCCACCCCGCGCTGCGTACCAGGAACCTCGGCAAGCGGTACCGCAAAGCCTGGGCCCTGCGCGACTGCACCCTGGAGCTGCCCCCCGGCCGCGTCAGCGCCCTGGTCGGCCCGAACGGCGCCGGCAAGACCACCTTGCTGCGCCTGGCGGTCGGGCTGCTCACGCCGACGACGGGATCGGTCGAGGTGTTCGGCGAATCGCCCGCCACCAACAGTGTGCGGGCCCTGACCCGCATCGGTTTCCTCGCGCAGGACCACCCGCTCTACCGCCAGTTCACCGTGGCGGACCTGCTGCGCTTCGGCCGCTCCTGCAACGTACGCTTCGACCACGGGCTGGCCGCGCGACGCCTGACCCAACTGGGCATCCCGTTGCACGCCCGCGCCGGCGCGCTCTCCGGCGGGCAGCAGTCCCAGGTGGCGCTCACGCTGGCGCTGGCCAAGCGACCCGACCTGCTGGTCCTGGACGAGCCACTGTCCAGCCTGGATCCGCTGGCCCGGCAGGAGTTCCAGCGGACCCTGATGGGCGCGGTCGCCGACAGCCAGCTGACCGTGTTGTTCTCCTCCCACGCCATCCACGAACTGGAACGGGTCTGCGACCACCTCGTGGTGATCAACCACGGCCGGGTCGTACTCGACGGCGACATCGACTCGCTGCTGGCCGAACACCGGCTGCTCCTGGGTCCACGGGTCGGGGCGGACCCTCACGGCCCGTCCGTGGTCGAGGTCAGCCACAGCGACAGGCACACCACCATGCTGGTACGCCAGGCGGCAACGCCGGTCATACCCGGCTGGCAGGCGAACCCCGTCGGGCTGGAAGAGCTCGTGCTGGCCTATCTGCGCCGGCCCGCCGGCCTCGACGCCGAACACCGGGAGCAGACCGCATGACGTGGATGATGTGGCGTCAGCACCGTACCGAGGTCCTGGCACTGACGGTCTTCGTCGGCGTCGTCGCGGTGGCGCTGTTCGTCCTCGGCCGGCCGATGCACGCCCTGTTCCCGATGGGTCCGACACACTGCCTGGTGCCACCGCTGGACCAGGGCTGCCGATCCGCGCTGGCCCGGCTACAGCAGGACCACGGCTACAGCACCACCGTGCTGATCCTGCTCAACTTCGTCCCGTACGCGATCGGCGGTTTCCTCGGTGCGCCGCTGCTCGCCCGGGAGCTGGAGGCGGGCACCTGGCAGCTGGCCTGGACCCAGGCGGTGCCGCGCCGGCGCTGGCTGACCGTCAAGATCCTGGTACTCGGCACCGTCAGCGTCCTTCTCGCGGCGGGACTGTCCACGGTGGTCGCCTGGTACCGGCAGCCACTCGACCTGCTGGGCGGGTTCGACATCACCGGCTTCGACCTGACCGGAGTCGTGCCCATGGCGTACGCCCTGTTCGCGTTCGCGCTGGGCGTCGCAGCCGGGCCGGTGCTGCGCCGCAGCCTGCCGGCCGCCGCCGTGGCGTTCGTGGCATTCCTGGCCGTACGCTTCACCGTCGCCGGCTGGATCCGCCCGCACTTCCGCACGCCGGTCACCCACGTCCAGGCCTTCGTGCCGGGAGCGGGCGACATCACCGACGGTACGACCAGTGCCCGGGACATGGTCCTCGACCAGGGGTTCGTCGACGCCAACGGCCGCCACATCACCGGCCTCGACGCCGTGATCATGGAGGGAAGGGCCCGGGAGGGGGGCGGCGACCCCACCGTCTACCTCCACGACCACGGCATCCAACGGTGGGCTGTCTACCAACCCGTCGAACGCTACTGGACCTTCCAGGCCATCGAGACCGCCACGTTCGTCGCGCTGGCCCTGCTGTTGCTGGCGCTGGTCTTCTGGCGGATCCGCCGCCCCACGTTCTGACCAGATGGTCCCACCGGGATCCCAGAGGGAACGGGTCAGGAACTGCCAGTCGCTTCCACGGCGCTTCCGTGGGTTTGAGCGGCGACCATGGTGACGAGGGTGTCGATCAACTCTTCGGCGGTGGTACGCCATTTGTCGCCTTCGAGCTGACCGGTGAGTTCCATGCCGGCGATGCCGTCGGCGCTGGCGAGGAGCAGTGCGGCGTACCGGCGGGCGTGGTGTTCGCCGGTCACGTCGGCGACTATTCGAAGGGATTCGTGGGCGCCGGCAGTCGCCTAACCAGCCCTGAGGGTGAGCAGGGTGATCTCGCTCGGCGCGAAGATCCGGAATGGTGGGCCCCAGAAACCGGTCCCCCGGCTCGTGTAGAGCTGGGTCCGACCGTGCCGGCTGAGGCCCTGCACGACCGGCTGGTCGAGCCGGACCATGTAGTGGAACGGCCACATCTGGCCGCCGTGGGTGTGCCCGGACAGCTGCAGATCCACACCGGCCGCGACCGCGTCGTCGATCTGCTTCGGCTGGTGCGCCAGCAGCAGCACAGGCAGCTGCGGGTCGGCGCCGGCCAGCGCCGCCGCGTGGTCGGCGCGGTGACCGGCCACGCCCGACGCGGCGGCGGTCACGTCGTCGACCCCGGCCACGACGAGCCGTGCGCCGCCCCGCTCCACCACGAGGTGCCTGTTGTGCAGAGGCTCCCAGCCGAGGGTCCGCATGTGGTCGACCCAGCCCTGCGCCTGGCCGTAGTACTCGTGGTTGCCCGTCACGTACACCCGGGCCAGCCGGGCCTGCACGGTGCCCAGCGGCGCTGCCTGCGCCCGGCGCTGGTCGACCGTGCCGTCGGCGATGTCGCCGGTGTGGCAGACGATGTCGGGGGCCAGGTCGTTGACCACCTCGATCGTGCGGGCGGACCAGCGGGCCCGGTCGATCGGGCCATAGTGGGTGTCGGTCAGTAGCACGACCCGGACCCCGTCGAGACCGGCACCCAGCCGGTCGATGGTGATGTCCACCCGCCGGACCCGGGGCACCCGCATCGCCTCGGCGTACCCCCAGATGGCCAGGACGACCGAGACGAACGCCGCACCGACCGCCACGGCCCGGGACCGGACCGGATCGGCGACTCCCGCCACGGCGAGCGGGAGCCGGAGCACGTTCGCGATCAGCGTCCAGACGAACAGGATCCAGACCAGGCCAAGCAGTGAGTCCGCGATGCGCGCCGCCGAATCCAGCCGCCGGCGGCCGTGCCCGAGATACATCAGAACGGGGAATGCGACCACCGCGACCACGAACACGGCCGTGCCGGCGCCCATCACCGCCGCCGGCCAGCGCGCCGCCACCGTCAACGTCCACCACGGCAGCCCGAACAGCAACGCCAGGACCGCGATCAGCGTCGCCCCGGACAGCAGAGGTCGCAGCAGCCCTCGCGCCGGCCGCACCTGTACGGCATCGCCAGAAGCCATCGTCATCCTCCCGTCGGGGTCCGTGCAGCATGACACGCCCCGGGCTGGATCGACCATGCCGGCAACCTGCCCACCGGTGGCGTGACCGGTGTGCCGGCGACCTGGCAGCTCAGGGTGGCGGGATGTCGACCAGGCGGCGCAGCAGGGCGCTGAACTGGGCGCGTTCGGCCACTGTGAACCGGTCGAGCAGGTCGTTCTGGGCGGCGTCGACCAGTGTGTCCATCTCCCGCATCCGGGCGGTTCCGGCGTCGGTGATGTGAACGACGTTGCGGCGCCGGTCCACCGGGTCGGGTTCCCGGCGGAGCAGGCCGTCGGTCTCCATCCCGCTCAGCGTGGTGACCGCGTCGCCCCGGTCGATGCCCAGCCGGCGACACAGCTCTGCCTGGCTGATCCCGCCGAACTCGTCGAGCGCGGCAAGGATGCCGTACCGCATCCGGTCGCCGGGGCGGTCCAGGTGCGTCCCGACGACCCGGTTCGCGCGGGCCGCCCCGTGGTGGAGCAGCCAGGAGGTCAGCCGCCGGAGCCGAGCCGGCGGGGCCCCCGGCTGCTGAGCGGGTTCGTGCTCACTCACCCGACCAGTGTAGCTAAACGTTGGACTTCCAACGACCTGGCGATTATCGTTGGTTGTCCAACGATCTGTGATGGGGCGGCGATGACAGTGGGCAGCGCGAGCGCCGGCACGGACACCAGCGCGGGACGGACCCCCACCACGGCGGTTCCCGCCCCGGTGTGGCGGGTCGCGGTCGTCCTGGCGTCCGGTTCGGTGATGACCGGCCTGGACACCTCGCTCGTCAACGTGGGCATCGAGATCATCGGTCGGGAACTGGACGCCTCACTGACCGAGATGCAGTGGATCAACAGCGGCTACCTGCTCGCCCTCGCCGCGGCCCTGCCCACCTGCGGCTGGGTCAGCCGGCGGATCGGCACCGGTCGGCTCTGGCTCTGGGCGCTGGCCGGATTCACCCTCACCTCCGCGCTCTGCGCGCTCGCCCGCAGCGCCGACACGCTCATCGCCGCCCGGGTGCTCCAGGGGCTGACCGGCGGACTGCTCATCCCCACCGGAATGGCCATCCTCGGTCAGGTCGCGGGGAGCGGACGGATGGGTCGGGTGATCGCCGTGTCCAGCGTGCCGGCCATCCTGGCCCCGGCCTTCGGCCCGATCATCGGCGCCCTACTCATCGACAACTTCTCCTGGCGCTGGATGTTCCTGGTCAACGTGCCGATCGGGATCGTCGGGCTGCTGGTGGCCCTGCGGGTCGTTCCGCGTGGTGCGGCCGGTCGGGCCGCCCGGCCGGACGTGCCGGCCCTGTTCCTGGTCGCCCTGGGGCTGCCGCTGCTCACCTACGCCGTCACCGCAGCGATGGACCGGCGCGGGCTGTTCGCGGCGGCCGTGCTGGCCCCACTGGCGGTCGCGCTGGTCGCGCTCGTGCTCTTCGTCCACCGGTCGCTGCGCGCCGCCGAGCCGCTGATGGACCTGCGACTGACCAGGGATCCGGTCTACGCCGCCGCCGCCAGCACCATCTTCTTCTCCAGCGCGGCACTCTTCGGAGGGCTGATCGTGATGCCGCTGTACTTCCAACTCGCAATGGCCAGGGGCATCATCGACACCGGTCTGCTGCTGATGGCGTTCAGCCTCGGCGCCACGGTCACCTTCCCGGTCGCCGGACGGCTGACCGACAGACACGGCGGCGGCATCGTCACCGTGGTCGGGCTCGTGGTCACCGTCGCCGGCACCGTCCCGATGGCGGTCCTGCCGTCCGATCCGAACGTCGTCCTCGTCGAGGCCCTCCAGGTGGTCCGGGGTGTCGGCCTGGCCCTCGCCGGATCCCCGGTGGTCTCCGCCGCGCTGGCCCGGGTCCGGTCCCACCAGATGCCGGACGCCAGTGCGCAGGTGAACATCCTGTCCCGGGTCGGCGGCGCCGTCGGCAGCGCGCTCTGCGTCGTGGTACTCGCCGACGCGCTGGCCGACGCCCGATCCGAGGTCGAGGTCGCCGCGGCGTTCCGGAGCACCTTCTGGTGGCTGACCGGGATGGCCGCCGTCGCCCTCGTCCTCGCCACCTGGCTCACCCGGGCGCAACGAGGCGCCCGCCGGACGGGGCCGAAGTGACCCGGGCACCGCTGAGCACGTCCAACAATCAGGAGGTCAACCAATGCGTATCGGCATCATCATCGGCAGCACCCGCCCGGGACGGCGGGGCGAGGCGGTGGCGCAGTGGGTCCACAAGCTGGCCACGCAGCGCGGAGACGCCAGCTACGAGATCGTCGACCTGGCCGACCACGACCTGCCGCACCTCGACGAGGCGGTGCCGGCGGCGATGGGACCGGAGAACTACGTGGGCGACCACACCAGGCGCTGGGCGGAGACCATCTCGCGCTACGACGGGTACGTCTTCGTCACCCCGGAGTACAACCACTCCTACCCGGGCGTACTGAAGAACGCCATCGACTACCTCTACTCGGAGTGGCGCGACAAGTCGGCCGGCTTCGTCGGGTACGGCCTCCACGGCGGGATCCGGGCCGTCGAGCACCTGCGGCTGGTGCTGGCGGAGCTGCACGTCGCCGGTGTCCGTGACCAGGTCACCCTGAACTACTTCACCGAGTTCGGCCCGAACGGCGAGGTGCTGCCGGCCGAGCACCAGGAGCCCATCCTGCACCGGATGCTGGACCAGGTGGTGGCCTGGGGCGGCGCCCTGGCCACGCTGCGCCAGAAGTGACCGGCCGGTGGGGTGCCGTCGACGACGGCACCCCACCGTTGCGCTGCCGGTGACGCTCCGGGACGTCCACGGGGCGTCCGGCGGGAGCTACCGTCGCCACTTCTCGGCGGCCCGGCGCCGCTGGTCGGTCTGCCGTAGATCCGCTTTCCGTCCGTCGGCACCGGTGAGTTGCGGGTCGAGGTCAACCGACGGGTGGCGCTGGCCGACCTGCCCGCGCTGCACGCCCAGGCCGGCGCGGGTGAGTTGTCCGGCAAGACCGTCGTCCTCGCCCCTGCGGCCTGACCTGCTCCCGCCGCCCTCCCCGTCCGGTCCACAAGGGATGCGCTGACCGCCCACGCGAGGGTTGGGGCGTTCTCCGGCGGGGAATGAGACGGAGCCCAGTCCCGGAGGGAGGAGAGGCGATGGGATCGGCCATTGGGCCCGCCGCTCGGACCGGGGTGCCGGCGTCGCCGCCTTCGGGCCGCATCTTCGGTGCCAACTAGCTCGCCTTCGTCACCGGGACCGGGCTGTCCTCCGTAGGTAACGCCGCCTGGTACATCGCCCTGTCCTGGACCCTGGCCAGCACCGTCAGCCCGGACGTGGCAGGACTGCTGCTGGCGCTGGCCACGCTGCCCCGCCTGGCGGTGCTGCTGTACGGAGGGGCTGTCGCCGACCGGCACAGCCGCCGGAAGGTGATCATCGTCAGCGACGGTGTCTCCGCCGTCGTCATGGTCGGCGCGGCCGTCGCGCTGCTGGGCGGTGGCCCGTGGTGGGTGCTGTTACTGGCTGCGGGGGCGCTCTCGGTGACCGGAGCGTTCTTCGTCCCCGCCTCGGCCGCGCTGCGACCCCAACTCCTGGCCAGGGACGATCTCATCCGGGGCAACGCCCTCTACTCCCTGGCGTTACGCGGCGGGCAGGCGGCGGGTGGACCGGTCGGCGCCTATGCGCTCGCCCTGGGCGGGGGCCTGCTGGTCGCGCTGGTCAACGCCGTCTCCTACCTGTTTTCGATGGCTGCCGTCGCTGCCACCCGCCCTCTTCCCACGCCCCCGCTGAAGTCGGTGCCTGAGCAACCCTCCCGCGCCGGGGCTTCCGGTGTCCGCGCCGGTCTGGCCTACGCCTGGCGGCACACCCGGCTGCGGAGCCTGATGCTCGTGCTGTTCCTCAACGAGCTGAGCTGCGCGGGGGTGCTCAACGTCGGGCTGGCGTTGTTCGCCCGCGACCGCGGGCTCGACGAGGGCGGTGCGGGGCTGCTGCTCACCGGCTTCGCTGTCGGCTCGGCGATCGGTGCTCTCGCCCTGATCGTGGTGCCGGCCCGGCGGGCGGCCGGGCCGGTGTTCGGCGTGGCGCTGCTCGTCCAGGCCGCGCTGCTCGTCGCACTGTCCGCAGCGGACTCCACCGCCCTCGCGGTGGCGATCTTCATGGCGCTCGGCGCGCTACTCGGGGTGACCGCCAGCCTGGGCACGTCCCTGTTGCAGTCGTGGTGCGATCCGCAGTACCGGGGCCGGGTGCTGGCGGTGCTGGCGCTGGTGGCGTTCGCCTCGATCCCCCTCGGCAACCTGCTGATCGGCGTCCTGGCGGCGCGCTTCGGCATGGCCACGGCCCTGCTCGTGCACGCGGTGATCGCGGTGGGTGCCGTCACCGTGTTCCTGTCCCGCGCCGCGCTACGCCGCGCCGCCCTGTAGCAGTGGCCCGGGGTGCCCGACTGGGCTACCGACCGGCGGGGGCGTCGGATGGCGGCTCGGTGAAGTAGTCGCGGAGCACGGCGATCTGCCCGGCGCGGAGTCGGAATATCTGCACGAGCGACATCGTCGTCTGCTGCCCGTCCGTCCCGTCGAAGGCGACGTCGATCTCGGCGATGAACACGTCGGGGTCCGGAGTGTCGTGCAGGAGGTGGGCGGAGCGCGTCAGGTTCACCGTGCCCTCGGGGGTCGGAAGCTGGTGGTAGGCGTTGGTCCCGGCCCGGATCGCCGCCCGACCGACCAGTCGGCCGTGCAGCGGATGGCCGGCGGGAACCAGCGGTGCTTCGTAGACGCCGTCCTCGGTGAACAACGCGGCGATCGCATCCGGGTCCCGGGTGACCGCACCGGCGTAGACGTACCGTTGGAAGATTTCCTGGTGTGTGAGGTCCACCCTCCAGTTTAGCCTGCGGACGAGCCGGAGCGGGGGGACGCCGAACGACGACGGCCCGACGCGGAGAACCCTTCCGCGTCGGGCCGTCGTCGTTCGGGTGGGGTCAGCTGGCCGCGCAGGTGGCGGTCGCACCGGGGCCGGTGCCGTTGCCCTGGAAGCCGAAGTTGGTCGACTGCCCGGCACCGACCTGCCCGTTGTAGCTCACGTTGGTGAACCGGACGGTCCCGCTGGTGCCGCTGGACTGTGCGCTCCAGGTGCTGGTGACGCTGGCACCACCGGGCAGGTTGATGCTGACGTTCCAGCCGTTGAGGGCGGTGGCGCCGGCGGTGACCGTCACGCTCGCCGTGAAGCCGCCGTTCCACTGGTTGACCACCACCGACGCGGTGCAGCCGTTGCCCGCAGGCGGCGGGGTGGTGGGCGGCGGCGTGGTGGGCGGGGCCGTGGTGGGCGGCGGGGTCGTCGGCGGGGCCGTGGTGGGCGGCGGGGTGGTCGGCGGGGTCGTCACGGGCGGGTTGGGTGCGCCGTTGGCCAGGCTGAAGGCCAGGTCGGGCTGGAACGAGCCGGCGGTGTAGCGGCAACCGTCGGCCTCGCCCGGCGGCTTCACCCACAGGTACGCGTCGATGTTGTTGTCGCCGGTGTTGGTCGTCGGGTACTGCCCGATGCGGCGGTCGGTGTTGTCGTCGCCGCACCAGTCACCGCTGGCACCGCCGTTGCGGCTGGTGTCGATGACCTGACGCTTGCCCGACAGGCCCATGCCGTTGAGGGCGTTGATGACGTTCCGGCCGAAGTTCGCCTCGCTGGAGGTGGGGTTGTAGTTCGACACGTTGGTGAAGAAGCCGTCGGCGTACTGGACGCCGGCCGCGCGCAGACGGTTGGCCGTCTCGCTGGGGCTGTTCCAGGTGGAGTGGCCGCCGTCGAGGTAGACCTTGGCGTTGGGGTTGGCCGCCTTGAGGGTCCGGGTGGCCGTCGAGATCGCCTGGTTACGGGCGTTGATCTCGTTGCTGTTCAGGCAGGTCAGCAGGGCGAGCGAGTCGGTCTCCAGGATGATGATGACCGTCTGGTTGCCCAGCCCCCGGGCGAAGTTCGACACCCAGGTCTGGTACTGGTTGAGGTCGGGTGCCCCACCGGCGCTGGCCCCACCGCAGTCCCGGTTGGTGATCTCGTAGATGGAGAGCACCGGGATCTGCCGCGCGGAGTTGGCGGCGCCGACGAACGACGCGGCCTCGGACTGCGCGGTCGACGGGTTGAAGTTGGCGAACCACCGGGCCTGCGGCTGGCTGGCGATCTTGTCCCGGATGACGCCGACCCGCGAGTCGCCGGGGTTGGCGGAGACCCAGCGGACGACGGCCGTGGTCGGGTCACGGTAGAGCGGTCCGGATATCGTCCCGGCGGAGGCGGTGCCGCCGGCGAGGCAGACGCCGGCGGCGGTGACGCCCGCGACGGCCGCCACACTGAAGGCCGCCACCGATCTGCGGCGGAGCGAGGAGAGGGTAGCCACGACGTATTGCCTCCTGGTCACATAGATGTTTCTACATGGGAGCGTTCCCACGACGGTAGCCGAGGCACGCGCCGCTGCCAAGACGTACGGCCCGCTCATTGGGGCATCGACCAACTTCACGGTCCGGACGGGCCGGGCGGCAGCGTACCGCCGGTGTGGAGGCCCGGCGACGGGAACGGAAGGCGGCCCCGCTCACCGGGTCACGGCGTGTGCACCCGGTCGACCTTGACGGTGAGCACGACGCGCTGCTGCCCGCCACCGCCGAAACCGGGATAGGGACGGCCGAGGTATCTCCGGGACAACTCGTCGATGTGCTCGCGGGCACCGGCGGTGGCGATGTCCACCACGCTGCCGCGCAGCGCCCAGTACCGGGCCGGGGCGGCGGGGTCGGCGACGCCGAGGGCGACGCGCGGGTCGCGCCGGACGTTGCGGGTCTTCTGGTGGGTGTCCACGGTGTTGACGAGGACGTGTTCGCCGTCGGTGCCGACCCAGGTCTGGGAAATCTGCGGTGACCCGTCCGGCATGAGCGTGGTCACGAAACAGATCGCCGTGCCGCGGAGGACCGCGGTCAGGTCGTCGGGGAGAGCCGTCATGGGCTGCGCCTTCATCTCGGGGTGTGGTGGTAGAGCCGGGCGATGACCGACTCCTGCGGCGGGTCGTCGGACAGGTCGGCGCCGCGCAGGCCCGCCAGGGCGATCCGCAGCGCGCGCCGCCACAACTGCGGGGCGAAGGCGCGGGAGGCGTCCATGACGCTGCCCACCATCAGGTGTACGGCGGCGAAGTCGGCCGGGGTCGCGCCGGCCGGCAACTGCCCGGCCCGTACGGCCCGGTCGACGAGGCCCGCCACCAACGGGGTCATCCGCTCGTGCGCCCGCTGCACCTGGGCGGTGGCCTGGTCGCGCCCCCGGAGCAGCTCCCCCAGCCCCCGGCTCTGCGCCTCGATCTCCAGTTGCCGTTCGAGGAACCAGGTGAGCCCGGTGAGGGCGTCGTCGTGGCGCGCGGCCTCCTCGGCGAAGCTGACGACCCGGTCGATGTGCTCGCTGAACAGGGCGTCCAGCAGGTCCTGCCGCTGCGGGAAACGGCGGTAGACGGTGCCCATCCCGGTGCCGGCCGCCCGGGCGATGTCCTCGTACGACACCTCCAGGCCGTTGGTGGCCATCAGCGCGTACGCGGTGCGCAGCAGCAGTTGACGGTTGCGCTCGGCGTCGCGGCGCAGGGTGGGGGGCGGATCGCTCACCTGCCGGAGCCTAGCCAAATGGAATAAAAATTCCAAGTGGAAGAAGCATTCCACATCATGGTTGCGCCGAGGCCCGCCCCACCTCCCGGCGCCGGATCGGGGCGACATCGCCCACACACGGCGACAGCGCCCACACACGGCGACAGCGGCACCGCCGTCGTGCGCGGTACCGCTGTCGCCGGGGGGCAGGCGGCCCCGACCCCTGCCGCGTGCCGACCCGCCCTCGTCGGAGGGGTTCCGTTACGGCCGCAGAGCCTGCGCGGCCGGGGTCCAGGTCGACTCGTTGCTGACGTCGGCGACCCTGATCCCCTGGGCGATCTTCTTCAGCTCGGCCACCGGCAGCTTGTTGCCCAGCCCCATCCCGCTGACCTGGAGCACGACCGAGCCGTTGGCGTTCCAGATGTTGCAGAAGCCGCCGCCTGCGGCGTCGCCGCCCGGGACCGGCCGGTCCGAGCCGGGGTAGCACTTCGTCACGCCCGGCTCCGGGGACTGGTTCGAGCTGCTGCCCGGCGTGACGAAGATGTGGAAGCCGTCCTTGATGCCGTTCTCGGTCGCGTCGTACGGCGCGCTCAGGCCCGAGGTGGGCGCGGCCGGCCGGGTGTACGTCGCGCCACCGAAGTCACCGGCGCGGGCCGCGGCGATGCCGCTGAGGCCGGGCATGGCGTGCGTGCCGGACTGCAACGGGCGGTAGCCGGCCGGCACGTAGCCGACGGTGAACGGCACCGTGGCCGGCTTCGGCCGGCTGGGCTTCAGACCGCCGACCAGGCCGCCGAGGTCCTGGAAGCTGGGCGAGGCGACGGAACCGGAGATCGACGTCACCGCCGCCCAGGCGTCGGGCGCGTACTCCCAGGCGAGCAACTTGTTGCCCTCGTCGACCGGCTTGCTCGGGTCGAGGCCGACCGGCAGGGTCGCCTGCACGGCCTTGTGCCCGGCCACGGTGACCTTCCGGCCGTTCTTGATCCCGGCCGGGTCGAAGACGCCCGGCCGGTAGACGGTCAGGTACGCCCACAGGCTGGGCTTGCCCCCGGTGGCCCGCTTCTTCTGCTCGATCTCATCGCCGCGCGCCTCGATCTCGTCGGCCGTGACCGGCTTGTCGTTCGAGATGTGGCCGTCGGAGTAGACCGAGGCGATCTGGTAACCGACCGACGCGACGATCGGGTCCTGCACGTGCAGCGGGCCCGCGTCGTACCCCTTGAAGGTGAAGGTGAACGGCGGGGCGTCGGCCCAGCGGGCCTCGGCCGGGCCGGCGGCCGCCACACCCACCGGGGGCGGTGCGGCAGTGGTGCGCTGCCCGGCGCCCAGGGTCGGCAGGGTGAACGCACCGGCGACCGCGACCACGACGAGACCGGCCACCCCGGCCGACGCGAACCCGGCCCGGCGACGCCGCTGCGCCCGCCGCCCGGCCGCGACGATGTCGTCGGCGGTACGCGTCATCGGCGGCTCCTCCCCCGTCACGGCGTCCACCAGCTCATGCAACTGCATTGGTCCACTCCTCTGTCGGCTTCCCGGTGAGATTGATGCGTTCGGCGGCGAGTGACTCGCGCAGCTTCGCCAGACCACGGGAGACCTGACTCTTGGCCGTCCCCACCGTGCAGTCGAGGACGCCCGCCGTGTCCTCCAGGCTCAGACCCAGGTAGTGCCGCAGCACCACGGCGGCCCGCTGCCGGGCCGGCACCGCGTCGAGCGCCGCCCGCAGGCGCATCCGCTCGTCGGTCGCGTCGGCCGGGTCCCGCAGCGCGAGGTCCGGCATGGCGTCGCCGGCCGACCGCTCCCGCCGCCAGGGCCGCCGGGTCTCGTCGATCGCGGCGCGGTAGACCATCGTCTTGACGTACAGGTCCGGTCGGTCCAGCTTCCGCCACCGGGGGTAGAGCTTGACCAGGGCGTTGGCCACGGCATCCTCGGCCGCGTGCCAGTCGCCGCAGGTCATGTACGCCAGCTTGCGCAGCGACGCCATCTGCGACGTCACGAACTCGCGGAACGCTTGTTCGTCTTCGGCTTTCAAGTCGACTGCCTCCTCGTGACGGAGGTAGAACGGAGCCACCGGGCCGGGGAGTTGCACGTCCGGCGAAAGTAGTTGCCGAACCACTACGCGTAGCGAAGGCGGCCGCCCGCTACCCCGCAGGGCGGATCCCGGCGGGGTAGGGCCAGGCATACCGGAAACGCTACGGCCAGTGGGCTGGGTCGGCCGGTGTCGCCCTGACAGGGTTCGAGCATGACCTCGCCCGTACCTCTGCACCTGGCGACGGCGCTGCGCCGACGCGACTACCTGGTCTCCCCGTGGCCGTGGCGCGCGCTGGCGTACCTCGCCACCACCCTGCCGGTCGCCGGACCCCTGTCGATCGGCCTGCTCGTCGTCGGGGCACCCCTGCTGGCGGTGCTCAACGCGGCACGCCAGGACCGGACGGTGGAGCTGCCCATCATCGTGTTCCTCACCGTCGTCGCCCTGACGGTGCTGGCGTTGGCCCCGATCGTCAGCGTCGCGGTGGCCCCGGTCGAGCGGTGGCGGCTGCGTCTGGTCGACCCGCGCCCGCTGCACCGGCCCCGCTTCACCGATCTGGTCGCGCGCTACACCAGCGCCGGCGCCTGGCGGGAGGTCGGCTACACCTTCCTGCTCGGCGGCCTGGTGCCGCTGGCGTACTGGCTGCTGTTCCTGGTCGTGCTGCTCGACGGGACGCTGGTCGCCAGCCCTTGGCTGGTCGGCGACGCCGACTCGGTCACCGTGGTCTGGACCACGATCGACACCGCCCACCAGGCGATCCCGTACGCGGCCGTGGGCGTCGTGTGCGTCCCGGCGCTGGTGTACCTGGCCGGCCTGCTCGCCGCCGGCCAGGCGACGGTGGCCCGACGGCTGCTCGACGGGTCCGCCGAGACCACGGCGCTGCGGGAGGTCACCCGGTCCCGGGCCCGCCTGGTCGACGCGTACGAGGCCGAACGTCGCCGCATCGAACGGGACGTGCACGACGGCGCGCAGCCCCGCCTGACCAGCCTCACCCTCCAGCTCGGCCTGGCCCGGCTGGACGTGCCCGACGACTCCCCCGCGGCCCGGCCGTTGGCCGTCGCGCACGAGCAGGCCAAGGGGCTGATGGTCACCCTCCGGCAGATCGTGCAGGGCATCCGCCCGCAGCACCTCACCGAACTCGGCCTGGCCGGCGCAGTCCGGGAACTGGCCGGGGCGGCCACCATCCCGGTCGACGTCCACGCCGACCTCGGGCAGCCGCTGCCGGAGGTGGTCGAGACCACCGCCTACTTCGTGGTGTCCGAGTCCCTGGGCAACGTCGCCCGGCACGCCCGGGCCAGCCGGGCCGAGGTGCGGCTGACCCGGTCCGCCGGCAGTCTCGTGGTGGAGATCGGGGACGACGGGTGCGGCGACGCCGACCCGGCCCGGGGCAGCGGACTGACCGGGCTCGCCGACCGGGTCGCCGCCGTCGACGGCCGGCTGCTGCTGTCCAGCCCGCCCGGTGGTCCTACCCTGGTGCGGGTGGAGCTGCCGTGCCCCCGGTGACCCGGGTCGTGCTCGCCGAGGACGAGGTGCTCCTGCGGGAGGGTCTGGTCGGCCTGCTGAGCCGGTTCGACTTCATGGTGGTCGCCGCCGTCGGCTCCGCCCCGGAGCTGCTGGACGCGGTGGACGCGCACGAGCCGGATCTGGTGGTGACCGACATCCGGATGCCGCCGCAGCACCGCGACGACGGGCTACGGGCCGCCGTCACCGCCCGCACCCGGCACCCGCACCTCGCGGTGGTGGTGCTCAGCCAGCACGTGCAGGCCGAGTACGCCTCGGCGCTGCTCGACAGCGGTGACCGCCGCCGGGTCGGCTACCTGCTCAAGGACCGGGTCGCCGACGTCGCCGAGTTCGCCGCGACCCTGCGTCGGGTCACCGACGGCGGCACGGCCATCGACCCCGACGTGGTACGGCACCTGCTGCACCGCCCCCGCGACCCGCTCGCCGCCCTGTCGGCCCGGGAGCGGGAGGTGCTGGTGCTGCTGGCCGAGGGGCACTCCAACACGGCGATCGCGGCCCGGCTGCACGTCACCGAGGCCGCGATCGGCAAGCACGTCGGCAACATCCTGGCCAAGCTGGACCTGCCGCCCAGCGACGACACCAACCGTCGGGTACTCGCCGTCCTCACCTACCTGCGTACCGGCCCGGCCCGGTGACCACTGCGGGGTCGGGCGTCGCCGCCAGCGGGTCACCGACGGCCCCGGGCAGGTCCACCACCCGGGTCGCCCAGCGGGCCAGCAGGGCCGGGTCGTGGGTGATCAGCAGCACGCTGGCGGAGTGCCGGCGCTGGTAGTCGGTGACGACGGCGGCGACGTGGGCCTGGGTGGAGGCGTCGAGCATCGCGGTCGCCTCGTCGCAGAGCAGGTGGTCGGGCCGGTGCGCGAGGGCACGGGCCAGGCAGGCGCGTTGCAGCTGCCCGTCGCTGACCGCGTGCGGACGCCGGGTGAGCAGGTCGGGGGTGAGCCCGACCAGGTCGGCCAATTCGGCGGTACGGGCGGTCGTCGCCGCGGTCGGGGTGCCGGTCGCCCGCAGCGGTTCGGCGATCAGGTCGGCCAGGCTCAGCCGGGGGTCGCTGGCGGCGCGGGGGCTCTGGAACAGGATCGCCACGCGGGTCCGCACGGCGGCCGGCACCCGGTGACGGACGCCCCCGACGGGCCGCCCGTCCAGGGTCACCCGACCGCTGTCCGGGGCGTGCAGGAGGGCCAGCACGCGGGCCAGGGTGGACTTGCCGCTGCCGGAGGGCCCGCGCAACCCGACCGTCTCGCCGGGGGCGATGTGCAGATCGACGCGGTCGAGGACGCGCTGCCGACCGAAGTGGACGGTGATCTGGTGCGCGGCGAGTCCGGTGGGGGCCACGGCCGTGGTGTCGGGTGGGCCCGTCGGGTCGTCGACGGTGGTCGTCATGCCGGTGCCTTCGAGGTGAGCGGGTGGTGGCAGGCGAGCCGCCCCCCGCCGTCGGCGACGAGGCGGGGTGGGGTGTGGCAGGCGTCCGTGGCCCGGGGGCAGCGCGGGGCGAAGGCGCATCCGGCGGGCAGGTCGGTGAGCATCGGCGGGTTGCCGTGCACGGGGGTGAACGCCCGGTCGGGCAGGGCGTCGAGCAGCCCGGCGGTGTAGGGGTGGGCGGGCCGGTCGAACAGGTCCGGGGTGGGGCGGTGTTCGACGATGCGGCTGGCGTACATCACGGCGACGGTGTCGGCGACGCGGCGGGCGGCGGCGAGGTCGTGGGTGATCAGCAGCACGGCGGCCCCGGTGTCGCAGCGGCGGCGCAGCAGGTCCAGGGTGTGGTCGACCAGCGGGCGGTCGAGGCCGGTGGTGGGTTCGTCGGCGAGCAGCAGCGGCGGGTCGGGGGCCAGCGCCAGGGCGGTGGCCAGCCGCTGGGCCATCCCGCCGGACAGTTCGTGGGGGTAGCGGTCGAGGTCGGTCGGGTGCAGGCCGACGTCGGCGGCGATCCGTTCGGCGGCCCCGGCGGCAGCCCGGCGGGGGTGGCCGTGGGCGCGCAGGGTCTCCGCCAGCAGTCGCCGGCCGGTGCGCACGGGGGTGAGGGCGGTGGCCGGGCTCTGCGGGACGAGACCGACGGCCCGACCCCGGACCTGCCGGGCGAGGTGGCGCTCCCCCACCGCGATCAGGTCGACCGGGTCACCCGCCGTCGGGTGCAGGCGGGCCCGCCCGGTGACGGTGGCGTTGCGGGGCAGCAGGCCGAGCAGGGCGTGCGCGAGGACGGACTTGCCGCAGCCCGACTCGCCGACCACGGCCAGCAGCTCGCCGGGGTGCAGGTCGAGACTCAGGTCGCTGACGGCGTGCACGACGGTGTCGCGGAGCCGGAAGCGGACGGTGAGCCCGTCGACCGCCAGCAGGGCGCGTCGGTGGCCGGTGCCGGCGGGGGCGGTCGTGGTCACAGCTGCAACTCCGCTCGTACCCGGGGGTCGAGGCGGTCCCGCCAGCGGCCGGTGAGCGCGGCGAGGGCGAGGGTGACGGTGACCAGGGCGAGACCGGGGACGATGCTGGCCCACCAGGCACCGGTGAGCAGGGACCGCTGACCGTCGTTGATCATGTTGCCGATGGAGGCGAGGTGCGGGGGCAGGCCCAGGCCGAGGAAGGACAGTGCTGTCTCGTGCCAGACGGCATGCGGGACCATCAGCGTGGTGGCCAACGCGAGGCGCGGGAGCACGTGCGGCAGCAGGTGCCGGGTGAGCACCCGGGCCCGGCTCGCCCCGCCGGAGACCGCCGCGTCGATGAACGGGCGGCTGCGCAGGCTGAGCAGTTCGGAGCGGACGATGCGGGCGGTGGACAGCCAGTGCGTCAACGCGATGGAGGCGACGACCGCGCCGAGGCTGGGGCGCAGCATCGCCACGATGAAGATGCCCAGCAGCAGGTGCGGCAGCGCGGCGATGGTGTCCACGACGCGCATCAGGGCCCGGTCGACCCGCCCGCCGACGGTGCCGGCGACCGCGCCGACGAGGCCGCCGATGACGGTGGCGACCAGGGCGGCGACCGCGCCGACGAGCAGCGAGACGCGTAGCCCGTAGAGGCTGCGCAACGCCACGTCACGGCCGAGGTCGTCGGTGCCGGCCAGGTGGTCGGGCGAGGGTGCGAGCCGGGTCCGGGCGAGGTCGACCGCGCTCTGGTCGAGCGGCCAGAGCAGAGGCGCGAGCAGGCAGGCGACGACCGCGGCGGTGAGCACACCGGCGGCCAGCACCACGCCGGGACGACCGCCCCGCAGCAGGGTCGACAGCCGACGCGACGGCCGTCGCCGGGCGGGCCTGGTGGCCGGTGCCGGGGCGGGCGGGGCGGCCGAGGGCGGGGCGGCCGAGGGCGGGCCGGCCGAGGGCGGGGCGGGCGTGGTGGCCGGTGCCGGGGCGGGGGCGGGGTCAGTCATCGAGGCGTACCCGGGGGTCGGCGGCGGCGTAGCCGAGGTCGGTGGCCAGGTTCGCGGTCAGCACCACGACGGTGGTGGCCAGGGTGGTGGCGGCCAGCAGCGGGAAGTCCGCGCCCAGCGCGGCCTGCACGGTGACCGCGCCGAGGCCGGGCAGTGAGAACACGGTCTCCACCAGCACCGCGCCGCCGACGAGTTCGGGCAGGTGGGTGCCGACCAGGGTGAGGAAGGGCAGCAGCGCGGTCCGCAGCGCGTGGCCGAACAGGACGGTACGCCCGGGCAGCCCCCGGGCGCGGGCGGCCAGCACGTGGTCGTCGCGCAGGCTCTCGGCGACGGCGTCCCGGACGAACAGCACGAACCACGGGGCCTGGGAGATCGCCAGCACCGTCACCGGCAGCACCAGGTGCCGGGCCACGTCGGCCGGGTCGGTGCCGGTGGCGGTGAGGTCGGTGAGCCCACCGGCGGGCAGCCAGCCGAGGGTGAGGGCGAACAGGGCGATCGCGGCCAACCCGATCCAGAACACCGGCATCGACTGCACGGCGTACGCGACGGACCGCAGGGCCCGGTCGAACCAGCCACCGCGCCGGTACGCGGCGAGGGTGCCGAGCAGCACGCTGGCCACCAGGACGAGGGCGAGGGCGACACCGACGAGCAGCAGGGTCCAGCCGGCGCGGGCGGCCAGCACGGAGGTGACGGGTTCGTGCCGGCTGGTGGACCAGCCGAGGTCACCGCGTAGCAGGTTGCCCACCCAGCGGGCGTACTGCACCGGCAGCGGATCGTCGACACCCCAGTTGGCGCGCAACTGCGCGAGGTTCTCCTCGGTGGTGGTGAAGGCCGCCGCGCCCGCGTACTGCTGGGCGGGGTCGATCGGGGAGGCCGCGCCGAGGGCGAACATGCCCATGCTGGTCGCGGCGAGCACCGGTACGGCCACCAGCAGCCGGCGGCGGATCACCACCCCGGCCCCGGCCAGCCGCCGACGTCGCACCCGTGGCGGGCCGGTGGGTGGGGCCTTCGTCGTCACGGTGTCTTCGTCCAGGTGTGCACGTTCCACCAGATGCTGTTGGCGACGTCGTGCTCGTGCGGCTCGACCCGGGGCGTCACCCCCGCCACGGTGTCCCGCACCACGTAGGTGTGTTGCAGGTAGGTGAGGAACACCCACGGCACGTCGGCGGCGAGCTGCCGCTGGAAGGTGGCGTACGCGGCCCGGCGGGCGGCCGGGTCGGCGCTGTCCCGGCCGGCCTGTAGCGCGGCGTCGACGGTGGCGGACCGGTAGGAGCCGGGGTTGAAGAAGCCCTGCCCGGCGAAGGCCGACCCGAACAGCTTGAACGAGACGAAATCCGGGTCGTACGGCGTGCCGTACCCCATGATCAGCGCGTCGGTCTTCATCCGGGGGGTGATCGCGTCCCAGGTGAGGCCCTGCGGGCTGACGGCGATGCCGATCTTCCTGGCGTCGGCGGTGACCGCGAGGGCGAGTTCCTTGCGCAGGCTGTCGGTGGCCGGGTACATCAGGGTGAACGCGGCCTTCCGGCCGGCCCTGGCCCGGATGCCGTCCGCGCCGGGCGTCCAGCCGGCGGCGTCCAGGATCGCGGTGGCGGCGGCCGGGTCGGCGGCGGGCCGGCCGGCGACCGACGCCTCGACGAACTCCGACGAGGGCGGCACCGGCCCGAACGCCGGTTCCCCCGCCCCGCCGAGCACCCCGGTCACCATGGCCTGCCGGTCGACCGCCGCGTTCAGCGCCCGACGGACCGCCAGGTCGCCCAGGACCGGGTTGCCCGTCGGAAGCATCACCCCCCGGTAGTCGGCGGTGGGGACCCGATGCACCCGGTGGCCGCCCAGCCCGTCGAACCCGACCGCGAGCTTCGGCGGCAGCTCGGCCGCGTCGAACTCCCCGGCCCGCATCCGTTGCGCGCGCACGTTGTCGTCGGCGACGAACGCCACCACCACGCCCGGGTTCGCCGGCTTGCCGCCCCAGTACCGGTCGTTGGCCGCCAGCACCAGCCGGTCCCCCGGCGTCCACGACGTCATCCGGTACGGGCCGGTGCCGATCGGCCTGCGGTTGAACTCCGCCTTGTTGACGTCCTGCCCCGCGAACGCCTTCGCCGGGACGACACCCAGCGCCAACCGTTGCAGGAACGGCGCGTACGCGTGTTTCAGGGTGAAGACCACGGTGGACGGGTCGGGAGCGGCGACGGAGGCGAGCATGTCCAGGTCCGAACGCAGCGTCGAGTCGACCTTGGGGTCCAGCACCGCCTGGTAGGTGAAGACCACGTCCTGGGCGGTGAGCGGGCTGCCGTCGTGGAAGAGCACCCCCTCGCGCAGGGTCGCCGTGACGGTCCGGCCGTCCGCCGACACCTGCGGCAACTCCCGCGCCAGGGCCGGCACGAGCTGGTTGCGGGCGTCCCGGGCGACCAGTCCGTCGAAGATCAGCGACGCGCCGTCGGGGCCGTAGTTGAGCACCGGGTTGAGGGTGTCCGGCTCGCCCGCGGTGGCCACCACCACGGTGCCGCCACCGCTCGTCCCGCCGGCCGACGGGACCGGGGACGAACAGCCGACGGCGGCGAGCAGCGCGACGCCGACCACCGCCGACACGCGTACGGACCGGGGCTTGACCATGACGTACTCCTGGGATTGTCCGGTGCGGGGCCGGCGGCTCGGGCGGTGCCGTGGGAGCGCCTGTCGGCTGCGGGCCGGTCGGCGGATCAGCGGGGCGGACAGCGAGGCGGGGCCCAGCGACAGCTCCCCGGATGCGGCGGTCGCTGGCGGGCGGGCACCCCGACGAGGTGCGGATCATCGCGCCGGGGTTGCCCACCACTGTTGCCACTATTCCGCAGTTGCACTGTATTGGCAATAAGAGCGGCACCGGCCAGGCCCGCCTGGTCGACGCCCCGCTCGCCCCGATCCGGATCGGGGCCTGGGCCCGGGCCCGGACGACACAGTCTTGACGAGGCTCATCTGATCGCCCAGAGTCGATGGAATAGGTGTCCACGGCCAGGGCTCACCGGGCGAGCCGCACTGGCCGGGACACAGCTCGGCCGAATTCGAGGGCATGGCGAGCCGTCGACGGCGATCGAGGGGAGGACCACCAACGACGACAAGATGAACGGAGAAGCGGCACATGTCAGGAATAAGCACACATTGGCGACGCGGGATCGGCAGGATGACCAGCATCCTGCTGGCGGCGGCGCTCGGCGCCGTTGCGCCGGGGGTGGCCCCGACGGCTGCGGGAGCACACCCGCCGGCCTCGACGCGCTACTCCTTCGAGAACGTGAAGATCGGCGGTACGGGTTTCGTCAGTGGGATCGTGTTCAGCCAGGCCCGGAAGAACCTGGCCTACGCGCGTACCGACGTGGGCGGCATGTACCGGTGGAACGGGGCGACCGGCACGTGGAAGCCGCTGCTGGACTGGGTGGACTGGGACCACTGGGGTTACATGGGGGTGGCGAGTGTCGCCGCCAGCCCGTCCGACGCCGACCGGGTCTGGGCGGCGGTCGGGATGTACACCAACGGCGTGGACCCGCACCACGGCGCGATCCTGCGCTCCCGGGACCGGGGTGACTCGTGGCAGGCCACCGAGCTGCCGTTCACCCTGGGTGGCAACATGAGCGGTCGCGGCATGGGCGAGCGGTTGGCCGTGGACCCGGCCAACGACAGGGTGCTCTACCTGGGTGCGCCGAGCGGCAACGGCCTCTGGCGCAGCACCGACGGCGGTGCCCGCTGGTCGCGGGTGACCAGCTTCCCCCACACCGGGGACAACCCGCAGACGACCGGCACCGCCGAGGACCCCGGGCTGGTCTGGGTGGCGTTCGACCGGAACACCGAACGGCACGGAACCACGACGAAGACCATCTACGTCGGGGTCGCCGACCCGGACGACCCGGTCTACCGCAGCACCGACGGCGGTGCGACCTGGAGCCCGCTGGCCGGGGCACCGACCGGCTACTTCCCGCACCGGGGCGTGGTCGACCCGGTCAACCACCTGCTCTACGTCACCACCGCCGACAACATCGGCCCGTTCGGCGGCGGCAAGGGCGACGTGTGGAGGTACGCGGCCACCCCGGGCACCTGGACGCAGATCAGTCCGGTCCCGTCGAGCAGCGGCGACAACTACTTCGGCTACTCCGGCCTGACCGTCGACCGCAGCGACCCGGACACGATCATGGTCGGTTCCCAGGTCTCCTGGTGGCCGGACGGCATCATCTGGCGCAGCACCGACGGCGGCGGCACCTGGTCGCGGATCTGGGACTGGGACGCCTGGCCGAACCGCAAGCTGCGTTACACCATCGACAGCAGCCCGAACCCGTGGATGACGATGGGCAGGCAGGACGACCCACCGCTCTACGCCCCCAACATCGGCCAGGTGATCTCCGCGCTGGAGATCGACCCGTTCGACTCCGACCGCCTGCTGTTCAACGGCGGCCCCGGCATCGCCGGCACCACGGACCTGACCGCCTGGGACTCCGGTGACACCTTCACCATCACCCCGATGGTGGACGGCCTGGAGGAGGGGGCGGTGCAGGGCCTGGTCAAGCCGCCCGGTGGCCCGCTGGTCAGCGCGATGGGCGACGTGGGTGGCTTCCGCCACGACGACCTCGACGCCGCCCCAAAGACGATCTTCACCAACCCGATCTTCTCCACCACCCGCAGCGTCGACTTCGCCGAGCGCAACCCCCGGGTGATCGTGCGGGCCGGTGACTTCAACGACGCCGACCGCCCCGGCGACAGTCACGCGGCGTTCTCCACCGACGGCGGTGCGACCTGGTTCCAGGGCACCGAGCCGAACGGCGTCAACTCCGGCGGCAGCATCGCCGCCTCGGCCGACGGCAGCCGGTTCGTCTGGGCCCCGGGCGACTCGGGCCAACCGGTCGTCCACTCGGTCGGGTTCGGCACCTCGTGGACACCGTCCGTGGGAGTTCCGGCCAACGCCATGGTCATCGCCGACCGGGTGAACCCGCTGAAGTTCTACGCCTACTCCAACGGCACGGTGCACGTCAGCACCGACGGCGGGGCCAGCTTCACCGCCTCGGCGGCCACCGGCCTCCCCACGACCAACTGGGGGGTACGCCTCAAGGCGGTACCCGGACACGAGGGTGAGATCTGGGTCGCCGGTGGCGCGTCCTGGACCTCGTACGGGCTGTGGCGGTCGACCGACTCCGGTGCCTCGTTCCTGCGGGTGTCGACAGTGGACACCGCCGACAACGTGGGCTTCGGCAAGGCGGCACCGGGGCGGTCCTACCCGGCGCTCTACGTCGCCGCCAAGGTACGCGGCCAGCAGGGCGTCTTCCGCTCCGACGACGCCGGCCGCAGCTGGGTGCGGATCAATGACGACCGGCATCAGTACGGCGGTCTCCCCGAGTCACTCACCGGCGATCCTGACGTCTACGGTCGGGTCTACCTGAGCGGCTACGGGCGGGGCATCGTCTACGGCGACCCGGCACGTCGGTGAGACCTGCCGGGGCCCGGCATGTTCCGGGGCCCGGCAGGTTCCGGTGGGTTTGACGGCACGAGGGCCCGGAGCCGGTCGGCTCCGGGCCCTCGGTGCTGCCTGCGGTCAGGAGATGGCGCAGGTGATGTTGCCGGGCGGCGGGGTGCCGTTGCCGGTGGCGGTGAAGCCGAAGGTGGTCGAGCCGTTGGGCGCGAGCGCACCGTTGTAGGCGGCGTTGCGGACGGTGACGTTGCCGGTGGTGCCGGTGTTGACGCCGTTCCAGACGCTGCTGATCGCCTGGCCACTGCCCAGGCTCAGGCCCACGGCCCAGCCGGTGATCGCGCCGGAGCTGGTGTTGGCCACGGTGACCTCACCCTGGAAACCGCCGGGCCAGTTGTTGATCGCCTTGTAGGTGGCGGTGCAGCCGCCGGGCCCGCTGGTGGGCGGCGGGGTGGTGGGCGGAGGCGTGGTCGGCGGGGCGGTGGTGGGCGGCGGGGTCGTCGGCGGAGCGGTGGTCGGCGGGGGCGTGGTCGGCGGCGTGGTGGACTGGAACTGGCTGAAGAAGCGCCAGATCTCGCCCGAGGTCCAGGTCCGCGAGTCGTTGGGGCTGCCCGAGCCGTCGACCGGGCTGGGGGTGTGGTCCCCGTCGAACGCGGCCCACTGCACCGGGAAGCCGGAGCGGCAGCCCGAGTAGACGGTGGTGATGTGGGTGAAGGTGTTGAGGCCCGGCTCGCGGGGGCTCTGCGCGGTGCAGCCGTTGTTCCGGACGAACGTGTCCCGCAGCGACCGGCCCATCGAGATGTTCAGCACGCTGTCGTGGGTGCCGTGGATGCCGAAGTACGGCACCGGCTGGGTGCCACCGTTGCAGCCGCTCAGCTGGGCGCCGGAGAGCACGGCGACCGCGCGGACGACGGTGGGCCGGGCGCAGGCCACCGCGTAGCTCATCGCCCCGCCGTAGCTCCAGCCCAGCACGAACCGCTGGGTGGTGTCGACGCACAGGTCGTTCTCGACCTGCCGGGTGATGTCGTCGAAGAGGGTCAGGTCCCGACCGTTGGTGTTGGCCCACCCTGCGTCGATGCCCTGCGGGGCGACGAAGATGGTGCTGTTGTTCGACAGCGGCAGCAGGCCGTAGTAGCCGGCGGAGGACACGTTCTGCGCCGAACCGTTCAACCAGTGGAAGCCGACGACCAGCCGGTACTGGCGGTTGCGGTCGTACCCGTCCGGGATCCGCAGGATGTAGCTGCGGTTCTGGCCACTGCTGGTGATGGTACGCGTGCCGTTGCTCAGCGTGGGCGCCTTGCCGCAACCCGCGGTCGCCGCGAGGGTGCCGTTCGTCGCGGCCTCCGCCGTGGCGGACAGCCCGCCGTTGAGCGCGCCGCCGACGGTCGCCGCGAGGAGAACGGCCGCGGCGGCGATGGTCGGAAGTAGATGTCTGTGTCTCACCATTGCTTGGCTCCTTGCCATGGGTCTTTTGTCCCGGTGGTGGTACGCGACGTCGAACGGGCGGGCGTCGGCCGGCCCGACGGGGACAGCACGATGCGCACGGAGGACGACTCGGACCCGTCGGTTCGCCATCGGCGAGTCGACTCGGGTGGGCGGACGCGCCCGTTCGGCGCGGGCGGCACGACGGCTCGGTGGGGCGGCCCGGACTGTTCACCGACCGGCAGGGGGCGCGGGAGGGGTGCCCTCGCGCACCGCCGCCGAGTGACGGGGATGACTGGGAACGTGCCCTTCGCTCCCGGCCGAAAGATAGCAGGTTATCGATAACATGCTCAACCGGTCACGCCCCGGGGCGGTCGGCGCGGATCCGCCGACACACCACGACCGGGCCCACCGCCGGCGGACGCCCGACCCGCCGCAGCCGGGGTCCGGCGCGCGGCGGCAGGTCGGACCCGGCCCGCACGACCGCGCCATTTCCCCTGGCCAGGAACCCCTTCCGCAGGTCGGGGCGACGCTCCGGAACGGGTCGGGGACGACGCGCGCGGCGTCGACCGCTGTAGCCCCGCACGGGGTTCACCGAGCCCGACGGCACCGGGAACCGACAGCTCTCCTCGAAACTATCGGTGGCGAAATTCGTAACTTTCCGGAATCTGGACCCGTCGACGACTGTGACCGCTAACACCGGAGGCGCTCAGGGCGGTCGACCGGGGGACACCGTCGATGGCCACCACCATGCTCCGATCTCACCCCCACCCGAGGGCTGCTGAATCGTCATGGGCGACACCGGGCGTCGCCCGCGGTGGCCGGTGTCGCGACCCACGGTCAGGATCGGGCGAACGACCCGTGGCGGGCCCGACACCGGCCGGGCCCGCCGCGCCCACCCGGGGCAGCGGGTCGCCGGTCAACTCGGCCGCTGGTCCTGCTGGTTGCGCCGGAGGGCTTCTTCGAGTTGGTCTTCGAGAATGATGATCCGACAAGCGGCTTCCAGGGCTGTGCCCTGGTCGACCATCTCCCGCGCCCGCGCGGCAAGGCGCAGCTGGTAACGGGAGTAGCGGCGGTGACCGCCGGCCGACCGGACCGGGGTGATCAGCTTCGCCTCGTCAAGGCGACGCAAAAAGTCCTGGGTGGCACCGGTCATCTCGGCGGCGCGGCCCATCGTGTAGGCGGGAAAGTCCTCGTCATCGAACATGTCGTCGGGTTGGGCCATACACACACCTCTCCGTGACGAGGGCCCCGGCGCTTTCGCGCCGGGGCCCGGGGTTTACGGGTCTGAAACACCATCTACCGACAGGTTCGTCGGTTTGTCGTATCCGCACCCGCCGCCATCGGCGGACCAGGGCGCGAGGATCGCATAAGCGTGACCGGAGACCACCTCTCGTTCGATGGAAACTGCGGTGTCCGGCTCCAGAATCGACACGTGCGTCCTGGAGGCGGGCGATCCAACGGTGTTCGGGGCCCTCCCTTTCCTCTGCTTTCACTTCCTGACGTTCGTCGTGCTGTCCATCGGTGTCGGAGCCCCACGCGACTTCATGGCCCCGTCCACGTGCAACGGACTGTCCCACCAGGCGAGCCCCGAACCAGCACTGGCCCACCTGTCCGCCCTGACCTGGAATTACATCAGGGTCTTGTCGTTCACCATCACGCTCTTGCTCTGCTTGCTGCGGTGATCAGAACTCACCGCCGTGCCGGCCGGGCCACGAGACATGTCCGGGGCCCCGCTCGGTCACTTCGTCGGCGTTTTCGCCGATCTCTGCTGTCAACGACAGGAACACTAACCACTGCCGGCAAGAATATCTAGCGTTTCGCACATAGTTTTTCTCCGTGAGCGCGTGGACACCTGACGTAACGCAACGGGCCGCCGTGGTCAGACGCTGGCCAACGCCTCGGTCGGCGACAGGGCGGCGGCGCGCATCGACGGGTAGACGCCGGCCACCACGCCCACCACCACCGCACCCCCCAGCCCGGCCAGCGTCGACGACAGCGGGATCACCACCGGCCAGTGGTGGTACGTGGCGTAACCGACGGTGACGGCCACGCCGAGCACCGTCCCGGCCACCCCGCCCAACGCCGCCAGGGCCACCGACTCGGTGAGGAACTGGCCCCGGATCTGGCCCCGGTTGGCCCCCAGCGCCCGCCGCAGGCCGATCTCGGCCCGCCGTTCCAGCACCGAGATGACCATGGTGTTGGCCACCCCGATCCCACCGACCAGCAACGCCACCGCAGCGAGGGCGAGAAACAGCGACGAGAAGGCGCTCTCCGTGGCGCGCTTCGCGGCCAGGGCGTCCGACGGTCGGCTGACCAGCACGTCGGCCGGGCTCTGCGGGCTGACCGTCTCGGGCAGCACCGCCCGGACCTGCTCCACCGCCGGCTCCAGCGACCGGACGTAGAGCACGGTGGGGTGCCCGTCGAAGCCGAGTTCGGACTGCGCGGCCGGCCAGCCGACCAGCACGGACCGGTCGATCTCCGGCAGCAGCGGGACGGCGGCCAGGATGCCGACGACGGTGAACCACCGGTCGCCGATCATCACCTGCTGACCGGGGCCACCCCCGGTGCCCACGTCGACCACCCCCAGCCGGGCCGCCGCGACCGACCCGAGCACCACGGTGGGAAACCGTGCGGTCGCCGGGGTGAGCCAACTGCCGTGCTGGACGCGGGCGTTGATGATCGGGAGCAGGTCGAGCTGACTGGCCAGCACCGTCAGGCCGGAGCCGTCATCGGGGTCGGCGCGGTCGGACCGGCGTACCAGGGTGTGGGTGTTGGCCACCGCGCTGACGCTGGTCACCGGGCCGACCCGACGTACCATGCCGGTCGATTCCTGCGGCAGCAGCGCCGGTGGGTCCTGGTCGGGCAGGGCCCGTACCTCCAGCATGTTGGTGCCGAGCGCGGCCAGTTCCCGCATGAGCTGGGCCTGGCTGGAGGCGGGGATGCCGGTGACCACGATCATCGTGGCGATCCCGATGGCGATGCCGAGCGCGGACAGCGCGGCCCGGGTTCGCCGGGTACGGATGCCGAGCAGACCCAGTCCGAGCAGGTCGGTCAGGGCCAGTCGGACCGGCCGGGCGGCGTCACGTGCGGTACCCGGATGCGACGCCTGCGGGGTGTCCGTGCTCATCGGGGCGTCACCACCCGGCCGGAGTCGGCGACCAGGTGACCGTCGCGCAGCTCCACCCGACGGGGCAGTCGGGCGGCGATGTCCCGGTCGTGGGTGATCACGGCGATGGTGGTGCCCTCGGCGTGCAGCCGGTACAGCAGCTCCAGGACGGCCTGGCCGGTGCGGGTGTCCAGCGCGCCGGTGGGTTCGTCGGCGAGCAGCAGAGCGGGCTGGTGGACCAGCGCCCGGGCGATCGCCACCCGCTGCCGCTCACCACCGGAGAGCTGGTGCGGCAGGTGCGTGACGCGGTGCGTCAGGCCGACCCGGTCGAGCGCCGCGAGGGCCAACGACCGGCGGTGCCGGCGCGGCACCCCGGCGTAGAGCAGCCCGGTGGCGACGTTCTCGGCCGCGCTCAGCCCGGCGGTGAGGTGGAACTGTTGGAAGACGAAGCCCAGCCAGCGCCCCCGCAACGCGGACAGTTGCCGGTCGGAGAGCCCGCCGACGTCGAGCCCACCCAGGTGCACCGTGCCGGACGTCGGCCGGTCCAGGGTGCCCATGATGTGCAGCAGGGTCGACTTGCCGGAGCCGGACGGGCCGACGATGGCCAGCATCTCGCCCCCGGTGATGTCGAGCGAGACACCGGCGAGGGCGGTGACCCCGCCGGGATAGCGCATGGCGGCATCGCGTACGGCCAGCACGGTCACGAGGTCGTCACCACCTTGAGGTCCTCGGTGATCCCGTCGCCGGAGACCTCGACCATCCCCTTGGCGAACATGCCGGTGGCGACGGCCACGAACCGGTCGTCGTCGGCCCGTTGCAGCGCGTAGCCGCCCTCGCTGAGCGCCACCAGCGCGCCGACCGGCACGGCGAGCACGTCCGGTCGGGTCTCGCCGGCCAGGTCGACCCGCACGTCGGCGGCGTCGGTCCCGGTCAGGTCCTCGTCGACGGTCACCGTGACGGCCCGCTTGGGCTCACTGGTCGGGCCCGCAGCGTCGTCCTGCGCGACGGTGGTGCCGACCGCCGACACGGTGCCGTCGACCGTCTTGTCGCCCGGCAGGGTGACCGTCACCCGGTCGCCCCGGTGGACCGTCCCGGCCTCGGTCACCGTGGCCTGGACGGTGATCACCTTCGCGGTGGGCGTGACGGTCAACAGCGGGGTCTCGGCGTCGTCCCCGCGTAGGGCGGTGACGGCGTCGACCCGGACCGCGCCGGGCAGCACGACGACGTCGCCGACGGCGATCCGGCCGGTCACCGGCAGTTCGACGTCCTGCTGCCAGCGCTTGATCGCCCGCATCAGCGAGCCGGTCAGCACCCCTTCACCCTTGCGGACGACGACCCGGGCGGGGGTGGCGGCGGTGCCGCCCGCCGCCGGTGTGGGTGCCGCCGCGCCCTGCCCAGCAGCCTCCTGCCCGGACGCGGGCTGACCAGAGGCCGCCTGCGCCGACGCCGGCTGCCCCGGCTCCGACCCCGCGCGCTGCTGCCCCGTGGCGGTCTCCCCGGGCCCGGACGCCGACTTCTGGCCGGACGTCGACTTCTGCTGCCCGGACGTCGACTTCTGGCCGGACGCCGGTGTGGCGGGGCCCGCCTTCGCCGGCCGGACGACCTTCTCCCCCGGTACGGGCTGGTAGCCGATCTCGTAACCCAGCGCCTTGAGGTTGGTGGCGATGATCCGCACGTCACGGCCCACCGTGCCGGGTTCGGCGAGATCGCGGTAGAGCGGCAGGCCACCGTAGAACAACGGCACCGGCTGGTCGTCGATCCGGTAGAGCTGTTTGCCCCGGGTGACCGTCGCACCGGCCGCCGGCAGCCAGGTGACCGTCCCGCTCCGACCGCCCTTCACCGGTTCCGCCCGCCCGTACCCGAGGGTGCCGGTCAGCGACACGGTGGTGGCGAGGTCGGTCCGGACGACGGTGGTGGTCTGCACCGGGACCAGCGGGTCCCCGGCGGGCGTACCCGGACCACGGTGGACGGACCAGGCGACGCCGCCGCCGACGACCGCCACCGCCAGGATCAGTATCGCCGGGACGACGAGGCGTCGACCGGTGCGGCGCGGTGGGCTCTGCGCTGGTGACTGTTCTGTTGGCACACCGCCGAGCATGGCGACGGTTCTTCAGAAACCTGTCAGGATCGCCCCGCCTCACGGGTTTCTGACATCAGGCGACGACCGTGGGCACCATGCCGAAGATGCTCTCCGTGCAGGCCCGTCGCTTCGCCGTACCGGTGCTGGTGGTCGGTTGCCTGCTCAGTGGTTGTTCCACCGCCCGCACCGACGACCGGGCCGACGGCCCACGGGCCGACAGTTCCCGGGTCGCCTCGTTGCAGAGCCCGGACCCGGCGTCGAGCAGCCCGGCCGGCTCCGTCGAGGACCAGCGTCCCCTGATCCCCCTGGACGCGACCAACGACGAGATCGAGGCCCTGCGGGCGGTCTGGGGTGAGTGCGTGGCGAAGGAGGGCGGCCCCGGGTACGAGGACGGTCGGAGCGTCATCTGGAAGGAGAGCCAGAAGGACCCGAGGGCGAAGGAGGTGCGGGCGGCGTGCCGGTCGAAGGAGCCGGAGTTCTTCGATGAACGGCAGAAGCGCACGGACAACGCCGCGTTCCGGGACAACCAACGGCAGTGGTACCAGTGCGCCAAGAAGGCCGGTTACCGGCTCACCGAGCCGGACGAGGACGGCGAGTTCGGCATCACCGAGGTCGGCCCGAACGGTGACTTCCAGTCGCCCCGGATGACGGCGTGCCGGCGGGAGGCGTTCAGCCGATGACCGGCATCATCCTTTCGGGTAGCCATCCTTCCGTCCTTCGGGTAGCGTTCGCTCCACCAGATGGACGACATGACGCGGTGGCCAGTCCCGTGATCGTGACCCTGTGACAGCGCGCAGCCCGTCCGCGTGCTCCGGCGTCAGCCGATGCGGAGGTTCCTCCGGTCGCTCCGATCAGCGGGCACGTGCGGAAGGCCCAGCATGCTCACCACGTCCGAACCGACCGCCGGCACCCCCACCGACCAGCACCGCGCCGCCAGCGCCGACGAGCTCGTGGCCGCGATGGCGGCGCTGGCCGCCGACGACCCGCGCCGCCCGGTGCTGCGGGCCCGCGCCATCGAGGCGTGGTTGCCGCTCGCCCGGCACCTGGCCCGCCGCTACTCGGGGCGCGGCGTCCAGGACGACGACCTGGCCCAGACCGCCGCGCTCGGGCTGATCAAGGCGGTCGACCACTTCGACCCCGAGCGGGGCGTCGCCTTCACCGGGTACGCCATCCCCACCGTCGTCGGCGAGATCAAGCGGTACTTCCGGGACCGCACCTGGTCGGTGCGGGTCCCCCGCCGGCTCCAGGAGCTGCGCCTGGCAATCAGCGAGGCGAACAGCACGCTCACCCACACCCTGGGGCGTTCGCCGACCGTCGCCGACATCGCCAGCTACCTCGACGTGTCCGAGGAGGCCGTCCTGGAAGGGTTGGAGGGGGCCCGCGCCTACCAGGCCACCTCGCTGTCCACCCCCATCGGCACCGACGGCGGCATGGAACTCGCCGACACCCTCGGCGTCGAGGACCACGAACTCGAACTGGTCGAGATCCACGTCGCCCTCGGCCCCGCCCTCGCCACCCTGCCGGACCGCGAACGCCGGATCCTGGCCCTGCGCTTCTACGGCAACCTGACCCAGGCGGAGATCGCCGACCGGGTCGGCATCTCCCAGATGCACGTCTCCCGGCTCATCACCCGGGCGCTGGCCGTCCTGCGCGGCCGGCTCACCGACGACCGGGGGTGAGTACGGCGGGCGACCACGGGTACTCCGCCCCCATGGCGCGGTACACGGAACCCGAGCTGCGGGAGCGGCTCAAGGACGAGATCAGGGCCGGTGACCGGGGTGGTCGGCCGGGACAGTGGTCGGCGCGCAAGTCGCAGTTGCTGACCCGGGAATACCAGAAGCGCGGCGGTGGCTACCAGGGCCCGCGCGACGAGCGGCAGCAGTCCCTGCGGCGCTGGGGTGACCAGAAGTGGCGGACCCGGCAGGGCACCACCCGGGCCCGGCACGACGGCGAGACCGACCGTTACCTGCCCGACCGGGCCTGGAAGCAGCTCTCCCCGCAGCAGCAGCGCGCCACCGACGCCCGCAAGCGCAAGTCGTCGACGGCCGGCCGGCAGTACGTCGCCAACACCGGGCCGGCCCGGCGGGCCCGCCGGAGCGTCACGTCGGCCGGGTCCCTCACCGAGCTGACCGTCGCCGAGGCGACCCGGCACGTCCGCGATCTTGACACCACGCAGCTCAGAGCGGCCCTGCGTGCCGAGCGCCGGGGCAAGGGCCGCAAGACGCTGATCCGTCGGCTGGAGTCGGCCCTCGACCGTCGCTGACCCCGAGCGGGACATCGCGGCGGCACGAGATACGCGGTGAGCCGGCATCGGACGACCTACAGCCGGTCGAAGCTCTCCATGCCGGCAAGGTCTAGCAACTCGGTCCGGACAGTCGGGCACTCCTGCCCGGTCTGGTCGTCGATCTGGCGGCCACTCGGCACCGCGCCCTGCTTCTCGTACCAGGAATAGAGGTTCACGGTGAGGTTGGCCATCGCGCCGGTCTCGGACCCGATACCCCGCAGTGTCGGCAACCGCCCCTCCAGGTAGGCGCACACCTCCTTCGCCGACACCGGCGTCGAGTCGCCGGCCGCGGCGGACCCGGCCGCGCTGGACGCGGCGTCGGGTGGCGCGGCGGCGGTGTCGCACGCGGACAGGGTGAGCACGAGACAGAGGGTCGACACGAGCGTACGCACGGTTTTCATCGGTTCTTCGTCCCTTCAGGGGGTGGGTAGGACGGGTCGTCCGCAGCGGACGGCTCGTCGGCCGCCCCGGCGGTCGCGGTGACGAGCCAGAGGCCGGCGGGCAGCCGGTAGCCGACGTCGGGTTCCCGGAACCGGTCGAGCAACCGGGCCGCTCCCGCGCGCGCCGCTGCCTGCCCGGCGGGCGGGGCCGCCCGGTACGCGGCACCGGCCGGGCCGATCTCGACGAGCCACTCGGCCACCGCCTCGGCGTCGTTGGGTGCCTGCATGACCACGTCACACGGCGTGGTCGTGACAGTGGTCCAGCCCGCAGCGGTGAGGATCCGGATGAGCCGCGCCGGGTCGGCGAAGGCGAACGGACCGGGTTCGGCTCCAACCGGTAGCGGTGGCAGCGCTCCGAGGTGCGGTGCCGCGCCGAGCATCGCGGCGAACAGCCACTGGTTGACGGTGCCGTCGCGGAACACGGTCGCGGCCAGTCGGCCTGCCGGGCGCATCGACCGCCGGATCGCGGTGCAGCCGGCGACCGGGTCCGCCAGCAGCATCAGGGCCATCCGCGAGTACGCGGCGTCGAACGGCGCTCCCGGTACGGCATCGAGGGTGTCGATGTCCGCCGCGTGGAACCGGATTCCGGGGTACCGGTCCGGGGGGAACCGTCGCCGGGCGGCGGCCACCATCGCCTCGGCGATGTCGACGCCGACCGCCGTGCCGGCCGCGCCCACGGCCGAGGCGAGTTCGGCCGTGGTGCCGCCGCAACCGCAGCCCACGTCGAGCACTCGTTCGGCGGGCCGTACGGCCAGGCGATCCATGGCCGCCGCGCCCAACGGTCGCCCGATCCCGTCCTGCCAGTCGGCGTGCCGGATCCAGCCGGCCGCCGCCCCTGCCCAGAAGGTGGCACCTCGGGACCGCAGGGCGGCGGCGTCGGCCATCAGAACGGCATCTCGGTGCCGTCGACGCTCACCGCGCGGAAGCCGGCCGCCTTCGTCGGGTCGAAGCCGTCCTCCTGCGCTGCCAGGCCCGCCGCCCGGACCAGCCGTTCGGACTGGAACCGGCGGAACGCGGCCTCGTCCTGCCAGATGTTGATGATGCGCCAGCCGTCCTCGACCGGGCCGGCGACGTGGGCGACGAGCCCCGGCGGCCGGTCCGGTCCGAGGTGCCGTTCGACCTGGCGGTACTCCGCCTCGCTGACGCCGGGCATCTCCTGCAACACACCGAACGGCATGGCCACCACTTTCGATAGAGTTATCATCTATCGAATAGAGCACTACACTCGTGGCGTGGTTGTCAAGAGGCGCTATGACTCCTCCCGGCGGAAGGAACAATCCCGACAGACCCGAGGGGCGATCCTCGAAGCGGCCGGTCGACTGTTCGTCGACCCCGGTTACGCGGCCACCCCGCTGACCGCCGTCGCCGCAACGGCAGGCGTCGCGGTCCAGACGGTGTACGCGCTGTTCGGCAGCAAGCGCCAACTGCTCTCCGACCTGGTCGACGTCACCCTGGCCGGCGACGACGAACCGGTGGCCCTGCCGGACCGGCCCTTCGTCGCCGAGATCCGGGCACTCGCCGACCCCCGCGCCAAGCTCATCCGCTACGCCCGCCACCTGGTCGAGGTGAACGCCCGGCAGGCCCAGGTGATGCTCGCGCTGGCCGGGGCCGCCACCGCCGATCAGGACGCCGCCGAGATCTGGCGCAAGAACGTCGACGAGCGCCGCCGGGGCATGGCCATGTTCGCCGCGGAACTCGTCGGCACCGGGGCCCTCCGCCCCGACCTGGACGTCGACCAGGTCGCGGACATCCTCTGGCTGGCGCAGGACGTCCGCAACTTCGACTGGCTCGTCCGGCAACGGGGCTGGCCACCGGAGCAGTACCAGCGGTGGTACGTGGACACGGTCGGTGGGGCCGTCCTCGCCGGCCCCCCGCCGGGGTGACCGACAGCGTGACCGGTCCCGGCGGGGTCCCCGCCGACCCACGGTCGGCTCGTGAGGCGGGCGGCACCCGGAGTGCCTATGCTCGACGGGTGGAGGACAGCGACCAGATCGTGCTGGCCGAGATGCTGCAGTCGGCCGAGGACGCCGCCCCGGTCGAGGCCGTCGAGGCGGTCACCGGAGCCATCGCCTCGGCGCTGGACGCGCTCGGCGTCTCGCTGCTGATCGCCGATCTCAGCGGTCGGGCCCTGGTCCGGCTGACCCACCAGCCGAGCGCCGACGGGCCGGGCCGCCTCCAGGACGAGGAGGCCGCCGAGGTGCTCCCGTTCGACGGCGGGCCCTACGAGCAGGCGGTGCGCCTCCAGCTCCCCCAGGTGCTGCCCGGCAACGGCCGGTGGCGGCTGCTCGCACCCGTCACCGAGCGCGGCGAGGTCATCGGCCTGCTGGAGATCGACCTGCCCGACGAGCCGGACGACGAGGTGATCGCCCGGGTCGCCCGGACCGCGCACGCGTTGGCGTTCGTGATAATCGCCAACCGGCGGCACACCGACCTGTTCGAGTGGGGGCAGCGCAGCACCCCGTTCACCCTCTCCGCCGAGATCCAACGCCGGCTGCTACCCGCCTCGTTCACCTGCGAGGGCGGCGCGTTCACCCTCTCCGGCTGGCTGGAGCCGGCCGCGAGCGTCGGCGGCGACACCTTCGACTACAGCGTGGCCCGCGACGTGCTGCACCTGAGTGTCACCGATGCGATGGGCCACGGGGTCGCCAGCGCGCTGACCGCCACTCTCGGGGTGGGCAGTCTGCGCAACACCCGCCGCCGTGGCCTGAGCCTGACCGCGCAGGCCGACCAGGCCAACAGCGCCATCGCTGAGCACGCCAACGTCCGTGGCGCGTACGTGACGGCGGTGCTGGGCCGCATCGACCTGCCCACCGGGCGCTGCGAGTTGCTCAACGCCGGGCACGTCCCGCCGATGCTGGTCCGCGACGGCCGGACCACGGCCCTGGAACTGCCCGGCAACTTCCCGCTGGGCATGTTCCCCGAGGCGGGCTTCCGCAGCGGGGAGGTCGCCCTGCGCCCCGGTGACCGGCTGGTCGTGGTCACCGACGGGATGCGCGAACGCAACGCCGCCGATCTCGACCTACCGGCCGCCCTGCTCGACATCGCGCCGTTGCACCCCCGGGAGGCGGTCCGGGCGCTGTCGGACGCGGTGCTGTCCATCGCCGGTCCGGCCCTGGCCGACGACGCGACCCTGCTGATCATCGACTGGTACGGCGACCACGGGCCGCGCCGTAGCACCGCCGGCGCGGACACCACCCGGGCCAGCGTCCGGCCCCACTGAGGGGATCACGACACCCGGGCCGCCGCCTCGGCGTCGGGCACCGTGTCGAAGATGCCGATGACCTGGTCGACCGACGTGATCGACAACACCGTACGGACCGACCGGCGGACCCCGGCCAGCCCGAGCCAGCCGTTGCGTTCCCGCAGCTCCCGATAGGCGACCACGAGCGCGCCGAGGCCGCTGGAGTCCATGAACCCGACACCGGTCAGGTCGACCACCACGACCCGGGCGCCGCCCTCGACCACTTCGCGTAACCGTTCCCGCAACTGCGGGGTGGTGCTCATGTCCAGGTCACCGGCGATCTCCACCACTGTGCCGGCACCCTCCTGGCGGGTCGACAGCGTGAATTCCACGTGAACCCCCTTCGTTGCGACGTACCGGACATCCGATGACGCAGTACGTCGTTCCCACGGTGCCAGAAACCACCCATGAGCGCTCGGCGACGCCCGCCGGGTGGGCGGGTCGGTGGCGACTCGACGACTGGCGCACGGACCGGGCCGACGCTTCCTACGCCTGTCGTGACCTGCGCGGTCGTCCGGAGGCAATTGCGCACGGCTTGCCGCGCAAACGCGTACATAACTCACATGAGTATCTTGACCAGCGACTGATCGTCGGTACGGTCCTTACTCACGCGGCGCGTTTCTCCCTATGTGGACGTCGCGGCTGGTCCTTCGATCGGAAGGCGATACATGACCACTCCCTCAACCCCCAGGGCACGCCGGGGCCGACGGGCACTCGGCCTGATGGCCGCCGGGCTGCTCCTGGCCGGCGCGATCCCCGGTACGGCGTCGGCGGCCGAGCCCGACCCACGCGTCGGCCTCGGCGCGGGCTGGCTCGACGCACAGTCCGCGATCAGCAACCTCGAACAGGTGGCGCACCGCGACAAGCCGGCCGGATTCGTCGACCCGACCAACCCTGGCAACGGCGGGTACTACAACTCGGACCTCGCCTTCGGCGGCCGGTACGCCTTCCAGGGCAACTACAACGGCTTCACGATCACCGACGTGGCCAACCCGGCCGAGCCGACCCTGGTCACCAGCGTGGTGTGCCCCGGTGGGCAGGGTGACCTCTCCGTCCAGGGCAACCTGCTCTTCATGTCGGTCGAGGAGACCCGGGGACGGGTCGACTGCGGCACGAACCCCAACGTCGGCACCCGGTTCCAGGGCGTGCGGATCTTCGACATCAGCGACGTCCGCAACCCGGTGCAGGTCGCGGGGGTTCAGCTCTGCCGTGGCTCGCACACCCACACGGTGGTGACCGACCCCCGCGACGCCGACAACATCTACATCTACGTCTCCGGTACGGCATCCGTGCGCCCGGCGACCACGATGGAGGGGTGCAACAACAACGCCGCCGACGGGGAGAACCCGTCGCGGTGGCGGATCGACGTGATCAAGGTGCCGGTGGCCGCACCCCAGAACGCCGCCGTGGTCAACCAACCGCGACTGTTCCAGGACCCGGCCACGGGTCGGGTCGACGGCCTCCAGAACGGCCCGGTGACGCCCCGGCACCCGTCCGGGTCGACCTGGTCGCCCACGCCGAACACCAACGCCTGCCACGACATCACCGCCTACCCGGCGATCGGCCTGGCGGCCGGCGCGTGTCAGGGCAACGGCATCCTGATCGACATCTCGGACCCGGCCAACCCGAAGCGGATCGACGAGGTGGCCGACCCGAACTTCGCGTACTGGCACTCGGCGACGTTCAACAACGACGGCACCAAGGTGATCTTCACTGACGAGTGGGGCGGGGGCAGCGGCGCACGCTGCCGCGACACCGACCAGCCGCAGTGGGGCGCCAACGCCATCTTCGACATCGTCGACCGGAAGATGACCTTCGCCAGCTACTACAAGCTGCCGGTGCCCCAGTCGCTGCAGGAGAACTGCGTCGCGCACAACGGCTCGCTGATTCCGGTGCCGGGCCGCGACATCATGATGCAGGCCTGGTACCAGGGCGGCATCTCGGTGTTCGACTTCACCGACTCGGCGCACCCACGGGAGATCGCGTACTTCGACCGGGGGCCGGTCAGCCCGACCTCACTCGTGCTCGGTGGCTTCTGGTCGGCGTACTGGTACAACGGCAACCTCTACGGCAACGAGATCGCCCGCGGTTTCGACGTGTTCAAGCTGACCCCCAGCGCGCACCTGTCGGCCGCCGAGATCGAGGCCGCCGGCCAGGTGAAGCTGGCCGGGTTCAACGCCCAGGGCCAGCCGAAGATCAGCTGGACGCCGAGCTTCGCGCTCGTCCGCGCCTACCACGACCAGGTGGTACGGGCCGGCGCGATCGACCCGGCGCTGAGCACGGAGGTCGACGCGGTCCTCTCCCGGGCCAGCGGATTCGCCGCCGAGGGCAGGCGGTTCGCCGCCGAGGAGCAACTGCGTGCCCTGGCCGACAAGCTCGACACCGCAGCGCACCGCACGCTCCGGCAGTCCGTGGTGGACCTGGCGGACACCTTCAACCCGAGGGTCGCCGCCACGGTGGGCCCGGCCGAGCCGACCGGCAGCAACGGCTGGTACACCGGTGACGTCACGCTCACCCTCACCGGCCTGATCGCCGGTCTCTGGACCGGTCAGTACTCGATCGACGACGGCGTGACCTGGGTGGACGTCCCGGCCAGCGGTGTCGCGACGATCAGCGCCGACGTCAAGGGTCCGGTGCGCTACCGGGCCGTCGACGGGGCCGGCAACACCTCCCGGCAGGGCAGCCAGTGGCTCAAGATCGACCGGACGGCACCCGCCGTGCAGGTTTCCGGGCTCACCGACGGCACCTCGTACGGTGACTCCGGTGCGCTGACGGTGGACTGGTCGGTCACCGACACCGGTTCCGGGCCCGGCATCAACCCGGACAGCGCGCTGCTGGACGGCAAGCGGGTCGCCCGGGGGACGACGGTCGCCCTGTCCAGCCTCCCGCTGGGCAGCCACACCCTGACGGTGACCGCGAAGGACAAGGCCGGCAACACCACCAACCGGTCCGTCACGTTCACCACGACGACGTCCTTCGCCGACCTGCGGTCCCTCGTGGACGGTTACCGGTCCGCCGGCACCGTCAGCGCGGGCAACGCCGACAAGCTGACCACCAGCCTCGGCAAGGCCGCCGCGGCGGCCAGCGGCGGGCAGCCGGCGGAGGCGGTCACCCACCTGACCACCTTCGTCGACCAGGCCCGCGCGCTCAACGCCGTCGGCGCGCGCAACCTGCTGGTCCGCGACGCCCAGGCGCTGATCGACCAGCTCGACAGGTAACCCGCCCGGTCCGGCCGGACCGACGGATCGCACGAACCGGGGCCTGCCCAGCGTCGCTGGGCGGGCCCCGGCCGTTCCCCGACTCCTGCGGCCCGGTCCGGTGCCGCCCGACGGCGGCTCAGCCGAGTTTGGCCAGCACCCGAACCGGTGCCGCCCGACGGCAGCTCAGCCGAGTTTGGCCAGCACCCGAACCGGTGCCGCCCGACGGCAGCTCAGCCGAGTCTGGCCAGCATCTGCTGCATCCGTTGGATCTCGATGCCCTGGTCGGCGTTGACCTCGCGGGCGAACTGGTCGCTCGCCGGCTCCAGCCCGCCGCCGCCCGCGTACAGCTGCTCCACCATGGTCAACGCGCCCTGGTGGTGGCGGATCATCGCGGTGAGGAAGAGCCGGTCGAACTCCGTACCACTAGCCTGCTTGAGCTGGTCGAACTGGGCGGCGGTCAGCATTCCCGGCATGAGCGCGTCGTGCGCCGCCCCGTCGTGCGGGCCGGCGGCCGGCACGTTGCGCTCGGCCAGCCAGGTGCGCATCCGGGCGATCTCGTCGCCCTGCGACACCTCGATCCGCTTGGCCAGCAGCGTCACGTCCGGGCTGGTGGTCCGTCCGGCCAGCAGCGCGGTCATCGCCAGCGCCTGCGTGTGGTGCGGGATCATGCCCTGGACGAACCGGCTGTCGGCTGCGGTGAACCCGGGCGGCGAGACCTGCGCCAGGTCGGTGCCGGACAGTTGCCGACCCGGCTGGCCGGGTGCGCCCGGCTGCACCACGCGTGATGTCGGCGGCTGGTAGGCCGGGTCGTCCCGGCCCACCCAGAGGGCCACTCCCACCACCGCGCCGAGGACGACCGTGGCGACCACACCGGAAACGACCACGCGACGGGGCAGCGGCACGATTCACCTACCAGTCTGGGCTTGAGCTGCGCAGAGTCCCTGGGAATAGTGCCTCAATCCCGGCACCCCCACCAGCCCACGAATCGGTGGAATCGGGCCCATCCGTAGCCACTTTCGCTCACTCATCGAAAAGTTTCCCCGAATCGATCCAAAGTGCTAGTGTCTGCGATCAATCTTTGGTGTGACGCGTTCCATACCGACCCGCCATCGGGAGAAAGTGGCGCGGTCCCTCCCCGGCCGGGCCCACCACCACTGGAGGAACCATGACCGCCCCGCACCGGCGTCGCTGGCGTCGCAGACCCGTGCTCGTGGCCGCCGGCACCGCCCTGGCCACCGTGCTCGCCACCGCCTCCGTCACCCCGGCCACCGCCGCACCCACCGCCGACCTCCCGCCCCAGGAACCCGGCGTCACCCTGCGCTCGTACGACATGGGCACCCCGCTGTCCGCGCTGTGCACCCTCAAGCCCGCGCAGACGCCCAACGTCGACAAGCTGATGCCGCAGGTCAACTGGACCAGCACGGATGACTTCGGGCTCGCCGACCGGTTCATCAGCCACGTCACCGCCAACCTCGCCGCGCCCGTGGACGGCACCTACGCCTTCCGCCTCACCAGTGACGACGGCTCCCGGCTGACCATCGGCGACGCGGTCGTCGTCGACCACGACGGGCTGCACGGCGAGACCGCCAAGGACGGCACGGTCACCCTCACCGCCGGCCGGCACCCGCTGCGCATCGAGCACTTCGACGACGGCGGCGGCCAGGTGCTGCGGCTGGAATGGCGTCCACCGGGCAACGCCGACTTCACCCTCGTCCCGAACTCCGCGCTGAGCACCGAGGCCGGGGTGGTCCGGGTGACCGCGCCGGGCTGGAAGTACTGCGAGGGGGCGACCGACTCGGCCGGCGACGGTCTGCCGCTCGACCGGGTGCACCCCGGCTACACCCTCACCGACCTGCGCCCCGACGGGTTCCGGCCGCAGGTCACCGGGATGGCGTTCCGCCCCGACGGCGCGCTGGTCCTGAGCACCTGGGGCGGCACCGACAACGCCACCGGCGAGATCTGGGTGGCCGAGGGCGCTACCGGCGCGACCGGCCCCGACCAGGTGACCTACCACCGGTTCGCCGACGGGCTGCGCGAGCCGCAGGGCGTCGCCGTGGTCGACGGCACCGTCTACGTCAGCCAGAAGCACGAGCTGACCGCGCTGCGCGACACCGACGGCGACGGCGACGCCGACGACCGCCGTACGGTCGCCACCTGGCCGTGGGGCGGCAACTTCCACGAGTTCGCCTTCGGCCTGCTCTACCGGGACGGGTTCTTCCACCTCAACCTGTCGGTCGCGATCAACCAGGGCGGCGCCACCACAGTGCCGCAGCCCGCCGCGAACCGGGGCACCTCGATCAAGGTCAACGCCCGGACCGGCAAGATCACCTATGTGGCCGGTGGGCTGCGCACCCCGAACGGGATTGGCTGGGGGCCGCGCGGCGAGGTCCTCGTCACCGACAACCAGGGTGGCTGGCTGCCCGCGTCCAAGCTGGTCCAGATCCAGCAGGGGGCGTTCTTCAACCACTACACCAGCCCCGACGGGCCGTACGACGACAAGCCGGTGACCCGACCGATCGTCTGGCTCCCGCAGAACGAGATCGGCAACTCCCCGTCCAGCCCCGTGCTGCTCGCGCAGGGGCCGTACGCCGGGCAGCTCGTCGTCGGCGACGTCACCTACGGCGGCCTGCAACGGGTCTACCTCGACGAGGTCGAGGGGCAGTACCAGGGGGCGGTGTTCCGGCACACGCAGGGCCTGGAGGCCGGCGTCAACGAGGTCACCCTCGGCCCCGACGGCGCGGTCTACGTGGGCGGCGTGGGGGCCGGCGGCAACTGGGGCCAGGAGGGCAAACTCACCTACGGCCTGCAGAAGCTCACCCCCAACGGCACCTCGGCCTTCGAGGTCAAGCAGATGCGGGCCACCGCCAACGGGTTCGACCTGGAATACACCGAGCCGATCTCGGCCGAGACCGCCGCGCGGCTCGCCGGGGCGTACCAGGTGACGCAGTGGCGCTACGGGGCGACCAGCCAGTACGGCGGGCCCAAGCTCGACATGGAGACACTCACCGTGACCCGGGCGGTGCTGGCGGCCAACGGGCGCACCGTCCGGCTGCGCATCCCCGGCCTGAAGGAGAACCGGGTGGTGCACGTCCGCTCCCCGCGCCCGTTCTCCGCCGCCGACGGCGAGCAGTTGTGGAACACCGAGGCCTGGTACACGCTCAACGAGATCCCCGGCCGGGTGGCCCAGCCGCAGACCTTCTTCGAGGCCGAGGAGGGTCGCACCGTCGGCGTCGGCCTGGCCACCGACCACGCCGCCTACTCCGGTGCCGGCTTCGCCGCCGGGTTCGCCGACGACGGCGCGTCGACCCGGATCTCCGTCGACGTCCCCGAGGCCGGCAACCACGACCTGGCGATGCGCTACAGCAACGGCCCCAACCCGTTCTCCGGCCCGAAACAGCTCAGCCTGTACGTCAACGGCAAGCGGATCGAACAGACGGTCTTCCCGTCCACCGTCACCTGGGAGGAGTGGGGCACCGTCACCAGCAGGGCACACCTGCGGCGGGGTCGCAACATCGTCGAGTACCGCAAGGAGAGCGCCGACTCCGGGCACGTCAACCTCGACGTGCTCGCCGTCCGGCCACGCGGCGAACGGATCACCCTGTTCGACGGCGGCGACCTCACCGAGTGGCAGCACACCGACGGGCGCGAACCGGAGTGGACGCTCGCCGGCAACACCATGACCGTACGCGGCGGTGACCTGCGCACCGTGCAGGCGTTCGGCGACTTCCGGCTGCACGTGGAGTTCAACCTGCCGCTCTACCCACCGGAGGTGACCGGGCAGCAGCGCGCCAACAGCGGGGTCTACCTCCAGGACCGCTACGAGATCCAGGTGCTCGACTCGTTCGGCGTCGACCCGCCGCAGAACAACGACTCCGCCGCCATCTACACCCAGAAGGCGCCCGACGTGAACGCGGCCCGACCGCCCCAGACCTGGCAGACGTACGACATCGAGTACCGGCAGGCCCGCTACGACGCGGCCGGGAACAAGGTGGCGAACCCCCGGGTGACCGTGGTGTGGAACGGCGTCACCGTGCACGACGACGTGGAGATCCTCGGCCCGACCGGCGGCAGCCGGCCGGAGGGCCCGGCGGCCGGCGCGATCCGGCTCCAGGACCACGGCAACCCGGTCCAGTACCGCAACATCTGGATCAAGCCGCTCGACGGGTGACCCGGTAGGAGACGCGGCCGGGACCGTTTCGACGGCCCCGGCCGCGCCGCGTCGCGGGCTGGCCTGATCGGCACCTCCTTCAGGCGCGGATCCGCCCCGGCACCGAACTCCGCGCGAGCCTGGATAGAGTTACGTCAATGACGTCGCTGGAGTGGTCACCCGCCCCCGTCGGCATCGACGCCAGCCGCTGGGTGAGCCGGTCGGGTTGCCGGCCGACGCTCGTCGTGGCCCACACCATCGCGAGCTGCCAACGCTTGCTGGACGTCATCGGGTACGTCGAGGGCGACCCCCGCGTGCAGGTGGTCTTCACCGTGGCGCCGGACGTCTTCAACCATCAGGTGGCACGGTTCCTCGACCGGCTCGGCGCGCTCGTCCTGCCCTGGTACCAGGCCGTCCGGGAGCACTTCGACCTCGGCATCGCCGCCGCCCACGGCGGGCTGCACCAACTGCACGCGCCGCTCCTGCTGCTGGCCCACGGGGCCGGACGGAGCAAGCGGGTGCGACCCGGTTCGTCCGACGCGCCGGTGCTCGCAGACCCACCGGTGTACGGTCTCGACGCCCAACGGCTGACCCATGACGGGCGCGTGCTCCCGACAGCCCTCGCCCTCTCCCACGACCGTGAGTTGGAGGTGCTGCGTCGGCAGTGCCCGGAGGCGGTCGAGGCGGCTGTGGTCGTCGGCGACCCCTGCGTCGACCGGCTCGTCGCCAGCCTTCCCCGCCGCCCGGACTACCGGCGGGCCATGGGGTTGGGCGCGCATCAGCAACTCGTCGTGGTCTCCTCCACCTGGGGCAGGGACGGTGCCTTCGGCCGCTGGCCGGACCTGCTTCCACAGTTGATGAAACAGCTCCCGGCGGACCGGTACCGGGTGGCCGCGCTGCTGCACCCCGCGATCTGGGACGGACACGGGCACCGCCAGATCCGCGCCTGGCTCCGGGGCTGCCTCGACGCCGGGTTGCTGCTGCCCGATCCGACCGAGGACTGGCGTGGCCCGGTGGTTGCCGCCGACCACGTCGTCGGCGACCACGGCTCCGTCACGGCCTACGCCGCCGCCATCGGACGCCGGACCCTGCTGCTCCCCGCCCAGGGACCGGTACCGGCCACCGGTACGGCCCAGCACCTGCTCGCCACCCACGCACCCCGCCTGGACCCCCGACAGCCGCTGATCTCCCAACTCGCCCTGACCGGCGAGGTCGACCCCGAGACGGTGATGGCTGCGTTGACCGCCCGCCCGGGCAATGCCGGCGTGCTGCTGCGGCGCACCATGTACCGCCTGCTCCGGCTTGCCGAGCCCGACCAGCGGCAGCAGACCGACCCCGTCCCCATGCCCCGCCCCCACCACTGGGCGACGGAACGTGGTCTCGCCGGCTGAGCGGTGCGCATCCTCGTGACCAGGGCTCCCGGGCACCTGGCGACGCTCACCCTGGGGTCGTCGCCCTCACGGTCCGCTGGTCGTGCGCTCGCGCAGGTGGGACAGCGGTGCGTGCGGTGGACGCCACTCCAGCAGCAGCGCCGTCGCGTCGTCGTCGAGCTGCCCCTCCTGGTAGGCGACCACCGCGCGCACCAGCCGGCGCATCGTCTCCGGGGTAGCCAACTTGTCGTTGAGGGCCCGGTTGACGAAGTCGACGAGACGCGTCAACCCGAACCGTTCCCCGTCGACGCCCCGCGCGTCGGTGATGCCGTCGGTGTAGGCGAGGATGCGGTCCCCGGGGTGCAGCTCCTCCTCGTACACCTCGGGGCGCTGGGTCGCCAGGTGGCCCAGGCCGAGCGGGAGCGCGGTCGGGCCCGGCAACTCACGGATCGCCTTGCCGTCGCGCAGCAGCAGCGCGCCCGGGTGGCCGGCGTTGATCACCCGGAGCCGGCCGGTGCTCCGCTCCAACTCGACCAGGAGCGCCGTGGCGAACATGTGCGGGTGCTCGGAGCGCACCCACCTGTCGATGCTGGTCGCCGTGTCGACCAGGTCTAGGCCACAGCGGCGCGCGTTGCGGTAGGCGCTGACCACCAGGGAGGCCAGGGTGCTCGCCTTGATGCCGTGTCCGCAGGTGTCGAACAGCCCGACGCTGAGCACGTCACCGTTGAGCGCGTAGTCGAAGATGTCCCCGCCGACGTCGTAGCACGGTTCGAGGATGGTGGTGAGCAGCATGTCGTCGGTGGCGAAGGTCAGCGGGGGCAGCAGGCCCCAGACGATCTCGGCGGCGACCTGCATCGGCAGCCGACGCCGCAGCCGCTCCACCACGTCGCCGTACGGTCGGCGGTTCACCACGAGTTGCGCGACGCAGGTCGCCAACTCCCAGGCCGGCTCGTTCATCGCCGGGTCCCCGGCGGCCGGCGAGACGATCTCCAGCACGCCCATCCGTTCGCACCCGACGAGCAGCGGCACCCAGATCCGGTCCGCGCTGTCGGCCGCGTGCTGCACGTCGAGGCCGGTGAACGCCCGACCGGCGAGGGTCGTCTCGATCGCCAGCTCACCCCGGTCGAGACCGGCACCGAGCAACGGTACGAGGCTGGCCTGCTGGTAGTCCGCCAGGTAGATCACGATCTCGGTGGCGTCCATGGCCGGCGCGGCCCGGTTCACCAGCAGGGGCAGATCGTCCGGCCCGCCGCGGGGTGCGGCGAGCTGGAGCCACCGCACCGCGTCACCCGCGTCGGCCAACCTGAACCTCCCCCATCTTGTCCTCCACACCGTAGGAGGCACACGGCAAACCGCCAACACCTGATTCGGGCAGCACGGCGGGCAGGGAGAATGACCGTGGCGGACATCTCGGGTCCGCGCCAACGAAGGAGGCAGGGTCGTGGTCGTCGCGGGACTCGTCCTGGCCGGCATCGCCGGCCTCATCCATGTCTACATCTTCTACCTGGAGTCGGTCGTCTGGACCACCGCCCGCGCCCGCGCGGTCTTCGGCACCAGCCGCGAGGAGGCGGAGGCCACCCGGCAGCTCGCCTTCAACCAGGGTTTCTACAACCTCTTCCTGGCCGTCGCGATCGTCGTCGGCATCGTCGCCTACGCCGTCGGCGCGCACACCGTCGGCGCGACCCTGGTCTTCGTCGGCGCCGGGTCGATGGTCGCCGCCGGGCTGGTGCTGCTGATCTCGGCACCCGACAAGGCCAGTGCCGCGCTCAAGCAGCTCGTCCCCCCGCTCCTCGCCGTCGCCGCCCTGGCGATCGGGCTCAGCCTCGGGTAGCGGAGGCGGGACAGCGACGCCCGGTGACGGAGGCGGCCGTGAACCGACGAGAACCGCCAGCCCGGTGACCGTCGGGGCACGGCCTGAGGCGGTCAGGGGCGGTAGCGGTAGCCCATGCCCGGCTCGGTGATCAGGTGCCGGGGCCGGGCCGGGTCGTCCTCCAGCTTGCGTCGCAGCTGCGCCAGGTACTGCCGCAGGTAGTTGGTCTCCTGCTGGTACTCCGGCCCCCACACCTCGTGCAGGAGCTGACGTTGGCTGATCAGCTTGCCGGGGTGACGCAGCAGCCGTTCCAGCACCGCCCACTGGGTGGGGGTGAGCCGGACCTCGGTGCCGTCGTCCCGGGTGACGGTGCGGGTGGCGAGATCGACGGTGTGCCGACCCACCTGGGCGGTGGCCGTCGCGTCGACGGGTGAGGAGGCGAGGCGGCGGGTGACGGCGCGGATCCGGGCGAGGAGTTCGTCGACCCCGAACGGCTTGGTGACGTAGTCGTCGGCACCGGCGTCGAGGGCGGCTACCTTGTCCGCGCTGCCGGCCCGCCCGGACAGCACGATGATCGGGATGGTGGTCCAGCCGCGCAGGCCCCGGATGACCTCCACGCCGTCGAGGTCGGGCAGGCCCAGGTCGAGCACCACCAGGTCCGGCGGGTGGGCGGCGGCGGCCTTCAGCGCGGCCGTGCCGGTCCCGGCGACCTCGACGTCGTACCCCCGGGCGCGCAGGTTGATCCGCAGCGCGCGGAGGATCTGCGGTTCGTCGTCGACGACCAGGATGCGGGTCACCGGTCCGGCCTCTCGTCGGCGGCGGGCAGCCGCAACACCATGGTCAGCCCCCCACCGGGGGTGGTCTCCGGGGTGATGCTGCCACCCATCGCCTCGGCCAGCCCCCGCGACAGGGCCAGCCCCAACCCCACCCCGGTCTGGTTGTCCCGGTCGCCGAGCCGCTGGAACGGCAGGAAGACGTGCTCCCAACGGTCCTCGGGGATGCCGGGGCCAGTGTCGATGACCCGCAGCTCCACCTGCCCGGCGTGGCTGCTGGCGGTGAGCGTGGGCGGCTGCCCGGCCGGGCTGTGCCGCAGGGCGTTCGCGACGATGTTGACCAGCACCCGTTCCAGCAGGCCCGGGTCGGCGTCGACCGCCGGCAGGTCGGCGGGAATGTCGGTCCGTACGTCGGCGGCGGCCGGCCCCAGCTCGTCCAGGGCCAGCGGTACGGCGTCCTCCAGCCCGATCGCGGTGCGGGTGACACCCAGCGCGCCGGCCTGCAACCGGCTCATGTCGAGCAGGTTCGCCACCAGCCGGCCGAGCCGGTCCAGGGACTCGTCGGCGGTGGCGAGCAACTCGGCCCGGTCCTCGGGGTCGAAGTCGACGTCGGGGCTGCGCAGGCTGCTCACCGCGGCCTTCGCCGACGCCAGCGGGGTACGCAGGTCGTGGCTGACGGCGGCGAGCAGCGCGGTGCGTAACCGGTCGGCCTCGGCGAGCGGCCGGGCGGTGGCGGCTTCCTCGGCGAGTCGTTCCTGGCGCAGCGCGACGGCGGCCTGCGCGGCGAACGCCTCGACGATGCGCCGGTCGGCGGCCTCCAGCCGACGGCCGCTGAGCACCACGGTCAGCCGGTCGTCGACCGGCACCGTGGTCTCCCCCGCGCCAGGGCTGCCCGCCGGGTCCACCCCGACGCTGGCGACCCGACGCCAGGCCCCCTCCTCGTGGGCCCGGCCGGGCCGCCCCCGCGCGTCGGGGACGAGTTCCAGGACGCTGACCGCGCGCAGCCCGAAGGTCTCCCGCAGCCGGTCGAGCAGCGCCGGCAGCGGCCGTTCACCGCTCAGCACGCCACCGGCGACGGTGGCCAGGGTCTGCGCGTCGGCGGCGGCCCGGGCCGCTTCCCGGGTACGCCGGGCCGCCACGTCCACCACCCAGCTCACCGCGACCGCCACCCCGACGAAGACGCCCAGCGCGAGGAGATTGTCCGCCTCGGCGATGGTCAGCGTGCGGTACGGCGGGGTGAAGAACCAGTTCAGCAGCAGCGATCCGCCGAGCGCGGCGACCAGCGCCGGCCAGAGCCCACCGACCAGCGCCACTCCGACCACCCCGGCCAGGAAGATCAGGATGTCGTTGGTCAGGGTGAGGTCCGGCAACACCGACAGCAGCAGGGTGAGCAGCGGCAGGCCCAGCCCGGCGAGGGCGAACCCGAGCAGCCGACGCCGTCGGGACAGCGCGGCCGGCATCCCGGCCCCGCGCCGGCCCCGCCCGGCCTGCGGGTGGGTGACCAGGTGCACGTCGATCGCCCCGGAGCGGGCCGTGGTGGTGACGCCGACGCCCCGGGCGATCAGCTGGGCGAACCGGCCGCGCCGGCTCGCGCCGAGCACCAGTTGGGTGGCGTTGACCCCCCGGGCGAAGTCGAGCAGGGCGGCCGGGACGTCCCCGCCGAGCACCTGGTGGTAGCTGCCGCCGAGGCTCTCCACCAGGACCCGCTGCCGGGCGAGCTGGGCCGGGTCCGCCCCGGCCAGCCCGTCGTCGCGGGCCACGTGCACGGCGAGCAGGTCGGCCCCCTTGCTGCGGGCGGCGATCCGGGCCGCCCGGCGGATCAGGGTGTCCCCCTCCGGGCCGCCGGTGAGGGCGACGACGACCCGTTCCCGGGCCTCCCAGGTGGCGGAGATGCCCTCCTGGGCCCGGTACCGGTCGAGCTGGTCGTCGACCTTGTCGGCCAGCCAGAGCAGGGCCAGCTCACGCAGCGCGGTGAGGTTGCCGACCCGGAAGTAGTTGCCCAGCGCCGCGTCGATCCGGTCGGGCCGGTAGATGTTGCCGTGCGCCATCCGCCGGCGCAGCGCCTCCGGGGTCATGTCGACCAGTTCGACCTGTTCGGCGGCGCGGACCACGGCGTCCGGGACGGTCTCCCGCTGGGTGGTGCCGGTGATCCGGGCGACCACGTCGTTGAGTGACTCCAGGTGCTGGACGTTGACCGTCGACAGCACCGAGATGCCCGCGTCGAGCAGTTCCTGGACGTCCTGCCAGCGCTTGCCGTGCCGGGAGCCGGGCACGTTGGTGTGCGCCAACTCGTCGACCACGACCAGCTCCGGGCGGCGGGCCAGCACGGCGTCGAGGTCCAGCTCGGTGAACTCGGCGTCCCGGTAGCGCAGCGTGCGCCGGGGCAGCACCGCCAGGTCGCCGATCATCGCGGCGGTGTGCGGCCGGCCGTGCGTCTCCACCAGGCCGACCAGCACGTCGGTGCCCCGCTCGGCCCGCCGCCGGGCCTCCTCCAACATGGCGTACGTCTTGCCGACGCCGGGGGCGGCACCCAGGTAGATGCGCAGTTCACCTCGTGGCACAGGACCATCCTCTCGCTGTGCGTACCGCCCCGGGGCGCGACCGCCGGGCCGGCACCCCGGGCAGGGGTGCCGGCGTCGGGGCTCAGCGGGCGGGCAGGCTCCGGTCGAGGGCCAGGTTGAGGGCCAGCACGTTCACCGCGGGGGCACCCATGAAGCCGAGCGTCCGGCCGGTGGTGTGCTCGGCGACCAGCCGCCGGACCACCGCCGGGTCCGCGCCGCGCTCCCGCGCCACCCGGGCCACCTGGATCCCGGCGTACGCGGGGCTGATGTGTGGGTCGAGGCCGCTGCCGCCGGCGGTGACCGCGTCGGCGGGGACGGCGGGGTGTGCCGGCGCGTCCCCCCGGACCGGGGTGATCAGCCCACCGGCGGCCCGGTAGTCCTCCCCGGGTTGCGCCAGCTCCACCGGCACCCCCTGCCAGGAGGTGACGAACGGGGTGGCCGGGGCGGTCTGGTTGACGCTGACCACCCGGGTGATCCGGCCGGTCAGCCCGTCGGCGCGGAACACCGCCAGCACCGCCCCCACCCCGTCGGGCGTGCAGTACGGCCGCCGCCCGTCGACGCCGTCGAGCAGGCCGACCGCCCGGCTGCGGGCGCAGACCTGGCTGAGCAGGCTCCGGGTCGAGTCCTGCGGGTCGACGGCGAGGGCGTCCAGCACGCTCTCCGGGCCGAGGTTCGAGGCGCCGGAGGCGGTCGGGTCGTAGCCGTCGCCGGCCCCCGACGGGCGGGACTGGAAGTAGCGCGGGACGGGGTCGCCGTCGACGTCGGTGAAGGACTGCCCGATCAGGGTGCTGCCGACGGTCCGGCCGTCCACGGTCAGCAGCGAACCGTCGGTCTTCGCGTCGAGGCCGGGGAGCCGGCCGACGGCGACCAGGGTCAGCGGGTAGGCCACCCCGAGCAGCACGGTGAACACGAGCAGGGCGCGCAACGCGGCGAGGTGGGCGGCGAGCCAGGCGGGTGGGCGCATCACGAGACTCCCGGAACGAACTGGATGAGCAGGTCGATGAGTTTGATGCCGACGAACGGCGCGACGATGCCGCCGAGGCCGTAGACCAGCAGGTTGCGGCCGAGCAGCCGGGACGCGGCAGCCGGCCGGTAACGCACCCCGCGCAGCGCCAACGGTACGAGCGCGATGATCACCAGGGCGTTGAAGATCACCGCCGCAAGGATCGCCGACTCGGGGCTGCCCAGCCGCATCACGTTGAGCCGGTCCAGGCCCGGGTAGATGCCGGCGAACATGGCCGGGATGATCGCGAAGTACTTCGCCACGTCGTTGGCGATGCTGAAGGTGGTCAACGCGCCCCGGGTGATCAGCAACTGCTTGCCGATCTCCACGATCTCGATCAGCTTGGTCGGGTCGGAGTCCAGGTCGACCATGTTGCCGGCCTCCTTCGCCGCCGACGTGCCGGTGTTCATCGCGACCCCGACGTCGGCCTGGGCCAGCGCCGGGGCGTCGTTGGTGCCGTCCCCGGTCATCGCGACCAGCCGGCCGCCCTCCTGTTCCCGGCGGATCAGGGCGAGCTTGTCCTCCGGGGTGGCCTCGGCGAGGACGTCGTCCACCCCGGCCTCGTCGGCGATCGCCTGCGCGGTACGCGGGTTGTCGCCGGTGACCATCACGGTCCGGATGCCCATCCGGCGCAGCTCGGCGAACCGCTCCCGCATCCCGGTCTTCACCACGTCCTTGAGGTGGATGACGCCGAGCGCGCGGGCCGGCTCCCCGGCGACGTGTTCGGCCACCACCAACGGGGTGCCGCCGAGCCCGCTGATCTCGTCGACCAGCTGACCGACCTGTTCGCCGGGGTGACCGCCGTGCTCCCGTACCCAGGTCAGCACCGCCGTCGCCGCCCCCTTACGGACCCGGCGGGCCGGCGCGTCCTCCGGCGTCAGGTCGACGCCGCTCATCCGGGTCTGCGCGGTGAACGGCACGAAGTCGGCGTACGGCAGCAGCCCCGGCTCCTCCGCGCGCAGGCCGAACTCCTGCGTCGCCAGCGCAACCACCGACCGGCCCTCCGGGGTCTCGTCGGCGAGGCTGGCCAGCTGCGCGGCGGCGGCCACGTCGGCGGTGGTGACCCCGTCGGCCGGCAGGAACGCGACGGCCTGCCGGTTGCCCAGGGTGATCGTGCCGGTCTTGTCCAACAGCAGGGTGTCGACGTCCCCCGCCGCCTCCACCGCCCGGCCGCTCATGGCCAGCACGTTGCGCTGCACGAGCCGGTCCATGCCGGCGATGCCGATCGCCGACAGCAGCGCCCCGATGGTGGTCGGGATCAGGCAGACCAGCAGGGACACCAGCACCACCCCGGTCACCCCGTCGTCGGTGACCGCCCCGGTGTCGGGCGCGGCGGCCTGCCAACCCTTGGCGAAGATCGCCAACGGTTGGAGGGTGACCACGGCCAGCAGGAAGATCAGGGTGAGCGCGGCGAGCAGGACGTTCAGCGCGATCTCGTTCGGGGTCTTCTGCCGGTCGGCCCCCTCGACCAGGGCGATCATCCGGTCGATGAAGCTCTCCCCGGGCCGCTGGGTGATCCGCACGACGATCCGGTCCGAGAGCACCCGGGTGCCGCCGGTCACGGCGCTGCGGTCACCGCCGGACTCCCGGATCACCGGCGCGGACTCACCGGTGATCGCGGACTCGTCGACGCTGGCGATGCCCTCGACGACGTCACCGTCGCCGGGGATGGTCCCACCGGCGCTGACCAGGACGACGTCGCCCTGCCGCAGCTGCGGCGCGGGCACCGCCTCGTCGGTGTAGGTGTCGGCGCGGGCACCCGGCGACCAGCCGACCAGGCGGGTGGCGATGGTGTCCCGCTTGGCCTGCCGCAGCGAGGCGGCCTGCGCCTTGCCCCGGCCCTCGGCGACCGCCTCGGCGAGGTTGGCGAAGAGCGCGGTGAGCCAGAGCCAGCCGGTGATCGCCCAACCGAACACCGACGGGTCGGTCACCGCCAGGACGGTGGTGAAGGCCGCGCCGATCTCCACGATCAGCAGCACCGGGTTGCGCCACAGGGTGCGCGGGTCGAGCTTGCGCAGCGCGTCGGGCAGGGAGCGGAGCAGCTGCCGGGGGTCCAGCAGGCCGCCACCGGCCCGGCCACCACCCGGTGCCCGGCCGTCGGGTGGGCCCACCGCCACCCGGGCCTCGGCTGGGCCGGCGGTCGGCGGCTGCTCGCCACCGGATGCCACGGACGGGACGGTCATGTCGTTCTTCCCCATGGTGGTCACCGCCCTTCGGCCAGCGGGCCGAGGGCGAGCGCGGGCAGGAAGGTCAACGCCACCAGGATCACCGTGACGCCGACGACCATCCCCACGAAGAGCGGGCGGTGGGTCGGCAGGGTGCCCTCGGAGGCGGGGGTGGGTGCCTGGCGGGCGAGCGAGCCGGCCAGCGCGAGCACCAGGATGATCGGCAGGAACCGGCCGAGCAGCATGCACAACCCGAGGGCGGTGTTCCACCACGGGGTGTTCACGGTGATCCCGGCGAACGCCGAACCGTTGTTGTTGCTCGCCGAGGTGAACGCGTAGAGCACCTCGGACAGTCCGTGCGGGCCGACGTTCAACGCGGTCGAGGCGTTGCCGGTGGCGAAGGCGGCAGCCGTGCCGATCAGCACCAGGGCCGGGGTGACCAGGAAGTACAGCGAGGCGAAGGTGATCTCGCGGGAACCGATCTTCTTACCCAGGTACTCCGGGGTCCGGCCGACCATCAGACCGGCGACGAACACCGTGATCACCGCGAGGACCAGCAGCCCGTACAGGCCCGCGCCGACGCCGCCGGGGGCGACCTCGCCCAGCATCATGTTGCCCAGCGTCATCATCCCGCCCAGCGCGGTGTACGAGTCGTGGGCGGAGTTCACCGCGCCGGTCGAGGTCAGTGTGGTGACCGCGCCGAAGGTCGCCGAGTTCGACACGTCGAAACGGACCTCCTTGCCCTCCAGCGCCGCACCGACCGCCTGCGGCACGGTGCCGTGCCCGGCCAGCTCGAACACGTTGGTGAGGGTGACGCTGCCGAGCGCCAGGACGGCCATCACCGCGACGATCGCGTAGCCCTGCCGGTGCTGGCCGACCATCCGGCCGAAGACCCGGGGCAGGCTGAACGGGATCAGCAGGATCAGGAACAGCTCGACCCAGTTCGTCCAGGCCGTCGGGTTCTCGAACGGGTGGGCGCTGTTGGCGTTGTAGAAGCCACCGCCGTTGGTGCCCAACTCCTTGATCACCTCCTGGCCGGCCACCGGACCACCGGGGATGCTCTGCCCGCCGCCGGTCAGGGTGGTCACGTCGGTGCCGGCGGAGAGGTTCTGCACCACCCCGCCGAGCATCAGCACGACCGCGCCGAGCACCGCCACCGGCAGCAGCACCCGCAGCGTGATCCGGACCAGGTCCACCCAGAAGTTGCCCAGCTCGCCGGTACGGCTGCGGGCGAACCCCCGGACCAGGGCCACCGCCACCGCGATGCCCACCGCGGCGGACAGGAAGTTCTGCACCGCCAGCCCGGCCATCTGCACCAGGTGACCCATGGTCGACTCACCCGCGTACCACTGCCAGTTCGTGTTGGTCACGAACGACACGGCGGTGTTCCAGGCACCGTGCGGGACGACCGGGTCGAAGCCCAGCGACAGCCACAGGTGGTCCTGCCACCGCTGGAAGGCGTAGAGGAACAGCACCGAGACGGCGGAGAAGGCCAGCACGCTGCGGGCGTAGACGCCCCACGACTGCTCGGCGGCCGGGTTCACCCCGACCAGCCGGAACACCCCGCGCTCCACCCGGGACTGTCGGGTGCCGGCGACCACCCGGTACAGGTGGTCGCCGACCGGGCGGTACGCGACGACCAGCGCCACCACCAGGGACAGGATGAAGATGACGCCCGCTGTGGTCGTGGTCATCAGAAGCGCTCCGGGAACAGCAGCGCGACGACCATGAACACACCCAGGCCGATCGCCAGCACCAGGCCGACGGCGTTGACGGCGTTCACCGCTTCTCCACGCCCCTCACCACGAGGGCGAGCGCCGCGAACAGCACCACCGTCACCAGTACGAACACCACGTCAGACACGCGGACTCCCTCAACCGGACCCGAACGCCGTGACCGCCTTCCGGCCACGCCGGGCAATCACAACGCGCTCTGATCCGATCGGGCAGGGTCCATAACGCGACCTAGACGGGCAGCCGCGGTTTCTTGACGTGTTCTTCACGCCGGCCACCGCAGCCGGTGACGGCGGTCACGGTGCGGAGGGGAGGTCGGTGCGTGGACGGGCGGGACGGCCCGGGCGGTCGTACCGGCCGGATCAGCGGCGGATGGCCCGCCGGATCGACTCGGGCACCCGCCGGGCCACCGCCCGCCGCAGCCGGAAACGCAGGCTGTCCAGGTGCGCCACGGTGACCGGGCGGGCACCGTCGGCCGCGCAGCGGAACGCCACCGGCAGCGTGGCGTCCTCGGTCCAGCCACAGCAAGTGACCCGGGCCTTCAGGTCCCAGGTGCCGCTGCTGCGGCCACCGTTGAGCGCGCCGACGTCGAGTCGGGCGGTGCCGCGCCGGACCAGCCGCAGCGTGCCGTCGCCCACCGGGACCAGCTCGACTGCGCCGGTGACCGGCACGAAGAACTCCTCCCGGGTGTCCCGCCGCCGGGCGATGACGTCGAGCTTGGACTGCTTGATCCCGGGGGTCGCGTCCCGCAGGTCGGCCGGTACGTCGTCCACCGGCACCACCAGCAGCCGCTGCTCCCCGTCGGCGGTGAGGGTGAGCGGCTGGTCGCCGAAGAACAACTCGCCGGTGAGGGTGACGGTCAGGACGCCGCCGTCCTGCTCGACCCGCTGCACGGTGGGCTGGGCCCGGACGGCCGCCTCCCACTGGGCCAACCGGCGCAGGTCGGCGGTGCGGCCCTGCTCGATGAGCCGGGTGATGATCCGTTGCAGTGGCGGCAGACCGGCGGCGACGCCCGGGGCGAACCGGTCCCGGATCGTGCGTTGTGCCTCGCCGACCAACTGGTCCACCCAGTCGGCGGGCGCGTCGAGCAACCGCCGGCCGCGAAGTCGGGAGACCATCTCGTTGCGCAGCCACCGCCGGTGCAGCCGGTCCCGCAGCGCACCGGGCTCGGTGTGCGCGTCGACGATGTCGAGCGCCTCACGCAGGTTGACGAAGTAGCCGGCCGGCTCCAGCGCGGTGGCGGTGACGTTGCCGGCGTCGACCCGCCGCTGGTGGTGGTAGCAGACGTAGTCGGCCAGCACGCAGGTGCGGCGGGACAGGAAGTACGCCCGGGTGACGAAGACGTGGTCCTCCAGCCGGCGCTTGCCCTCCGGGAAACGCAGGTCGTGCTCGATGAGGAAGGAGCGCCGGAACAGCTTGTGCGCGGTGAGGCTGTCGATCAGGGGCGCGTTCGCCAGGGTGGCGTCGAACCGGTTGCGCCGGAACAGTTCGCGCGGCACCGAACGGCGGTGCCCGGCCATCTTGCCGACCACCAGGTCCGCGTCGTGCTCGCGGGCGCAGGCGTACAGCCGTTCCAGCGCCTCCTCGCCGAACCAGTCGTCGTCGTCGGCGAAGAAGACGTACTCGCCCCGGGCGTGTTGGACGCCGAGGTTACGGGGCCGCGACGGCCAGCCGGAGTTGTCGATGTGCAGCACCCGGATGTGCGGGTGGGCGGCAGCCAGTTCGTCGAGCCGGGCGCCGGTCGAGTCGGTCGAGCCGTCGTCGACGAACATGACCTCGAACTCGCCGGCCGGCAGCGACTGGCTCAACAACGAGGTGACGAGCTTCTCGATGTGCGGTCCGGAGTTGTACGCCGGGACCACGACGGTCACCTTGGGGTCATTCGTACTGGCGGTCATGGCTCTTCCTGAGGCGGTCCGTGAGCCGGCGCGGGGATGCGCCCAACCGTGCGGACGGGCACCCGTTTGGGGGGCGTTCCGTCGCCGACATGGCCCGTTCAGTTTGCGGACTTTACGCGACCGCAGGGGCTGACGCAGGCCCCGAATCGGATGATTTCTCGATCCTCGGCCCGGCGGTGCAGGACGACCCGTTCCCGCCTGGAACGCCACCCTCGACAGTGGCCGGGACCACACTCCACCGGGCACCCACCGAACCCCGGATCACCGCACGGCCGGCCCCGACCTGAGCTGGTCGGCCGGCCCCGACCTGAGCTGGTCGGCCGGCTCCGAACTGGGCTGGCCGGCCGGCTCCGAACTGGGCTGGCCGGGCGGCTCGGAGCTCGGCCGGCGGGGCGGTGATCCGGGTGCCGGAAGGACGAATCCTCGACAGCGGACCCAAGCATGGGAAACCGCTACGCAGGGTAAACCGAGATCATGGCACCGCTTCGCACCTCGCCGCCCCCGCCTCAGGCCACCGAGTTGCGCCGGTGGGAACTGGCCGATCCCGCCGGCCTGCGTGCCCTGCGCGCCTCGCTGCACGAGGCGCTCACCGGTGAGCGCCTGCTCGACGGTCAGAACCTGGACGAGGTCCCCGAGCTGATCGTCCTGGTCGCCACCGAGTTGGCCACTAATGCCCTCAAACACGGCATTCCGCCGACAATTGTCCGACTACTCACCATCGACGAGTCGCTCATCCTCGACGTCGCCGACCACGACCTCAGCACCATCCCCGAGCTGTCCGACACCCGGCCGATGGGGGCCGGCGGCCGGGGACTCCAGATCGCCATGGCGGTCTCCCTGGAGGTCGGCTGGTACGCCACCGACCGCACCAAGAACATCTGGGCGTCCTTCCCCCGCCGCTGACCCGACCGGGCAAGGCCCCGCCACATGGCCACAGCCGAGTTGGCCCGTCACATGGTCACAGCCGAGAAGCCCCGCCGCACGGCCGCAGCCGAGTTGGCCGGCCCGGCGGAAGGGGTCAGTCGCCGGCCGGGATCGGGTCGTCGTACTCACCGGCGGGACCGGTGAACAGGGTGCCGCCCGCCATCGGCCAGGCGTTCGGCCGGCAGCCGTGCAGGCCGAGCGTCTGCTGCTGCATCACCGGTGCCGGCCCGCCTGCCGCCGGGCACCGCTCGTGACCCCGGCCCAGCCGGTGCCCCACCTCGTGATTGAGCACGTACGACCGGTAAGTAGCGAGATCACCCCTGAAGTCCGGTACGCCCCGTGCCCACCGCGCCACGTTGATCACCACCCGGTCACCGTTGCGGCAGGAGGTGTAGCGGTCCGAGGTGTCCCCGCACAGCTCGCCCCGGGTGACCGGGGTGGTCAGCAGCACGGTGAAGTCCGCCGGGCCGTCGGCACCGACCCGTTGCAGCCGCCACCGGCCGTCGGCGGTCCAGCCCCGGCGGTCGGCGAGCACCACCGCCACCTCCCGGCCGAACCGCTCCGGGTCGACGGCGTCGATGCCACCCTCCACCGCCACCCGGTAGCGCAGCAGCTGGCCGTCCCGCCCGGCGACCGCACCCTCAGCGGTCGCCGTCCGCCAGGTGCCGGTCCCCCGTTGCGGGTAGCGCAGCGCCGCCGGGGCGGGCGCGGCGGCGGATCCGAGCGGGACGGGTGCCTCCGCCCGGGTCGGCACGGGTGGTACCGCGGCGGCGGGCGGCCGGACCGGCTCCCGGCGGACGTCGCCGATGAGCGCGCCCAGGTCGACGCCCTGCCGCTGGGCCACCACCGCACCGCCGGCAGCCAGCCCGGCCACCACCAGCACCACCGACAGGACACCGGCCGGGGTCACGCCCCGGCGTCGCCCCCGGTGCCGGCCCCGGTCAGCGGCCTCGCTCACCGTCAGGGTGCTCACCGTCGTCCTCCCCGTCCACCTGTGGTCCACTCCGGGCAGGAGTACGGGCGCGAGGCCCGAACGGATGAGTGCCCGGGAGGAGCAATCCGGACCCGGGTACCGTTGCCGGGCAGACACTCCCGACGATCCGGACACCACCCGGCCGTCACGCCGAGGAAGGACCACCCGTGCCGGACGCCGACGCCCTCATCGCCGCCGCGGTCGCGGCGGTGCGCGGCACCGACGTACGCGATGCGGAGCGGAAGCTGGACCAGCTCGTGGTCGGCGGTGACGGTGGCCGGCCGACACCCGGCGGACCCGAAGGCCCAGCGGCGGTGGACGCCGCCCTGCTCGGCCGGTTGGTGGCCGCCCTGGGTCGGCTCTGGCCACGGGGCTGGCAGCCGGCCGACGTGGCCCGGATCGTGACCCGACGGCTGGGCGCGCGCCCCGGCCGGCTGGTCACCGAGGCCCTCGCCGCCGACCGGGCGGCCCAGCCCGGCCCGGTGCCGCAGTGGTGGGACGACCAGTTGGCCGGCCTGGACGCCCGGGTCCACGGGGACGACGACGCCGGATGGCTGACCGGCTGGACCACCCGGGAGGGTACGGACCGGATCACCGCCCTGCGCGACGCCATCGAGGTGCTGGCCCTGCTGACCGGCCTGCCGCCGGTCGCGGTGCTGCGCCCCCCGCCCGGCGGCGTCGGCGGACCGGCCACGACCGCGTCGAGCGGTCCGAGCGGATCCCGGGTGCTCGACCGGGTACGGGCGTTGCTCGCCAAGGCGGAGTCCACCACGTTCCCGGCCGAGGCTGAGGCGTTCACCGGCAAGGCGCAGGAGCTGATCGCCCGGCACAGCCTGGAACGGGCGCTGGTCGAGGCGGACACCGCCCACCCGGACCGGCCCGGTGGGGTCCGGATCAGCACCGACGCCCCGTACGCGGGTGCGAAAGCGCTGCTGGTGCAGGAGGTGGCGGCGGCGAACCGGTGCGAGTCGGTCTGGTCCGACGATCTCGGTTTCGCCACCGTGCTCGGCTTCTCCGCCGACCTGGAGGCCGTCGAACTGCTGCACACCTCACTGTTGGTGCAGGCCACCGCCGCGATGCTGCGCGGACGCCGGGAACGTCAGGGCGGCGGTCGACGCACCAAGGCGTACGACGAGGCTTTCCTGCACGCCTTCGCCCGGCGTATCGGCGAGCGGCTGCGGACCGCGACCGACGAGGCGAACCGGCAGGCGGCGCAGGACGCCGGGGCGGACCGGCTGCTGCCGGTGCTCGCCGCCCGCTCCGGTGCGGTACGGGAGCGGATGGACACCCTCTTCCCCGGTGTCACCCGGGCCCGGCTGACCGTGCGGGACGCCGAGGGCTGGCAGTCCGGCACCTCGGCCGCCGACCGTGCCTCGCTGGCCGGTACCGCCCCGCCGGGCCGGCCGCTGCCCGGTCGACGCTGACCCGACGGCCCGGGATCCGCCCACCACGTCCCTGTGCCCGCGCCCGACCGGGCGTCCCCGGCCCGGGCAGACCCTCGGCCCAGGTAAGTCTCCCGGGCCGGGCAGGACCGCTGGGCCGGGCAGGACTCCAGGCCGGGCAGGACCGCTGGGTCCGCCGGGCAGGACCGCTGCCGGGCGGGCAGGACCGGGTGGGGTCCGGGTCAGACGTGGCAGTCGCGGGTGAGCCGGGCCGGGATCTCGACGAAGTCGGTGCCCATCCAGCTTGCCGGGCTCTTGGCCGCCGCGCCGCCCTCGATCTTCGTGGCGGTCTCGTCGACCAACTTCTTGATCCGGGCGTCCCGGGCCTTTCGGGCCTGCGCACGGAGGTCGTCGGCGAGCCCGCTCAGTCGCCCCTTGAGCTTGCCGTTGAGCTGCTCCGGGGTGAGTTCCTCCCGGGTGGCGGCGGCCGAGTCGGCGGTGATCTGCCGGCTGCCGTCGATGATCAGCTGGTCGACGGCGCGACAGACCTGCGCGGTGTTCGCGGCGGTGCCGGCGGTCGGGGTGCCGGCCGTCGGGGTGGTGGTCGTCACCGTGTCGGGCGTGGCCTGCCCGGTGGGGGCATCGGCGGCACTGGTCGGCGTTGCGGGTGCGGCGTCGGTGTCGTCCCCGCTGTCCGAGCAGCCGCTGGCGAGGACGGCGAGGACGGCGAACGTGAGCGCGGTGGCGGAGCTGCGGTGCATCGACTTCCCCGTTTCGATGTGTCGGGCGGTACCACGGACACGATGCCGCACGGCCCGCTCGGCCGACGTCTCACCCCCGACGCGCCGCACCCCCCGACGCGCCTCACGCCGGACCGACGAGGTCGGTCCGGCGTGACGGGTGGCGCGGTTCAGCTCTTGAAAGCGTCCTTGACCTTCTCGGCGGCCTGCTTGAGGCTGGACTTGGCCTGGTCGCTGCGACCCTCGGCCTCCAGACGCTCGTTGTCGGTCGCCCGACCCACGCCTTCCTTGACCTTGCCGGCGGCGTTCTCGGTCGTGTTTTCGATCTTGTCGTCGAACCCCATGAGAGCCTCCCGAATAAGCATTTTTTCCAACGCCCCTCAACTACCCCCACCCCCTATCCCCAAAACACCCCCACCACCCGCTCCGGCCCGTTGACCAAGAGGTTTGCGTCACCAGCAAGCCGACTGGTGACGCAAACCTCTTGATCAACGCGGTCGTCCGGGGTGGAGGCTGGTGGTGGAGAAGCGGCGGAGGCGGAGGCTGTTGGCCACCACGAAGACCGACGAGAAGGCCATCGCCGCGCCCGCGATCATCGGGTTCAGCAGGCCGGCGGCGGCCAGCGGGAGGGCGGCCACGTTGTAGGCGAACGCCCAGAACAGGTTGCCCTTGATCACGGCGAGGGTGCGCCGGGAGAGCCGGATCGCGTCCACCGCGGCGGTCAGGTCGCCCCGGACCAGGGTCAGGTCGGACGCCTCGATCGCCACGTCGGTGCCGGTGCCCATGGCCAGCCCCAGGTCGGCCTGGGCCAGGGCCGGCGCGTCGTTGATCCCGTCACCGACCATGGCGACCGTACGACCCTGCGCCTGGAGCCGGCGGATCACGTCGACCTTGTCGGCCGGCAGCACCTCGGCGGTCACCTGGTCGATGCCCACCTCGGCGGCCACCGCCTTGGCGACGGTCGCGTTGTCCCCGGTGAGCAGCACCGGGGTCAGGCCCAGGGCACGCAGCCCGGCGACCGCCTCCCGGCTGGTGGGCCGGACCACGTCGGCGACCGCGAGGACCCCACGGGCCCGCCCGGACCAGCCCGCCACCACCGCCGTACGACCGGCGGCCTCCGCCTCGGCCACCGCCCGGACCACCTCCTCCGGTACGTCCAGACCCCGCTCGCGGAGCAGCCTCGGCCGCCCGACGACCAGGTCGTGGCCGTCGACGGTGCCGGTGACGCCGAGCCCCTCGGCGGCGGCGAACCCGGTGACCGGGGGCAGTTCCCCGGCCTCGGCGGCGCCGGCCGCCACGGCGCGGGCGATCGGGTGCTCGGAGCCGGCCTCCAGCGCCCCGGCGAGCCGGAGCAGTTCGGCCCGGTCCTGCCCCTCGGCGGGACGGACGTCGACCAGGGTCATCCGGCCGGTGGTGACGGTGCCGGTCTTGTCCAGCACCACCGTGTCGACCTGCCGGGTGGATTCCAGCACCTCCGGTCCCTTGATCAGGATGCCGAGCTGGGCACCCCGCCCGGTGCCGACCAGCAGCGCGGTCGGGGTGGCCAGGCCGAGCGCGCACGGGCAGGCGATGATCAGCACGGCCACCGCGGCGGTGAAGGCGGCGGTGGGGCCGGCCCCGCTGCCCAGCCACCAGCCCAGCGTGCCGACGGCGAGCACGATGACGATCGGCACGAAGACCCCGGAGATCCGGTCGGCGAGCCGCTGCACGGCGGCCTTGCCGGTCTGTGCCGCCTCCACCAGCCGGGCCATCTGGGCGAGCTGGGTGTCCGCGCCGACCCGGGTGGCGGTGACGACCAGCCGGCCGCCCGCGTTGACGGTGGCACCGGCCACCGTGTCGCCCGGCCCCACCTCGACCGGCACCGACTCGCCGGTGAGCATGCTGGCGTCGACCGCCGAGGTGCCCTCGTCGACCCGCCCGTCGGTGGCGATCTTCTCGCCGGGCCGGACCACGAACCGGTCGCCCACCACGAGCTGGTCGACCGGAACGCGGGTCTCCGTGCCGCCGCGCAGCACGGCGACGTCCCGCGCGCCGAGTTCGAGCAGGGCCCGCAGGGCCGCCCCGGCGGTCCGCTTGGAGCGGGCCTCGAAGTAGCGGCCGGCCAGCAGGAACACGGTCACCCCGGCGGCGGCCTCCAGATAGATGTTGCCGGCCCCGTCGGTGCGGACGATGTCCAGCCGGAACGGGTGGGTCATCCCGGGCATCCCGGCGTCGCCGAGGAAGAGCGCCCAGAGCGACCAGCCGAACGCGGCCAGGGTGCCGAGCGACACGAGGGTGTCCATGGTCGCCGCGCCGTGTCGCAGGTTGGTCCAGGCGGCCCGGTGGAACGGCAGCCCGCCGTACGCGACCACCGGGGCGGCCAGGGTCAGTGACAGCCACTGCCAGTAGGTGAACTGCCAGGCCGGCACCATCGCCAGCACGATCACCGGCACGGTGAGCACGGTCGACACCCGCAGCCGGGTCCGCAGGGCGCCCAGCTCGTCGACCGGCCCTGCGGCCGGTTCCGTGCCGGCGGGGGTGGGCGGCGGGGGGACGACGGCGGTGTAGCCGGTCTTCTCGACGGTGGTGATCAGGTCGTCGGGGGTGACCCCGTCGGCGTACCGGACGGTGGCCTTCTCGGTGGCGTAGTTGACGCTCGCCTCGACGCCGTCGAGCCGGTTGAGCTTCTTCTCGATCCGGGCGGCGCAGGACGCGCAGGTCATTCCGCCGATGGCCAGTTCGATCAGGTGGGGTGCGGTGGGCAGGTTCGACGTGTTCGGGGTCATCGCGGCACCTCCGGTCAACCGTGGGTGTGACCGGCCCCGCCGGTGCCGGTGACGGGCACGCTCGGCGTCGGGTCGGTGGTGGGCTCCGGGCCAACGGGGCTGGGGACGGGTCGCGGGGTGTTCGTGGGGTCGTGGCGGGTCTCGGCGGGCGGGGTGACGGGGCCGGTCAGCTGGCCGACCCCGTACGCCGCGCCGAACACCACCGCGAGGGCGAGGGCGAATCCGCCCAGCCTGGTCGGTGTGTTCACCGGTCCCCCCGGACCGTCACGCCTCGACGAGGTCGTAGCCGGCCTCGTCGACGGCGGCCCGCACGGACGCGGTGTCCAGCGGGCGGTCGCTGGTGACGGCGACCCGGCCGGAGGCCAGGTCGACCTGGACGTCGGTGACACCGTCGAGGGCACCCACCTCGGCGCTGACCGCGCTGACGCAGTGCCCGCAGGTCATGCCCTTCACCTGGTAGTTCGTGATCATGCGGCTCTTCCCTCCACTCGTCCAACATACCCCCCAGGGGTACGTCACCCTGCGACCGTAGCATACCCCCCGGGGGTACGCTATCCTGGTCGCCATGACCACACCGAGCACCCCGGTCCGGGGCTACACCGCCAGCAAGGACCAACTGCTCGCGCGGCTGCGCCGCGTGGAGGGGCAGGTCCGGGGCATCGAGAAGATGGTCGACGACGACCGGTACTGCATCGACGTGCTCACCCAGATCTCCGCCGTGCAGGCCGCCCTGGACAAGGTCGCCCTCGGGCTGCTCGACGGCCACGCCCGGCACTGCATGCACGAGGGGGCCGCCGAGGGCCGCGCCGACGAGATGGCCGCCGAGATGATGGCCGCCGTCGGCCGCCTGATGAAACGCGGCTGACCGGCCCGCCCGTCCGGCGACCTGCGGTCGGCGGGGCATCGGACGGGCGGACTGCCCGGCGTCGCGGGGCCGGTGGGATCCGGCCCCGCGACGCCTCACGGGTGGCGGTCAGCGCCGGGCGAGGATCTTGCGCATGGTGTCGATCTCGCCCTGCTGGGTGGTGACGATCTGCTGCGCCATGGCCCTGGCCCCGGCGTGCCGGCCGTCCGCCAACTCCTGCCGGGCCATGGTGATCGCACCCTCGTGGTGGGCGATCATCAGGGTGAGGAACCGGCGGTCGAAGTCCCGACCGGTCGCCCCCTCCAACCGGGCCAGGTCGGCGTCGGACATCATCCCCGGCATGCCGTGGTCCATCCCCGGCAGGTGACCGTCGGCCGGGCCGCCGGACGGGACGGGCCGGCCCCAGGCGGTCAGCCACCCGGTCATGGTGGCGATCTCCGGGGCCTGGGCGGCGCGGATCCGTTCGGCCAGCCGGGTGACCTCCGGATCGGCGGCCCGGCTCCCGGCCAGCTCCGACATGCGTACCGCCTGCTGGTGGTGCGGAATCATCATCTGGGCGAACATCACGTCCGCCGGGGCGACCCCGGCGGACACGGAGGCGGCCGGGGCGGTGCCCGCGGCCGGACGGCCGTGGCCGCCGTCGGAGGAATGGCCCCCACCGCAGGCGGTCAGGGCGGACGCGGTGGTGAGAGCGACGCCGGCCAGGGCGGCGCGACGGGCAAGGGTACGAGTGGACACGGGCAGACCTTTCGGTACGACGGGAGACGGACGGCGGACACGGCGGAGCCGCGCCCGGGTGTCCTATCTGCGCAGTACCGACACCGTGGCGAGCCGGAGCCCGAGCGGGCGCGGTGGCGGGGCGCGCGGCTCCCGGGGCCGCGACGGCGGACGGGCCACCCCGGCCGGCCTGGTACGCACCGCGCAGAGCAGCACCAGCAGCGTCACGGTGAGCGCCCCGAGCACCGCCAGGCAGACGCTCCACCCGGTGGCCGGTGAGCCGCTCGGCTCGTCGGGCAGCACCACCACACATCCGGCCCCGCACCCGAGGGGACGGGCCGTCACCATCGCGAGCCGTACCGGACCGGTCAGGTCCCCCCGGTCCATGACCGGCGACACGACGGACGTCCGGTGGGGGCGCTCGACCGGGGTGTCGTGCCCGACGGAGGCCCGGTCCGCCGAGGTGGAGTGGCCGACCGTGGAGTGGCCGACCGGCCGACCGTCGGCGGGATGACCGGCGGCCGGGTGCGCGTCGTGGCCGAGGGTGTGCATCGCGGACAGCCCCAGCAGGGTGCCGACGAGCAGCAGCAGCCGCAGCCACCGCCCGGCCGTCGTCGTTCCCGCCCGCCGCACGGTTCCACGCTAGCCGTCCCGGACGACCGGCGGGCCCGGACGGGTCGGCCACCCGACACGGGCGTACCCGCCGCAGCGGTGGCGGGGCCTGCCACCAGCACGTGAACCGCGCGGCCCGACCTGGTGCTGGCTACCATCGTCCGACGACCCGCCGCCCGTGGATGAACCGGCTGGCCGGCTGACACGTATCCCGTCCCGGATCGTTGGGAGTACTCGCACATGGGCGCCGACCACACCCGTCCCGCTCCGTCCACCCCACCCCGGGTGCGGCGGATCCTCGTCATGACGGTGGTGCCGCTCATCGTCGTCACGGTGATCGCCACGCTGCTGCTCTGGCCGGGGGAGACCCCGAAGATCGACCAGGGCGAGCAGGTGCCCCGCTACCACGGCACGGTGACCCGGGTGGTGACCGAGCCGTGCCCGCCCGCCCCGCAGACCCCCGACGGCCCGTCGGGGGCGGCCGACGGGCCGTGCGGGACGGTGACGGTCACCGTCGGGCAGGGCCCGGACAGTGGTGAGCAGGTCGAGACGCCGGTCCCGTCGGGGCCGGGGGCACCGACGGTGGCGGTCGGCGACGAGGTGGTGCTGGTCGCGTTGGCCGACCCCACCGACCCGTCGGTGAGCAGCTACCACATCGCCGAGCACCAGCGGGGCATGCCGCTGCTCTGGCTGGTCGCCCTGTTCGCGGCGGCGATCGTCGCGTTCGGCCGGCTGCGCGGGCTGGCCGCCCTGGCCGGCCTCGGGGCGAGCTTCGCCATCCTGTTGACCTTCGTGGTGCCGGGCATCTCCGCCGGGGGCGCACCGCTGCCGATCGCGGTCACCGGCGCCGCGCTGATCATGTTCGTGGTGCTGTACCTGACCCACGGGGTCACCGCGCAGACCTCGGTGGCGGTGCTCGGCACGCTGGGCAGCCTGGTGCTGACCGGCGTCCTGGGCACGCTGGCCACCGCCGCCACCCATCTGACCGGGTACGGCAGCGAGGAGGCCACCACGCTGTCGATGTACCAGCGCGACGTGGACCTGCACGGACTGCTGCTGGCCGGGATCATCATCGGTTCGCTGGGGGTCCTGGACGATGTCACGGTCACCCAGTCGGCCACCGTCACCGAGCTGGCGCACGCCAATCCGGGGCTGTCCCGGTTGCAGCTCTACCGGGCGGCGACCCGGGTCGGGCGGGCGCACATCGCGTCCACGGTCAACACGATCGTGCTGGCGTACGCGGGGGCCTCGTTGCCGTTGCTGCTCCTGCTCACCGCCGACAGCCGGCCGGTGAGCCAGATCCTGACCAGCGAGTTCCTGGCCCAGGAGATCGTCCGCAGCGCGGTGGCGACCCTGGGGCTGGTGGCGGCGGTGCCGCTGACCACCGGATTGGCCGCGCTCGTCGTCACCGCCGGGCGCGGTCCCGCCGACGCCGACGCGACCGGACCGACGCCCACCCCACGCCCCGCCCCCGACCGTGCCGAGGCGCTGGCGGCGCTGAGCGGCCCCCGGCACGGCGAACCGTCCACCCCGGCCCCCGCACGGTGGCCAGACCCGGAAAGGAGCACGGACACCGCATGGTGACACTGCGCTGTGTGACCGGAGGTGAGGTCGCGGCTGTCGGTCGCGTCACTGATTACCCCTCGCTATCGGGAAAATACGCATTTTGCCGGGTTGTGACCGTAGATCCCCGGTACGACTCTCGGGTAACCTCGCTGCCGGTCACCGCCGAAGGCGCCCACCGGAGCCAGCGGTGCCACCGCCCAATCGCCGTACGGCGAGCCGGGGAACCGAGCACCTGGGGTGAATCCGCGCCAGCGGTAGGGGCCACTTCCGTCCCGAACCCGTCAGCTAACCCGGTCGGCGGTCGACGGAAGGGACAACTGTGACGGCACCCCTACGCCACTGGTGGACTCCGGTGGTGGCCGTGCTCGCCGCCCTGGCGCTGGTCGCCGGGCCCGCCGCCTCCCCCGCGGCGGCAGCACCCAACGCGCCCACCCCCTCGGGGCACGAGGAGGACGAGGAGCCGAAGCTGCTCACCGACGTCATCGAGGCGACGAACCGGGAGTATTCGGCGGCGAAGAACCGGCTGGAGAAGTCCAAGAAGCGCCAACTCGAGTACGCCATCGAGGTGGAGAAGGCGGAGCAGGAGCTGGCGGCGTTGGCTCCGCAGGTCAACGAGATCGCGGCCCAGTCGTACCGGACGGGTCGGGTCGGCGCGGTCGCGGCGCTGCTGGAGAGCAACGCCCCGGACACCTTCGTCCGGCGGGCCGCCGCCCTGGACGAGCTGAACATGGTCAACGCCGGCAAGCTGGCCGAGGTCAACAAGGTCAAGAAGCGTGCCGAGCAGGCCAAGCTCGCCGTCGACACCGAGGTCCGTGAGCAGCAGAAGCAGACCAACCTGATGGCCAAGAAGAAGACCGAGGCCGACAAGGCGCTCGCCCTGGTCGGCGGTCGGGGCTTCACCGGTGGCCTGGTCGACGCCACCTCGCCGGTCGCCCGGATCGCCCCGGGCCAGACGGCCGACGGCGACTGGCGCGGCGAGTCGTGCAGCGAGAACGACCCCACCACGTCCGGCTGCATCACCCCGCGCACGCTGCACATGTACAAGGAGGTCAAGCGGGCCGGCTTCAACCGGTTCGTCGGCTGCTACCGCCCCGGCGGGCCGTGGGAGCACCCCAAGGGCAAGGCGTGCGACTGGTCGTTGCAGAAGAGCGGCTTCAGCCCGTGGCACAACAACGACACCCGGATGTACGGCAACAACCTCGCCGCGTTCCTGATCCGCAACTCGGACCGGTTGGGCATCTACTACGTGATCTGGAACCGGCAGATCTGGTTCCCGGCCAACGGCTGGAGTTCGTACTCCGGGCCCTCCAACCACACCGACCACGTCCACGTGTCATTGCTGTAGCCGGCCCTCACCAGCACGAAGGCCGCCCGGCTGAGCCGGGCGGCCTTCGTCGTGCGTGGTACGCCTCAGCCGGGGACGGCCGCGGGCTCGCCGGTCGGCACGGCGTCGACACCCGTCGGCACGGCCGGCCCGGGTACGACGGCAGCGGCCGCCGCGGTGGTGGGCGCAGCCGCCCGGGTGGCGGGAGCGGCGGCCTCGTGGGCCGGCGCGACCTGGCGGACCTCACCGGCGGCGAGGCGGTAGGACATGCCGACCACCGCGCACCGCCCGGCGGCCACCTCGGCGGCGATCACCGGGGAGTTGCCGAGCAGCACCTCGACGGTCTGCGCGATGTGGATGTCGACGATCCCGTCGATGTCGTGCACTCCCTGCTGGTCGGCGCGACGCAGGCTCGGCCCGACGGCGGCGACCACCGAGTAGAGGTGCCCCGGGGGCTGGGTGCCGGTACGGGCCGCCTCCCGGGCCGCCTGCACCGCCCCGCAGGAGTCGTGCCCGAGGACCACCACCAGCGGGGTGCCGAGGATCGTCACCGCGTACTCGACGCTGCCGAGCACCTCCGGCCCGGCGGTGTGCCCGGCGGTCCGGACCACGAAGAGGTCACCCAGACCCCGGTCAAAGATGATCTCGGCGGCCAGCCGGGAGTCGGAGCAGCCGACGATGACGGCGAAGGGATGCTGGCCGTCGGCGACGGCGGCCCGGTGGCTGGCACCCTGGTTGGGGTGGTGGGGCTCCCCGGCGACGAAACGCCGGTTGCCCGCCTGTAGTTCGGCCAGCGCCTGGGTCGGAGTGATCGGGGCCATTGCCTCACCTCGGTCCGGAATCGCACCTGGTCACGCCGGCCGGCGGCGACGACGGCCGTGTTCCCACGGTCACACGCAGCGAAAGGTACGTCAAGATTTCGTGATCCACGTTTCAGGCTTTGGTCGCCACGATGTCGACCAGGGGTCGAGGCCCACGGTCGACCCGGCGGCCGACGGCGGGCCTCCCAGGTACGGGCCATACGATGACGTCATGGCGACGACGACGGGCGGCACCGGGAGCACCCGGAACTGGACGTTCCTCACCAACCACGGTCACGTGCTGCTCGCCATCGCCCGCAACCCCACCGCCCGGCTGCGGGACGTCGCCGAGGAGGTCGGGGTGACCGAGCGGGCCGCCCAGGCCATCGTGGCGGACCTGGAGACCGGTGGCTACCTGCGGCGTACCCGGGTCGGCCGACGCAACGAGTACACGATCGACCCGAGCGGTCACTTCCGGCACCCCGCCGAGGCCGACCGCCAGGTCGGTGCCCTGCTCGCCCTCTTCACCCCCACCACGCCGACTCAGGCGTCGGGGCCCACGGCCCACCCGACCGACGCCTGAGGCATCAGCCCACCTGCCCGCCCGAACCCGGCGGCGACAGCCCGGGCGACCACGCCCCAGGCGGCAGCCCAGGTGACCGGGGCCCCAGGCGGCAGCCCAGGTGACCGGTGCCGAGTCGACGGCCCACCCCCGGTGCGTGCGTGGGCGGGCCGTCGGGCGTCCGGTGCTTCATCCGGGCCACGGCGCGGTGGCGGCACCCGGACCGCGCCCCCAGGCCGGGACGGCTCGACAGAACCGGCCCGGGGACGGCTCGACAGAACCGGCCCGGGGACGGCTCAGCAGAAGCTGCCGGCCCGCGCGCCGCCGTCCTGCCGGGTGGTACGGAGGTCGCAGAGGTCGTAGCCGTTGGCGGTGAGCGCCGCCTTCGCCGCCGTCGTCTGCGCCCCGGTCAGCGCCGGCTCCCGGGACAGGACGAAGCCGGTGCTGCGGTCCGGGTCACCGACGACCGCCCAGCGGTAGTCGGGGTCGAGCCCGATCACCACGTAGTTCGGCCCACCCAGGTAGAGCCACCGGCTGCCGAGCTTGAGGAACGACACGGTCAACGCCGAGTCGGCCGGCGGGTTCTCGCTGCGGGCCCGACCGGTGACCGCACTGGTGGTGCCGACGATGGTCTGGCAGGTGTTGCGGACCCCGACGGTGCCGTCGGGCTGGACGTCGTACCGGGCCTTGACGTTCTTGAAGCACTGGATCTCGAAGATCGCCGGGATGGCCGCGACCTGGTACCAGTCGCCCGCGTACCGCTCGACGTCGACGTCGGCGACCGGGGTGAGTGGCCCGGTGTCGACGGCGGTCGGCGCGGCCTGCGCGGGTACGGCGGTGGCCAGCACCGTCGCGGTGGCGACGGCGACGGCCGCGGCGACCTGACGACGTACTCCCATGGTGTCTCCTCCGGTCTGTTCGGTCCCGGCGCGGCAGGATGTCGCGCCGCCGGCCAATTGCCCGGACCGACCGGACGGAAACTGTCGGCATTCTCATCGCCGTCGATGCATCCGGGAGCAGGTCAGCGCGCGTATCCCTGCTGGGAACGGTCCGTCCACAGGGCACACCGTGGCCCGGGTCACTGGCCCGATCGGGTCGCCGACGCTGCGCGCACGGCCGGGTGGGGATAGGTTGGACGGGTGATCCGCCCAGCTTCCACCCGGCCCGTCTGGGTGTCGAGGCTGCGCGACCTGACCCGGTTGGCGGTCACCGCCCTGGTGCTCACCGTCGGCCTCGGCGGGCTGTTCGCCGCCACCGGCGGCCCGGCCGCCGCTGCCGCCCAGCCGCTCGTGGTGACCTCGCGGGTGGCCGAGCTACCCGCCGACACCTGCGCCGGTGACGACGCGTCCACCGAGACCCGTCCCGGTGCCGGGCGACCCGCCCACGGGCCCAGCCGGCCGCTGCCGGCCGGATCCGCCGACGAGCCCACGGTCCGGCCAGCCGCCCGGTTGGACGTGGCGACGCCGGACCCGGCCCGGGACGCCACCGGCCGGCGCGGCCCGCCCCGGCACTGAGCGGCGCGGCCCTCCTGGTCCCCGTCCCCGACCGCGCCCCGGTCCGAGGTGGGCCGGCCGGATCCGGTCCGTTGAGGACACGCCGCCCGTAGCTCCCGCCCCGACCGGGCCCCCGTCCGTCCACATCGTTGTTCCACCGTGAGGTGCTGGTGATGCAGACCGTCTTCTCCGCCGTCCTGCCCGACGTCCCCGCCGCCGCCGGAATCTGGCTGATCCTGCTCGCCGTCGCGGCCGTCGCCGTCGCGGCCCTGGTCGTCCGTCCCGACCGGTTCCGGCTGGCGGTGGCCCGCCGGTTCCGCGACGCCGCCCTGCCCGACGATCGGGAGCGCACCGAACAGGACCGGGAGCACACCCGGTACGCCGAGGAGGTCGCCGTGGCGGCCGACCGGGCGGGCACCACCGCGAGCCGGCTGCGGGCCGAGTGGCTGGCCACCCAGGACGAGGTCGAGTCGGCCTGGACGGCCCTGGAGTCGGCCGAGGCGCACCTGCGTCGGCTCGCCGCCGCCGCGGCCATGCCGCTGCCGCACACCGGGCAGACCCCGGCCGAGTACGCCGACCGGGAGCGCTGGCTGCACCGGGCCGCCGAGGAGGCACACCGCCGGGGCGAGCTGTCGGACGCGCAACTCGACGACGCCCTCGCCCACCGAGCCGGCTGGGACCCGCGCCGGCACCCCGTGGAGCAGGAACTGGTGCTGCGCCGCGCCACCCGGGACCACCTGGCCGCCCGGCACCGGGCGGCGGTCGCCCGGGAACAGGCGGCGTGGCGGGCTGCCGACCTGGCCGGGGCGGCGGCGCGCAGCCTGCGGGACGAGGCGTTCGCCGCGCGGGAGCGCCGGCCGGAGCGGGCCGAGTCGGTGCTGCCGATGGCGGACAGCCCGCGCCCGTCGGCCGAAACCACCCGGGAGAACCCCACCGTGGCACGCGGCCGGGCCGCTGTCGCCGCCTACTGACCCGACCGCGACCGGTCGGCCCGTCGGGTCGGCGACGGAATCCGGCGCGACGGGCCGGGCTGGGCTAGCGTTGCGGGCATGTCCCGGGAGATGTGGGCGCTCGTGGTCGTCGGCGGCATCCTGGCGCTGGCGACGCTGGTCGGCGCGGTCCTGCTGGCGGTACGGGTCATCCGCACCCGACGGCTGCTCGGCACGCTGGGCGTGGGCGGCAAGGTGGCCTTCTACGGCGCGCTCATCTACACGATCCTGCCGGTCGACGTGTTGCCCGACCCGATCTACCTGGACGACATGGGTGTGCTGGCCGGTGCGCTGATCTACCTGGGTCGCCTGGCCCAACGCCGTCGGGCCGCCGGGCCGCCGCTGCCCGGCCGACCTGGTGCCCTGTCCGACGCCTCATCCTCCCCGCCCGGCCAGGGTCGGACCGGGCGGATGATGTCATGATCGGGGCTGAACCGGGGCGACGCCCCGCACGGGACGGGAAACGGACATGGCCGGCAGACACCAGTTGGACCCGCACGACGAGCGGGTCCTCACCTTCTGCCGGGAGCGGCACCTGGCCACGCTGACCACCCCACGTCCCGACGGCACGCCGCACGTCGTACCGGTCGGGTTGACCTACGACGCGACGGCCGGGCTGGCCCGGGTGATCACCTCCGGTGGTTCGGCCAAGGCCCGGTACGTCGCCGCCGCCGGATCGGCCGGCGTCCCGGTGGCGGCCTGCCACCTCGACGGCCGTTGGTGGCTGACCGTCGAGGGTCGGGCGGTGCTGCGCACGGACCCCGACGCGGTGGCCGAGGCGGAGCGCCGGTACGCGGAGCGCTACCGCCAGCCGCGCCCGAACCCGGAGCGGGTCGTCATCGAGATCACCGTGACCCGGCTGCTGGGTTCCCTCCCGCCCCTCCCGTCCGACTAGGACCGATCCACCGACCGTGCGCCGGGACGGCCCCGCGCGGCAACACCGGCAGCGGGCGTCCGTCGCCCGGCCTGAGGTCGGCCCCGGGGTGCGTCCCCGGCGGGTCGGCCCGGGAAGTCGGAACCGGCAGCTCATCGACGGTGATGGTTCGGGTGCCCGGTGGTGGGTACAGGCCCCGCCAGGAGCCGATCCGCCCGCAACCGGTAAGGGGCACCGAGATGAGCAACGCACAGGCCACCACGGGTCAGGATGTCGTGGACGTCCTGACCGCCGACCACCACGAGATCGAGACGATCTTCGTGGAGCTGGAGAGCCGACAGGGCAGCGCCGAGCACCGTCGCCGGCTGGCCGACGTGCTGATCGCCGAGTTGGTCCGGCACGCGGTCGCCGAGGAGATGTACGTCTACCCGACCGCCCGCCGGGCGTTGCCCGACGGCGACCAGCTCGCCGAACACGAGATCGCCGAGCACGCCGTGGCCGAACGGACGCTGAAGGAGCTGGAGCCGCTGGACCCGTCCGACGCCCGCTTCGAGCCGCTGATCAGCCACCTGACGAAGAGCATCCGGCACCACGTGAAAGAGGAGGAGGCTGAGCTCTTTCCCCGGCTGCGGGCCGCCGTCGCCCACGAGGAGCTGGTCGAACTGGCCGACCGGGTTCAGGCGGCGAAGGGACACCTGCCGACCCGCCCGCACCCCGGTGCCCCGGACCATCCACCGGCGAACCGGCTGCTCAATCCCGGTGCCGGCCTGGTCGACCGGATCAGGGACGCGCTGAGCGGGCGGCCCACCACCAGGGCAGAGCTGCACGACCAGCAGGGTTGAGCGGGGGTGGTGGCCGTCTCCGGGTACCCCGCCGGGGCCGGCCACCACCCGCTCAGGCGCCCGGGGCGATCCGGCTGTCGTCGGCCGCGTCGGACACCACGATCGCCTCCATCGGGCAGGACTCGGCGGCATCCAGCACCGCGTCCGCCGGATCGATCCGTTCGGCCAGCGGCCGGGACAATCCGTCGACCAGCACGAAGTGGGCCGGGGCGTAGCCCGCGCAGATTCCTGCCCCGATGCACCGGGTCGGGTCCACGTGCACCCGCCAGCCGTGCTCCCCCATCTGTCCTCCGTCCTTCCGTCACCAGGTGACGGGCAACGCCGTCAGGCCCCGGACCAGCAGGCCGCTCTTCCAGGTCAGTGCCGACTCGGGCACCGCCAACCGCAGGCCCGGGGTACGGGCCAGCAGGGTCTCCAGGACCACCTGGAGTTCCATCCGGGCCAGTTGGGCCCCGATGCAGTGGTGCGGGCCGTGCCCGAAGGCGAGGTGCGGGTTCACCTTTCGGTCGAGGTCCAGCCGGTCGGCGTCGGGGAAGACGCTCTCGTCCCGGTTGGCCGAGGGGATGGAGACCAGCACCGGTTCACCGGCCCGGACCAGCACCCCACCGAGTTCGACGTCCTCCAGGGCGTACCGGGCGAACGCGGCGGTGGCACCGAGTGGGATGAAGCGCAGCAGTTCCTCCACGGCGGACGGCACCAGGGCCGGTTCGGCGCACAGCCGCTGCCAGACGTCCGGCTCGGTGAGCAGGACGTAGACCAGGTTGGGGATCTGGGTCACGGTGGTCTCGTGGCCGGCGGCCAGCAGGCCCGCCGCCAGGCGTACCATCTCGTCCTCGGTGAGTCGGTCGGCGTTGTCGTCGCGGGCCCGGACCATCGCCCCGATCAGGTCGTCGGTGGGGGTCACCCGCCGCTGGGCGATCAGCCCCGCCATGTACGACAGCAGGTTGTCGATGTAGCTCTGCGCCACCTCCGGTCGCAGGGACGTGGTCGACACGATCGCCTCCGACCAGGTGTGGAAACGGTCCTGGTCACTGACCGGCACGCCCAGCAGATCGCAGATGACCCGGATCGGCAGCGGGGTCGCGACATGGCTGACCAGATCGGCCGGCGACCCTGCGGCGATCATCCCGGCCACCAGGTCCTCGGCCAGTTCCCGGGTCCGCGGGCGGAGTTCCTCGACCCGTCGGGCGGTGAACGCCTTCGCCGCCAACCGGCGCAGCCGGCTGTGCTCGGGCGGGTCCATCCCAAGGATGCCGGCCTCCCGCTGGTAGGGGCTGCTGCGCGGCTCGTCCCGCCCGACGGCGGCGGCCCGGCTGAACCGGAGGTCACCCAGCACGGCTCGTACGTCCGCGTGCCGGGTGGCCAGCCAGGCCGGCTCACCGAACGGGAGTTGGACCCGGATCAGCGGTTCGTCGCGGCGCAGCCCGGCGTAACGGGGGTCGACGTCGAGCCGGTGCGGATCGCTGAACGGGTAGGGCCGGGCGATCGTGGCGTGCGTTGTGTCGGTCACCGGGGATGCTCCCTCTCGTCGACGGCCCGCAGTGCCGCGTGCCGGTCCACTCCACACGACTCAACGGTGAGTCATGCCCCGACTGCGGATAGTAGCGAGCCTCGTCGATGGTTACCAGAGGTGAGCAGCTATTGACACGACAATGCCGGACCACCCGAACGGGTGACCCGGCATTGGGAACGGCTCAGCGACCCTGGTCGCCCTCACCGGTGCGCGCCTGGATCGCGTCGACACCCTTGTCGATCTGCTCGTCGTGCTTGCCGCCGGTCCGCTCGTCGGCGAAGTCGCCGGCCTTGTCCAGGCCCTGGTCGACCTGCTTGTCGTGCTTGTCGGCGAAATCCTTGACCTTGTTCATGAAGTCGCTCATGGTGTCCTCCTCGTCGTCGGCCTGTTGCGTTCCCCGTCCGCCCGGGCACAAACACCGCAGCGCGGCGGCAGCGGGCGGACCACAGCGCCCGGCGGGTCGACCGCACCACCAGGGACCGGCACGACACCCCCGCTGAGCGGCGCGACAGGACAGTCCGGACGGCACCGTGCGGCGACAGCGTGCCGGCGTCACCCTTGCTGGGCGTGGCCGACCGGGTGCGACCGTCCTGAGCGGAACCCACCGGTCGGCACGACGTTGAGCCACCGGGTGTCGCGGCCGACCGGGTCGGGTATCGACCCCGCCGAGACCGAGGAGGATCCGACGTGGTCGAGGACGGTACCGGGCGTACGCCCGAAGTGACGGCTGCGGGTGCCCGCCCCAGCCCACGGCAGGCCTGGGCGGCGCTGCCCTGGCTGGTCCGCACGGCGGTGGTCTGGAGCGCCTGCCTGGTGGTCGTGGTGTTCGGGTGCTACCTGCTGGGGAAGGTGGCGGTGCTGCTCGCGCCGCTGGCGATCGCGGTGGCGGTCACCTTCTTCCTCACCGCGCTGCTCGACCCGGTGCTGTTGGCCCTGCGCCGGCTGCGGGTACCGGCCGCGCTCGCCGCGCTGCTGAGCGTCCTGCTGCTGCTCGGGGTGCTGGTCGGGGTGGGGGTGCTGGTGTGGAACCTGACCGCCGCCCAGTTCGGGGAGCTGAGCCAGCAGCTCGACGAGGGCCTGCAACGCTCCCGCGACTTCGTCACCGGGACCCTGCCGGTCAGTGACGCCCAACTCGACAAGCTGGTCCAGCAGGTCCGCGACGGCCTGGGTGGCAGCGCCCCGGACCCGGTCGGCGGGGCCCGTACGGCGGCCGAGGCGGTCGGCTCCGCCCTACTCGCCCTGGTACTGCTGTTCTTCCTGTTGAAGGACGGCCGGTCGATGTGGCACTGGGTGCTGCGTCGGATGACCGGCCCGAACCGGGCGGTGACCGCCGAGGCCGGTCGGGCCGGTTGGCGCACCCTCGGCGCGTACAGCCGGGGCACGATGCTCATCGCGGCCATCGACGCGCTCGGCATCGGGCTGGCGCTGGTGCTGCTCGGGGTGCCGTTGGCGCTGCCGCTGGCGCTGATCACGTTCCTCGGCGGCTTCGTACCGATCATCGGGGCGACGGTCGCCGGCGCGGTCGCCGTGCTGGTGGCGCTGGCCGCCAACGGTCCGACCACGGCGCTGCTGGTGCTGGCTGCGGTGATCGCCGTCCAGCAGATCGAGGGCAACCTGCTGGAGCCGTTGGTCATGAAGCGGCAGGTGCAGCTGCACCCGGCGGTGATCCTGGTGGTGGTCACGGCGGGCACCCTGATCGCCGGCATCGCGGGGGCGTTCGTCTCGGTGCCGATCGCGGCGGTCGCCTACCGGGTGGTCGACACCGTCCAACGGCACCGGGAGCAGGTCGCGTCGGCCCCGCCGGAAGACCGCCCGCACCACCGCCACGACGACGAGTCACCCGCCACCCCCGCCTGACCCACCGATCCGGCACCCCACACCGTCGGGCCACGATCGTGCTCGATCCGTGTCGTAGCGGCTTCCGCCTGATCCGAGCCCGCCGCACCATGGATCGAGCACGATCGTCAGCGGTACAGCCACCCAGGATCGTCACGGTGGGAGCGGTCAGGCCGGGACAGGGAGGTGGCGGCTGAACCAGTCGGCTGCGGCGTCGGCGACCTCGTCCAGGGTGCCCGGTTCCTCGAACAGGTGGGTGGCACCGGGCACCACCCGGAACTCGTGCGGGCCGGTCAGCAGCCCGGCGGCCTGTTCGTTCAGCGTGATCACCTGCTCGTCGAGGCCGCCCACCAGCAGCAACGTCGGCGCACGTACCCCGGCCAGGGCCGGCCCGGCCAGGTCGGGTCGACCACCCCGAGACACCACTGCGGCGACCCGCTGCGGACGTGCGGCGGCGGCCACCAGGGCGGCGGCCGCACCGGTGCTCGCCCCGAACAGGCCGACCGGCAGCCGGCCCAGCGCCGGTTCGGCAGCGAGCCAGTCGACGATCCCGGCGAGCCGACCGGCCAGCAGTTCGATGTCGAAGCGCAGCTCGGCGGTACGGGCGTCGACCGCATCCTCCTCGGCGGTGAGCAGGTCCACCAGCACCGTCACCAGCCTCCGGCGTTGCAGCACACGGGCCACCGCCACGTTACGTGGGCTGTGCCGGGAGCTGCCGCTGCCGTGGGCGAAGAGCACCACTCCCACCGCGTCGTCCGGCCCGTCGACGTCGGCCGGCAACCGGGCGTCCCGCAGCGGCACCGTCGCCTCGGCGCGTACCCCCATGGTGTTGCTCCTTTCCGCCGTGCGGTCGGTGGCGGTTACCCGCCCGGCGACCGCTCTCACCCGTGCCACTCTCACCCGCGCCGCGTCTGCCCGTTGCCTTGACACCGGCGACAAGGTCTAGCGTGACGCCAGGAACTCCGCCGAGGAGGTCGGATGCTGATCGGTGAGCTGGCGGAACGGGCCGGAACGAGCACCCGCACGCTGCGGTACTACGAGACGCGCGGGCTGGTCCGGCCACGCCGCTCGGCCAACGGCTACCGGGTGTACGACGAGGCGGAGCTGCGGGTGGTGCACGAGATCCGGGCGCTGCTGGCGGTCGGCTTCGGCCTCGACGACATCCGGCCGTTCGTGGCCTGCCTGCGGGCCGGCCACGCCTCCGGGGACGTCTGCCCCGACTCGGTCGCCGTGCTGCGTCGCAAGCTGGCCGAGGTGGACGCCTACCTCGACCGGCTGGGCACGGTACGGCGGCAGCTGCACGACCAACTCACCCAGGCGATCATCCAACGGGAGGAAACATGCCTCAGGACACGGCAGCGGGACAGTTGACCGCCGTCACCGACGCGACCTTCGCCGACACGGTGCTCGCCGCCGACCGGCCGGTGGTGGTCGACTTCTGGGCGGACTGGTGCCCGCCCTGCGTGGGGACCTCACGACACCTGGCCGAGCTGGCCGACGAATTCGGCGACCGGCTGCGGGTGGTCACCGTGGACACCGACGCCAACCCCGCCACCGCCCGGGCCTACGGGGTGATGTCGCTGCCCACCATGCTGGTGTTCGTCGGCGGTGAGGTGGTCGGCTCGATCGTCGGCGCCCGTCCGAAGAACCACCTGCGGCTCGCCTTCACCCGCCACCTCGACGCCTGAACACCGGACCGGCGGCGTCCACGGCGCTGTCCGGCGACGTCGGCGCGCGGCGGTGGTAGGGGCACAGCGACGTCGGCGGGCGATGGCGATGGCGGTGGCCGGCGACGTCGGCGGGCGGTAGCAGGGTGGCGGTGGCGAGCGGGGACGGCGTTTGCGGGGGCGGCGGGCGGGAAGACGCGCGTGACGTCGGCACCGGCGCAGCAGCGCCCCGCACGGATCACGAGGTTCGCCATGGCCAAGCGGAAGACACGTCAGCAGACCCGGACCATCGAGCAGGAACGCCCCGAACAGGACGCCGAGCGCAACCTCGACTGGGCGGACGAGGCGGCTCAGGCGCGTACCCCGGACGACCCACGGGCGGTCGCACCGCGCGATGCCGGTGGCCGCCCCTCCGACGGCCCCCAGTTCTGAGCCCCGGGGGCCTTCGGGGTCGAGGGAGGGCACCAGGCACGTGATCGTGGAGAGTTCTTGTCGCTCCCGCGACAAGAACTCTCCACGATCGAACCGGTCCGGCACGACCGGACACGACCGGTCGACGGGCACGACCCGGCCGGGCCGGGCCGGACGGGATCAGGCGCGGGACTCCGGAAGGCGCAGCAGCGGGGCCCGGCCGGGTGGTTGTTCCGGCGCGGGGGTCCGTTCGTGGGTCTGCGGCACGGGTACGGTGACCGGCGCGGCGGAGGTGACCCGGACGGTCTCCCCGTGGTGTCGCAGCTCCAGGGCCGTGTCGGGGCCACCGTTACGCAGCGAGTAGGTCGTCTGGTGGGGCCGGACGTCCACCCGCAGCCGCATCGACCGCCACTGCAACGAGAACTCCAACCGGCTCAACCCGCTGGACAGCCGGGGGGCGAACGACAGCTCGCCGTCGTGGTCGCGCAGCCCACCGAACCCGGCCACCAACGCGATCCAGGCCCCCGCCAACGACGCCATGTGTACGCCGTCGCGGGTGTTCTCGTTGAGGTCGTGCAGGTCCATCAGCGCGGCTTCCCGCAGGTAGCTGTGCGCCAGCTCGGGGTGCCCAACCTCGGCGGCGAGCACCGCCTGGGTGCAGGCCGACAGGGACGAGTCGCGCACGGTACGCCGCTCGTAGTAGAGAAAGTTGCGCAGCTTCTGCGCGTCGGTGAAGGCGTCCCCCCGCCAGTGCATCGCCAGCACCAGGTCGGCCTGCTTGACCACCTGCTTGCGGTACAGGTCGAAGTACGGGTAGTGCAGCAGCAGCGGGTACTTCTCGGTCGGGGTGTGCGCGAAGTCCCACTCCTGGAGCCGGGTGAAGCCCTCCACCTGCTCGTGCACGTCGAGGTCCTCGTCGTACGGGACGTGCATGGCCTGGGCGGCGTCCCGCCACTCGGCCGCCTCCTCCTCGGTCACCCCCAGGTCGAGCGCCTCGTCGCGCAGGCGCATCGCGCAGTCGGCGGCGGTGAGGAGGTTCCGCTGCGCCATCAGGTTGGTGTAGATGTTGTCGTTCTTGACGGCGGTGTACTCGTCGGGGCCGGTCACCCCGTCGAGGTGGAACCGGCCGTTGCGGTCGTGGTGGCCCAGCGAGCGCCACAGCCGGGCGGTCTCCACCAGCAGTTCCAGACCTATGTCACGTTCCAGCTGATCGTCACCGGTGACCAGGACGTAGCGGCGCAACGCGTCGGCGATGTCGGCGGCGATGTGGAAGGCGGCGGTGCCGGCCGGCCAGTACGCCGAGGACTCCGGGCCCTCGATGGTGCGCCACGGGAACGCCGCCCCGGCCAGGTTCAACGTGCGGGCCCGCTCCCGGGCCTGCTCCAGCGTGGCGTGCCGCCAGTACAGGGCGTCGCGGACCGCGCCCGGCTGGGTGTACGTCAACACCGGCAGGACGAACATCTCGGTGTCCCAGAACGCGTGCCCGTCGTAGCCCGGGCCGGTGAGCCCCTTGGCGGAGATCGGCCGGCGTTCGGCCCGCGCACCGGCCTGGAGCACGTGGAACAGTCCGAACCGGACCGCCTGCTGCACCTCCGGGTCCCCCTCGACCCGGACGTCGGCGGCGTCCCAGAACCCGTCGAGATATTCGCGCTGTTCCCGGTGCAGCCCGTCCCAGCCGGTCAGCCGGGCGGCGGCCAACGCCGCGCCGACCTGGTCGCGCAGGGCGGGCAGCGAGCGTCGGCTGGACCAGCCGTACGCGAAGAACTTGACCACCCGCATCGTCTCGCCGGGTTGGAGCACGCAGCCGATGGTGGTCCGGACCCAGTCCTCGTACCCCTCGGACTCGATGGTGGTCTTGCCCGGGGCGTCCACGTCGTGGCCCATCCCGGCGGCCACCCGCAGCCCGCTGACCTTGGTGCGGTGGATGAGCAGCCCGCCGTCGTCGGTGGTCAGCTCCTCCTCGGCCTGCAACGGCGACTCCAGCACGGCGGCGACCCGGGGGTCGCGGCTCTGCGCCGGCAGGTTCTCGTTGGCGACCAGCTCGGACTGGAGGATGAGCCGCAGCGGGCCGCTGACCGCCTCCACCTCGTAGTGGATCGCGGCGACCGACCGTTGGGTGAAGGAGACCAGCCGGGTGCTGCGGACCTTCACCTCCCGGCCGGCGGGCGAGCGCCAGTGCATCTCCCGGTGCAGGGTGCCGGCCCGCAGGTCGAGGACCCGTTCATGGCTGAGCAGCTCGCCGTAGCGCAGGTCGAGGGGTTCGTCGTCGACGAGCAGCCGGATCAGCTTGCCGTTGGTGACGTTGACGATGGTCTGCCCCGACTCGGGGAACCCGAACCCGGCCTCCGCGTACGGCAGCGGACGCAGCTCGTAGAACGAGTTGAGGTAGGTGCCGGGCAGGCCGTGCGGCTCACCCTCGTCGAGGTTGCCCCGCAGCCCGATGTGACCGTTGGAGAGCGCGAACACCGACTCGGACTGGGCCAGCACGTCCATGTCGAGGCGGGTCTCCCGGATGTGCCACGGCTCGACCGGATAGGCGCGTTCCCGGATCATGCGGCCGGCCCGGTCAGCAGGTCGGCGAGGTCGGTGACGACCACGTCGGCGCCGTGGGCGCGCAGCTCGTCGGCCTGGCCGGCCCGGTCCACCCCGATCACGTGCCCGAAGCCACCGGCCCGCCCGGCGGCCACCCCGGCCAGCGCGTCCTCGAACACGGCCGCGTCGGCGGGGGCCACCCCGAGCAGCTCGGCGGCGGCGAGGAAGGTGTCCGGGTGCGGTTTGCCGCGCAACCCCTCGGCGCGGGCGACCAGCCCGTCGACGCGTACCTCCAGCAGGGGTTCCAGGCCGGCGGCGGCGACCACGTCGCGGCAGTTGGCGCTGGCCGAGACCACCGCGCGGCGCAACCCGGCCTGCTCGGCCGCCTTCAGGTAGGCCACCGAGCCCGGGTACGCCTCGACGCCGTCGTGGTGGATCCGGTCCAGCAGGACGACGTTCTTGCGGTTGCCGACGCCGTTGACGGTGTCCGCGTCGGGCGGGTCGTCAGGGCTCCCCTCGGGCAGGGTGATGCCCCGGGAGGCGAGGAACGAGCGCACCCCGTCGGCGCGCGGTTTCCCGTCGACGTAGCGGTTGTAGTCCGGGCCGGGATCGAACGGCCGGAACGGTTCGCCGCCGGCCTCGGCGTGCCGGCGCAGCAGGTCGTCGAAGGTCTGTTTCCAGGCGGCGTTGTGCACCTTGGCGGTCTGGGTCAGCACGCCGTCGAGGTCGAAGAGGCAGGCGGTCACATGAGCAGGTAGGCCCAGCACGCTACGAATCTATCCACCGCCCCCACCGGGCAAACCCCCGCCACGCGGGTCAGCGGTGCGGGCGCAGGGTCCACAGGACGGTCATGGTGGCGGTGACGGTGCCGTCGGCGGTGCCGATCTCCACCGCGACCGGGAACTCGGGGCGTTGCCCGGCGTCCAGTTCGGCGAGCACCTCGGCCGGGGTGCGACCGAGCCGCGCGGTGGCCCGCACCTCCCCCATCGCCACCCGCCGGTACGCGATGTCAGCCCGCACGGCCAGCGGCACGGCCCGGTCGAGCACCTGCCCGAACGCGGCCATCACCACCGCGCCGGAGGCGGTCTCGCCGAGGGTGAACATGGCCCCGGCGTGCGGGCCGCCGACGTGGTTGTGGGTGGCCGGCGAGTCGGGCAGCCGGACGACCGCCCGGACCCCACCCTCGGCCTCGGGCGCGACCTCGACGATCTCGAAGCCGAGCGTGCGGGCGAACGGGACGGCCCGGAGCACCCCGGCCGCCACCTCGCGGGAGTCGATGGTCATGACCCCGAGGTTACCCGCCGGTAAAAACCCCCACCAGCACCTGCCGACCCCCGACCACCACCCCGCCAGAACCGGTCGACCCACGCGCACCCCCGCCCCGGTCGACCGCCACGACCTCATGATCCACACAGTTCCCTGGAAATAGCGGCATCCAGGCGGGCGGAGACCACTACATCCACGAAGTTGCGCGCAGCGCCAGGGGCAGAGAAGCGCCGGGGGCAGGGTGGGGTCAGCGCCAGCCGACGTCGATGCGGTCGCCGCGTTCGTCGAAGAAGTGCAGGGCGTCCATCCGGACCGCCACCGCCATCGGGTGCCCCGCCGAGATCGCCGGGTACGGGGCCAGCCGGACCGCCAGCTCGGCCGGGCGGCGGTGGTGGCGGCCGGGGTCGTTCAGCACACTGGTGCGGTTGTCGCCGGCCGTCCGTTCGACCTCCTCCGGCTCGCCGGCCCGCCCGGTGAGCCGGGACATGACCTGGCCGAACCGGCGCAGTCCCCGCTGGCCCGGGGCGGCGTCCTCAGCGGGGGCGCTCATCTCGTCGACCATGATGGCGGTGGCGCCGATGTCGAGGAAGGCCAGCGACTCGTGCCCGTGGTGCTCCAGGTAACGGACCCGGCCCTGGAGCACGTCACCGGGGGTGTCCGGGGCGACCGGGGTGAGCGCCTCGGCCCGCATCCCGACCACGATCCGCTCGCCGTGGTAGTGCGCCACGGCCCGACTGCGGATGTCGTCCCACGGCAGGTAGAGCGCCTGGTCACCGAGGGTGAGCGTGACGTACCGGTCGAGGTGGACGTAGACCGACGCCTCCAGCAGGTTCATCCGGGGGCTGCCGAGGAACGCGGCGACGTAGAGGGTCGCCGGCCGGCCGTACACCTGGGTGGGGGTGCCGACGTCCTGGAGCACGCCCTTGCGCATGATGGCCACCCGGTCGGCCATGGTCAGCGCCTCGGCCTGGTCGTGGGTGACGTAGATGGTGGTGACGCCCAGCTCGCGGGTCAGCGCGGAGATCTCGGCACGCAGCTCCGCCCGCAGCCCGCTGTCGAGGTTCGACAGCGGCTCGTCCATCAGGAACAGCCCCGGCCGGCGGACGATCGCCCGACCCATCGCGACCCGCTGCCGTTGGCCGCCGGAGAGCTGGCTCGGTTTGCGGCCGAGCACGTCGCCGATGCCGAGCGCGCTGGCCACGTCCTGTACCCGCTCGCCCCGGGGCACCGGCTCCACCCCGGACAGCTTGAGCGGGAAGCCGATGTTGTCACCGACGGTCATGTGCGGGTAGAGCGCGAAATCCTGGAAGACCATGGCGATCTTCCGGTCGCGCGGCGGCAGGTCGTTGGCGACCTCACCGTCGAGCATCACCGCGCCGGTGGTCGGCTCCGCCAGTCCCGCGATCATCCGCAGCACGGTCGACTTTCCGCAACCGGACGGGCCGAGCAACACCATGAACTCACCGTCGACGACGTCGAGACTGACGTTGTCGACGGCAACTGTCCCATCCGGGAATACCTTTGTGACGTCCTTCAACGCGACGGTGGTCACCGTCTCCTCCCCCAGCTTGGCCGAACCCCGGGTTGACTGTGACGAGCATCATCGGGTTAGCACATCGGGTAAACGTGCCATGTTCGACTGATGACAGCCCTATTACGGGCCAGTACGGCGATCCGCCCGGATCACCCAGGTTCCCCCAGGAAGACCCGGCGGACCACCCGCTCCGCCGCGTGCCCGTCGTCCCAACCGCAGAACCGCTCCCGGAACGCCTGCCGCGCCCGCTCGGCCGACTCCCCGGTCACCGCGCCGCAACGGAAGACCGCACACAGCTCGTCGAAGGTCAGCGCGACCTCCCCCGGCGGCTCGGCGGTGACGTCGAAGTAGACCCCCCGGGCCAGCCGGTAGGCGTCGTGGTCCGGGGCGTAGATGACGATCGGCCGGTCCAGCACCGCGTAGTCGAACATCGCCGACGAGTAGTCGGTGACCAGCACGTCGGCCGCCAGATAGAGGTCCTCCACGCTGGCGACGTCACTGACGTCGACCACCCGACCCCCGGCCCGCCGCCGGGCCCGGCCCTGCCGGTCGTGGAAGTAGTGGCTGCGCACCAGCAACCGCCCGGCCGGCCCGAGCACCTCCAGCAGCCGGTACGGGTCGAACGGCGGCCGGTAACCGGGCAGGTGCTCCCGGTGGGTCGGCGCGTAGAGCACCACCCGCTCGTCCGGGGTGACGCCGAGCCGGGCCCGCACCGCAGCCACCTCCTCGGTGGTGGCGGTGACCAGCCGGTCGTTGCGCGGGTAGCCCACCTCCAGCCGGACGTAGTCCGCCGGATAGGCGCGGTCCCACATCTGGGTGGAGAACGCGTTGGAGCTGACGCTGTAGTCCCAACGCTCCACCCGGCGCAGCAGCCCCGCGAAGTCCATCCCGACCGCACCGAGCGGGTACCGCTGCTGGTCCAGCCCCATCACCTTGACCGGGGTGCCGTGGTGGGTCTGCACGTGCACCTGACCGGGGCGCTTACGCACGAAGTCCGGGAAGTTGACGTTGTTGACCAGCCAACGGGCCCGCGCCAGCACCCGCTGACAGTCGAGGGTGCCGGCCACGACGTACTCGGTGCCGGGCGGGAGGGTGTCGATCCGGTCCCGACGGACGATCCACACCCCGCGTACCTGCGGGGCGAGCCGGCGGGCGGCGGCGTGCACCGCCGCCGGGTTGCAGGCGTAACCCCGGTACCAGTAGGCGGCGTAGACGGCCAGCGTCGGGTCGATCGGCCGGCGCATCTCGGCCCGGTAGCACTCGTGCAGCAGCGCGTCCCGGGCCAGCCGGGCGGTGCGCCGGGCCACCGGCCGGGCCCGCCGACCGGCGCTGCGGGCGACCTCCCGGGCCTGGTTGGCGGTACGCAGCGCGCTGAACGTCCGCCACCTGCCGGCGGCGACCAGCCGGTGCTTGAGCCCGTCCCACCCGTCCGGCACCGGATAGCCTCCGGTGGGTCGGAACCGCCGGTGGTCGGCGGTGATCCGCTGGAAGAACGCCGGCCGCAGCTGCGGGGCGATCCGGTCGCCGTTGCCGAGCACGGTCAGGTAGTGCCAGATCATCCGTTCGAAGACCACCGGTCGCAGCTCAGCCAGGTCGGGCCGCTCGTCGAGGAACCCGAACACCCGGTGCCACTGGTCGAAGACCTCGAAGTGCCGGTCGTCGAGGGTCCGGGTGATCGCACCGGCCCGGCGCTGCCGGTAGTTGACGCAGACCCGGTCGAGCACCCCGATCCGCCCGGCGGCCAGCAGCACCGGGTAGCTGAACGCGACGTCCTCGTACCAGCCGGGGGCGAAACGCAGCCCGAGGCCGGTGAGGAACTCCCGGCGGACCAGCCGGTTCCAGGCGGTGTGCAGCAGGCGCAGCGCCTCCGGCCGCTCCGCCAGGCGGAACGTCGCCGCGCCTGGCGGTTCGGGAAACACCTCCGACAGGGCGCTGCGGGTGGCCCGCTCGTCCCAGTGCACCCGGACGTGGTCGACCAGCAGCACGTCCGGACGGGTGGCGGTGAGCCGGTCGGCGACCTCGGGCAGGCAGTCGGGGGCGAGCCAGTCGTCGCCGTCGAGGAACCAGACGTACTCGCCGGTGGCCCGGTCCAGCCCGGCGTTGCGGGCCGGACCGAGCCCCACGTTGCGTGGCAGGCGGAGCGCCCGGACCCGGGGGTCACGGGTGGTGTACTCGTCGAGGATGTCGCCGCAGGTGTCCGGGGAGCCGTCGTCGACCCCGATCACCTCGATGTCCCGCACCGGCTGGCCGAGCAGCGAGTCCAGGCATTCGCGCAGGTAACCCTGCACCCGGAAGGCCGGTACGACGAAGCTGATCAGCGTCATCCGCCCCGCCCCTGTCGTCAGCCCGGCGAACCACCCCGCACGGGTACGGCCGCCGCCCGGCTCGCGCGGGCCGGCAGGACGACCCAGGCCAGCACGACACTTGCCACGAACACCAGCAGAAGGTACGCACCGAGTGTAGCCATTACAGGGCTGGCAAATCCGGCGATCGCCGCCACCGCCAACAGCACCGAACGCCCCTCCCAGCCCAGCGTCCACCGGTGCAGGGGCGGGGCCACCTGCCGCTTCTCCAACCGGGCGGTCAGGTCGTAGTGGTGCACGGTCAGCACGAAGACGTACCCGAAGAGCAGCCACGCCGGCACCCCGCCGACCACCCCGACCACGGCGGCGAACAGGTACTCGCCGGCCCGCAACGCCGCCGGCACCAGCCAGTCCAGCGGCCCGTTGTGCGCCGCACCCGCACCCAACCCGGCCACCAGCAACACCAGCAGCGCCACCGGCAGCCACCAGCGCAGACCGCCCGGATCACCGTCGCCGGCCGCCCGGAACAACCCCACCACCAGCAGCACCGCCGGCCCGAGCACCCCGAGCACCGCCAGGGTCAACGGGCCCATCGGGCGGACCACCGGCAACCGGGCCGCCACCGGCCCGTCGTCACGGTGCAACGTCGCGTCGACCGTGTCCAGCACCGGCACCCACATCCAGCGCGCCCGCAAGGTCCGCAACGCGCCCGTGTAACCGAACGCCAGCACCCCCCACACCAGCACCGAGACCAGGCTGACCAGCGGCCCGAACAGCGCGGCGGTGACCGCGATCAACGCCCACCGCTCACCGATCGGGAAGACCACCGTCCGCTTCAGCCAGTACGACACCGAGCCGGTGTCCGCCTGCACCCGGGTCGAGGCGGCGTTCAGCTTCCCGCCGATCCCCCCGGCGGTCGGGGTGGCCGGGCGGGGTCGCCGGGCCGCCTCGTCGTGCAGCACCCCGTACCAGGCGTCGGTCATGTGCCGGACGGTCTGCAACGTCATCGCGGCGATCGCCAACGCCCAGCCGTAACGGAACCCGGCGTGCGTCGCGCCGTAGCCCAGCCCGGCGTAGACCAGGTACTCCTTCGCCCGGTCGGCCATCGTGTCCAGCCAGCCGCCCCAGGCGCTGAAGTGCCTGGTGTACCGGGCCAACTGCCCGTCCACGCAGTCGAGCACGAAACCCAGGTAGAGCAGCACCGCGCCGGCCACCAGGGCGACCCGGCCACCCGCGCCGAAGAGCACCGCCGCGACCACCGCGAACAACACCGAGATCATGGTGACCCCGGTCGGCGTCAGACCCAGCCGGGCACACGCCTTCGTCACGTACGGCGACCAGGTGCTGACGAAGTAGGTGGTGAAGAAGTCGTCGCGTTCCTTCACCGACAGCCGCAGCTCCGCCCGGTCCTCGTCCACCCCGGCCAGGGCCGCCTCGGCGGCGGCCAGGCCGGCCGGGTCGGTGACCCGGTGCGCCACGAGCAGGCGTACCCGGTGGGCGAAGGTCAGGGTGCCGAGGTCGGTGAGCGCCGCGAACAGCCGGTCCACGGCGGCACCGGCCACGCCCCCCGCTACCGGGCCGTGGGCGGCCTGCCCCGCCACCCGGCCATCGGCGGCCTGCGGGCCGTGGACGGCCTGCGGCGACGCCGGGCCGGCGGCGGCGCGGGCCGCGGCGGCCAGGGTCGGCAGGTCGTCCGCCCCGACCCGCACCGCGCCGCCGAAGACGCCGGTGGCGTCGGCCAGCTCCGGGCCCGCGTCGACCACCTGGCCGCGTTCCTCGCGGACCACCGTCTGACCGGCGGCCGGCGCGTCGGTGAGCACCAGGGCCACCGTCGGGCCGACCGGGCTGGTCACCAGATGCCGCAGTACGGCCGTGTGCGCGACCAGGTCGCCCCCGGTGACCAGCACCGGACCGGTGACGGTGTCGACCAGGGCGGCCAGCTCGGCGAGACCGGCGACGGTGTGCACCCGGTCCGCCCCGGCCCGGCGCAACTGGTCGGCGAGCCGGTCGGCCAGGGGTACGCCCGCGCCGGTGGGGGGGCCCGCGGCCGGCGCACCGGCGGCGAGCACGATCGCCAGGGTCACCTCGGCACCGCGGCGTGGTACGCGTCGAGCGCCTCCGCGACCGTCCCGTCCACGGTCAACCGCCCGCCGTCGAGGTAGAGCCCCCGACGGCAGAACCGGGTCAGATCCTTCTCGTTGTGTGACACCAGCACCAAGGTGCGCCCCTCCGCGAGCAGTCGGTCGATCGTCGAATAACACTTCCGGCGGAACTCCGCGTCGCCCACCGCGGTCACCTCGTCCATCAGCAGGATCGGGTGCGGCAGGTGCGAGATGATCGCGAACCCGAGCCGGACCTTCATCCCCGACGAGTAGTGCCGCACCGACGTGTCGATGGCCCGTTCCACCTGCTCACCGGCGAACGACACGATGTCGTCGAAGTGTCGCCGCAGGTAGCCCGGGGACAGTCCGTGCAGCCCGCCGACCAGATAGAGGTTCTCCCGACCGGTCAGGTCGTTGGAGAACCCGGCGGAGAGTTCCAGCAGCGGCGCGACGTCACCCCGGACGGTGATCCGCCCCTCGTCGGGGATCAGCACCCCCGCGATCAGCCGCAGCAGGGTGCTCTTGCCGGTGCCGTTACGCCCGATCACACCGAGCGTGTCGCCCGGCGCGACGGTGAACGAGACGTCCCGCAGCGGCCAGAACTGACCGGCGGTGGTGGCCCGGCCGCCCCGGTGGATGAACAACTCCCGCAGCCGCAACTGCCGACGCCGGTTGCGGACGAAACGGATGCCGAGACCCTGCGCCTCGATGATCGGCGGCACCTAGAGTTCCTTCAGCACGGCCGGTTCGAGCTTGCGGAACGCCCACCAGCCGGCCACCAGCACCAGCAGGCTGCCGGCGATCGTGGTGGTCAGCAGCCGGGCGTCCGGGAACTCGTCCGGGTACCAGATGGCGTGCTGGAGCTGGAAGATGCCGACCAGCGGGTTCAGCTCGTACGCCACCTTCACCCAGGCCGGCATGCCGGACTCCCGGACCAGGCTCAACGGATAGATGATCGGGGTGGCGTAGAACAGCACCCGGATGACCAGCCGCATGAACCGTTCCACGTCGCGCATCAACACGTTGACCGCCGACAGCAGCAGGGCCAGCCCGACCAGCAGGGTGCCCTGCACGGCGACGGCCAGCGGCAGGCTCAGCAGCGACCAGCCCAGCTCGATCCGGCCGTGTACGGCGTAGACGGCGGCGACGGCCAGCAGGATCGGCAGGCCCGCGACGTACTCGGCGAACCGGCCGGTGACCCGGCCGATCGGGAAGACCTGCCGGGGTAGGTTCATCGTGGTGATCAGGCGGGACTGCCCGGTCAGCGCATTGGTCGCCTCGCTCAACGCCGAACTGGTCCACATCCAGGCGAAGATGCCGGTGATCAGGAACAGCGGGTACGACCCGGCGGCCTCGCCGAGGTGCCGGTTGGTCGGCCCGGAGTAGAGCACCCCGAAGACGAAGAAGTAGATCGCGCCCATCCCCAGCGGCTCGATCAGCGACCAGAAGTAACCGAGCACGGACTGCTGGTATTTCACCGCGAGATCGCGTCTGACCAGGATGCGCAGCGAGTTGCGGTGCGACCACAACGCCGTGACGCCTGCGGTCACCGTCGCCTCCCGCCTGACAACAACGGACGACAGGTTAGCAGTCGGTGAACGAACGCCCCCTCAGCACTCGATCACGTTGACGGCCAGGCCGCCGCGTGCCGTCTCCTTGTATTTGACCTTCATGTCCGCCCCGGTCTCGCGCATGGTCTTGATGACCTTGTCGAGCGAGACGTGGTGCACCCCGTCGCCGCGCAACGCCAACCGGGCCGCCGTGATCGCCTTGATGCTAGCCACCGCGTTGCGCTCGATGCAGGGGATCTGCACCAGCCCCCCGACCGGGTCGCAGGTCAGCCCGAGGTTGTGCTCCATGCCGATCTCGGCGGCGTTCTCCACCTGCTCGGGGGTGCCGCCGAGCGCCTCGGCCAGCCCGGCGGCGGCCATCGAACACGCCGACCCGACCTCACCCTGACAGCCCACCTCCGCCCCGGAGATCGAGGCGTTCTCCTTGAACAGCACCCCGATCGCCCCGGCGGCCAGCAGGAACCGCACCACCCCCTCGTCGGAGGCCCCCGGCACGAACCGGGTGTAGTAGTGCAACACCGCCGGGATGATCCCGGCCGCACCGTTCGTCGGAGCGGTCACCACCCGGCCACCGGCGGCGTTCTCCTCGTTGACCGCGAGCGCGAACAGGGTCACCCAGTCCATCGCGCGCAGCGGGTCCGTCGAGCCGGCGTCGGCCTCCAGGCTGCGGCGCAGCTCAGCGGCCCGACGACGGACCCGCAACCCACCCGGCAGCACCCCGTCCCGCTCGCCACCCCGGGCCACGCACTCCCGCATCACCCGCCAGATGTCCAGCAACCCGGCCCGGACATCCGCCTCGCTGCGCCAGGACAACTCGTTGGCGAGCATCACCGCACTGATCGACAGGCCGGTGTCGGCGGTGACGTCCAGCAGCTCGGCGCCGGTCGAGAACGGGTGCCGTACGGCCGTGGTGTCCGACGTGATCCGGTCCGCCCCGGCCGCCGCCTCGTCCACCACGAACCCGCCACCGACCGAGTAGTACGTCCGGGTCCGCACCTCGACCCCGGCCGCGTCCCAGGCCACGAAGGTCATCCCGTTCGGGTGGTACGGCAGCGACCGGCGGCGGTGCAGCACCAGGTCCCGGTCCGGCTCGAAGTCGATCTCCTGGCCACCGGGCAGGGCGAGCCGACGCCGGGTGCGGACCTCGGCGACCCGGGGGCCGACACTGTCGGTGTCCACCGTCTCCGGGCTCTCACCGGCCAGCCCGAGCAGCACCGCCCGGTCGCTGCCGTGACCGTGACCGGTCGCACCCAGCGAACCGAACAGCTCCGCCCGGACCCGGGTGACGGTGTGCAGCAACCCGTCGGCCTTCAGCCCGGCGACGAAGGTACGCGCGGCCCGCATCGGGCCCACCGTGTGGGAACTGGACGGCCCGATACCGACACTGAAAAGGTCGAAGACACTGATCATCGCTGCGCTTCCTCGCCGTCGCCCGGTGGTGCCGGGTCCGGGCCGGGTCCGTGGCCGCCCGGGGTCCGCCGGTGACCTGCTGATCCCGCCCGGGGTGGGGGCGGTGTCGACCGGCGAGCCTACCCGCCCACCCCACCCCAGCCCCTTCCCGCACCCCGCACCCCGCACCCCGCACCCCGCACCCCGCACCCCGCACCCCGCACCCCGCACCCCGCACCCCGCACCCCGCACCCCGCACCAAGATCGTGCTCGATCCTGGTTGTAGTGGCATCCCTGCGCCTTGGGCGAGGCCACTACAACCAGGATCGAGCGTGATCTTGGTGCCCGAACGGCCGGGGTAGGCGGCGCGGGCTGTGGCGGGCAGCGGCCAGACAGCGCGGGCAGCGGCCAGACAGCGCGGGCAACGGCGGGCAACGCAGGCAGCGCGGGCAACGGCCAGGCAGCGCGGGCAACGGCCAGGCAGCGCGGGCAGCGCCCGGGGCATCAGCCGGGGCCGACTCGGGTAACCACCTACGGGTACGGGGTCACCGGATCACTCTCGGGACGGAGGGCAAGGTGGCCACCCCTTCCTACCGTGGAATGCAGCGCGGCGGATCGCCGCAGAGTGGAGTTAGACGATGAGTCGCAAACTGGTCCGACCCCGCGAGGGGCGCATGCTCGCCGGTGTCTGTGCCGGCCTGGCCCGCCGGTTCAACACCTCGGCCACCCTGGTCCGGCTGCTGTTCCTGCTCTCCCTGCTGCTGCCCGGCACGCAGGTGATCGTCTACCTGGTGCTGTGGATCCTGATGCCCAACGAGGACCGCTACGCCACCACCACCTACTGACCGCGCCGGGCCACCCGACGAAGACCGTAACGCCGCCGCCCGACGAGGCGCATCGCTGCCGCCGCGCCGCCCGACGAAGATCGCATCGCTGCCGCCGCGCCGGGCGTCGCCCGGTCACCGTGGATGCCGCCTCCCGTCCCAGGGAGGCGGCATCCTGGCGTTCCCACTCCCTGACACCAACCCCATCGACATCCACAAGCCCCCACCCGATCAATCACCCGTCGACAGCGTGCAGATGGGGTTACACGCGGTGATCAAGAGGTTTACGTCAACTTGAAGATCAAGAATGACGTAAACCTCTTGATCACCGGGATCAGCCGGGGCACCGGGGGCACCGGGGTCGCCGGGGTCGCCGTTGGGCGTGGTGCTGTGCGCTTGCGGTGAGGGGCTGCGGGTTGGCCGGGGCGCGGACGGTGGGGGCGCTGCGGGTCAGGGGGCCGTGTAGGTGATGGTGATCTTTTCGTAGCCGAGCGAGCGGAGCAGGCCCTCCAGCATCTTGCGGGTGTTCTCCTCGGCGCGCTTGGCCAGCCCGCTGTCCCGGGCCGCCGTGGTGATCCGCTCCTCGGCCATCCGGTAGACCTGCTGCTGCCGGTTGGGGTCGCCCTGGACCAGCTCACCGATCCGGTTGAACAGGCCGCGCTCCTCGGCGAAGACGTAGCTCTTGTCCATGTCGAGGTTGGTCTGGCCGAGCTGCGGCGCGGGCAGCTTGATCTCGACGGACTTACCGTCGGCGGACGGCACCACCGCCCCCTCGCCGATCTTGCCGAAGTCCACGTACGCCTCGACGCTGCCCGCCCCGACGAAGAGGGTCCGCTGGTTGAGCAGGAACTCCGGCACGTTCTTACGGTCGTTCTGGAGGTCGACCACGACCTGGAAGTTGCCCTCGGCCGCGACGTAGCGGCTGAGGTCCTGGATCGACTTGAGCAGCGGCGGCTGGCTGCGGTCGGTCTGTTCCTTGGCGAACGGGTTGCGGAAGTCCGGGAAGAGCCCGGTCACCTGCGTACCGAGCAGCACCACCACGACCAGCGCCGCCGCGCCGAGCACCCAGAGCAGCCCCCGGGCCGGGCCGCCACCGGTGCGGGGCGGGTCGGCCGGTGGGGTGTCGGGGTCGACCGGGTCGCCCGACCGGGTACGCAGTGTGTCGGCGGTCGGGTAGCCGGGGAACTCACTCTGGGGGGTCTCACCGTCGCGGGCCATCGCCCTCACCGTCCTCGTCAGACACGTGCCTCTGTCGATGACGGTACGGCCACCGTGCGACGCGCGCGCGGCGAGCGCCCCGAACGGGTGACGGGCGGTCGTCAGCCGAAGGCGGACAGCCCGGTGAGCCGCTGCCCGATGACCAGCTGGTGGATCTCGGAGGTGCCCTCGTAGGTGAGCACGCTCTCCAGGTTGTTGGCGTGCCGCATCACCGGGTACTCGCCGGACACCCCGTTCGCGCCGAGGATCGTCCGGCACTGGCGGGCGATCGCCAGCGCCTCCCGCACGTTGTTCAGCTTGCCCACGCTGACCTGGTCGGGTCGCAGTGTTCCCGCGTCGGCCAGCCGGCCCAGGTGCAGGGCGAGCAGCAGTCCCTTGTTCCACTCCACGGCCATGTCGGCGAGTTTGGCCTGGGTGAGTTGGAACCCGGCGAGCGGCCGGCCGAACTGGGTGCGGGTGGCGGCGTACGCCAGGGTGGTCTCCAGGCAGTCGCGGGCGGCGCCGAGCGCCCCCCAGACGATGCCCTGCCGGGCCTCCGTCAGGCAGCTCAGCGGTGCCCGCAGCCCGACCGCCGCCGGCAGCAGGGCGTCCGCCGGCAGCCGGACCCCGTCGAGGGTGATCTCGCCGGTCACCGAGGCGCGCAGCGACATCTTGCGGCGGATCTCCCGCGCCGTCACCCCGGGGCTGTCCATCGGTACGAGGAAACCCCGCACCCCCTCGTCGGTGCGGGCCCAGATCACCCCGACGTCGGCGATCGGCGCATTGGTGATCCACATTTTCGCGCCGTCGAGGATCCAGTCGTCGCCGTCGCGGCGGGCCCGGGTGGTCATCGAGGCCGGGTCGGAGCCGTGGTCGGGCTCGGTCAGGCCGAAACAGCCGATCGCCTCACCGGCGGCCATCGCGGGCAGCCAGCGTTGCTTGTGGTCCTCGCTGCCGAAGCGCCAGATGGCGTACATGGCCAGCGAACCCTGCACCGACACCAGGGAGCGGACGCCGGAGTCGCCGGCCTCCAGCTCCAGGCAGGCCAGCCCGTACGCGACGGCCGGGGCGCCGGCGCAGCCGTACCCGTTCAGGTGCATGCCGAGCAGGCCGAGCCGGCCGAATTCCCGGGCCAGCTCGCGCGCCGGGACGTGGCCGTCCTCGTACCAGCCGGCGACGTGCGGGCGGACCCGGTCGTCGACGAGCCGGCGGACGACGGCCCGGATCTGCCGTTCCTCCTCGCTCAGCGAGGCGTCGACGTCCAGCAGGTCCAGTACGGTGCCCATGGCCGCCACCTTAACGAGTGCTCAGGCGGGCGTCACTCGGGCTGGCCGGTGTAGACCAGCACCCGGGCGTGGATCTGGTTGCGTTGCTGCAACGCCGCCCGCAGCGCCCGGTGCAGGCCGTCTTCCAGGTAGAGGCCGCCGCCCCACTCGACCACGTGCGGGAACAGGTCGCCATAGAAGGTGGAGTCCTCGGCGAGGAGCTTGTCGAGTGCCAGCTCACGCTTGGTGGTGATGAGCTGGTCGAGCCGCAGCGGGCGCGGTGGGATCTCCGCCCACTGTTTGAGAGTCAGGTTGTGTTCCGGGTAGGGACGCCCGTCCCGGACCGCTCGGAAAATCACGGCACGCTCCCCTCCCCGTGGTCAGGCCGACCCTCGGCGTGGTGCCGGGTCACGCCGAGGTGCCGCGCCGTGCGGCACCGATGACGGTGCCAGCCTATCCGCCCCTGCCACACCGCGTTTTGCTCCCCGTTGTCGGTTTCTCTCGCTCCGTCACCCACTGCGCAGGGTACGAACCGGCATCAACTCCACCGACCGCGCCGGACCACCTCGTCCACCGGCCGACGCCCCCGCCGCAGCGACGGTGACCGATGGTCAGCCGAGCGGTAACCCACCGTGACCGCGCCGATCGGATGGTAATCCGGCGGCACCCCGAACGCCTCCCGGTACGCCGCCAACCGGTCGGGCGGAATGCCGAAGAAACACGCCCCCAACCCCTCGTCCACGGCGGTGAGCAGCATCAGCAGCGCGGCGAAGCCGGTGTCGACGTACCAGTAGGGCACCGGCCAGCGGTCCTCCGAACGGTCCGCCCACCCTTTGTCCGGCTCCGCGTACCGCTCCAGGTAGACCGACCGGTTGGCGTGCGGCACCACGATCAGCGGGGCGCGGCGCATCCCCGCCAGCCACCGGTCGCGGCCACCGCCCGAGGGGGTGGCCGCCGCCCAGAACCGCTCCCGGTCAGCCGGCTCCTCCAGCACCAGGAAACCCCAGCCCTGGGCGAAGCCCGCCGACGGCGCCCGGACCGCGTGGTCGAGCAGCCGGTCCACCACCTCCGGCGGGACCGGCCGGTCCGGGTCGTAGTTGCGGACCATCCGGCGACGCCGGACCACCTCGCCGAACTCCATGCTCAGACCCCGGGCCGGATGCCCCAGTTGCCCCGCCAGGTCTCCCCCGGGGCCAGCACGATCACGTCCCGGCCGGACCGGAACGCGTCGGGCGGGCAGGTCATCGGCTCCACCGCCACCGACCGGCGGTGCCGCTCACCGGTGAGCGCGTCACCGGTGAAGACCTGCCACCAGCCGAACTCGCGGTCCGCCCAGAGGTGCACCCCGTCCGCGTCGTCGGGGGCGGTCAGGGTCACCGACGAGCCGCCGTCGGAGTCCCGGATCACGTCACCGAAACAGAGGTCGAGCTGCGCGGCACCGATCGGGCGGGGGCTGGTCCAGTCGTACTCGGTGCCGGCCACCGGGGTCGCCCCGATCGGCAGCAGCCGGGCGTCGACCTGCAACCGGCTGCGGGCCGGCAACCGCATCGTGAGGTCGTCCACCGCGACCCCCGCCAGCCGCAGGTAGGGGTGCACGGAGAACCCGAACGGCGCGGCCTCGCCCCCGGTGTTGGTCACCTCGTGCTCGCCGCGCAACCCGTCCGCCCCGACGCTCCACCGGGTACGCAGCCGCAACGACCACGGGTAACCCGGGGTCGGCGGCAGGTCGTAACCGAGGGTGACCGTGTCGGCGGACTCCTCGACCAGCTGCCAGCGCACCCAGTTGACCAGGCCGTGCAGGGCGACCCCCCGGGTCGGCTCGGTCAGGTCGAGCTGCAACGACCGGTCCCCGAAGGTGTACTTCCCGTCCCTGATCCGGTTCGGCCAGGGGGCCAGCACGTGTCCAGCGCTGCCGGGGCTGATCTCGTCCTCGGCGTACCCGTCGAGGTAGTCCACCCCGTCGCGCCGGTACGTCCGAACCCCACCGCCGACCTCGACGATGACGGCCTCGTGGCCGTCGGCGGCGATGGTCCACTGTGTCCCCGAGGGCGGCCGGTGCATGGCGTTGTCCATGTCGTGACCCTAGTCGGTGCCCTGGCCCGCCCGCCGGACCCGGCTGGCCCGTCCCACCTGGCGTGCGGTCAGCGGCGGTCCTCGGTCACCGAGCCGGCCCGGTAGCGCAGCAGGGCCGGGAAGCACGCCACCAGCAGCACCGCCAGCCCGGCCGAGAGCAGCCCGCCGGCCACCCAGGCGACGCCACCACCGAACCCGGCGGCCATCGCCCCGGCCCGCAGGTCGCCCAGCCGTGGCCCGCCGGCCACCACCACCGTGTTGACCCCCTGGAGCCGGCCCCGCATCCGGTCCGGCGCGTAGACCAGCAGCATCGACTGCCGCAGCACCGCGCTGACCAGGTCCGCCGCCCCGGCCACCGCGAGCAGCAGCACCACCAGCCAGAGCTGGCGGGCCAGCCCGGCCGCCGCGATGGCCAGCCCCCAGCCAACCACCGCCACCACCAGGGCGAGCCCCTGCCGCCGCAGCCGGCCGATCCAACCGGAGGTCAACCCGCCGAGCATCGCGCCGATCGCGATGGCGCTGTAGAGCCACCCCACCGCCGCCCCGCCGCCGAACCGTTCCTGCGCCACCTCGGGGAAGAGCGCCCGGGGCATGGCCAGGATCATCGCGATCAGGTCGATGGCGAACGAGGAGAGCAGCACCGGTGTGGTCGCCAGGTAGCGGAACCCGTCGAGGATGCCGGCCAGGCCACCCCGACGCGCCTCCCCCTCGGCCGGTGGGGCCGGGGGCATCGCGGGCAGCCGGACCGTCGCCACCACCAGCGCGGTGAACAGCAGCGCGTCGGCCGCGTAGGCGACGGGCAGCCCGGTGCCGGTGCCGAAGGTGGCGAAGACCAGGCCGGCGGCGAGCGGGCCGGCCACCGACGCGGCGGTGAAGGTGGTGTAGTTCAGGGTGGTGCCCGCCGGGACCAGCTCGGGCGGGAGCAGCCGGGGCAGGATCGCCGAACGGGCCGGCGAGCTGATCGCGAACGCGACCGAGTGCACGGTCACCAACGCCAGCAGCAGCACCGGGCTGCCGAGGCCGGACAGCGCGTGCCCGAGCAGGCCGAGCATCGACACCCAGAGCAGCGCCGAGCCGACCAGCAGCACCCGCCGCCGGTCCCGGGCGTCGGCCACCGCCCCGCCCCAGAGGCCGAAGACCAGCAGCGGCAGGAACCCGGCCACCCCGAGCAGCCCGACCCAGAACGAGTCCCGGGTCAGCGCGTACATCTCCACCGGCACGGCGACCGCGGTGAATTGAAACCCGAACATCGCCACCGTGTTGCCGAGCCACATCCGGCGGTACGCGGGGACCCGCAGCGGCCGCAGGTCGATGGCCAGCCGCCGGGCCCGGCCCGTACGGGCCGGTTTGACGGCGGTCACGGGGCCAGCCGCTCGACGGCCCAGCCGCCCCCCTCGACCCCACGGAACCGCAGCCGGTCGTGCAGCCGACCGGCCCGGCCCTGCCAGAACTCCACCGTCTGCGGCCGGACCCGGAACCCACCCCAGTGCGGGGGCGCCGGGACCGGCGTGCCGGCCGGGAAACGCTGCTCCGCCGCCCGGTACGCCTCCTCCAGCGCGGCCCGGTCCGGCACCACCTCGGACTGGGTGCTGGCCCAGGCGCCGAGCTGGGAGCCGCGCGGCCGGCTGGCGAAGTACGCCTCGGTCCCGGCCCGGTCGACGTGCTCCACCCGACCGGTCACCACCACCTGCCGCTGCATCGCGAACCAGGGGAAGACCAGACTGGCCCACGGGTTGGCGGCCAGCTCGACGCCCTTACGCGAGGAGTGGTTGGTGAAGAAGACGAACCCCTGCGGGTCGTACTCCTTGAGCAGCACGGTCCGGCCGCTGGGCCGGCCGGTGGCGTCGGCGGTGCCGAGGACCATCGCGTTGGGCTCGGGCAGCCCGACCGCGACCGCGTCGGCGAGCCAGCGGCCGAACTGGGTGGGCCAGTCGGCGGCCAGGTCCGGCTCGGAAAGGCCCCGGTCGGCGGCGTACTCGTTGCGCATCGCCGCCAGGGCGGGTGTGTCGCCCGTCACGTCGTTCTCCCTCTCGCCGGGCATCCGGCGTCTGGAGACGCTGGCCAGCCCACTGATCAGTCTCACGGAGAGCGCCCCGGCGTCCAGCGGCGGGGATGTCGCGTGCAGCACAGTCGCGGTGGGTCGCGCGCTTGGTTACTCACCAGGCAAGATGGCGAGAACACATCCCTGAGGGTCGCCTAAGGTACCGGGCCGGACCGAGCCCGTGGCGGGCGCACCGAGCCAGAAGCCAGGAGACGACATGGCCGACTTCAAACCGGGCCTCGAAGGCGTCGTGGCCTTCGAGACAGAGATCGCCGAGCCGGACCGCGAGGGTGGCGCGCTGCGCTACCGGGGCGTGGACATCGAGGATCTGATCGGTCAGGTCTCCTTCGGCAACGTCTGGGCGCTGCTGGTCGACGGGCGCTTCGGCCCCGGCCTGCCGCCCGCCGAGCCGTTCCCGGTGCCGGTGCACTCCGGCGACATCCGCGTCGACGTGCAGTCCGCGGTCGCGATGCTCGCCCCGTACTGGGGGCTCAGTCAGCTGCTGGACATCTCCGACTCCCAGGCCCGCGCCGACCTGGCCCGGGTCTCGGTCACCGCGCTCTCCTTCGTCGCCCAGTCCGCGCGTGGCCTGGGCCTGCCGGCGGTGCCGCAGAAGGAGATCGACAAGGCGGAGACGATCGTCGAGCGGTTCATGAAGCGCTGGCGGGGCGAGCCGGATCCCCGGCACGTCAAGGCCGTCGACGCGTACTTCATCTCGGCCGCCGAGCACGGCCTGAACGCCTCGACCTTCACCGCCCGGATCGTCGCCTCCACCGGGGCCGACGCGGCGGCCTGCATCTCGTCGGGCATCGGCGCGCTCTCCGGCCCGCTGCACGGTGGTGCCCCGTCGCGGGTGCTCACGATGCTGGAGGCCGTCGAACGCAGCGGTGACGCCGAGGGGTACGTCAAGGGCGTCCTCGACCGGGGCGAGCGGCTGATGGGCTTCGGCCACCGCGTCTACCGGGCGGAGGACCCGCGCGCCCGGGTGCTCCGGCGCACCGCCCGGGAGCTGGGCGCACCGCGTTTCGAGGTGGCCGAGGCGCTGGAGAAGGCCGCCCTGGCCGAGCTCCAGGCCCGCCGCCCGGACCGCGTCCTCGCCACCAACGTCGAGTTCTGGTCGGCCGTGGTGCTCGACTTCGCCGAGGTGCCGGCGCACATGTTCACCTCGATGTTCACCTGCGCCCGGATGGGCGGCTGGTCGGCGCACATCCTGGAGCAGAAGAAGCTCCAGCGGCTGGTCCGCCCGTCGGCCCGGTACGTCGGCCCGGGCACCCGCAAGCCGCAGCAGGTCGAGGGCTGGGACGCCATCCCGCACGGCGTCTGATCCCGTTCGCACCGGGGGGGCGTCGACCGACCGGTCGACGCCCCCGCGCGTGTCACCCGGGTCCGGCCGGACGGACGACCCGGCGACGCGCGACCCGGCCGACCGCGACCACCGGCCGGCCGGTCGGCGACGGGTGGACGATCAGGAGCGGCCCGGCCGGCGACCGGCCGTTGATCACGCAGCGGTGTGGCCGACGCCTCAGGTCCGGGCCTGGGACCAGCCGGCATCCGGGCCACCGCGGGTGCGAGGATGAAGGCCGGCAGTGTCGCCGGACCGGGCACGGACCCGGCCACGTGGTGCGCCCCGCGCACCCGTCCGCCGGCAGTCCCGCGCCTGGTGAAGGGCCCGCCCTAGCCCCATGCGGAAGGATCGAGAAAACCGTGGCTGACGCACCGACCATCCGGATTCCCGACGACATCAAGCCCGCCGACGGGCGGTTCGGCTGCGGGCCGTCCAAGGTCCGTCCGGAGGCGGTGTCCGCACTCGCCGACGTGGCGACCAGCTACCTGGGCACCTCGCACCGGCAGCAGACCGTCCGCGCCGAGGTCGCCCGGCTGCGCAAGGGCATCGCCGAGTTCTTCTCCCTGCCCGAGGGCTACGAGGTGATCATCGGCAACGGTGGCGCCACCGCCTTCTGGGAGGTCGCCACCTTCGGTCTGGTCCGCGACCGGGCCCAGTTCGCCAGCTTCGGCGAGTTCGGCGCGAAGTTCGCCAAGTCGGTCAAGGACGCGCCGTTCCTCGGTGAGCCGACGGTCCGCAAGGCCGAGCCGGGCAGCGCCCCGGGCCTGCTGGCCGAGGCCGGGGTGGACGTCTACGCCACCCCGCACAACGAGACCTCCACCGGGGTCGCGGTGCCGATCAACCGGGTCGCCGACGCCGACCCGGGCTCGCTGCTGCTGGTCGACGCCACCTCCGGCGCGGGCGGCCTGGACGTCAACGTCGGCGAGACCGACGTCTACTACTTCGCCCCGCAGAAGTGCTTCGGCTCCGACGGCGGCCTCTGGCTGGCCCTGATGTCGCCGGCCGCGTTGGAGCGGGCCACCGAGATCAAGGGCTCCGGCCGTTACATCCCGGCCTTCCTCGACCTGGTCACCGCGATCGACAACTCGCGGCTGGAGCAGACCTACAACACCCCGGCGTTGGCGACCGTCTTCCTGGCCGCCGAGCAGACCGACTGGATGAACTCGCAGGGCGGCCTGAGCTGGGCGGCCAAGCGCACCGCCGAGAGCGCCGGGATCGTCTACGGCTGGGCCGAGCGGGCCGCGTTCGCCACCCCGTTCGTCACCGACCCGGCGCTGCGTTCCAACGTGGTCGCCACCATCGACTTCGCCGACGGGGTGGACGCCGCCGCGATCGCGAAGGTGCTGCGGGCCAACGGGATCGTCGACACCGAGCCCTACCGCAAGCTCGGTCGCAACCAGCTGCGGGTCGCGCTGTTCCCGGCGGTGGAGCCGGCCGACGTGGAGGCGCTCACCGCCGCCATCGACTACGTGGTCGAGCGGCTCTAGTCACACCCGTCACGGTGGGTGGTCGCAGCGGCTGCTGCGGCCACCCACGGTGATCATTGCCGCAGCTCAGTCGCGACATGCGCAAGTCGCATCCCCCACCTGTGGGCAGATGAGCGTACGGTGGTGCGAGGACGCCCGGGTGGCCGGCTCGTGGCGTGACGGCCAGCGAAGCGGGACGGAGGCTACGCCATGCGCCCAGTACGCTTCGTCGCCCTCTCCGAGGACGGCCAGGCGCTGGTGCTCGCCGACGAGGTCGGGCGCCTGCTCGCCCTCCCCATCGACGAACGCATCGCGACCGTGCTGCACGCCGAGCCCGGTGCGCCGCCGCTCACCGTGGTTCCCACCGGGGTCGACCCGACCCCGTCACTGTCCCCTCGGGACATCCAGGCCCGCATCCGTTCGGGCGAGTCCGCCGAGGACGTCGCCCGGATCGCCGGTGTGCCCGTCGACCGGGTGCTGCGCTACGCCGGCCCGGTGCTCCAGGAGCGGGCCATGCTCGCCCAGCACGCCCGGCGCACCCGGCTCAAGGGTGCCGAGAAGGCCACCCCGCTGGCCGAGGTGGTCAACGGTCGGCTGGCCCAGCACGGCATCGACACCGAGAAGATCTCCTGGGACGCGTTCCGGCGGGACGACGGCACCTGGCGGATCATCGCCACCTGGCCGTCCGGCAAGGCCACCGCGCAGGCCGTCTGGGATCTCGACAAGCTCCGGCAGAACGTCACCCCGCACGACGACATGGCGCAGTACCTGTGCGCCGAGCGTCCCACGCCGATCCTCGGCCAGGAGCCGGCACCGGAACGGGGCGGCCACGCGCTGCCCGGCCCGTCGCGGGGCGAGCCGAGTCGGGGCGGACACGGCCTGCCGGCCGCCAGCGAGCAGGCCCGTCCGGGCCGGGACCCGATCCGGGCCGGGCGGGACGCCCTGCTCGCGTCGCTGGACCGTCCGCTCGGCGGCACCTCGGGGCGGGGTCTCGACCCGCGTTCCCCGGCCGCGCTGGCCGGCTCCGACGCGCCCCGTCAGCGGGCCGTCGGCGGTGGTGCCGCCGCACTGCTCGGCGGTGGGCAGGGTTCCGCCTTCGACGACGACTCGGACGCGCCCAAGGAGGTCCCGGCCGTGCCGTCGCTTGCCGTGCTCCGGCCGCGCCGCACGGGCACGGCCGCGGCGGCCGCCGCGGGCGGCGAGTCGACGGACGCCTCGGGCAAGCCGCGTAAGCGCCTGCCCAGCTGGGACGACGTCCTGTTCGGCACCGGCCCGGCGGCCCGCGAGTCCTCCTGATCGCAGTGGGCCACTCTGGCATCGTGAGGCACTCGAGGTCCGCGCGTGTCAGGGTGGTCCCATGGAGTACACGAATCTGGGACGTACCGGTCTGTCGGTGAGCCGGCTCTGCCTCGGCACGATGAACTTCGGGCCGCAGACCTCCGAGCCGGACAGCTTCGCCATCATGGACCGGGCGCTCGAACACGGCATCAACTTCTTCGACACCGCCAACGTCTACGGCTGGCAGACCGGTGAGGGGATCACCGAGCAGATCATCGGTCGTTGGTTCGCCCAGGGCGGGGGCCGGCGGGACAAGGTCGTCCTGGCCACCAAGGTCTTCGGCAAGATGGGCGAGTGGCCCAACGACCAGGGCCTGAGCGCCCGGCACATCGTCCGGGCCTGTGAGGACTCGCTGCGCCGGCTCCAGACCGACGTGATCGACCTCTACCAGATGCACCACGTCTCCCGCAGCACCCCGTGGGAGGAGATCTGGCAGGCGATGGAGACCCTGGTCGCCCAGGGCAAGGTGATCTACGTCGGGTCGTCCAACTTCGCCGGTTGGCACATCGCCCAGGCGCAGGCCGCCGCCGGGAAGCGCAACTTCCTCGGCCTGGTCGCCGAGCAGTCCATCTACAACCTGCTCACCCGGCACGTCGAGCTGGAGGTGATCCCGGCCGCGCAGCACTACGGGCTGGGGGTCATCCCGTGGTCGCCGCTGCACGGGGGGCTGCTCTCCGGGGTGCTGCGCAAGATGGCCGAGGGCGGGGCCGCGCGGGGCACCGCCGGCCGGGCCGCCGACGGGCTCGCCGCGCACCGGCCGGCCATCGAGGCGTACGAGAAGTTCTGCGCCGAGCGGGGTGACGACCCGGCCGACGTGGCGTTGGCCTGGTTGCTTTCCCGGCCCGGGGTGACCGCCCCGATCATCGGCCCGCGCACCGTCGCCCAGCTCGACAACACCCTGGGCGCGCTGACCGTGGAGATCGACGAGGCGACGGAGCAGCGGCTCGACGAGTTGTTCCCGCCGGTCGGCAACGGTGGTCCCGGCCCGGAGGCCTGGGCCTGGTGACCGGTCCCCCGACGGGGACCAAACAGCGGCATCCGAGCGCCTCGGACACCGCCACTGCACCCCCCTTCGCGTCGCCGTCACGGAACCGTCGCCCGCCGGGCCCGGCCCCGATCGTCATGATCAGCAGGGGGCGGGGCGGAGCGGCCAGGTGGCGAGGGGGGTGTGGTGGGGGCCGGGGCGGCTGTGCACCAGCACCAGCTCATCGGCCGGCCATCGCGGACCGAGGTGGGCGTCGAGGGCGAGCCGGTCGGCGTCCACCTCGGACGGGTCGAGCCGGTCACCGGGCCGCGCCACCGTCAGGTGTGGACGGAACGGCTTCCCGTCGTACGGCAGGCCGGCCCGGTCCAGCTCGGCCCGGATCAGCCCGGCCAGCGTCCGCAGCGCGGTCACCTCACCCCGCACGTCCACCCACAGCACGGTGGACCGGCCCTGCCCGAACAGGCCCCCGCCGCCCAGCCGTAACAGGGGTGGGTGCGTCCAGCCGGCGCGGGCGGCTTCGGCGGCCGCGCCGAGGGCACCTGCCACCTCGGGCAGCCGGCCGGGCTCGACCTCACCGAGGAAGGCCAGCGTGACGTGCAGGTGTGCCGGCTGCGCCAGGCGTACGTCGAGGCCGGCGGCACCGGCTGTGCCGACCCGCAGCCGGGACACCCGGGCGGTGAGGTCGGCGACGGCGGACGGTGGCGGGTGGACCGCGACGAAGAGTCTCACGCCCGCCGGTCACGGGGGCGGCGGTCGGCGGGTGTGGTCGGCAGCGTGAGCCCCGCCGCGGCCAGCACGCCCTCGACCCGGACCCGTTCGATCTCCCGGTCGACCCCGGTCAGCTCGGCCAGGTGCTCGGGGATCTCCAGTGCCCGGCAGGCGGCGCGGAGCCGGTCGTCGTACGCCTCGATGACCGAGCTGTGCCAGACCACCGAGCGACCGCCGGCGGCGAGCCGGTGCTGGCCCAGGCGGCGCAGGTCGGCGGCGAGGAGTTCGAGGGGGCGGCGGTCGGCCCGGTCCAGCTCGGTCAGGTCGATGTCGCGGGTGGCCGGGTCGGCGGCGAGGGCCCGGTCGAGGCGGGCGATGGTGCGGCGTTCCCGGCGGCGTTCCCGCCACTCGGCCCAGCCGCAGGCCACCCGGTCGGCGATCTCGTCGAGGCAGAAGAGCAGGGCGAAGGCCACCGGCAGGCAGGCCACGGCGAGGATAGCCAGTATCAGCGTCAGCGCGCTCCCGCCTGCCACACCTCGACGCTAGGGCCCGGCGGGGCCGCGCGCCACCGCTTTGTTGCTATCTGCACGCTCTGCGTGTCCGCCCCACCGCTCACCGCCCGCTGGGGGTGAGCAGGCGGGGGCGGGACACCACGTAGAAGCGGGGCATCGGCAGCACCCGGAAGCGCAGTCGGGCCCCGGAGCGCCGCAGTTGCCAGGTGAGCGCGAGCAGGGCGGTGGCCAGCGAGATGAGTCCACCCATCCAGATGCTCGCGCCGGCGCCGAAGGTCTCGGCGACCCAGCCGATGATCGGTGCGCCGACCGGGTTGGTGCCGAGGAACACCAGCACCCACAGCGCCATCACCCGGCCCCGGAAGGCCGCGTCGGTGCCGAGCTGCACCCGCTGGTTGGCCGCCTGGGCGAAGAAGACCATGAAGAAGCCGGTCGGCATGAGCAGGGTCACCACCAGCCAGTACGCCGGGGCGAGGCCGACCAGGGTGCCGAAGACCGCGCAGCCGACGGCCGCACCGAGCACCAGCCATACCGACGGGCGGCTGCGCCGTCCGGTGCCGGCGAGCGCCCCGACCAGCGCGCCGACCGCCAGCGCGGTGCTGAACAGGCCGAACGAGGCGGCCCCGGTGTGGAAGACCGTCTTGGCCAGTGCGGCGAGGGTGAGCTGGAAGTTGAACAGCGACATCCCGATCACCGACATGACCACCATGGGCAGCAGCAGGTCGGGGCGTTGCCGGACGTAGCGCAACCCGTCGATGATCTTTGCCGAGTCCCGTTCGCCGATCGGGAGCAGGTCCTTGCGGTACAGCTCGGCCGGGCGCATCCGGACCACGTTGGCCAACGGCGCGACGGAGCTGACGGCGGTGAACAGGAAGACCGGGCCGACGTCGAACGCGGCGATGGCCAGGCCGGCGACGGCGGGGCCGATGATCCGGGCCGAGTTGAACACCGCCGCGTTGAGGGAGAGCGCGTTGGGCAGCAGGGTGGTGCCGACGAGTTCGCTGACGAACGCCTGCCGGACCGGGGTCTCCACCGCGTTGGCGGTGCCGAGCAGGGCGGCGAACGCGAAGACGTGCCACAGCTCGACCAGGCCGGTGAGCACCAGCAGGCTCATCCCCAGCGCCAGCACCGTCCAGAAGGCGTTGGCGACGAAGAGCAGCATCCGCTTGTCGTAGCGGTCGGCGAGCCGGCCGGAGAGCAGGGTGAGCAGCAGCACCGGGGTGAACTGCAGGGCGGTCACCACGCCGAGCGCGGTGGCGGAGTTGTCCGAAAGCTCAAGGACGAGCCAGTCCTGGGCGATGAACATCATCCAGACGCCGATCAGTTTGACCAGCTGTCCGGTGGCGAAGAGTCGGTAGTTGCGGACTCGTAGGGACTGGAACATCGTGCTCAGCTTCGCCTGCACTCTTGGTGCGCCTCCTCGGGTCGCGTACGCGTCATCGACGGCGGACGGCGCGGACCCGGTGGGGCGTCAGGCGCGGGCGAGCTGCTGGAGGATCTCGGCGGCCCGCCGTAGCGTGTCGCGTTCGTCCTCCGCGAGCGCGGCCAGCCGGCTGGCAAGCCACTCGTCGCGGGCCCGCTCGAACTGGTCGAGCACGGCCCGGCCTGACTCGGTGGCCGCCAGGATGACCTGCCGGCCGTCGGTCGGGTGGGGGGTGCGCTGCACCAGGCCGCGCTCCTCCAGCTTCGCGACGATCTTGCTCATCGTCGGTGGCTGGACCCGTTCGACGTCGGCCAGCTCCCGGGGCGTCAGCGCGCCCGCCAGCCGGAGGCTGGTGAGCGCGGAGAGCTGGGTGACCGTCAGGTCGCCGACCGGGCGGGCCTGCCGGACCCGCCGGTTGAGTCGGGTGATCGCATCACGCAACTGGGGTGCCAGCTGCGCCGGTGGCACGCGGTTTGCCGTCACCGTCCGCTCCGTCACAGTCGTTAGCCTAACTAATGAGCCTGGCTAACGACATCCGATATGACCATGCTCACGAGGGGAATACCGCCGCTGCGGGCCGGGCAACCTGACGGGTCGCCCGGCCCACAGACCGACGGGTGGCGCTACGCCAGCGCGGACTCGATCGGCCCGCGCAGGAAGTACAGCACGAACAGCACCGCCACCGCGTAGAGCAGCGGATGGATCTCCCGCGCCCTGCCCTTCGCCAGCTTGAGCAGCACGTAGCTGATGATGCCCGCCCCGATGCCGTTGGAGATCGAATAGGTGAAGGGCATCAGGGTGATGGTGAGGAACGCCGGGATGGCGATCTCGTAGTCGGTCCAGTCGATGGTCCGCACCGCGGTCATCATCAGGAAGCCGACCACCACCAGCGCCGTCGAGGCCGCCTCGAACGGGATCACCGTGGACAGCGGCGACAGGAACATCGCCAGCAGAAACAGCCCACCGGCGACCAGGTTGGCCACCCCGGTCCGGGCACCCTCCGCGACCCCCGAGGCACTCTCGATGTACGACGTGTTGCTGGAGACGCTCGCCGCGCCACCCGCCGCCGCGGCGATCGAGTCGACCAGCAGGATCTCCTTCGCCCGGGGCGGGGTGCCCTGCTCGTCGAGCATGTCCCCCTCCTGGCCGATCGCGACCATCGTGCCCATCGTGTCGAAGAAGTCCGTGATCAACAGGGTGAAGACGAACATCAGCGGGATCAACCAGCCGGCCCGGCTCCACGAGCCCAGCACGTTGAAGTTGCCCAGCAGCGACAGGTCGGGGATGTCCACGATCCGCTCGGGCAGCTTCGGCACGTTCAACGACCAGCCGTGCGGGTTGGGCTTGCCGTCGACGAAGGACGGCCCCACCTTGGCGACCGCCTCCACGATGATCGCCAGCGCGGTCGAGGCCAGGATGCCGATCAGGATCGCGCCGCGCACCCGCCGCACCACCAGCACCAGCGTCACCAGCAGGCCGACCACGAAGACCAGCATCGGCCAGCTGACGATCTTGCCGTTGATGCCGAGCCCCACCGGCACTGTGGTGTTCGCCGCGTCCGGCACCCGCCTGACGAAACCGGCGTCGACCAGCCCGATGATGGTCAGGAACAGCCCGATGCCCACCCCGATCGCGGTCTTGAGCTGCGTCGGGACCGAGCGGAACACCGCCGTACGCAGGCCGGTGAGCACGAGGATCGCGATGAGCACACCCTCGATCACCACCAGCCCCATCGCGTCCGCCCAGGTCATCTGCGGGGCGATCTCGAACGCGACGAGCGCGTTCACCCCCAGACCGGCGGCCAGCGCCATCGGGAACCGCCCGACGACCCCCATCAGGATCGTCATCAGGCCGGCCACCAGCGCGGTCGCCGCGGCCAGGGCGGGAATCGACAGCTTCCTGCCGTCACCGTCGGCGGCTCCGCCCAGGATCAGCGGGTTCAGCACCACGATGTACGCCATCGTGAAGAAGGTCGCCAGACCACCCCGTACCTCGCGGCTCATCGTCGAGCCACGGGCGGAGATCTCGAAGAAACGGTCGAAACCGTTCCGGGGATGGGCGGGATCAGAAGGAATGCCGTTGTCCGGCGGCGCTATGGCCATCAGGTCCTCGCAGGTGATCTACCGTTGTCGCGCGCATCGTCCCAGATCAGCGGCGGGCCGGGAAGATGCTTCGCGGTACGCTTCTGCCCGTGCCGCAGGAGCAACCACCACGACCCGAGCCACTCGACCCGCCGATGGTCCCGTTCGCGGTGGCCGGGTTGATCGCCTGGGCGGTGGTGGGCCTGCTGATGCTGGTCTTCTTCCGTGGCTGGCTCACCGAACACGGCCACCAGGACTGGCTCTGGACCTGCCTGGCCGGGTTCCTGTGGGGCTTTCCCGGTCTGGCCACGATGATGCGGCACGACGCCCACCGTCGTCGCCGTCGGGCATCCGCCCGGCAGGACTGACCCGCCCCGCACACCGGGCGTCCGGGGCGTCACGCCCACGCCGAGCCCGCCTGCCGGCGGACCGGCCCCGCAGCCAGGACCGGCCGGACGGCTACACCGGCTCGGACTCCTCCGCCGGGTCGGATGCCCCGTCCACCGTCATCGACTCGACCGCGCTGTCGTCGTACACCGTCGGAAGCTCGTCGACCGCCGGCTCGGCGGTCTCCACCAGGGTCTCCGAGTGCGCGCCGCAACCGTGCTCGGCGCTGACCACCCGACCGTCGTCGGGGGCGTAGAAGTTGCCGCAGGCCCCGAACGCCTGCCGCAGCGCACCGGCCAGCGGCAGATAGAAGCCACAGGTGCCGCAGCGGGCCGAGGCGGGGGCAGCGGTGGAGATCGGGGCGGACGGGCCGTGGTCGCCGTCGTACCAGCGCTGGGCCGCCTCGGCCCGGCCCTCGCGGGACAGCACCCGGGGCCGGCCGAGACCCAACTCCCAGGAGGTCTCCTCGACCGCCGGGTCGTCGGAGAGCAGGTAGCCGGGGGCGAGCCGGTCGTCGTCCGACGGAGTGAGGAGCAGGTCACCCGGGCCGAGGTCACCCGGCTGGAGGCGTTCCTGCCACGGCAGCCAACCGGGCGCGAGCAACGCGTCCGAGCCGGGCAGCAGCACCGTCTCACAGACAGTGACCTGCCGGCTGCGGGGGACCCGGGTGACGGTCACCGCCCAGCGCCAACCCCGGTAACCACCGAGCAGGCATTCGAAATAATGGGTGACCACCCGGTCACCTTCGGCGACAGCCCGCAGGTGGTCGCCGATGTCGGCGGGCTCCACCTCGGTGATCGCGTCGCGGGCCACCTCGACGGCGGCGGCGCAGACCTGGTCGAGGCGGGCGGCACGAGCGGGAGCGGGCCTGGTCACCCGACCATTGTTCCCCATGCGCGGCACGCACCGACAGGCACTCCCCGAGTGAGTCTTCCCCCGTGGTGCGGCACACCTGGATCAGATGGGCGAGGATGGTGCACATGCCGCTGTTCTCCCGCTCCGGGCGGTCCGTACTGGGACGGACCGTCGGCACCGGCATCCGCGCCACCCGCCTGCTGCTGCGCGGCTCGGTCAACGGCGGACGCTGGATGACCCGACGGGCCGGTTCGGCCCGCGCGAAGGGTGCCGGCGGAGAGACCGGCATGGTCCGCCTCTTCGACCTGCACGCCGTCTCCTGTGCCGGGGACACGTTGATCGCCATCGGCCTGGCCGGGACCATCTTCTTCGACGTCCCGCTCGGTGAGGCACGCAGCAAGGTGGCGCTCTACCTGCTGGTCACGATGGTGCCGTTCGCGATGCTGGCACCCGTGGTCGGCCCCCTGCTCGACCACTTCCGGCACGGCCGGCGGTACGCGCTGGCCACCACCATGCTCGGCCGGGCCTTCCTGGCCTGGCTGATCTCGGACTACATCGGCAGCCTCGGGCTCTATCCCGCCGCGTTCGGGGTGCTGGCGCTGTCCCGGGCGTACGGGGTGGCCCGGTCCGCCGCCGTGCCCCGACTGCTGCCGGAGGGGCTCGGACTGTCCCAGGTGGGGGCGCGGGCCAGTGTCTACGGCACGGTGGCCGGGGCGTTGGTGGCCCCGCTGGGGTTGGCGGCGTTCTGGTTCGGGCCGCAGTGGCCACTCCGGGTCGCCTCGGTGATCTTCCTGGTCGGCATGGTGATCGCGTTGCGGTTGCCGCCCCGGGCGGACTCCGAGCCACCGGAGCGGGTGCCCCGACCACTGCGGGCGCTGCGCCGCAAGGGGGACCGCCCGTTGGGCCGGGGGCGGCCGGCGGGTCGACTGGTGATCGCCACCCTGATCGGCGCGGCGGGGGTCCGCGCGCTCTACGGTTTCCTGCTGCTCTTCCTGGCGTTCGCGCTCAAGAAGGGGGACCTGACCAACGACCTCTTCGGCCGCCGGCTCAGCGACCAGGCGGCGCTGGGCATCATCGGCGGGGCGCTGGCGATCGGCGGCTTCCTGGCCACCGCGGTCGGCACCCGGCTGCGGATCCACCGACCGGCGGCGATCCAGTCCAGCACGATGATCATCGTGGCCGGGGTGGGCATCCTGACCGTGCTGAAGTTCTCCCTGCCGATGGTGGCGCTGTTCTGCCTGGTCGCAGCCCTGTCCAGCGGCATCGCCAAGCTCGCCGTCGACGCCTCGATCCAGGAACGCATTCCCGAACGGTTGCGGGCCAGCTCCTTCGCCCACTCCGAGACCGCCCTGATGCTCGCCTTCGTCGCCGGTGGTGGGCTCGGCCTCGTCCCGTTCGAGGGCCGCATCGGCATCGCGGTCGCCGCCGGGGTGGGCGTCCTCGCCGCTGCGCGGGGAATCGTCGTCGCGGGCCGGCTGCGCGCCGAGCGGCTGCTGGGCCGACCGTTGACCGACGAGGAGTTGGCCGCCCAGGACCGGGCCGACACCACTGCCGCGCGGACGACCGACCCGGCTTCCGGGGTGACCGACCCGCCCGGTCCTGCCGCCGGCTCCACCGACGCCGCTGCCGGTCGTTCCGCCGGCACGCGGGTCGATATGGCCGGCGATCGTCCGGCCGACAGCGCCGACGACGAGGCGACCGAGGCGGCGGCCCGGGCCGCACCGACCTCACCGGCCCCGAGCGGGGCGGCCGGACGGCACGACGACGGGTTGGCCCCGCCGGGCTACCACATCTACCGGCCGTCCTCGGCGGTCCCGGGCAGCGGTGTCGACGACCAGCCACGGCAGTCGCCGGGGTCGGTGTCGTGACGGGTCTGCTGGTGTTGACCGCCGTACCGGCCGAGGCGGAGGCCGTCCGGGCCGGGCTGGCCGACCCGACGGTGACGGTCCGGACGATCGGCGTGGGACCGGCCGTGGCCGGCGCCGCCACGGCCCGCCTGCTGGCTCTGGCCGAGGCTGCCGGTCGTCCGTACCGGGCGGTGGTCAGCGCGGGGATCGCCGGGGGCTTCGCCGGCCGGGCCCCGGTCGGCGCAACGGTGCTCGCCTCCCGCAGCGTCGCCGCGGACCTCGGGGCCGAGTCCCCGACCGGCTTCATCCCCGTCGACGAGCTGGGGATGCCCCCGGAACTGCTCGGTGGCGGCCCCACCATCGACACCGACCCGGCGCTGCTGGGCGCGCTACGCGCCGCCCTCCCGACGGCCGTCGTCGGGGCGGTGCTCACGGTCAGCACGGTCACCGGCACCGCCGCGAGCACCACCGCCCTGGCCGACCGGCACCCCGACGCGGTGGCCGAGGCCATGGAGGGGTACGCGGTGGCGGTCGCCGCCGCGCAGGCCGGCCTCCCCTTCGTCGAGCTGCGTACCGTCTCCAATCCGATCGGTCCCCGGGACCGCGACGGCTGGCGGATGCGCGAGGCGTTCACCGCCCTGAGCCAGGCTGCCCGCGCGCTGTCCTGACAGATGCGGACGGGTGCTACGGCGGTCGGGGTGCCGGGCCGACCGGGCGTCGCAGGGACATGGCGAGCGGGCGACCGGCGGCCACCCGGAAACCGCAGGATGCCAGGAAAGAGCTGCTGAACTGGTCCTCGACCACCGTGTGGACCAGGCCGATGCCCATGTCCTCCATCCGCTGCGCCATGGCCGCCACCAGCCGGCCACCGATGCCGATCCGACGGTGCCCGGCCGCGACCAACACCCCGTCGAGCACCAGCTCGCGCGGCCAGTCCAGGTCGTCGCCGTAGATCAGCTGCGGATCACGCTCGTGGGCACGCAACTCCCCCAGCAGGGTGCCGTCGGGCAGTTCGGCCACAAACCGCCAGGCCGTCGAGGGCCGGCCGTCGCCGATCACCCAGCGGACCGTTGCGTCCCGACGGACCCGCTCCGCCGCCCGCCTCCGGTCCCGGTAACCCCGGTTCCGTTCATACGCCGCCGGCGGCAACCGCAGCGGCCACAGCGGGGGCGGCAGGTTGTACCAGTCCGCCCACCAGGCACCCGGCCAGTCCTTCGGCTCCCGCACCGGCCAGACGTCGAGGTGGGCCGGATAGCGCCGACCGGCGGTGTCCCGTAGGTCGTCGTGCGGCACCGGCGGCAGCGAACAGGTCACCCCGGCGGTCGGCGCCTGGACGGTCGACGTGGCGGTGATCGGGGGCAGGGCTGCGGGCGGGGGCGGGCCGTCGGTCGGGGGCGGGGCGTCCGTCGGGGGCGGGGCGTCGGTCGGCGCGGGAGGTGAGGTGGTGGGCAGTGAGGTGGTGGGCAGTGAGATCGTCAGGGTGCCACCGACGGCCCGCACCAGTCGCTCGACCGTGTGGAACCGTGGATCGGCCGCACTGCCGGACTCGATCCGGGCGATGGTCGCCTGGGGCACCCCCGAACGCCGGGCCAGCTCCCGCTGGCTCAGGTCGGCCTCCCGGCGCAGCGCCCGCACCGTCCGGCCCAGATCGGCCGGCAGGGCCTCCTCCGTCGTCACACCACCATGCTCCCGGTGCTACGCCTCGGCTTCAACAACCTCATCTCCGACTGTGGACAACCCTGTGGAAAACCGGTGGAGCTGGGGACAAGGTAGCAAGCTCGCGTCCTTTAGAGCTGATGACGTCAGCGATTCACGGATTGGTCTATCCAGGCATACCGACCAAAGACGTCGGTGACGGATAGGTCTTGAAAGATAGATAAGTCTTGAAAGACGGATGGGTCTTGAGACCGGTGAGGGAGTCCCGGGCCGCTTCCGGCTCATGCCCCGGGTCGTCAGCCCGCCATGGTCTCGACACCGGTGTCCGGCCGGGTAGCGCGGCCCCGGGCATACCGAGAAAAGGTCAAACCACCACGCCTCGGCCAGGGTGGGGTACGCGTCACCTCCGCGCCCGGCGCTCCGCCCCACGCTGACCCCGCCACCACTCCGCCACACCCTCACCCCGCCACCGCCCTACCCCACGCTGACCCCGCCACCGCCCTACCCCACGCTGACCCCGCCACCGCCCCGCCCCACGCTGACCCCGCTGCCGCTCGACCCCAGGCTGACCCCGCTGCCGCTCGGCCCGCGCTGACTCGATGGCGTCATCAGCTCGAAAGGGCGCACACGTAGTACTCGTCGCCCCGCCCCGCCCCGCCCGGGCCTGGTGGGATCACGAGCCGGACGCAGGTCCTCCCGAGCGGGTGAGACCCACCGGGCCAGAACGACCCGGCCAGAACAGCCCACCGGCCAGAACGGGCCCACCGCACGGCCAGAACGGCCCGCCGGCCAGAACGGGCCCGCGCACGGCCAGAACGGGCCCACCGGCCAGAACGGCCGCCGGGGGTGGGCGGGGTGGGCGTCACATCGGGGGATGGCGGGGCGGATGCCGCAGCGGCGCTACCGTGGGGGCGTGGCGCTCTCCCTGGCGATCTCCCCCTGCCCCAACGACACCTTCGTCTTCGACGCGCTGGTGCACGGCCGGGTGCCGGGTGCGCCGCCGGTCGAGGTGACCTTCGCCGACGTCGACGTCACCAACACCGCCGCCGAACGGGGGGCCTTCGACCTGGTGAAGGTCAGCTACGCGGCGCTGCCCTGGCTGCTCGACGACTACCACCTGCTGCCCTGCGGCGGTGCGCTCGGCCGGGGCTGCGGCCCCCTCGTACTCACCCGTGGCACCGAAGCTCAGGACGCCACCACCGACGGCACCACCACCGACGGCACCACCACCGCAGGCGGGGCCACCACCGACGCCAGCACGGCAACCGGGCCCGCCAGCACGGCCACCCGGCCGGCCAGCGCAGCCGGCGGGGCGGGGCGGGCGGACCGGGTCGACCTGAGCGGGGCCACGGTGGCGGTGCCGGGTGACCGGACCACCGCGTACCTGCTGTTCCGGCTCTGGTCGGCGGGACAGCCACCGGCCCGGATCGAGATCGTGCCGTTCCACGAGATCATGCCGGGCGTGGCAGCCGGCCGCTACGACGCCGGCCTGGTGATCCACGAGGCCCGGTTCACCTACCACCGGCACGGGTTGACCGCGCTGGTGGACCTGGGTGAATGGTGGGAGGCCGACACCGGCCTACCCATCCCGCTCGGGGCGATCCTGGCCCGCAAGGGCACGGTCGACCCGGTGGCCGCCGCCGACTGGATCCGGGAGTCGGTACGCCAGGCGTGGGCCGACCCGTCGGCCAGCCGGGGGTACGTGCTCGCGCACGCGCAGGAGATGGAGCCCGACGTGGTGGACCGGCACATCGGCCTCTACGTCAACGAGTTCACCGCCGACCTGGGGGACGCGGGGTTCGCCGCCGTGGAGGCGCTGCTGGGCCGGGCCGCCGACGCCGGGCTGGTGCCTCAGACCTCCAACTCGCTGGCCACCGCGTGGACCAGCTGAGCGATCTTCTGCGCGGTCTTGCGGTCGGGGAAGCGGCCCCGGCGCAGGTCCGGCTGCACCTTCGCCTCCAGCACCTTGATCATGTCCTCGACCAGACCGTGCAACTCCTCGGCCGGCCGGCGGCGCAGCTCCGCCATGGACGGCGGGGCGTCCAGCAGCTTGACCCCCATCGCCTGGGCGCCACGCCGGCTGTCCACCACGCTGAAGTCGACCCGTTGACCGCCCTTGAGGTCGGTGACACCCGCCGGCAGCGCGCCCTTCGGCAGGAACACGTCGCCACCCTCGTCGCTGGTGACGAACCCGTATCCCTTGGCCGCGTCATACCACTTCACTCGACCCGTCGGCACCTTGGAAACCCCTGCTTCACTCGATACGACTACTGCTCCAAGGCTAGCCCGATGATCCGGTCGAGCGCCGCCGGGAATCCGGTGAGGTCGTCGAGGACCAGCTGCGCTCCGGCGGCCCGCAGGTCGTCCGCCGGGCACGGGCCGGTCGCCACCGCCACCCCCGGGATACCGGCCGCCCCGGCCGCCACCATGTCCGCCACGTGGTCACCGACGTAGAGCGCGGCACCGTGCTCCCGCAACGACGTCGCCTTCTGCTCGGCGAACAGGTCCCCGGCCAACTCGTCGACCGCCAGCCCGAGGTGGTCCAGGTGCAGCCGGGCCAACCGGCCGATCTTGGAGGTGACGACCATCACCCGGCCGCCGTGTGCGTGCACCGCGTCGACCGCCTCCCGGGCGCCGGGCATCGGCACCGACGGGGCGATCGCGTACGCCGGGTACAGCTCCCGGTAGAGGACCACCGCCTCCTCGATCCGCTCGGTCGGGAACCAGTGGGCGAGTTCGGTGCGCAGCGGCGGACCGAGCCGGGAGACCGCCAGTTCGGCGTCGACCGGCACACCGGTGCGGGCGGTGAGCGCCCGGTAGGCGGCGGCGATGCCGGGGCGGGAGTCGATCAGGGTCATGTCGAGGTCGAAACCGACCATCAGCGCGGACATTCTGCGAAGGTACCCGGACAGGTCAGTCCGAGCCGGACGTCCGGGGGGCGCAATCGCCCGCCTGCGGGCTAGCGTGGAACGACGATGACCACCTCACTCGCCGACCAGTTGCGCGCGCTGCCCGACGAGGCGCTCGCCGCGCTGCTCCAGCTGCGCCCCGACCTCGTCGTACCGGTGCCGGCCGACGTCTCCGCGCTCGCCCTGCGGGCCGAGTCGCGGGTGTCGGTCGCCCGCGCGCTCGACGGGCTGGACCAGTTCACCCTCCAGATCCTCGACGCCGCCCGGCTCACCCGGCACCCCTCGGACGGCACCAGCTCCACCGAGGCGGTGCTCGCCATGGCCACCGCCGGGCCGCACCCACCCGCCTCGACCACCGTCCGCAGTGCGCTCGACCGGCTCCGCGCCCGGTTCCTGCTGTACGGCCCGGAGCAGGCGCTGCGGGTCGCCGGCAGCGTGGACGAGCTCGCCCCGTACCCGGCGGGGCTGGGGCGACCGGCCGACGAGCTGGACCCGCGGGCGGCGGCGCTGTGTGCGGACGCCGCGAAGCTGCGCCGGACGCTGCTCGCCGCGCCCCCGTCGGCGCGGGCGATCCTGGACCGGCTCGCCGCCGGCCCGCCCGTCGGCAGCGTGCCGCCGGGCTCACTCCAGGCCCCGGCGCTCGGCGCGGAGGCCGACCTGCCGCCCGACCCCACCAACGGCGGTGCCCCGACCGGGTCGCCGGTGCGTTGGCTGGTCGAGGCGCGGCTGCTGGTGGCGGTCTCCGCCGGGACGGTCGAGCTGCCCCGCGAGGTGGGGTTGCTGCTGCGCCGCGACACCGGCCCGCTCGGGCCGCTGCGGACCAGCCCACCCCCGGTCGACGCACCACCCCGCGAACCGAAGGCCGCCGACTCCGCCGGGGTCGGGCAGACCATGGAGGTGGTACGGCACACCGAGGCGCTGCTGGAGGAGCTGACCGGCGAGCCGGCCCCGGTGCTGCGCTCCGGCGGGGTCGGGGTCCGCGACCTGCGCCGGCTGGCCCGTGCGGTGGCCCTGGACGAGTCGACGACCGCGCTCCTGGTCGAGGTTGCGTACGCGGCCGGTCTCCTCGGTGAGCTGGACCTGCCCGCCGCCGCCAGCCGCTACGGCGGAGAGCAGCAGGTGCTGCCCACCGGGGCGTACGAGGTGTGGCGGGCGATGTCGCTGGCCCACCGCTGGGAGCAGTTGGCCCGGGGTTGGTTGACGATGAGCCGGCAGGCCGGCCTGGTGGGGCAGCGCGACGACCGGGACCGGCCGATCAGTGTGCTCTCCGCCGAGGCGGAACGGGCCGGTGCGCCGGCCGCCCGCCGGGCGGTGCTCGGGGTGCTGGCCGACCTGGAACCGGGTACCGCCCCCACCGTCGATGAGGTGCTGGCGCTGCTCGACTGGCGGGCACCCCGGCGCAGCAGGGGGCGGGAGGCCGCACACCGGGAGGTGCTGACCGAGGCGGCCCGGCTCGGGGTGACCGGCCTCGGTGCGCTCACCTCGTACGGGCGGCTGCTGCTCGCGAGCGTCACGGAGCCCGACGAGCGGGGCGGGGACGACCCGCTGGGGTTGCGCACCGACACCGAGAGCGGTGACCCCTCGGGCACGGTGCGGGCGTTGGACGCCCTGCTCCCCGCCCCGGTCGACCATTTCCTGGTGCAGGCCGACCTGAGCGTGGTGGTGCCCGGCCCACCGGACCCGACGTTGGCCGGTGAGCTGGAGGCGGTGACCGAGCCGGAGTCGGCGGGTGGGGCCAGCGTGCACCGGGTCACCACGGCCAGTGTCCGGCGGGCCCTTGACGCCGGTTACACCGCCGACGACCTGCACGAACTGTTCCGCCGCCGGTCGCGTACCCCGATCCCGCAGGGGTTGACCTACCTGGTGGACGACGTGGCCCGGCAGCACGGCGGGTTGCGGGTCGGCTCCGCCGGTGGGTACGTGCGCAGTGACGACGAGGCGCTGCTGGCGGAGGTGCTGGCCGACCGGCGGTTGACGCCGTTGGCGTTCCGCCGGCTGGCCCCGACGGTGCTGTGCACGTCCTACCAGGTGGGGCGGATGCTGACCGCACTGCGTGACGCCGGGTACGCCCCGGTGCCGGAGGACGCCAGCGGCACGATGGTGCTGGCCCGTCCCCGGGTCCGGCGGGCCCCGGCCCGGGTGCCGACCGGCCGGGCGGTGGACCCGCTGGCCACGCCCCGGTTGGCGCTGCCCCGGCTGCTCGGTGTGGTGGAGCAGATCCGGCGGGGTGAGGCGGCGGCGCGGGCGGCCCGGCGGGCCCCGGCGGTGGTCCGGGGTGGCGCGGGCCGGGCTGCGGCCGGTCCGCTACCCGCGCACGGTCACGCCGAGGCCCTGGCGGTGCTCCAGCAGGCGGTCCGGGACAAGGCGCTGGTCTGGGTCGGTTACGTCGACGCGCACGGGGCGACGCTGTCCCGGCTGCTGCGGCCGGTGTCGATCGGCGCGGGTTACCTGCGTGCCGAGGACGAGCGGACCGAGATGCTGCACACCTTCGCCCTGCACCGGATCACCGCGGCGGTGCGGGAGGACTGACCGGCACCCCGGCACCCTCGTCACCCGTGGCCGACGTGCGGCGCGACGGTCACTGCCGACGCTCAGCGGCGGCTGCGGCGTACGGTGCCGACGACGGAGACGATGAGCAGCAGGGCGAAGCCGGTGCCGGCGGCCTCACCGACCGAGTCGATGAAGCCCTGCCGTTGCACCAACCAGCCGAAGAGGAACCAGCCGACGACGGCGATCCCGGCGACGGCGTACCCGACCATGGTGGCCGTGGAGACCTCGTCGGTCGGTGTCACCCGGTCGCCGTTCGACGCGTCCTCGGCGATCATCTCGTGATCGACGGTCATCCCAGCCCTCCCACCCCGTCCGGCCCCTGACTTCCAGGGTGGCACCCGGTTGCCAGGACGGACAGGGGGAAATACCCCCGATCCGGCCCCTATGGACAACTACCGAGGTGCCGGAGGCGAGACGGGCTGCGGCGAGACGGGTCAGGGCCGGCGCGGCGGCGTTGCCGGGCAGGGGCGCAGGAGGTGCGGGTCAGGTGCCGGGGCGGCGGCCGACCAGGACCACCCGGGAGCCCACCTTGCCCAGCTCCCACCAGCGCACCGCGTCGGTGTGCAGCAGGTTGACGCAGCCGTGCGAACCGATGCCCGCGTTGTGCAGGTAGGTGGTGGTCTCGTGGAAGCCGATCCCGCCGTTGAAGCGCTGCCAGTAGGGCAGCCACACCTCGTACGGGTTGGACCACTCCTTGAGGTTGCGCAGGTTCACCTTGTAGGTGCCGGCGGGGGTGGCGTACCCGGCCATTCCGGTGCGGGTGACGGTGGGCTTGGCGACCACCTTGCCGTCGCGCATCACCCAGGTGGTCTGCCGGGTGAGGTCCACGCAGAAGGTGGTGCCGGAGCCGGCGGAGCAGCGCTTGACGTCGGTGGTGGCGAGTCGCTTCGCCACGTCGAGCGTCAACGGGCCGGCACGACCCTCGGCGGGGCGGATGTCGTACCGCTGCTGGAACTTCTTGATCGCGGCGCAGTCGGCGTCGGTCTGCCGACCGTCCACGGTGACCGTGCCGAACCCGCCCAGCCGGGCCAGGTACGTCTCCACCTCACGCTGGTGCTCGCCCAGCTGGCAGCGGGTCTGGTTGGACTTCTGCGGGACACGCGGGCGACGCCCGGTCGACGCCTTCGGGGTCTTGGTGGCGCGGACCTTCGGCTGCGGCTTCTCCCGGTGCCGGGGCTTCGTGTCGGACCCGGTCAGCTGGTCGGGCAGGGAGCCGGCGCCCGCCCCCGTTACCTGTTCCGCACTGCCGACCGGGGCGAGCCCTCCTCCAGTGCCACCCGGGTCGGCCTGCGGCACGGACGCACACCCACCCGCGCCGACCAGCATGACCATGGCCAGGGCGACGACCCGGGCTCTGTGGCGGACCTGCATCGTGTGCCTCCCCGGATCGGTCGTCCCACTGGTAGACGTGTGTCCCCCGGGAAACGTTGCACCCATTGCGAAGATTTTCTGGCAGTCTCCCACCCCCGTGCAACACTGGATGGTCGACCTGCGGCGGGATCCGCCGCAGATCGGGGAATCCGGCCGAGGAGAGGGACCTGGCGTGAGCGGTGGACCACTGATCGTGCAGTCCGACAAGACGCTGCTGCTGGAGATCGACCACCCGGACGCGCAGTCCTGCCGGATGGCGATCGCGCCCTTCGCCGAGCTGGAACGTTCCCCGGAGCACGTGCACACCTACCGGCTCACCCCGCTGGGCCTGTGGAACGCCCGCGCCGCCGGCCACGACGCCGAGGCGGTGGTCGACGCGCTGCTGAAATACTCCCGCTATCCGGTGCCGCACGCCCTGCTGGTGGACGTGGCCGACACGATGGACCGGTACGGCCGCCTCCAGCTCGCCAACGACCCGGCGTACGGCCTGGTGCTGCGCGGGTTGGACCGGATGGTGCTGATCGAGGTCGCCAAGAGCAAGAAGCTCGCCGGGATGCTCGGTGACAAGATCGACGACGACACGATCCGGGTGCACCCGTCCGAGCGGGGTCGACTCAAGCAGGCGCTGCTCAAGCTGGGCTGGCCGGCGGAGGACCTGGCCGGGTACGTCGACGGTGAGGCGCACCAGATCGAGCTGGCCGAGGCCGGCAAGGACGGCGGCAAGCCGTGGACGCTGCGGTCGTACCAGCGGGAGGCGGTGGAGGCGTTCTGGGCCGGTGGTTCCGGGGTGGTGGTGCTGCCCTGCGGCGCGGGCAAGACCATGGTCGGCGCGGCGGCGATGGCCGAGGCGAAGGCGACCACGCTGATCCTGGTCACCAACACGGTCGCGGGCCGGCAGTGGAAGCGGGAGCTGATCGCCCGCACGTCGCTCACCGAGGAGGAGATCGGGGAGTACTCCGGCGAGCGCAAGGAGATCCGTCCGGTCACCATCGCCACGTACCAGGTGCTCACCTCGCGGCGCGGCGGCGCGTTCACCCACCTGGACCTGTTCGGCGCCCGCGACTGGGGTCTGGTCGTCTATGACGAGGTGCACCTGCTGCCCGCGCCGATCTTCCGGTTCACCGCGGACCTCCAGGCCCGCCGCCGGCTGGGCCTGACGGCCACCCTGGTCCGCGAGGACGGCCGGGAGGGTGACGTGTTCAGCCTGATCGGCCCCAAGCGGTACGACGCGCCGTGGAAGGACATCGAGTCGCAGGGCTGGATCGCCCCGGCCGAGTGCACCGAGGTCCGGGTCACCCTGACCGACGCGGAGCGGATGTCGTACGCGACGGCGGAGGCCGAGGAGCGTTACCGGATGGCGGCGACCGCCCGCACGAAGCTGCCGGTGGTCCGCGCCCTCGTGCAGCGGCACCCCGACGACCAGGTGTTGGTGATCGGGGCCTACATCGACCAGTTGCACCAGCTCGGGGAGTACCTGGACGCGCCGATCATCCAGGGTTCCACCACCAACAAGGAGCGGGAGCGGCTGTTCGACGCGTTCCGCTCCGGCGAGCTGCGGACCCTGGTCATCTCGAAGGTGGGCAACTTCTCCATCGACCTGCCGGAGGCGGCGGTGGCGATCCAGGTGTCCGGCACGTTCGGCTCCCGGCAGGAGGAGGCACAGCGGTTGGGTCGGGTGCTCCGGCCGAAGGCCGACGGCCGGCAGGCGCACTTCTACACGGTGGTCTCCCGGGACACCATCGACACCGAGTACGCCGCCCACCGCCAGCGCTTCCTCGCCGAGCAGGGGTACGCGTACACCATCGTCGACGCCGACGACGTCCTCGGCCCGCCCCTGCCCACGGTCGACTGACCTGCGCGGTGGGGTGCCGGCAGCCGGTCGCGGCAGGCGTGCCCCACGCGCAGGGCGGCTGCGGCCGGGCCGGGGTGCGCTGGTCCCCTCGCGCGCCCGGGCCCCGTTGCGTCGATCCTCTCGCCCTGCGTGCGGCGGGGGTGGGTTGTCCCTCGTGCGTCCTTTGGAGCTGATGACGTCAGCGATTCAGCCGGCATTTCCTCGGCTCGCTCAGCCGGGGTCGTCCCGCCCGACAGGCGGTCGTCTCCCCCGGCGGGTACGGTGTCCACAGTCGACTGTGGACACCGGCACGTCGAAGGGGATCCGAGTGAAGCGCCGAATTCTGCACGTCCTGACGATCGCGGTCGTCGCCGTCCCGGGCACCGTCGTGGCCGCCGCACCGGCCTCGGCCAGCGACGCGCCCGGCTACGTCTGCAACCTCACCCAGAACACCTGGCTGCGCACCGCACCGCACGGCCAGGTGCTGCGCACCCTGACCGCCGGACGTGGGTTCCGCTGGCACGGCCAGGGCTCCTCCGAGGACAACGACACCTGGATCTACGGCCACGGCGCCGAGGACCCGTCCCTGGACGGCTGGGTCCCGGCCGGCAACACCACCTGCTGACCCCACCCGCCGGTATACGCCACCATGATCCACTAAGGGGAGCCGATGTAGCATCGCCGGGATTGCTCGGCAGCGCTACATCGGCTCCCTTGAGTTCATCACGGCGTGCCCGGAAGGCTCAGTTCCGCCGGGGCGGGATGCCGATCTCCTCGATCCGGGCCAGGATGGCCGCGCCGAAGGCGGCGAACCCCACCTCCGGGTCCGGCTGCCGAACAAACGCATCGCCTTCCCGCGAGGAGGCCAGCAGACAGGTCGCGTCATAGACCAGCACACCGACCACGCGGCGACCGGTCACCGCCGGGTGGACTCCTGCACCCATCGACCGCGGCCGACCCAGCCCCGGTGATCAAGAGGTTTGCGTCAATCTGAAGATCAAAGTTGACGCAAACCTCTTGATCACCGGGGCGAACGGGGGCGGCCGGGCGACGGGGCAGCAGGGGCGCGCGGAGGCGCAGCGCGGGGCGGGGGCGTGCGGGGGTTACTAGAGGGTGCGGGTGATGTGTTCGGTGGAGATTCGGGCAGCCGACCTGGTGGGGTCGGGGTTGGCGCAGATGACCACGGAGGCGCCGGCGGCCAGCGGGGCGAGCAGCCATTTCACCGGTTGTTCGTGCTCGGCGGCGTCGACCAGCAGGCGGTCGCCGGGGCGCAGGTCGAGTTGGGCGGCGACCTCCTTCGCCAGGCGTCCCCAGACGGCGTAGCTCGTGCCGTCGGGGGTGGCCGGGGCAGCCGGGTGGACGGCGGCGTAGTCGGGTGGGGCGGCGGGGTGCCGGAGCACCTCGGCGGACCAGTCGAGCCAGCCCACCGGCACGTCGGCCAACAATCCGGGGCCGGTGCCGACGAGGTAGCGGTGCACCCCGTCGGGCACGTCCTCCAGCCAGTCGTCGAGGCGTTCCGGGGTGACGAACACCGCGTCGTACGGTCGGTCGCCGCCCGGTTCGAGGACCGGCAACCCGGCGGTGGCGCGCGGCCGGAACGACACCGCCATCCCCACCGACCAGGCCCCGAGCAACACCGCAGCGGTACGCCAGTGCGGCGGCAGCAGCACCGCGACCCGACTGCCCGGCCCCAGCCCGCACCCGTCGCGCAGCAGTCCGGCGGTGCGCGCCGCCCAGTCACCGAGCTGGTTCGCGGTCAACTCCGTCCGCTCCCCGGTCGCGTCGTCGCAGTAGGTCAGCAGCGGCAGATCGACCTGTTCGGGCACATCGGTCGACGTGGTGACGGCGAGGTGGGCAACCATCGGGCCTCCTGTCCGGACGGAACGCCCCACCCTACCGAGCCCACGAGCCACCGAGCGCCGGTCCAGCCACCACCCACCCACCGCACCGCACCGCAACGGGGAGAGTTGAGTACGCGTGCGCATGACATCGGCACCCGCCGCGACAAGACTCGACCCATGCGAACGAGGATCATGGTCGCCCTTGCCGGGGTCGGCCTGAGCGGGCTGATGTTGACCAGCGGCTGCGGCTACCGGGAGAGCATCTGCAGCGGTGGCGAGTACCCGGCGATCGCGGTGGGTGGGCAGGGCGGCAGCGCCTGCTTCCCCGACGGTCAGGAGCCGACCGCACCGTACGTGCGTTACCCGCAGGGCAAGGTCCCGCAGCATGTCGACGACGAGTGGGACGTCTACTGGCGGGACCACGGCATCGACGCGAACGGCACCGTCATCGAGCGGTGACCGGTTCGACCGGGCATGGTGGCGCGTGGCACGACGCGGCTCATGCCACCGGCAGTTCGGGGCCGCCGTCGAGCAGCGCGGCGAGCAGGTCGCCGGACTTCTCCACCCGCCGCAGCACCTCCCCTGCGGTGTACGGCTTAGCCGAAGGCCGTTTCCCGGCCGCCCCCGCCTCGACCTCGTCCCAGGTCAGCGGCGTGGACACCGCCGGCATCGACTGCGCCCGCAGCGAGTACGGCGCGACTGTCGTCTTCGCCGCGTTGTTCTGGCTCCAGTCGATGAAGACCTTCCCGGGCCGCAGGTTCTTCGCCATCCGCGACACGACCAGTTTCGGGTGTGCCTGCTCCAACTCCTGGGCGATCCGTTTCGCGTAGTCGGAGACGACCTCGGCGTCCTGGGTGGCGCTGATCGGGCAGCAGAGCTGCATGCCCTTCTTGCCGGAGGTCTTCGGGTAGGCCGTCACCCCGTCGAGGGCGAGCCGGTCGCGCAGCAGGACGGCCACCCGGCAGCACTGCCGCAGGGTGGCCGGCGGGCCGGGGTCGAGGTCGACCACCATCAGGTCCGGGTGGGTGCCGATCCGCCACTGCGGGGTGTGCAGTTCGAGGGCGGCGAGATTGGCCAGCCAGACCAGGGTGGGCAGGTCGTCGGCGACCACGTAGTCGATGGTCTCCCGACCCTTGCTCGATCCGGGCACGGGCAGCGTCTCGGTGCGTACCCAGGTGGGGGTGGCGGCGGGGGCGTTCTTCTCGAAGAACGAGCCACCGGTGACGCCGTTGGGAAACCTGATCCGGGTCAACGCCCGGTCGGCCAGGTGCGGCAGCAGCACCGGGGCGATCCGGGTGTAGTAGTCGATCACCTCGCCCTTGGTGAAGCCGACCTCCGGAAAGAGCACCTTGTCCAGGTTGGACAGGTCCAACGCCCGGCCGTCGACCTCGACCTTCACCCGCTCAGGCATCCTCCACCTCCCCGGGCGGCTTGTCGGGGCGCAGCCGCAGCACCCGGGGGAACCGCAGCCGCCCGTCCGGGGTGCGCTGGCCGTACTTGACCTCCACCACGATGAGGGGGGTTACCCAGATCGCCCCCCGGGCATCCTCGCGCGGCACGTCCCCGCCGAACGGCGACCCGTCGGTGCGCAGCGGTTCGAGTTCGCGTAGCAGTTCCCGTTCCAGGGCCGCGCCGATCCCACCGCCGACCCGCCCCCGGTAGGTGAGCCGCCCGTCCGGGCCGGGCACCCCGACCAGCAGCCCGCCGATCTTCCGCGCGCCGGGCCGCCAGCCGCCGACCACGAAGTCGCCGGTCACCTCCAGTTTGACCTTCACCCAGTCCGGCGAGCGCACCCCGGGCCGGTAGACCGAGTCGGCCCGCTTGGCCAGCACCCCCTCCAGGCCGTGTTCCCCGGCCGCCTGGTAGGTGGCGGCACCGTCGGTGAAGCAGGGTGGCACCGCCCACCGGGCCGCCCCCAGCCCCAGGCCGTCGAGCGCCGCCCGCCGTTCGTGGTAAGGCCACCCGGTGAGGTCCTCGCCCCGCAACCGCAACACGTCGAAGATCATGTAGGTGACCGGGATGGTGGCCGCCAGCCGGGCCGCCTTCGCCCGGTCCCGCACGTGCATCCGCTCGGCGAGGGCGGTGAACGAGGGCTGCCCGGCCGGGTCGAAGAGGACCACCTCACCGTCGAGCAGCGCGTCGTCGACCTGCTCGGCCAGGGTCACCAGCTCCGGGTACGCGGCGGTGATCTCCACACCGGAGCGGGCGTACAGGTGCGGGTGGCCACCGACCAGGTCGGCGAGCGCGCGTACCCCGTCCCACTTGAACTCGTACGCCCAGCCGGCACCCACCGGGAGCGGCCCGGTCGTCGCGAGCATCGGCTTCAACGGCGGGCCGGGCACCTGTCCGACTGTAGTTGCGCACGGAAGCGCGTGCGGCGGCTTCGATCGTTTGCGATCCTGGTCAGATCGGGGAGAGGAGCAGGGGATGCGGGCGATCTGGAAAGGAGCGGTGTCGTTCGGGCTGGTCTCGATCGGGGTGAAGCTCTACTCGGCCACCGAGGAGAAGGACATCCGGTTCCACCAGGTGCACCGCGACGACGGCGGCCGGATCCGCTACAAGCGCACCTGCTCGGTCTGCGGCGAGGAGGTCAGCTACGACGACATCGCCAAGGGGTACGACCTGGGCGGCGGCGAGCTGGTGATCCTGACCGACGCCGACTTCGCCGACCTGCCGTTGACCAGTTCCCGGGCGATCGACGTGCTGGAGTTCGTCCCCGCCGAGCAGGTCGACCCGATCCTCTACAACAAGGCGTACTTCCTGGAGCCCGAGGGGACCGCCACCAAGCCGTACGTGCTGTTGCGGGACGCGCTGGCCGACTCGGAGCGGGTGGCGATCGTCAAGGTGGCGCTGCGCCAGCGGGAACAGTTGGCCACCCTGCGGGTCCGCGACGGGGTGCTGCTGCTCAACACGATGCTCTGGCCCGACGAGGTGCGTACCCCCGACTTCGGTTTCCTCGACGAGGACCTGAAGGTCCGCCCGCCGGAGCTGGCGATGGCCGCCTCGCTGATCGACTCGATGGCCGGGGAGTTCCAGCCGGACGCCTTCACCGACGACTACCGGGCGGCGTTGCAGGAGGTCATCGACGCCAAGGTGGAGGGCCGTGAGGTGGTCCAGCCGGCGGAGGAGGAGGCCGCGCCGGCCGCCGCGGTGGACCTGATGGCGGCGTTGAAGGCGTCCGTCGAGCGGGCCCGGGTGGCCCGGGGCGAGACGCCGTCCGGCGGGGCGGGCGAGCCGACGCCGATCTCGTCGGCCCGGTCGGCCAAGCGGGCGTCGAAGGCCCAGCCGGCGAAGACCCCGACGGCGAAGGCGGCGAAGGCCCAGGCGGCGAAGGCGGAACCGGCGAAGAAGACCCCGGCCCGGAAGGCCCCGGCGCAGAAAGCGGAACCGGCGAAGAGAACCGCCGAGAAGAAGACCGCCAAGGCCCCCGCGAAGAAGACCGCCGAGAAGAAGGCCACCAGGGCCCCCGCGAAGCAGGCCGCCGAGAAGAAGACCGCCCCGCGCAGGAGCGCCTGACCGGGCGGGTTCCGACGCCGTCGGGGCAGGTCCGGCGTTGCCCCGGCGCGACGGCGGACCGTCCGCCGGGGCCCACCCCCGGCGGTCAGCCCATGCCGAGCTTCTGGGTGGGGGTGATCCGGACGATCACCCGCTCCTCGCCCGGCCGCCGGAACGGGTAGGTGTCCTGCCCGAGGTACTTCTTGGCCAGCCGGTCGATGTGCGCGTCGGCGCCCTCGGTGACGAACTCGGCGGTGCCCCTCACCCAGAGGGTGCGGAAGTCGTCGGCCCGGTCGACCACCGAGATCGCGACCACGGGGTTCCGGGCGATGTTGTGGTATTTCTGCCGCCCCAGGGCGGTGTTGAACAGGATGTGCTCGCCATCGACGTCCACCCAGACCGGGGTGACGTGCGGCGTGCCGTCCGCCTCGATGGTCGCCACGTGGGCGAGTTGCGGCTCGGAGAGCAGAGCCCGGTCGTCGTCGGTGAGGATCGCCATGGTCGAGAACCTACCGCCGCCCGGCGTCCGGCACCCGCCAAGAGAGGGAGGAAACCGGAGGCCCCGGCCCGTTCGGGGACACGGCGGGCAGGCGACGGCCCACCCACGGCATCGACCCGGGTACCGTGTGCGCTGGCCACGGCACCGGGTCGCCGGGCCGGCCACCCACATCAGCAGGGAGTCGAGGACGTGAGCGAGCGTACGGAGAACCGTTCGGCGGGCCAGGGCCAGGGCTCGGAGACGAAGGCACAGCGGCGGCTCGCCGCCCAGTTGGCGGCGCAGAAGGCCGCCGAGGCGCGCAAGCGCCGGCAGGCGTGGTTGGGTGCCGTGGCCGGCGTCGCCGTCATCGCGGTGATCGTCGGGGTGTTCGTGGTGGTGCGCAACGGCGAGAAGGAGGACCCGAAGCCGGCTGCCGCTCCCGTCGGCTGCGCGGGTGACTTCCCCAAGCTGCCCGAGGGTGCCGACCAGGCGCTCTGCACGAAGCCGCAGGCCACCAAGGGCGAGGGTGAGCTGACCGGGCTGAAGGCGACCCCGTTGATCCGGGGCACCGGCCCGGCCGCGCAGGCCGGCCAGCAGATCACCGTGAACTACGTGGGTGTGTCGTACAAGACCGGTGAGGAGTTCGACGCCTCCTGGAAGCGGTCCGAGCCGTTCACCTTCGGCCTCGGCCAGGGCAACGTCATCCCGGGCTGGGACCAGGGCATGCAGGGCCAGACCGTGGGCAGCCGGGTGCAGCTCGACATTCCCGCCGACCTGGCGTACGGCGACAAGCCGCAGCGTCCGGGTGCGCCCTCCGGCCCGCTGCGGTTCATCGTCGACGTGCTGGCGGTGCAGTAGACCACAGGGGTCTTCCGGCCCGACACCTACCGGCAGTAGGTTCGGGGTCACCGTGGGCGGCCGGCCCGTGCCACGGTGACCCCCACCGACCCGGAGGTGCGCGTGCCGGCGCTTGACGTTCCCGGGCGGACCGCCCGGGTGATGTGGACGCACGTCGAACCCCTGCACGCGATCACCTACTTCCATCCCCGGGCCCGCGCCGCCCACGAGGCGATCGGGCTGCGCGGCTACTGGCGGGGCTACTTCGCCGGCCGGGCCGCCCCGCTGGGCCCGGTCGACGCCGCCCCGGTGATCGCCGCTTTCTTCACCTTCGCCCCGCCCATGGTGAGCCGTGCGCTGCCGGCGGTGTGGCAGCTGGCCTCCCCCGAGGAGGCGTTGCGCGCCCGACTCACCGGTGCCGTGCAGGCGCTGGCCGAACTCACCTACGAGCTGCCCGAGGCGCACCTGGCCGAGGCGGCGGAGCTGCTGGAGGCGGCGGCTGTCGGGGCGGACACCGCCGGCCGGGTGCTCGGTGCGGCCAACGCCGCCCTGCCCCGGGGCGACTATCCGCTGGCCCGGCTCTGGCAGGCCGCCACCACGCTGCGGGAGCACCGGGGCGACGGGCACGTGGCCGCCCTGGTCGCCGCCGGTCTCGACCCGGTCGAGACGTTGGCCTTCCGGGTGGCCGGGGGCATGCCGGCGGAGCACCTGCTCGGCCGGGGTTGGACGCCGGAGCAGTGGGTGCAGGCCCGGGGCCGGCTGGTCGACCGGGGTTGGCTGACCGGCGACGGCGAGACCACCGAGGAGGGGCGGGCCGGCTTCCAGGCCGTGGAGGACGCCACGGACGTCGCCGCCGGCCGGCCCTGGCGGGTCCTCGGGCCGGACGGCACCGGGCGGCTGCGGGAGTTGCTCGTCCCCGTCGCCCGCGCCTGTCACACGGTCATCCCTACGGACAGCCCCATCGGGCTGCCCGCTCTGCACCCCTGACCGCCCCCGCTCTGCACCCCTGACCGCGCCGGCCCGGCTGCCGGGGCGGTCGCGGTCGACCACGCCGGTCCGGGCTGGTCGCGACCCCTCCCGCTCCGCCCGGCGCGATATTGACACACCTATTAACCTCAGGATGACCGCGACGTCGGGAGCGCTCCCACGTCGAGGTGGAGAGCCGTCCCCTAGTCCCCGTGGCACCGCCACGGGCCCCCACTCTCCAGGTCGGCTGCCGGTCGCCGCCAGCCCCATCGACCACCGCAACGACGACCGTCGTGCGGGCCGGCCCCTGTGCGCCGCAGCCTGCCCGGTCGCGAAAGGTAGGAACGTGCGACGTACGAAGACCGACCAGTGGACCCAGGAACTGCGCGACGTGCGAGACCCCGCCGAACTGTTCGGTGGAAGCGCCCAGACGGCGGTTCTCCGCCTGCTCACCATGGCGGGCAAGGTTCCCTTCCGGTCCGCCTTCGACGGGCTGACCCTGCGTGAGCAGGCATTCGTCCGGCACCTGCTCGGCCGGCAGCAGCTGCGCCTGACCCCGCCCGGCGACGACGTGTCGCCCGCCCGGTTCGTGCTGTCCCACTCGACGCTCGGCAAGCTGACCGTGCACGAACCGGCCCGGGGTGACCTGCCGACCGAGGAGGTCGTGGCCGAGATCGCGCTGCCCGACTGGATGACCGAGATGCTCGACGAGGAGTGCCTGGCGGCCGAGGCCGAGGAGGAGCACCAGCGCCACGAGCTGGACCAGCTGCTGCACGCCTGGCACGCCGACGGCAGCCTGCCGCAACGGCTCGAGGAGGTCATCGACTGGGTCGAACGCGTCGAGACGGTGCTGATCTACGTGCAGCGTCGGGTGTTCTCCCGCTCCGACTCCGGTTCCAGCACCCTGATCCGCGACGGCGTGCTGCCCGCGCTGCGGGACCGCGCCCCGACCGGCTGGAGCCCGGAGGAGCGGCTGTTCGTGTCGGCGATCCAGTTGCTGTTCCGCACCGGCCGGGCGGTGCGGTTCGAGGAGTTCAACGGCCGCCAGCTCAGCGCGGTCAGCCTGCGGCGGGTGCTCACCACCCGCTGTGCGACGTACCTGCGGGCGCTCGGCGAGCCGGTCACCGGGCAGGTGAGCACGGCGACCCTGACCGAGCTGGCCGTCCTCGCCGGTGACCTGGTGGAACTCGTCGACGGCGGCGACCACATGCGCTACCGGCGGGTCAACGGGCTGACCTACGCCAAGGACGAGTACCTGCTGCCATGGGCGCAGGACCAGCGCCATCAGGACGAGCTGCCCCAGACGCTTCGTACCCTCAGCGGCCTCCTGACCGAGCAGGTCGACGACGGGGACGCCCCCACCTGGGTACGGGACGCCACCGCCGCCGCGCTGCGTACCGCCCACCGCGGTGGTGACCGGCACGAGCTGACCCGGATCCTGGAGGGCATCGTGCTGGGCGCGGTCGTCGACGCCCACGCCGACTACGGCATGTCCAGCGGCATCCGGGACCTGTCCCGGCTGAGCGGGCCGGCCGGGCAGTACGGCGAGGAGGTGGCGGGCCTGAAGAAGCCGGACTTCTTCTGCTGCGTGCTGCCCAGCCCGCAGATGGCCGCCGACCTGCCCGGCGACGCCGTCACCGACATCCTGTGGCAGGTCGCCCAGCGGATGATGTACAACCGTTGGCACTTCGTGCCCGGCAACTTCGACCGGGTCGAGGTGCCCCGGCAACGGCACTACTTCTTCCCGCCGCTGGTGCCCGACATCGGCGAGTGGGGCGACCTGCGCCACGGTGGTCACAGCACCGCCCGCGTCCGTTACACCCTGCGCGCCCCCGGCGCGGCGATGTGGAAGCAGCCGCTCACCGTCGCCGGTCGACAGTACCGGGGCGCGTTCGACATCCGGCTGGTACGCATGGACGGGCCACCGTTCACCCTGGACGACCTGCGGATCGCCTCCCGGTACTCCGCGCTGGTCGACGTGTTCTGGCGGGAGATCGCCGGCTACGCCGAGGCCCACGACGGTTGGACCCCGACGATCGCCTCGTTCGACGCCGACTGGTACGCGAAGCACACCTGGCACGAGCCGGTGGAGCGGCTGGTCGCGAGCACCCAGACGGTCGGCGGGCGCGCGTGAGCGTCCACCCGCACCACGTCGTCGTCAACGACGAGGACCAGCATTCCCTGTGGCCGACGGACCGGCCCGTGCCCGACGGTTGGACGACGGTCTTCACCGCGTCGACCGAGGCGTGCCTGGCGTACGTCGCCGAGCACTGGACCGACCTGCGGCCCGCGTCGCTGCGTACCGCCGACGGGTTCTCCTCCCCCGACGGGCGGCGGGGTCCGGCCACGGTGGACACCGCGCGGTCGGTCGCCACCGGGCCGCGCCGTCCGATCGACCAGGTCCCGTTGCACGTGCTCGTCGACGAGGCGCTCGCGGCCGACCCGGGGCGGATCGCGGTGCGCTTCGCAGGTGTCGAGGTCACCGCGGGTGACCTGCTGGCCCGGGTCCGGCACACCGCCCGGGTGCTGCGGGCCCACGGTGCGGGTCCGGAGACGCCGGTCGCGGTGCTGCTGCCCCGCTCGGTGGACGCGGTGGTGGCGATCCTCGGGGTGCTGGCCGCCGGGTCGGCGTACCTGCCGCTGTCCGTCCACGACCCGGCGGACCGGCGGACCCGGATCCTGGCGGACGCGGGTGACCCGGTGCTGCTGACCGGGCCGGGGCACCGGGGCCTGGTGCCCGCCGGCTACCCGGCGGCCGTGCTCGACGTGTCGGCGTTGCCCGACGCGCCCGGCGGCGGCGACGGTGACGGTGGCTGCCGGGTGGAGAACCTGGCGTTCATCATGTACACCTCAGGCACCAGCGGCGCACCCAAGGGTGTCCTCGGCACCCACCGCCAGCTGGTCAACTATGTGCGCTGGTGCGCCGAGGAGTTCGCGTTCCAGCCGCAGGAGCGGGCGGTGCTGCACGCCCCGCTGTACTTCGTCGGGTCGGTGATGACCCTGTTCACCGCCCTCGTCGCGGGCTGGGAGCTGGAGGTCGCCCCGGAGCCGGTCGCCTTCGACGACCTGATCGCGTTGACGGGCGTCGCACCGTGCGGGTTCCTGAAACTCACCCCGTCGCACGTACGGGCGATGACCGCCCTCGGTGGCGTGGACGACGTCGCCCGTCAGGTCATGATCGGCAGTGAGCCGCTGTACCTGACCCCCGAGTTCGACAGGTGGATCAGCAACAGCCCGAAGTCGGGCTTCGGCAACCACTACGGCATGAGCGAGACCGTCGGCGCCACCTGGTACTGGATCGGCACGGACCGTACGGTCGGCCGACGGCTGCCGGTCGGTGCGCCCATCCCCAATGCCGAGGTGCACATCCTCGACGAGCAGGGTCGGCCCGTGCCACCGGGTGGGACCGGCGAGATCTGCCTCGGCGGGGCCGTCATCGGCCGTGGCTACCACGGTCAGCCGGTGCTGACCGCCCAACGGTGGATCCCCCATCCGGCGGGCGGCGGTGCCCGGCTGCTGCGCACCGGTGACCTCGGCCGGTTGGGTCCCGACGGGGTGTTGGACGTGCTCGGCCGCGCCGACCGGCAGGTGAAGATCCGTGGCCAGCGGGTCGAGCCGCCGGCGGTCGAGGACGCGCTGCGCCGGTGCCCCGGTGTCGCCGAGGCGGTGGTGATCGCCGAACCCGACGGCCACGACCTGCACCTGGTCGCCTACCTGCGGTCCGAGGCGGAGCCGCGACCCACCGAGGCGCAGTTGCGCGCCCACGCCGCCGGGTTGCTGCCGGAGGCGTCCGTCCCGAGCCGGTTCCGCTACGTCACGCAGTACCCGCTCACCCCGAACGGCAAGGTCGACACCCGTCTGCTGCCCACCACCGCGACGGTACGACCCGCACTGAGCACCACGTACGTCGCGCCGTCCGGGGAGTTGCAGACGGCGGTGGCGGCGGTGATCGCCGGGGTGCTGCGGGTGGACCGGCTGGGGGTCGACGACGACTTCTTCGAGCTGGGCGGCGACTCCATGCAGGTCGTCGAGGTGGTCACCCGGCTCGACGAGGAACTGGGCCTGCCGGTGGGTATCGCCGACCTGTTCGACCGCCGTACGGTGCGCGCCCTGGCCGCCGCGTTGGACGGCCCCGGCACCCCGACGGTCGGGACCCCGACGGTCGTGGCCGTGGAGCCGGCGGACCGGTCGACGCCGACCGGGGTCGGGCAGCCGGTCGCCCCGGACACGGCGATCCAGGCGCGGTTCGCCGGAGCGCCCACCGCCTCCGCACCGCTGACCTGGGGTCAGGTGGCGATGTACCGGCCCATGCAGTGGTTCGGGGAGGCCAGCAAGGACTTCAACATCAGGCGGGTGCTGCGGTTGACCGCCCCGGCCCCGGCCGAGCGGGTGACTGCGGCCTGGTCGGAGCTGGTGCTGCGGCACCAGGTGCTGCGGACCCTGATGACCGACGACGGCGACGGCCCCCGCCAGCACCTGCGTGCCGACGGGACGTACCCGCCGCTGGTGCGGGACACCACCGCCGACGCGCTGCCGCAGGCCGCCGACGACGCCGCCGCCGAGCTGGCCGGCACCGCGTTCCAACTGGACCGGGAGTGGCCGGTGCGGTGGGCGCTGCTGCGGGTCGACGGGCTGGTCGAGGCCGTCGCCGTGGCCGCGTCGCACGTGTCGCTGGACGCCTGGTCGCTGGAGTTGCTGCTGGCCGAGCTGCGCACCCTGGTCGACGGGGAACGCGCCCTGCCCGCACCGGGCTGGCAGCCGTTGGACCAGGCCGGCTACGAGGCTTCGCCCGCCGGGCAGCGCCGGGCCCGCCAGTCACTGGCGTACTGGCGGGCCCGGTTGCCTGCGGTGCCGCACCGGATCTTCGACGGGCCGGAACACGACGGGGGTACGCTGCCGGTCGTCACCTGGCGGATGGAGTCGACCGCCGTGGCCGCTGCCGCCGCCACCCTGGCCGAGCGGACCGGCGCGTCGTCGTCCACGGTGGTGCTGACCGCCGCGCTGCTGGTCCAGGCGGCGCTGACCGGCCGGGACCGGGCCGTGGTGAAGCTCATCGCGGGCAACCGGAACACCCCCCGTCAGCGGCAACTCGCCACCGGCATCGCCCAGAACGCGTTGCTGGTCTTCGACGTCGGCGACGGCGACGTCGAGGACGCGGTACGGCGCTGCTACCGCGACTCGACCGAGTCCTACTTCCACGCCACCTACCCGCCGGAGGCGTTGGACGACCTGATCGCGGCCGAGGGCGCCCAGGCCGACCTGTCGGTGTACTTCAACGACTCCCGGATGGGCCGGGACTTCGACCCGCCGACGGGTACGCCCGACCTTGCGACGCTTGAGGAACTGGCCGCGCACACCACGGTGCGGCAGCTCACCGCCGTCGCCCGGCACGACATGACCTTCTTCCTCGCCATGCCCCACCTCGCCGGGGGCTGCGCGCTGCACCTGCTCGCCGACACCCGGCGCGTGCCCGCAGCCACCTGCCTGCGGGCGCTGCGGGGCATCGAGACGTTGCTGTGCGAGGCGGTGCTGCGACCGGTGCCGGTCCGGGACGTCGCCGCGCTGCTGGACCTCGGTTGAACCGCCCCACCCCACCGCAAGGAGCCTCGATGACCGACCCGTACCCGCTGCTGCACCGGTTGGCCGCCGCCGACGACGACGCGCTCACCGGCACCCCGCTGCCGCCCGACGGTCGCTACCAGGTCGTCACCACCACCATCGACGAGGTAACCGCCCAGATCGTGCGTACCCTCACGCACGGGTTCGCCGGCCGCAGCCCGGCCGACTTCCCGCTGCTGGTGCTCGGCTGGGGGCGCTGCCGGGTGGGTTCGACCGCGGTGACGAACCTGTTCGGCATGGCCCAGGCGGCGGCCTACTACCAGCCGGTCAAGACCATCGGCCGGTTCGCGCTCACCGGTGGTGAGGGTTCGCCGTGGAAACTGCCCGACGGTGAGCCGGTGCTGTTCGCCAAGGAGATGGCCGGGCCGTACGTGCCGTTCGAGGCGTTGTTCAACCCGGCGCGTTGCCTGATCGAGGCGGGGTGGCCGGTCGACCGGCTGCGCCTGCTGGTGCTGGACCGTCAGCCCCGGGCGTCGCTCGACTCGTGGATGGCCAAGTGGGCCGGCAAGATCGGCCGGGAGCGGGTGGTGCAGAACTTCGTGCTCAGCACCCTCAACTACGCGCGGATGCGCCGGTACGCGGCGGCGGAGGGGCTGGCGGTGACGCACTTCCCGTACGAGTGCAGCCGGTTCCCGCAGGAGACGGTGTCGCGGTTGTTCACCCGCCTCGACATCGGTCACCTGTACCGGCCGGAGATGCTCACCGGTTGGGGTGCCGCCGGTGACCTCAACTCCGACCAGTCCAAGATCCACAATCCGGTCGAGCCGGAGCCGTACGTCGTGCCCGGCCTGCACGGCAACGCCGACGAGTACCGCTTCCGGGAGCGTCAGGTCACGGCCCTCACCGAGGCGGAGCTGGCCGTGGCGGACAGCCCCGAGGTGGTCGACTCCTACCAGCTCTCGGTGCGTGGCTGCGCCCAGGAGCTGGAGCTGCCCGTGGTGCTGCGGGACAAGGTCTTCGGCTGACCCGATGACCACCTCCACCACCGGCACCGGTCAGCAGTGGCGCGAGGCCGCCGCCGCCCGGCTGCGCATCGCCCGGCAGTTCCCCGCCGCCGGGCCCGGCTGGAGTGCCGTCGCGCTCGCGCTCAGCGTGTCCCGGGGGGTGCTGCCGGTCGTGTTCGCGATCGCCGTCAGCGTCACCGTGGGGCGGATCGGCCCGGTGCTGGCCGGCACCACCGCGCAGGCCGAGGTGTGGTGGCCGCTGGCCGCGGCCGGGGCGGCGTTGATCGCGCTGCAACTGGCCGAGGCGGCGCAGAAGGCCGTCGCCGAGCAGCTCGGTCGACGGGTCGACGGGCACATGTACCGGCGGCTCATCGCCGCGTCGCTGTCGACCCGGGAGATCACCCCGCTGGAGGACCCGGCGGTCCTGGACGAGTTGGGTGAGGCCGGGCACGAGCTGCGGTTCGCGTTCCGCACCCCCGGCGCGGCGTACGCCGGGCTGATCGCGCTGATCGGGCCGTACACCCAGGTCGTCGGGTTCACGGTGGTGGTCGCGGTGGTGCTGGGCCCGTGGGCGGCGCTGGCGATGCTGGTGGTGGTGCTGTTGTTCCGGCACGGCCAGCGGGGTGGGTTGCGCCGCTACGCCCGGGTCATCCGCGACGTGGCGGCGCTGCGCCGGGAGAGCCGTTACCTGCGCGGGCTGGCGATGGGTCCGGCCGCCGCGAAGGAGCTGCGTGTCTTCGGCCTGACCGGCTGGCTGACGGAGCGCTACCGGCAGGTCTACCGTCGGGTCCTGGCCCCGGTGTGGGCCGAGCGGCGGCGCATCTACCTGCGGCCCTACCTGCTCTACACGGCCGTCGGGTTGGTCGGCGTGGCCGCCGTGCTGGCGCTGGCCGGGGTACGCGCCGCCGACGGGGCGGTCGACCTGGCCGGGTTGGCGCTGGTGTTGCAGGCGGTGATGGCGCTGATCCGGCTGGGGGAGTTCTATCCCGACTCCGACACCCAGACCCAGTACGGCATGAACGCCGAGACCGCCGTCACGGCGTTCGAGCGGGCCATGGCCCGCTATGCCGAGCCACCCGACACCGGCCGGGCCGGGCCGCCCGCCACCACCGCCCCGGCGATCGACTTCACCGGGGTACGTTTCGGCTACCCCGGTGCGGCCCGGCCGGTGCTCGACGACCTGGACCTGCACATCCCCGCCGGGCAGTGCACCGCCCTGGTGGGGGCGAACGGGGCGGGCAAGACCACCCTGGTGAAGCTCCTGGCCCGGCTGTACTCGCCCGACGCCGGCACGGTACGCGCCGACGGCGCCGACATCGCCGACCTGCCGGCGCGGGACTGGCAACGCCGGATCGCCGTGGTGTTCCAGGACTTCGTGCGCTACGAGCTCTCCGCCGCCGCCAACATCGGCTTCGGTGCCGTCGAGCACCTCGACGACCGGGCCGGGGTACGCCGCGCGGCACAGGCGGCAGGGCTGCTCGACACCCTCGACGCGTTGCCGAACGGCCTGGACACGGTGTTGTCCCGGGCCTACGAGGGTGGTCTGGACCTGTCCGGTGGGCAGTGGCAGCGGATCGCCATCGCACGTGCCCTGTTCGCGCTCTACCACGGCAGCACCGTGCTCGTGCTCGACGAGCCCACGGCGGCGTTGGACGTCCGCGCCGAAGCCGAGTTCTTCGCCCGGTTCGCCGAGCTGACCCGGGGCCGGACGACGATCCTCATCTCGCACCGGCTGTCCAGCGTCCGGTTGGCCGACCGGATCGTCCTGCTCGACCAGGGGAAGGTCGTCGAGCAGGGCAGCCACGACGAGCTGATGGCGGCGGGTGGCCGGTACGCCGCCATGTTCACCCTCCAGGCGGAACGTTTCGCCGACGACGACGCCGGCAGCGGCCCGCAGACCGAGGTGGTGAGGTGAGCCGATGATGAGGTCGATCAGCGGGTTGATGCGGTTGTCGTGGCGGCAGGACCGCCGCAAGATGACCGTGGCGTTGGCGCTGATGGCGGGCAACGCGGTCGCGGTTCCGGCGGCGGCGGTGGCGCTGAAACACCTCACCAACGCGGCGGCGGCGGGTCACGCCGGGACGGCCGCCTGGTCGGGCCTGGCCGTCGCGGTGGCCGCGATCGCGGCGCTGACCTGCGCCCACTTCGCGCACATCGCGTACTTCGAGGTGTCCGAACTCAACGTGCTCAGCACCGACGAGCAGCTCGTCGAGATCAGCAACGGCACGCCGTACCTCGACCACCACGAGCGGCCCGACAGCGCCGACCGGATGGCCCTGGCCCAGGACGAGTTGCAGCGCATCGGCGAGGGGTTGCAGGCGCTGCTGACCGGCGGTTCGCTGGCGGTCAGCCTGTTGCTGACCACCGTGCTGCTCACCCTGGTCCACCCGGCGCTGGTGGCGTTGCCGCTGCTGGCCGCCCTGCCGGTGCTGGCGGGCCGGTGGGCCCAGGCCGCCGCCGACCGGGCCCGCGAGGAGAGCATCGTCGACACCCGGCAGGCCCGGCACCTGTTCGAGCTGACCACCGACGCGGCCTCGGCCAAGGAGCTGCGGCTGTTGGGCCTGGTCGAGCACCTGCAACAGCGTTACGCCGAGCACTGGCAGCGGGCCACCGCCCGGATCTGGCGGGGCGAGCTGACCGCCGGGTGGTGGCGTGCGGCCGGGCAGGCCGTGTTCGGCCTCGGCTACGTCGCCGCGCTGGTCCTGGTCGTCGGCGACGCGATCCGGGGCCACGCGGACGTCGGCGACGTGGTGCTGGCCATCCTGCTCGCCTCGCAGCTCAACCAGCAGGTGGCCGGTGCGGTGACGATCACGCAGCAGCTGGTGCGCAGCGGCCGGTCGCTGCGCCGGCTCGACGAGGTGCGGGAGCTGGTGCCGCAGCCGGTCCCGCCGCCCGGTGCGCCGGTCACCCCGCTGCGCCCGCCCGAGCGGCTACTGGAGGGCATCCGCCTGCGCGGGGTCACCTTCGGCTATCCCGGCGCGGACGGGCCGGTGCTGCGCGACGTGGACCTGCTGCTGCCCGCCGGCAGCACGGTGGCGATCGTCGGCGAGAACGGCGCGGGCAAGACCACGCTGGTCAAGCTGCTCAACCGGTTCTACGAGCCCGACCGGGGCGCGATCCTGATCGACGGCGTCGACCTGCGCCACATCGACCTCGCCGCCTGGCGGGAGCGGACCACGGCCGCGTTCCAGGACTACGCCCGCCCGGAGCTGACCGCCCGGCTGGCCGTGGGCATCGGCGACCTGCCCCGGGCCACCGACGACGACGCGGTTCGCACCGGCCTGGCCCGCGCGCACAGCGGCGTCGTCGACCGGCTGCCCTACGGGTTGGACACCCGCCTGGGTCGTAGTCACGCCGACGGCGGGGTGGACGCCTCCGGCGGGCAGTGGCAGCAGCTCGCACTGGGCCGGGCGATGATGCGCGACGCCCCGCTGCTGATGGTGCTGGACGAGCCGGCGTCGGCGCTGGACGCCGAGGCCGAGCACCGGCTGTTCGCGCGGTTCACCGACGGCGCGGCCCGGGTCGCCGCCGACAGCGGCGGGGTGACGGTGTTCGTGTCGCACCGGCTCTCCACCGTCCGCAGCGCCGACCTGATCATCGTGATCGGCGACGGCGGGGTACGCGAGATGGGCACCCACGACGAGCTGATCCGCCTCGACGGGGTGTACGCCACCCTCTACGCCACCCAGGCCACCGCCTACCGCTGAGTTCATGGCCGCACCTTCGAGCTGGGCCGCCGCTGCTGCCCGACCGGCACGGGGGCGGTCCGGCGGTGGACGACCAGCCCCGCCGGCTGCACAAAGATCGACCGTCGGGCCACCGCGTCGCCCTTGTCGTCCAGTTGGTAGACGTCGAGCCAGCACCAGCCGTCGTAGGTGATCCAGTCCAGCATCCGGATCACCCGGCACCGGATGGGCTTGACGAACTGCACGCTGGCCGCACGGGTCACCTGGATCAGGTCTCCCGCCGCCGGCAGGGGCGCCCTCATCGACGCCAACCAAACACTCCGCGGTACCTGCGCCACGCCCTGATCCGGGTGCGGGCGGCCTCCAGCACCGCGCAGAAGCCACTGTCGGAGCACTTGTCGCAATGTTCGTAGCGGTGGCACTCCAGGCAGTCCCAGGCCAGCTCCACCAACAACGGCACCTCACGCGTCACGGTCGCCTCCCAGGGCTCGGGTCATTGCGGCACCCCGCCCCACCGAGCCCAGCTCCACCAGGGCGGGGGCACCGCGTCACCGATTCCACACCCCGAGTTACGCACCTGTCAATCCTGGTAGGCATAATTTGGTGGGACATACTTTGGTCGGGCGTAATTATGCGCTGCCAAATGGGGTAGGCATGGCGATGCCTACCTTGTTTGGCATGGGTGAGCCAGAGGTGCCTGGGCCGCTCGTCGGCCCGGCGGAGATGTTGACCATGCTCGGCGTAGGACGCTCCCGGCTGCGCCAGATCACCGCTCACCCGAAGTTCCCGCGCCCGTTCCAGACGCTGCAAGGCGGCTCTGTGTGGCTGCGGTCAGAAGTCGAGGCGTACATCAGGGAATACCGCCGCCCCAAGCCGCCAGCGGACGAGGACGAGCAGGGCTGACTCCATCGGGACCACCCCGAGGCCGGCGGGCGCTGCCGGCACCGGGCGACCGGGCTCCGGCGGGGTCGGGGAGGATGGCGGGGTGACGGTGGATGCGGTGGTGTTCGACCTGGACGGCGTGATCGTGGACTCGGAGCCGGTCTGGGAGGAGGTGCGCCGGGCGTACGTGGCGGCGCGGGGCGGCACCTGGCAGCCCGACACCCAACGGCGGCTGATGGGGATGAGCACCGGCGAGTGGGCCGAGTACCTCAGCGGTGAGCTGGGCGTCGACCGCAGCGCCGAGCAGGTCGCCGCCGAGGTGGTCGAGGAGATGGCCCGGCGGTACGCGGTGCGCGTACCGCTGATCGACGACGCCGACCTGGTGGTACGCCGGCTGGCCGCGCGGTGGCCGCTGGGGTTGGCCAGTTCCTCGCCGACCCGGCTGATCGTCGCGGCGCTGACCGCCGCAGACCTCACCGCCGAGTTCCGGGTGACCCTGTCGACCGAGCGGACCGCCCGGGGCAAGCCCGCACCCGACGTCTATCTCGCCGTCGCCGAACGGCTCGGGGTCGACCCGGCCCGGTGCGCCGCCGTGGAGGACTCCTCCAACGGGGTCCGCTCGGCCGCCGCCGCCGGGATGCGGGTGATCGCGGTGCCGCACGGGTCGTACCCGCTGGACCCGGACGCGGCGGAGCTGGCCGCCGTGGTGCTCACCTCGGTGCACGATCTCACTCCCGAGGTGGTTGACCAGCTCGGCTGAACCGCCCCCGCGACCCGGCCGGTCCGCTTAGCGTCGGAACCATGAGAGCTGTGGTTTACCAGGGGCCGCACGAGGTGGCCGTCAACGAGGTCGAGGACCCGCGCATCGAGCACCCCGACGACGTGGTCGTGCAGATCACCACGACCGCGATCTGCGGTTCGGACCTGCACATGTACGAGGGGCGCACGCTCGCCGAACCGGGCATCGTCTTCGGCCACGAGAACATGGGCACGGTGGTCGAGGCCGGCACCGGGGTACGCGGGATCAAGGTCGGCGACCGGGTGTCGATGCCGTTCAACGTGGGGTGCGGGTTCTGCCGCAACTGCCGGGAACAGAAGACCGGCTTCTGCCTCACCGTCAACCCCGGCTTCGCCGGTGGCGCGTACGGCTATGTGGCGATGGGGCCGTACCGGGGTGGTCAGGCGGAGTACCTGCGGGTGCCGTTCGCCGACTTCAACTGCCTGAAGCTGCCGCCCGGCACCGAGCACGAGAACGACTACGCGATGCTCGCCGACATCTTCCCCACCGGTTACCACGGGGTGGCGATGACCGGGCTGCGGCCCGGCGAGCGGATCACCGTGATGGGTGGCGGGCCGGTCGGGTTGATGGCCGCGTACTCGGCGGTCCTGATGGGTGCCGCCGAGGTGTTCCTGGTGGACCGGGTGCCGGACCGGCTGCGGCTGGCCGAGTCGATCGGCGCGACCCCGATCGACTTCTCGGCCGGGGACCCGGTGGCGCAGATCCTCGACCGGACCGACGGGGTGGGCACCGACCACGGGGTGGACGCGGTCGGCTACCAGGCCACCGGGGCGGGTGGTGCGGAGCAGCCGGCGTCGGTGCTGAACAGCCTGGTCGAGGTGGTCCGGGCGACCGGCGCGATCGGCGTGGTCGGCCTCTACCTGGCGCACGACCCGGGTGCGCCGGACGAGCACTCCGGCAAGGGTGAGCTGCTGTTCAAGATGGGCAAGCTCTTCGAGAAGGGCCTGCGGATGGGCACCGGGCAGGCCAACGTCAAGACCTACAACGAGTACCTGCGGAACCTGATCATGGCGGGGCGGGCCACACCGAGCTTCGTGGTGAGCAAGGAGTTGCCGCTGGACGCGGCACCGGACGCGTACCAACGTTTCGACCGTCGCGAGGAGGGCTACTCGAAGGTGGTGCTCAAACCGGCGGCCTGAGGAGACGGCGATGCAGACGATCGTGTACGAGCGCACCGGCGACCCGTCGGTGCTCCAACTGGTCGACCGGCCGGTGCCCGAACCGGGCCCGGGAGAGGTGCTGGTCCGGGTGGCGGTGGCCGGGGTGAACCCGACCGACTGGAAGAGCCGGCGGCAGCAGCCGTTGCCGGTCGGCTGGCAGACCCCGGGGCAGGACGGCGCGGGGGTGGTGGAGGCGGTCGGCGCGGGGGTCGACCGGGCCCTCACCGGTGAACGGGTGTGGCTCTGGGAAGCCGCCTGGCAGCGGCCCTGGGGCACCGCCGCCGAATACACGGTGGTGCCGGTCCGGCAGGTGGTGCCGCTCGGGGACGCCTCGTTCGACCTGGGTGCCTGCCTGGGCATCCCGTTCCTCACCGCGCACCGCTGCCTGACCGTCGGGGAGTACGTGCCGGACACCCTGCACGCCGGGGCGCTCAGCGACCACGTGGTGCTGGTGCAGGGTGGGGCGGGTGCGGTCGGCAACGCGGCGATCCAGTTGGCCCGCTGGGCCGACGCCTGCGTCGTCGCGACGGTGAGCAGCCCGGAGAAGGCGCAGTTGGCGGCGGCGGCCGGAGCCTCCTTCGTGGTCAACTACCGGGAGCAGGACGTGGTCGAGGAGGTCCGCAAGATCGCCCCCGACGGGGTGCACACGATCGTCGAGGTCTCGGCCGCCCGCAACGCCGCCGTCGACGTGCAGCTGCTGCGTACCGGCGGGGTGGTCTGCGTCTACGCCGACGACGGTGGGGGTGAGCTGACCCTGCCGATCCGGCCGCTGATGGCGCCCAACGCCCGCTGGCAGTTCGTGCTGGTCTACACGGCCCCGAAGGCGGCCAAGGCGCACGCGGTCACCGACGTGGCGGCGGCCGTCGCCCAGGGGGCCGTGCGGGTGGGTGAGGCGGCCGGCCTGCCGCTGCACCGTTTTCCGTTGGCGCAGGCCGCCGACGCGCACCAGGCGGTGGAGGACGCGGTGGTGGGGAAGGTGCTGATCGACACCGCCGGGCAGTAGTTCCGAGGACAGTTCGCAATAGCCCGGACAGACGCGAGGAAGTTTCGCAAGAATGACATAGCGGGTCGCCCGCGAGGAAGGGCGGCCCCGGCGCGGTGCGAACGCCGGGGCCGCCCCTGGGGAGGGATGTTTCAGGAGTGACGTCCCTACCCCATCGGCGACGAGTCGCCGAAAAGTGTTACGGCCCCGCCAGCTCCCGTACCTCCAGGTCGCCGTCGGCGTACCGCGCACGCACCACCTTCTTGTCGAACTTGCCGACGCTGGTCTTGGGCACCGCGTCGATGACCGCCCAGCGCTCCGGCACCTGCCAGTGTGCCACCGAGCCGGCGAGGAACGCACGGAGCTGCTCCACACTGGTCGACGCGCCCGCACGCACCACCACCGTGGCCAGTGGACGCTCACCCCACCGCTGGTCCGGCACCCCGACCACACAGGCCTCCTGCACGTCCGGGTGGGCCATCAGGGCATTCTCCAACTCCACCGAGGAGATCCACTCCCCACCCGACTTGATCACGTCCTTGGCCCGGTCGGTGAGGGTGAGGAACCCGTCCGGCGAGAGCATGCCGACGTCGCCGGTACGCAGCCAGCCGTCGTGGAACTTCTCCGGGTCGGGGGCGTCCTCGCCGACGTACCGCGCGGTCACCCACGGCCCGCGTACCTCCAGCTCACCCACGGACGTCCCGTCGGCGGGCAGCGGCTCACCCAGCGGGTCGACGATCCGGGCCGCCACCCCGGCCGGAATCCGGCCCTGCGTGTGGCGGTACCGCCAGGCGTCGTCCCCGGTCGCCCCGGCCGGGGCCCGGGACACCGAACCCAGCGGGGACATCTCGGTCATCCCCCAGGCGTGGATCACCTCGATGCCGTGCCGCTCGGCGAACGCGTGCATCAGCGCGGGCGGGCAGGCCGAGCCGCCGACGATCACCTCCTTGAGCGACGAGGTGTCCACGTCGTGGGCGTCCAGGTGGGCCAGCAGGTCGTTCCAGATGGTCGGCACCGCGCCGGCCAGGGTGGGCCGCTCGGTGGCGATCATCTCGGCGATCGGCGCGGCCTGGAGGAACCGGTCCGGCATGATCAGTGACGCGCCGGAGAGGAACGCCGCGTACGGCAAGCCCCACGACATCGCATGGAACATCGGCACGATGGCCAACTCCCGGTCGCCCGGCCCGAGCCCGAACCCCTCCGGCAGGCACACCTGCAACGAGTGCAGATAGATCGACCGGTGCGAGTAGGCGACCCCCTTGGGGTTGCCGGTGGTGCCGGAGGTGTAGCAGAGCGCGGCGGCGTCCCGCTCGTCCAGCTCCGGCCAGTCGTAGTGCTCGGGACGGCCGGCCAGCAGCTCGTCCCACTGGTGGAAGGTGACCCGGTCACCGGCGACCGCCCGCAGCGGCCCGGGGTCCGCACCGCCCACCACCACCACGTGCCGCACGGTGGTCAGCTCGCCGAGCACCCGGGCCAGCAGCGGGATCAACGTCGAGTCGACAAGCACCACCCGGTCCTGCGCGTGGTTGGCGATGTAGGCGACCTGGTCGGGAAAGAGCCGCAGGTTGAGCGTGTGCAGCACCGCCCCCATGCTCGGCACCGCGAAGTACGCCACCAGGTGCTCGTTGTTGTTCCACATGAAGGTGGCGACCCGTTCGTCACCGGTCACCCCGCACTCGTCGCGCAGCGCGTGGGCCAGCCGGGCCGCCGCGCGACCCACCTCGGCGTACGACATCCGGCGCGGCTCGGCACCCGTCCAGGTGACCACCTCGGCCGTGCCGTGCACCGTCGCACCGTGTTCGAGGATCCGGGCGACCTGGAGCGGGGCGTCCATCATCGTGCTACGCATGGGTGACAAGCTAGTGTCGCCGGTCACACCTTGGGAACCCCCGGAACGCCGAACCCCTCCCCGGATGGTGCGTAGATTGTCCGGGTGAGTATCTCCTGGGCCGACTCGTACGTGGGACAGCTACGCGCCCTGGCCGGCGATCGGACGCTGATGTTCGTCGGCGCGCGGGCCGTGGTACGCGACAACGCCGGCCGGGTGCTGCTGATCCGCCGCTCGGACAACGGCCAGTGGGCGCTGCCGGCGGGCGCGATGGAACTCGGCGAGTCGATCGCCGACTGCGCGGTCCGCGAAGTCCGCGAGGAGACCGGCCTGCGCGCCCTGCGGGTCAGCGCCTTCGCCCTCTACACCGGCCCCGACCGCACCCACACCAACATGTACGGCCACACCTACCAGATCTTCACCACCGCGTTCCGGGTCGACGACTGGGACGGCGAACTCACCCGCGTCACCGACGAGACCACCGACGCCGCCTTCCTGCACCCGCACGAGTTCCCCGCCCCGCTCTCCCTCTCGGTCCCGGAAACCCTCGCCGACCTCACCGTCTTCGACCAAACCAACCGCCTCATCCTCAAGTAGCCCCCCGCCCTCGCCCTCGCCCTTCCCGCCCCCGCCCCCGCCCCCGCCGAGAGCAGCCTCTCCACCTGCGCCCGCTTAGCCCACTTCACCCCCATTCCCGCCCCGGTGATCAAGAGGTTTACGTCAACCTCCGCGCGATTTCTGACGCAAACTTCTTGATCACCGGGGCGGGGGTGGGGCCGGGGGTGGGTGGGGTGGGGTGGGGTGGGGTGGGGTGGGGTTAGAGCATGGTTTGGGATTTGGCGTTGAGGTCGGCGGCGGCTTCCGCCTTGGACTCCTTGGTCAGGGGTTTGCCGCCGGGGGCGGGGGCCTTGCCGCCGAGGGGGTCGACGCCGCCGGTCGCGCCCTGCGGGCCGGCACCCCGGAGCTGGTCGTTGGGCAGGGCCAGGGTGACCAGCACGGCCACCAGGGCGATCAGGCCGGTGGTCAGGAACACCAGGTGCAGCGACTCGACGAAGGACGCCTGGATGGCCGCCCGGACCGGGCCGGGCAGGGCCAGGATGGTCGCCGGATCGTTGATCGAGATGCTGGTGCCGCCGCTGGCCGCCACCGCCGCCTGCTGGTCGGCCGGGAGCTGGGCGATCGCGCCGGGCAGCCGGTCGGCGAGCCCGCTGGCGAGCCGGGTGGAGAGCACCGCGCCCAGGATGGCCACCCCGAACGAACCGCCCAGCGACCGGAAGAACGTCGCCGAGGAGGTCGCCGCGCCGAGGTTCCGCACGTCCACGGCGTTTTGTACGCCGAGGATCAGCGACTGCATGCACAGGCCCAGCCCGACGCCGATCACCACCATGTAGCCGAACGCCGCCCAGAGCGAGCTGTCCACCTGGAGCCGGGTGAACAGCAGCATCCCGACGACCAGCACCACCGAACCGGCCACCGGGAACCACTTGTACCGGCCGATCCGGCTCATCGCCCGGCCGGTGACGATCGAGGTGACGATGATGCCGGCCATCATCGGCAGCATCAGCAGGCCGCTGCGGGTGGGCGAGGCGCCCTTGACGATCTGCAGGTAGAGCGGGATGAAGATGATCGACCCGAACATCACCAGACCGAGCACGAAGCCCGCCGAGTTGGCCAGCGCGAACGTCGCGGAGCGGAACAGCCCCAGCGGCAGGATCGGTTCGGTGACCCGGGCCTCCTGGAGCACGAACGCAACCCCGAGCACCGCACCCGCCACGAACAGCCCGATGATCGTCGGCGAGCCCCAGGCGTACGAGTTGCCGCCCCAGCTCAGCGCCAGCAGCAACGCGCTCACCCCGGCGACCAGCAGCGCCGCGCCCAACCAGTCGACGGTGTGCTCCCGCCGCTCGAACGGGATCAACCGCAGCACGTGGTAGCAGACCACGATCGCCAACAGCGCCAACGGCACGTTCAGATAGAAGATCCACCGCCAGTTGGTCTCCGCGAAGTAGCCGCCGACCAGCGGCCCGGCCACCGAGGAGACGCCGAAGACCGCGCCGAACAACCCCTGGTAGCGGCCACGTTCCCGGGGCGACACCACGTCCGAGATGATGGTGAACGCCAACGTCATCAGGCCACCCGCGCCGATGCCCTGCACGCCCCGGGTGACGATCAGCTGGGTCATGTCCTGCGACAGGCCGGCCAGCAGCGAGCCGAGCAGGAACGTGCCGATCGAGAACAGGAAGACGGGTCGGCGGCCGTACAGGTCGGCCATCTTGCCGTAGAGCGGGGTGGAGGCGGTCGAGGCGAGCAGGTAGGCGGTGACCACCCACGAGTAGTGGTCGATCCCGCCCAGCTCGCCGACGATGGTGGGCAACGCCGTACCGACGATGGTCTGGTCCAGCGCGGCCAACAACATGCCGGTCATCAGGCCGAACATCAACATGCGCAGCTGGCGGGCCTGGAGCACCGGGCTGCCGTGGGTCTGGGCGGTCATCCCGCCTTCTTTCCCGCTCCCCCGCGAACATGCCTACCACCGCAGGAAACCTGCCCGCGGACCCGCCCGGCACCGACGGGCACGCGGGCCACCAGGGACCCGCCTGCCCGTCGGGGGTACGCCTCAGGCGGGCACGCGGGCCACCGGGGACCCACCTGCCCCTCGGGGGTACGCCTCAGGCGGCGAACCGGTCGACGAGCGCGGCGCAGAACGCCGGGAGGTCGTCGGGATTGCGGCTGCTGACCAGGTTGCCGTCGGTCACCACCTGCTCGTCCACCCAGGTCGCACCGGCGTTGGTCAGGTCGGTACGCAGGCTCGGCCAGCTGGTGATCCGACGACCGGCCACCACGCCCGCCTCGACCAGGGTCCACGGGCCGTGGCAGATCACCCCGACCGGCTTGCCGGCCGCGAAGAACGCCTGCACGAACCGGACCGCGTCCGGGTCCGTACGCAGGAAGTCCGGGTTGGCCACCCCGCCGGGCAGCACCAGCGCGTCGTAGCCGTCGGCGTCCGCGTCGGCCGCCGTCACCGCCACGTCGTACGTCTTGCCCTGGTCCAGATGGTTGAAGGCCTGGATGGTGCCGGGCTTGAGCGATACCAGCTCGGCGGTCGCGCCCGCCTTCTCGACCGCCTCACGCGGCTGGACGTACTCGACCTCCTCCACGCCGTCGGTGGCGAGGAACGCGATCCGCTTGCCCTGCAATGTCGTGGCTGCCATGTCGGTTTTCCCCTCTCCGGATACCTCTGGTCGGTTCCCGGGGTGTAGGGCCCGAAACGTGACCCTGGTCGCCGGGCATGGCGGAGGGTTTGGCCTGGTCGGCGCGGGGGACCCCGGTGGGCATGGCAGGAGCAGCAGCGGAACAGCGCCGGCTCGCCACCGTGGTGGAGAGCTGGCGGGACCGGGCCGTCCTCGTCGTCGGCGACGCCATGCTCGACGAGTGGCGCTTCGCCGAGTCGGAGCGGCTGTGCCGGGAGGCGCCCGCGCCGATCCTCACCCTGCGTCGACGGATCACCGCCGCAGGTGGGGCCGCGAACACCGCGGTCAACGTCGCCACCCTCGGCGGAAGGGCGCTGCTGGTCGCCCCGGTCGGGGCGGACGTGGCCGGCGACGAACTGCACGATTGCCTGGACCGGGCCGGCGTCTGGGACCGTACGGTCGGCGAACCGCACCGGCCGACGCCGGTGAAACGCCGGATGCTGGCCGGCAACCAGATCCTGCTCCGGGAGGACTCCGGCGAGCCCGACGAACCGCTCGACGACGACGGTGTCGCCCGGCTGCTCACCGCCCTGAGCTGCGCCACCGAGGAGCTGCGGGCGGTGGCCGGCGGGGCCGCGCCCACCCTGGTGGTCTGCGACTACGGTCTCGGCGCGCTGCCCGCCCCGGTGCGCGCCTGGCTGTTCGCCCACCGGCACCGGTACGCCACCGTCGCCCTGGACGCCCACGACCTGGCCGACTGGCGGGGGCTGAACCCGACGGTGGTCACCCCCAGCTTCGCCGAGGCGACCCGGCTGCTGGCCCGCGCCGCCGCCGGCTTCGGCGCACCGCCCACCCCGACCCGTACCGGCGGCACCGGCCTGCACCTGGACCACCCGCCGAGCGATCCGACGGACGGGCCGTCGGAGCTGGTCGTGGGCACCGCCCCGGGTGGGGTCGGCCGGGCACCCGCCGGCCCGACCGGCGAACCGACCCCCGGTGAGGGGCGGGTCGCGATGACCGGCGACGGGTTGAGCGTGACCGGGGCCGGGGTGACCGTCAACGCCACCGTCGGGGAGGGCGTCGACCGGGCCGAACTGGCGCAGGCGCGGCTGGCCGAGCTGCGCGCGCACACCGGCGCGGACGTCGTCGCGGTGACCCTGGACACCGAGGGCGCCATCGTCGGCGGCGCGGACGGCGCACACCGGCGCAGCCACAGCACGCCCGTCCCGGCCAGTCACGCCGTCGGCGCGGGGGACGCCTACCTGGCGGCGATGACCCTCGCGCTGGCCGCCGAGGCGTCGCTGCCGACCGCCGCCCAGTTGGCCCAGCTCGCCGCCACCATCACCGTCTCCGACACCGGCACCTGTGTGTGCCGGTGGGAGGACCTGCTCGACGCGCTCGGTGGCGCACCCGACGGCACCGCCCACCCGACGCTGGTCGGCACCGGCGAGCTGGACGCGATCGTCGCCGACCACCGGCGGGCCGGCCGGTCGGTGGTCTTCACCAACGGCTGCTTCGACGTGCTGCACCCCGGTCACGTGCGTTACCTGGAGCAGGCGCGGGCCCTGGGGGATCTGCTGGTGGTCGCGGTCAACTCCGACTCCAGCGTCCGCCGGCTCAAGGGTGCCGACCGGCCGGTCAACCCGGTCGAGGACCGGATCACCCTGCTCGCCGCGTTGTCCTGCGTGGACCACGTGGTGGTCTTCGAGGAGGACTCGCCGGTCGGCCTGATCGAGGCGGTCCGCCCCGACGTGTACGTCAAGGGCGGCGACTACCCGCCGGAGATGGTCCCGGAGGCGTCGCTGGTCCGCCGGCTCGGCGGTCAGGTACGCACCCTCGGCTACGTGCCGGACCGGTCCACCTCGGCGATCATCGACCGGATCCGCGCCCAGGCCGCCGAGGGCGCCGCCGGCCAGGCCACCCGGACCACCGCCGGCCAGGCCACCCGGACCACCGCCGGCCGGGCCGCCCACACCGCCGACCGGGCCGCCGCCGACGGTCGTGCCGGGGCGGTACGACCCGCCGTCGACCCGTCGGCGGCACCCGGCCCGGAGCCGACGACGACCCACCCGACCCCGACCCCGACCGCGCAGAGCCTGGGCAGGACCCCGTGAACCGACCGCTCGACCTCGGCACGCCCGGGGAGTTCCGCCGACCCCGTCGGCTCGACGTGCTGATCCCCACCCGCAACCGCCCGGCCGAACTGGCGGTCACCCTGGCCGGGCTGGCCGCCCAGGTCGAGATCCCCGACTTCGGGGTGGTGGTCAGCGACCAGTCCGACGACGACCCGGCGTACGCGCACCCGGCGGCGGCCACCATGGTCCGGGCGTTGCGCCACCGGGGGCACCCGGTGCTGCTGACCCGCCGACTGCCCCGGCGCGGGCTGGCCGAACACCGGGCGTACCTGCTGGACCGGTCGGTGGCCCGGTACGTGCTCTGCCTCGACGACGACGTCTGGCTCGAACCGGGCACCCTCGGCCGGCTGGTCACCGCGATCGGGAAACTGGGCTGCGGGTTCGTCGGCAACGCGGTGCACGGCCTGTCGTACGCCGACGACGTCCGCCCCGAGACGCACGGGCACTACGAGGAGTGGGACGGGCCGGTGGTGCCGGAACTGGTCCGCCCCGACACCCCGCAGTGGCAGCGGGCCGCCATCCACCCGGCCGCGAACCTGCTGCACGTCCAGCAGAAGGTGGGCCTGCCGCCGGGGGCGTGGCGGGCGTACAAGATCTCCTGGATCGGCGGTTGCGTGCTCTACGACCGGGCGGCGCTTGTCGACTCGGGCGGCTTCGAGTTCTGGCGGCGGGTTCCGGCGAACCACCAGGGCGAGGACGTCGCCGCCCAGCTCGCGGTGCTGGCCCGGTACGGCGGCGCGGGTGTGCTGCCCAGCGGCGCCTACCACCTGGAGTCACCGACCACGGTCACCGAACGTGCCGTCGAGGCGTGGGAGGTGGTCGCCGCCGACACCACACGGCAGACCACCACGCGTCCGGCCCGCGCCGACACCACCCAACCGGCCTGATCCGGCCCCACACCGCACAACCAGCCCGGGTCGCACCGGCCAACTCGACCCCGGTCGCCGGTCGCGGTGAGGGCGGTCTGGGGCGTGGGCGGTCAGGGGCGTGGCGGTCAGGGGGCGGTCACCGCGCCCGGTTCGGGGTGGAGCAGGTCGGCGGCGGCTTCGAGCACCTCGACCACCGGCACGTCGGCGACGAACGAGTCCCGGTGCGGGCAGTTGCCGTCGCCGGGCCGGTGCGGATAGATGCCCGGGGTGCAGTCGACCCCGCAGACCGGGCAGCGCGTCGTCCAGGCGGCGATCGGGCGGTGCCGGCCGCGCAGCGGGGTCGCCCCGTTGATCATGTTGCCGACCCAGTAGACACCCACCGTCGGGGTGCCCACCGCGCCGGCCAGGTGCAGCGGGCCGGTGTCGTTGGAGACCACCAACGCGCAGCCCGCGTAAGCGGCGGCCAGCCCGCCGAGGCTGAGCGTGCCGACCTGGGGACGGACCGGCACCCCGGCCGCCGCGACCACCTCGTCCACCACCGCCCGCTCGGCGGGGGTGCCGGTGACCAGCACCTCGTACCCGTCGTCGTGCAGGGTCCGGGCCACCTCGGCGAACCGCCGCGCGGGCCAGCGCCGCCGGGTGTCGCTCGCCCCGGGGTGCAGCGCCACCCGGGGCCGGTCCGGCTCGCCAAGCACCGCCCGCGCCTGCGCCCGGTCCGCGTCGGTCACCGAAAGCGTCGGTACGACGGTGACCGCACCCGCCCCGACCAGGGCCACCACCTCCAGGTAGCGGGTCACCTCGGGCTGGTAGTAGACGTAGCGCAGCCAGCGGTCCAGCGGTGGGGCGTCCTCGGCGCGCAACCCGGCGGTGACCCGGGCCCCCAACCGGCTCATGATCGGATTCGAGTTGGCTCCGCCACCGTGCACCTGCAACGCCAGGTCGTAGCCCTCCCGGGCCGCGTCGGCCAGGAAGTCGTCGAGCGACCCGGGCGGCTCGTCGGGGCCGGGCTCGCGGATGCCGGGAGCCGGTGGGACGACCAGCACCCGGTCGACCGGGCCGGGCCGGTCGCGCCACAGCGTCGCGTGCCACGGCGCACCGAACAGCACGATCTCCGCCGTCGGGTACGCCGCCCGCAGCGACTCCAGGGCGGGCAGCAGGAAGATGAGGTCGCCGAGCGCGTTGGCGCGCAGCACGGCGATCCGGGCCACGTCGGGCACCCGCTCGCCCAACGGGCCACCCAGTGCCGGGCTGTCCACCGGGGCCCCTACGGCCGGTCGGGCGGGTCGACGGCGGTGTCCGGGTGGTGCAGTTCCCGGTCCGCCGCCGGGTCCACGCCGGTGGGCGTACCGGTGCGGGTGGGGCCGGGCGGGTAGCCGGCGCGGCCGACGGTGATGGTGCGCGGCGTGGGCCGCGCCGCCCGGGGCAGGTGGACCCGGAGCAGGCCGTGGTCCATCACCGCGTCGATGGCGTCGGGGTCGACCCGCGACGGCAGGTCCACCCGGTGTTCGAAGCTGCGGGTCTCGACCCCACCGGGGATGCCCTGGTCGGCGTTGACCTCGGCCTCCGACCGGGCCCGGACGCAGAGTTCCCGGTCGTCCAGCTCGACGGCGACCTCCTCCGGGGCCACCCCGGGCAGCCGCACGGTCACCTGCCAGCCGTCGGCGACCTCGGTCAGCTCGACGTCGGGCGACACACCCCGGCCGCCGGCCAGCCGGCTCAGCTCGGCGCGCAACGCCTGGAGTTCGCCCGTCAGGTCCCCGCCCTGCTGGCGGCTGCCCCGGCCCGGCTGCTCCCCGCCCTGCTGGCGGCTGCCCCGGCCCGGCTGCTCCGTCATCGCACCTCTCCCACCGGTCGGCTGGCCGGGACGGGCCGCAGCGAGCTGGGGGCGTCCAGGCCGGCGTCGGAGTCGACGCCCACCCCCAACCGGTCGACCAGTTCCCCGCCGAGCCAGGCGCTGACGCCGAGGATGGCCAGGCCGACCACCTCGATGGCGATCAACGCGCCACCGGCCGCCCGGGAGCCGGCGTTCAACCGGACCGCCCAGACGGCGGCGAAGAGCAGGATCACCGCGACGTTCGCCGCCGCGTGGGTGAGCGCCACCCGCTTCGCCCGGGTGCCGGCCGGGATGGCCAGCAGGTCGAACGCGCCGGCCACCGCGGCCAGCAGACCACCGACCAGGCCGACGGTGATGTTCCAGTACGCCACCTCGGCGAGGAAGTCGGGGCCGCCGACCGTGTCCACGACGTCGAAGAGGGTGCCGGTGACCAGCAACGCGACCGGGAACATCACCAGCATCGGATGCACCGGGTGCCCGAGCACCTTCAGTCGGCTCTCCATCGCGGGCCCTCCACTGCTTCGTCCGGGGGCAGGGTGGCCGGTCGGGGACAAACCGGCTCGCCATGCCCGCATAGGCTGCGTACGGCGGCCGGTGTGCCACCGCCCGCCACCGAGATCAACGGACGGGGGAGGCGGACGTGACGGTGGAGATCACCTCACACGAGGAGCTACGCGCGCTACTGGGGGCACCGATGCCCCGGGCGGCGGCCAAGGAACGCACCGTGCTGCACGAACGGGACCGGCAGTGGTTGGCCGCCTCGCCGTTCTGCCTGGTCGCCACGGCCGGCGCGGACGGCAGCTGCGACGTCTCCCCCAAGGGCGACCCGCCCGGCTTCGCGCTGGTGCTCGACGACCGGACGATCGCCGTCCCGGAGCGGCCGGGCAACCGGCGGGCCGACGGCTACCGCAACATCCTCGACAACCCGCACGTCGGGCTGATCTTCCTGATCCCGGGCCGGACGGACACCCTGCGGATCAACGGCCGGGCGAAGCTGGTGCGCGACGCGCCCTACTTCGACGACATGCTGGTCCAGGGGCACCGGCCGGTGCTCGCCGTCGAAGTGGCCGTCGAGCAGATCTTCTACCACTGCGCGAAGGCGTTCCTCCGCTCCGAGCTGTGGCAGCCGGAGACCTGGCAGCCGGACACGCTGCCGTCCCGCGCCCGGCTGGTCAAGGAGGTCGAGACGCCGGCCGAGAGCCTGGCCGACCTGGAGCGCTACTACGGCCCGGCGTACGCGGAGAAGCTCTACCGGGGTTGACCGGCGGGTCCCGGGCCGGCGGTGGTCGGGGCCGGCGGCCCGACCGGGTTCAGCGTTGCCAGGGCGGCGGGACGCGGACCGAGGCCATGCCCGCCGCCGTCGCCGCCGCGACCCCCAGGTCGGTGTCCTCGAACACCAGACACTGCTCCGGCGGTACGTCGAGCAGCCGGGCCGCCAGCAGATAGCACTCCGGGTCCGGCTTGGCCCGCGCGTAGTCCTCCGCGCAGACCAGCACGTCGAACCGGTCGAGCAGGTCGAGCGCGGACAGCGAGGCGGTCACCGATTCCCGGGTGCTGCCGGAGACCACCGCGAACGGCACCCGCCGGTGTGCCCGCTCGATGTGCGCCAGCACCCCGGGCACGGCGGTGAGCTGCGGCAGGAAGGTCTGATAGGCGTCCTCCCGGCGACGCGCCACCACGTCGACCGGCATGGCCAGCCCGTGCCGCGCGTTGAGGTCGACGACGATGTCGGCCACCGGCCGGCCGCCCCAGGCGTAGAAGAGGTCCTCGGGCAGGTCGCAGCCCCACTCGTCGAGCGCGGCCCGCCAGGCCAGGTGGTGCACCGGCATGGAGTCGACGATGGTGCCGTCGCAGTCGAACAGGTAGGCCCGGAAGTCGCCGGGCGGCAGGGGCAGCACGGGCCCAGGATAGCCACGCCGGGACCTGCCCCTCTCCCACCGGCCGTCTCCCCCGACCCTCTCCCACCGGCCGTCTCCCGCCGACACGCGACGACCGGGCTGCGTGGTGGGTCGGGCTGCGGTCCGGTCAGTGGTCCGGGTCGGTGCGGGTCAGGTCGCGCAGCGCGTCCTGCGGGGCGGCGCGGCGCAGGTAGTCGCGGCGCATCCGGCGACGGTCACGCCGGCACCGGCCGCACGCCCAGGGCAGCGGCCACCACCGGCCACAGAAGGCACATCTCATCGAGGGGTCCCATCCTCGCAAGCGTACGGTGGCCGACTGCTCACATTAGTCGTGCCGGGCCATGGGCACCGACCCGTGCCGACGCGGGTGGCCGGAGCGCAGCCCTGCACCGACGCGGACGCCCCCGTGGGCGTCCGCGTCGGCGGCCGGCAGGGGCGGTCGGCGGCGGGTGCGGACGGTCAGCCGGCGGGCGTCGGCTGCCGGCAGGGGCGGTCGGCGTCGGCGGTCGGGGCAGGCGGCCGGCTCAGCGGTCGGGCAGGCGGGCGGCGTCGGCGGTCGAGGCGGCGGTCAGCGGCCGAGGAGGTCGTCGATCTCGTCGTCGAACAGCAGCGCGGGGTCGAATCCCATGTCGGCGAAGTGGCCGGCGAGTTCGAGGGACAGGACGCCGTGCACCCGGGTCCAGAAGGCCAGCGCCTGCCGCAACGCGGCAGCCGGCACGGTCGGGTCCCCGGCCCAGCCGCGATGGTCGTCGAGATGGGCCTCGATCCGCCGCCCGGAGGGCTGGACGTCGCGTCTGCGGTAGGCGTCGACGACCGTCGCCATGATCTCGGCCGAGATGGCGGTGGTGTCGTCGGGGGCGTGGTAGCCGGGCACGGGCGTACCCCAGATCAGCAGGTAGCGCTGCGGATCGTCCAGGGCCCAGGCCCGCACGGTGTTCGCCAGTCCGGCGACGTCGGCACCGGCGTCGGCGGCGGTCCGGAGCGCGTCGGCGAGGCTGCGGTACGCGTCGCGGATCAGGGCGGTGATCAGCTCGTCCCGACTGGCGAAGTACCGGTAGAGGGCCGGGCCACTCATCCCCAGTTGCTCGGCGATCGCCTTGAGGGACAGCGCCGACACCCCGGTCGTGGCGAGCTGCTCCCAGGCCCGTTGTTTGATCTCCGCCCGCACCTGGGCGCGGTACCGCTCGCGCGGACCGGTCACGTCGGCACCCATGGACCCCCCGTTCGCACACCTACCATCACGACAGTTACAGGCTATCACTTCCGCTATTGACCGAAGTTCCCTGAAGTTATACGGTCTAACTCAAGCGACATGGCGTCGCAAAGTGAGAGAGGTGGGGTCAGATGGCATCGACCACGAACCAGCCGGTGATCGCCTGCGACGGGCAGGGCGTCGACCCGACGGCCCGCATCCGGTACCGCGCCGAGATGCTGATCGACGCGTCGCTGCACACCGTCTGGCACCTCCAGACCGACGTCGAGAACTGGCCCTCCTGGCAGGCCCCGGTCACCACCGTCGCCCGCCTCGACGACGGCGACCTGCGCGCGGGGTCGGCGTTCCGCTGGACCACGCCGGTCCCGGAAACCCCGATGACCCCGGCGACGACGCTGACCATCACCTCGACCGTCACGCAGCTGACGCCCTACCGGTGCATTCGCTGGGCCGGCCCGGGGACCGGCGACGGACTCCACATCGACAACGGCGTCCACGTCTGGACCTTCACCGAGGTCCCCGGCGGCGTACTGGTCCGCACCGAGGAGACCTGGACCGGCGCCCAGGTCGAGGCCGACGTGGCAACCTCCACCACCTACCTCGGGTACGGGCTGCAGGCGTGGCTGGCCGACCTCAGGACCGCCGCCGAGAAGGCGGAAGCCGGGCGGACCCGCCCCTGAGCCCGCCCACCGGACGCCGTCCCGTCACCCGACCCCTCGCACCGGAAGGAACCACCATGTCCCATGCCCCGCCTGCGCTCGCGAACCCGGGTGCCCTGCCCCGCTCACGACCCCTCGTCATCAGCGCCTGGGCGGTCGCCGTCCTCGTCGCCGTCCAGTTCGCCATGGTGGCCGTCGTCCCAGTGGCGATCGCGCTGGTCACCGTGCTGCGCCGCGACGCCCTCCGCCCGCTACGGTGGTGGGCCGTCGCACTCGGCGCGGCCTACGGCGCGGGTCTGGCGCTCTGGGCGATCGGCCCGGACCGCGCCCCCAGCCTGTCGAAGAACCTCCACCCCGGGCACGAGGTCGTCATCGTCGTCCTCGGCACCGCCCTCGCGGTCGCCTACCACGCCCTGCGCAGACGCCACGGTGCCCGCTGACCGGGCAGCCGTTCGCCCGCGCTGGTCCGGCCGGGCGTTCCCCGGGGGCCTGCGGTCAGGAGGTGCAGAACGGCGCCGGCTGGGTGAGGCCGAGTTTCTTGCAGTCCCACCCGGCACCCTGGTCCTGGTACCGCCAGCCCACCTCGGCCGTGTAGTGGAACAGGTAGCGGATGTCGCCGCCGGACGGGCGCTTCACGTCGGCCGTCGCCCAGGTCTGCACGCACTGCACCTGCGGGGACGCGAAGGACCAGTCCGGTGGCAGTTCGACCAGGCTGCCGAGGGTTTCGACCGACGGACAGTCGGGTTGACCGGGTCCGGCACCACTGGGGGCGGCTGCGGGTGTCGACGCGTCGGGCCGGTGACCGGCGACGAAGGCGACCGTACCGCCGATGGCGAACACCACCGTTGCGGCGGCGACGCCGGTGGCGATGGTCGCCCGCCGCTGCGTCTGCCGCGACCGGCGCAGGGTCCGCTCGTACAGGTCGGCGCTGCCGCCGTGCTCGCTCAGATCAGACATGGCCTGACGCAGCGGCCCGAGGTTGTCGGTCATCAGGCCTCCTCCAACACGGCCGAGAGCAGTTCGGGCGCGATCTGCCGCATCCGGGCCAGTGCCTTACTGGTCTGACTCTTGATCGTGCCGACCGAGCACTGCAACAGATGCGCGGCCTCGGCCTCGCTGCGGTCCTCGAAGAACCGGATCACCAGCACCGCGCGCTGCCGCTGGGTGAGCTGGGCGAGAGCCTGGTGCAGGGCCAGCTTGAGATCGGTCCGGTGGGTGTGGTCGCTGCCGGGCTGCGCCACGTCGGCCAGTTCCCCGGGCAGGGACTCGGCCACCCTGCGTCGCCGCCACCAGCTCACCTGCTGGTGGTACATCGCAGTGCGGGTGTACGCCTCGAAGTGCCCCGGATCGCCCAGCCGCCGCCGGCCCCGATGCGTACGGGCCAGGGCGTCCTGCACCAGATCCTCGGCGAGGTGACGGTCACCGGTCAGCAGGAACGCCGTCCGGAGCAACGCCGGCGAGCGGGTCTGCACGAACTCCCGGAACTGGTCGTCGATCGACTCCGCCATGCCCCGCTCGTGCCCCCTGGTGCCGCACAGGTTGTCAGGGCGCGGCGGCGGTGCTGCCGGCTGACTGTGGCGCACACCGTAGCCAGTGTGCGCCACAGCGCGCAACCGCGACCACTCTGGTCAGTCGGAGATGCAGAACGGGGCCGGCACGGTCAGACCCAGGTCCTTGCAGTCGTAACCGCTGCCCTCGCCGTAGTACTTCCAGCCCGTACCAGCCGTGTGGTGGAACAGGTAGACGCCGTCACCGGCCTTCGGACCCTGCGGCGCGGCCCCCGCCCAGTCCTTCACACACTCGACCTTGCCGAAGGTCATCCCCTTCGGCAGCTCGACCAGGGATTCCAGCATATTCACCGAAGGACACGAGGGACTCGTGGTCGCCGGCTTCGTCGTTGCCGGCTTCGTGGTCGGCTTCTTCGTCGCGGGCGCCGAATCCGAGATGCAGAACGGGGCCGGCACGGTCAGACCCAGGTCCTTGCAGTCGTAACCGCTGCCCTCGCCGTAGTACTTCCAGCCCGTACCAGCGGTGTAGTGGAACAGGTAGACGCCGTCACCGGCCTTCGGACCCTGCGGCGCGGCCCCCGCCCAGTCCTTCACACACTCGACCTTGCCGAAGGTCATCCCCGCCGGCAGCTCGACCAACTTCTGCAAGGTGCTCGCGGAGGGACAGTCGGCACTCTTGACATCCCCGGCCGTCGTGATGTTCACCGTGGACGTCGGGCTCGGGGTGCCACTCGCCGGAGCGGACGCCGTCGAACCGGGACCTGATTCCTCGGTGGCGCCGCAGGCGGTCAGGGCGAACAGAACGGTGACAGCGGGCAGCAGCAGAAGACGACGTGCGGACATATTCGGACCCCTATGGATCGTGGCGATCGTTGCTTACATCCGGGTACATGCGATCCACCGCCCGCAGGTTGCCGCCCCCAGAACTCTTTCTCAGAATTTTCCCGGCGACCCGTACGCCCCGGGCCGGAACCGTGGCCTACCCCCGCTCGCGCAGCGTCCGATCGTCAACCAGGAGCCCGTTGCCCAGCCCGGCCATCCGGGCCCAGAACCGCAGCGAGCGCAGCTTCCCGAGCAGATCCGGGCCGGCGTACGGGGGCCCGAGCGCGCCCGGAGGCAAAGACAGCGGGGTCCACCCGCGCGAGTCCGGCTCACCGCTGAGCCCGCCGGCCGCGAGCACCTCGACCGGCCGGGCGGCGGCTGCCCGGTGCCAGCCGAGCAGCAGCGGCGTGCCGGCGTGGTAGGCCGACGACGCCGGTCACCGTGGCTCACCCCACGGTCCCCGGCGCGGCTGCGGCCCGTACACCTGCTGGGGCTGGTTGGCGGGTGCCGCTCCCCAGCCCGGTAGGACCTGCCCGGCGATCTGGTGCGGGCTGGTCCTCCGGGCCGCCAGCGGCTGTGGCCACGACACGGTCACCTGGCTGGGCTGCCGACTGGCCGGGATGACCGCCTCGACGGCATCGGGCAAGGGTTCCAGTTCGACCGGTGTCATCGACACCCGGGGAAGCGTGATGATCGCCGGATCGACCTCGACCGCCTGCACGACCGAGCACCGGCCCTCGGCCTTGACCAGGATCATCGCGTATTCGGGCAGGTCCTGGAGCACCTGCGGCTCAACGGTGTACTCATACACCCGCTGAACCGATCGGGCGTCGCTCCAATTGGTGCCCTTTGCGAGTGATTCGGTCTGGCTCCAATTCCGGGTCTTGCTCCAGTTGGCACCGCGCTGACTACTGAACGTCAGTGCGCTGCGGCTGGTGGCGGAGGAGCCGCCCTCGGTCTCCGACTCGGAGTACGTATCGGCGAGCGTGTGTGTGTCGTTGCCGCCCAGAGTACGAGTGAGCTGGCTGAGCACGAACCGGTGTCCCTTGCCAATGAAGTCCGCGGCCTGGGTCGCCTCCTGGTGATTGCCGAGCCGCATCAGCGCGACCTCGCCGCCGCCGATGGTGCGCAGCGACTCCTCCCGCAGATGGCCGAAGAACAGCACGAGCCGGATGCCCCGGCGCTCACAGAGAGTGCTGAGCATCTCGATCGAACGGTGATGCACCTCGTCCGCACCGATGATCACCAAGGAACCCGTCGGAGCGGACTCGCGCAGCACCCGTCGTGCCAACCACTGCACCAGCAGGTCCTTGAGCAACTCGTTCTGGGCGTTACGACCGCCGCTGTCGGCGATCAGACAGGTCAGATCGGCGTTCCCGGCGTCGCCCGGCTCGGCACCCATCACCTCCAACGGATGCAGCAATGCCTCGATGCGGCGCAACTGCTGGTACATCTGCCGACGGCTGCCGCCCGACCGGAGGTCGAGCAGTCGGGCGGTCTCCTGCGGAGTGAGCGCGTCCTGCACCGGCCGATCGGTAAGCACCCGCAGCGCGGCCAGCAGCCGAGCCATGCCGAGATTCGGTGCCAGCACACCGCACAGCTCGCGCAGCAGCATCGAGTCCTGCGACCGGTCGGCCCGGCTGGGCCCCTGCGCATCGCCGTACATCGCCTCTACCAGGCAATCGACCAGCTCGTCCGGTTTCAGCCCACCGACCAGATCGAGTTGGGCGAGCTGGGACGGCAGCCGGTACTCCTGCACGGTGCGGTCGGTCGTGACGCCGAGCTGCATGAGTTCGCCGCAGAGCGCCTCACCGGTGAAGTCGACCAGGGTCATGCCGCCACGGGTGGCGAGCAACGATCCACCGAACACGGTCAACACCGCTTCCCAGCCATACATCGTGCCCCCGATGATGTCGACCCGTCGGGTACTCGCTGCCGGAGTGACGGCCGACCACTCGCACATGGCGTCGACCTTCCGCCGTTGCTGCATGTCGTGCCTCCGGCGTCGCCCGTCCCACGCGGCGTACGCCTGGTGGTACTCGTGCTGGGCCTGCTGCCGGGCGGTCTCGATCGAACTGCGCGCGATCAAGGGCGCCATTCCGGCGATCACCGCCCCGCCGATGCCGCCGATGCTCACGAGGGTGGCCAGGAAGCTGTACACCCAACCGCCGCCGTCGTCGTCGCTGCCGGCGCTGCCCATGGACACGACACCGCCGCAGCACACCAGCAGGCCGGCCAGGCCGAAGCCCACGCAGATCGAGATCAGGATCCCCTTCGTGGCCCACCGTTCGGCCCGCATCAGTCGCTCGTACAGGTGAGCCGGTACCCGACGGGGTGGTGGCGGCGGTTCGGGATAGCGGCGCAGGTAGAGGTTCCGATCGTTGAAGATCCATCCCAGGCGTTCGCCAGGGGTGGCGAGCTGCGGCAACGGATCAGGATACGAAACAATTTCGGCCATCGCTGCGGCTGCTGCTTTCCGAGGGAGGATGCTGACTGGTGGAGAAGTCAACCAAGGACCAAACGAATTGAAAAGAGGGCACCCCGGCTTTGCCGCACGTGTCGTCGGCGGATCCGCAGCGCCCAGGAGCGCGGCGAGTTCGACTGACGGTTACCGTTCGACCGAATGTCGACCGGAAGCGATGCTCTCGGTAGGCTGCACCGTTTTCACCATATCGTCGGCCATAGCAGCAGGCACAGTTCCGGCTGCCAGGCGGGAGGATGAGGCGCATAGACAGGCGTCAGCTCGCGACCGTGGTCACGGCGCTGCTGGCGGTGCTGTTGGCGCTCGGCGCAGCGAACGGTGATGGCCAACGCGGCGAGCAGCACCTGGTCGACGGCTCGCTCCCTCGTCCGGCGCAATCAGCAGCCCGAGATGCGGCTGCCCGCGAGGCGCTGACTACAGTGCCGGGGCACCGGCCGGCTGGACCGCGACCCGGAGCGGCCCCACACCTTCACCGGGAATGGCTTCGAGAACAGGCAGAGACCGGCGACCATGCGCCCGGGCTGCGGGGGGGGACCGGCGTGAAGCCGCAGCAGCGAATCGATGGGTGGCTGGTTTCCGGGGGAGGCGAAACGGACCGGAAGATACAGGGATCTGACGATCACCGGTAGGCGTTTGCGGGGGATTCAGGGGCGATTCACAACCGTATCGACGAAGATGCGGCCCTGGCCAGCGCTGATACCGACCGGGGCCACTGTAGTCTGCGGGTTGCCCGGTGGGGAAGAAGACCTTCTCGACCTGGTGCTCCGGCACGAGCCCGCACCGGCATCCAGCCGCCTCGCCGGCGGGGTTTCGGGGGCGGTTCGACACTACATCGATGATAATGCGGCCCTGACCAGCGAACTCGCCGATCAGGGCCGCTCTCTGAGCCGCCTGACGGAATCGAACCGTCGACCTACGCATTACGAGTGCGTCGCTCTAGCCGACTGAGCTAAGGCGGCAACGATCATCGAGTATACGGTACGGTCCCCGACGGAACCGAGAGGGTTCCGGCGTCGGGTGACCCGGACATCATGGGACATCGGTGTCGTGCGGGACGACTAGGCTGCTCCGGTGAGCGACGACCACGCCACCCCCGACGGCCACGCCACCCCCGACGGCCACGCCACTTCCGGCGGCCCCACCACCCCCGACGGCGGTGGACAGAGCGTCGACGACCGTGCTTCGGCCGGTCCCGCCCCCGTCGACGCCCCGGCGGACCGCGCCGCACCGCACCCGACCGTCGATCCGGACGCCGAGCACGCTCCCGGTGAGCGGGCCGTCCGCAGGCCACGGGGCACCGATCCGGTGGAGCTGGGTTTCACTCCCCGTAAGCCGGTCCCCTGGCTCGCGCCGTTCCTGTTGATCAGCACCGGCATCCGTACCCTGCTGGCGATGCTCTTCGGGGCGTACCTCGACAAACGGGAGTTGCAGAACGCGCTCGACGCGCGGATCGGCGCGCAGGTCGGCCCGGACGGTGGGCTGTGGCTGGACTACGTGGCCGACCTGGGCGACGGCTTCGACGCCACCTACTCGGTGGCGTACCTGCTGGCCCAGCCGGAGCTGACGGTCGACGGGCACCGGCTGCCCCGGGCGCAGACCCTGGTGATGGGGGGCGACCAGGTCTACCCGTCGGCGGCCTACGAGGCGTACGAGGACCGGTGCAAGGGGCCGTACCAGGCGGCGCTGCCGGTGGCCCCGCCGCAGCGGCCGACGCTGTTCGCCGTGCCCGGCAATCATGACTGGTACGACGGGCTGACCGCGTTCCTGCGGCTGTTCGTCCGCTCCCGGGACCGCAACTTCGGCGGCTGGGGCACCGGCCAGTCCCGGTCGTACTTCGCGGTGGAACTGCCGGCCGGGTGGTGGCTGCTCGGCCTCGACGACCAGTCGGGGTCCTACCTGGACGACCCGCAGCTGTCGTACTTCGACGAGGTGGCCCGCCGGCTCGGCCCCGACTCCCGGGTGATCCTGGCGGTGCCGGCACCGACCTGGGTGAAGTCCGTCGACCATCCCACCGCGTACGACTCGATCGACTACTTCGTCCGGACGATCATCGCGCCCACCGGCGCGCACGTGCGGCTGCTGGTCTCCGGCGACCTGCACCACTACGCCCGGTACGCCGGCCCGGAACGACAGTTGATCACCTGCGGCGGGGGCGGCGCGTACCTGTACCCGACGCACACCCTGCCCGAGCGGATCGAGGTGCCCCCGAAGGACACCCTGTCCCGCCGGGCCAGCCGCACCCGGGCGTACGACCTGGTGGCCCGGTTCCCCGACGCGGCCCGCTCCCGCCGCTACGGCTGGGGGATCTTCCACCGGCTGCCCCGGCGCAACCCGGGTTTCGGGACCCTGCTCGGCACCCTGCACACGCTGCTGATGCTCGCCATGGCCGGGGTCACGGCCAACCGGACCGGCACCGAGCAGCGGCTGCTCAGCGTCCCGCTGGTGATCATGTTGGCGGTGACGCTGCTCAGCGCGGCGTTCTTCGCCCAGCCGCCCAGCGCCAGCGGGAAACGGCACGTCCGGCACTGGCTGCTCGGCATCGGTCACGGGCTGGCGCACGTGGCGCTCGCGGTCGCCGGCACCTGGGTCTGGCTGCACCTGCCGTTCTACCACTGGCCGTGGCCGCTGCCGGCAGTCGCCGCCGCCGTGGTCTACGGCCCGGTGATCGGGCTGGTCGCCACCCAGGTGGTGGCCGCATACCTGCTGGTGGCGGGCACCTTCGGGGTCAACGTCAACGAACTCTTCGCCGGGCAGGGCATCGAGGACTCGAAGTCGTTCCTGCGGATGCGCATCGACCCGGACGGCACGCTGACCGTCTATCCGATCGCCGTCGACCGGGTCTGCCACGACTGGCAGCTCAACCCCGACCAGTCCCCCACCGCCTCCTGGCTGACCCCCCGCACTCCGCTGACCCCCCACCTGGCCGAACCCCCGATCACCCTCACCTGACTCCCCACCCACCACGCGCCACCCGCCGGCCCGCCGCCCTCCCCCCGCCCGCCCGCCCGCCGATGTTGATCAAGAGGTTTGCGTCACCAGGCGCGATCAAACTGACGTAAACCTCTTGATCAACCCCGATCAGAGGGGGGTGGAGGCGGGGCGGGCGGGGCGGGCGGGGCGGGCGGGGAGGTCAGGGAGTGGATCATGGATTTGAGGGCGTGGAAGGCGGCTGAGCGTTCGGCCTCGGTCATGCCGGAGAGCATTCTGACCTCGACCGAGCGGACGGCGGCGGTCGCCTGGTCCAGGCTGCGTCGACCGCTCGGCGTGAGCCGCGCGGGCAGCGCCTTGCCCACGGGAGCCTCGGCGGGCCTGGTCACGTAGCCCTCCCGTTCCAGGTTCTGGAGCAGGACGTTCATCGTCTGCCGGGTCACGAACGCCCCCCGCGCGAGCTCGGAGTTCGACAGGCCCGGTCGCTGCGCCAGCAGTTCGAGGCAGGCGTAGTGCGTCACACCCATCCCGAGCGGGCGGAGCACCTCCTCCATCGCCGCCCGCAGGGCGCTCGACGCCTCTTTCAGCAGGTAGCCCAGGGACGTGTTCAGGTCGATGCCGGCATCACCTTGACTCATGTCAGGATTCTGACATAGGTTGAGCCGTGTCAGGAACCTGACATGAAAGAAGGAGTACCACCATGCCCGTCACCGGCCCCGACTTCATCTCGCTCCAGGCACGCGACCTCGCCGCCTCACAGGCGTTCTACGAGCACTATCTCGGCCTCATCCGCTCGCCGGCCGGGCCCCCGCACGCCGTCGTCTTCGCGACCAAGCCGATCGCGTTCGCCCTGCGCGACGTCGTCACCGGCACCGATCTCGACTCCGTCGCCCAGCCCGGCATCGGTGCCGCGATCTGGCTACACGCCACGGACGTGCAGGCCATCCACGACACGCTCGTCACCGACGGGCACACCATCGTCTCCGCACCTGTCGACGGCCCCTTCGGCCGGACGTTCACCTTCGCCGACCCCGACGGCTACCAGGTCACCCTGCACGACCGCGCCTGAGGTGCCGGCCCTGGCGGTAAGCGGCCCGGGCACACGCACGCGGGGCACGTCGATCAGCGCGTCGCCGCCTCCGGGCCGGACAGGTCACGGCTCTCGTAGGCGCTGCGGGACCCGCAGACGTCGGCACGGGAACACATGGAGCGCGAGCCGTCGGCGTCCAACCGGACGGTCACCGCGTCCCGGGGGACGCTGTGGCCGACCACCCGGCCCTCCCCCTCGGGTGTGGTGACCCGGCTGCCGACCGCCGGGGCGGACTCGGTGAACCTGGCATAGAGCGGGTGCTCGTACTTGAGGCAGCACATCAGCCGGCCACAGGCCCCGGAGATCCGCAGCGGGTTCAACGGGAGGTCCTGGTCCTTGGCCATCCGGATGGTCACCGGCTCGAAGTCGTTGAGGAAGGTGGCGCAGCACAGGTCCCGGCCGCAGGAGCCGATGCCACCCTGCACCCGGGCGGAGTCACGGGCGGAGAGCTGCCGCAGCTCCACCCGGCAGTGCAGGGTCGCACCCAGGTCCCGGACCAGGGAGCGGAAGTCCACCCGGTGCGGGGCGGTGAAGTAGACCGTCGTCCGGTCCCCGGTGCCCTCGGTGGCGGCGAGGACGTGGTCCACCGCGACCACCTTCATCGGCAGGCCGTGCTCCCGGATCAGCCGCTTCGCCGCCACCTTCGCCTCCGCCTTACGCCGCCGCAGCAACTCGTCGCGGCGCAGGTCGTCGTCGCCGGCCAGCCCGGCCAGCTTCGGGAAACCGTCGGTCTCCTCGGTGACCCACTGCGCCGCCCAGACGCACTCCGCCACCTCGGGGCCGTCGTCGGTGGGGACGAGCACCCGGTCACCGACCTGCGGACGGAACTCCCCCGGGTCGAGGTAGTAGAGCCGCCCGTACCGGTTGAAGCTGACCGCGCAGAGCATGCCCATGACATCAGCCTACGACGGATCGGCGGGACCCGGTCGGGTGCGGCGGGCGGGCATCCCGCCGGGGAGTCGACCCGGTCACGGTCAGCCGATCCGCAGCGGGCCGCCGTGGTACGACGGACCGCCGGCCGACCGCCAGGTCGACTCGGCCAGGCTGGGTGACCACTGGCGCAGCAGCGTCTCCGCCCCGTCGTAGGCCACCCCGAGCACCGCGAGCACCCGGGTGGCGATCTCGGCCGCCGCCCCGGACCCGACGGCGGGCCCGGCACCGGAGGCGGTCGCCGCCCGGACCCGGACCGCCTCGGTGGAGCCGAGCACCTCGGCCAGCACCCGGGCCACCGCCAACCGGCTGCCCTCCACCCAGTCGGCCAACGCGTCGGCGTAACCGGCGGTGGACTCCAAGCGGCCCACCAGGCTCTCCGGCCCCTCGTCCAGATGGCGCAGCAGGGCGGTACGGGCCTCGTCGTAGGACGACCCGGCCGGGCCGGACCAGATCCCCGGGTCGGTGAGGGCGGCGCACGCGTCGTCGTACCCCCGGATGAGCCGGCGCACGGCGTGGCCGGCGGTCGCCAGTGGCGCGGGGTGCAGGTCGAGGAAGGCGCGCAGGGCCTCCCCCGGCAGCAGCTGCATCCGGCGCAGCAACGGCCAGACGGGGTGCCCCTCGGGGGCCCCGGCGGCGAGCAGCGTGTCGACCCGGGCGAGCAGGTCGAGGCCCGGCTCGGCGAGGCGGTCCAGCGGGTCCATCACGCCTCCCCGCCCAGCCGGCGGCGGGCGGCGTCGTCGGCGGTGGCGTAGCGGTCGGCGGCGCTGCGGACGGCCGACGCGGCGGCGGCCAACCGGGCGGCGGCGGCACCCGCCTCGCGGGCCCGGCCGTCGGTGGCGGCGGTCCACTGCCGGTGCAGGGCCCGTCCGACCTCACCGGGGCGACCGGCGGCGTGCGCACCGAACGCCGGATGCGGCGGGTCACTCACCGTGACCGTGCGGGAGAGCGCGGCGAGGGTGGCGCTGGCCTCGTCAAGGCGGGCAGCGAGGGCACGCAGGGCGTCCACCTCAGGCCCCCGCGAGCGGGCGGTAGGCGGTGAAGGTCTCGTTGTGCAGCTTCTCCCGGGCCCACTGGGCGGCGTCGGCGGCGGCCGTGACGACGGCCTGCACCGAACCGGCCACGTCCCGGGGGTGGCGGTTGTGCAGCGGCCCGAGGAAACGCACGTCGGTGATCCGGCCCCCGGCGGTCACCACCACCTCGACCAGCCCGTCGGGCGAGCGGACGGTCACCTCGACGGTGTCGACCGCCCGGTCGAACTCGGCCTGGAGGGACTCGATCCGGCGGTACCGCCGCACCGCCTCCTCGATCCACGCCTCGTCGATCTCGCCGCGCGGCATCCGATCTCCCCCCAGGTAGACCTCACCCTGCGTGCCACCACGATCACTGCGGCCCACCGGGACCGTACCGCACCCCGTCAACACGTGTCGATGGGCGGAAACGGGGGTCAGCCGCGCCAGAGGGAGAGCATCATCGCCTCCACGGCGATGCGGGGTTTCACGTTCGCCTCGATCGCCGCCCGGCACTCCAGCACCGCCTCCAACCGGCGCAGCGAGCCCTCGGGGGCCCATTTCTGCCCGCCCGCCTCGGCCAACGTCGCGGTGTCGGTGTGCACCGGGGCGACCGGCGCGCGCAACGCCGAGGTGAGCGCGTCCCGGTAGAAACCGGCCAGGTCCACCAGGGCCCGGTCCAGGGCGTCCCGCTGGGCCCGGGTGGCCCGGGACTTCTGCCGCTTCTCCAGGTCCTTGAGCTGGCCGGCGGAGCCACGGGTCGCGCCCGCCGCGCCCCGGCCGGTGCCGCCCGCGCCCAGCGCGGTCTGCAACGCGGCCCGCTCGGCCGCGTCGGATTCCGCCACCGAAGCCGCCGCCTCCGCCTCGGCCGCCTCGATCAGCGCCGACGCCGCGTCGAGCGCGGTGCCCACCCCGGTCAGCCGGCGCGGCACCGCCAGCACCGCGTCCCGGCGCTGGCGTGCCTCGGGATCGCGGGCCAACCGTCGGGCCCGCCCCACGTGCCCCTGCGCGGCAGCGGCGGCCCACTGCGCCACGTCGGGCGTGACGCCGTCCCGCCGGACCAGCACCTCGGCGACCGCCGCCGCCGAGGGCTGCCGCAGCGGTACGACCCGACAGCGCGACCGGATCGTCACCGAGACGTCCTCCGGGTGGGTGGACGGGGCGCAGAGCAGGAAGACCGTGCGGGGCGGTGGCTCCTCGACCGCCTTGAGCAACGCGTTGCCGGCCGCCTCGGTGAGCCGGTCGGCGTCCTCGATGATCACCACCTGCCAGCGCCCGCCGGACGGGGTGCTCGCTGCCCGCAGCACCAGGGCGCGCATCTCGCCGACGCCGATGGAGAGCCCTTCGGGGGCCACCAGCCGGACGTCGGCGTGGGTGCCGGTGAGCGTGGTGTGGCAGCCGGGGCAACTGCCGCAGCCGGTGCCGTGCACGCACTGGAGGGCGGCGGCGAAGGCCCGGGCGGCCACCGAGCGACCCGAGCCGGGCGGGCCGGTGAAGATCCAGGCGTGGGTCATCCCGGCCGCCGGGTCGACGGGCGGGGGGGTCCCCCCGGCGGTGGCCCCCTCGTCGGCCTCGGCCAGGGCGGCCAGGTCGTCGTCCGGGTCACCGGTGGGGGTGGGCAGGTGGGCGGTGCGCAGCACGGCGGCGGCCGACGCGGCGGCCCGGCGCAGGGTGTCGACCGCGTCGGCCTGACCGACCAGGTCGGCGAAGACGTCCGACATCAGGTGCGGTGCTCCATCCCCACCAGCTCAGAGTCGGATAACTCGGGCTGCACCGAGGTGTCCGGCCCGTGCGCCGGGCGGGGATGCACGATGCCGGCCGGGTCCACCAGCAGCTCCTGCACCCGGCGGGCGACCAGGCGGGCGATCTCGTCGACCGGGCGGGCCCCGTCGAGCACCAGGTAACGCTTCGGGTCGTTGGCCGCGAGGTCGAGGAAGGCGTACCGGACCCGCTCGTGGAAGGCGACCGACTCCGCCTCCAGCCGGTCGGTCCCCCGGTTACGGGCCGCCGCCCGGGACAGGCCGGTGCGCGGATCGACGTCGAGCAGCACCACCAGGTCGGGCTTGAGCCCGCCGGTGGCCCACGAGGAGAGCCAGGAGACCTCGTCGACCGGCAGCGTACGACCGGCACCCTGGTAGGCCAGGGACGAGTCGACGTACCGGTCGCTGATCACCACCGCACCCCGGATCAGGGCGGGTCGGACCACGGTGGCGACGTGGTGGGCCCGGTCGGCGGCGTACAGCAGCGCCTCGGCGCGCGGGGACGGGGCGTCCGCGCCGGAGTCCTCCAGCACCAGGGCCCGGATCCGCTCACCCACGGCCGTGGCACCCGGCTCGCGGGTCACCACCACGTCGCGGCCCTGCTCACGCAGGCGGGTGGCGAGCGTTTCCAGCTGGGTGGACTTGCCGGCCCCCTCGCCGCCCTCGAAGACCACGAAGAGCCCGTTGGAGACGAACGGCTCGGCCGGCATCAGTGGCCGGCCGCGCATCGAACCCCACAGGTCGGCCAGGACCGGCACGCCCTTCTTGTCGTCCATCTGGCCGAACGCGCTGATCCCGGCGAAGATGCCGGCCAGGCCGGCGGCGAGCAGCAGCAGTCGGGTGGACGAGACCGAGATGCCGAGGTCGGCGATGGTCAGCTGGCGTGAGCCGCCGACCCCGACCAGCAGGCTGCTCAGGGCGATGGCCAGGATCAGCACCAGCCGGGTGCCGATCTGCACCACGGCGAAGACCCGGCCGCGTACCTCGTCGGCGACCTCGCCGCCGAGCAGCGTGGTGCCGGCGAGGAAGGCCATGCCGGCACCCGCGCCGACCATGATCGCACCGAGGATGGCCATCGACAGGTGGATGGCGAAGGCCAGCACCAGCACGGACGCGCTGGCCAGCACGATGCTCATGCCGAACCAGCGGCGGCGGGACATGTCCCGCACGATCATCGGGCCGAGCCCGATGCCGACCGCCAGCCCGATGAAGATCGCGCCGAACAGCATGTAGAAGGCGGCGTCGCCGGCGCCCAGCGAGGCGGCGAAGAACTTGGCGGTGCCGATCACGATGCCGCCGCCGGCGAACGCGCCGAAGATCCCCAGCACCAGGCCCCGGACCAGCGGGGTCTGGCCGATGAACTTCCAGCCCTCGGTGAACTGGCTGAACATGCCCTGCTCGGCGCGCTCACCCCGCTCCCGGGCCTGGGCCTGGCTGATCTCCTTGATGCCGAAGGCCACCACCAGCGCGGTGGCCAGCCGGGAGAAGGCGTTGAACCAGAGGGCGAGCTGGGCCGGCTCGGCCCAGCCGGGCATCTCCCCGCCGGTGATCCCCCGCACGCTGCGGTCCAGCACCGCCAGTCCGATCGCGGCGGCGACCGGGGTCAGGCCGTACGTGGTGATCAGGGTGAGCTGGTTGGCCGTCTCCAGCCGGGCGCGCGGGATGAGGTTGGGGACCGCGGCCTCCTTGGCCGGAATCCAGAGCAGGGTGATCGACTCGATGAGGAAGGTGGCGATCGCCGCCCAGGTGACGACCACGCCGCCCCGGACGCCGAGCAGCGCGACCAGCGGGATCGAGGCGAAGAGCACGAACCGCAGCAGGTCGCAGATGACCATCGTCCAGCGCCTGTCGAACCGGTCGGCGAGCACGCCGGCCACCGGCCCGAGCACCAGCGCCGGGAGCAGCCGGATCGCGATCACGCCACCGAACACGGCGCCCTGGGCGGTGCTGCCGGACACCTGTGCGGCGGCGAAGACCGAGGTGGCGAGCAGGCCGAGCCAGTCGCCGAAGGAGGCCGCGCCGAGGACGATCCAGAGCCGCCGGAACGGCCTGATGCGCAGCACGGAACGGATCGCCGCCGCCCCGGACCGGTCGGTCGGGGCGGTGCCGCCGGGCGGTGGGCCGGATGACGACGCGCCGGACGACTCGCCGTGCTGCTGGCTTTCGATGGCCGTACCTCCACGTGCCGGCCCAACGCTGGGCAGTCCCGGTGGAACACTCTAGACCCGGTGGGGGCCTCCCCACCGGCGACATTCTCCTGCTCGCCGAGCCTAGGCCGCGAACGCCACCGACCGCAGCCCGGTAGGACGTGAGGGTATTTCGCATTGCCGTCCGGACAGTTAGCGTGCATTCGTGGCCATCGACAGCGACACCCTGCGCGAACGCCTCGACAAGGCGACCGCCCACCTCGACCCGCCCTACGCCGTGGTGGACCTCACCGCCTACGACGCCAACGCCGCCGCGCTGGCCGCCCGCAGCGCGGGCAAACCGGTCCGCGCCGCCAGCAAGTCGATCCGGGCCCGCGACCTGCTCACCCGGGCGCTGCGGCAACCCGGCTGGTCCGGTGTGATGGCGTTCACCGTTCCCGAGGCGAACTGGCTGGTCCGCTCCGGTGTCACCGACGACGCGCTGGTGGCGTACCCGAGCGCCGACCGGGGGGCGCTCGCCGAGCTGGCCGCCGACCCGCAGCTCGTCGCGGCGGTCACCCTCATGATCGACAGCACCGAGCAACTGGACCTGATCGACGTCGTGTGCCCACCGGGCAGCCGCCCCGAGCTGCGGGTCTGCCTCGACCTGGACGCCTCCTGGCGACCGCTGCGCGGGCGGGTGCACGTCGGAGTACGCCGCTCGCCGGTGCACAGCGCCCGGGCGGCCGGCGCGCTGGCCGCCGCCGTCGCCCGCCGACCCGGCTTCCGGTTGGTCGGCCTGATGTCGTACGAGGCACAGATCGCCGGCCTCGGGGACGCCCCGCCCGGACAGGCCGCGCTCAGCGCCGCGATCCGGATCGCCCAGCGCGGGTCGTACCGGGAGCTGCTGGCCCGCCGGGGTGCGGCGGTCGCCGCCGTCCGGGAACACGCCGACCTGGAGTTCGTCAACGGCGGCGGCACCGGCAGCGTGGCCGCCACCAGCGCCGACCCCGCGGTCACCGAGGTCACCGCCGGATCGGGGCTGTACGGGCCGACGCTGTTCGACGCCTACCGGGCCTGGCGGCCGACCCCGGCGGCGTTCTTCGCCTGCACGGTGGTCCGCCGGCCGACGCCGGAGATCGCCACCGTGCTGGGCGGGGGCTGGATCGCCTCCGGACCCGCCGCCACGAGCCGGCTGCCCCGGCCGTGGCTGCCGGCCGGGCTGGCGCTGGTCGGCAGCGAGGGCGCGGGCGAGGTACAGACCCCGCTGACCGGTGCCGCCGCAGCCGGGCTGCGGATCGGCGACCGGGTGTGGTTCCGGCACGCCAAGGCGGGTGAACTCTGCGAGCGGGTCAACGAGCTGCACCTGGTCGACGGCGACACGGTCGTCGACACGGTGCCCACCTACCGGGGGGAGGGCCACGCCTTCCTCTGACCGTCGCGCGCCCCTCGCCCGACGCCGGGCCGTTCCCCGGTCCGCGGCGGGCGGGGCGGTCAGGGCTGGGCGACGGGCGGGGTGGGGGCCTCGACGTGCCGGTGCAGGTATTCGCGGATGAGCGCCTTGGCCTCGGCCAGGACCCGCTCGTCGCCCTCCTGCTTGCGGCGGAACGCCAGCTTGATCAGGGCGTCCGCGGCCTCGACTGCGATCTCCAGGCAGAACCGCAGGCGCGGCTCGTCGACCATGCCGAACCGTTCGGTGAGCACCCGGGCCAACTGGTCGGCGATCACGCCGTTGTTGTCCCGCTGCTCGTCGAGCAGGTGCAGGTCGACGACGTCGCCGAAGTGCAGGGTGCGGAACCCCGGGACGGTGCGGTGCATCGAGATGTACTCGTCGATGCCCGCGTCGACGCCGTCCCACCAGTGGGTCAGGTCGTCGGAGGCGAACCGCTCGTCGAGGCGCTGGAGGTAGGACTCCATGGTGCGCAGGGTCAACGCCTGCACGATCGCCCGCTTGTCCGGGAAGAACTGGTAGACCGACCCGATCGCCACCTCGGCCCGCTCGGCGAGCAACGTGGTGGTCAACCCCTCGTACCCCACCTCGTCGACGAGTTCGGCACAGGCGTCCAACATCCGTTGGACGCGCGCGACACTTCGACCCTGCACCGGAACGCGGCGCAGCGGCCCGGTCGTGGCGGCTGGTGTGGACACTCGACGCCACCCCCCTTCGACGGAAGAACATATCCACATGTCACGAGACCGTGACTACCGGTACAACGAGCGGACCTCGATTGCGGTATTTACCAGGCACAACGTTCCTGATATGAAGGCAGTTCACATTCATGTCGAGGAGCGCCGATGGCCGGTACCGCCACCGCCTGGTCCAACTGGGCGGGCAACCAACACAGCGTCGCCACCGCCATCCTGCGCCCTACCACCGTCGAGGACATAGCCGAGGCGGTCCTGGACGTGGCGGGCGCAGGTGAGCGGATCAGAGTGGTCGGCAGCGGCCACTCGTTCACCCCCATCGCCGTGTCCGACGGGCGGCGGATGGAGCTGTCCGCCCTGCGGACCGAAGTCCGGGTCGACCGGGCGGCCCGACTGGTCACCGTCCCCGCCGGGACCACCCTGCGGGCGCTCAACGCGCTGCTCGCCGGGCACGGCCTGGCCATGCCCAACCTGGGCGACATCGACGCGCAGACCATCGCCGGGGCGATCTCCACCGGCACCCACGGCACCGGTGCCGCGTACGGCTGCCTGTCCACCTTCGTCGAGGCGCTCACCCTGGTCACCGGCACCGGCGAGGTGCTGCGCTGCTCGGCCGAGGAACACCCGGAGATCTTCGCCGCCGCCCGGGTCGGCCTGGGAGCGCTCGGCGTGCTCGCCGAGGTCACCCTGCGCTGCGTCGACGCGTTCACCCTGCGCGCACACGAACGCCCCGCCCCGCTCGACGAGGTGCTGGGCGACCTGTCCGGTCTCATCGGCCGGCACGACCACGTCGAGTTCTACTGGTTCCCGTACACCGACCGGGTGCAGCTCAAGACCAACGACCGGGTGCCGGCCGACGACCGGCCGCTGCCGCGCTGGCGGGGCTGGCTGGACGACGAACTCCTCGCCAACACGGTCTTCGCCGGGGCCTGCCGGCTGGGCCGCGCCGTGCCGCCGCTGGTCCCCACCATCAGCGCGGTGTCCGCGCGGGCACTGACCGAGCGCACCTACACCGGCCGCTCCGACACCGTCTTCTGCACCCCGCGCCGGGTCCGCTTCGTCGAGATGGAGTACGGCATCCCGCGCGCCGCCCTGCCGCAGGCGCTGGCGGAGCTGCGCCGCATCGTCGACCGGCTGCCGTTCAAGGTGCTCTTCCCGGTCGAGGTGCGGTTCACCGCCGCCGACGACATCTGGCTGTCCCACGGCTACGGGCGTGACTCGGCCTACCTCGCCGTCCACCAGTACGTCGGCATGCCGTACGAGCCGTACTTCCGGGCCTTCGAGGAGGTCGCTGCCGGGCTGGGCGGCCGACCCCACTGGGGCAAGCTGCACTACCGGGACGCGGCGTCCCTGGCGACCGCGTACCCGAGATTCGCCGACTTCCAGGACCTCCGCGCCCGACTCGACCCCGGCCGGGTCCTCACCAACCCCCACCTCGACCACATCCTCGGCGAGTGACCCACCCGCCGCCAGGGGTGACGACGACGGCGGGAACGGCACGGTAGCCTGCCTGCGATGCCCCGAATCTCCACCCGCCGTAACGGTCTCCTGGCGTGCTGCGCGGCCCTGTCGCTGTGGCTCGTCGCGTGTGGCGAGCCACCCGACGAGCCCACCGCCGCCCCGCCCGCCCCGGCAGCCCCGGCAGCCCCGGACACGGTGGTGACCGACTTCGTCAGCCGGCTCAAGCCGACCGATCCCTACCGCGACCCGGACCCGACGGAACGGCAGACGGCCCGTCGGGCGGTGACACTGTTGGTGACCGGGGACCAGTCGGGGCTGCCGGAGGCGAGCGGGCTGCTGGCCAAGCTGGGCTTCACCGCCAGCAGGGGCCGCGATCCGCAGACCGGGCGCGACTACGCGCTGTTCGTCACCGGGGCCGGCGCGGAGCGGCCCTGGGGCCTGATCATGGTGGACCTGTCCCAGCCGGTACGGCTCGCCGTCGAGGTGCCCCACCCCAACTCGGACCTGCACACGGAGGACATCGGACTGCGGCTGTTCCGGGCGACGCCGGGCAGCATCATGCTGGTCGCCGGCGCACACCGCCGGGCCGGCGACGGGCGGGCGGACGCGGCGCACAACTCCCAGGGCCTGTTCCAACTGGCCAGCGAGCGGTTCGCCCGCAACCGGATCAACCAGATCCAACTGCACGGCTTCGCCGAGCAGAGCCTCCCCGGCGAGGAGATGGTGGTCTCCAACGGGCAGAAGCGCTCCACCCCCGCCCTGCGCCGCACGGCCGACGCGCTGGACACCGCCGGCTTCGTCGCCTGCCGGGCCTGGACCAGCAGGTGCGGTGAGTTGGAGGGCACCACCAACACCCAGGCCGAGGCGGCCCGCAAGCAGGGCGCGGTCTTCGTCCATCTGGAGATCACCTGGGCGGTACGCCGTGCCGAGGACCGTCGGGCGGACCTGGTGGCGGCACTGGTGGCCGCCGACCTTCCCCGCCGCTGACACCCACCGGCCCGCAGCCCCGGCACCCGAGAACGCCACCCCCGCGTTGCCGGCCGGCCGGGGTCAGACCCGGCGTGCCGACAGGAACCGGCCCGACCAGTAGCCCGGCCCGTCCAGCAGCGACTCACCGCCGAAGTCACCGAACGTCGGACCGTCCGCCTTGACCCGGCTGGAGAAGAACCGGTGGTGACCGGCATCGTCGACACCGAGATAGATGCCGGAGTGCTCGATGCTCGGGCCGGCGTTCGCCCCGTGGTTGAAGAAGACCAGGTCACCCTCCTGGAGGACGCCGTAGTCCCGGGCCGCCCGACCGGTGTTCGGGATCAGCAACGCGCCGGGGCCGAAACCGGCCATCGCGTACGCCCGGCGGGGCAGTCCGGCACCCTTGGTGTTGGTGCCCCGCAACGGGTACTTCATCCGGTAGCCGTAGACCATCCGGATGAAACCCGAGCAGTCCAGGCTGCGGAAGTGGTCCTTGGCCGGCCGCTCGTGCTTGCCGTCCGGGAAGTCCCACTCCACACCGAGGTAGTCGTAGAAGTCGGAGTTCTCGGCACGACCGTCCGGGTCCGCCGCCGAGAGTGGGCCGAAGGAGGCGTCACCGGCGAACTGGCGGCCCTTGGCGTCCTTACGGGCGGGCGCGTCGTCCAGGTAGTCCATCGCGATGGCGAGGGCGTCCGGGCTGTCGTCCCCCACCGCCTTGTCCAGCCACGGCCGGAACCATGCCGCCTTCTCCTCACCGGCCTTCCACGGGGTCGGGGCGAGCCGGATCCAGGCGTCGGTGGTCACCGACGACTTCGTGAAGCGGGGCTCGGTGAAGGTCCGCTCGGGGCCGGCGACGCGTACCGTGCGGGCCTTGTCGGTGAACACCGCCAGCACCCGCCCGGCCGCGTCGCGGACCTGGGTCCGCGACGGTTTGCCCAGCCGGGTGAAGGTCAGCTCGGCGGACTCGACCGACGCCGCGCCCGGGCCGGCCGCGCTGCCCGGCGGGGCGGTCGACGCGGACCGGTCGGGACGGAGCGCCACGACGACGATCACACCCGCGGCGATCAGGACGACGGCCAGCGTCGCCCAGATCCCGTTCCTGCTCTGTGACACGGGGGATGCCTGCTTCCGTAGTCTCGGCTCAACTCACCGGCACCAGGCCGGCCAGGATGCCACTGAAGATGATCAGGTACGAACCCACGGAGACCGCCCCGGTGGCCAGGATCGTCGCCAGCGGCGGTTGACGGACCAGCTGGTAGGCGATCAGGCCAGGTGCCACGAAGCCGAGGGTCTGGTGCGAGAACAGCAGCGGGAAGTCCTGCTGGATGACCAGGAAGAGGGTGGTCTGGAGCAGCACGCTGAGCAGCACGATCGCCGCGAACAGCCGCTTGCCGTAAAGGATGACCACCCGCTGCATGACCCGGGTGAGTCCCCAGGTCACCCCGGTCATCGCGACGATCACCAGCACCTGGCGGTACTCCTCGACCAGGGCCAGCGCCAGCCAACCCGGCGTGATCATGCCACCGGGGGAGAGATTGGTGGTGAGGTAGCAGGCCAGCGCGAGGACCAGCCCGACGCCCAGGCAGAGCGTGGACAGCTCGGGCGTCAGTTCTCCGTTGATCATGAGGAACTCCGGTAGAAAGACGGCCGTCGATGCGACGACTGCGGATCGGGATCGGGTGGTGTCGCAGCGGTGCCGTCGGCCGGTGGCCGGCGGCTCCGGTCCCGGCGCGGATCGTGGTCCACCGGGGCCTGCTCCGGGGGCCCGCCCACCGGCCGGCCGCGCCGGGTCGGCGGCTCCTGCTCCACCAGGCCGAACGGGTCCCGCTGGCCCGGAGACTGGGCGTGGTACCGGTCCAACTGCTCGGGGGCCAGCGCGGCGTACCGGTCCGGACGCCCGGGGGCGGGCACGCCGGGGCGTTCCGGCCCGTCGTACGGTCGGGCCGTCGGGGGGCCGGGCCACGGCGCCGGGGGCGCGAGGGGCACGGGGGTGCCGGGGGCGCGGGAGGGTTGCCGTACGTCGTCGCCGGCCGCCGGGAGGCACCGGAGGCCGGTCCGGGCGGCGAGTCGCCCCCCGGTGCGCCGTACCGACGGGCAGGGGCCTCGCCGACTGGCCGAACACTCGGACCCGGCGGCACGACACGAGCAGGCGGACCCGCCGGCACCGCACGCACAGCCGGACCCGGCGGCACCGCACGCACAGCCGGACCCGACGGCACCACACGAGCAGGCGGACCCGGCGGCACGACACGAGCAGCCGGACCCGGCGGCACCGCACGAGCAGGTGGCTCCTGGGATACGGGACGGTCCAGACGGCTGAGCTGCGCGAGCAGGATCTCGCCCTGACCGTGGATGTTGCCGATCGCCAGCACCGAGGCGAACCCGTCGATGCTGCCGAGCACCCCGTCGAGCAGTTCCTCGGCCCCGATCCGACCGCCCAGGTCGACCACCCGGCCCTGCCAGCTCTCCTCGATCTTGACGCGGGCGCTCCGGGTCGGCTCACCGATCAGGACGACCTTGTCCGGGTCGATCCGGGAGACCAGCGCGCCCATCTGGCCGTTCCGCTCCACCCGGTCCGGCCGACAGTTGATCAGCACGTGCAGTGGTCGGGGGATCGACCCCTGTTCCTGCAACTGCTTGATGTTCATGAACGTCGACTCGGGGTCGTTGGCGGCGAAGATGTTCGCGAACCGCAGCGACGTGCCGTCCCGGCGGTACTCCTCGACGCTGAGCACCCCCGGATCGGGGGGTGCCGTCCACATACCGGTCAGGGCGGCCTCCCGGGGCACCCCGAGCAGTTCGGCCACCTTGAGGGCGATGGCCACGTTCTCCTTGAACGTGGTCCAGGTGAAGCCCGCCATCTCGTCGTCGGTGACCGATTCGGGGTCGACCGGGATCAGCTTGCAGGACCGCTTGTCCGCCTCCGCCTGCAGGATGTGCAGCCGGTCGGACTCGGCGGTGACGCAGATCCCGCCGACCGGCATGGACCGGCTCAGCGAACGGGCCACGTCGTCCAGGGTCGGCCCCATCTCGGCGAGGTGGTCCTCCCGGACGTTGCAGAGGATGCCGATGGTGGACTGGATCAGCTTGGTCTGGTTCAGCTCCTGCAACGGCGGCATGACCGCCATGCACTCGATCACCAACGCGTCCGGGTAGTAGGCGGCGGCCCGGCGGACGATGCCGATCTGCTCCACCACGTTGGCGATGCCGAACTTGCGGTAGACCGGCTCTTCGCTGGCGTCCGGGAAGATGAACCGGGCCGCCGTGCCGGTCGTCTTGGCCACCACGACCAGCCGGCCACCACGCAGCGCACCGGCGGTGAGCCGGGTGATCGAACTCTTGCCCCGGATGCCGTTGACGAGCACCCGCTGCGGGATGCGGTGCAGGCTGCGGTGATGGTTGCGCTGCTCGATGATGCCGCCCGCCAGCAATCCGAGGCACGCGAGGAGAAACACCAGATAGAGGAAGAGCATCTCAGTCACCCCTGCGGGACGACCGGACACCACGGCTACCCGCCTTCCGTCGTGGCGGGACCTTCGTCATGATCGCCGTGGGCATGCCCTCGGTGCCGCGCAGTCGTGCCGCACCCCCGAGCCGCTGCTCGCCGTGGACCGCCGCCTGACGACACACCTCCAGGCAGACCGCCACCGCGCCGATGTCGTCGTGCCAGCGCGGTGAGATCACCCGGCTGCTGTCCCCACCGGCGAGCGCCGCCGCCTCCCGGGACAGGTTGCGCAACGGCCGGAGTTGGAAGAAGTAGTACCAGCTGAACAGCAGCAGGCCGATGCCCGCCGCGACGACCGCGACCAGGAGCGCGCCCTGACGCATCTCGTTGCCGGGCAGCGCGTAGTCGGTGACCGGGCGCTCGGCCACCACCGTCCACTCCAGGTGCGCCGCCGAGCCCTCCAGCGCGACCGGCGCGGTGATCAACAGCTCACGGTCACCGTCGACCTCCGCCACCCGGGCGTACGGCTTCCCGCTGAGCGCCTCCGCCGCCGCGGTGCGCACCTGCCGGCTGGAGACCTGCTCGAAGGCGAGGTAGCCGGCCGAATCCAGGATGTCCCGCTGGTCCACGTCGACCACCCGCAGTCGCCCGTCGACCCGCTCCAACAGCCGGGTCAGGTAACGCACGTCGAACTCGGCGACCAGCGACCGCCCGTCCGCCAGCTGCGTGTACGCGTAGACGATCGGCAGTCGGCCCTGCACGTCGTGCAGCACCACACCGCCCTCCCCCGGCAACGGACCACCGGGTCGCAGCGGGGTCCGGCCCACGCTGGTGACCACACCGCCGTTCGCCGACATGAGGTAGCCGCTGCGGAACCTGCGGTTGTCGTCGAGCAGGCGGTCGAGCGCCCGGCGCAGCTGGCCGGTGCCGGCGGTGCGGTTGTCCGCGCCGACCAGGGCGAGCTTGGTGTAGCCACCGTCCAGGGTGTCGTCGACCGCGCCGGCCACGGCGGCGACCTGGTTCTCCGAGTCCCGCACCACCTGGGCCGGGAGGTCGTCCTCGTGGGGGGCGAGGGTGGCCAGGATCCCGCCTGCGGCCAACAGCACCGCGACGACCGCCGTGACGACCGCAAGACCTGCCGGTACGCCGCCGGTCGGGTCGTCCGGGCCGCGCCCCGCCGGGGTCGCGTGCTGCTGGGCGGCGAGCGTGCCGAACGCCGAGGCGATCCGGTTGACCTGGGCGTTCGCCGTCCTCGGCGGCCCCTGCGTGGGGTTGCCCGAGGCCACCGCCTTGGCGTGGACGAGGAGCAGCCGCATCGGCCGGACCAGTCCGAACTGGAGGATCAGCAGCACCGCACCGGCACCCACCAGTAGGACGAGCGCGGCCAGCAGGGGCTCCCGGGTGACCGCAGCGGCGGTGACCGGGACGTACACCAGGGAGACCACCACGACACCGACCTTGCCGACGGCGTCGGCGGTGGCCACCGGGGCGATCGGCGCGGCCGGGTCCCGGTCGACCGGGCCGGCGGCCGGTGCGCCGGTGCGGGTGGCGGTGGACCCCCCGGACGTCGCGCCCACCGCGCCGGTGATCAGCCCGTCCAGCGCGGGATCGGCCGGTACGGGTGCCCCCTGCACGAGGGACCGCCCACCTCCGGGCACGGCGATCAGGACGGCCTGCTTCGCCTTCGGGTCCAGCCGGAGGGTACGGATGTGCAGGTTCAGCTCGGCGACGAGCAACCGCCCGTCGGACAGCGGTTCGACCAGGAGCAGCCGGGGGTCGTTGCCCTCGACCACCGGCAGGGCGATCCGGCCGGCGGCGGTGCCGGGGGGCAGCGCCACCGGTTGACCGACAGCAGCCACAGTGGACTTTCCGGCCGCGTCGAGGACGCCGACGCCCCGCCACTTCGGTTGGTCTCTGGTGAGTGCGGCGAGTTGGGTGGCCGCCCCGGCCGGCCGCGCGTCGTAGGCGCCTGCCGTGCGGGCCAACTCCTCCCGGCTACGGGCGACCGAGCTGTCGAGGCCACGGGCGACCGCCCTGACGAAGTCCCGCTGCGAGTCGGTCACGGCCCGGGGCACGCCGGCCTCGCTGTCGCGGCCCAGGTAGGCGAAGGCGAAGACGGCGAGCAGGGTGAGCAGCAGGGCGGCCACCAGCGCCGGCGTACCGACCCCGGTCAGCAGACGGGGCTGCGGAAGCTGTTTCTCCAGGCTGATCAGACGCCAACGGGCCAACTCTCCCTGCCCGTCCCCGGGGCGGTGGAGGCCCGCCCGCACCGGCGGTGGCGGATGGTTCATCCACGCACCCACAGTAGACAGTCGTCACCCATGTAACCGTTCCTCCCCGTGGACCAGCCGGCGTGCGAGGCTAACAGCGCTCACCGCCCGCCGGATGGCGCGATTCGCCAACTATCGAGCGAATCGGATATTCAACCGCGTGATTTACCCGTTCGGCGTGGCCGAACCACCGGGCGGGCCAAGAACCTCAAGACCATCCGCTTCTCCCCCACGGGCCAAGAGGTAGCCCCGGATGCGGGCGGCAGCAGCCCGGTAGATCTCCCGGCGGTGCGCCGGGGTCGCCGGATCCGCCAGCGCGGTCGGCAGATCCACCAACCGGATGTCCGGATTCAGATCGATCCAGGTGGGAACGGCCTCGGCCCGGGTCACCCGCCACTTCCCCTTGGCCGTCTCGGTGAAGGTGAACCGCCCCATCACGCCCTCCCGGTTGGCGGGGATCGGTTCCGCGTGCCGGGCGACCTGGTTGCCCATCCCGAAGACCACCCACTTCTGGCCGATCTTCTCGATCGGCTGCACCACGTGCGCATGGTGACCCAGGATCAGATCGATGTCCGGGGACGCGATCAACAGCTTCGACCACTCCTCCTGCTTGGCGTCCGGCAGGTTCTCGTACTCGGTGCCCCAGTGCAGACTCAGCACCACGATCTCCGCACCCGCCGCGCGCAGCTTGCGCGCCGCCGCGAGGATCCTGGGCGGCTCGATGAGGTTGGCGATCCACTCCTTGCCCGCCGGCCGTCGCAGCCCGTTGAAGTGCAGGCTGTAGGCCAGGTGCCCGACCCGTACCCCGTTCTTGGTGTAGATCCGTGGGGTGAGCGACTCCTTCTTGGTCCGCGCGCTGCCGGTGTGCCCGATCTTCGCCGCGTCCAACGCGTCCAGGGTACGGACGACCCCCGCCTCGCCCTGGTCGATGCTGTGGTTGGACGCCGTCGAGCAGGCATCGAAGCCGGTGCCCCGGATCGCGTCCACCACCTGCGGAGGGACGCTGAACTTCGGGAAGCCGACGAACGGCCCGTCCGGCTTGGCCAGCGGGGTCTCCAGGTGACAGATCGCCAGGTCAGCACCCTCGACCGCCGGGCGGGCGTGCCGGAACAACGGGTTGAAGTCGAGCGCGGCGGAACGCCCCGCACGCTTGGCGTCCCGGCCCGCCTGATGGGTCAGTTCCGGGTGCACCAGCACGTCACCGGCGCCCAGGATGGTGAACAGCCGACGCCCGGAGGAGTCCTGGCGTACGGCCGGGTCGGGCGGGGTGCTGACCGGCCCGACCTCGGCGACCGGCGCACCCGCACCGATACCCGGCGGGTCAGCGGGCGAATCGCCCCGTGTCCCGCTGGTACGCCAGACGATCAGCCCCGCTCCGGCCAGCACCGTCCCGACGAGGGCGACGATGCCCGCCACCTTCAGCGGCCGGCCGCCACCCGCACTCTCCGATTTGGACACCGCGACAGAGTAGGCCATCACGCACCGGACGTGAGGCCCCTTTCAGCGGCTCACTCGCCGTCGGCAGCCACCGTGGCCTTGCGGGGAGCAGCCTTGCGGGCCGGCGTCTTCTTGGCCGTCGTGGCCTGCTTCGTCGCGGTGGCCTTGGTGGTCGTGGCCTTGGCCGCCGTCGTCTTCTTCGCCGCCGTGGTCTTCTTGGCCGGCGCCTTCTTGGCGGGGGCCTTCTTCGCCGCCGCCTTCTTCGGGGCCGGGCCCTTCGCCCGCTTCTCGGCCAGCATCTCCGACGCCTGCTCGACGGTCAGTTCCTCCGGGGTCTGCCCGCGCCGCAGCGACGCGTTGAACTCCCCGTCGGTGACGTACGGCCCGAACCGGCCGTCCTTGATCACCAGTGGCTTCTCGGTCAGCGGGTCGACGCCCATCTCGCGCAGCGGGGGCGCGGCGGCCCGACGCTGGCGGGTCTTCGGGGCGGCCAGCAGGGCCAGCGCCTCGTCGAGGGTGACGGTGAACATCTTGTCTTCCGAGTCCAGCGAGCGGAACTCGTCACCACGCTTGACGTACGGACCGTAGCGGCCGTTGTTGGCGACCACCTCACCGCCGTCCGGGGCGACCCCGATCACCCGGGGCAGGCTGAGCAGCTTCAACGCCTCGTCGAGGGTGAGCGAGTCGGGGGTCTGCGTCCGCAGCAGCGACGACTTGCGCTCGCCGCTGGCGACGTACGGGCCGAACCGGCCGGACTTGAGCACGATCGGTTCCCCGGTGGCCGGGTCGTCGCCGAGCTTGCGCTCGCCGCCCCCGCCGAGGAACAACTCGTGCACCTTCTCCGGGGTCAGCTCGTCGGGGGCCAACCCTTCCGGGATCGGCGCCCGGTCGCCCTGGCCGCCGCCCTCCTCGCCCTCGGCCTTCGGCGTCGGCTGCTCGCCGGGCAGGGCCCGTTGCAGGTACGGCCCGAACCGGCCCACCCGCACGACGACCTCACGCCCCTCGTCGTCGGTGTGCAGCGGGATCGAGTTGACGCTGCGCGCGTCGATCTCGCTGAGGTCCTCGGTGACCAGTTTCTTCAACCCGCCCGCGTGGGCGATGGCCTGGTCACCGGTGCCGTTGCTGCTGCCGAAGTAGAACGCGGTGAGGAAGTCGACGGCGGCGTGGTCGCCCCCGGCGATCTCGTCCAGCTCGTTTTCCATGCTGGCGGTGAAGTCGTAGTCGATCAGGCGCGGGTAGTGCCGTTCCATCAGCCCGATCACCGCGAACGCCAGGAACGTCGGGATCATCGCCTGGCCGCGCTTGGTGACGTAGCCGCGGTCCTGGATCGTCTGCATGATCGACGCGTACGTCGACGGGCGGCCGATGCCCAGCTCCTCCAGCGACTTGACCAGCGACGCCTCGGTGTAGCGCGACGGCGGCTGGGTGTGGTGGCCCTGCGCGGCCAGCTCGTCGGCGGTCAACGGCTGGTCCTTGACCAGGGTGGGCAGCCGCCGCTCGGCGTCCTCGGCCTCGGCGTTCTCGTCGTCGCTGGACTCGACGTAGGCCCGCAGGAAACCCGGGTCGGTGATGGTCTTGCCGGTGGCCCCGAAGTCCGCCTCCTCCTGCGCGGCGGAGACCGCCCGGATGCGCACCGAGACGCTGGAGCCGACCGCGTCGGTCATCTGCGAGGCGATGGTGCGCCGCCAGATCAGCTCGTAGAGCTTGAACTCCTCGCCGGACAGCTCCTTGGCCACGTCGCCCGGGGTGCGGAAGTTGTCCCCCGCCGGGCGGATCGCCTCGTGCGCCTCCTGGGCGTTCTTCACCTTGCCGGTGTAGCGGCGCGGCTCCGGTGGCACGCTGCGCTCGCCGTACAGCTCGACGATCTGCCGGCGGGCCGCCGCGATGGCGGTCTCCGACAGGTTCACCGAGTCGGTACGCATGTAGGTGATGTAGCCGTTCTCGTAGAGCCGCTGCGCGGTGCGCATCGTCTGCTGCGACGAGAACCGCATCTTGCGGGCCGCCTCCTGCTGGAGGGTGGAGGTGATGAACGGCGCGTAGGGGCGACGACGGTAGGGCTTCTCCTCGACCCGGGTGACGGTGAACGGCCGCCCGTCCAACCGGGCCGCCAGGCCCCGCGCCCCGCTCTCGTCGAGGTGCACCACGCCCGCGCCGGGGCGTACCCGGCCGGTGGTCGGCTCGAAGTCCTTGCCGGTGGCGATCCGGTCGCCGTTGAGGGCGACCAGGGTGGCGTTGAAGGTACGTGGGCCCTCGCCCGGCTTCGCCACCGCCAGGGTGGCGAGGATGTCCCAGTATTCCGCGGTGCGGAAGGCCATCCGCTGGCGTTCCCGCTCGACCACGATCCGGGTCGCCACGGACTGCACCCGGCCCGCCGAGAGCCTCGGCATGACCTTCTTCCACAGCACCGGGGAGACCTCGTAGCCGTACAGCCGGTCGAGGATGCGGCGGGCCTCCTGGGCGTCGACCAGGTCCCGGTCGATCTCCCGGGGGTTGGCCACCGCGGCCTGGATGGCCGGCTTGGTGATCTCGTGGAAGACCATCCGCTTGACCGGCACCTTGGGCTTGAGGGTCTCCACCAGGTGCCAGGCGATGGCCTCGCCCTCGCGGTCCTCATCCGTGGCCAGGAAGATCTCGTCGACCTCCTTGGCCAGCTTGACCAGCTTGTTGATCTGCTGCTTACGGTCGGCGGAGACGACGTAGAGGGCATGGAAGCCGTTGTCGACGTCCACCCCGAGGCGGGCCCACGGCTCACCCTTGTACTTGGCCGGCACGTCGGCGGCGTTACGGGGGAGGTCCCGGACGTGGCCGAAGCTGGCCTCCACGACGTACCCCGGGCCGAGATAGCCCGAGATCGTCTTGGCCTTCGCCGGTGACTCGACGATGACCAGACGGGTGGTTCCAGCGTTGCTCGGCACGTCTCTCCCCGACTCCGCTCCTGCTCCAGGCCCGATTCGGGCCGTGTCGCGCCCGCCGGACCACGGTTGGTCCGGATGTCCAACGTAACGCGCCGCCCGGGTTCCGGGTCCCGGGGGCGGCAATCAACGTCCGCGCGGCGACACCACCGACGCCACGCCGGCCGCAGCGGCCGGACGGCGCCACCGTACACCGTGGGTAGGCCCGGAAGTGGGCCACGGTGACGGGGACGGACCCCCGACCTGGGCGAATCCCGCTGCTCACGGAGTGAGACGGTCAGCATACTGTCCGCGATACTGTCCATGATCGGACACTTGGCCAGTCTGCACGACCGCCTCCGGTAGGCCGATGGTGCCGCATCCGGGGCGTCCCGACAGCGCAACATCGCCGCCGTCGGGTCGATCACCACCCGGGCCCGGGCCAACGGGGCCAGGCGGTGCAGGGCAGGGTGGGGCCGGGCAGAGCGTCGCCAGGCGGGGCGGTCACGGCCAGAGGTCGACGGGGGCGGTGGGCGGTCGGTCGCCCACCAGCTCGGCCAGCCGGGCCAGCCGCCGCCCGCCGATCCGGAACGCCGGGCCACCCGCCTCCGCCTCCAGCAGCGCCGCCGGCAGACCCACCACGGCGAGCGCCGCCCGCACCACCGGCCACCACGGCTCGTCCCGGGGATGCAGGCGCAGCAACAGGCCGGCCTCGTCGGCCGCCCCCGCGGCGGCCAGCCACAGCCGCAACCGCCGGCCGTGCAGGTGGAAGTGGCCCGGCGGACGCTTGACCCCGCCGGCCAGCCAGGCCGTCGCCAGCGGGGCGAGGGTGGTCAGATACGAGGTACGCACGACCCAGCGCTGCTCCCCGGTCGCCTCCCAGCCCGCCGCGAGCCCCCGCCGGGCCAGCTCGGCGACGAGCACGTGCACCCGCCAGGCCGCGTCCACCTCGACGGACAACCGGGCGGTACGCCCCATCCGGTGCACCTCCCCCGGGCCGGCCAACAGCCCGGACAGATCGGCGACGGACGGATCGGCCGCCTCGGAGCCGAACAGCGACAACTGACGCACCGGCTCCCCGGGCGGGTCGGAACGACTCAGCGACACTCCGGGACCTCGTCGAAGGCCTGTTTGAGCTCTTTCGAGTTGAGCCGCCCGGTGTCCAGCGCGCTCGCGTCGTACTCCTTGTTGAGCTTGTCCACCGCCGCCTGGACGCCGTCGTAGAACACGGTGGCCCGCCCGGTGTCCAGCGCGTCGATGGTGTCACCGGCGCGTCCGTAGGCGTCCCTGATCCTCTCCAGGGACGTCCGGAACCCCTTCGACACCTCGTCGCCGCGGTCGGTCTCCGGGATGCCCGCGTCGGCGATCCGGCGGCGGGCCGTCTCGCTGGCCTGCTCGGCACCGGCGAAGAGCCGCACCAGGTTCTCCTTCGCCTGTGCCGGGGTGGTCTGCGCGGTCATCTGCTGGTGGGTGCTGCTGGTGAGCTTGCTGATCTCGGCCCGCCACGGGGTGAGCGCCTCGCAGACCGAGGCCGCCCAGGCCCGTGGGCTGGGACCGCCGCCGCAGCCGGCGACGACGAGGACGGCCGTGGTGAGGACCACCGTGAGCTTTCCGGCGGCACTCGCCCGACACGTACGCATGCGATGCAGCGTACGGCCTCCGGGCGATTGCGCCAGCGATCAGGTTTCGCGCTGGTCGGCCCCCGCAGCGGGTCCCCGGGACGGCCGGGAACCCGCTGCGTCGTCACTCAGACGTTGGCCGGTTCGACCTGCTTGGGGTCGTTGCCCGCACCGGTGCCACCACCGTCCGGGGTGGAGTCCATCGCGACGCCCTTGCGCTTGCTGAACACCACCGCCGCGACCACGATCAGGGTGGCGACCGCCGCGATCGTCAGGCGCAGCGGGGTGTTCCGGTCGTCGCCGACGCTCCAGGCCACCACGGCCGGCGCGATCAGCAACGAGACCAGGTTCATCACCTTGATCAGCGGGTTGATCGCCGGGCCGGCGGTGTCCTTGAACGGGTCACCGACGGTGTCGCCGATGACCGTCGCCTCGTGCGCCTCGGAACCCTTGCCGCCGTACGCGCCGTCCTCGACGAGCTTCTTGGCGTTGTCCCAGGCCCCACCGGAGTTGGACAGGAAGACCGCCATCAGGGTGCCCGCCCCGATCGCCCCGGCCAGGTAGGAGGCCAGTGCGCCCGGCCCGAGGCCGAAACCGACCGCGATGGGGGCGAGGATGGCCAGCAGGCCGGGGGTCATCAGTTCACGCTGGGCGTCCCGGGTGCAGATGTCGACGACCTTGCCGTACTCGGGGCGCTGGGTGCCGTCCATGATCCCGGGCAGCTCGCGGAACTGCCGGCGGACCTCCATCACGACCGCGCCGGCCGAGCGGGAGACCGCGTTGATGGCCAGCCCGGAGAAGAGGAAGACCACCGCCGCACCGATGATCAGACCGACCAGGTTGCGCGGGTTGGCGACGTTGAGCGCGCCGAGGATCTCGGCACCGACGTCACCCACGCCCGCGTCGGAGTACGCGGTACGCAGCGTGTCGGTGTACGAGCCGAACAGCGCGGTGGCCGCGAGCACGGCGGTGGCGATCGCGATGCCCTTGGTGATCGCCTTGGTGGTGTTGCCGACCGCGTCCAGCTCGGTGAGGATCCGCGCGCCGTTCTCGTCGATGTCGCCGGACATCTCGGCCACGCCCTGCGCGTTGTCGGAGATCGGGCCGAAGGTGTCCATCGCGACGATCACGCCGACGGTGGTGAGCAGGCCGGTGCCGGCCAGCGCCACCGCGAACAGCGACAGGGTGATGGAGCCGCCGCCGAGCAGGAACGCGCCGAAGACCCCGGCAGCGATCAGCAGCGCCGAGTAGACCGCCGACTCCAGGCCGACGCTGATGCCGGCGAGGATGACGGTGGCGGCACCGGTCTGCGAGCTCTTGCCGATGTCCTGCACCGGGCGGCGGGTGGTCTCGGTGAAGTAGCCGGTCAGCGCCTGGATGGCGGCGGCCAGCCCGATGCCGATGACGACCGCGGCGATGGTCACCCCGCGCGGGCCGAGCGGCGGGTCGCCGCCGTCCACGCCGAGGCTGGCCCGCCACTCGGGGCCGAGCAGGTCGGCCCAGGTCGGCTGGAGGTAGAAGTAGGAGGCGATCGCGACCAGCACCGCGGAGAACAGGGCCGAGAGGTAGAAGGCCCGGTTGATGGCGGTGAGGCCGTTGCGGTCGGAGGCGCGCAGCCGGGTGATGAACACCCCGACGATCGCCACCAGGACCCCGATCGTGGAGATGATCAGCGGCAGGACCAGGCCGTCCTCACCGAACGCGGCACGGCCGAGGATCAGCGCCGCGACCAGCGTCACCGCGTACGACTCGAAGAGGTCGGCGGCCATGCCGGCGCAGTCGCCGACGTTGTCACCCACGTTGTCGGCGATGGTGGCGGCGTTGCGCGGGTCGTCCTCCGGGATGCCCTGCTCCACCTTGCCGACCAGGTCGGCACCGACGTCGGCGGCCTTGGTGAAGATGCCGCCGCCGACCCGCATGAACATGGCGAGCAGGGCGGCACCGAAGCCGAAGCCCTCCAGCACGGTCGGCGCGTCACCCTTGAAGAAGACGACCACCATCGCCGCGCCGAACAGGCCGAGACCGACGGTGAGGAAGCCGACCACGCCACCGGTGCGGAAGGCGATCTTCATGGCGGCTTCCCGGCCACCGGTCGCCTCCCGGGCCGCCGCGGCGACCCGCAGGTTGGCGCGGGTGGCCAGCCACATGCCGGCACCGCCGATGAACGCGCTGAACAGGGCGCCGACCACGAAGAACACCGATCGGCCGATCTTCACCGCGAGTTCGCTGCCGTCGGTGTCGTGCACCGGCAACAGGAAGAGCAGCACGACGGCGACGACCACGAAGATCGCCAACGTCCTGAACTGCCGGAGCAGATAGGCGGAGGCGCCCTCCTGCACCGCGCCGGAGATCTCCTGCATGTTGGTGGTGCCCTTACCGGCTGCCAGCACGGCCTTGGTCAAGGCGGCGGCGAAGACGAGTGCCACCAGCGCGATGACCGCGGCGATGACGACGTACGTCAGGTTCTCACCGGTGAGGGACAGCGCGCCGCTATCGGCGGCCAAGGTCCCGGACATCTATGTCCTCCTGTACCGAACACTGTCGCGCCGGCCAGTGGACGTATGGCCGACGCCTGGATGCGGTGGCGCACCTGCTCCGACCCGCCCCGACGGCAGATGATCAACATCTATGTTCGCTGGCTGCGGGAAGGATCACGTGCTGACAACTCACAGACTGTAGCCCTGGTCAGTGTTGGAGGTCACACCTGGGGGACACCGTGTCCGGATGATCTCCGTAACTGTGTTATGAGGAAAAATCTGATATAGGAGGCCATCAACAATAGGAGGCGGTGACCCACCAAGGGTCACCGCCTCATGTACGCAGAGTGTCGATCAGCGGCCGACCGGCCACACCATCCGGACCTCGGTCCCGACGCCCTCGGCCACCGGACGGACCTGGAGATCCTCCACGAAACCAGCGAGCAACGCGAAGCCCACCCCGGTGGTCAGGGCCTCGTCGGTCAACGCCTCGTTGGCCAACTCGTCGGCGTTCAACGCGGCCAGGCCCAGCCCCGCCTCGATCGGCGCCCGGTCCACCACCCGCACCGAATACGCTCCGGAGTCGGACATCTCCACCAGCACCGGATCGGCCAACCCGTACTGGTGGTGCAGGGCGACCGCCCGGGTGCACGCCTCACCGATGGCCAACCGCACCTCGTCGAGCAGATCCTCCCGAACCCCGGCCCGACGGGCCACCGCGACACCGACCAGGCGGGCGGTACGCACGTGCACCGGGGCCGGCGAGAAGGAGAGCCGGACCGTCGCCATCACGTGCCGGAGCCGGTGGGGTCGGCGGCGATCGCCGCGTCGACCGTCGGATGCAGGGGGAAGACCTGGTCCAGGGCGGTGATCCGGAAGATCTTCAGCAGCGGCTCCTTGTCGCAGACCAGGGCGAACGACCCCCCGGCCGAACGCAGCCGCTTGAGGGCGCCGACCAGCACCCCCAGGCCCGTGGAGTCGAGAAAGTCCACCCGGCCCAGGTCGACCACGACCTGCCGGGCGCCGCCGTCGATCAACTCCAGGAGCCGTTCGCGCAGTCGTGGTGCGGTGTAGACGTCCACCTCACCGCCGACCTCGAGCACCGTGTGCTCCCCCACGGTGCGGGTCGCCAGCGACAGCTCCATCAGTCCTCCTCCGAGAGCCGTAAACTCTCCTGGGCATCTAACCATCCCCGCCGGACGGCCCGGCGAGGTCACCGGCGGCGGCTCCTCCATACCCACCGGGCCGGTTGTTCAGCACCGAACACCAGTGCGAGAGTGCAGGACGTGAACCCCGCAGCCACCGCTACCGCAGGCCCCGGCACCGGGCGAGGGCCCGCCGAGCTGCTGCACCGGCTGCGCACCCGGCACCGGGCCGACCCGGTCACCCACGTCGAGCGGGTGCCGGCCCGCGCCGGGCAACAGGCGCCCTGGCCGCAGTGGGCACCCGAGGAACTACGGGCGGCGTTCGCCCGACGCGGCGTCACCGCCCCCTGGCGGCACCAGGCCGAGGCCGCCGAGCTGGCGTACGCCGGGCAGCACGTGGTGGTCGCCACCGGCACGGCGTCCGGAAAGTCCCTGGCGTACCAGCTCCCGGCGCTGGCCACCCTGCTCGCCGACCCCCGGGCCACGGTGCTCTACCTGGCCCCCACCAAGGCCCTCGCCGCCGACCAGCTGCGCGCCGTCGCCGGCCTCGACCTCGACGGGGTACGCCCCGCCTGCTACGACGGCGACACCCCGCGCACCGAACGGGAGTGGATCCGCCGTCACTCCCGGTTCGTACTCACCAACCCGGACATGCTGCACCACGGCATCCTCCCCGGGCACGCGCACTGGTCTGGGTTCCTGCGCCGGCTGACGTACGTGATCGTCGACGAGTGCCACACCTACCGGGGCGTCTTCGGCTCCCACGTGGCGCACGTGCTGCGTCGGCTACGCCGCCGGTGCGACCAGTTCGGCCGTACCCCCGTGTTCCTGCTGGCCTCGGCCACGTCGGGCGACCCGGCGGCGACCGCCGGGCGGCTCACCGGCCTGCCGGTCACCGCCGTCACCGAGGACACCTCGCCGCGCGGCGGGGTCACCTTCGCGCTCTGGGAACCGCCGCTGCTGCCGCCGAACACCGACGTCGAGGCCGTCGCCGACGACCTGACCCAGGTCCGCCGGTCGGCGCTGCGGGAGACCGCCGACCTGCTCGCCGACACTGTCGCCGAGGGGGTACGCACGCTCGCCTTCGTCCGGTCCCGACGCGGCGCGGAGGTCGTCGCCGCGAACGCCCGACGGGCCCTGGACGAGGCGGTGCCCGGCCTCGGCGAACGGGTCGCCGCCTACCGGGCCGGCTACCTGCGCGAGGAACGCCGGGAGCTGGAACGGGCCCTGCTCCACGGTGAGTTGCTCGGGCTGGCGTCCACCAACGCGCTGGAGCTCGGCGTCGACCTGGTCGGGCTGGACGCGGTGCTGATCTGCGGCTGGCCGGGCACCCGGGCGTCGCTGTGGCAGCAGGCCGGCCGGGCCGGCCGCTCCGGCGACGAGGCGCTCGCCGTGCTGGTGGCCCGGGACGACCCGCTCGACACCTACCTGGTGCACCACCCGGAGGCCCTGTTCGGCCGGCCCGTCGAGGCAACGGTGCTCGACCCGGCCAACCCGTACGTGCTCACCCCGCAGCTCGCCTGCGCCGCCGCCGAGTCCCCGCTCACCCCTACCGACCTGGACCTGTTCGGCGAGGGGGCGAAGGAGGCCGTCGACGAGTTGGTGCGGGCCGGTGACCTGCGGCAGCGGCCCACCGGCTGGTACTGGCGGCACCGGGAACGCCCCGAGGTCGACCTGCGTGGCCAGGGCGGGGCGCCGGTCTGCGTGGTGGAGGCGTCCACCGGCCGGCTGCTCGGCACCGTCGACGGCGGGTCGGCGCACTTCCTCGTCCACCCCGGGGCTGTCTATTTGCACCAGGGCGTCTCGTACGTGGTCGACGCGTTGGACCTCGACGACGGGTGCGCGCTGGTGCACGCCGAGGAGCCGGACTGGTCCACCCACGCCCGGGACGTCACCTCGCTCTCGGTGGTGTCGGTCCGCTCCTACCGGGACGCCGGGCCGGTCGGGCTCTTCCTCGGTGAGGTGGACGTGACCAGCCAGGTGGTCTCCTACCAGCGTCGCCGGATCGCCTCCGGCGAGGTCATCGACACCCGCCCGCTGGACCTGCCCGCCCGGGAGCTACGGACCGTCGCGGTCTGGTTCACGCTCTCCCCGCAGTCGCTGGCGGCGGCCGGGGTCGAGCCGGCGGACGCGCCGGGGGCCCTGCATGCCGCCGAGCACGCCGCGATCGGGTTGCTGCCGCTGATGGCCACCTGCGACCGGTGGGACATCGGCGGGCTGTCCACCGCCCTGCACCCGGACACCGAGGCGCCCACCGTGTTCGTCTACGACGGTCACCCCGGCGGGGCCGGCTTCGCCGAGCGGGCCTACCGGACGGCAGCGGCCTGGCTGGGCGCCACCCGGGACGCCATCGTCGAGTGCGGCTGCGAGTCGGGCTGCCCGTCCTGCGTCCAGTCCCCCAAGTGCGGCAACGGCAACAACCCGCTGTCCAAGCCGGATGCGGTCCGGGTCCTCGACGTGGTCCTGACCAACCTCCCCACCGGGATGCCCGTCCCCACCCAGCCGACCCCTGCCCCGCTGGTTCCTGTCCCACCGGCTCCCGCCCAGCTGACTCCCGCCGAACCGGCTCCCGCCCCGGCTGCTGCCCAACCGGCTCCCGCCCAGCCGGCTGCTGCCCAACCGGCTCCCGTCCAACCGGCTCCCGCCCAGCCAGCTCCCGCCCAACCGGCTGCTGCCCAACCGGCTCCCGCTCCCGCTGCTGCCCAGCGGGCCTCCGCCGAGCGGTAGCGCGGCGCGGTCGGCGGTTGCTGCGGGTGCGGTGCGATTCCGGCCCGTGATCGTGCTTGAGCCGGAGGACAAGTGGGCATTGATGCATGGGAGCGCTTCCATCGATAATGGGGAGTGCAGCCCCACCGCCGACCCTGCCGTTCTTCCCCCTTTGGAGGAGAAGCCGTGGCCGACACCATCGCCGAGACCGTCGACCTGCTCTACACCATCGACCAGGACAATCTCACCCCGGACCAGTTGATCGCGCTGGGTGCCGCACTGGCCAGCCTGGCGCAGGCGGAACGCCTGGACCAGATCAACGAACGACTGCGGGGCATCCACCAGGTGCTCAACACCTGGGCGCTCAAGGCGACCGCCGAGGGGCGTTGACGGCGACCGCTCACCGCTGACGACGGCGAGGCTCACCACTGACCACGGCGAGGCTCACCACTGACGACGGCGAGGCTCACTACTGACGGTGGTGATCGCTGATTGCTGGCTGGCACTGACGGTGGTGATCGCCGGCTGCTGCCTGGTGCCTGGTGGCGGGCGCTGACCGTGGGGTTGTGCGAGACTCCGGCGCACCCTTCGGAGGAGTTTTCATGCAGCTAGACAGTTTGCAGGCGCAGCACCAGTTCCACGTCCGACAGCGGATCCGGATGATGGTCAACCAGTACGAGGTCCGGGCCGTGGCGGCGGACGGCACCGAGGGCGAGTTGTTGGCGTTCGCGCAGCAGAAGCGGCTCGCCTTCAAGGAGCAGGTCACCATCTACACCGACGACTCCAAGCAGCACCCCCTGCTCGGTTTCAAGGCCCGGCAGCGGCTCGACCTCGGTGCCACGTACGACGTGACCGACCACGCCGGCACGCCGATCGGGCTGTTCCGCAAGGACTTCGCCCAGTCCCTGCTCCGCTCGACCTGGCACGTCGAGCAGGCCGGCCTGCCGCAGATCACCGGTCAGGAACGCAGCATGCCGGTGGCGCTGCTGCGCCGGTTCGTCGACTCGCTGTCGTGGCTGCCCTACCACTTCGATTTCATCGCGGGTGGCCAGTCGGTCTTCTCCGTGATCAAGAAGTGGGGGCTGCGGGACCGTTACGTCGTCGAGGTGTCGCACCCGCAGATCGACCGGCGGCTGGTGATCGCCATGGCGATCGGCCTGGACGCACTCCAGGGCCGCTGAGCCACCGGCCGGCCCGGTCTCGGCTCGCCACCGGCCGGCCCGGTCTCGGCTCGCCACCGGCCGGCCCGGTCTCGGCTCGCCACCGGCCGGCCCGGTCTCGGCTCGCCGCCGTACGGCCCGGGACGGCCGTCGCCCGGCTCGCCTCCACGGCGTCGACGTCTCGCCGGGACCTCCGGAACCCGCCTTCCGGCTGCCGCGCCGTGCTCGGGCACGGCAGCCGGAGACGGGTTGCCGCACCGGCGTGCGGCGGTCAGCCGCGCACCGGTCCGGCGCGGGCGGTGACGGTGGCGAACCGCCGCAGTCCCGGCAGCGGGGTGACCGCCACCTCGACCGTCACCACCACGTCGAGCCCGTCCACCTGACAGGCGACCAGCCGGGCGGCGTTGGCGCGGACGAACTCGTCGGCGGTCGCACAAGCCGGCCCGGCCCCCTGCCACACCTGACCGGCCCCGGCCAGCGCCCCGAAGTCGGCACCGACCCGGGCCTGGTGCCGTGCCAGCCGGGCTGCGCCGATCGCCGCCCCGAACCCCCCGACCAGCACGAAGACCATGCCGACGGCGAGCAACAGCACGGTCGCCCCGCCCCGCTCCGACGCGCGGTCAGCGCGGACCGGCGCATGCTCCCTGGCGGTGGCCTCGGCGGTGCCCGGGACGCGGACGGTCCGGCAGGCGCGGATCACGAGCCGGTGCCCGGCAGGCCCGAAGCCGGCAGGCCCGGTTCGATGGCGGCGACCGTGCTGGCCTCGACGGTCAGCCGTGGCAGCCGGGCCCCGAGCGCCCGGACGGGGGCCCGCACCGTCACGGTGACCCGGTCCGCCTGCACCGAGATCGAGACGACCGCAGCCTCGGGTGCGATCCGGGTGCCCGTGTCGGTGCCGTCCCCGCCCCGGGCGGCGGCGAGCGCCGCCTCCCGGGCCGCGTCCAGGCAGGTCGCCTTCGTGGTGACCGCGTCGACGGCGGTGAGCCCGGCGAACAGGAGCACGAGCAGCGCCGGCAGGCCGGCCGCCAGTTCGGCGGTGAACGAACCCCGGTCCCGACCGGCCGGCCGGCGCGGTCTCACTTCAACGCCCGATCGATCACGGCCGTCAGGGCCGACTGCACGTTGCCCGAGGTGAGCACCTTGAGCAGGATGCCGGCGAAGGCGACGGCGGCGAGGGTGCCCACGGCGTACTCGGCGGTGTTCATCCCCGCGTCGCCGCGCAGCCGGGTGTAGAGCCGGCGGAGAAGTTTGCGCATCTGTCGTTTCCCTTTCTCGATGAGGGGTCACAGCACGTCGCCGAGGACGGCGACGATCACCGGCACCAGGCCGGCGAGAATGAAGGCCGGCAGGAAGCACAGGCCCAGCGGCAGCACGATCAGCACGCCGGCCCGTCGGGCGGACGCCTCCGCCGCCGTGGACCGGTCGGCCCGAAGGTCGTCGGCGACGCGGGTCAGGGCACCGGCCAGCGCCGCACCGCTGCGGGAAGAGCGCAGCGCGGCACCGACCACCCGGTCGGCCCCGGGCACCGGCGTGAGGTGTGCCCACGCCTCCGCTGGCTCGCCGCCGAGCAGCAGGGTCCGCCCGATCCGTCCGAGCCGGACCGCCAGTGGACCGTCCAGAGCATCGGCCACCGCGAGCACCGAGCGGTCCACCGGTGCACCCGCTCGCATGGCTGCTGCCAGCAGGTCGGCGGCGAGTGGCAGGTCGGCGGTCTCCCGTGACCGGCTCTTGCGAACGGCAGGTGGTTCGATCCGGCGGAGCATCCGGTCCGCCGTCAGCGCGGTCAGTGCCCCGCCCAGGGCTCCGACCCAACCGCCGGCCAGCAGTAGGACCGCCAGCCCCGCCAGGGCGGCTCCGAGCCGTACCCGGTCGGGCCACCAGCCTGGCCGGCGTCTGCCGGTCCGCCGGCCGGTCAGTACGTCCCACCTCCGGCCGGCCCGGTTGCCACGCACCATGACCAGCAGCGCGGCCGTGACCAGGCAACCGGCTGACACGTTTGCCGGTGACATCAGCCGCCGCCACCCGGCGTGGCACCCAGCCGCTCGGCCCAGAGCAACCCGCCGACCTGGAGACCCATCGCGGTCAGCGCGCACCCGGCACCCACCGGGGTGTGCAGCAGCACCGCCAGTGGGTCGACGCCGATGCCGTAGCCGAGGGCGACACCACCGAGTGGAAGCGCGGCCAGCAGCAGCGCGGTGGCGTTGGCACCCGCCGCCTGGGCGGCCGCGGCGGCCATTCCCCGGTCGAACGCCCGCGCGTCGGCCTCGACCCGTTCGAGGAGGTCGGCCAGGGGTGCCCCCGTCCGGTCGGCGAGTCGGACCGCCGCCCGAGCCAACCGTTCGAGCCGGTCCGTCCCGGCCGGATCATCCGTCGTCGTGCCCGAGCGGCTTCCCCGGCCCGGGAGTCCGTCGCCCGACCGGGACACTGACAGCAGGCCCACCGGTGTGCCCGTATTGACGCCATGGTCGGTAGCGGGTCCGGGGTCGGTGCCGAGCAGGCGGAGGGCGGTCAGCGGAGCCGGCCCGGCCACCGGTCGGCCGGGGCCGCTCGGACGGTCCGCGCCCGATGGGGCGGCGGTGCGGTCGAGCGTCGGAACGGGCAGACCAGCACGCAGGTCCGCAGCGAGCGCCCCCAGCCGGTCCAGTTGGCGGCGACGCTCCCGGCTGGCCTGCCCTGCCGCCCGCCTGCGACGCACGGCACGGACCCCGAGCATCCCGTAGCCGGCCAGGAGAGCGGCGGCGACCGGCCCGGCGGCGACACCACCCGCACCCGCTCCCACGAGCCCGACCAGCAGCATGATCCGTCGCGGACGGTCGGACGCCCGCCACCGCAGCGGGCCTAGACCGGTTACCCACCGATAGACCGTCGGAGGTGCGCCACGGGTGTCCGGAGGGGCCGGGGTCCCCGGCGGTGTGGCGAGCACACGGCGGCGGCGACGCCGGTTGGGGCTTACCGGCCAGGCGACCACCAGGGCCGCACCGGCCAGGAGGGCCGTGACCAGCCACCACGGGGATGTCACGCCAGCCCCGCCGTACCGGACCCGGGTGCCCGCAGCAGGGACGGCACCGGGACTCCCCGATCCCGCAGCAGGGTGACCAGCGCGGGCCCGGCAGGCCCGACGCCGTGGCCCCGTACCCAGGCCGGCACCACCGTCACCAGCCGCTCCGACCCGTCCGCCAACAGTAGGCAGATCGACTCCAGCAGTCGGCCGTCGGCGCCTCGACGGACCTGCACCAGCACCTGGAGCGCAGCGGCGACCTGGGCGTGCAGCGCCGCCCGGGGCAGCCCGCCGAGCAGCCCGAGGGCCTCCAACCGGGCCGGCACGTCGGCCGGGGTGTTGGCGTGCAGGGTGCCCGCCCCGCCGTCGTGGCCGGTGTTGAGCGCGGCCAGCAGGTCCACCACCTCCGCACCCCGGCACTCGCCCACGACCAGCCGGTCGGGACGCATCCGCAACGCCTGCCGGACCAGCGCGCTCAGGCCGACCACGCCCGCGCCCTCCACGTTGGCCGTCCGGGCCTGGAGACCGACCACGTGCGGGTGCACCGGGTGCAGCTCGGCGGCGTCCTCCACCAGCACGATGCGTTCCGTCGTCGGCACCAGGCCCAGCATCGTGTTGAGCAGGGTGGTCTTGCCCGAGCCGGTGCCGCCGGTGACCAGGTAGGCCAGCCGGGCGGCGACCACCGCGGCGAGCACCGGTGCCACCGGGTGCGGCACGGTGCCCTGTTGGACCAGCTCGTCGAGGGTGAACGGGCGGTGTCGGAAGGTCCGCAGGGACAGGTACGGCCCGTCGGTGGCCACCGGAGGCAGTACGGCGTGCAGCCGGGTGCCGTCGGGCAGCCGCGCGTCAGCGTAGGGCGAGCCGTCGTCGAGTCGACGCCCGGCGGCAGCGGTGAGCCGTTGCGCCAGCCGGCGTACGTCGTCGACCGTGCCGAGCGGCACCGCCACCTGGTGCAGCCCGGCGCCCCGGTCGACCCAGACCCGGACACCGTTGACGAGTACGTCGGTGACCTGCGGGTCTTCGAGCAGTGGGGCGAGCGGCCCGGCACCCACCAGATCGTCGTGCACCCGGTTGGCGATCCGCAGCACGGCGGTGTCGCCGAGGACGGCGGCGGAGGGTTCGGCACGGACGGCGGAGACGATCGCCGCCGGGGTGACCGGGGTCGCCGCTTCGGCCATCCGTTGTCGGACCCGGGCGGCGAACCCGTCGGACCGGTCGGTCATGCCGCACCCGGCACGGGCAGCCCGGTCAGCTCGGTGACCAGTCGGCGGCAGAGTGCGGCGAGGGGGCCACGGCCAGCGGCGGCCGGTGCCTCACCGCGTTCCAGCCCCCGGCACAGCGCCGGTTCGGGGCGCAGCGTCCCGGCCAGCGGGAGCCCCAGGGCCCGAGCCACCTCGGTCGCTCGCAACCGGCCGGGGGCGGGGCCCCGGACGATCACTCCCAGGGTGGCGCAGTGCGGGGCTGCGGCGGCGACCACCCGGGCCGCCGCCGCGGTGGCCCGCAGCTCCGCCGGCACCACCACGTACGCCTGGTCGGCGGCCTGCAACGCGATCACTGCGGCGTCGTCGAGCTGGCGCGGCAGGTCGACCACGACGAAGTCCCGACCCCGCCGGGCCGCGTCCACGGTTGCGGCCATCGCCTGCGCGGGCAGGGCCAGCGGCTCACCCCGGTCCCAGGAGAGGACGACCAGGTCACCCCGGTGCGGCAGGGCGCGGACCAGGGCGGGCGCGTCGACCCGGCCGTCGGCGTCGGTGAGGGACGGCCAGCGCAGCCCGTCCAGTTCCTCCCAGCCGAGCACCAGGTCGAGCCCGCCGCCGAGCGGGTCCGCGTCGACCAGCAGGGTCCGCAGGTGGGCGCGGGCGGCGGTGACCGCCAGGCCACCGGCGAGGACGCTGGCACCGGCCCCTCCCCGGCCGCCGAGCACCGCGACCGTCCGGGCCGGGCCGGCCGGGTTGCCGCCCGGCGCGCACTCGGTGAACCGGTCGACCAGCCAGGGCTCGGCGGCGGGCAGAACGGCGACGTGCTCGGCACCGATCAGCTCGGCGATCTCCCAGCCCGGGTCGAGTTCACCCGACCGCCCGACCAGCACCGTGCGGGGCCTGCGGGGCAGCCGGCCCCGCAGGCAGGCCTGGGCCTGGTCGCTGCCGACGAGCACCAGGGGCGCGGGGAGCCAGCGGGAACGGGCGGCAGCCGCGTCGGCGGCCACCTCCACCTCGGTGCCGCCCGCTGCGGCGAGCCGCAGCAGCTCGTCGAGGAGGTCACTGTCGGAGGTGACCAGCAACGGCAGTCGTCGGTGGGGCGGAAGGGAGGTACGGGGTGGCATCACGGCCTCCAGCGGTCGGGGGTGCTGGGTCAGACCCTGCGCCGGGTCCCCCGGTGCGTGCCGCCCGCGACGGCTTGCCTGTGGACAACGGGACGGCCTGTGGACAGCCCCCGCCACCGCAGGTGATCTGCTATGACCACCGGCCGGCGGGTTGGTGGGCGGACTGGCCGCAGGCCCCTCCCCGACCGCCCGTTCGACCGCCCGCAGAACCCGACCGGAGGTCCCTGACCAGCACCGGAGCCACCGCCAGCACACCATCTGGTGGGCCGGAGCGGCCGAACGACGCCGGCAGTCCCGGGGACGTGCGGGAAGGAACGCGAAAAAATGTCCTGTTCACCCCGCCCGAGTGATTGACGGCATACGGCGTCGTACGTCAATAATCGTGACCGCACGCCACCGCGAAGGTGGCATCCGCCGCTCTCGGAACCGGGGCCATGGCCGACTCATCCGACGAAACCACCACCACCCTGCGCATCGGTGGCTGGCTGCCGGCACCCCGGCACCACCAGACACTGCCGCCTTATCTCGTCCCCCCGGCCGGCCGGCATCTGATCGACGCCTCCCCGACCGGGTCACCGACCGGCCCACTGCCGGCGCCCGCCCACGCCGTCGAACCCGCCGGCATCGGACGGACCCTACTGCTGGCCGGAGTGGCATTCGGCCTGGTCGCCAGCCTCGTTCTCGCCCTGTCACCGTTGTGGTCGGGCCCGCGGCGCGACACCGCCGCCCTCCCGATGACGCCCTCGTGGATCGCGGACCGCCCGGACCTCGCGGCCGTCGAGAGCCCCACGCCGGTCGCCGAACACGCGCCCGCGCCGGCCTCACTCGCCACCCGCGCCGCCGCCCCGGTCGCGCCGGCGCCCCACCAGTCACACCAACCCGCCACGGGTACGACGTCCCGCCCGGCCGCGACGACGACCCCACCCCGGCCCGCCCCGACGACCCCACCCCGGCCCACGACGAAGCCGCCGACCAACCAGCCCGGACCGGGTGAACTGACGCCGCTGCCGGCATCCCGGGAACACTCGCTGCGGTCCAGCTCGAACGGAGCCTCGACGTACGTCGAGTTCGTCAACGCCCGCAGTTCGCAGGTCGTCGTCTACTGGCTCGACTACCAGGGCCAACGACGGCAGTACAAGGTGCTCGACGCCGGCCGGTCCTACCGCCAGCAGACGTACCTGGGGCACCCGTGGGTGGTCACCGACCGGCACGGCCGCGCCCTGGCCTGCTTCCTGCCCGCCCGTACGACGATGAGGGCGGTGGCGCGGTAGGCCACCGACCGGTCGACGGCGCGCAGATCCACCAGTTCGCGGGGCGGAGCGCTCCCACCGGAAAGGGACGACCCCCGTCGGGGGGAGACGGGGGTCGTCGAATGGTTCGGCTCCGGGGGGGTTGAGCCGAACCGGCCCGGCGGTCACGGGGGGGTGCGACCGCCGAGGGTCTGTCAGCTTTCGGGGACGTGAATCGTTGTCGTGCGGACAAGTCTGCCCGAGCAGACTGTTCACGTCGAGTGTTGTTGACCCCACTCCCTGCGAAATTATTACCGCAGAGTGTGACTGCGGTCACGTTGAGCATTCGCGGCCCGGGTACTCCCGCAGGTCGAGTGGGGTATTGACCCCGGGGCACCCGCCGACCCCGCATCGTCGGACTAGACTTGCGCGCCGTGGGCCGAAGTGCCGCTTTTTTCGATCTGGACAAGACCGTCATCGCCAAGTCGAGCGCCTTGGCATTCGGTCGGCCGTTCTACCGGGACGGGCTGATCACACGACGGGACGTCGTGAAGTCGGCGTACGCGCAGCTGATGTTCCGGCTGGGCGGCACCGACGAGCAGACCATGGCCAGGACCAGGGATTATCTCGCCGCGCTCTGCAAGGGCTGGCGGGTGGAGCAGGTCCGTCAGATCGTCGCGGAGACCCTCCACGAGCTGATCAACCCCTACGTGTACGCCGAGGCCGCCGTGCTGATCGAGGAGCACCAGGCCGCCGGGCGGGACGTCGTGCTGGTCTCCGCATCGGGCGAGGAGATGGTCCGGCCGATCGGCGCGTTGCTCGGGGTGACCGACGTGATCGCCACCCGGATGAGCGTGCAGGACGGCCGCTACAGCGGTGAGGTGGAGTTCTACGCGGCCGGTCCGAGCAAGGTCGAGGCGGTCACCGAGTTGGCCGCCGCCCGGGGGTACGACCTGGCCGACTCGTACGCCTATTCCGACTCGTACAGTGACCGGCCGTTGTTGGAGTGCGTGGGTCATCCGAGCGTGGTCAATCCGGACCGGGCGTTGCGCCGGCTCGCGGTGGAGAACGCCTGGCCGGTGCTGGAGTTCCGGCATCCGATCCCGCTGGGCCGGCGGCTGCGGGAGCGCCCGGCGGTCCCGGTGGCCGCGGCGGCGCTCGGCGTCGGCGTGGGGGTGGCGATCGGCATCGCCTGGTACGGCCGACACCGCCGCACCCGCGCTGTACAGGCCGCCTGACTACCCGGGCCGCCTGACTACCCGGGCGACCTGACGATCCGGGCCACCTGAACCACCTGACCGACCCGGGCCGCCTGAACCACCTGACCGACCCGGGCCACCCGACCGCCCGGACGGGCCGTCGAGGCACGCCGGCCGGCCCCACCGCCGCAACCGCACCCACTGTCGCTGACCGCACCGCCCGCGGGGTGGGTGCCGGAACCGCTATGCGGCACCCGCACCCGAAGTGACGAGCGGCACCCCACCACGCAGCACTCTCCCCGCGTACCCCCGATTGAGCGATCGCTCAAATAAGCCTATGCTCGGTTTTGAGCAGGTGCTCAAAACCGGGAGGTAGCAATGAACGAGCAGGATCGACCGCCCCGCCGGACCGCCGCGAACTGGGTGCTCGCTGGCGTGATCTTGGCTTTCGGCATGATGGTGTTCGTCGCCACCGTGCTCGACGGGCGGGCTGACAGCGCCCTGCTGTTCGTGGTGCTCCCGACGGCCCTCGCCGCCGCACTCGCCCTGCTGCCCGGTCGCACCGCACACGGCCGGGTCTTCGTGATCACCACGGTCGCCCTGCTGCTGGCGGCGGTCGCGCTGCACGAGGGGGCGATCTGCGTGATCCTCGCCGCCCCCCTGGTCTACGCGGTGTCCCACGGGACCACCGCCCTGATCCGCGCACTGCGCGACGCCTCCCGTACGTACGCCGTCATCGCGGTGCCGTTGCTGCTCCTGCCGGGATTGGAGGGCAGCGGACCGGCACCCCGGATCGCACCCGACCAGTCCGTCGAGGTGGTCCGGGTGGTGACCCTGCCGGCCGACCAGGTGGCCGCCCGGCTCGCCGCCGGCCCCCGGCCCGTACCGGTCCGGTCGGTGCCGCTGCGGCTGCTCGGGGTGCCCACGCCCGGCCAGGTGGGCGGGGACGGGCTCGACCCGGGCGACAGGTGGATGTTCGGCTACCACGGCAGCGCCCACGGCCCCGGCGGTCACCTGCTCGCCGAGGTGGAGACGGTGGGGGTGCAGCGGGTCGGGTTCCGGTTCGTCGAGGACAGCTCGATCACCGCGCGCTGGTTCAGTTGGCGGCACGCCGAGGTGAGCTGGCGGGCCGTCGACGAGCGGCACACCGAGGTGCGCATCCGGGTGGACTACACCCGGGGGCTCGACCCCTCCTGGTACTTCGGGCCGATCCAGCAGGTCCTGCTCGGTGCGGGCACGGGACACCTGCTGGACATGATGACGCTGCGATGATCGCCGCCCGCTACCTCAGCCTCGCGGTGCCGCTGCTGGCCTTCCTCGCCGCCGCCCGGGTCGACCGGAGCCGCGCCGGTCGGGCGGCGGCGCTGCTGGCCTTCCTCGCCGCCGGCATCGGCATCGCCGCCCTCGACGAGGTGGCCCGGCGCACCGGCTGGTACACGTTCGCCCCGGTGCGGGGGAGCTACCGGGGGATGCCGGTCGACCTGTGGATCGGCTGGGCCGTGCTCTGGGGTCCACTGCCCGTGCTGCTGCGCCGGAGCCTCCCGTTGCCGGTGGCGCTGGGCCTGCTGCTCTGGATCGACGCGGTGGCCATGCCCGCGCTGCACCCGCTGGTCCGGCTCGGCCCGCACTGGCTGGTCGGCGAGCTGGTCGGGCTGCTCGTGGTGGCCCTGCCGGCGCAACTGCTCGGCCGCTGGTGTGCCGACCGGCGACACCTGACGGCGCGCACGCTGCTCCAGGTCGGGGTCTTCACCGCCCTGCTGCTGTGGTTCGTCCCCAGCCTGGCCTTCGAGGTCGGCGACGGGTCATGGACGACGGTGACCGAACTACCCCGGCCCGTCCTGCTGCTCCTCGCCCAGGTGGCGCTGGTGCTGGCCGCCCCGGCGCTCGCCGCGGTCCGCGAGTTCGTCACCCACGGTGGCGGCACGCCGTACCCGTGGGACCCGCCCGTACGGCTGGTCACCACCGGGCCGTACGCCTATCTGGCCAATCCGATGCAGACCTGCGCCGTGGCCCTGGTGCTGCTCACCGCCGCGCTCACCCGCAGTTGCGCGCTGGTGCTGGCAGCGGTGGTGGCGGTCGCCTTCAGCGTGGCGGTGGCCAGACCGCACGAGGAACACGACCTGGCCGACCGGCACGGCGGGGCGTGGCACGCGTACCGGCGGCAGATCCGGGACTGGTGGCCGCGTTGGCGGCCGTACCACGTGGGGCCGGCGGCGGTGCTGTTCCTCGACGACGACTGCGGTCCGTGCGCCGCGACCTGGCGGTTCGTCGCCCGTCGCCGCCCGGTGGGTCTGCTGGTCCGCCCCGCCGCCGAAGCCGACGGGGTGCTGTGGCGGGCGGAGTACACCGACGGCGGCGGTCGGTCGGAACGGGGGGTGGCCGCCGTCGCCCGCGCCCTCGGGCACCTGCACCTCGGGTGGGCGGTGGTCGGCTGGATCCTGCGGTTGCCCGGCGTCGGTTGGCTGGCGCAGCTGGTGACCGATGCGATGATCACACCGCCGCATCCGGCGGGCCCACGAGGAGGACGATGTCCGGCACCAAGCAGCGCCTCCTGGACGGCGCCATCACCGCCATCCGTACGCACGGCATCGCCGGTGTGTCCGCCCGCACCATCGCCGCCGCCGCCGGGGTGAACCAGGCGCTGGTCTTCTACCACTTCGGCACGGTCGACGACCTGCTGACGGCGGCCTGCCGGGCCAGCACGGCCGACCGGCTCGCGCACTGGTCGGCCCGGCTGGCCGGGGTGGGCTCGCTGCGGGAACTGCTCACCGTCGGGCAGGAGCTGCACGAGCAGGAACGCGAGCTGGGCAACGTCTCCTTCCTGGCCCAGATGCTGGCCGGGGCACAGACCGACGAGCGGCTCGCCGCGCCCACCGCCGCCGCGCTCCAACTCTGGGTGGACGAGATCGAGTCGGTGCTGCGCCGGCTGCTCGCCGGGTCACCCTTCGCCGAGATCGCCGACGTGCCCGGCCTGTCCCGGGCCGTCTGCGCCGCGTTCGTCGGGCTGGAACTCTATGACGGGGTGGACCGGGCGGGCGTGCGGCAGGCGATGTCGGCACTCGACCAGCTCGCCGTGCTCATCGAGATCGTCGACGACCTCGGACCGGTCGCCCGGCGGGCGCTGCGCTCCCGGGTGAACCGGGCCGCCCGCCGGGACTGACCGCGCACCCGGCACCGCTCCGGTGGGGCGCGCGGGCGGCCACCGGGTCAGGCGGCGGCGGTCGGGTGGGGCGCGCGGACAGCCACCGGGTCAGGCGGCGGCGATGATCTCGTCGCCGACGGCGGTGAGCTGGTCGGCGCCCACCTCGACCGCGCTCAGGTAGTGCCGCAGCCAGGAACGCAGGCCGTCCGGGGTGCCGGTGGCGAAGGCCCCGGCCGCCCCGACGTACTCCGGCTCCCGCTCCCGGTGGCCGACGTCGACGGCGACCAGGCCACGCGGGTCGAACCCCCGGGACATCAGCACCAACCGGGCGGCGGCGCGGGCGACCACCCCGGACGGGCCGGCGAAGGGCCGCAGGTTGAGCAGCTCGCCGTGCACCACGGCGGCGAGGACCAGCGGGGAGACCGTCGTCCCGCCGGCGACCAGCCCGGCCAGCCCGTCGAGCCGGGCGGCCACCACCGGGTCGGCGACCGGACGCCCCAGCTCTGCCTCGGCGACCACGTCCCGGGCGGCGAGCACGTGCAGCCGGGCCAGCGCCTGCCGGGGGGCCTTCGGCCACAGCTCGGTCAACCCGGGCAGCGCCCCGGCCACCCGTAGCGCCCCCTGGAGCACCGGTTCGGTGACGGTGCCGGCGCGGACCGCCTCGCGCTCGTGGTCGTACCCCTCCAGGGCGGCGCTGGCCACCGCGCAGCGCAGGCCGACCTCGGCCACGACCTGGCCACCCTGGCGGCGCAGCGCGCGGTGCCGCATCGCCTGGTCGACCCGCTCGCGGGCCCGCTCGACGGCGGGGGCGATGTCGGCGAGCGCGAGCAGGGGCGCGAGCGGGTCGGTGGTCACTCCGCCACGCTAGCGACCGGGTGACTCCGGCCGGACGCCACCCGCCGCCGGCCCGTCGAGTCCGATCCTGATCAGGTCGGGACGGGTGGGCCGTCGAGCGCGCCGGGACGGCCGCTGAGCGCGCCGGCCGGCACCGGGGGTGTCGCGGTCCCGAGCTGCCCGGACTAACCTCGGCCGGGTAGAGACGCAGGTCACCCGACGAAGGAGTCACCGCATGAGCGAGGCCTTGGCCAACCTGCTGAACGAGACGCGCCAGTTCCCGCCGCCGGCCGCACTCGCCGCCCAGGCCAACGTCACCGCCGACGCGTACGACGAGGCCGGCGCGGACCGGCTCGCCTTCTGGGAGCGGCAGGCCGGCCGGTTGGCCTGGGCCAGGCCGTGGGACGAGGTGCTCGACTGGTCGAACCCGCCGTTCGCGAAGTGGTTCGTCGGCGGTCAGCTCAACGTGGCGTACAACTGCCTGGACCGGCACGTGGAGGCCGGCAACGGCGACCGGGTGGCGATCCACTGGGAGGGCGAGCCGGGCGACACCCGCACCCTCACCTACGCCGACCTGCACCGGCTGACCTGCCAGGCGGCGAACGCGCTGACCGACCTGGGGGTGGTCGCCGGTGACCGGGTGGCGATCTACCTGCCGATGATCCCCGAGGCGGCGGTGGCGATGCTGGCCTGCGCCCGGATCGGCGCGACCCACAGCGTGGTCTTCGGCGGTTTCTCCGCCGACGCGCTGAGCAACCGCATCTCCGACGCCAGCGCCAAGGTGGTGATCACCGCCGACGGCGGCTACCGACGGGGCAAGCCGTCGGCGTTGAAGCCGACCGTGGACGAGGCGGTGGCGAACTGTCCGTCGATCGAGCACGTGCTGGTGGTCCGGCGCACCGGCGAGGAGGTCGCCTGGTCGGCGAAGGACCACTGGTGGCACGAGGCGGTGGAGCAGGCGTCGGCGGAGCACGTCGCGCAGCCGTTCGACGCCGAGCACCCGCTGTTCATCCTCTACACCAGCGGCACCACCGCCCGCCCGAAGGGCATCCTGCACACCACCGGCGGTTACCTCACCCAGGCCGCGTGGACGGCGCACGCGGTGTTCGACCTGAAGCCTGCGACCGACGTCTACTGGTGCACCGCCGACATCGGCTGGGTCACCGGGCACTCCTACATCGTGTACGGGCCGCTGGCCAACGGCGCCACCCAGGTGATGTACGAGGGCACCCCGGACACCCCGCACAAGGGCCGGTTCTGGGAAATCGTCGACAAGTACAAGGTCAGCATCCTCTACACCGCGCCGACGCTGATCCGCACCATGATGAAGTGGGGCGACGACATCCCGGCGGGCTTCGACCTGTCGTCGCTGCGCCTGCTGGGCAGCGTCGGCGAGCCGATCAACCCGGAGGCGTGGATGTGGTACCGCCAGCACGTCGGTCGGGGTGAGCTGCCGATCGTGGACACCTGGTGGCAGACCGAGACCGGCGCGATCATGATCTCCCCGCTGCCCGGGGTGACCGCGACCAAGCCGGGCTCGGCGATGACCCCGCTGCCCGGTGTCGTCGCCGACGTGGTGGACGACCAGGGCCAGTCGGTGCCCAACGGCGGCGGTGGCTACCTGGTGCTGCGCGAGCCGTGGCCGTCGATGCTGCGCACCATCTGGGGCGACGACAACCGGTTCATCGAGACGTACTGGTCCCGGTTCGAAGGGATGTACTTCGCCGGTGACGGGGCCAAGAAGGACGACGACGGGCACATCTGGCTGCTCGGCCGGGTCGACGACGTGATGCTGGTGTCCGGGCACAACATCTCCACCACCGAGGTCGAGTCGGCGCTGGTGTCGCACCCGTCGGTGGCCGAGGCGGCGGTGGTCGGCGCGACCGACCCGACCACCGGGCAGGCGATCGTCGCGTTCGCCATTCCGCGCGGCACCACCGACATCTCGGGTGAGGCGGGCGAGCGGCTGATCACCGAGCTGCGCAACCACGTGGCCAAGACGCTGGGCCCGATCGCCAAGCCCCGGCAGATCATGCTGGTGCCGGAGCTGCCGAAGACCCGCTCCGGCAAGATCATGCGCCGGTTGCTGCGGGACGTGGCGGAGAACCGTTCGCTCGGTGACGTCACCACGCTCCAGGATTCCTCGGTGATGGAGCTGATCTCCTCCGGGCTCAGTGGCGGGAAGTCCGACGAGGACTGACCACAGCCCTACCCGTCGGTGGGTGCCGGTCCGCGCGGACCGGCACCCACCGCCGTTTCTACGCCTGGCTGCGCGCTCGGACGGGGCAGCGCACGGGGAACCGCCCGTGCGACAATCGTCACCGTCAAGGTACGAGATTGTGCAAGACCGTCGAGCACCTGACCGAGCTATTGGAAAGTTTGCCTACACGGGGGTGATGGCATCGATGTGGCATTTTCGATCAGAGACTGAACGTCCTCCGGAACACCAGGCCGGCTGCAGGTTGCAGCAATAGCGACAGAAGCGCCGAACGAGATCCCGTTCCGCGTTCTTTCGATCGAGTTCAATCCAACGGTGAATACCGACCGTCGGATCGGGCTGCCGTGTTCCTATTCAGAGGACGACCGATGATTCAAATCTCAGTTCTCGGCGGCGATCCGGCTTTCCGGCGTGTCGTCGGCGACCTGCTCGGCTCGGCCGGTCTGACCGTCACCCAGCCGGCACCGGCCACCGACCCGGGCGAGTTGCCGCGCAGCGGCTCCGCCGGGGCCCAGGCTGACGCAGCGAGGAGTCTGCCCGCCGGGCACTGCCTCCTGCTGGTCACCGGCGCGGCACCGGACGAGCAGGACGGTGTCCACGACCTGGTGACCATGCTGGCCGGGCGTGGACCGGCCGACACCGTCCCGACACCCGTCGACCAGCCCACGCCGGGCACCGGGCAGCGCGACCCCGGTCCTGGCCGACAACGACTCTCCCAGCGGGAACGTGAGGTTCTCGACTGCATCGCCAACGGGCTCACCCACAACCAGACGGCAGCTCGACTGCGGGTGAGCGTGCACACCGTCAACACCTACGTCAAGCGGCTCAAGGCGAAACTCGGACACGGCAACAAGGCGTTCCTCACCCGGGCGGCGCTCGCTCCTCAGCCCTGAGGCGGTACGCCTTTCCGCGTACCGATTCGTGACGTTGTTTTCGCCGTGGTGAACGCGGTTCTTCGCTCGACGCGGTAGTCGTTGGACCGCTTTACCACCACCAAGGCGCTCCTGTCCCCAGAATGCGGGACAGGCGGATCCGTCGCACCGTTATTACGATTCGACCCAGCCGCACCGAATCGATTCTGTGAACCGCCGGAAAGGCCGGGCGGTTCACCCTACCCGCATTGTGGAGGATCACTTGAAGACAGCGATGACGAGCTACCGGCGCGCTGCCGGCGGTTTCGCCGCCCTGATGATCGGGTGCGCCGTCGCGCTCACCGCCCCCACCTCGGCACTGGCCGAGGTGATCGACCCCGACCAGCCGTACAACGGCATCGAAGGCAACTTCACCGGCGGTGACGTCACCGATCCCTCGATCGAGCAGCCGACGGACACCCAGACGTCCCTCAAGATCCAGCTGTCCCAGGAGTACTACGCGGTCAACTTCCAAGGGGCCGATCCGACCCAGCTCAACATGCTCGAAGCGGACTACGTCGCCCAGTACGGCGACTCCGGCTACGTCGATCCGGGAGACGGTGCCGGTCTGCGCACCACAGCGGCCAGCAGCCGCATCCTGGGTCTGAGCCAGACCGGCCAGAGCAAGGGATACTACTGCGGCCCAGCCTCGGGTTACATGATCCTCCGTTACCTGCACGGGACCGGGTTCAAGAGCAAGTACAACGGGGCCAGCCTCTCCCAGCCCAACCTGGCCACCAGCTCGCACATGGCCACCGAGGCGAACGGGGCCACCACCTGGACCAGCAAGCGATTCGCCACCGGCATCAACCGCTGGCGCGGCTTCAACTGGTACGTGCAGGTTCCCAAGCCCAGTGGTTCGCTGCTGGTCGCCGTCTTCGCCCACAGCATCGGCGGTAACGGCATGCCGATCGGGGCCGACACCGTGGAGTTCGCCGGCGGATCGCACTACAACGGACACCCGACCAACAAGACGATCGGTCACTGGATCGTCGGATTCGGCTACACTGCGTCCGGTCAGACCTCAAGCTGGGCCGACCCGGCGACCACGGTGTGGTCCGCCACGAAGCCGTCGTTCAGCTACAGCACCTCGAGCTTCGCAACCCGCTTCCTCCAGTCCAACGGGATCGTGTACTGACCGTGCGACGAACACTGACAGTGGCGCTGTTGCTCCTCGCTGTCGGTGGCTGCGACGACGAGCAGGGGGTGGGCTCGCCCGGACACCGGGACGCGCCCGCCCCCAGCATCTCGGCGAGCGGCTCCGCCAGCAGCCCTGGGGCCTCCTTCCGGGTTCGGTCCCGGTACGCCACGACCGACGCGGTCGACGCCGTACCGGGCCGCGAGTTCCGGGTCAGCTTCAGCCTGAGCGGCACGACGGCGCCCGGGCGTACCCTCAACCACCTGGGCCTGACGCCGGACGGGCAGATGATCACCGCGGCCAACCCGGCCGCCACCACCCGCAGCGGCGAGGTGGTCATCGGCCAGAGCCAGGTGGGGCTCTACGCAGGCAGCCGAGTGCGCGGCATGTCCCCCGCCCCGCACGGCGCGGCCCGTCAGGCCATCTACGGGGACGCCGACGAGCGGACCGTGGCCTGGCTCGAGACGACCAGCACCGACATGTACCAGATGGACTGGCGGGTCTACGGCTTCGACCGAGCTGCTGGCCGGACGGTGCTGCTTGGCGATTCCGCAGCCGTCGCCAAGGGCAGGAAGATGCCCATCCCACCCGGTTCGTCGATGCTCTCGGTGGGCACCGACCGGGTCTACTGGACCACGGCCGTCCCCACCACCGGTCAACCCGAGTTCGGTGCCCAGGTCCTGGGCAGGTCCGTCACCGGGAGCCGGGCGGCGGAGGTGGTGGCCGAACGCGCGAAGCTCCCCGCTGCCGCAGGCAGCGACCTCTACTACGTGCGCTCAGCGGACGTGTCCCCCGGCTTCCCGGCGGACCGGTACGAGATCCGCAAGGTGACCGGTGGCCGGGACGACCTGCTCACCACGGGCCCGCTGACAAAGGAACAGCAGGTCACCGCCCTGACAGCGGAGCCCGGTCGGGTTGCCTGGATCGTATCGGCCCCGGCACCGGAGCCGAACGCGTCGCTGTTCGTCCTGGACACCGCCACCGGAGACGCCACCGAGGTCACACTCGGTGACGACGGCACCTCCATGACGCTGAGCTCCTCCCCGCGCTACGTCTGCTGGAGCAACGGCAGCGGCGGTGGCGATGCCGGCCAGTACGCCCTGGACGTCAGGACGCAGCGGCTCTGGCGGCTCGGCGAAGCGCCCGGGTTGAGCCTCGTGTTCGCCGCAGGTGACTACGTCGCCTGGTCGAAGCTCGGCGCGGAGCCGCAGAAGCCGGACCAGAACTCCCTCACGGTGGCCAGACTGGCGGCCACCGGCGGCTGACTGTTCCGCCACACCGGACGGGCCGTCGGCGTGTCCGGTGTGGCGGGTGGGAGCCACCGGAACCGGCTGATCGGTCCGGCCCCGGTGGCTGGGCGGACGGAGAACGGTCGAGCCCCTTGCCAGGTATTGATGAATATGCTTATTTTGCCTCTCATGAGCGCCGGCCTTTCAGGTCAGGCGCTCCTTCGCCCTCACGCCCTCATGACTTGGAGCGGCATGAACATTGTCCCGCCAACCGGCGCACGCCGACGCCTACTCGTCGCGTTGCCCACCCTCGCCCTCGTCGCCGCGTCACTGACCGTGACCGGCAGTGCGGCGGCCCAGCCCGCCGGGCCGGCCACACCGACCCGGATCGGGGCCGACGAGCACTACCTCAACTACGCCGAGCCGGAGGTGCAGCCGGACACCGCGGGTAAGGAGGTGCGCGGCGCCGACGGGATCCGCACCCCGGCTGCGGACGAGGCCCGCGCCTACGACCGCAAGTTCGCCGGCGGCAACCCGCTGGCCGCCCGGGAACTGGCCCGCAACGAGGCGCGGGCGATCCGCACCGGGCAGAGCCCGCGCGCGTTCAAGAAGGCCAAGAGCACCCAGACGGCCAAGCTGCTCACCCTGCTGGTGGAGTTCAACGACCAGGCCAACGACGACTTCACCGGGGTGATGGTCCCCAAGACGGTCTTCGAGGACCGCACCTGCGTGCCCGGCACCGTCCAGAACGGACCGAAGCACAACAACATCCCCAACCCGGCGACCCTGCCGCACGAGGACAACAACTCGATGTGGGTGCCGGACTTCTCGCCCGCCCACTTCGACAAGATGCTCTACACCAAGCAGGGCATCACCGAGCGGGTCCGTAAGGACCTCAAGGGACCGGACGGCAAGAAGGGCATCGACCTGTCCGGCCGCACCATGCACAACATGTACCTGGAGATGTCCAAGGGCGCGTACACGGTGGACGGGCAGGCCAGCCCGTGGATCACCGTGCCGCACTCGGAGGGCTGGTACGCGGCCTCGCGCTGCTTCCAGGACGAGACGGGCGCCTGGGTCGCCGGTCGGCAGCAGGCGATGAACGGCCACCCGGACAACCCGCAGGGCGCGGGGCGGCTCGCCACCGACGCGATCGACGCGCTGGCTGCGGCCGACCCGAACTTCCCCTGGGCCGACTACGACATCGAGGACCAGGGCGACCGCGACGGCGACGGCAACGTCAACGAGCCGGACGGCGTGATCGACCACCTGGTGCTGGTGCACGCCGGTCAGGGCAAGTCCCGTGGCGGCGGCGACCAGGGCGTGTACGCGGTCTGGGCGCACTCCTCCACGGTCGCCGGTGGCTACACCATCCCCGGCACGAACCTGAAGGCGTCCAACTACATCGTGCAGCCGGAGGACGCCGGGGTCGGCGTCTTCGCCCACGAGTTCGGTCACGACCTGGGCCTGCCGGACCTCTACGACACCTCGGGCAACGCCGACTCGGACGTCGACTTCTGGGACCTGATGGCGTCCGGCTCGCACACCGGTGAGATCTTCCAGGCTCTGCCGACGCACATGGGCATCTGGGACAAGTGGGTGCTGGGCTGGGCCGATCCGCTCACCATCGCCCCCGGCACGCGGACCCGTACGGCGTCGCTCGGGCAGACCTCGCGGACCCCGGTGGGCACCCAGGACGGCATCAAGATCGACCTGCCGGACAAGGTGGTCACCCTCGCCCAGCCGCACAGCGGCACCGGGATGTGGTACAGCGGCTCCGACCAGGCCTGGGCGGACGTCAAGCTCAGCCGGCAGGTGGCCGTCCCGGCCGCCACCGACGCGAAGTTCTGGATGTGGAACAACTACGTCATCGAGGAGGACTGGGACTACGGCTTCGTCGAGGTCTCCACCGACGGCGGAGCCACCTGGGCCGAGCAGAAGGTCTACGACGCGGCCGGTGCGCTGGTCTCCACGAACGACGGGTACGCCGACCCGAACGGCCGCATGGTCGACTTCGGCAACAAGAAGTACGGCCTGACCGGCAGCACCGACGGCTGGCGGCACGACTGGATCGACCTGTCGGCGTACGCCGGCACGACCGTGCAGGTGCGGCTGCGGTACGCCACCGACGAGGCGTTCCAGGAGCGGGGCTGGTTCGCCGACGACCTCTCGGTCACCGGCGGTGGGGCCACCACGTTCAGCGACGACGTCGAGGGCGGCACGAACGGCTGGACGCTGACCGGTGGCACCTTCACCGACACCACCGGCGCGGGCTGGCACATCGACCCGGGCACCCAGGTCAAGGCGCAGTACTACCTGGCCGAGTGGCGCAACTTCGACGGCTTCGACATGGGCCTGAAGTACGCCTACGACACCATCTACTCGCACGAGGCGTGGAAGGTGGACCGGATCTCGTACAACGCGCCGGGGATGCTGGTCTGGTACCGGGACACGATGCTGGGCGACGTCAACCACGTCACCGGGCAGATGACCGCGCTGCCCAGCTACGGGGCCAAGGGCGGACTGCTGATCGTGGACTCGCACTACGATCCGCTGCGGCGTACCGGTGAGGCGGCGGCGAAGGACCCGTCGGTGCTGGACAACCTGCCGAGCCGGCCGCAGTCGGCGAACGCGGCGTTCTCGCTGAACCCGACGTACCCGTTCACCGAGTGCCTGGAGGCGGCGGACGAGCCGTACAGCGCGTACTGCACGAAGTTCCCGCGGCAGCACCCGGTGTCGGGCTTCAACGACGCCAAGGGCTGGTACCCGGGCATCGAGATGCGCGACGGTGCGCCGTACGCCCGGGACAACGACGCCTCGGTGGTGGTCCCGTCGCGGGGCAACAAGCCGTACACCACCCGGGTGGTGAACCCGGACGGCACGCCGGCCACCGAGTTCTACGGCGTGACGCTGGGCGGTGGGGCGATCGTGCTCGGCACCGGCAACCCGTCGGACTCGAAGGTCCGCAACGGGGTCTCCATCAAGATCGAGTCGGCCGCGCCGGACAACTCGTACGCGGTCGTCCGGATCACTCCGGCGAAGTACTGAACCCCGCGTCGGGTAAATCCGACGATGCGGCGGTAAGGGTCAGCAACTGACCGTTTGGTGAACAGTGGGCCGGTGGCGGAGATGCCGCCGGCCCACTGTTTCACGCATCGCAGCAATCCAATCGAAATACATCACTGCGATTCCCTGCCGAGGCGTCCGCGCTGCTCATGACCGTTGATGAACATGCGGTGTGTGACGGTGAAAAGCGATCTCATCAAAATCTTGCAACAAATCGACGCGTACATCTTCCCACCCGTCCCGGCAGTGTCTATGTTCACCATGGGTCCCACTAGTGGGACGTTCCATGCCGGCCCGTACCCCCGTTGGGTCGGTTCCCTCACACCGGAGGTACCACGTGCGCAAAGTCGCAGTGGGTCTGCTCGGGCTCTCGCTGACGGCGACAGGTCTGGTGACGGGTACGTCCGCCAGCGCTGCGCCGACGCCGAAGCTCCCGACGGCCGCCCCGTCGATCGCGGAGCCCGCCAACGCGGACCACGATCTGCCCAACCCGCTCGAGACGAAGCGGCGGGCACTGCGCCAGGAGGGCCTCAGCGAGGTCCTCTCGGGTAAGGTCAAGGCGCAGAAGATCAACGGCAGCACGGTCGTCAAGGTTGGCAAGACCCAGGCTGCGGGGCGGAACAACGCCCGGACGACGGCTTCGGGCGTCGCCCAGACGCAGGACCAGTACGTCGAACTGGGCCGCGAGAAGACCGACAAGATCTTCGTCATCCTCGCGGAGTTCGGCAACGAGCGGCACCCGAGCTACCCGGACCAGGACACGGCCCCGGCCGTCCCCGGCCCGACCCGGTTCGACGGGCCGCTGCACAACGAGATCCCGGCGCCCAACCGGGCGGTGGACAACTCCACCGTCTGGCAGCCGGACTACAACGCCGACTACTACCGGAAGATCTACTTCGGCACCGGTCAGGGTGACGAGTCGCTGAAGCAGTACTACGAGGCCCAGTCCTCGGGTCGCTACAGCGTCGACGGTGAGGTCACCGACTGGGTCAAGGTGAAGTACAACGAGGCCCGGTACGGCCGTTCCAACGGCTACCCCTGCGCCTCGAACGTCTGCAACAACACCTGGAACCTGGTCCGGGACGCCGCCAACCAGTGGGTCGCCGACCAGAAGGCGGCCGGCCGCACCGACGCCCAGATCGCCGCCGACGTCAAGTCGATGGACGAGTGGGACCGGTACGACTACGACGGCGACGGCAACTTCAACGAGCCGGACGGCTACATCGACCACTTCCAGATCGTCCACTCCGGCGGCGACCAGGCCGACGGCGACCCGATCCAGGGTGAGGACGCCATCTGGAGCCACCGGTGGTACGCCTTCGCCTCTGACCAGGGCAACACGGGCCCGTCGACCTTCCCGGGCGGCGGCACCCAGATCGGCAACACCGGCGTCTGGATCGGCGACTACACGATCCAGCCGGAGAACGGTGGCCGGAGCGTCTTCTACCACGAGTACGGTCACGACCTCGGTCTGCCGGACGACTACAACGTCATCAACAGCGGTGACAACAACAACGAGCACTGGACCCTGATGGCCCAGAGCCGGCTCGGTGCCAAGAACGACCAGGGCATCGGCGACCGGGGCGGCGACCTCGGCGCATGGAACAAGCTCCAGCTCAACTGGCTCGACTACGAGGTCGTGGTGGCCGGCCAGCAGAAGACCCTCAACCTGGGCCCGCAGGAGTACAACTCCGACAAGGCGCAGGGTGCCGTGGTCGTGCTGCCGCAGCGGGAGTACAGCTTCCAGAACGGCAAGCCGTTCGAGGGGACGAAGCAGTTCTTCTCCGGCAACGACGACGACCTGAACACCACGATGACGCGGACGATCGACCTCACGGGGAAGACCAGCGCCGCGCTCACCATGAAGGGTCGTTACTCGATCGAGGCGGACTACGACTACCTCTTCTTCGAGGCCAGCACCGACGGTGGCCAGACCTGGTCCACCCTGCCGGGTACCGCCAACGGCAAGGCCCTCAAGGAGATCTCTCCCGGGCGCTTCGCCCTGGACGGCTCCAGCAACGGCCAGTGGGTCGACGTCAACATCCCGATGAACGCGGCGGCCGGCAAGGTGGTGCAGTTCCGGCTGCGCTACCAGACCGACGGCGGTGTCTCCGAGGGCGGCTTCTACGGTGACGCGATCACCATCACCGCCGATGGGCAGACCGTGCTCACCGATGGTGCGGAGGCCGGTGCCGCCGGCTGGACCCTGAACGGGTTCAGCGTCGTGGCCGAGACCTACATCCGCAAGTTCGACAACTACTACATCGCGGGCAACCGGTCGTACGTGTCGTACGACCAGTACCTCAAGACCGGCCCGTACTACTTCGGTTACGCGAACACCCGCCCGGACTACGTGGACCACTACGCGTACCAGGAGGGTCTGCTGATCTCCTACTGGAACCTCCGGTGGGCCGACAACGACACCTTCGACCACCCGGGCGAGGGTCGGAACATGATCATCGACGCGCACCCGGAGCCGCTGTACAACCTGACCGGTGCCCCCTGGCGGGCCCGCGTCCAGGTGTACGACGCGCCGTTCAGCCTGAAGAAGGCGGACTCGTTCACGCTGCACATCAACAGCGTGCCGCAGTACGTCCGTGGTCAGGCCGCGCAGCCGCTGTTCGACGACACCAAGCAGTACTGGTACCCGGAGCTGCCGAACCACGGCGTCAAGCTCCCGGCCACCGGCACCAAGATCAAGGTTGTGGAGCAGAACGGCACCTCGCTGAAGGTCCGCTTCTCCTGATCCGCTGATCAGCGCACCATCCGCTTTACCCGATGCCCGGGCAGGTCTCCTGCCCGGGCATCGGCCCGTTCCGGGCAGGTCGCTGTCAGCCGCCCCGGCTCCGAGCGAGGGGTGCCGGCCCACCGACGACGTGGCACGCTGGCCGTGCGCGTACCCACGTCGGGTGCGCCGGGAACGGAGGCACCGTGACCGACGACCGGACCCCGACCACCGACCCGTCGCCCGACACCCGGGCGTCGGACCCCGGCCCGGGTGGGGCCCCGCCCGCCGGCCGGCCGACGCCACTCTCCGCCACCCCGCCGGCCCTGCGGCGGCCCGCCGCGCCCCCACGGCACCCCACCGACCTGCGCCGGGCCGACCGGCTCGCCGGCCGGATCAGCCGGGGCGGCGACGGCCCCTGCTACGGCCTGGTCACCGACGACGGCCGGGAGTACGCGCTACACGGCACCGGTCTGGGCACCTTCGCCACCGGCACCACCGTCCTGGTCACCGTCGGGCCGGCCGATCCGGCCGCCACCTGCGGTCCCGGCATCCCGGTGGGCATCGTCGCCATCAACGTGGTCCGCTGAGCCCACTCAGCCCGACGGAGCACTGCCGGCGGCCCGATTCCACCCGATCCGACCGGCCCCGGTTGAGCCCGCTCAGCCGGTTCGGCCGCGCCGCCCGGGTCGGCGGGGCGATCGACCGGTGCCGAGGTCCTAGGCTGTGCCCCATGACCGAGCAGCGTGGCGGGCCCGTCGACGAGTCCTGCGTCCTCACCGAGGGGCCGTGGACGCACCGGTTCGTCGGCGCTAACGGCAGCCGGTTCCACGTCGTCGAGGCGGGCACCGGCCCGATGGTGCTCTTCCTGCACGGCTTCCCCGAGCACTGGTGGGCCTGGCACACCATGCTCCCCGCCGTCGCCGACGCCGGCTTCCGGGCCGTCGCGGTGGACCTGCGCGGCTACGGCGCCAGCGACAAACCCCCCCGGGGGTACGACGGCTACACCCTCGCCGCCGACGTCGCCGGCCTGATCCGCGCCCTCGGGGAACGCTCCGCCACCGTGGTCGGCGCCGGTTCGGGCGGACTGATCGGCTGGACGGCCGCCTCGTTCCACCCCACCCTGGTACGCCGGCTGGTGGTGCTCGGCGCACCCCACCCGCTGCGGCTGCGCGCGGCCATCTTCGCCGACCCGCGCGGCCAGTTCGCCGCCTCCACGCCGGCGCTGAAGTTCCAGCTCCCCCGGTACGAACACGTGCTCACCCGGGACGACGCCGCCGAGGTGACCCGGATGCTGCACCGCTGGGGTGGACCCCGCTGGGTAGCCGGCCCGGAGTTCGACGGTTACGCGCAACGCTGCCGGGAGGCGATGCTGATTCCGCAGGCCGCCTTCTGCGCCCTGGAGGGCTACCGGTGGGCCTTCCGCTCGGTGCTGCGCCTACACGGCTACCGCTTCGTCCGGTTGATGCAGAGGCCCCTGGTCACCCCCACCCTGCAACTGCACGGGGCGGCCGACGTCGCCTCCCTGCCGCGTACCGCCCAGGGCTCCGGCCGGTACGTCAGCGCCCCCTACGAGTGGCGGCTGCTCGACGGGGTGGGCCACTTCCCCCACGTGGAGGCCGGGGACGTGGTGCTCGGCGAGATCCTGCGCTGGACCAAGTCCTGACCCCGCCCGTACCCGGGCGACGACGGTGAGCGGGCCACCCTCGCCGCCGGCCACCCGCTGCCGACGGTCACGAGCGCGGTGTCGACGGATCCACTGCCGGCTGGTCCGCTGCCGGCTGGTCCGCTGCCGGCTGGTCCGCTGCCGGCTGATCCACTGCCGGCTGGTCCGATGACCGTGGGCCGAGGGTCAGACCCGCTGTTCGCGCAGGTCGACGACCTCGGCGGCCGGTGCCCAACCCTGGTAGACACCGAAGTCGAAGACCTCCAGCCCCATCGCCTGCGCCACCGGCCAACGACCACCGGTGTACTCGACCCGCAGCCAGCCGTCGTGCTCACCGAGCACGATGAACGGTTGCCCCTGCCAGGTGCAGGTGGTCCGCACGTACGCCAACTTCTCGACCTCGCCGGCCGGGACGACCCGCACGTACCGGCCGGGGCGTACCTCCTCGAAGCCGTCCGCGGGCTCCGGCTGGTAGATCCGCACATGGTCGCCGTCCGGGCTGACCTGGTATTCCCGGCCCTGCCAGCGGGCCACGTAGCCGTCGCGCATCACGACTGCCCCACCCGTCGCCAGACCAGCGCGTCGGTGTCCAGGATGGCGATAACCCGTTCGGTGCCCTCCGCGCCGATCCGCCAGAGCTGCGCCCCGTGCGGCAGCCGGGCACTGTCCACCTTGAACTCGGCCACCACGTCGCTGCTCTCCCCCGGGGCGAATCCGTTGCCCCGGAACGGCGCGCGTTCGATGACCCAGCCCTCCATGGCCCGCATCGCCGCCTCGTTCTGCCCGCCGTACGGGATGCGGTAGAGGCTCGGCCGGTACGCCGGCCAGCGCAGCACGTAGGCCGCCTCGGCGTCGCGGGCGAAGGGGGAGCCCGGGTAGCCCAGTCCCAGGGCGTCGTGCAGTTCCGCCGGGGTGGTCAGGTGGGCCAGTTCACCGGCCCGGTGCACGAAACCGGAGACCCGGTCGTAGCCGCGTTCCAGGTAGTAGGCGAGCTGACTCGGGGCGATCGCCTTCTGCATCACCACCGGGCGGGACGGATCGGTGGCCGGCGGGGCGTACCGGGTGCGTTCGGCCGGCGCCTCGGCGGCGGCCACCGGCTCCAGGTCCGCCTCGTCACCCAGCCCGACCTCGGCCGCCCAGCTGGCCAGGGCGACGATCTGCTCGCCGGGGAGCTTGGCCCCGACCGGGGTGCCGGGGTTGACGGCGAACGCCCAACCCGGGTCCGGCCAACACCGGATCAACTGCACGAAGCGCACCTCGATCGTCTCGACCGGTGGTACGTCGTGCTCGGCCAGCCGTTCCGGTGAGGTGTAGACCACCACGAACGTCTCGCCGTCCGTGGTGCCGGTGCGCCACGCGAAGCCGGGCTCGCCGGGCCGGCTGCCGGTCACCGAATCGGGATTGACCGGCAGCAGCACCCGGGCCAGCAGCAGGGTGGAGAGGAAACCGTCGGTGCTGCCGGCACCGGCGGCGTCCAGCAGGTTCTCCTCGACCTCGTTGGCGGGCAGGAACGACTCGTCGACGGCGGCGACGGGCGGGGCTGTCGGGGCGGCGACGGGCGGGGGCGTCGTGGCGAACCCGGCCGACGCGGCGGTGACCGGACCCGGGTCCACCGCCGCAGCGACCGGCGCGGTGGGCGCAGCGGCCGGCGGAGCCACCGGGCCGGCAGCGGGCCCCGCCGCCACCTGCGATGGAACCGCCTTCGCGGCCCGTTCGGAGGCCGGAGTCCACAGGTCGTCGGAGGCGGGCCGGGTGGCCGCACCCGAGGCGGGCGTCGGGGAGGTCGACCCGGCGACTGACGTCGGGGAGGTCGGCCCGGCGGCGGAGGGCTGAACGGGTGGCGCGGGCGGCCCGGCGTTCCCGTTGAGGTTGACCGTGTCCTCGGCGACCGGGCCGCCCCCAGCCGCCACCGGGACCACCGGCGGCTCAGGGACCACCGGCGACGCGGGAGCTGGCGCGGGCACGACCGGCGACGCGGGAGCTGGCGTCGGGACCACCGGCGGTGCGGGAGCTGGCGCGGGCACGACCGGCGGCGCGGGAGCTGGCGTCGGGACGACCGGTGGGGTCGGGGCAGCGGCCGGAGCGGGGGCGACGGGCAGGTCGCGGGACTCCAGGATCACCCCCTCTATGACGATGGGCGTGAACCCCCGGCGCGACGCCGGCGGCCCGGAGACCGGTTCGGCGGCGGAGGACGGCACCTCCTCCGCCTCGTCCGGCACCGGACCGGGCATGCCGTTCGCGCCGGGCATGCCGTTCGCGCCGGGCATGCCGTTCGCGCTGGCGAACATGTCGGCCCTGCCGCCGGACGGGCCGGCCGGTGGCGGCTGCCGGATGCCCGCCGACGCGTCCGGGGCCGGCTGCCGGCGGGGCAGGGCCTGGGTCGCCTCTGCGGCAGGCGGTCCCACCCGGAAGGCCCGGGTCGGCTCCTCGGCCAGCGGGTCGCGTTGACGGCCGACGGCCGGCGGCCCGTTGCCCGGAGCGGGGCGGGACGGCTGGCCGGGCGGGCCGACCTGGAACGCCCGGGTGGTTTCGTCCTCGACCGGTTGGGCGGGCGCCGGACGACGCCGGGGGAAGGGCTGACCACCCATGCCGGGCCGGGCCGGTGGCGTCGCCCGTTCGCCGGAACGCAGCGGGTTGTCCCGTGGTGACCGGGAGGCGCCCCGGGCGGCGGACGGTTCGAAGAACGACGTACGCCCGTTGGTCGGACCGGCGGCCTCCTCGCCCAGGAGGCGGCGGCGGGGGACCGTGGACCAGCCGCCGTTGTGCTGGCCGGGTGCCGGAGCGGGGTCGGGGGACGCCGGGCCGGCGGACCGGCCGTGATCGGGCGACCCGGCAGCGACGTCGCGTGGGCCACCGGGCGCGGCGACCGGACGACCCCGCTCGTCGGTCAGCGACGCACCCTCCGCCGGGCGGACGGCACCACCGGCGGGTGGTACCGAGGCTGCTGAGGGGACCGGGCGGGGCGGGGCCCAGCCGGCGGGGCCGGTGGAGAGGTCGGCGGTCGGTTCGACGTCGGACGTCCCGTCGGCCGGGAGCCAACCCGGCGTCCGGTCGGGCTCCTGGCGGGACCGCACGCCCGGGGCGCGACCGGGCAACCGCACGTCGCCCCGGGAGAGCTGGGACACGAACCACGCAGGCAGGTAGCCCTCGATCGGCAGCCCGGGATTCACCGCCAGCCACCACTCGTGGTTGGGCCACTCGACGGCCAGGTCGGCGTAGCGGCTGCGCCGGCACGGACCGGCGGAGGCGCCGAGGCAGGCGTGCATGGCGGCGGCCGAGGTGAAGGCCAACACGTGGGTCCGGCCACCGGTGGTCCAGGTGCCCCAACCCATCGGCGTCGCCCCGGCGAGAGCCTGGCCGGAGACCGGAAGGAAAAGGTCCGTACCAGCCAGAATCCGGAAGTAGCGTTCCTGGTCGCTGGCGCGCAGCGCGTCACGCATCGCCGTCTCGGCCTCGGTAGCCGGCTCCCAGTCGGTCACGGCCACCTCTCCTCCCGGATCAGGCCACAGGCGTCGCGTACAACCTACAAGGTGAAAACAAGATCACAATAAGTCGGTCACCAGCCGGCCGACCTGGCAGCCGACCAGGCACTAACATCGCGTTACGGAGTCGACACGATACGGAGGCGGTCGATGTCCCGACCCGGCAGCCGACAAGCGCCCACCATTCTGGCGGCGGCCCTGCTCGCCGCGCTGCCGGCGGTCACCGTGTCGTCGGTCACCCCGGCCCACGCCGCCCCGGCCTGCGCCACCGCGCCCGCGCCGGCCAGGCCGGTCGCCGCCCTCCCCTGGCCCCAGCGACGGTACGCCCCGGAGCGGATCGCCCCGCTCGCCACCGGCACCGGCGTCACCGTCGCGGTGATCGACTCGGGTGTCGACCGGCGGCACCCCCAGTTGCGGGGCCGGGTGCTCGACGGCGCGGACTTCCTCGACCCGGGCGGCGACGGCACCCGCGACTGCGCCGGTCACGGCACCGGAGTGGCCAGCATCATCGCCGCTGGGGAGGGGGCAGGGGTGGCCTTCCGCGGGCTCGCACCCGGGTCCCGCATCCTGCCGGTACGGGTGAGCGAACAGCAGGTCGTCGAGGGGCGCGAGTCGGGGCGTACGGTCAGCGCCGCCGACTTCGCCCGGGCCGTCCGCTGGGCGGTGGACCACGACGCCGACGTGCTCAACCTCTCCGTCGTCCTGTACGCCGACAACCCGGCCGTGCGGGACGCCATCGACTACGCGGTCCGGCGCGACGTGGTCGTGGTGGCCGCCGCCGGCAACCTGCACGACGGTGGCGACCCGCTGCCCTACCCCGCCGCGTACGACGGGGTGCTCGGTGTCGGTGCGATCACCCCGGCGGGCATCCGCACCTCGTTCTCGCAGGTCGGGACGTACGTCGACCTGGTCGCCCCGGGCAGTGAGGTGTTGATGGCCGCGCCGGGGCAGGGCCATCAGCGTGCCGAGGGGACCAGTTACGCCGCCCCGTTCGTGGCGGCCACCGCGGCGCTGCTGCGGCAGTACCGGCCGGAACTCAGCGCCGCCGAGGTGACGCGCCGGATCGTGGGCACCACCGATCCGGCGCCGGGCGGGCGGCGGGGTGGCTACGGGGCCGGCGTGCTCAACCCGTACCGGGCGGTCGTGGAGACCGGCACCGGTCCCGGGCCGGTCGCCCGGTCGACGCTGGCGCTGCCGGCGGAGCGGGCCGACCCGGCGCTGCTGGCCCGGCAGCACCGCCGGGCGGCGGCCCGGGACCGGGCACTGCTGGTCGCCACGGTCACCGGCGGGGTGCTCGCGGTGGCGGTGCTGCTGGCGGTGGTGCTCCCCCGGGGCGGCCGCCGACGCTGGCACCCGGCCCGGTCCGCCTGACGACGACACCCGACCGGGTCCGCCCGACGACGACACCCGACCGGGTCCGCCTGGCGGCAGCGCCCGACCGGGTCCGCCTGGCGGCAGCGCCCGACCGGTGGGTCGTCGGACGCTGCCGCCAGCACGGGCGGCTCACTGGAACAGGCCGACGTTGCGCTTCTCGGTGTTGAGGTAGTCGGCGGCGGAGTCGTCCACCGCGAGCTTGATGTCGCGCAGCATGGCCTGGAGGTCCTGCGAGGCGGACCGCCACCGCGCCTGCCGTTGCTCGTACGCCTGCCGGGCCTCACCGTCCCAGCCGGCGATCAGCGGGGCGGCATCCCGCTCCAGTTGACCGAGCTGCGCGTCGAGGGTGTTCAACGCCTTCTGGATGTCCGCGCCGGCCTGGTGCAAGGCGGCGAAGTTGACGACCAGCACACCGTGGTCCATCGGATGGTCCCTCCCCGGGATGGTTCAGAGTGGCAGTTGGATGCCGCGATTGGTGCCGGCGACCCGGCTGGCGGCCTCGGTGTCCGAGACGTCGTAGTGCCGGCCGGCGGTGCGGATGGCCGTCGCGGTCTCCCGCAGCGCCTGGTGCAGCGCGGCCTGGTCCTTTCCCCACTGCTGTTTGACCTGCGCGAACGAACGCCCACCGGCACCCCGCCAGGCCTGCTGCAACACCTCCAGCTCGGTCATCAGGCCGGTCAGCATGGCCTGCAACGACTGGTCGACCTGCTCGAACTTCGCAGCGGTGCGCTGCATCACCGCAGCCTCTGCCTGGGTCTGGGCCATCCGGACGTCACCTCGTCTCTTCGGTCGGAGCCGATCCACGCCCTCCATGGGGGACGGCGGCCCGCCGGCGGTGGGCCTGGCGGGATGATGTCGGCGAAACTCGTCGCTGACGGTAGTCGCACCATCCCGGTTGTGCTACCCCGCCGCTATCCCCTGTGGACAACCTCCGCACGCGCGACGGCCGGGGTCCCCATCGGACCGCCCGGGCCACTACCATGGGTCACGCCTCCGTCGCGTTGCGGTCCGATGTGGTCGGACCCACCCCCACCGGTGGGGGCGATCCACCTGGACACCCGACCCCACCCGGGTCGGTCACCGGCACACCACGAGCCGCACGCACATCACCACGGGCCCACCCGCACCGGGGCCCACCCGCAGCACGAGGTGCCCGCACCACGACGACGCCGACACCGGCCGCGCCGGGATCGGCCACGACACAGCAGCAGATCGACCACCACGTCCCGGGGTGGGCGGAGAGCGTGACGGAGGAGGCGCGGTGTCGGCGGGCACGACCGATCGTCCGGCCCGGCGTCAGCCGCCGCGGAGCCACGGGGGCCCGCCCCGAGCCCGCACGGGCTCCGCCGTGCGTGCCGGCCAGGTGGTCGCCACGCAGGTGGCGCTCGCGTTGCCGCTGGCCGCGTACGGTCGCGGCGCGGGGCTGGCCGTACTCGCCGCGGTCGGGGCGGTCGTCCTGGCCGGCCTCGCCTGGGGGCGGTGGCGTGGGCGGTGGCTCTTCGCCTGGTGGGGCACCGCCACCGGTTACCTCACCCGACGGCGCGGGCTACCCCGCGACGCCGCCCCGGCGGCCCTGCTGGACCTGGTGCTCCCCGGCGCCGTGCTGGGCCCGGTGGAGCTGGCCGACGGGCCGGCCGGGGTGATCGACGACGGCACCGGGCTGACCGTCCTGCTCGACCTGGGCGACCCGGGTGACCTGCTCGGCGACCGGCCCCACCCGCTGCCGGCCCCCGGCACGCTGCTGCCGCCGGCCGGGACGGCGCAACCGCCCGTGCGGGTGCAGGTGCTGCTGCACGCCGTGCCCGCCCCGGCGGCGGGGGTGGCCGGTGGCGCGGCGGGCACGTCCTACCGACAGCTGACCGAGGGGCGGCTGCCGGGGCAGGAACATGCCCTGCTCGCGGTCCGGGTGCTGCGTGCGCCCGGCTGGTCCGACAGCGACCTGCGCCGGGCGCTGGCCGGTACGGTACGCCGGATCGGCCGCCGGGTCGGGCCGGTGCCGGCCCGACCGCTCGGTGAGCACGCGGCGCTGCGGGTGCTGGGTGAACTCGCCCACCACGAGGCCGGTCAGCCCGTGCGGGAGAACTGGTCGACGGTGCGCACCGGCGGCCTGCACCAGGCCACCTTCCGGTGGGACCGCTGGCCGGACGCCCGGGTCGATCCGGGTCGCCGGTTGGTGGCCCGGCTGCTGGCGCTGCCGGCGACCGCCACCAGCGTGTCGCTCTGTGCCGGTCCGCAGTCCGGCGGCGACACCGCACCCCCACCGGCCGAGTTGACGGTACGACTGGCCGCCCCGACGCCGGCCGGGTTGGCGCTCGCCGCCGAAGGGTTGTGCCGGCTCGCCGCCGACGCCGGTGGTGAGCTGCGCCGGCTCGACGGCGGGCAGCTCCCCGGCCTGGCCGCCACACTGCCGTTGGCGGTGCCGGTGCTGGCGAAGGGGACCGCACCGCAGGTGGAGCCACCGGAACTGACCCTGGGTGGGGCCGGGCTGATGGTGGGGGCCAACCGGCACGGTGGTGCGGTGACCGTCCGGCTGTTCCGCGCCGAGGGCACCCGGCTGGTGCTGGTCGGTGGGCTGGCCGCAGCCCAACTGCTGGTGCTGCGGTCGTTGGCGCTGGGCGCGGGGGTGCTGGTGCAGACCGGCCGGCCGCGCTCCTGGGAGCCGTTCGTGCGGGGGGTCGGCGGGCAGCAGGGCGGGGTCGTGGTGGTCCCGACCGGGCGGCCACCGGGTGCCACCGGTTCGCCACTGCGACCGCTGCTGGTGGTGGTCGACGCGGGCACCATGGCCGAGCCGCCACCCGGGGCGGCCTGGGTGTCCACCCTGGTGGTCCGGGACGAGCTGACCCCGCTGGACGTCGACACCCTGGGTCGGGCCGACCTGGCGGTGCTGCAACCCCTCGACCCGGCGGAGGCCGCCCTGGCGGGCACCGCGCTGGGGTTGGGCGGCTCGGCGGAGTGGCTGACCCGGATCCGGGACGACATGGTGGCGGTGGTCAACCGGCGGGCGTTGCGGTGGGCACTGCTTTCGCCCACCGCGATCGAGTCGCAGCTGGTCGGTCGCCCCGGCCGGCGCTGACCGGAAAGCCACGGCGGTTTCCCCAGGTGGACCAGGCGTGGCACGATCCCGGCCATGGATTTTCTGAAGGGCCTTCTGATCCGGCTGGGCTCCACGGTGGTGGCCTTCTGGCTGGCGACGTTGTTCATCCCGGGCATCACGCTCGACACCGGTTCGGCCGGCGAGGCGATCGTCACCCTGGTGCTCGTCTCGGTGATCTTCGGCGTGGTCAACGCGGTGCTCCAGCCGATCATCAAGACCGTCGGCTGTGGTTTCTACCTGCTCACCCTCGGCCTGATCGCACTGGTCGTCAACGGTCTGCTGTTCCTGCTCACCAGCTGGATCGCCGACCAGGCGAACCTACCCTTCCACGTGGACGGGTTCTGGCCGGAGGCGGTGCTGGGCGCGCTGCTCGTCGGCATCGTGACCTGGATCCTGGGCGCCATCCTCGACCGCGACTGACCCGCCTGCCGGCCACCGCGCCCGATGCCAGCCGGCACGGCGGTGGCCGGCAGGATGCCAGCCGGCACGGCGGTGGCCGGGCCGGCCAGCTGCGGCCACCTGACGGAAATTGGCTGGCGGGACGGGCCCCGGATGGGGTTAGCGTGACGACGTGTTCTCGCTGACCCGCCCTGACGGCTACCAGCTCAGCACCGACCCGGAGCGGATCGACCGGGACCGGGTGCACCACTGGCTCTCCACCGACGCCTACTGGGCGCTCGGCCGTAGTCGGGAAACGACGGAACGGGCCTTCGCCGGGTCGATCCCGTACGGCGTCTACCGCCCGGAGGACGGCGCGCAGGTGGCTGTCGGGCGGGTGGTCACCGACCGGGCGACCTTCGGTTGGCTCTGCGACGTCTACGTCGCCCCCGAGGCGCGGGGTCGCGGGTTGGGCACCTGGCTGGCCGGCGCGGTCCGCGACCACCTCGCCGGGTTCGGCGTACGCCGGATCGCCTTGACGACCCTCGACGCCCACGGGGTGTACGCGAAGGTGGGCTTCACGCCCGCGCCACCGCAGCAGTGGATGGCGTGGGTGAACGGGCGGTGACCCCGCTCACCGGCAACGAACCCGAGCCGGTCCCACCCCTTACGGTGGGACCGTGACTCCGTTGCGGCTCGGCTATCTCTACGGCTTTGGCGCGTACCTGATCTGGGGTTTCTTCCCGATCTACCTCAAGCTTTTGCGCCCGGCCGGGCCGGTGGAGATCCTTGCCCACCGGATCATCTGGTCGGTGCTGTTCGTCGCGCTGCTGCTCGCCGCCCTGCGCAACATCGGTTTCCTGCGCTCGCTGGCCCGCCGCCCCCGGACGCTGGCCGGGATCGTCGTCGCGGCGGCCCTGATCGCGGTGAACTGGGGCACCTACATCTACGGGGTGAACTCCGACCGGGTGGTGGAGACCGCGCTCGGCTACTTCATCAACCCGCTGGTGTCGGTGCTGCTCGGGGTGTTCGTGCTGCGGGAGCGGCTGCGCCCGGCGCAGTGGGTGGCGCTCGGGGTGGGGGCGGCGGCCGTCGCGGTGCTCACCGTCGACTACGGTCGGCTGCCCTACCTGGCGCTGACCCTGGCGGTCAGCTTCGCCGGGTACGGGTTGGCCAAGAAGCGGCTCGGGCTGCCGGCGGCGGAGGGGCTGTTCGTCGAGTCGGCGGTGCTGGCGCTGCCCGCCCTGGGCTACCTGGGTTGGCTGGCGAGCCGGGGCGGCTCGACGTTCGGGCAGGTCTCGGCCGGGCACACCGCGCTGCTGGTGGCGGCCGGGGCGGCGACCGCCATCCCGCTGCTGCTCTTCGCGGGCGCGGCCAACCGGTTGCCGCTGACCGCGCTCGGCATGCTCCAGTACGTGGCCCCGATCCTCCAGCTCGGCTGCGGCGTGCTGATCTTCCACGAGCCGATGCCCCCGGCCCGGCTGGCCGGCTTCGCCCTGGTCTGGCTGGCCCTGCTGATCTTCACCCTGGACGCGGTGCGGCACGGCCGGCGCAACCGGGCCGCCGCCCGCGCCGCCGCGCCGCTCCCGGCCGCCGCCCACTGAGCCACCCGACCCGACGCTCCCCGGGGGTCAGCGGACGTCGTAGCTGAGGACGAGGGTCCCGTCGGCGCGCAGGAGTTCGAGTCGGACCAGGTCGGCGTCGGTGAACCGGGTCGCGCCACGCAGGTTCACGTCGTCGCCGGGGGCGGCCAGCCAGGAGGCGATCTGTTCCGTCGCGTCGTCGGGGCCGCGCGCCACCAGTCGGAACGTGTTCGCCTTGCCGTAGCCGGCCGTCGCGTCGTACCCGCAGTGCATGGTGACCTCGGTGCCCCACTTGGTGCCGCTCAGCCCGATCTCCGCGTGCAACGCCGGGGTCTTCGGCGACACCGGTGCCATGGACACCATCCGCACCGCCTGGGTGGTCGGCGCGGGCGGGCCGGCCGGTCGCAGGGCGGCAGCCCCGCCGAAGCCCAGCACCAGGGCGAACGCGGCGGCGACGAGCGCGGTCAGCGCGTACCGTCGGCGGTTGCGGGTCCGCTCGCGGCGGCGGCGGTCCCGGGCCACAGCGATCAGGTCGGGCACCCGGCTGATCTCCGGCGGCGGGGGGAGGAACTCCTCCAGCGTGGTCGGGTCGAGCCGGCCCAGCAGGCCCGGCAGCACCGCGACCTCGGCCACCGCCTCCCGGCACGCCGCACAGCCGGACAGGTGCCGCTCGTAGGCGGCCCGGTCGGCGGGGGCGAGGGCACCCAGCACGTACGCGCCGTCGTCGTGTGCGAACTCGCAGCGGGTCATCCGGTCACCCCCATCTCGGCCAGGGCCAGCCGCAGTGAACGCAGCGCGTAGTGGGTGCGGGACTTGACCGTCCCCGGTGGCACCCCCAGCCGGGCCGCCGCCTCGGACACTGAGCGGCCCTGGTAGAAGCACTCGACCAGCACCTCCCGGTGGGTGGGGCTCAGTCGGCTCAGCGCCTCGGCGATGGTCCAGGCCTCCACCGCGCGTTCCGCTTCGTCAATCGTCTCCGGCTGCTCGGGCAGGTCGTCGGTGAACACCTCGCCGACCCGGGTCGACCGCCGCCGCCAGGCGTCGATCGCCAGGTTCCGGGCGGTCGTGAAGAGCCAGGCCCGCACCGAGCCGCGTCGCGGGTCCAGTGACTCCGGGTGACGCCAGGCGCGCAGCAGGGTCTCCTGCACCAGGTCCTCGGCCCGGGTGCGGTCCCCGTTGACCAACCGCAACGCGTGCGCGTAGAGCGCCTCGGCGTGCTCGTCGTGCAGCGCGCGCAGCAGTTGGGCGTCGTGGTCGCTGATGGTGATCCCTCGCTTCCCGCGCGACGAGTCCGGCGAATGTGTCCGCCCGTTACTACGCGCCGTGACGCTGATCGGTTCACCGGCCACTGCTGTTCACATCCGGTTCACACCGCGTCCGGTGGCCGCTCACCCCGTCCTGGCAGCGTCCGCCCGGTACGCACGTCGAGCAGGTGAAAACGGCGTGCCACCGACCTGTCTCCAGGAGGCTCCTTCCCATGAGCGACCGTCCCCGGCTGCTCCCGCTGCTCGGTGCCACCCGGCACGGCAGCCGCGATGCGATGACCTGTCTGTACCGCTGCGGCAACGCCTGCGACCACCCGGTGCCCAACACGTCCGACAACACCTACTTCGGCGACCTCGTCGAGGGCGAGGTGTCCCGTCGGGGCGTCGTCCGGGCGGGTGCGGTGGGCGCGCTGGTGCTCGGCTTCGGCGGTGCCGCCACCGGCGCGCTGGCCGGGGCCGTCCCCGCCGCCGCCGCGCCGGCCACCCCGGTGGTGCCGGAGGTCGGCGACCCGACCGCCCCGCAGCGAGGTGTCGGCAGCGGGGCGCTGACCTTCAAGCCGATCCCGCCGAACCAGCTCGACACCCTGGTCGTCCCCAACGGGTACGACCACCACGTGGTCATCCGCTGGGGTGACCCGGTGCTGCCCGGTGCGCCCCGGTTCGACCTGCACGGGCAGACCGCCGCCGCCCAGGCCAAGCAGTTCGGCTACAACAACGACTTCGTCGGGGTGCTGCCGCTGGACCGGCGGGGCAAGCGGGCGCTGCTCGTGGTCAACCACGAGTACACCAACGAGGATCTGATGTTCCCCGGCTTCACCGGCCTGGACAACCTCACCGTCGAGCAGCTGCGCACCGCGATGGCCGCGCACGGCATGTCCGTGGTGGAACTGGAGCGGGTGGACGGCACCGGGCAGTGGCGGCCGGTGGGCCAGGGCCGCCGGCCGTACAACCGGCGGGTCACCGCGCTGGCCACGAAGTTCGAGCTGACCGGCCCGGCCGCCGGTTCGGCCTGGCTGCGCACCGCCGCCGACCCGAAGGGCCGCACGGTGGTCGGCACGCTGAACAACTGCGCCGGTGGGGTCACCCCGTGGGGGACGGTGCTGTCCGGCGAGGAGAACTTCAACCAGTACTTCGTCGGCGCCGACGCCGCGCCGGCCGAGTTGAAGCCCAGGTTCGACAGGTACGGCATCACCACCGCCGCCCGTTACCCCAGCGGCAGCCGCAAGTGGGAGCGGGCCGACGAACGGTTCGACCTGGCCAAGCACCCCAACGAGGCGCACCGGTTCGGGTGGATCGTCGAGATCGACCCGTTCGACCCGGAGAGCCGTCCGCGCAAGCACACCGCGCTGGGCCGGTTCAAGCACGAGGGCGCCAACGTGATCGTGGCCCGCGACAAGCGGGTGGTCGCGTACATGGGCGACGACGAGCGCTTCGACTACCTCTACAAGTTCGTCTCCGACAAGAAGTTCATGCCTGGTGACTCCTGGGTGGCCCGCAAGAACAACCTGACCCTGCTCGAGTCGGGCACCCTCTACGTGGCGCAGTTCGCCCAGACCAGCGCCGCCGAGATCGACGGCACGGGCAAGCTGCCCGCCGACGGCGCGTTCAACGGCACCGGACGGTGGATCAAGCTGGTCAGCGGCAACCGCAGTTTCGTCGACGGGATGACCGCCGCCGACGTGCTCACCTTCACCCGGCTCGCCGGGGACAAGGTCGGCGCGACCAAGATGGACCGCCCGGAGGACGTCGAGCCGAGTCTGCTCACCGGCAAGGTGTACGTGGCGCTGACCAACAACACCGACCGGGGCAAGGCCGGTAAGCCGGCGGCCGACGAGATCAACCCGCGCAACCTCAACAAGCACGGGCAGATCCTGGAGCTGGTCGAGGACCGGGGCGACAACACGGCGGAGTCCTTCGCCTGGTCGCTGCCGATCGTCGCCGGTGACCCGACCGACCCGTCGACCTACTTCGCCGGGTACGACAAGACCAAGGTGTCGCCGATCTCCTGCCCGGACAACGTCGCCTTCGACGCCACCGGCAACCTGTGGATCTCGACCGACGGCAACGCGTTGGGCAGCAACGACGGCCTCTTCGCCACCGCCGTCGAGGGGCCGGAGCGGGGGCACCTGAAGCAGTTCCTGACCGTGCCGCTGGGCGCGGAGACCTGCGGGCCGTTCATCACCGGCGACAACCGGTCGGTGTTCGTGGCCGTGCAGCACCCCGGCGAGATCACCGGCGCGTCGGTGGAGAAGCCGGCGTCGACCTGGCCGGACGGCGACTACGCCAAGCCGGGCGTGGTGGTCACCTGGCGGCTCGACGGCGGCCCGATCGGCAGCTGACGCGCTCCCCGGGTCGGTCCACCGCCGGACCGGCCACGAGGGCCCTCTCCCGCTTCGGTCCGGGAGGGGGCCCTCGCCCGTGACGGGTCAGGCGTCGGCGGCGATGCCGTCGGCGACGGCGCGGGCGGCGGTGAGCAGCTTGGCCCGTACCACCCGGGCCGAGGTCATCATCTCGCTGGCCGGCAGCGCGCAGGCCAGCACCACCCGCCGTTCCATGTCCTTGTCCGGGGTGACCAGCACGGCGGCACAGGCCACCCCCTGCCGGAACTGCCCCAGCTCCAACTGCATCCCGCGCCGGTCGCCGGCGGCCAGGTCCGCCTCGAACGCCTCCGGGGTGGTCAGGGTGGCGGTGGTGAACGGCCGCATGCCGTACTCGCGCAGGTAGCGCAGGCGCTGTTCGGTGGTGAGGGTGGCCAGCAGCGCCTTGCCCAGGGCGGTGGCGTGTGCACCCTCGTCGAAGCCGGGGACCATGTCCTCCAGGTAGGGCGAGCGGGCTCCCTCGGCGACGGCGGTGACCGCCACCTGACCGCCGACGAACCGGCCCAGGTAGTGGCTCCACCCGGTGTCGATGGCGGCCCGCCGCAGCGACTCCCCGACGGCGGCCGGCCCCCGGAACGCGGTGACCAGCTCGCGGTACCGGTCGGCGATCTCCAGGCCGACGATGTAGGTGCCGTCCTCCCGACGGATCACGTAACCCTCGTAGGCCAGGGTGCGGACCAGGTGGTAGGTGGTGGCGACGGTCAGCTCGCACCGCCGGGCGATCTGCTTGACGGTCAGCCCTTTCGGGGCACGACCGACCGACTCGAGCACGCGTAGCGCGCGGGAAACGCTCCGGATCAGGTCCGAAGGTTCCGCCAGGGGGTCACGCACAACCACCTCCGCAGCCGGGGACTTACACCATATGAAATACCGGGCCGAGACGGAACGCCCGTTCGGGTGGTGGATGCCAGATCAGGCGGTATACGGCGGGTCACCCGGCGACACGCCGACGGTTGTCAGGAACTCGACTCGCGTAGGTTGAGCCCACGATGACCGACACCGCGCTCAGCCCCCCGCCGAGCCGGCCCACCGTACGCCCCGTACGGGCCGGCGTCGCAGCGGTCGCGACCACCGTCGCCAGCGTCCTGCCGGTCTTCCTGGTCGGCGGGCTCGCCGTGCAGATGGGGGACGACCTCGGCTTCTCCCCCGCCGGGCTGGGACTGGCCGTGTCGATCTACTTCGGCGTCAGCGCGCTCGCCTCGATGCCCTCCGGCCGGCTGGTGGAACGGGTCGGCCCCGCCGTGGTGGCCCGGGTCGCCATCGGTCTCGCCGCCGGTTGCCTGCTCGCCATCGCCGGGCTGGCCCGGTCGTACCCGGTGCTGGTGGGGCTGCTCGCGCTGAGCGCCACCGCCAACGCGTTGGGCCAGCTGGCCAGCAACGCGGCGCTGGCCCGGCACGTACCCGCCCGGCGGCAGGGCCTGTCGTTCGGGGTGAAGCAGGCCGCCGTTCCCGCCTCCACGCTGCTGGCCGGGGCGGCGGTGCCGGCGATCGCCCTCACCGCCGGCTGGCGCTGGGCGTTCGTGGCCGCCGCCGCAGCCGCGCTGGCCGCACTGCCGGCCGTACCCCCGCAGGTGGCCGGACCGGCGCGGGAGCGTGCGGCGGAACGCGGCGGCGGGGCCACCACGGCGCTGGTGGTGGTCGGGGTGGCGGCGACCCTCGCGGCGGGCGCGGCGGGCGCGCTGGGCACCTTCGTGGTGGACTCGTCGGTGCACCGGGGGCTCGCCCCCGGCCCGGCCGGGCTGGTGCTCACCCTCGGGGGCGCGGTCTGCGTGGCCGCCCGGATCGGCGTCGGCTGGCTGGCCGACCGGCGGGACACCGGTCACGTCGCGCTGATCGCCGCGATGCTGGTGGTCGGGGCGGTCGGGTTGGGGCTGCTGGCCGTGGCCGGTCCGGTGCCACTCACCGCCGGGGTGGTCCTCGGCTTCGGGCTGGGCTGGGCCTGGCCCGGCCTGATGAACTTCGCGGTGGTCCGGCTGCACCCGCAGGCCCCGGCCGCCGCCACCTCGATCACCCAGACCGGCGTGTACGCCGGCGGCTGCCTCGGCCCGCTCGGGCTCGGGGCGCTCGCCGGCACCCGCGGCTACCCGGTGATGTGGCTGGCCGCCGCGATCGCCATGCTCCTCGCCGCCGTGCTCATGCTCACCGGCAGCCGGCTGCTGCGGCGCTCCGCCGCCGGCTGACGAACGGGGACGGCTGACGGCACCCGGTCGGGCCGGCCGGTCATCGAGCGGCGCAGGTCAGCTGGTGACGAACGGGGACGGCTGACGGCACCCGGTCGGGCCGCCGGTCGTCGAGCGGCGCAGGTCAGCTGGTGCGGTCGGCGATGTAGTCGCAGAGGGATTCGAGCGCCCGCCGGGCCGGGATCTGCGGCAGCGGGGCCAACTGCGCACGGGCGTCCTCGGCGTAGCTGCGGACGGTCTCCCGGGCCCGCTTGAGCGCGGGGGACTCCCGCAGCAGGCCGAGCGCCTCGGCGTGCAGCGCGTCGTCGACGAGCGGGCCGGTGGACAGGATCTCCCGCAGCCGCACCGAGGCCGCATCGGAGTCGTCGCCGGCCAGCGCGTAGAGCACCGGCAGGGTCGGCACCCCCTCGCGCAGGTCGGTGCCGGGTGTCTTACCCGACTGGGTCGACTCGGAGGCGATGTCGAGCAGGTCGTCGGAGAGCTGGAAGGCCACCCCGATGGTCTCCCCGTAGCCGGCGAGGGCCTCGGTGTGCTCCTCGGACGCCCCGCCGAACATCCCGCCGAACCGGGCCGAGGTGGCGATCAGCGACCCTGTCTTGTCGGCGATCACCCGCAGGTAGTGGTCGACCGGGTCCTGCGTGCGGGGACCGACGGTCTCGGCGATCTGGCCGTGCACCAGCCGGGCGAAGGTGCGGGCCTGGAGGCGGACCGCCGTCGGACCCAGGTCGGCGGCGATGTCCGCGGCCCGCGCGAAGAGGTAGTCGCCGACCAGGATGGCCACCGAGTTGGTCCAGCGGGAGTTGGCGCTCGGGGCACCCCGCCGCACGGCGGCCTCGTCCATCACGTCGTCGTGGTAGAGGGTGGCCAGGTGGGTGAGCTCCATCACCACGGCCGCCGGCACCACCTGCGGGCCCGCCGGGTCACCGAACTGCGCACCCAGGGCCACCAGCAACGGACGGAACCGCTTGCCGCCCGCCTCGACCAGGTGCCGGGCCGCCTCGGTGACGAGTGGATCGGCGCTGGCCACGCTGGCCCGCAGCTCGACCTCGACGTCGTCGAGCAGGCCCAGCACGGACGCCTCGACCCGTGGATCGGCGAGGTGCACGCCGAGCGCGCCGACCTGACCCGTGCCCGCCCGTCCCCGACGACCGCCGGAGCCGACGCCGCCTGAACGCTCCCCCGCCGGAATCACCACACCATCAACCATGCCACACCCGTTCGACCTGCTCCGGACGGGGGATACGGCCGTGGGGCCGGCACGCCTGAGCGCACCGGCCCCACGGCCACGGGGAACAGGTCACCTGACGAATGCTGCGGCGTCCGTCGCCAGGTCGAGCAGGGGTGCCGGCAGCACGCCGAGGATCAGCGTGGCAGCCACCCCGATCATCAGCGCGGTGGCGGTCAGCCCGCCCGGCACCGCAACGGTCGGGGTGCTCTCGCCCGGCTCCGACAGCCACATCATCACCACCACCCGCAGGTACGGGAAGGCCAGCACCATGCTGGTCAGCACACCGGCCACCACCAGCCAGGCGTGCCCGCTCTCCAGAGCCGGGCCGAAGACCGCGAACTTGCTCATGAAGCCGCTGGTCAACGGGATACCGGCGAAGGCCAGCAGGATGAAGGTGAAGACCCCGGCATAGAACGGCGAGCGGCGGCCCAGCCCGGCCCAGCGGGACAGGTGGGTGGCCTCCCCGTCGGCGTCCCGGACCAGGGTCACCACGGCGAACGCGGCGAGCACCGAGAAGCCGTACGCGGCCAGGTAGAACATCGTGCCGGAGACGCCCGCCCCGGTCGGGGCGAGGACCCCGACCAGCAGGTAACCGGCGTTGGCGATCGACGAGTACGCCAGCAGCCGCTTGATGTCGGTCTGGGTGACCGCCAGCACCGCGCCGACCAGCATGGTGAGCACCGCCACCACCCCGAGGACGGGGGTGAAGTCCCAGGCGGTCTGATCGAACGCCACGTGGAATACCCGCAGCAGGGCCCCGAACGCGGCCACCTTCGTGCAGGCCGCCATGAAGCCGGTGACCGGGGTCGGCGCACCCTGGTAGACGTCCGGGGTCCAGACGTGGAACGGGGCGGCGGCAGCCTTGAACAGCAGGCCGATGGCGATCAGCGCCATCCCGGCGAAGAGCAGCACCTCGCTGGCCGGGGACTCGTTCACCGCGGCGTGCACGGTGGCGAAGTCGACGCCGGCCGAGCGGCCCGGGATGCCGGCGGTGAAGCCGTACACCAGGGCCACCCCGAACAGGAAGAACGCCGAGGCGTACGCGCCGAGCAGGAAGTACTTCATCGCCGCTTCCTGGCTCAGCAGCCGCCGGCGACGGGCCAGCGCGCAGAGCAGGTAGAGCGGCAGGGAGAAGACCTCCAGCGCGATGAACATGGTCAGCAGGTCGTTCGCCGCCACGAAGATCAGCATGCCGCCGATCGCGAAGCTGGTCAGCGGGTACACCTCGGTGGCCCCGTTGCGCCCCTCGGCCTGCTTCCGGTCGTCGGCCGACTCGGCGGTCACCGCCGCCTGGGCGACGAACGCGCCACCGCGCTCCACCGACCGCTCGCCGATCAGCAGCAGCGACATCGCGGCGAGCACCAGGATGGTGCCCTGCAGGAACAGGGCGGGACCGTCCACGGCCAGCGCCCCACCCGCCGTGACCAGCCGGGCGTCGGCGTTGAGCACCACCATCACCAGCGCGGCGAGCACCGCCACCAGGGACAGCGTCAGCTGCACCAGGTGCCGGCGGGGACGCGGTACGAACGCCTCCACCAGGACACCCAGCAGGGCCACCCCCAGCATGATCAGGATCGGGGCGATCGACGGATAGTCGATCGACGGCAACTTGAGTTCGGTCACTGCGGATGCCGCCTTTCGATCGCGACTGCGGGGCTCACTCGCTGCGCTCGTTCGCTCCTCGCGCTCACTGCGCAGCCTCCTGGACGCTGCCGACCTCAGGGGCGGGATCGGTCTTGCCGACGTCCTGCATGGTCGCCTGGACGGCGGGGTTGATCACATCGGTGACCGGCTTGGGATAGAAGCCGAGCAGCAGGATCAGGGCGATCAGCGGGGCGACCACTGCCTTCTCGCGCAGGGTGAGGTCGCGGTGCATCGCCTTGACCTCGGTCAGCTCCGGGTTGAGCGTGCCCTGGGTGGTGCGCTGCACCATCCACAGCACGTACGCCGCCGCCAGGATGATGCCCAGGGTGGCGATCACCGCGACCGGCTTGTTCACCGTGAAGGTGCCGATCAGCACCAGGAACTCGGAGACGAACGGCGCGGTGCCGGGCAGTGCCAGCGACGCCAGACCGGCGAAGAAGAGCACCCCGGCCAGCAGCGGCACCAGCTTGCCCGCCCCACCGAAGTCGGAGATCAGCGACGAGCCCCGGCGGGCGATGAGCATCCCGACGACCAGGAACAGCAGGCCGGTGGCGAGCCCGTGGTTGAGCATGTAGAGCACCGCGCCGGTGCCCGCCTGGGTGGTGAAGGCGAAGATGCCGACCCCGATGAACCCGAAGTGCGCGATCGAGGTGTACGACACCAGCCGCTTCAGGTCGGACTGGCCGACGGCGAGCAGCGCGGCGTAGAGGATGCCGATCAGCCCCAGCGCCAGCGCCCACGGGGCGAACCACTTCGACGCCTCCGGGAACAACGGCAGGCAGTACCGCAGGATGCCGAACGTACCGACCTTGTCCAGCACGCCGACCAGCAGCGCGGCGGCACCCGCCGGGGCGGCCCGACCGGCGTCCGGCAGCCAGGTGTGGAACGGGAAGAACGGCGCCTTGATCGCGAAGGCGAGGAAGAAGCCGAGGAACAGCCAGCGCTCCGTGCCGGTGGAGATGTCCACCTGGGTCAGCGTCTGCCAGTCGAAGGTCTTGCCGCCGACCACCCACAGGCCGATCACCGCGGCCAGCATGAACAGCCCGCCGACCAGCGAGTAGAGGAAGAACTTCACCGCCGCGTACTGCCGCTGGTGGCCGCCGTAGCTGCCGATCAGGAAGTACATCGGCACCAGCATGACCTCGAAGAACACGTAGAACAGGAAGACGTCGGCGGCGGCGAAGACGCCGATCATCGTGGATTCGAGGACGAGCAGCAGGGCGAAGTAGGCCGGCACCGACCGCTTCGACGCGTCGGCGTCGTGCCAGGACGCCAGGATCACCAGCGGCACCAGCACCGCGATCAGCATCAGCATGACCAGTGCGATGCCGTCGACGGCGAAGGTGAAGTTGACGTCCCAGGTGGGGATCCACGGGTACGACTCGCGGAACTGGAGCCGGTCACCGTCGGCCTGGAACGAAACCCACATCACCACCGACAGCGCCAGCACCAGCAGCGACCAGCCGAACGCGACCTGCTTGGCCAGGTCGGGCCGGCGACGCGGCAGGAAGGCCACGACCAGGGCGCCGACCAGCGGTGCCACGGTCAGCACCGAGAGGAACGGGAAGTTGGACATTATGCGGCCTTACCTCCGTCGTGGATGCGGGGCCCGCCGGCGGGGGCTGTCGCATTGAGGTCGATCACGCCAGCCACCCCGCCTGCACCGCCAGGAACGCCGCCACCACGAGCAGCGCGCCGGTCAGGATCGAGGTGGCGTACGACCGGACGAAGCCGGTCTGCCAGCGCCGGAGCCGACCCGAACCGCCCCCGACCCCGGCGGCGAGGCCGTTTACCAGCCCGTCGATGCCCCGGTTGTCGAGGAAGACCAGCGCCCGGGTGAGGAAGATGCCCGGCTTCTCGAAGACCACCTCGTTGAAGGCGTCCGTGTAGAGGTTGCGCCGGGCGGCGGTGACCAGCACCCCGGCCGGCTGCGGCGCGGTGGCCGTGCCGTTGCGGAACAGCGCCCAGGCCAGCCCGGCACCGAGCACCGTCACCACCAGCGACAGTGCGGTCAGCAGCCAGTGCGGCAGCACCGCCGCGTGCTCGGCGTGCTCGCCGCCCAGCCCGGCGGTGGCGGTCAGCCAGTCCGGCACCGAGGTGGCGAGCAGGAAACCGGCACCGACCGAACCGACCGCCAGCAGGATCAGCGGGATGGTCATCAGCTTCGGCGACTCGTGCGGGTGCTCGATGTCCTCGGTCCACCGCTTCGGGCCGTGGAAGGTGAGGACGAACAACCGGGTCATGTAGAAGGCGGTCAGCCCCGCGCCGAGCAGCGCCGCCCCGCCGAACAGCCAGGCCGTCCAGCCCTCCCGCTCGAACGCCGCCACGATGATCGGCTCCTTGGAGAAGAAGCCCGAGAACGGGAACATGCCGATGATGGCGAGCCAGCCCATCATGAAGGTGATCCAGGTGATCTTCATGTACTTCGACAGCCCGCCGAAGCGGCGGATGTCCACCTGGTCGTTCATGCCGTGCATGACCGAGCCGGCACCGAGGAACATGTTCGCCTTGAAGAAGCCGTGCGCGAGCAGGTGCACGATGGCCAGCGCGTACGCCGCACCGCCGAGACCGACACCGAGGAACATGTAACCGATCTGGCTGACGGTCGACCAGGCCAGCACCCGCTTGATGTCGTCCTTGGCCGCGCCGATGATGCAGCCCATCAGCAGGGTCAGCGCGCCGACGCTGACCACCACGAGTTGCAGCGTCTCGTTGGCCGAGAAGATCGGGTTGGACCGGGCGATCAGGTAGACACCCGCGGTGACCATGGTGGCCGCGTGGATGAGCGCCGACACCGGGGTCGGGCCCTCCATCGCGTCCGGCAGCCACGCCTGGAGCGGGAACTGACCGGACTTGCCGGCCGCGCCGAGCAGCAGCAGCAGGCCCAGCACCAGCACCGTGCCGCTGGCCAGCCCGCCGACGGAGGAGAAGACCTCGTCGTACTGGGTGGTGCCGAGGGTGGCGAACAGGATGAAGATGCCGATCGCCAGGCCGGCGTCGCCGACCCGGTTCATCAGGAACGCCTTCTTGCCGGCGGTGGCCGCGCTCGGCCGGCCGTACCAGAAGGAGATCAGCAGGTACGACGCCAGGCCGACGCCCTCCCAGCCGAAGTAGAGCATCACGTAGTTGTTGCCGAGCACCAGCAGCAGCATCGCGGCGACGAACAGGTTGAAGTACGCGAAGAACCGTCGCCGGCCCTCGTCGTGCGCCATGTACTCGACCGCGTAGAGGTGGATCAGGAAACCCACCCCGGTGATCAGCAGGACGAAGACGGCGGCGAGCGGGTCGAAGAGCAGACCGAAGTCGACCCGCAGGTTGCCGACCGTGATGAAGTCCCAGAGGCTCAGCTCGACGGACTTGTTCTCCAGCCCGCGCAGCTGGAAGAACGAGGTGAGCCCCAGCACGAACGCGGCACCGATCGCGGCCACGCCCAGCCAGTGCCCCCAGCGGTCGGCCCGCCGGCCGAGCAGCAGCAGGATCGCCGCGCTGGCCAGCGGGATCGCCACCAACAGCCAGACGCTGCTCAGCAGGCCGTCAGCCGCCGCGTAGGTGACGGCACCCGCTGGCTCTGCCGCCTGGGCGTACGTCAGAATCTCATCCACCGCAGGGCCCCTTTAGTACTTCAGCAGGTTGGCGTCGTCGACGCTCGCGGAGCGCCGGGTCCGGAAGATCGACATGATGATCGCGAGCCCGACCACGACCTCGGCCGCCGCCACCACCATCACGAAGAACGCCATGATCTGTCCGTTGAGGTCACCGTTGATCCGGCTGAAGGTGACCAGCGTCAGGTTGGCCGCGTTGAGCATCAGCTCCACGCACATGAACAGCACGATCGCGTTGCGCCGCACCAGCACGCCGACCGCGCCGATGGTGAACAGCACCGCCGCCAGGATCAGGTAGTAGTCAGGGCTCACCGGACCGGCCTTTCGTTCGCGACTGCGGGGCTCCGCTTCGCTGCACTCCTCGCGCTCACCGAGGCCACGCCGCTGTTCGCGACTGCGGGGCTCCGCTTCGCTGCACTCCTCGCGCTCACCGAAGCCACGCCGCTGTTCGCGACTGCGGGGCTCCGCTTCGCTGCACTCCTCGCGCTCACCGTTCCGTCCCCTTCAGGGTGGTTTCCTCGGCGGTCAGCTCCCGCTGCGGCAGGATCGCCGGGGTGCTGCGGTCGGTCAGCCGGCCGTCGGGCAGCCGGGCCGGGGTGGCCACCGAGGAGGAGGTGGCGAAGACGCCCGGACCGGGCTTCGGGCCGGGGTAGTTGCCGGGGCGGAACCGGGCCTTCATCGTGGCGACCTGGTCCATCTTGTCTTCCTTGCGCCGCTCGATGTGCGCCAGCACCATCGCGCCGATCGCCGCCGTGATCAGCAGCGCGGAGGTCAGCTCGAAGGCCAGGACGTACTTGGTGAACAGCAGCCGGGCGATGCCCTGCACGTTGCCCTCCGCGTTGGCCTGGTCCAGGCCGACGGCGGTGACCCCGTTCAGCGCCCGGTAGAGGCCGGTACCGACCAGCCCGGCGAAGCCGAGCCCGAGCACCACCGCGGCGACCCGCTGGCCGCGCAGCGTCTCGATCAGCGAGTCGGAGGCGTCCCGGCCGACCAGCATCAGCACGAACAGGAACAGCATCATGATCGCGCCGGTGTAGACGATGATCTGCACCATGCCGATGAACGGCCCGGCCTGGAGCACGTAGAACACGCCCAGGCAGAGCATGGTGAGCACCAGGAACAGCGCCGAGTGCACGGCGTTGCGCGCCCAGACCATGCCGATCGCGCCGATCAGCGCCAACGGGGCGAGGATCCAGAAGGTGACCTCCTCACCCCCGGACACCTGGCCCGCCGCGGCGAGCACCGTGGACGTGTTCATGCTCCGGCTCCCTTGCCCGCCGCCCGCTGGGCCGCCTGCTCGGCACCCGGGAAGGTCACCCCGGGATGCTCCTCGACCTGGTAGCGGCCGGGCCCCATCGGGGACTGCTCGGCACCGGCCGAGGTGCCCGGGTTGGTCAGCGCGCCGACGTAGTAGTCCTTCTCGCTGTCACCGAGCCGCATCGGGTGCGGCGGCTGCTCCATGCCTTCGAGCAGCGGAGCGAGCAACTGCTCCTTGGTGAAGATGAGGTCCTGCCGGTTGTCCCGGGCCAGCTCGTACTCGTTGCTCATGGTCAGCGAACGGGTCGGGCAGGCCTCGATGCAGAGCCCGCAGAAGATGCACCGGGCGTAGTTGATCTGGTAGACGCTGGCGTACCGCTCGCCCGGCGAGAAGCGCTGCTCGTCGGTGTTGTCGCCACCCTCGACGAAGATCGCGTCCGCCGGGCAGGCCCAGGCGCACAGCTCGCAGCCGATGCACTTCTCCAGGCCGTCCGGGTGCCGGTTGAGGATGTGCCGCCCGTGGTAGCGCGGCGCCGAGACCGGCGGCTTGAACGGGTAGTCGGTGGTGACGACCTTCCTGAACATGTGCGAGAAGGTGACACCGAAGCCCTTGAACGTTCCGGTGATCGCGCCCACGTCACACCTCCTGAGAGTCGGAGCCGGTGGCGATGTTGGCCGGCTCCCGCTCGGCGACCACACGCTTCGTGCGCGGGCTCGGCGGTACCTGTAGATCCAGCGGGGGCAACGGGAAGCTGCCGTACGGCCGGTTGTCGGCCTGTTCCTGCGGGGTCGGCTTCGGGGCCGGCTTGCGGCTCGGCCACAGCAGCGTCGCCAGCAGCAGTACGCCCGCGCCGACGGCGGTGGCGAGCAGCCGGTCCCGCGACTGCCAGTCCTCGATGGAGCGCAGCCCGGCCAGGACCAGGATCCAGACCAGGTTGATCGGGAGCAGCACCTTCCAGCCGAAGCGCATGAACTGGTCGTAGCGCAGCCGGGGCAGGGTGCCCCGGAGCCACACGAAGACGAAGACCAGCAGCAGCACCTTGCCGAAGAACCAGAGCATCGGCCACCAACCGGTGTTGGCGTCCGCCCACAGGGTGATCGGCCAGGGTGCCCGCCAGCCGCCGAGGAACAGCGTCGTGGTCACCGCGGACATGGTCACCATGGCGACGTACTCGGAGAGCATGAAGAGCGCGAACTTCAGCGAGCTGTACTCGGTCATGAAGCCGGCGACCAGCTCCGACTCCGCCTCGGGCAGGTCGAACGGCGCCCGGTTGGTCTCGCCGACCGTGGCGATGAAGAAGATGATGAAGCTGGGCAGCAGCAGGATCGCGTACCAGCCGGGGGCGGGGATCTCGACGCCGGCGATGGTGAGCCGGGTGGCGTCCCCCTGGGCGGCGACGATCCCGCTGGTGGACATGGTGCCGGCGGTCATGAACACCGCGACGATGCTCAACCCCATGGCGACCTCGTAGGAGATCATCTGGGCGCTGGAGCGCAGGCCGCCGAGCAGCGGGTACGTCGAGCCGGAGGCCCAGCCGCCGAGCACGATGCCGTAGACGGCCAGCGACGAGCAGGCCAGCAGCACCAGCACCGCCACCGGTACGTCGGTGACCTGCAACGGGGTCCGGTGGCCGAAGATGCTCACCATCGGGCCGAACGGGATCACCGACAGTGCGGTGACCGCGCAGACCACCGAGATGACCGGCGCGAAGAAGTAGACCACCTTGTCGGCGGCCTTCGGGAGGATGTCCTCCTTGAAGGCCATCTTGAGGCCGTCGGCGAGGGTCTGGAGCAGGCCGAACGGGCCGACCTGGTTGGGGCCGGGCCGGACCTGCATGTAGCCGACGACCCGCCGCTCGAACCAGACGCCGAGCAGGGTGGCGAGCAGACCGAAGACGAACGCGAAGACGATCTTGATAAGGACCAGCCACCACGGGTCCCGGCCGAAGTCGGCGAGCGTCGGGTCCTGCGCCAGGAGGAGGGTGTTCACTGTGCACCTCCGGAGATCCGTACCACCGTGCCGGACGCGGTGCCGAGGCTGCGCCGGACGGTCGAACCGGGAGAGTTGGTCGGCAGCCAGACGACGCCGTCGGGCATCTCGGTGATGGCCGCCGGCAGGGTGACCGCACCCCGGTCGGTGCCCACCGTGACCGGGTCGCCGTCGGCAACGCCGAGCGTCTCGGCGGTGCCCTTGCCCAGCCGGACCACCGGCGGGCGGGCGGTGCCGGCGAGGTGCTCGTCGCCGTCGGTGAGGCTGCCCAGGTCGATCAGCTGGTGCCAGGTGGCCAGCACCGCCTCGCCCGCACCCGGTTGGGGCACGGCCCCCGGGGAGACCGAGGGGGTGACCGGCCGGTCGGCCCGGGTCGGCGGCAGTGCGCCCAACTCCCGGCGGATGCCCGACACGTCGCCGGTGCCGAGCCGGACGTCGAGCTGCGCGGCGATCGCGTCCAGCACCCGCGCGTCGGTCATCGCGGCGGTGTGCAACACCGCCTCGAACGTACGCAGCCGACCCTCCCAGTCCAGGAAGCTGCCGGCCTTCTCGGCCACCGGGGCGACCGGCAGGACCACGTCCGCCCGACGGGCCACCGCCGAGTTGCGCAGCTCCAGGCTGACCAGGAACGGCACCGCGTCGAGCGCCTGCTCGGCCAGCCTCGGGTCGGCCAGGTCGGCCGGGTCCACCCCGGCCACCACCAAGGCGCCGAGCTGGCCGTTCGCGGCGGCGGCCAGGATCTGGTCGGTGTCCCGACCGGCCTGGCTGGGGATCACCCCGGCCGGGATGTCCCACGCCTCGCCCAGCTCGGCGCGGGCCGACGGCTCGGTCACCGGACGCCCGCCGGGCAGCAGGTTGGGCAGGCAGCCCGCGTCGACCGCACCCCGGTCACCCGCGCGCCGCGGCACCCAGGCCAACTTCGCACCGGTACGCCGGGCGACGTCCGCGGCGGCGGAGAGGCCACCGGGCACCCCGGCCAGCCGCTCGCCGACGAACAGGATCGCGCCCTCGGCGCTCAACGCCTCGGCCACCGTGTCGTGCTCGGCGAGCACGCTCGCCTCCTCGCCCGGCACCACCCGGGCCAGCTTGGCCCCGAGCTTCTCCAGGCCCCGGGTGGCGAACGGGGCGATCGCGTAGACCGTCAGCTTCTTCTTCAGGTACGCCTTGCGCAGCCGCAGGAAGAGGATCGGGCACTCCTCCTCCGGCTCCAGCCCGACCAGCACCACCGAGGACGCCTTCTCCACGTCGGCGTAGGTCACGTCGGTGACCCCGGCGACGCTGCTGGCCAGGAAGTCGGACTCCTCGCGGGAGACCGGCCGGGCCCGGAAGTCGATGTCGTTGGTGTTCAGGGCGACCCGGGCGAACTTCGCGTACGCGTAGGCGTCCTCGACGGTCAGCCGGCCGCCGGTCAGCACCGCCGTGCCGCGTCCCTCGTCGCGGGCGGCCCGCAGCCCGTCGGCGGCCCGGGTCAGCGCCTCGCTCCAGGACGCCTCCCGCAGCTCACCGGACTTCTCGTCGCGGACCAACGGGGTGGTGAGCCGGTCGAAGGCGCGGGTGTACTGGAAGCCCCACCGCCCCTTGTCGCAGTTCCACTCCTCGTTGACCTGCGGGTCGTCCCCGGCCAGACGGCGCAGCACCTTGCCCCGCCGCCAGTCGGTGCGCTGCGCGCAGCCGGCCGAGCAGTGCTCGCAGACGCTCGGGCTGGAGACCAGGTCGAACGGGCGGGCCCGGAACCGGTACTGCGCCCCGGTGAGCGCGCCGACCGGGCAGATCTGCACGGTGTTGCCGGAGAAGTACGAGTTGAACGGGACGTCGCCGGAGTCGCCCTCCGCGCCGTACGCGTCGTCCCGGTAGATGTTGATCTCCTCGGCGGACGACCGGCCCATCAGGTCGATGAACTTGTCGCCGGCGATCTCCTCGGAGAACCGGGTGCAGCGCTGGCAGAGCACGCAGCGCTCCCGGTCGAGCAGCACCTGGGTGCTGATCTCCATCGGCTTGACGTACTCCCGCTTGTGCTCGTGGAAGCGGGAGTCGGTGCGGCCGGTGGACATCGCCTGGTTCTGGAGCGGGCACTCACCACCCTTGTCACACATCGGGCAGTCCAGCGGGTGGTTGAGCAGCAGCAGCTCCATCACCCCCTCCTGCGCCTTCTTGGCGACCGGGGAGCTGAGCTGGGTGCGGACCACCATGCCCTCGGCGACGGTCTGGGTGCAGGAGGCGACCGGCTTGCGCTGCCCCTCCACCTCCACCAGGCACTGCCGGCAGGCACCGGCCGGGGCCAGCAGCGGGTGGTCGCAGAAGCGGGGGATCTCGGTGCCCAACTGCTCGGCGACCCGGATCAGCAGCGCCCCCTTGGGGGCGGTGACCTCGACGCCGTCGATGGTGAGCGTTACGGTCTCGGCGGCCTTCGCCACGTCAGTCATTAGAGTCGCCTTCCATTCGCGACTGCGGGACTCGCAAGCTCGTTCCTCGCGCTCATCAGTGGGCTCCAACCAGAGACTTGTCGGAGAGCTTCGGCGCGGTACGCCCCTCGATGTAGTCGAGGTAGTCCTGCTTGAAGTACTGCAACGACGAGGTCACCGAGCTGGTCGCGCCGTCGCCCAGACCGCAGAACGAGCGGCCGAGGATGTTGTCGCAGGTGTCGAGCAGGGTGTCCAGGTCCTCGTGGGTGCCCTGGCCGGCGAGGATGCGCCGGTAGACCCGGACCATCCAGTAGTTGCCCTCCCGGCACGGGGTGCACTTGCCGCACGACTCGTGGTGGTAGAACTCCAGCCACCGGTAGGTCGCGTAGACCGGGCAGTCCTGGTCGGAGAAGATCTGGGTGGCCGTGGTGCCCAGGATCGAGCCGGCCGCCGCCACCCCCTCGAAGTCCAGCGGCACGTCGAGGTGCTCGGCGGTGAGCAGCGGGGTCGACGACCCCCCCGGCGTCCAGAACCTCAGCTGGTGACCGGGCTGCATCCCGCCGGCCAGCTCGATCAGCTCGCGCAGGGTGACGCCCAGACCGCACTCGAACTGGCCGGGGTTGGCGATCCGGCCGGACAGCGAGTAGATCATCGGCCCGGAGGACTTCTCGGTGCCCATGGACTTCCACCAGTCCGCACCGCCCAGCACGATGTACGGGACGCTGGCGATGGTGCCGACGTTGTTGACCACCGTCGGGCTGGCGTACAGGCCGTGGGTGGCGGGGAACGGCGGGCGGAGCCGGGGCTGGCCCCGGAACCCCTCCAGCGAGTCCAGCAGCGCCGTCTCCTCGCCGCAGATGTACGCCCCGGCACCGGAGTGCACCACCAGCTCCAGGTCGAACCCGGTGCCGAGGATGTTGCGCCCGAGGTAGCCCTTGGCCTGCGCCTCGGCCACCGCGTTGCGCAGCCGGCGGGCGGCGTGCACCGCCTCGCCCCGGATGTAGATGTAGGCCCGGTTGGCCCGGATCGCGTACGAGGCGATGATGACCCCCTCGACCAGCGAGTGCGGGTCGTGGGTCATCAGCGGCAGGTCCTTGCAGGTGCCCGGCTCGCCCTCGTCGGCGTTGACCACCAGGTAGTGCGGCTTGCCGTCGCCCTGCGGGATGAAGCCCCACTTCAGGCCGGTGGGGAAGCCCGCGCCACCCCGCCCACGCAGCCCGGAGTCCTTGATCAGCTGGATCAGGTCGTCCGGGTGGGCCTTGAGGGCCTTGCGCAGCGCGGCGTAGCCGTCGAGATTCTCGTAGGTGCCGATCCGCCAGGCGTCCGGGGAGATCCAGCGCCGGGTCAGCACCGGGGTCAGCTTGGCCAGGGTCTCCGGCCGGGGAGTGGTCACTTCTGGGCCCCCGTCTCGCTCGCGACGGCGGAGCCCGCGCCGGCAGCGCCCGTTTCCGCCTCGGCTTCCTTGAGGTTGCGCTCCTGCGCACCGGCCTCGTCGCCGGCGGGTTTGCCGTCACCGGCGGGGGTGTTCGCGGCCACCCCGGCTGCCTGCGCCGCCTGCGCGTCGCGGGACGCCGGTGGCGGGCCGTCCGTCGGGACCTTGGTGCCGGGGGCGTCCGGCGCGGCGGTCGCCGCGTCGGGCTGCCGGGTCTCGGCGGTACGCACCTGCGGCGACTTGTCGTCCGGCGCCTTGACGTCCGGCGCGGTGCTGCCGGTGATCTGCTCCGGCTTCGCCGCCGGTGCGGCCGGCGCGGGAGCCTTGGCGGCCTCGGCCTTCGCCTTCGCCTCGGCGGCGGCCCGGTCGGCCTCGGCCTTGCTGCGGATCGGGGTCTTCGGGTCGTAGCCCGGTGCCGAGATGCCGTGCTGCTCGGCCAGCCGCAGGCCACGCAGGGTGGCCGCACCCGGCCCACCGTCGGCGACCGCACCGTCGCGCTCGTCGGCGAACCCGGCGAGCTGCACGGCCATCTCCTTCAGCGTGCACAGCCGGGCACCCCGGGTCGGCATCGGCCGGCCCCCGGCACGCAGCTCGTCCACCACGCCGACCGCGCCCTGCGGGTCGACGCCGTCGAAGAAGTCGTAGTTGACCGTCATCACCGGGCCGTAGTCGCACGCCGCCAGGCACTCGGCGTGCTCCAGGGTGATCTTCCCGTCGGCGGTCGTCTCGTCGTGCCCGACGCCCAGGTGCTCGACCAGGGTGTCGTAGACCTCCTGGCCGCCGAGCACGTTGCACATCGTGTTGGTGCAGACGCTCACCAGGTAGTCACCGGTGGGCCGGCGCTTGTACATGGTGTAGAAGGTGGCCACCGCGCCGACCTGGGCCTTGTTCAGGCCCAGCACCTCGGCGCAGAACGTCACCCCGGCCGGGGAGACGTAACCCTCCTCGGACTGCACGAGGTGCAGCAGCGGCAGCAGCGCCGAGCGGGACCGGTCGGCCGGGTACCGGGCGATGATCTCCCGCGCCCGGGCCCGGGTCTCTTCAGTGAAAACACTCATCGGTCACATCCACCCATCACGGGGTCCAGCGAGGCGCCACCGGCGATCACGTCGGCGATCAGGCCGCCCTCGGCCATCGCCGGGAGGGCCTGGAGGTTGACGAAGCTCGGCTCCCGGTAGTGCACCCGGTACGGTCGGGTGCCACCGTCGGAGACCGCGTGCACGCCCAGCTCGCCCCGGGGGGACTCGATGCCGACGTACACCTGGCCCGGCGGGACCCGGAAGCCCTCGGTGACCAGCTTGAAGTGGTGGATCAGCGACTCCATCGACTGACCCATGATCTTGGCGACGTGCTCCAGCGAGTTGCCCATGCCGTCCACGCCGATGGCGAGCTGCGCCGGCCAGGCGATCTTGCGGTCGGCCACCATCACCGGGCCCGGCCGCAACCGGTCCAGCGCCTGCTCGACCAGCTTGAGCGACTCCCGGATCTCGGCGAGCCGGACCAGGTAGCGGCCCCAGACGTCGCCGTCCGGGTGGGTCGGCACGTCGAACTCGTAGCTGTCGTAACCGCAGTACGGCATGGTCTTGCGCAGGTCCCAGCCGAGTCCGGCGGAGCGCAGCACCGGGCCGGTCACGCCGAGCGCGAGGCAGGCGGTCGCGTCGAGCACCGCGACACCCTGGGTGCGCTCGGTCCAGATCGGCTGGCCGGAGAGCAGGTCCTCGTACTCCTTGAGCTTCTTCGGCATCATCGTGAGGAACTCGCGGATCTTGACGATCGCGGCGTCCGGCACGTCCTGCGCCACCCCGCCCGGCCGGACGTAAGCGTGGTTCATCCGCAGGCCGGTGATGGTCTCGAAGATGTCGAGGATGTACTCCCGCTCGCGGAAGCCGTACAGCATGATGGAGATCGCGCCCAGCTCCATGCCGGTGGTGGCCAGCCACACCAGGTGCGAGGAGATCCGGTTCAGCTCCATCATCAGCACGCGGATCGTGGTGGCCCGCTCGGTGATGTCGTCGGTGATGCCGAGCAGCTTCTCCACCGCGAGGCTGTACGCAGTCTCGTTGAAGATCGGAGCGAGGTAGTCCATCCGGGTCACGAAGGTCGAACCCTGCACCCAGTTGCGGTACTCGAGGTTCTTCTCGATGCCGGTGTGCAGGTAGCCGACGACCGAGCGGGCCTCGCGGACCGTCTCACCCTCCAGCTCCAGGATCAGCCGGAGCACACCGTGCGTCGACGGGTGCTGCGGACCCATGTTCACGACGATCCGCTCGTCGTTGATCGGGTCGGTGCCGGAGACGACCTGGTCCCAGTCCCCACCGGTGACGGTGAAGACCCGCCCCTCGGTGGTCTCCCGTTCGGTCGCGTAGTTGGACGTGGTCACTGGTATGACCTCCTACGGTCCGGCGGCGGGATCTCCGCGCCCTTGTACTCGACGGGCACCCCGCCGAGCGGGTAGTCCTTGCGCTGCGGGTGGCCCTCCCAGTCGTCCGGCATCAGGATCCGGGTCAGGTTGGGGTGGCCGTCGAAGATGACCCCGAACATGTCGTACGCCTCGCGCTCCTGCCAGTCGGCCGTCGGGTAGACGGCGGTGACACTGGGCAGGTGCGGGCTCTCGGCGGACACCGCCGCCTCCAGCCGGACCCGACGCCGGTAGGTCATCGAGGTCAGCAGGTAGACGACGTGCAGCCGGCGCTCGTCGGCACCGAGATAGTCCACACCGGACACCGAGGAGCACAGCTCGAAGCGCAGCGCCAGGTCGTCCCGCATCACCTGGCAGACCTCGGCGATCCGCTCCGGACGCACGTGCAGGGTCAGCTCGCCCCGGTCGACGACGACCTTCTCGATCGCGTCGGCGAAGTGCGGGTACGCCTCCTCCAGCGCGTCGCGCACCTCGTCGAAGTAGCCCCCGTACGGCCGGGGGGCCTCCTCGATCGGGGTGCGATGGCGGACCAGGCCGCCGTAGCCGGAGACGTCGCCGGTGCCCTGCATGCCGAACATGCCGCGCCCGGCGGGGCTGGACGGCGGCAGCTCGGCGGGAGCGCCGCTGGTCGCACCGGCCGGGGTGACCGGCACCGGCACCCCGCCGTCGTTCTTCCTGTCGTTCGGCGCGGTCACCGTGCCTGCCCTCCGTTCGCGACTGCGGGGCTCCGCTGCGCTGCACTCCTCGCGCTCACCCTGCCTGCCCTCCGTTCACCACTGCGGGGCTGCGCTGCGCCGCGTTCACTTGGGACCAGCCTGGGTCTGGAGGTGGTTCTGGGCGTTCATCCAGTTCTCGATCCGCAACTGCTCCTCGCGCCCCTCGCGGACCGCCTTCGTCCACTCGGCACGGCGGGCCTTGTCGTTGCGGTACGACGACGGCATCGAGCCGTACGGCACCACGGGCACGTCGCCGCGCTCCAGGCGGGCCGCCTGCATCTTGCGGCCGTTCGGGCCGAGCGGCTCGTACATGATCTTCTCGCGGAGCTTGAGGATCGCGTCGATGAGCATCTCGGGGCGGGGCGGGCAGCCCGGCAGGTACATGTCGACCGGGACGACGTGGTCGACACCCTGCACGATCGCGTAGTTGTTGAACATGCCGCCGCTGCTGGCGCAGACGCCCATGGACAACACCCAGCGGGGCTCGGCCATCTGGTCGTAGATCTGGCGCAGGACCGGGGCCATCTTCTGGCTCACCCGGCCGGCCACGATCATCAGGTCGGCCTGGCGTGGCGAGGCCCGGAAGACCTCCATGCCCCAGCGGCCCATGTCGTAGTGCGGGCCGCCGGCCGCCATCATCTCGATGGCGCAGCAGGCCAGGCCGAAGGTGGCGCCCCAGACGGACGACTTCCGCGACCAGTTGACCAGCTTCTCCACGGAGGTGAGCAGGACGCCGGCGGGGAGTTTCTCCTCGATGCCCATCTGACGTTCCTCCCTCAGTCCCAGTCCAGGCCGCCGCGCCGCCACACATAGGCATACGCGACGAAGACCGCGACGATGAACAGGACCATCTCCACGAAGCCGAAGATCGGCAGGGCGTCGAAGGAGACCGCCCAGGGGTAGAGGAAGATGATCTCGATGTCGAAGACGATGAAGAGCATCGCCGTCAGGTAGAACTTGATCGGGAACCGGCCGCCGCCCACGGGCTGCGGGCTGGGCTCGATCCCACACTCGTACGCCTCGAGCTTGGCCTTGTTGTAGCGCCGGGGACCGGCGAAGCGGGCGGCGGCCACGGAGAACAGCGAGAACGCCGCGGCGAGGGCGAACAGCCCGATGATCGGTGCGTAAGGCGAGAGCGACATCTTTTCTCCTGCTCGTCCTTCCCCTGCCCCAGGTGCTTGACAAAATTCACACTATTCACGTCCACCGTGACGTCCGTCAGCGGGGGTCGATCTCTTGTCCCGCCCGGGACCGTCGTTGGCCTCGGGCGGGTCGGTCTAGACGGCCGGGGCCGCCTTCGTCATCGCGTTGATGACCCGGTCCATCGCGTCCCCGCCGCGCGGGTCGGTCAGGTTGGCCAGCAGTTTGAGGACGAAGCGCATCAGCATCGGGTGCGGCATGCCGTGTTTGGTCGCCATCCGCATCACCTCGGGCCGGCCGATCAGCTTGACGAAGATCCCGCCGAGCCGGTAGTAGCCGCCGAACCGGGCCTTCAGCTCCTGCGGGTACGCGGTCAACGCCCGCTCCCGCTCGGGGCCGGCCGGCCGGGCCAGCGCCTGCACGATGACTTCGGCGGCCAGCTCGCCGGACTCCATCGCGTACGCGATGCCCTCGCCGTTGAACGGGTTGACCATGCCGCCGGAGTCGCCGACCAGCAGGACCCCCCGGGTGTAGTGCGGCACCCGGTTGAAGCCCATCGGCAGCGCCGCGCCGAGGATCGGGCCGTCGGCGTTCGCCTCGTCGGTCATCCCCCAGTCCGCCGGGGTGTTGGCCAGCCAGTCGGTGAGCAGCCGCCGGTAGTTGGTCTTGCCGAACGCGGAGGAGGAGTTGAGCACGCCGAGGCCGACGTTGACCCGGCCGTCGCCGAGGCCGAAGATCCAGCCGTAGCCGGGCAGCAGCGCGTCGTTGTCCTTGCTGCGCAGCTCCAGCCAGGACTCCAGGTAGTCGTCGTCGTGCTTGGCCGGCGAGCGGTAGTAACGCCGCACGGCCACCCCGATCGGCCGGTCCTCCCGCTTGGCCAGGCCGAGGGCGAGCGGGAACCGGCCGGAGACGCCGTCGGCGGCGACCACCAGCGGGGCGTGGAAGGTGGCCGGCTCCCGGTCTGGGCCGACCTCGGCGGTCACCCCGACCACCCGGTCGTCGGCGTCGAGCACCGGGCCGATGACGTTGACGCCGGTGCGCAGCTCGGCACCGGCGGAGACCGCCCGCTGGGCGAGCAGGTCGTCGAAGTCCAGCCGGGTGCGGACCAGGCCGTAGTTGGGGAAGCTGGCCAGGTCGGGCCAGTCCAGTTCGAGGCGTACCCCGCCGCCGATCACCCGCAGGCCCTTGTTGTGCAGCCAGCCGGCCTCGGGCGAGGTGTCCACGCCCATCCGGATGAGCTGCCGGGTCGCCCGGGGGGTGAGCCCGTCCCCGCACACCTTCTCGCGGGGGAACTCGGTCTTCTCCAGCAGCAGCACGCGTACGCCGTGCCGCGCCAGGTGGTACGCCGTCGCCGATCCGCCGGGACCAGCGCCCACCACGATCACGTCGGCGTCGTTCTCCACCGAAGTCATCTGCGCCTCCTCCCGCACGCTCGTGAAATGCTTCACAAGCCCGATCGGGTTGGAGTCTATGACCGTGGTTACTCCGCTGCCGGGTGAGGGGTACCTAACTTCCTGGAAACATGCGGGTCGGGGTGGGTCCGCCCGTCAGTTCCGGACGCCGTCCAGGCCGGTTTCGGCCCTGATCGCCGCCGGAAGTTGGTCACGCAGCGCTCCGCCCGCCGCCCGGTCGAGCGCGCCGAGCACCTCGGCCACCACCTGGCGAACTTCGACGGGGTCCGCGCCGACCAGCTCCCTGAGCTGGGCGGCAAGCTCGGCGGCGGCGTCGTCGGTGGGGGCCGGTGGGCCGCCGGGTGCTACTCCCGTCATGCACGGGAGCATACGTCGCAAAGTGCACCAAAAGCGGATATCAGGGAAAGTCGCCGTTCACCCACGGTCACCCACGGACGGCCCGGTGCAGGGCCACCACCCCGCCGGTCAGGTTGCGCCACGCCACCCGGCCCCAACCGGCCGCGCCGATCCGCGCCGCCAACGCCGCCTGATCCGGCCAGGCCCGGATCGACTCCGCCAGGTAGACGTACGCGTCGGGGTTGCTGGACACCGTCCGGGCCACCACCGGCAACGACCGCATCAGATACGACAGATAGACGGTACGGAAGGCCGGCTGCACCGGAGTGCTGAACTCGCAGACCACCAGCCGCCCGCCCGGCCGGGTCACCCGGGCCAGTTCCCGCAGCACCGCATCGGTGTCGTTGACGTTGCGCAGGGCGAAGGAGATCGTCACCGCGTCGAAGGAGGCGTCGGCGAAGGGCAGCCGCAACGCGTCCCCGGCCAGCAGCGGCACCTCCGGCCGGACCCGCCGCCCGGCCTGCAACATCCCCTGCGACAGATCCGCACCCACCGCGTACGCCCCGGAGCGGGCCAGCTCCTGGGTCGACACCCCGGTGCCGGCGCCCACGTCCAGCACCCGCTCCCCGGGGAGCAGCCCGAGCGCCGCCCGGGTGGCCCGCCGCCACGACCGGTCCTGCCCGAAGGACAGCACCGTGTTCGTCAGGTCGTAACGGGCGGCCACCCCGTCGAACATCGCGGCGACCTCGTGCGGGGACTTGTCCAGGCCGGCGCGCTGGCCCTGCGGGGTACGACTCACCCCTCCACTCTGCCAGCCCCCGCCCACCCACCCGGCGCTGGGTCGCCACCCGCCCGGCCCGTCACCCCGGGCCGGGGCGACCAGGACGCAGGACGGGCGGGGTGGATGACCACCCCGCCCGCTCCACGTACCACCGCCCGGTGGCGCGACGACCCGCCGTCGCTCAGCTCCGCGGCTTCTCGTCGCCCGGGGTCACCAGCACGAGCCGACGCCGACGGGCGAGCATCAGCAGCACCCCGCCCGCGAGCAGCACGGCGGCACCGATCCCCCCGATCAGGGTGGCCTGTGCGCCGGTCACCGGCAGACCGCCGTCGCCGCCACCCGTGCCACCACCGGTGGTCGGGCTGGCGCTGGCGCTCGGACTCGGCTGACCGGTCGGGCTGGTGCTCGGGCTCGGGCTCGGCGACGGGCTCGGACCGGTGGTCAGGTCGACGAAGACGTCGAACAGCGAGGTGTTGTCACCGTCGTCGGTCTCGATGAAGATCTTCCGCTGCGCCTTGCTGGCGACCTGCGGCTCCTCCTCCGGCGTACCCTCGGCCTCGGTCAGCCCGGCGGCGAACAGCACGCCCGGGGTGAGCACCTTCTCGGTGACGCCCGCGCCGACCTTCACCCGTACGTCGGCGGTGTAGAACTCGCCCGGCCGCAGCACCGCGCCGGAGTCCTCGCAGTACGCCACCACGCCGCCCAGGTCCTGCATGACGCAGCTCTCCGGCAGGTCGACGAAGCTGGCGCCGTCGGGCAGCGCGATGCCGTAGAAGATGCCGGTGGCCCGGCGGCTGCCGCCGTTGTAGAGCGCCCAGTCCAGCGGAGCGGTGCCGCCGGGCTTGACGCCGGTCAGCCCGCTCTCGCCGGCCTCGTCGCCGTCGACCACCACGTCGGCATAGACGTCCTGCACCCAGGTGGTCAGGTCGTAGCCGGGCTTGACCACCATGATCTCGTGGTCGACCGAGTCCGAGGTGGTGTTGGACCCGCTCACGGTCACCTTCAGCACGCCCCCCTTGCCGCGCGTGTCGGTGCCGAACAGCGGGATGCCGAACTCCTCGGTGGTGCCGGCGGCGATGTCGTCGGTGGTGCCGCCCAGGTCGGACAGCGAGCAGGTGAAGGCGGTGCCGCTGGCGGCGCAGGCGTCCGGCTTGAGCACCCCGACCTTGTTCGCCTTCAGGCCCGCCGTCTCGACGGTGACCTTCACGTCCTTGGCGTCGACCGAACCCCGGAAGTTCTGGACGGAGAACTTGAACGGCTTGGCCTTGGCCTCCTTGACGCCCAGGGCCAGCTGGGAGCTGAGCGGAACGAGGTCGAGCTGCGCCTGGTCGGCGGCGGTGGCCGGGGCGGCGACGGTGGCCAGGCCACCCACGGCGAGCAGGGCCACGGCGCCGACACGGGCCAGGGCCGAGCGGTGGAACAGAGTCATCGATCCCCCGGGGGGCTAGGGACTGCTGGGAAAGGTGTGGCTGATGTGGCGAACCGAGCGGACGTTATCCGAGATCGACGCCGGTGCGCCAGCCGTGACGTGCGATTTTGTCCCAGACGGGGCCGAACGGAGGAGGAGCGGGGGCGGGACGGTCACCCGTCCCGCCCCCGTTTTATATGAACGGCCCTCCCGGGCCGATGGAGGACGTACGACGCTCGTACGGGCTTCCCGACGGGGAAACCAAGGTACGTCGGGCGCACGTTAGCGGGCGCTGTCGGGCCGCGCCAACCCCCGCGCCGGAGTGCCGCGTGGCAGGCATCCGCCCAACGCGCCGCGTCCTGCCGGAATTGCTGCGTCTTGTGGTGGCTGGTCCCCTGCCACCTCGCCCGAACGGCGACCACGAATATCCCCCGGGCCGACCACCCGAACCCGATCAGCCAGTCACCCGGAAAGCCCGATCAGGTGGCCCTGCGTGACGATCGGGGTCAGCGGGCCTCGACGAGCGGCAGGGAACGGCCGGCCCCGCCACCGGGCATGGCGATCGAGGAGAAGTGCGAGACCACCCGGTCGTCGGTCGGATCGTCGGCGGGGGTGTGGTGCACCGCCAGCCGCCGGTAGAGGGTGTCCCGCTGGGCCGGGATCCGGTCGGCCGAGCGGATCATGCCGATCAGCTCGTGCAGGTTGGACCGGTGCCGGGCGCCCGCCGAGGAGATGACGTTCTCCTCCAGCATGATCGAGCCGAGGTCGTCGACCCCCATGTGCAGGGCGAGCTGGCCGACGTCCTTGCCGGTGGTCAGCCAGGACGCCTGCAGGTGCGGCACGGTCTCGAAGAAGAGCCGGGCCACCGCCACCAGACGCAGGTATTCCAGGGTGGTGGCCTGGGTGCGGCCCTTGAGGTGGTTGTTCTCCGGCTGGTAGGTCCACGGGATGAACGCCCGGAACCCCCGGGTGCGGTCCTGCACGTCGCGGATCATCCGCAGGTGCTCGATCCGCTCGGCGTTGGTCTCGCCGGTGCCCATCATCATCGTCGCGGTGGACTCCAGGCCCTGCCGGTGGGCCAGCTCCATGACCTCCAGCCAGCGCGCGCCGGACTCCTTCAGCGGGGCGATCGCCTTGCGCGGCCGGTCCGGCAGCATCTCGGCACCGGCGCCGGCGATCGAGTCCAGCCCGGCGGCCTTGATCCGGGCGATGGCCTCGTCCAGGCTCACCTGGGAGACCTTGGCCATGTGCAGGATCTCGCTCGGCCCGATCGAGTGGATCGCGAGCTGCGGGTACGCCTTCTTGACCGAGGAGAACAGCTCCTCGTAGTACTCCACCCCGTAGTCCGGGTGGTGGCCGCCCTGGAGCATGACCTGGGTGGCGCCCAGCTCGACCGCCTCGCCGCAGCGACGCAGGATCTCCTCGGTCGGGTGGGTCCACCCCTCGGCGTGCTTGGGGGCCCGGTAGAAGGCGCAGAACTTGCACGCCGTCACGCAGACGTTGGTGTAGTTGATGTTGCGGTCGATCAGGTAGGTGACGACGTTGTCCGGGTAGCGCCGCCGGCGTACCGCGTCCGCCGCTTCGCCCAACGCGTGGAAGGGCGCCTCGGTGTAGAGCAGCAGCGCCTCCTCGGGCGTGATCCGCCCGCCGTCCGCGCCACGTTGCAGGATGTCGTCGATCTCCCGGTTCGCCGTCACATCCCGAGCGTACGCCGGGCAGCCCTCCGGTTCCGCACAGCACCGGCGACGGGTGACCAGCACCCCACCGGCACCCGGTACGCGCCGGGAGGCCCACCCACCTCGCCCGGCGCTGGCCGTCGGGCCCGTCCGGGTGACCCGCCCGTGGCTCCGCACGCCTTCAGGCGGCGAGATGACTTCTCAGCGCCATCAACCTGCCACGCATCTCCTCGGTGTCGAAGGTGCGCCGACCCACCCGCGCCGGCACTGTCTCGGTGGTGTCCACCAGGACCGACGACCAGTCACGCGACAGCCGTCCCTGGAGCATGAGGGTGACGGTGGTGGTCGACGCCGCCTCCACCCGGTGCAGCAGGTCGTACGGCATCGAGTAGGACGAGCCCGGTGTGAGTTGGACTGCCAGGGTCTCCCGTACGGACACCATGTCCACGAGGTCGAAACGCCAGGCGGACTCGCCATCCCGGCTCGACTCCCGGTAGCGGGTGAGGACCGCTCCGCTCCTGGCCGGGTGGTAGTAGCGGCAGTCGAGTCGACCGGCGACCACCACCGAGGAAAAGTCGAAGCGGTGATCGTGGACATGCTCGCGCATCCTGGGCCGCCCAGGCCACCAGACGTGCATGCGCAACTGGCCGAATTCACCGAAGGTAGCCAGAATGAACTTGTCGAAGCCGAGAGCATGCGGATGCGAACGAGCGGCCACCGCGTCCGCGCGGGAGTCGTCGTCCAGCAACTCGGTGAGCAGGGCACTCAACCGTTCCGGCCGGCCCAGCCCTCGCAGGATGCTGATGGCGGGCCCGGACGGCTGCCCCGCACTGCCGGCGAGTGCCGCCATGATCTGCCGCTCAACAGCCGACATCGAGTTTGTGTCCAGCACGAGCGACGACATGTCACCACCTCGACACGAGATCCACCACACATAGTTCGTGATCCGAGAAATTGCTCACCAGCTTTGGCTCGGCACCTCGCGACAGGTCGGCCGAGAAGAGAATGTCGTCGATCGCCATCCCGTTGTGCGTCGCCATCTCGCCGAACGCCCGCACCATCGGGCTCGCCATCGAGCCCAGCACCAGGTCGCGATCCTCCGTGTTGAAGTCACCACAGATGACGACCTGCCCGCTGACGGACCGGGGCAGGGCTGCCGACACCGACTTCCATATTCCGGAGAACGCCGGCTCGCGAGCGTCCCGACCGAACCGGTGGAAGGGGAATGAATGCAGCGAGGCGACGGTCACCTCGGTAAACCCGAAATCGAGCGTGCAGGACACCATTCCCTTGTCGTGCAGCGCCATGACGGTGCGGCCCCTGGTGGCGGAGAGCTGCGGGTTGGGCAGCACGACTCCACCGATCCGGCTGACCGGGTAGCGGCTGGCGATGGCGACACCCGCCCGCTTGCCCTGCTCGAACGACGACTCGGAGAGCGGCAGGGTGGCCGCATACTGCAACGCCGTTCTGGTGAGCAGCGCCGACAGGACCTCCGACTCGCCCTCGGTCGTGAAGTCCACCTCCTGCAGGGCAAGCACGTCGATGTCGAACTCGTCGACGAGATCGACCATCTCGGCCAGCGCCTCCGGCCGACGGGTCACGTCGTCACTGGCGGCGGGCAATCCCTCCCGGACGTTCCAGGTCGCGACCCGGATCCGATCGGTCAAGGTGGCCAGGGCAGATTCAGCATCGAGTAGTCCCGTACGACCAGCACCCCCTGATAGGTCATCCACGTGGGCTCCTTTCGCTCCTCTTTCCACTTCCACACCCCATTCTCTTGAAGGTCGAGCACTGCCCTGACCGCCTGCTGCAGGTGCGGCAGGCGCCGCTCATCGACCGCGCGACACATGAGCGCCCGCGCCACCCAGGCCGGCGTGAAGTGGCCGACGATGATGGTGTCCATCGCGTCGCCCGCACTGGTCAACCGCCGTAGCTGCTCGTCAGTGACGTCGTAGTGGGAGTTTCGGATCAGCCATTCGATGCCCGCGTCCACACACTCGTCGAGCTTCTCCCGTCGGTCACCGCGAACCGCCTGAGCCGCCTTGCGGAGAGCCACCACGGCTCTCGCGGTGTGCGGTACGGATGGCGCACTCCCGTGGTTCACCGTCATGCCCCAGGCCATGCAGGCCGGCTCCCCCTCCGCCTGCTGCCGGACGGCGCCCTCCACCAGGTGGGTCGTCAACTCATCGAGCTTGGCCGAGGCGGGCGCAACCTCGGCGAGCGCCGAGATCGCCGAGCTGAGAACCGTCACGCGCTGCCAGCCGACACCGTCGACCTCCGGCGTCATCATGCGTTCGAGTTGTCCCACCAACTCGGAGCGGATGGCGGGATCCAGGCCGGTTCGTACGAGTGCGGTGAGCACCCATGCCGTGACTTCCGGTCGGGCGACGTCCTGTTGGGAGCGGGCGACCCAACCCCCTGCCGGCCGTTGCAGCGCCACCACGTTGTCCACCAACCGCCGGCGGTCGAGCCGCGCCTCCCTGAGGTCCAGTGCGAGGGCGATACGAAGGCCGTACGACGTCCCGATGGCGCTCGGCGGGACCTGCTCCCCCATGAACTGCGACCACCCGAAGACCTCACCCCGGGTCCCGCTGGCGGTACGCAGATCGGCCATCAGCCGGCTCCGGGTGCCCTCCATGATCTGCCGTGCGGAGACGAACGACCTCGGCCGCGGTTCCCGGGCCCCGGGCAGCATCGTGCCGGCAGCCAACGAGGGGCCCACGAATCTCTGTAGCCCCGGTCGCTGGACGAGCCATTTGAGGGCGATCCCCATACAGAGGGCGGCCAGCACGGCAAAGGCATAACGCACCCAGTCCTGGCTGAACCACTGATTGGGCAGGTGATCGACCAGAAGGCTGTACGTCGCGAAGATGAGCGCGAAGGGACCCAGATCGGCTATCCGCCGTCCGAGGCTCCGGAGCCGGCCACGAGTCGGGCCTGCGGTCTCACGCTGAGGTTCAAGCGCCGACAACGGCTCGTTGCCACGGGCCGTCTTCTCACTCAGCGTCACGCGCTCTCCGATCACATCGCCCAGAGTGTGCGCCTTGGGACACAGCGTTTGATTGCCGGAAAACCCTAGCGAGACGCGTCAATGAAAAACATCGTGCGAGGGTACGGGGCAGGAATGACCGAACGGGCATGGTTCTTCACCACTGTTGACATGTGTACGCCGATCTGATTTTCGCCGCCGGAGACCGGACACGCCGGCTCTACCGTCCCGGCCCGTTACGCCGGCAGACCATTCTCGATCAGCGGCAATGGGCGTGACGGCCGTCTCTCAGTCGTACACCCCGGCTGCCACATCCATGGCCCGGCCGACCCACCAGACGCATGGGTTGTCTCCAAACCGACACCCGGGTGGCTCCGTCAATCCCAGGATCCGAGCCCGGTCACCACTGCGTTGGGCGGCGGGACAGACCGCCCACCGGGACCCGACACCGACCTGCCCACCGTCACCCGTCGTAGTCGACCGTCAGCGCCTCGGTCACCGGGCTGGCCTGGCAGGTCAGCGGTCGGCCGGCTTCGCCTCGGTCGCGTCGACCGGTGGCCGGCAGCTCCCACGATCAGTTCGACTGCCCGGAACGGCGCACCATCCACCCGACCTTCGTCCGCCGACACCGCCGCCCCGCCCCAGAAATCAAGATCCGATTGCGAAAGGGAGAAGACACGCCGACGAAGATGCGCGAAACAGCAATGTGATCACGCACCCCCACCCCTCAACCGCCCACAGCCGGCGTCAGAACCCAGAACGCACCGGCAGGCCGGCGACGAACGCGGCCCACGACCGGCGCTCGAAAACCAGCACCGGCCCCGCCGGATCCTTCGAATCGCGTATGCCCACCACCCGAGCCACCCCGGCCACCTCGACACAGTCGGCGTTGGAGCCGCTACGGGTCGACTTACGCCAGCTCACACCGGAAAAGTCGGGGATGATCATCCGAGGCTCACTCTCGCTCGTGCTCCGTTGCGTACCGCGCAACGAGTTCCACCGAATCGACGGGGCTCAGTGCCGCCTCCGCCAGCCTATCCACCTCCCGCCGGAAGTGCGCCACCTGCGCAGCCTCCTCCAGGAACAGCCCGGTCAGCTTGTGGTCGAGGAAGACCACCGACCGGTTGCGCGGAAAGTCGAAGAGCGCGAACGACCCGTCCAGGCCGGTGTGCCCGCCCACGGCCAGCGGTACCACCCGCAGGGTCAGGCCCGGCCGGTCGGCCGCCTCCGCCAGGTGCCGCAGTTGCCGGGCCATCACCCGAGGGCCGCCGAGTGCCCGGCGCAGCACCATCTCGTCGAGCAACACGTGCAGGGTCGGCGGGGCTGGCCGGGTCAGGACCGCCTGCCGGCCGAGCCGGGCGGCCACCCGCCCCTGCGCCTCGTCGGACGGCACCCCACAGCCGACCATCACCGCCTGGGCGTAGTCCGCGGTCTGCAACAGACCTGGCACCAGCATCGGTTGCCAGTTGACGATGGCGGTCGCCTCCGCCTCCAGCTGGATCAGGGTGCGCGACTCCTCGGAGAGCCCGCCGATCGCCTCCCACCAGCCGACCTCGGCCGACCGCTCGGCCATCCCGAGCAGCCGCTTGCGGGCCTCCCCGGTGACCCCGTAGATCACCAGCAGGGACGCGACGTCGGCGGCCGAGACGCCCTGGATGCCGTTCTCGATCCGGGACAGTTTGGACGGTTGCCAGCCGAGCCGGATGGCCACCCGCCGTTGCGCCAGGCGACGAGCGTCCCGCAGCTCACGCAGTTCTCCACCGAGCCCCCGGCCGACCACCGTGGGTTGACTCGCCTTGGCCATGCTGATCCTCCCGATCGCACCGTAACCCGCCCGAGCGACGATCTCGGCAGCAACGAGCGGCCGAGCCGCCACACCATCACCGTGGCGACATGGGCAGTGACGTTGAGTATTGACTCTCGCTCGATCTCGCGCAAGCATGAGCAGCAACGTTGCTATCGACCGTGCACAGCGTGGAGGCCGTCATGCAGATTCCCCAGCCCGCCTGGCTGCGGCCGTACGATCCGGACGACTCGCCCGGTCCGATCCCGTCGGTGGTCGAGCGGTTCCGGCGGCGCAGGCGGGACGAGCCGGAGCCGCCGAGCGAGGCCGAGCGGGAGGCCGCCCGCTACACGGTGGTGCTGGTGTCACCCGACGCGGCGCAGGCCCTCGGCGACGACCGGGGCGAGGTCGGGCTGCAACTGTTCCGCGACGAGGACTGGGACGGCAACCCGCCGCACCTGGACGAGGCGGTCAAGTTGATCGAGGAAGCCTGCGGCGAACGGGTCGCCCTCACCGAGCACCACTCCGACCTCACCTACTGGACCGCCCACCTCCGCACCGAATGACCGGTCGCCGCAAGGGCCAAACCGGCGCAAACCGGCTGATCCCGGGTGAGTCGCTAACGTCATCAGCTCGACAGGACCCGCACCAGACATCAGACCCGCCGGCCAGGGCGGGACATGCCGGACCTCGGCGCGCCGATCGCCAACCGCGAACCGAGATCGAGCCGGGCCGGGCCGGGCCGGGCCTCGGTCCACCGGCCCACAGCGCTATCCGTCGTAGTCGACAGTCAGCGCGTCGGTGGTCGGGGTGGACTGGCAGGTCAGCACGTACCCGGCGGCCACCTCGTCCGGCTCCAGCGCATAGTTGCGGGCCATCGTCACCGCACCGGACACCACCTTCGCCCGGCAGGTCGAACAGACCCCGCCCTTGCAGGCGTACGGCAGCTCGCCGCGTACCTTGAGCGCCGCGTCCAGCACCCGCTCGTCCGGGCCCATGGTGAACCGCGACGACCGGCCGTCCAGCACGATCGTCACCTCCGCGCCACCCGCCGACGGGTCGGCCCGGCGGACCGGCTCCGGTGGGGCGTCGACGTGGAACAGCTCGGTGTGCACCGTCGACTCCGGCCGGCCCGGACCGGTCAGCACCGCCTTCGCGTCCAGCACCAGCTGGTAGGGGCCACAGAGGAACCACTCGGAGATCACGTCGCCGGGCACGATGGTGTCCAGCAGCCGGCCCAGCCGGTCGGCGTCGATCCGGCCGGACAGCAGCGGCGACTCGCCCTGCTCCCGGGAGAGCACGTGCACCAGGTGCAGCCGGGTCGGGTAGCGGTCCTTCAGGTCGGCCAACTCCTCGGCGAACATCACCGTGTTGGCCGTGCGGTTGCCGTACACCAGGGTGAAGGTGCTGGCCGGCTCGACGGCCAGGGCGGTCGCGACCAGCGCGAGCACCGGGGTGATGCCGGAGCCGGCGACCACCGCGCCGTAGTGCCGCACCCGGTCCGGCGCGAACGCGGTGGTGAAGTGTCCCAGCGGGGGCAGCACGTCGACGGTGTCGCCGTGCCGCAGCGCGCCGCAGGCGTAGCTGGAGAACGCGCCGCCGGGGATCTCCCGCACCCCGATCCGCAACCGCCCGTGCCGGGCCAGGTCGTCGGGTGTGGAGCAGATCGAGTACGACCGCCGCACGTCCGCACCGGCGGGCAGGCGGACGGTCAGGTACTGGCCGGCGGCGAACGCGAACGTCGCCCGCAGCTCCTCGGGCACCGCGAAGGTGATCGCCACGGCGTCGTCGGTGAGCCGGTCGACGGCGCTGACCGCGAGCGGATGGAAAGCCGGCCGGCGACGGACCGGGCGGGTGATGGTGACAGTCACAGCGCCTTCAGGTGGTCGAAGGGTTCGGAGCAGGAACGGCAGCGCCAGAGCGCCTTGCACGCGGTGGAGCCGAACCGGCTGACCTGCTCCGTCTCCGGTGATCCGCAGCGCGGGCAGCGGACGGTCAGGGTCAGCGGCACCACCCCGGGCGGTCGGCCCGGGGCGGGCCTGCCGCCGACCGAGCCGACCGGGGCAGGGCCGCCGCCGACCGGGCCGACCATCGGAGGTGGGGCGATGCCGGCGGCGGCGAGCTTCGCCCGGCCCTTGGCGGAGATCCAGTCCGTGCTCCAGGCCGGGCTGAAGACCGTCCGGACCTCGGCGTCGGGATGCCCGGCGACCGCGAGGGCCCGCCGGATGTCGGCCCGGATCACGTCCATCGCCGGGCAGCCGGTGTAGGTGGGGGTGATCGTGACGAGCACCCGGCCGGTCGTCGGATCCTCGTCGACCGCCCGCAGGATGCCCAGCTCGTCGATGGTGATCACCCGGATCTCCGGGTCCACCACCGCCGCCACGGCCGCCCTGGGATCGGTCACCGCCGCCGCTCCGACCCGCTCACCACTGCGCCCCGGGGTGCGCGCGGTGCAGCACCTGCATCTCGGCCAACAGGAAGGACAGGTGCTCGGTGTGCACGCCGTCCCGCCCACCGCCCGGCGTCCAGCCGGTCGCCGGCCGGGTCAGGGTGGCCTCGGCCAGCACCGGGGAGACCACGGCGTCGAAGTCGGCCCGCAGGGTGGCCGGGTCGACCGGGGCCGCCGGGTCCGCCGTGAACAGCTCGTGGTGGTACGGCCAGAGCTGGTCCACCGCGGCCTGGGCGCGGCGGTGCGACTCGTCGGTGCCGTCGCCGAGCCGCTTCACCCACAACGCGGAGTGGTCCAGATGGTAGGCGGACTCCTTGCGGGCCTTGGCCCCGATCGCGGCGAGCCGCTCGTCGGCGCATCCGGCCAGCGCGGTGTAGAGCGGCAGCTGGTAGGCCGCGAGCAGCAGCAGCTTCACCATGGTCACCGCGAAGTCGCCGTTGGGCAGCTCGACCAGCAGGCAGTTGCGGAACTCCCGGTCGTCGCGCAGGAACGCCAACGCGTCCTCGTCCCGGCCGGCGCCCTCCAGCTCACCCGCGTACGACAGCAGGAGGCGGGCCGCGCCGAGCTGGTCGAGGGCGATGTTGGCCAGCGCGATGTCTTCCTCCATCTCGGGGGCGCGGGTGGCCCACTCGCCGAGCCGCTGGGCGGCCACCAGCGCGTCGTCGCCGAGGGCGAGGGCGAGGGTGAAGTCGAGAGGACCCTTCACAGGTGGTCCACCCCGTCCGGCACCTCGTAGAAGGTGGGGTGGCGGTAGACCTTGTCGGCGGCAGGGTCGAAGAAGGCGTCCTTCTCGTCGGGGCTGGACGCGGTGATCGCGCCGGCCGGCACCACCCAGATGGAGACGCCCTCCTGCCGGCGGGTGTAGAGGTCCCGGGCGTTGCGCAGGGCCAGCTCGGCGTCGGGGGCGTGCAGGCTGCCGACGTGGGTGTGCGACAACCCACGGCGGGCCCGGACGAAGACCTCCCACAGCGGCGAGGTCACCGGGGTCCGGGGCGGTTCACCGGGCGCGCTCACGCGGCCACCTTCTCCCGCTGCGACTCGGCCCGCTGCTTCGCCGCGTACGCCGTGGCCGCCTCACGGACCCACGCGCCGTCGGCGTGCGCGCGGCGGCGGTGTTCCATCCGCTGCCGGTTGCACGGGCCCTCCCCCTTGATCACCCGCATCAGCTCGTCGTAGTCCGGCTGGGTGAAGTCGTACGCCTGCCGCGTCTCGTTCCAACGCAGGTCGGGGTCGGGGATGGTGAGGCCGAGGATCTCCGCCTGCTGCACGCACATGTCGACGAAGCGTTGCCGCAGCTCGTCGTTGGAGAACCGCTTGATCTTCCAGGCCATGGACTGGGCGGAGTGGGTGGAGTCACCGTCCGGCGGGCCGAACATCGCCAGTGACGGATACCACCAGCGGTCGAGCGCGTCCTGCGCCATCGCCCGCTGTGCCGGGGTGCCGTGCGACAGGGTGTGCAGGATCTCGAAGCCCTGCCGCTGGTGGAAGGACTCCTCCTTGCAGACCCGGATCATCGCCCGCGCGTACGGCCCGTAGGAGCAGCGGCACAGCGGGACCTGGTTGACGATCGCCGCGCCGTCCACCAGCCAGCCGATCGCGCCCACGTCGGCCCAGGTGAGGGTGGGGTAGTTGAAGATCGAGCTGTACTTCTGCCGGCCGTCGAGCAGCAGCTCCACCAGCTCGTCCCGGCTGACGCCCAGGGTCTCGGCGGCGGCGTAGAGGTAGAGGCCGTGACCGGCCTCGTCCTGCACCTTGGCCAGCAGGATGGCCTTGCGTTTGAGGGAGGGGGCCCGGCTGATCCAGTTCCCCTCCGGCTGCATGCCGATGATCTCCGAGTGGGCGTGCTGGGCGATCTGCCGGACCAGGGTCCGACGGTAGGCGTCGGGCATCCAGTCACGCGGTTCGATCTTCTGGTCGGCGTCGATCACGTCGGCGAAGTACGCCGCCGGATCCTCGCCGGGCGCGGCGGCACCCTCCCGACTGCGGGCCGCCGCCTCACGCAGCGCCACCTCGGCGGCCTCGACCTGACCGAGCAGGCCACCGCCGGGCGCGTCCTCCTGCGGGACGAAGTCGTTGCCATACATTCGCCAAGTGTTACAGCTCGCCGCCCATGACACCAGAGGGTGTAACAGGATTTGAGTAAGCCCCTCCGTCACCAGGCGGATGCTCCCGGTCGACACCAGGGCACCCCTGTGACTATGAGTTAGGTCACTGATCAAAGATGAATGCCCCCAACTGCCGCATATCGTGCCTTTATCTCGACTTACCGGCAGTTTGCCGTGCGTCGGATTCTGGCGCGTCGGCTGTCCGGACGTAGACTTCCCCGGTCACCACCGATCGGCTGCCGACGATCGCCACCACGACATAGGCCACCGTCCCCCGGCCTGGCGATCGAGCCGACACCCTCGGAAACAGCCGGCCCCCCGGCCCTGACATCTGGAGTTCACCCAACTCATGCGATCTCGCGTGATCATGGTGCTCGCCGTCATGGCGGTGCTGCTCGGCGCCGGCCTACTGGTCCCGGCCGCCTACGCCGAACTCTCCGGCGACGACGTGGCAGGCGGCATCGGCGGCGGCGCGGCGGAGAAGGTGCCCGCCCCCGCGCCCACCCCGCCACCGGCCCTCACCCTCGCCGCCGGCCCGGTGGCGGTGGACTTCCAGGGGTCGTTCTTCAGCTGGGCCCTGATGGAGCGCGAGACCGACCAGATCTCCGGTTCCAAGAACATGACCTCGACCAGCTCCACCGAGTCGATGTTCAAGGTCTGGATCGTCTCCGACTACCTGCGCCAGCTCGACAAGCGGACGCCATCGGCGGCGATGAAGAAGAACGCCAGCCTGGCCATCCGGGACAGCAACGACGACGCGGCCAACCGGCTCTACGCGGCGGCCGGTGGGTCGTACCGGGCGCTGGGCAACGGCCAGCCCAGCCCGGTGCTCAAGCGGGCCATCAGCATCTGCGGCCTCACCGACACCAAGCGCGGCAACGTCCCCGGCTACGAGGGTTGGTGGAGTTTCACCCGGATGTCCCCCCGCGACGCCACCCGGCTCGGTGACTGCATCGCCGACGGCCGGGCCGCCGGACCCATCTGGACCAAGTGGGTGCTCAACGAGATGGCTCACGTCCAGGGCAGCGTCACCAAGCAGCAAGCCCGCTCCGGCGGTGGCCGGTGGGGCATCATCGACGGGCTGCCCGCCGCGATCAAGTCGCAGGGCCCGGTCGCCATGAAGAACGGCTGGACCGCCCTCAGCTACGACGCCAACTGGCACGTCAGCTGCCTCGCCGTCACCGACAAGTGGAGCCTCGCCGTGATGATGCGCTACTCGATCAAACAGCCGTTGAGTTACGGCGCGAAGGTGTGCGCCAGCGTCACCACCCAACTGGTCACCCCGCAGCCCGGTGCCGCACTCAAGGTGCCGCAGCCGGTCGGGAAGCTCTGATGGCGGGCAGCCGGCGGAGCAACCGCCGTGGTCGGCACGACAGCCAGCCGGTGAAGCTGATCGCTGTGGCCGCGATCCTGGTCGGCCTGGTGCTGGTCTCGCTGCGGCTGCTGCCCGGCTCGCCGCTGGAATCCACCGCCGCCTCGCACTGGGGTGACTCGTCCGCCGCACCGCGCTCCGACGGGGCAGCCGACCGGCACAACCGCCCCGAACTGCCCACCCCGGCACCGTCCTCGACCCGTTCGCTGACGCCGCTGCCCTTCGCCGACCGGGACCTCGACCTCAACCTCCGGGGCTGGTACGCCTGGAGCGTGCTGGACCGCCGCACCGGCAAGATCATCGGCTCGGACAACATGGGCGAGACCAGCACCACCGCCTCGCTGATCAAGTCGTGGATCGTCGCCGACTACCTACGTCGGGCCGCCGACGCCGGGCAGACCCCGAGCGACGCCAAGCTCGCCGACGCCACCCGGATCATCCGGGACAGCGACAACACCCGGGCCGAGCAGTTCTACAACGGTGTCGGCCGGTCGGCCTCGATCAAGCGGCTGATCTCGATCTGCAAGCTCACCGACAGCAGCGTGTCCGCCGACGGCGGCTGGAGCCGGACCAACCTCTCCCCCCGCGACACCGCCCGCCTCGGCAACTGCATCGCCGACGGCCGCGCCGCCGGCCCCACGTGGACCAAGTGGCTGCTCAACGAGATGAAGCTGGTCCGGGGCTCGGGCGACTTCGGCATCCGTAAGGCGTTCCCGGCGGCCGAGCAGAAGAAGATCGCCATCAAGAACGGCTGGATCGACCGGACCCGCGAGCAGGAGATGCACATCAACTGCCTGGCCATCGGCGACACCTGGACGATGGGCGTGATGGTCCGCTACCCGATCAACCTGGGCTACGAATACGGCATGAAGAACTGCCAGAAGATCACCGAGGCGCTGCTCCAACCCGCCACCTGACCGGGGGCGGTCCGGGGCCGGTGCGCTCAGCCGGCGAAGAACTCCGGGCCGCCGTCGGGCAGGGCGGGGGCCTCGCCGGTCGCCGCCGCCCGACGGGCGAACTCGCGCAGGCCGGCGACCTGCCGCGCGCCCAACGAGAAGTCGAGGGCACGGAAGTACGTGGCCAGCGTCGCCGCGTCGAACGGTTCCCACCGGGCCGCCGCCTCGGCCACCTGGTCCAGCTCGGCCAGGCACAGGTCACGGGACCGCAGGAACGCCTCGTGCACCTCCTTGACCAGGCCCGGGTGGGCGGCGGCGAAGTCCCGGCGGACCGCCCAGACGGCGAAGACCATCGGCAGCCCGGTCCACTCCCGCCACGCCTGCCCGAGGTCGGTCACCGCCAACCCCCGACGGGGCGCCTCGTAGAGGGCGCGTAGCGCCACGTCACCGATGAGCACCCCGGCGTCGGCCTCCAGCAGCATCTGGGTCAGGTCCGGCGGGCAGCGGAAGTACTCCGGGTGGACGCCGTACCGGTCGGCGAGCAGGAGCTGGGCCAGCAGCACCCCGGTACGCGAGGTCGAGCCGAGGGCGACCCGCCCGCCGTCCAGCTCGGCCAGCGGCCTGGTGGAGACCACGTTGACCGAGAGCACCGGCCCGTCGCTGCCCACCGCGAGGTCCGGCAGGAGCAACAGCTCGTCGGCGTGCCGCAGGTATTCCACCTGGGAGATCGGGCCGATGTCCAGGTCACCGGCGACCAGTGCGGCGCTGAGCCGGTCCGGCGAGTCCTTGTGCAGGTCGACGTCGAGCAGCGCGCCGGAGCGCATCAGCCCCCAGTAGATCGGCAGGCAGTTGAGGAACTGGATGTGCCCGACCCGGGGACGTGCCACGCGCTCAGCCATGACCCGACCGTATCCCCGCCGGTCCGGGGCAGCTCATCGGGAGGCCCGGGGAGTGGTCAACCCCGCACCGTCTCCCCTCGTCGGAGGGCCTGCCCCGACCGGGGGCGGTCCGGCGGCCTCCGACAGCGGCGGCCCGTCCCCGCTCCACGTCGGTGTGCCCGGGCCGGAGCGGGAGTGACGCACCGCCCGGGTGACCACCGGCACGAACGCCAGCACCACCAGCAGGCCGGCGATCCCGGCGGCGGCGATCAGCGGGCGCGGGGGGAGCACCGCCAGCAGCGCGCCGCCGATCAGGTAGCCGGCCATGGAGCCGCCCTGGACCGCCGCGCCGATGACGGCGTACGCGCGGGCGCGCAGCGGCTCGGGCACCCGCCGGGCGGTCAGCACATTGGCGAAGACGTTGTCACCGCCGTTGGCCGCGCCGCCGATCAGCCAGAGCGGCACCAGCAGCGCCGCCGTCGGGACGGTCGCCGCGAGCACCACGACCAGGCTGCACCCGGCGAGCGTGGCGAGCACCCCGTGGACCAGCGCGCCGTCGTCGGTGAGCCGGCGGGCCACCCGGGCGGCCAGCCAGCTGCCGGGCAGCATGCCGGCCATCCAGGCCGCCCCGACCAGGCCGTAGACGGTGGCCGAGGAGTCAAGCGTCTCCCGGATGAAGAACACCTCGATCACGTTGATGCCGCCGATCGCGGTGATCACCGCCGCCGTGCTGACCACCAGGGCGAGCATCAACGGGTCCGCGCGCAGCCGCCAGGCCGGGGCGGGACCGGTGCCGACGGTCGCGGTCACCGCCTCCCGGCCGCCCCGCCGGGTGCGCAACGCCAGGCCCGCGCCGACCAGCGCCAGGTAGCTGACGGCATCCAACAGCAGCGGTACGCGGGTGCCGAACTCCCCGACCAGCAGCCCGGCGAGCACCGGCCCGGCGAGTGCGCCGAGCGAGCCGGCGGTCTGGCTGACGGCGCTGGCCCGGGGCAGGTCGCCGGGGCGGACCATCGCCGGCAGCAGCGCCGCCAGGCAGGGCTGGGTGACGGCGAGCCCGCAGGCGAGCAGGGCGACCAGGCCGATGACGACCACCGGTTGCGTGGCGAAGGCGAGCAGGACGCAGATCACCGCCTGGATCGACCCGACGCTGACCAGCAGGGTACGACTGTCGACCCGGTCGGCGAGCCGGCCGGCCAGCGGCGCGCAGAGCACCAGCGGCAGGGTGGCCGCCAGCAGCAGCCCGGAGACGGCCAGGCCGCTCGCCCCGGCGGACTGGAGAGCCAACGCCAGTGCGGTGGCGGCGAGGAAGTCCCCGCAGATGGTGGTGCCGCGGGCGGTGGCGGCGATCCAGACGTCGGACCAGCGCGACGCGTCAGTCGTGAAGGACATACTTCGAAAATAATCCTTCACAACTGGTCGGAGCAACCCCTACCCGTGGCTGATCAACTCCTTGTCGTCGATGTAGCGGTATTCGACGGCCCTGATACCGCACCATCAGCGACATGGCGACCGTGCCAGGCCGGCGCAGGGGCGAGGCGGGCGGGCCGGGGGCGGGGCGGGCCCCTCTAGAGGGGGATCGTGCGGTACTGGGCCGCGACGACGCGGGCGTCGGACGGCGGGTCGGCCAACCGGTTCCGCTGCCGGTACGGCTCGAACAACGCCATCACCGCGTCGTTCAGCCCGGCCAGTTCCTCGGCGGTGAGCAGCAGCAACGAGTCACTGAACAGGGCACCGCGATACCACTCCGCGGGCTCGTCGGCAGCGTGCCGCAGCCACGTCCGCATCCGCTCGGCGTCCCGGGCCGAGTGCGCCTCGACCAGGGCCTGTTCGGCGGCCCGCGCCTCCGGGCCGGCCCCCTGCCCGGCCTCGACCAGCCAGCTCTGGCTGAACGCGCGCCACACCCGTTCCCGCGCGTCACCCCGGCTGGGTGCCTGCTCGACCAGGCCGAACTTCGCCAACGCCCGCAGGTGGTAGCTGGTCGCACTCGGCGACAACCCGGCGATCTCGGCCAATTCGGTGGCCGTCCCGCCCCCCGCACGCGTGCTCAGATGCTCCATGATCGCGATCCGGGCCGGGTGGGCCAGCGCCCGCATCACCTGCGGGTCGCTGATCGTCATCCGGCGCGGCTCGGGGTGCGGCTCGGTCATGACCCCATGATCCCGCCTGTCCGGGACCCCGGCCAGCAACCGGCCGCCACGCGGGGGCGGGGAATTGGGTGGAGATGGAGGCTGGACGGCGCGTAGGCTGGTTGACCGCTCGACGGCCGTGGTGAGGTAGCACCGCAGCGGACGTCCCCACGCGCCAAGGACCTGTCCTGGATACGCGGGCGAGCCGATCGAGACCGCCAAAGAGGATCACCGTGCCCGCAACCGACGAACGCGGCAGGACCCACCCCGAACCCACCCGCCTCGAAACGGAACTCAGCGCCGAGCAGGCCCACCTGGAGACCTCCCGACAGGCCCTCCGCCGGATGCGGGAACGCGCCCAGTCGCTCTTCGCCACCGGTGACAAGGTCGCCGGGGACGCGTACACCGCCGAGCAGCTCGGCCGGCACCTGGCCCGGCGGGTCGCCGAACTGGCCGACGACCCGACCACCGCGTTGTTCTTCGGCCGGCTGGACTTCGGCCCCACCGACCCCGAGCACGCCGGCCGGGGCTACCACGTCGGCCGGCGGCACGTCACCGACGAGCGGGGCGAGCCGCTGGTGCTGGACTGGCGGGCCCCGGTGTCCCGCTCGTTCTACCGGGCCAGCGCCCGCGACCCGCAGGGCGTCGCGGTACGACGGCGGTTCGGGTTCAGTGCCGGGGCGCTGACCAGCTTCGAGGACGAGCACCTGGACCGGGGCGAGGAGCTGGGCACCACCAGCCGCATCCTCACCGCCGAGATCGAACGCCCCCGGGTCGGGCCGATGCGCGACATCGTCGCCACCATCCAGCCCGAGCAGGACGAGCTGGTCCGGGCGGACCTGGCCGACTCGATCTGCGTGCAGGGCGCCCCGGGCACCGGCAAGACGGCGGTCGGGCTGCACCGGGCGGCGTACCTGCTCTATCTGCACCGGGAGCGGCTGCGCCGCGCCGGGGTGCTGATCGTCGGCCCGAACCGGGCGTTCCTGTCGTACATCGCGGCGGTGCTGCCCGCCCTCGGCGAGGTCGAGGTGGCCCAGGCCACCGTGGAGGACCTGGTCGCCCGGGTGCCCGTCCGGGCGGTCGACGACCCGGCGGTGGCCGCCCTCAAGCACGACCCCCGGATGGCCGAGGTGCTCCGCCGCGCCGCAGCCGCCCGGATCACCGCCCCCACCGAACCGATCATGGTGTCGGACGGGTCGTTCCGCTGGCGGATCGGACTGGACCCGCTGCACCGGGTGATCGAGGAGACCCGCCGGGAGGGCCTGCCGTACGACACCGGGCGGGAGCGGGTCCGGGCCCGGGTGGTGGGGTTGCTGCAACGCCAGGCCGAGGCCCGCCGGGCCGAGTCGCCGGGGGACGCCTGGCTGCGCCGGATGGGGAAGTCCCGACCGGTGACCGCCTTCCTCGACGCGGTGTGGCCGGCGCTGACCCCGGAGGGGCTGGTGCACTCCCTGCTCGCCGGTCCGGACCTGCTGGCCGCCGCCGCCGACGGCCTGCTCACCACCGCCGAGCAGGCCCTGTTGCACGGCACGAAGCTCGGCCGGACGCCGAAGGCGACCCGGTGGACCGCCGCCGACACGGTGCTGATCGACGAGGCGGCCGGACTGATCGAACGGGCCGCCGGGTTCGGGCACGTGGTGGTCGACGAGGCGCAGGACCTCTCCCCGATGCAGTGCCGGGCCATCGCCCGGCGTAGTGAGCACGGCTCGATCACCCTGCTCGGCGACCTGGCCCAGGGCACCGCGCCGTGGGCCGCCACCGACTGGCGCGAGTCCCTGGCCCACCTGGGCAAGCCGGACGCGGTGGTGGTGCCGCTGACCGTGGGTTTCCGGGTGCCCGCCGTGGTGGTCGCGTTCGCCAACCGGCTGCTGCCGGAGTTGGCGGTCGACGTACCCCCGGCGGTGTCGTTGCGGCGTGACGGGGCGCTCGACGTGCGTACCGTGGCCGATCTGGCGGCGGCGACGGTGACCGAGGTGCGCGCGGCGCTCGGGCACGACGGCTCGGTCGGGGTGATCGCCGCCGACGACACGGTGGACGGGCTGCGTGCGGCCCTCGCCGCCGCCGGGGTGCCGACCGCGACCGCCGACGACCCGACGGCCTCGGCGCGGGTCACCGTGGTCCCCGCGACCCTGGTCAAGGGCCTGGAGTACGACCACGTGGTGGTCGTGGAGCCGGCCGCGATCGTGGCCGCCGAGCCGCGCGGCCTGCACCGCCTCTATGTGGCGCTGACCCGGGCCGTGTCCGGGCTGTCGGTGCTGCACACCGCTCCGCTGCCCGGCCCGCTCGCCGAACCACCGACGCCCTGACCCCGGCCGGTAGCCGACCCCGGCCGGCGGCGAGGGTGAGGGCCGCCCGGCCGGGCATCCTCCGCCGTGCCGCCGGTGGCGCTGCCACCGCACCGGGTGGAACAGCCGCTGTCCGGTGGGCGACCCGGCCCACCACCCCTCGACTTTGTGTTTTAAAGTAGTTTGCATGACCCCCGATGACGAAGCCGCCCCGCTCGACGCCGCCGAGGCGATGCGGCTGATCCGCGAGCAGCAGGCCAGCACGGTCCAACGGCTCGAACCCGACCCCCGGGTGCACTACTGGCCCTGGGGATTCGCCTGGCTGATCGGCTTCGGGGTCTACTTCCTGCGGTTCTCCCCCGACGGGCGCACCCTCGTCGACATGCCGGCCTGGCTGCCGCTGACCCTGCTGTTCGTGCTGCTCGCCGCCGCCGCGGTGGTCTTCGGAGTGGGCAGCGCCCGCGCCTACCGGCACGTCGCGGGCGAGTCCGCGCAGCGCGGCAGGTGGTACGGCACGGCCTGGGGCCTCGGGTTCTTCAGCCTGTCCGTGGTGATCGGCCGGGTCACCGACAGCCTGCCGCCCGATCTCGCCGGGCTGCTCTGGTCGGCGCTGTCGGTGGGGCTGACCGGCGCCCTGCACATGGCCGGCGGGGCGATCTGGCTCGACCGCACCCTGTTCCGCCTCGGCGTCTGGCTCACCGCCGTCAACATCGTCGGCGTCATCGCCGGCCCCGGCTGGCACGCGCTGGTGGTCTCGGTGGCCGGTGGCGGTGGACTGCTGGTGGCCGGCGCGCTCGCCCGGCGGCGGCACGGATGACCGAACTCGACCCGGTCATCCACGCCCAGGCCCGCCTGCGGGTGGTGGTCACCCTCGCCACCCTGGCCGACGGCGACCGGATCACCTTCCCCCGCCTCCAGGAACTACTCGCGATGACCGCCGGCAACCTCTCCGTCCACCTGCGCAAGCTGGAGGACGCCGGCTACGTCGAGATCGACAAGACCCACCGCGGACGCACCCCGACCACCCTGGTCCGGCTCAGCCGGCGCGGGCGGCGGGCCTTCGAGGAATACACCGAGAACATCCGCGCCCTGCTCGACCCGCCCGACCCCAGGGAGACCCGATGATCCTCGCCCACGCCGACCAGGCCACCCGCCGGTACGGCGACGTCCTCGCCCTCGACCGGGTCGACCTGACCGTCTCCGCCGGAGAACTCGTCGGCCTGCTCGGGCCGAACGGCGCCGGCAAGAGCACCCTGATCAACATGCTGGTCGGGCTGCGCCGGCCCAGCGCCGGCCGGGTCGAACTCTTCGGCGGCGACCCCCGCCAGCCGGCCGCCCGGCGGCAACTCGGCGTCACCCCGCAGGAGACCGGCCTGCCCGGCACCCTCCGGGTCGGCGAGGTGGTCGACTTCGTCGCCGCGCACTTCCCCGACCCGGTGCCCCGGGGCGAACTGCTCGACCGGTTCGGCCTCACCGACCAGGCGAAACGACAGACCGGCGGGCTCTCCGGGGGGCAACGGCGACGGCTCGCCGTCGCACTGGCCTTCGTCGGCCGGCCCCGGCTGGTCGTCCTCGACGAACCCACCACCGGGCTCGACGTCGAGGCCCGGCACACCCTGTGGGAGGCCATCCGGTCGTTCCACGCCGACGGCGGGACGGTGCTGCTGAGCAGCCACTACCTCGAAGAGGTGGAGGCGTTGGCGCAGCGGGTCGTGGTGCTCGGGCAGGGCCGGGTGCTCGCCGACGACACCGTCGGCGCGATCCGCGACATCGTCGGTGTCCGCCGGGTCAGCCTGGCCGCCGACGACCTGCCCGCGCTGCCCGGCGTGGTCGCCACCGAGCACACCGACGGACGTACCCACCTGCTCACCACCGACGCCGACCAACTGGTCCGCGACCTGGTCACCGCCGGGGTGGCGTTCCGTGACCTGGAGGTCCGCCCCACCTCGTTGGAGGAGGCGTTCCTCACCATCACCGCCGCCGGGACCACCGCCGACCCGACCCGGACCACCGCCGACCCGACCGGGACCGGCACCGCCACCAGCGCCGCCGTCGGCGGCCGACCCATTGCCTGAGGAGTCGACGCCGTGCCGCTCACCCTGGTTCACGCCCGCTACCAGCTCCTTGAGATCATCCGCGTCCCCGTCGCCGTGGTGGGCAGCGCCTTCTTCCCCGCCGCCGCGATGCTCTTCTTCGTCGTCCCGTTCGCCGGGGACGACCCGACCGGCGCCACCTACGCCACCGCCGCGATGGTCACCTTCGCGGTGATGAGCGCCAACATCTTCCAGTACGGCATCGGCGTCGCCGAGGACCGCGACCAGCCGTGGAACCCGTACACCCGGACCCTGCCGGCGGGGCCCGGACCCCGCCTGGCCGGGCGGATCCTGGCCGGGCTGGTGCTGACCTACCTGTCGATGCTGCCCGTCGTGATCATCGCGGCGGTCGCCACGGCCGCCCGGGTCACCCCGGTCGGGCTGCTGCTCGGCGCGGTCACCGTCGCGGTCGTGTCGGTGCCGTTCACCCTGCTCGGTCTCGCCATCGGCTACTCGCTGCCGAGCAAGGCGGCGATCGTCGTCGCGCAGGTCATCTTCTTCCCGCTGGCCTTCGGCGGCGGCCTGCTCTCCGCCCCGGGCGACGCGCCCGGCTTCATCCAGGTGGTCGCGCCGTTCCTGCCCACCCGGGGGGCGGTCGAACTGATGTGGGCGGCGGTCGGCGACTGGCGGCCCGACCCGCTCGCCCTGGCCATGCTCGGGGTCTGGATCGTGCTGCTCGCCGCCCTCTCCGGCTGGGCGTACCGGCGCGACGAGGGTCGCCGGTTCAGTTGACCTTTCGCCGGTTCGGCCCGGTGACCGGCGACCGGTGCCACGATGCCGGCAGGGCGTCGCGCCGGCACGCCCCCGCAGCCGAGAGGGGCCGACGTGCGCACCGTCGCCGCGGGCACGCCCTGCTGGACCGACCTGGCGACCCCCGACCTGGACGCCGCCCGGCGGTTCTACCCGGAACTGTTCGGCTGGACCGGCCGGATCACACCGGAACCCGGGCCGGCCGGCTACACCACCTTCCACCGCGACGGCCGGGCGGTGGCGGGCGCCGGCCCACCGGCCGACCCGGACCAACTGCCGGTCTGGTCGACGTACGTGGCGACCGACGACACCGACCTGGTCACCACCCGGGTCGAGGCGGCCGGCGGGCAGGTGCTGGTCGCCCCGTTCGACGTCCTCGACGCGGGGCGGATGGCGGTCTTCGCCGACCCGGCCGGCGCGGTGTTCAGCGTCTGGCAGCCGATGCGGATGCCCGGCGCGGAGTTGCTCGACGCCCCCGGGGCGATGTGCTGGAACGAACTGGTCAGCCCCGACCCCGAAGGCGCGAAGGTCTTCTACGAACTGGTCTTCGGCTGGCACCCCGAGGAGCAACCCGCCGGTGGGCCCGGCTACACCGGCTGGCGGTGCGGGGCGCGGATCGTGGCCGGGATGCTGCCGACGACAGACGACGGTGGCGCGCGGCCGGCGTACTGGTCGGTGTTCTTCGCGGTGGCCGACGTGGACGCGACCGCCGCCCGCGCCACCACCCTCGGCGGCACCATCGTCACCCCACCCCGGGACACCCTGCTGGGCCGCCGTGCCGCCCTCCGCGACCCCCAGGGCGCCTACTTCTCCCTGCTTCGCCCCGCCGCCGACACCCCCTGACCAGCCGCCCGACGGCATCCGGACGCCCGCCGGCACCGTCGACCGCGCGGCCCGGCACCGTCGACCCTCAGGTTCGCCGTGGCTCGGGGCGGGTGGGGACCACCAGCGGGCCGTGGTCGCCGGGGATGACCCGGACCCGGGCCCGGTAGTGGTGGGACAGCAACTCCTCGGTGAGCACCTGCTCGGGTGGGCCCGCCGCGACGACCCGGCCGTCGGCGAGCAGCACCATCCGGTCGGCGTACTCACCGGCGACGGAGAGGTCGTGCATGGTGGCCAGCACGGTCAGGCCGTGCGCCCGGCGCAACTGGTCGACCAACTCCAACACCTCCTGCTGGTGGCCGATGTCCAACGCGCTGGTCGGCTCGTCCAGCAACAGCAGGGTGGCGCCCTGGGCGAGCGCCCGGGCCAGGAAGACCCGCTGCCGCTCCCCGCCGGAGAGGGTCGCCAGCTCCCGCCGCTGGAACCCGGTCAGATCCAACCGGTCCAACACGTCGTGCACGGCGGCCAGGTCCGCCGCCGACTCCCGCCCCAACGGCGCGATGTACGGGGTCCGCCCCAGCAGTACGTAGTCGAACACCGACATGCCCGCCGGCACCACCGGGGACTGCGCCACCGTCGCCACCACCCGGGCCCGGTCCCGGCGACGCAACGCGCCGGACGGCGTACCGAACAGCGAGACCGCGCCCGGGGCGGGCAGCAGGCCGCCGACGGCCCGCAGCAGGGTCGACTTGCCGGCACCGTTCGGTCCGATCACGGTGACCCACTCACCCGCGGCGACCGTCAGGTCGACGCCGGCCAGGATCACCTCCCCACCGAGCCGCACGTGCAGCCCCCGCACCTCGACCGCCGGACCGCTCACGGGACCGCCTTTCGTTCGCGACTGCGGGGCTCGCAACACCGGCTCACTCCTCGCGCTCACGGGAACACCCGGCGGGCGGTGCGCAGGACCAGGACGAAGAACGGGCCGCCGAGCAGGGCGGTCACCACGCCGATGGGGATCTCGGCGGGGGCGGCGGCGGTCCGGGCGACCACGTCGGTCAGCGCCAGGAACGCCCCGCCGAAGAGCATCGACAGCGGCAGGATCACCCGGTAGCTCGACCCGGCCAGCAGCCGTACGGTGTGCGGCACGATGATCCCCACGAAGCCGATCAGGCCGGACGCGGAGACGGCGGCGGCGGTGCCGAGCGAGGCGGCGGCGATCAGCAGGTAGCGGGACCGCTGCGGGTGCAGGCCGAGGCTGGCCGCCTCGTCGTCGCCGACGGAAAGCACGTCGAGTTCCCGCCGGTGCAGCAGCACCACCACGGCGGTCAGCACGAAGTACGGCAGGATCAGCCGGACGTCGCCCCAACCGGCGGTGCCCAGCCGCCCGAGCAGCCAGGAGTAGACCATCTGGATGCTGTCGGAGTGCCGTTGCAGCAGGTACGTCTGCCCGGCGGAGAGGAACGCCGACACCGCCACCCCGGCCAGGATCAGGGTGGCCGGTGACCGGTCCCGCCCGCCGGCCGCCCCGAGCAGGTACGTCAGGGCGACCGCCCCGAGCGAGCCGACGAACGCGGCGAGCGGGATCGTGACGGGCATCCCGGTCAGCGCCCCGCCCGCCCCGACACCGCCCAGCGTGATCACGGCGGTCACCGCGAGCCCCGCGCCGGCCGCCACCCCCAGCAGGTACGGGTCGGCCAGCGGGTTGCGGAACACGCCCTGGTAGCAGCCGCCGGCCAGGGCGAGCAGAGCACCGACGAGCAGGCCGAGCACCACCCGGGGCAGCCGCAGCTCGGTGACGATGGCGATCTCGCGTTCGGTCAGCCCGCTGTCGAGGCGTACCCCGGGCAGCAGGTTGAGCAGTTCGGCGGCGACGCTGCCGGGGGGCAGGCCCACCGGGCCGAGGGACACCCCGGCGACCAGGGCCACCAGCACGGCGAGCACCCCGGCGGCGAGCCAACGCTTACGCAGCCCGGCCGGTCGGGGCGTACCGGCGGCGACCTTCGGGGTGCGGACCCACCCGACGCCGGGCCGTCCACCCGGCGCGGACGCGGACCCGACCGAGCGGGACTCGCGGCCACCGTCCCGACCGCGCCCACCGGTCGGCACATCGGCCCCGGCGGACCCGGCCGGGGAGATTGCGGCGGCGGCCGGGCCGGGGTCGGGCAGGCCGGACGGCCGGGACGCGTCGGGCGTCCCGGCCGGTCCGGGGCCGGTGGGGCGCACGGTCACCGGGGGTGGACCGTCACGCGGGCACCTTGGCGGTGGCGTCGACGATCGACCGGAGCAGGTCGACCACGCGCGGTCCCCAGCGGGAGGCGACGTCGTCGTCGAGCGCGACGACCTGGTTGTTCTTGACGGCGGTGATGCCGGCCCAGCCGCTGCGCGCCTTGACCGTGTCGGCGCTCTGCTGGCAGCACTTCACGTCGGCCAGGAAGACGAAGTCGGGGTTCGCCTTGACGATGACCTCCTGGGAGAGCTGCGGGTAGCCGCCGTTCTTGCCGTCGGCGTCGGAGGCGTCGGCGATGTTCTGCAGCCCGGCCAGCGCGTAGATCGAGCCGATGAAGGTCTTGCTGGTCGCGCTGTACAGCTCCGGCCCCAGCTCGTGGTAGTAGGTCAGCTTGGTGGACCGCTGCGGCAGGTCCTTGGTGAGCTTGCCGATCTCGTCCTTCATCCGGGTGGTCACGTCGGCCGCCTCGGTCGGGTGGCCGGTGAGCGTGCCCAGGTCGGTGAGCTGCCGGTAGGTGTCGTCGAGGGTGGCCGCCGCCGGGGTGAGCAGCACCGGGACCTTCAGCGCGGTGAGCTGGGCGACGATCTTGTTGGTGTCGTTGGCGAGCACCACCAGGTCGGGGTTCTTGCCGGCGATCGCCTCGGCGTTGGGCTGGAAACCGGACAGCTCGCTCTTGGGCGCGTCGGCCGGGTGGTTCGACTGGTCGTCGACGGCGGTGACCTGCTTGCCGGCCCCGATGGCGAACAGCATCTCGGTCGCGGTGGGCGACAGCGAGACGATCTTCTCGGGCCGCTTGTCCAGCGTGAGGTTGCCGACGGTGGCCGGGAAGGCGGCGGCGGAGCTGCTGCCGGCGGCGGGGGTGTCGTCGGAGGTCTTCTCGGCGCATGCGCCGAGGGCGAGGGCCGCCACCGCGAGGGTCGCGGCGAACAACCGGGGGGTACGTCGGGACATCGGTCCTCCTGTCGGTCGAGGAGCGTGGTGCTTCGCCGACAGGGCCGCTGGCGTGCCCGTCCGCGAGGCGCCCTTCCTCGAGAGCGCGTGTCGCGACCGACCGCAGGCGACCTGGCTCGTCCCCACACACGACGATGCCGGCCACTCGGGCCGGGCGCCGGGGCGGGTCACCGGCGGGGCCGGGAACCACGGTGGGGCATCTCAGTTGCGGGACAGCGCCGGTTTCGCACCGGCTTCGCTGCGGGTCGATCGGGTGCCACGGTAGCGCACGACCAGCGAAGATCGTCTGGTCGGTGGGGGTGGGTGGGGTCCCGTCGGGGGCTTACGGGACCCCACCCGGAGTCACGTCCGGTGGGTCAGCAGTAGGTGCTCTGCTTGTTGATGACCCGGTAGGGGCAGTCGGCGTACTCCGACAGGAGCAGCACCGCCTCCTTGTTGCGGGAGGTCTGGGCGGGGATCACCTCGTCGGGCGGGTAGAAGCCGCCACCGGCCCCGGACGACCCGGGGTACATCTCGAAGGTGTACGCCCAGATCTTGTGGGTCGCCCACATCCAGTCGAGGCTGTCGCCGTCGGTGATGTAGAGGTCGCTGGACTGCTCGGGGGTGTAGCCGTTGGTGGCCGCCATCCGCTGCCCGAGGGTGGCGAAGGTGTTGTACTGGTCGGCGGTCATCCCACTGGGGGTGTTGGCCGTGGTGTAGCCGAACGGCCAGAGCACCAGCTGCGAGTAGGTGTGCCAGTCGATGTTGGCCTTGATCTGCTGCACCCCGCCGACGACCCGGCTGTTGACGAAGTCCCGCAGCGCCTTGGTCTCCGGCGCGGAGAAGGCGGAGGGCCCCCGGTAGGTGCTCGACGACGGCGCACCGGACGAGCCGCCGCAGCAGCCCCAGTTGTAGCCCCAGTTGCGGTTCAGGTCGGTGCCGACCGCCGCCGCGCCGCTGTTGGGCTGCCGGTTCTTGCGCCAGGACCGGTAGGAGCCGGTGGCGATGTCGTACTCGCTGCCGTCCGGGTTGACCGTGGGGACGATCCAGATCTCCCGGGAGTTGACGATGCTGGTGATCCGCGAGTCGGTGCCGTAGCTGTCGGTGAACAGGTTCAGCAGGTAGATCGCCATCTCGACGGTCAGGTGCTCGCGGGCGTGCTGCTGGGAGTTGAACAGGATCTCCGGTTCGGCCTCGTCGGTGCCGACGTTGTCGGAGATCTTCACCGCCATCAGGTCGCGGCCCTCGTACGACCGACCGATGCTGATCTTGCGGGCGATGGCCGGGTGGTCGGCGACCACCTGGTTGACCACTGTGGTCAGCTCGGCGTAGTCGTGGTAGTTCGAGTCGGCCGGGGGGAAGGCGAGGGCACTGGCCCCCTCGGCGGGAGCCGGCGCGGTCTCCCGCTCCAGCCGGAAACCGAGCCGGGTGATCGCGGCTGCCTCGGACCGGGTCGCCGAGACGTACAGCACGCCGTGTTCAGCGGAGTCGATCGCCGCGCCGGTGCGGGCGACGGCGTTGCGGTCGGCGAGGGTACGCGGGCCGAGCACCCGGTATTCGGCGGCGGCGGGCTCGGGCTCCGGGGCCGGGCGCGCGGAGACCGGCCCGGTGGCGACGGCGGTCAGGCCGAGGCCGGCGACGACGGCGAGCGCCAGGCGACGCCGGAAGGGGGAGGTGCGGAAGGCCATGAACATCCTCCTCGGGGTACGGGAGATCCCGTTGTGTGCCCACTTCACCAGGAGTCACATGGTCATATCAATATCCGTGACTGTCTCCAACCATCCCGACCGGATCGTCACATCGGCAATGACTTTCTCATCTGCAAGCCCTGGCGAAACTTCCTGCCGGGCGGGACAGTGAACGACAACGATTCCCCACCCTGCGGAGTTGCCATGTCCAGCAGAGCCCTGCGCGCGGTCGCCCTGGTCGGCGTCGCCACCCTCACCCTGCTCGCCAGCACCGCACCCGTCCACGCCGCCGGCCCGTCACCCACCGGGACGCCCCCACCCGCCGGGGACCGCCCGCCCCCGGGCGGACACGACGAGCAGATCACCTTCCAGGAGTGGTCCCGGCACCCCGACTGGCGGGCCGGCACCCACCGGGGCACGTACGCCGCACCCGGGCACCGCGCCGGTCTCACCATCGGCCGCCCGGCCGGCACCACAGAGTTCACCGACCCGCACACCGGCACCACCCGCACCTGGGAGTACGCCACCTGGACCTCGCCACCCACCACGATCGGCTTCGACGCCACCGAACTGGTCGCCTCCTGGAACGCCGACACCCCCACCGGCACCTGGCTTCAGGTCGAACTCCAGGGCACCTACACCACCGGCGACCACACCCCGTGGTACGTCATGGCCCGCTGGGCCTCCGGTGACCGCGACATCGCCCGCGCCACCCTGGACGGTCAGGGCGACCCCTGGTCCAGCGTGTGGACCGACACCTTCGCCATCGACGACGCCGCCGCCGGGGTGCTGCTGCGGTCGTACCAACTGCGGCTCACCCTCTACCGCGCACCCGGTCAGGCCGCCGCGCCCCGGGTCCGGATGCTCGGCGCGATGAGTTCGCACGTGCCGGACCGGTTCACCGTCACCCCGAGCCGGGGCCACATCGCCTGGGGCACCGAACTGCCCGTGCCGGCCCGCTCCCAGATGATCCACCGGGGCAGCTACCCCGAGTGGGGCGGCGGCGGTCAGGTCTGGTGCAGCCCGACGTCCACCACGATGGTGCTGGAGCACTACGGCAAGCTGCCGTCGGCGGCCGACCTGTCCTGGATAGACCCCGACCACCCCGACCCGCAGGTCGTCCACGCCGCCCGGATGACCTGGGACAACGAGTACGAAGGCGCGGGCAACTGGCCGTTCAACACCGCGTACGCGGCCAGCTTCCCCGGCATCGAGGCCCGGGTCACCCGGCTGCACTCCCTCGACGAGGCGGAACGGTTCATCCGGGCCGGCATCCCCGTGGTCACCTCGCAGTCCTTCCTCGACACCGAGCTGGACGGGTCGAACTACGGCACCTCCGGGCACCTCTTCGTGATCGTCGGCTTCACCGCCGACGGCGACGTGATCGTCAACGACCCGGCGTCGGCGTCCAACGCCGAGGTCCGCAACGTCTACCGACGCGACCAGTTCGAGCAGATCTGGCTACGCACCAAGCGCTACCGGGCGAACGGCACGGTGGCCGGTGGGTCGGGCGGCATCGCCTACCTGATCAAGCCGATCGACCGCCCATGGCCGGTGGTCCCGGGCTCGACCAACTGGTGACCCGGCTCAAGATCCACTCTCGGGAGCCGAAGTAGCGGTATCGCCAGGCAGCGATACCGCTCTTGAGTCAACCTGGAGTGGATCACGCCCGGTAGGACGCGATGCGTCGCTGGTGCCTGGCGATCAAGAGGTTTGCGTCAGGTTGAAGATCGAAGTTGGCGCAAACCTCTTGATCACCAGGGCGGGGGCCGGAGAGGGCGCGGGGCGTGTCCGCGGGGGGCGGGGCGTGTCCGCGGGGCGGGCGGGGATCAGGGGCGCGGGGCGTCCCCGCCGGGGTGGTCGTCGCCGGCCAGGGCGGAGCGCAGCCGCTCCTTCTCCGCGCGTCGCCGCTCGGCGGCGGCGGCCACCTCCTCGGCCATCTGGTCCCGCCAGCCCCGGAGCAGGAAGAACGACGCGGCGGCGGAAAAGATCAACGCCACCATCAGCTTCAGGAAGAGGTTCATCCCGACCGGCCACAACGCCGCCACGACCACCAGGAACAGCCCGATCCGGGCCAGCGTGTACTTCACCGCCGCGCTCACCGGACCATCCTCATCCGCGACCGCAGGGCTCGCACACCCCGCTCGCTGCTCGCGCCCACGTTGCCCACTCCTTGATTCTGCGTCGGAACGCCCGGCTGCTGCGTCGGGAGGCCCGCAGCCGGGTGGTTCAGCCCGTCCGTCGGGCCAGCCAGTGCACGCCCTGGAACCAGAGCACCGCGTACCCGACGGTGAACGCGAGCGCGGCCAACCCACCGGTGAACAGCGGCGCGAGCCCGGCGGCCAGGCCCGCCACCAGCAGCCCGGCGACCACCGCGACCACCGCGGCGAACAGGGCCGCCACCACCCGGGCCGCGCCGAAGTCCCAGGCCCGGAATTCGTCCCAGAACAGCCAGACCGGCAGGATCACCGCGAGCCAGCCGTTGGTACGGCCGAAGTCGCCCGCGCCGGCCACGGCGAACGCCCAGTCGAAGAGCACCAGCGCCAGCACGCCGATCACCCAACCGGCCAGGCTCACCCCGAGCAGGTCACCCAGGGTGAGGATGCGTCCCTCGGTGTCGCGGCGGGGAAACCCGCTGCGCTGCTGCGCGGTCGGCTGCTGTCCGGTCATGGTGTGACGAGCATACGGCCGGGTCAGGCCCAGACCTGCTGCGGCTCGGCACGCCGGGACGCCAACGCGGGTGCCCGGTCGTACTCGCGGACCACGTTGTAGCGGGTGTCCCGCTCGACCGGCTGGAAGCCGGCGTCCCAGATCAGGTGCAGCAGGTCGTCGCGGTGCATGGTGTTCGGGGTGCCGTACGAGTCGGCGTCGTGGGTGATCTTGTATTCGACGACCGAGCCGTCCAGGTCGTCCACGCCGAAGTTGAGCGAGAGCTGGGCCACCGACAGGCCGTGCATCACCCAGAAGTTCTTCACGTGCGGGACGTTGTCGAACAACAACCGGGACACCGCGAACGTCTTGAGCGACTCGGCCGGCGAGGCCATCGTGGTGCGCGCCTGGATCCGGTTACGGATCTTGCCGTCCGCCGAGTCGACGAAGTCGTGCTGGTAGCGCAGCGGGATGAAGACCGCGAACCCGCCGGTCTCGTCCTGCAACTCACGCAACCGCAGCACGTGGTCGACCCGGTGCCGGGGCTCCTCGATGTGGCCGTAGAGCATCGTCGCCGGGGTCTTCATGCCCTTGGCGTGGGCCAACGCGTGGATCCGGGACCAGTCCTCCCAGTGGCAGGCGTGGTCGACGATGTGCTGGCGGACCTCCCAGTCGAAGATCTCCGCGCCGCCGCCGGTCAACGACTCCAGGCCGGCGTCCATCAGCTCGTCGAGGATCTCGTCGGCCGACAGGCCACTGATCTTCTCGAACCACTGCACCTCGGTCGCGGTGAAACACTTGAGCTTGACGTTGGGCAGCGCCGCCTTCAGCTCCCGCAGCACCTTCGGGTAGTAGCGCCAGGGCAACGTGGGGTGCAGGCCGTTGACGATGTGCAACTCGGTGAGCTGCTCGTCCTCCATCTCCTTGGCCTTGCGGACCGCCTCCTCGATACGCATCGTGTACGCGTCCTTCTCGCCCGGCTTGCGCTGGAACGAGCAGTACGCACACGAGGCGGAACAGACGTTCGTCAGGTTGAGGTGCCGGTTGACGTTGAACATCACCCGTTCGCCGTTCAACTCCGTACGCCGGTGGTGGGCCAGCCGGCCCAACCAGGTCAGGTCGTCGCTCTCATAGAGGGCGATCCCGTCCGAGCGGGTCAGTCGCTCCCCCGCGTACACCTTCGCTTCGAGCTCACGCTTGAGTCCGGCGTCCATCGAAAAGCCACGTCCCTTCCACCTGCGGTCGGATCGAGCCTACGTCGGACGAGCGACAGGTCGGCAGGACGGGCACCGCCAGCGACCTACCTCACCCGTACTCCCAGGGTTCTCCAAGCTGCTCACGCATCGACATCGTTGTCCCGGTGCGGTAAGACAGGATGGGACGCGGCGCACACCGGCGGCGTCCCGGGTCGTCGCGCCCCACCTAAGGCGGCGGCACCATCACGCGGCACAGGGAGCGGAATGGTCGACAGCGGGCACGGGCGACGACAGCGACGACGCAGGGTCCCGGTGATCTCCCCGGTGCTGCGGCCGGCGCTCTGGTCGGCGCTGCTCGGCGCGGTCGCCGCGATGGTCCTGGCCACCCCGGCCTATGCCGAGCCGCCGCTGCCCAACACCGTCCCGGACACCGGTTCCCGGCCGGTGGTCACCGGCGGGTTGCAGCTGCCCGGCGCGGCGACGCCCGGCTACCCGCTCCCGGGCCAGCCCAGCTACCCGACCCTGCCGGTCGGCGGGCTACCGACCAGCCCGCTGCTGTCCCAGATCGACACCCTGACCGCGCAGAACGGTCAGCTCGCCGACCAACTCCTGCAGTTGCAGAAGCAACGCGACGACGCACGGGTCCAGCTCACCGGCGTCCAGGGTGAGCTGACCCGGGCCCGGGGCGCGCTGACCGTGGCGGAGCAGCAGGCCAACGCCGTCGCCGCGAACGCCTTCAAGGCCGCCGCCGCCCTGCCGCCCGGTGAACTGGCCCGCGACCTGCACGGGCTGAGCGTCCTGCAGCGGGTCTCCCGGGGGCAGCAGGCCGACGACGAGACCACCGCGGCGGCCGGCGAACTGTCCCGGGCCCGGACGGCCGAGCAGGTCGCCGCCCAGGCGGTCACCGCCGCCACCGACCGGGTCCGGCGGGCGGAGGAACAGTTCGCCGCGGTGCAGAAGGCGCTGCGCGACAACGACGCCAAGATCGCCAAGCTGCGCGCGGACAACCAGGCCCAGCTCATCGCGCTGGAAAAGCAGCAGGAGGCCGCCGAGCAGAAGCTGGGTGCGGCGTACGTCGAGGGGCAGAGCAGCACCGGGCTGAACGCCAGCCCGCAGGCGCTCGCCGCCGTGCGGTACGCGCTCGCGCAGCTCGGCGACCCCTACCTGTGGGCGGCCGAAGGCCCGGACCGCTTCGACTGCTCGGGGCTGATGTGGGCCGCCTACCGGTCCGCCGGCTATTACGACCTGCCCCGGGTCGCCCGCGACCAGTACTACGCCACGCGGAGCCGGACGGTCTCCCAGGCGGCCCTACTCCCCGGCGACCTGCTCTTCTTCGCCTCGGGCAGCAGCTGGACGACCATCCACCACGTCGCCATGTACATCGGCGGGGGGCGGATGGTGCAGGCGCCACGCAGCGGGGACGTGGTCAAGATCTCCCAGGTCCGGTGGTCCGGTCTCTACGCCGCCACCCGGGTCGTCGGCGCGGTGAACACCCCCGGTTCCCCGATCACCCAGGTCCCGACGCCGTCCCCGACGCCGAAGCCCACCACCGCGTCGCCGAAGCCCACCACGCCCTCCCCGAAGCCCACCACCGCGTCGCCGAAGCCGCCCACGCCCCGGCCGACGTCGACCACCGCACCGACGAAGCCACCGACGCCGAAGCCCACGCCCACGCCGAGCAAGAGCCCCGACCCGACACCGAGCGTCTCCGGCACCGGCACCGGCACACCGGACAGCAGCACCAACCCGACCACGGGCGGCAGCACCGGCGCCCCGGAGAGCAGCCGGTCGGCGTCCACCTCCGCCTCGGCGAGCACCGGGAGCTGACCGACCGCCACCGTTGCGACCACCCTCGGCACTCCGACTGTGCCGACGGGGCGAGATGTGGCACGGTGACACGAGGCACATCCGGTCGCCGTTCACAGGGCACGGGTGCGAGGGTGCGCGGAGGGCGATCATGGCTGAGCAAGAGGTTCCGGTGCGACACGTCGACCAGGGATCCGTGCCCGACCCGGCCACCGGCAGCCCGGACCGACCCGTCGTGTCCGCCGACGCCCCCGACCGGTCCGGTGCCGCGACCTCCGACCCCCCGGGCCGACCCACCGAGGCCCCCGGCCGGCCCACCGGAACCGCCGACACCCCGGCCCGGCCAGGTCCGGCCGCCGACGGGTCGGCCCGGCCTGGCCCGACCGCCGACGGGTCGGCCCGCGCCACGGCCAGCGTGCACACCATGACCGTGCCGCCCGAGGGCGACGAACTGCCCTCCGGGGTGGCCACCGCGACCACCTACCGGGCGGGCAGCCCCACCGCCGCCGGCCCGTCCACCGTCCCCGCCTCGCGAACACCCGAACCGGGTGACCCGGCTCCCGGCGGTTCGGGCCCGGTCCGCCCGGCCACCCCGGGCGGTGTTCCCGAACAACGCGGCGGATCGGACGGCGGGACGGCCCGGGCCAGCGTTTCGGTCCCCGGGCTGAGTCGCATCTCCGCCGCCGAGGCCGAAGGCGCGGCAGCGGGCGCGGGGACCCGGCCCGGTGACGCGGCCCCCGGGGTGTACCGGTCGGCACCGGTCAGCCCGGAGCCGCCCGAGCCGGCGCAGCCCCCGACCCCGGCCCAGCCACCCACCCCGCCGACCCCGGGGCAGCCCTCCACCCCACCGGCCCCGGTCCAGCCGCCCACCCCGGACCCGGAGCCCGCCCCCGAGCCGTCGCCGGCCCCGCGGCCGTCGCCCGTTCCCGAGCCGGCCCCGAGTCCCACGCCGTTCACCCCCGAGCCGCCCGCGCCCGGCCCGTTCCCCGCGCCGGTCCCGCCGCTGCCCGGCCCTCCGCCGGGTCCCACCCCGGTCCCGCCCGGTCCGGTCCCACCCGTGCCGGGGCCGCCGGTGCCGCCCCCGGGTCCGGTGGTGCCGCCGTCGCCGGCACCGCCCGGCCCGATGCCGGCGCCCCCGTTCCCGCCGCCACCGGCCATGCCCGGCCGCGCGACCCCGACCGTCCGGGCCAGCGCCTCCGCGGTCGTCCGCACCGCCGCCGGCACCGCCAACCCGCCCCCCACCGGCACCGTCGGCCCGCCCCCCGCCGGCACCGCCAATCCGCCCCCGCCGGCACCACCAGCCCGCCCGCCGCGACACCGTCAGCCCCGGCACCCGTCGCCTTCACCGCGCCCACCTCGGCGCCGCCGTCCGTGTCCGCGCCCCCGCTCCCGCCGGCCGCTGCCGTCACCCCACCCGCATCCCCGCCCCCACCCACCTTCACCCCACCGGCGTCCGCGCCCCCGGCACCGGTGGCGAGCACCGGGTCGGGTGCCGTCGGCGCGACCACCCCGACGTTCCGGGCCCCGGTCGTGCCCGACCCGTCCGCTGACGGGGCGACGTCGGCGCTGCCGGTGGTGCCGGCACCCGCACCGCCCGAACCACCCCGCTTCGCCCCCGCCCCGGTCGGGACGACCGACGGCGTGGCCCGCCCCGCCACCGGCACCTCGTACCGGGGCGGTCCGGACCTGGCGAGCATCGGCTACGGCGGCACCGACGGCCCGGGGCACTCCACGATCGCGTTCCCGGCAGCCAACCCGGTAGAGAACTCCGGCTCGCTGACCGGGCACATCCTGGCCCAGGGGTGGTCCGACACGCCGGCCCCGCGATCCCGAACCACCCGGGTGGTGATCGTGCTCGCCGCTTCACTCGGGCTGCTGGTCGCGATCAGCGTGCTGGTCGTCCTACTCGCCAACGACGTGATGGACGGGCTGGTCGGCAACATGCTGTCCGAGTGAGGCCGGGCCGACGGGGGCGGCACGCAGGTGCTGGTGGGCGTATCCGTCGGGCGGACGAGGCCCACCGGATCGGGGTGAGTCCGCCCACTACCGGCTCGGGGTTCACTGGCGGCACCGCCGGATCGCCGTACACTGGTCGGGATCACTGACCTGGCGCGCGTGGCGTGCCCCTGGGCGATCTTGCGGGCGATTCGGCGGCGTACCTCATGCTGCGGCGGGCCATCGCGAAGATGCGCCCCGCTCGAAAGGCCTTTCTTGACCACCTCTGTTGACTCCGGCACCATTCCGTCCGCCCACGACCTGCCGACCGGTGACGCCACCGGCAACGAACCCGCTCCGGCCGCCCCCGTCGTGGGCTTCGCCGACCTGGGACTGCCCCGGCAGCTGGTCGACACCCTCGCCCGGCAGGGCATCACCACCCCGTTCGAGATCCAGCGGGCCACCCTGCCCGACGCCCTCGCCGGCCGCGACGTGCTCGGTCGGGGCCAGACCGGCTCCGGCAAGACCCTCGCCTTCGGCCTGCCGATCATCGCCCGGCTGGCCGAACGCAACCGGGCCCGGCCGCTGCACCCGCGCGCCCTGGTCCTGGTCCCCACCCGCGAGCTGGCGATGCAGGTCAACGACGCGCTGCTGCCGCTCGGCAAGGCCGTCGGGATCTTCCTCAAGACCGCCGTCGGCGGCGTCCCGTACGACCGGCAGGTCGACGCGCTGCGCCGGGGTGTCGAGATCGTGGTGGCCACCCCCGGCCGGCTCGGCGACCTGATCAACCGGGGCGTCTGCGTCCTGGACGACGTCGAGGTGACCGTGCTGGACGAGGCCGACCAGATGGCCGACATGGGCTTCCTCCCCGAGGTCACCGAGTTGCTCGCCAAGACCCCGGCGAACGCCCAGCGGCTGCTCTTCTCGGCCACCCTGGACGGTGACGTCGACACCCTGGTCAGGCGGTTCATGACCGACCCGGTGACGCACTCCACCGCCCCGTCGACCGCGTCGGTGTCCACCATGGACCACCACCTGCTGTTGATCCCGCCGCACGACAAGTTCGCCGTGGCGGCGTCGATCGCGGCCCGCCCCGGCCGGACCATGCTCTTCGCCCGTACCCAGCTCGGGGTCGACCGGCTGGTGGAGCAGCTCGGCGCGGTCGGCGTACGGGCCGGTGGGTTGCACGGCGGCAAGACCCAGCGGATGCGTACCAAGACCCTCGCCGAGTTCAAGGAGGGGCGGATGGACGTGCTGGTCGCCACCGACGTGGCGGCCCGGGGCATCCACGTCGACGGGGTCTCCCTGGTGCTGCACATCGACCCGCCGAAGGACCCGAAGGACTACCTGCACCGGGCGGGTCGTACCGCTCGGGCCGGCGAGTCGGGCGCGGTGGCCACGCTGGTGCTGCCCAAGCAGCGGCGGACCACGCTGGCGATGATGGAGAAGGCCGGCGTGTCCCCGGCGGAGACCCGGGTCCGGGTCGGTGACGCGGTGCTGACCGAGCTGACCGGGGCCCGTGAGCCGAGCGGCGTCCCCGTCGTGGTCCGCGAGGAGCCCGAGCCCCGCCGGCACGGTGACCGCCCGCGCCGCTTCGGCGACCGGGACTCCCGCAGCTACGGCGGCAACCGTGACAGCCGGGGCTACTCCGGCAGTCGCGACAGCCGGGGTCACGGCGGCGACCAGGGCTACGGCGCCCGGCCGGCCGGCGAGCGGAGCTACGGCGACCGGCCCACCGGCGACCGGGGTTACAGCGCCCGACCCAGCGGCGAGCGCGGCTACGGCGGCGACCGGGGTTACGGCACCCGACCCACCGGCGACCGGAGCTACAGCGCCCGACCCACCGGCGAGCGCGGCTACGGCGGCGACCGGCCCACCGGCGACCGGAGCTACAGCGCCCGACCCACCGGCGAGCGCGGCTACGGCGACCGGCCCAGCGGCGACCGGAGTTACGGGGATCGCGCACCGGCCGACCGGGGTTACGGCGACCGCAGCGACAGGCGTTTCGGTGACCGGGGCGAGCAGCGTTTCGGTGACCGGGACACCCGGGGCGAGCAGCGTTCCGGGGAACGCCGGTTCGGTGCCGGTGAGCCGCGTGCCACCGACCGTCGGGGCGGGTTCCGCACCGAGGGCCGGGTCCGCGACGACCGGCCGCGTGACGACCGGCAGGGCTTCGGCGGTCGGCCCCCGGCGCGTACCCACTGATCCGTGCTGTCCGACGCCGCCCCGGAGCCCGCGCTCCGGGGCGGCGTTCGCGCATGCGCTGCCGGCTGCGTCCGGCTGGCGTAACGTCCGGACCATGGCACGATCACTGTTCTGGAGCCGGACGGACACTGCCGGGGCCGAGTACGCCGTCCTCGACGACGGCCCCCGGTTCGCCGCGCACGGCACCCAACTGGCCGTCGACCCGGTCCCCCACACCTGCCGCTACCGGCTGGTGACCGGCGCGGACGGGGGCACAGACTCGCTCGCCGTGGAGGCCGAGGGGGCCGGTTGGTCGCGGACCGTACGCCTGGAACGCGGGACGGACGGCTGGCGGGTGACGACCGGCGAGCAGGGCGACCTGGACGCGGTGCTGCGGGCGGCCGGGCAGCCACCGGCCGGCCTACCCGGCATCGAGGACACCGACCGGCTGCACGACGCCGTCGACGTCGACCTGGCCGGCTCGGCGCTGTTCAACAGCCTGCCGATCCGCAGACTGGGGTTGGCCGGGGCGACGTCCAGCACCGAACACCGGATCACCGTGGCCTGGGTGCTGACGCCGAGCCTGGAGGTGGTGGCCGGCGAGCAGGTCTACACCGCGCTCGGGCCGGGTCGGGTGGGTTTCACCAGCGACACCTTCCGCACCGAGTTGGAGGTGGACGGCGAGGGGCTGGTCCGGCACTACCCCGGCCTCGCCGACCGGGCGGACCTGGGCTGATCCGCGCCCTCGCCGGGGATCCGGCGGACGGCTGGGGTGGGCTCGGCCTGTCCGAGGAGCAGCATGGTCGGCAGCCGACCGCACGGCGGCTGGAGCCCGCCGGGTTACGGCCGCTACCCGGCGGCGCGGCACGTCCACGGTGTCGACCGCGGTGGCACTGCCGGCCAGCCACCGCGACGCCGTCAGGTCGGCCAGTCGCCGGTGGTGAGGAACCGGTCGATGGTGGCCAGGTGCGGGGTCAGGTCGAGGCCCTGTGCGGCCACCCACCCGTCGTCGTAGTAGGTGTCGGTGTACCGCTCCCCGGCGTCGCAGATCAGGGTGACCACCGAGCCCGTCCGACCCTGCGCGAGCAGCTCGGCGATCAACCCGAACGCGCCCCACAGGTTGGTGCCGGTCGAGCCGCCGACCCGCCGGCCGAGCACCGCCGAGCCGGCCCGCATGGCGGCCAGTGAGGCGGCGTCCGGCACCTGGGTCATCCGGTCCACCACCGAGGGGAGGAAGGACGCCTCGACGGTGGGTCGACCGATCCCTTCGATCCGGGAACCCCGCCCGGTGCGTACCGACCAGTCGGCGGCCTGCCACGCCGGGTAGAACGCCGAGTTCTCCGGGTCGACCACGCAGAGCTTGGTGGGCAGCCGCTGGAAGCGGGCGTACCGGCCGATGGTGGCACTGGTGCCGCCGGTGCCCGCACCGACCACGATCCAGGCGGGCACCGGGTGCCGTTCCAGGGAGAGCTGGGCATAGATCGACTCGGCGATGTTGTTGTTGCCCCGCCAGTCGGTGGCCCGTTCGGCGTAGGTGAACTGGTCCATGAAGTGCCCGCCGCTGTCCTCGGCGAGCCAGCGCGCCTCGACCACCACCTTGGCCGGGTCGTCGACCAGGTGGCAACGCCCGCCGTGGAATTCGATCTGGGCGATCTTCTCGGGTGAGGTGGAGGCGGGCATCACGGCGACGAACGGTAGCCCGAGCATCCGGGCGAAGTACGCCTCGGAGACCGCCGTCGAGCCGGAGGACGCCTCGATCACCGTGGTCGCCGGCCCGATCCAGCCGTTGCAGAGCCCGTAGAGGAACAGCGATCGGGCCAACCGGTGCTTGAGCGAGCCGGTGGGGTGCACCGACTCGTCCTTGAGATAGAGGTCGATCCCCCACTGCCGGGGCAGCGGGAACGGCAGCAGGTGGGTGTCGGCCGACCGGTTGGCGTCGGCCTCCACCGCGGCGATCGCCTCGGTCACCCAGACCCGGCTGGCCTCGTCGCACCGCTCCAGATGAGTCACGACGGCAACGGTACAAGCGAGGTCGGCTCGCGTTCGGGTCGACCCGGCATCCGCCGCCGACGGCGGGGACGGCCACGCTGCGCGTACGGCCGACGGGAGGGGGACCGGTGGGTGGCGTGCCGGCCGGTCAGGAGGCCGGCGGGTCGATCGGCTGGGGCCGGTTCTCCCACTTGGTCGACAGCGCGATGCCCGTGCGGGTGGAGGCCACCCCGGGGGTACGGCTCAGCCGCACGATCAGCTGCTCCAGCTCGGCGATGGTGCCTACCCGAGCCTTGAGCAGGAAAGACTCGACGCCGGCCATGAAATAGCAGGATTCGATCTCGGGCATCTGCCGGAACGTCTCCAGCACGTCGTCGGTGTCCCCGCCGGAGTCCTCGACGATGCCGATCAACGCGGTCACCCCGAGGCCGATGGCTTCCGGCTCGACCTCGGCCCGGTAGGCCCGGATGACGCCGCTGGACTCCAGCTTGCCGACCCGTTCGTGCACGGCCGGCGCGGAGAGGCCGACCTGCCGGGCCAGCTCGGCGTACGACAGGCGGGCGTTACCGCGCAGTAGTTCGACGAGGCTCCGGTCGATCGCGTCCACGGAGGGTGAGCCTATCCGTTGGGGCGTAACGTCCGGCGACCGGCATCCGTTGGATCTGACAGCAGGTGACAGTTCGCAGACCGACGGTCAAGGGAGTCCCGCGCCGGTACCATTTACTAACTTCCCACTCCGTGCGTTTTTCGCGTTTGGCGGACAGGCCAGTTCGCTGGTGCTGTAATTGCCATACGTCCCTCATGACGGCTCTGGGCTCGCACCGGCCGGGGGCAGTGTGTTCAGCCGAGGGCTTCGTCGACGCGAGGAGGGGGCTGTGGACACTGGAGATCGCCTGCTGACACCGGGTGAGGTCGCCGCACTGTTTCGGGTGGACCCGAAGACTGTGACGCGGTGGGCGGCGGCCGGCCGGATAGGCAGCATCCGGACTCCAGGCGGGCATCGCCGGTTTCGGGAATCCGAGGTGCGGGCCCTGCTGGAAGGGGAGGGCATGTTGGACGAGGCGGATGACATGGGCAAACCACGCAATGTGGGCCCAGCCGCCTCGACCGGGCCGGGTCCGGCCAATGCCGGGATGTACTGAATGGTGCGAGACGGACGCGCGGGCCGGCCGAAAGGTCCGGCCCGCCGCCGCTTGACCGGGTAGCGGCCGGCCGGGACCGATCGTTGCGCCCCGACACCCGTCCCGGTCGACGACGGCGACCGGCCACACGGCTCGGTAGACGGCAGCAGCCAGGCACATCTCCCGGCGGCCGGGCACAGTTCCGGTCGCCCGGAACCGGCCGGGCACACGTTCCGGCGGCCGGGCACACGTTCCGGTCGACGGCGGCGGTCGTGGTGGTCAGCGCCCGGCGGCCAACTGGCCCGCCCAGCGCCGGAACAGGGTGTGCGGCACCCCCAGGGCGTCCAGCACCTTGCCGGCGACGAAGTCGACCAACTGCTGAGCGGTGGCCGACGCCCCCGCGCCGTAGAAGCCGGGGCTGGCCGGCAGCACCACCGCACCGGCGTCGTGCAGCGCGATCAGGTGTTCCAGGTGGCTGCGGGTCACCGGGGTCTCCCGGGGCACCAGCACCACCGGCCGCCGCTCCTTGAGGTTGACCTCGGCGGCGCGTTGCAGCAGATCCTTCGACAGGCCGATGGCGATGCCGGCGCAGGCCGCCGTGCTGGCCGGCACCACCGCCATCCCGCGTACCCGGTAGGAGCCGCTGCTCGGGCCGGCCGCGATGTCGCCGGCCGGCCAGTGTCGTACGTCGTCGCCCGTCAGGTCGCGGCCCAGCCAACCGGCGAGGTCCTCGGCCCAGTGGCCGTCCCGGAACGGCCGGCCGGTCTCGTCGAGAACGGTCAACCGGGCGGCCCGGGACACGATCAGATCCACCGGCTGCCCGGCGTCGAGCAACCCCCGGACGACGGCCGCCGCGTACGGGGTGCCGGACGCCCCCGAAACCCCCACCACCCATGGTTCGCGCATACGCCCAGCCTGCCTGGTGTACGCCGGCAGCCGCCGCCCACCCCCGCAATCGCCCGTCCGCTCCGGCGGTCACACTCTCCGCGCGTCCCGACCCGACGACCGCATCACGGGGCGGGACCGGTTGATCCACTCACCGTCGTCATGCCTGCGGACCAGGCGTTCGTCGACCAGCCCGGACGGCGCGTCAGCGGCGGACCTGCGATGCTGCGATCGGATGATCCACATCGTACGGGGGAGACATCGGTAATGGTCGACGAGATCCTCTGGTCGTTACGGTCGGCGTGCCCGATCCCTCCCCGGCTCTCCCCGTACGCCGAGGGGGTGCAGGACTGGTTGTTGGACCGCTTGCCCCGACTGGGCCTGCCGTTGGGCACCGAGGCGTTGCACCGGCTCGACCGGGCGGGCTTCGCCCGGTACGCCGGCCGCCTCTATCCGGACGCGAGCGAACCAGACCTGCGTACCGTGGCCGCCCTGTTCACCTGGTTCTTCCTGGTCGACGACGCCTGCGACGGGCCGGACCGGCTGCCCTCGGAGCAGATCCGGGCCCTGCGGCGAGGGACGCTGACCCTGCTGCACGACGGCCCCCGACGGCGACACCCGAACTTCGGTGGTCCGCTGCGCCGGCTGCTGGTGGAGGCGTGGCGGTCCCCCCGCCGCCGGATGCCGGCGCGCTGGCGGCTGCGGTTCGCCGACGCGGTCGGCGACCACCTGGACGGCAACTGGCGGGAGGCGGTGGCGAAGGAGAACGGGCGGGTGCCCGGGGTGGCCGAGTACATCGCGCTGCGCCGGGCCACCTCGGCGGCGTACGTGTCGTATCCGCTGATCGAGTTCGTCGGGGGCCGGGTGCTGCCCGACGCGGTGTACCACCATCCACTGCTGCGCCGGATCGGCACCCTCGGCAACGACCTGCTCTCTTGGTACAACGACCTCGCCTCGATGGAACGGGACCGGGTCACCTCGGGTGGGCACAACCTGGTGCTGGCGCTGGCCGCCGAGCGGAACGTGCCGGTGGCGGAGGCGGTGGAGCTGGTCGCCGAGCGGTGGCGAGACACGATGGCCCGCTTCCAGGCGCAACGCGCCGCGGTCCCGTCGTTCGGCCCCGCGCTGGACGAATCCGTCACCGCCCACCTCGACGGCATAGCGAACGCCGTCCGCGGCACCATCGACTGGACCCTGGAAAGCGCCCGCTACCCCACCCACCCCTAACCCCCACCCACCCTGCGCCGCCCGGCCCGCCCCGGCCCGCCCTGCCCCGGCCCGCTCCGCCCCGGTGATCAAGAGGTTTGCGTCAACTTGAAGATCAAAGTTGACGCAAACCTCTTGATCACCTGACGCAAACCTCTTGATCACGGGGGGCGAGGGGGCAGGGGGAAGGGCAGGGGGCAGGGGCGAGGGGAGGGGGCGGGGTCAGGCGCGGAGGTTGAGACGGAGTACCAGGTCGAGTAGGGCGAAGGCGAACAGGGCGATGCCGACGAAACCGTTGGCGGTGAAGAAGGCCCGGTTGACCTTGCTGAGGTCGGTGGGGGTGACCACCACGTGCTGGTAGCCGAAGGCGACCGCGGTGAGCGCCAGCCCGATCCACCAGGGCCAGCCGTAGCCGACCAGCGCGCCAAACCAGACGAACAGGGCGAACGTCACCACGTGCGCCACGGTGGAGGCGTGCAGCGCGAAGCGGCGGCCGTAGCGGGCGGGGACGCTGCGTACCCCGATCACCCGGTCGACCTCGTCGTCCTGGCAGGCGTAGATCAGGTCGAAGCCGCCGATCCACAGGCCGACGGCCGCGCCGAGCAGCCAGGCCGGCCACGAGCCGGCGAAGGTGCCGGTGACCGCCAGCCACGCGCCGACCGGGCCGACCGCCTGCGCGATGGCCAGGATGGCGTGCGGCCAGTCGGTGAACCGCTTGCCGTACGGGTAGACGACCAGCGGGATCACGGCGAGCGGGGCGAGCAGCAGGCAGAGCGGGTTGAGCAGGGCGGCGGCGGCGAGGAAGACCACCAGCGCGACGGCCGCGCCGGTCCAGGCCGTCCGCACGCTCACCGCCCCGGTGACCAGTTCCCGCCCGGCGGTACGCGGGTTCCGGGCGTCGATCCGCCGGTCGAGGATCCGGTTGGCGGCCATGGCGAACGTCCGCGCCCCGACCATCGCCACGGTGATCAGCAACAGGTCGAGCCAACGGACCCGACCGCCGTTGACCTGCATCGCGGTCAGCGCCGACAGGTAGGCGAACGGCAGCGCGAAGACGGAGTGCTCGATCGCGACGAGCTTGAGGAAGGACTTGACCCGGCCGGGGCGGGGGGCGGGCGCGACGGCGGTGGCCATCAGATGCCGTACTCCTTCCAGCGCTTGTCGACCAGGGAGGCGACCTCCGGCGACATGGTCATCTCCTCCGGCCAGCCCCGGGTGTAGCCCTCGGTGGGCAGCTTGCGGGTCGCGTCGACGCCCACCTTGCCACCCCAGAACTGCTGGTATGACGAGTGGTCGAGGTGGTCCACCGGGCCCTCGGTGAGCAGCAGGTCGCGGGCGTAGTCGACGTTGCCGAAGGCCCGGAACGCGACCTCGTTGTAGTCGTGCACGTCGCAGTCGGAGTCGACGATCACGATCAGCTTGGTCAGCGACATCAGGTGCGCGCCCCAGATGGCGTTCATCACCTTCTGCGCGTGCTTGGGGTAGCGCTTGCGGATCGACACGATCGCGCAGTTGTGGAACACCCCGGCGGCCGGCAGGTCGTAGTCGACGATGTCCGGGATCATCAGCTTGAGCAGCGGCTGGAAGATCCGCTCGGTGGCCTTGCCGAGGCCGTGGTCCTCCTGCGGCGGCTTGGACGTGACGATCGAGTGGTAGACGGGGTTGCGCTGCATGGTCATCGTCTCGATGTGCAGCACCGGGAACGGCTCGACCGGGGTGTAGAAGCCGGTGTGGTCGCCGAACGGGCCCTCGGGCAGGCGTTCGCCGGGTTCGAGGTAGCCCTCCAGCACGATCTGCGCGTGCGCCGGCACCTGCAACGGCACGGTCAGGCAGTCGACCATCTCGACCCGTTCGCCGCGCAGGAACCCGGCGAACAGGTATTCGTCGATGTCACCGGGGAGCGGCGCGGAGGCGGCGTAGCTGACCACCGGGTCGCAGCCGATGGCGATGGCTACCGGGAGCCGCTGGCCGAGCCGCTCGGCGACCGCGTGGTGGGCGGTGGAGTCCTTGTGGATCTGCCAGTGCATGCCGAGCGTGTTGCGGGAGTGCTGCTGGAGGCGGTAGAGGCCGAGGTTGCGCTTGCCGGTCTCGGGGTGCTTGGTGTGGGTCAGCCCGTAGTTGTGGAAGATCCCGCCGTCACCCGGCCAGACCTGGAGGCCGGGCAGCCGGTTCAGGTCGACGTCGTCACCGGAGTAGACCACCTCCTGGCAGGGGGCGGTCTTGACCTTGCGCGGCGGCACCGACTTGAGCTGCATGACCTTGCCCAGGCCCTCGCGGATGCCGGACCAGCCGACCGGCAGCTCCGGCTTGATCAGCGCGCCGATCCGGTCGCCGATCTCGTCGAGCGATTCGACGCCGAGCGCCATCGCCATCCGCTTCTCGGTGCCGAACAGGTTGATCGCCACCGGCATCTCACCCCGGGTGGGCCGCTCGAACAGCAGCGCCGGCCCGCCGGCCCGGACCGTCCGGGTGACCACCTCGCTGATCTCCAGCGTGGGGTCCACCGGGACGGTCACCCGCCGCAGCTCGCCCGCGCGCTCCAGCGCCGCGAGAAAGTCCTTGAGATCGGTGTACGGGAAGCCACGAGCCGCCATACGGCCAGTCTCCCGCACCGCTGCCGGCACCGCCCACGCCGGGTGGGGCCGGGCGGTGTGCGTCTCCCCACCCGGGCCGGCACGCCTCCCCACCCGGGCAGGCGCGTCTCTCCGGCCGACAGTTGCTCGTTGCACGGGTGACGGTGGGGCGGGTGCCAGCCGGCGACGTCGGGACGGGGGCGGGGGTCGGGATGGGGGCGGGGGTCGGGATGGGCGACGGACGGGTTCCGGCGGGGTTCACCGAGCAGCGGGCGCAGGTCGGTGACGTGGCGATCAACTACGTCCGGGGCGGCCGGGGACCGACCCTGGTGCTGCTGCACGGCTATCCGCAGTGCTGGCGGATGTGGCGGGCGCTGCTGCCGGAACTGGCCGCGACGTACCAGGTGGTCGCGCCCGACCTGCGCGGTTTCGGCGGCAGCGACGCCCCACCCGACGGGTACGACAAGAAGACAGTCGCCGCCGACCTGCACGGGCTGCTGACCGGCCTGGGCCTGGCCGACGACATCCGGCTGGTCGGTCACGACGTGGGCACCATGGTCGCGTACGCCTATGCCGCCGCGCACCCCGACTCGGTGTCCCGGCTGGTGCTGACCGAGGCACCGATCCCGGACGAGAGCATCTACACGTTTCCCGCGTTGACCGAGGCCGGGCCGGCGGTGTGGAACTTCGGCTTCTTCAGCCTCACCAACGGCCTGCCGGAGGAGCTGGTCGCCGGCCGGGAGGCGCGCTGGGTGGACCGCTTCACCGACTCGATCATGGTGAACAAAGGCAGCATCGGTGCGGACGACATCGAGGAGTACGCCCGGCACCTGACCGACCCGGCCCACCTGCGGGCCAGCTTCAACTATTTCCGGGCCTTCGCGCAGGACGTCAAGGACAACGCGGCGTACCGGGAGAATCCGCTGCCGATGCCGGTGCTGGCCGTCGGCGCGGCGGCCAGCCTCGGCGGCCAGGTCGCCGACCAGGTGCGCCGCTACGCCCGGACGGTCGACGGCCGGGTGGTCACCGACAGCGGCCACTGGCTGTTCGAGGAGCGCCCGGCCGAGCTGACCGCCCTGCTGCTCCCCTTCCTGCACGACTGACAGCCCCGGTCCGGCGAGATCGGGTCGGCCCGGGATGTCGGAATGTCGACCCTCGGGGGCATCATCTTCCTCGATGCCCCGCCCCGGCCCGGCGTCGGTGACGCGTGCCGTCCCGGCGTCATGCGGCAAGGCATCTCGCCAAAGGGTTATGCCGCGTCCGCCCGACCTTCGGTGGTTCGGGCGGCGACGACACGGCGCAGCACGTCGAGGGCGTGTTCGGCCTCGTCGTGGCTCACCGGCTCGGAGCGGGTGGTGACGTACCTGGTCAGAGCGTCGCGGATGATGTCGGAGCGACGGACTGCGGTTTGCTCGGCGAGGCGGTCAAGCTGCTTCACCAGCGCCACCGGCAGTCGGGTGCTGACCAGCGCCATCGGTGTCTCGGGAGCGGTGCCGGAGGCTGGCGTCGCCGTCATGGACCTGATGACCGGCGCCAGGCTGTCGGTGTGCTGGAACCATGCCACGACCTCGTCTTTGGTCATCCACTCAAAGTCCGGCTCGGTCATAGGACTCGCCTCCTCCATTCGTCGAGGTCTGCGCCGCGCAGGGCCCGAGCCCCGATGATCTTGTATGTGCTCGTCCCACCGATGCGGTCACACAGTGCGGCGATCACCCGACCGCTGTCGGCCATCCCCATGATGATGAGCAGCAGATCCCCGAGAGCACGCTCATGGCGTAGGCCCGACGGGGCGTACAGCGCCTGGGTCGTCTCGTCCACGCCGACACCGTTGCGGCTGGCGTTGTCCAGACCCTCGTCGGTCCAGACATACTCACGATCCGACACTCCTCAAGCGTAACACGTTGTAATACGCCCGACGTGGAGCTGCGGTCAGGCCGCCGGCTCCCAGGCGTAACCGGTCAAGGGCGGGTCGAGTGGGGCACGGGTGAGTCGGTTGGCGAGGGTCGAGATGGTGTACGTCCCGACCCCGAGCACCACGTCCAGGGCGTGTCGGGGCCGGTAGCCGGCGTCGAGGAAGGCGGTCAGCTCGTCGTCCGGGACGTCACCGGCGTGGTCGAGGACGGCGAGGGTGAACCGGCGCAGCGCCGCCAGCCGGGGCTCGGGCAGGTCGGTGCCGTCGCGCAGCGCGGCGATCAGTTCAGCGGCGGCACCCAGCCGGTGCAGGGTGGCGGTGTGCATCGCCACGCAGAGGTGGCACCGGTTGCGGGTGGCGACCGTCAGCACCACCACCTCCCGCTCGACAGGCGCGAGGTCGGTGGCTTCGAAGGTGGCGGAGGCGGTCAGGAACCCCTTGAGCAGTTCGGGGGATTCGGCCATCAGCCCGACCGCGCCGGGCAGGTGGCCGAGCCTTCGGTGTACGCCGGCCATGGTCGCGCGGGCGGCGTCGGGCGCCGTGTCGAGGGTGTGGGTGGTGAAGCCGGGTCGGGACATGGCGGTACCCCTCACGTACGATAGTCAACGTGGTTGTCGAAACAGTAAACCAGGTTGTCGAACATGTCGATAGGTGACCCCGAGCGGCCCGGCTTTGTGCTGCCCCTGCTGCTGCTCGCCGGCTTCCGCAGCCTGGTCGACGACCTGCACGCCGAGTTGGCCCGGCAGGGGCACCCCGAGCTGCGGCCGGCGCACGGCTTCGTGCTCCAGGCCGTCGGGGTCGACGGCACCACCGCATCCGACCTGGGCCACCGCCTCGGCGTCTCGAAGCAGGCCGCCGGCAAGACCGTCGACCGGCTGGTCGCCCTCGGCTACCTGGAACGCGCCGACGACCCGACCGACGCCCGCCGCAAACTGGTCCGGATGACAGAGAAGGGCGTCGACGGGCTGCGCCGCTCGGCGGTGCTCTTCGACGCACTGCGGGAACGCTGGGTGGCCCGGCTCGGCGCGGAGCGGGTCGCCGCCCTGGAGGACGACCTGCGCGCGGTCACCCCACCGGATTCCTTCCGCCTCGACGTCCCCGGCTGGTTCGGCACCTGACCACTCCAGAGCCAGGCAACGACGATCCGAGCGCGGGACACGGCACGCTTCAACTCCTGCACCGACGATGCGGGCGGAAGCACCGGCAGGAGCAGCCCGGTTCGGGTCAGACGGTTCGCGGTGCTGCCGTGCTGGCCCGTGTCACCAGCCGGTTCGGCACCAGGCTGGTACCGGGCTCGACGGGCTGGTTGCGGATCTGTCGCAGCGCGGTCTCGACGCATCTGCGGCCTACTTCGGCGAAGTCCTGATGGATCGTGGTCAGCGGTGGGATGAACGAGGCGCTGTCCGGGATGTCGTCGAAGCCGATCACGCTGATGTCGCGGGGAACGACCCGGTGCTTCTCGTGCAACGCCCGCAGCACGCCGAGGGCCATCTGGTCGTTGCCGGCGAATACCGCGGTGCACGACGCCTCGTCTGCCAGCAGGAGGCCGGCGCGGTAGCCGGATTCGGCCGACCAGTCGCCGCGATACATCGCCGGTACGGGCCGACCCGCCCCTTCGAGCACGCAGCGCCACGCCGTCGACCGACGCCCGGCGGCGAAGGACTCCGGCGGCCCGGCGACGTGCCAGACGGTGTGGTGGCCGAGGTCGAGCAGGTGTTGGACGGCCTGCCGCGCGCCGTCGGCCTGATCGGTGTCCACCACGCTGTAACGGTCGCCGGCATCGGAGTCGACGACCACGACATGCACCCCTGGCGGGAGGACGAACATCGCGGCGTCGAGCAGATGCACCTCCATCACCACTATGACGGCGTCCACCGCCAGCTCGCCCAGTCGGGTGAACGCGCCCAGCACGCCGTGCTGGGTGGGTGTCGCCACGGGCATGAGCGTGATCACGTAACCTGCACGGCTGGCGTGGGTGGCGATCGCTTCGAGCAGCCGACTGTTTCCCGTGGTGGACAGCGTGAAGATGATGACGCCGATGGTGCGGAACTCGCCGTTCTTCAGCGCCCGGGCCGCGCTGTTGGGCCGGTAGCCCAACTGCTGCATCGCCGCGAGAACCTGTTGGCGGGTGGACGCGACAACCCCGGGATGGCCGGTGGAGACGCGGGATACCGTCTGCGCGGAGACCCCGGCCGCCCGGGCCACGTCCGCCATCGACACGCGCCGGTGGCGCCGGGTGATGCCTGACGATCCGGCGAGGGCCCGCGGCACACCGTCCGGCGATGCTGGGATCATCGCTGCGGTGCTCCTTTCGCAGCCCGGCGGGCTGTTGAACGACACGATAAACAGCTATCGGTTCGTGACGCCATCCGAGAAAGACGGTGGAGGGATCCGGAACGCCTCGTTCCGGATCCCTCCGACGTCAGGTTGGTGTCAGCCGCGGGTCCACCGCTGGTTGGCACCTCCGTTGCAGGTCCACATGTTCACCGCTGATCCGTTCGCGGTCGCGTTGTTGGCGACGTCCAGGCACAGCCCGGACTGGACTCCCACCACTGTGTTGTTGGTGAGGGTCCACTGCTGGTTGGCACCGCTGCCGCAGTCCCCGAGGACCACCGTGGCGCCCGGCGTCGTGCTCTGACCGGAGACGCCCAGGCACTTGCCGAGCGACTGCAACTGGCGGGTGGAGGCGTTGTACGTCCACTGCTGGTTGGCCCCGGTGTGGCAGTCCCAGAGCGCCGGCCTGGTCCCGTTTGCGGAGTTGCTGTTCGGCACGTCGAGGCAACGACCCGACTGGGCGCCGATCAGCCTCGCCGTCGTCGTCCCCGTGGACGGGACCGGTGTCGTCGGCACGACGCCGCCCAGGTCGATGGTGCTGTAGGTGACGGAGTTGACGGTGCTGCCGTTGTAGCCGCCACTGAGCACCACCAGGCTATGGCCGTCGGCCAGCGGAACCATGCCGCGGCTGTAGCCGCCGGCGACCTTGGAATCGACACGGGTCCAGGCGTTCGCGGCACCACCCTGGGTGTTGACGAACACGTCGGTTGTGCTTTGCGCACTGACGACGAGGGTGCCGTTGGAGCCGCCGGTGGGAAGCCAGGTGATGTACGGGTTCCAGAAGGCGGTCTGGCCGTCGGTCGACCTCAGGACCTGGCCGGTGACCGAGCCGAACGCCTCGGGGTTGGAGGAGATCTTGTAGTAGACCGCGAGGTTTCCCGCCGGCGAGCCCCCGTACTCGTACGTCATCACGTAGTTGCCGTTCGGCAGCTTCGCAACTGTCGACATGCCGGGCCGGTCGCTCTGCGTGGAGGTCGCCACGTCGTCGACGACGGGGCCCCAGTTGATGCCGTCCGTGCTGACCTGGTGCACCAGCTTCTGGCTGTGGCTGCTGTCTCGCTCGTCGGAGTAGTAGACGATGAGTTTGTTGCCGTTGACCAGGAAGAAGGGTTCCCAGACCGGTCTGCCCGCGCCGTTGGCGATGTTCTTGACGAAGGTCCAGGTCTGCCCTTGGTTCGTGCTGGCGTACATGTCGATCTTGAACCCGGAGCGGTTACTGGGGACGGAGTCGCCGGCGGCCAGGATGGTCCCGGCGGGGAAGTTGCCGATCGCGATGGGCAGTTCGAACAGCTGTGGCTGCCAGCGCATGCCCCAGCCGTTCTGCGTGTCGGCGACTTCCGAGATCTTGGTCCAGGTGTTGCCGGTGTCGGTGCTGCGGTAGATCGGGAAGACGGGCTTGCCGGTGGTGTACTGCTCGAAGGTGGCGAGCATGGTGCCGTTGGCCGACCCACTGTGCTCCAGCCGTATCCCCCTGGGGTAGAGCGTGCCGGGGGCGGGGGTGCCGGGCGGCGGGGTGTACATGGTCTGCGAGGAGCGGGTGATGGCCTCGCTCACCGTGGGGAGGAGGACCGTGCCGACCGCCGCGACCAGGGCGAGCAGCAGTAGCAGGACAAGGAGGGGCAAGGGACGGGAAAGCGGGGCGGCGCCGGATCTGACGCCTGTCTGCTTCGGGAACATGTGCGGCTCCAATAGCGGGGGAACGAGGTTCTCGTCCGGGTCCGCCGCGTCGGGAGTGACCAGGTGGCGGTACGGCGGAGTTCAGGGAACTGTCAGCCGGGCGAGTCGGTGTCCAGCGGCTGGTCGTTGTCCTCGTAGGGTGCATCGCCATCAAGGGGGCACGAGCACCGAGGCGGTGCGCTTGTCCAACTTCCTCATGGAGAGTCTCTCCTCGCAGACGGGTGGGCCAGGGGTCAGGGCGTCTCCCCCGCCGGCCGTCAACGTCGACCACGTCACCCTTGTCGATGTTTACGTAAACATCGACAAGCAGCGCGCCCCCATCCGGATGCCACAGTCGAAGCTGATGTCCGATTTAAGCCCTAAATTGTTTACGCAAACATCGTTCGGCGATGATGTCATCAGCCTTATGGGGCGTCAAGGTGTCAGCCAATGGGAAGGCATCACGACCACCAACGACCGCTGGCGGTCGGTACCGCTGACCGACTTCGGGAGAGATAGACGTTCTGCAGGCCAGGGGCATCGACACACCTGGTCCTCCGGTAGAGGATGGGACGCATGGACGACGCGTACACCGTGGGTGATCCGGACGGCTTCTCCCCGCTGCTGAAGGAGATCCGCGACGCGGTGGCCCGGGAACTGCACGCCCAGCTCGCCCTGCGGGCCGAGCGCATCGACCTGGCCGACGTGCCGGAGGTCGCCTACCAGGTGACCCTGGGCGTCGACCGGGTGCTCACCGGCCGACTCACTCCACCCCGGCGTACGAGTGCAGGCCGGTGAAGAAGAAGTTCACCCCGAACAGGTTCATCAGCACGGTCAGGAAGCCCAGCACCGCGATCCAGGTCGCCACGTTGCGCCGGACGCTGGGCGTGGCGCGGGCGTGCAGGTAGCCGGCGTAGACCACCCAGGAGATGAACGCCCAGGTCTCCTTCGGGTCCCAACCCCAGGCCCGGCCCCAGGCCGCCTCGGCCCAGATCGCGCCCGCGATCACCGCGAACGTGAAGATCGGGAACGAGAAGGCGTGCAGGGCGAAGGTCAGCCGCTCCAGGTCGGCCGCCCCGGGCAGCCGCCGGGCCAACGTGTACGGGAAGCTGCGCCGCCCCTGCTCGTACCCGTTGCGCAGCAGGAACGACACCGCCGGCACCACGCCCAGCAGGAAGATGCCGGAGGAGAAGACGATCGTCGACACGTGGATGATGAACCAGTACGACTGGAGCGCCGGCATCAGCGGCACCACCGGGACGTAGAGCTTCAGCTCGGCGAAGGCCAGCAGCAGCACCATGACCAGGGTGAGGAACAGCCCGAGCCGGCGCAGCGACGGCCGCTTCCAGAGCACCACGAGCCAGGCGGCGGTCCCGATCCAGGTGACCGTCAGCACGAACTCGTACATGTTGCCCCAGGGCATCCGGTCGGCCGCGATGCCCCGGGTGACCAGCGCGCCGAGGTGCAGCGCGGCGGCGAGCACGGTCAGCCCGGCGGCGATCCGCCCGGCCAGCCTGGCCCGTCCCGCCGAACGGCTCGGCCGGGTCGACGGCGGCGTGGTCCCGACGGCGTCGCCCTTCACCGGCGCGTCGGCCCCACCGGCAACCGCGTCGCCGGCCCCGCCGACACCCGCGCCGACCAACTCCCGGGCCGGTGCGACCCGGGCCGACACCGCGCGGACGTTGCCCAGGGCGTACTCGACGGCGTGGCTGATCATCGCGACCAGGTACACCAGGATCGCGAACGTCACCAGCTGGTCGGAGACTGCGGACATCACTCGACTCCCTCTCGCGCCCGCCGGTCGGGCCGCCCGTCGTCGCGAACCGCAGCGACGAGAGACGCGAACTCCTCGGCGAACCCTGGATGATCGGTGCGCGGCAGCCCACCGGCCGACACCAAACTACTACCGCCCGTCGGAGATCCACTGTCGGGGGGCGTCACCCGGAACCAGACCCGCCGACGGCGGCCGAACAGCGAGCCCATCAGCCCGACCAGCAGCACCACGCAGGCGCCCAGCATCAGCTTCTCGCCCGGGTCGTGCCGGACGGACAGGGTGACGTACCGCTTGGTGCCGAGGAACTCCAGCTTGCTGCCGTCGTCCAGGGTCCACGTCTCACCGGGGGTGAGCTTCTTGTTGCCGACCTGCTTGAGCTTGCCGTTGGTCACCTGCCGCTGGTCGAGCTGGTAGACCGAGCCGGGGATGCCGGCGTCCAGCCCCAGGTTGCCCCGGTAGGCGGCCAGCACCACGGCCGGGTTGCGCTCCTCCGGGAACCGCGACGACGCGAACGGCGCGGTGTCCGGGGCGGTCGGCAGGTACAACCCCTCGAAGGCGACCTGCTGGTTGGCGTCCCGCCGGCCGGTCGCCGGGTCGACGTTGGCGTCCGGGAAGGCGGCCACCCCCTCGCTGGTGAGGTTGGCGTCGCCGCTGGTCAGGAACGGCACCGTGCTGGTCTGGCTGCGGCCGTACCGGTCGGTGTACTTCAGGATCGGGGCGTAGCCGTGACCCAGCAGGTAGACGTTGGCCGAGCCGAGCCGCAGCGGCGAGTTGACCGAGAAATCGGCGGTCCGCCGGTCCGAGCCGTCCGGCCGGTCCACGGTCACCGTCGCGCGGTAGCTCTCCGGCAGACCGGTCGGCAGGAACCGGGCGTCGAACCTGTCGAGGGTCAGGCAGAACGACGGCAGGTCGGCGCTGTCCACGCGGGGGCCGAGCTTCGCCTCGGCGTACTGCTGGCGGGTGTTGCAGAAGGCGTTGTCCGCGCCCGTGACCAGCAGGCGGTTGCCGTGCCAGCCGTACCACGAGCCGAGCGCGACGCCGACCAGCACGGCGACCAGCGAGGTGTGGAACAGCAGGTTGCCGGTCTCCTTGAGGTAGCCCTTCTCGGCGGAGACCTCGTTGCCGCGCACCTGCACCCGCCAGCGGCGGCGGCGCAGCACGGCGGCGATGGCCTGCGGATCGGCGGCCCCCGGCGCCTCCAGCACGGTGTGCTGCGGCAGCCGGTCCATCCGCTTGGGCGCGGCCGGCGGCCGGGCCCGCAACGCCCGCACGTGGTCGCGCATCCGGGGCAGGATGCAGCCCACCAGCGAGGTGAACAGCAGCAGGTAGATGGCGGAGAACCAGACCGAGCCGAACACCTCGAATGCGCCGATCCGGTCGAGCTGCGGGGCCAGGTCGGGGTGCTCGACGAAGTACCTGTCGACGTTCTCCGGGTTGACCCCCCGCTGTGGCAGCACCGAGCCGGGAATCGCCGCGACCGCGAGCAGGAACAACAGGATCAACGCGGTACGCATGCTGGTGAGCTGCCGCCAGGAGTTGCGCAGCAGGGCCAGCACCGGATTCGGCCGGCGGCGGGGGGCCTCGGCGGGTGGGCTGGCCGGCCGGTCGTCGACGGTCGTCATCAGATGCTCACCTCGCCGGGGCCCACTGTCGTCTGCAACCAGATCACGAAGCTCTGCCAGCCGCCGGTGACCAGCGCCAGGCCGATCAGGATCAGCAGCACCCCGCCGATCCGGGTCACCCACCGGCTGTTGCGCCGGACCGCCCGGAACACCCCGAGCAGCCGGTGGAAGCCCAACCCGAAGACCACGAACGGCAACCCCAACCCCAGGCAGTACGCCACCGCCAGCACCACGGCCCGGTCGGTCTGCCCACCGGTGGCGGCCATCCCCAGCACCGCACCCAGCGTCGGACCGGTGCACGGCATCCAGCTCAACGCGAACACCGCGCCGAGGACCGGCGCACCGAGCAGCCCGGCGGCGGGCAACCGTCGGATCCGCAGTTCCCGCTGCATCCCCGGGAGCACGCCCAGGTAGCTGAGCCCGAGCAGGACGATCAGCCCGCCGATGACGACCTGGAAGGTGCGCTCGTAGTCGAAGAAGATCCGACCGAACCCGGCGAAGAGGATCGCGGTGGCGGTGAAGACGACGGTGAAGCCGGCGATGAACAACAGCGTGCCGGCCAGCACCCGGCCCTTGACCGCCGCCACCGGCCGGGCCGCCGCCCGCGTCGCCACCGCCACCGTGCCGCCGGGACCGCCGTCGGGAGCCGAACCGCCGTCGGAGGCCGGGCCCTCGCCGGGTGCCGACCCGCCGCCCGGGGCGGGGTCCGCGCCGGTCGGGGTGGTCGGCCGGGCGCGGCCCTCCAGGTCGGTGCCGGCCAGCCCCGTCACGTACGACAGGTAGCCGGGCATCAGCGGCAGCACGCACGGGGACAGGAAGCTGACCAGCCCGGCGAGCGCCGCCGCACCGATGGCCAGCAGCAACGGGCCGGACTGGGCGAGTTCGCGGAACGTCTCGCCCATCAGCGGGAACCGGTCGACGCCGGCTCTTCGGCGGCGATCCGCTCGACGATCGGGCGCAGCCCGTCGGTGGTGACGGCGGCCCTGATCACGGTGGCGATCCGGCCCTGCCGGTCCAGCACGACGGTGGCCGGGATGGTGTTCGGCGGGATGTCCAGCGCCAGCGCCAGCCGGCTGGCCGGGTCGAACAGGCTCGGATACGTCACCCGACCCTCCTCGAAGGCGATCGCCTTGTCCCGGCTGTCCTGCACGTTGATGCCGAGGAAGGTCACCCCGGATGCCTTGGTGGCCTGGTAGGTGGCCTCCAGGTCATCGGCCTCGGCGCGACAGGGCGCGCACCAGGAACCCCAGAAGTTGACCACCACCACCTGGCCCCGGGCCTGGGAGGTGTCGTACCCACCGCCGGTGAGCAGGTCACCGGCGATCTTCGGGGCGGCGGAGCGTTGGTCGGGGGCGCACTCGACGATGCCGCCGTTGTTGGCGCACCGGCTCTCGTCGGTGCCGGAGGAGCAGCCGACCAGCGCCGCCCCGGCGGTGACGGCGGCGAGCAGGACGGCCAACGGCCTCCGGGAACGCATCTCAGGCCCCCTTGGCCGTCCGGGCTGTCGCGGACATGGCGATCAGGTGGGCGGCCGGCTCGGAGTAGCCGATCCCGACCACCTTCGCCCCGTCGAAATGGAAGGAGGTGAGGCTGGCCAGCCCGCACTGCCGGCGGCGCGGATCGTGCCAGAGCCGTTTGCGCTCGACGTAGCGGCGCAGCGTCCAGATGGGAAGCTGGTGGGAGACGATGACCGCCTCCCGTCCCTCGGCGGCCACCCGGGCGGCGTGCAGCCCGGCGAACATCCGCTCGGCGATGGCCCGGTAGGCCTCGCCCCAGCTCGGGGTGACCGGGTCGCGCAGCACCCACCAGTTGCGCGGGTCGCGGAACGAGCCGTCCCCGGGCGAGACCTTCTTGCCCTCGAACCAGTTGGCGCTCTCGATCAGCCGCTCGTCCACCCCGACCGGGAGCCCGAACTGCCCGGCGATCGGCTCTGCGGTCTGCTGGGCGCGTTCCAGCGGGCTGGCCACCACGTGCACGACCTCCCGCTCGGCGACCGCCTGGGCGGCGGCCTTGGCCATCTGCACGCCCAGCTCCGACAGCCGGAAGCCGGGCAGCCGGCCGTAGAGGATCCGGTCCGGGTTGTGCACCTCGCCGTGCCGCAGCACGTGGACGACGGTCTTGCTCATTGGTGTTTACCCCCCGCTGCCTGCCGCTGCCGCTGCTGTCGCCGCGCCGGGCAGGGCGGCGGCGATGTGCTCCAGGGCGGCGTCGTCGAGCGCCGCCGACACGAACCACGACTCGAACGCGCTCGGCGGCAGGTAGACACCCGCGGCGAGCATCGCGTGGAAGAACGCCTTGAACGCGGGCACCTGCTGGGTGCGGGCGCTGTCGTAGTCGACCACGTCGGCGTCGGTGAAGAAGATCGAGAACATGCTGCCCGCGTACGACAGGCGGTGCGGGACCCCGGCGGCGGCCAGCGCGTCGGCGGCGAGCTTGCCCACGACGGCGGCCGTGTCGTCGAGCCGGCGGTAGAGGGCGTCGTCGGCCAGCCGCAGGGTGGCCAGGCCGGCGGCGCAGGCCAGCGGGTTACCGGAGAGGGTGCCGGCCTGGTAGACCGGGCCGGCCGGGGCGAGCCGGGACATGATCTCCGTGCGCCCGCCGAAGGCCGCGGCGGGCAGCCCGCCCCCCATCACCTTGCCGTACGTCCACAGGTCGGCGTCGGACGGGTCGAGGCCGTGCCAGCCGGCGCGGGAGACCCGGAACCCGGTCATCACCTCGTCGACGATGAGCAGCGCGCCGTGGGCGTGGGCGATCGCGGCGAGCCGGGAGTTGAAGCCGTCGCGGGGGGCGACCACGCCCATGTTGCCGGCGGCGGCCTCGGTGATGACCGCCGCGATGTGCGGACCCTGCGCGGCGAACGCCGCCTCGACGGCGGTGATGTCGTTGTAGGGCAGCACGATGGTGTCGCCGGCCGCCGCGCCGGTGACCCCGGGAGAGTCGGGTAGGCCGAGGGTGGCGACACCGGAGCCGGCGGCGGCGAGCAGCCCGTCGGAGTGGCCGTGGTAGCAGCCGGCGAACTTGATGATCTTGGATCGGCCGGTGAACCCCCGGGCCAGCCGGATCGCCGACATGGTCGCCTCGGTGCCCGAGTTGACCAGCCGGACCTGCTCGACCGGGGTGCGCTCGACGATCTCGGCGGCCAACTCCACCTCACCCGGGGTGGGGGTGCCGAAGCTGGTGCCGAGGGTGGCGGCCTCCCGCACCGCCTCGACCACCTCGGGGTGGGCGTGGCCCAGGATCAGCGGCCCCCACGAGCAGACCAGGTCGACGTAGCGTCGCCCGTCGGCGTCGTACAGCCAGGGACCCTCCCCCCGGACCATGAAGCGCGGGGTGCCACCGACGGCACGGAACGCGCGCACAGGGGAGTTGACCCCGCCGGGCACGATGGCCTGGGCGCGGTCGAACAGGGCCTCGGAGGCCGGTGCGTCGGCCGGGTAGCGGCCGGTCCCGGCGGAAAAGGTATCGGTCACGATGCGGCCCATTGTGTCAGCGCCGGGCGGGGAATCCGCAGCCACCCCGGGGCCGGGTTACCCGGCTCACCCCACCGGAGCCGGTGGGGCGGATCTGCCGCTCGCCCGGTGATCGGCACGGCGGATCGTCTCGCCGGGCCAGGTTGGTGGGATCGCGATAGGCTGACGGCGTGGATCGTGCCGAGCTGTCCATCACGGTACACCGGACTGGCGACGAAGTGGTGTTGCGCCTGGCCGGTGAGATCGACATGCTCACCGCCGCCCAACTGTCGACCGTCGTGAACGAGGTGCTCGCCGAGCCTCCGCCGCGCATCGTGCTCGACCTGGCCGGGGTGACCTTCTGCGACTCGCAGGGGCTCGGCACGCTGGTCGTGCTCAGTCGCAAGGCCAGCCACTCCCAGTGCCTGTTGATCCTGAGCAACGTGGGCGACTTCCTGCTGCGCGTCCTCGACATCACCGGCCTGCGTTCCGCCCTGATGATCCGTAACGAGACCCCCTCCGGCTGACCGGTCGGGCCCGCCCCGGCAAGGGCCCGCCGGCCGACGCGTCGTGGCGCGGCCGGCCAGCCGGGAGATGTCGTGCCGTCAGCCGACCGGGATGTCGCGGCGGCGGAAGGACGCGAAGCCGACCGCGCAGAACACCCCGGCCAGCACGGTCAGGGCCAGCAGCGGAATGACGCTCCAGCCGGCGCGCAACACCTGTGGGGTGTGGGTGAACGGCGACAGGTCCAGCAGCCACTGGCTCAGCTCCAGCACCGCGCCGAGCTGACCGAGCAGCACCACCACCGCGAGCACCGCCCAGGCCGCCGGGGAGAGGCGGGGCAACAGGCCATACAGCAGCACCGCCAGGCCGGCGAGCACCCAGGCCGCCGGCACCTGCGCCAGGCCGGCACCGAGCATCCGGGGCAGCTGCCCCGGCACGTCACCGATGCTGAGCCCGTAGGTCAGGCCGGCCGCCAGCCCGACCAACGCCAGCACCACCACCGGCCCCAGCAGGACGAACACCAGGTGTGAGGCGAGCCAGGTCGACCGGTGCACCCCGGTGGCCAGCACCGGCTCGGCCCGCCCGGCGGCCTCCTCCGACCGCATCCGCAACGCCGCCTGGACGCCGTAGCCGGCGGCGGCCAGCCCGGCCACCCCCAACGACACCCCCAGGTACGCCTCGGCCAGCCCCGACGCGCCACCCAGCCGGGCCATCACCTGCTCCAACGCGGCGTTGCCGGCGACCGAGCGGCCGGCCGCCTCGGCCGCGCCACCGACGACCGACCCGAGCAGGAGGAAGCCCACCGACCAGCCCAGCAGTGGCCCCCGGTGCAGCCGCCAAGCCAACCCGAACGGCCCGGACAGCACCCGCCCGGCCCGCACCGGACCCGGCCGCGACGGCAGCACGCCGGCCCCGAGGTCCCGCCGCACCGATACCGGGTACGCCACCACGGCCAGCAGCACGGTCAGCGCGACCGGCAGGGCCAGCACCCACCAGCGCTCCCCCGCGTAGGCGCGGATGCGTGCGGCCCAACCCAGCGGGGACAGCCAACTCGGCCACCCGTGCTCGGAGGTGTCCCCGACCAGCCGGAGCGTGAACGCCACCCCGAGCACCCCGACGGCGATCCCGCGCGCCCCACCGGCGGTCTGGGTGAGCTGGGCGGCCAACCCGCCCACCGTGGCGAAGACCACCCCCACCAGCGCCGCCGACAGCCCGTACGCCAGCGAGCCGGTCGCCGGCAGCCCGGTGGCGGCCAGCCCGGCGGCGGTGAGCAGGCCGAGCAGCAGGCTGGCCGCGTACGTCACCAGCAGTGCGGCGGTGAGCCCGGCGTACCGGCCGAGGACGGTCGCGCCGAGTAGTTCCCGTCGACCGGCCTCCTCCTCGGTGCGGGTGTGCCGGATGACGGTGAGCAGGGCGGCCAGCCCGACGATCACCTGGAGGAAGCCACCGCGCTGGGCGGTCAACGCGCCGACGCTGTCGCCGTAGACCGGGCCGAGCAGGGCCACCACCGACGGGTTGCGGGCGGTGCCGGTGACGTACGCGGCCCGCTCGGCGGCGGTGGGGAACAGCGCGAAGAAGCTGCCCGCGTAGGACACCGGCAGGACGGTCAGCAGCAGCACCCAGAGCGGCAGGACGATCCGGTCCCGGCGCAGGATCAGCCGGGCCAGGTGACCGGTGCCGGTGAGGGTGCTCATCGCCGTACCCCCGTCGGCTGGTCGCTGCCCGGCGCGGTGCTGTCGGGCGCGGTGTTGCCCGGCGCGGTGCTGCCCGGCGCGGTGCTGTCGGGCGCGGTGCTGTCGGGCGCGGTGCTGCCCGACGCGGTCGAGACCGGGGTGTCGGGGGCCGGGGTCTCGTAGTGGCGCAGGAACAGCTCCTCCAGCGTCGGCGGCTGGCTGACCAGGCTGCGTACGCCGATCTCGGTGAGCCGGCGCAGCGCGGTGTCCAGCGCGACGGTGTCGACGGCGAAGCGGACCCGGTCGCCGTCTACCCGCAGGTCGTGCACGCCGGGCAGGTCGGCCAGGCCGTCCACCGGGCCGGCCAGTTCGGCGTCGATCGCGGTGCGGTGCAGGTGACGCAGCTCGGTCAGGGTGCCGGTCTCGACGTGGCGGCCGTTGCGGATGATCGTCACCCGGTCGCAGAGCGCCTCCACCTCGGCCAGGATGTGGCTGGACAGCAGCACGGTGCGGCCGTCGCGGCGGGCCCGGTCGATCCAGTGCTGGAACACCTCCTCCATCAGCGGGTCCAGCCCGGAGGTGGGCTCGTCGAGGATGAGCAGTTCGACGTCGGAGGCGAGCGCGGCGACCAGGCCGACCTTCTGCCGGTTGCCCTTGGAGTAGGTGCGCCCCTTCTTGCGGGGGTCCAGCTCGAACGACGCGAGCAGCTCGGCGCGGCGCTTCGGGTCGAGCCCGCCGCGCATCCGCCCGAGCAGGTCGATCACCTCGCCGCCGGAGAGCTGGGGCCAGAGGGTGACGTCGCCCGGCACGTACGCCAGGCGGCGGTGCAGCGTGACGGCGTCGCGCCACGGGTCACCGTCGAGCAGTCGGACGGCCCCCGCGTCCGCCCGCAGCAGCCCGAGCAGGACCCGGATGGCGGTCGACTTGCCGGCGCCGTTCGGGCCGAGGAAGCCGTGCACCTCACCGGCCCGGACGTTCAGGTCGAGCCCGTCGAGGGCCCGGGTGCGGCCGAAGGTCTTCACCAGGCCGGTCACCGCTATCGGGGTTTCCATAATTCAGAAGCTACACTCGTTTCACAAAGTTGTGAAGTTTCTGTCCGGTGCGGCACCATCGCCTGAACCGTCCCGAGCCCGAGGAGCAGCGTCCGATGCCTGACGACCGTCAACCCGGCCACGACGACGAGGTCCACCTCTTCGTCGAACGGATGGCGATGGCCTTCGCGGACGTCGGCTTCCCCCGGATGTCCGCCCGGGTCCTGTTCGCCGTGATGAGCGCCGACGGCCCGCTGACCGCCGCCCAGATCGGCGAGCGGCTCGGCGTCAGCGCGGCAGCCGTATCCGGCGCGGTACGCCACCTGACCCAGGTCAGCATGCTGGTCCGCGAACCGGTCCCGCGCTCGCGCCGGGACCACTACCGGCTGCCCGACAACCCCTGGTACGAGGGCACCATCACCAAGACCGGCCTCTACAAGAACTTCATCGACATCGCCGACGCGGGCGTCACCGCACTGGGCGGCACCGCCACCCCGGGCGGCGAACGGGTGGCCGAGATGCGGGACTTCTTCTATTTCATCCAGGAGGAACTCGACTCGCTCGGCGAGCGCTGGCGGGCCCGCCGCGCCGCCAGCGGCACACCCGCCCACTGAGCACGCCGCCACCCGACCGCACGCCCGCCCCCCGGCCGGGCCGGCACCCGCCTGGTCACGCCCGGTGCACGCCGCCGGTCAGGCGGTGTTGCCCCAGCGGGCCTGCTCCAGAATGTCCAGGGCACGCTGCCGGGCCTCCGGGTCGTCCTCGACCCGCAGCAGGGTGGCCGCCGCGTCCACCGCGTCGGTGAGCACCCGCCACTGGGCGTCACGCTCACGCACCACGTCGGACTGCGCCGCCAACTGCCGGGTCTTCACCCACAGCTCCACGAACACCGACACCTTCGCCCGCAACACCCACGGGTCGAACGGCTTGGTCAGGTAGTCCACCGCCCCGACCGCATAGCCGCGCAGCGCCAACTGGGCGTCCTTGTCGGCGGCGGTGAGGAAGATGATCGGCACGTGCCGGGTCCGCTCCCGGCGCTTGATGTGACTGGCCGTCTCGAAGCCGTCCATGTCGGGCATCTGGGCGTCCAGCAGGATGACCGCGAAGTCGTCCACCAGCAGTTGCTTCAGCGCCGCCTCACCGCTCTCCACGGCCACCGACTGCACCGGGAGCCCCTGGAGGATCGCCTCCAGGGCCATCAGGTTCTCCCGACGGTCGTCGACCAGCAGCGCCTTGGCAGTCTGGGTCACGAATTCTCCTTGTCTCGGCTGCCACTGATCCAGGACGCCATCCGCTCGATCAGCCCGTCCAGGTCCACCGGCTTGGTGATGTAGTCGCTACCCCCGGCCGCCAGCGCCGACTCCCGGTCACCGGGCATCGCCTTCGCGGTGAGGAAGACGATCGGCAGGTCCGCGAAGCGGTGGTTCCGGCGGATCTGCCGGGTCGTCTCGTAACCGTCCTGGTCGGGCATCATGGCGTCCATCAGCACGATGTCCACCTCCGGATGCTCGGCCAGCACGCGAACCCCGTCCGCGCCGTTGTCCGAGTACAGCACGGTCATCCCGTGCAGTTCCAACGCGCTGGTCAACGCGAACACGTTGCGTACGTCGTCGTCGACGATCAGTACCGTCGCGCCGTCCAACTGCCGGGTGGCCGGGGCCTCCGGCGCGGCCAGCAACTCCACCGGCGGCATCAGCAGCGACGCCGGCAGGCCCGCGCGCTCCGGCGACGGTGACTGCGGCGCCACCACCGCGTCCGGCGCCAGCACATCCGGTACGAAGAGGGTGAACGTCGAACCCTGCCCCGGCGCGGAGGTCACGGTGATCGTGCCGCCGATCAGCCGGGCCAGGTCCCGACTGATCGACAGGCCCAGCCCGGTGCCGCCGTACCGCCGGCTGGTGGTGCCGTCGGCCTGCTGGAACGCCTCGAAGATGATGCTCAGCTTGTCGTCGGAGATGCCGATGCCGGTGTCGATCACGGTGAAGGCGATCACCTGGCGGGCGTTGGTCAACGCCGGCACGTCGAAGACCGCGTTCTCCGCCGCCGGGGCGATCCGCAGGGTGACCGCGCCGTTGTCGGTGAACTTCACCGCGTTGGAGAGCATGTTGCGCAGGATCTGCTGCAACCGTTGGGCGTCGGTCACCAGGGCCGGCGGCAGTTCCTTGGCCACCCGCACCTGGAAGTCGAGGTTCTTGTCCTCCGCCTGCGGGGCGAACGCCTGCTCCACGTAGTTGCGGATCTCGGCGAACCGGATCTCCGTCGGCTCGACGTCCATCCGACCCGCCTCGATCTTGGACAGGTCCAGGATGTCGTCGATCAGGCGCAGCAGGTCCGAGCCCGAGCCGTGGATCGTCCGGGCGAACTCGATCTGCTTCGGGGTGAGGTTGCGCTCCGAGTTCTCCACCAGCAACCGGGCCAGCAGCAGCAGCGAGTTCAGCGGGGTACGCAGCTCGTGGCTCATGTTCGCCAGGAACTCCGACTTGTACGCCGACGCCCGGGTGAGCTGCTGCGCCTTCTCCTCCAGGCCGAGCCGGGCCAGCTCGATCTCCCGGTTCTTGGTCTCGATGTTGCCCTTCTGCTCACTGAGCAGCTTCGCCTTGTCCTCCAACTCGGCGTTGGTGCGCTGCAACTCCGCCGACTGGTCCTGCAACTCCAACGCCAGCCGCTGCGACTGGGCCAGCAACTCCTCCGTACGCCGGTTGGCCTGGATGGTGTTGACCGCGACACCGATGGTGAGCACCAGCCGCTCCAGGAACGCCAGGTGCAGCTCCGAGAAGCGGGCCACGCTGGCGAACTCGATCACCCCGAGCAGCTCCCCCTCGAACAGGATCGGCAGCACCACCAGGTCGGACGGGAGCGTCTCGGCCAGCCCCGACCGCAGGGTGATCCGCCCGTCGGGCAGCGCGTTGAGCCGGATCGTCCGGCGGGAGAGCGCCGCCTGACCGACCAGCCCCTCACCGGGCCCGAACGTGACGTCGTGCCCCCGCGCCACATACCCGTACGACGCGGTCAGCCGCAGCCGCATCACCCCGTCGGAGGTGTCCGCCAGGAAGAACGCGCCGAGCTGCGCGTCGACCAGCGGGGTCACCTCCATCATGATCATGCGGCAGACCTCGCCCAGGTCCCGCTGGCCCTGGAGCAGGCCACCGATGCGGGCCAGGTTGGAGTCGAGCCAGCCCTGCTCGGCGTTCTTCTTGGTCGTCTCCCGCAGGGTGACGATCATCTGGTTGATGTTGTCCTTCAGCTCGGCGACCTCGCCCTGCGCCTTGACCGCGATCCGCTGGGTGAGGTCGCCCCGGGTCACCGAGGTGGAGACCTGGGAGATCGCCCGGAGCTGGGTGGTCAGGGTCGAGGCGAGCTGGTTCACGTTCTCGGTGAGGTCCCGCCAGGTGCCGCTCACGCCCTTGACCTGGGCCTGACCGCCGAGCTTGCCCTCGATGCCGACCTCGCGACCCACCCGGGTCACCTCGTCGGCGAACGAGCTGAGCTGGTCCACCATCGTGTTGACCGTGTTCTTCAGCTCCAGGATCTCGCCCTGCGCGTCCACCGTGATCTTCTGACCGAGGTCGCCCTTGGCCACCGCCGTGGTCACCGAGGCGATGTTGCGCACCTGGGACGTCAGGTTGGACGCCATCGAGTTCACGTTGTCGGTGAGATCGCGCCAGGTGCCCGAGACACCCTTCACCTGCGCCTGACCGCCCAGCTTGCCCTCGGTGCCGACCTCCCGGGCCACCCGGGTCACCTCGTCGGCGAACGAGCTGAGCTGGTCCACCATCGTGTTGACCGTGTTCTTCAGCTCCAGGATCTCACCCTGCGCGTCCACCGTGATCTTCTGCGACAGGTCACCCTTCGCCACCGCCGTGGAGACCTGCGCGATGTTACGCACCTGACTGGTCAGGTTCGACGCCATCGAGTTCACGTTGTCGGTGAGATCCCGCCAGGTGCCGGCGACCCCGCGTACCTGGGCCTGACCGCCGAGCTTGCCCTCGGTGCCCACCTCCCGGGCCACCCGGGTCACCTCGTCGGCGAACGACGACAGCTGATCCACCATCGTGTTGACCGTGGACTTCAGCTCCAGGATCTCACCCCGGGCATCCACGGTGATCTTCTGCGACAGGTCACCCTTCGCCACCGCCGTGGTCACCGAGGCGATGTTGCGCACCTGGGACGTCAGGTTGGACGCCATCGAGTTCACGTTGTCGGTGAGATCGCGCCAGGTGCCCGAGACACCCTTCACCTGTGCCTGCCCGCCCAGCTTGCCCTCGGTGCCCACCTCGCGGGCCACCCGGGTCACCTCGTCGGCGAACGACGACAACTGGTCGACCATCGTGTTGACGGTGTTCTTCAGCTCCAGGATCTCGCCCTGCGCGTCCACGGTGATCTTCTGCGACAGGTCACCCTTCGCCACCGCCGTGGAGACCTGGGAGATGTTGCGGACCTGGCTGGTCAGGTTGCCGGCGAGCTGGTTGACGTTCTCCGTCAGGTCCCGCCAGGTGCCGGAGACCCCGCGTACCTGGGCCTGACCGCCCAACTTGCCCTCGATGCCCACCTCCCGGGCCACCCGGGTCACCTCGTCGGCAAACGAGCTGAGCTGGTCCACCATCGTGTTCACGGTGTCCTTCAGCTCCAGGATCTCGCCCTGCGCCGCCACGGTGATCTTCTGGCTCAGGTCACCCCGGGCCACCGCCGTCGAGACCTGCGCGATGTTACGCACCTGAGAGGTCAGGTTCGACGCCATCGAGTTGACGCTGTCGGTGAGGTCCTTCCAGGTGCCCGCGACGTTCGGCACGTCGGCCTGCCCACCGAGCTTGCCCTCGGTGCCCACCTCCCGCGCCACCCGGGTCACCTGCTCGGCGAACAGGCGCAGCGTGTCGGTCAGCGAGTTCATCGTGTCGGCCAGCTCGGCGACCTCGCCGCGCGCCCCGACCGTGATCTTCTGCGACAGGTCACCCCGGGCCACCGCCGTCGCCACCTGCGAGATCGACCGCACCTGGCCGGTCAGGTTCGACGCCATGGTGTTCACCGAGTCGGTGAGGTCCTTCCAGGTGCCGGCGACACCCCGCACGTCCGCCTGACCACCCAACTTGCCCTCGGTGCCCACCTCCCGGGCCACCCGGGTCACCTCGTTGGAGAACGACGAGAGCTGCCCGACCATCGTGTTGACCGTCCGGCCGATCCGCAGGTACTCACCGCGCAGCGGGCGACCGTCGATCTCCAACTCCATGTGCTGGGAGAGGTCACCGTCGGCCACCGCCATGATCACCCGGGCGATCTCGGTGGTCGGTCGACCCAGGTCGTCGATCAGCGAGTTGACCGCCCGCTGGCCCTCCGCCCAGGAGCCGTCCAGGCCCTCCTCGTCGAGGCGCTCGGTCAGCCGGCCGTCCCGGCCCACCACCCGACTGATCCGGCGCAGGTCCAGGTGCTGCCGTTCCTGGAGCGACACCACCTCGTTGAAGGCGTCCGCCACCTCACCAGCCGCACCCGCGCGCCGGGGCAGCCGTACCTTGAAGTCACCCCGGCCGACCCGCCGCAGCGCCTCCGACAGCTCACCGAGGAGCGCGTCATGCTCGGAAGCGGACACGTCCGCCGTCACCGACTGTTTCGCGGTCATCTTTCCTCGCTCAGCTCGGAGGGTCCCCGGCGTGCCGACACGCCGACTTTCCCTCATTGTGCCCGCGTCCGGACCCGGGCAGCGGACACGACGTGCCCGACATGTCCCTGCCGGTGCCACCACCGCCCCGACAGCGACACCGCAGGCGGGACGCGGTCCCGGCACCCGGCCCGACCCCACCACCCCAGGTCGACACGTAGCCGTTGGTCGCCGACCCGCACCCGACGACGGGGGTGACGTCGACCTGCCGATCGGTGCGACGGGTGTGACGGTGCGTGGTGCGGCTTGGCACCCGGGCGGTCGCGGTAGAGGATACGGGGGTGTCAACGGAGCCGGGGGCCGGGACAGACGCGGGACGGGACGAGCACGTCCGGCGCGTCCGACTGCCCGCCGACCGGCGCACCCCGGCCGCCGCCCGCGCCGTCGTCCGCTCCGTGCTCGCCGAGGCGGACCTCGACGAACTGCTCAACGAGGCACTGCTGCTCACCACCGAACTGTCCACCAACGCCGTCGAGCACGCCCGCACCGAACTGGACATCGAGGTCGTCGCCGACCGGATCGGCCTGACCGTCACCGTCTCCGACTTCGCCGCAGGGCCGGTCGACGAGCTGATCGTCGGCAGCCGCAACGACACCGACGAGATCGGCGAGGTCTCCGCCCGGGGGCGCGGGCTGCTGCTCGTCGACCACTTCGCCAGCCGCTGGGGCACCACCTACCTGCCCACCGGCAAGGGGGTGTGGTTCCGGCTGGACCGCCACGGCGACCACGGCGGCGGGCCGCTGTCCCCGTACCCGCCACCCGGGCAGGCCGAGAGCGACCTGGCGACCACCGCACCGAGCGCCGCAGCGATGAGCGAACTGACCCAGACCAGGCCCGACCCGTACGCCGACGAACCGCTGCCCGAGTTCGCCACCGACCTGCTCACCCGCGTCGCCGAGATGGTGGGCGCGGCCGGCGGGGTGATCCGGCTCGACCGGGGCGAGGGAGAGGGCCCGCAGGTGCTGGCCCGGTACGGCCGCCAGCCGCGCGCCGGCAACGAGCTGCTCCGGGTCCCGCTGGCGGTGCACCGACCGTACGGTGGGGAGTTGGAGCTGGACGCGGCACCGTCGGCGTACGCCCGGCCGTTGGCCGTACTCGCCGCCGAACGGCTCTCGCTGCACCTGGAGAACGACCGGCTGCGCCGCGCCGACGTCCGCCGCTCGGCCTGGCTGACCTTCCTCGCCGAGGCCAGCGAACTGCTCGCCCAGTCGCTCGACGTGGACCTGACCATGGCGCTGATCCCGCAACTGGTGGTGCCCCGGCTCGGCCAGTGGTGCGCGGTGCACACCACCGACGAGTGGGGCCGGCTCAAGCTGGCCGCGTGCAGCCACGCCGACGAGTCGGTCCTGCCCCAACTGCACAAGGTGCTGGAGGAGTCCGGGCCGGACTCGGTCCAGGCCCGGCTGCGTGAGGCGTCGCGAACCGGGTCCCAGGTGCCGCTCGGCGGGCCGATGGAGGGCTTCGCCGTGCCGCTGGTCGTCCGCAGCCAGAAGCTCGGCACGCTGGCCGTGGGCCGGCACCAGCGCCACCGGCACGACGCCGACGAGGTGGCGGTGCTGGAGGACGTGGCCCGGCGGGCCGGCCTCGCCATCGAGAACGCCCGGATCCACGCCGAACGGCGTCGGGTGGCGCAAACCCTCCAACAGTCGCTGCTGCCGCCGGTGCTCCCGGTCGTCGAGGGCGTCGGCTTCGCCGCCGAGTACGTCCCGACCGGGGACGAGGCCGAGGTCGGCGGCGACTTCTACGACGTGGTGCCGCTGCCGGACGGGCGCTGGCTGGTGGTGGTCGGCGACGTGTCCGGCAAGGGGGTGCAGGCGGCGGCGGTGACCGGGCTGGTCCGGGACGTGATCCGGGTGCTCGTCGGGGACGGCAAGCCGCTGCCCGAGGTGCTGGCCCGGCTCAACGACACGCTTGTTGAGCGCGGCGGGGGACGCTACTGCACGCTGGCCCTGGCGGCGGTCGGGCCGGCCGACGGCGACGGGCTCGACGTCTCGCTGCACCTGGCCGGGCACGACCGACCGGTGCTGTTGCACGGTCCCGGCGGGGCGAACTTCGTCGGGACCGGTGGAACCGCGCTCGGCCTGCTCGACTCGATCACCTCACCGGCGGAGGAGATCCTGCTCGCGCCGGGCGATGCGCTGATCTTCTATACCGACGGGGTGACCGAGCGGCGACGCGGCCGGGAACTCTTCGGCACCGAGCGGCTGCGGGAGGCCGCCGCGCCGCTGGCCGGCTACTCCGCCGACGTGGTCGCGGCGCGACTGCGGGCCACCGCGATCAACTTTTCGGTCGAGTCACCCCGCGACGACATCGCCATCCTGGTGCTGCGCAACGACGCCCTCTCCTGATCCACTCCCGATCACCTCGACACCCAGAGGCCACCGGGGTTGGTCAGGGGCCACCGGGGTTGGTCAGGGGCCGCCGGAGTTGGTCAGGGGCCGCCGGGGTTGGTCAGAGGCCACCGGGGGAGGCCGCCGGGGCTGGTCAGAGGCCGCCGGGGAGGCGGCCGGGGGCGAGCCGGCGGTGCGGGTCGAGGTGCTCCTTCGCCTCCCGCAGCCGGGGGATCACCGCCGCCTCACCCCACACGTCGACCTCACGGCGGACCGCAGCGGGAGCGGCGACCACCACGCACCGGCCCCGGCGGGCGAGCAACACCCCCCGGACGGCGGCCAGGATGCCGGCCACCCGGTCGACGGGGAACGATCCGGGCAGCGCGGCGTGCACCACACCCGCACCGGCGCAGCCGCGTACCGACAGGGGTGTGCCGGCGGCGTCGCGCAACGCGTAGACGGCGGCGTGCAGATCCTTGGCCGGGGCCTCGACCCGCAACGCGGTGTCGCCCGGGCCGAACGGGTAGCGCCCCCACCAGGCCGGGGCGAACGGGGCGACGCTCGCCGCGCCACCGAGCACGGCCAACAGGCGGTCGGCCCGCTCGGCCACCTCGGACCGGTCACCCTCCAGCAGGATCGCCAGCTCACCGGCGCTACCCCGGGCGGGCGGCGGATCGGCCCGCCGGCCGGACATCGCGGGATGGTTGGCCCGGGCCGCCGCCTCGGCGGCGGACATCGGTCGACCGGGCGGCCCCGACGTCGCGCCCGACGCCGGGGCGACCGCCCGACGCGGCGGGGACCCGGTGGCCGGCAGGTCCAGCTCGACGGCCGCCGGGTCGAGGTCGGCGGCGAACACCGCCCGCACCAGGTCGTGCACCTCCAGCGGGCTCCACACCGGTCGGGACACCCAGACCTGGCTCGCCGGCAGCGCCTGCGCGTGCAGCGTCGCCGAGACGAGCACGCCCAGCCCGCCCTGCGAACCACAGAGCAACCGGCCCAGGTCGAGACCGACGGGTGCGCTCACCCCGGACAGCTCCGCAGCGCTGCGGCCGGCACTGACCAGCTCACCGTCGGCGTCCAACCACCGCAGGCCGACGAGCTGCGCGCAGGGGGTGCCGTGCCGGTGCCGCAGCGGACCGGACTCGTCGGCGGCGAGCACCCCACCGAGGGTGGCACCGGGGGACGGCGGGTCGAGGGCCAGCCGACGGCCGGCACGTTCCAGGGTGGCCTGCACCGCCCGCAGCGGGGTGCCGGCACCCACCTCGACCACCGGGGAGGCCGCCGGCTGGTGGCCGACCCCGGCGAGCCGGCCGGTGTCGAGCATGATGTCGACCCGGGCCGGCGCGGCACCCCAGTCGATCTTCGTGCCCGCGCCCCGGGGCACCACCGAAAGGTCGTGCCGGGCGGCGAGCCGCAGCACCTCGGCCGCCGCCCGGGGCCCACCCGGGACGGCCACCCACCGGGCGAGCCGGCCGGCGACCTCGTCGGCCGCGCCCGCGAACCGGGCGAAGGACGGACCGCAGATCCCGGCCAACCGGCGGGTGATCTCCGCTGCACCGCTCGAACCCGCTGGCGTCGACATGACAGCCATCGTACACATGTTCTAAAGAGGTGGGTGGTGGTTCGACCGCGCCGCGCAGCGCGACGGGCCGGTAACGTGGCGGCGTGACCACCGAGACCACCCCGCCCGTCGCCCGACAGGTCCGCGCGGAGCGCACCCACCACGGCGACACCGTCGTCGACGAGTACGCCTGGCTGGCCGCCAAGGACGACCCGGCGACCATCGCCCACCTGACCGCCGAGAACGCCTACACCGAGCAGCGCACCGCGCACCTGGAAGCGTTACGCGGCACGCTGTTCGCCGAGACGAAGCAGCGCACCCAGGAGACCGACCTGTCGGTGCCCACCCGCAAGGGCGGCCACTGGTACTACACCCGCACGATCGAGGGCCAGCAGTACGGCGTGCACTGCCGCCGCGCGGTCCGCGACGACGAGACCGACCCGCCGGTCAGCGCGGACGGCGCCCCGCTCGACGGCGAAGAGGTACTGCTCGACGGCAACCAGCTCGCCGAAGGGCACGACTTCTTCTCCCTCGGCGCGTTCGACGTCAGCCCCGACGGGCGGTGGCTGGCCTACTCGACGGACTTCTCCGGCGACGAACGCTTCACCCTGCGGATCAAGGACCTGAGCACCGGCGAACTGCTCGGCGACGAGGTGCCCGACACCTTCTACGGCACCGCTTGGTCGGCCGACGCGACCGTGCTGTTCTACATCACCGTCGACGAGGCGTGGCGACCCAACCGGGTGTGGCGGCACACCGTCGGCACCCCGTCGGGCGAGGACGTGGTGGTGCATCTGGAGGAGGACGAGCGGTTCTGGGTGGGCGTCGAGCTGACCCGATCCGAGCGGTTCGTGCTGATCGACAGCACCAGCAAGGTCACCAGCGAGGTGCGGGTCATCCCGGCCGACAACCCGACCGGCGAGCCAGCGGTGATCGCCCCGCGCCGGCAGGGCGTCGAATACAGCGTCGAGCACCACGGCCACCGGTTCCTGATCCTGCACAACGACGGCGCGGAGGACTTCGCGCTCGCGTACACCTCGGCGGACGCCCCCGGCGACTGGGTGCCGCTGATCCCGCACAGCCGCGGCACCCGGCTGGAGTCGGTCGACGCGTTCGCCGACCACCTGGTCGTCTCGCTGCGCAGCAACGGGCTGACCGGGCTGCGGGTGCTCCCCGTCGGCGGCGGCGACGGCCACGACATCGAGTTCCCCGAGCCGATCCACAGCGTCGGGCTGGACGCCAACCCGGAATACCGCACCCGGCAGCTGCGGTTCCGCTACACCTCGCTGGTCACCCCCGACTCGGTCTACGACTACGACCTGGTCACCCGGGAACTGACGCTGCGTCGCCGCAAGCCGGTGCTCCCCGGGCCGGACGGGCGCGCGTACGACCCGGCCGACTACGAGCAGCACCGCGAGTGGGCGCTCGCCGACGACGGCACCCGGGTGCCCATCTCGCTGGTCTGCCACCGGGACACCCCACGCGACGGCTCCGCCCCCGCCGTGATCTACGGGTACGGCTCGTACGAGGCCAGCATGGACCCGTGGTTCTCGGTCGCCCGGCTCAGCCTGCTCGACCGGGGCGTCGTCTTCGCGGTGGCGCACATCCGGGGCGGCGGTGAACTGGGCCGCCGGTGGTACGACGAGGGCAAAATGCTGGCCAAGAAGAACACCTTCACCGACTTCGTGGCCTGCGCCCGGCACCTGGTCAAGGCCGGCTGGACGGCGGCCGACCGGCTGGTCGCCCGGGGCGCCTCGGCCGGTGGCCTGCTGATGGGCGCGGTCGCCAACATCGCCCCGGACGCGTTCACCGGGATCGTGGCGCAGGTGCCCTTCGTGGACGCGCTCACCTCGATCCTCGACCCGTCGCTGCCGTTGACCGTCACCGAGTGGGAGGAGTGGGGCAACCCGCTCGCCGACCCGGAGGTGTACGCGTACATGAAGTCGTACACACCGTACGAGAACGTCACCGCCGCCGACTACCCGGCGATCCTGGCGGTGACCAGCCTCAACGACACCCGGGTGCTCTACCACGAGCCGGCCAAGTGGATCGCCCGGCTGCGGGCGGTGGCCCCGCAGGGCGACTACCTGCTCAAGACGGAGATGGGTGCCGGCCACGGCGGCCCCAGCGGCCGGTACGACGCCTGGCGCGAGGAGGCGTTCATCAACGCCTGGATCCTCGACCGGCTGGGCCGCGCCTGACCGCCGCCACCGGTCCCCGCCGGGCCGGGGCGGGTCCCCGGGCCGGCCGGGACCGGCGGGCCGGCAACGCTCGGCGGGTCGGCCCGGGACCGGCGGGCGGTTGCCGCTGCGCACCGGCTGATCGCGGTCAGCCGGTGCGGAGTTCCTCGACGGCGGTGCTCATCCGCAGGAAGAGCAGACCGACACCGACCGTGACCAGCACGGCGACCAGGGCACCCGCGCCGACCCAGGCGAGTTGCGCCCACGGCAGCTCGGGTGTCACCACGACCTCGGGCACCCACACGGTGCGCAGGGCCGACGGGTCGGCGCACCGCACGGCGTCGCCCGTGCACACCTGGAAGGAGTGCGCCCCGTAGGTGCGTGGGCGGCCCGCGACGCCCCAGATGAGCAGCAGGCCGCCGGCGAGCGCCACTACGATGGCCGGCACCGCCGGGGCCAGCGCCTGCCACCCGACGGACCTGCCGATGACGCTGCGGGGGACCCCGGAGGCGACCAGCGCCGCGTACGTCCGGCGGCGGGCGACGATCCCCTCGACCAGGGCGACGACCAGGCCACCGGCGGCCAGCGCCACGGCCAGCTGGGCGGCCCGGTCGACCAGGTCCATCGTGTTCAGGTAGAAGTCGTCACTGCCGGCCAGGCCCTGGCCGGTGGCCCGGTTCGCCGCCATGTCGGCGATCATCGAGGCCCGGAGCCCGGCCGCACCCGCCCCCACGATCACCGCCGCCAGCAGGGCGGCCAGGGTCCGGCTGCCGGCCCACGGGTCGGCGGTCAACCGACGGGCGGCCAGCAGCACGGCCGCCCCGCGACCCCACCGGTGCAGCAGCCGCCCGGCCGTGTACGACAGCCAGCCGGTGCCGACCACCACCCCGACCAGCGCGGCCAGCGCACCGCCGGCCATCAGCGCCGGCTCCAGCAGCGCCGGTGGGTCCTGAGCACGGTCGGCGTACCACCTGTTGATCGGGGCGAGCAGGCCGAACGCGGCCGGCCCGGCCACGATCAGCAGCCCGGCCCACGGCCTCGGGGCACGTTCCCGGCGAGTCCGCCGGACCACGCCGAGCGGGGTCGCGGTGACCCGGCGCAGCAGGACGACACCGACCAGCCCGGCCAGCACCGGCAGGCCGAGCACCACCGCCGCGATCACCGGCGGCGCCGGCAGCACGTCGGTGGGCAGCGGCAGCAGCCCCCGGGCGTCGGGCCGGTGCAGCAGCACCCGGCCCACCAGGTACGTCCCCAGCCCGACCAGGGTGCCGAGCAGGCTGGCCAGCCCGGCCTCCACCGCGACCAGCCCGGTCACCTGCCCGGGGTGGCCCCGGCCAGCCGGAACGCGGCGAGTCGCCGGTCCCGGGCCGGGGCGCCGAGCCGCACGCACTGCCCGGCCAGGGCGAGCACCGGCACGGCGAGCAGCAGCAACGCGACCGCCGTCCCGCCGCGCAGGCCCGGCTCGCGCAGCAGCGCGTTGGTGTACTGCTCGGAGTTGTTGCTGCCCCGTCCGCCGGGTGGGGTCGGGATGGCCAGCACGGTGAGGGCGGCCAGCCCGGCGAGGCTGGCCAGGGCGGCGCTGAGCGCGGTGAGCACGACCCGGGCGGTGTCGGTGCGGTTGCCGGCCAGGGCGAGCCGCAGCGCGACGCCCGGCCTCACCGGGGGTCCGCGCCGGGGCCGGCCGCCGGGAGCGGGACGAGGGTTTCGTCCAGGCCGAGGCCCGTCGGGTCGACCACGCCGTCGCGGAGCATCACCTCGCGGTCGGCGTACGCGGCGATCCGGGGTTCGTGGGTGACCAGGACGATGGTGGTGCCCTGCTCCCGGGCGAGCTGGACGAGCTGGGTGAGGACCTCCTCGCCGCTGAGCGTGTCGAGGGCACCGGTCGGCTCGTCGGCGAAGATCACCCGGGGCCCGGTGACCAGGGCGCGGGCGGTGGCGCAGCGCTGCTGCTGCCCGCCGGACATCGCGCCGGGGCGCACGTCGGCGAGGTGCCCGACGCCGAAGCGGTCCAGCCATTCGCCCGCCGCCCGCCCTGCTTCTCGCCGCCCCGTGCCGGCGAGGAGCAGGGGCAGGGCGACGTTCTCCGCCGCGGTCAACTCGGGGACGAGCTGACCGAACTGGAACAACACCCCGAACTCGGTACGGCGCAGCCGGGACCGCGCCGCCTCGGGCCAGGTGTCGATCCGCTCGCCGTTCCAGCGCACCGCCCCCTCGTCGGGGCGCAGGATGCCGGCGAGGCAGTGCAGCAGGGTGGACTTGCCGCAGCCGCTGGGTCCGGTCACGGCGACGATCTCGCCGTCGGCGACGTCGAGGCTGACGCCGCGCAGGGCCGGTGTCGGGCCGTACGACCGGGCCACGTCGCGGGCCTGGAGTCGGCTCACGGGTGCACCTCCCGGTGCCAGTCGGCGACGCGGGCCAGGGTGGTGCGCAGCCACCTCAGGTCGGCGTCGAGGTGAGCGACGGCGTAGTCGACGGCGACGACGTCATCGAGGGTGGTCGAGGGTGCCGTCTTGACGGCGGTGAGTTCGCGCAGCCGGTCGGTGTGCGCCCGCGCCTGGGCGATCAGGTAGGACCGGGCCGCGTTGAGGTCGGCGACCAGCAACGCCACCGCGACCTTGGTGAACAGCGCGCTGGTCACGTACGGCATGGGTGGCTCGACGGCGGCGAGCCAGCCGGCGAGCGCGGCCCGGCCCTGGTCGGTGAGCGCGTAGGCGGTCCGGTCGGGGCCGGCCTCGCGTTCCTGACCGGCGGTGACCACCAGGCCGTCCCGTTGCAGGCGCCCCAGGGTGGCGTAGACCTGGCCGAAGGCGAGCGGCTTGGCCCGGGGCAGCCGGGTGTCGTGGGCGCGCTTCAGCTCGTAGCCGTGCCGGTTGCCGGCGGCCAGCAACCCGAGCAGCACGTGCGACGTGGACACCCGGCCAACTATTCATCTAGTGAATAGTCGATGTCAAGCAGCCCTCCAGGCCGGATCGCGACCGGTACGGCCGAGCAGCCGGTCCAGTTCGGTCCCGTCCGCCCCGACCGGCACCTCCGCGCCGAAGGCGCCCATCTGCCGGCCCATCGGGCCCATCTCGTCCATGAAGCCGTGCAGCGCCGCGATGCTCTCCCGCGCCGGCTGGTACGGCTGGCCGGTGGCCCGCGCCAGGTCCCAGCCGTGCACCACCAGGTCCACCACCCCCATCAGGCCGATCGTCGACCGGGGCAGCCCCATCGCCGGCGCGACGCCCTCCTCGCTGGCCGGGTCGTCCCAGGCCACGACGAGCTGCTTCACCTCAGTGGCGAACCGGTCCCGCCAGCCCGGCTCGGCCACGTGATCGGTCTTGACCGACCAGTCCGTCTCCTGCCCGGCGGCGAGGCGTTGGAAGTTGACCGCCACGTCGTACACGTGGTTGATCAGTCCGCGGACGTCGTACTCCGCGCACGGGGTCGGCAGGTCGAGTTGGTCGTCGCCGATCGCCCGGACCAACTCCACGGTCCCCGGGGCGGCGGCGGCCAGCAGCTCACTAGTCTTCGTTGGCATACGGCCAGCGTATGAAGGTGGTCTTGAACGAATGCGACAGCCACGCGCGGATGACCGGGGCATCCTCGATCCGGCCCGGCTGCGCCGGGAGCTGCGGTTCCGGCGGCACCTGCCGGCCCCCGCGCTGCGACCGTGGGTGGAGCACTACTGGCTGGCCGACTGGGCGCTGACCGCGCCGTTCACCCAGCAGGTGGTGCCGCACCCGGCGGTCAACGTCGTCTTCCGGCAGGATGCCGGCGGCCCGGAGACCGCCGAGGTGGCCGGGGTCGGTCGGCGGCTGTTCACGGTCACCCTGACCGGCACCGGAACGGTCAGCGGCATCCAGTTCCGCCCCGGCGGCTTCCGCCCGTTCTGGCGTCGCCCGGTCGCCGAACTCACCGACCGGGACGTCCCGCTCCGCACCGACCCGATCGCCGCCCGCGCCGCCGGGTCGACCACCCCCGGTGCCGCCGCCACCCACCCCGCTGGCCCGACCACGCCCCGCGCCGCCGGGTCCGCCGTCGCGTCACCCCGCTGCGGGGGTACGGACGACGAGCGCCGGCGGGCGTTGGACGCCTTCCTGCTCGCCTGGGCGCCACAGCCCGACCCGGCGGCGGCCGAGGCGATCGCCCTCGCCGAGTCGATCCGCACCGACCGGAGCGTGCTGCGGGTGGACGACCTGGCCCGCCGGCACGATCTCTCCGTCCGGCGGTTACAGCGGCTCTTCCTGGACCACGTCGGCGTCGGCCCCAAGTGGGTGATCCGTCGCTACCGCCTGCTGGAGGCGATCGAACAGGTCGTCACCGGGCTGCCCGACTGGGCCGCCCTCGCCGCCGACCTCGGCTACAGCGACCAGGCCCACCTGGCCCGCGACTTCGCCGCGGTCACCGGTCACACCCCCACCGGCTACGCCCGCTCCCTGCACTGATCCCCACCCACGTCCGAGCCAGCGACCCGCACCGGACGGCGTCGGCCCGACGGGCGCGGAGAGCAGGCGACCGCTTCGCCGCCGGCCCGGCCGCCGGGTCGCTCAGCCCGCCCGGTGGGTCGCTCAGCCCGCCCGCCGGGTCGCTCAGCCCGCCCGGTGGTCGACCGACGACCCCACCGCCCGGACCAGTCCGGGACCACACCGGTGGTCAGCTCACCGTGTGAAGCGTTCTCGTCGCCATGGCCGCAGGAACTCTCCACGATCCTGGTCCCCACTTTTGGCGATCCCAGCACCAAGCAGCCCCACCCCCTGGCGATAACGATGAGTAACATCAGCCGCCACCCCCCCATCTCCCCACTCCGCATCCTTTGCTCTGCTGCCATCGAGGCGACAGCTACTCACCGTTTCAGGCTGGAAGAGCGACCCACCTATGGCGATTTTCAAAGTTGCAGCTCAGCGCGCTGTCGCGGATAAGGCAGCAGAGCAAAGGATGGAGAGGGGAGTAATTCGAGGTTGGCCCTTAGCTACGGTGAGTGACGTCAGGAGTCGGCCCGCTGCCGAGCACCCTCAGTAACCACGACAGCGGTTGGGATTGGGGGGACCTCGGTGGCTCGGTCGAGCCGGCGGACGACCGCCCGGGGGCCGGATCGGGAGTCGGGGAAAGCAGTCGGAACCACTCAGCGGCGGCGGACCGCCACCACCGCGACGTCGTCGTGGATCTCCGGCGGGGCCAGCTCGACCAGCAGCCGCTGGCAGAAGCCGTCCAGGTCGTCGTCGACCACCGTCGCGCAGGCGGCCAACGCGGCCAGACCGTCGTCGATGGTGGTGTCCCGCCGTTCGATCAGCCCGTCGGTGTAGAGCACCAGCGTCGCGCCCGCCGGCAGGGTGAACTCCAGATCCTCCGGCCGGTCCGCGCGCACCCCCAGCAGCGGGGCCGACTGCTGCACGTACTCCACCCGGCCGTCCACCGTCACCAGTGCCGGCAGGTGCCCGGCGCTGGCCAGTCTGATCCGGCCCGTCGACGGGTGCAGCAGCAGGATGCACAGGGTCGCCAGTTCGTTGCGCAGCAGCGTACGCATCAGCACGTTGAGCCGTTCCAGGATCACCCCGGGCTGGTGCCCCTCCACCGCGTACGCCCGCATCGCGTGCCGCAGCTCGGCCATCACCGTCGCCGCGTGCAGCGAGTGGCCGGCGACGTCGCCGATCGCCACCAACAGGTGCCCGTCGAGCATCACCAGCTCGTAGAAGTCCCCGCCCACCTCGGTCTGCGCGCTGGCCGGCTCGTAACGCACCGCCAGGTCGAGGCCGGCCACGTCGGGCAGCCGTCGGGGCAGCAGGCTCCGCTGGAGGGTCACCGCGATCCGGTGCTCCTCGTCAAAGGAGCGCTGCGCCTCCACCGCCGAGGCGACCGCCTGGGCGAGCTGCACCAGCACCGGCGTCCGGGCGGTCTGGGTGGCGGTGGGCACCACCACGTAGAGCGGGGCGCGGTCCTCCCGCAGCTTGGCGGCGGCCACGGTCACCGTGTCGCCCGCCGGCCAGCGCACCAACCCCCACCCGTCGGGGGCGTCCACCCGGACGGTCGCCCCGGTCGGCACGCCGGTGTCGTCGACCACCCACGGTACGACCTCCGCCGTCGCGCCCGGACCGGCGGCGACCCCGGCCAGGCAGTCCCCGTCGAAGGTCTCCGCGACCACCGCCGCCGGGCTGCGGAAGATCTGCGCCGCACCGGCCGCCGCCTCCTGCAACAGGCGGGTGAAGGTGGACGCGGCGTGCACCGCCACGGTGGTGTCGGCCAACCCGGTGAGCCGCTCGGCGAGCAGCTCGGCCCGCGTCCGCGCCTGGTAGTAGCGCAGCACCGCGTGCGCGGTGGCCACCAACTCCTCCGGCTCGATCGGCTCGGCCAGGTAGGCGTCCGCACCCCGGGTCAGTCCCTGGGTACGGTCCACCACGTCGACGGCGTGCGCGGACACGTGGATCACCGGAATGGCCGGGTGGTCCGCCTTGATCCGTTCGCAGACCTCGAAGCCGCTCAGGTCCGGCAGCCGGACGTCGAGCACCACCAGGTCGATCGGGTCCACCCCGACCCGGGCCAGCGCCTCGGTGCCGTTCTCCGCCTCCCAGACCGTGAAACCGGCCCGGGTCAGCCAGCTCACCAGCAGGTAGCGCTTGGTGGGGCTGTCGTCGACCACCAGGATCGTCGCCGGGACGCCGGCCACCTCACACCCCCGCCACGGGCAGGTCCACCGTGAAGCTGCTGCCCCGACCCGGCTCGCTGGTCAGCGCCAGGGTGCCGCCAAGCAGCGTCACCAGCCGCCGCGCGTACGGCAGACCGAGACCGGTGCCGCTGCGCCGGCTGGTCCCCGGCACCTGGTAGAACTCCTCGAAGATCCGTTCGTGCAGCTCGGCGGGGATGCCCGGCCCGGTGTCCGAGACGCGGATCCGCACCCGGTCGTCGACCCGCTCGGCGCACATCCGCACCTCACCCCGGTCGGTGAACTTCACCGCATTGTGCAGCAGGTTGCGCAGCACCTGGGCCAGCAGCACCTCGTCCGAGCGGAGCTCGGTGCCCGGGGGCGGCTCCTCCACCACCAGCTCCACCTCGGAACGCAGGGTGAGCGCCCGCAGTGTCCCCCGCAGCTGCCCGAAGACCGCCCGCAGGTCGACCTGCACCCACTCCGGCTCGATCCGGCCAGCCTCCGCCTTGGCCAGGTCAAGCAGGTCGTTGACCAGGGAGAGCAGGTCGGCTGCCGAGGACCGGATCAGCTCGACCTGCTGGGCCTGCTCGGCGGTGAGCGGGTCCGACGCGGAGTCGGTCAGCAGCCGCCCCAGCCCGATGATCGCGGTCACCGGGGCCCGCAGCTCGTGGCTGACGTTGGCCAGGAAACGGCTCTTCGACTCGCTCGCCGCACGCAACTGTGCCGACTTCTCGTCCAGCTCCGCGTAGAGGGCCACCACCCCCCGGTTGGTCTCCTCCAACTCCTCGGAGAGCTGACCGTAGAGCGCCATCACCCCCCGGTTGGTCTCCTCCAGCTCGGCGTTCAGCACGGCCAGCTCGTCGCGCTGGCTGCGTACCTCGTCGAGAGCGGCGATGAGCTGCCCGTTCTGGGTGGCCAACTCGTCCAGGGCGCTGGCCGGGGCGCTGGTGCCCAGCTCGGCGCGCAGCTCTGCCAGGCGCGGCGGGGTCAGCGCAGCAGCGGCGGCCGGGACACGTCGGGACATCCTCACGACGGTATATCCCGCCGCCTCCGCCAGCCCCAGGGTGTCCACCAATCGCGCCACCGCGCCGGACTGCGGCTCGTACCGGTTGCCCGGCAGCGGACGCAACGGGGCGAGGTCGACGCTGAGGAACCGCCGCCCGTCCGGCTCCGTGACGAGGGCGAAGCTGACGTCCGCGCCGTCCACGGTACGCAGCAGGTCCCGGGCCACCTCGCTGAGCGCGGTGGCGAACCGCACCTGGTCCTGGTGCTCCAGCCCGATCGCCGCCGCGACCTCCCGGCCCCGCTGGCGTACCCCGAAGATGTCCTGTTCCACCCGCAACGCCATCCGCAGGAGTGGCTCGCGGGCGGTCACGACGGAGTTCTCGCGACCAGCACGCAGGCGTCGTCCCGGCGGATTCCGGCGTCGCGCAGCAGGGTCGCCGCGACGACCACCGACGCCCGCCCGGTCAGCCCCGGATAGTCCTCGGACCGCCACCGGTCCACCACCCCGTCGCTCTGCATCACCAGGGTCGCGCCGGCCGGGAACGGGTAGTCGTACTCACGCACCGTCGGACGTTGGTGGCCGGCGATGCCGGGCAGCGACACCAGCCCCCGGCGGGTGCCGTCCGGGGCCAGCACCGTCCCGGCGATGTTGCCCAGCCCGGCGTAGCGCAGCAGACCCGCCGCCGGGTCCAGCTCCGCCACCGCCAACGCGGCCCCCCGGGTGTGCGACATCGCGCGGTGCAGGTGCGTCACCACGGTGGCGGGCGGACCGGCCGGCGCGACCCGGAAGGCGGAGACGGCCGCCTCGGCGGCCACGTTGGCCAACGGCCCGTGGCCCAGCCCGTCGCAGACCAGCACCTGGTGCCGCCCCTGTTCGGTACGCATCGCGTGGCTGTCGCCGCTGACCTGCTCGCCGGTGATCGGCCGGGTCAGCCCCGCCGCCCAGGCCGGCGTGGCCCGCACCTCCTTCGCCCACACCTGCACCGCGAAGACGGTGCCGCGACCCGGCCGGGACCAGGCGTCGTACCAGCTGGCCTGGCGGGTGATGGCACCGAGGCCGATGCCCAGGGTGCCGGTGGTGGAATGGCCGTCGCGGGAGGAGACGGTCAGGTCGGCCATCCCGGGGCCGGAGTCGACCGCGATCAGCTCCACCCCGGCGGCGTCGCCGGTGCGCACCGGGCGCAGCAGCAGGACACCCTCCTGGGCGTGTTTCACCAGGTTGCTGGTCAGCTCGGCGGCGACGATGGCCAGTTCGGCGACCCGGTTCTCACCGAGGCCGAGCTGCCCGCCGAGACGCTCCGCCGCGCGTCGCACGGTGCTGGCGGCGCTGCCGCTCTCCACCCGGTACCAGTGGCCCGCGTCCGGCACCACGTCGTGGATCATCGGGACCACTTGGTGACGGTGATCCGGGTGCCCTCACCGGGGGCGGTCTGGATGTCGAAGTCGTCGACCAGTCGACGGGAGCCGCTGAGGCCGAGGCCCAGGCCACCGCCGGTGGTGTAGCCGTCGGTGAGGGCGAGACCCAGGTCGGCGATGCCCGGCCCGGAGTCGGCGAAGACGATCCGCACGCCGCGCCGCCGGCCGTCCTCGACGACCGTCACCTCGGCGGTGCCGCCACCGCCGTAGATGAGGGTGTTGCGGGCCAGCTCACTCGCGGCGGTCACCAGCTTCGTCTGGTCGACGAGGGAGAGTTTGACCGCCACCGCCACGGTACGCACCAGCTGACGGACCCGGACGACGTCCTCGTCACTGCCGATCGCCTGGGTCTTCGGGCCCAGGTCGACTCCCGCGGTCATGACGATGTCGCCGCCGTCCCGGACTCCACGTCCTCGGGGTCGTCGTCGTACCCGAGGTCGTCGTCGCGGGTCGCCGCGATCAGCTCCATGCCCCGCTCCACGTTCAGCGCGGTGCGGATGCCGTTGAGCGACAGGCCCAGCTCGACCAGGGTGATGGCGACCGCGGGACGCATCCCGACGACCACCGTCTCGGCGTCGAGCACCTTGGAGATCGAGGCGATGGTGGAGAGCATCCGGCCGACGAAGGAGTCGACGATGTCCAGCGCGGTGATGTCGATGATGACGCCGTGGCAGCCGGTCGCGACGATCCGCTCGGCCAGGTCCTCCTGGAGGGTGACCGCCGTCTGGTCGGACATGTCGATCTGGATGGAGACCAGCAGGATGTCGCCGATCTTGAGGATCGGCACCCGTTCCATCACGCCTCCCGACGCGGGTGACGGCGGGACGTCTCCACCCCGGTGAGCCGCAGCACGTGCCGCAGCGCGTCGGCCAGGCTCGCCTTGGTGGCGATGTCGCCGAACTCGATGCCGAGCGCGACGATGGTCTGCGCGATCTGCGGGCGGATGCCGGAGATGATGCAGTCGGCGCCCATCAGCCGGGCGGCCACCACCGTCTTGAGGATGTGCTGGGCGACCTGGGTGTCGACCGCCGGCACGCCGGTGATGTCGATGATGGCGTACGGCGAGCCGGTGTCGACCAGGGTCTGGAGCAGCCGTTCCATCACCACCTGGGCGCGGGCCGAATCGAGGGTGCCGACCAGCGGCACGGCGACCACACCGTCCCAGATCTTCACCACCGGGGTGGAGAGTTCGAGCAGCTGCTCGGCCTGGTCGGCGATCAGCCCCTCGCGGGTCTGCACGTAGGTCTCGAAGGTGAGCAGCCCCATCCGGTCGACCAGGCCGGTGAAGTCAACGACGTCCCGCAGCGACAACTCCACGCCGGCGGTCTCGGCCAGCTCGACCAGGACGTCCTTGAAGGCGTAGATGCTGGTCGCGGTCTCGGTGGCGGTGAAGCTCTGCCGGGCCCGGCTGCGGGACAGGTCGGCGAGCACCGCCCGCAGCTCGCCCGCTGCAGGGTCCTGGAGGTCGGCCAGGCCGGCACCGCCGGCATTGATCATGCTAGCGTGCAGCTCCTGCACCTGGAGGCGTAGCTCGGCCTGGCTGAGCCGACCGCGCAGCGAGGCGGCGACGACCTCGGTCCACCGTTGCACCACCCGCTCGCCGTGCCCGGTCAGTAGCTCGACGAGTCGGTCGCCTCCGTCTGCGGTCAACGCCATGGTTACCTCCTGTGAGCTGGGCCGGCCGGACTCTATCACCGGAGGCAGACCCGGTAGTTGCCCCGCGGCAAAGGAATGATCGGTCCCACCGGAAGCGCTCCCGTTCTGCGTGTCCCGCTGTTCGTGGGATACCGTTCCACCAATAACAGGAGGTCTGAATGTCCCTGACGGTGCACACGGAACAGCGCGGCGACGTCGTCGTCGTGTCGGTCGCGGGCGAACTCGACATGGCGACCGCACCGCAGTTGCAGGACCAGATCACCGACCTGCTCGACAAGGGGCGCAGCCGGCTGGTGTTCGACCTGGCCGAGGTGTCGTTCTGCGACTCGACCGGGTTGTCGGTCTTCGTCCGGGCCAAGAACAGCTGCGACGAGGCCGGCGGCGTGGTCCGGTTGGCCGCCCCGCAGCGCGGCGTGCTGCGCATCCTCGAGGTCAGTGGGCTGGTCGAGGTGCTGCACACCTACCCGACGGTCGACGAGGCCGTCGCGGGCGATCCCACCCCCGCCTCGTCCTGACCGGTTTCCTCACCGCTCGTCCTCGATGAACCGGGGACGAGCGATCACCATGCCCGCGGTCGTCTGCACCGCCAGCGCGGCGAGCAGGAAGCCCATCGGCGCGGTCCACCCACCGGTCGCCTCGTAGAGCACCCCGACGAGCAGCGGCCCGAGCGCGGCGATCACGTATCCGGTGCTCTGCGCGAAGGCGGACAGCGCCACCGTGCCGTCGGCGGTGCGGGCCCGCAGGCCGATGGTGGTCAGGATCAGCGGGAACGCGCCCTGGCCGAAGGCGAGCAGCAGCACCCACAGCAGCGCCCCGTCCCGGGGTGCGAGCGCCAACCCCAGGTAGGCCGCCGCGGAGAACGCGGTCAGCCCGAACACCAGCGGGCGCAGCGTCCGGAGCCGACCGGCCAGCGTCGGCATCAGCAGGGCGACCGGCACCCCGAGCGCGGTGACCCCGGCGAGCAGCAGTCCGGCGCTCTCCGGCCGGAAGCCGGCGTCCCGGAAGAGCTGGGCCAGCCAGCCCATCACCGCGTACCCGCTCAGTGACTGCGCGCCGAAGTAGACCGCCATCGCCCAGCCGAGCCGGGTGCGGGCCGGCTGGACCCGGGTGCGGACGGCCGGGCCCGCCGTCGGGGGCGCGGTCCGTCGGGCGGCGCGCGCCCGCAACGCCAGCGGCACCCACGGGAGTACGGCCACCGCCGCCAACGCCGCCCACACGCCCAGCCCGGCCCGCCAGGAGCCGAAGGCGTGCGCCACCGGCACGGCGGAGGCGGCGGCCACCGTCGTACCCGCCGTCAGGGCCATCGTGTACGCCCCGGTGACCAGCCCGGTGCGGTGCGGGAAGTGCTGCTTGACCAGCATCGGCAGCAGGATGTTCGCCACCGCGATGCCGGCCAGGGCGAGCGCGCTGGTGAACACGAAGATCGCCGCCGAGTCGGTGACCACCCGGAGCACCTGACCGACGGTGAGGGCGAGCATCGCCACCACCAGCACCCGGGCTGCGGGCCAGCGGCGGATCAGCCACGGGGTGAGCGCGCCGAGACCGGCGAAGGCGATGGTGGGCAGGGTGGTGACGAACCCGGCCATCGTGCCGGAGAGACCGAGCCCGGTGCGTACCTCGTCGAGCAGCGCGCCGAGGCTGGTCACCGCGGCCCGCAGGTTGAGCGCGACCAGCAGCATCCCGACCAGCACCAGCGCGCCGCCGGTGGCCGGCGACGGGGCGCGGTGGGCCGGCCGGTGGGCGAGCGGTTCGATCGGCGCCTCGACGGCGGGTGCGGTTGGCGGGGTCATGACCTCGAACCTACAATCATGGGATGAATTTCGGCAGTTGGTGTAACCGGTGACACCGTCCGTCGATTCCCCACCCGTGCCCCCGCGCGGTCAGCGGGTGCACCAGACGATCGAGCAGCTCCGGGGCCGGATCCTCGGCGGCGAATGGCCGGTCGGTGGACGCATCCCCACCGAGCCGCAGTTGGTGACGGCGCTCGGGGTGGGGCGCAACACCGTCCGTGAGGCCGTCCGGGCGCTGGTGCACGCCGGGGTGCTGGAGTGCCGGCAGGGCTCCGGGACGTACGTGGTGTCGACCGACGAGCTGGCCCCGGTGGTGGCCCGCCGGCTCACCGACGACCGGATGGCCGAGGTGGTCGAGGTCCGCCGGGCGTTCGAGGTCGAGGCGGCCCGGTTGGCCGCGCTGCGGCGTACCCCGGAAGATCTGGTGGCGCTCGACGACGCGCTCGCCACCCGGGAGGCCGCCTGGCGGTCGGGCCGGGTCGGCGAGTTCGTGGAGGCGGACGTCGCGCTGCACACGGCGGTGGTCGCCGCCGCCCACAACACCATGCTGGCCGAGCTGTACGCCTCGGTCGGCGCGGCCCTGCGCAGCACCGTCGCGCACGCGATCGGCGACACCCTGCAACCCCAGCGGTACGTCGACCACGGCCGGCTGGTGGCGGCGATCCGGGACGGCGATCCCGGGCGGGCGGCGATCGAGGCCGGGGCTTTTCTGGAGCCGCCGTCCGGGGCATAGATTGTCCCCGACGGAGAATCGGACGGCACAGGAGTGCAGCAGATGCTCAAGGGCTTCAAAGACTTCATCATGCGCGGCAACGTCGTCGACCTGGCGGTCGGTGTCGTCATCGGTGCCGCGTTCACGGGCGTGGTCACCCAGCTGACCAAGTCGTTCCTCGAACCACTGGTCCGGGTCATCATCGTGCTGATCACCGGCAACCAGAAGGGCCTCAGCGGCTCGACGCCGAAGTTCCGCGACATCCCGTTCGACTGGGTGGCCTTCGTCAACGCGGCGATCACCTTCGCGCTGACCGCGGCGGCGCTCTACTTCCTGGTCGTCTACCCGATGAACCGGCTCGCCGAGCGGCGCAAGCGGGGCGAGGAGCCGCCGCCCGCCGCCCCCAGCGAGGAGGTCAAGCTGCTCACCGAGATCCGCGACGCGCTGCTGGCCGGCGGCCCCACCGCTCCGGGGCAGCGCGGCGCGCTCGACGACGTGCTCGGACGCCGGACGGAGCCGCCCGCCCCGCGCTGACCGACCGGTGCACATCGGCCCCTGCGGAATTCCCGCAGGGGCCGACTTCTGTCGTACACATGTTCGATAGAGTCCGGCCATGGAGCAGCGTAGGCACTGGTGGAACGGCAAATGGGGACGACTGGCCCGGCGGGACGTGTTCCTCCGGGTCGACGCCGACCGGTGGCACGTCGAGCAGCGGGCCGGCGGCGCGGAGGGCGTCTCCCAGTTCTACGAGTACGGCAGCGTCGACGAGGCCGAGGAGACCGTCCGGGCCCTGCTGGAGGGGACGGACGCCTGGCGGGAGCTGTCCCCGCGCCCGCCCGGTGCCTGGGGCCCGGCGGTTTAGCGGTGGGTGGGGCAGGGAACCGCCCGGGGATGGAGCAGCAGGGCATGGCAGAGCGGGCGGTCATCTCCCGGGTCACCACCGGCATGCGGGTGGTCGACACCGTCGGGGTCGAGATCGGCACCGTCGACCTCGTCCAGCGGGGCGACCCCAACGCGGTGACCGTGCAGGCGTCGACCGCCGACCCGGGCGGCAGCCTGGACGAGCTGATCGAGTCGGTGGCCGTCGAGGAGCCGGACGTCCCGGCCGACCTCGCCGCCCGCCTGCTGCGCACCGGCTACCTCAAGGTCTCCACCGAACTGGCCCGCACCGGCGCGGTGTACGTGCTGGCCGACCAGATCGCCACGGTCACCGACGACCAGGTACGCCTGCACGTCCCCGTCGGCGACCTGCCTCCGGAGGAGTGACCCGCCCCCGCCCCTCACCACCTGCGCTGGCCGGAGACGGGCTGTCGGCGGCCGGTCGGCCGCGCCGGGCGGGCCGCCGGGCGGCGGCGCGCTTGCGTCGCGCGGGGATCTCAGCTGCTCGCGTGCGCCGATCGATCCCACCGGCTGGGGGCAACAACCCTGCCATGCATCCTTTAGAGCTGATGACGTAAACGAATCATCGACGACCCGGCCGCCTCGGCGCGCAAAGCAACCCCGCGGGTCGCCCCGGCTGCCTAAGCCACCGTCTTGAACGGGGTGATTCAGAGCCATCCGGCGGGGTGGGAGTGGGTGAGCCGTCAACGTCATCAGCTCTAAAGGACCCGTAGAGGTATCACCGCCCGCCGAGGACTCACCTCCAGGATGCAGCGGGAAGAGGTCCGGAAGAAGCCGGAAGGAGTTGGTCATGGCGGAGGTGGCCCGGCAGAGCCCGGGGTTCGTCCGTGGCTGGTGGGGGTCGGGCGAGGCGGACCAGGCGACCGGGCACGCCCTGGTGTTGTTGGACAGCCGGGAGCACGCGCTGGAGTTCGCGGCGACCGTCGAACAGTACGTGCCGGACGCGCGACTGCGGGTGGTGGCGGTCGAGGCGACCGTCAGCGCCCCGTGACCTGCCCGGACTGGGCCGGAGCCGGCGTCCGGCGTTGGAAGAGCAGCAGCATCAGCCAGCCGGCCAACAGTCCCCAGAACGCCCCACCCACGCCGAGCAGACTCACCCCCGAGGCGGTGACCACGAACGTCACCACGGCGGCCTCCCGGCTCTGTGGGTCGGACGCGGGGGCGGGGGCGAGCGCCGAGGAGAGTGCACCGGCCAACGCGCCGAGCAGCGCGAGCCCGGCGACCGCCTCGATGAGCACCGGCGGGGAGAGCAGCACCAGCGTGGTCGCCGCGCCGGCGCCGAGCCCGAGCAGCGCCAGGCCGATGCCGGCGGTCACCGAGGCGATCCAGCGCCGGTCCGGATCGGGGTGGGCGTCGGGGCCGGCGGCGAGGGCGGCGGTGATCGCGGCGAGATTGACGGCGTGTCCGCCGGTGGCGGCACCGAGCGCACTGGCCAGCCCGGTGGCGCGCAGCGCCGGGGCGAGCGGCGGCCGGTAGCCGAAGCCGCGCAGCACCGCCGTGCCGGGCACGTTCTGCGCGGCCATGGTGACCAGGAACAGCGGCAGCGCCAGGCCGAACACGGCGGGCAGGGTGAACGCCGGCACGGTCGGCGACACCACCGGCCGCAGGTCACCGGGGGTGACTCCCACGCCGGTCGTGGTCAGGGCGATCGCCACCGCCGCCGCCACCAGCGCGGCCGGCACCGCCCACCGGGGGGCGAACCGGTGCAGCACCAGCCAGGTGACGATCACCGGGGCGGCCAGGGCCGGCACCTCGACCAGCGCGCGTACCGGGGCGGTGCACAGCGGCAGCAGCACCCCGGCCAGCATCGCGGCCGCCACCGGGGCGGGGATCGCGGCCACCGCCCGGCCGAGGGCGGGGAAGAGGCCGGCGGTGACGATGAGCAGCCCGCACAGCGCGAACGCGCCCACGGCGGCGGGCCAGCCGCCGGGGACCGGCCCGGTGGCGACCAGCAGCGCCGCGCCCGGCGTGGACCAGGCGATCGCGATCGGCATCCGGTGCCGCAGGCCGAGCCAGACAGCGCAGATTCCGGCGGCGACACTCACCGTGAGCAGCCCGGAGGCGGCCTGCGCCTCGCTGGCACCGACCGCCCGCAGCCCGGCGAGCACGACGGTGAACGAGCTGGCGAAGCCGACCACGGCGGTCACCACGCCGGCCAGCACCGGTTGCAACCGATCCCCCACCACAGCCTCCCTCGCGTCCGTTCCCGCCGACGACCCGCAGACCGCCCCGGCGTGCCGGGTCGGGTCGGGCGCCATCGTTCCGTTTACGGAACGGCGGCGTGTAGCACCATAGCCGGATGACCCCGCCTCGCCCAGCCCGCCGGCCCCCGCTCGACGCCGACGCCGGGGCGGTCGGCCAGCGGATCCGCGCCCTCCGCGCCGAGCGTGGGGTCTCCCTGTCCACGCTCGCCCGGGCCGCCGGGGTCGGGAAGGCCACCCTCTCGGCGCTGGAGAACGGCACCCGCAACCCCACCCTGGAGACGCTCTACGCGATCACCGCCCAGCTCGGCGTGCCGCTGGCCGCCGTGCTCGCCGGGCCCGCCGCCACCCCGACCGTGCGGGGCGCCACGGTCGTCGCCACCCTGCTGGAGTCGTTCACCGACACCGACGCCAGTTACGAGCTGTACCGGTTGCGGGTCCGCCCCGGCGGGGAACAGGTCTCCCCCGCCCACCGGCCCGGGGTCACCGAACACGTCACGGTCTTCGCCGGGATGCTCCGCGCCGGCCCGCTCGACGCCCCGCTGACCGCCGCCGCCGGTGGCCACCTGCGCTGGACCTCCGACGTGCCGCACGGCTACGCCGCCCTCGGCGACGAGGAGGTCGCCGCCAGCCTGCTGCTGCGCTACCCCCGCAGCTGACCCGCGCCCGGCACCCGGTGCTGCACCGCCCAGAGCGCCGCCTCGGTACGCGACGCGGAACCGGTCTTGCGCAGCAGGTTCGACACGTGCACGGTCACCGTCCGCACCGAGATGCCCAACGCCCGCGCGGCCTGCTTGTTGGACATCCCGGCGACCAGGCAGCCGAGCACGTCCACCTCCCGACCGGTCAGCTCGGCGACGGGTGGGGCGGCGGGCCGGGGCACGGGCCTGCGCTCCGGCGTCCGCAGGTGTTCCGGCAGCGGCTCACGCACCAGCGCCGCCATCCCCCGACCCGCGTGTACGGCCAACAGCTCGGTGAGCGCGTACGGGTTGCCGCCGGTGCGTTGCCAGACCGCGGCACAGACCCGCGCCGGTGGCGGGCCCTCGTCGTACACCTGGGTGAGGATCTCCGCCACCTCGGCGACGCCGAGCGGGCCGAGATGCTGGCGCACCGCACCGCGTACCCCGCAGAGGCGGGCCAGGACGCGGCGGGTGAGGTCCGGTGCGACCGCGTCGGCCGGCGGCCGGCTCGCCACCACCAGCAGCGCCGGCAGCTGCGGCGCGGTGGCCAGCTCGACGACCAGGTTGAGGCTGGCCGGGTCGAGGTCGTGTAGGTCCTCCACCACCAGCACGGCCGGGCCGGCACCCACCAGCAACCGGACGGTACGCACGGCGAGCCGCAGCAGCGTGCCGGGGGCGTACCGCTCGCGCGGCGCGGTCGGCTGCTGCGCCAGCCAGGCCAGCGCGTCCGGTGGCAGGTCCAGGGTCCCGACGTCGCGGACGCTGAGCACCGCCGCCAACCAGTCGTAGGGGGCCGGATCGTGCACCCGCGCCGTGCCGGTGAGGATCACCGCCGGACGGGGAGCGAGGCGCTCGACGGCTGCCGCGACCAGCAGGCTCTTGCCCACCCCTGCGGCCCCGGTGATCACCGTGACGGCGGGTGCCGACCGGCCCGATCCGGCCACGGTGGACCACGCCCGGTCGAGCTCCGCCAGCTCTCCGACGCGACCCACCATCGACACCGGGATCATTTCTCCCACCCTACGTACTAGTGCGTAGAGACGGAGGGAGGGTGTATCCGGCAAGCTTGACGCATGACGCTGATCCTCCGCTCGGCCATCCTCAACGACGTCGGCCTGGTCCGCACCAACAACGAGGACTCAGCCCTCGCCGGTGAACGCCTGGTCGCGGTGGCCGACGGCATGGGTGGGCTGCCCGCCGGCGAGGTGGCCAGCGAGATCGTCATCCGCATCCTGGACGAGCTGGTCCCCCCCACCGGCACCGACGAGGCCGCCGAGGCGTTGCGGGCCGTGGTCTCCACCGCCAACCGCCGCATCCGCGCCGCCATCTCCGCCGACCCGGCCCGCGAAGGCATGGGTACGACGCTGACCGCCGGCCTGCTCGCCGGGGACACCCTGGTCCTCGCCCAGGTCGGCGACTCCCGCTGCTATCTGCTGCGCGACGGCGAGCTGACCCAGCTAACCCGGGACGACACCTTCGTCCAGGCGCTGGTCGACCAGGGTGCGCTCTCCCCCGACCAGGCCCGCCACCACCCGCAGCGGTCCCTGGTGACCCGGGCCGTGCAGGGGGCGGACGCGCCACCCGCGATCGGCGTGCTGACCGTGTTCGCCGGGGACCGGGTGCTGCTGTGCAGCGACGGGCTCTCCGACTACGTCGCCGACGAGGCGATCCACGGCGCGCTCACCAGCTACCAGGACCGCCAGCACTGCGGCGAGCAGTTGGTCAAACTGGCCCACCAGGCCGGTGCGCCGGACAACGTCACCGTGGTGGTCTCCGACGTGACCGAGGGCTGAACCGGGCCAACCGGGTTGCGGCCGGCCGCCGGCCGGGTTGGGATGGACGGATGCTCATCCGTCGCCTGGCCGCCGAGGAACGACTGACCACCAGCTTCCCGCTCCAGGCGTACGCCTTCGAAGCGTCCCCGCTGAGCCGGGAACGGGTCGAGGCGTTCCACCGTTACCTGCCCTACAACAAGGGCAACCGGACGCTGGTGGTCGAGGAGGGCGGCGAGGCGCGGGCCACCGCCAGCGCCGTACCGATGCGGCAGAACCTGCGCGGCGCGGTGCTGCCGATGGCCGGGGTCGCCGGGGTGACCACCCACCCGCTGGCCCGCCGCCAGGGTTACGTACGCGCCCTGCTGCGTCAACTCCTCGACGAGATGCGCGACGGCGGGCACCCGGTGAGCGCGCTGTACCCGTTCCGGGCCAGCTTCTACGAGCGGTTCGGTTACGTGGGGCTGCCCCGGGCGCGTACCGCCCGGTTCTCCCCGGCCGACCTGGCTCCGCTGCTGCGCGCCGAGCTGCCCGGCACGGTGACCTGGGAACGGATCGGCTCCGGGTACGCCCGCTACCGGTCGTTCACCGAGCGGTGCCTGCGGGAGCGGCACGGCTTCGCGATCTTCCCCGAGTTCCGGGACGTCGGGCTGCGTGACCGGGACGACCGTTGGCTGATCACCGCGACGATCGACGGCAGCGTCGTCGGCGCGCTCACCTACCGGATCGACGACCACGGTGGTGAACTGATCGGGGACGACCTGCTCGCCGCCGACCCGTACGCGCGCGCCCTGCTGTTGCAGTTCCTCGCCCGGCACGTCGACCAGGTGGAGCGGATCAGCCTCCAGCTCCCCGCCGACGACCTGCCCGAACTGTGGCTGACCGATCTGGCCGTGCACGTCGAGGCCCGGGTGACCCGACCCGGTTCGCCCGCGCCGATGGCCCGCCTGCTCGGTGTGGACGCCCTCGCCGGGCTGCCCGCCGGGCCCGGCCGGGTCCGGGTGGAGCTGGTCGACGACCGTTGGCTCGCCGGCACCCACCTGCTCGACGGCACCTCCGGTCGGTTGGAGCTGTCCTCCGCCGGCCGGTCGGTGGTGACCTCCGGCGTCGCGGTGCCGGCGGTCACGCTCACCGCCGCCGGGTTGTCCGCGCTGGCCTACGGGGTGCTCGACCCGGCCGAGGTGCACCTGCGGGGGCTGGGTGACGTCGGCCCGGAGGCGGCGGCGGAGCTGCGCCGGCTCTTCCCCCGCGCCCTGCCCTACCTCTTCGCCGACTTCTGACCATCCGATCCGCGCCGCGTCCCCGGCCACCCGGATGCCGTCGGGTCGCCGGGCAGCCCGGGTGCCGTCGGGCGGGACCGGGCGCGGGTCTGGTTGACGTGCTCCCGGGGCGGGTACGGTCCCCGGAATGCCACAGTGGTTGCAAGCCGGGGCGTGGGGCCTGTTGGCCGGTTCCGCCCTGCTGATCGGGGCAGCTGTCGGGTACTTCGCCCGGGTGCCCCGCACGGTCGTCGCGTCGATCATGGCGTTCGGCGCGGGCGTGCTGCTCTCCGCCGTGTCGTTCGAGCTGATCGCCGAGGCGCACGATCAGGGTGGTCTGCTGCCGACCACGCTCGGGGCGACGGGCGGGGCGCTGGCGTACACCGGGGCGAACGTGCTCCTCGCCCGACGGGGCGCCCGGCACCGCAAGCGGTCCGGCCAGGAGCAGCCCTCCGAGCAGGAGCAGCCCGGTTCGGGGTCGGCGATCGCGGTGGGTGCACTGCTCGACGGCGTACCCGAATCGGTGGTGATCGGCGCGAGCCTGCTGACCGGCGGCCCGGTCAGCCTGGTCACCGTGGTCGCGGTGTTCCTCAGCAACGTACCGGAGGGGCTGTCGAGCGCCGCCGGGATGCGCCGGGCCGGCCGCTCCCGCCGCTACGTCTTTGCACTGTGGACGGCGATCACCCTGATCAGCGGGGTCGCCGCGCTGCTCGGCAACACCCTGCTGGGCGGTGCCCCACCGGAGGTGCTGGCCACCATCACCGCGCTGGCCGCCGGGGCGATCCTCGCGATGATCACCGACACCATGGTCCCGGAGGCGTTCGAGGACGCGCACCTGCTGGTCGGCCTGATCACCGTCCTGGGCTTCCTCACCGCGTTCGCCCTCTCCCACGCCTGACCCACCCCACCCGACCCGCCCCCACCGCACACCCACATCCCGCCCCTCCGCATACCGAGCCCCGCACTGCGCCACCCCGCACTGCGCTGCGCCACCGCCCCGCACTCGCCCGGCAAGATCGTGCTCGATCCTGGTTGTAGTGGCCTCCTCGCAGGGATGCCACTACAACCAGGATCGAGCGTGACCTTGCCAGCCGCACGAGCCGGCCGCACACGAACAGGACGTGCACGAGTGGGTCGGGCCGGTGGAGGGGCGGGGCGTCGCCGGTCAGTAGGGGTCGCCCTGGCCGGGGGCCCGACCCCGGAGCAGGCCGGCGGGGCGGCCGGGCAGGTCGGCGTCGCCGGACATCGGCGGGCCGGCGGTGTGCGCGCCGTGGGCCATCCCGGCGAACAGTTCCTTCAGCGCGGTCACCGCGTCGATCCGTGGCTGCCAGCCGAGTTCGGTCTCGGCCCGGGCGCTGGACATCAGCGGTGCGTTGAGCCCCAGTTCGACCCAGCCGGCATCCACCGGTTGCAGCCGCAGCCGCCAGGTCAGCGCGGCGGCGGTACGCAGCACCGGGGCGGCCACCGGCACCGTCCAGCCCTGGAAGTGCCGGGCCACCAGCTCCGGGGTCAGCACCGGGTCCGCGGCGACGTTGAACGCGCCGCGGGCCTCACCGAGGACCGCCCGGGCGTACGCGTCGGCCACGTCGTCGGCGTGCACCGCCTGCATCCGCAGCCGACGGTTGGCCGGTACCAGCGGAATCCGCCCGTACCGCAGCAGCCGCACCGGGGCCAGCGGCCCGAGGAAGTACCTGGTGATCTCGGTGCCCGCGTCCCGTTGGAAGATCAGCCCGGGGCGCAGCCGGACCACCCTCAGCTGCGGGTGTGCGGCCTCGACGGTGTCCAGCATCGCCTCGACCTCGGCCTTGTCCCGGCTGTACGAGGAGCCGGGCACCCCGGTAGCCGGCCACCGCTCGCTGATCGGGTGGTCCTTCGGGCCGGGCGCGTAGGTGCCGACCGACGAGGCGTACACCAGGGCGGGCACCCCGGCCCGGACGACGGCCTCGGTCACCGCGCGGCTGCCGCCGACGTTGGTCCGGTGCAGGGTGCGTTGGTCGTGGCTGGGTTGGATCTGCCAGGCCAGGTGCACGACGGCATCGGCCTGCGTGAAGATCGCGGTGAGCTGGTCGACCGCGCCCGGCGCCCCGACGTCGCAGGAGTGCCAGCGCATCCCGGCGTAGGGTGCCCCGACGTCCGGGCCGGGCAGCCGGCGGGCGACGCCGACAAGGTCCAGCCCCGGTTCCCGGCCCAGCCGGCGCAGCACCGCCGTGCCCACGTTGCCACTGGCCCCCACGATCACGATCCGCATACCGGCTGCGGTACCCGCTGCACCCGACTCCAACCCCGCACCGCATCGCCAACCCCGCACCGCGACTCCAACCCCGCACCGCATCGCCAACCCCGAGGCCGGGCCGACCCCGTGGCCAGACCGAGCCGGCCGTGGCCGCCGGCGAGGGGCGGCGTCCGGTCGACCGGACGCCGCCCCTCGCCGTGCCGGACGGCCCCGCCGGCACCGTCTCCCGATCGCGGGTCAGCCGCCGGCCGGGGTACGGGCCGGGCCGTTGTCGACCAGCCGGAACGTGCTCCGCAGCGGCGCGTCGCCCAACTCCTCCAGGATCAGCCCACGGCTCGGCGAGAACTGGAGGAACGCCGAGTTGTTGCTGATCGCGTACGCGCCCTTGCCCGCGCTCGCGATGGTGAACAGCTGGGCCGACTTACGGGGGTTGCAGGCCGCCCCCTCGACGGTGAGCGACCCGCCGTTGGCCGGGTTGACCACCTGCCAGCAGGCCGGGTCGTCGCTGGCGGGGTGGTTGTCGCGCTTGCCGTACGACTTGATCAGGTATTTGCCGGCACCGGCCGGCGTCGGCACGAACAACTGGCGTCCGCTGTCGTCGTCGACCTCGACCAGCGCGCCGCCGTCCAGGGACACCCCGGACTCGGTCGACTGCACGCGGACGATGGTGACCTCCCGCTTGCCCGACAGCACCGGGGCCGGGCTGGCCGTGGCCGCCGGCTTCCCGGTGGGCTTGGACGGCGCCGGGGTCGGCGGGGACGTCGCCGGGTCGGCGGGCAGCGCCGTGCCGCTGGGCGTCGCGGCAGCGGACGGCGTGCCGGTGCTCGACGGCGTGGCGCTGCCCGACGCGGCCCCGGTGGGCGTGGCGGTGGTGTCCCCGCAGGCCATCAGCGCCCCGGAGCACACCAGCAGCGCCATCCCGGTAATCCACTTCACCTTCGCCATGCCGTGCTCCTCCACCCGGCCCCGCGGTCGTTCGCGGGGGTCGTCCACCTGAGCTTCCCGCCAGCGGTGATCGCACCGCGGCACACACTGGACGCCGGTGACCGTCCGCCGGTTTCGCGGTGTCCGGAGAAATTCGGCGGGGTGCTCCGGCCGGGCGTTCCCGGCGGGCTTCCGCCCCGCTGCCGTGACACACGTCACGTCATTCGGGTGGGCGTGATCGACCACGGCTCATACCGAATGTCTGACCAGTACGAATGGCGCGACCGTCCACAGTCGCCGGATTGTGGCCCGGTGCCTGACCGGATAGACGGTAGGGTTGGCACACATCGGCGTCGACCAGTGGCGCAGGACCGCTGGTGTCTATGGCTTGACCAGGATTGGATACGACGACTTGGCGCACAAACAGGCCGACCGCGAAGACCCGCGCCGCGCCTCAGACGATCAGGCCCCCCCGACGACATCGGGTCGGCGTGCCGGTCGACCGCAGTCAATCAAACGACGCGTGATCAGGCTGGTGCTCATTCCCAGCGTCGTCGCCCTGGTCGTCTGGCTCGTCGCCTCCGGCTATCTCATCTTCCAGGGCTTCTACAACCGTCAGGTCGCCAACAGCGTCCGGCAGGTGTCGATCCCGGCGGTGTCCGCGTTGTCGTCGATCCAGCAGGAACGGCGGCTGAGCGTCAGCTACCTGACCCAGCCGTCGCGGGACCTGAGCAGGCTCATCGAGCAGCGGCAGCAGACCGACCAGCTGCTGGCGGCCCTGCGCCCCGCCGCCGACTCGGCGCTGGCCAGCGCCCCGGACTCGATCGTGACGCGGTGGGAGACGCTGGCCGGTCTGTTGGACGAAATGGCCAGCGTACGGAGCACCATCGATTCCCGGTCCGCCAACGGGACGGGTGTCTACGATTTCTACAACCGGCTGCTCGACGCCGCGACCGGCCTCTTCGACACGCAGGCGAGAATCGTCCCGGACGTCATCGCCGCCCAGGGTGGCATCGCCGCGACCGAGGCGTTCCGGGCCAGTGACCTGATGTCGCGGGCCGGTTCCACCATTGACGGTGCTTTCGGTGCGCGCACCCTCAGCCCGGAGGACCATCTCGACTTCACCAACCTGGTGGGGGCCTATCACGCCGGCCTCACCAACGTGGCGCCACACCTGGAACCGCAGGCCCGCCGACGCTATGCCGAGATCACCGCGAGCGACTCCTGGAAGCAACTCGTCGCGGCGGAAAAGGCGCTGGTCAGCAATGGGCCCTGGCGTTCCGGGGCGCCCCGCGCGCTGTCGTTCAACCGGGCCCAGTGGGAAACCCTCACCCGACAGGTCTCCGACGATCTGATCAATCTGACCGTGGTGCAGGCCGACACCGTGTCGGCCCGGACGCTGCGTACCGGCAACACCCAGCTCCTGACCGCTTCCCTGGGCAGTCTGATCGCGTTGCTCGTCGTCATCGCCGCGATCATCTGGGCGGTCCGCCAGTCGCAGATCCTGGTGGACCGGGCGCTGTCGGTCCGCCTGGCCCAGCTGGGCCGGGACGCCGAGTCGGTGGTCGACAAGCAGCTACCGGCCATGATGGAGCGGCTACGCCGGCGGGAGAAGGTCGACCTGGCGGCCGAGTTGCCCCTGCAGGATTACGGCAGTGACGAGATCGGTCGGGTCGCCGAGGTGATCAACCGCTCGTTGCAGGCGGCGGCGGGCGCTGCCGTCGACGAGGCGAAGACCCGGGCGGCCGGCATCGCGATGCTGATGGGTGTCGCGCGCCGTCCGCAACGCCCGCTGCAACGCGGTCTGAAGGTCATCGAGGATCTGCAGAACCGGATCGGTGACGAGAAGCTGCTGGCGGAGCTGTTCGACATCAACCACCAGCTCACCCAGACCCGCCGTTTCCTGGAGAACCTCGTCATCCTGGCCGGCGGCCAGATCGGTCGCCGCTTCCAGAACCCGGTGCCGGTCCGGCGGGTGCTGTTGGCGGCCTTCGCGGAGGCCCAGCAGTACCAGCGCATCACGTTGCGCAGCGCACCCGACGTGGCGGTGGTGGGGCCGGCGGTCGCCGGCACCGTCCACCTGGTGGCCGAGTTGCTGGACAACGCGTTGGCGTTCTCCCCGCCGGAGACCACGGTCTGGGTCACCTGCATCGAGGTCAAGCGCGGCATCGCGGTGGAGATCGAGGACGCCGGTGTGGGTATGCGGGCGGACGCGCTGGAACGGGCGAACGAGCTGTTGGCCACCGCGCCGACCCCGGACGTGACGGCGCTCAAGGACGGCGCGCAGGTCGGTCTGCACGTGGTGGCGGAACTGGCCAAGCGGGACGGCGTCCAGGTGAGCCTGCGCGCTTCGGCGTACGGGGGTCTGCTGGCGATCGTGCTGCTGCCCGACCGGGTGATCGCCACCGACCCGTTCCCCGCCGACCTGGACCGCACCGACCCGGGCGTCCTGCCGCTCGGCACGGTCGCCACGGCGATGTCGCGTCCCGGCGTCGGTGCGGTGCTGCCGGTCGGCGGTGGCCGGCGTGAGCTGCACCCCGCCGCCGGGGCCCGGCCCGCCGCCATGGTGGCCACGGCGGCGGGTGGGTCGGTGCAGGCACCGGCCGATCCTGCCGGGGGCCGGCAGCCTGACCGCATCGGGGGCATCATGACCGACGTTCCGGCGCAGCGTGGTGTGGTCCGCAGTGGTGCGTCCGGCCCCCAGGTCGCCGACCGGCCGCCCCTGCCGCACCGACGGCCGCAGCAGCATCTCGCTCCCGAGCTGCGCGAGGAGGGCCTGCCCGCACCGGCGTCCGAGGCGGCCCCGGCTGCCGTGCGGTCACCCGAGGAGGCCAGGGACCGGTTCACCAGATACCAGCGGGCCTGGGCCGCTGGTCGGGCGGCGAAAAACGGAGATCCAGCCAGCAGAGACGACCAAGGCAGGAAAGTATGACCCACTCGGCACCGCAGAACGATCTGACCTGGATCCTGGACGATCTGGTAGAGGTCCCTGACGTTGTCTACGCGGTTGTCCTGTCCACCGACGGGCTGATCGTGCAGAAGTCCACGTCGCTCCCGCAGGACGCCGGGGAACTGCTGGCGGCCGGCGCGTCGTCCCTGCACAGCATCGCGGCGGGGATGGGCCGACGGTTCGACAGCGGCCCGGTCCAGCAGGTCATCATCGAGTACGAGGGACGGACGCTGTTCGTCGCCGCCGCCGGCCAGAACGCCCGGTTGGCGGTGCTCTGTGAGCAGTCCGTCGACATGGGCACCGTCGCGTACGAGATGAGTCGCCTGGTGACCCGGATCGGCGACTACCTCGGCTCCGAGGCCCGCCTCGACGGCGTGATGCTCGCCGACCGACCCGGACTGAAATCGTGACCCACGACGTGTGGGACGGCGACGACGAGGCGGAGGCCGGCCGGCTCGTGCCGCTCTACATCCTCGTCAACGGGCGGACGAGTCCCCGTAACACCAGCCTCGACCTGGCCACCCAGGTGATCGCCCTGCCGGCCGACCAGACCCGGCTGGAGCAGGAATACCGGGAGATCCTCCAGCAGTGCACCGGTTGGATCTCCATTGCCGAGATCGGCGCCTACCTGCACCGTCCGCTCACCATCACCAAGGTGATGGTCGACGTGCTCCACGAGCAGGGCTTTCTGGATATCGGCTCGCCGGCACAGGAAAAGATCGCCGACCGGTGGCTGCTGGAGACGGTACTCGCCGGCCTCCAGCGGATCTAGACAAGAGGGACTGATACACGTGGATCGGAAATCGGTGAAGGTCGTCGTGGCGGGTGGCTTCGGCACCGGCAAGACGACCCTGGTCGGATCGGTCAGCGAGATTCCGCCACTGGTCACCGAGGAGGTCCTCACCCAGGCCAGCATCGGTGTCGACGACATCACCGGTGTCGAGGGCAAGACCAGCACCACTGTCGCGTTGGACTTCGGTCGGATCACCATCAGCAACGACGTGGTGCTCTACCTGTTCGGCACCCCGGGGCAGGACCGGTTCTGGTTCATCTGGGACGAGCTGGCGCAGGGTGCGGTGGGGGCGATCGTGCTGGTCGACACCCGCCGGCTCGGCACCAGCTTCCCGGCGGTCGACTACTTCGAGCGCCGGGGTATCCCCTTCGTCGCCGCCGTCAACCGCTTCTACGGTGAGTGTCCCTACACCGAGGAGGAGATCCGCGCCGCGCTGGAGTTGGACGAGACCGTGCCGCTGCTGTGGTGTGACGCGCGGGACCGGGCCTCCAGCAAGCAGGCGTTGATCGAGTTGGTGCGGCACGCCCTGACCCGGTTGCCCGCCACGGCCTGAGCGGCGGGCGGCGGCCTCCGACCCACCTGAGCGGCGACCCACGACTGTGGTGCCGCCAGGCAGGGCGGTGGTGCACGCCGGCCCGGGCCGTGGGGCCCGGGCCGGAGCCGCAGCGTCGCGGGTGTGGTCAGTCGGCGCTGCCCGCCGCCGTCAGCGGCGTCAACCGCACCTTGAAGTGACGCAGCAGGGGTGGTGACGAGACCACCCGGTAGCCGGGGACCCGCCCGGGTTCCTTGGCGATGTCGGCGAGTACGGCGGCCACGTACTCGAGGTGGGTGTCGGTGTAGACCCGGCGTGGGATGGCCAGGCGCACCAGCTCGAAGGGGGCCGGGGTGACCAGCCGGTGCCGGTCGTCCATCCCGCCGAGGTAGAGCGAGCCCAGTTCGGCGCAGCGGATGCCCCCGTCGAGGTAGAGCTGGCAGCCGAGGGCGTGGCCGGGGAACTCGTGCGGCGACAGGTGCGGCAGCAGCCGGCCGGCGTTGAGGTAGAGGGCGTGGATGCCCGCCGGTTGGACGGTGTCCACCCCGGCTTCGTTGATCAGCTGGGCCATTCGGGCGGTGGAGGCGGCCCGGGCCCGCAGGTAGCCGGGGTCGACCACCTCGCGTAGCCCCTGGGCGAGCCGTTCGAGGTCGTGGCCGGCCAGCCCGCCGTAGGTGGAGAAGCCCTCGGTGGCGATCAGGTTGGCCTCGCACCGGGCGTGCAGGTCGTCGTCGCGTAGCCCGATGAGCCCGCCGATGGCCGACAGGCCGTCCTTCTTGAGGCTCACCACGCAGCCGTCGGCGAGCCCGAAGGCGTGGGTGGCGATCTGTCGTGGCGTCCAGTCCTGGTAGCCCGGCTCGCGCTGCCCGACCAGCCAGGCGTTCTCGGCGAACCGGGCCGCGTCCAGGAAGAACGGCACCCGGTGGCGGCGGCACAGGTCCCGCACGGCGGTGAGGTTGGCCATCGACACCGGTTGCGCGCCGAGACCGTTGTTGGTGATGGTCATCAGGACCAGGCCGACCCGGTCGCGTTCCGGCCCGGTGAGGGTACGTTCCAACGCGTCGAGGTCGATGTCGCCCTTGAACGGTGCCGGGCTGTCGAGGTCGAACGCGGCCGGGCAGGGGAGGTCCCGGGGTTCCGCCCCGGCCAGCTTGACGTTGGCGTGGGTGGTGTCGAAGTGGGTGTTGCTGAGGCAGAGCTGGCCGGGCTTGAGCAGGCCGCTGAAGAGCACGCGTTCGCCGGCCCGGCCCTGGTGCACGGGGAGGATGTGCGGATAGCCGGTGAGGTCGTGGACCTCGTCGCGGAACCGGAACCAGGAGCGTGCCCCGGCGTACGACTCGTCGCCGAGCGCGGCGGCGGCCTCCTGCGCCGCCGAGGTGGCCCCGGTGCCGGAGTCGGACAGCAGGTCGACGGTGATCTGGTCGGCGCGCAGGTTGAACGGGTTGTATCCCGCCTCCGCGAGGGCCGCCCGCCGCTCCTGCGGGCTGAGGAAGGGGATCGGCTCGACCACCTTGATCCGGTACGGGGGCAACATCTGGTGCAGGTCCACGACCACGGTTCGCTCCTTGGGGGATCAGGGGTGTCGAGCGCCGGCCCGGCCGGTGGGGGTCGCCAGTGCCACGAGGTCCACGGTCGACGGTCGGCGTACCGGGGGACTCACCTGGTACGCCTCGGCGGACAGGTAGACGGTCACCCCCGGGCGGGGGGCGCCCAACCGCAACGACAGGTGCGGGATCAGCCCGACCCCGTCGCGTAGCGGCCGGCGGGCCACTGCGGCGAGCGCCCGGTCCAGCACCGTGCGGTCGAACCCGTAGCGGTCCAGCACCGCCACCACCCGGTCGTACGCCTCCTCGTCGTCCCGGACGTAGCCCCGGATCGGCACGTAGAGGCTGTAGCCGACGGGCCGGTCGACCCCCTCGACCAGGGTGTAGCTGCCGACCAGCGGGAGACCGGCGAACCGGGTCCGGCCGCCCCCGGCCAGTGCGGCGAACTCGGCGAGGTTGGTCGCGTCCACGTCGTGGACCACGCCGGCCGCCCGGACGACGTCGGACACCTCGGCGTCGTGGTGGGTCAGGTAGAGCTTGACCCGGGCCTGGGCACCGTCGTGCAGGTCGAGGGCGAAGAACGTCAGCCGGTCCCGGTGACCCAGTTCGCCCGGCCGAATGCCGTGGTCGAGCATCGCCCGGTAGGACCGGCCCAGGCCGAGTCGGTGCAGGGCCTCGGAGACCAGGCCCGGTGCCCGGTCGACCCCGCGGAGTTCCGGATTGAGGTAGACCTTGAACTCGGGGCGTCGTCCGTTGCGGAAGACCAGTGAGCACCAGAGGGCGAAGACACCCTGCGGGTCGTACGTGGCGAACAGGTCGCGTACCGAATCCAGCCGCGTGGTGGAGAGTCCGGCGCGGTGCGCCTGCCGGTCGAGGAACCGCCGGGTGGCGAACATGTTGGTCAACCGGCCGGGTGGCGTTCCCAGCGTCTCGCCGAGAATCCGCACCGTGGGCGGTTCGGTGCCGCTGAAAGCGATGGAGAACTCCACCGGAGTGTGATCGTCGGCGATGTTGGACGGCCAACGCGGCGGGGCCGACAACGGCTGCGGGCCGGCGGGCCCGAGCAGGCTTTCCAGCAGTTCCAGCGGTTCTGCCGCATTGATTCCGCTGGCCTCGCACAAACGCCTCAGCTGGTCGCTCAGACGATCGGAAAGGGAAACCTCGTCCATCGATTCTCTCTCCTGATCATGCCGGCGACCAAAAGAGACCTTAGGAAGCGTTTATCAAGAAGGTCAAGATTGATCACAACTTGCAATGACATAACAGGATCGAGACTGGCAAATCACCCTGAACAATTACCCAGAGTCGCGTACAGGATACGTCACGCGTAGTTGCCGTCCGACGGGGGGTCATCGGCCGGGGTCGAACCCGTCGGGGTGCCCGAAAAGACGTCGGGCCGACGCCAGGTGGCGTCGGCCCGACATCGGGGCACGGCGACAGGGTCGCCCTCCGGTTTCCGGCAGGACCCGGGCCGGGGCGGTCCGCCGCCCCGGCCGCACCGCTCGGAGGAACGGCCCGACCGGGCGGTCCGTCCGACCGTCAGTCAGCGACCACGGTCAGGGTCAACGGACCGCCGGGAAGCGGGGTGCCGGCATTGTTCGGATAGCCCCACGAACTCGAGTTTCCGGCCTGGTCGTCCAGCGTGAACCCGATCGTGTACCGGCCCGGTTCCAACCGGCCGGTCGACACCGCCAGGTGGAGAAGACCGGTGCCGTCGTCGTGCTGCCCCCCGTACATGCCGCCCCGCGAAGCTCCGGTGCTGTCGTAGATCGTCGCGCTGGTCGACGAGATCGGAGCGAACTCGTCGACCTCGATCGTGACGTCGAAGCCGAGGCCCCAGGCGTCCGCGGTCTCCTGGGACGTCCAGGTCGCCTTGGGCAGCTTCGCCGAGAGCACCACCGGCGCCTTCTCGTCCGGCACCCGGGTGACGGTGAGGTCGAGTTCGGGAGCAGCGTAGGTGGTGCCGTAGAACGCGACGTTACCCGCGCCGTCGGTCAGCTTGATCCCGTCGATCCGGCAGGAGCTGGCCCAGCCCGCCGGCACCCGGATCTCCACCGAGACCACGCCGTTCTCACCCACGGTCGGGGTGTGTGACAGCTGGGAGCACCAGGACAGGTCCACGTCGACGGCGGTCAGGCCACCAACCGCACCGTGCGGCGTGAAGCTGAGCGACGTCGTCGCCTGCCCCCGCCAGTTGTTCACCTGCGCCGGGACGAGCGCGAAGCCCGACGCGCTGACCACGTCGTTGCGGCTGACCTGGATCGGCTCGGGCCCCTGCGGCGAGGTGTCCGTCCGGGTGTTGCCCCAACTGTCGGTCAGGTCGAGCCGGGCCACCCGCCACGTGCCGGACGGTGAACCGGCCGGCACGACGATCGAGACGGGGCAGAACGCCCAGGTCGGCTCATAGACCGTCTCGCCGTTGCACGACCACTGCGAACCGCTCTGGACGAGCTGGAACGTGGAGGTCAGCCGGGCACCTCCCGGGCCGGCGAGCGTGAGCTTGCCCTTCCTGAAGGCGGACTCGTCCACGACCTGCACCCGGTAGCGCAACGTCACCCCGGAACCGTCATCGTAGAAGCCGCTCGGCTGACCGAAGTCGAAGGAGAGTTGCTCCGCCACCGGACCCTGGGAGTCGACGAGCTGGGTCACCGCCAACGCCGCCGGGCCCGGGTCGCGCACCGTACGGGCATGGGCGACGTCGTCGGCGATGGTCACCTTGGTCACCCGCCAGACCGTCTCGGCCGCGACGGAGTAACGCGGCACCACGAACTCGTAGACGTAGGTGGACTGCTGGGCCGTTCCGGTGCCCCCGACCTGCGTACGACCCCCGAGCAGGTCGTAGGAGACCGTGTGGGGTTGGCCGACCTGCTCGTCTCCGGCGAACTGGCGCAGCTCGACCGCGCCGTTGACGCGCTGGGCCCTGGCCGCCCGGTCGGTGATCGTCCACGTCAGGTCGACCACGGCGTAGTCCTGGGTGACGTCGACCTGCGGCCGGTCGAAGGCGATCGACGTGATCTCCAGGACGGGCCCGGCGGCCGTTGCCGCCCCGCCCGCAGTGGTGATCGACAGGGCCACCGCGGCAGCTGCCACGGTGGCGGAAAGCGCGCGAAGGCGCCAAGACATCATCTGCTCTCCCCGTGCAAAAGAGATCCCTCGATGGATCACTGCTGACAATAGCCAGGCCACACCATCCAGAAAGGACCGGGCGCACCCGTCGACCCGCGTTGATCCCGCTCGGGTCGACGATCCGCCGCGGCGCCCGGCGGGCGGGCGGGCGGCTCACCGCGTACCCCGGTCGGCGTCCGGGCGACAGCGCCGAACACATTCATGTGCGACACTGTCCGTCACGGTGCGAAACCTGTCACACACCCAACGGAAGGGCAGGCGATGGCCACCGCTGCGGCACCATCAGTGCTGATCGGCGCGGTCGTGCGCGTCATGCGGGACCTGGCGGTCCACCCGCTCGCCCTGGAGGTCGACAGCACCGGGGCACGCGTGCTGACCACCATGCACGCGAGCGCGCTGCGGACCCGCAGCCGGGGCCCGTACCGTCAGGACGACCTGCCGCCCGAGGCCCTGGCGATGATCGACTGGCTCAGCCTGCGCCTGTCCGTCGATCCCCAGCGGGTCGACGTCACCATCGAGGGCGGCGGACCCTGGCCCCGCCTGCTGCTGGAGTTGCCCGCCAAGCGGGTCACCGTACGGTTCGTGGTGCCCGAGGACGTCCCACCCGTATACCAGCCGGACTCCAACAACGTCGGGTTGTCGGTGGACATCAAGATCGCCCTGGAGTTCCTCGCCGGTTCCCTGCGCGCCCTGGGCGGTCGGCTACGCGGCGAGCCACCGATCACCCTGACGCTGAGCTACCCCGACGATCCCCACTACGAACGCAACACCGCCGGCCTGCCGCAGGAGTTCCGGGATCTCGTCCCGCCGGTCGTGGCGGACCTCGCGGTCGACCGCAGCCGGTTCTCCCGCAAGCAGCGGGCCGCCCACGACGAAGCGCTGCGCGCGGCGGCGTACGACGACCAGCTGATGGAGCCCGTGGCGGGAGGTGGGCTCAGCACCCGGCTCGGCTCGGCCCGGTTGCGGGTCAGCCCGTGAAGTCGTAGTCCCAGTCCAGCTCCCACCGCCGGATCGCCGGTCGGTCGTCCATCGACACCAGGCTCCGGCCGTCCGCCGTGAACGCCACGGACGTCACCGGCTCCGGATGACCGTCGCACGTGTGCACGCGCCGCCCCGTCCGCACGTCCCAGATGCGCAGCGTACGGTCCGCGTCGGCGGTCACCGCGTGCCGCCCGTCCGGGCTGACGTCGAACACGTCCGCCTCGGAGGCGAGTTCGCACAGCACCCGCCCGGTCGCCGGCTCCCACACCGACACCACCCGCCCGTACGACCCGTCGTACGCGGGGACGAGCCCGACCCGTCCGTCCCGGCTCACCGCCACGGCGTCGCCCCGGCTCGGCAGGACGTACCGTTGGCGGCCGGTGTGCACGTCCCACGCGGTCAGTTCCCTCGCCGAGTTGACCAGGAGCTGCCGGCCGTCCGGGGTGAACCGCAGCGTCGTCCGTCCGAACCCGACGGGGACCGTGAGCACCGGGCTGCCGGTGCCCGTACGCCACAGCCGGCACGTCCGGTCCTCCGCGCCGGCCGACGCGGCGTACCGACCGTCGTCGCTGAGTCGGACCGCCCCCACCGGCCCCTGGTGCGCCACCATCGTGCGGCTCAGGTGGAACCGGTACAGGCTCCACAGGCACAGGTTCCCCTCGGCGTCACCGACGATCGCGTACCGCCCCGCACCGTCCAGGGCGACCGCCCGCACCACCCCGTGGTCGCCGTGCAGCTCCGCCTGCCGCCGGCCGGCCGTCAGGTCCCACAGGTGGGCGGTCCCGGCCCAGTCCGCGCTGACCGCGAGCCGGGCATCGGCGGAGAGCACTAGGGTGTGCGTCTTGCCCACCCGCTCCGCGAAGGTGTGCCGTTGCTGGCCGGTCGGCAGCTCCCACACCCGGATCAGGCCGTCGGCGCCACCCGTCACCGCCAGCTCCCCGTCGACACTGAGCGCCGGCTCCAGCCCGGCCACGAAGGTGAAGTTGCCGCCGCGCAGTTCGTAGCGCTGCCAGATGCCCAGGGGTGCGGCCCGCCCGCCCGCCGTCCGCCCCAACCGCTCCCACCGGTCCCGCAGCTCCGGGTGACGCTCGAACCCGACCAGGTCGCGGGCGGCCCGTAGCTGCCCGGCGGCGTCGGCCGTCCGACCCTCCCGGACGAGCGCCTCCGCCCGGGCGATCCGTTGCCGGACCTGCTCCTCGGCCGCCAGCACCGCCCGCGCCGCCAGGGGCCGCTCGTAGCTCCACGGCGCCCGCAGGTCGGGGCGGGGCAACCGGTGGACGTGCAGCCCCCCGTACTCGTCCCCGACCACGACCAGCGTGCCGTCGCCGCTGATCGCCACACAGGTGAGCGAGAGCAGACCGACCAGCTCCGGTGGCAGCCCGTCGGTACGCGTGGCGACGGTACGCAGGCACCGACCGGAATCCGTCTCCCAGATCCGTGCCGGTTGGTTGGCACTGCCGAACCCGATGGAGGCCGCCCGTTCGCCGTCGCCGCTGAGCACGATCGTCGAGTGCCGGTTCAGGGTGCTCGGCACCGGACCCCGAACCCGGTTAGGTCGGGTCTCCCACAGGTGCGCCACCCGTGTCTGGTGCCCGATCAGCAGGGCGTATCTGCCGGACCCGCCCAACGCAACCTGGTTTACCCCGGTCATCCGCATGTCGGCGGACTTGACCAGGCGGTGCAGCCACCGTCCGGTGTCGACCTCCCAGACCACCACACTGCCGTCCGGGGGCGCCGCCGACACCGCGACCGCGCCGTCCTCGCTCAGGCCCAGCACGGTGACCGCCGCGGGGCTCTCCTGGATCTCCGGCAGGATCCGGCCCGCCGCGTCCAGGTTCTGGTGGGTGCTCGGCGGGTGCTCCAGGGTGCGCCGCAGCCGCCCGTCAGCCGTGTCCCGTACCTCGATCCGACCGTTGTCGTACCCGATGGCGGCCGTGCCCGAGGCGGTGAGCGCCAGTGCGGTCACCGCCGCCCGCTGGTCGGACGGCACCCGGACGCACCTGTCCCGCGCCAGGTCCCAGCACTCGACCGGGCCCCCCTTGCGGGCGACGAGCGCGGCCCGGCCGTCCCGGTCGACCGTCAGGGCCGTGACCTCGGCACCGGTTGAGTCCGCACCGAGTTCGGTGCCCACCGGCTGCCCGGTCAGCGACCACGTCCGGAGGCTGCCGTCCCTGCCGCCGGTGACCGCCACCCGACCGTTCCCGTCGACGGCGACGGCGGTCACCCGGCCCCGGTGGCCGGACAGCCGCGGCGACCCGGGCTGCGTCCCGCGCCGGGCCAGGGCGGCGGTCACCTCGGTGATCTCGGGGCCGGCGGGCGCGGCGGCCAGCAGCGGCCGGGCCGCCGCATCGTCACCCCGTTCGGCGTGTACGAACCCCAGCAGGTGGTCGGCCCGCCAGTTCTCCCCGGCGATCTCCCGTGCCGCCAGCAGCTCCGCCAGCACCTGTTCGTCGGTGATCCGGCCCTGCCGCCACCGGTACAGCGCCCAGTTGTAGACCGCACCAGGATGGTGCGGGTCGGTGTCGACGGCGGAGCGCCACAGCTGTTCCGACTCCGCCGGCCGGTCGAGGTCGAGTAGCGAGAGCGCCTGGTTGGACAGGCTGCCGGCGAGCAGGCCCGCCGCCGACGGCCGCACCCGTGGATAGCGGACGCCCAGCGCGTCCTCGTACACCCCGGCGACCTCGGTGGCCAGGTCGGCGAGGCGGCGGGGGCGGGTCGACGGGTCGACGTCGAAGCACCGCCGGAGCAGGTCGACGATCCCCGGCGGCATCGGCTGCGCCCCCGGCCAGGTCTCCCCCGCCGCCAGGTATGCGGCGAAGGTCTCCCGTGCCGCCTGACCGTAACGGCAGGGACGGCGACCGGCGAACGTCTCCCACACGCACAGCGCCCACGACCAGACGTCGGTGGCCCGGGTGAGGGTCACCCGCGCACCGGCCGCCGCCTCGGCCTGCTCGGGCGAGCAGTAGGCGGGGGTCATGCCGCCGAAACTCGCACCCAGGCTGACGTCCACTGCGGCACCGGTGGCCCCGTCCACGGCGGCGCGGGCGCCGGCCAGCCCGAAGTCGGTGACCTTCGCCGTCCAGGCGCCGTCGAGGCCGACCATGATGTTCGCGGGTTTGACGTCCTGGTGGATGAGGCCCTGCTGGTGGGCGTGGTCGATGCCCCACGCCGACTGCACCGCGAGGTCGAGCGCCCGGGCGAGGAACCCGCCGTCCGGCTCCTCGTGCAGTCGCCCGGCCCGGACCACCTGGTCCAACGATCCACCGGCGACCCACTCGGCGAACACGCAGGGCAGCCCGTCGACCCGGCGCACGTACGCGCAGCTGACCACGTGGGGGTGCAGGCCCAGCCCGACCCAGGTGCCCGCCTCGGCTTCGAAGCGGGCACGCTGCGCCTCGGTGGTCAGTTGCTCGGGGCGCGGCACCTTGACGGCGAGGTCGGTGTCCCAGCCCGGGTGCCGGACCCGGTAGACCAGACCCATGCCACCGGCGAGGGGCTCGTCGAGCACTTCGTAGAGATCCAGAATCCGGTCCCCGGGACGCCACCGCATGGTTCGAGCCTGGCACCCCCCGACACACGGGACAACCATCGGTTGGTCGCGGACGGTAACCTCGGGGGTCGGGCCGCGTCGTCAGGGAGTGACCGTGAGTTTTCGTTACTACCTCTACGTCAGCGACGCCAAGGTGGACATGCTGCTGTCCCAGATCGACCCGGGTCACCAGCGCAGGCGGGCCGCCGAGTTCAGCGTGAACCTCACCGTCGTCGGGGTGAAACGCAGCGTCGAGAACCCGGGCACCGACCGGTTGGCCCGCCTGGAGCGGGTCACCCGCTACCTGGACGAGCACGCCGACGTCGGTTCCGTGGACGAGCCGGGGCAGTTCTTCCGGGGGTTGCTGCCGATGCGGTGGGGCATCGTCCCGACCACTGGTGAGCTGTCGCTCGTCTACTTCGGTGGCCGCACCGACGACACCATCGTCGGCCTCGGCGGGTCACCGTTCCACCTCGTCGGCGCGGCCCCGGCGGCCGAGTCCACCGGGCGTGGGCCCATGGGATCGTCCACGATGCCGGCGCTGCTCGCCGGGCTCGTCGACGACGAGGCCGCACCGGTGCCGGGCACTGCGCACGACGCGGCGGACGAGCCGGACGCGGCCGAGGTGGCGGCGCTGGCCTCGGTGCACCAGGCCGGCACCCGCCTGCGTGGGCCCACGCAGAACGTCGAGTTCCTCGCCAAGCGGCTGCTCCACGGGCCCAGCCCGTACCCGGAACTCGACAGGCGGCCCGGCATGACCGTGCTGCTGGGCAGCCCGCTGTACGTGGCGCTGGTCGACTGACCGGACGGCCGGGCGTGGGCACCGACGACCCCGGGGCCGGGCGACCCGCCGGGGCGGTGCCGGTCCCCCCGCCCGTCACGGTGACCGTGCAGGCCGGGTCCACCGTCGACACGTACGTCTTCCACCGTCGCACGACGGTCGTGGTGGGGCGGGCCGCCGACTGCGGGATCCGGGTCGACGACGGGCAGCGGCTGGTCTCCCGCCGGCACTGCCAACTCGACGTCGACCCTCCCCACGTGCGGATACGCGACCTCGGCAGTCGGCACGGCACCCACCTCAACGGCCGCCCGGTCGACGGCGGGCAGCACCTGTCGGCCGGTGACGAGGTACGGGTCGGGCGCGCGACGTTACGCGTCACCCTGCCCGACGACGGGACTCGGGAAGCCGCCGCCGGACCGGAGGACACCGGGGCCACCCCCACCGGGGCCACACCGACCACCCCGGACACCGGGCCCCCCGGTCCGGAGCGGGGACGGGCCCTGCCGGCGCTGGTGACGGCTGCGGCGGTCGGGGCCCCCGGCCTCGACGACTTCACCGACCACCGGGTGCTGCGGGAGATCGGCCGGGGCGGCCACAGCGTCGTCTACCTGGCCCGCCACGAGCCGTCCGGCCGGCTCGTGGCCCTGAAGACGCTGCTCGCCGACCGGGCGGTGGACCCCGCCGCGCGGGACGCCTTCCGCCGCGAGATCGCGTGTGTCCGGGGGCTGCGGCACCGCAACGTCGTCGCCCTGCACAGCAGCGGCGCGGCCGATGCCGCCTTCTTCTTCACCTGCGAATACTGCCCGGGCGGCAGTGTCGCCGAGTTCGTGGCCCGGCGTGGTGGCCGGCTCCCGGTCGACGAGGCGCTGCCGATCACGCTCGACGCGTTGGACGCACTGGCCTACGCCCACCGGGCGGAGCTTGCGGTCGTGCTGGCCGACGGCCGGACCCAGACCGCCCACGGCCTGGTGCACCGGGACGTCACCCCGCACAATCTGCTGCTCACCACCGGGGCCGGAGGTGAGGTCGTCACCAAGGTCGCCGACTTCGGGCTGGCGAAGGCGTTCGAGAAGGCGGGCCTGTCCGGGCACACCGGGACCGGTGCGATCGGCGGCAGCCTGGCCTTCCAGCCCCGCGCCCAACTCATCGACTACCGGTACGCCCGCCCGGAGGTGGACCTGTGGGCGGTCACCGCCTGTCTGTACTGGATGCTGACGGGGACGACGCCCCGGGATTTCCCCGCCGGGGCCGACCCGGTCGCGGTGGTTCTGAGGACCCGGCCGGTGCCCGTCCGGCAGCGGGACGGGGCTGTTCCGGCGAGGCTGGCCGACGTGATCGACGAGATGCTCGTCGACCAACCCCGGGTGGCCGCGACGACGGCCGCCGCGCTCGCCGACGCGCTCCGGCAGGCCCGGTGACGGCGTGCCGCGCCGACGCCCGCCGACCTGCCGGTGCCCGCCGGGCCGGTCACTCGTGGATGACCTCCTGTTGCAGTACCCCGAGGTAGCCGTGGGCGGCGATCCGCTGCGCGCGGTCGGTGTAGAAGTCCGGGTCGTCCGGCAGGACGGTGGCCAACCCGTCGACGTAGCGGTTGAACATGCAGAACGCGGCGGCGATCAGCACGGTGTCGTGGATCTCCACGTCGGTGGCGCCCTCGGCCCGGGCGGCGGCCACCAGGTCTCCGGTGACCTCCCGACCACCGCGTTGCACCGCGCCGGCGACGTCGAGCAGCGCGCGCATCTTGGCCGACACCGGGGCGCTGTCGACGTCGTCGTGCACCTGTTGGACCAGGGGCATGCCCTCGGGGAGTTGCGCCGCCGCGTACGCCGCGTGGGCGGAGTAGCAGTAGCGGCACTCGTTGAGGCCGGACACATAGGCTGCGATGAGTTCCCTTTCGCCCCGGGTCAACGTGCCCGGTGCACACAGCAGCGCCTCGACCAGCCCGTTCAGTGGCAACGCCGTCTCCGGCCGGAAGCGGAACAGGCCACGGATTCCGGGTTCGTTGGTATTTAACGTGATGTGTGGCATGCGAGCTCCTTCGCCGACGCAATGGAAAGCCCGGACTTCCTGACCCGGACCGGCGTCAGATTGGATCATCGCCATGGTCACCGTCAATGTTCTGCGCATTCTTCCTGGTCCGGTGGCCGGATCCGGGGAACGCCCCAGCCGGGGGTGACCCGGGCACGAGCCGGGTGGGCCCTGATCACCCGCCGGGTCCGGGGCGGTGAGCTGCCCGGACGGGGCACGCTAGCCTCTGCCGGCATGTCAGCATTCGGCAACTCGCCCAACGTCCTGTTCGCGACGACCGTGACGGCGACCCGGCGACTGTCGCCCGGGTTCGTCCGGGTGACGCTCGGCGACGAGCGGTTGCGGGAGATGGCGCCGTACCAGCTCGACCAGCGCATCAAGATCATGCTGCCGGTCGACGGTGGCTATCCGACCGCGCTGCGGGCGGGGCTGCCCGAGCAGACGTGGCGACGTGAGTGGCGGTCCGTTCCCGGCGAGGTGCGCCCGAGGCTGCGCAGCTACACCGCGTACCGGACCCGGCCGGCGACGGGCGAGCTGGACCTGGACTTCTACCTGCACCAGCCGCACGGCCCGGCGAGCGGCTGGGCGGCGACGGCCCGGCCGGGCGACCGGCTGCTCCTGTCGGGCCCGCACGTGGGGGCCGGCCAACCCGGTTACGGCGTGCAGTGGGAGCCGGGGCCGGCGACCCGGGTGCTGATCGCCGCGGACGAGACGGCGTACCCGGCGGTGCGCGGCATCCTGTCCGGTCTCGGCCCGGGGGTGCGGGCGACGGTCCTGCTGGAGGCCGGCGTCGCGGCGGACGCCGCCACCCTCGACGAGGTGACCGCCGGCCACGCGGTCGAGGTCCGGTTGCGTCGCGGGGCACCGGGCGGGACGGTCCTGACCGCCATGGTGGGCGACTGGTTGGCCGAGTACGGGCCGGCGGCGGCATCGTCGGGGGCGCAGTTCTACGCCTGGACAGCTACGGAGAGTAGCAGGATTGCGCAGGTGCGCAGGCTCTTCACCGAGGTGCGCGTCGATCCACAGCAGGTCCACACACAGGGATATTGGCATGACCGCCCGGCCCGCGACGAGGTGGATGATTAGGTAATGCTAACCTAAATATGTTAGTGGAAAATCACTGTAAGTAGCCAGACGGGAACCTCGCGCCATGCGTACGCCGACCCCTCGAACACTCCGCCGACGCCTCCTCGCCCTCACCGTCGCCTCGGCGGCGGTGCTCGCCGTGGCCGCCTGCGGCTCCGACGACTCCGAGCCGGCGGGCAGCGTCGGCGACACCAGGACCGTCGAGCACGCGCGTGGCAAGACCGCCGTGCCGAACAAGCCGACCCGGGTCGTCGTCCTCGAACCGGTCCAGCTCGACACCGCCATCGCGTTGCAGCTCACCCCGGTCGGCGCGGCCGTACTCAACGAGGCCGCCGGCGTGCCCAAGTACCTCGGCGACAAGGCCGCCGGCATCACCACCGTCGGCACCGTCCAGGAACCCAACGTGCAGAAGATCGCGGCCCTCAAGCCCGACCTGATCATCGGCACCGAATCCCGGCACTCCGCCCTCTACCAGCAGCTCACCGACGTCGCCCCGACCGTGTTCATGGCGTCCCAGGCCGACCCGTGGCAGGACAACGTGAAGTTCACCGCCACCACGCTCGGCGGTGCGGACTCCGCCGACAAGCTGCTCACCGACTTCCGGCAGCGGTGCGCGGACATCGCCAGGAAGTTCGGTACCGCCGGCAAGAGCGCGCAGCTCATCCGCCCCCGCGACGGCGTCCTCACCCTCTACGGCCCCACCTCGTTCGCGGGCAGCGCACTGGAGTGCGTCGGCTTCAAGACCCCCGAGCGCGACTGGGAGAACTCCATCTCGGTCGACGTCTCCCCGGAACGGGTGCTGGAGGCCAAGGCCGACCACGTCTTCGTCACCACCGTCGACGTCAACGACCGCAGCACCATCCCCGCCTCGGTCACCGCCAACGCCGCCGCCTTCCCCCGCCTGCACCTCGTCGACCAGTCCTTCTGGATCACCGGGGTCGGCACGGTCGGTGGGCAGGCCGTCCTCGACGACCTCGAACGCATCCTCACCGCGTCGAGTTGACCGCCACCACACCCGCCCGCGCGGTACGGCCGACCACCGGCCGTGCCGCGCGTCGGCGTACCACCCGGCGGTGGCTGGTCGGGGCGGTCGTCGTACTCGTCGGGTCGGTGGTGTTGTCGGTCTTCGTGGGCGCGAACCCGGTGCCCCCGGCGGACGTCTGGGCGGCGCTGCGGGGCGCGGGCAGCGACACCGCGCAGTACGTCGTCTGGGGGCAGCGCCTCCCGCGCACCCTCGCCGGGCTACTCGTCGGAGCCGGCCTCGGGGTCGCGGGCGCGCTGATGCAGGCGTTCACCCGCAACGCGCTCGCCGAACCGGGAATCCTCGGCGTCAACGCCGGTGCCGCCGCGTTCGTCGCCGCCGGCATCGCCTTCTTCGGGATCACCTCGCCGGCCGGCTACATGTGGCTCGCCCTGCTCGGCGCGCTCCTGGTCGCCACCGCCGTGTACGCCGTCGGCGGTGCCGCCGACCTGCGGGCCACCCCCACCCGGCTGCTGGTGACCGGGGTGGCGACCGGTGCCGTGCTCGCCGGCCTGACCACCGGGATCACCCTCACCCACCCCGACACCTTCGACCGGATGCGCGGCTGGAACGCCGGCAGCCTGCTCGAACGTGACACCGCAGTGCTGCTGCCGGTGCTCCCGCTGATCGTGGCCGGGCTGCTCGCCGCGCTGGTCGCGGCCCGCAGCCTCAACGCGCTCGCGCTCGGCCCCGACCTGGCCGCCGCCCAGGGCGTCAGCCTGGTCCGGACCCGGCTGCTCGTGCTCGGTGCGGTGACCCTGCTCGCCGGTGGGGCCAGCGCCATCGCCGGCCCCATCTCGTTCGTCGGGCTCGTGGTGCCGCACCTGGTGCGTTGGGGCGTCGGCACCGACCAGCGCCGCATCCTCGCCGGGTCGCTGCTGGCCGGCGGGATGCTGGTGCTGCTGGCCGACGTGCTCGGCCGGATCGCCGTGCTACCCAGTGAGATGCCGGTCGGCATCGTCACCGCGTTCGTCGGTGCTCCGGTGCTGATCGCGCTGGCCCGACGCCGACGGGCGACCGCGCTGTGAACCGGCCGGTCCGCCGCACCGCCGGGGGTCGCCGGCTGCTGCTCGGCACCGACCACCGGCACGTGACCGTCGGCGTACGCGAAGCCGCCGTCTGCGCCGCCGCCGCGCTCGTCGTCGCGGCGCTGGCGGTAGTCGGCCTCTGGCTGGGCGACTTCCCGCTCCGCCTCGACGAGGTTCTCGGCGTGCTCGGCGGCCGGATCGGCGGGCTGACCCGCACCGTCGTGCTGGAGTGGCGGCTGCCCCGCATCGCCGCGGCCGTCGCCTTCGGCGCGGCGCTCGGCGTCGCCGGGGCGATCTTCCAGACCATCACCCGCAACCCGCTGGCCAGCCCGGACATCATCGGCCTGGCGAACGGCTCGTTCACCGGCATGCTGACCGCCCTGCTGCTGCTCGGCGGCGGCTGGCACCTGCTGATGCTCGGCTCACTCGCCGGTGGCCTGCTGGCGGCGCTGGCGATCTACCTGCTCGCCTACCGGGACGGGCTCTCCGGGTTCCGGTTCATCGTCGTCGGGGTGGGCGTCTCCTCGATGCTCGCCGCCACCAACACCTGGCTGCTGCTGCGCGCCGACCTGGAGACGGCGCTGTTCGCCGCCGCCTGGGGCGCCGGTTCGCTCAACACGGCCACCGCCGACGTGGTCTGGCCGGCCGCCGCGATCATCCTGGTGCTGCTGGCCGTCACCCCACTGTGGGCGGCGGCCCTGGCCCAACTGGAACTGGGCGACGACGTCGCCGCCGCCAGCGGAGTCGCGGTCGACCGCAACCGCGCAGTCCTCGTGGTCATCGCGGTCGCCCTGGTCAGCGCCGTCACCACCGTCGCCGGCCCGATCTCCTTCGTCGCCCTGGCCGCCCCGCAGATCGCCCGTCGTCTCGTCCGGGCACCGGGCCTGCCACTCGCCGCCACCGCCGGGGTCGGGGCGTTGCTGCTGCTCGGCGCCGACCTGATCGCCCAACACGTGATCCCGCTGACCGTGCCGGTGGGGGTCGTCACGGTCACCCTCGGCGGCGCGTACCTGCTCTGGCTGCTCGTCCACGAGATCAGGAGGACCCGATGGTCGACCAGCTGACCGCGCGGCTGCGGGCCGAGAACGTCACCCTCCGGTACGACCAGCGGACCGTCAGCGCCGACCTGTCGTTCTCTGTGCCCGACGGCTCGTTCACCGTGCTCATCGGGCCCAACGCGTGCGGCAAGTCGACGCTCCTGCGGGCGCTGTCCGGGCTGCTCCGCCCCGCCGAGGGTCGGGTCACGCTCGACGGATCGGACCTGGTCACCCTGCCGGCGAAGGAACGCGCCCGCCGGCTGGCGCTGCTGCCGCAGACCATGACCGCGCCCGAGGGGATCACCGTCCGCGAGCTGGTCGGGCGGGGCCGCTACGCCCACCAGCGGGTGCTGCGCCGCTTCTCCCACGCCGATGAGGAGGCCGTCGAGTCGGCGCTCGACTCCACCGGCACCACCGAGCTGGCCGATCGGCGGGTCGACGAACTCTCCGGCGGGCAACGCCAACGGGCCTGGATCGCCATGGTGCTCGCCCAGGAGACACCCCTCGTCCTGCTCGACGAGCCCACCACCTACCTGGACGTGGCACACCAGATCGACGTGCTCAACGTGCTGCACCGCCTGGTCACCCGGGGACGCACCGTGGCGGCCGTGCTGCACGACCTCAACCACGCCGCCCGGTACGCCACCCACCTGGTCGCGATGCGTGACGGCCGGATCGTGGCCGAGGGGCACCCGGCGTCGACCGTCGGTGCCGGGCTCGTCGCCGAGGTGTTCGGGATGCCGAACCAGGTGGTCCCCGACCCGGTCACCGGAGCGCCCATGGTCGTACCGGCCGACACCCGGGAGCCGGCCGCCGGCTGAGCCGTCGGCTGACAGCGCCGCCGGGCTCCGGCCCGGTCCACCACCCCGTCCCGGCACGTCCGCTCCCACGCGAGGCGAAGGCCCCGTTGCTGGCAGCCGCGTTGGTACGATCACGGGCTACGCGTAGCACCCCCTTGCGCGGTGGAGGAGTTGAGGCGATCCGGCAGGGCGCCTCTCCGGCCGCCCGAGAAGACAGGGCAGATCGAGCGATGACCACTGTGGTGCGGCACCTCATCCGACTGCTGACGCGCCGGCCCCGGCGGCTGCCTTGACGACCGTCAACCGGGTCCATCGGGCCGCGCAGATCCGCTTCGCTCTGGCCCTGCTCGGGGAGAGGAACGGGCATCACGATTTTGAGCAGATCTGCCTTCACCTGACCCGCGAGTTCATCGCCCCGAATGTTCGGATCTCCACCGGCCCGGTCAGCGCCGGCGGGGACCAGGGGCGCGACGGCGAGAGTTACTGGAGCGAGACCTCCTCCTCCGACGGGGACCTCGCCTTCTGCTGCACGATCCAGAAGAACGACCTTTCGCGGAAGGTCAAGAGTGACGTCAAAAGAGCATGCACCACCGGACGACCGGTGCAACGGGTGATCTTCTTCCTGGCCCAGGGAATGGAGATCGCCAAACAGCACCAACTCCAGGAATGGGCACGATCCGCATACGGCATCGATCTGCAGATCTGGGACGGGCCACACATCGCCGACCATCTGGCCAGGTCGAGGAAGATGGACGACGCCGTCGATTCCTATCTGAAAATCGCGTCCGAGTCGGGCGTCCGCCGTTTTCTGAAGTCCCCCACCGTCCGCGCGCTACTACTACTCCTGCTGCTGCTGCTCGCAGCTGTCATCGTCAGGCATCAGCTGCCCAGGCACTACTCCCTGGTGTACGAGAAGCGTCGCCTCACGGCTGTCGCCGGCCGGTGCGCCTCCGACTGGAGGACGAAGAACACGGCGACCCGGTCGACGGTCGACGCGGACCGTCCAGCCGTGACACTCGCTACGGGACCCACCGGGGTGGGCACCTCAAGCGACGCCCGGGACCTCGCCTTCTACGACTACTGCGACGAGGGCACGTTGCGGATGATCTTCTATCTGGGCATGGCCACCGTGCCGCACGAACCCTCGACGGCGCAGGAGTGCGACGAAGCCGCCCCGTCCGACAGGAAGATCAGAGTCGTCGAACCACGGTCCGGCCTCTGGCTCTGCACACGTACGGACGACGACGCTCTCGCCCTGGTCGAGATTCGCACCGTCACCTTCGACCCGCGAGTGTCCGGGTTCCAAGCCGATCTCTGGCTGACACTGTGGCGGTGACCGCCGGGTGCCGGTCACGGCGGTGCGGGTGACGCCTCCTGCGCGCCCAGCCGGAAACCGTGCACCCAGGACACCGCCTCCATGAGATCGTCGGCGGTCATCGACTTCAGCATCGCGTCCCGTGTCCGCGCCCGGACGCCGGCAGGGTGGTACAGCTCATCGCCCAACCACCGCGCCGCCTCCTGCGCGCGGGAGGTGCGCTCCCGGCGTACCTCGTTGAAGTGCAGGAGGCGGCCCGGGATCTCGTCGGGGTCGCACCTCAGCGACCGGGCGAGGACGACGGAGTCCTCCAACGCCAGCGCGGCGCCCTGGGCGGCGTACTGCAGCATCGGGTGGGCGGCGTCGCCGATCAGGACGACCCGCCCCTGCACCCACCGCGCCACCGGCGGCCGGTCGCACAGCACCCACCTGCGCCACCGTCTGCCGAGGTGCAGCAGCCGGCGTGCCTGCCCTCCCGCCTCCGGGAAGGCGGCCGGTACGAGGTGCTGGTCGACGGGTTCACCACTGACCGCCCGGGTGGCTCCGTCGTCACGAACTGCGGCGATGTTCAGCTCCCGCCCACCCGCTATCGGGTAGGAGACCAGGTGCCAACCTTCGCCCGCCCAGAGGGACACCGCGTTCCACCGCAGTTCAGCGGGGACGGAGCTGGTCGGGACCACGGAGCGGAAGATGGTGTGCCCGGTGACCCGGGGCTCACCGTCACCGACGAGCTGGTGCCGCACCCGGGAGCGGATCCCGTCCGCACCGATCAGGACGTCGCCCACCACCTGTTCACCGGAGGCCAGCTCGCAGACGACCGACTCGTCGGAGGTGCGGTACCCGACCACGGGGCTGTCGGCTCTGAGCCGGATCCGTTCCTCGGCGCGGCACGCGGCCAGCAGCGGCGCGTACAGATCACCCCGATGGACCACGGCGTACGGATTACCGAATCGTCGCCGGTAGTCGGCCCCCACCGGCAGAGTCACCAGTCGTTCCCCGGACCGGCCGTCTCTGAGGACCAGTTCGTCGATGTAGACCGCCCGCGACCGCACCTGATCGCACACACCGAGCAGGTCGAGTGCGTGGAAGGCGTTCGGGGCCAGTTGAATTCCGGCTCCGAGCTCGGCGAACTGGGCGTTGCGCTCGAAGACCTCTATCTGGTGCCGGCCCTGGCGGGACAGCCCGAGGGCCACGGCGAGCCCGCTGATGCCGCCACCGGCGACGAGAATTGTGGACACTTTGCCCCTCGGCGATGAAATCGGTGTCATCCACGTGACGTGTCGACGGCGGCCAGTTCGTGCACGGATCCGGACAGCACGGACGTGGCCATCTCAGCCAATATGGAGGTGCCGTCCGTGCTGAGCACCGACTCAGGATGGAACTGCACCGACCGGAAGTGTGGACCGACGAACCCGTGCACCTCACCGGTCCGCGGGTCCCGGCTCACCGCCACCGGCCCCACCCCGGCCGGCCACAGATGGTCGTCGGCGCTGCGGACGGCGAAGGTGTTGTAGAACCCGACCCGGACCCGCCGGCCGAAGAACTCGATGTCCCGCTGGACGCCCTGGTTGGGTCGTCTGCGTCGCACCAGGTCGAGCCCGAGAAGCGAACCGAGGACCTGATGGCTGAGACAGACCGCCAGGAACGGCGTACCGGCGTGCAGCAGGTCCCGGATGCGGGTGTGCAGACGGTCGATCCGTACGTCGTCGCGGTTGTTCGGGTCGCCCGGGCCCGGCCCCATGACGACCAGGTCGGCCTCTTCCCGGGGGAACGGCTCCGTGGCCCCGCACAGGGTCACCTGTAGCCCGAACTCGCGCAACTGATGGGCCAGCATGGCGGTGAACGAGTCCTCCGCGTCCACGATCACCGCCCGCCGCCCCACGAGCTGCGCGACCTGCGGCACCCTGGTGCGCCCGTCCCGGTCATCGAACCAGAAACGCGCCAGGTCGGTGTTGCGCGCCGCCAACGCCGCCTGTACCGCGGGGTGACCCGCGAGGCTCGACCTGGCGGACGCCGTACGGTCGGGCCCGGGGGCCACGCCGAGTCCACGCAACACACCCTGCGCCTTGGCGTGCGTTTCGAGAACTTCCAGCCTCGGGTCGGAGTCACGCACCAGCGTCGCACCGACCGTGATCCGTAGTCGGCTGTCCACGATCTCGACGGTACGCAGCAGGATCGCCGAATCCAGTGAGCGACCGCCGTTGACGTCCCGGCTGAACAGTGCCGCCACGCCGCTGTAGTAGCCCCGCCCGTCGGGTTCGTAACGCCTGATCACCCGGCAGGCGTTCGCTACCGGACTGCCCGTCACGGTCGGCGCGAACATCGTCTCGCGGAGAGCGTCCCGCACGTCGAGTGACGTCGACCCCTCGATCAGGTACTCGGTGTGCGCCAGGTTGCCCATCTCCTTCAGGAAGGGACCCACCACCCGCCCGCCCCGGTCGGTGACCCGGGCCATCGTCTTCAACTCCTCGTCCAGGACCATGTACAGCTCCCCGGTCTCCTTGCGGTCGGCCAGGAAGTCGAGCACCTCGGACAGCGCCGGTCCACCGGGCCGGTAACGCAGGGTCCCGCTGATCGGGTTCATCATCGCGGTGCCGTCGAAGAGACTGAGGTGTCGCTCCGGTGTCGCGCCGACGAACGTGCGGGAGCCGGTGTGGATGACGAACGTCCAGTACGTGCCACGCTCGTCGGCCAGCAGCCGGTTGAACACCGTGAGCGCGGTCTGGACGGGCGAGCTGCGCAACGGCGCGGTGAGTGTGCGTTTGATGACGAAATTGGCACCCGTGCCGTGTCCGATCTCGTTCACGAGCACCCGGCGCACGATCTCCGCGTACTCGTCGTCCTCGATGTCGAACTGCGGGGTGCCGAGGTCTATCACGCCGTCGGGCAGCAACCTCGACGTGGCCGCCACCGAACCGACCGCCTGCTCACGGATGGTCATCGCGACCAGCGGGGCACCGTCGTCGTGGCACTCGAACCCGGTCTCGGTGAGCTGCCGGTACGGCACCATAGCCAACAGGTCGTGCCGGGGCTGTCCTGGCCCCGTCAACCGGGGCAACGGCAGGTCGGCCAGCGTACGCACGCACCCGACGTCACCGACGAGCAGCTCGACCCGGCCACCCACGGCCTCCGGCCGATGCAACAGGGCGAACGCCGGCGGCTCCGCCCCCAGCACCTGATCCATCAACCGGGCGAAACGTCCATCGTCGAACGGCATAGCTCCCCCTCGATAGGGTTGACGGATTCTGCGGGCACCGACCGCTGGCCCAGCTCGGCGAGGACGGCCTCGGTGGAGAGCACGACGGCGCACCGGTCGGCCGCATACCGCAGGGCCATCCGATGGTGTTCGGCCGAGAAGTCGGCCACCGCATCGCCGACGAGAAACGTCTCGATGTCGTGGGAGTACGCCTCGACCGCTGTCATCAGGCATCCGACGTGCGCGTACACCCCGCACACCAGCAGCTGGTCCCGCCCGACGTCGCGGAGGTGATCCAGTAGTGCGGTGCGGTGGAAGGCGCTGTAGCGCCACTTCGTCAACACGGTGTCGCGCTCACCCGGGGCCAGCTCGTCGCTGATCTGCCGGTCCTGTGCGGTAGCGGTCATGCCGGGGCCCCAGAAATCCCGCAGCAGTCCGCGCTGGACCTGCGTCATGTCCCCGGGCTGCGCGGTGTAGACGACAGGCACCGCGAGCTGTCGGCAACGGCGCAGCAGCGCTGCGGTGTTCGCGATCAGTGCCCCGCCGGGCTGACCCGAAGCCGGCAACGACCTCAGGAAGTAGCGCTGCATGTCGTGCACCAGCAGCACGGCTCGGCGCGGATCGGGCCGCCAGCCGGCCGTGTTGGCGGGTAGTTCGCAGGGGTCCGGCATCGCGTACGGCGTAGTGGTGGTGTCCAAGTTCATCTCCCTGGTCCGGACGGGTCAACGCCCGAGGGCGGCGCCACCGTCGACGTAGAAGTCGTGCATCGTGACGTTGGCCGCCTGGTCGGACAGCAGGAACATCACGGCGTTGGTGACGTCGGCGACGGTCGTGAGGCGGCCGAGCGGGATGCCCACGCGGTACTCGGTCGGGACACCGGCGACGGACACGGACGTGCCGTCACCACCGCCCCACAGTCCCCGCAGCATCGCCGTGTCGGTGGAGCCCGGGGCGACCACGTTGCAGCGAATGCCGCTGCTGGCCAGTTCGAGCCCGAGCGTCTTGGTGTAGGCGGTCGCCGCCGCCTTCGATGCGGCGTAGGCGGACATCCGCACCCTGGGTACTCCGGCCGCGTTCGAGGCCACGGTCACGATGCTGCCCCGTCGGCGCGGCGTCATCCGCCTGGCGACGGCCGTCGACATGAGGAAGACACCGCGGGCGTTGACCGCGAGGGTGTCGTCCCAGTCCCGCTCGGTCAGCTCGACCGCGGTCGCCGCCCGCAGCACCCCGGCACAGTTCACCAGGAAGGCGACGGGGCCCAGTCGCTCCTCCACTGCGGCCACCGTGTCCTCGACCTCGACCGCGGAGCGGACGTCGGCGGTGAATTGCGTGACGGTGCCGGGCACGTCGTCGCGGGCACCGAAGAGCGCCGACAGGCGGTCACCGTCGACGTCGAGGGCCGCCACCGAGGCACCGGCCCGGCAGAGGGCGGAGACGACAGCCTCCCCGATACCGCCGGCCGCACCCGTGACGATGGCGACTTGACCTCGGAACTGATCCTCATACATGAGGGCTGGTCCTCCAGAGTGGGTCGATTCCACGGCGGAACGGACGGGACGCCGTCGCCTTTGACCGGGCCGGCGGGACGGTGTCGGGGTGCCTCAGCACAACTTCTCCACCACGTCCACGACGTCGGCCGCTGACGGCATGGTCATGATCTCCTGGGACAACACCGCCGCACGTTCTCGGTGGATCGGCTGGTGGAGCAGTTGGTCGACCCCGGCCGCGATCGCCTCGGCGGTGTCCTCGCCCGGCAGGAGCATGACGGCCGCACCGGAGTCGGCGAGACGACGCGACGGCGCCAGGAGTTTGGGCATGTTCGGTATCAGCAGCTGCGGCACGGCGCACGCCATACCGGTCAGGGCCGTGCCGCCGCCACCGTGGTGCACCAGCACATCGCAGTTGCGGGCCACCACGTCGAGCGGCAACCAGCCGGCCCGCACACCGAGCCGTTGCGACAGCTCGTCGCTGACCGCTGCCGGCGCCGCCACGACGACCTCGGCCCCGACCGTCTTCACCTTGCCGACGAGGTCGACCAGGTAGTCGAAGAAGTTGCCGCGGGCGACCTTCGTACCGGCTGTCACCACGATGCGGCGTTGCTCGCCCCGGACGTACATCCACGGCTCCAGTGGGCGCTGCATGTTCGTCGGTGCGAACCGCATCGGCTGGGCCGGGCCGGCGTCGGCCGGACGCAGGCTCGGCGGGCAGATGTCGATCCAGAGGTCGGCAACGGGAAGCCGGGCCAGGCCGAGGCGCTCCAGCTCCGGGCGTAGTTCCCGTTCGGCGGCCGAATCCACGACAGGTGGTTCACCGGTGTCCCAGGAGTGCCGCACGTAGGGTACGCCCAACCTGCTGGCGAGCAGCGGCGCCGCGAAGGTGAGCATGCCGCCCACCACGACGTCCGGTCGCCATTGCGCAGCGAAGTCGAGCAGCGGGTCGATGCAGGCCGCCGCCAACCGGCCGAAGGCATGACCGATGTAGATCATGTGAGCCTCCGGATCGGTCGGTTCCGTGATCGCAGCGCCGGAGCGATCGGTGGTGATGTGGTGGCGGATGGGAACCGGTGAGACGCAGAGGCCCGGCAGGCCGGCCCCGACGATGGCGGGCAGCGTCTCCTCAGTCGAGGCGACGATCACCTCGTGACCGGCGTTGCGCGCGGCGGTGGCCAGCGGCGTCAGCGGAAAGACCGTGGCCGGGCTCCCACCCGTGACGAACAAGAAGCGCATGACGATTCCTCACGTTTCGTTGACGGGGATGAGCGGGCATGCCGGGCGCGTCGGCTACGACGGTTCGACCCGGACGGCGGCGTCGGTCTCGATCCGCTTGCCCTGCGGCGGTCGGCCCCACCGGCGCATCGCAGGTGACTCGACGAGGCGGTGGAGAAGAACGGCCAGGCCGAGGCTGAGAAGGAAGGCGAGGGCGACGAAGAGCAGGCCGGCACCCCGTCCGAGGTCACGGTCGAAGCCGATGCCCGCCCGCATGACGACCAGGACGATCTCGTGCACCAGGTAGAACGCGAACGACGCCTCCCCGAGCCGACGCATGACCGGGCTGCTCAGCCACGACCGGCCCTCGCGGTCGTCGCCCACCGCCAGTGCGGGCACCAGCAGCGCCAACGGCACGATGAGGACCGCATTGACGGTGTACGTCATCGGGACGATGAGGCCGACCAGGTAGCCGACGACGGTCAGCGCGAAGGCGACGCCCCGCCCCGGGCCCACCCACCGACCGGTCAGCACGATCCTCGCCATCAGCATCCCGAGTACGAAGTCCAGGAGCCGCACCGGCGGAAAGGCGTAGAGGAACCACATCTGGTCGACGGGCTGGTCGGCCAGCACGGTGCCGGCGAAGCCCTCCGGGAACCGCGGTGACGCCGGCAGCAGCGACCCGAGCACGGGCAACGCGATCACCGTACCGGCGACGCCGGCCGCACACGCCCACAACTGCCCGGCCCTGATCCGGGCGAGCCGGGGCAGCAGCAGGGGGAACATCGCATAGAAGAACAACTCGCAGGACAGCGACCAACTGGGGCCGTTCACACTGAGAAAGACGTCCGGCTTCGGCACCCATGCCTGCAACAGCAGCAGATTGAGCAGCGCGGTGGACCACGGTGTGGAGGCGGCGGCGAAGACGAGCATCGCCAGCCCGAAGGTGACCGCGTGGTTGGGATAGATCTTGACCAGCCGTCGCCGCAGGAACCCACGGTACGTGTCGTCGGGCCGGGCGGACCAGGTGAGGACGAAGCCGCTGAGGAGAAAGAAGAAGGAGACGCCGACGGTGGCGGCGCTCTTGGTCGCATAGGTGAGCGCACCGGAGACACCGGTGCCATCGGCGAACAGCCGCAGTGTCGCCACGTGAAACAGGAACACCATCGACGCGGCGACGAATCGCGCGCCGGTCAACGATTCGAGGCGACCACCGCCTGGCCGCGCAGCACCACTAGTCAACGGATCTCCTCAGTGAACGCCGAAGTGAGGACCGACCGACCACATTCGGTCTCTTCCGGCCGACCCGGTCGGGGCACGGTCTCGACCATGGTTCGACGCGGTTGGCTGTACAGGGCGTACGACCCCGGCGGACCGCATCAGGCGGCCGGTGCGCGGGGCAGGCGGCAACAGTGCCGACGGTCAGCCGCGCTGGTATTCCAGAATCGTGATGACATCGAACCGCCGGCGACCGGGGGCGATCGGTGGGCGGCTCACGGGTAAGGCTGCCAGACCGTCGCCGACCGGTACAGGCGCGCATCTGACCATTGCCGGTCGTGGCCGGATGCGGACATTCTCACCATGTCGCGGGCGACAGCGGCACGATCGGGGTGCCGCGCCCACTGCCTGGCGACTCCCGGTTCAGAGCGAGGTCCCGCCGGCGACCTCGATGCGCTGACCGGTGATCCAGCGTGCGGCATCGGACGCCAGAAAGGCGACCACGTCGGCGACGTCGTCCACCTGACCGATCCGGCCGAGCGCGGCCTTCGACGCCAGCTCCGCCGCCGTTCCCGGCTGCCGCAGGCGGTCACCGTGAAACTCCGTGTCGATGAGGCCGGGAGCGACGCTGTTCACCGTGATCCCGCGCGGACCGAGCTGCTCGGCCAGTGCCTGACTGAAGACCTCGAGTGCCCCCTTGCTCATCGCATAACCGACGATCTCGGGGTGCGCCACCCGGGTGGCCAGCGAGGAGATGTTGACGATCCGACCCCCGTCGCGCATCAGGGGAAGGGCCCGCTGCGCCAGGAACACCGGGAGACACACGTTGATCGCGAACACCCGGTCGAGCTGTTCCGGGACGAGTTTGGCGACATCCGCCCGGCAGCCCACCCCGGCGTTGTTGACCAGCACGTCGAGCGCGGTGTCGCCGGTGTGGTGTCGGAGACCCGCTGCCAGTCCGTCGAGGAGCACGTCCAGACCCGAGTCGTGGGCGAAGTCGGCACGGACGGCGAACGCCGTCCCACCCCGGTCACGTATCAGGTCCACCGTCTCCGCAGCCATCGCGTCGTCGCGACGGTAGTGGACGGCGACCACGGTCGTCGCCGTTGCGAGCCGTACGGCGATGGTCCGGCCGATCCCGCGACTGGCGCCGGTGACGAGCACAGCGCGCGTGGTACCTCTGTCCATGTCTTCTCCCCAGAGCTGTCGTCGACGATCGGTTACGACGGAAAGTCCAACAGGCCCTCGATGCGGCCGGCCACCACTCCGGCCTCGAAGCGGCTGCTGGTGCCCAGCCTCCGCAGCAGCGCGGAGACGAGCCGCCGCAGGGTGCGGGCCGACAGTTGCAACTCGCGGGCGATCGCGGTGTCTGGCCGGCCACGTGCCCACAGCCGCAGGATCATCAGTTGCTGCTCCGTCAGGCGCAACGGGCTGTCGACGAGGTCGGTGGAGGTGTACCGGACGATCGGGTCCCGATCGTCGGGTGCGACGCCCGGCGTCATGGCGGTGGGGCTTTCCGTGGTGGTACTCCAGCAGAACTCGAAGACGCGTCGCAGCAGCGCGACGACAGTTTCCTGTCGTACGAGCAGGTGGCCGGAAATCCTATTGCCCGGACCGGTCGGCCAGATCAGGGCAAGATCGTCGTCGACGACCAGGAAACGGAACGGAACGAGCTGTGTGCTGCGCACCTGCACGCTGACCGAAGCCATTTTCTGCAATGGTCCCGCGATCCGTGCGGCGCCGACGGAGGTATTCTGTCGGATCACTCGGATCACCAGCCCGGCGTCAATGCCCGTACGGTGGCGATTCACGGCGTCGGTGACAATCTGCTGGGCCGGTGCCGGCGGATCCATCCACATCATCTCACCGGCGGCGTGAACCGCAGCGTTCTTGAGCAACTCTTCCATCCGCGACCAGCCCGCCACCTCTTCTATACCGGTGGCGCCCGCCGTGACCGGCCATCCACATGTCGCCAGGGCCGCGACCTTCGCCCGGACCGACCGGATCGCAGCCGCCGCCCCGACCTGCGCCTCTTCGTGCCGTTCCAGCAGGTCCAGCAGGGCCTCCAAAGGACGTCGATCGTCCTTCACGGTGAGAGGGCACATCGAGCCACCTCTTCCTCGTTCCATTGTCCGCCCGGGGCCACGGCCGCTACGGGCCACAAATTGGTCTACATGAGTCGCCGTAACTTTGACAAGCTGTCGTCAACGGCTGGAGGACACCGCCGAGAAGAGTCGGTACGGTGCAGTTGGCGAAGAACTCCGCCGCATCAGGCAATCCACTCGGGCCATGATCGAAATCACCTTGCCCGGAGCACGTCGATGTTCAACAGCCACCCGGGACCCAGCTGTCCGGCAGCGACGCCGACCAATCGCCGCTGACCGAACCCGCACTGGTCCCACGCACCCCGGCGAGGGCGCACCGGGTGTCGGGACCACCGGAGCCACGGCGGACGTCGAGCCAAGATCAATCGACTTCTCTCGATCACGTGGCTTGCGACGTGACCGGGTGCGCAACAGCCCCACCGAAACGGTCGAATGGTGCCGACAGAGTCGGTGCCGGCGGAAACAACTGGTGGCGATTCACCACCGACCATCTTCTCCTGGAGAGGTTGAAATATGCGCGGTATCGTTCTCGCCGGCGGCTCGGGTACGCGGCTGAGGCCCGCAACCAAGGCCCTGTCCAAACAGCTGCTGCCGGTCTACGACAAACCCATGATCTACTACCCGCTGTCCGTTCTCATGCTTACCGGCATCCGGGACGTCCTGATCATCTCCACCCCTGACCACCTGTCGCTCTACCAACAACTCTTCGAGACGGGAGCGGAACTCGGACTGAATATCGAGTACGCCGTCCAGGAAAGGCCGGGCGGCTTGGCGGAGGCATTTCTCCTGGGCGCCGACTTCATCGGCGACGAGAACGTCTGCCTGGTGCTGGGCGACAACATATTCCACGGCACCGACCTGGGCCCACTGCTTCGGGCAGAAGCCGAGCAGGTGTCGGGTTGCACGTTGTTCACCTACCCCGTCTCCGATCCCACCCGGTACGGAATCGCCGAACTGGACCGCGACGGGCGCCTGGTCCGACTGGCGGAGAAGCCGATTTCCCCGTCATCGAACCAGGCGGTCACCGGCCTCTATCTCTACACTCCCGACGTCGTGGATCACGCGCGGGCACTCGCACCCTCCGCCCGCGGTGAACTGGAGATAACCGATCTCAACAATCGTTACCTCGGTGAGGGGCGGGCCAGAATCGTCGGTCTCGGACCGGAAGCGGTCTGGTTGGACACCGGCACGCACGACAGCCTCCTGGCCGCCGGGAACGTCGTGCAGTTGCTCCAGCACCGCAACGAGCCCGTCGCCTGCCTGGAGGCGATCGCCTGGCGAATGGGTTTCATCAGCACCCGGCAGATGGTCCGGTTGACGAGGAACTATCCCGAGGGCAGTGCCGTGGCCACCTACCTGGCAGGGCTGCTCGCCCGGGAACCTCTCGGCTTCGAGGCCTTCGCCTGACCCGCAGCACGCCCCGCCGCTGCTGGCGCGTGGGGACGTCGGGGCGACCCCGGCGCCGACGCCACCGCCTGCCAGGCAGCCGGCCCGGCGGTGGCGCAGCCGGCCCGGCGGGAGCGCAGCCGGCCCGGCGGGAGCGCAGCCGGCCGGCGAACATCCCGGCCCGACCCGGGCAGACCGTCCAGCGCGCACGTCCAAGTGCGGAACTACGCACTCGCCCACCCGAAGAGTCCTGTCATCGATCGCTCGACGACGGCGATCAGCACGACGTTCAGCAACTGAAAGGAGTCTGCCGTGACCGAGAAGGCATTCCGGTACGACGTCCTCGCCGACGACGAGATCCGCGTGCCGGACGGATTGCGCGACGTGTGGCGGGGATTCAAGGAACCGCCGCACCAGCAACCGGTCTGGCGCAACCGCCACCTGCTCGAGTGGGCCCGCGCCACCCTGGCCTGGAGCGCACCGCTGGTCACCTCGCCTGAGGTCGAGGAGCTGAGTCGCCTGCTGGCCGAGGTCGCCGACGGCCGGCGTCGCGTCCTGCAGTGCGGTGACTGCGTCGAGGATCCCCGGGAGGCCACGGCCACGCACGTCCGCGACCGGATCCGTCTGATCGACGAACTCGCCGCCCTGATGACGGCTGGTTCCGGGCTACCGGTCCTGCGGGTCGGACGACTGGCAGGTCAACTGGCCAAGCCCCGCTCCGAGCCGTTCGAGCGGGTGAACGGTGTGGACCTGCCCGCCTTCCGCGGGGCGCTGGTGAATCGCCCCGGGCACACCATGGCGGACCGCTCCCCGGACCCGGTGCGTTTGTACCACGGATATCGGATGTCTCGCGCCGTGCTGGCGCATCTGGAGTTGCTGGGCCGCCACCCCGGGCAGGCGGGTGTCGACCCGGTGTGGACGAGTCACGAGGCGCTGCTGCTCGACTACGAGATTCCCCTGCTGCGGCGGGCCCCCGGCGGCAGTTCGTTGCTGGCCTCGACACACTGGCCCTGGATCGGTGAGCGCACCCGGCGTCATGACGGGGCCCACGTCCAGGTGATGGCGGCCGTCGACAACCCGGTGGCATGCAAGGTCGGCCCGGGAATCAGCGCCGGTGAACTGCTCGAGCTGTGCGCGAAGCTCGACCCGCAGCGCCGTCCGGGCCGGCTCACGCTGATCGCGCGGCTCGGGGCGGGCCGGGTGACCGACACACTGCCGCCGCTGGTCCGAGCCGTACGCCGGGCGGGGCATCCGGCAATCTGGCTCTGCGATCCAATGCACGGCAACACCATCCGTAGCCCCAGCGGTCGCAAGACGCGCTCCGTGGCCGACGTGGTCGCCGAGGTCGAACGCTTTCAACTGGCGGTCCTCGCCGGGAAGGGCGTACCCGGGGGACTCCACCTGGAAACGACACCCAACACCGTCGCCGAGTGCGTGCCGGTCGCCGGCAACGAACCGGCTGGTCCGTTCACGACCCTCTGCGATCCACGGCTCAACGGGGACCAGGCCGCCCGGGTGGTGTCCGCCTGGCACGCCTGAGGACCGCGTACGCCCGTCCGGCTCCGCAGCCGGGCCTGCTCGTCGCGGCACCGGGTGGGCAGCCGGTCCGGTGTCCGTGGACACCGGTGACCGGCTGCGCCACCCGGCCGCCCGGCTCAGCTCACGACCGGCTTGCGCCGTGCCGGGAGGAACATCGCGGGCACCGCGGTCAGCACCACGACCCCGACGACCACCCAGAAGGTGGCGTGGAAGCCGCCGAGCTCACTGCCCTGCTGCCGGGTCAGCGGTTGCAGCAGCAGGGCGACTGCCGCGGTGCCCACCGCGCCCCCGATCTGCTGGATGATCGCGTTCGCCGTGGTGGCGGCCGGGACGCGCTCCTGGCTCAGGGAGTGATAGAGCGTCAGCATGGTGGGTGACACCACGAAGGCCAGGCCGATACCACGGACGAACAGCGCGGCGACGATCAGCCACTGCGCCGATCCGGGTTCGGCGAAGGCCAGGGGGACGGTGGTCACCGCGACCACCGCCAGCCCGCCGAGGACCATCACCCGGGAGTTGTGTTTCAGGTCCACCATCTTGCCGACGACCAGCACGGCGACCAGCATCCCGGCGCCTTGTGGAGCGAGCGCCAGGCCGGCGTCGACCGCACCGCGGCCGTCGCCCTCCTGTAGGAGCAACGGGACGAGGAAGACGACGGCGAACAGGGCCGCGTTGTTGAGCAGGGTGATCGCCGTCGAGGCGGTGAAGGCGCGATCCCGGAACAGGTCGAACTCGACGACTCCGGTACGCGTGGCGCGGCTCGCCCGGATGCCGTGCCAGGCCAGCGAGACCACGCTCAGCAGCAGCGGTGCCCAGACCCGCACGGCGGTGGGTGGGGTTCCGTCGACGAGCATGCTCAGCCCGTAGAGCAACCCGGCGATGCCCAGACCCATCGTGACGAGGCCGAAGACGTCGAGTCGTGGCGCGTCCTGCCCCTTGCGGTTGGGCAGGTGGCGAGCGGACAGGATCACGGCGACCAGCACGATCGGCACGTTGACCAGGAAGGCCCAGCGCCACGACAGGCTCTCGATCAGGACCCCGCCCACCACGGGCCCCAGAATGGGCGCCATCTGCACCGGAATGGCGATGACGGCCATGGCGCGGCCCATCCGCTCCCGTCCGGCGATCTCCACCACGAGGATGCGCATGAGCGGGAACAGCATGCCCGCGCCCAGGCCCTGCACCACGCGGAAGAGGATGAGGCTGCCCAGCGACCAGGCCAGCCCGCAGGCCAGGGAGCCGACCAGGAAGACGCTCAGCGAGGCGACCCAGGTCGCTGCCGAACCGAAGCGCTGTGTCGCCCACCCGGTGGCGGGGATGACGACCGCCATCGCCAGCAGATAGGCCGTGGAGGCCCACTGCGTCTGGGCCAGGGTGGCGGAGAACGCAGCCGACAGGCTGTGTACGGCCACCCCGATGATGGTGCTGTCCAGCAGCCCGACGAATCCTCCGAGGGCCAGGAGCATCACCTTGCCCAGTAGCGCCCGGTCCAGGCTCGGTGGCGGGCTCTGATCTGTCGTTGCCTGGTCCGTACTCATCGTGTCTCCTCGTCGGGACGGGTGACCTGCCGGATGAAGGTCTTCTTCACCTCTCTACCTATAGCATATAGCCGTTTGCCTTAGGTGATTTGTGTTGTTACAGTCGCTCCATGAAGCAGCTGGCTGAGGCCGCGATCCGCGATTCCTTCATAAACTGCTCAAAGGGAGAGTCACGACGCATCTCGCTACCGCGGGAGGTGGAGGAGCTTCCGTGGAAGCACCTCGACTTCCTCGGGTGGACCGACCCGCGGGCACCCGAACGCAGCTACCTCGTCTGGCAGCAGGGCGAGGACGACGCGCCGATCGGCGTGATGCTGCGACACCCGGACAGGCTGCCGGGCCTGCAGCGCAACATGTGCTCGCTGTGCCTCACCACCCACGGCTCGGGTGGTGTCACGCTGATGGCAGCGCGCAAGTCCGGTCCGGCCGGACGCAAGGGCGACACCGTCGGGCTGTACATGTGCGCCGACCTGAACTGCTCCCTCTACGTGCGGGGGCTCAAAGCCCTCCCGCCAGGGTTGCGGATGGAGGAGACGCTCACGGTGCCGGAAAAGGTGGAGCGCATCAAGAGTCGGGTGGCGGCGTTCATCCAGCAGGTCGCCAGCACGTAACCCTGGTCGACGCGCGCCGCTGCGCCCGGACGGTGAACCCCGGGCGCAGCGGCGCGGGCCGCCCTCAGTAGACCGGCATGGAGGGATCCAGCTGGTGCGCCCACGCGAGGATCCCGCCTCCGACGTGGACGGCGTCCGGGAGACCACTGCGGTGCACGAGGGCCAGCACCTCCGCCGACCTGATCCCCGACCGGCAGATCAACACGACCCGGCGGTCGCGCGGAAGGCGCTCGGCGGCGTCCCCGCTGAAGAACTCGCCCTTGGGGATCAACGTCGAGCCGGGCAGGTGCACGTAGTCGTACTCCTCGGGCTCCCGTACGTCCACCAACGCGAACTTCTCGCCGCCTGCCACCAGGTCGCGCAGGGCGAGCACCGAGATGGTCCCGCCCCGGGCGGCTTCGGCCGCCGCCGGTGACAACAGACCGAAGAACGGCTCCGCCGCAGTCAGTTCGGCCGGCCGGTCCACACCGGGCCGGCGTTCGTACGGCCGGACCGAGCATTCACCCAGCGTCGCATCGTACGTCATCACACGACCCACCAGCGGCTCACCGGTGCCGGTGAGCAGCTTGACCACCTCCATGCTCATGGCCCCGGCCAACCACCCGCCCCACAACCGCAGCGTCCCCGACATGCCCCGGAAGTAGGCGGCTGGCCGCTCGTGGTGCAGATCGCGGAAGCCCGGCCCCTGCCCGTCCCAGAACACCGACAGGCGAGCCCGGCCGCCGTCCAGCTCGCCCCACACGAAGGGGATCCCGGCTCGGGCGCACACGTCGTCGACGAGCTGACAACGGGCGGCGTCCTCGCCGGCACAGACAACCAGGTGGTACGAGTCGACCATGGACTCGGCGTTCGCGAGGTCGAAGCGCCCGGGCACCACCTCGGCCCGCAGGGCGGGACGCGTCCGCCGTAGAGCGGTCACCCACGCCTCGGCGCGGGTGGCGCAGCCGCCGTCCGGAATGCCGAGGTGATCGTCCCAGGGCTGTGGGGGCGCGGCGTCGACGACGCCGATGACACCGACGCCCGAGTCGGCGAGGTGGGCGGCGACGAGCCCACCAACCTCGTCCGCGCCCACGACGAGAACGCGGCCGGCCGCCAGTCGCCGCTGACCGGTCGATCCGAAGCCGCCGAGGATCAGCTGGTGCGCCTGCCGAGCGGCCTCGCCGTCAGGAAGGGCGGCCGCAGGCTCGACCAGGGCTGGAAAAGACATGGTGCTCCTTTCGAAAGGCAGACATACCGGACGGTCAGGATCGGGCCCAGTCCGGGATCGTCACGATCTCCAGGACGGCCGCGCCCCAGTTGAAGCCGTAGCCACTCCCGGCCAGGACGACGTGGTCACCCACGGCCAGGCACCCGGTGGTCAGCAGATGCTCCAGACCGGCCACCTGGTCCCCCGCGCCGAGGTGTCCCACCCGACGCCCGAACTCCCAGGTGGTCCGGTCGTCCGGGACACCCATCTCGGCCAGCATCGTCCACCAGCGGACCGTGCGACCGTTGTTGGGCAGGACGAAGCGCCGCACGTCGGCCGCGGCGACCTTGGCCTCGTCCAACGCCTGACCGATCGTGTCGCAGAACCCGCTGGCGATCCGCTGGGAGATGTCCTCGAGATCGTCGAGGTTCTTGCGCATGAACCGGGCCTTGCGGCCCCGCAGGTCGAGGGGCTTGTCCCCGGCGTGCGGCGCGTCCTTGAGCCGGGTGCCCCGATACATCGCCTCCAGCGACGGGTCGGCGTTGAGCACACAGGACAGCACCCGGGCGAAGCCGGGCCGGGAGCTGAGCAGGAGCGCGGTGCCACCGTCCGCCATCACCGTCCCGCTCTCCGTACGAAATCGGTCGAAACCGGGGAGGCAGAATCGTTCGCCGGTGGTCATCAGCACCGTGGCGTCGTCCGGACAGGCGGACAGGAAGGACGCGCCGATCAACAGACCGGCCAGACCTCCGTTGGACTTCTGGTCGATCTCCATCGCGGGAGCGCTGCCGCCGATCGTCTGCTGTTGCACGTACGAGGACGGCGTCCACACGTCCTGCCCCTGGAAGTACGTGCCGTGGTGCAGCAGGAGCCGGACGTCCGCAGCGGACGGCTGACGCCGGTCCAGGGCCTGCCGTGCGGCCGCGACGGCCAGGTCGGGTGCGAACTCGTCGTCCGACACGCACACCGCGAGCAGCGCGTTGCCCACGTACTCGGCGTCCGGGTAGCGGCCGTCCGCGACCGCCTCGCGGAGGTCCAGCCTACGGCCGAGACGGACGCCGACCGAGTCGAAGTAGACCTCGTTCATCATCAAGGCGAATGGTCCTTCCGCGGAAAGAGGGACAGCAGCCGCAAGGGCGAGGATCGGGCTGACGTTCGCGCCGAACGCAGGGGCACCGTAACAGCCGGAAATACCTGTCCGGATCACCTGCACGCAATTTTGAACACCAGTTGACGCGCCCCGCGAAAACCGCTATCGCTGGCACGGCAAGGCAACCGCATGGACTCGGAGAAGGAGATCCCGTGGCACCTCGAAAAACTGATGTCGTGATCGTCGGAGGCAGCACCGTCGGGTTGTTCACCGCGATGTTCCTGGCCCGGTCGGGGGTCTCGACGCTCCTCGTCGAACGGCATCCCGCACCGCTGCGTCACCCCCGCGCCATGGGCATCGGGCCCCGGACGGTGGAGCTGCTGCGGACCGCCGGGATCGCCGACGAGGTGGACCGCCTGTGCGTGGACATGTCGGGTGGCAACCTGGAGATGATCAGCACACCGACCCTGGCCGAGGCGGACCTGCCCGCGCTGGCCCGGCAGGCGCCCCCCCGCGCCGAGCCGTTCCGGCGGACGACGCCGCAGATCCTGCGGGGCACCTGCCCGCAGGGACGGCTCGACCGCGTGGTCATCGACCGCGCCAGGGCACTGGGAGCCCGCCTCGAGTTCTCGACCGAGCTCACCGGTTTCGAGCAGGGACCGGACGGGGTCACCGTGAGCCTGACCGGCCCACAGGGGCCGTACGAGGTGGCCTGCGACTACCTCGTCGCCGCCGACGGCGCGCGCAGCGGCGTGCGAGAGGCCCTCGGCATCGGCGTGACCGGCCGGGGCGCCATCGGCGATCCGCTGGTCAGCGTGCTGTTCCAGGCAGACCTCGACGAGTTCACGCAGGGCCAACCGTTCGTCATGTGCGACATCACCACCCCGGAGGCGGCCGGTGGCCTGCTGCCCGTGGACGGGCGGGGCGAGTGGCTCTACGTCGTTCGGTACTCGCCCACCGCCGGCCAGCACGCCGAGGACTTCACGCCCGAACGGTGTCGGAGCCTGATCCGCGCCGCAGTCGGCCGCGCCGACCTCCCGGTGGCGGTGATCAGCACGCTGACCTGGCAGGTACGGGCCGCACTGGCCGATCGGTTCCGCGCCGCCCGCGTCTTCCTGGCCGGCGACGCCGCGCACGTCGTGCCGCCGGTCGGCGCGTTCGGCATGAACACCGGGGTGGCCGACGCGCACAACCTCGCCTGGAAGATCGCGCACGTGCTGGCCGGTTCAGCCGGACCTGACCTGCTGGCCACCTACGAGGCGGAGCGCCGCCCGGTCGCCCGGACGGCTCTGGAACAGTCGACGCTGCGCCTGGCGGACCCGTCCCTGCACTGGGCCACGGGCAGTGCCGGGGCGCGACGTCGCGCCGACGCCGGTGCCCTGCACGCGCCCGTGGTGCACCTCGGCTACCGGTACGCGTCGACAGCGGTGCTGGATCCGGTGCCGGCGCTGCCCTCGACCGAGGAGGTCGAGCTCGACCTGGACGGCGCACCCGGTTCCCGCCTGCCGCACCGCTGGTTGCGGCACGACGGCGCCACCGTGTCGACCCTCGACCTGGTCGGCTACCGGCTCACCCTGTTCGCCGGCCCGCAGGGTCAGGCCTGGCACGCCGTGGCGGACGAGGTCAGCCGACGGCTCGGTCTGCGGCTGGCGGTGCACTGCATCGACCAGACGTCCGGCGGGGACCCGGAAGGTTCGTGGGCCGCCTCGGTGGGGATCGACGGGTCCGGCGTCCTGTTGGTGCGCCCGGACGACTTCGTCGCGTGGCGGGCCCGGCGTATCGGGCCCGCCTCGGCCGACGACCTGGAGAAGGCACTGCTCACGATCCTGTCGCGGACCCACTGACCGCGACCGCATCCGTACAACTGCGGAATCCCGCAGTTGCCGGGCTGGACCGCCAATAGTTGGTCTGGCATGGTTGATTTCGCGCCGGACCTGTTTCAGCGGTCGGCCGACAAGCAATTCCACACGCATCTCGGCGCACACCATCCGCCACTCCTGCGGCATGGTTGAATTGTGGCGCCGGCAGACGAGAAGCGGACTGCTGATGGATCGATCTTCGGTCGCGTACCACAATTCCTGGAACACTCGCGAAGATGTGTCCGGGGGTCTCGCCGACGGTCTCGACGGCGACCGGGGCCTCCCGGCGTCGCTGGCCCGCCATTCCACCGAGGCCGAGCCGGACGTCGTGGCCTTCTGGCACCGGATGGCGCTCGCGGCGCCGGCCGCCGACGCGCCACGCCCCGGGCGCATCCCGGTACCGGCCGAGCTCCATCCGGTGCTGCAACTTCTCGAGGTGGCCTGCCGGGGGTCCCGGCACGGTGGGATCTCGGTGCCCTCGGCCGGGGCGCTCTACCCGTACGAGCACGCGGTCGTCGCGGAGCACGCCGGAGAACTGGCGGTCTTCGCGGTGGACGCCGCACGCCGGTCGGTCCATCTGCAGTGCCGCATCCGACCAGCCGAGTGGCCTGGTGGCCTGCCGCTGCCGGGGCCCGGCAGGACCCTGCTGCTCACCAACGTGCGCCCGTGGCTGTCGATGCGGAAGTACGGCGACCGCGGTTACCTCTACGCACACCTGGACGCCGCCCACCTGAGCACACATCTGCTCTGTCTCGCTCAGTCGCGCTTCGAGCGGACACGCGGCCTGACAGCGCGCGAGGTTCGTCCGCTGGATCAGGTGCTGGGGTTGCCGGGCCGCTGCCGCTTCGTCCACAGCGCACTGTGGCTGGACTCGCCGACCGCTCCGTCGTCCGCACCTCGGGAGAGCTGGGCCTGCGTCGACCAGCACGGGGCCCCGCTGAGGCAGACGCTGCCCGAGCACCCCGAACAGCAGTGCTGGCAACGTCTTCCGGCCCGACCGCAGCCGGGAACGCCCGTCGCGGACAGCGGCGCCGGGTCGTTCACCGCAGCCCGGGTGGCGGCTGCCGGCCCGGTCGCCGGACAGTTGGCCGTGGCGGCGCCGCGACGACGCTCCGCCAAGGACTTCACCGGCGAGACGGTGCCGGTGGGCGACGTCCGCCGGGCGCTGAGGGCCACGGGGACCCGCCTGCCGTGGGACCTTCCCGTGACCGGCACGTTCGGCATCACCGTGCTCGCCCGCCGGGTGGCAGGGTTGGCGGCCGGGGCTTACCGGGTGTACGACGGGACGCTCGCCCCGGAGCCGGTGGCGGAGCACGTGGTCGACGGTGACGAACTGGTGCGTATCTGCATGGGTCAGGAGCACCTCCGACATGCCGCTGCGGCGGTGGTCTTCCACGCCCCCCGGGACGCCATCTTCCAGCTCGGCATCGACGGCGTGGACGCGGCCCTGTTGCGGGCGGGCGTACTGGCCCACCTGCTGTGTCTGGGTGCCGCCGACGCGGGACTGGCGATCACCACCATCGGCGGGTTCGACGCCGCCGGTTGGCACCGGGTCAGTGCGCTGCCGCAGAGGGACGAAGCCCTGTACGTGGCCCTGGTCGGTCAGGCCGGCGTCGTGGCGGTCAAGCTCGACCGGCTGCAACGCGCCTACGCCCATGACGAGGCCTGAGACATGCTGATCGAGGTGATCGACGACGCCGCCCGACGGCACGGCGACCGGCCGGCGGTCTCCGACCGGCAGACCACACTGACCTACGGTGAGCTCATCCGGTCGAGTGCGGTCTGGGCCGACACGTTGGCCGGGTTGCTGCCGGGTGGAGACCGTGGCCGCATCGGAATCCGGGCCGGCAACGGTGTCGCCTACGTGGTCGCCTACCTGGCCGCCCTCCGCTGCGGCGCGGTCCCCTTCCTCATCGACCGGGTCAGCGGGGTGCAGGAGACAGCGGCGATCCGGGAGGACTGCGGCCTCGACCTCCTGGTGCACGACTCCCCCGCGCCCGGCTGGGGCACCCCGCGTGGTGAGCTGGGCACCCTGACCGTCACCGGCGCCCCGTCCGCCGGTCGCGCCGCACTCGACCCGCAGACCGAGGTCTGCCGTTTCACCTCCGGCTCGACGGGGCGGCCCCACTGCATCGAGTTCCGCGGGCAGGCGGTGCACCGGGCCGCCGTCAACTGGGCGACGGGGACGGGCCTGGACGCCGACGACAGCATCGCCTGCTTCGCGTCCCTGTCGAACGGCCTCGCCTTCAACACCTCGCTGCTGTCGGCGTTCCTGGTGGGCGCCCGGTTGCACCTGCCCAACGGTCTGCCGTCCGGCAGTGCGGTGGGCCGGGCGGTCGCGGCGTGCGCCGCCACCCGGCTGGTCGGCTTTCCCGCACTCTACGACTCGCTGGTACGCCGACCGGTGACCGACGGCTCGTTCAGCCGGCTACGCATGGCCATCTCGTCGGCGGCACCGCTCGATCCCGGCACGAAACACCGGTTCGTCGAGGCGACCGGGGTGCCGCTGCGGAACTACTTCGGCGCCGCGGAGGCCGGCCCGCTCACCTTCGCCACCGATCCACTGACCGACCTGGGCCTCGGTGGGCCGCTGCCGGGCGTACTGCTGCGCGCGGGGACCAGGGCGAACCCGGGTCCCGTCGAGGTACGCAGCGAGTCCATGGGCACCCGCTACCTCAACGCCCCGGGGCTGTTGGAGAGCCGGATGACCGACGACGGTCACTACCGCACGGGTGACCGCGGCTACCTGGCCGACGGCAGCCTGTTCCTGAGTGGACGCAGCCACCGGGTGATCAACGTGGGCGGCCGGAAGATCGATGCCACCGAGGTGGTGGAGGCCCTGCGGGCGGCTGCCGGTGTCCGCGACGCCGTGGTGCTCCAGGTGTTGGACCGGCACGGCGTGCCCGCCCTGGCTGCCGTGCTGGCCGCCGACGACTCGCTGGACCCCTCGGGGCCACGACGCTTCCTGGCCGGCCGGCTCGCACCGTACAAGATTCCCAGCCTGGTCCGTGTCGTCCCCGAGATCCCCCGGGGGTCCGCCGGCAAGCCGGCGATGGCGGCCCTCGAAGGACTGTTCGCCGTCGACCGCACCGACGGCTGAGACGCCACGTATCGATCCCGATAGCCGCAATGTGCAAGGAGATGGTCATGTCGGAAAGCGGCACCAGAATTCGACAGAAAGTCGCGCGCATCATCACCGAGTCGGCCGAGGGCGGGCTCAGCGAGGCGGACCTCGACCGGGCCGGCGGATCGCTTCCGGCGCTGGGGTACTCGTCGCTGTCCTACATCCGCATGATCGACGCGATCGAGAACACCTTCGGCATCGAGATCGACCAGGACGAGGAGGATGATCGACTTCGGTCGGTCGACGGCATCGTCGCCCTGGTCGCGGCACAGGACGAGTCGGCGCATGTCTGAGCCGGTACTGGGAGTGGTCGGCCGGGGCCGGCTCGGCACCGCGGTGCGCGACCTGGCCCGGGCCGAGGGGCACGAGGTACGCGTCTACGCCTCCCGCGCCCTGCCCGATCCACGCACCGAGACGGCACCCGACGTCGTCGTCGACTGCTCCGCGCCCGCGGCGTTGACCGGCGTCGCCGAGCTCTGTCACCACTGGCGTCGCCCGCTGGTCCAGTGCGTCTCGGGACTGGACGAGCAGCAGGAGGCCGTGCTGGGCCGGCTGGGCCGGTCCGTCGCCGTGGTGGCCGCCCCCAACCTGACCCTGGGAAACTACCTGCTGAGCAGGGCGGTGCGGTGCGTCGCCGAGGTGGTGACGACCATGGCGCGGGCCGGCGTCACCGGGGCGGTCCCGGAGGCCGCCGTCTTCGAGCGTCACCCGGCCCGCAAGGCGCACCGGCCCAGCACCACGGCGGTTCAGCTGAGCCGGTTGTGGACGTCGCTGACCGGGCACGAGGTCAGCGACGTGGCCTCGCTACGCGCGGGCGACGCGGTCAGCGACCACGAGTTGCGACTCGGCTGGGACGGGCAGTCGCTCGCCCTGGTGCACACGGTGGGGTCCATCCGGACCGCCGCCGCCGGGGCGATCGGTATCGCTGCCGCGGCCACCAGTCTGCCGGTGGGCGTGCACCACGCACACGACGTCTTCGACCAGATGCTGGCCGTCATGGGCGGCGACGGCGGAAAGGACCAACGATGAGCCCCGAGGCCGACCAGGTGACTCCTCGTCCGGTTCCGGCGCACCTGAGCAGGCAGATCGCGTACGGCGCACGCATGCTGTCGCTCGACGGTCACGACGACTTCAACCAGGGTCAGATCTCGGCACGTAGGCCCGGCTCGGACGTGTTCTTCATCAAGAACGCCCTCTGCGGCTTCGACGAGGCGACCCCGTCCCAGGTGGTGGCCGCGTCGACGGACCCGCACGCTCCGGTGGACCCGTTGGCGCCCCCCGAGCTGCCGCTGCACCAGGCCATCTACCGGGCCCGCCCGGACGTCAACGGGATCGTGCACAGCCATGCGCCGTACACGCTCGTTTTCGGCGCCACCGATCTGCACCTGCGGCCCCTCTCGCACGACGGCTCCTACTTCACCGGCCGGCTCGGGCTGTTCACGCAGACCAGCAACACGGTGCTCGACCAGTCGACCGGCGAGGCGATCGCCAAGAGCCTCGGCAGCGGCGAGGGTCTGCTGCTGCGCAACCACGGCGGGGTGGTGGTCGGTCGGAGCGTCCGGCACGCCGCGGTGCTCGCGCAGGTCCTGGAGCGGGCGTGCCGCCTGCAACTGCTGGCCGAGCAGACCGGCGTGCCGTACGTCTGGGCCACCGACGAGGACGTCCAGCTCAAGCGCGACTTCATCTACGCCGATCTGTCCATCCGGTCGTACTGGGAGTACGCGGTCCGCCGGGTCGACGCGACGTGGCCGGCGGCGGCCCGGTGGTGACGGGGCGGATCCCGCAGGGAGCACCTCCGGGGGCGGCGGAGGCGACGGAGGTCCGGGACCTGCTGTCGCTGGCCCGGGAACTGGCCGACAAGGAGCTGTCGCCCCTCGTCGACGAGTTCGAGGCACGCGGCAGTTTTCCCCGGGACCTGCTCCGCACGCTGGGCCGGGTGGGCCTGCTGGGCCTGCCCTACCCGGTCGAGTACGGGGGTGGCGGTCAGCGGTACGAGGTCTACCTGAGCGTGTTGGAGACACTCGCGAGCCGTTGGCTGGCGGTGGCGCAGTCCGTCAACATCCATGTGTTGTCGTGCTACCCGTTGGCCCGGTGGGGCAGTCCGGAGCAGCGCAGCCGTTGGTTGCCCGACATGCTCGGCGGTGACCTGCTCGGTGCCAACTGCATCTCCGAGCCGGCGGCCGGGTCGGACGTCGGCGCGATCGCCTGCGCGGCCCGCCTGGACGAGGCCGCGGGCGTCTACGTCGTGGACGGCACGAAGGCCTGGACGAGCCATGCCGGCGTCGCCGACTACTACAACGTCTTCTGCCGCACCGGTGGCGAGGGCGTACGGGGACTGTCGGTGTTGCTCGCCTCCGCCGACACGCCGGGTGTCTCGCCGCAGCGGCCGGAGCGGAAGATGGGGGTGCAGTCGTCGCCGACCGCCTCCGTCGTGCTGGATGCCGCGCGGGTGCCGGCCGACCGGCTGATCGGCCGACGCGGCAAGGGCTTCCTCATCGCGGCCGGGCTCTTCGACCGGGGCCGCCTCGGCATCGCCTCCTGTGCCGTCGGGCTCGCCCAGGCAGCCCTGGAGTACGCCACCGCCTATGCCAGGCACCGGCGGCAGTTCGATCGTCCGATCACCGACTTCCAGGGTGTGGCGTTCCTGTTGGCGGACATGTCGACGGAGATCGCCGCGGCGCGGGCCCTGGTCCGGGAGGCCGCTCGGGCCCTGGACGAGGGCCAGCCGGACGGCGTCGTCACGGCGATGGCCGCCCGGGCCAAGCTCTTCGCCACCGACGTGGCGATGCGGGCGACCACCGACGCCGTCCAGGTGCTCGGCGCGTACGGCTACGTCCGGGACCATCCGGTCGAGCGCTGGATGCGGGAGGCCAAGCTGCTGCAGATCATCGAGGGGACGAACCAGATACAGCGCGTCGTGATCGCACGGTCACTGTGACCGCGGTCCGCACCTCGACTCCGGCTGAGGAGCACAGATGAGCGAGTCCACCGACGTCGCGGACGTCGTCATCGTCGGCAGCGGCCTCACCGGTGCCGTCTACGCGCGGCTGGTCGCGGACACCGTACCGGCCGTGCGCATCCTGATCGTCGAGGCTGGTCCGGCGGTGACCGAGCCACCGGGCCGGCATCTGAGTCACGTCACGGATCCGGGGGAACTCGACCGGGCCCAGGTCGCGTCACAGGGGCCGCTGCGGGTCCGGCATGGCACGACGGTCGCCTCCGGCATCGCCCACAACGTTCCGCGTGGTCAACGTGACGATGCCTTTCTCAGCCGTCCGGGCCTGTTCCCGGTGGACCCGGGCGGCTCCCTCCCCGCCGCGCAGGCCGCCTGCAACGTCGGCGGCATGGCCACCCAGTGGTTCGCAGCCTGCCCACGGCCCGCCGGTGCCGAGCGCATCGACTTTCTCGACCCGGCCGTGCTCGACGGGGCGCTCGGGGTCGCCGAACGTCTACTGCGCGTCTCGGCACGGCAGTTCGCCGACTCGCCCGTCGAGTCACGGATACGGCGACGGTTGGGTGCCGCACTCGACGACGGCCGCGCTGCGCACCGGCGCGTTCAGCCGTTGCCCATGGCGCTGACCGTCGAGCACGGGTCGGTACGGCGGGCCGGTGTCGACGTGGTCCTCGGCGGGCTGCTCGGCGACCGGCACCGCCACGTCGCGTTGCGTACCCGGACCCTGTGCAGCCGGGTCCTGACCGACGACGGTGGCGTGACCGGGGTGGAGCTGCGCGATCTCGCCACCGGATCGGTTTCCACCGTGCGCACCGGGCACGTGGTGGTCGCCGCAGACTCGCTGCGTACCCCGCAACTGCTGTTCGCCTCGGGCATCCGGCCACCGGCGCTGGGTCGGTACCTCAACGAGCACGCTCAGGTGTCGCTCGCCGCCGAGCTGCACGGTTTCGCCGGTGAGGTGCCGGCCGGCCCGGCCCGGGGCGTCACCTGGATTCCCTACGACGACCTGACCTTCCCGTTCCACGGGATGGTGACTCCCCTCGATCCGACCACCTTGCCGGTCCCTGCCCCGCACCCCTGGGCCGCGGTGCACCTCTTCGTGCCGCAGGACGTGGCTGCGGGCAACCGGGTGACCTTCAGCGATGACGAGCGTGACTGGGCCGGCCTGCCGGTGATGCGGCTGCGTCACCGGCCGAGCCCGGCAGACGGGGCCACGATCGAGGCGGCGCGGGAGGCGGTGCTGCGGCTGAGCCGGCTGCTCGGCCGGCCGGTCGAGGGCGAGGTGCCCTGGGTGCATCCGCCCGGCAGCTCCCTGCACTACCAGGGCACCGTACGGATGGGAGTCTCGGACGACGGCACCAGTGTCTGTGACCCGGTTTCGCAGGTCTGGGGTGTGCGCGGGCTGTACGTGGCCGGCAACGGTGTCATCCCGACGCGTACGGCGTGCAATCCGACCCTCACCAGCATGGCTCTGGCCGTGCTGGGAGCGCGGGATCTGTGCGACCGGCTGGGGCGGCCGGCAGTCGTCGGCGCTGCCTCGGGGGCCGCGTCCGCGGCGGTGAGGTGAACCGGCTCTCCGGCCCGGGGCCCGCGCTCACCGTGTCGAGGAAACCAGTCCGTGCCCGTCGGGCGTGCACTCAGGAACAGGAGGTCCTCCATGCCGGCCACTTCCACCTCTGCGCCGATCGATCCGGCGCTTCGCGCACCCTTGCCGGTCCTGGGTCGCGACGTCACGGTGCCGCTGGTCACCGGCGGACACGTGACGTACGCGGCGCTGGACTACGCCGCGAGCGCCCCTGCCCTGGAACGGGTGTGGAACGACGTCGCGGCTTTCCTGCCGTACTACGGGAGCGTGCACCGCGGCGCGGGCTATCTCTCGCAGTTGTCCACCGCGCTGCTTGAGCGCAGCAGGGACACGGTCCGCCAGCATCTCGGTGTCCGGCCCGACGACGAGGTCCTGTTCACCCGCTCGACGACCGACTCGCTCAACCTGCTCGCCGGGGCCCTTCCGGGGGACACCGAGGTGTATGTCTTCGAGACCGAGCACCACGCCGCGTTGCTGCCGTGGCACGACGGCGCGACCACCGTCCTTGCCGCACCGTGCTCGGCGCAGGACGCGGTCGACCGGTTGACCGCGGCGCTGGCCGGACGAAGCCGGCGACGACCGGGGCTGGTCTGTGTGACCGGGGCGTCGAACGTGACCGGCGAACTGTGGCCGGTGGCGGAGCTGGCCTCGGTGGCCCACGCCGCCGGTGCCCGCCTGGTGCTCGACGCCGCCCAGCTGGCACCGCACCGACCGATCGACGTCGGCGCCCTGGGCGTCGACTACGTGGCGTTCTCCGGTCACAAGATGTACGCCCCGTTCGGGGCCGGTGTCCTGGCCGGTCGGGCCGACTGGCTGGGTGCGGCACGGCCCTACCTGGCCGGCGGCGGGGCGAGCCGGCGGGTGGAGGTGACGGCGGCGGGCACCCTCGACGTGCAGTGGCACGGCGGCAGCACACGGCACGAGGCCGGGTCGCCCAACGTCGTGGGTGCGTACGCCGTGGCATCGGCCTGCCGGGCGTTGGCCGAAGCGGGGTTCAGCGCTCTCGTGGAGCGCGAGGACGCCTTGTTGCGCCGGCTGACGGGCGGCCTGGCCGCCATTCCGGGTGTCACGTTGCTCTCCCTGCTGGGCGACGGGGCACCACGGGTGGGCGTGGTCAGCTTCGTGATCGAGGGGTGGAGGAGTTCGCAGGTGGCGGCAGCGCTCTCAGCCGAGCACGGGATCGGCGTGCGGGACGGCCTGTTCTGCGCCCATCCCCTGATGCGTGTGCTGGTCGGTGCCGTGCACCAGGGGCCCGCTTCTGGGCGGGACTCCCGGCCGCAGGGGCGCAGCCAGCACGCGATACGCGCGAGCTTCGGCGCGGGGACTCCGGTGGAACACGTCGATCGGTTGGTGGACGCGGTGTCGTCGATCGTCCACGAGGGCACGCGGCACGAGTACCGCAACGACGGGGAGCGCTGTGCCCCCGTCCGGTGACCGGCACGAACGGCGCCGCCGGATCTCCGCCCGGCGGCGCCGTTGGTGCCGGTGTCACGCGGAGTAGCGTTCCCGCCGTTCCAGCTGATCGGCGAACATCTGCCAGCTCCGCGCGCACTCCCGGGCGATGCGTGCCACCGCGCCCGACTGGTAGGTCGGCACGGCCTCCACCAGCCGTCGCCGTTGCAGTTCGTCGAGGGCACGGAACTCCAGGAACCGCAGCAGGAGGCGGCCGGCGTCGGTGAAGCGGAGCCGGGGGTCCCGCCGGAGGTCCAACACCGGCGTCGGCTGTTCGACGCTGGTGCGCCGGGCGGCGAGATCGTCCCGGGGCGGTCGCGTCACCTGGCGGACCGGTGCCGTGTCCTGCCTGGCGTCGGTGTCTCGTTGCTTCGTGGCGACCGGGTCCTCGCCACGCTCCAGGCGGGTCCGGACGTCGCGGGCGGTTCCGGGTGAGATGCCGACGCTGCGGGCGATCTCCCGCAGCGACGCGTCCGGATGCCGCGCGATGAACTCACCGGCACGTCGGCGTCCGTCGGCGCTGGAGACCGGCCGGGTCCGGCCGTCGAGGCCGACCCTGCTCACCTCCGAGGCGACGCCTTCGTTGCGCTGCCGTCGGATCGAGGCGACGGTCTTGTCGGCGATGCCGACCACGGCGGCGATGGCCCGGTTGGACCAGCTCGGATGGGAGGCGACGATACGTTCGGCGGCGGCCCGCCGGTCGGCGGCCGAGAGCGGCAGACCGTGCTTGGCGTTCAGTCGTACGGCCAGGACGAAGGCGTCCTGCTCGTTTCCGTCGAAGAACCGGACCGGGATGGTGGCGTCCCCCCGGATGCCGGCGGCCTGCAACCGGTGCCAGCCGTCCACCACCCGCATGGTCTGCCGGTGCACGATGATCGGCGGTAGTTGCCCGGCGCACACCGCGAGCGTCTGTACGTGGGATCCGTCCGCTCCGGCGATTCTCGGCGAGCAGGACCCGCTGAGCTCGTTAAGAGGAACCTGTTCCACGGTCGGGCTGGTCTCGCCCCCCTCGACCCGGTGGTGCCTCGAATCCCCCGAATAATTCACGTCATCGCTCGTCGAATCTGTCGTCCCCGTAGTCATCTTTGCCTCCACAATAAAATCACGGTGCAGTGCGGAGTGATTGACCCGTTGAAGCCTCCCTCGCGCCGGGTCGGGCGCTGTTACACATGTAAACATCAGTGCAAATCTATCAATGTATATCCCTGGACGCAACGGGTCACTCTACAATTACTCAGAGTGATAATGAGGCGTACGACGGCACCCGGAAAACGGGAATGAAGAGTTACCCCAGGCATTAAAGGCGCGGCCGGGGGAGCGCGCTTGCCGGCGGCGGACTACCGCCGGGGGTCACCTATCGCGCAGCGCCGGACGAGGGCCACTCGGTGAGCATCACGTGAATTGCTTCGATGCCATTTTCCCAAGATTTCTGCACGTCCCGGGGATGACCGAAACCACCGATCGACTCCAGTGAGACGAAGCCGTGCAGAGAACTCCGGACGAGCCGCACCGCGTCGGTCAATTCGCCCTCGCTCAGGTCGTAGGCGCGGAACATCGCCATCGTCATCGCAAAGATGCGCTGGTGGCCCGTCGACCGGGACAGCTCCTCCTCGGTGAGCTGGATGTGGGTGGCGGTGTACCGGCCCGGGCAGGTGCGGGCGAACTCCCGGTAGGCATTGGAGAAGGCCACCAACGCGTCCTTGCCGGCCCGACCCGCGAGCGCTTCACCGATGCAGTCAGCCAACTCGGTGGCGGCGAGCACGGCGACGCCCTTACGCAGCTCCGCGACGCTACGGACGTGCGAGTACATGCTGGGCTCGGCGATGCCGAGGATGCGAGCCACGGCCGAGAGGGTGACCTTGTCGAAGCCGACCTTGTCAGCCAGGTCGGCTGCGGCCGTCGTCACCCGCGACGCCACCAATCCGACTCGGGCCACCCTTGCCTCCCTGATCCCTCAGCCTCGTCCTGGAGGCGTCAACTCAAGCGACCAGTCATGCAACTAGCTACCGGCTGCAACCTATGGGCCATAGGAAGTCGCCGTACCTTCATAGCACACGCAGGGCGGCAGAGCACACACGGCCACCCCGCAACCTCAAGGTCACGAGCCGTCACCGGAGTAGCCCCGCACCACGTTTGCTCCATCTTAGCGCCGGTAGAAGCTGATTTATGCCTCGACCCCCGGCGCGAAATGCCGACACTGACCGGAAATGACGACATATTGCCGCACTTACTGTATGCAAAATCACCATAATTATGATCAAAAATTCTCAGGCTCGACCGACGCCCGTTGCCCCCCGCCGACGACGCCGGCAACGCGTGGAACCCGCACCGATACTGCCGGGTCCCGCGCGTACCAGCGGCACGGGTCGATGCCCGCCGGTCGGGTCGCGGGCGGGCTGGTGCGAGGTGGCCGGCCGACTCCTACCGGACGCGGGCGACGCTCGGCAGGATCTGCGTGCGGACCAGGAGCGGGGCCGAACTGCCGCCCTGGTGGTGCCTGCTGATGTTCGTCAGGCATTTCCGCAGCTCGGCTGCGATTGCTGGTGGGCCGGAGGCACCACCATGCGAACCACACTGCCCTCATCGTTGGTAACCCACTACCACTGAATTTGCTCAGCTCGCGGTCGTCGAGCGACCCCCGACGAGCCCGACTAGGCCGGCGGCCTACGAATCCGTGACGACATCGATCCAGGCAGGCTAAGCTGTTAGCTAATCGAGGAGGTGGCGTCATGTCCGCTGAGGCCGTGCACTACAACATGCATGATGCCAAGACCCACCTGTCGCGCATCATCGACCGGGTGGAACACGGCGAGGAGATCATCATCGACCGGGCAGGAACTCCGGTGGCGAAGGTCGTGCCGCTGGTACGGCGGGCCAACCGAACCGCGGTCGGCTCCCTCGCCGGTCAGTTGGATCTCTCCGGCGACTGGGACTCACACCAGACCAATGCAGAGATCGCCACTGATTTCGGCATCGGTGCATGACCCTGCTGCTGGACACCCATGTCGCACTGTGGGCCATCACAGGCGATGCGACTCTCGGCGACGAGTTCCTCGATCGACTACGCCACGACCCGGACATCTTCCTCTCCCCGGTCAGCCTGTGGGAGATCACCATCAAGCAGAGCGTGGGAAAACTCGCCGGCCCCCCGGACCTGGCCGAGAGGGTAAGGGACATGGGCTTTCGCGCACTCCCGGTGACCCACGCCCACGCCATCGCCGCCGGCCGCCTGCCGCCACATCACCGCGATCCCTTCGACCGCATGCTGGTGGCACAGGCGACCGCCGAAAGGCTGACCCTGGCCACCCGCGACGCGTCGATAACGCTGTACGACGTGGACATCCTGAAGGTATGAGTCAGTGGCTGGTCTCACGGCCACCGAACCGACATCTGGGCATACGCGTCGGAAGCCGGCGCCATTGCGAACCCGCAGAACGATCTCCACACAGACCCAACGCATAGATCCAACCAAACGTCTGTAACTGCCCCCTGATGAGCTTGCCGCGGGGGTGTGGAGGGCTCTACGGCACGCCAACCTGCGGATCACGTAGGAGGCCTACGTTCACCGGTCGCCGAAAAAGGACCGGCCGCGCGGCCTGGCCGGTGGCCTCTCGCGGGACGCGGGCAGCGCTCGACGGGATCTCCGTGCGGACCAGGATCGGGGCTGAGTTGCGCCCTGGTTGTGCCCGATGATCTTCGTCAGGTGTTTCGGCAGCTCAGCGGTGGTTGCTGGTGGGCCGCCTGGGACTCGAACCCAGAACCTAAGGATTAAAAGTCCTCAGCTCTGCCATTGAGCTAACGGCCCGCTGAGCCACAGGTTACCCGACCACGTCGGCCGGGTCGGGTCCACCTGAGACCCGCCCTCCGCTGCGTGCGCACCGTCGGGAGTGTCGGTGTTTGACGCGGGCGGAGTGACGTGGTGTGCTCACGGGGTTAGCGCTAACGACAATCGTTATCATTATCAGTTGAGGAGGATCATGTCTCTCACCGTGCCACCCGCCCTGCTGGAAGCCGCCGAAGCGGGCCCGGTCGACGACCGGGACTTCGTCGCCTGCGTTCGGGAATCCCTGCCGTACGCCTGGCAGACCGTGAGCCGGGTCGTCGCCGACCTGGAGTCGTCGGGCGCGGAGCGGGCGGACAACTCCGTACCCCCGCCCGGCGAGGCGGAGCGGGGGCAGTTGCTGCGCGCACTGGCCAGCGACGCCATCCGCGCCAGCCTGGAGCGCCACTTCGGCGTGAAGCTGGCGTTCCAGAACTGCCACCGGGTCGCCGCGTTCCGCCCCGCGGCGGTGGACTCGGAGCCCTACCGCCGCTTCGTCTCCACCCGTGGTCAGCTCCTGAACCAGTCACCCGAGCTGCGCAACTGCTGACCGCACCGGTGTGCCGGACCGGAGGACACCACTCCCGGTCCGGCACACCGGACGGCACCGCACACGCGGCAACCCGAGCGGGGCCGGACAGCGGGGACGCAGGCGACCACCCGAACGGTGCCCGACAACCGGATACGGGCGACAACCCGAGCGGGTGCCGGACGACCGGACGCGGGTGACAACCGGACGGTGCCCGACAGTCGGACACGGGCGGCAGCCCGCCGACGACGGGGGTCCGGTTATCGCCGGGGGCGGTGCGGTGTGCCGCGGGTCAACGGGCGCACTGCGCGCAGGTGCCGAAGATCTCGAAGGTGTGCCCGACCTCGGTGAAGCCGTGCTGGGCGGCGACCTGGTCGGCCCACCGTTCGACCGCCGGCCCGGCCACCTCCACCGTGCTACCGCACCGGCGGCAGACCAGGTGGTGATGGTGCCGGCTCTGGCTGCACCGGCGGAACAGCTGTTCACCGCCGGGCAGCCGGGTGGAGTCGATCTCCTGGGCATCGACGAGCAGTTGCAGGGTGCGGTAGACCGTGGTCAGGCCCACCCGCGCCTTGCGGGCCACCAGCATCTGGTGCAGTTGCTGCGCGGTGTGGAAACCGTCGACCTCACGCAGCAACGCCAGCACCTCGCCGCGCTGACGCGTGTTCCGGGTCACGTTCGGCATCGCCTGGGTCACCGTACCGCCGTCTCCGCTCGTCGCCCCGACCCCCGACCGGCGGCCGTCGCTGCCCCTCGCCTCCACCGGACAGCGCGGAGACCGTAACCATTATGCGCTGCGCATATGAGCACGCCACGGCCCGTGTCCACGCTCACGGCGACCGCCCCGCCCGGCATCGACACGCGCGACGGCCGTGACCGGGGTTCCGGCCGGCCGACCGCCCTGGTCCCGCACCGGAACCGGCGCGCGGGTAGCCGGCCGTCGGTGTCGCCCCCCGCCGCATAATCAGGACAGCTAATATCCTGGTTATGCGGATGAGCGAGCAGGTCGAGTGGGGGTTGCACTGCTGCCTCACGCTCGCCTGGATCGGCGGCGAACACCCGATGCCCGCCGCCCGGCTCGCCGAATGGTTCGAGCTGCCCCCGGCGTACCTCACCAAGTGCCTCCAGGCCCTGACCCGGGCCGGCATCCTCCACTCCGTGCCCGGCGCGCGCGGCGGGTTCCGACTCGCCCACCGACCGGCGGACGTGACGGTGATGGACGTGCTGGTGGCGGTCGACGGGCCCGACAACCCGTTCCGGTGCACCGAGATCCGCCAGCGGGGCGCGGGGGTGGACCCCTCCGCGCCGGAGTTCCGCACCCCGTGTGCCATCAGCACCGTGATGCACCGCGCCGACCTGGCCTGGCGTCGCGAGCTGGCCAGCCACACCCTGGCCGACCTGCTCGAATCCGCTCCGGCGGGCGCAGCCGAACGCACCCGTCGCCGTTACGCGCAACTGCGCGGCTGACGCCCGCCCGCGACCTCCGACCCACGGTCGCACCGACCGGTGGCGCACCCCGCCACCACCCGCAGGCCCACCCGCGCCCGACCGGCGACCCCGGCCACCGGCCCGGCCGGCGCACCCGCCGGCCCCGACGACCGTCCACCCCCGAGTCCCGTGCCCGGCACGGCCCGCCGTGCCGCCGCACGCCGTCCCGCCGACCGGAGACCTCATGTCCCACCCGCACACCCGTACCGGCCCGGGGCCGGCCACCACCGCCGGACCCGGGCGCGGCCCACGGATCACCCTGATCCTCGCGGCCGGCACCTTCGCCGTCGGCACCGACGCGTTCGTCGTCGCCGGGCTGCTGCCCGACATGGCCGCCGCACTGCGGACCACCACCACCGCCGCCGGGCAGTCGGTGACGGTGTTCGCGATCTCCTACGCGATCCTCGCCCCACTGCTGTCCACGCTGGCCGCCCGGCTGCCACGCCGTCGCCTGCTCGTCGCCGCGCTGCTGGTGCTCGCCGCCGGAAACCTCGTCGCGGCGGCTGCCGAGACGCTGCCGGTGCTGCTCCTCGGCCGGATCGTCGCCGCCGCCGGCGCCGCCGCGTACACCCCCAACGCCGGTGCCGTGGGCGCCTCGCTGGTGCCGCCCGCGCAACGGGGTCGGGCCCTGGCCGTGGTGATCGGCGGGCTCACCGTCGCCACCGCGCTGGGCGTGCCGCTCGGCGGGCTGACCGGGCGGTGGCTCGGCTGGCGGGCCGCCCTCGTCGCGGTCGCCCTGCTGGCGCTCGCCGTCGCGGCGGCCGTCCGGCTGGCCATGCCCGCGCTGCCCGGCGGCCCGGCGGTCCCGTTGCGCGCCCGGCTGACGGCGCTGCGCCGACCGGCCGTGCTCGCCGTCCTGCCGCTCACCGTGATCGGGATGGCGGCCTGCTACACCGTGTACGCCTTCGCGGTGCCGACCCTCGGCGCGCTCGACGTCGACGCGTACCAGGTCAACCTGATGTTGCTGCTCTACGGCGTGGGGGCGGTCGTCGGCAACGTCGCCGCCGGGTACGCCACCGACCGGTGGGGTGCGGTGCCGGTGCTGGCGACGGGCTATGCCGCGCTGGCCGTCGCGCTGGGCGTGCTCGGTGCGCTCAGCACCGCCGGGTCCGCCCCGACGGTGCTGGTGGCGCTGCTGGTCGGCGCGTGGGGCGCGGCGAGCTGGTGTCAGACCCCGGCACAGCAGCACCGGTTGATCGCCGCCGCGCCGCAGCAGGCCCCCCTGGTGGTGTCGCTGAACTCGTCCGCCATCTATCTCGGGATCGGCCTGGGCACCGCCGTCGGCGGCGCGACGCTGCCCTCCGGCGTGCCCACCATGTACGCCCTCGGCGCGGCCGGTGCCGTGGTCGCCCTGCTGGTGCTCCACCTCGGACAGCGGATCACCCGGCGCGACGGTCAGCGGCGCAGGCCCATCCCCGCGTAGCCGTGGGAGATCCGTTCCCGGGGTTCCCCGTCGGGCCGCCACTCGGCCACCCGGACCAGCCCCGGATCGACCAGGTCGTACCCGTCGAAGAAACGCAGCACGTCGGCGTGCGGGCGGGGCACCAGCGGGGCACTGCTGCGCTGGTAGACCGCCTGCCCCTGCCGGGTGGGCAGCGGCGGGGCACCGTCGGTGGTGAGGTGGGACACGACCAGCGGGCTGCCAGGGACCGTCGCCTCCCGCAGCCGGACGACGGCATCCCACGGCTGCTCGGCGTCGGTGACGAAGTGCAGCACCGCCACCAGCAGCACGGCCACCGGGCGACCGAAGTCGATCGCCGCCCGCACGTCGGGGTGGGCCAGCAACTCGTCCGGCCGGCGCAGGTCGCCCCGGACCACGCTGGTCCGCCCGTCGGCCGGCAGCAGCCGCCGGGCGTGGGTGACGGCGACCTCGTCGTAGTCGACGTAGACCACCGTCGACTCGGGGGCGACCCGGCGGACGATCTCGTGCACGTTGCCCTGGGTGGGCAGCCCGGCACCGATGTCGAGGAACTGGCGTACGCCCAGCTCGGCGGCGTGCCGCACGGCCCGGCGCAGGAAGTGCCGGTTGGCCTGGGCGGCGATCCCGGTGTCCGGGAAGATCCGCAGGATCTGCTCGGCGGCGGCCCGGTCGGCGGCGAAGTTGTGGCACCCGCCGAGGTAGTAGTCGTACATCCGGGCCACGTTCGGCCCCGGCTCGGCGTCGGTCGGCGCGGTCACCGGCCCTCCCTTTCCCCTCACGTCGCTGCGGGACGACCCACCGCCGGGCGGCGGGCACGTCGCGCCCTGATGTCTAGCACCCCGGGCGACGACATGTTGACCCGCCGTGTCGGCGAGCCGGCAGCACGGGACCGCCCCGGGCCGGTATGACGGTGACACCGACTGACGGCGAGGAGGCATCCGATGAACACTGACCGGGAGACCGTGGAGGTGGACCCGGCCCTGTTCCGGGCCGTGTACGACTCACCCGCCTCGCTGCCGGGGCGGCACCGCTGGACCACCCCGGAACACGACGTACGCCGGTTGGAGAAGCTGCTCGGGATGCCGGCGCAGAGCATCGGCGCACCCCTGTGGGTCAGCGGCGACGAACCGGACTGCCCCAAGTGCGGACGCCGGACCACCTGGCTGGACATCGTCGCCTCGGCCCTCAAGGGGGTGCACGACCCGCTGATGATCGCCACGGTGATCCTCGGTGACCGCCGCTACGTCAACACCGAGGTCCCGGACGCGATCGCCGGGGTGCACTGCCTCGACTGCCACACCCCGATCACCGGCCTGCGCAGCTTCAAGTGCCACAACTGGGCGTACGCCTTCGAGGAGCTGGCGGTGGTGCGGGAGCGGATGCGGGGCGGGTCAGGCCCGGCGGGCGGGCCGCCGGCCGTGCGGTGACGGCGGTTCCGGCCCCGGGTCGGGCACCTGCGGCAGGGGCCGGGTGACCGCCGCCGCGCCGGTGACCGTCACCGGCTCCCCGGCGTGCCGCAGGTCGACCGTCGTCTCCGGGTCGGCGTCGGGCAGCTCGTAGCGGGCCCCGTCGCGGGTCAGGGTGACCCGCAGCCGGTGCCCGTGCCAGCGCAGGTGGAAGGCGAGCCGGTCGATCCGGGCCGGCAGCCGGGGGTCGAACGAGAGCACCCCGGTGTCGTCGCGCAACCCGCCGAAGCCCTCCACCACCGCCGTCCACGCCCCGGCCAGGGCCGCCAGGTGCAGCCCGTCGCCGGTCTTGTCGCCGAGGTCGGCGAGGTCGTGCAGGGCCGCCTCGGCGAACAGGTCGTACGCCAGGTCGAGGTGACCCAGTTCGGCGGCGAGCACCGCCTGGGAGCCGGCGGACAGCGACGAGTCGCGGACGGTGCGGGCCTGGTAGTAGGCGAAGTTGCGGGCCTTCTCCTCGGCGGTGAACTCCCCCGGGAAGCGTTGCATGGCCAGCACCAGGTCGGCCTGCTTGACCACCTGCCGCCGGTACAGCTCCAGGTAGGGGTAGTGCAGCAGCAGCGGGTAGTCGTCGTCGGTCATCGCCGCGAAGTCCCACTCGGGTTGCCCGGTGAAGCCCGCCGCCTGCTGGTGTACGCCGCGCTTGTGGTCGTAGGGCAGGTGCACCGCGTCGGCGGCGGCCCGCCAGCCGGCGATCTCCGCCGGGTCGACACCGAGGGCGGTGGCCCGCTCCGGGTGCCGTCCGGCGGCGTCGGCGGCGCCCCGCAGGTTGCGCCGGACCATCAGGTTGGTGAAGACGTTGTCGTCGACCAGGGCGGCGTACTCGTCGGGGCCGGTGATCCCGGTGACGTGGAACGCGCCGTCGTCGGACCAGTGGCCGTAGCCGGCCCACAGCCGGGCCGTCTCCACCAGCAGTTCCAGCCCGGTGTCGGCGAGGAACTCCTGGTCCCCGGTGACCGTGACGTAGCGCAGCACCGCGTCGGCGATGTCGGCGTTGACGTGCAGGGCGGCGGTGCCGGCCGGCCAGTAGCCCGAGCACTCCCGGCCGCCGATGGTGCGCCACGGGAAGGTGGCCCCGGTGAGCCGCAGCTCGGCGGCCCGGTCCCGGGCCTGCGGCAGGTGGTCGTGCCGCCAGCGCAGCGCCCCCCGGGCCACCCCGGGCAGCAGGTACGTCAGCACCGGCAGCACGTAGCTCTCGGTGTCCCACAGCACGTGCCCGTCGTAGCCGTTGCCGGTGAGTCCCTTCGCCGCGATGGTCCGGTCGCCGTCGGCCCGGCCCGCCTGGAGCAGGTGGAACACGGAGAACCGGACGGCCTGCTGGAGTTCCGGGTCGCCGTCGATCTCCACGTCGGCGGTGCGCCACCGCTCGTCGAGGGTGGCCCGCTGGTCGGCCAGGAGCGCGTCGAACCCGTGCCGGTGGGCGGCGTCGGCCTCGGCGGTGACCAGGTCGGCCAGCTCGTCGGGGGTGCCGCCGTCGACCGGGGTGCACTCGTACGCGGCGTACTTGGTCAGTCGGAGCCGCTGCCCGGGGGCGAGCCGACCTTCGAGGGTCGTGCGCAGCCGGTCCGGGGTGTGGTCGTCGCCGTCGGTGAACCCCGCCGGCACGTCCGTCGCGTGGGTCACCGCGACGGCGACCCGTTGGGCGCTGCGGTCGGTGCGGTGCACCAGCACGCCCCGGTGGCCGTCGGGGCGGTGCAGCTCGGCGTCGAGCGGGTCGGGCACGATCGAGGCGGCCCGGGGGTCGTCGGCCCGTTCGGGCACCCGCTCGTTGGCGAGCACGTCCGAGCAGACCCGGATCTCGACCGGCCGGTCGTCGAGCGGTTCGACCTGGTAGTCGACGGCGGCGACGGCGTGCCGGGGCAGGGAGACCAGCCGGGTGCTGCGGACCCGCACCCCGTGCCCGGCCGGTGAGATCCACTCGGTGTGTCGGCGTACCACGCCGGCGCGCAGGTCGAGGGTGCGCTCGTGGGCGCGGACGGTTCCGGTGCGCAGGTCGAGGGGTTCGCCGGCCACCCAGAGCCGGATCAGGGCGGCGTTGGGCGCGCTGATCACGGTGTCGCTCTCCTGCGGGAAGGCGTACCCGTCCTCGGGGTAGCTCTGTCGCCGCCGCTCGTGGAGGCCGTTGAGGTAGCTGCCCGGCATGCCGTAGGGCTGGCCCTCGTCGAGGGTGCCCCGCCAGCCCACCCAGCCGTTGGACAGGGCGAAGACCGACTCGGTCTCGCTGAGTCGGTCCAGGTCGGTGGCGGTCCGCCGGATCTGCCAGGTCTCGTCCATCTGCACGGTGGGGAGGTACCCGGCGGCGGTGGGCGGCCAATCGCGGGGGCGCTGTGAACTCGCTGTGACGCGGGCGGCGAACCGCCGTCGCATCCCGCAGCATGTGACGGTTCCACCGGTTTCCTCCACCTCGATGGCACTGAAAGCGGTATGACACTTTGGTGAGGTGAGTGATGGAAAAGACTTTTACCGCAGACATTCCTGACATCAGCGAGCAGTGGTACCGCGACGTCGTCGACGTGGCCGACTCCGCCCCGACCCCGGTGCAGTGGTTCGCGGTGCACTTCACCGAGGGGGTGATCCTGCTGCTCGGCCTGCTGCTGGTGGCCGTCGCCGTGTCCCGGCTGCGCCACGCCGACCCGTGGGGCCGGGCCCTGGCGCTGGTCGCGCCGGCCGCCGTCGTCCTGGCGTACGGGTGCAGCGAGGTGCTCAAGTCACTGGTGGACGAGGACCGGCCCTGTCGGGGTGCGGTGGCCATCCTGGCCGGGCAGTGCCCGCCGGTGGGCGACTGGTCGTTCCCGAGCAACCACGCCACCATCGCCGGGGCGCTGGCCACCGCAGTGCTGCTGCTGTCCCCCCGGTGGGGTCTGCTCGCCGTGCCGCTGGCCCTGCTCGCCGCGCTCTCCCGGGTGTTCGTCGGCGTGCACTACCCGCACGACGTCCTCGCCGGCCTGCTCCTCGGCGTGGCGGTGACCCTGCTGCTCGCCCCGGTGACGGCCCGCGCCGTCGCCGGGACGCTGCGCCGTCGTGGCGTCCCGGCCGGGCGGGAACCGGTCCCCACCGCCCCCGGCCCCGCCGCTGAGCGGGATCGGGCCGGCCAATGAGCGGGGTCAGCGGCCGGGTCTGCTCAGCCGGTCAGCAGGAGGGCGGCGCAGGTGCCGGCGACCAGGAACGGGCCGAAGGGTAGGTGGCTAGACCAGCCGATCCGACGACTCGCCAACAGCGCCACGCTGACCAGCGCCGACAGCAGGAACGTCAGCACCAGGCCGGTCACCAGCAGGCCCCAGCCCTGCCAACCGAGCAACGCCCCCACCCCCAGCGCCAGCTTGGCGTCGCCGAGCCCGAAGCCGCGCCGGCCGAGCAGCAGCGTGGTGGTGGCGAAGGCCAGACCGAGCGCCGCGCCGGCCGCCATCGCGCGCAGCCACGGCCCGGCACCAGCCCCGGTCAGCGCGGCCACCCCGAGCAACGCCCAGGTGCCGACGGCGGCGGGCCAGGTGAGCCGGTCCGGCAGCCGGTGCACCGCCAGGTCCACCAGGACCAGCGGGATCGCCCAGCCGAGCCACCAGGCCAGCGCGGCCCGCTCGGCCAACGAACCGTCGACCAGCACCAGCACCGCCACGGCCGCCAGCAACAGCGCCTCGACCGCGAGCGGCGCCGCGCCGATCCGCCCCCGGCAGGCCGGGCAGCGGGCCACCGGCCCGAGCGCCGGCAGCGGCCGGTCCAGCCCGATCGGTGCGCCGCAGCCGTCGCACCCGGCCCGGTCCACCACCCCCGGGGGTACGGCGTACCGGGCGACCGCGAGCCGCAGGACCGGTACGACCGCCAGGACCCCTGCCAGCCGCCGCAGAAAAAACACGGAGGGTGACTTCCCGTCCGGGCCGACGTAACGGTCCGGTATCAGCTCGTCGGCGGTGGTGGAGCCCGGAACCGCCCTCACCCGTCCGGAAGGTTGGGCGGTAGTGGCCGTGACGACCGGGGAACGGATCGGACCGGCCGCCTCGACCCACCCCAAATCCCCCGGTGGCGCGGACGGTTCGACGGCCGGGCCGGGCCGGTCGACGGGCACCGGCCCTCGTTCGGCCGGCACCGGTAGCCCCGGCCGGCCCCCCTGGACATCGCCCACGTGTCGTCACTCCTGCCCATCACCGAGAGTGCGCAGTTGAATTGCCTCTGTTGCATCGGCGCACGTCAGCCTATGCTCGCCCCTTGGGTGGGACGCAACCCCGCGCAGCCGCGTCACCGCCCACACCGGACACGACGCTCCACAGTTGGCAGAAGATCCGCACAGGTAAATGCGACAGCACCCGGACATGTCCGATCGACATCATCCCGGCGTACCGCCGCATGCCCGGAGGCCGCCACGACCGCCGCCGCCGGGTGATACCGAGGAGGGGCACGGCAATGCGTACTCGGCATTCCCGCCGCTGGACCACCTGCCTGGTCGTCGCCGTGGTGGCCGGCTCCGCCGCCGGCTGCGGCGACTCACCGGAGACGACCACCGCGCCCGCACCCCGGCCCGCGAGCGACACCCGCCAGCCGACCGAGGCGGAACGGGCCGCCGAGCGGGCCGCGCTGGCGGCGTACGCCGGCTATCTCGACGCCTCCCGTGAGGCGAGCCGGGACAGCGACCCCCGCCACCCGAAGCTGACCCGGTTCCTGGCCGACCCGCTGCTCACCCGGGTCCGGGTCGCCATCGACGACACCCGCCGGCACGGCGCGGTACGCACCGGGACGCTCAAGTCCGCACCCACCGTCACCTCCGTCAGCCTGGACGGCGACCCACCGACCGTGGAGATCCAGGACTGCCTGGACGCCACCGGCTACCGGCTGGTCTATGTCAAGGACAAGCGGGTGGTGCCCGGTTCCGGCGGAAGCCGGCACCTGGCGACCGCCACCGCGACCCGCTACCCGGACGGCCGGTGGCTGATCAGCGCCGGCGCGGCACACGAGGACCAGCCATGTTGACACGGAGCACCGCACGCCTCCCCATCCGTCGGGTGCTGGCCGGCCTGCTGGTGGCCGTGCTCGCGGCCGGGTTCGCCGCACCGGCCCAGGCGCAGGCCGCCGGCCCGGGGGTGGAGTGCCCACCGGGGCAGAACGACTGCAGTGTCTGGGACGACGAGCCCGGCACCCCCGGTGATCCCGGCGGCGGCGACGGACCGGGCGGCCCGAACAGCCCCGGCGCCACCCCGAAGTGCCAGTGGAACGGCAGGCCGCTGCCCTGCTACAACCCGAACCTCGGCTGGTTCGACAACGCCAGCGGCTGCTACTACAAGGTCGCCGAGCCCCAGCGCGACGCCCCGGACGGCCAGGTGTGGTACGTCCGGACCTGCAACGGCGGGGACCTGGGCGACCAGTCGATGGTGCTGCTCGACGGGCCGCCGCCCGGGTTCGGCACCCCGCCCGACCCGGAGGAGCTGGCCCGCCGGGCGCTCGCCTCGATCAGCCTGCTGCCGCCCCGGGCCTCGGTGGCGCCCCGGCGCAGCGTCGGCCCCGGCCTGGTCGGCCTGCCGGTCTGGATGTGGGCCAGCCCCGGCCAGAACTACTTCGGCCCGCTCACCGCCCGGGCCAGCGACCGGGGGCTGACCGTCACCATCACCGCCAAGGTCCAACGAACCGTGTGGACCATGGGCAACGGCAAGAAGGTCACCTGCACCGGCCCGGGCACGCCCTACAAGACGACCGGCCCGAACGCCGGCAAGAAGTCGCCCACCTGCGGATACGACGGCTATCCCAAGGCCAACAACTACCGGGTCAGCGCCACCACCTTCTGGAACGTGCACTGGGTCGGCGGTGGCCGCAGCGGTGACATCGCGCAGACCCGCACCAGCGGCGTCGTCGAGATCCAGATCAAGGAACTCCAGGTGGTGACCCGATGAGCGCCCACCGCTCGATCTTGCGAGCCCCGCAGCCGCGAACGGAGATTGTTCCGGTGAGCGCGAGGAGCGAGCCGGTTTTGCGAGCCCCGCAGTCGCGAACGGAGATTGTTCAGTGAGTCTGGCCACCCGTAACAGCGGTCCGGTGGACGCGCCGGTCGCCCCACCCAAGGTGGTCCGGCAGCGCCGTACCCGGCCCGGTCTGCTCGGGCTCGCCGTGCTGCTGATCGCGTTGGGTGGGCTCGGCGCGGCCTTCGCGGTCACCTCGGTCCGGGCCACCGGCAGCTACCTGGCGATCGCCCGCCCGGTCGAGGTGGGCCGCATCCTGACCGCCGACGACCTGGTCAGTGTGCAGGTCTCCGGGGGCGCGGGGCTGTCCCCGGTGCCGGCGAAGAAGCGGGACGAGGTGGTCGGCAAGCGGGCCGCCGTGTCCCTGGTCCCCGGCTCGCTGCTCACCATGGCCCAGCTCACCGACGCCCCGCTGCTCGGCCAGGGGCAGCAGCAGATCGCGTTGGGCCTCGAACCGAGCAAGGTGCCGGCCCGCAAACTGCACCCCGGTGACAAGGTGCTGCTGGTCAGCACCCCGGACGAGGATGCCGACAACCAGCCGTCGGCCACCCGGTTCACCGCCACGGTGATCGACGCGGTCGTCCCCGAGAACGACGACGTGGTGATCTACCTGGCACTCGCCGTACGGGACGTCCCGGCGGTGGTGGTGCTGGCCGCGCAGGACCGGATCGCCCTCGTGCTGACCGAGGCGGCCTGACCATGGCCATCATCGCGCTGGTCTCGGCGAAGGGCTCACCCGGCGTCACCACCACGGCGCTGGCCTGCACCCTGAGCTGGCACCGGCGGCTGGTGCTCGCCGAGTGCGACCCGGCCGGCGGCTCGGTGCTCGCCGGCTACCTGGGCGGCGCCCTCGACGGGCCACGCGGCATCGGTGAGCTGGCCGTGGGCGAGCTGCGCGACGGCAGCCTGGAGTCGACGTTCTGGTCCCAGCTGGTCGACCTGGACGCGCCGAGGCGGGAACGACTGCTGCTGCCCGGTGTGGTCGACCCGGCGCAGGCCGGCAGCGTCGCCCCGCTGTGGCAACGGTTCGCCGACTACTTCCACACCCTGGAGAAGGGCCGGCCCGGTTACGACGTGATCGTCGACTGCGGACGCCTGCAGGTCTTCGGGCCGCCGTGGCCGCTGCTGCGCGCCGCCGACGTGGTGCTGCTGGTGACCCGGGCGCAGCTGCCCGGCCTCTCCGGCACCCGGTCGATGATCCGGGCGATCGAACGGGACTTCACCAACCACCGGGTGCCCCCCGGCACGCTGCGGCTGGTGGTGGTCGGCGACGGGCACGGCACCGGCGAGATCGGCAAGGCCCTGGGGGTGCCGGTGATCGCCCGGTTGCCGCAGGACCCGCGTACCGCGCAGGCGCTCAGCTTCGGCGGCACGATCCGCGCCGGACGGCCGCTGATGCGCGCGGCGGCCGCGTTGGAGACCCCGGTGCGGGAGTTGCTGGAGCAGCGGCGGGCCCGGTTGGCCTGGCCGACCCCGGCGCAGGGGGTGCCGGATGCGGTTTGAGCCGGTCTCCCACGACCCACGCACCCCGCCGCCCGGGGTCACCTCCACCATGCCGCCGCTGGCCCCGGTGAACGGCCGGCACCACGCCACCGCCCCGGCGGCGCCACCGGCCGCCGCCCCGCCGGCACCCGCGCCGACCGCGCCACCCCGGCCGAAGGTGGACTTCGCGGTGGTCCGCGAGCTGCGCCGGGAGCTGAGCGAACGACTCACCCAGTGGCAGCGCGGCCGGGAGTTCGACGCCGACGCCGAGGAGGTCGAGCGGGCCCGGCTCGCCGTGGCCGTGGTCTCCGGCTACGCCGACGCGGTACGCCGGGCCGGCACCCCGCTCAGCGCCGACGAGGAACGGACCCTGCTCGACCAGGTGACCGCCGAGCTGGTCGGGCTGGGCCGGCTACAGACCCTGCTGGTCGACGACACCATCGAGGAGGTGCACATCCTCGGCTGCGACCAGGTGCGCATCACCCGGCACGGCGGCGGCGTCGACTGGGGTGAGCCGATCGCCGACAGCGACGACGAGCTGGTGGAGATCCTCCAGGCGGCGGCCCGCCGGGCCGGGGCCACCGAACGGTCGTTGTCCACCTCGAAGCCGACGCTTGACCTGCAACTGCCCGACGGCAGCCGGTTGGCGGCGGTGTTCCTGGTCAGCCACCGCCCCTACGCGGTGATCCGCAAGCACAACACGTTGGACGTCAGCCTCGACGACCTGGCCGGCAGCCGCCCCGACCTGGACGAGATGATCGACCCGCTGCTGCGTGACTTCCTGCGGGCGTCCATGCGGGCCGGGTTGAACATCATGGTCGCCGGGCTGGCCGGGGCCGGCAAGACCACGGTCATCCGGGCGCTGATGGACGAGATCCCGCCCGACGAACCGTACGTGCTGCTGGAGGAGAGCCGGGAACTGCTGCCGGCCCGACGCGGCGAAAAGCACCGGGCGGTGATGAGCTTCGAATCCCGGGAGGGGCACGGCGAACGTGGCCTGGACGGTCGACCGGCCGGTGAGGTGAGCATCGCCGACCTGATCCCGGTGTCGCTGCGGATGGGCGTACTGCGGATCATCGTCGGCGAGGTCCGGTCCCGGGAGATCGTGCCGATGCTCCAGGCGATGACCACCAGCCGGGGATCGATGTGCACCATCCACGCCCGTACCCCCGGCGGGGTGAGCGAGCGGATCATCGAGCTGGCGCTGGCACACGGCCGGGAGATGACCGTCGACCAGGCCCGCCGGATGGCCGGCAACGCCCTCGACCTGATCGTCTACGTCACCGTCGAGGACGAGACCGCGATCGGCGGACGCAAGCACCGGTTCGTCTCCCACGTCGAGGAGGTGATCGGCGTCGGCGACGCCAACCGGATCACCACCACCACCGTGTTCGGGCCCGGCCCGGACGGTCGGGCCATCCCCCGCCACCTGCCGGAACGGGTCCGCGGCCAGCTGCTGCGGGTCGGCTACGACGCCCGGCTGCTGTCCCGTTTCATCGAGGCCGGGGCGGGCGCGTGGCGTCGCCCCCGGCACAGCCGCCTCGCCCCGGTGGTGCGCCGATGAGCACCATCGAACTGCTCGCCGTGGTCTCCGGGGCGGCCTGTGTCGGCGGAATGGTGCTGGCCGTGGTGGCGTTGTTCGGCACCACCAAGCCCACCCGCCCGACCCGCACCTCGACCACGGGGCTGCGTCGGCTCTGGCTCGGTTCGGGCACCAACCGGCGGGACCAGCGGGCCCACCAGATGACGCTCGGTGCGGCGGTAGTGGCGGGGGCGCTGGCGTTCCTGCTGACCGGGCTGCCGGTGGTGGGGCTGATCGTGGCGGTGGCGGTGCCGGGGGTGCCCTGGTTGTTCGCGGTGGGGCGGGCCGAGGAACGGGCCATCACCCGGATCGAGGCCGTCGGCGAGTGGACCCGCCGACTCAAGGACGTCTCCAACACCGGACAGGGCCTCCAGCAGGCGATCGTCGTCACCATCGCCACCGTCCCGGACCAGATCCAGGAGGAGGTACGGCTGCTCGCCGCCCGCCTCCAGGCCGGTTGGACGGCCCGGTCCGCCCTGCTGGCGTTCGCCGACGAGATCGGTGACCCGGTCTGCGACCAGGTGGTCGCCGCGCTGATCCTGCACCTGACCGACCGGGGGGAACGCCTCGGCGACGTCCTCGGCTCCATCGCGTCGGCCGCCTCCGCCGAGGTCGCCACCCGGCGCGAGGTGGAGGCCAAACGCACCCAGCCCCGGTTCGCGGTCCGCTTCCTCACCGGGATGACCCTGGCCGTGCTGGCGTACGGGCTGGTCAACACCGAGTACGTCCGGCCGTACGGGACGTTGTTCGGTCAGGTGCTGATGGCGGTGCTCGCGACGGCGTTCATCGCCCTGCTGGTGTGGGTGCGCGCGATGAGCCAGCCCCCACCGCCGCCCCGGTTCCTGCCCCGACCCGACCCGGCGGAGCTGGTCGCATGATGCTCAACTGGCAGCTCACCATCGCGGTGCTCGGCGGGGCCGCCATCGGACTCGGCGTGTTCCTGCTGGTCCGGGAGGCGTTGCCGGCCTCCCCGGCGCTCGGCCCGGCGCTGCGCCGACTGCACCAACCGGCGGGCACCGCCGTCGCCACCGGACATGGGCCGGACTGGCTGGGGGGCGTCGCCCGTTGGCTGCGCCCGCCGCACCGCCAGCTCGCCCTGCTCGACCAGACCCCCGAGCAGTACACCATGTCGATCCTGCTCTCCGCCCTGGTCGGGTTGGCCACCCCGACGGTGGCGGGGGCCCTGCTCTTCCTCGCCGGGGTGAGCATTCCGGTGGCCGTACCGGTGCTGGGCAGTCTGGGGTTGGCGCTGGTCTGCGCGCTGCTCGCGCACCACACGGTGCTGGCCAAGGCGGACACCGCCCGGGACGAGTTCCGCGCGGCGGTCTGCACCTACCTGGATCTGGTGGCGTTGCAGCTGTCGGCGGCGCACGGCCCGGTGCAGTCGCTGGAACGCGCGGCGGCGGTCTGCGACGGCTGGGTCTTCGCCCGCATCCGGGAGTCGCTGCGGATCGCCCAGATGCAGATGCACTCGCCCTGGGACGAGTTGCAGGCGCTGGCCGAGAAGATCGGCATCCCGGAGCTGGGTGACGTCGGGGCGATCATGCGGTCCTCCGGCAGCGAGGGCGCCCAGGTGCACGAGACGCTGCGCAGCCGCGCCGAGTCGCTCCGGGACCAGATCCGCACCGACAACCTGGCCCGCGCCGAGGGCGTCACCAGCCGGCTGGACATTCCCGGCTCGCTGCTGGTCTTCGTGCTGCTGGCCTTCGTCCTCTATCCGTTCATCGCCCGCCTCTGAGTAACCCACCTCCCCAAGGAGTCCCGCCATGCACCTCGTCACCTTCCTCTACGCGGCCACCGTGGCCCGCCTGGCCGAGCTACGCCGCGAGGCGGAGCGGGGCGACAGCCCGGTCCCGACCGCCGTGATCATCGCCGGCCTGGTGGTAGCCGGGGTCGCAGTCACCGGCATCGTCCTGACCAAGGCCACCGACTGGATGAACAGCATCGACAACCCGTGACCAGTCTCCCCCTGACCGGCTCGCGCCGGGACCGGACGGCCCCCACCGCCAGGTCCCGGTGCGCACCCCCGTGCGCGTCCACGGCCGGGCGGGACACCCCGACCGGGCTCCGCGCCGCAGGCCGGGCCGCCCACCGCAGGCTCACCGCCGGGGGTACGGACCGGGGGGCCAACCCCGTGGAGCTGGCCGTGGTGATGCCGGCGGTGCTGGTGCTGCTCTTCAGCTCCGTCCAGATCGCCGCCTGGTTCGTGGCCCGGTCGACGGCGATGCACGCCGCCCAGAGCGGGGTGAACGCGCAACGGGTCCTCGACGCGCCGGCCGGGGCGGGTGAGGCCCGCGCCAGACACTTCCTGGGTGCCGCCGGGGACTGGCTGGTCGGCGCGAAGACCACCTGCGCCGCCACCGCCACCGAGGTGACCTGCACGGTCACCGGGAAGTCCCTGAGCGTCATCCCGGCCGTCCGGTTCGACATCCGGCAGACCGCCCACGGCACGGCCGAACGGTGGACCAACCCGTGACCGCCCACCCGCCCCGGCGTACCTGGCGCGAACTGCTGACCCGGCCCGCCCGACGACGTGTCCGGGGCGACCGGGCCGTGGTGCACGCCCCGCGATCCGGCAGCCCCGACGAGGTGGTCGGGTGTCACCCGGGCCACGTGTCGGTGAATCGGGCGGCGGGGCGTACCCGGGGATCGGTGTCGGCCGACCGGAGTGCGGGGCGTACCCGGGGATCGGTGTCGGTGGAGGTGGCGGTGCTGACCCCGGCGTTCCTGGCGCTGCTGATGCTGGCCGGGGTGGCCGGCCGGGTTGCCGTGGCCGACGAGGCGGTGGAGGCGGCGGCGCACGACGCCGCGCGGGCCGCCTCGATCGCCCGCAACGCCGGCACGGCGGAGAGCGCCGCCCGGACGGCCGCCCGGCGGCAGCTCGACTGGCGTGGCCTCAACTGTACGAGCGCACCCCAGGTCACGGTCTGGGGCTCGACGCGCAACTCCGACCACACCTCGGTGGGCACGGCGTTCCGGCGGCCGCTCGGCGAACCGGTGAGCATCTGGGTCCGGGTGAGCTGCACGGTCTCCTTCGCCGGCATGCGCTTCCCCGGCCTGCCGATGCGTGACCGGCGGGTCGAGGCGACCTTCGCCTCCCCCCTGGACCGTTACCGGACCCGGCAGTGACCGCGCGTCCGACCGGCGACGAGGGCCGGATCAGCCTCTTCCTCGCCGTCACCATGATCGGCGTGCTGGCGATCATCGGCGTCGCGTACGACGGCGCGGGTCAGCTGCGTACCCTGCAACGCGCCGACGACCTGGCCGCCGAGGCGGCCCGCAGCGGCGGGCAGGTGATCGACCGGGCCGCCGCGATCGAGGGCCGGCCCAAGGTGATCGACGAGCCGGGTGCCCGCGCGGCCGTCACCCAGTACCTGCGGGGCAACTCCGACGTGACCAGCCAGCAGGTCAGCTTCCCGGTGGTGGCCGGCGAGAAACAGATCCGGGTACGCGTCACCGTCGTCTACCGCCGGCACATGCTCGGCCTGATCGGCATGGACCGCACCGTCACCGTCGTCGGCGAGGCGACCGCCCGCACCCTCACCGACCGACCATGAGCCCGTCGACCTGGCGGATTCCGTCCGTTGCGCACCCAGACCGTAGGCCCGCTCACCGGGGTCCCGCACCGAGACCGTAGGCCCACCCATCCGGTGTCCCCGCACCGGCAGACCGTAGGAAGGAGGGCAGCATGGCCACACCGCGTGGTTCCACTGCCCGACGTACCGGGCAGTTGCTCACCGGCTTCGGGTCGCTGGTGGTGCTGGTGGCGTTGCTGGTCGGCGCCCCGATCGCCCTGCTCGCCTTCGCCGGCAACCCGCTGCCGGACCACCTGCCCACCCTCACCGAGGTCGGCTCCGTGCTGACCAGCCGGGACGACGGCCAGCTCTTCATCCGGGCACTGGCGCTGGTCGGCTGGTTCGGCTGGGCGACGTTCGCCTTCTCGGTGCTGGTGGAGATGGGTGCCCAGATCACCCGCCGGCAGACGCCCCGGCTGCCCGGGATGAGCCGGCAGCAGCGGGCGGCAGCAGCCCTACTGGGCTCGGTCGCCCTGATCGTCGCGGCCAGCCCGGCGGCGAGCGCGGCCGTGACGTTGGCCCAGCCGCTCCCGGCCGCCGCCGGCACCGGCGTGGCGACCACCCTGGACACCTCCCGTACCGGGCTCGGTGCCGCCCCCAGCGCCGGCCTCGGTGCCAGCGCCGGTGTCACCCACGGCGCGGTCCCCGGTTCCGGCCTCGGTCCCGTCCCCCGGACCGGCATCGAGGACGGGAAGTCGACGGCGAAGCCGATGTACCGGGTGGCCCGGGGTGACTACCTGGGAGAGGTCGCGGAACGCTACCTTGACGACTTCGACCGCTATCCCGAAGTGGCCCGGCTCAACGACCTGCGCGACGCCGACCGGATCCGGCCGGGTCAGCTCATCAAACTCCCCACCGAGGCCGACGACACCGGTGCCCGCCGGCACGCCAGCGGCCACCTGGTCCCGAACACGCCCCGCAAGCCGTCCCCGCGCCCGCCGGTCACCACGCCGGGCGGCCAGGCCGACCCGCAGCATCAGGGTGCCCCCCGTACGCCGGTCACCCCGGGCAAGCCTGCCGGGCCGGCCACCCCGAAACCGGGCAAGATCGGACCGGCCACCCCGCAGACGGCCACCCCGCAGACCGCTCAACCGCCCGCGCAGCCGCCGGCCGAGCGACCGGTCGGGGTGCCGCCGGCGATGGCCGCCGGAGCGTCCCGGGCCACCCCGGACGACGCCATCAACCGGCCACTGGCCGTGTCGGCGGTGCTGGCGGTGGCGAGCATCGTCGGCGCGCAGATCGGCGCGGTACTCGGCCTGCGCCGCCGACCCGTCCGGGTGACCGCCGGGCGCACCTCGGCCGCCCGGATCGCCGCCGCCCGCATGTCCACCAACCGCACCGCCGGCCGCACCCCGGGCCGCTCGATGGGCAGCCGCGCCTCCGCCGCCCGAGACCTGGTAACCGGCCGCCACCGCCGCGACTGACCCCGTCCCCACTCCCACCCCGTCCCGCCCCCGGCCGCCCAACCCAGCCAGCCCGCTCCAGCCGCCCCCGCCGCCCCGCCCCGCACCGCCCGCCCCGCACCGCCCGCCCCGCACCGCCCGCCCCGGTGATCAAGAGGTTTGCGTCAATTTGTAGATCAACTTTGACGCAAACCTCTTGATCAAACGACGCAAACCTCTTGATCACGCTGTGGGCGGGGCGGGGCGGGGCGGGGCGAGGTCGGGGCAAGGCGAGGTGGGGCAGGGCGGGTGGGGGCGGGGCAGGGCGGGTGGGGGCGCAGGGACGACGGGGCGGGTGGGGAGGGCGGGCGGGCGGGGAGGGGCGGGTGGTTAGGGGAGGCGGGTTTGGAGGGTGCCGTCCACTACCCGGGTGGGGAGGGTCTGCTGGTCGGTCGCGGAGGGGCCGTGGACGACCTCGCCACCGTTGAGGCGGAACGCCGAGCCGTGCCAGGGGCAGACCACACAGGCGTGCCCGTCGATCTCTTGCACCTCGCCCTCACCGAGCGGGCCGCTCTGGTGTGGGCAGCGCTCCAGCATGACGGTGACCTCGTCGCCGTGCCGGTAGAGGATGACCGAGACGTCGTCCACCTCGCGGGTCACCAGCTCTCGTTGCGGCAGCCCCGCCAGCTCGGCCACCGACTGCCACCCGTCGCTCATCCGGTGCAGCTCGGAGACGCTCTGGCTGACCTGCGCCCCCTGCTTGTATGCCAGGTGCCCACCGAGGTACGCCCCGGCGCTCGCCGCGCCCAGCCCCAGGTAGGCCAGCGCCCGGCCGACGCCGTGCCGGCCGCTCAACCGGGCGGCGAGGGAGCCGGCGTACAGGGTCAGGCCAACGGTGTTGGCGGCGGCGTGCACGAGCCCCACCCGACGCTGGTCCCGGGACAGCTCCGCCCAGTCGTTGAGCCCCGCCACGGCGGCGGGCACCGCGCTCACGGTGCCCAGCGCGACCAGTGTGGTGGCCGCGCGACGCTGACCGGGGAGCAGATCGACCACTGCCGCGCTGATCCAGGCCCCCACCGGCACCTGCACCATCGCAGGGTGCAGCGGATGCCCCAGGAACACGCCGTGCAGCAGGTCACGCACCCGCTGTGGGCGCAGGGTCGCCTGGACGGCACGCTGCAACCGGTCGCCGGCCCGGTCCAGCGCGGTGGCCTGTTCGAGTTTCGTCATCAACGCTCGCACGTTCCCCGACTTCCCGGCTGACCGGGCCGCAAACCGGGCGGCCGGGACGAATCTGCCCTTTGCCCTGATCAGCGCCGTGCCGGGACACGGGCACCGACCGGCGCGGCATCCCGCCACCCACACCCCAGTGGGCGGGCCGCCGGCCGGTGTCAGGGGCTGGTGTCCGACCCGCGCGCTCTGGCCCACCCGAGGAAACGACCCATCAGATTATCGGGTACGACGTTCCCGTTGAGCTGGGACAGTTGCGTACCCGCCTCGGCCATCAGGGTGCTCAGGTAGACGAGCAGGCCGGTCCGGTCCTCGCGGTACTCCACCAGCAGGGCGAGCCGGGCCGGCTGGCACGGCCACTCCGCGCCGCAGCCCCGACACCGCCACAGTGGACGCATCGGCAGGTGCGGTCGGGTGTGGCGCAGGGAGCGGTGTCGCACTGCGGTTCTCCTTCCAGGTGGATCGGGGCCACCCCACCCGTCACCGGCGGGGTGGCCCCGGGCTGGACGTCGACCACCGGGTTCCCTCACCTCCACCGGCCGCGCCGCCCTCCACCAGATCGTGCCTCCCTGTGGTCAGACAGATACACCGCGTAGGCGTATGGTGGGCAGATATTCGAGACGTCCGATGGAGGAGTCGTGAACGATGCGCTGCGCGCGGCACTCAACGAAACCGGCTACACCACCGAATCCCTCGCCGAGCGCGTCGGCGTCGACCCCAAGACGGTGGGCCGCTGGCTGAGCGAGGGGCGGATACCGCATGCCCGGCACCGGGTGGCCGCCGCGGAAGCGCTCCGGCGGGACATCGTGGACATCTGGCCGGACACTTCTAGACGTCGCGAGCCGGTGTGGTTCCGTCCCTGGCAGGAGATCGAACGCGACGCCCTGTCGCTGCGCTCATTCGAGTCTGTCGTCATCCCCGGCCTGCTCCAGACAGAGGCGTACGCCCGAGCCGTCCTGCTCGGTGCCGGCACCCTGCCCCGGGGTGACATCGACCGGCACCTCGCGGCCCGGCTCGCCCGCCAGTCGATCCTGAAACGCGACGATCCACCCCAGCTCACGGCCGTGCTCGACGAGTCGGTCCTCCATCGGCCGGTCGGCGGCCGGCAGGCCATGCACGAGCAGTTGCTCGCCCTCGCCGACGCCTGCGACCAGCTGCACGTCCGGGTGCACGTCGTGCCGGCCACCGTGGGTGAGTACGCCGGCCTCAACGGCCCCTTCGTGATCGCCACGAACCCGGATCACCGGATGGCCGGCTATCTCGACAACCAACTCCAGGGACAGGTGGTTAGCGATCTCGATGACCTCGCGGCCATGATGGCAGCGTGGGAGAACGTGCGCGGCGAGGCGTTGTCCCACCGGCAGTCCGTCGATCTGATCACGAAGGTGGCCCAGACATGGAACTGAACCACGCCCGTTGGCGCAAGAGCACCCGCAGCAGCGGCAACGGCGGAAACTGCGTCGAGGTGGCCGACAACCTGCCCGGGGTGATCGCCGTCCGCGACTCCAAGGACCCCGACGGCCCCACCCTGACCTTCACCCCCGCCGCCTGGCACACCTTCCTCACCCGGATCACCGACCGCCGCTGACCCCACCCCGCCCGCCGTGACACCGGGTCGCACCGACCGGGCCACCCCCAGGCCCGGCGCTGCGGCCTCCGGCACGGCACTGCGGCCCCGGCACGGCACCGCGGCCCCCGGCACGGCCCGGCGCTGCGGCCCAGGCACGGCACCACCCGCCCACGCAGATCCCCGCCATTGTCGCGCCGATGGCGCTGCCCAAGCCCCAGGGGACCCAGCACCAGCGCCACCCGCAAGCCCCGCGCAACAGGCAGGGGCTTGCGGGTAGGCGGGAGGAGCGGGGAGCGCACCCGCAAGCCCGCGCAGCAGGCAGGGCTTGCGGACAGGCGGGGTGAGCGGAAGCGCCCCCGCGCAGCAGGCAGGGCCTGCGGGTGCAGGCAGGACAGGCGGGGAGCGCACCCGCAGGCCCCGCGCAGCAGGCGGGGCAGGCGGGGTGGCCGGGCGGGGGTGGGCGGGGGATGCTGGGGGGATGGCGGTGCATGTTGCCCGGAACGGGGCGGTGACCACGGTGATCCTCGACCGGGCGGCGGCGCGCAACGCCGTCGACGGGCCGACCGCGCGGGCGCTCGCCGACGCGTTCCGCGCCTTCGAGGCCGACCCGGAGGCCCGGGTCGCGGTGCTGTGGGGTGCGGGCGGCACGTTCTGCTCGGGTGCCGACCTCAAGGCCATCGGCACGCCGAGCGGCAACCGGGTCGAGCCCGACGGCGACGGCCCGATGGGTCCGACGCGGATGGCACTGTCCAAGCCGGTCGTCGCGGCGATCTCCGGGTACGCGGTGGCCGGTGGCCTGGAGCTGGCGCTCTGGTGCGATCTGCGGGTCGCCGAGTCGGACGCGGTGCTCGGGGTGTTCTGCCGACGCTGGGGAGTGCCGCTGATCGACGGCGGCACGGTACGACTGCCCCGGCTGATCGGCCAGAGCCGGGCGATGGACCTGATCCTCACCGGCCGCCCGGTGCCCGCTGACGAGGCGTACGCGATGGGGCTGGTCAACCGGGTGGTCGCGCCGGGTGAGGCGCGGACGGCGGCCGAGCGGCTGGCCGCCGAGATCGCCCGGCATCCGCAGACCTGCCTGCGCAACGACCGGGCTTCGGTGCTGGCCGGTGCCGGCCGGCCCGAGCCGGAGGCGTTCGCCACCGAGTTCGCCTACGGCATCGACTCGTTGGCGGCGGACGCCACAGCCGGCGCGGCCCGGTTCGCCGCCGGTGCCGGCCGGCACGGACAGTAATTCCGGCCCGGCCGGCACGAACCGCTCACCCCACCCGGCCCGGGGCACGAACCTGGAACCCACTCGGCCCGGGGCACGAACCTGGAACCCCACCCGGCCCGGGGCACGAACCGCGCACCCCACCCGGCCGGCGTGAACCGGGAACCTGGCCCGGTCTGCTCCGAGGCCGGACCGGACCGGCCGACCCGGCGGTTGCGCCGCGCCGGGCCGGTGCGCCGGGCTCAGCTCAGGTCGTTCAGGGCGCTCTGGATGGCCCGGTGGAACGTCGGGTACGCATAGATCATGTGCCTCAGCTGGCTGACCGGCACGGCCGCGTGCACCGCCACGACCAGCGCCGACAGCACCTCACCCCCGGCCGGGCCGACCGACGTCGCACCGATCAGCACCCCCTGGTCGGCGTCGGCGATCACCTTGATGAAGCCGCCCGGTTCGCCACCGTGGATCCAGCCCCGGGTGGACGACGACAGCTCGGTGAAGCCGACCTGCACGTTGATGCCCCGCTCGCGGGCCTGCCGTTCGGTGAGCCCGACCGCGCCCACCTCCGGGTCGGTGAAGGTGACCCGGGGCAGCGCCCGGTAGTCGGCGCGGGGCACGGTGCCGGCGGCGCCGCTCGGGCCGGCCGCGCCCATCGAACCCCCGACGGCGCTGGCCGCGCCCATCGCACCGCCCACCACGCTGGCGGTGCCGCTGGCGTCGGGGCCGCCCTCGGCCCGCCGGGCGTGGTCGAGCACGTCGGCGACCACGATCGACGCCTGGTACATGGCGATGTGGGTGAACGCGCCCTCGCCGGTCACGTCGCCGACCGCCCAGATCCCGTCGGTGACGTGCATCCGGTCGTCCACCGGCAGGTAGCGCTGGGTGGCGTCCACCCCGACGGTGTCCAACCCCAACTCGTCCAGGTGGGCCCGGCGACCGGTCACCACCAGCAGTTTCTCGGCGCTGAACGACCGGTCACCGGCGTACACGGTGAAGGTGTCGTCGTCGTGGCCGACCCGTTCGATCTTGACCTCGGTGGCGATCTCCACCCCGTCGGCACGCAACGCGGCGGCGGCCACCTCGGACGACTCCGGCTCTTCGAGGGCGAGCACCCGGCCGGACGCCTCCAGCACGGTCACCCCGACCCCGAACCGGGCGAAGACCTGCGCCAGCTCCAGCCCGATCGCGCCGCCCCCGATGATCAGCAGGGTCGCCGGTAGCTCCGCCGCCTCGATCGCCTGGTGGTTCGTCCAGTACGGGGTGCCCGCCAGCCCGTCGATCGGCGGGATCGACGGGCGGGTACCGGTGCCGAGGACGACGCCCCGCCGGGCCTGGAACACCTGGTCACCGATCCGGACCCGGCCGGGACCGTCGAGCCGGCCGCTGCCACGCAGGAACCGCCCGCCCTTGCCGGTGAACCGGTCCACCGCGGCCCGGTCGTTCCAGGTGTCGGTGGCCTCCTCCCGGATGCGTTTCGCCACCGGCGCCCAGTCGGCCCGGACCTGCGCCGACCCGGCCAGCCCGTCGACCCGTCGCGCCTCGGCCAGGGCGTTCGCCGCCCGGATCATCATCTTGCTGGGGATGCACCCCCAGTACGGGCACTCCCCGCCGACCAGGTCCCGTTCGACGCCGACGACGCTGAGGCCGGCCTCGGCGAGTCGCCCGGCCACCTCCTCGCCGCCCACGCCGAGCCCGATCACGACCACGTCCACCAGTTCCGGCTCTGCCATCCCGTCAGCATTCCGCACGACCCCACCCTCGGCCACCGGTCCACCCCGGAATTCCCGCCCGCGTGCACCGCCGGACCCGGCCCCGCACCGCCTGGGACCCGGCCCGGCGCAAGCGGCCCGGCGCAAGCGGCCCGGGCCGACGGGCCAGACCTCAGCGCAGCCAGACCGGGTCGGCGTCGGGCACCTCCAGCGGCGGCGGGTAGTCGAGGGTGCGTCGCACCTCGGCGGGCAGCCGCCACGGCTGGTGCACGGCCTTGCCGGCCACCGCCGCCAGCTCGGGCACCCAACGACGCACGTACCCGCCGTCGGGGTCGTAGCGTTCGGCCTGGCGGACCGGGTTGAGCCCGCGGTAGGGGCGGCTGTCGTTGCCGGTGCCGGCCACCCACTGCCAGTTGCCGGAGTTGTCGGGCGCGTCCCCGTCGAGCAGCCAGCGGGAGAAGACCGCGAGACCGGGCCGCCAGTCCAGGCCGAGCACCTTGGTCAGGTAGCCGGCGGTGATCAGCCGGGCCCGGTTGTGCATCCACCCCTCGGCGTGCAGTTGACGCATCCCGGCGTCCACGATCGGCATCCCGGTCCGGCCTTCGGTCCAGGCGGTCAACGCCGCCGCGTCGTACCGCCAGTCCTCGGTGGCCCCGCGCCGGTACGCCTTCGCCGCGATCTCCGGGAAGGCGGCGGTGACCTGGTGGTAGAAGTCCCGCCAGCAGAGCTGCCTGACGAACGGGTGCCCCCGGTCGTCGGCCCGGTTCGCCACCGCCAGCGGGGACAGGCAGCCGAACCGCAGGTACGGGCTGAGCCGGGAGGTCTCGTCGCCGGCCAGGTCGTCGTGGATGTCGTCGTACCGGCGCAGGGTCGGCAACCACTGGGTGAGCCGGCGCTGCCCGACGGTCTCGCCGCCGACCGCGGCCTGCGGCGACTCGCCCTTCGGCAGCGCCGGCAGCCGGCCGACCGCGACCCCGTCGGGCAGGGTGACCCGCCGGGGCGCGGCCAGCTCCTCCCGCCACTGCGCCGCGGACCAGACCCGGTGGTACGGGGTGAACACCCGGTAGTGGTCGCCGCCGCCGGGTCGCAGCGCCCCCGGCTCGACGATCGTGACGCCGGGGAAGAGCCGCAGGGCGAGCCGGTGCCGGTCGCACTCGGCGCGCAGCCGGCGTTCCCGGCGCTGGGCGTAGCGACTGACGTCGGCGGACAGGCCGATGCCCTCGGCGTCCACCTCCCGGGCCACCCGGACCGTCTCGGCCACCGGGTCGCCCCGGCGGATCACCAGGTCACCGCCGAGCCCGCGCAGGGTGTCCCGCAGCTCGGCGAGGCACTGGTGCAGGAACCGGGTGCGGTTGGGCGAGTGGTCGGCCAGCGTCGGGTCGAGGACGTACAGCGGCACCACCCGGTCGAAGGCGGCGCAGGCCGTCGCCAGCGCCGGGTGGTCGTGCACCCGCAGGTCGCGGGTGAACAACACCACCGCCGTACGGCCGCTCACGTCAGGGCCGGGCCGGGCACCACGACCGGGGTGCCGGTACGGGTCAGCAGGGCCTTCGCCGCCACCGCCAGCCGTCGCCGCTGGGGCACCACGGCCCGCTTGACGAACACGTCGTAGTCCTGGGCGGCGACCTCGTCGAGGATGCCGCCGTAGAGGGCGTAGGCGGTGCGCATGCACGCCTGGGAGGCGGGGGCGAGCAGGGTGATACCGGGCGCGGCGGCGGCGTAGTGGGCCTGGGCGCGGGTCACCTCGTACTCGATCAGGTCGCGGATCTTGTCGGTGCTGTGGCCGGCGGCCTGGGCGGCGAGCAGGTCCTCGCGGGTGACGTTGAACTTGGCGAGGTCCTCGTCGGGCAGGTAGGTGCGGCCCCGGTCGAGGTCCTCGGCGACGTCCCGGATGAAGTTGGTCAGCTGGAAGGCGAACCCGAGCTGCCGGGCCGGTTCCCGGGCGGCGACCGGGTCGGAGCTGCCGAGGATGGGCAGCATCATGGTGCCGATGACCGCCGCCGAGCCCTCCATGTAGTCGAGCAGGTCGTCGTAGGTCGGGTAGGACATGACGGTCAGGTCCATCGCCATGCTGCGCAGGAACGACGCGAAGTCGGCCCGGTCCAGGTCGAACACGGCGATGGTGTGCAGCACCGCCGGCAGCAGCGGGTCGTCGACCGGCTCACCGTGCAGGCCGGCGACGAAGCGGGAACCCCAGGCGTCCAGCCGGGCGGCCCGCTCGGCGGGGGGCAGGTCCTCGGTGCGGTCCACGATCTCGTCGGCGTAGCGGGTGAACCCGTACAGGGCGTGCACGTGTCGGCGTTTCCATGCGGGGAGCAGCCGGGTGGCGAGATAGTAGGTGCGCCCGTGGTGTCTGTGCAGCTCCTGGCAGCGGGCATAGGCAGCGGTGAGATCGGTGTCCACCGGGCCTCCTCTGATTCGACGCAGCAATCGACGCAACTCGTAACCCTAGGGTACGCTCGCCCCCATGGCCAACGACGCAGTTGCGGGTAACGCGCTCCGCGTCGCGCCGGCACAGCCGGGAGCGACGGACGATCCGGTCCACGGCGTACTGGCCGCCTTCGCCCGTGACCTGGTCGACGACGTCGACGGCACCCTGTCGGCGTTCCTCGCCCGCGAGGTCGACGCGCTGACCGAGATCGACGCAGCGATGGGCGGTTTCGCCGCGACGGCACGCGACTGCGTGCTGGCCGGCGGCAAGCGGGTCCGCCCGACCTTCGCCTACTGGGGCTGGCGGGGTGTGGTGGGCGGCGACGCGCCACTGCCCACCGTGCTGCCCGCGCTGGCCGCCCTGGAACTGCTGCACACCTTCGCCCTGGTGCACGACGACGTGATGGACGCCTCGGACACCCGACGGGGCCTGCCCACCGTGCACCGGGCCGCCGCCGCCCGGCACGTCACCGCCGGACACACCGGCGATCCGGGCCGGTTCGGTGAGTCGGTTGCCGTCCTCATCGGCGACCTCTGCCTGGTCTGGGCGGACCGGCTGCTCGCCCACGCCACCGTGCCGCCGACCCGGATGCTGGAGGTGCGGCGCTGCTACGACCAGATGCGCGTCGAGACCATCGCCGGGCAGTACCTCGACGTGCTCGGCGAAAACGACGCGGCGAACTGGTCGGTGGACCGGGCGCTGCGGGTGGCCCGCTACAAGACGGCCAGCTACACCGTCCAGCGTCCGCTGCTCTTCGGCGCCTGCCTGGCCGGCACCGAGCCCGACGCGCCGCTGATCGCCGCGTACACCCGCTACGGACTGGCCGTCGGCGAGGCGTTCCAGCTCCGCGACGACCTGCTCGGCGTCTACGGTGACCCGGCGGCGACCGGCAAGCCGGCCGGCGACGACCTGCGCACCGGCAAGCCGACGGTGCTGCTGATGCTCGCCCGCCAACTCGCCACCGGCGGCCAGCGGCGGGCGTTGGAGCGGGCCGGCACCGCCGTCGGCATCCGCGAGGTCGCCCGGCTGGCCGACATCGTCGCCGACACCGGAGCGGTCGGCCGGGTCGAGCGCATGATCTCCGACCGGGTCACCGACGCGCTCGCCGCGTTGGAGACCGCGTCGATCGACGAGACGGCGCGCACCGCGCTGACCGGTCTCGCCACCGCCGCCGCGACGCGGCGGGCATGATGGGCAACTTTCTGAAGGAGGTGGTCGCGTGCGGACCGTGACGGGACGTACGGACCGGGTGGTGGTCGTGGGCGCGGGCCTGGGCGGGCTGGCGTGCGCGCTGCACCTGGCCGGTAGCGGCCGGCAGGTGACCGTGCTGGAACGCGAGCCGGTGCCGGGCGGACGGGCCGGTCGGCTCAGCGTCGACGGGTACGAGTTCGACACCGGCCCCACCGTGCTCACCATGCCCGACCTGATCGCCGAGGCGCTCGGTGCGGTCGGCGAGGAGCTGCACGACTGGCTCGACCTGACCCCGATCGACCCCGCCTACCGGGCCTACTACCCGGACGGCTCCACCCTGGACGTGATCACCGACACCACCCGGATGGCGGCCGAGATCTCCCGGGTCTGCGGCCCCCGCGAGGCCGACGGCTACCTGCGGTTCGTCGACTACGCCCGCAACCTGTGGAACTGGGAACGGGCCGACTTCATCGACCGCAACCTGGACGCCCCGACCGACCTGCTCACCGGCAACCTGCTGAAGTTGCTGGCGAACGGGGCGTTCCGGCGACTCCAAACCAAGATCAACCAGTTCTTCTCCGACCCGCGTACCCAGCGGATCTTCTCCTTCCAGGCGATGTACGCCGGGCTCTCGCCGCACGACGCGCTGGCCATCTACAGCGTCATCGCGTACCTCGACTCGGTGGCCGGGGTCTACTTCCCGCGCGGCGGCATCCACGCGGTCTCCAAGGGGATGGCCGGCGCGGCCGAGAAGCACGGCGTCCAGGTCCGCTACGACACCACGGTCGCCCGGGTGGAGACCGCCAACGGCCGGGCCACCGGCGTGGTCACCGCCGACGGCGAGCTGATCCCGACCGACGTGGTGGTGCTCAACCCGGACCTGCCGGTCGCCTACCGCGACCTGCTCCCCGAGGATCGGCAGCGGAAGCTGACCTACTCGCCGTCCTGCGTGGTCCTGCACGTCGGATCGACGCAGGGGTATGGGAAGATCGCTCATCACAACATCCACTTCGGACGGTCCTGGAAGGGCACCTTCGACGAGGTGATCAGGCGCGGCGAGCTGATGAGCGACCCGTCGCTGCTGGTCACCAACCCGAGCCGGACCGACCCGTCGGTCGCCCCGGACGGCCGGCACACCTACTACGTGCTGGCCCCGGTGCCCAACCTCGACCGGGCCCCGTTCGACTGGCGGGGCGACCTGAGCCGGCGCTACGCCGACCAGCTCGTCGCCACGCTGGAGGAGCGCGGGTACGTCGGGTTCGGCGCCGGCATCGAGGTGTTGCGTACGATCACCCCCGCCGAGTGGGAGGAGCAGGGAATGGCCGCCGGTACGCCGTTCGCCGCCGCGCACAGCCTCTTCCAGACCGGGCCGTTCCGCCCGTCCAATCTGCACCGCAGCCTGCCCAACGTGGTCTTCACCGGCTCCGGCACCCAGCCCGGTGTCGGTGTGCCGATGGTGCTGATCTCCGGCAAGCTGGCCGCCAACCGCATCACCGGCGCGGGTCGGTGACCGCGTGAAATCCCGGGAGGCTCACCTCGTCGAGCTGGTCGACGACACCGGCCGGGTGCTCGGCGAGACCACCGTCGCCGCCGCCCACCAGGCACCCGGTCGCCTGCACCGGGCCTTCTCGGTGCTGCTGGTCGACCCGGACGGCCGGGTCCTCCTGCAACAGCGGGCCCCGGTCAAGACCCGGTTCCCGCTGCGCTGGGCCAACTCGTGCTGCGGGCACCCACTGCCGGCCGAGTCACTGGCGGAGGCCGCCAACCGCCGGCTCGCCGAGGAGCTGGGCGCCGGGCCGGTGTCGTTGACCGAGGTCGGCGTCTACCTCTACTACGCCGAGGACCCGGCCACCGGTCGGGTCGAGTTCGAGTACGACCACGTGCTCCGGGCCGACGTGCCGGCCGTACTCACCCTGCGGCCGGACCCGGACGAGGTGGCCGAGCTGCGCTGGGTCGACCCGACCCGGTTGATGACCGAGATCGACGCCGACCCGCGCCCGTACGCCCCCTGGCTCGGTGGTGTGGTGAGCCGACTGCTCCGGCCGGCCCCGACCACCACCGGCCCCGATGCCCCTGCCGGGGGTCCCGAGGCTCCCGCCGGGGGTCCCGCCGCCGGCTCCGCAATACCGTCCGGCCGCCGGGTGGACGACGCGTCGGAGCGGTCGGGTGGTCGCTGAGCCGCTGAGCGCGGGGGCCGTGGCACGCCGGCTCGGCGTGGCGGTCACCACCCTGCGTACCTGGCACCAGCGCTACGGCCTCGGCCCGAGCGAGCACGTCCCCGGTCACCACCGGCGCTACACCCCGGCCGACCTGGCCCGCCTGGAGATCATGCGGAAGCTCACCGCCGAGGGGGTCAGCCCGGCGGAGGCGGCCCGCTGGGCGAAACAGAGCCCCGGCACCGCGCTACGCCTGCCGGCCGGGGCCAGCCGGGACGGCGGCGGACAGGCCATCCCCGTCGGCCGGGCGGGACCGGCGGCCCGGGGGCTGGCCCGCGCCGCGATGCGACTGGACGCGGCGGCGATCGGCGACACCATCTCCCAGGCGCTGGCCACCGACGGGGTGATCGCCACCTGGGAGGGGCTGCTCCGGCCGGTGCTGGCCGGCATCGGTGAGCGGTTCGTGGCCACCGCCGGCCTGATCGACGTGGAGCACCTGATGTCCCGGTGCGTCTCCGAGGCGTTCGCCGCCGTCGCCCGCTCCGGCCGGGCCACCGGGCCGGCCCGCATCCTGCTGTCCTGCGCCGACGAGGAGCAGCACACCCTGCCCCTGGAGGCGCTCGCCGCGGCGCTGGCCGAGGCGGGGGTGGCGTACCGGATGCTCGGCGCCCGGGTGCCGGTGGCCGCGCTGGTCGAGGCGGTCAACCGGACCGGGCCGGCGGCCGTGGTGGTCTGGTCGCACACCCGCCCCACCGCCGATCCGGGGCAGCTCTCCGCCCTGCTCGCGGTGCCCCGCCGACCGCTGCTGGTGCTCGCCGCCGGGCCGGGCTGGCGGGCCGACACCCTGCCCGCCGGAGTGGTCCGACCGGTCGACCTGGCCGAGGCGGTGTCGCTCGCGCTGGCCGTCCGGGATTCGTTGGACCAGTCCACCGGGACCGACCTGGCCTGACATATTTCGCTTTCGTGAACTACCGTCGGGGCCGTCCGCGTACCCCCATCCCTCGGAGTGACGATGCGTTCACGCCCCGTCCTGGCGGTTGTCCTGGGTCTGCTCCTGCTGGTCGCCGGCTGTGGAGACAAGCCCCGGCACGTCCGGCCGGCCGCCGCGCCCGCCCCGACGACCTCCGCACCCGAGCCGGCCCAGACCCCGGTGCCGACGCCGCCGCCGACCAAGAAGCCGAAGCCCCGGCTGCGGCCCAAGCCCAAGACGCTGCCCGCCGGATTGCGTAAGGCGACCGGGGTACGCGCGGTGGCGCTGACCTTCGACGACGGACCCGACCCGACCTGGACGCCGAAGGTGCTCAACCAGCTCCGGGCGGCGAAGGTCAAGGCGACGTTCTGCGTGGTCGGCACCCAGGTCCGCAAGCACCCGGAGCTGGTGGCCCGGATCGTCCGCGAGGGGCACCAGCTCTGCAACCACAGCTGGCACCACGACGTCGACCTGGGCCGCCGGCCGGTCGCCGACATCCGGGCCGACCTGGTGCGCACCAACCAGGCCATCACCAGGGCCGTTCCGGGCGCGAAGGTGCCGTTCTACCGGCAGCCCGGTGGCCGGTGGACGCCGGAGGTGGTGCAGGTCGCCAAGGAACTCGGCATGCGGTCGCTGCACTGGACCGTCGACCCCCAGGACTGGGCGAAGCCCACTTCCGGGGTGATCTCCGGGCGGATCAGGAGCGCCTCCCGCCCCGGTGCGGTGGTGCTGATGCACGACGGCGGGGGTGACCGGAGCCGCACCCTGGGCGCCGTGCCGCAGGTCATCGGCGACCTCAAGCGCCGTTTCGGCATCGCACCACCTCGCTGACCTGCTACTTTGCCGGGCCGCACCCCGGCAGGCATACCGGTTTGGTCGACCGCCGGGGCATGGCATATGCTTCTCATGCCTCCGGCGGGGCCGGATGGGAGCAAGTCCGCTTGAAGTTGCGAGTGTGCAATGATGGCGGGGCCGCCCTCATCGTCTAGCGGCCCAGGACGCCGCCCTTTCAAGGCGGTAGCACGGGTTCGAATCCCGTTGGGGGCACGATCCGGCCCAGCCGGAGGCAACAAAGCTAGGTCCTGTGGAGCAGTTGGAGTGCTCGCCGCCCTGTCAAGGCGGAGGTCGCGGGTTCAAGTCCCGTCAGGACCGCCAGCGCCGACGCCGCGTGCACCATTGCGCGGCGTTCTGCGTATCGGGACGTGTCACCCTGTCGGCGGAGACCCCGCCCTCCGGGTAACATGTCCCGAAGCACCAGGCCAGGTAGCTCAGTTGGTACGAGCGTCCGACTGAAAATCGGAAGGTCGGCGGTTCGACCCCGCCCCTGGCCACATAGCCTTTCGCCGGGCTACAGCGGTCCTCACCTGCGGAAACGTCGGTGAGGGCCGCTTTTTGCATGGCGGGGTAGGACTACCCCCGGTTGACCGTCTCTATCCGGTGATCACCAGCCCTTATCGCACACAGGTTGCACGCGGCATGCGTCGCTGAGCGCGTGAGGGCGGGGCACTCGATCATGACAGGCACTCAACAACTGAGGATGCCTGCCGATGTGGGCTCCACCACAGCTGCCGGAAGCACGTACAGCTTCTGGCCTGTTGGGCAATCCCCCAAAGCCGAATCGGACTCTGGTGCGTCTCCGTCCACTATGGGACGCTGAGGTACGGGGCACCCGGGTCCATCGATGTCACTCCGATCGACCCAGGTCGACGGGGAGGTAGGGCACTGGCGAACAACAGCAGCAAGAGCGGTCAGCGACGCTTGGTCGACATGACTACCTACCCGGAGGAGGACGTCTATCGGCGGCCGACGTGCCCCCCGGCTGAGGAGTTTCCTGTCGATGCAGACCTTGCGCCAGGCCACAGGTTGATCATGCGCCCCCGTATCTACAAGGGCCGGGTCGTGGACTTCGCCCTTCAACAGATGGCCCGGCGCGAAGACGGAGACTGGGTCGAGGTCGCGCGGATCGACTGTTGCCACAGCACGATCCATCGACATCAGTTCGTCGCTGACGGGACTGACATCTACGACAGGCGCGTGATTCAGCAGATACCGAAAGATGGCTGGGAAGTCGTAAACGCGGCATTTGAGCCAGCCGTCGAGGCAATGATGGCAGAGTGGGAAGAGAACGTCCGGAGGTGGAGAGATGCCTGATCTGCGTGAGCGGCTGAAGGCTGGGGCAGCTCTGGGGCGCTTCGTCGGTACCGCCGAGGGTCGCCAGCACATGAGGAACAACGGCTACCGTCCCGAGTGGCAGATAGTGCTCGCCCTGCCAAATGATCCAATCCGGGACGTACTTGCCCGCGCGCAGACGTACAAGCCCCCGGTCGTCCTGGCAGTCTGGTTCGAAGACAAGGGCCGGTTCGGATTTTGCAACGTTGAGCCGAACAAAGAGGTCAAACCCGGCAGCGGTGACCAGTTCGGCGGGACAGCGACCGTTGGCATGCTGCTTGAGCTGCTGGACCAGCAGACCAAGGGTGAGCTGCGCTTTGGCCTGAAGGACTGGTCAGGGTTTGGGGCGCGAGGGTTTACCCCCTCAGTGCTCGCCACGGTGTAGACGCCAACACCCTGCCGCCATCCCGTCTGCCGCCGACCCACACACCGTGGAGCAGATCAGGGCCAGGGTGACAAGGTGGAGCGCCCTACCGGACGAACGACCTTGTCGCCCTGGCCCTGATCTGCTCGGCTCTGCCTGGGTCGGTGGCTGGCGGGATGGCATCCCACCCCCACCACCCACCACCTACCCACCGCAACGTTCGGCAACTCCATCCTGGAGTCGTCTGGCCCCCGCCGGAGGCACAGCCCTAACCCCAACCCCGCCACCACCCCGCCGCCCCCTTCCCCACCCTCACCCCTTCCCTACCTCGGACCGTGAGCGGCCCGACGGATTCCGTTCGGCAACTTCGCCCGACCGACCGTCGACCGGTCCGAGGTGAGACGTCACGAGGTGGGAGACGGTCGGAGGATCGGGGTTGTGGTCCTGGTCCCGGTGGTCTCCGGGACTCGTCACCGGTTCCTTTCACGGAACCAGGGGGTGACGCGCGGGGCGGGCGTGGGCTTCGGGCCGGCTGACTTTCCGCCCCGCCGCCGAAGGCGAGCGGGGCGGCGGCTCCGCAGGAGCCGGTTACCGCGCCCGGCCCGCGCCGCGCGGAGCGCGCTTGATCTAGTACAGGCCAATTCGGCAACAGATCACCGCAAGCTCCGAGCCAACCAAAGCCAGCACGACAACACCAACCACCTGGCGTCTCCGCCCGCAACGACTGCCCAACCCGACCCGCGTTCGCGTCCATCCGTCCGGCGTAAGCTGCCCTAGAACATCGACCTGGTCAGCCCGAACCGGTCTGCCGCCCGTGATGTCGATTGACGCTGTCCCCGCGCCCCCGGCCCTACCCTGCTTCTCCCGCCCTCCTCTCTTCGAGGACGGCCAGGATCAGCCATCAGTCCCGGATCGCTGCCGATTGGTTGTCGGCCAGGACGTGATGGTGGATCAGCTCGGCTGCCACCTGTGGTGGAACGTCGGCAGTGTTGATGGTGAGGTCGCTCGCGACTAGCGGCTCGGTGTCGTCCCAAGCACGGATGCGGGCCTCAGTGTCCCCGGTGCGCCTGGCGATGATCCGCTGAACTGCCACGTCTCGGGGACACCACAGGTAGACCACACACCATCGGGCGTCGGGAATGGCTGCGGTGACGGCGTCGACAGCGGGTCGTTGGCCCAGATGTACGACGGGCACCCCTGCCGAGAGTCCTTCAATGAGCGACGGTCGGTCAACGACGTACCGCGCGCCGTACCGTTCGTTCTCCCAGACGACATCGCCGTTCCGGTCCAGCTCGTCCAACGTCGCTTCGCTGGTCATGCGGTAACCCGTGGTGCGCCCTGGTCCCGCTTTCAGCCGTTGGAACAGTGCGTACCGGGTGTCAAGGGCGTGCAGTGCTGCGGTGACGGTGTCTTTACCCGCCGCCGGCGGCCCGTAGAGGATCACGCCGCGCATCACAGCGCCTCGTCCGCAAGGATTCCCTTCACCAGTTCCTTCGCTTGCTCCTGCAAAGGGCGGCTTGACGCGCAGTTGTCCACCACGATGTGCGCCTCAGTCGGCCGGAAGTCGAGGTTGACGGCGTCGAGGTAGCCGGCCCAGTTGGCAAGCTTGAAGGTGTCCCGGGCAGCCCCGCGACGGCGGACGTACGTCAGCATCGTGTCGGCGTCGCAGTACACCCAGACCACGACCGTGTCCGCCTTCGCGGCCTCGTAGAACGCACGGGTTCGTGCCATCCAGGCGGGGTCACCGAACTCCCGGATGAAGGGCGCGGTCACGATCACACTGTTGCCGCACTGGACGTTCTCGTTCGCCGCGTCCTGGAGGGCTTCGTACTCACGAGGACGAATCGCGTTCAGGTAGGTATCGGACTCACGATCATGCGGCGACTGCCCCAACGTCTCTAGCGCTGCCTCGACCACAGGCCGCGTCAACGTGTCCTTGTCGAGCATCGGCCAACCCGTCTCGCGGGCGAGGATGCGCCCCAACTCAGTCTTGCCGCTGCCGGCGTAACCGCCGATCAGGACGACGCGCGGGCGCTGGGGTCGAACCTCACTACGCCGCGTCTGGTCGGGTGCGTGGACCACCCGCTTGGAACGCGACTCGTTGATGACCAATCCCTCATCGGCCAGCACCTTCATCGCCTCGGTGATCGTGAAGACGCTGACGCCCCATTCCTCCGCAAGCTTGCGGGTCGACGGCAGGGCGGTGCCGTGCACCAGGCGTCCCGCTTCAACCTCGTTGCGGATGTTCCGCGCGACCTGCTGATGCAGCGACTCCGACCGGTCGGCCCGGTTCCGGGGAGAGCTCATCGGTACTCCCTGCCTGGTGAGCGACTAGGACCGGTTGAAGGCTACCAGTGACCTAACAGATGAGAGGGATTCTGCCTGGTCAGTGACACTGCGCAGGAACTTCGTACCTAACAGTTGACGTGGAGTCATATCAGTTGTTAGGTTACCTGCATCACAGCGACCGGATAGCCGGTCACGTCGCAGCAGCGAAGGAGAACACCATGGCGCTCAGGGGTGGAGCCCGCTTCACGGTCCCGTTCGAGGCTGTCTTTCCGCACGGGTGTGTGTTCGTGCCGGACTCGATCGCGGAGGCGCAGGACTTCAACGAGGCGACCCGCCAGCGGACCCCGTCGAAGGACAAGCTGACCGGTCAGCGGGTGTGGCAGTGCCGGGTGATGGACATGGACCCGGAGTTGGGCTCCCGTTCGCGTGAGGTGTCGATCAAGATCCTCGCCGACGTGCAGCCGGTGCCGCCGGTGGGTCCGTTCCAGGCGGTTGAGTTCGAGAACCTGACGGTGACGCCGTACGTGGGCAACAACAACCGGCTGGCGTACTCGTTCCGGGCGACCGCGTTGGTCGCGCCGAAGACCCTCGCGGAGACGCGCGGGAAGGCCGCCTGATGGCTGCCGTGACGGTGGGTGTGCACATCCGGCCGGACACCGTGCTGTCGTTCCGGTCCCACCCGGATCAGGACCGCGTCGTGCTGGAACTGGGCGAGTCCGGCGGTGATGTGGCGGTGTTCCTGCCCCGGTCGGAGATCGCCCGGCTGGCCGAGGTGCTGGCGCAGGCGCAGGAATCGCTGTCCGTGCCGACCGTGAAGGCGGCGGCCTGAATCAACTGAGGCGCGGGGCGGTCTGAATGCCGTAGGAAGCCTGACCGCCCCGCTGCCCTCCAACCCTCTCGGCCTGGAAGGGCAGGTTCATCATGCCAACGTTCCTGGACTGGACCCGCACCGGTGGTGCCGGCGAGTCCGCTCCGTGTGTCATCTGCGGCAAGCCCGCGATCTGTCGCAGCCCGGCAGGTAAGCCGGTGCACAAGGTCTGCGCTGAGACGTGGACCGCGCAGCGTGCCGGTAAGGCGGTGGCGTGATGCGCGCCCCGCTGGTCAACTTCCGCCGGTTCCAGATCACCGCCCCGTGGCCCCTGGTCTGGACCGTCACCGCCCTGTTCCTCCTGGCTCGTCTCGTCGTGCTGGTCGTGCGGCTGGGTGTGGTGTCGGTGCGGCACTGGCGGGCCTGGCCTGCCGTCGCCCTGGCCGTCCTCGCCGTCGACGTCTACCGCTCCCACGGCTGGTGGCCCCACCTCCTGGCCCTCACCGTCGTTGCCGTTGCCGGCGGTGTGTGGTGGTGGCGTGGCCGGGACTCGTTCCACCGGCTGATCGTCCTGCGGGCGGTATCGGTCTGGCGGCGGTTGTGGGTATACCGGCGTCAGTGGCACGAGGTCATGTCCCTGTGCGGCCTGGTCAAGAAGTACGACGGTGGCGAGAAGCTGCCCCGGTTGCTGTCGGTGCGCTGCACCTACGCCACCGATGAGCTGGTGGTGCGGATGCCTCGGGGCCAGAACCCGGAGGTCTACCACAAGGCCGCCCGTGACCTGGCCTACTCGTTCGGTACCCGGCACTGCCGGGTGTTCACCGGTCGCCGTCAGGCACCCCCGCACCGGTCCGGCCGGCTGGCCTGGCTGCTGCGCCTGATCGACCGGGTCCGGTTCCGTGACCGCCCCCGGCATGTGTGGTTGGTGTTCATCCGCCGCGACCCGCTGACCCGCATCGTCGCGCCGCTGCCCGTGCCGGTCCGCCCGGACTTCGCCGCCCTGCCGATGGGTCTGCGGGAAGACCTTGCCGTCTACTCCCTGCGCCTCCTGGCCACCCACGTCCTCATCGGCGGGGCCACGCGGATGGGCAAGGGCTCGGTCATCTGGTCCCTTCTCCGCGCGCTGGCGGCTGGTATCCGGTCGGGTCTGGTGCGGGTGTGGGCGATCGACCCGAAAGGTGGCATGGAGCTGTCCATCGGTCGGCCGTTGTTCTCCCGGTACGTCGATGACGACTGGACCCGCATGGCCGACCTCCTCGACGACGCCGTTGCCCGGATGCGCGCCCGGCAACAGGTGCTGCGGGGCAAGGTCCGGGTTCACACGCCGACCGTTGATGAGCCGCTGATCGTGATCGTCATCGACGAGTTGGCCGCGCTGTTGGCGTTCCTGCCCGACAGCGACATCCGCCAACGCGTCACCCAATCCCTCGGGCTGCTGCTGACGCAGGGTGCCGGCCTCGGCGTCCTGGTCGTCGCCGCCACCCAGGACCCGCGCAAAGAGATCGTGACCGTCCGGGACTTCTTCCCCACCCGCATCGCCCTGGGCCTGACCGAACGTGGCCACGTCGATCTCCTGCTCGGTGACGGTGCCCGCGACCGGGGAGCCCTCGCCGACCAAATCCCCCTGTCCGCCAAAGGCGTGGCGTACGTGCTTCTCGACGGTCAGCCCGAGCCCGCCCGGGTCCGGTTCTCCTTCCTCACCGACGACGCCATCCGCGACCTGGCCGCGACGTTCCCCGCCCCGGCCGAGTCTCAGCCGGAACCCGTGGTGATCCCGGCCCAGCCCAAGCCCGCCCGCACCAACGGCAACGGCAACGGGCAGCGCACCTACCGGCCGAACCCACCGAAGCAGGCCGCGCCGCTGCTGCCGCCGTCGCTGCTCAACGCCCTGGACCTCGACACCGCGAACGGGAGCGACCCCCGATGACCCACGAGCTGCCCGACTCGCCGCCGGTCCCGATGCCCTACGCCGACGAACCCGACACCACCGCCGAACCGCGCCGCTTCTACCGGCTGCGCGCCCCGCACGTCGACAAGACCTCCGTCCCGGTCACGGTCCGGGTCACCCCCGACGCCGACCTGTACGTCGCCATCGGTGCCGGCCGCCGCCGCATGTACCTCACCCCCTCCGAGGCGTGGGCGCTGTGGCGCTGCCTGTCCGAAGCCGTCGCGTCCACCGGTGAACCGCCCGAGTGGATCCGCGTCCACGTCACCCCCACCACCCGCTGACCCTCCCCCGTCTGCCTTGGAGCGCCCGATGCGTACTCGTCGTCTCGCCCGCCGGCCGATCCGCCGGACCTGCCTCGACCTGCACCACACCGACCCCGACCAGGCCTGCCCCTACTGCACCGACACCCACACCACCGACATCCTCACCGCTGCCCTGCGCCAGCACGCCGAGATCGCCGCCGAAGACGCCGAAGCGTGGGGCTGGGCAGCATGACTAACCCGACCGCCGCTGCCCTCCCGCTGCCCTCCGGGCCGGTGCGCTGCCTCACTCTGGCCTGCCCACGACCCGCCACCCACTGGCACGACGGCGCTCCCCGCTGCCTGCCCTGCGCCTGGCTCGTCATCGACGACGAAGGTCGCACCAATGTCCAGCCCGCCCCCGGCATTGCATCGGACCTCGCCGCCTACTACCTGACCCGTGAACTGAACCCCGCCCTCCGCACTTCCCCCGCAGAGGTGACCCGATGCGCCGCGTCCTGAACCCGGAGCGGCTGGAAGCCGTCGCCCTGGTCGTCATCCTCCTGGCCGTCGGTGGCATGGCCGGTGCCGCGTCGTTCACCCACGTCAAGGACTGGACCATGCACCACGCCCCCGCCGGCACCGGGCAGTGGTTCGGCTGGTCGAACGCCGTCATCTCCGAACTCACCCCCGCCGCCGCACTCCTCGTCATCCGCCGACGCCGACGTCACGACCCGAACGCCTCCGTCCTCTACCCCCTGTCCATCCTCCTCGCCGCTGTCGCCCTGTCCCTGGCCGCACAAATCGCCGTCGCCAACGACAGCTTCTCCTCACGACTGCTGTCGTCGGTGCCCGCACTGGCGTTCCTCGCCCTGTCCAAACTCCTCCTCACCGGCGGCACTCCTACCCCCGCCCCGGAACCGGCACCGGAACCGGTCCCGCCGGCTGAGGACGTTGTCGCCCTGGACCCGGTCGACCTGGCCGCCGACCTGCCGGTCGCCCCGGCTCCCGTCTACGTCCCGCCCGCACCGACTTCGGCTCCGGTCCGCTCGGCGCTGATCTCGTCCGTCGTCCAAGCCCCTCGCAACGGGCAGGTCTTCGCCTCGGATGTCGTCCGATGAACGACCAACCCACCCGCGACCAGAACGTCTGCGCCACCTGCAACGGCGTCATCGAGTGGGTCAACGAGGACAGCCACCCCTACTGGCGACACGTCAACTCCCGCAACCTCAACCGCCCCCACGGCGCACGACCCGCCCCACAAACCCGGAGGTGACTCCCATGACCCGCACCCACCTCGCCCGCACCCACACCCCGAACCGGCCGGCAGCCCTCGTGCGTCGCGTCGTCGGCACCCCGACGGAAGTCGCCGCGACCGTCGCCCTGGTCCGCGACTCCGGACGACTGCTGTCGATGACCCACCCGCAGCAGATCCCCGGCAGCGACCGAGTCACCGTCACCGTCAGGTTCCTCGACACCACCACCCCCGCCCCCGCCCCGATCCGCCGACTCCGACGCGGCCACGTCATCGCCGCCACCACCATCCCGGGCGTCGCCGTGCTGGCCGGGATCGGCTACCTCGCGGTGCAGCTCGTCCAGACCATCCGGGCCGTCTTCCCTCTCATCGCCGGTGCCGCCGTCGTCGCCCTGGTCCTCGTCCTGCTGCTACGCCGGGCCGGCCGCTGCTGCCCCGGCCTGCACTGCCCCGGCTGCCACCACTGACCCCCACCACCGCCGGTGGCCCACCCCTGTGCCCGGGTGGGCCACCGGCACTGCCCAACCCTTCCGGAGGTGACCCGATGACCGCCCCGACTCTGCCCGGCCTCGCCCCCGACACCCCCACCGTCATACCCGCCGACGCCCCACCCGCGTCCGGCACCCGTGCCGCCCGGATGGCGCTGCCGATGTCGCGTCAGGTCCTCAAAGAGATGGCCGCCGAGTACGGCGTCTGCCTGCACCCGGTCACCCTGCGCCGCACCGACCTGCACACCGGGCAAACCGAAGTCATCGACCTGCCCTGCGGATCGACCCGCGAGGACAAGTGCCCACCCTGCGCGCAACGCGCTCTGCGGCTGCGGCGTACCCAGATCCGGGAAGGCTGGCACCGCACCGACGAACCCGCCCCCGCACCCACACCGGCCACCGACGCGCAACGGGAACTGATCCTGCTGCGCGCGCATCTGGAGTTCGCCCGCGACGACGCTGCCCGTGCCGCCCAGCACGACCAGGTCGCCGACGTCGACCAGGCGATCCGTGAGGTAGAGGAAGCCATCGCCGCCGAAGGACTCCGCGGCCAAGTCGCCCCCACCCACGACCAGGACGACGACGACGCCGGTCCCCGCCGGAAGCGGTCCACCCGCCGCCGCCAGGACGCACCCGACCTACCCCGCAAGAAGGTCGAACCCCGCACCATCGGCCGCGTCTACACCGCCCCCGACGGGACCGAGCATCGGCCGTCGATGTGGCTGACCCTCACCCTCGACAGCTACGGCCGCGTCCTGCCCGACGGCACCCCCGTCGACCCGGCCACCTACGACTACCGGCGTGCCGCCTGGGACGCCGTGCACTTCCCCCGACTCCTCGACCGGTTCTGGCAGAACCTCCGACGCTGCGCCGGCTGGAACGTCCAGTACGCCGGCTGCGTCGAACCCCAACGGCGTCTCGCCCCTCACGCGCACTTCGCCATCCGGGGCACCATCCCCCGGGCAATGCTCAAGCAGGTTGCCGCCGCGACCTACCACCAGGTGTGGTGGCCCCCCGCCGACGAACCCGTGTACACCCTCGACCGGCTACCCGTCTGGGACAACGACCACAACGCGTGGGTCGACCCCGATACCCACACGCCGCTGCCGTCCTGGACGGACGCCCTGGACCAGGTCGACGCCGACCCCGACGCTCGACCGGTTCACGTCGCCCGCTTCGGTGTGCAGGTCCGGGCCGAAGGCGTCACCCCCGGCACCGTGCACGCCAACCGCACCATCGGCTACATCACGAAGTACATCACCAAGTCGGCCGCCGACTGCCACACAGCGACGACCGACCGGCAGCGTCAGCACCATGACCGGCTCTGGCAGCAACTGCGGGTCACCCCCTGCAACGAGCGGTGCGCGAACTGGCTGATCTACGGCATCCAGCCGAAGAAGGCCCACGGCCGGCTGCAAGCGGGACGCTGCAAAGGCAAGGTCCACCAACGCGCGACCCTCGGCATCGGAGGGCGCCGCATCCTCGTCTCCCGCGACTGGTCCGGCAAAACCCTCGCCGACCACCGCGCCGACGCCCGTGCCTGGGTCCGCAACCTCCTCGGCGTCGCCGTCCCCGCCGACGACGCCCCAACCGCCGGACCCGACGACCCACCCGCCTACGCCTGGGAACTCGCCCGACCCGACGACCCCGACATCCCACCCCTCCAACACCGCCTCCTCAAAGCCCTATCCCAACGCGCCCAATGGAAAGCCGCCCTCAACGTGGCCCGCGACCGAGCAAGTACCGGTGCCCCCGAGACGGATCAACTTCTTCGCCGAGGGCTACCACCAGCAGTACCTGGCCCCGACAGCGACCGACCTGCCGACCCGAAGGAGATGGCGTGATGGAACGGCTCTTGACGGTGGCCCAGGCCGCTGGCCTTCTGGGGACGACGGAGCGGTTTCCTCGGCGGTTGATCGCTGAGCGACGAATCCGCTTCGTCAAGCTCGGTGCTCACGTCCGCATCCCCGAAACCGCTCTGGTCGAGTTCATCGCCGCCGGCACGGTCGAGCCGATCGCCGTTGCGTGGTCGGGTGGGAAGGCGGTGGCCTGATGGGTAAGCGTCGTCAGTTCGGATCGGTGCGCAAGTTGCCCTCGGGCCGCTACCAAGCCTCGTTCCTTCCGCCTGGCACTGGTGCCCGACAGAACGCACCGCATACCTTCAAGACCAAGACTGACGCTCACCGGTGGCTCACCCTGGTAGAAGCGGACATCTCGCGGGGCACCTGGCTCGATGACCGGGCGGCGGCGCAGACGTTCGGCACCTACGCGCGGGCGATCCTGCGGGACAGTCCGAAGATCGGCGTCCGCTGGCGGGAGACGTGCGAGCGGAACCTACGGCTTCACCTGGCACCGCTGGTCGACGTGCCGCTTCGGCAGATGACGGCGAGTCGTGTTCGGGAGTGGCATGCCGCTGCGCTTCGCGGAACCGGTGGCCGTACGTCCATTTCTCAGTCGTATCGGTTTCTGCGGATGGTGATGAACACGGCGGTGCGTGAGGGCATCATCGCTCGGTCTCCGTGCCAGATTCCGGGAGCGGGTACGGTTCGCGTCGCTGAGCGGCCTGTCGCCACCCCTGCTCAGGTCGTCGCCCTGGTCGAGGCCATCAATCCGCGCTACCGAACTGCGGTGCTAATCGCCGCCTGGTGTGGGCTGCGGCGCGGGGAGATCGCCGGACTCCGGGTGGCGGATGTGGACCTGACCGAGCACACGATCACGGTGCGGAAGGCCCGGGTCGAGCCGCTTCACGATCGCGGCAAGGCGTTCGACAAGGACCCCAAGTCAGAAGCGGGTCGGCGGACCATCGCCATTCCTCCGCACGTCGTCCCTGTGATCCGCCTGCACCTGGACGAGTACGCCGGGAAAGAACGCCTGTTCGTCAGCCGTGATGGCTCGCCGTTGCGCGGTGACACCCTGTATCAGGCGTTCGTGCGGGCACGCAGGAAGGTAGGGCTTGACGCGCTGACCGTTCACGACCTGCGGCACACCGGGCAGACCTTGGCAGCCCAGACCGGCGCGACCCTGGCGGACCTGATGAAGCGCCTCGGCCACTCGTCGATGGCGGCGGCTCGTCGGTATCTGCACGCGGTTGACGGGCGGGATCGGGAGATCGCCAAGGCCCTGTCAGAGCTGGCCGCGCACGGGGATGTCGCACGGCTGCCCCGACACATCACGATGCGGAGCTAGTTGCACGGGTGGTTGCACGCGGACCGCCCGCAAGCCTCTGAGCTGGGAAAATGCGGGTGCCTGAAAATCGGAAGGTCGGCGGTTCGACCCCGCCCCTGGCCACATAGCCTTTCGCCGGGCTACAGAGAGCGGTGACCTGCGGAAACGCGGTCACCGTTTTCGTGTATCCGGCCCAGATGTGGTGTCCACCCGGCCTGCCCCGTTCCGGCCGGATGCCCACTGGCAGCCCACCGCCGCCCCGGCCACGGGTAGCTGCACCCGCGATCTGACCCTGCACCACTCAAGACCTCCCCTTGCGACCACCGCGCCCCGGTAGCCGCCGGCCACAGTGTCCCTGTCGCGCAGTCACGGGCCGTCCGCTTGGCGGCTGAACGGTGGCCGTCACCTGAGCCCGTTCCCGCCCGGTGATGCCCAACCGCGCCCGGTCCAGGTCCATTGTCCGGAAGGGGCCAGTACGCGAGGCTGCAGAGCGCCTCATCAGCCGGTATGGTCCGGGCCTATGGGGCAGGAGAAGGCGAATCCGGAGGGCGTCCATCAGGACGTCGACCGATATTCGTTGCGCTCCACGCTCCTCGTCCCCGCCACCGCCGAGCAGGCCTTCGCGGTCTTCACCGGCTCGCTGGCCGACTGGTGGGTCCGGGAGTACACCTGGTCCGGCCCGGCGGCGCTCGCCGAGCTGGGGATGGAGCCCCGGGCCGGCGGCATGCTCTACGAGATCGGCCCGTACGGCTTCCGGGGCGACTGGGGCCGGGTGCTCACCTGGGACCCGCCACGGCGGCTCGTCTTCACCTGGCAGCTCGGCCCCGACCGGCTCCCGGTGCCCGACCCGGCGCGCGCCAGCGAGGTGGAGGTGCTGTTCCTGCCGGACGAGTCGGGGCGCACCCGCATCGAGCTGGAGCACCGGCACTTCGACCGGCACGGTGAGGCCGCCGAGGGCTACCGTGCGGCGTTGACGGCCGGCTGGCACGAGCTGCTCGGCCGCTATCTCGCCACCCTCACCGGCGCCGCCCCGGGCCCGCACTGACCCCACCGGTGTTCACCGTCCGGGGAGTCCGGGGTGGGGTGGGGTGGTCGGGGCGTGCACCGCGTCGGGCCCGCCGAGGTCGGCCCGTTGGCCGGCCGCCTCCCCCGCGCCGAACCCGGAGCCGGCGAGCCGGCGGGTGGGCGCGGTCCGCAGCCGGGGATAGACCTCGGTGACCCGGCGGGCCACCCGGTCGGAGCGGTCGGCCAGCACCAGCGCGACCGACGGGGTGCCGTCTTGCGCCACCGCGCCCGCCTCGGCGGCCCGGAGCCGTTCGGCGATCACCCGGGCGAAGCCGGCCAGCCAGGAGCGCCGGAACGCCGCCGGGTGTTCGCCGGGTGGGACCACGGTGCCGGCGAGGCCGTGCGCGGCCTGCACCAGCAGTGAGGTGAAGAGCAGGTCGACCCGTTCCAGGTCGCTGGCGAAGCCGAACAGGTGCAGCGCGAAGCCGGTGCCGGCAGGTCGGCGTATGCAGCGGCAGCGCAGCGGGTCGGCCACCGCCGCGAGCAGCCCGGCCTTGTCCCGGGCGTACGGGGCGACGACGTCGACCACCCGGTCGCCGACCGGGTCGGTGGTGGGGTCGCGGGCGGCCAGCAGGGCGCGGTCGACGCCGTAGCGGGCGATCAGTTCGGTGGCCTTGGCGGTGAAGGCGGCCGCTTCGGCGGGGGTGCAGGCGGCGTCCTCTGCCTGGGCCAACAGCTTCCGCACCTTGCTGAGCATCGCCTCGGACATGGGTCACAGTTACCACAAAAGGTTCACGGTTGTGTCACAGCGGGATCAGAGATCGACAGATATCATCGCCACTCACCGCACCCTGTGCACGACGCAGGGTCCGCCCCTCTTCCCTGGAGGCACCACCATGGCATCCCGGACCGCCCGACTGACCGCAATCGTCGCCACCCTGCCCCTGCTGTGGTTCGGCGCACCCGCCCAGGCCGCCCCGGAGACGAACCTCTCCGCATCGGCTGCCACCTGCTATGGCGGGGCGGTCCGGTCGTACTTCCAGGTCGGTGGTTGGGGCGGGGACGCCGGGCCGTACAAGGCCAGCACCCGGTGCAAGGACGTCAACGTCAAGAACAGCAGCGAGTTCGGCACCGAGGCGTGTGTGGTCTTCATCGACAAGACCAACAAGTGCAACTACCTGACCTACCTGCCGGCGAAGTCCGACTGGATCACCGTCGCCACCAACGTGCGCGACGGCGCGAACTTCAAGGTCCGCTTCACCAACCTGCGCTACGAGTACGAGCCGCTGGTGGCGTACCACGCGTACTGAGCCGGCCGGCGCGGCGTCCGCACGGGCGTCGCGCCGTCAACCGGCCCGACTGCGCAGGGTCGCCACGGTCGAACCGGCGAGGGTGAGCAGGCAGTCCGGCAGCTGCCCGTCGGCGACCGCCGCCCCGAACAGCGCCTCACCGGTGTCGGCGTCGTGGTTGGCGTACGCGCTGACGAAGCGGGCCACCCAGCGGGTGTCGTACCCCGCGTCGTCGATGCCCGGGAAGTCCAACGCGCAGGCGCCCGGCGGTGGCGGGTCGCCGACCATGGTGGCGGCCAGCGTCCAGGCGACCGTGTAGGCACCGGCGAGGCCGGACCGGTCCACCACGGCGTCGAAGGTGCCGGCCACCGCGGCGCCGTCCCCGGTCAGCGCCGAATGGAGCACGGCGGTAGCGTCGGCCAGCGTCTGATCCGGTACGTCGGTCACCTGCGGCACAGTAGGACGCCAGGTCAAGCGAAGACAGCGCCGAGATGGTGACCACCCGCTGAGCCGACGTGACAGAGCGTACGGTCCGCTGTCGGGCCGGCGACCAGGGCAGCCTCCCTGGTCCCACGGTTGTCGTCGGCACGCTATGGTGCCCACCGGACCTGCGCCGGAGGAAGGACGACCATGCTCGTTACACGCGGCCCGCGCGCGGCCATCCTGGCGGCCTGCGCGTCGTTCCTGCTCGTCACCAGCGCCTGCGGGACGACCGACAAGCCCGAGGAGACGGCTGCCCCGCAGGTACGCCTGTACGGCACCGACGGCAACATGCTCAACTCCTTCGCCGCCGAGCTGAAGGACCGGGCGGATCTCGTCGACGGCATGAAGGGCACCACCCCGCTCACGCCGCTCACCGACGACTTCAAGCAGCGGCTACGTTCCATCGACCCGAAGTTGACCGACTACCTCTACGCGGCGGAGTCGTACGACGCGGTCATGATCAGTGCGCTGGCCGCCCAGTTGGCGGGCAGCACCGATCCGGCCGACATCGCCAAGCAGATCGTCGGGGTGACCACCAACGGTCAGCGCTGCACCGACGCGGCGAGCTGCCTGTCCCTGGCCCGCGACGCCCAGGACATCGAGTACCGCGGCCCGTCGCTGACCCGCGCCGGCTTCACCGACCTCGGGGAGCCGGCCACCGCCAGCTACGCGACCCTGCACTTCGACAACCAGAAGATCAACGACGCGAAGACCGAGTTCGTCGGTGCGGGGGACGAGTCCGGGGTGAGCACCAAGGCCGCCCCCAAGCCCAAGAAGCAGCGGGGCGGGCGCAACGACAGCAGCGACGGCTCCCCGCTGATCCTCGGTGGCCTGCTGCCCAAGACCGGTGACCTGGCCCTGGCCAACCCCCCGTTGGCGGCCGGCGTGGCGCTGGCACTCAAGGAGATCAACGCCGCCGGTGGGGTGCTCGGCGACCCGGTGATGTGGATCGACGGTGACGACGGCACCAACCCGGCCGTCGCCAAGGCCACCGTGGCCTCGCACGTCAAGGACAAGGTCCAGGTCATCATCGGGGCCGCCGCCTCCGGCATCTCCAGCGCGGTGCTGCCGGACGTGGTGGCGGCCGGCAAGATCCTCTTTTCGCCGTCCAACACCGACTCCGGGTTGAGCCAGGCCGACGACAAGGGCCTCTACTTCCGGACCGCCCCGCCGGACAGCCTCCAGGGCCGGGCCCTGGCCGACGTGATCCTCCGCGACGGCCCGCACAAGATCGTGGTGGTGGCCCGCAAGGACTCCTACGGCGAGGGCCTCCAGGAGACCGTCCGCGCCGAGCTGGAGCGGGCCGGCTTCGGCACCGACCGGGTGAAACTGTTCACCTACGAGCCGCCGGCCGACGCCAAGGCCCCGCCCGTCGACTTCGGCAGCCTGGCCGGCGAGATCAAGAACTACAAGCCGGAGGCGGTGCTGGTCATCGGCTTCGGTGAGTCCGCCGGGCTGATCAAGGCACTGGCCGACGCGGGCGTACCGATCCGGCACTGACGCGACGTGGGTGGGGCGGCACCGGGTGCGGTGCCGCCCCACCGACGTTCAGCGGGGTCGCCGACGTTCCAGGAAGTCCGTCATCCGACGGTGCTTCTCCTCGTCTTCGAAGAGCACCGCCTGGCTGACCAGGTCCAGCTGCGGGTGGGCGGCGGGCGGGGCGTCCACCGCCAGCTTGGTCAGCCGCAACGCCAACGCGGAACCCTTCGCCATCTCGTCGAGCAGTCCGTGCGCGGTGGGCAGCAGCTCCGCCGGTTCGGCCACCACCCGGTTGACCAGGCCGATCCGCAGCGCCTCGTCGGCGTCGACCCGCCGGCCGGTGAACAGCAGCTCCTTGGCCCGGCCCTCGCCGACCAGCGCCGGCAGCCGGTGGGTCGCCCCCGCGCCGGCCAGGATGCCCAACCGCACCTCCGGCTGGCCGAAGACCGCCCGCGCCGTGCACACCCGCAGGTCGCACGCGTACGCCAGCTCCGCGCCGCCGCCCAACGCGGGGCCGTCGACGGCGGCCACGCTCGGCATGGGCAGCGCCCGGAGCCGGGCGAAGGCCGCCGAGTTGATCGCGGCGAGGGCGTCCAGCCGGCCCCGCTCGCGCAGTTGACCGATGTCGGCCCCGCCGGCGAAGAGCCCGTCGGCGCCGCCGGTGAGCAGCAGCAGCCGCGGCCGGGCCTCCAGCGCGGCACAGACGTCGTGCAGCGCACGGATCAGGTCGGCGTCGATGGCGTTGCGTTTCTCCGGCCGGTCCAGGGTCACCACCACCCGGTCGGGCAGCTCCTCCACCCGCAGTCCGCTCATTGCCGGCGACCGTCCTTCCACGCGTAGAAGCCCTGGCCGGATTTCTTGCCGAGCTTCCCGGCGGCGACCATCTCGACCAGCAGCGGTGGCGGGGCGAACCGGTCACCGTAGGCGGCCTGGAGGGTGCGGGCGATGTCCAGCCGCACGTCCAGCCCGACCAGGTCGGTCAGCTCCAGCGGGCCGACCGGGTGCCGGTAGCCGAGCACCATCGCCTTGTCCACGTCGGCGGGTGCGGCCACCCCGTCGGCCACCATCCGGATCGCCTCCAGGCCGAGGGTCACCCCGAGCCGGGAGGTGGCGAACCCGGGCAGGTCGCGTACCACGACGGGGTCCTTGCCCAGCCGGCCGGCGAGCGCGACGGCCGCCGCGGTGGTCTCCGGCGCGGTGGCCGCGCCGACCACCACCTCCAGCAGGGCCATCGCCCAGACCGGGTTGAAGAAGTGCAGCCCGAGGAAGGACTCCGGCCGGGCCAGGCCCTCGGCCAGCTCGCCGATGGGGATGCTGGAGGTGTTGCTGCCCAGCAGCGCCGGGCGCAGCCGCTCCGCCTCGGCGAGCACCGACCGCTTCAGCTCCGGTCGCTCGGGGACCGCCTCGACGATCACCTCCGGTACCGGGGCGACCTCGGCGAGCGCGCCCCGCAGGGTGATCCGGGCCCGCTGCGCGGCGGCCTCGTCGGCACCGGCCTTGCCCCGCTGCACCGCCCGCGCGCACAGCTCGTCGAGGCGGACGGCGGCGGCCTCGGCCCGCCCCCGGTCCACCTCCACCAACTCGACGGCGTAGCCCGCGCCGGCCGCCACGTAGGCGATGCCGAGCCCCATCGTGCCGGCCCCGACGACGACAAGACGACTCATGGACGCTCCCTCACTGCGCACGGTGACGTGCGGGGTCTCCGGCACGCCCGACCGCTCGCTTCGCTCGCTCATGGGTGCGACCCTATGCAGCACCGTTCCCGGCGGCATGCGTGGGGGATCGCCGCACCGGGTACAGACGGGCCAACGTCAAGGGAAGGAACCAGTCGACATGAGCCAGGCACCGGAGACCGTGGACGGCAGCGGCACCACCGACGGCACGGCGGTCGTGGAGACGCGCGGCAACGAGCGCGTCGACCTGCTCCGCGCCGACACCAACAACGACGGCAAGACCGACGTGTGGGTGGTGGACACCGACGGCGACGGCCGGGCGGACCTGTTCCAGTTCGACACCGACGGCGACGGCAAGGTCGACATCACCATGGTCGACATCGACGAGGACGGCACCCCGGACGAGGTGGTCGACGGCGACGGCGGCCTCCCCCCGGAGCCGCTTCCCCCGACCGTCCAGGTCTGATCCGGACGCGGGGGCCCGACCGGGCCCCCGCTCACCGCCCACCCGCCCCCGGGCCCCGATCACCGCCTGCCGGCCCCGCTCACCGCCCGCCGGGCCCCGCCAGCCGCAGGGTGGCCAGATAGTACGGGGCGTCGCGGTCGTCCACGTCCGTCAGCCGCCACGGGGTGCCCCGGACCAGTTCGGCCAACTCCTCGGCGGAGCAGACGAGGTAGTCGAACCACTCGGTTCCGAGTTCGCGGTAGCGCAGCCGCAACCGTAGTTGCCCGCCCAGGCGCCCCCGCTGCCGGTTCCACTCGTGGTAGCCGGTGTGCACCGGGTCGGTGGTGCCGTACGGGTCGGTGCCGTGCGCGATGACCTGCGCGCCGGGCCGGGCCAGCGCGGCGAGCGCGGCGAGGAACGCCGGGGCCCGCTCCCGTCCCTCGATCAGCCCCAGGTTGTTGCCGAGCAGCAGGAACGTGTCGTAGCGGCGGCCATCGGCGACGTGCTCGTCGACGGTGCCGAGGACGAGGTCGCGGACCCCCCGGTGCCGGCTGACCCGCAGCGCCCCCGGTGAGGTGTCCAGCCCGGTGACCGGTACCCCGCGCTCCTGGAGCACCAGCGCGATCCGCCCGCCCCCGACGCCGACGTCCAGGGTGGCCCCCCGGGTCCGGTCCACGGCCCGGTGGTCGTACGGCTGCCAGTGCTCCGGCCCGTCGAGGTAGTGCGCGGCGGGGGCCCCGTTGACCAGTCCGTCGTCCCGTTCGATGATCTCGATGACCGGTCGGGGCAGCCGTCCGCCGACCAACGGCCGGGGGCCGATCCCGGTGTGCACCGCGTACGCGTCGCGCAGTAGTTCTCCGAACACGTCGCCCAGCCGAGGTTCTCCGGTCACGACCTGCACGTTATCCGGGAGCGGTCGCCGTATCCTGGGCGGCGTGACCGATCTGGACCGCCTGGCGGCGGAGAAGTACGTCCTGCTGACGACGTTCCGCAAGGACGGTCGTGCGGTGTCCACCCCGGTCTGGGCGGTCCGTGACGACGACACCCTGGCGATCTGGACGGTTGCCGACTCGGGCAAGGTCAAGCGGATCCGGCGGGACGGCACGGTGACGGTGGCCCCCTGTGACGTGCGCGGCCGTCCGCTGGGCGAGGCGGTGCCGGGCCACGCGGTGCTCTGTGGGCCGCAGGAGAGCAGCCGGGTGCGTGACCTGCTCAAGCGCAAGTACCGGCTGCTGGGCCGGTTGACCCTGCTCGGCAGCCGGCTGCGCCGGGGCGAGGCGGGAACCATCGGTATCCGGGTCACCGTCGGGCCGTGACCGTCGGCCCGGCCGGTGACCGCACCGACCACGTACATGACTCAGGGGCGGTCGGTCGCCGCTTGCCGCGACGTCCGCCCGCCCCTGAGGTCGAAACGCTCTGACCGGGTCAGTCCCCCTGGCGCTGCTGGGGGATCTGTCCCTGTAGCAACGCCCGCACCTCCGACTCACGGTACCGACGGTGTCCGCCCAGGGTTCGGATCGCGCTGAGCTTCCCCGCCTTGGCCCACCGGGTCACCGTCTTCGGGTCGACACGGAACATCGACGCCACCTCGGCCGGCGTGAGTAGCGGCTCTGGTTCGTGCGTTCGCGATGCCATCGGTCACTCCTCCACATGGATAGACATCGGCCGGGGTCCCGCCGGCCGACGCGTCTCCCATGGTCCGGCTAGTCCCCGATGTCCGACATGGGCCGAACGGCCGAAGGTCCCTAGACGGACGGATGAACCATGCCCGATTTATCTGACTTTTACACGGCAGAAAGTACCTTATTCGGACTCATGATCACGGTTCGTGATGCGTCAACTACGAGACTGTCTCATGGTTGGCGTTGCTACTGGGCGTTTTATGGCTAATTGCACCGCTCCAGCAGCTGGATCGCCCGCCACCTGGCAACCAGCCGGTCATAGGCCGCCGACGCCTCGTCCGCCTCGCCCCGGGAGAGCCCGGCCAGACCCGTCGCCACCAGCTCCGGCGAGTCGTCCCCCGCCAGCGTCTCGTCGGAGAGCAACTGCACGAGGCCGCCGTAGTCCAGCTCGACCACCGAGCGCGGGTGGAACTCCTCCAACCACCGGGCGGCCTCCTCCACCGCCTCGGTGATCGGCGCCTCACCGATCGACTTCTTCAGCACCGACAGCGCCCGGGAGGCCCGTCGCCGGGCCCTGGAGATCTCCGTCCGGTAGCGCAACGCCCGCCGCCCCGGCCGGGTGACCAGGTCCCGCTCGCCCCCCTCGAAGAGCACGAACCACCGCAGCGGTACGCCCCAGGTGGCGATCTGCTCGTGCAGCCTGGGCACCCCGTGCTCCAGCACCCGGGCACCGCTGCGCCAGTCCTCCACCACCGACTTGGCCTGCCCGGCCAGGATCGGCGGGACGAACGCGTCGGCGATCACCGACGGCACCCCTTCGCGGGCGCTCAGCGCCGCCTCGGCGACCCGGACCCGCAGGTTCCAGGGGCAGACCAGCAGAGCATCGTCGATCTCCAGCACGTACGCCTCGTCGGGCAGGTCGGGCAGCCGGGTCCAGCCCGCGCCGAGCGCCGCGATGACCGAGGTCCGTTGCCGACCCGGCCCCTCCAACGGGGCCACCGCCCGCCCTTCCCGCACGTAGCGCCGCCAGTACGACTGACGGTCCCGGTCGAAGGCGGTCAGCGGCTCGTACACGCGCAGGTAAGAAGCGAAGAGCGACGGCACCGCGCGATCCTCCCACGAAACCCGGTGCCGGTGCCGCCGCCGTCGTGCCCGGCCGGGCCGGTGCCCGGCGGGCGGCAGGTGACCCGGTGCCGGGTGGTCCGGCCGGACCGGGGCCGGTCGGCGGCGGACGACCCGGCACCGGGCCCGTCGGGCTACGGCACGGTCTCCGACCGCCACTAGGCTGGTCAGGGGCCGGCACCATCCCCGCCGGCAGCCGACCAGGTCCGCGCCCCACGAGGGCGCACACCGACACAGGAGCGTGCCATGGGCGTATTCGCGAGCACCGACGACCCGGGATCAGCCGGTCACGAGCAGGTCGTCTTCTGTCAGGACAGGCAGAGCGGCCTCAGGGCGATCATCGGTATCTACTCGACCGCGCTGGGCCCCGCGCTCGGCGGCACCCGGTTCTACCCGTACGCCAGCGAAGCGGCGGCACTGGCCGACGTGCTGGACCTGTCGCGGGGGATGGCGTACAAGAACGCCCTGGCCGGGCTGGACCTGGGCGGCGGCAAGGCGGTCATCTGGGGTGACCCGGACCAGCTCAAGAGCGAGTCGCTGCTGCGCGCGTACGGCCGGTTCGTGCAGTCCCTGGGTGGGCGCTACTACACCGCCTGCGACGTCGGCACCTTCGTGGCGGACATGGACGTGATCGCGCGGGAGACGCGCTACGTGACCGGCCGCAGCGTGGAGCACGGCGGCGCGGGCGACTCGTCGGTCCTCACCGCCTGGGGGGTCTTCCAGGGGATGCGGGCCGCCGCCGAGCACGTGTGGGGCACCCCGAGCCTGCGCGGGCGTCGGGTCGGGGTGGCCGGGCTCGGCAAGGTCGGCCGGCACCTGACCGGCCACCTGGTCGATGACGGGGCCGAGGTGGTGGCGACCGACGTCGACCCGAGGGCACTGGCGTGGGCCCGGACCAACCATCCCGGCGTCACCCTGGTCGACGACACCTCCGCGCTGGCCGCCGCCGACATCGACGTGTACGCCCCGTGCGCCCTGGGCGGGGCGCTCAACGACGACACCGTGCCGGCGCTGCGGGCCCGGGTGGTCGCCGGGGCGGCCAACAACCAGCTCGCCCACCCGGGCATCGAGAAGCAGCTCGCCGACCGGGGCATCCTCTACGCCCCCGACTACGTGGTCAACGCCGGCGGTGTGATCCAGGTCGCGGACGAGATCGAGGGCTTCAACTTCGACCGGGCGAAGCTGCGGGCCACCCGGATCTTCGACACCACCCGGCAGATCCTGCGGCTGGCCGACGACGAGGGGGTGCCGCCGGCCGTGGCGGCCGACCGGCTGGCCGAGCGCCGGATGGCCGAGGTGGGCCGGCTGCGCGCCATCCACCTGCGGTGAGCGCCCGTCCCGGGCCTGGCGGCCGGCCGCGCCCGGGACACCGCCCCCCGGCGGCCCACCGGGTCCCGACCCGACCGCCGCCGGGGTGGGGAAACCCGCTCGACAGCATGGGGATTACTTGGCTTTTGGGGGGGTTTGACCGGCGTCATGGGCAGCTCCGGCGATCACCCCTTACCCGGTACAATCGGTGACGGCCGGGTGACTGCGACGCGCAGGGCCGGCAGACGGTAACCCGAGGTGCCGAACGGTGGCATCCCCATGTACCGTAAGAGCCACGAGAGATGCCTGACGTCATCGGGGCCCGCCTTCGGGCTGCCCCGCATTCTGTGCGAGGGGGTCGAGCCATGGGGCGCGGCCGTGCTAAGGCCAAGCAGACAAAGGTGGCCCGGGAGTTGAAGTACCACTCCCCGAACACCGACCTCACCGCCTTGCAGCGCGAATTGGCGAGTGCTGGTGGGAAGTCCGAACAGCACTTCGACGACGACTACAAAGAGTATGTCGACGACGACGACGAGGATCATGCGGGCGACGATCCGGACCCCTGGGCTCCGGCGACCCGCTGACCTCCGGTCACATTGAGCACGCGGCAACTCTCCGCGTGCTCACGCATGTGCCCGACCAGAGCGGCGCTACCACCGACGATCAGGGACCCCGCCGTCCCGGAGCACGCTCCGGCCGATCGGCGCGGTCCCTGATCCCGGCGGCCACCGCTACCCTGCCGGTGCGGTGAACCGTCGTCGCTGGGCTCAACGCGGTCGGTTGTTCCAGTTGTAGAAGGTCGGGATGTTCTCGAAGTGGTTCCAGGCGCACACCGCGCCGGCACCCTCCCCGCCCGACGCCTCCGACCGGGAACGACGCGCGGCGTCAGCCTCGTGGAGCAGGGCGGAGATCTCCCCAGCGGCCTCCCGCACCCGGTCGGCGACCTGGTCCGTGCCAGCCCCGACGCGCTCAGGCGACCGGCGACTCGTGGTCTCGGGCATGCTCCAACACTCCCTCCAATAGGCGGATCTTGCTGTTGCGGCAGTGCTCGGTCTCCGTACCGTCGAACCGCCCCTGCTCGAAGTAGCGGTTGGCCGCGTGGCCACCGCCGCAGAAGCCGAAGTACGGGCAGGACGACCGGCACGCCTCGACACCGGTGAGGAACTCACCCACCCAGTCCGTGCCCGCCGCCCCGGCCAGGATCTCGGCCAGTGGGGTGACCAGCACGTTGCCGCTGCTGAAGTCGCCGTAGCGGGCGTCGGAGAAGCCGGCCAGCTCGGGGGAGAGCACGGTCACCGAGCCGTCGTGCCCGATCGTCGGGATCGGGTCGAGCTGCCGGGGCAGCAGGTCACCCTCCGCGCCGTCGAGCACCGCCGCCGCGTACCGCAACGACCACTCCACCTCCCGCAGGTGCAGCCGCGGTGTCCGCCGCCAGGCCGACACCAGCTCCGCCCAGAACGCGGTCACCGTCGCCGCGTCGTAGGCGTTGCTGCGGGTGTTGACCCCCTCGGTCTCCTCGATGTTCAGGCCGAGGACGTCACAACCCAGGTCGAGGAAGTAGTCGTACAGCTCCGTGGCGAGCCCCGGCGTCGGCCGGCTCACCACCGCCAGCGCCGAGAACGGCAGACCGTGCCGACGCAACGCGGCGATCCCCCGGACGATCCGGTCGTACGCCGGCCGGCCGGCCCGGGTCACCCGCTCCCCGTTGCGGTCGGGTGGGCCGTCCACGCTCACACTGACCCGCACCCCGTGCTCGACGAAGAACGCGCACCAGGCGTCGTCGATCAACGTGGCGTTGGTCTGCACATGGTGCTCGACCCCGGCGGGGAACGGGGCGATCAGCGCGGCCAGATGCTCCCGCCCGGCGGCGAGCGGCTCCCCGCCGTGCCAGACCACCGAGAACCGGCCCTGCGCCGCCCAGGGGGCCACCGCGGCAGCCACCGCCTCGGCCACCGCCACCGGCATCCGCCGGTCGACCGCCCGGTGCGGCAGATAGCAGTACGCACAGTCGAGGTTGCACAGCGTCGTCGGCTGCATCACCACGTACGACGGGATCGTCGCGACGCCCCGCATACCCGTCACGGCCGGGGCCCGAGCAGTCATCGACCCTCCTCCCGCTTGCCCGAAGTGTCCTTCAGGCTAGGCGGCGACGGCCGCTCGGGTGAACCCCCGACCAGTGCCCGTCCGATCAACCCCGACGATCAGCCCCGGGTGTGCTGGCCGATCATCTGGACGTTGCCGGTGCCCTCGATGATCTCGCCGGCCTGCCAGGCGTCCACCCCCCGGCCGGCCAGGGTGGCCAGCGCACGGTCGGCGTCCTCGGCGGAGACGATGGCGAACATGCCGACGCCCATGTTGAACGTCGACTCCATCTCCGGGTCCTCGATCCGGCCCTTGGACTGGATCAGGTCGAAGATCGGCTGCGGCTTCCAGGTGGCCCGGTTGACCACCGCGTCGACGTGCTCGGGCAGCACCCGGACCAGGTTGCCGGGGATGCCGCCGCCGGTGACGTGGGCGATCGAGCGCACCTCCGCCTCGGTGATCAGCTTCAGGCAGTCCTGCGCGTAGATCTTGGTCGGGGTGAGCAGCTCCTCGCCCAGGGTGCGCTGCCGACCGAAGTCGTCGATCACCACGTCCAACCGCATCCGGCCCGCCCCGAGCAGCACGTGCCGCACCAGCGAGTAGCCGTTGGAGTGCAGCCCGGACGAACGCATCGCGATCACCACGTCGCCCACCTCGACCCGGTCCGGGCTGAGGATCTCGCTCTCCTCGACCACACCGACCCCGGTGGCGGAGACGTCGTACTCGTCGGGACGCAGCACCCCCGGGTGCTCGGCGGTCTCGCCACCGAGCAGCGCGCAGCCGGCGTACCGGCAGCCGTCGGCGATGCCCGCGCCGATCTCCGCGACCCGGTCCGGCACGACCTCGCCGGTGGCGATGTAGTCGAGCAGGAACAGCGGCTCGGCCCCGCAGGCCACCAGGTCGTCCACGACCATCGCGACCAGGTCGATGCCGATCGTGTCGTGGATGTCGAGCTGCTGGGCGATGACCAGCTTGGTGCCCACGCCGTCCGTGGAGGACGCCAGGATCGGGTTCTTGTACTTCTTGGTGTCCAGCCGGAACAGGCCCGCGAAGCCGCCCAGGTCACCCATGACCTCCGGCCGCCGGGTCTCCCTCACCTTGGACTTGAGCAGCTCCACCGCCCGGTCGCCCGCCTCGATCGACACCCCGGCGTCGGCGTACGAGACCGAGCGTTTGCGGCTGGTGCGGCTGGTGCCCGCCGTCCAGGGCTGGCGGTCGCCACCGGCGCCGCTCGGGCTACTTCCTGCGCCGCTGCGCTCGGACACGTAGGTCACGGTTCTCCCCTTTGTGGTTCTCGGTGCCGCGCCGACGGTGGCCGGACGGCCCCGGTGTACTACGGGCGGTGGGCGGTCGCGCCGCCCGGAGTGGCGACGAGCGGTGTGTGGTGCTCCGGAGCGTCAGGGGCGTCGGCGACCCGCCGGCCCACCCCTTCGAGCACGTGCTTGCCGATCAGGTTCCCGGCCGGCAGGTCGATCGGGTACTCCCCGTCGAAGCAGGCCCGGCAGAGCCGGCTGCGGGGTTGTTCGGTCGCGGCGATGAGACCGGGGAGCGAGACGTAACCGAGGGTGTCGGCGCCGATCGACCGCCGGATGCCCTCGTTGTCCAGCCCGTTGGCCAGCAGTTCGGCCCGGGTGGCGAAGTCGATGCCGTAGAAGCACGGCCAGTTCACCGGCGGGGAGGAGATCCGGACGTGGACCTCCAGCGCACCCGCCTCGCGGAGCATCCGCACGATCGCCCGCTGGGTGTTGCCGCGCACGATCGAGTCGTCGACCACGACCAGCCGCTTGCCCCGCACGTTCTCCCGCAGCGGGTTCAGCTTGAGTCGTACGCCGAGCTGACGCAGGGTCTGCGACGGCTGGATGAAGGTACGCCCGACGTACGGGTTCTTCATCAGGCCGGCGCCGTAGGTGATGCCGGACGCCTCGGCGTAACCGATTGCGGCCGGCGTGCCCGACTCGGGCACCGGGATCACCAGGTCCGCCTCGACCGGGTGCTCCTTGGCGAGTTGCCGGCCGATCTGCACCCGGGCGGCGTGCACGTTGCGGCCGGCGATGGTGGCGTCCGGGCGGGCGATGTAGACGTACTCGAAGAGGCAGCCCTTGGGCTCCGGCGCGGCGAACCGGCTGGACCGCAGCCCCTCCTCGTCGATCGCGATCAGCTCACCCGGCTCGACCTCGCGCACCACGCTCGCGCCGACGATGTCCAGCGCGGCGGTCTCGCTGGCCACCACCCAGCCGCGTTCCAACCGGCCGAGCACCAGCGGGCGGACGCCGTGCGGGTCACGGGCCGCGTAGAGGGTCGACTCGTCCATGAAGACGAAGCTGAACGCGCCGCGCAGCTGCGGCAGCACCTCCAGCGCGGCGGCCTCCACCGACAGGTCGGGGCGGCTGGCCAGCAGCATGGTCACCAGTGAGGTGTCGTTGGTGGCCCCGTCGTCGAGCAGGCCGCGCTCGGCGACCTCCTTCTGCAACTCGGCGGTGTTGACCAGGTTGCCGTTGTGTGCCAGGGCGATCGTGGTGCCCGAGGTGGTCGAACGGATCGTCGGCTGGGCATTTTCCCAGGTCGAGCCACCGGTGGTGGAGTAACGCGCATGCCCGATCGCCAGATGGCCCCGCAGGCTCTTCAGCGTCGGCTCGTCGAACACCTGGGCCACCAGACCCAGGTCCTTGTAGACCACCACACCCGATCCGTCGCTCACCGCGATGCCGGCGGCCTCCTGGCCGCGGTGCTGGAGGGCGTACAGACCGAAATAGGTGAGATTGGCAACCTCTTCACCCGGGGCCCAGACGCCGAAGACGCCACAGGCGTCCTGGGGGCCGGGTCGCTGGGGGTCAAGGTCGTGGCTCAGCCGGCCATCGCCTCGGGGCACTGCCGCTCCCTCATGCTGGTCTGGACTGGCCTGGCGGAGCCGGGGGCTGCTCCGCGCCTTTCGGCCCTGGACCACTGTCGTCGCCTGACAGTGTACGCGAACACGAGTCAATACAGAAAGTCACGATCCCCCTCCACCCAGTCACCCGCTCGCGCCTAACGGTGCAGCTAGAGCGGCAGATGGTCGGTGAGGTCCGCCCGGTTTCCGCTCACCTGTACGCGACCGTCCGTGACCGCCTGCGCCCACGACAACCGACCGGTAGCGAGCGCCAACCAGGTGTCCGGCGCCATCTCCACCACGTTCGGCGGGGTGCCCCGCGTGTGTCGCGGACCCGCTACGCACTGAACTGCACCGTAAGGTGGGACACGCACCTCCACCGATCGGCCGGGGGCACGCTCCGCGAGGACGGTCAGAAGGGTACGGACCGCCTCCCGATACACCGGTCGTTCGGGCGTACGCCCCTCATCGAGCGCCGTCAGCGCCGCCAGCACCGCGGCGGACTTAATGTGCGGAGAGGACACGACGGGACGATACGACCCCCGACTCTCGGATGCCACGCTGGCCCCTGGGTCGCGCCGATCCGGTCAGACAAGGCATAGTTGCCGACGGCGTATTCGTACCGTGATGATCCCCGGCCCCCGCCGGGGAGGTCAGACCGGAAGGCGGTTGACGTGTCAACACACCGACGTGCCTGGACGCAGCGGGCCGGTGTGGTCGTAGCGCTGGTGGCCGGCGCCCTGCTCACCGTCCCCGCCACACCCGCTTTCGCCGCTCCGAGCGTCACCAACGTGTCGGCGTCCCCGAGCTCCGTCGAGGCCGGGAAGTCCACCCGGGTCAACTACTCGCTCACCGTGGGTGACGACTCCCCGGTCGACGTCTCTGTCACCTCCAGCAACGGCAAGCTCCGCTGCGTGGACGGTTGCGGTCGCACCAAAGTCGACCAGAGCGGCGGGTCCAGCGCCACCTTCAGCCTCGCCGACGACGCGTCGAACGGCTCCGCCACCATCACCGTCAAGGCCGTCGACGCCAACGGTGCCGAGAACTCGGCCAGCACGACCGTGACCCTGGTGGCCAAGGCCGCGCCGCAGACCACCGCGCCGCAGGACAAGCCGACGGTCAAGTCGATCTCCGGCAAGGTGGTCGTGACGGCCACCGGAGACGCGGTGCCCAACGCGGTGGTGGGCTTGGAGGATTCCACCGGCAAGCAGTTCAACACCACCAGCGACGGCAGCGGCAACTTCCGGATCACCGGGTCCAGTGCGAACCCGATCGCGCCCGGCTCGATGGTCCTCGGTGCCAGCAAGGACGGCATCGTCGCCACCAAGCCGATCAGCGCGGGGGCCGGGCAGAGCCTGAGCAACCAGCGGATCAGCCTGGCCCTGAAGGTCGAGGTGAGCCCGAGCGCCACCCCGTCGACCACGGCTGAGGCGACGCCGACGGACGAGACGACCGGGGAGACCACCGCCGAGGAGACCACCGAACCGACCGGTGGGCAGCAGCAGGCGGCGTCCCAGGACGACGACAGCGGATTCGGCTCCTTCCTGATCATCCTGCTCGGCGGCCTGCTGGTGGCGGCCGGTGTCGGCACCATCGTGCTGCTCTGGATCCGCCGCAAGAACGCCGACGACGGCGACGGTCCGGCCGGTGCCGGAGCGGCGGGCGGCGTCCCCGGTCCCCGCAGCCCACGCGGCACCGACGACCAGACCCGGGTCGTCAACCGGGTCGGTGCCGGCCCCGACCCGACGATGGTCGGCAGTTCCGCGCTGAGCGACGCGCCGACGATGCTGCAACGACCGGTCGTCGACGACGTCCCGCCGGACCCGTACGCTGCGCCGCCGCAGCCCTACGGCGCACCGCAGGACAACTGGGCCGGTGCCGGCGGCTACGGCGAGGAGCCCGCCGGCCAGGCCGGCTACGGCCAGCCGGGCGGTTACGGCAACGCGCCCGCCTCCGGTGGCGGCTACGGCGCAGCCGGTGCGGCAGGAGCTGCCGGCGCGGCGGGTGCCTACGGTGCGTCGCCCGCACCGGCTGGTGGCTACGGCAACGCGCCCGCCTCCGGCGCCGGCTACGGCAACGCCCCGGCCTCGGGCGCCGGCTACGGCAACGCCCCCGCCTCCGGCGGCGGTTACCGCGACGCCCCCGCCTCGGGCGGTGGCTACGGCGGTCGCGACTACGGCGCGACGGCCGGTGCCGCCGGCTATCCGGCGCAGGAGCAGGCCGGCGGTTACGGCGGCGACCGCTACGACGAGCCCACCGGCCGGTACACCGGCGACAGCACCTCGTACGCCCCGGCGGCCGACCCCTACCCGACCAGCACCTACCAGCCGGAGCCGGACGCCTACGGCCAGTCCGGCGCGGCCGGTTACGGCCAGCCCGAGCAGGGCGGCTACGGCCGCGGCGGGGAGCCGACCGGCGGTTACCCCGGCGGCGGCTACGGCCAGCAGGCCGGCTACGACTCCGGTCCGGCCCAGGGCTACGGCGGCCAGCACGGCGGGTACGACCAGCCCACCGGGGGCCACCAGAGCGGCTACGACCAGCCCGCCGGGGGCCAGCAGGGCGGGGGTGCCCACCAGGGCGGCTACGACCCTCGTGGCGGCGGTCAGCACGGCGGCTACGAGCAGCGTGGTGGCGCCCACCAGGGTGGTTACGACCAGCCCACCGGGTACGACCAGCAGGGCCCGGGCTACGACCAGCAACCCGGCTACGGCTCCCCGCAGGGCGGGTACGGCCAGACCGGTGGTTACGGTGCCGAGCAGTCACCGGGCGGATACGGTCAGGAGCCGCCGCCGCAGCGCACCGGCGGGTACGACCAGCAGGGTTACGACCAGCAGCAGGGTGGATACTACGGCGACCAGCCCCCGGCCGGCCGCGACCAGCCCCCGGCCGGACGGGCCCGGCCGGACGGGCCGGCTGCTCCGGAGCGCGGCGGACGCCGCCTCGACTGGTTGGACGACTGACCCACCGACGACACCGACGACTGCGGGCCGCCCGACACACCGGGCGGCCCGCAGTCGCGCTGACCCACACCCGGGCGACCAACGGTCAGGCCGGGAACGCCCGACAGCCCAGGTCGACCGCCGCCTCCGGCCCGGGGGTCGCGGCGGGGTAGCCACCGGCAGCGGGCCGGTCGGGCCGGCCGGGGCCGCTTCAGCCGGGTGGGAAGACACCGGCCGCTTCAGCCGGGTGAGAAGACACCGGGCCGCTTCAGCCGGCTGAGAAGACACCCTGGCGGAGCACCGGCACCACGGTCGAGACGTCCCGTTGCACGGCGACCTCGACGTCACCGGCGAAACCCGCCTCGATCAACTCCCGACCGGAGACGCACCCGCGTACCGCCGCCGGTATGTCGGGGGTGCTGGCCAGGGCGGCGAGCGTCACCGCCGCCTCCACCGAGAGTCCCCCGGGCACCCCGGAGATCGCGTCCAGCACGCTGGCCGCGCCCAACTGATCCTCCACCGAGGGGCGCAGCGTGCCGTCCGGCCAGCGTTCACCCGCGGCCACCACCCCCACCGGTGCGTCCGTCCCGCCGTACCCGTGGCGGAGCAGCCAATGCCCGACGGCGCGGGCGTTGCGCAGGCAGGCAGCGACCACCGGCCGCCCGGTGGCACTGGCGGCGGCGCTGATCGCGGAACCGTTCGGTGACGGCAGCACCAGGTCGGCGACGAGCGGTGCGCTGATCAGGGCCGCCGGGGAGAGCGACCACGGGTGCTCCGCGCTCGTCTGCCGGCGACCCACCGCGGCCACCGCGCCGACCCGCACCGCGTAGTCGGCTGCCTGCTCGCCCCAGGGGAACGGGTGGACCCGCATCCCCCGGGCCACCGCCACCTCGACGGCGGTGGTGAACGACAGCACGTCCACCACCACCAGTGCCGCGCAGACCCGGCCGAGTTCCGCCGCCCCGGTCAGCCCCCAGTCGAACCGGGCACCCGATCCGGGCTGGGCGTGGACGACCGAGGCCACCGCCTCAGCGCTGGTCGGGCGTCGGACGCTGCCCGTCGCCGTCACCGGCCCCGGAGGCTGCGGCGTCGTCCGCGCCGGCCTGCGGGGTGGACCCCGCCGTCGGTACGTCGGTGCCCTGTCCACCGGCCGTCGGCGCGTCGCCCGCCCCGGAGGGGGCGTCCGCCGGGGCGGTGCCCGTCGGGGCGTCCGGTGCCGGCGTGGAGTCAGCGGAGGCGTCCGGCGCGGTCCCGGTCTCCGGACCACCCGGCACCGGGCCACCCGAGACCGGCGCGGCGGTCGTCGGGGCGGCCACGACCTCGCCGGCCGGGTCGTCCGCGTCCGCCGGCTGCTGCCGGTCCGGCACGTCCACCGGCTGCCCGACGGTGGCCGGCGCGATCGTGGTGGTGCCCGTCCGGACCGCCTCGACCTGCACCTGGGCCGCTTCCGGCCCGCCGAAGAGCCGGGGCAGGGTCGCGGTGTGCGCGGCCCGCAGCTCGTCCAGACCGATCCGGAACTGGCCGTGCACGTCCAGGGCGCCGCTCGCCGGGTCGGTCACGCCGATCTGCTCCCACGGCACGGCCCGCTCGTCGCAGAGGGCGGTGAACGCCTTCTCGTGCCCGCGCGGGACGGTCACCAGCACCCGGCCGGCGGACTCGCTGAAGAGGAAGACGAACGGCAGCGAACCGTCGGCGAAGCGCTCCGGCACCCCGATCCGGGCCCCGACCCCCCGACGCAGGCAGGACTCCACCAGGCTCTGGGCGAGACCGCCGTCGGAGAGGTCGTGTGCGGAGCTGAGGTGACCCACCCGGGCGGCCTCGGCCATCAGCTCGGCGAGCTGACGCTCCCGGCCCAGGTCGACCTGCGGCGGCATCCCGCCCAGGTGCTCGTGCGTCACCCAGGCCCACTCCGAGCCGGACAGCTCCACGTGCGTGTCGCCCAGCAGGAACAACTGGTCGTGGTCGCCGCCGGTACGCGGGACGAAGCCCATCGGCACCCGGTCGGCCACGTTGTCCAGCACCCCGAGCACACCGACCACCGGGGTCGGGTGAATCGCGGCGGCACCGGTCTGGTTGTAGAAGCTGACGTTGCCGCCGGTCACCGGGATGCCCAGCTCCAGGCAGCCGTCGGCCAGGCCACGGACGGCCTCGGCGAACTGCCACATCACGCCCGGGTCCTCCGGCGAGCCGAAGTTGAGGCAGTTGGTCACGGCGATCGGCTTCGCACCGGTCACCGCCACGTTCCGGTACGCCTCGGCGAGCGCCAGCTTCGTCCCCTGGTACGGGTTCAGGCGGGCGTAGCGGCCGTTGCCGTCGACGGAGAGGGCGACCCCGAGGCCGCTCTGCTCGTCGATCCGGATCACGCCGGAGTCCTCGGGCTGGGCCAGCACGGTGTTGCCCAGCACGTACCTGTCGTACTGCTCGGTGACCCAGGTCTTGTCGGCCAGGTTCGGCGAGGCGATCATGCGCAGCAGGGTCTCCCGCAGCGCCTCCGGGGTGCTCGGCCGGGGCAGCGTCTCGGCCCGGTCGGCCTGGAGCAGGATCAGGTCGGCCGGCTCCCGCATCGGGCGGGCGTAGACCGGACCGTCGTCGACCAGCGAGCCCGGCGGCACGTCGACCACCACGTGGTCGTTCCAGGTGACCAGCAGCCGGCCCGGCCGGCCGTCGGGAGCGGGGGCGGTGACCTCGCCGATCGCGGTGGCGAGCACGCCCCACTTCTCGGCGGTCTTGAGCACCGACTCCAGCTTGTCCGGGGTGACGACCAGCAGCATCCGCTCCTGGGACTCGCTGGCCAGGATCTCGTGCGGCTCCATCGACGGCTCGCGCAGCGGGACCCGCTCCAGCCAGACCCGCATCCCGGTGCCGGCCGACGCGGCGGTCTCGGTGAGCGCGCAGGTCAGGCCCGCGCCGCCGAGATCCTGGATGCCGACGACCAGTTCGGCGTCGTACAGCTCCAGGCACGCCTCGATCAGCAGCTTCTCGATGAACGGGTCGCCGACCTGCACCGACGGGCGGCGCTGCTCGCTGCCCTCGTCGAAGGTGGCGCTGGCCAGCACCGAGACGCCGCCGATGCCGTCCCGGCCGGTCTTCGCGCCGAGCAGCACCACGATGTTGCCGGGGCCGGCGGCGTCCTTCTTCTGCAACCGGTCGACCGGCAGCACGCCCAGGCAGAGCGCGTTGAGCAGCGGGTTGCCCTGGTAGCAGGGGTCGAAGACCAGCTCACCGCCGATGTTGGGCAGGCCGAGGCAGTTGCCGTAGCCGCCGACGCCGGCCACCACGCCGGGCAGTACCCGGGCGGTGTCCGGGTGGTCGGCCGCACCGAAGCGCAGCGGGTCCATCACCGCGACCGGGCGGGCGCCCATCGCCAGGATGTCCCGGACGATGCCACCGACACCGGTCGCCGCGCCCTGGTAGGGCTCGACGAAGCTCGGGTGGTTGTGCGACTCGACCTTGAAGGTGACGGCCAGCGTGTCGGAGACCCGGACGACGCCCGCGTTTTCCCCGATGCCGGCGAGCAGCCGGTCGCTGGGCGGGGCCTTCTCGCCGAACTGGCGCAGGTGCACCTTGCTCGACTTGTACGAGCAGTGCTCGCTCCACATGATCGAGTACATGGCCAGCTCGGCCTGGGTGGGGCGGCGGCCGAGGATGTGCCGGATCCGGTCGTACTCGTCGTCGCGCAGGCCGAGCTCGGCGTACGGCTGGAGCTCGTCGCCGGTGGTGGTGGCCCGCTGCACGGTGTCCACGCCGTCCGTCCAGTCGATGGCCGGTGTCGGACCGCTGTGCCGGCCGGCTGCGGCTGTGCCGGCCGGGGGCGCGACAGCCGCGTGCGGCTCCGCCGGGCCGGAGCCCGCGGCTGCCCGAACGGCCGGGTCCTGGTGGGTGGTCATGACCTCTCCTCGCTGCGCTCGTACCCGCCCGTGGGGCGGTGGAGCCGACCGATGTTCCCGCCGCGCACCGTCACGCCGGCGTCCCCACCAGGTGCTTGAGCACGGAGGTGAAGAAGCCGAGGCCGTCCAGCGAGGGGCCGGTGAGCGCCTCGACCGCGTGCTCCGGATGGGGCATGATGCCGACCACGTTGCCGGCAGCGTTGGTGATCGCGGCGATGTCCCGCTGCGAACCGTTCGGGTTACCGCCGACGTAACGGGCGACGACCCGCCCCTCGGCCTCCAGTGCGTCGAGGGTGGCGGTGTCCGCGACGTAGCAGCCCTCGCCGTTCTTGACCGGGATGAGGATCTCCTGGCCGGACTGGAAGGTGTTCGTCCAGGCGGTGCCGACCGACTCGACCCGGAGGACCTGGTCCCGGTTGCGGAAGTGCAGGTGCTGGTTGCGGGTGAGCGCGCCGGGCAGCAGGTGGGCCTCGCAGAGGATCTGGAAGCCGTTGCAGATGCCGAGCACCGGCAGGCCGCCCCGGGCGGCGTCGACCAGGGTCTCCATCACCGGGGCGAACCGGGCGATGGCCCCGCAACGCAGGTAGTCGCCGTAGGAGAAGCCACCCGGGAGGACGACGGCGTCCACCCCGTGCAGCTCCGGGTCACCGTGCCAGAGCCGGACCGGCTCCGCGCCGGCGATCCGCACGGCGCGGGCGGCGTCCCCGTCGTCCAGCGAGCCGGGGAAGGTCACCACTCCGACCCGGGCGGTCACGAGTGCGCGTCCGCGGTCTCGTCGGCCTCGACCCGGACCGTGAAGTCCTCGATGACAGGGTTGGCGAGCAGCTTGTCGGCGATCTCCCGGGCCCGGTCCAGGTCCGGTTCGCCGGTGAACTCGATCTCGATCCGCCTGCCGATCCGGACGGAGGCGACGTCACTGACGCCGAGCCGCGGCAGCGCGTTTGCGACGGCCTGGCCCTGAGGATCGAGGATCTCGGGCTTGAGCATGACGTCGACGACGACGCGAGGCACTGGGCACTCCTGACTGTGTACGCAGTTGGGTGCCGGCCCACTACGGGCGAGCGAGGCCAGCGTACCTGGCAGATTCCGGTCCGGACGCACCGGCCGGGCGCAGTTCAGGCAGTGATCGACGTTACCGGTCGTCCGGACGGGCGGCCGAGATCCGTTCGTTGCCGCTCTGATGCGGTTTTGTTGCCGATTGTCGACGCGTCGCCTCCACACACCCGTCCTGAGCAGGCAATACGTGGTCCAACGCCAGATTTGCGACCGGTATCCGACAAACAGGGACGAGCGCGTCGTGGGTCAGCTCTGTCACATCGACCGATCCAGATCAGAATCTTGTGAACGAGCCGGGTCACCCCTAACCTCTATCGCCAAGTGTCGATGCATGGTCGCCGTACCGGCGGGCCACCCCCGCCCCGGCGGCCGACCCGGCCCGGCGATCCCGGGCCCGACCCGAAGGAGCCCCCCGACATGCGCCTCCGCTCCACGCTCGCGGTGCTGACCACCGCCCTCGCCGGTGTCCTCGTCGCCGCCTCCGGGGCCACCGCCGCCCCGGCCGGCCCACAGCCGATCATCGGCGGCAGCACCGTCTCCTCCGCCCCCTGGGCCGCCGCCGTCTTCAGCAACGGGTCGTTCACCTGCTCCGGCAGCGTCATCGCCGCCCAGTGGGTACTCACCGCCCGGCACTGCGTCAGCGGCGCCATGTCCGTCCGGGTCGGCAGCGTCTACTACGCCTCCGGCGGCACCACCCGTACGGTCAGCGCCTCCTACACCCGCAACGACCTCGCCCTGCTGCGGCTCGCCAGCACCGTCACCAACACCCCGGTCAGCCTGGCCGGCAGCAACCCGCCCGTCGGCTCCACCAACACCATCTACGGCTGGGGCATGACCTGCTACAGCGGCTGCGGGGCGTCCAGCCAGCTCAAGACCGCCTCGGTGCGGGTGACCAGCACCAACGCCAGCGACGCGTACGGCGGCCAGGCGATCCGCAGCACCCGGGTCAACGGCAACGCGTGGCGCGGCGACTCCGGCGGCCCGCAGTTCTACGACGGCAGGCAGGTCGGCGTCGCCTCCACCGCCGACGGGTCCAGCATCCAGAACTACGGCAGCGTCGCGTACAACCGGGCCTGGATCACCTCGACGGCCGGTGTCTGACGGTTACCACCCCGCGCGGTGCGGATGGCCGGTCGCGTGCCGGCCGTCCGCGCCGCCTCGTTTTGCAGCATCCGACCAGCCACACACGGCACGCTCCGACGCTCTGCGACTACTGACAGCATCGGAACCGTGCTGGTCGTGACGACGGATCAACTGCCCGGCTACGAGATCCGCCAGATCCTCGGCGAAGTGGTGTCGTCGATGGCGCGGACCCGGAACCCGTACCGCGAGGGGGTCAAGAACCTGCGCGGCGGCGCGTACGACCCGATGGCCCCGGACAACCTCACCCGCTGGCGTACCGACTCGGTGGCCCGGCTCGGCGAGGAGGCCCTGCGCATCGGCGCGAACGCCGTGGTGGGAATGCGCTTCGACAGCCGCGACTGCGGCGAGATGTGGATGGAGATCTGCGCCTACGGCACCGCGGTGATCGTGGCACCCAAGGTCCCCGACGTGATGCCGCACGACCAGCCCCTCATCGCCGCCGCGACCGCCCACGACCCCGGCTTCACCGAAGCCCCCGGCGGCATCGCCGAACCGGCGAGCGCCCCCAACCTCACCTCCGCCCCCGAAACCCCCACCCGAAACTCCTGACCCACTCCCCTCGCCCCCGCCCCCTCGGCCCCGGTGATCAAGAGGTTTACGCCAATTCGATCTCTATTAGTGACGCAAACCTCTTGATCACCGGGGAGAGCCGACGCCTGGCCAGGCCCGGAGAGCGTGATCAAGAGGTTTGGGGCTGGTTGATCTCCACGGCTGACGTAAACCTCTTGATCACGGGGGTGAGCCGATGCCCGGCCACGCGTGCGGGGCGTGATCAAGAGGTTTGGGGCTGGTTGATCTTCGTTGGTGACGCAAAGCTCTTGATCACCGGGCAGGGCGGGCGGGGAGGGTGGGTGGGTGGGGAAGGCGGGGAGGGCGGGTGGGGAAGGTGGGTGGGCGGGGAGGGGGAGGGGGTTAGAGGATGGGGGGTGGGGAGTAGGTGGCGGCTTCGGGGTGGGCGGTGACGACCGCGGTGATGCGGCGGGTGATCGCGTCCACCTGGGCCTGGGCGGCACCGGTGAAGGTGGCGGGGTCGGCGACCAGGGTGTCGATCTCGCTGCGGGTGAGGCCGAGGCGGGAATCGGCGGCCAGCCGGTCGAACAGGTCGTTCTCCGGGGCGCCCTTCTCCCGCATGGCGAGGGCGACCGCGACCGCGTGTTCCTTGATCACCTCGTGGGCGACCTCCCGGCCGACGCCCCGGCGCACCGCCGCGACCAGGATCTTGGTGGTGGCCAGGAAGGGCAGGAAGCGCTCCAGCTCCCGGCTGATCACCGCCGGGTACGCCCCGAACTCGTCGAGCACGGTGAGGAAGGTCTGGAACAACCCGTCGGCGGCGAAGAAAGCGTCCGGCAGGGCCACCCGGCGGACCACCGAGCAGGAGACGTCCCCCTCGTTCCACTGGTCGCCGGCCAGCTCGCCGACCATCGACAGGTAGCCCCGGATGATCACCGCGAAGCCGTTCACCCGCTCCGACGAACGGGTGTTCATCTTGTGCGGCATCGCGCTGGAGCCGACCTGACCCGGCTTGAAGCCCTCGGTGGCCAGCTCCTGACCGACCATCAGCCGGATCGTGGTGGCCAGCGACGACGGCGCGGCAGCCACCTGCGCCAGGGCGGACAGCACGTCGAAGTCCAGCGAACGCGGGTAGACCTGCCCGACGCTGTCCAGCACCCGGGCGAAACCGAGGTGACCGGCGACCCGACGCTCCAGCTCGGCGACCTTCTCCGCGTCCCCGTCGAAGAGGTCGAGCTGGTCGGCGGCGGTGCCCACCGGACCCTTGATGCCACGCAGCGGGTACCGCTCGATCAGGTCTTCCAGCCGCTCGTACGCGATGAGCAGTTCCTCCGCGGCCGAGGCGAAGCGCTTGCCCAGCGTGGTGGCCTGCGCGGCGACGTTGTGCGAACGGCCGGTCAGCACCAGGCCGGAGTGCTCGTGGGCCAGCCAGGCCAGCCGGGCCAGCGCGGCGACCACCCGGTCCCGGATCAGCTCCAGCGAGGCACGCACCTGGAGCTGCTCGACGTTCTCGGTGAGGTCGCGGGAGGTCATCCCCTTGTGCACGTGCTCGTGCCCGGCGAGCGCGCTGAACTCCTCGATCCGGGCCTTCACGTCGTGCCGGGTGACCCGCTCCCGCTCGGCGATCGACGCCAGGTCGACCTGGTCGACCACCCGCTCGTACGCCTCGACCACGCCGTCCGGCACCGCCACGCCGAGGTCCCGCTGGGCGCGGAGCACGGCGAGCCAGAGTCGCCGCTCCATCCGTACCTTCTCCTGCGGGGACCAGAGGGCGACCAGTTCGGGTGAGGCGTACCGGTGGGCGAGCACGTTCGGGATCGTCGTCACGTACCTCATTGTCTCCTACCCGACGACCGCCGCCCTGGTCGGGCCGACCAGGGCGGCGGTCGCGTGCCACCCGGTGTCCGCGTGAAGCCGGCGACCGGTCACCCCCGTTTGAGTACGTGTGCCAGGTATTCCCTGCGGTGCAGCGGGGTTGCCGTCGGTGCGTGATCAGCGGCGGCCCGGGTCAGACCTTCGGGATGTCGTGCACCGGGGCGGTGACCACGATGGTCTTCGTCTGCGTGCCGTGCGCGTTGCGCGCCGTCAACGTGTAGGTGTGCCGCTGGATGTCGCCCTCCCGGCCCGAGCAGGGAAAGGTGAACTCCTCGCTGCCGGCCGACGGGTAGTCGTCGCGGTAGATGCCGGGGCCGTCGACCGACAGGGCCACCGAGGTCACGTTGCCGACCCGCCACTCCATCAGCACCCCGCCGCCGGCGATCGGGTTGACCGTGGTGCCGGCCGGGCAGCGCGGCTTGTCGGTGACCCGGAAGTAGCTGATGGTGGGGCCGCTCGCCTTCGTACCGGACTTGGCACCGCCGCTGTCCCCACCACCGCCGGTCGAAGGGCTGGCGGTGGGAGCGGCGGTGGGGCCGGCACCCCCGACCGCGACGCCCGGGGCCCCGCCGTCGGTGACCGTGCCGGTGTCGGCGGAGCCGGCCCTCGCGTGGCCCGGCCCCGCCGGGCCGCCGGCCGCCCCGATCGCCGGGGACCCCTCGGAACCCGTCGTGGTGGCGGCACAACCGCCGGCGGCGAGCACGACGGCAAAAGCAACGGCAGCGGTACGCAGCAGGGCACGACCGGGCATGACACTCCTCGACGGGGCGCCGCCACCATGACGTCAGGGCGGGCTGACACCACGGTAGGAAGCCCCGACAACACCGCCCCGAACTGCGCGAACACTCAGCAGGTCACAGCGGGCGGTCAGGATTCGATTGGTGGCGTGGGCGCACCAACTGCGCCTGGCCCGGTGAATTCGACGACTGTCAGATACGGAAACCGTAACGAAGCTCGTGCAGATGACTGCCCTTGATCAGCACCGACACCTCGACGGGCTGCTCCGTCGCGGTACGGACCACCCGCAGTTGGCGCAACACAGGTACGTACGGCGGCAGCGCCAACCTCTCCACTTCCTCGGAGGTCGGCATGCGGGCCGACACGTGATCGACCACCTCGTGCTCCGGATGGCCGAGGTCCGCCAGGACCCGGGCGGCCCCACCGCTGATCTTGCGGCGTTCGGCGAGTTCGGTGCCCCGCGCGATCGAGGCCGGGTAGTACGACCAGCACAACTCCGTCGGTTCTCCGCCGTGCAGCATCAACCGCTGCCGGAGCACCGCCTGGTCGTCGCTGCCCAGCGCCAGTAGCCGCGCCACCTCCGGGGAGGGCTCCACCTCCGCTACGGCGAGCAGGCGGTAGCTGATCCCGCTCGGCTGCGGCGCGAGGTATGCCGAAGCCTCCATGACAAGAGGCTGGCGGTCACGTACGTAGACGCCTCTGCCCATCTCGCTGCGCACCGCTCCCTCCGCCTTCAATGTGGCAAGCGCCCGTTGGACAGTTGCCGTGGCAGCGGCATACCGCGTCGTCAGGGTGGGGATCGACGGCAGTTGAGCGCCGGCAGGCAGATCGCCGGACATGATGCGGGCCCGGAGGTCGGCCGCGATCTGCTCGTGCCGAGGCCGGCCGTCGCCTTCGCTGGCCATGCGCCGCTCCCTCGATCCGCTATTCGACGATCAATTCGTACCGTAGGCGGCGGCCTTGCGGCACCATCGTCATGACGCTCAGCTCGACCGGCACGCCCTCGGCGGTGCTGAGTACCCGGGTCAGCCCGAGCACCCACTCTCCGGCCGTCAACCCGAGCGCGCTCCGCTGATGCTCGGTGGGCTGCCGGGTGTAGACGTCCTCTGTGACCCGCCCGGGACGATAGCCTAATTCGGCGAGCAGACCGACCGCCCCTCCTCGAATCTTCCGGTGCTCGCTCAGTGCGGTGCCACGAGCGATCGAGGCGGGGTAGTACGAGTCGGTCAACTCGACCGGTTGCCCGTCGAACATCATGAGCCGCCGTCGAACGATGACCGGCGTCTCGGCATCCACCAGGAGCGCCTCCGCCACCTCAGCCGTCGGCGACACCTCCGCCACCTCCAACAGGTTCTGGGTGCCGAGCCCACCCTGCTGCGCCGCCTCGGCCGCCCATGCGTCCCCGCCCGCTCGCGATCGGGGCGTCACGTAGGGCATAGAGACACTGATCCACTCGGGGTGACTCACCTTCGACTCCTCTGCGCCGGCACTGGCCAAGGGTAGTTCAGCAGAAACCGCCCACCCGTCCATCCTTGATGCCTTATCGGATAGGCAGTAAGGTTGCCCGGGACGCCGCCGGGGTGGGTGATCGATCCGGTGACCTTCCAGTTTCGTCCCGGCGCGAGTCGAGGGGACGCACCACGACGGATCTCGCGGTGGCCCGACCCGATGGCGGTTCGCAACCGGCGGAACGGCCGTACGCGGACCCTCGCACGAAAGGAGTGGAAGATGGGCGTCTATCGGTCGAGGAACAGCCAGGTGTGGCACCGCGACGAGGCGGCGGCGGATGCGGCACGCAGGGTCCTCGACAGCCACGTACCCGATCCGGAAACCCACCTCTGCGTGGTCTGCCTCGTGCCGGGGCCGTGCCAGTCGGCGAACGCGGCGGCGAACCGCCTGATCGACCTGGGTCGACCGGTACTGCCACCCGATCAGCCGCGTCGGCGGATCGGCTGGCGAGGCTGGTTCGGGCCCCAGCGACGACGCACGCCTCGGCCGGCACCACTGCTGACGTTCGTCTGGACGGTCGAAATATGCGCGCCCACCACCGGGTCGCACGCCTCGGTGACGTCATGACCGCCCGACCGACAGTTCCGTTCGGGATCGGCGACGTGGTGAAGGTGGCCGAGCAGCACTACTGCTACGGGCTCGGCACCCTGACCCTAAGGATCGTGGAGGTGGGCCGCCGCGAACGACACAGCGACGGGCTTTGGATCCGTCTGCGCGGCGTCGAACTGGGCCATCCGTCCGGGTCACGGCAGCGGCGAGTGCTCGCCCGGCTGGAGGCGATCCGGGTCCAGCCGGCGGCTGCCCTGGTCGCTCACGTGCCGGCCCGTCCCAGCTGGCAGTGCGCCGGGTGCGGCGAGCCCTGGCCCTGCCGGGACCGACGCGACCGACTACTCAGCGAGTACGCGGACGATCGCACCACCCTCGGCATCTACCTCGGCCTGCAACTGGCCGACGCGCTGTCGGACCTACCCCGTCAGCCGGCCAGCGACCTGCACGCGCGCTTCCTCGGCTGGCTGAGACCGACCTGATCGATCCCAGAGGGGCGGACTGATCGACTCCCGGGAGGCGGAACAGCGGTATCGCGCGGGCCGGGACACCGCTGTTCCGCCCCCGATGAGTGGATCAACCCGGCCAGGCCGGGGCCGGGCGGCACGTCAGGGTGGGGTGGGGCGACCGGTCAGTGCCCGCCACAGCCCCGCGCACGCCTCCGGCTCGGTGTCGTACGCAAGGCGGACGTCGTACACCCCGCGTTCGTACGCCCCGATCTCCCACCGCCCGTCGGCGGACCGGCGGAGGAACCAGAAGTCGGGTGGCAGGGGAACGTGCTCGTGCACCCTCTCCAACTCGAAGGCGTCCGGGGAGACCCCGGTCGCGAAGAGGGCGTTACGCAGCTCGTGCCGATCCACGGTGACCTCCTGGATGCGGGAACGGGCCGGGCCAGCGACCGGCCCGGCCGCCGCCCGGACGGCCGGGCCGGGCCGGACACGACAGGAGCCGGCCGGGTCGGGGCGGCAGCGGATCAGCAGACCGGCGCGGTACGCAGCCCGCCGCCCGCCCCACCCTGACGCGGCACGGCGTCGGTCGGGCAGGGCGGGGTGCTCCCACCCAGATACTCCTCGACGATGACGTGGTGGTCCAGCAGCCACTGCACGTTCAGCAGGTTGCCGGCCTGCGGCACGTACGCCGGGTTGAGCTGGAACTGGGTGCCCATGCCGGGCTGCGCGAACCAGGGCGCGATCGGACCGGAGTCGACGTCGAACGGCGTGAGCACGCAGTAGGTGTGGTAGTTCGCCAGCGGAGCGGCAGGCGTGGTGGCCGGTGGCGTCGGTGGGGTGTTCAGGCTCTGCGGGGCGAGGGAGCGGGAGCCGAACGGGGTACCGAGCGGGGCCAGGAAGGCGCCGCCGGTGAAGCCGAAGCGGTCCAGGCGGTATCCCGGCAGCATGGTCTGCCGCTGCTTCACCGGTGTGCCGTCCGGGCCGAGGAAGAAGCCGCTCTCCGGCGGGAAGACCAGCGTGGTGCCGGCTCCGTTCACTGTGTAGTTCTGGACCCACCGGGACTCGCCCTGTGCGCCGAACCGCTGGTAGCCGGCGAGCAGCGGGCCGACCGGGGACGGGCTCGGCAACGTGGTCGGCCCGAGCAGTCGGTTGTCGTCGTAGAACCGGGTGGTCTGCGGCGCATCCGGCGGTAGGCCGGGGCGGCAGTGACTCTCGTCCGGCGGGGGCTGCTGACCACCGGATCGACCGGGCTGCGCAGCACCGGGCAGAGCGGATGGCTGGTCGGACCGGATGTTTCGGGCGTTGGGCTGGGTGCGGCCGGGGCGGCTGCCGTCCGGCCCCCGGGTGCCGTCGTCGGAGAGCGCGGCGGCCTCGGCCGTGGTGGTCGGCGTACCGGCCGCGGGCGCGACCCCGGGGAAGACGGCCAGGGCCGCGGCGGAGAGTACGGCGACGAGCCAGCGTCTGCTTTTCACCACAAACCTCCTGATAAGGGACGAACGAGCGCCCTCATCGTGCGGAGGTCAGCACATGAACGTGAGCCTTTGGAAGGTTCGTCCCCCAAAGGGGGCCGTTGTCGCATCCGTCGGCCCGGCCCGGGACGGTGCGGCCCGGTGCGGTGCGGCCCGGTGCGGTGCGGCCCGGTGCGGTGCGGCCCGGTGCGGTGCGGCCCGGTGCGGTGCGGCCCGGTGCGGTGCGGTGCGGCCCGGGACGGTGCTGTGCGGCCCGGGACGGTGCGGCCCGGACTCGGGGCCGGTGCGGTGTCAGCGCTCCAGGATGGCGGTGACGCCCTGCCCGCCGGCCGCGCAGATCGAGATCAACCCCCGGCCGCCGCCCTTCTCGGCGAGCAACTTCGCCAGCGTCGCCACGATCCGGCCACCGGTGGCGGCGAACGGGTGCCCGGCGGCCAGCGACGAGCCGGTGACGTTGAGCCGGTCCCGGTCGATCGCGCCCAGCGGGGTGTCCCGCCCCAGCCGGTCCTTGCCGAACTCCGGCGACTCCCAGGCCGCCAGGGTGGCCAGCACCTGCGACGCGAACGCCTCGTGGATCTCGTAGAAGTCGAAGTCCTGGAGGGTCAGCCCGGCCCGGTCCAGCATCCGGGGCACCGCGTACGCGGGGGCCATCAGCAGCCCCTCGTCGCCGTGCACGAAGTCCACCGCCGCCGTCTCCGACCAGGAGAACCAGGCCAGCACAGGCAGTTGGTGCTCACGCGCCCACTGCTCGGAGGCGAGCAGCACGGTGGACGCCCCGTCGGTCAGCGGGGACGAGTTGCCGGCGGTCATGGTGGCCTGTTCGGCGTCCGGGCCCCGGGTGCCGAAGACCGGCCGGAGGGCGCCGAGCTTGTCCAGGCTGGTGTCGGGGCGGAGGTTCTGGTCCCGGGTCAGCCCCAGGTAGGGCGTCATCAGGTCGTCGAAGAACCCCCTGTCGTACGCGGCGGCGAGGCGCTGGTGCGAGCGCAGCGCCAACTCGTCCTGGGCCTGCCGGTCGATCTGCCAGCGCAGCGCCGTCCGGGCGGCGTGCTCGCCCATCGACAGCCCGGTGCGGGGCTCGGCGTTGCGCGGCAGCTCCGGTTTGAACGGCTGGTGCGGGCGGAGCTTCGCGGCGATCCTCAACCGCTCGCCGAGGGTCCGGGCGCTGTTGAGTTTCAGCAGGGTGCGGCGCATGTCCTCGTTGATCGCCAGCGGCGCGTCGGAGGTGGTGTCGACGCCACCGGCGATGCCCACGTCGAGCTGCCCGAGGGCGATCTTGTTGGCGACCAGGATGGCCGCCTCCAGGCCGGTGCCGCATGCCTGCTGGATGTCGTACGCGGGGGTGTGCGGGTCGAGTTTCGAGCCGAGTACCACCTCGCGGGTCAGGTTGAAGTCCTTCGAGTGCTTGAGGACCGCCCCGGCGACCACCTCACCGACCCGTTGCCCGGCCAGTCCGAACCGGGCGATCAGCCCGTCCAGCGCCGCGCCGAGCAGGTCCGCGTTGGACGCGCTGGCGTACCGGGAGTTGGACCGGGCGAAGGGGATGCGGTTGCCGCCGATGACCGCGACCCGCCGGATGCTCTGCACGATCCCGCCTCCGTTTCAGGACTTGCCCACAACCTACTGGCCAGTAGGCTACGCCCATGACCGACAGGTACGCGAGCTTCGTCCAATCGGGGGCCGGCCGCGCGCTGGTCAAGCGCCTCGGGCTGCCCGATCCACCGCGACTGCGCCGGCACAGCCCCGGCGACCCACTGCTGCCCGGCCCGGTCCTGCTCGGCGCGGCCACCGGCGGCCGACTCGCCGACCCGGTCGCCGCCATCCTCACCGCCGCCGGGGTCGACGTGCGCACCGGCACCGGCACCACGCCACCCACCGCCGGGCACGACGACTCCGCCGCAGCCGACGGGCCGACCGCCGGGCACGACGCCGCCGCCGCAGCCGACGGACCCACCGAAGCGGCCGGCCGGGACGAGCGGGCGGGGAACGGCGGCGCACCGGCCGGGGGCGGGACGTCCGCCCGGTTCGGGGCCCTGGTCTACGACGCCACCGGCATCACCGACTCCACCGGCCTTCGCCAGCTCTACGACTTCTTCCACCCGCAGGCCCGTGCGGTGCTGCCCAGCGGTCGGGTGATCGTGCTGGGCACCCCGCCGGCCGAGTGCGGCTCGCCCCGGGAGGCCACCGCCCAGCGGGCCCTGGAGGGGCTGACCCGCAGCATCGGCAAGGAGTTCGGTCGGGGCGTCACCGCGCAACTGGTCCACGTCACCGCGACCGGTGACGCAGGCACCGCGACCAGCCTGGAGGCGACCCTGCGGTTCCTGCTCTCCGGCCGCTCCGCGTACGTCTCGGGGCAGGTGGTGCGGGTCGGCACCGGGCCGGCCGTCGTACCGGCGGACTGGAACCGGCCGCTGGCCGGGCAGGTGGTGCTGGTCACCGGCGCGGCCAGGGGCATCGGCGCGGCGGTCGCCCGGGTGCTCGCCCGCGACGGCGCGCAGGTCGTCGCGCTGGACGTCCCGGCGGCCGGGGACGCCCTCGCGGCGGTCGTCAACGAGATCGGCGGCACCGCCGTACAGCTCGATCTCACCACGGCGGACGCCCCCACCCGGCTCGCCGACCACCTGGCCGAGCGGCACGGACGGGTCGACGTGGTGGTGCACAATGCCGGCATCACCCGCGACAAGACGCTGGGTCGGATGGACGCCGACCGGTGGGACGCGGTGCTCGACGTCAACCTCTCCAGTCAGGAACGGATCAACGACGTGCTGTTGGAACGGGAGTTGATCCCCGAGGGCGGCCGGCTGGTCGCCGTCTCGTCGATCGCCGGGATCGCCGGCAACCGGGGCCAGACCAACTACGCGACCAGCAAGGCCGGGGTGATCGGCCTGGTCGACTCGCTCGCCCCGGTACTGGCCGGACGGGGGATCAGCGTCAACGCGGTCGCCCCCGGCTTCATCGAGACCCGGCTGACCGCCCGTATTCCGCTGGTGGTCCGGGAGGCGGGTCGCCGGATGAACAGCCTGGCCCAGGGCGGCCTGCCGGTGGACGTCGCCGAGACGATCGGCTGGCTGGCCTGGCCGGCCTCGGGCGCGGTCAGCGGCAACGTGGTCCGGGTCTGCGGCCAGAGTCTGCTGGGGGCGTGATGGCGCGGCGCAGCAACCGACCCGAGGAGTCCGGCGACGGCGAACTGTCGGTCGGCGACCTGATCGAGGGGCCGACGGAGGTCATCTCACCGGCCGCGCTGGCCGCCGCCCGCACCGCCGGCCCGGGACCCGACCGCAGCGTCGACGAGACCCACGACCTGTCGGCGTACGCCACCGGGGGTCCGACCACGGGGCACGCCGACGGGGACCTGGCGGCGCGGGCCGGGCGGGCCCGGGTGGAGTTGCCCGGTCTGCCCAGGCCGGGCGTGCTCTACCGGCGGGCGTTGCGCGACGCGCTGCCCGGCATCGGCAGGTCCCGCCGGCCGGACGCCGCGCCCCCGGTCGAGTTGGCCGTCGCCGGGGTCACCGTCGACCGGGCCCACCTCGCCGGGTACGACCGGGTCTGCGGTTTCCGGCTGGCCGACACGCTGCCGGCGACCTACCCGCACGTGCTGGGGTTCCCGCTGGCGTTGCGGTTGATGACCCTGCCGGAGTTCCCGTTCCCGCTGGCCGGGGTGGTGCACGTGGGCAACCGGATCACCGTGCACCGCCCGGTCCGGGCCGACGAACCGTGGGACTTCGTCGCGTACGCCGAGAATCTCCGGCCGCATGCCCGGGGGCGGCAGGTCGACGTCGTCCTGGTCGGCTCGGTCGGTGGCGAGGAGGTGTGGCGCGGGGTGTCGACGTACCTCGGTCGGGAGCGCGGGGCCGGCGGGGGTGCCGGGCGCGACCCGGGTGGGCGCCCCGCGCCGCCGGCCGCCACCGCGCACTGGCGGCTCACCCCCCGCGTCGGTACGGAGTACGCCCGGATCTCCGGGGACCACAACCCGATCCACACCTCCCGGTTGGGGGCCCGGCTGTTCGGGTTCGCCCGGCCGATCGCGCACGGCATGTGGAGCAAGGCGCGCTGCCTGGCGGCCCTGGAGAGCCGGCTACCGGAGGCGTACACCGTGGAGGTGGGGTTCAAGCTGCCGGTGCCGCTGCCGTCGACGGTGGCGTTCAGCGCCGCCCCGGGCTGGGACTTCGCCCTGCACGACACCCGGACCGGACGCCCCCACCTGGTGGGCACCGTCCGCTGAACGACGCACGGCGGTTGCCCACCGCCGTTTCGTGAGCTAAGTTGTTCTCAGATCGAGTAATTCTCAACCTGAGAGGGACGCCGTGAACGAGCAGGACTTCCTCGCCGGATACGACCCCAGCGCCTACCCCTCGACCGCGATCACCGTGGACGTGGTGGCGCTGACCATCCGCGAGGGCGCGCTGCACCTGCTGCTGATCCGGCGTGGCCAACCCCCCTACCAGGGGCACTGGGCGCTGCCCGGCGGCTTCGTCCAGCCCGACGAGGACCTCACCACCGGGGCCCGCCGCGAACTCGCCGAAGAGACCGGCCTCGGTGGCGACCGGCTGCGCCGGGTCCACCTGGAACAACTCGCCAGCTACGGCGCCCCCGACCGGGACCCCCGGATGCGGATCGTCTCCGTCGCCCACCTCGCCTTCGCCCCCGACCTGCCCGACCCGGTCGCCGACAGCGACGCCGACGAGGCCGGGTGGCTGCCGGTCACCGCCCTGCCCAGCCGGCAGCTCGCCTTCGACCACGCCCGGATCGTCGACGACGGGCTGGAACGGGCCCGCTCCAAGCTCGAATACACCCCGCTGGCCACCCGCTTCCTCGGCCCCGAGTTCACCATCGCCGAGCTGCGCGGCGTCTACGAGACGGTCTGGGGGCACCCGCTGCACGCCGGCAACTTCCACCGCAAGGTGCTCTCCGTCCCCGGCTTCGTCGAGAGCACCGGCGGCAACACCGAACGCGGCGGCGCCCGGGGCGGTCCCCGGGCCCGGCTCTACCGGGCCGGCGACGCCCGGCTGCTGCACCCGGCGCTGCTGCGCCCCGCCCGGGAGGAGACCGTCCGGTGAGGACCGACGAGGCGATCGGGCTGGTCGCGGCGGCCCGCACCGACGCCGACCTGTTCGGCGTCGACACCCCGGCGCAGCGCTACCGCGAGCTGGTCGCGGCCCTGCACCCCGACCGGCTGGGCGCGCTCGACCATCAGGTACGCGCCGCCGCCACCGACGCGTTCATCGAGGTCACCACCCGCTGGCAGGCCACCCGGACCCCGGCACCCGGCGACCCGACCGGCACCCCCGGCGACCCGACGGCCACCGCCGGCCGACAGGCACCGGACGGCCGCGCCGCCACCGACCCGGCCACCGTCGTGCTGGGGGGATACCGGCTCGGGGCGCTCGCCCACGTCGGTGACCTCGCCGACCTCTACGACGTGGGGGCCGACCGCCTGCTCAAGCTGCCCCGCGACCCGGCCGACAACGACCTGCTGGCCCGCGAGGCGCACGCCCTGCGGCAGATCGAGGAACGCGGCGACCCGCGCCACCTGCCGTACGTGCCCCGGCTGGTCGACACCTTCCGGCACCGGGACGCCGCCAGCGGGGCCGAACGCCGGATCACCGTGCTCGCCGCCGTACCCGGGCTGCACGACCTCGACGCGGTACGCCGGGCGTACCCCGACGGGTTGGACGCCCGGGACGCGGCCTGGATGTGGCGGCGGCTGCTGGTCGCCCTCGGCCTGGCCCACCGGGCCGGCGTGGTGCACGGCGCGGTGCTCCCCCGGCACGTGCTGATCGAGCCGGACGCGCACGGCGTGGTGCTCGTCGACTGGTGCTTCTCCGCCGTCGACGGCGGCACCGTCCCGGCGCTGGTCCCCGGGCACGAGGACTGGTACCCGCCGGAGGTCACCGCGCGGCGGCCCGCCGGCCCCGGCACCGACCTGGCGATGGCCGCGGCGTGCATGAGCTGGCTGATGGGCGACCGTGCCCCCCGTGAACTACGCGCCTTCGCCGACGGCTGCCGCCGCCCGGCGCTGGCCGCCCGACCCGACGACGCCTGGCGACTGCTGGGCGAACTCGACGAGGTGCTCGACCGGCTCTACGGGCCGCGCACCTTCCGACCGTTCACCCTCAACCCCTAGGGAGGCTGCCATGGGCAGCGGAATCTGGTCCACCGACGTGTACGACGCCGCCGACCGCTACCGGAAGAAGAAGGGCACCAGCGCGTTCTCCTACAGCGACAGCGGGGCCCGCACCGTGCACCCGGCGCTCGACCCGCGCGACGCCCTGCGGGAGAGCCGCGACAACGCCGAGCACCCGCAGTCGACACCCATCGCGGTGCTGTTCGACGTGACCGGCTCGATGGGGCACGTGCCCCGTACCCTCCAGGCCAAGCTGCCGCAGCTGCTCGGGCTGCTGCTGCGCCAGGGCTACGCCCGCGACCCGCAGGTGATGTTCGGCGCGATCGGCGACGCCACCTGCGACCGGGTGCCGTTGCAGGTGGGGCAGTTCGAGTCGGACAACCGGATGGACGCCGACCTCGGCCGGATCGTGCTGGAAGGCGGCGGCGGCGGTCAGATGACCGAGTCGTACGAGCTGGCGATGTACTTCATGGCCCGGCACACGGTCACCGACAGTTGGGAGAAGCGCGGGCGGCGCGGCTACCTGTTCATCATCGGCGACGAGCTGGCGTACCCCCGGGTGAGCCGGCGGGAGGTGCGCCGGCTGATCGGCGACGACCTCGGCGAGGACGTGCCGCTGCGGCAGATCCTCGACGAGGTGACCCGCCGCTGGGACACCTACTACCTGCTCCCCGCCGGCAGCCACTACGCCGGCAACGCCAAGGTGCTCGACTTCTGGCGGGACCTGCTCGGGCAGCGCGCCGTCGTCCTCGACGACCTGGACGCGGTCTGCGAGACCATCGCGCTCACCGTCGGCCTCGGCGAGCAGGCCATCGACCTCGACGAGGGGCTGCGGGACCTCGACCGGGCCGGCTCCACCGCGGGCGGCACGGTGTCGAAGGCGCTGGCCCCGCTGGCCGGCGGCCGGCGTACCGAGGTCTCCACGCTGCCGGCCCCGACCGGGTCGCGCCACGCCGGTGGGGTGACCCGGCTGTGACCGACGTCCCCGCCCCCGCGACCCGGCGGCCCGGTCCGGGCCCGACGGGACCGGACGGGACCGGACCGGGCCGGCACGTGATCGTGGTCGATCTCGGTTACGGCGACGCCGGCAAGGGCACCGTCGTGGACTGGCTCTGCGCGACCCGCCACGTGCACACCGTGGTGCGGTTCAACGGGGGTGCGCAGGCCGCCCACAACGTGGTGCTGCCCGACGGCCGGCACCACACGTTCGCCCAGTTCGGGGCGGGGACGTTCCACCCGGGGGTTCGCACCCACCTGGCCCGGCAGCAGGTGGTGGACCCGCTGGCGCTGGCCGCCGAGGCCGACCACCTCGCCTCGGTCGGGGTACCCGACGCCCTCGACCGGCTCACCGTCGACGGGGAGGCGTTGCTGGCCACGCCGTACCACCGGGCCGCCAACCGGCTCCGGGAGATCGCCCGGGGGGCCGCCCGGCACGGCTCCTGCGGGCTGGGGGTGGGCGAGTCCGTCCGGTACGGGCTCGCCCACCCCGACGAGGCGCCCCGGGTGGCCGACTGCCGGGACCCGGAACTGCTGCGCCGCCGGCTCACCGTGCTGCGGGACCGGCTGACCGCCGAACTCGGCCCGCTGGACGCCCCACCGGTGGCGGACTGCCTGCCCGCGTTCACCGGCTTCGCCGACCGGGTGGCGATCGTCGACCGGTCGTACCTGGCCGGGGTGCTGCGGGCGGGGACCTGCGTCTTCGAGGGGGCACAGGGGGTGCTGCTGGACGAGTGGCACGGCTTCCACCCGTACACCACGTGGAGCACCACCACCTTCGCCAACGCCGAGGCGCTGCTCGCCGAGGCGGGGGCGGCCGGGTCGGCGTACCGGCTGGGGGTGGTGCGGACGGTCACCACCCGGCACGGGCCCGGTCCGCTGGTCACCGAGGACCGGACCCTGCCGTTGACCGATCCGCACAACCCGACCAACCCGTGGCAGGGCCGGTTCCGCTTCGGCCACTTCGACGCCGTCGCCCACCGGTACGCCCTGGACGTGGCCGGTGGGGTGGACGGCCTCGCCCTCACCCACCTCGACCTGACCCACCCCGACCCGGCCCGCACCGATTCCGCCCGTCCCGCGCTGCGGCTCTGCCGCCGCTACGAGGACGTCGACCGGCTGCACCCCGGCCCGCCCGGCGACCTGGACCGGCAGGCGGCCCTCACCGCCCGCCTGCTGCGGACCCGCCCGGTGTACGACCCCACGCCCACCGACTGGCCGGCGGCGGTGGCCGGGGCGCTGGCCGCCCCGGTGGTGCTCACCTCGCACGGTCCCACCGCCGCCGACAAGCGGGAGCACACCCCGCCGTCCGGCGAGCCGCTCCCGGCCCCGACCAGCGACCAGGTCCCGCAGAAGACCTGATCCACCGCCCCGGCCCGGCGGCCCTGACCCGGCGACTCCGCCCCGGCCCCGCGGCCCTGATCCGGCGACTCGGCCCCGGGCCGGCGGCGCAGCGTCGAGCATGAGGGCATGCAGTCGGTGCTCGACCTGCTCCACCACACCGTCACCTCACCCTGGGTGTACCTGGTGATCTTCGTGGTGACCGCGGTCGACGCCTTCTTCCCGGCGGTGCCCGGCGAGACCGTCCTGATCACCGCCGGGGTGTTCGCGGCCAGCGGCGAGCCGAACCTCACCGCCGTGATCGCGGTGGCGGCCCTCGGCGCGCTCAGCGGCGACCACGTCTCGTACGGCATCGGTCGGGGCGGCGGCGCACACCGGCTGGCCCGGCTGCCCGACGGCAGCCGCCGCCGGAGCGGCTCGGACTGGGCCCGGCGGGCGGTGGACCGGCGGGGTGGCTCGATCCTCACCACCTCCCGCTTCGTCCCCGGCGGCCGGACCGCCGTCACCCTGACCATGGGTGCCGTCCGGTATCCGCTCCCCCGGTTCCTGGTCTTCGACGCCGTCGCCGCCGTCATCTGGAGCCTGTACTGCGGGCTGCTCGGCTATTTCGGCGGGCTGGCCTTCGAACGCGATCCGGTCCGGGGGCTGCTCGTCGGTGTCGGCCTCTCGCTGGCCGTGACCGGGTTGTTGGAGCTGGCCCGCTGGTGGCGTCTGCGGGCCCGCCGCCGCGCCGCCGGCCACCACTGACCAGTCCGGCCAGGTGGGGCCGGGAACGAGCCACGCACCGGCCCGGGGCCGGCGGGTGACGCGGTCGGTCCGGGCGTCCGGGCGTCCGGGGCCGGCGGGTGGTGTGATCGGTCCCGAGGTCCGGGCGTCCGGGGTCGGCGGGTGGGGCGGGTGGGGCGGTCAGTCCGTCGGGGGCCGCCAGGTGACGCCGTCGAGGAGTTGGGCCGCACCGAGCCAGGCGACGTTCATCATCTGGGTGGCGGTCTTCTCCGGCTCGGCCTCGGGGTGGTCGGCCAGCCAGTCGGCAAGCGACTCGCTCGCGCCGACCAGGGCGTACGCGACGACCTCCAGCTCGGTCGCGGCGACCTCCCGGCCCCGGGCGCGCAACGCGTGGTCGAGCATCCCGGCGACCACCTCGACCAGCCGGGCGCGCATCGCGGCCAGTTCGGTGGCGAACGGTTGGGAGCCCCGGGCCTGCCGGTAGAGCACCGCCCAGCCGTCGCGGTGCGCCCCGACGAAGCCGAAGAAGGCCCGCAGCCCACGCCAGAGCCGCTGGTCGGGCGGGAGGTCGGGGGCGGCGGCCCCCGCGATGGCCAGCATCATCCGGGCGGTCTCCCGGTGCAGGCAGGCGATGAACAGCTCCTCCTTGGTGCCGAGGTAGGCGTAGACCATCGGCTTGGAGATGCCCGCGTCCTCGGCGATCTCGTCCATGCTGGCGGCGTGGAAGCCGCGTCGGGAGAAGACCTTGACGGCCGCGTCGAGCATCTGCTGCTCGCGTACGGCCCGGGGGAGGCGCTTGAAGCTGGGTGTGCTGGACACTCTTGCGAGCATACCTACTCGTGCGTAAGGTTACGCTTGAGTAACCAAAATCGTCCGCCCCGAGAGGTGCCACTCCCATGACTGACTTCGACCCGGCCAACTTCGCCAACTTCGGCCCCAAGGAGTTCGCCCAGCTGGTCAAGTCCACCCCGGACGACAAGATCGCCGAGGTGATGTCCGGCGACCTGCGCGGCAAGGTGCTCAGCGAGGTCTTCGGTCGGATGCCGCAGATTTTCCGCGCCGACCGCGCCGGCACCACCAGCGCCGTCATCCACTGGAACATCACCGGCCGGCCCGACGGTGGCACCGACACCTACGAGATCGTCATCGCCGACGGCACCTGCACCGTCAACGAGCCGCCGCAGCACGACCCCAAGCTCGCCCTCACCATGGGCCCGGTCGAGTTCCTGAGGATCGTCTCCGGTGGGGCCAACCCGGTGATGATGTTCATGACCGGCAAGCTGAAGGCCAAGGGCGACCTGGGCCTGGCCGCCAACATCGCCAACCTGTTCGACATCCCCAAGGCCTGACGATGGCCGAGTTCTCGCTCGACCTGAACGAGGAACAGCGGGATCTGCGGGACTGGGTGCACGGCTTCGCCGCCGAGGTCGTGCGCCCGGCCGCCGCCGAGTGGGACGCCCGGGAGGAGACCCCCTGGCCGATCATCCAGGAGGCGGCGAAGATCGGCCTGTACGGCTTCGAGTTCCTCGCCACCTGCTGGGCCGACCCCACCGGGCTGTCCCTGCCGATCGCCAGTGAGGAACTCTTCTGGGGCGACGCCGGCATCGGGCTGAGCCTCTTCGGCAGTTCGCTCGCCGTCGCCGCCATCTACGGCACCGGCACCCCCGACCAGATGGTCGAATGGGTGCCGCAGTGCTTCGGCACCGTCGACGCCCCCGCCGTCGCCGCGTTCTGCACCACCGAACCGGAGGCCGGCTCCGACGTCTCCGCCATGCGCAGCAGAGCCGTCTACGACGAGGCCACCGACGAGTGGGTGCTGACCGGGCAGAAGGCGTACGCCACCAACGGCGGGATCGCCGGGGTGCACGTGGTCACCGCCTCCGTCGACCCCGAACTGGGCTCCCGTGGGCAGGCCGCGTTCGTCGTACCGCCGGGGACGGCCGGGCTGCACGCGACCCGCAAGCTCAAGAAACTGGGCCTGCGCGCCTCGCACACCGCCGACGTCTTCCTCGACGACGTCCGGGTGCCCGGGCGCTGCCTGCTCGGCGGGAAGGACGCGCTGGACGAACGGCTGGCGCGGGCCCGGTCCGGCCAGCGGGCCAGCGGCCAGGCCGCGATGCGCACCTTCGAGCTGTCCCGGCCGACCGTCGGCGCGCAGGCGCTCGGCGTCGCCCGCGCCGCCTACGAGTACGCCCTCGACTACGCCAAGGACCGGGTCCAGTTCGGCCGGCCGATCATCGCCAACCAGGCCGTCGCGTTCGCCCTGGCCGACATGAAGATGGAGATCGACGCCGCCCGACTGCTGGTCTGGCGGGCCTCCTGGATGGGCCGCAACAACCGGCCGTTCACCGCTGGCGAAGGCTCGATGTCCAAACTCAAGGCGGGTGAGGTGGCCGTCTCGGTGACCGACCGGGCCGTGCAGCTCCTCGGCGGGGCGGGCTTCCTGCGCGACCACCCGGTCGAACGCTGGTACCGGGACGCCAAGATCTACACCATCTTCGAGGGCACCTCCGAGATCCAACGGCTGGTCATCTCCCGCGCCATCTCCGGCGTCCAGATCCGCTGACCGTCGCCACCGGTCGACCGCCCCGTCACCGCCCGTCCACCATGGGCGACGTCGACTGGGCGGTCGGCCGGCGACGACGCATGATCGGAAAGGAATCCCTGGTGAGGGCCCCGGCCGGCCCCACGTCGTACCCCGAAGGAGGTCGCCGGATGGACCTGCCGTTCATCGTGGCCACACTGACCAGGCGGGGACTGCTCACCCCCGGGCACCCCGTCCGGGTCGCCTCGCAACTCGCCGCGCTGCGCCAGTGGGGCTGGGGCATGGCCGGCGAACTACGGCAGGCCGCCGCCCGCGACCCGGGCCGGGTCGCCGTCGTCGACGAGCACGGCCACGAACTCACCTACCGGGAACTGCTCGACCGGGCCGAACGACTGGCCCGGTCGATGCGCAGCGTGCTCGGCGTACAGGCCGGGGACCGGGTCGGGTTGCTGTGCCGCAACCACCACGGGCTCATCGAGGGCATCGTCGCGGCCACCCTGCTCGGCGCCGACGCGGTGCTGGTCAACAGCGGACTGTCCGCCGCGCAACTCGCCACCGTCGCCGAGGAGCAACGGCTGCGGCTGCTGGTGCACGACACCGAGTTCGCCGAGCGGGTCCTCGGCGTCCCCGCCGAGGTGCACCGGGTCGACGAAGCCGGCCTCGACGCCCTGATCGCCGCCGCGCTCCCCGCCGACCGGCTCACCCCGCCCGCCCACGACGGCCGGACCATCGTGCTGACCTCCGGCACCACCGGCACACCCAAGGGTGCCCGCCGGCCCGTCCCGACCGGCTTCGGCCCGCTGGTGTCCATCATCGACCGCATCCCGCTGCACACCCACGACACCGTGCTGATCGCCGCCCCGATCTTCCACACCTGGGGGTACGCGGCACTCCAGGTCGCCTTCGCGCTGCGCGCCACCATCGTGCTGCACCGCCGGTTCGACCCGGCCGCCACGCTGGACGCGCTCGTGACCCACCGGTGCCAGGCGCTGTTCGCCGTACCGGTGATGCTGCAACGCCTGCTCGACGTGCCGCCACCGGAGCCCCGGCCGGCGCTGAAGGTGGTCGCGGTCAGCGGCTCGGCGCTGCCCGGCAACCTCACCACCCGGTTCATGGACACCTACGGCGACGTCCTCTACAACCTGTACGGCTCGACGGAGGTCTCCTGGGCCGCCATCGCCGGCCCCGCCGAGCTGCGCCAGGCCCCCACCACCGCCGGTCGCCCCCCGCACGGCACCCGACTGGAGATCCTCGGCGACGACGGGAAGCCGGTGCCGGCCGGGCGGGTCGGCCGGATCTTCGTCGGCAACGAGATGCTGTTCGAGGGCTACACCTCGGGGGCCCGCCGGGAGACCCACGACGGGCTGCTCGACACCGGCGACCTCGGCCGGGTCAACGCCGACGGGCTGGTCTTCGTCGACGGCCGGGCCGACGACATGATCGTCTCCGGTGGGGAGAACGTGTTCCCGTCCGAGTTGGAGGACCTGCTCGCCCGGCTGCCGCAGGTCCGCGAGGCCGCCGTGCTCGGCGTACCCGATCCGGAGTACGGGCAACGGCTCGCCGCGTTCCTCGCCCTGCACCCCGGCGAGACCCTCGACCCCGAGGCGGTACGCGAGTACGTCCGGCACTACCTGGCCCGGTTCTCCGTACCCCGGGATGTGATCTTCGTGAAGTACCTGCCGCGCAACGCCACCGGCAAGGTGCTCACCCGGGAACTCCGCCGCTACTACGGCTGACCTGTCCCTGACCTCGTCGGGCGACGGTCTGCGGGCAGGGTAGACCTGGGTGCCGGGCGGGTTCCGGGCGCGGGCACGGGCACGGTGGACGCTCGGTGGGCCGTCGACCCCGGGGTGGTCTCCCCGAGCCGACGATCCGGGTGCCGTGGGGGGCTGTCCCCGATGCCGTCGCTCCCCGTGACCGGCAGGCTCGACACCATGAAGATCATGAATCGGCGTACGGTCCTCGTCGCCACCACGCTCGGCGCCCTGCTCGGCGTCACGGCACCCGGGACGCTCGCCTTCGCCGCTCCCACCTCCACCGTCGGTGACCGGCGCGCAGCTCCAGGCTGCCGGCCCGGCACCCTCGACCCGACCCCCGTCCGGCAGGCGATAGCCGGACTGCCCGACGCCGACGCCACCAGCGCCCAGGTCAGGATCACCACGCCGGACGGCTGCTGGACCGGCACCACCGGCGTACGGGACCTGCGCAGCCAGCAACCCGTACCGCCACACGCCCGGTTCCGGGTCGGCAGCGTCACCAAGACCTTCACCGCGGCCATGGTGCTGCAACTCGTGGCCGAACGCCGGCTCGACCTCGACGCGTCGGTGCAGCGGCTCCTGCCAGGGCTGCTCCCCGCCGACTACCCGACGGTCAACGTCCGGCAGCTGCTCGACCACACCAGCGGCCTACCCAGCCCCAGCGTGCCGGACGACATCGAGTGGCAACTCGCCCACCGGTACGACAGGTGGACCCCGCAACAGCTGGTCCGGCTCGGCCTCGACAACCCCCGCGAGTTCGACCCCGGCACGAGGCAGCACTACACCAACATGGGCTACATCGTCGCCGGGCTGCTCATCGAGAAGGTCACCGGCCACCCGTACGCGACGGAACTGGACCGGCGCATCGCCCGACCGCTCGGCCTGCGCGACACCTACGCACCGGGCGACGACCCCCGCCTCCGGGGCCCGCACGCCCACGGCTACCAGGCAGTCGACCGGGACGGCCGGACGGAACTGGTGGACGTCACCACCTGGAGCCAGACCTTCACCCCGGCCGCCGGCAACATCATCTCCAGTCTCACCGACCTGGACACCTTCCTCACCGCGCTCTTCGCCGGTCGGGTGGTGCCGGCCGCCCAGCTCAGCACGATGTTCACCCTGCCCGGAGTGCCGGACGTGAGCGGTGGGCCGGCCCGCTACAGCGCCGGGCTCACCGCGTTCCCGCTGCCCGACGGCGAAACCCTGTGGATCAAGACCGGCTCCCGGTACGGCTACCTCGCCGGGACCGCCTCCACCCGGGACGGCCGCTTCCGGGTGGAATACTCGATCACCAGCACCGACGCCAAGGGCGAGGAACTCAGCGCCACCGCCCAACGGGTCATCGCCGCCGCCCTGTCCCTGCTCTGACCGCCGACCCGACGGGGCACGACCCGGCCAGCGACGGGTCCGTCGCCGGGACGGTGAACTGGTCGCCGGCCCGGGAACGGGTCGGCCCCGCCCGGAGTCCACCGGCCCAGGCGGCTCCCCGGGCCGTCGATCGCGGTGGCGGTCGGCCTCGGGAGAGTGATCCGACCGCTGGCCCGGGCACGATCCATCGCGCCCGGCGTCGGGCGGGCGCTGGGGCAGCCGCCCCGGCTGTGGTCAGTCCGGGACGGTGATCCGGCCGTCGATCGCGGTGGCGGCGATGTCGTTGCGGTGGTGCGAGCCGGCCAACTCGATGCCGCGTACCAGGGCGTAGGCGGCATCGCGGGCGGCGGTCAGGTCCGGGCCGGTGGCCGTACCGCAGAGGACCCGGCCGCCGGCGGAGACCAACGCGCCGTCGGCGGCCCGGCGGGCGGTGCCGGCGTGAATGACGCCCGGGTGGTCGGCACCGGTGATCACGTCACCGGTACGTGGGGTCGCCGGGTAACCCTCGGCGGCCACCACCACGGTGACGGCCGCACCGTCGCGCCACCGCAGCGGCGGGTGCGCGGCCAGCGTGCCCGTCGCGGCGGCGTGCAGCAGCCCACCGAGCGGGGTCTGCAGCAACGCCAGCACCACCTGGGTCTCCGGGTCACCGAAGCGGGCATTGAACTCGATCACCCGGGGGCCGGCGGCGGTCAGCGCCAACCCGACATAGAGCAGACCGGCGAACGGGGTGCCCCGGCGGCGCATCTCGGCAAGCGTCGGGTGGACCACGTCGGCCAGCACCTCGTCGACCAGGCCCGGCGGTGCCCACGGCAGCGGCGCGTACGCCCCCATGCCGCCGGTGTTCGGACCGGCATCGCCGTCGCCGACCCGCTTGAAATCCTGCGCCGGCAACAACGGCAGGGCCGCCTCACCGTCGGTCACCACGAACAGGGAGACCTCGGGCCCGGACAGGTACTCCTCGATCACCACCCGGCCGCACTCCTGCGCGTGCCGCAACGCGACGTCCCGGTCGTCGGTGACCACCACGCCCTTGCCGGCGGCCAGCCCGTCGTCCTTCACCACGTACGGCGTGCCGAACTCGTCCAGCGCCCGCCCGACGCTCTCCGCATCCGTGCAGGTGTACGCGCGGGCGGTCGGCACCCCGGCCGCCGTCATGATCTCCTTGGCGAAGGTCTTGGAACCCTCCAGCCGGGCCGCCTCGGCCGACGGACCGAACACGGGGACGCCCTTGGCGCGTACCGCGTCGGCCACCCCGGCGACAAGCGGGGCCTCCGGCCCGATCACCACCAGGTCGGCACCGACCTCCACCGCCAACCCGGCCACCGCGGCGGGATCGACGGCATCGACCTGCCGCAGCTCCGCCACACCCGCGATCCCCGGGTTACCGGGTGCCGCGAACAGGACCTCGACCGCCGGATCCTCGACCAACCCCAGCGCGAGCGCATGCTCCCGCCCGCCACCACCCAGAAGAAGTACGCGCACGGCGACGAATCCTACCCACCCCACCCCCACCCCACCGTGCCTCGCCCCCACCCGCCCCACTCCCGCCCCCGCCCCGCCCCGCCTCCACCTCACCCCCGCCTCGCCCCCACCCCGGCCCCCACCTCACCCCCGCCTCGCCGCCACCTCACCCCCGCCTCGCCCCGGTGATCAAGAGGTTTGCGTCAGATTGGAGATCAACTTTGACGCAAACCTCTTGATCAGCCGACGCAAACCTCTTGATCACCGGCTAGGGCGGGTGGGGCGGGTGGGGCGGGTGAGGGCAGCGGGGCGGGGTGGGGTGGGGCTCGATGGGGTGGGGGCCCGGCGGAGTGGGGGCCCGGCGGAGTGGGGGCCCGGCGGAGTGGGGGCCCGGCGGGGTGGGTGGAATCCGGTGTGGGACGGGGTCAGTGTGGGGATTCGGGGTGGGGCGGGGTGCGGGTGAGGGACATGGCCTGGCGGACGGTGTGGGGAATGTAGTCCGGGCGGAGCGCGTCGGACCAGGTGAAGCGGAGGATCCGCCACCCCGCGTTGATCAGACGGTTCTGTCGACGACGGTCGGCGAAGAGTGCCTCGGGGGTGCCGTGCGGGGCGGCACCGTCGGCCTCGGCGATCAGCCGCGCGGCCCGCCAGCCGAGGTCACCGATGCCGAGCAGGTGCCCGTCCTCGTCCCGGACCTCCTGTTGCAGGGTGTCGGGCGGGACTCCACCGTCCACGCAACGCAAGCGTGACCAGGTCTCCAGTGGTGACTGGGCGCGTCCGTCCACCTCGGCGAGGTGACTGCGGGCCGCCGGGGCACCTCGCCGGCCCCGGATGAGCGTCGGTGCGCTGGCCAGGTCCTCCGGGGTGACGAGTCCGCGGTTCAGTGCCGAGTCGAGCACGGACACCGCCGGGTACCGGTCGAGCCGGAGAATCATGTCCGTCACGGTGCGCAACGGCGAGGTCGTGAGGATGCCATCCACCTCGGCGAGGTCGCCCGGGGCCACAGTGAACTGGTGGACGACGAGCGTGGGGTCGGTGTGCCGTTGCGGTCGGGGTCGGTCCACCGGCACCGAGACGTGGACCGCGGGTCGGCGTGGCCCGGCGATGTCGTGCAGCAGGAGGGCGCTGTCGAGGACGGCGAAGGCGTCAGGGCCGAGGCTCGTCACTGCCGCCCGGATGCGGGCCCGCCGGGCGACCGCGTCCGGTGGCCGCCCGGTGGGTGCGTAGCAGCCACGGGACAGGCGCGTCCACCGGCCGGAGCGGCAGAGCTGCCGGACATGGTCCCGGGTCAGCCCGGCCGCGAGGGCCTGCGTCGTGGTGACCATCCCGTCCTGCCTGAGGGCGATCCGACGGAGAGTTTCGAGCGGCATCACCCCGCCACCCTCACGCCCCACCCACCCCCACTTCCACCCCTGTGGATAAACCTGTGGACAACCCCCGGGTTTCCACAGGTGATCAAGAGCTTTACGTCAACGAAAGGCGAATCCGTGACGCAAACCTCTTGATCACCGGGGGCAGAGCGGGACCGCGACGGGGGAGGGCGGGGAAGGGAGGGGGAGGGAGGGAGGGGCGGGGTTAGGGGAGGAGGGGGTGGCGGACGACGTTCTCCTCGCGGCCGGGGCCCACGCCCACCACGCTGACGCGGGTGCCGGTGAGTTCCTCGATGCGGGCGATGTAGCGGCGGGCGTTGTCCGGCAGCTCGTCCTCGGTGCGGGCCTTGCTGATGTCCTCCCACCAACCGTCGTGCTCTTCGTAGATGGGGGTGGCGTGGTGGAAGTCGGTCTGCGTCATCGGCATGTCGTCGAAGCGTTCGCCGTTGATCTCGTACCCGATGCAGAGCGGGACCTTGGGCAGGCCGGTGAGCACGTCCAGCTTGGTGATCACCAGGTCGGTGACGCCGTTGAGGCGGCAGGAGTACCGGGCGACGACGGCGTCGAACCAGCCGCAGCGGCGTTCCCGGCCGGTGGTGGTGCCGTATTCGTGGCCGACCTTGCGCAGGTGCTGGCCGTTGTCGTCGAACAGCTCGGTCGGGAACGGACCGGACCCCACCCGGGTGGTGTACGCCTTGCTCACCGCGATGACCCCGGTGATCGCGGTCGGCGGGATGCCCGCACCCACGCACGCCCCACCGGCCGTCGGGTTCGACGAGGTGACGAAGGGGTACGTGCCGTGGTCCATGTCGAGCATGGTGGCCTGGGCACCCTCCAGCAGCACCGTCTCGCCCCGGTCGAGGGCGTCCCAGAGCATCACCCGGGTCTCGGCGATGTACGGCCGCAGCCGCTCCGCGTACCGCAGGTACTCCTCGACGGTCTCCTCGACGTCGATCGCCTTGCGGTTGTAGACCTTGAACAGCAGCTGGTTCTTCTCACGCAGCGCGAGTTCCAGCTTCTTGCGCAGGATGCCCGGGTCGAGCAGGTCCTGGAGCCGGATGCCCATCCGGGCGACCTTGTCGCCGTACGCCGGGCCGATGCCGCGCCCGGTGGTGCCGATCCGGGCCGAGCCGAGGTAGCGCTCCACCACCCGGTCCAGCGCCCGGTGGTGCGGCATGATCAGGTGCGCGTCGCCGGAGATCCGCAGCCGGGACACGTCCACCCCGCGCTCGGCGAGCCCGTCGATCTCGGCGAGCAGCACCTTCGGGTCGACCACCACCCCGTTGCCGATGACGATCATGGCGCTCGGGGAGAGCGCACCTGACGGCATCAGGTGCAGCGCGTACTTCTGCCCGTCCGGGGTGATCACGGTGTGGCCGGCGTTGTTGCCGCCGGAGTAGCGCACGACGTAGTCGACCCGCTCACCCAGCAGGTCGGTAACCTTGCCCTTGCCCTCGTCGCCCCACTGAGCACCGATGAGCACGATCGCTGGCATCTTTTCCGCCTCCAGAAGGCTCGGGTGCCAGGTGGCGACCGGTTGGCGAGCCCGGGGTGTCAGGCTAACAAGTAGGAACGGCGTGGCCAGCAGGGGTTCGCGTCGAAGGTCAGGAGGCCCGGTTTGTACGACGTGGTGCTGCTCACCCTCGGCTCGGAGCGGGACGCTCCCGGTGGGGGCTGCGGCAGCGGCGACGGCTGCTGCGGCGGTGCTCCGCAGGCCGCCGGGCAACCGGCCGGAGAACGGACCGACCCGACCGCCGGGCAGACCCCCACGGGCCGTCCGACCGGTGGGCACGAGCAGACCGGGGCCGGTGGGCACGAGCAGGCCGAGGCCGGTGGGCACGGGACGGAGCAGGGGCGCTGCGAGACGCCCCGGGTGCCGGTGCTGGCCTGTGCGGACGCGTTGACCGCCCGGGGTGCCCGGGTGGAGACGGTCGTCGCCCGTTCCGACGCCGAGGTCGACGAGGTGCTGGCCCGGCTGGACGCCCCGGCCCGACCCGACGGCCTCACCTGGCCCGACCCGGACAGCAAGGTCCGGCTGGTCGTCGCCACCGCCACCGACGCCCAGTTGCGCGCCGTCGTGCGCCGCCTGGTCCGCCGGTACGCCCCACCGCCGAGCCGTCGCCCCGCCGAGTTGGCCGGCAACCGTACGGTGCCTGATCTGCCGCCGATCGGCGTACTCCCGCTCGATCCGGCCCGGGGGGGCCCGCACCGGGATCTGGCCGCGCAGCTCGGCCTGCCCCGGGACCCGGCGGCGGTGGCGGCGGCCGTGCTCGACGGCTGGGTACGCCGGCTCGACCTGCTGCGCAACGACGGCGGTTCGGTGACCCTGGACGGCGCGTTGCTCGGCGCGGCCGACGACTCGGGCCGGCCGCTGCACTGGCGTGGTCGGGTCGAGGTGGACGACGCGGTGCTCACCGACGGCGCGGACCCGATCCTGGCCTGCGCGATCGGCAACGCCGGCGGGTACGCCACCCTCGACTCGCTGCCGCTGCTCACCGCCGGCGACCCGACCGACGGTCTGGTGGAGGTCGCGGTGGCCGTTCCCGTGCCGACCCGCTCCACGTTGGGTAGGAAGAAGAAGATCCGCTACGAGGTACGTCGGGCCCGGGGCCGGGCGGTGGCCGTGATCCCCCGTGACGAACGGGTGCCGTTCCTCGACGACGGGGTCGAGGGCGAGTTGAGCCGGAAGCGTTCCTGGTGGACCGAGCCCGGGGCCTGGGCGGTCTTCACGGGCTGACCACCCACCCGAGTCCGTCACCCGGCGTGACGGCAACGGGACGGCCTATCCTCGGCGGGAGGAATGGGGAGGAGCCGTGGTGGACGACAACGCCGACCGGGCAGGACTGCCCGGCCAGCCGCCGGTGCCGGAGCGGGACATCGAACCGCTCTGGCCGCCCGACCCGACCGAACCGGTGCCGCACTGGGCCGGTGAACCCCCGCCGGTCTTTCCGCCGACGGCGTACCCGTCGCTCGCGGCGGAGGTGACTCCGACGCCGGCCGACGGTGGTTGGGCCCCACCCGGTGACGGTTGGACGCCCGCCCACCCGGAACCGACCCCCACCCCCGCCCTCCCCCCGAGGTACGACGACCCCCCGGGGTACGACGACCCACCCGGGCGGGCGGCGACGGGCCGGGCCGGGCGGGTGGACATCGACCTGCCCTTCTCGCTGGACCCGTCGCTCGCCGGCCCACCGGTGCCGCCGCCCGGCCCGGCCCGGGGGGCAGCTCCGTCGGCGCCCACGGACCCGCCCGACGGCCCACCCCACCCCGCCCCGCCGTCCCCGGCGCGTAACGCGACCGTCGTGGCGCACGGCACTGACCCGACCGAGTGGAATCTCGGCAGGTTCGGGCCCCTCCAGCGGCCGAGATCCGCCCCGGTCCAGGAGCCCGGACCGGAGGCGGCGGCAGTCGTGGCGGCGGTGCCGGCCCAGCCCGCAGGCCGAGGCGAGTCGCCCTGGGCGCTGCCGCCCCAGCGACTCGCGGTCGGCGTCGAGGAGTCGGCCCCGACCGCTGCCGGACCGCCGCCGAGGCCCACCGCCCCCGACGCGGATTTCGGCCCCACCGGACCCGGACCCGGCCACACCGCCGCATCCGATCCGGCCCACCCCGACCCGGAGCACCTCAGCCCGACCTTCCCCGAGCCGGAGCACCTCAGTCCGACCTATCCCGGCCAGGAGCACCTCAGCCCGCCCCATCCCGGCCCGACCTATCCCGGCCCGGAACGCCTCGGGCCGGAGCGCCACGCGGCGGAGGAGGCCGGTCCGGGCGCGCTCGACCCGATCGCCTCCGCGCCGGCCACGCCCGGACCGGCCGCCCACGGCCAAGGGTCGACCGGACCCGCAACTCTCGGACCCGCCGCCCACGGCCCCGGACCCGCCGCCCACGGCCCCGGGCCGACCGGACCCGCAACTCCCGGACCGATCCGGCCCGGGGTGACGGGTCCCGGGGAATCCGGTCTGCTGCCCGGACCGCAGGTGCCCGGCGGGTGGCACCGGTCGTCGTGGCCGGAGCAGCCCCCGCCGGCCGGGACGGCACCGGCCGCCGGGCCCCCGGCGGCCTATCCCGACCCGGCGGGCTACCCGGAGCTGGGCTGGTCACCGGACAGCGGGATCGCGCCGACCGCCGAGGACTTCGCCCGCCGTCGGCAGATCCGGCCGGCCGAACCGATCGCCACGATGGGCGTACGGGCCGTGGTCAACCGGATCGGCCTGGTGAAACTCCCACCGGGGCAGCACGAGCAGGAGGTGAAGCGGGACATCGAGATGGTGCGCCGCAACTTCGGCGGGCTGCGCCAGGTGACCGTGGTCAACCCCAAGGGCGGCGCCGGGAAGACGGTGGCCATCCTGCTGCTCGCCATGACCTTCGGGCAGAAGCGCGGCGGTTACGTGCTGGCCTGGGACAACAACGAGACCCAGGGCACCCTGGGGATGCGGGCGCAGCAGGACTTCCACTCCCGGACGGTCCGGGACATGCTGCGTGACCTCGGGCAGTTCCAGGGGCCGCACGGCCGGATCGGGGACCTGTCGCAGTACGTCCGCTCGCAGGGCGAGGGGATGTTCGACGTGCTCGCCTCGGACGAGTCGGCCACCGGGGGCGAGATGCTGACGGCGGCGGCGTTCGCCGAGATCCGCGAGGTGGTGAGCCGGTTCTACAAGCTGATCTTCGTGGACACCGGGAACAACGTCCGGGCGCAGAACTGGCAGGCCGCGATGGACGCCACCGACCAGTTGGTGGTCACCATGTCGGCCCGGAACGACTCGGCGGAGACGGCCGCCCGGATGCTCGACCACCTGGAACAGAGCGGCCGGCACCGGCTCGTCCGGCAGGCGGTGACGGTGGTGTCGATGCCGCCGTCGCGCAAGGAGATCGACCTGCCGGCCATCCAGGAACACTTCGCCGCCCGGACCAGGGCGGTGCTGCTCGCACCGTACGAGCGGCTGATCGACACCGGTGAGCCGATCCGGTACGGCGGGCTCTCCTCGGCCACCCGGGACGCCTGGCTGAAGATCGCCGCAGCGGTGGCCGAGGGGCTCTGAGCGGCCCCGCGACCGTCGGCACCGGCCCACCCCGAACGGACCGTCCGGGGCGGGCCGGCGTCGACCGGACGGTCAGGCGCCGGCGAGGGCGTCCCCGGCCGCCGGGTCGCAGTCGCGGAGGAACTGGGCGCACCGGGCGGCCTCGTCCGCCTCGCCGATCTCCCCGGCGGCCCGGGACAGGACGTAGAGGCAGCGCAGGAAGCCCTGGTTCGGGGCGTGCGACCACGGGACCGGGCCGTGCCCCTTCCAGCCGCTGCGCCGCAACTGGTCCAGGCCACGGTGGTAGCCGGTGCGGGCGTACGCGTACGCGGCGATCACCTGACCGCCGTCGAGGGCACGGGTGGCCAGGGCCGCCCAGGCCGCGCTGTGGGTGGGAAAGCGGGCCGCGACCTCGGCATACGCCTCGTCGGTGCCGTGCTCGGCGGCGGTGGCCAGCGCGGCGTCCGCGTCGTCGTGCGCGGGCAGGAGGGTGGCCGGAGGCTCAGGCAACAGGTTCTGCATCGCCCCATTCAACCCGCTTCGCCCTGCACCGCGCGAGGGGGTCGGACGCATACGGTGGCTGAACGGTGGAGGTCTACGTCACGCCCGGGACCCTGTCGGGTGAACCCTCGGCCAACCGTACCGGCCCTGCGGTCGTACCGGCGACCCGCGCGGCTCGGACGATCCACCCCAGCGGTCCCGCCGGTCGGCCCTGCGGCCCATGCCGCACGAAGATATTTTCCACTACAACTATTGGTCCGGAGCCTCCCCAGGACCCGGTTACGCAGGAGCCCGGCGACCTCGGTCGCCGGGCTCCTGTCGTCGGTGCCCCGGCCGCCGCGCGGCGGGTGCCCCGGCCCGCCGGATGCCGGCCCCGGCCGCCGCGCGGGGGTGGCGGGGTGGGGGCAGGATGGCGGGGTGCCGACCCCACCTCCTGCGGACGTCATCGCGCCGCACGACACCAGTCATGACGAGATCGAGACCCGGGCCGAGTTCGACAGGCACCTGGTCGCCGGCAGCCTCGCCGGGTTGACCGTGCAGGGGCTGCGCCTCGACCTCGATCCGGTTCCGGACCTGACCGCCACGGAGGTGACCGGGACCCTCTTCGTGGGTTGCCGGTTCGCCGGCCGGGAGGTCGGGGCCGACCTGGTCCGGCGCGGGGCGAACGTGGTGCCGCCCTTCTCCGGCCTGCCCTACCCGACCCAGCCGGCCCACCTGTACACCCCGACCGACCTGGCCGAGGGGTTCGCCGACGGCGGGTTCGCCGGGATGTACGACACCCGGGTCTACGAGCACTTCCGCGCCCACGGTGGCGCCCTGCCCGACGTGAAGGAGGCGCTCGGGCAGCGGTTGCACGACCACGGGGTGGACAACGCCCTGGCCGACGCGACCCGGACCTGGCTCGCCACCCACGGGCCGCAGTCGGTGGTGGGGGTGATGGGTGGGCACGCGGTGCCGCGCGGCAGTGTGCCGTACCGGATGGCGGCGGTGCTGGGCTGGGAGCTGGCGCGGGCCGACCGGCTGGTGGTGACCGGCGGCGGCCCCGGGGTGATGGAGGCGGCCAACCTGGGCGCGTTCTTGGCGGCCTGGCCGGCGCGGGAGTTGGACACCGCGATCGACCTGCTGGCGGTGGCCCCCGACTTCACCGATCACGACCGGTACACGGCCGCCGCGCTGGCGGTGCGGGACCGTTACGTCGCCACCGTGCCGCAGCAGCGCGGCCCCGGCCTGGACTGGGCCCGCTCCGGCGGGCTGGCCATCCCCACCTGGTTGTACGGCCACGAGCCGGCGAACCTGTTCGCCGGGCGGATCGCCAAGTACTTCTCCAACGCCATCCGGGAGGACACCATCCTGCGGCTGGCCCGGGGCGGGATCGTCTTCGCGCCCGGCCGGGCCGGCACCGTGCAGGAGGTGTTCCAGGCGGCGACGAAGACGTACTACGGCACGGACGGCGCGAGCGGGGCGTACGTCTTCCTCGACCAGGCGTACTGGACCCGGGAGTTGCCGATCGAGTCGCTGCTGCGCCCGCTGTTCGCCGGGTCCCCGGCCGGTGACCTGTCCGCCAGCATCCACCTCACCGACGACGTCCACGAGGCCGTCCGGGTGCTCACCGCGACCGGCTGACGGCCGTCCCGGCCACCGTCGTGGCCGGGCTCCGACGGCGACGGCCGGCTCCCGTGGGGGAGCCGGCCGTCGACGGGGTACGTCAGGGTCACTTCATCCGGGTGCCGGTGGAACGCAGGTGCTCGCACGCCTCGATGACCCGAGCGGCGAGACCGGCCTCGGCCAGCTTGCCCCAGGTACGCGGGTCGTACTGCTTCTTGTTGCCGACCTCGCCGTCGATCTTGAGGACGCCGTCGTAGTTGCGGAGCATGTGGTCCGCGACCGGCCGGGTGAACGCGTACTGGGTGTCGGTGTCGATGTTCATCTTCACCACGCCGTAGTCGAGCGCCTCCCGGATCTCCTCCAGCAGCGAGCCGGAGCCGCCGTGGAAGACCAGGCTGAGCGGCTTGTCCTTGCCGTACTTGGCGCCGACCGCCTCCTGGATCTGGTTGAGGATCTCCGGCCGGAGCTTGACGTTGCCCGGCTTGTAGACGCCGTGCACGTTGCCGAAGGTCAGCGCCGCCATGTAGCGGCCCTTCTCACCCAGGCCGAGCGCCTCGACCATGGCCAGGCCGTCCTCGACGGTGGTGTAGAGCTTGTCGTTGATGGCGTTCTCGACGCCGTCCTCCTCGCCACCGACGACGCCGACCTCGATCTCCAGGACGATCTTGCCCTTGGCGGCCTCGTCGAGGAGCTGGGCGGCGATCTGCAGGTTCTCCGCCACCGGCACGGCCGAGCCGTCCCACATGTGCGACTGGAACAGCGGCTCCTGGCCGCCCTTCACCCGCTCCTGGGAGATGGCCATCAGCGGCCGGACGAAACCGTCCAGCTTGTCCTTCGGGCAGTGGTCGGTGTGCAGCGCGATGTTGACCGGGTACTTCTTGGCCACCTCGTGCGCGTACGCGGCGAACGCCACGGCGCCGGTCACCATGTCCTTGACGGACGGGCCGGACAGGTACTCGGCACCACCGGTGGAGACCTGGATGATGCCGTCGCTCTCCGCGTCGGCGAAGCCCTTCAGCGCCGCGTTCAGGGTCTGCGACGAGGTCACGTTGATCGCGGGGTACGCGTACCGGCCGGCCTTGGCCCGGTCCAGCATCTCCGCGTAAGCCTCGGGGGAAGCGATGGGCATGTGAAAAGCTCCTTACTTACCGCTCTCGGCCGCGCTGGCCGCTGACTTCCATCGGTGCGCCGGACCGCGCTGTCCACCGTCGGCAGTATCCCGCAGGAGGCGACGGCGGGCACCACCGCCCCGGTGGCCGTCCACCGGTCGGCTCACCGGCGCTCCCACCGGTCCGGTACGGCGACACTGATCAACCAGGTCACCACGGCCATCACGATGGCCCCCCAGAAGGCGGCCCAGAAACCGTCCACCCGGAACGGCAGGTCGAGGGCGCGCGCGAGCCAATCGGTCAGCATGAACAGCAGGGCGTTCACCACCAGCGCGAACAACCCGAGGGTGAGCAGGTAGAACACGCAGCCGACCACCTTGATCACCGGCTTGAGGACCGCGTTGACGACGCCGAAGATCAGCGCCACCACCAGCAGGGTGAGCGCGGTGTTCGCGCCGTTGCGCCCGGTGACGTCGACCCCGGGCACGATCAGCGTGGTGACCCACAGCGCGATCGCCGTGATCACCAGTCGGATCAGGAAGCCCACCGACCCATCCTGACACCACCCGACGTCCCCGGTGGGACGTTCCCGCGTTCCCGCGCCCACCGGGCGACCTGCGCCACCAGCCCGTACGGTGGGGTGGACAGGCCGCCGGCACCAGGGAGGGACGATGGGTCAGCCCCACGAGGACTTCACCCCGAGCGACCACCTCGACCCGCAGGAACGCGACCTGGAGGCCGAGCCGGCCGACGCGGTCGAGCAGGCCGCCGTGGTCGGTCCGGACGAGACCGACGCCGAGCCGCACCGGGGCCTGGAGGTCGACGACTGGGACGCGATGGAGCAGGCCCGGGTGGTCACCGCCGACGAGGACGACTACCGCTGACGGTGCGGGCCGACCGACGTCGTCCCGGCGTGGCGGGGCAACGCGGAGTGTGACCTGCGTGAGAGGCTGACCACTTTCCGTCACCCGCCGGGAGGTAGTCCTCATGCTTCGGCACCACCTACGGCGCTGGTTCGCCACATTCGTCGCCGTCGGCGTGTTCGTCGGCACGGCCGCCACCCCCGCCCTGGCCGTTGGCGCGTTCGTCTCCGCCGCCGCGCCGGCCGCAGCCGGCGCGGTGAAGATCGAATCGCGGGACCTGCTGGTCGCCCCCGGGCACGGCACCTCGGGTCAGGTCCGCATCGACATCACCTACCTTGCCGAGGGCGAGCCTTTCCACCTCGGCCTGGACCTGTCCGAGCTGGACAAGGTCGGCCGCCTCACCACCTCGGGCGACGGCTGGAGTTGCGCCCAGCCCGACAGGCACCTGCGCTGCACCGCCAAAAAGGGCAAGGCGGCCATGTCGAACGAGTTTCCCACCCTGTTCTTCCAGATCGACGCCCGGTCCGACGCGCCGTTGGACACCCGGGTCGAGCTTCGCTTCGACGTGACGTCGTCCGCGGCCAGCGGCACCCGGACCACCACGGTGACCGTCGTCGAGGGGGTCGACCTGCAGACCGCACCGAAGGCGGAGCTGAGCGTCGAACCCGGCGACCTGCTCGACGTCACCGGCACCGTGCGCAACGCCGGCCCCGGACCCCAACGCGGTGTCGTGCTCACCATGGATCCGGACTGGCTGTTGACGTACCGCGACAACTTCCGCAACTGCCGGTGGAGGGAGGGCACCCCGCTCGTCTGCCGTTTCGACACGGAACTCGAACCGGGCGTCACCTACCGCCTCTCGGATCCGCTGCCGTTCAGGGTGAACCGGATCGCCCGCAGCGGCCTGGTGCTGACCAACCGGCTCCAGTGGTGGACCACCGACGACTGGGCGCTGGTCGAGAACGATCCGACCGCCCCGAAACCGCCCGACACTCCCGGCAACGGCATCGAGCTGCGCCTGGTCGCCCAACCGTCCGCGGCACGGACCGATCCCGCCGTCCGGAACAGCTGGACCGACGTCCGGGTGACCATCACCGGCGACCGGACGGCGGACGCCGCCGCCGTGGGCGACGAGGCCCGGGTGCGGGTCGGTGACCGGGTGAAGATGACGATCGGCTTCCGCAACCTGGGGCCGACGACCGTGGAGACGTGGCGGGAACAACCCCTGGTGCAGGTCGACATCCCGGACGGCCTGACGGTGGTCGACATCGTCTGGGATTGCTACCCGGTCACCGACGGGAAGTGGAACGGTGGCGACATAGGCGAGCCCGGTGCCCGGTCCTACGGGTGCGGTGGTCCCGGGGACTTCGCCGATGCCGGGGAGACCTTCTCCTACGCATTGACGCTGCGCGTCGACCGGCTGACCCGACGGACCGCCGGGGCGGTGACCACCGCCCTCGACGGTGACACCGATCACCGCAACGACCGGGCGGAGATCGTGTTCCTGCCGGCCGCCGACGGCAGTGCCGGTGGGGAACCGGACGGGGACGGTTCACTGCCGATCACCGGCAGCGCCGCCGCATCTCTCGCCGCGCTGGGTGGGGGGCTGCTCATTGCCGGCCTCGGCGGCTACCTGGTGGCCCGCCGTCACAGGACCCGCTTCGTCGCCTGATCCTCCTCCACCATCCGAGTCCCGTCGGCGACCCGGTCCGGCGGGTCGCCGCAACCGTCCACGGACCCGACCCGGCCGTTGTGTCGGTTCAGCCGGCCGTTCGGCCCATCTCTGGACCCGCGCGGCAGCACGGGCAGCACGGGAAGCGCGAGATCCATAGGATTCGCAGGCTTCGCTGCTCACCCACGGGAGGAAATCCATGATGCTCAAGCACTCGACCCGGCGCTGGCTCGCCGGGCTGAGCGTGGCCGGAGCATTCGTCGCCGCCTCGGCCACCCCGGCGTCGGCCGAGAGCGCAAAGGTCAATCTTGGCATCTACTTCGATGACACGACCGTCGCACTCGGCTCCGAAGGCAAGACGAACTCGCCCACGCTGCACAGCTCCGTGCCGGCCGTCCTGCGCGGCCTGAGCGTGCGCTACGACTTCGCCGGGCTCAGCGCAAAGGTGACGGTCAAGCCGGAGAGCGTGGGCAGCGGTGACTGCACCTCGCCGCAGCAGGGCGTCCTGGTCTGCACCGACCCGTTCGAGGTCGAGCTCGATGAGTGGGGCATCGGCGGCTACTTCAACGTCGTCATCGCACCGACCGCCGACGCCCAGGACGGCGACAGCGGCGACCTCAAGGTGACGGTCAGCGCGGACGGTGCCAAGTCGGCCAGCCACACCGCCAAGGTCCGGGTCGGGGAGGGTGTCGACCTCGCCGGCGGCACCGAGGTGACGCGGTCCACGGCCCCCGGTGGGAGTTTCACCGCCCCGCTGACGGTGCAGAACGTCGGGCAGAGCACCGTCAAGGGTGCCGTGGCGGTCTTCGACCACGACCGGGCCATCCGCCCCGGCAAGAAGTACAGCAACTGCACCTACGAGGGTGACCAGCTACGCACGTGCAGCTTCACCGACCTCGTCGCGGCTCCCGGTGAGAGCTGGACCGCTGACGCCCCGTACCTGCTCGGCAAGGACGCCTACGCCCCGGGCCGCAGCTACGGCTACCACAACTGGATGACGGTGGCGGAGTTCGAGGACTTCACGACGTACCTGGCGCATCTGGACATCTCGATCGGCAAGCCCGGTGACGGCGGTGAACTCAGCCTGGGCAAGGGCGGCAACCGCCGGGGTCTCCAGTCCGACACCGACCCCTACAACAACTGGTCCAGCGTGGTGGTCAAGGCCACCGGTAAGAACGGGACGGACCTGGCCGCGATCGGCAACTCGGTGAAGGGCAAGGCCGGTGAGGTGGTCAATGCCACCATCGGCGTCCGTAACGACGGACCGGCGTCGCTGGACTTCAGCCGTAGCGGCACCCCCGTCACGAAGGTGGACGTCGTCGTGCCGACCGGCACCACCGCCGTCGAGGTGCCCGACACCTGCATGCCCTTCAACGATGGCGACGCGGACTGGTCGGAGGCCGGCACGCCCGGCGCCAAGGCGTACCGCTGCCTCCCGGACACCTACCTCGCCGTGAACGAGAAGCAGACCTTCTCGTTCGACCTGCGGATCGACAAGGTGGTCCCGGACGCCGCAGGCACCGTGACGATCAACGCCAAGTGCGCGTGCGACGGGTTCACCGAGGACACCAACGCGGCCAACGACGTCACGAAGCTGCTCGTCAACGCGACCGGCCCCGACGGCGGCACGGACGGCCCCGGCGGGGGTGACGGGGGCGCGGGCGCCGGTGACGGTGGCCCGCTCCCGATCACCGGCAGCTCGACGGCCCTGGTCGGTGGGGTCGGCGCACTGCTGCTCGTCGCCGGTGCCGCCGGCTACCTGGTGGCCCGCCGCCGCCGGACCCGCTTCGTGGCCTGATCTCCGCTGCACCTTCGACGCCCCGTCGACCCGCCCGGGTCGGCGGGGCGTCGCGTTCCACCGCCCGCGCACCCGACCGGGCCGGACCGCCGGGCGTTGCGCCTCGCCGCCCGCGCACCCGGACTGCGGCGGCCCCGGAGAGCGGCGGCCCCGGAGAGCGGCGGCCCCGGGGGAAATGAGGACGACGCCGGATCGGCCACGCTGGGATCATGGGCGCGTGCTGCTCACCCTGACCACCACCCACCGGCCGGCGACGGATCTCGGTTTCCTACTGGTCAAGCACCCCGACCGGGTGCAGGAGTTCGACCTGCCGACGGGCACCGCGCACGTGTTCTACCCGGAGGCGACGGAGCAGCGGTGCACGGCCGCCCTGCTGGTCGAGGTCGATCCGCAGCGCCTCGGGGTGGGGCGGCGGCGGGCGGCGTCCACCCCCGAGAGTTTCACCCTCGGGCAGTACGTCAACGACCGTGCCTACGCCGCGTCGAGCCTGCTGTCCTCCGCGCTGTCCACGGTGTTCCGCTCCGCGCTGCGCGGGGTGTCCCGGGACCGCCCGGAGCTGGCCGGCACGGCGATCCCGCTGAGCATCCGGGTGCCGGTGCTGCGTTGCCGGGGCGGTGCGGAGCTGGCGGTACGGCTGTTCGCCCCGCTCGGCTGGGCGGTCACCGCAGCCCCGCTCCCGCTCGACGAACAGCACCCCGAATGGGGTGACAGCCGGTACGTCGACCTCTGCCTGACCGGCACGGTCCGCCTCGCCGACGCCCTCAATCACCTGTACGTCCTGCTGCCGGTGCTGGACGACGCCAAGCACTACTGGGTCGCCCCGGACGAGATCGACAAGCTGCTGCGGGCCGGGGCGGGCTGGTTGGCCGACCACCCGGACCGGGTGTTGATCACCCGGCGTTACCTGGCGCACCGGCGGGCGTTGGCCGGGCAGGCGATGGCCCGGCTGGCCGAGTTGCGGCTGGCCGACGTACCCGTGCCGGACGACAGTGTCGACGAGGCCACCGGCCCGGCGGACGCCGACCCTGGGCGGGCGTCCCTGGCGGTGCGGCGGCGCGAGGCGGTGCTCGCCGCGCTGGCGGCCAGCGGCGCGAGCCGGGTGGTGGACCTGGGGTGTGGCGGCGGTGCGCTGCTCACCGCGTTGCTCGCCGACCGGCGTTACACCGAGGTGGTGGGCGTGGACGTCGCTCCCCAGGCGCTGACCGTGGCCGCCCGTCGGCTGCGGCTGGACCGGCTGCCCCAGCGGCAGCAGGACCGGGTCCGGCTGTGGCAGTCGGCGTTGACCTACCGGGACGACCGGTTGCGCGGCTATGACGCGGCGGTGCTGATGGAGGTCGTCGAGCACCTGGACCCGGCCCGGCTGCCCGCGTTGGAGGATGCCGTCCTGGGTCACGCCCGGCCGGGCACGGTCGTGGTGACCACCCCCAACGCGGAGTACAACGTGCGGTACGAGGGGCTGCCGGCGGGTCGGTTCCGGCACCCCGACCACCGGTTCGAGTGGACCCGTGCCGAGTTCGCGGCGTGGGTCGACCGGGTGGCCGCCGCGCACGGCTACACGGCCACGATCAGCGGGGTCGGCGACCACGACCCCGAGCTGGGCCACCCCACCCAGCTCGCCGTCCTCACCGCCGTGGGCAGCCAGGAGGCGACCCGATGACCACTCTCGACATTCCCGAGCTGGCCCTGGTGGCGTTGGTCGGTGTCTCCGGCTCGGGCAAGTCCACCTTCGCCGCCCGGCACTTCGCGCCCAGTCAGGTGCTCGCCTCGGACGCGTTCCGGGCGATGGTCGCCGACGACGAGAACGACCAGTCCGCCTCCGCCGACGCGTTCGGGGCACTGCACCACGTGGCGGGGGTGCGGCTGCGGCGGGGCCGGCTCACCGTGGTCGACGCGACGAACCTCCAGCCGCACGCCCGCGCCGGGCTGGTGGCGGTGGCCCGGGAGCACGACGTGCTGCCGGTGGCGATCGTGCTGGACGTGCCGGAGGCGCTGGCCTGGGAACGGACCCGGGCCCGCACCGACCGCACGCACGGCCGGCAGGTGCTGGCCCGGATGCAACGTGACCTGCGCCGGTCGTACGGGCAGTTGGCCCGGGAGGGGTTCCGCACAGTGCACGTGCTGCGCGGGGTCGAGGAGATCGACGCCGCGCGGATCCGGCTGGAGAAGCTGTTCAACGACCGGCGGGAGCTGACCGGGCCGTTCGACGTCGTCGGTGACGTGCACGGGTGCCGGGCGGAGCTGGAGTCGTTGTTGACGCGGCTGGGTTACCTGCTGCACCGCGACGACGCGGGTCGCCCGGTGGACGCGGTGCCCCCGGCTGGTCGTACCGCCGTCTTCGTGGGTGACCTGGTGGACCGCGGCCCGGACTCCCCCGGCGTGCTGCGCCTGGTGATGGGCATGGTGGCGGCCGGGCACGCGATCTGCGTGCCGGGCAACCACGAGCACAAGCTGCTGCGCAAGCTGCGTGGCCAGGACGTCAAGCTCACCCACGGCCTGGCCGAGACGATGGCGCAGCTCGACGCCGAGGACCCGGCGTTCGTGGCCGGAGTGGCGACCTTCATCGACGGCCTGGTCAGCCACTTCGTGCTGGACGGCGGCCGGCTGGTGGTGGCGCACGCCGGGTTGAAGGAGGCCTACCACGGCCGCACGTCGGGCCGGGTCCGTTCGTTCGCGCTCTGGGGCGAGACCACCGGCGAGGTCGACGAGTACGGCCTGCCGGTGCGCTACCCGTGGGCGCGCGACTACCGGGGTGCGGCCACGGTCGTGTACGGGCACACCCCGACCCCGACGCCGGAATGGGTCAACAACACGATCTGCGTGGACACCGGTTGCGTCTTCGGCGGGAAGCTCACCGCGCTGCGCTACCCGGAACGGGAGCTGGTCTCGGTCGACGCCCAGCGGGAGTGGTACGCCCCGGCCCGGCCGCTGGTCAGCACCCCGACCCGCCCGGACACGGTGCTCGACCTGGCCGACGTGACCGGGCGGCGGCACCTGGAGCACGCCTACGGCACGCTGACCGTGCCGGCGGAGAACGCCGCCGCCGCGCTGGAGGTGATGAGCCGGTTCGCGGTGGACCCGGGCCGGTTGGTCTGGTTGCCGCCGACGATGGCACCCTGCTCGACGTCGACCGTGCCAGGGTTCCTGGAACACCCGGCGCAGGCGTTCGACGACTACCGGTCGGCCGGCGTGCAGCGGGTGGTGTGCGAGGAGAAGCACATGGGTTCCCGGGCGGTGGTGCTTGTCGAACGGGAACCGGGTCCGTTCGGCGGCGGGGTGGTGCACACCCGCACCGGCCGGCCATTCTTCGGCCCGCCGTGGGACGGGGAGCTGCTGGACCGGGTCCGGGCGGCGGTCGGCACGGCCGGGCTGTGGGACGAGTTGGGCACCGACCGGCTGCTGCTGGACTGTGAGCTGCTGCCCTGGTCGGCGAAGGCGGGCGGGCTGATCCGCGAGCAGTATGCCGGGGTCGGGGCGGCCGGCCGGGCGGCGGTGCCGGCGGCGTTGGCCGCGCTGGAGGCCGCGAGCGCCCGCGGGTTGCCGGTGGACGCGCTGCGGGACCGGATGGCGGCCCGCCGGGCGGAGATCGAGGGTTACTCGGCGGCCTACCGGGCGTACGTGGCCCCCACCGAAGGGCTGCGCGGGGTGACCCTGGCGCCGTTCGCGGTGCTGGCCGGGGCGACGGTGACCTTCACCGACCGGGACCACGGCTGGCACCTGGCGTTGGCCGACCGGCTCTGCGCGGCCGACCCGGAGTTCTTCACGCCGACCCGACGGCAGGTGGTGGAGCTGGCCGACGAGGCGGCGGTGGCGACGGCCACCGAGTGGTGGTCGGCGCTGACCGGGGCCGGTGGCGAGGGGATGGTGGTCAAGCCGTACGCCGGTCCGGCGGCCCGGTCGGCACGCGGTTCGCTGCTCCAGCCGGGGATCAAGTGCCGGGGCCGGGAGTACCTGCGGATCATCTACGGCCCCGGTTACACCGCTCCCGACCAGCTCGCCGCGTTGCGTCGCCGCTCGCTGGGCCGTAAGCGGGGGCTGGCGCTGCGCGAGCACGCGCTCGGCCTGGCCGCCCTGGACGGGTACGCCGCCGACGTCCCGCTGTGGCGTCGGCACGCGCTGGTCTTCGCGATCCTCGCCTGCGAGTCGGAGCCGGTCGACCCACGCCTCTGACCGCCCGCCCCGGGCCGGGTGAGCGAACCCGGCCCAGGGCGGACAGCCCGGGGGTCGGGTCGGGCAGAGGGCGGGTCGGGCAGGGGGTCGGGTCGGGCAGAGGGCGGGTCGCAGGGTGGGTCGGGTCGTTGGGTGGAGTCGACGACCGTTCGGTCCATTCCGCCGACACCCGTCGTCGCGGGGCGCCCGACCGGGACGGATTCCGTAGGCTGCGACAACCGCCCCAGCCCTTCCTCAGGACAGGATCCACTGATGCGCAAGCACGCGACGCGTCGTTGGCTGGCCGGACTCGGTGTGGTGGGCGTGTGCGTCGTCGCCTCCGCCGCTCCGGCCCCGGCCGCCCCCGCCAGCCCCGGAGCTTCCCCCGATGTGGTCACGGTGGCCGGGTTCACCACCTACGCCAACAACATCACCCTCGCCCCGGGCGGTCCGGGCAAGGACGTGTCCCTCAACGTGCTGGGCGACCGGCTCCCGCTTGAGTACACCGCCACCGTGGACTTCGGCGCCGTCGAGGCCTTCGCCGACGTACGCAATCCCTCAAGCCGTGCCTGCACCCGCAAGGGCACCGTCCTGACCTGCTCGGCCATCGACAACGACAGGTCGAACCTGCTGCTGATCCCGGTGCTGCCGCGCCCCGGGGCCGAGGTGGGTCAGGAGGGCCGCATCCGGATCACCGTGACCAGCCCTCAGACGGGTACGAGCACCACCGCCTCGACCGTTCTCATCGGCGAGGGGGTCGACCTGGTGGCGGGTCCCGCAGTCACGCTGGCCGGCGGTCCCGGTGCCACGGTGCCGATGGGCCTGTCGGTCGGCAACCGGGGGAAGGAGACCGCGCGGGGCGTGGTGCTCCTCGTCTCGGCCGCGTACGGGCTCACCCCGTCGAAGCGCTACCAGAACTGCCGTTACGGCAGCAAGGGTGGGTTGGTGCATTTCACGCCGAACCTGTTCGCCTGCACCTTCGACGATGAGATCGCGCCGGGCCGGGCACTCCGGGTCGACGGCGGCTTCGGTGTCACCGTGCCCCGTGACGTCTCGGCGCCGAACATCCAGCCCGGCACCGCCACCTGGTTCACCGCGCAGGACTGGGCGGACGCGCAGCCCAGCTACACGCTCGACCAGCAGGGGACCGGCGGTGTGCTGCGGCTGGAGTCGACCGGTACCCGCCTGCCCGGCGGCACGTCCCGGGCAGCACAGACCGACGTCAGGCCGACCGACAACGAAACCGCCGTCGAGTTGACCGTCACCGGCAACCAGCGGGCCGACCTGGCGGCAGACGAGGTGCGGATCACCGCCAGGGTGGGCGAGACCGTGCCGGTCAAGATCGGTTACACCAACCGGGGACCGGCCTCGTCGTCCAACGGCGGTCGCGACTTCTACACGGTCGTCACGATGACCGTGCCGAAGGGTGTCACCGCCGTCAAGGCACCCAAGAACTGCCTCGACGCCGACATCCAGGACGAGGAGGGCGGCCGGCCGGGTGCCCGCGCCTACCTCTGCTACCAGTACGACGTCATCCGCAAGGGTGGGAAGGTCGCCCTGCCGTTCTCGTTCCGCATCGATCGGGCGGGCGCCCTGACGGGCAAGGTCGAGCTGAGCAACGGCCCGGTGGGCGCGAAGGACCTCGACCCGAGCAACGACACCGCGAAGATCCTGGTGAATCCCGCCTCGGGTGGTCAGGGTGGCGACGACGGCTCGTTGCCGATCACCGGCTCCCCGACCGGCCTGGTGGCCACCGTCGGTGGTCTGTTGCTGGTGGCCGGGGTCGGCAGCTACCTGGCGGCCCGCCGCCGCCGGTCGCACTTCGTGGCCTGAGCGGGCGCACGTCGTGGCCTGAGCAGACGCGGGTGGTCTGGGCGGGTGTGCGTCGTGGCCCGACCCGGGCGCGTCGTGGCCTGGGTGGGGCCGCGTCGCGGCCCGTCCGGGCGGGCCCGGGGTGAGATCACGGTCGAAGGGGCGCGTGCCGCGACCGACGCTTCGCGGGCTCGGTATGGTGTGTGGCCGTGGACACAGGTGAGAAGACGCGGGTGGTCGCCGAGACGGTCGCGCTGAATCCGCTCGACCCCAAGGATCTGCTCCAGACCTTCGGACTGGTCGGCGTGTGGGTGATCCTCTTCGCCGAGACCGGTCTGCTGGTGGGGTTCTTCTTCCCCGGCGACTCGCTGCTCTTCCTGGCCGGGGTCGCCGCCTCGCCGGTGGCCGATGCGATGTTCGGCGACGGCACCCGGCTCTCCCTGGTCGGGCTGCTGATCGGTGGGCCGATCTGCGCGATCGTCGGGGCCCAGCTCGGGCACTGGCTCGGGGCCCGCTACGGCCGCCGGATGTTCGAGCGCCCCAACTCCCGACTCTTCAAGAAGGAGTACGTGGAGAAGGCGGAGTTCTACTTCCAGAAGTTCGGCCCGGCCAAGGCCGTGGTGCTGGCCCGGTTCATCCCGATCGTGCGGACGTTCCTCAACCCGGTGGCGGGTGCGCTCGGCATGCCGGCGAAGCAGTTCCTCCTGTGGAACGTCGTCGGGGCGATCCTCTGGGTCGACGGCATCCTGCTGATCGGCTACCTGCTCGCCGACCAGATCTACAACGCCATCGGCGACAAGATCGACCGGTACATCCTGCCGGTGGTCGCGCTGATCATCCTGATCTCGGTGCTGCCGATCTTCTTCGAGTTCCTGCGCGACCGTAAGGCCCGTCGACGCGGTGAGGCCGTCGCGGTGGTCGCCGCCGCGAGCGCGGTGGGGGCGGTCGAGGCCGTCCGGGACGCCGTCGAGCACCACCACCCGCACCACGGGCAGCGGCACGGTGAAACGCAGCAGCACGGGCAGCAGCACGGTGAAACGCAGCAGCAGCCCTACGGCGGTGGGCAGCCCGGCCAGCCGCACGGCCGCGACCAGCAGTTCCCGCCGCAGACCTACGGTCAGCCCCAGCCGCCGCAGGACGGTGGACGGTACCCGGAGCACGGTCAGGGCCGCTGAACGCCGGGACGACGAACGGCCGGCCCTCGGGGAGAGGACCGGCCGTTGCATACGCGTACGCCACCGCGGGCACGGTGGTGGATCAGCAAACTGACCGGTGACGGAGAACCGTCACCACCCGATGACGCCACCCCTGGTACGCCATCGGACGTCACCCCCTGGTGGGGGCGACGGGTGCAGTCAGCGGGCCTTCTTGGTGGCCCGCTTGCGCGGCGGCGTGAGGAGGTCGGCGATCGTAGCGATCGCCGACGGCACCAGCCGGTAGTAGGCCCACACACCACGCTTCTCCCGCTCCAGCAAGCCGGCCTCGGTGAGGATGCGGAGGTGGTGGCTGACCGTCGGCTGCGAGAGGCCGAGCGGCGCGGTGAGGTCACACACGCACGCTTCGCCCTCGGGCGCCGACTGGATCAGGCTGAGCAGCCGCAGCCGAGCGGGGTCGGCGAGGGCCTTGAGGACCCCCGCCAGCCGCTCGGCGTCGGCACGTTCGATCGGCTCGCCGGCAAGCGGCGAGATCTGAGGCATGGTCATTTCAGCCAACGCAGTTCCCACGTATTCCATCCTTCCACCAGCAGCATCGATCCGCCTGCATATCAGCAGATCCGAATCGGCAAATTTTCACGCCACAAGGCCGAGGTCAGCCAACGTAAAGGCCGCCCGATACGGCAGTCCGGCGGCGCGTACGACGTCGCTGGCGCCACGATCGACGATAACCGCCACGCCCACGACCTCCGCCCCGGCCTCGCGTAGTGCTTCGACGGCCGTCAACACGCTGCCGCCCGTCGTCGAGGTGTCCTCCACCGCCAGTACCCGCCGGCCGGCCACCTCAGGACCCTCGATCCGCCGTTGGAGACCATGCGCCTTGCCGGCCTTGCGGACCACGAAGGCGTCCAGGGGTCGATCGGTCTCCGCGGCGGCGTGCAACATCGAGATGCCGATCGGATCGGCACCCAGGGTCAACCCACCGACCGCGTCGTAATTCCAGTCGGCGGTCAGCTCCCGCATCACCCGACCGACCAGGGGAGCGGCCCGGTGATGGAGAGTCACGCGACGCAGATCGACGTACCACTCCGCCTCCCGCCCCGAGGAGAGCACGACCCGGCCATGGACCACAGCCAGGTCAGTGATGAATTTACGCAGGTCGTCGTGGTCCCCCATGCCGATAGAGGGTACTGCGCAAGTCTGTGGGTCGTGTGTGCGGCCCACCCGGATCGGTCACCCGATCGACCGATGACTGGCGATGGACGGCTACGCTGCGCGATCGCACGGGCAGAGTTGTCGCAGGACAGCGGGCGGCCCGCGCGCCGTACCGCGCCGACGCCCGCTCACTCCCCGGCCGGATCGAGCTGCCCCCGCCGGTCCCGGAAGGCACCCCGCAACAACCGCCGCGGTACGTGTCGAAGGCTCGCGACGGCCAGCTTGTACTTCCAGTCCGGCACGCTGACCGTTTTGCCTTTCCGCAGGTCACGCAGGGCTTCGGCGACCACGTCGTCGGCCCGCAGCCAGATCCACCGTGGCATGCCGGACATGTCGATGCCGGTGCGCTCGTGATAGCCGGTGCGGGTGTAGCCGGGGCAGAGCGCCATCACGTGCACGCCCGCCACCCGGGTGGATTGCCCGATCGACTCGCTGAAGCTGGTGACCCATGCCTTGCTGGCTGGATAGGTGGAGCCCGGCATCACCGGGCCGAACCCGGCAACCGAAGAGACATTTATCACTGCCCCATCGCCGCGTTCGATCATTGGCCCGAGCGCGGCGAGAGTGAGCCGGAGTACCGCGTGCACATTCAACCGGAGCAATTGGGTCTCGTCGGCGACGGTGGAACGCAGAAACGGCCGACTGAGGCTGAGCCCGGCATTGTTGACCAACAGGTGCACCGGGTCGCCCGTGGTCAGTCGCCGTTCCACCCGGGCGCAACCGTCGTCGGTGGACAGATCGGCCGGTACGACCTGGACCTGGTTGCCGTACCGGCCGGTCAGTTCGGCGGCGGTCGCGTCGAGCCGGGTGGCGTCCCGGGCCACCAGGATCAGGTCCCAGCCCTCGGCGGCGAGTTGGCGGGCGAACGACTCACCGATGCCGGCGGTGGCACCGGTGATCAGCGCGCGGCGGCCCGGAGCCGGTCGGTCGGCGGTCACGGTTGCTCCTCAACGGGGCGGCGGCACCGGCGGAACGGCACCGGGGTCAGGCTCGGACGCCGGGGTGAACGGGGGCGGCCCGGAGCCGGGGCCCACCGGGCGGCGGGTGGCGAACCAGGTGCTCGCCGCCGGCAGCACCAGCAGCACGGCCACCACAAGGTAGCCGAGGGCCTGGCCCACCGAAACCCCCGCGTTCACCGGCACCCACCAGGACGGGTAGGCGTCGTCGAGGGTGCCGAACAGGTCGGCGACGCCCTGGTCCCCGCTGCCCAGCCGCAGCGGCCTGACCCGCTGGCCGACCAGCGCCGCGAGCGCGCACCCACCGGCGAGCAGGCCCAGCCCGCAGACCACCCAGACGCCGATCCGGGCCGCCCGACGACGGGCGAGCAGCCCACCGGCGAGGCCGACCAGCAGCAGCCCCACCAGCACCGTCAGCACCGCCGCGCCGACCGTGCCGAGCCGCAGCAGTCGGACCACGCCGTCGACGTCGCCCGGGTCGGCGGCGGTGTCGGCGGCGGCCACCCGGAACCGGTCGACGGTGCCGCCCAGGGCGAGCAGGGTGGTCACGGCGTAGACCCCGGCAGCGAGCGCCATCAGCCCGAGCAGCGCCGCCGCCGTGGTGACGACGACCGGCCGGCGGGCCGGCACCTGATCCGGGTACGACACGACGATTCCCTCCGGTAGGCGTCGGTGTGCAACCTACTCGGAGGGAATCGTCGGTGTCGCTGTTACGCGCCCGTCAGCTGCCGGCGGGGCGTTGCGGGTCGTCCGGGCCGCTGCCTCCGGCGGGCCGGTCCGGCTCCCCACCCGACGGCGGCTGCCAGGACTGGCCGTCGGACGGCTGCGGCTGATCCGGCACGCCCGGGGTGGACGCCGACGGGCCGGGCTGACCCGGGGTCGACGACGGTCCGGGGGTGCCGGGCTGGCCGGGGGTGCCGGGCTGCGGGTAGTCCGTCGTCGCCGGGTAACCCGGGGTGGCCGGGTAACCGGGGGTAGCCGGGTAGCCCGGGGTGGCCGGGTAGGCGGCACCGGGAACCGGCGGCTCCCAGCCGCCCTTGGGCTTGCGGAAGAACTCGTTGGACTTCGGCAGGGCGAGCAGGATCAGCGCCGCCAGCAGGGCCAACAGGCTCAGCACGCCGAGCAGGGTGCTGACCGGGTTGTACCAGGAGGGCAGCACGGCGTTCATGCTGCGCTCCAACTCCTCGGCGCTCGGCGCGTTGCCGGAGCCGGAGCCGGCGGAACCGCTGAAACCGGCGGAACCGTTGACCAGTCCACCACCGACGCAGCAGACCATGATGCCGCCGACCACCCAGGTGGCGATCCGGCTGCCGTTCTTGCCCCGGTTGTTGAAGATCGCCAGGACGACGAGGGCCAGCGCGATCAGCAGCAGAATGGCGGACGCGGCGACGGCGAAGACCACGACGGCGGTGCCGAGCCCCTCGACCTCGCTCGCGGTCCCCTCGAACGCGTCCTCGAACGCCTGGCGGAGCTTGCCGCTGATCGCGAGGGTGAGGATCAGCCCGATCAGTTGGAGCGCCGCAAAGAACATCAGCAGATAGCTGGAGAGCGTCACCAGACCCGGACGGGTCCGGGCGGGCGTGCTGTGGGAATCGACCATGATTCTCCTTCCTAGATCACCGCACCACGGTAACGTCCGCAGTCCCGTCGTACCGGCTACGACGGAGCCGTACCCGATGATCGACCTGCCGAATCATCCATCGGCCGGGCGCGGGGCCGCGACCGAAGCGGATCAGGCGGGCGCTTCCCCGGGTCACGACTCGCGCACCAACCGGCGGTGTTCGGCGGTCACCACACCGAGCAGGAGCAGGTCCACCGCCAGCCCGGTCACCGCGCCGAACTGGTTGACCGTGAAGTTGAAGATCTGCCCGAACAGCAGGTCGACCAGGAGGGCCAGCTTGAACAGCCGGAACGCGGCCCGCCGGTCGTTGCGGAGCAGGAACGCGGCGCGGATGCTCAGCACCCCGGCGACCACCGCCGAGGCCGACACCCCGAGCACCGCGCCCCACTCGCCGAGCTGGTCCAGCTCGCCGGTCACCCCCTCGGTGGTGACCGCCACCACCGTCGCCACCGGCTCGATGACCAGGTAGGCCACCACCAGCAGGACCACCCAACGCTGGGCGGTCAGCCGGAGCAGCGCGCCGCGCAGCCGGGCCACCCAGGGCTGCCAGAACCGCCGTGGCGGTGGTTCCCGGCGCGGCACCACGTCCAGCAGCGCGGAGACCGCCGACTCGACCTCCGGGCCGGCACCCCGGACCAGCCGCAGGGTGGCCACCCTGCGCCGGTCGGTCAACCCCCGGCCGACCCCGCCGACGATCACGTCCAACGCGTTCGCCACCCGTTCGCCGGGGGTCAGCCGGATCCGTTCGCGCAGCGCCTGGGTGATCACCACCAGCAGGGCGAACACGGCGTAGATGATCCCGGCGGCCGGCCGGTAGAAGTAGTCGGTGCCGGCGGTGACGAACTTGCCGACCTCGTCGATGAACAGCCCGAAACCGACCCCCGCGAGCACCGCGCCGGCCATCCGGGCGGCCCCACCGAGGAAGATCAGCGCGACGCCCAGGCCGACGGTCATCAGCAGGCCACCCCAGAGCACGTGCGCGATGTGCAGGCCACCGCCGCCGAGCTGCGGGTAGCCGGTGGCGTGCAGGAACGCCCGGGTGACCAGCACCGTCGCCACCCCGGACAGCACGAACGCCTGCAGGTACGCCGCAGCGTCCACCGCACGCGGTGGCAGCCGGCGGCGCAGCGACGGTGACATCAGTCCGAGGCTAGTAGCCGCGCCACTCGCTGCGGGCGTAGTCGAGCACCCTGGGCCGCAACAGGGTGGAGGAGGGCACGTCCAGGCGGCCCCGGTCGGCGGGGAAGGCCGCCGCCGCCCGCAGCACCCCCGGGTCGAGGAAACGCAGCCGGGGCGCGTCGGCCGGTAACTCCAGGGGCGGCGGGGTCCCGCCCGGCGCGGCGAGCACGAACCCCCAGTCACCGAACGACGGCACGTCGACGTGGTACGGCACGGTGGCGAAGCCGGCCTCACGGATCGACGCCTCGATCGACCAGTACGACCGGGGCGCGAAGTACGGCGACCCGGACTGCACCACCAGCCGGGCGCCCTCGGCGAGCACCGAACGGATCAGGGCGTAGAACTCGACGGTGTAGAGCTTGGCGGTGGCCGTCTCGTCCGGGTCGGGCAGGTCGGCGACGACCACGTCGAAGCGTTCGCCGGCGGTCCGCAACCAGCCGAAGGCGTCGGTGTTGAGCACCCGGACCCGGGGGTCGTCGAGGGAACCGCCGTTGAGCGCGCGCAGCTGCGGCTCGGAGCGGGCCAGCGCCACCACCGCCGGGTCGAGGTCGACCACGGTCACCCGGCGCACGTCCGGATAGCGCAGGATCTCGCGGACCGCGAGACCGTCGCCGGCACCGAGGACCAGCACCTCACCGCGCGGGCCACGCATCGCCGGGTGCACCAGCGCCTCGTGGTAGCGATATTCGTCGATCGAGCTGAACTGGAGGTCGCCGTTGAGGAACAGCCGCAGGTCGGTGACGGAGTGGCCGACCTCGCGAACCGACCGGGTCAGCACGATCTCCTGGTAGCGGGAGCGTTCGGCGTGCACCACCGGGTCGCGGTAGAGCTGCTGACGGCTGGTCACCTCGAAGTCGGCGGCGGTGACCCAGGCGTACCCCAGGCAGAGGGCGACCACCACGGAGCCGGCGCCCAGCACGAGCCGGGCCCGGCGGCTCAGCTCGGCGCGGAACACCGTGCAGACCAGGGCCAGGCCGGCCACCGCGTTCACCGCGCCGACCACCAACGCGCCCTTGAGCTGGCCGAAGACCGGGATCAGCAGGAACGGGAAGGCGAGCCCGCCGAGCAGCGCGCCGACGTAGTCGGCGGCGAACAGGTCGGCGACCGCGCTGCCGGCGGCCTGCTCCCGGATGCGTTGCAGCATCACCATCAGCAGCGGGATCTCCGCGCCGATCAGCAGACCCAGCACGAACGCGGTGCCGACCAGCGCCGGGCCGTACAGGTCGAGCCAGGCGAACGCGGCGTAGAGGCCGAGCACCGACAGGCCGCCGAGCAGGGCCAGGGTCAGCTCGATCACCGCGAACGCGGCGGCGGCCCGGGGCTGCAACGGCTTGGCGACCAGCGCCCCGATCCCCATCGCGAAGACCATCACGCCGAGCACGATCGACGCCTGCCCGACCGTGTCGCCGATCAGGTAGCTGCCGAGCGCGACCAGGGCCAACTCGTACACCAGGCCGCAGGCGGCGCAGACGAAGACCGCGAGCAGCACCGACGCGCGGGCCCACCGCCAGCGCGGCCGGACCGCCGGAGTCTCGTCGACCGTGGTCACCGCGCCCCCCGGAAACGCCCGGCCGGCGTCGCCGCCCGCTGCCGGCCGCGCTGGACGAACCCGACGGTGATCAGCAGGACGGCGACCAGCAGCAGGCCGGCGGCGGCCAGCACCGTACCCCAGCGGTCCCGCCAGAAGTCGCTGCCGGTGTCCGGCAGCGGGGCCGCCACCGCGCCGGGGTCGGCGGTCGGGGTGGCCGCCGGTGGTGCCGCACCCGTCTCGGCGACCAGCAGCGGCAAAGCCACGGCGGCGCGGCAGATCGCCCAGCCCGGGTCGTCCACGAAGACGTCCTCGTGCAGGCCGAACCGGGTCAGACCGGTCTGCACGGCGTAGAGGTCGGCCCGGGAGAAGTCGCCCGAGCCGGTCACGGTGATGGTCGCCGAGTCGCTGCTCTCGCTGCTCTCCGCGGTGTAGGTGATCCGGGCCCGGACCTGCACCCAGCGCGGGCAGCGGTCGTCCTCCTCCACCGCCACCCCGTCACCCAGGTTGGAGCCGACGCTCACCGGCGAGAGGAACGACTCCTCCAGCCGCCAGCCGTAGCAGATGCCCTGGCTGGCGGTCGCCTGGGCGAGCAGCGGCACGGTGTCGGCGCGCTCGTCGGCCGCCGGGGCGGGGACGTCGGTGCCGCCGGAGTCCCGGTTGAAGAGGCTACTGCCCACGCAGACCACCACGACCAGGCCGAGGACGATCCAGACGACCCAGGCACCCGCGTTCTGTTTCGGCTTCGCCGGCTGCTTCGCCGTGGTCATCAGCTGATGGCGGCGGCGATGATCGCGCCGGTGGCGAGGTGCACCATCGCCGACACCCAGACCGCCGGGTGCGGCTGCTGGTCGACCAGCAGCGTGCCCAGCTTGCCCGGGGTCAACGCGTCGAGCAGCACGAACGCCAGGGCCATGATGACCAGGCCGACGATCCCGTACGCGGCGGAACCGACCAGGCCGAGCAGGAAGTCGTCCTCACTGGCGGCGATCGCGGCCACCACGATGATGCCGACGCCGGCCAGGTTCGAGGTGAGCAGCAGCGCGGCGTTACGGTTGCGTTCGGTCCAGATAAGCTCGTGGAGCTTGCCCGGGGTGGCCACGTCCACCAGCACGTAGCCGACGGCCATCAGGACGACACCGACCACCCCGTAGGCGAGGGTGACCAGCAGGTCGGTGACCAGGTTCTGCACAGCGTGCTCCAGGGGTTCGTTCGGTCGGGATCGATACGCGTCACTTGCCGGAGCCGGGGCCGCCACCACGCACGGTGCTGCCCCGACCCCAACCCCAGTGGCTGCCCACCGTCGAGTGGTAACGCGGGTAGGCGGTGCGCATCCGCTCCAGCAAAATCAGCGAGCCGGCGGCGATCGGCAGGATCACCAACGAGTCGTCGTCGTAGCGCAGGTAGACGCCGCTGCCGTCGACGTACTGGTCGGCCGGCTTCCAGGCACCGGTGACGTCGTCCGCCACCTGGCTCGGGGTCCGGTTCGAGGTGTACGCGACGGCGTCCCGCCCGATGTCCCGGGCCGCCGCCCGGGTGTAGCGGTCCTCGATGTAGCCCCGGGGCGAGAAGTTGCCGTAGAAGATCGCGAAGGCGGCGACCAGCGCGCCGACGACCGCGAACGCCACCCCCACCACGAACCAACGTCGGTACGTCACGGTGTCTCCTTCGTTCGCGACTGCGGGGCTCGCAGAACCGGCTCACTCCTCGCGCTCACGGTGCCTCCTCCGTTCGCGACTGCGGGGCTCGCAGAAGGTCCACCACCGTCTCGGTCAGGACCAGTTCGTTGGTCTGGGGGTACGCGTGCCAGGTGCGCCAGCCCACCGTGCCGTCCGGCGCGTCGGGGCGTACGGCCAGCGCGGTGACCGCGTCCGGGTCCCCCGGAAAGACCCCGACCAGGGCGTACGGGTCGTCGGCCAGGTCGGCGCGGAGCGCGGCGATCCGGGTGTGCAGCTCCCCCTCGGCGGGGCGCAGCACGGTCGCGGTGAACCGGTAGCCACCCGCCTCGTCGTGCAGGTCGCCGGGCAGGTGCGGGGGCCGACCGGGCAGGCAGGCGACCGTCTCGACCAGCCCACCCGCCGCTGCCGGACCCGTCGCGTCGGCCCACCCGGTCGAGGTGTCGGCGTCGGCGAGCCCGGTCGAAGCCGCCGGGGTGCCGAGCCCGGTCGGAGCGGCCGGGGTGCCGAGCCCGGTCGGGATGTCCGCGTCGGCGAGCCCGGTCGAAGCGGCCGGGGTGGTGAACCCGGTCGGGGTGGTGAGGACGACCTGGTGGGACGCGCCGAGCAGGCGCAGCCGCAGCCGTACGCCGCCGGGCAGGGTCACGTCACGGATGTGCAGGGCGGGGCGTTCCGGGCCACCGAGCGCCAGGCTCAGGTCGGCGGCGCAGGTGTCGACGTACGGGGTGTCCAGGCTGACCAGCACGATCAGGACCCCCCCGGGCCGGACTGCGGGTACACCATCACGTCCGCGCGGTGCAGCCGCTCGCCCCGGCCCACCTCCCAGCCGGCGTCCCCGTACGCCTCGAAGGAGAGCCGCTCGCCGCCCTGGCCCCGGTAGTCCTGGTAGCGGACGGTGCCGTACGGGTCGAGGCCGGTGCTGCCGGTGGCCGAATAGCGGGCCTGGCCGGACTCCTCCCAGGAGTAGCGGCGGCCGGCGAAGTCGAGGGTGGGTGCGCCCGGGGTGATCGTGGCGGCCGGCTCGGCCGTCCAGAGCACCAGCTCCAGGTCCGGGTCCTCCTCGACGGAGAGCCAGCGCTTGTCGCCCTCGACGGTGTCCAGCAGGTGCTCGGCCCAGCTCCAGCCGCCCTCGACCAGGTGCACCGAGCCACGAACCGCGTAGGACACCCCACGGATCTCGACGATGTCGCCGGGCTTGAGCTTGCGGGGGTCCCCGCGCAGCGCGTCGGAGTCGGTGTCGCGGAACGGGTCCTTCGCCGGTGTCGGCCGGTTCGGTTCCCGACTCCGGCTGAAAGCCACCGCCGCCACCACGATCCCGGCGACCCCGATCAGACATCCCAACGTTGCCACGACGTACGCGACCGAACCGTTCACCCCGACCACCTCCCCAAGTGCATCGGCGGAGACGGTAACAACCCCGCGCACCCCGCGCACCTGGGGAAACTCAGCGAATCCTGAGTAAACAGTCAGCTACCGAGTGTCATCGTCGGTGTGCTGACCAGCCAGCCGGTCCGCCGCGTACCCGCCCAGCGTGGTGCTGCCCATCGTGCAGCCGGCAAAGGTGGTGAACTCGTCGTCGATGCCGCGTAGGGCCGCCCAGGCATCCCGGGCCGCCGCCGGATCGACCCCCTCCAACAGCGTCGCCGCGTACGCCCGGCCGGCCGGCGAGCCGTGCCGCAGCAGCCAGTCGACCTGCTCACGGGCCTGCCGGGGGCGCTGCGCGAACGCTTCCCCCACCCGTCGGTACGCCTCGGTCACCGGCAGCAGCGTGCCGGCGAACCCCACCCCGCCAAAGGCGACAGTGTCCGCCCCGGCGAGTTCCCGCACGGCGGCGTCCAGCTCCGGGTCGCCGCTCTTCTTCCGCATCCCGAACATGCCCCTCTCCTTTCCCCGCCCCACCCCTGACCACCCACCCCACCCCCACCCAACCCGCCCCACCCCCCACTCGACCCACCCCGCCCCCACTCAACCTCCGCCCAACCGCACTCAGCTCTCGCCAACCGCGGTGATCAAGAGGTTTACGTCACCAGAGAGCGCTCCCAGTGACGTAAACCTCTTGATCACCGGCGCAGGAAGGCCGGGGCGGGGGGTGATCAAGAGGTTTACGTCGAGGGAAAGCGCTCTCGTGACGTAAACCTCTTGATCACCAGGGCGGGGGGCGGGGCGGGGGGGCGGGGCGGGAGGGGGAGGGGCGGCGGGGGCGGGGGTCAGGTGGAGGTGACGGTGAGGGCGTTCTTGTCGTCGGACAGGTCGACCCGTACCGTGTCGCCGTCCCGGATCACGCCACCCAGCAGGGCCTTGGCGAGCTGGTCGCCGATGGCCGACTGGACCAGGCGGCGCAGCGGGCGGGCACCGTAGATCGGGTCGTACCCGTGCTCGGCGAGCCAGGTCCGGGCGGCGTCGCTGACGTCCAACGCCAGCCGGCGGTCGCCGAGGCGCCGACGCAGCCGGGTGAGCTGGATGTCGACGATCGACCGCAGGTCGTCCCCGCGCAGCGCGGCGAAGACCACGATGTCGTCGAGCCGGTTGAGGAACTCCGGCTTGAAGTGCGAGCGGACCACCGCGAGCACCCCCTCCCGGCGCTGCTCGTCGGCGAGCGTCAGGTCGCTGATCACCGACGACCCCAGGTTGGAGGTGAGGATCAGGATCGCGTTGCGGAAGTCGACGGTACGACCCTGACCGTCCGTGAGCCGACCGTCGTCGAGCACCTGGAGCAGGATGTCGAAGACGTCCGGGTGGGCCTTCTCCACCTCGTCCAGCAGGATCACCGAGTAGGGGCGGCGGCGCACCGCCTCGGTGAGCTGCCCGCCCTCCTCGTAGCCGACGTAGCCGGGCGGGGCACCGACCAGGCGGGCGACGGAGTGCTTCTCGCCGTACTCGCTCATGTCGATGCGGACCATGGCCCGCTCGTCGTCGAAGAGGAACTCGGCGAGCGCCTTGGCCAGCTCGGTCTTGCCGACGCCGGTGGGGCCGAGGAACAGGAAGCTGCCGGTGGGGCGGTCCGGGTCGGCGACGCCGGCCCGCGCCCGGCGCACTGCGTCGGAGACGGCACCGACGGCCTCGGCCTGGCCGACGACCCGGCCGCCCAGCGACTCCTCCATCCGCAGCAGCTTGGCGGTCTCGCCCTCCAGCAGCCGGCCGGCCGGGATGCCCGTCCAGGAGGCGACGACGGAGGCGATGTCGTCCGCGCCGACCTCCTCCTTGAGCATCGCGCCGTCGGCCTGGAGCCGGGCGAGTTCCTCCTCGGCCCGCGCCAGGTCGGCCTTGAGCGCCGGGATGCGGCCGTAGCGCAGCTCGGCGGCGCGTTCCAGCTCGCCGTCGCGTTCGGCCCGTTCGGCCTCGCCGCCGAGGCGTTCCAGCTCCTCCTTGGCGGTGGAGAGCTTGGTGATGTGGCTCTTCTCGGTCTGCCAGCGCTCGGACAGGGCGGTGAGCTGCTCGCGCTTGTCGGCCAGCTCCTTACGCAGCCGCTCCAGCCGCTCGGCGGAGGCGGCGTCGGGCTCCTTGGCCAGCGCCATCTCCTCGATCTCCAGCCGGCGGACCGCCCGTTCGATCTCGTCCACCTCGACCGGCCGGGAGTCGATCTCCATGCGGAGCCGGGACGCGGACTCGTCGACCAGGTCGATCGCCTTGTCGGGCAGGAACCGGTCGGTGATGTACCGGTCGGACAGCGACGCGGCGGCGACCAGGGCGGCGTCGGTGATCCGGACGCCGTGGTGCACCTCGTAGCGTTCCTTGAGGCCGCGCAGGATGCCGATGGTGTCCTCGATGGTGGGCTCGCCGACCAGCACCGGCTGGAACCGACGCTCCAGCGCCGGGTCCTTCTCGATGTGCTCGCGGTACTCGTCGAGGGTGGTCGCGCCGACCATCCGCAGCTCGCCGCGCGCCAGCATCGGCTTGAGCATGTTGCCGGCGTCCATCGAGCCCTCGCCCTTGCCCGCGCCGACCACGGTGTGCAGCTCGTCGAGGAAGGTGATGACTTGCCCGTTGGAGTTCTTGATCTCCTCCAGGACGGACTTGAGCCGTTCCTCGAACTGCCCCCGGTACTGCGCCCCGGCGACCATCGCGCCGAGGTCGAGCGAGACCAGCTTCTTGTCGCGCAGCGACTCGGGCACGTCGCCGGCCACGATCCGCTGGGCCAGGCCCTCGACGATCGCGGTCTTACCGACGCCGGGCTCGCCGATCAGCACCGGGTTGTTCTTGGTACGCCGGGAGAGCACCTGGATCACCCGGCGGATCTCCGAATCCCGGCCGATCACCGGGTCGATCTTGCCGTCGCGGGCGCTCGCGGTGAGGTCGACGCCGTACTTGGTCAGCGCCTGGTAGGTCTGCTCCGGGTCGGCGGTGGTGACCCGCCGGTCCCCGCCCCGCACCGTCGGGAACGCGGCGACCAGGTTCTCCTCGGTGGCCCCAGCCGACTTCAGCGCGTTGGACACCGCGCCACCCACCCGGGCCAGACCGGCCAGCAGGTGCTCGGTGGAGGTGTACTCGTCGCCGAGCGGCCGGGCGATCTGCTCGGCGGCCCCGATGGCGTTGACGAACTCGCGGGCGAGGGTGGGCTCGGCGATGCTGGACCCACGGGCTGCGGGCAGCGCGTCGACCGCGCGCTGGGCGACCCGGCGCAGCTCGGCGGGGTCGGCACCCGCGGCGCGCAGCAGGCCGGCAGCGGTGGAACCGTCGGTGTCGAGCAGTGCCGACAGCAGGTGCCAGGGTTCCACGGTGGCGTGACCACGCTGGTTGGCCAGCGCGACGGCACCGGTGATGGTTTCGCGGCTCTTGGTGGTGAGTCGTTCCGTGTTCATGGGCTCCCCCGGGATCGGCGTGTCCACTAGTAAGAGACACCACCAGAGTTGAGCCTATTCCGCTCAACTCTCGCTATGTGACTCGCGTCACAAACTCTCGTTCGAGGTCGGCCGACGAACTCCGGCCCACCTCAGTTGACCCACCGCACCCTGCCGCACTCCACCCCGCCTCGCCCACCTCCGCTCAGGAGTCAGCGGGGCAGGCGGGCGGCGCAGGGGTCTCGTGGTCGGCCCGGAGCACGCACCGCCGACCACTGTCCAGCCGGTTGTCGCAGAAGACCCGGTGGCGTACCCCCTGGTCGTCCTCGGCGGAGACGGTGGTCTCGCCGGGGTCGACGTGGGCGAGGAAGGCCAGCGAGCGGGCCGCCGTCCGGGCGAGCATCTTGGCCCGCGCCAGGTCCGCAGCGACCACCGGCAGGTGTACGACATACCGCCCGGTCATGCCTCCCCACCCGCCCGACCCGGCTCACGCCACCCCGGGCGGGCCGAAGCAGTATCGGCCCAATGGCGGTATAGCGATGGCTCGGACACCGCAATATCGCCCCACCTGAGTTGACCAAGGTCGAGCTTCGACGGTGGGTGCGGCGACTCGTACCCCATGGCGCTCCTTCGCTGGACGGCTCGGTGTCGCGGTGCTGGAAGGGCAGCCCGGCCGCGCTGCCGGTTCGGCCGGGCTGCCCGCCCTGCCGTCGCAGCCCACCTCAGCGGTACGACGACAGGGCCGGTGACATGGTCGGGACGGGCCACGGGGGATGCCCGCCCCGACCGTCTGAGCGCCCCGAGTGCCATCCGGGGGCGTTCACCTCGAACCTACAATCGGTACCGGTTGCAGGTCAACGACCCACCCACAATTGCTTGAGGTTGGAGGTGCGAGCGTGATCAGATAGGCGTGCCATCCGGGGAGTGAAGCATGCCCAAGCAGCAGTACCAGGTGCTCGCAGACGAGCTGAAGAACAAGATCGATTCAGGAGAGTGGCCGCCCGGCACCAAGCTGCCGAGCAGGTCGCAGCTGTGCAGGGAATACGGCGTGTCGGACACCGTGGTCGGCAAGGCCATGATGATCCTGCGTGCCACCGGGCTCACCGAAACCCTCGAAGGGGTCGGCGTCTTCGTCGCCGCACCCGCCGAGGGCTCGTCCTGAGCCAGCCACCCGGCCCCACAGGGTTACCGACCGGCGAGCCGGCGAGCACAGCCGGTGCCTGCCGGAAAGCGCCCGCCAGCAGCACAGACGTCCAACGGGCCCAGCTTGGGCGCAGGGTATAGCCTCGCGTCCGTGCGAGTACGTGTCGAACAGACCGCCCTACCCGGAATCGGCGTACGTCATGATCTGATGACGGAGTCCGGTCGCCGGCTCGGTGTGGTCTCCCACCGCAATGGCCGCCGCGACCTGGTCCTCTACGACCCGGACGATCCCGACTCCTGCCAGCATGACATCCCGCTGACCGACGACGAGGCCGAGGCGTTGGCCGACATCCTCGGCGCGTCGCTGATGCTGGGTCAGCTCTCCGGCCTGCGCGAGCAGGCGGCCGGGCTGCTCACCGAGCAGATCGCCATCCCGGCCGGGTCGAAGTACGTCAACAAGCGGCTCGGTGACACCAAGGCACGTACCCGCACCAGCGCCTCCATCGTGGCGGTGCTCCGGCAGGGCGAGGTCAACGTCTCGCCCGATCCCACCTTCCGCTTCGCGGCCGGTGACGTGGTGGTCGTGGTCGGGACCCGGCAGGGTCTCGACGGGGTGACAGCCATCCTCGCCGACAGTGACCCGGACGGCTGAGGCGTATGCACGAAACCACCACACTGCTCATCGAGGTCGGCGCGCTCCTGCTTCTGCTCGGGCTGCTCGGCCGGCTCAGCCGCCGGTTCGGCGTCTCCCCCATCCCCCTCTACCTGCTCGCCGGGCTCGCCTTCGGGCACGGTGGCCTGCTCCCGCTGGCCGCGAGCGAGGAGTTCTTCGCCGTCGGCGCCGAGATCGGCGTCATCCTGCTGCTGGTCATGCTCGGCCTGGAATACAGCGCCAACGAGCTGGTCGGCAACCTGCGCTCGGCGGCCCCGGCCGGCCTGATCGACGCGGCGCTCAACGCCCTGCCCGGTTTCGGCTTCGCGTTGCTGCTCGGCTGGGGCTGGGTGGCCGCCGTGGTGCTCGGCGGCATCACCTGGATCTCGTCGTCCGGGGTGATCGCCAAGGTGCTCGGCGACCTCGGCCGGGTCGGTAACCGGGAAACCCCGGTCATCCTCTCCGTGCTGGTCATCGAGGACCTGGCGATGGCGCTCTACCTGCCGCTGGTGACCGCGCTGCTGGCCGGCGTGGGCCTGGTCAAGGGTGGGATCGCGCTGGGTGTCGCGGTGTTCACCGTGGTGATCGTGCTGGTCGTCGCCATCCGCTTCGGCCACCTGATCTCCGCCGCCCTGTCGGCGAAGGACCCGGAGGCGTTGCTGCTCGGGGTGCTCGGCCTGACCCTGCTGGTCGCCGGCATCGCCGCCCGGCTCCAGGTCTCCGCCGCCGTCGGGGCGTTCCTGGTCGGCATCGCCCTGTCCGGGCCGGTGGCGCACCACGCCACCGAACTGCTCTCCCCGCTGCGGGACCTCTTCGCCGCGGTCTTCTTCGTCTTCTTCGGCCTGGTCACCGACCCCCGGGACATGCCGCCGGTGCTGCTGCCCGCGATCGTGCTGGCCGTGGTCACCATGGGGACCAAGCTGCTCACCGGCTACCTGGCGGCCCGCCGGGCCGGCATCGCCGAACCGGGCCGTTGGCGGGCCGGCTTCGCGTTGATGCCGCGCGGCGAGTTCTCCATCGTCATCGCCGGTCTGGCCGTCGCCGCCGGCACCGTCGAACCCAAACTGGCGGCGCTCGCCACGGCGTACGTGCTGATCACCGTGATCACCGGTCCGATGCTCGCCCGCCTGCCCGACATGCGCTGGTTCAAGCAGAGGCTGCGTCGACGGATCGCCGCCCGACAGCCCCAGCCGGTACCCGCCACGGACTGAGAACCGCCTGACCAGGCCCCTCACACAGGTGGCCTGGCCAGGGCCTCCGTTGCCGAATTGCTCCCGGCGGGGTCTTCCGCCGGCCGGGCAGCGGCGGCTAGCGTTGCGCCCCAGCAGGACAGGGTCCCGCGGGCGGACGGAGGCACCCCGTGGATGTGAGCGGAAGGTTGCCGGTGAGCGTGCAGGATCCGCCGTTCCACGGCTTCGCCAACCCCGTCGACCCGTCGTCGGGGGAGCTACGGGCCTGGGCGTACCAGCCGGACTCGGTGCCGCTGACCTCGCTGCCACAAGACTGGGACCTGCTGGTCTCCGGCGACCACCTGGTGCTCACCCTGTTCGAGTTGGCGTTGGACCCGGCCTGCCCCGCGCGCCGCTTCGCCCTGCACTGCCTCTACATCTACGCGGCCGACGGCATCCGGACGAACTTCCGCGCCCACCCCAAGCGTCGCTTCCGCAAACTGGTGGAGCAGGCCGAACGCGACGGCGACGAGTTGATGCGCAACTGGGCGTACAACAGTCGGGCGCTGCTGGCCCGGCAGGAACTCTTCACCTACCACGACTGGTGCGAGGGCGGCCTGGTCCGGGACAACCGCCGGCTCGGCTGACCGGCGGCGCACCCGCAGCCGGACGGCGAACGGGCCGGGACCCCCCGTGGGTCCCGGCCCGCACGTCGACGGATCGTCAGCGTGCCGATCCGCCCTGGTTGCGGCGTTTCTCCCCGGTCCGCTCCCGGTCCGCCCCGGGGTCGGCCCCTTCGGCGAACCTGCCGTTCTTCACCGTGTCGGAGAACTTGCCCTCGGTGACCCGGTCGAACTTCTCCCGGACGTTCTCGGCCACCTTGTTGAGCCGCTCCTCCGCCTGCCGGGCCACTTTCTTCGCCGATTCCGCCACGGTTCCCCCCGCCGTCGGAGTCCGAATTGACCTGGTTGGACCTGACAACAGGCTAGCCGGAACGACCACCCACCGCCGGAAAACCCCGACCGCAGACCACCGCCGACCCGGCGGGCCGGGCCAGGGTCAGCGGTCGGGGGTGCGGCGGGGACGCCAGACCACCAGCGCCGTGGAGGTGCGACTGGTCGGCACCAGGTCACCCCGGGAGAAACCGCTGGCCAGCGTCTCCAGCTCGGCGATCCGGCGGTAGGCGGCGTCCAGCTCCGCCTCCAGTCGGGCCACCCGCTGCTGGGCCTGCTCCACCAGGCGTTCCAGCCCGATGATCCGTTTCACCCCGGCCAGGTTGACACCCTCGTCCTGGCTGAGCCGCTGGACCTCACGCAGCAGGACCACGTCCCGCACGCTGTAGCGTCGCCCGCCACCGGCCGCCCGACCGGCCTGCACCAGGCCGAGCCGGTCGTACTGACGCAACGTCTGCGGGTGCATTCCCGCCATCCGTGCCGCGACCGAGATCATCAGCACCTTGGCCTCGTAGGCGGCGTCACCCGAACCGACGAACCCGTCCGACATCTCCACTCACCTCCGCACCCGTCAACCGGTCAACCGACCCGACGCACCCGCGCGTCGAGATGTTCCCGGGCCGCCGGCGGCGTCGCGTCGGCGAACGACTCCAGCGCCGCCCGGGCTTCGTCCGACACCGTCGCCGGCACCACCACGTCCAACGTGACCAGCAGGTCACCGGCCTGACCGTCGCGACGCACCACACCCTTGCCCCGGGCCCGCAGCACCCGACCGGACGGGGTCCCCGGCGGCACGCGCAGGGTCACCGCGCCGTCCAGCGTGGGCACCCGCAGGTCGGTGCCGAGCACCGCCTCGGCGAAGGTGATCGGCACGGCCAGCGTCAGGTCGTCACCGGTACGCCCGAACAGGTCGTCCGGGCGGACCTTCACCTGGACGAACAGGTCGCCCGCCGGTCCACCCCGCTGACCCGGCTCGCCCCGCCCGGCCAACCTGATCCGCTGCCCGTCGGCCACCCCGGCGGGAAAGCGGACGTTCAACGTGCGGGTCTTGGTGACCCCGCCGGTGCCGTGGCACTCGGGGCACTTCTCCTCGACGACCGTGCCGACGCCCTGGCAGTTGCGGCACGGCTCGGAGAAGCTGAACGACCCCTGGTCCCGGGTGGTCACCCCGGCGCCGTGGCAGACCGGGCAGGCGGTCGGCTGGGTGCCGGGCTTCGCGCCGTTGCCGTGGCAGGTGTCGCAGACCCCGGGCGCGCGCAGCGTCAACGGCAGGGTGACACCACGCACCGCGTCCCCGAAGTCGAGGGCCACCTCGGTCTCCACGTCCCGGCCCCGGGCCGGGCCACGTGCCCGCGTCGGACCGGCACCACCGCCGGAGAAGATCGAGCTGAACAGGTCGGTGAAGCCGCCACCACCGAACCGGGTGTCCCCGCCACCGCCGCCGAACAGGTCGGAGACGTCGAACGGGGCACCGCCGGGCTGACCCGTGCCGGGCGCGCCCCGACGGAACGCGCCCGAGCCGAACAGCGAGCGCATCTCGTCGTACTCGCGGCGCTTGGTGTCGTCGCCGAGCACCGCGTACGCCTCGGAGACGCCCTTGAACCGCTCCTCGGCCTTCGGGTCACCGGGGTTGTGGTCCGGGTGCGATTCCCGGGCCAGTTTCCGGTACGACTTCTTGATCTCGTCTGAGGAGGCGGACTTCTCCACGCCCAACGTGGCGTAGAAGTCCTTCTCGATCCAGTCCTTGGAACTCACCGGTCCACCCCCTTCCGTGAGATGTGGCCCGGTCGCCCCGCCCACCGGGTGCGGGTGGGCGGGGCGACCGGATGGCCGTGCACTATTGCGGGTCGGCGACCGCGACCATGGCCGGCCGCAGCAGCCGCTCACCGAGCAGGTAGCCCCGGCGCATCACCTGGACACAGGTGGGCTCGTCCACGTCCGGCGAGGTCTGGTGCGCGACCGCCTCGTGCCGGGTCGGGTCGAACGGATCGCCCTTCTCGCCGAAGGGGGTCAGGCCGAACTTGCCCAGCGCCGTGGTGAGCTGCTCGGCCACCGTGCCGAACGGCCCCACCAGGTCGCCGTGCTCCCGGGCCCGGTCCAGGTCGTCCAGGATGGGCAGCAGCGCGGCGAGCACCGAGCCGGTCGCCTGCTCCTGGACCACGCCCCGGTCCCGGTCCACCCGCTTGCGGTAGTTGGCGTACTCCGCCGACACCCGTTGCAGGTCCCGGGTCCGTTCGTCCAGCTCGGCCCGGAGGGCTTCCAGCTCGGCGCCGAGCGGCGAGCCGGTCGGGCTGTCGTCGACCGGCTGCGCGGGGGCGTCCACCACCGGCGGACCGGTCGGTGCCGGCCCGTCGAGCGCGGTCGCCTCGGCCTCGATCTCGTCGACCATCACCTCGGCCTCCTCGACCAGCCCCTCGGCCGGGGCGTCCGCCCCGGCGTCGGCGGCGGCGGGCGGCTCCTCGGTCCTGCCCAGCTTGCGGTTGTTCCGGATGACGACCCGCGGCCCGTCGTCGGCGGGCTCGGAGCCACCCGGCGTCGACCCGGAGGCGCCCGGGTCGGCGACTCGTGGCTTCTCCGTCATACGACTACCTCGATCCCTGTGCGGTGAGTTCGTGTCCGGCGCGGACCGTCACTTCTTGTCCTCGTCCACGATCTCCGCGTCGACCACGTCGTCCGGGCCGCCCGCCTTCGGGGCCCCGGCGGCACCGGCACCCGCGCCGGCACCGGCGCCCGCGCCCGGACCTGCCGCGCCCGGCTGCTCCCCCTGCTCGGCCTGCTGCGCGTAGAGCAGCGAACCGGCCTGCTGGGAGACCTGGGCGAGCCGCTCGTGGGCCGCCTTGATCTTCTCGATGTCCTGACCGCCGAGCGCGCCGCGCAGCTCGCCGAGGGCCTCGTTGAGCTGCTCCCGGTTCTCCGTCGGCAGCTTGTCGCCGCTCTCGGCGAGGAACTTCTCGGTCTGCCACTGGAGCGCCTCGGCCACGTTGCGGGCCTCCGCCTCCTCGCGGCGACGCTTGTCGTCGTCGGCGTGCTCTTCGGCGTCGCGGCGCATCCGCTCGATGTCGTCCTTCGGCAGCGAGGAGCCGCCGGTGATCGTCATCTTCTGTTCCTTGCCGGTGCCCAGGTCCTTGGCGTGCACGTTGACGATGCCGTTGGCGTCGATGTCGAAGGCGACCTCGACCTGCGGCACGCCACGCGGCGCCGGCGGGAGGCCGGTCAGCTCGAAGGTGCCGAGCTTCTTGTTGTACGCCGCGATCTCGCGCTCGCCCTGGAACACCTGGATCAGCACCGACGGCTGGTTGTCGTCGGCCGTGGTGAAGACCTCGGAGCGCCTGGTCGGGATGGTGGTGTTGCGCTCGATGAGCTTGGTGAAGATGCCGCCCTTGGTCTCGATGCCCAGGCTCAGCGGGGTCACGTCGAGCAGCAGGACGTCCTTGACCTCACCCTTGAGCACACCGGCCTGCAGGGCCGCGCCGACGGCGACGACCTCGTCCGGGTTGACGCCCTTGTTGGGGTCGCGACCGGTGAGCTGCTTGACCAGGTCGGTGACGGCCGGCATCCGGGTGGAGCCGCCGACCAGGATCACGTGCTCGACGTCGGAGATCTTGATGCCGGCGTCCTTCACGGCCTGCTCGAACGGGCCCTTGCAGCGGTCCAGCAGGTCCTGCGTCATCCGCTGGAACTCGGCGCGGCTGAGCGTCACGTCCAGGTGCAGCGGGCCGGCCGCGCCGGCGGTGATGTACGGCAGGTTGATGTTGGTGGTGGTGGCCGCCGACAGCTCGATCTTGGCCTTCTCGGCCGCCTCGCGGAGCCGCTGGAGGGCCATCTTGTCCTGGCCCAGGTCGATGCCGTGCTCGCCGCGGAACGTCTTCACCAGGTGGTCGATGATCCGCTGGTCCCAGTCGTCACCGCCGAGCTGGTTGTCACCGCTGGTCGACTTGACCTCGACGACGCCCTCGGCCAGTTCCAGCAGGGACACGTCGAAGGTGCCGCCGCCCAGGTCGAAGACGAGGACGGTCTGCTCCTTGGAGCCCTTGTCCAGCCCGTACGCCAGGGCCGCCGCGGTCGGCTCGTTGACGATCCGCAGCACGTTGAAGCCGGCGATCTCACCGGCCTCCTTGGTGGACTGCCGCTGCCCGTCGTTGAAGTAGGCGGGAACGGTGATCACCGCGTCGGTGATCTGCTCACCCAGGTACGCCTCGGCGTCCCGCTTGAGCTTCATCAGCGTGCGCGCCGAGATCTCCTGCGGGGTGTACTTCTTGCCGTCGATGTCGACGGTCCAGTTGGTGCCGATCTCCCGCTTGACCGAGCGGATGGTCCGGTCCGGGTTGGTCACCGCCTGGCGCTTCGCGACCTCACCGACGAGCACCTCGCCGTTACGGGCGAACGCGACGATCGACGGGGTCGTCCGCGAGCCTTCAGCGTTGGCGATGACGGTGGGCTCACCGCCCTCGAGAACGCTGACGCAGGAGTTCGTCGTGCCGAGGTCGATACCGACCGCACGTGCCATCTTCGCTTCCTCGCTTCGTTACGGGTGGGCAGGTCGGAGGGCCTGCCCGGGAGGGCCGCCCGCAGCGACCACACCACAAGTTGAGTGAACTTGACTCAATAGTGCCACGCGATCGCCAAAGCGCAAGTCGACTTGAGCCGACCCGACGCAACCCGACCGTTACTACCCTCCGGTTGTCTCTGTTGCATCGGTCGGGCACGCTTTAGCGGTGACGACGCACGGCGATCCCGCCACCCGGTCCGGCGCGCCCACCGTCGCCGCCCGCACCGGGCCGTCGGAGACCGACGAGACGCCGCCCGGCCCCACCGGAGACGGCCTGCCCGCCGCCCTCACCGGCCTGCGGGCCGCGATCGGCGCGGCCCGGTTTCCGCTCGCGCTGCCCTCGGCCGAGCCGGCCCGGCACACCGGCCGGGCGCTGACCGACCAGCTCGACGACTACCTGCTGCCCCGGCTGGCCCGGCTCGACGCCCCGCTGCTCGTGGTCGTCGGCGGCTCCACCGGCGCGGGCAAGTCGACCCTGGTCAACAGCCTGGTCCAGGCCCGGGTGAGCGCCGCCGGCGTGCTCCGCCCCACCACCCGCTCCCCGGTGCTGGTCTGCAACCCCGCCGACGCCGCCTGGTTCCGCCAGGGTGAGCTGCTGCCCGGCCTGACCCGCACCAACGAACCCAGCGAGGATCCGGGCACCCTGCACCTGGTCACCGCGCCCGCGCTCCCCCCGGGGCTGGCCTTCCTCGACGCCCCCGACATCGACTCGGTGGTCGACGCCAACCGGGCCCTCGCCGGCCAACTGCTCGCCGCCGCCGATCTCTGGCTCTTCGTCACCACCGCCGCCCGGTACGCCGACGCCGTCCCGTGGGAGCTGCTGCGTACCGCCCGCTCCCGGGGTGCCGCGATCGCCATGGTGCTGGACCGGGTGCCCCCCGAGGCCGCCGACGAGATCGCCGCCCACCTGTCCGAGATGCTCGCCGCCCAGGAGTTGGGCGCGGCACCGCTGTTCGTCCTGCCGGAGACCTGGGTCGACGGCCAGGGCCTGCTGCCCGACCGGGTCACCGCACCGCTGGGCACCTGGTTCGCCCGGCTCGCCGCCGACGCCGAGGCCCGGGCCGCCGTGGTCCGGCAGACCCTCGACGGCGCACTCGCCTCACTGCACCCGACGGTGGAGATGCTCGCCGACGCGGCCGACGAGCAGATGGTCGCCGCCGACGCCCTCGACGACCGGGTCCGGGCCGCCTACCAGGGCGCGCACCGGACCGTGGCCGAAGGGCTGAAGGACGGCCGGCTGCTCCGCGGCGAGGTCCTCGCCCGCTGGCAGGAGTTCGTCGGCACCGGCGAGTTCTTCCGGACGCTGGAGGCCCGGATCGGCCGGCTGCGCGACCGGGTCGTCGCCGCGGTAACCGGCCGGCCCGCCACCCCCGCCACCGACCTGCGCAACGCCATCGAGTCACAGTTGGTCACCCTGCTGCGCGGGGTCGCCTCCGAGGCGGCGGAGAACGCGTACACCGCCTGGAAGGCGAACCCGGCCGGGGCCGCGCTACTCGACCCGCCGCTGGCGCACCCGTCGGCCGACCTGCCCGAGCGGGCCGAGCGGCTGGTCCGGGACTGGCAGCGCGGGGTGCTGGAGCTGGTGCGGGAGGAGGGCGGCGACCGGCGGTTCGTGGCCCGGACGGCCGCGTACGCGGTCAACGCCACCGGGCTGGCCGTGATGATCGCCGTCTTCGCCTCCACCGCGTTCATCCCGACCGGGCTGGAGGTGGCCACCGGGGCCGGCACCACCGTCGCCGCGCAGGCCGTACTCCAGGCGATCTTCGGCGACCAGGCGGTGCGTACCCTCGCCGCGAAGGCCCGGGGTGACCTGCTGGAACGGGTCCGCGCGCTGCTGGACGAGGAGGCGGCCCGCTACCTGGCCCGCACCGACGGGGCCCGACCCGGTGCGGAGGTCGGCGCGGCGCTGCGCCGGGCCGGCGGCCGGGTCGAGCTGGCCCGGCACCACAGCGGCCTCGCCGGCCAGACCGGCCAGGCCCTACCGATCCCGACCCCGACCTCCGAGGACGGCACCCGGTGACCAACATCGTCGGTCGGATGCGCGAGGCGCTCCGGGGTGACCAGCGGGTCGACGCCGACGCGCTGGTGGCCCGCCTCGACGCGATCCGCCGGTTCCTCGACGCGGTCGACGGCGAGGTGCCCGACACCCGGCTGGTCGGCGCGCACACCCTGGTCGAGCGGGCCGGCACCCGGTTGTCGCTGTCCCGGGACCACACCGTCGTGGCGTTGGCCGGCGCCACCGGCAGCGGCAAGTCCAGCCTGTTCAACTCCCTGGCCGGGATGGAACTCTCCCCGGTCGGGGTGCGCCGGCCCACCACCGGTGTCGCGCACGCCTGCGTCTGGGGGCCGCTGGACGGCGGCAACCGGCTGCTCGACTGGGTCGGGGTGCTGCCCCGGCACCGGTTCGTCCGGGAGAGCGCGCTCGACGGCGACGACGAGTCGGCCCTGCACGGGCTGATCCTGCTCGACCTGCCCGACTTCGACTCGGTGCAGCGGTCCCACCGACTGGAGGTGGACCGGCTGCTCGGCCTGGTCGACCTGGTGGTCTGGGTGGTCGACCCGCAGAAGTACGCCGACCGGGTGATCCACAACAGCTACCTGCGCGAGTTCCACCGGCACCGGGACGTGACGGTGGTGGTGCTCAACCAGGCCGACCGGCTGCCCCCGGCCGAGCTGCCCCGGGTGCTGGCCGACCTGCGCCGGCTGCTCGACGTCGACGGGCTCGACGGGGTGCCGCTGCTGGCCACCACGGCGGTCGAGCCGGACGGGATGACCGGGCTGCGGGAGGCGCTGGAACGGGCGGTGTCGGACCGGCAGGCCGCGCTGCGCCGGCTCTCCGGCGACGCCGACACGGTGGCGGCGTCCCTGGGCGAACTGGTCGCCGTCGAAGCCCCGGGGCACGTCCCGGACGCCGCGACGGTCCGCGCCCTGGACCGGGCGTTGGCCGAGTCGGCCGGGGTGCCGGCGGTGGCCGCCGCGGTCGAGGGGGCGTACCGGCACCGGGCCGGCGGGGCCACCGGCTGGCCGTTGGTACGCGGCTGGCGCAAACTGCGCCCCGACCCGCTGCACCGGCTGCACCTGCCCGGCCCGACCACCGATCCGCAGCGCCCGGCGGAGCCCGTGCTCGCTGCCACCTCCGTGCCCGACCCGACAGCCGCCCAGCAGTCCGCCCTCGGGCTGGCCATCCGCGCCGTCGGCGACCGGTCCGGCGAGAAACTCCCGGCACCCTGGCCGGCCGCGGTGACCGCCGCCGCCCGGTCCCGGCTGGCCGACCTGCCGGACGCGCTGGACGGCGCGGTCGCCGGCACCGACCTGGGCATGGACCGCCGGCCGTTCTGGTGGCGGCTGGTCGGTGCCCTCCAGTGGCTGGTCACCCTCGCCGCCGTGGCCGGGCTCGGCTGGCTGGTGCTCGGCTACGCGCTGCGTGCCCTGGGTCTGCCGGCGCTGGACTATCCCCGGGTGGGGGAGGCACCGTTGCCGACTGTGCTCCTGCTCGGTGGGCTGCTCGCCGGTCTGCTGGTGGCCGCGGTGACCCGGCCGGTGATCCGCTGGGCGGCCCGACGGGCCCGACAGCGGGCCGAGCAGCGGCTCACCGAGGCGGTCGCCCGGGTCGGCGCGGAGTACGTCCTCATCCCCGTCCGGGCCCTCCTCGACCGGTACGCCCTCGCCCGCTGCGCCTGGCAGGACGCCACCCGGTGAACGCCGCCGCCGGCACAGGTGTCCGGGGCTGCGCGGCGGCGTAGGGTCGTGCCATGGCCACGCCAAAGACCCCCTACGACGCGGTGCTCTCCGCGGCCCGCGACGTGACCAGGCTGGACTGCGCGCTCGACGCCGAGATGCTCGGCACGGCGCTGCTGGGCAGCGTCTACGCGATCGCCGAGACCGACCGGGAAACGGCGGTCCGGGAATTCGTCTCCGGTTTCCTCGCCGCCACCTCCCGCCGCCGGACGGCCGCCGCCACCACCATCCGTCAGGTCTTCGCCGCGCTGGTGCCCGATGCCGAGGGCGCGGCGAAGGTCCGCCCCGGCGCGCAGGCCCCGGCCTGGGCCGGTCAGCTCGGCCGAGTCCATCTCACCGGCACCTGGTCGTACGGCGACGTGTACGGCGACCAGACCTCCTACCTGGCCACCTTCGCCTACGACGACGAGTCGGGCGGCCCGGAGCACGCCCTGGTGGCACTGGTCGACCACAACATCGGCATCACCAAGGACGTCTTCGTCGGCGGGCCGGCCGAACGGATCCTGGAGCAGGTCCGGCAGATGTGCGCCGACGACGACCTGACATGGTTCCGGGAGGAGGACCCGGCCCGGATGCACGGCGAGGTGGGTCGTCACCTGACGATCACCGACGACCTGGGTGACCTGCCCGCCGAGGGTTCGCTCGCCACCGACCGGGCGTTGGTCGGGGCACGGCTGGCGGTGCTGCCCGAGCCGAGCGCCGGCACCACCGGCTGGGACGCGCAGCCGCTCAGCGCCGACGAGCGCACCACGCTGGTCCGGGCTTTCCTGTCCTCCCCCGAGGCGGCCCGCCATGGGCTGAACACCCTCGACAGCGACGCCGAGCTGGCCTCGCTGCACTTCTGCCTGGGGCTGCTCTTCGACCACTCGGCGAGCTTCCCGGACGCCGACCCGTTGCGCTGGAGCCCGGCGGTGGCCGGGTTGTTCCTGCTCGACTGGGTGCACCGGCGGGCCGTGCTGGACATGGACGACGCGGCGTTGCTGCCCCGGGTGCTGCGGGCCTGGGCGGCGTTCGCGGCCCGGCGGCGGGGGCTGCCCGAACGGGCCGGCACCCAGACCGACGAGGCGATCGAGGAGTTGGTGCCGGAGTTCGCCCGGCTCTATTCAACAGGCGAGCGGCGCAGCCCGGCGACGGCGGCGGTGGCCCAGCTGATGGCTGACGGCATCGACCCCGACGACCCGGTCGCCCTGGACGCCTGGATCGAGGCCAACCGGCAACGGCTGGGGGACGACACCCCCTGACCGTCCGACGACGCGCTGCGGGCCTGGCGACGCGCTGACCACCCGACGACGCGGTGGCCGGCGACGCGCCGGGGTGGCCCCGTGACGTCCCCGGCCGGTCTACGGCTCGACCAGGGCCAGCCGGCCCGGGGCGACGTCGAGGCGTACCCGCTGGCCCCACCGCAGGGTCAGCCGGTCGGCCTCCAGCCCGTCGGCGAACGCCACCAGACCGTCGGACTCGGCGGTCAGCTCCAGCGCGTCGGTGCCGTCGAGTCGGCCGGCGACCAGCTCGACCCCGGTGACCGGTGAGGGCCACGCCTCCCGCACGTACCAGCACAGGGCCGGCTCCTGAGGGGCGGGCGGCGGGACGGCTGCCGACCGGTCCCGGGCGATCGAGGCGCACCAGCCGGTGGCCCCGGTGCCGGTGCCGACGACCACCCCGGAGGACGACTGCCGTTCCCGCCGGGGCCGGCCGTCCCCGCCGACGTCGAGCAGGTAGCGGGCCGACTGGTGGGAGGCGTGCCCGACGTACACCTCGTTGAGGCCGACGAGTTCCTGTCCGTCGTCGAGGGTGGCCCGGACCATGGCCCGGTGGCGCAGCGGCGCGGTCCCGGCGGCCACCGCCGGCAGCAGGGCGGCCACCTGGTCGCCGGTGCAGCGGACCAGCACCCCGGCGTTGCGGCCCGGTTCCGGGTCGACGCCGACGACGGGTTGCCCGGTGAGGTACTTCGCCACGTTGGCGACGAGACCGTCCGGGCCGACCGCGACGATCACGTCCTCCGGGCCGAACAGGAACCGGGGCAGGTCGTCCCGGTCGACCGTGCCACGCCGCCAGTCGGCCGGTACGGCGGCCCCGACGGCGGTCAGCGCCGCCTGGAGGGCCTCGTGCCGGTCCACCACCTCGGCCAGGTCCCGGCCCCGGGCGCGCAGGTACCACTGGGCCGCCGCCCGGGTGCCGTGCCGGGCGAGCAACTCCTCCAGCTCGCTGCGGCGGCGGACCACCACCACCCGGGGGGTCAGTGTGCCGCTCACCGGTCCACCGTCCCGGTCGGGCCGGTGAGCCGGCCGAGCAGGTCGGCCAGCAGGTCCGGGGTGACGGTGAGCTGGCCGATCGGCGGGAGCTGGCCGGCGAGTTCCCGGACGGTGAGGGCTTGCAGCACCCCGGGCGGCAGGGTGGCGTACGTGGCCAGCTTCGCCGCCTCCGCCTCGGCCTCGGCGGCGCCGACGGCGCGTACCGTCTCGGCTTTGGCCACGGCGAGCACCCGTTCCTTGTCGGCGGCACCGGCGGCGAGCAGCCGCTCCTTGTCCGCCTCGGCGGTGGCGGACACCCGGGCCCGTTCGGCGGCGGCGGCGTTGGCGACCTGTTCCCGCTCCGCCTTGCCCTGGGCGGTGGCCAGCTCGGCGGCGGCGTCGAGTTCGACCCGGCGGCGGGTGTTCGCGCCGTGCTGCTCGACGAGCTGCTGTTCCCGGCGGGCCAGCTCGATCTTGTTCTGGAGTTCGTTCTCGGCGATGCCGCGTTCCTGCTCGACGGCCTGGGCCCGGCGGGCGTAGGTGGCCCGGTCGGCCTGCACCTGCACGGCCTCCCGGGTGGGGGTCTGCAGGGCGCGTTCCAGCTCGGGTTCGGGCCGGACGGCGACCACCCGGGCGCTGACCACGGCCACCCCGATGTCGGCGAGCCGGGGCTCGGTGTCGAGCGCTGCGGAGACCGCCTCCCGGATGGGTGCGATCGTGGTCAGCGCCTCGGCCAGCGGAACCCGGGCGAGCAGGTCCAGGGCCGGCTGCTGGGCCAGCTCGGCCAGCAGGGTGGCCACCTGGTCGAGCGGTCGGGACCGGGCCTTACCGGTGCGCGGGTCGATCGAGAAGTCGAGCCGGGCGGCGGCCAGCGTCGGGTCGGCCACCCGGTAGGTCACGGTGGCCTGGACGGTGATGTCGGCGAAGTCGCCGGTACGCGCGTGGAAGAGCAGCGGCAGCTCCCGGTCGTCGACCGGCACCTCGCTCAGCACGGCGGTCAGCGGTCGGTACCAGAACGACTGGCCGGTCCCTTCCCGCCGGACCCGCCCGTCGACGTGCAGCCGCACCCAGTTGGTCGGTGTTCCGCGCAGGTGGCGCAGGAAGAGTCGCCTCGTCACGTCGGCCATGTCTCACACCTTCCTCTTTTTCGTCTACCCGACGATAACCACTCTGATAGGTTATCGTCAAGGTGGTGATAAAGAGATGACCGACTACCCGCCCTTCGCCGTGACGGTGGACCTGGTGGTCCTCACCGTGCGCGCCGACGCGCTGCACCTGCTGCTGGTCCGCCGGGGCATCCCGCCGGACGAGGGCCGGTGGGCGCTGCCCGGCGGCTTCGTCGGCATCGACGAGGATCTGCCCGACGCCGCCGTCCGGGAGCTGACCGAGGAGACCGGGCTCCCCGAGCCGGCCGGCCACCTGGAGCAGCTCGGCACGTACGGCCGGCCGGACCGCGACCCGCGCGGACGGGTGGTCACCGTCGCCTGGCTGGCCCTGCTGCCCGACCTGCCCACCCCGGTGGCCGGCTCGGACGCCGCCTCGGCGGAGTGGGTGCCGGTCGACCGGCTCACCCCCGGCCAGCTCGCCTTCGACCACGACCGGATCGTCGCCGACGGCCTGGAACGGGCCCGCGCGAAGCTGGAGTACACCCCGCTGGCCAGCGCCTTCTGCCCGCCCGAATTCACCGTGGCCCAGCTGCGGGCCGTCTACGAGACGGTCTGGGGCACCCGGCTGGACCCGCGCAACTTCCACCGCAAGGTCACCGGCACCCCCGGCTTCGTCAGCCCCGCCGGCCGGGCCACCGAGGGCGACCGGGGGCGACCTGCCCAACTGTTCCGCCGGGGCCCGGCCACCCGGCTCCACCCGCCCATGCTCCGCCCCGAACCCTGAACCGCCCGCCGGGCCCGACGCCCCGACCGGGTCACCGCCCCGAACCTCGTCACCGCCCGAACCTCGTCACCGCCCGAACCTCGTCACCGCCCGAACCTCGTCACTGCCCGGACCGGGGCACTGCCCGGACCGGATCACCGCCCCCGACCTCGTCACTGCCCGGACCGACCACCCGGCACCGATCCCACCGGCACCCGTCCCACCGGCACCGGTCGCCGGGCGCTGCGACCGGTCTGGGCGCTGCGCCAGGTCTGCCCGGCTCGGCACGAGGGCTCAGGAGAGCGGCGCGTAGACCAGCCCGGCCACCAGGCCGCCGACCAGCGCGCCCACCACGACCTGCGCGACCGTGTGGTCGCGCAGCCGCACCCGGGACCAGCCGACCAGGGCGAGCAGCGGCACGGCCGGCAGCAGCCGGGGGCCGAAGGTGAGCACCAGCACCACCAGCGTGCCGGCGGCCACCGCCGAGTGGATGGACATCTTCCACCAGTGACTGACCGCCACCGCGACCACCAGGCCGACCACCCCGGCCGCGACCAGGGCCAGCACCGGGCGCGGTGCACCGAGCGCCGCGAGCAGGGCCAGCCCGGTGGCCGCCGAGGCGAGCCCGAGCAGCAGCGGCACCCGACGCTGCTCGCGGCGACCGATGTGATGATCGGTGAGTCGACCCCGCCGCACCCCACCCAGGATATACGTGAACGGGATACCGGCGGCGAAGACCGTGGCGAGCAGCCCCCAGGCCAGTCCGCGCGCCCCACCCGCACCGTGCCAGCCGATCACCACGGTCAGCGCGGTGACCAGCACGGCCGGCGCGGTCACCTCGGTCACCAGCCGGGCCACCCGGGTCGCCACCGCCCCCGACCCGACCGGCTCGGCAGCGGCAGGTGACCCTCCGAACGGAGCAGGGTCGGCCAGGTCGGGGGCGGCCCGGTCGCCGCCCTCGTCGCGCGTACTCAGCGTTCCGCCCCCGCATCCGTGGTGCCCGATCCGGCACACCGCAGTGGTCGACGGGTCGACCGACGGCATCCGGGCCGCCGCGGCTCAGCCTGCGGCTTCGCTCGTCACCGTACCGTCCGGGTCGGTGGTGTCGTGGAGGGTCGACGCGGACCCGGCGGAGGTCTGCGACACGGGTACGGCGGGTGCCTGCGGTGCGGGGACCGGGGTGGCCGACGGGCGGGCGACCGGGATCGACGGGCGACCGGCGGTTGGTCCGACGCGCGGTACGGGACGGGTCTGCGACCGTGGACGCGTGGGGTGGGTCGTGCCGGCCGGGATCGCCGTCGCGGTGGGTCGGGGCCGCGCGGTGGGGACCAGCGTGACCGTGAAGGTGGGTCGGGGCTCGGGGGTGGCGGTCTGGCCTGGCGTCGGGGTGGACGCGGGGGGCGACGTGGACCCGGGCGTCGGGGCGGGCTCCGGGGTCGACGTGGGTGCGGGGGTGGGGGTGGGCGGGGGTGCGGAGGTGGGCGTGGCGGTGTCGGAGGGTGCCGAGGTCGGCGACGGGTCCGGCGGTGGCTCGGAGAGGGTGGCGGTCGGCTCGACGTCCGGGTCCGGGTCCGGACTCGGGCTCGGCGTGGGGTGGGGTGTGGCGGTGGGGGTCGGGTGGGGGGTGGGGGTGGGATGGGACGGCGCGTTGGGTGCCGACGTCCGGCGGATCGGCCGGGGCGTGGCGGCGGGCACAGCCCGACGGTGGACGGGGCCGGTGGTGGCGGGAGCCGGGGCGGTGGCGGGCGGTGCCGGGGCGGTGGCCGGTGGGCGGGCCGGTTGACCGGTGGCGGGCACCGGGACGACGACCGGCCCGACCGACGGGGTGGGCAGGAACGGGGTGCCGTCGTCCGGCAACGCGGTGCTGCCCACGGTGGCCGAGCCGGCGCTGATCGCGGCGAGCACCGGCATCGAGGCGGCCCCGGCGAGCAGGGCGACGGTGAACAGGTAGCCCCGGTGCGGCGCACCGACGCCGGGTGCCCGGTGGACGCCGATCATCCGCCGGTAGCTGCCGCCGCCGGCCCGGTGCCGGCCGAGGAGGGGGACCGGAGGACCGTCACCTGGCTCGGACACCGCACACTCCCTCGTCGACCTGGACGTGTTCGCCGGTGGGCAGCACGGATCAGAACGGACATTATGCGCCAAACGCCCACCAATACCGGTCAGCTTGACCCAGTGGCGCCCAGTTCACCAGGCACCACAGCGTGTCGACACACAAAAAGTCCGTCACCCGGCCGGTCCGGCGACGATCGCCCGACATCGGCGCGGCCCGCGCGGGCGCAGGCCCGGCCGGCGCAGGCGCGGCGCGGCACGGTGACAAAAAAGTCCACGGGTCACCAAGCGGACATGTCGCCACCGGCGGGAGGGCCATACTGTGGGGCCGCTCACCTCCTCTGCAATCATTCAGGCACGACGGCAACGCAGCCGCACCTCCGCGTACCCCGTGGCAGGCATGGCTGCTCGCCGACGCTCCCGAACCGGGTTCGACCCATGGATCCGGCTCAGGTCGTGCGGCAACCCCCACCGGGGCTAGGCACGGCCGCCAGGAACCAGTCCGGCAACAGCCGGGCCGGCGCACGTTGTGCGCGGACGGGTGACCCCCCGGCTCGGGCACAGACACGACAGGGAGAGACGGATGGCAAAGGGCGACCCTGCGGTCTCCAGCCGCGGCCGGCGAGCCGCACCCCGGTCCCGGCGAGCCGCCGCGACCGCTGAGCCGGAACTCGTACAGCTGCTCACCCCCACCGGGGAGCGGATCGAGAGCGCGACCGGCCCGGACGGCACCGAGTACCGCGTCGACTTCACCGACGAGGAGTACCGCGGCCTCTACCGCGACCTCGTGCTGGTCCGCAAGCTCGACGCCGAGGCGACCGCGTTGCAGCGGCAGGGCGAGCTGGGCCTGTGGGCCTCGCTGCTCGGTCAGGAGGCGGCCCAGGTCGGCTCCGGACGGGCGCTGCGCAGCCAGGACATGGCGTTCCCGACCTACCGGGAGCACGGCGTCCTCTACTGCCGGGGCATCGACCCGATCATGCCGCTCGGCCTGTTCCGTGGCGTCGACCAGGGCGGCTGGGACCCGAACGAGTTCAAGTTCAACATGTACACGATCGTCATCGGGGCGCAGACCCTGCACGCGACCGGGTACGCCATGGGCGTCCACATGGACGGCAAGACCGGCACCGAGGACGGCGAGGCGGTGATCGCCTACTTCGGCGACGGCGCCACCAGTCAGGGCGACGTCAACGAGGCGTTCGTCTGGGCCAGCGTCTTCAACGCCCCGCTGGTCTTCTTCTGCCAGAACAACCAGTACGCCATCTCCGAGCCGCTGGAACGCCAGACCCGGGTGCCGCTCTACCGACGGGCCGGCGGTTTCGGCTTCCCCGGTGTCCGGGTCGACGGCAACGACGTGCTCGCGTCGTACGCGGTGACCCGGCATGCGCTGGACAACGCCCGGCTCGGCCAGGGCCCCAGCCTGATCGAGGCGTACACCTACCGGATGGGCGCGCACACCACCTCGGACGACCCGACCCGTTACCGGATCGCCAGTGAGGTCGAGGCCTGGCAGGCCAAGGACCCGATCGCCCGGATGAAGGCGTTCCTCGACAAGCAGCAGATCGCCGACGACGCGTTCTTCGCCGAGGTCGACGAGCAGGCCCGCGCCGAGGCGGTGCACCTGCGCGAACGGGTGCTCGAACTGCCCGACCCGGCCCCGGTGTCGATGTTCGACCACGTCTACCCGCACGGCTCGCCCGAGTTGGACGCCCAGCGGGCCCGGTTCAGCACCTACCTGGAGTCGTTCGAGGGGAGCGCGCACTGATGGCCACGGAGACGCTCACCCTCGGCAAGGCCCTCAACACCGGTCTGCGTCGGGCCCTGGAGAACGACCCGAAGGTCGTCATCATGGGCGAGGACGTCGGCAAGCTCGGCGGCGTCTTCCGGATCACCGACGGGTTGCAGAAGGACTTCGGCGACCAGCGGGTGATCGACACCCCGCTGGCCGAGTCCGGCATCATCGGCACCGCCGTCGGCCTGGCCATCAGGGGTTTCCGGCCGATCTGCGAGATCCAGTTCGACGGCTTCGTCTACCCGGCGTACGACCAGATCGTGTCGCAGGTGGCCAAGATGCACTACCGCTCGCAGGGCAAGGTCACCATCCCGATGGTGATCCGGATCCCCTACGGCGGGGGCATCGGCGCGGTGGAGCACCACTCCGAGTCGCCGGAGGCGTACTTCGCGCACACCGCCGGGCTGAAGGTGGTGACCTGCGCCAATCCGCAGGACGCGTACGTGATGATCCAGCAGGCGATCGCCTCGGACGACCCGATCGTCTTCCTGGAGCCGAAGCGGCGCTACTGGGAGAAGGGTCCGGTCGACCTGGACGCCCCGTTGTCCGGGGCGTACCCGCTGCACTCCGCCCGGGTGGTGCGGCCGGGCACCGACGCGACCGTGTTGGCGTACGGCCCGATGGTGCGTACCGCGCTGGACGCGGCGACCGCCGCCGCCGAGGACGGCCGGGAGCTGGAGGTCGTCGACCTGCGTACGCTCTCGCCGCTGGACCTGACCGCTGTCTACGAGTCGGTGCGGCGCACCGGCCGGTGCGTGGTCGTCCACGAGGCCCCGGGCAACCTGGGGCTGGGCTCGGAGATCGCGGCCCGGGTCACCGAGGAGTGTTTCTACTCCCTGGAGTCGCCGGTGCTGCGGGTCACCGGTTTCGACACCCCCTACCCGGCGAGCCGGGTGGAGGAGGAGTACCTGCCCGACCTCGACCGGGTGCTCGACGCCGTCGACCGCACCTTCGGCTGGTGAGCGCGATGTCCCGGATCAAGGAGTTCAACCTGCCCGACCTGGGTGAGGGTCTGACCGAGGGGGAGATCCTCGCCTGGCTGGTCAAGGTGGGCGACGTCATCGAGCTGAACCAGCCGATCGTCGAGGTGGAGACGGCCAAGGCGGCTGTGGAGATCCCGGCGAAGTGGGCCGGTGAGGTGCGGTCGATCTTCCACCCGGAGGGGAGCACGGTCGAGGTCGGCACCCCGATCATCGCGATCGACACCGACCCGGGTGCCGGGCCGGTGCCGGAGTCGACGACCGCCGCCGCGTCGGCGGACCTGCCCACCCCGTCGGCTGCTTCGTTGGCGGCGGTGCAGGTCGCGCCCGCCGAGGGCATGGTCGAGCCGGGTCTGATCGGTGGGGTCGCCCCGGGTGGGCGTACCGCCGTGCTGGTCGGTTACGGCCCGCGCAACGCGCCGGCCAAGCGTCGGCAGCGCAGGGACGGCCCGCCCCGGCAACCTGCCACCAGCCCCCGGCCGACCGAGCCGGCCCAGGTCACGACGGCGGCTCCGGCCGCGCCGGTGGCTGCGGCGCCGGTCGCTGCGGCACCGGTCGCGCCGACGGTGAACGGCAACGGCCGGGTCGCCGGCCCGGTGCTGGCGAAGCCGCCGGTGCGCAAGTTCGCCAAGGACCTCGGGGTCGACCTGGCCACGGTGACCGGGTCGGGTCCGCTCGGGTCGATCACCCGTGCGGACGTACAGCGGGCGGTGGACGGGAGCACGGCGGTGGCCGAGCCGCTGGCGGCGACGTCGCCGGCCACCTCGGCCGCGAGCTTCGGCGCGGACCGCGAGCAGCGCATCCCGGTCAAGGGGGTACGTCGGCTCACCGCCGAGAACATGTCCCGCTCGGCGTTCACCGCACCGCACGTCACGGAGTTCCTGACCGTGGACGTGACCCGGGCGATGAAGGCGCTGGACCGGCTGCGCGGGCGGCGGGAGTGGCGGGACGTCCGGGTGTCGCCGTTGCTGCTGGTCGCCAAGGCGGTGTTGCTGGCGGTCCGGCGGCACCCGATGGTCAACTCGACCTGGGCCGGTGACGAGATCGTCGTCAAGGAGTACGTCAACCTCGGTATCGCGGCGGCCACCGAACGTGGCCTGATCGTGCCGAACATCAAGGACGCCGGTCGACTCACGCTGCGTGAGCTGGCGGATGCGATGACGGGTCTGGTGCAGACGGCCAAGGCGGGGAGGACCTCTCCGGCGGACATGTCCGGCGGCACCCTGACGATCACCAACGTGGGGGTGTTCGGGGTGGACACCGGCACCCCGATCCTGCCTCCGGGTGAGTCGGCGATCCTGGCCTTCGGTGCGGTCCGCGAGCTGCCGTGGGTGCACAAGGGCAAGGTCAAGCCACGCCAGGTGACCACCCTGGGGCTCTCCTTCGACCATCGGATCATCGACGGCGAGTTGGGTTCGAAGTTCCTGCGCGACATCGGGGACTTCCTCGCCGACCCGGAGGCGGCGTTGCTCGCCTGGACCTGAGACCGGTGACGTTCCGGCAACGGCCGGTGTGCCCAGGGTGAACACTCGGCACACCGGCCGTTGCCGTTGGGGAAAGAAACAGTGGCCCACATCGCCCCCTGACCTACGATCCTTAGGCCCGTGTTGCAGCTCACCTAATAATCGATGGCAATCGGCGGCCGATGGGTGTTGAATGGAGTCATCAAGGGGCCGACAACCGAATAGCCGAAGGAAAGACACCATGAGCATGATCGAGCGAATCCGCACCCGTCGTGACGCCACCCGTCGGGCCCGTGCCATCGAGCACGCGCTGCGCTCCGCCAACTCGCCCGCGGTCCGCGAGGAGATCCTCGCGATCGCCCAGCGTCACCTGAGCTGACGCCACACCGACTTTTCTCCCCCTCCTCCAGATCGACGACCCGCCCGGGCCCCGGGCGGGTCGTCGGCGTTCCGCACCCCCTGAGACCGGGATTCCCCCTCGCCATGACGCCCGGTACGGTGGTTCCGGTCGCCAACCGCCGACCTGGGCACCGATCGCGCCCGATGGATGCCGATCGACACCGCCCGGTGACGTGGAGTGACGGCCGGTGCTCCCTAGGTGCCGCGCGCGCGAACCGGATACCGTGCGGGGAGCCCGCACGGCCGACCCGCCGGGCACCGGCGACACGGCCGACCGGACGGACGGCATCGGCGGCCGACATGTGATGGAGGAGGCGCACCCATGACGTCCGAGGGCCAGCACCGCCCCGGCCAGGAGCCGGACGAGGTGCCGCCGGGCTCCGGCGGACCGGTGCCGTACGGCGACCGACAGCCGCAGCAGGACCCCGGGTACGGCACCCCCGCCACGCCCGACCTCGGCTGGGCGCCGCCACCCCCCACCGGCCGGGCCAACCCGACCGGTCCGTCCTGGACACCCCCCGCCCCACCGGCGGCCTGGGGTGGCGCGCAGGCTCCGCAACAGTCCGAACCCACCGAGGCGTGGGCCCCGCCGGCCCGGCAGTCACCGCCCACCGAGGCGTGGACCCCGCCGGCCGGTCCGTCGCAGCCCGCCTGGGCCGGGCAGCCGGAGCAGCCCGCCTGGGCCACCGCGCCCGCACCGGCCGCCGGAAACGCCGAGTCCACTCCGCAGCCCGCGTGGGCACAGTCCGAGCAGCCCGCCCCGGCCTGGGCGCAGTCCGACGCCGGTGCCCGGGGTGCCGCCCGGGTGCCGCAGCCCGACAAGCCGGCGGGCGGTGGCTGGTCCACTCCGGCCGATCCGGCCCCGACCTCGCCCGCCGGCTGGGCGGGCCAGGAAGCCGCGCAGCAGGAAGCAGCCCCCGGCACCAACGGCTGGGGTACCGCGCCCGCGCCACAGCGGGACGAGGCAGCGGGCACCAACGGCTGGCCGGGCGACGCCGCCCGGGGTAACGGCTGGCCGGCCGAGGACCGGGCCGGGGCCGATCCGGCGCGGGGTGGCTGGCCGGCCGACCCGCAGGACGCGCCGGGCAACTCCGGCGGCTGGGCGACCAGTGCTCCGGCGCACCCCGACGAGGCGCACCGCTCCGCCGGTAGGGCCTCGGTGCCCGTACCGGCCCAGCCGGAGCCCACGAACCAGGCGGGGTGGCCGCAGCCGGAGACCGGTGGACACCCGGGCGGCCACGCGTCGCCGGGCACCGCACCGGGTGCCGAGGGCTGGTCCACCGAGGACGATCCGGCCCGCTCCGGCGGCTGGTCCGCCAACCGGTCCGGACCGGACGACACCGGTCGTCCCGGTGACTGGTCGAACGGGTCGCAGGAGGACCGGCAGCCGTCGTGGGGGGCACCGGAAGAGCCCGCCACGGCCCGCTGGGAGGGCCGCCGCGAGCAGCCCGCCCTCGACGCCTGGCCCGCCGGGGCCCCGCCCCGCACCGAACAGGACGACCCGGCACCGGGCCAGGAGTGGCCGGCACCACAGGCCGGCTCCCGTGGTGCCGCCGCCGTACCCTCCCGGGAGGACCACCCGGAGCCCGGGGCCTGGACGCCCCCGGAGTTGCCGGGACGGGCGTCCGCGTCGGTGGCCGCACCCGACGGCCCCCCCGCCTGGGGCGGTGCCGCCGGTGACCACCACCCGCCACAGCGGGCGGGTGTCGAGCGCCCGGTCGTGCCGGACGCCGAGCCGTGGGCGCCCGGGCAGGCGTGGGGCCACCCCGAGCCCGCCGGCCAGCCCGCCGAGGGGGCGTGGGAGCCCCGACGCAACGAGGACCAGCCGATCTACCAGCCAGGGCCGGCCCCCGGCATCTCACCGGCCAACGCGGTGCCGCTCCCGCCGCAGGAGCAGCGCGTCCCCGGGGCGAGCCTGGCCGCCGCGCCGCCCGCCGACTACGTCCCGCCGGCCGCGTTCGGTGGGCCCGCCGAGCAGTCGCCGCACGGCCGTGAGGCAGCGGCCTGGGGTGCGCCGGAGCAGCCGCAGTTGTCGGCCGGTCCGGCACTGCCCGCCCAGCGACTCGCCCCCGAGGCCGAGAGCGCCGGTGCCGGTCGCGCCTCGGTGCCGGCCGCCGACGCCGGGGAGGCCGGTGCTGTCGGCCGGGCCTCCGCCAGCGCCTCGGTACCCATGGCCAGCCGGGTCGTCCCCCCCAGCGACCAGGTGGCCCGTCCGGGTGGTCCGGCGGTTCCGCAGCCCCGGGTGTACGGGCGACCGGCCCGCCCGGAGCCGGCGGAGGAGACCCCGGAGCACGACGACCACCGGCCCGAGCACGACCCCCGCTTCGCCGACCAGGACCGCAGCCGGTTCGACGGTGCCGAGCAGCCCCGGTTCGACGAGCCGGAACGCCCCCGCTTCGACGACCAGGACCGGACCCGGTTCGACGGTCCGGAGCGGTCCCGCTTCGACGATCAGGACCGGGCGCACGGTTTCGGTGCCGACGCGCCCTCGTCCGCGCCGCCGGCCGCCCCGCCCGCGTTCGGTGGCGGCATCCCGGCCTTCGCCGACCCGGCCGGCAGCAACCGACCGATGAACGGCACCCGCCCGCACGGGCCGACGGACCGGCCGGCCGAGCCGTACGGTGCCGGCCCGACCAGCGGCGCACCGGCCGGTGCCGCACCCGTGCCGGGGTACGGCCACCCGGCGCACGACCCCGCGCACGGCGGGTACGCCTCCCCGTTCCCGCCCGCCGGTCAGCAGTTCCCGGCCGCCGGTCAGCAGTCCGCACCAGCTGGTCAGCAGCCCGGCACCGCCAGTTGGCCGGCGGAATCGGAGCAGGGGCGTTTCGACGCGTTCAAGCCGGACCCGGAGCCGGAGCAGAAGGCCGAGCAGCCCGCCCCGAAGGTACGCAACGGGCGGGTGCTCGCCCTGGTGCTGATCGTGGCGGTGCTGATCCTGGCCGTCCCGCTGGGCCTGCTGATGCTCCTCGGCAAGATCGGCTCGGACGACGGGCCGGCTCCCTTCAACCCGGCCGTCGGCTCCTGCGTCAAGCAGTCCGGTGAGAACGCGAGTGCGGCGGGCTGCAACGAACCGGGTGCCTTCACGGTGGTGTCCAAGGTGGACGCCAAGGAGAAGTGCACCGATCCGACCCAGCCGCACGTGGTGCTGCCGGGCGGCGGGGTCGACCGGGTGCTCTGCCTGAAGCCGGCCGGCCAGTAACGGCGTACCGACGGCGGGGCACGGTGGACCGTGCCCCGCCGTCGGTGTTTCGGGCGCTGTGGGCTGGGCAGTCTATGGGGCACAGTGACGTGGCCCGAGGAGGTAACCCCCATGGCAGGCAACGAGAACGAGGTCGACCGCAGCGCTCGCAGCGGCCGGTTCGTCAAGGAGAGCACCACCGAGCGGGACCCCCGGCACACCACCACCGAGCAGGTCGGTGGCGGCGGGGACCAGGAGGTCCACCGCAGCGCGAGCACCGGCCGGTTCGTCACGGAGACCACCGCCGAGCTGCACCCCTCGACGACCGAGACCCAGCACGTCTGACCGACGAGCCAGCACCGCCCTCCGCGCCCGGCGCGGAGGGCGGTGTCATGTCCGGGCGTCGGGTCGTACGCAGGGGGTCCGCGCGCTCGCCAGCACGCTGCGGTTGTCCGCCGCGGTGATGTCGACGGTGACGGACACGCACCCCGGGGTGGTCCGCAGGACGTTGCCGAACACGCTGTACACCTGACGCTTGACCATGAACGGGTAGTCGAACCGGGTGACCGCCCCGTCGGAGGGGCGGGTGGCCGACAGCCGGACGGTCGACCCGGTCGGGACCCGCTCGGTGGAGACGAACAGCGGCCAGGCGGCCCGGCAGCGCGGCGAGTAGCGCAGCGTCAGGCTCCCGTAGGGCGGCTGTTTCGGATCGGGGTCCGGGACCGGGACGGTTTCCGCGCTGACCGCGTCGACCTGGCAGCGTTCCTCCTGCGGGTCGGCCCCGTCGGTCGGAGGAGCGGCGGCGGGTGCCGGGAGCGACGCGTCCACGGGTCGCTCGGCCTGCCGGTTCGGGTGGGAGCGCGCGTCGACCAGCAGCGGCACGATCGAGCCGGCGAGGAGCACGGTCAGCCCTGCCGTCGCGGTCAGCGCCCACCGGGGCACCGCCGGCCGTCGCGTCACCGGCCGTCGCGGTGTCGACTCCCCCGGTGACTCTGCCGTCACCGGCTGCGACCCCGGCTGTTGCAACCCCGCCGGCTCCGGCACGGGCTGCTGCGGCCCCGAGCCGGCCTCCCGGTGCCAGCGGGCCCGCCAGGCCGCCTCGTCACCGCCGCAGGCCCGGACGAACGCCATGGTCAGCTCCAGCGACGGCAGGCGGGCCCCGGACAGCACACCCGCCAGCGCGGTGTGCGAGTAGTGCGCGGTCGCGGACATCTTCCGGAGCGACGGTTGCCCGGCCTCGCGCCGAAGCCGGGCCAGGTCAGCGACGAATTCGTGGTACCGGCTCTCGCCGTCGTGATCCCCGCCCTCGCCGTCGTGCCCGCCGCCCTCGCCGTCGTGGTCCCGAGCAACGCCCGCATGATTGCGGCCGTTGTCGTCGTGGTCCCCGGCATCGGCGGGAACCTGGCCGTCAAGTCGTCCACTTCGCCCCGTCATGGGCCCTCCCCTGCGTGTAAACCCTGGTGTCAACGTGCGTCATGCCAGTGCTTTACAGGCGGGCGTCAGGACAGGATCGACCCCGGAGCAGCCACCCGCCGGATAGGTGCCGCTGAATATGATCTCACGGGGAGTGTCGGCCCCGGCACGCATCCGAACGGCTCGAAATCGCGTTCACCCCGGGGATACCGGACCGCGCGAGTCACCGTCCGACGGGCCCACCGCGCCGATCCCGGGGCGGTGCCGAACTCTCGACAAGGAGAACCGCGTGTACCAGCCGAACGGTACGAATGCCACAGGCGCAGTGCCCCGCCGGGCACTGCCGCGACTCGTGGGTCGGATCCTCACCGCCTGCGCCGTCACGGCGGTGGTCCTGGTGGGCACGGCCGCACCGTCGTTCGCCGGCATCTCCGGTTACAGCGTCGCCGGCACGGGCGGCGCCGGCCTGATGGTGCGCACCAGCCCGTACGACGCGAACGCCGGCTCGGTGGCGCTCCTGGGTGACGGCACCGGGTTCGTCGCCGAGTGTGCGGTACGCGGGCGCAACATCTCCGGCAACACCGTCTGGCACCGGATCAGCTCCCCGGCCAGCGGCTGGATCAGCGACTACTACACCAACACGCCGGGGTTCAACCAGTACCTGGCCGGTGAGCCGGAGTGCACCACCACCCCGCCGCCCACCGGCACCCGCGAGGACCGCGCCATGGCCTGGGCCCGGTCGGTGATCGGCCAGGCGTACACCAACGGGGACCTGGGTGACTCCAACCACCAGTGGGACGGCTGGTGCGACAACTTCGTCGGGCACGCCTACGGTCGGGCGGCCAGCGGCTACGCGTCGGCGATCGTGCACTACAACTCGCTGTACTCGCGCGGCATGATCCGCACCACGGGCACCCCGCCGGCCGGCGCGCTGGTCTTCTACGCCGCCGCGTCGATCAACGGGTACTACGGCCACGTGATGCTCTCCGAGGGCAACGGCAACTACATCACCTCGGCGGCCACCGTCCGCCGCGTCTCGCAGTCCTGGCCCGGTGCGCCGTACCTCGGCTGGTCCTACGCCGACCCGGAGTGGACCGGGCGCTGACGCCCCCACCCGTCCCGGCTCCCCTCCCGGTCGTCCGCTGAAAGGATCACGATGCGTCTCCCCCTTGCCGCCCCCGCGGCCCGACGTGCCCTGCGCCTGGCCCTCGGCCTGACGCTGGTCGCCGTCGTCGGCGTCAGCGCCATGCCCACCCCCGCCACCGCCGCACCCGCCACCACCGGCCCGGCCGCCCACGCCGCGTCGGCCCCCCGCCCGGCCGACCAGACCAAGGCAGCACCCCGCCCGGCCGACCAGGCCAAGCCGGCCAGCGTCGGTGGCCCTGCCATCGGCGCGAAGGCGAACCGGGTGGGCGTCAACGCGGTCGGTATCGACCTGTGCGCCCAGGTGGCGTACGCCGCCGGGTTCCGGAACAACCCGCTGGTCACGGCCGTGGCCGTGGCGATGGCCGAGTCCTCCTGCAACCCGTCGGCGGTCGGCAGCAACGGCCCCACCTCCGGTTGCTCCAACGGTTCGCTGGACCGGGGGCTGTGGCAGATCAACAACTGTTACCACCCCACCGTCACCGACAGCTGCGCGTACAACGCCCAGTGCAACGCCAACGCCGCCTACAACATCTCCAGCGGCGGCAGCAACTGGCAGCCCTGGTCGACGTACAACAACGGGGCGTACGCCGGCTACCTGTCTGCCGCGCAGGCCGCCGTGGCCCGCCTCGGCGGCACCGGCGACCCGCCGGCCGTCACCGGCACGATCCTGGCCAACCCGTCGCTCAACATCCGCACCGGGCCGGGCACCACCTACGGCATCGCCGGTTCCGTCAACTACGGCGCCACCGTGAAGATCGCCTGCTACACCTTCGGCGAGTACGTCAGCGGCGGCTACTGGCCGTCGTCCACCTGGGACCGGATCACCAACCCGGCGACGGGCGTGACCGGCTACGTGGCCGACACCTGGGTCAACACCACCTACGACGTCAAGACGATGGTCGGTCGCTGCTGACCGTCCCGTCCGGGGCCGCGCGGGCAGGGTCGGACCCTCCCGCGCGGCTCCGTCGTGCCCGCTGCCCCTCCGGCGCGGCGACGGCGACCCACGCCTCACCCCTCCGGGCGCGGCGGCGGCGACCCACCGCCCTTCCGGACGCGGCGGCGACCCGCGCCTCGCCCCTCCGGGCGCGCCGCGTCTCCACGGTGTTCCCGCACGAGTGGTATGCCTCAGTGGCATAAATATGACTGACAGGCATACCGGTGTACGCCGGTATCACTCCCCCCGACCCGTGGCGGCCGGCAATCGCGGCTCTCACTCACGATCCCGGGACCGGCCAGTCGGTGTTACGGTCGGCGTGGAGCTTTCACATCGACGACGGAGGCCCGGTGGGTCAACGAGGATCGTTCCCCTCGGGGTTCGCCCGGACGTTCAACACCCGGGTCATGGCGTTGCGGTCGTCGCCACGCTGGGGGCGGTTCCTCCGGCGGCACCTGACCGTGGTCACCTACACCGGTCGCCGTTCCGGGCGGACGTTCAGCACGCCGGTCGCCTACCGACGGACCGGCGACGCGGTGGTCATCCGGGTCGCGATGCCCGACGCCAAGCAGTGGTGGCGGAACTTCCTGGGCGAGGGCGGCCCGATCTCGCTGAACCTCAACGGGGCCGACCGGGCCGGACACGCGGTCGCCCGTCGGGACGACCGGGGCCGGGTCACCGTCACCGTCGACCTGTCCCGCTGACGCGGCTGCCCGGCGCGTCGACCGTCCCGACCGACGTCCGGGTCACGATGCCCGGCCCGGCCGGGTATCGACGTACGTGCCGGCCGGGTATCGACGTGCGTGCCGACTGGGAGCCGGTCGGCTATGCGACCCTCCCTTGTGGTCGGTGACGCCTACACTTGCCGGCCATGGACCCTGTCGCGCTGGCCACGGCGCTGGCAAAGTCGATCCTGGCGCAGCTCGGCAAGGAGATCGGCACCGCCGCCGCCAAGGAAATCAAGGCCCGCGTGTGGGGAGACCCGGAACGCAAGGCGTTGGAGCGCGCGTTGCGCCGCGCCCTCACCGAGCTGAACCGGTCGTACGGCGACCGGCTGGCCGAGTTCGACGTCAACGACGGCTTCTGGGTGCACGAGGGCACTCCCGAGCTGGCAAAGGTGCTCGTCCCCGGTGTGCCGACCTCGCCGGTGCGGCTGGCGGAACGGGCCGTCGACTCGTTGGGCCCGGCCGCCTCCGACGACGAGCGGTTCGACCGGATCGGCCTGCTGCGGCCGGCGTTCAAGGCCCTGCTCGACGGGCTGGACACCGAGGTACGCCGTGAGGCGGCCCTCCAGGGGATGCTCGGCCGCTCCGATGCCGCGTCGACCGCCCAGGCGACCAGCCGCATCGCCGAGCACCTGGGCGCGGTCGACGCCACCGATGACGACCGGATCGCCTACCTGCGCTGGCTGATCGACCAGCACCGCTACCTGCGTACCGTGGGGGTGGTCCGGAACACCACCGTGCAGCTTCCGTTGGGCGAGGTGTTCGTCGGGTTGCAGGCACAACGGGACCGCAACCCCGGCGACCGAGCGCGGGCCTGGTTCGAGCGCGAGCGGGAGCGGTTGGCCACCCTGGTGGCCGCGGAGGAGCTGGACCACACCGGCTTCGAGGCCGCCCTCGACCGGTTGCAGACGGAGTACGGCCACCGGTTCGCCGCCGAGACCGAACAGCCGGCCAGCCAGCCGGTGCTCGACGCGGCCCGCGACACCGCCCAGTTGCTGGTCCTGGGCGATCCGGGAACGGGCAAGACCACCCTGCTGCGCTACCTGGCGCTGACCCACGCCCGAGCACTCATCGACGGCGAGCAGGTTCAGGGCCGGGACGCACTGTTCCCGATCTACCTCCGCATCGGCGAGTATGCCCGCCAGGGGTTCGCGGAGGTGGGCATCGGCGAGTTCCTGCCCGGCCAACTCCGCCGCGCGGAGTGCACCCTGCCGGGCCTGGCCGACCTGCTGCGCCGCCAGCTCGACGCCGGCCGCTGCCTGGTGCTGATGGACGGCCTGGACGAGATCGCCTCGGCCGAACTGCGCCGGGGCGTGGTCACTGCGGTGGTCAACTTCGTGACCGCCCACGCACGGCAGGGCAACCGGTTCGTGGTGACCAGCCGGATCGCCGGCTACCAGGCCGCCCCGCTGCCGGAACCGTTCCGCGCGGTGCGGCTCCAGGACATGGACGACCCGACGATCACCCGGTTCCTCGACGTCTACTGCCGCGAGGTCGAACGCGCCGAGACCCCGGGCCGGTCCGCCGAGGCGACCCGGCTGGCCGGCGCACGCGAGGCCGCCGCGATCGAACAGGCCCTCACCACCAACGCCGGGGTACGCCGGTTGGCCGCCAACCCCCTGCTGTTGACCGCGCTGGTGCTGGTGCACCGGGCCAGCGGCCGACTCCCGCACCGCCGGGTCGAGGCGTACGTGGAGGTGTGCAACGCGCTCGGGCGCACCTGGCGCAGCGCCCAGGGGGTTGCCGAGGCCGACCTGCCCGACGAGCGGATCCTGACCCGGTGGCTGACCGAGCTGGGCTGGTGGATGCACGAGCACCGCCCGGAGGGAGCCGCCACCCGCCGGGAACTACTCGAAGTCCTCGGTCCGTTGTGGGCGACACACCAGGGCATTAGGTGGGATCCGCGCCTCTTGGAGACTGCCGACCCGCTGGGCACCGACGCCGGATTGGGGGTGACTGAGTTCGTCGACAAGGCCGACACGCACACCGGCCTGCTGGTCGAACGTGCTCCCGGCCGGTACGGGTTCGCCCACCTGACCTTCGAGGAGTACTACGCCGGCCGGGCGTTGGCGTTCCGCGGCTCGGCCACCGACCGGATCAGCGAGATCCGCCGCCGGCTGCACGACCCCCGCTACGACGAGCCGATCCTGCTCGCGCTCGGCCTGATCGGCACCGACTACGTCGAGCAGATCGACGACGTGGTGGCGAAGGCGATCTATCCAGCCGAGGGCAACCCGAGCCCGTACGAGGAACTGCTCGGTCGGGACTTCCTGTTCATGCTCCGGGTGCTGGCCGACGACACACCGCTGAAGACCGCGACTATCGACGCTGTGATCACCCGGGCGATCGACGAATGGTTGGACCAAGAGAACAGCCGATGCCGTTTCGCCGCCTATCGGAGCGCCCTGGCGGAACGGTTAGCGGCGTTGAGCGGTACCAAGGCCGCTGATCGATTCCATGCTGCCCTCGACAGCCGGGCCACCAAACTCACCCCCGCCAACCACTGGGTTTGGTGCGAGCTGGCTGGCGTCGCCGCCCGACTGGGTCCGCTGCCCGCAGCCACCACCGCCACACTGGTCACTCTCGCCACCACCACCACCGCCACCACTGACCCGGAACTCCGCATCCGCGCGGGATTGGCGCTGGCCCGGGGCGGGGCACTCACCCCGCCCGTCATCACCGCCCTGACCACCCTCGCCACCACCGCCACCGACCCGTACGTCCGCATCAGCGCGGGATCGGCGCTGGCCCGGGGCGGGGCACTCCCCCCACCCGTCATCACCGCCCTGACCACCCTCGCCACCACCGCCACCGACCCGGAAGTCCGCATCAGCGCGGGATCGGCGCTGGCCCGGGGCGGGGCACTCCCCCCGCCCGTCATCACCGCCCTGACCACCCTCGCCACCACCGCCACCGACCCGTACGTCCGCATCAGCGCGGGATCGGCGCTGGCCCGGGGCGGGGCACTCACCCCACCCGTCATCACCGCCCTGACCACCACCGCCACCACCGCCACCGACCCGTACGTCCGCATCAGCGCGGTATCGGCGCTGGCCCACGGCGGGGCACTCCCCCCACCCGTCATCACCGCCCTGACCACCCTCGCCACCACCGCCACCGACCCGGAAGTCCGCATCAGCGCGGGATCGGCGCTGGCCCGGGGCGGGGCACTCACCCCGCCCGTCATCACCGCCCTGACCACCCTCGCCACCACCGCCACCGACCCAGGAGTCCGCATCCGCGCGGGATCGGCGCTGGCCCGGGGCGGGGCACTCACCCCACCCGTCATCACCGCCCTGACCACCCTCGCCACCACCGCCACCGACCCGGAAGTCCGCATCCGCGCGGGATCGGCGCTGGTCGACGGCGGGGCACTCACCCCACCCGTCATCACCGCCCTGACCACCCTCGCCACCACCGCCACCGACCCGTACGTCCGCATCAGCGCGGGATCGGCGCTGGTCGACGGCGGGGCACTCCCCCCACCCGTCATCACCGCCCTGACCACCCTCGCCACCACCGCCACCGACCCGTACGTCCGCATCAGCGCGGGATCGGCGCTGGTCGACGGCGGGGCACTCACCCCACCCGTCATCACCGCCCTGACCACCACCGCCACCACCGCCACCGACCCGGAAGTCCGCGCCCGCACGGGATCGGCGCTGGCCCGGGGCGGGGCACTCACCCCACCCGTCATCACCGCCCTGACCACCACCGCCACCACCGCCACCGACCCGGAAGTCCGCGCCCGCACGGGATCGGCGCTGGCCCGGGGCGGGGCACTCACCCCACCCGTCATCACCGCCCTGACCACCCTCGCCACCACCGCCACCGACCCGGAAGTCCGCGCCCGCGCGGGATTGGCGCTGGGCCGGGGCGGGGCACTCACCCCACCTGTCATCACCGCCCTGACCACCCTCGCCACCACCGAGTCCGGGTTTATACGAACCACAGCCGTAAAAGCGCTGCGTCAGGCTCCACCTACCGGCAAGCTCCAAAGGGTTTTTCTGCGACTTTTAAGGCATTTTGAAGACGACATACGGCGGCAGGCGAAAGGCGCACTGATCGATCTTTCGCGACGGCGTCCGGAACTCGTACCCGACGTCCTGTCAGATCTGGCGAGAGCGTGCAGTGGTCCCACGTCAGGGAAGGTGTCAAAGTGGGACGAGGCATATGAGACCTTGCGCGCCTATACAGAGGTCGCCCCATCGATTGTCCAATGATGAACGGGTCGATGGCCTCAACCCGCCCCCAGTAAGGAGATGTTCACATCGGGTCAGACCAGGCGCACCGAAACTGCCGAAGGTGCCTGGATCAACCAGCCGACCCAGCAGGAACAGACCGTCTCAGTTTGACTGACAACTACCGAGAGCGGGTCACAACGCTGAACGTCGATGCTCGGCGCTCGGTCGATCAGGCCCGCTCGGGGAATTGAGCGATGAAGGCTCGCCATGCCTCCGGGGCGAAGACGAGAGCAGGGCCGTTCGGATCCTTGCTGTCCCGTACGCCGACCGCGTCGACCAGATTCCCGGCAACCTCGACACACGCGCCGCCATTGGTGGACGAGCGGGACGACTTCCGCCACGTGGCTCCAGTCAGGTCCATGTCCTCGCTACTTCCGTGAGAAGGTCCAGGGTCAGTCCCAGCGGCAACGCTTCGCCTCGGATAGCGTCCCATGACACACCAAGGTCAGCAATCAGCTCAGCCTGCCCGACGACCTGCGCCGCCAGTTGGTTGTCGATGTACCCGGTTCGGGAGCCGTCGGGCAGGTCAGCAATGATGAATGCCCCGGCCAGGCCCGGGTACATGCCAGCGGACATCGGGACGACGCGCAACTGGATATGTGGTCGTTCAGCGCAGGCGATGAGGTGCGCAAGCTGCTCTGCCATGACGGCAGGCCCACCGCACGCCCGTCGGAGGACAACCTCGTCCAGGACGACGAAGAGTTGGGGCGCGGGGTCACGGTCAAGGACGACCTGCCGTTCGAGCCGGGCAGCGACTCGCCGGTCAAGCTCCGAGGTCGGCACCCGGGCCGCCTGAAAGGTGGCACGGGCGTACCCCTCGGTCTGCAGGAGGCCGGGCACGAAGGCGTGCTCGTACCAGCGCAGTGCGGTCGCCTCGCGCTCGATCTCGATCCACTCGCGCAGCCAGACCGGGGCCGCATCGCTCTTGACCAACTCGTCCCAGAGAGTCGTGAAGTAACCCTCCGTTCCCAGCGCCTCGTCCACCGATGCCAGGTAGGGCAGGGTCGGCGGCTTCACGCCGGTCTCGATCGCGCTCACCTGGGAATCCGAGCAGAAGATCCGCTCGCCGAGCTGTGTCTGGGTGAGCCCGGCAGCCGCCCGACGTCGCCGCAGTTCACGAAGAAGGTACTCCGACGGAGAGATTCCCACGGGTTCCACACCCTTCCACGGCGATCCCCTGCACTCCTCGCCAGCTCACAACAGGACATTGCACTCCGCGATCACCTAGTCACTATTCCGAAGTCAAGGGGCGAAAGTCCAGGGTGGAAGACGGAACGGCGCGATCGGTGCGGAGAAGCCCGGCGGTCGCGTTCGTGGTCGGGCTGCCCTGACAGCAGCACCGGGGGCAGCCCGACGCCACGCCGTCACAGGGAGAGTCGTGTCCAAAAAGCCGAAGAAGCCCGCTCCTAGGCCCCAACCCGAACCAATCCCGCAGCCCCCACCACCGCCCGCGCCGCCGATCGTCCCCGGCCCGATCGGGCCGTTCATCCCGCCCTACCGAGGACCGGGCCGCATGACGAACGTCGTCTTGCCGGATCGCTGGACCGAGAGCCGGAACCGGGGGCCGGGGCGATGAAGGAACCGAGACTGAGGGGCGGCGACCTGCTCCACCTGACCCGCGAGGCCAGCCCGCAGTTCGTCAGGCCGATCACGGTACGGGTGATCCGTGAGCTGCCCGACCGCCACACCTACGACGGCTGGACCTGGATCGAGGCGTACGAGCTGGGGCCGGACGGCCTGGCCCGACGACGGCGCGAGCTGTACGTCCGCCGCGCCGGGGTGCGTTGGCTCCCGTCCCCGCCTCCGGCAGCGACCCGGCCGCCCGCACCACGGGCGGCGGTGAAACGGGCAACCCCGAAACCGGGAACCGGAGCGACCAACCCGACGGCAGCGAGGACGTCGGCGGCTCGCGGGTCGGCGGTGTCGGCGTGACGCCGCTGGACGGGCTCGCCCACCGGCCGCTGCGCCCGATCTGGCTGTGCCGCCTCGACGCGAACCCGTGGCCGTGCGGGGAGGCGAAGCTCGTCCTGCTCGCCGCGTTCGCCGATGACCGGCCAGGTCTGCTCGCCCTGTTGTCGGCGCTGCAACGGGAGGCGGAGGGGCACCTCACCCAGCTCGACAGCGGTCGGTCGAACAATCTCACCCACCGCTTCCTGTCCTGGGCTCGACCACCCGACCGCTGAGTGTCACCCACGACTCCCCGGTCACCCTTCGTGCGGCCCACCGCAATGGGGGCATAAGCGCACTGGTACGGGCACCAGAGTTGCGTGGCCGGGACTGATTGCACACCGGCGGGCGGGAGCTGAGGCTCGCCGACCTGTGGGAGAAAATCGCTATGCTCGAATTCTGTTAGTCCTAGAAGAAGCTTGCAACTTGTCCGGCTGAGAGCCTAGCGTCCTCGGAGTGTCCCACCATGAACTTCTCGCCGACTTATACCTACGCTTGTCCCTCGACCGCGAGGGCAAGACCGCAATCGAGCGCCAAGAGGCCGACTGCCGAGCCTGGGCCGCGCGCAACGGCCTAGAGGTCCGTACTGTCCACATCGACCGGGGTCGCTCCGGCTACAAGCCCGTCGGCCGGGCCGGGTTTGACGCCGCCGTCTCCGCCCTGACGACCGGCACCGTCGGGACCTTGATCGTCTGGAAAGTAGACCGTCTGTCGCGCCGTGGCATGGGCCAGGTCGGCCAAGTCCTAGACCAGGTCGAGAAAGCCGGCGGCCGGATTGTCTTCGTTCAAGACGGCCTAGACACGTCTCAACAACAGGCCCGCCTAGCCCTGGCGCTGTTGTCCGAGATCGCCCGCAGCGAGTCAGAGAACCTCGGTCTACGCGTCGCCTCGGCGAAGGCCCACCTTCGCAACCTGGGCCGTTGGATCGGCGGACAGCCGCCCTACGGCCTCGCGATTGGCGAAGACGGCCGGCTTGGCCACGACCCGCACAACGCGCCGACCGCCCGGGAGATCGCCGAGCGTGCGCTGACCGGCGAGCCGCTGGTCAGGATCGCCCGCGACCTGAACGCCCGTCAGATTCCCTCGCCGCGTGGAGCCACCTGGGGAGTCGGGACGCTGTCGCAACTCCTGAAGTCCCCCGCGTTCGCCGGGCTACTTCCAGAGACCGTCAAGCGCGACGGTAAGTACACAGCAAAGGTTGTCCCCTGGCGCGACCCCGAGACCGGCGAGAGCGTCGAGATCGGCCGAGGAATCATCACACCCGCAGAGCAACTACAGGTCGCACGCATCCTCAAAGACCGCACCGCCGCCGACGTGACCGGTCGCAACCGGGGGGTGCGCGCCGAGGTTTCGCATCTTCTGACCGGGTTCCTGCGCTGCGGGGGCTGCGGGGGGCGCATGTCTGCCGGCGGCCGGTCGTACGTCTGCCACGCTCGCCGCCTCGGCAAGCCCTGCCCGGCATACACGACCGCCTTCATCGCCGCTGTAGACCGCGCCGTGATCGCCGCGTTCATTGCCCGACTCGCCATGACCGAGCCCGGCGATCCACTGCTAGACACCGTCGCCGAGCGTTGGGTAGCCCGCCATGACCCCGACGTGATCCGCGAGCGCTCGACCATCACCGCCGCCCTGGACGAGGCTAACGCCGCCCTGGTCGACCTCGAAGACGCCCGATACCTTCGCGGCGAGTTCGTCGGTCCCGACGCCATCCAGCGATGGACGCGTCTACACGAACGGTTGACAGCCCGCGTTGCAGGGCTGCGCCGTAACCTCGCCGATTTCCCGCTACCCGAGGCGGACATTAGCCCGCTCCTCGACCCGGTTTTAGCTCGGGAGGCGTGGGACGCCGCCACAGTTCCCGACCGCCGCGACTTTCTCGGCCTAGCCCTGAACGCCGTAACCGTCGCCCCGGCCGAGGGCCGGCGGGGCGTGCGATTCGACCCGGTAGCCCGTCTTCGGTTCACCTGGGCCGACGAGACCGAGCCTGCGTCCGTCAACGCCTGAATCTCACTCTCACAACTCCCCCGAGCCGATCTACGCCGCGCTGCAAGGGGTGCCAGTCCTGACCCTGGCCAGCGCGTTGTGACCCGCGCCGAGCGCACCGAGAACGCGCTACTGGTGCTGGTCCTGCTCGTGGTCGGCTTGCGGCCGGCTGGGCGTCGTTTCCATACGCTCACCCCACTAAGCAAACGCGACGAGGCTCGCTCGGCGCCCAACTGAGGATCCCTGTCCTCCGGGTCACGAAGCACGGCTCGGGCAAGCGCGACATGGCAGGCTGACAAACATGGGAACGACACCGCGCGTGCGTGCCCCCGAGTTGCGGGGCCGTCAGTGGCTCAACACAGGGGGACAAAACCTAACATTGCAGGATCTTCGAGGTCGCTGTGTCTTACTCGATTTTTGGACCTTCTGCTGCATCAACTGCCTGCACGTGCTCGACGAGTTGCGCCCGCTGGAGGAGAAGTACGCCGACGTGCTGGTCGTCGTCGGGGTGCACTCGCCGAAGTTCGAGCACGAGAAGGACCCGGCCGCGTTGGCCGCCGCCGTCGAGCGGTACGGCGTGCACCACCCGGTGCTCGACGACCCCGACCTGGACATGTGGCAGCAGTACGCGGCGAAGGCGTGGCCCACCCTGGCGGTGGTCGACCCGGAGGGTTACGTGGTCGCCACGATGGCCGGCGAGGGCCATGCCGAAGGGCTGGTCCGGTTGGTCGACGACCTGATCGCCACCCACGAGGCCAAGGGCACCCTGCACCGGGGCGACGGGCCGTACGTGCCGCCGACGCCGCCGGAGACGACGCTGCGCTTCCCCGGCAAGGCCGTGTTGCTCGACGGCGGGAACCTGCTGGTCTCCGACTCGGCCCGGCACAGCCTGGTCGAGCTGGCCCCGGACGGCGAGACGCCGGTCCGGCGGATCGGCTCCGGGGAGCGGGGCCGGGTCGACGGGCCGGCCCCCTCGGCGAGCTTCGCCGAGCCGCAGGGGCTCTGCCTGCTGCCCGCGCACGTCGCCGAGGTCGCCGGCTACGACCTGCTGGTCGCCGACACCGTCAACCACCTGCTGCGCGGCGTACGCCTGGACACCGGTGAGGTGACCACGGTCGCCGGCACCGGCCGGCAGTGGCGCTCCACTGTCGACGACCACGCCCACGACGCGCGCTCCGTCGACCTCTCCTCCCCGTGGGACCTGGCCTGGTACGACGACAAGGTCATCGTGGCGATGGCCGGCATCCACCAGCTCTGGTGGTTCGACCCGATCAAGCGGACCGCCGGCATGTGGGCCGGCACCACCGTCGAGGCGCTGCGCGACGGCCCGCTGCCCGAGGCGTGGCTGGCCCAGCCGTCCGGCCTGTCGGTCTCCGCCGACGGCACCCGGCTGTGGGTGGCCGACAGCGAGACCAGCGCGATCCGTTTCGTGCAGGACGGCGTGCTCGGCACCGCCGTCGGGCAGGGGTTGTTCGACTTCGGGCACGTGGACGGGCCGGCCGACCGGGCGTTGCTCCAGCATCCGCTGGGGGTGTGCGCGCTGCCTGACTCCTCGGTGCTGATCGCCGACACCTACAACGGCGCGGTACGCCGCTTCGACCCGGCGACCGGCCAGGTCGCCACGGTGGCCGACGGGCTGGCCGAGCCGAGCGATCTGGTGCTCACCGCCGACGGCGGGGTGCTGGTGGTGGAGTCGGCCGCGCACCGGTTGACCCGGCTCGCCCCGGGCGCGTTGACCGCAGCCGGGGCGGACACCGTGGACGGTCCCCGGCACCGGCTGGAACGCAAACCGACGGACGTCGCGCCCGGCGAGGTGACCCTCGACGTGATCTTCACGCCGGCGCCGGGACAGAAGCTGGACGAGACGTACGGGCCGTCGACCCGGCTGGTCGTCTCGGCCTCACCGCCGGAGCTGCTGGTCGAGGGGGCCGGCACCGGCACCGAGTTGTCCCGCCGGCTGGTGATCGACCCGGCCGTACCGCAGGGGGTGCTCCAGGTGACCGCCCAGGCCGCCACCTGCGACGCCGACGTCGAGCACGCCGCCTGCCACCTGACCCGGCAGGACTGGGGCGTCCCGGTGCGGGTCGTCGACGACGGCGCGACCCGGGTCCCGCTGGTGCTGCGCGGCCTGGACACCTGAGCGCCCGCCCGGTCGGCACCGCGCCGGGCGGGCGGGCGGGCGGGAGCACCGGACCCGCGCCGGGCCAGCAGGCGACCGGGGACGGTTCTCAGGCGAACGGGGTGAGGGTGACCCCGGCGTCGATCAGCGCGGCCCGCACCAGGGCGGCCGAGGCGACCGCGCCGGGGCTGTCCCCGTGCAGGCAGATCGAGGCGACCGGGCAGGGCACGACGGTCCCGTCGACCGCCACCACCGTCTGCTCGGTGGCCATCCGGACCGCCCGGACGGCCACCTCCTCCGGGTCGGTGACCAGCGCGCCCGGCGCGGTACGCGGCACCAGTGCCCCGTTGGGCAGGTAACCCCGGTCGGCGAAGCCTTCGGGGACCGCCCGCAGGCCCGCGCCGACGGCGAGCTGGGCGAGGGTGGAGCCGGGCGCGCAGAGGATCGGCAGTTCGTGATCCCACCCGCTGACGGCCGCGACCAGGGCGGCGGCCTGCACCTCGTCGGTGGCCGCCGCGTGGTAGAGCGCGCCGTGCGGTTTGAGGTAGCGGACCCGGGTGCGGGACGGTCGGCAGAACGCGTCGAGCGCCCCGAGCTGGTAGGTGACCTCGTCGCGCAGCTCGTCGAAGCCGTACGCGATGTGCCGGCGGCCGAAGCCGGCCAGGTCCCGGTAGCCGACCTGCGCGCCGACGGCGACGCCGCGTTCGGCGGCGGCGGCGCAGACCCGCCGCATGGTCGACGGGTCGCCGCCGTGGAAGCCGCAGGCCACGTTGGCGGAGGTGACCAGGTCGAGCAGCGCCTCGTCGTCGCCGAGCCGCCAGATGCCGAATCCCTCGCCGAGGTCAGCGTTGAGGTCCATGGAATCTCACCGTAGTCCCCGGTCGGGCCTGCGCGAGCCCGGTCACGTCGTCCACCACCCCGATCACCGGGTACCCGCCGGTGGTCGGATGGTCGGCCAGGAAGATCAACGGCTGGCCGTCGGCGGGCACCTGCACCGCGCCGAGCACCACGCCCTCACTCGGCAGCTCCCCAGCCACCGCGCGGGGCAGCGCCGCGCCGACAAGTCGCGCACCGACCCGGTCACTCACCGGACTCACCGTGTACGCCGTGCCGAGCAGCGACGCCAGCGCGTCGGCGGTGAACCAGTCGGCGCGTGGGCCGGGGCGCAGGGTCAGCCACAGCTCGTCCGGCACCGGCCGGCCGACGGTGAAGTCCACCGGGGCGGGTGGCCCGGCCGGCGGGCCGAGCGGGAGCCGGTCGCCGTCGCCGACCGGGGGTGGGCCGAGGCCGGAGAGGGTGTCGGTGGACCGGCTGCCGAGCACCGGGTCGACGGCGATCCCCCCGTCGACCGCGAGCCAGTTGCGCAGCCCGTGCCGGGGCGACCCGATCCGCAGCACCGCCCCCGCCGGCACCGCCAACGGCCGGCCCACGTCGCCGGGGCGGCCGTCGACCCGGACGTCGACGTCGGCCCCGGTCACCGCGACCGTGCCGGCCCGGGTCAGCCGCAGCTCACCGCCGCCGAGGGTCAACTCCAGACCGGCGGCGTCCGCCGGGTTGCCGACCAGCCGGTTCGCCAGCGCCAGCGCCGCCGGATCCAGCGCCCCCGACCGGGGTACGCCGAGGTGCGCCCACCCGGGCCGCCCCAGATCCTGCACGGTGGTACGCGGTCCCGCCCGGCGCACCTCGATCACCCCACGGGTCGGCCCGGATGGCTGCTCCGCCCGGCGCACCCCGATCGCCCCGCCCCCGGTCGGCCCGCCCCCGGCCGGCCCGGTTGGCTGCTCCGGCTGCTCCGCTCGACTCGTCCCGGTCATGCCGGCACCGGCCGGGGTCGGGGACCGCCGGTCACCCGGTCACCAGCCGGACCCGGGTGCCGGGGGTGAGGGTGGCCGGTGGGTCGGCGGCCACGTCGAAGAGGGTGAGCGTGGTCCGCCCCACCAGCAGCCAGCCACCCGGCGAAGCGGTCGGGTAGATCCCCGCGTACGGGCCGGCCAGGGCCACCGAGCCGGCGGGCACCCGGGGGCGCGGGGTGGGCAGCCGGGGCACCGCGTACTGCGGGGGGAGGCCGGTCAGGTAGCCGAAGCCGGGGGCGAAGCCGCAGAACGCCACCCGGAAGTCGGTGTCCCGCAGGCGTTGCACCACCTGGGGAACGGTCAGTCGCCAGTGCGCGGCGACCAGGGGCAGGTCTTCACCGTCGTACACGGTGGGAACGTCGACGGTGCCGGCGTCGGCTGTGGTGGTGACCGGGTCGGGGGTCCAGCCGGCGATCCGGGTGGCCGTCGACTCCGGGTCGGGCACCCCGTCGAGCAGGACGGTGCCGGCCGCCGGGACGATCTCGGCGGCGTCCAGCTCACCGGCGGCGCGGCGTCGCCACAGCTCGGCCCGCCACCGTTCCACCTGGCCGGGGTCGTCACAGTCGAGCAGGAGGGCGTGCCGGCCCACGGGTCGGATGCGCATCCCGCCATACTCCCCGATCGATGTGCCGTCCAGGGTCGCTAGACTCGACAGGTCTGGTGACGGGTCGCACTACCTAGAAGTAACCTACGGTGCCGTAACCTGATTCCGTGACCACCTCCGCACCGCTTCGACTCAAGCCTGTCGACATCGGTAAGCCCCGGATGCGCGGCTGGCTGCACACCTACGCGTTCTTTGTCGCGCTCGTCTGCGGCACCGTGCTCTGCGCCGTCGCGGCCACCCGTCCCGGCTGGGCGCCCCTGGTCAGCTGCCTGATCTACAGCGTCACCGTCTGCGGCCTCTTCGGCACCAGCGCCCTCTACCACCGCCGGGTGTGGTCGGAGCGCGGCTACCAGATCATGCGCCGGATGGACCACTCGATGATCTTCGTGTTCATCGCCGGCACCTACACACCGCTCTGTGCGCTGCTGCTCGACCGGCGGATGGCCACCCTGATGCTCGGCCTGGTCTGGGGTGGGGCGTTGGCCGGCGTGGCCGTCAAGCTGATCTGGCCGCACGCTCCGCGCTGGGTCTCCGCCCCGCTCTACCTGGCCCTCGGCTGGGTGTCGGTGGCGATCCTCCCGCAGATCCTGCGCCAGGGCGGGGTCACCGTGCTGGTGCTGCTCGCCGCCGGTGGGGCGATGTACAGCATCGGCGCGGTCTTCTACGCGCTGCGGCGGCCCAACCCCTGGCCCACCGTCTTCGGCCACCACGAGTTCTTCCACGCCTGCACCCTGCTCGCCGCCCTCTGTCACCACATCGCGATCTACTTCGCCCTCTTCACCTGATCACCCGTCTCCGGCCGGTCCGGGGGCAGTCGCGCCGGCCGCGCGGCAAGCCGGAGCCGGCCTGAGCAGGGAACAGTTCAGGGGCCCCGCGCCGTTGCGGGGCCCCTGAGATCATGTGGTGCGGTGCGGTCAGACCGGGTAACCCGGGCCGCGCGCCTCGCGGTACTCCTCGCGTACCACCTGGCCGCCCTGCACCGGCACGACCCGGTCGGCGACGACCTGGTCCTGACGCACGGCGGTGGTCACCACCGCCCGGCGACGGCTGTTCCAGAAGAAGAGGGTGGTCAGCAGCCCGACGAGGCCGGCGAGCATCAGCACCCAGCCCACCACGTCGAGGTTGAGCCATCCCAGATCGGCGTCGACGGCGAACGCGAAGATCGCACCCACCGCGATGAGGAAGATGCTGGCACCGATGCCCATGACGTCGCCTCCTTGGCTGTCAGCTGGCGTTACCCACCCGCCACGGCCATCGAGGGCATCGATGAGCGAGTGGCCCCACTGACATACCCAGGCGACACTCGCGTCAATCAGGCAAGCTGGGGGAATGACGGACGGCGAGGCCGAGACACGGACACTGGTGCTGCTGCGGCACGCCAAGGCCGAACAGCCCGGGAGCGGCTCCGACGTCGACCGGCGACTGACCGCACGCGGGCACGCCGACGCCGCCGCCGCCGGGGCGTGGCTGGCCGCGCAGGGTCTCCTCCCCGACGTGGTGATCTGCTCGGCGGCCCGCCGGACCAGGCAGACCTGGCACGACGTGGCGCTGGGCATGACCGGGGTCCCGCCGGAGGGTGGCCCGGCGGGGACAGCACCGGTGGTGCGGTACGCCGCCGCCGCGTACGAGGCGCACCCGGACGACCTGCTCGACCTGGTGCGGATGGTCGAGCCGGAGGCCCACACGGTCCTGCTCGTCGCCCACAACCCGGGCATCTCGCTGCTGTCGGTGCTCCTCGACCCGGAAGGGGCCGACCGGGAAGGGTTGCGTACCACCGGTCTGGTGGTGCACCGGGCGGCAGCCCCGTGGGCGGAGTTGACACCGGGCGACACCCCGGTCGTCGACCGGCACACCGCCCGCGGCTGACCCGACCCACCCGCCGGGCAGCCCGGCTCTGGTGACGTCGTCCTGCGCGCGGCCGGTCAGCGGCCGGTGTCGTCCAGCGGGGCGGACGGTCAGGACGGGGGTGCGGTGGGCGGCGGCGGATCGGGCGGCGGCGGCATCATCGCGGTCGGGTGGGAGAGCCGGTTCTCCTCCACGATGAGCGTGCGCGCCCGCTTGCGCCGGTCCTGCCAGAACCAGAGCGTGGTGAGCAGCACGGCCAGGCCGGCCAGGATGAAGACCCAGCCGACGGCGCGCAGGTTGATCCACCAGACGTCGGCCCGGATGGCGAACGTCATGATCGCGCCGAGCGCGATGAGAAAGATGCCGCTACCAATGCCCATGTGCGCTGCACTCCCCCGTGCGGTGGCCGTTGGGCGTGCCCTGACGTGGTCCGCGCGGGTTACCCGCCCAGCAGCCCTCCTACCGGGATCGCACCCGGCAAATCTGGCCCCTCTCCCGACCGCTTCCCGCACGCCTCAAGGGGTGGCGCTGTCCCGATCCTCATGGTCGACGCAGAAGGGCCGATGTGGTGATGTCCGGACGTCCCGGACACCGCCACATCGGCCCCATGCGTGTCACCCGCCGAATCCGGCCGGCTCGACCCGGTCGGGACCGGCGGTCAGTTCAGAAGGCCTCCTCGGGGATGTCCATGATGTCCAGGTCGGCGCCTTCGATGATCCGGCGGTCGGCGCCGATGCGGGGCAGCACCTCACGGGCGAAGAACCGGGCGGCGGCCACCTTGCCGGTGTAGAACGCCTGGTCGGTGGTGGAGACCTCACCGGCCAGCGCCTTCAGCGCCACGTCGGCCTGCTTCTGGAGCAGCCACCCGACGACCAGGTCACCGAGGGCGAGCAGGAAGCGGCGGCTGCTCAGGCCGACCTTGTAGAGGCTGCGGGTGTCGCCGCCCTGGGCTTCACCGAGCCAACCGGTCAGCACGACGAGGATGTTCTGGATCTCGGCGAGCGCCCGACCGAGCGCCTGCCGCTCCTCCTTGAGCTGCCCGTTGCCGGCCTCGGTGCTGATGAACTCCTGGATCTCACCGGCGACCGAGGTGAGCGCCCTGCCGTTGTCCCGGACGATCTTCCGGAAGATCAGGTCGAGGCTCTGGATCGCGGTGGTGCCCTCGTACAGGGTGTCGATCTTGGCGTCCCGGACGTACTGCTCCAGCGGGTAGTCCTGGAGGAAGCCGGAGCCACCGTAGGTCTGGAGCGACTCGTGACCGAGCAGCTCGTAGGCCCGCTCGGAGCCGACGCCCTTGACCAGCGGCAGGAGCAGGTCGTTGACCCGCCTGGCCAGCTTGGTGGCCGGTTCGTCGCCGGCCGCCTCGGCGATCGCGATCTTGTCCTGCCAGGTGGCGGTGTAGCAGACCAGCGCCCGCAGCCCCTCGGCGTACGACTTCTGCATCAGCAGCGAACGGCGCACGTCCGGGTGGTGGGTGATGGTGACCCGGGGCGCGGCCTTGTCGGCCTGCTGGGTCAGGTCGGCGCCCTGCACCCGGTTCTTCGCGTACTCCAGGGCGTTGAGGTAGCCGGTGGACAGAGTGGCGATCGCCTTGGTGCCGACCATCATCCGGGCGTACTCGATGATCATGAACATCTGCCGGATGCCGTCGTGCTTCTCGCCCAGCAGCCAACCCTTGGCCGGTACGCCGTGCTCGCCGAAGGTCAGCTCGCAGGTGTTGGAGACCTTGATGCCCATCTTGTGCTCGACGTTGGTGGCGTAGACGCCGTTGCGCTCGCCCAGCTCGCCGGTCTCGGCGTCGAAGTGGAACTTCGGCACGACGAACAGGGACAGCCCCTTGGTGCCCGGGCCGCCGACGCCCTCGACGCCGACCGGACGGGCCAGCACGTAGTGGACAATGTTGTCGCTCAGGTCGTGCTCGCCGGAGGTGATGAAGCGCTTCACGCCCTCGATGTGCCAGGAGCCGTCCGGCTGCCGGACGGCACGGGCCCGGCCGGCGCCGACGTCCGAGCCGGCGTCCGGCTCGGTGAGCACCATGGTGGAGGCCCACTGCTGGTCGATGAAGAGCTTGGCCCACTTCTTCTGCTCGTCGGTGCCCTCGACCTCCAGCACGTGCGCGAAGGACGGGCCGGAGGCGTACATCCAGACGGGCGCGTTGGCGCCGAGCACCAGCTCGGCGAGCGACCACCAGAGCGCGCGCGGGGCGCTGCTGCCGCCGAGGGACTCGGGGAGGTCCAGCCGCCAGAACTCGGAGTCCATGAACGCCTGGTAGGACTTCTTGAACGACTCCGGCAGCGGTGCGGTGTGCGTCGCGGGGTCGAAGACCGGTGGGTTGCGGTCGCTGTCCTGGTAGCTGGCCGCGAGGTCCTCACGGGCCAGGCGGTCGACCTCGGAGAGGAAGCTGCGGGCGGTGTCGACGTCCAGGTCCGTGTACGGCTCCTGGCCGAACGTCCGGTCCGCCCCGAAGACCTCGAACAGGTTGAACTCAAGGTCCCGAAGGTTGCTCTTGTAGTGGGTCATGCTCACTGGCCCCGCTTCCGGACAGGTGTTACCGATCAGTAACCCCCACTGTATTACTCACCGGTAGGCAGCGACAACCCGATCGTCGAAGTGACGGCGATCACAGCCCGGCGCGCGTCAGTTCTCCGCCGCGCCGACCTCCCACGAGGGCACCGCCACCGTCACCCCGCTACGCGGCCCGGTGTACTCCATCAGCACCAGGGCGATGTCGTCGTCGAGCCGCCCGTGCACCCACTCGACCAGCGCGGTCTCCAGGGAGGCCAGACCGTCGCCGACCGTGCCGTGGCCGAGCAGCCGCCACGCCCGGTCGGCGGTCGGGAAGAACTCGCCGTCCCGGCGTGCCTCACCGAGACCGTCGGTGAACAGCAGCAGCCGGTCGCCCGGCTCCAGCCGCTCCACCCGGGGCCGGACCACCGGCATGAAACCCAGCGGCGGCGCGGGCGCGGGCGGCTCCAGCGGGATCACCGCGCCCCGACGCAGCAGCAACGGCGCCGGATGGCCGCAGTTGACGATGGTCAGCGTCCCGCCGCGCTCCTCGACCACGGCCGCGGTGACGAAGTCCTCGTCCCCCACGTTGCGGGCCACCGCCCGGTCCAGGTCGGCCACCACCGCCCGCAGGTCGGGCCGCTCATAGGCGACGTGCCGGTAGGAGCCGAGCACGATGCTGGCCAGCCGGACCGCGTCCAGCCCCTTGCCCCGCACGTCCCCGATGATCATCCGGACGCCGTACGGGGTGTCTATCGCCTCGTACAGGTCACCGCCGATCTCGGCGGTGGCCGTGGGGGAGATGTACCGGGCCGCCACCGCCAGGGTCCCGACCTGCGGGCCGAGCGGACGCAGCACGGCCTGCTGAGCCACCGAGGCCAGCCGGGACAGCTCGCCGATCCGCACCACCTGCCCCTGCCGGACCGCCGCCACACTGGCCGCCACCACGGTGGCGAAGGCGATCCCGACCAGGGACACCGCAGTGGTCAGCTTCATCGCCGGATCGGCCACCGCGAACCCGGCCCCGACCAGCAGCGCGAGGAAACCCACCCCGGCCACCGCCCGCCACGAGGCGAACCCGGCGGCCAGGATCGGCGCCACCGTCATCAGTGCGACGTAGTGCACCGCACGGCCGTCGGCCGACTCGATCGCCGAGACGAGCGCGAGCAGCCCGACGGCCGCGCCGACGCCGGCGCGGGACCCGGGACTCAGTGGGCCTCGGCCCAACTGGAAGGCATGTTTACGTACGTGGGACAGCATGCCTGATGGAACCGGGCCGGAGAATGAACCTAGCCCCACGATTGAGGGTGTTCTACCCGGCCGTCCCGCTGGTGTCACCGTTCGCCGTCAGCCCAGCACCTCGTACCTGACCGTCAGTTCACCCAGGTCGACCGAGGCGATCGCGGCGAAGGCGGCCCGGGACAGGTCGATGCAGCGCCCGTCGACGAACGGGCCACGGTCGTTGATCCGCACGGTGACGGACTTGCCGTTGGCCGGGTTGGTCACCCGGACCTTGGTGTTGAACGGCAGGGTCTTGTGCGCGGCGGTCAGCGCGCTCGGGTCGAAGTTCTCCCCGTTGGCGGTCAACTGACCCTCGTCGTAGAAGGACGCGCCGCACGAGCCGCTGTCGACGACGTTGCTCTTCGGGGCCGCCTTCTTCGTGGTGGCGGACGGCTTGGGCTCGGGCGTGCGCGGCTTGCTCCGGGAAGCGGCCTGGGTCCGGGTCGCCTTCGGGCTGGCCGTGGCGGTGGGCGACGGGCTGGCGGTCGGGGAGACGGTGGGGCTGGCACTCAGGCTCGGGGTCGGCGCGGCGGTGGTGCCGACGACGCCGGGGGTGACCGGGTCCACGACCACGGGGGCCGGCGCGTCGTCGGCCGTCAGCTGCACCGCGCCGACGGTGCCGCCGACGGCGAGCGCGACACCGAGCGCGGCGGTGGCCGCGATGCCGGCGGGCGAGGAGAAGATCCGGGTACGGGAGTGCCTGCCAACCACCGGCTCGGTCCTTTCGTAGGCCTTCATAGCGGCTCGGACCGTAACGACAGAAGCACTTCCGAAGTCAACGTGATCATGGTGGTATGCCCGGAATTACAGTGATACGTGTGACCGATCAGCCGACGGCCGGTGGGCCGCACGGGCCAGAATGCCACCGCTGGCATTCACCGCCGAGGATGGGGTCATGACCGCCGCGCCGCGTACCGCGAGGATGGGGCCATGACCGCTGCGCTGCGCGCCCGCCTGGTCGAGCTGTTCCGCTGGGTCGACCCGGGGCCGGGCAGCAGCCACCTGGTCAGCGACGTCTCCGGCTGGTGGCGGGACCCGCAGGTGCTGGCCGGGCTCGGACCAGCCCTGGTCGCGCCGTTCCACCCCGACCGGCCGACCGTCGTCGTCGCCCCCGCGGTGACCGGGTTGATGCTCGGGCCGCTCGCCGCGACCGCCCTCGGTGTCGGCTTCGTCCCGGCCCACAAGCCCGGCGACGGCCGACTCCCCGCCGGCCCGCTGACCTGGGCGCAGAGCCCACCCGACTTCCGGGGCCGGCAGGTCGACCTGGCGGTACGCGACGACCGGCTCGGCGCGGACGACCGGGTGCTCATGGTCGACGACTGGGTCGCCACCGGAGCCCAGGTGCGGGCCGTCCGGGACCTCTGCGCCGCCCGGGGCGCACACTGGGTCGGCGTCGCCGCCGTGGTCGTCGACCTGCCCGACCCGGTCGCCGCCGAACTGGGCGCACGCGGGCTACTCACCCCCGCCGACCTGCCCTGACCCACGCTCCCGTGTCAGCCCGGCCAGGGTGCCGAGCGACTTGGCGACCAGCAGATCGGTCGGCGTGGCCAGGGTCGGGGCGACCTGTCCGGCGACCCAGTCCACCGCCACCGCCGGTGGTGCGCCGGGCGACGGGACAGCGGCACCCCGGTAGCCTCGGCCGCATGTGGCCACGGATCGGCGGACTCCGCACGCTCGCCCTCGGCACCCCCGGTGAGCTGCGCACCACCCTCAACACGCTGGTGCTCACCGGGGTCAAGACGGCCACCGCCGGCCTGCTCACCGAGTACGCCGCCGAGGCCGAGGAGTTGGAGCACGTCGGTGAACGGCTGGCCCTGGTCGACGACCGGGACGCGCTCGTCGGAGTGGTCGAGGTGACTGGAATCGACGTCGTCCCCTTCGCCCGGGTCCCCTGGGACTTCGCCCGCTCCGAGGGGGAGGGCGACCGCTCGATCGAGGACTGGCGGGCGGGGCACGCCGGCTTCTGGGCCCGGGCCGGCACCCCGGTCACCGACGACACCGAGATCGTCTGCATCCGGTTCCGACTGGTCTCGGCCGGCGACGGCGGGATACGCACCGGCGACCTGGGCACCTGAACCGGGCCGGGGCGGCACCCCGTCAGTGTCCGGCCCCCTGCCGGTGCGTGCGGGGTCCCTCAGTGTGCAGCCGCTCAGGGCCCGCGGCACCCCGCAGTGCGTGCGGCGACCTGTCAGGGCGTGCGCAGCTCCGGCAGCAGGCGGGTGGCGACGTCCGCCAGCACCGCCTCGTCGCCCGCGTACCAGCTGCTGGCCCGGGGCCAGTGCGTGATCACGTCGGTGAAGCCGAGCGCCGCCGCCCGCGCGACCTGCTCGGCGAAGAAGTCCGCGCTGCTCAGCGAGAAGACCGGCGCCGAGTCCAGGGAGAGGTACCGGGGCAGGCTGGCCGGGTCGCGGCCGGCCTCGTCGAGGGTACGGTCCATCCGGGCGCAGAGCGTCGCCACCCCGTCCCACCAGGCCGTCAGTTCCTCCTCGCCGGTGCCGGTGGTGACCCAGCCCTGACCGAACCGGGCGACCAACCGCATCGACCGGGGTCCGTTGGCGGCCACCACGAACGGCACCCGGGGTTGCTGCACGCAGCCGGGGTTGTTGCGGGCGTCCACGGCGGAGAACCAGTCACCCCGCCAGGTGGTGCCGTCCTCCCGCAGGATCAGGTCCAGCAGCTCGGTGAACTCACCGAACCGGTCCACCCGCGGCCGGGGCGGCAGCGTCTCCCCGCCCAGCACGGCCGAGTCGAAGCCGATGCCACCCGCCCCGAGGCCCAGCAGCAGCCGCCCGCCGCAGATGTCGTCGAGGGTGGTGACCTGCCGGGCGAACGCCGCCGGATGCCGGAAGTTGGGCGAGGCGACCAGGGTGCCGAGCCGGATCCGTTCGGTCACCGTGGCGGCGGCGGTCAGCGTCGACATCGAGTCGAACCAGGGACCGTCGACCAGGTCCCGCCAACCCAGGTGGTCGTACGTCCAGGCGTGGTCGAAACCCCACTCGTCCACCTGCTGCCAGCGCCGACGCGACTCCGACCAGCGCTGGTCGGGAAGGATCACGATGCCAATCCGCATGATCACCAGGGTACGTCCCGACGCCGCCCCCGGCCCTTTCCGTGCCGGGTGCCCGCGCTCACGTGGGTCAGTCAGGCCGGGTCTGCTCCTCGGTCTCCGACCACGGGGTCGCCTTCAGCACGATCGGCCGGTAGGCCAGCGCGCGGTCGACGACCTCGGTGGCCGTCAGCTCCGGGGTGGTCGTGAAGATCAGATCGGAGACGTCCGGACAGACGAGGTCGCGTGCGAGTCTGTCCAGCCAGTCGTTCAGCTCGCCGTCGTCGGCATAGTCGAGCCGCATGATCCGCTCGACGAGGGCGACGGCCTCGTCCCGGGTCAGCTTCGCCGGCACGGTGACCTCCTCGGAGCAGGGCCGATGGCACCCCACATGATCCTCGACGGGGAGGTGTCGAGGTTTCCGCCCCGGGCTGTCGTCCAGGTCGGCCCGAGGTCGGGTGGTCCTGGCGCGTCCTTTCGAGCTGATGTCGTCAACGAATCAGGCGGCGAGTGAGGCGTGACAGGTGGTCAGGCGGGGGGTGACGGGCGGCGGGCGGCGGGCGGCGGAGTGTGCTGACGTCGACACCGCTTCGGCCGTCGGTGTGAGTCGTTCACGTCATCAGGTCTAAAGGACGCGCACGGGTATCCGCTCCCCCGCCATGCCGATCGAGTGGGCTTCAGGTCGCCGGGGTCGCCGCCTGGGCGACGTCACCGGGGTCGTAACTCTCGTCGCAACCGCCAAGTCACCAACGCAGGCGGCACCTGGAGCCGCTACCCCGGCCCAAGGCCATGACTTGTTACCGCGACAACCCCGCTGTCGGCCGCGCCGGTGCTCAGCTGGCTTCCGAGCCAGGTGAGTAGCGTCGTGCTGTACTGCCCGCTGATGCTCCCGCCATCGGCACGGTGCGCCCTGGTTGACCTTGGAACATCGAAGGCCCCGACTCGGATTCGCATCCTGGTCAGGGCCTTCGTGGTGGAGCGGGTGACGGGAATCGAACCCGCACTGTCAGCTTGGGAAGCTGATGTTCTGCCATTGAACTACACCCGCAAGCGGAACCACTGTACCTGAGGTGACCACGCCCGCGCACCCTGGCACCCCCGCACGCCGCCGGACACCTTCCGTAGCCGATCGACCACCACCTGCTGAAATGAAACGGTCAGATGTTTCACAGAAGCAGCTTAGGGACGTTCTCAAACGTGTCGATCAGTTGTAACGTCACCCCCACGTTCACGACCTCGGCGCGACATACCCCCTGTCGCGCCGCCAGAAAGAGGTGGGCCCATGGGACTACGTCCCAACCTGCTGACCCGGCGTGCCGCCGGCGTCGCATCGACGACCTTCGCGCTGCTGCTGAGCACTGCTGCGGTGGGCGTCGTGCCTGCGGCTTCCGCATACTCCGCAGCCCCCGACAACGCCTCCTGCGCGGAGCCGGCCGACGTCCACGAGGACGTCCACTCCGACGCGCGCGTTCGCGGCGGCAGCAAGGCCGCGCACAAGCGGCACGACCCGAACCAGCTGACCGCCACGCAGGTCAAGGAGCGGGAGGCGGACTTCGCTGCCGCCCTGCGCAACAGCGCCCTGCGGTCGAAGTCCAGCATCCGCACCGGTTCGAGCGAGGGCACGACGGTGGCGCTGGCCCCGATCACCGTCCCGGTCGTCGTCCACGTGATCCAGCGGGACAGCACCCGGGCCGGGGGCAACATCCCCGACTCGCTGATCAACTCGCAGATCACCGTGCTCAACCAGGCTTACAGCGGTGCGACCGGCGGCGCGGCCACCGGCTTCACCTTCCAGCTCCAGAAGATCAACCGGGTCACCAACGCGTCCTGGTACCCGATCGTGCAGGGCTCCTCGGCCGAGCGGGCGATGAAGACCCAGCTGCGCACCGGCGGCAAGAACACCCTCAACTTCTACCTGGGTGAGCTGAGCGACGACCTGCTCGGCTGGGCGACCTTCCCCAAGCGCACCCTGGACGTGATGGACGGCGTCGTCGTGCTCGGCGAGTCGCTGCCGGGTGGCGCCGCCACCAACTACAACCTGGGTGACACCGGCACCCACGAGGTCGGCCACTGGCTGAACCTCTACCACACCTTCCAGGGTGGTTGCTCGGGCTCGGGCGACGGCGTCTCGGACACCCCGGCCGAGCGTGAGCCGGCCTTCGAGTGCCCGACCGGTCGGGACACCTGCACCGCGTCCGGCAAGGACCCGATCACCAACTTCATGGACTACACCTATGACTCGTGCATGTACCAGTTCACCGCTGGTCAGGCGAGCCGCATGGTGAACGCCTGGACCGCCTACCGCGCGTCGGCCTGACCGACACACCGCAGGCACCGGTGCCGGCTCCGTCCTTCCCGGACGGGGCCGGCACCGTCGTCTTCCGGGTCAGGCGGCGGTACGCCGGGTGTCGAACCCGTGCCGACCACGCCGGGCCGGCCGCTGGTCGGGCAGGTCGGCGACACCCGGCCGGCCCGCTGTCGGGTCCAGCCAGACCTGCACGGCGGGACGCCCGCCGTCGGGACGCAACTGGCCGCCGTGGTCACGCCGGGTCAGCATGGCGACGTCCACGCTGAACTCGAAGAGCCGCCAGTCGACCTGGGGAGCGGCCCGACCGATCGCAGCCACCAGCGCCACCCGGGCCGGATCGGCCACCGGCTCGGCCCGACCGGCGAGATACGCCTCGTCGTCGCTCTCCTCCGCCGGGAACGAGTGGAGCGCGTAGCGGCCGTCACGTTCGAGGTCGCGTCGCTTGGGTGAGTCGACGACGAAGCAGAAGAGCCCGCCGTCGGTGACCAGCGGGCAGACCGGGTGCACCCGGGGACCACCGTCGGCGCGGACGGTGGCCAGGTAGCCGAAACCCGGCCCGTACTGCTGGAGGAGAAGGCGGATCCCGTCGGCGAGTCGGGGCTCGTCGGCGGCGAATGCGGACCATGATGCCATGCCGTCATCCTATCGAACAGGCGTTCGAAAATCAGTCCGACACGCAGGTGGAAGGGCCCGGCATCCGCCCCGCAGCCACCGCCGACGACGACCGCCGGCGGCCCGGTGGGTCGGGGCGGCCGACGCGCCGACGAGGCCGGCGGGACGGCCCGGTAGGCAGGGCGGACTGGCGTGCTCGATAGGGTGGCCCGATGCTGCTCTCCGACCGGGACCTGGTCTCCGAGATCAAGGCCGGCACGCTGGCGCTGGAGCCGTTCGAGCCGAGTCTGGTGCAGCCGTCCAGCATCGACGTGCGCCTCGACAAGCTGTTCCGGGTCTTCAACAACCACCTCTACACCCACATCGACCCGGCCGTGCAGCAGGACGACCTGACGTCGATGGTCGAGGTGCCGGCGGGCGAACCGTTCGTGCTGCACCCGGGTGAGTTCGTGCTCGCCTCCACGCTCGAGGTCATCTCGCTCGGCGACCAGCTCGCCGGCCGGCTGGAGGGCAAGTCGAGCCTGGGCCGGCTGGGCCTGCTCACCCACTCGACCGCCGGCTTCATCGATCCGGGCTTCTCCGGCCACGTCACGCTGGAGCTGTCGAACGTGGCCAACCTGCCGATCACCCTGTGGCCGGGCATGAAGATCGGCCAGCTCTGCATCTTCCGGCTCTCCTCGCCGGCCGAGCACCCCTACGGCTCGGAGGTGTACGGGTCGCGTTACCAGGGCCAGCGCGGGCCGACGCAGAGCCGCTCCTGGCAGAACTGGCGCATCTGGCCCACCCGCTGACCACACCCCACCGGGCCGGGCCCCCCGGGTCAGGGGGCCCGGACGCGTGGCTCAGCCGGGTCGGCCGTAGCTGTTGACCGGCCCGTCGTCGACCCGCTTCATCGTGATCGGCTTGCCGGCCTGGGAGGCGTGCACGACCCAGCCGTCCCCGACGTACATCCCGACGTGGTGCAGGTCGGAGTAGTAGAAGACCAGGTCGCCGGGGCGCAGGTCGGCCCGGCTGACCCGGTCGGTGACCTGGCGCTGCTGCCGGGCGTTGTGCGGCAGCGACACCCCGGCCTTCGCCCAGGCGGCCATGGTCAGCCCGGAGCAGTCGTAGTTGTTGGGGCCGGCCGCGCCCCACACGTACAGCTTGCCGATCTGGGCGCAGGCGAACTTGACGGCCGTGCCGGACGGGCCGCCGGGGTAGCCGGCCGGGCAGGGTGCCGGGCGCAGTGATCCCCCGCCGCCGTTGCCGTAGACCTTCAGCCGCAGCTTCTGCAATTTGTCGATCTCGGTGTTGATCTGCTTCTTCTTCGCCGCCAACTGGGCCTCGGTACGGGTCAGCTGGGCGACCATCTCGTCCAACGGCGCCTTGGTCGCGGCGAGTTCGTCGCGCAGTGCCGCGACGGTCCGCACCTCGCGCTGTTGGCGGCTGGCGAACCGGTCCAGCAACCCCAACTGCTCGACCACCTGGCTGGGGCTGTGGCTGCCGAGCAGCGCATTGACGGTGGACATGTTCTCGCCCTTGTACGCCTGGACGGCGAGGCCGCTGACCTGGTTCATCGCCTGGTCCACCCGCCGTTGCAGCGGGGCGATCCGCTTGCCCAGCGCGTCGGCCTGCCGACGCTTGGCGGCGAGGTCGGTGCGGGTGGCGTTGTGCTGCTCGATGATCGGTTCGAGCTTGTTCCAGTCCTGGTCGATCTGTCGTTCGATCTCGGCGACCGAGGGGTCGGCGTGGGCTGCCGTGGCGCCACCGGTCAGGGCGACCGCGACGGCGGCAAGGGTGGCGAGGGTGGTGGTGAAGCGGGACCAACGTGGGCGCGGCACCGTCGTCTCGCGGGCGACCTGGGTCGACCGGCGTGACGGTGGGCGCGGGGCATCGTGTGCCACCGGGCTCCGGGCTCCTTCTTCCTCGACCGCCTACCGGGTTAGCTGACGGGTTCGGGCGGGAAGGGAGCGCCCTACCGCAGTGGTTGCGGATTCACCCCGGCGTACCTGGGTCCCCGGCTCGCCCGGAGGCGACTCGGCGGTGCCGGCCGACGCCACCCCGGGTGGGGCGGACCTGGTGCCGACCGACGATTGACCAGAGTAGAGATGGTCGTTATCGATCCGCAACCCGCCGGGCCGGCACACTCCGTGACCGGAAGACGGGCCAACCCCCGGCCCATCGGGCCGGGGGTTGGCGTCTGCGCTGGTCAGGGTCGGCGGAAGCCGGCCACCGGCATGTAGTTGATGCTGGTCACCTGGACCGGCTTACCGGTCCGGGGTGCGTGCACCATCATGTCGTTGCCCAGATAGAGGCCGACGTGGTGCAGGTCGCTGAAGAAGAACACCAGGTCGCCGGGGCGGGCCTCGGAGCGCGGGATGGCCTTGCCCTCGTTCCACTGGGCACCGGTGAAGTGGGTCAGCGAGATGCCGGCCGCCTTGTAGGCGAACTGGGTGAGCCCGGAGCAGTCGAACGAGTTCGGCCCGGTGGCACCCCAGACGTACGGGTCACCGACCTGCGCGCAGGCGGTCGCGATCGCGGTCCGGGCGGCGGAGCTGACCACCCCGTTGATCGTGGGGCAGCCGTTCACCTTGACGGTGGTCTTCGGCATGGCCGCCTGGAGCCGCTTGATCTCAGCGTTGATCTTGGTCTTCTTGGCCGCGAGGTCCTTCTCCTGCTGCACCTCGGCGGCGATCAGCGTGTCGAGCTTCTGCTTCTCGGCGTCGTACTTGCGGCGCACCACGAGCACCGCCTCGACCTCCCGCCGCTGCTCGGCGGCGAGCCGGTCCAGAATGGTCAGCTGCGCGGCGAGGGTGCCCGGCCGGCTGGTGGTGAGCAGCGCGCTCAACTCCTGCGACGGCCCGGACTTGTAGTAGCGGGAGGCGAGGTCGCCCACCCGGCCGAGGGCCAGTTCGCTCTGCAGGGCCAACGGCTCGATCTTCTTCTGCAGGTCGGCCGACTTCTTGCGGTTGACCTTCAGCTGCGCCCGGACCTTGTTGTAGTTCTCGATGGTGGGTTCGAGCTGCTCCCACTGCTTGTCGAGAGCCGCCTCGATCTCCTCGGGCGACGGCGCGGCGTGGGCCGGCACAGCGAGCATCCCGGCACCGACGGCGACCGCCGCGACCACGGTGAGCAGGCGGCGGGCGACCCGCCGAAGGACTGCCGGCCGGGCGGGCGGCTGGCCCTGGACGTGACGTTGAGGGGGCATGGTTGCCACCGGCGTCGACTCCTTTGCAACCGACCGCCGGGCGCCTCGCTAAGGGGAAGAAGGAGGCAGACGACCCACAGCGGCCGGTGCAACATTAGGGGGAGTCCCGGTGGGGAATCAAGGCGGGTGGGCCCTCCATCACATCAGTGCAATCGCTTGCACACAAAGGGTGTTCGCTCAATTTCCAACGATTGCTGTCAATACATCGTCGAGCGTGACCACACCCAGGGGGCGGCGACCGTCGCTCACCAGCACCATGTGCCGCCGCTCGCGTCGCATCGCCAGCAGCAGATCGGCCAGCGTACGGTCCGGTGGCACCACGGCCAGCGGCCGGTAGACCTCGGCCGGCACCGGCGCTCGACGGGACGCCCCGGCGTACCCCAGGACGTCCTTGACGTGCACGAAGCCCAGCACCCTGCGGGTGGAACGCTGCACCACCGGGAAGCGGGACCGGCCGGTGGTGGTCGCCAGCACCTCCAGAGAGGCCGGTGAGACGTCCTCGGCCACCGTGGTCACCGTCGACCACGGCTGCAGCGCGTCCGCCGCCGTCCGGGCGTGCAACGCCAACGCGCCGGTGATCCGGGCGTGCTCCTCGGCGTCGAGCAGCCCCTCGGTACGGGCCTGGGCCACCAACCCGGCCAACTCCTCGGCGGTGAAGACCGTCTTGACCGCGTCGGCGGCCTCCACCGCCCACAGCCGCAGCACCTGCCGGGCCGCCCACTTCATCGCCAGCAGCAGCGGCTTGGTGGCCAGGCAGAACGCCAGCATCGCCGGCCCCAGCCAGAGCGCCGACGGCTCCGGCCCGGCCAGGGTGATGTTCTTCGGCACCATCTCGCCGACCACCGTGTGCAGGAAGACCACCACGCCCAGGGCGATCAGGAAGGAGACCGGGTGCACCGCGCCCGCCGGCAGCAGCACCGCGTGGAACACCGGCTCCAGCAGGTGGGCCAGGGCCGGCTCGGCGATCGCGCCCAACCCGAGCGAGCAGACGGTGATGCCGAGCTGCGCCCCGGCGATCATCAGCGGGATCTGGTTCATCGCCGACAACGCCCACCGGGCCCGCTTCGAGGTCGCGGCCAACGGCTCCACCACCGTGTGCCGGGACGCGATCAACGCGAACTCGCTGCCCACGAAGAACGCGTTGCCGAGCAGCAGCACCACCGCCACCAGCAGCTCAGTCATCGACGTGCGGCTCCTCGGGGCGAACCACCCGGACCTGTTCGATCCGGTGCCGCTCCACCTCGACGACGGTGAACTCGTAACCGTCCGCCCCGGTCGTCTCGCCGGGCAGCGGGATGTGCCCCAGCCGGGCCATCAGGAACCCCGCCAGCGTCTCGTACGGCCCCTCGGGGAGCCGGAAGCCGGTCTGCTCGTACAGTTCGTCCTCCCGCAGCACCCCGTCGACCAGGACGGTCCGTTCCCCACCCGGCACGGTCAGCCCGGTGTCGTGGGCGTCGTCCACCGTGGCCGGGTCGAACTCGTCGGCGATCTCCCCGACCAGCTCCTCGACCAGGTCCTCGACGGTCACCACCCCGTCGGTGCCGCCGTACTCGTCGACCACGATCGCCAGGTCGGACCCGGCGGCCTTCAACGCCGCCAGCACGCCGTCGAGGTCGAGGCTCTCCGGCACGTACACCGGCTCGCGGGCGACCGAGGCGACGGTGGTGCCGGCCCGCGCGGCCAGCGGCACCCCGAGCGCGTCGGGTACGGCCGCGACCCCGGTGACCAGGTCGAGGGTCTCCTCGTAGACAGGGAACCGGGTCCGACCGGTCCGGCGGGACAGGTCGAGCAGCTCGGCGACGGTGGCGGTGGCCCGCAGCGCGATCACGTCCACCCGGGGGGTCATCGCCTCGGCGGCCCGCTTGTCGCCGAAGCGGATGGTGCGCCGCAGCAGCATGGCGGTGTCCGGTGGCAGCGCCCCGGCGCGGGCCGAGATGGCCGCGAGCAGGCCCAGTTCCTCCGGGGAGCGGGCGCTGGCCAACTCCTCCTGCGGCTCCACCCCGAGCTGGCGGACCAGCCGGTTGGCCGAGTTGTTCAGCCCTCTGATCAGCCAGCCGAAGGCCCGCGAGAAGGCGCGCATCGGCCCGGCGGTGGCCAGCGCTGCCGGCATCGGCCGGGCCAGCGCCAGGTTCTTCGGCACCAGCTCGCCGAAGAGCATCGAGAGCAGGGTGGCCAACGCCAGGGCGAGCAGCGGACCGAACCGGTCCGCACCGCCCAGCGGGGCCAGCAGCGGGTCGAACAGCCGGGCGAGGGCCGGTTCGGCCAGGTAGCCGGTGAGCAGCGCGGTGAGGGTGATGCCGAGCTGCGCCCCGGAGAGCTGGAAGGACAGTTCGCGCAGCGCCCGACGGACGGTGGCGGCGGTGGTGTCGCCGGCCTCGGCCCGCCGGTCGATCTCCGCCCGATCGACGGTGACCAGGGCGAACTCGGCCGCAACGAAGAACGCGTTGCCGGCGGTCAGCAGCACGAAGCCGACCAGGGGCAACAGCGTACCGAGCAGCAGAGAGTCGATGGGCGTGATTGTTTCACGACCGCGTCCCGCAGTCACCGGGGCGTGGCTCACCGTCACCGGCGTCGTCGGATCGGCCCAGCGGCGGGACTCGCGCCACCGGGTTAGCGTGGACGGCATGGCACCACTCACCCTCGCCGACGAACTGGTCCTGCTCGCCTACGACGACACCGGGGTGAACCGGCTCGGCCGGCCCCACCTCGACTACGGGCTGTCCGGGGCGGTCCTGCTGGAGCTGGCCCTCGCCGGTCGGGTCGAGGTGGCCGACGACCGGCTGGCGGTGACCGACCCGACTCCGGTCGGCCGGCCGGTGCTCGACGACGCCCTCGCCCGGGTGGCCGCCGACGGCAAGCGTCGCCGACCCAAGGACTGGATCAGCCGGCTGGCCAAGGGGCTGCCCGACCGGGTGCTGTCGGGTCTGGTCGACACGGGGGTGCTGCGCCGGGACTCCGACCGGGTGCTGCTGGTCTTTCCGCGTACCCGCTATCCGTCGCCGACCGGCGCGGAGCCGACGGCGGAGACGGCGGCCCGGCAGCGGATGCTCGACGCGCTGCTCGCCGACGGCCCGGTGGAGGCCCGGACGGCCGCGCTGCTCGGCCTGACCCGGGCGGTGGGGCTGGACCGCAAGCTCTTCCGGGAGCTGCCCAAGGAGCGGCTCAAGGCCCGCACCACGGAGATCGCCGACGGGGACTGGGCGTCCGCGGCGACGAAGAAGGCGATCGAGGAGACCCAGGCCGCGATCATGATGGCGACCACGGTGACCACCACGGCCGCCATCATCACCACCACGACGTCCTGACGACCGCTGCGGCGGCGGCACCGGTGGGTGCCGCCGCCGTCGTGCGTCCGCCCCGGCGGGGGTACGACCTCAGCCGGCGGTCGGCGCGGTCTCCTTCTCGCCCGGCGCGGTGTCCGGCTTGACCGAGCGCAGCAGCACGCTGGCCACGTCGACCACCTCGACCTGCTCGCCGGCGCCCTTGCCGTTCACCCCGTCGTTGAGCATCGTCGAGCAGAACGGGCAGCCGACGGCGACCGTGCGCGCCCCGGTGGACATGGCCTCCTCGACCCGGTCCACGTTGATCCGCTTGCCGATCTTCTCCTCCATCCACATCCGGGCGCCGCCGGCGCCGCAGCAGAAGGAGCGCTCGCTGTTGCGGGGCATCTCGATCAGGGTGCCGTCGGCGCTGCCACCGCCGTTGACGGCGCTGCCGAGCACCTCCCGGGGCGCCGCGAAGACCCGGTTGTGCCGGCCCAGGTAGCAGGGGTCGTGGTAGGTGACGCCGCCGTCGACCGGCTGCACCGGGGTGAGCTTGCCGGTGCTGACCAGGTGGGCCAGGAGCTGGGTGTGGTGGACCACCTCGAACTCGCCACCGAGCTGGCCGTACTCGTTGCCGAGGGTGTTGAAGCAGTGCGGGCAGGTGGCGACGATCTTGCGCTTGGTCTTGTCCCGGCCCTCGAACGCCTCGTTGAGGGTCTCGACGTTCTGCTGGGCGAGCATCTGGAAGACGAACTCGTTGCCGATCCGGCGGGCCGGGTCACCGGAGCAGGTCTCGCCCTCACCGAGGATGGCGAAGGAGACGCCCGCCTCGTTGAGCAGGGTGGCGACCGCGCGGGTGGTCTTCTTGGCCCGGTCCTCGAACGCCCCGGCGCAGCCGACCCAGAACAGGTACTCGAAGTCGTCGACCTCGCCGACCCGGGGCACCGGGAAGCTCAGGCCCTTGGTCCAGTCCTCGCGGGTGTTCTGCGGGGCACCCCACGGGTTGCCCTTGTTCTCCAGGTTGCGCAGCATGACGCCGGCCTCGGACGGGAAGCTCGACTCGATCAGCACCTGGTAGCGCCGCATGTCGACGATGTGGTCGACGTGCTCGATGTCGACCGGGCACTGCTCGACGCAGGCCCCGCAGGTGGTGCAGGACCACAGCACGTCCGGGTCGATCACACCGCCGGCCTCGGCGTCACCGATCAACGGCTTGTCGGCCTCGGCGAGGGTGAGCACGTCGAGGTGGGCGAGCTGCGCCGCGGTGGCCTTCTCCTCGCCGGTCAGGTCCTTGCCGCCCCCGGCCAGCAGGTAGGGCGCCTTGGCGTACGCGTGGTCGCGGAGGCTGAGCACGAGCAGCTTGGGCGACAGCGGCTTGCCGGTGTTCCAGGCCGGGCACTGCGACTGGCAGCGCCCGCACTCGGTGCAGGTGCTGAAGTCGAGCAGCCCCTTCCAGGTGAACTGCTCGACCTGGGCGACGCCGAACTGGTCCTTCTCGGGGTCGGCCTCCTCGAAGTCGAGCGGCTTGCCCTGGCTCGTCATCGGCCGCAGCGGGCCGAGCCCGGAGCCGGCCGGCCGGTCCGGCTCGCGCTTGAAGAAGATGTTGAAGAACGCCAGGAAGCGGTGCCAGGCGACGCCCATCGTCACGTTCAGCGCGATGACGATCAGCCAGGTCATCGAGATGACGATCTTGATGAGGGCGGCGATGCTCACGCCGGCCGGCCAGGCGGGCAGCAGCGCGCCGACGGCGTGGCTGACCGGGGTGGCCCAGAGCGGGTACTCGAAGTGGTCGGTGGCGACCTTGAAGCCCCGGATCACGAACCCCATGACCAGCACGGCGAGGACGACCGCCTCGACGAAGTAGCCCTGCCACATGGTGGAGCCGGTGAACCGGGAGCGCCCACCCGGCCGGGTCGGCCGGTTGCGGATCCGGATCGCGATCAGCACTGCGATGCCGACCGTGCCGAGCACCGCGATCACCTCGGTGACCAGGCCGTACACGGCGAGGCCACCGATCAGCGGCAGCCCGCCGGTCGACGAGACGACCTCGAAGTACGCCTCCAGCACGAGCAGTGACAGCACGATGAAGCCGACCATCACGAACCAGTGCGCGGCCCCCACCACGCCCCACCTGAGCATTCGGGTGTGGCCGGCCGTCTCGACCAGCATGGTCTTCGCCCGGGTGCCCTTGTCGGTGAACCGCTCCGGCGCGGGTTGCCCCAGCCGGATGACGGCCACCATCTTCCGCACCGCACGCACCGCGAGCCACACCGCCACCGCGGTGATGGCGGCGGCGAGGACCGTGGTGACGATCTGGACGCTGCCCATCGAGTTGGCCTCCCGGTCTGCTGCCTGGCGAGCGGCGCGGCGGCCGGGGCCGGTTCAGGAGGTGCCCGGCCTGCCGCCGCCGCACCCCCGACCGGACCGGTCGACGACCTCGCTCCGCTCGGTCATGCGGTGCAGCCTACGCGAAAGTTACCCGACGGTAACGTGAATCTTCTCGCACCAGGCCACGCCGCCCTGCGGACACCATAGGGGGCCCGACGCCGAAGCGCCGGGCTGGGGGCGTACGCGATGACCTGGGTCGTGTCGTGGAGGGCGCCGCAGCGCCGGGCTCAACGCCAGCGGGAGAGCAGCACCAGGGAACCCACCATCGCGCCGAAACCGACCGCGAGGTTCCAGTAGCCCCACGAGGCGACCGGATACTCCTGCTCGGAGAGGTAGTAGACCACCAGCCAGCCGATGCCGCCGACGATCAACGCGACAGCGGTCACCGGCAGCCACACCGGGCTAGGCTTGCGCGTCGCCGCGGTCGTCGTCGGACGGACGTCCGTCGGCGGGGTGTACACCTTCTTCTTACGGACCTGAGACTTGGGCACGACGCTCTCCAGAGGGGTGACGACCTCGTCCGGCCTGACAACCGGGCGCGGGGGCGACGGTCCATGGCCAATAATGTTCGACAGCTAGCGTAGTCCGGAAGGCCGGTTCAGGCCATGAATGGGGTCGATCCGGTGCCCACGGTGACCGGATTCGGTCGGGTCGACGCGCCGTCGACGACCCGATCCGCACCGTGACGGGCGTCACCAGACGACGGGAGAGGAACGCAGGGTGGAGTACACATCCGGTGCGGCGTCCTGGCAGAAGGCCATGCGCCGGGCGGTCGCCGCCTTCCTGCCCCGCCGCCCCCGGCAGCGCCGACCGGGCTGGTCGATCGGCGTGCCACTGATCGCCGCCGCCGCCGGACTGCTCTTCACCACCACGGCGACCACGGCGGGCGGCACCGCCCTGCGGGAGGACCGCCGGCCCCAGCTCACCCAGCTGATCGAGGACCGCCGGGAGCAGGTGGCCGCCAGCGAGCTGCGGGCCGCCCGGCTGCGCGCCGACGTGGAGGGCGAGACCGAGACCCTGGCCGACACCGACGCACCGATCAAGGAGCAGCGGGACCGCGCCCAGGGCCTCCAACAGGCGGCCGGCTTCACCGCGCTCACCGGCTCCGGGGTGACGGTCGAGTTGAACGACGCCCCCCGCCGCAACGACGGCACCCTACCCAAGGGCGCCACCAACGACGACCTCGTCGTCCACCAGGGTGACGTGCAGGCCGTGGTCAACGCGCTCTGGGCCGGAGGCGCGGAGGCCATGTCCATCATGAACGTCCGCGTGCTCTCCACCAGCGCGGTACGCTGCGTCGGTAACACCCTGCTGCTGCACGGCCGGGTGTACTCGCCACCATTCAAGATCGTAGCAATCGGCGATCCCGCTGCCCTCCAGCAGGCCCTCGCCGGCTCGCAGGGAGTCGGGTTGTTCAAGCAGGCGGTCGACCACTACCAGCTCGGCTACTCCGAGCACGTCGGCTCCGTCACCGTGCCCGCGTTCGAGGACTCCACGGCGCTGCGATCGGCGACGGTGCCGCGATGACCCGGCAGGGCGGGGGTCCGCACGGCGGCGACCAGCACGACGAGCCGACCGCGTTCCTCCCCAGGGTCGACCGGTCCACGCCGCCCGCCGCCACCCGCACCGAGCCGGCCCGCCCGGAACCCACCGGCCCCTGGCCCACCCCCGTGCTCCCGGCACGCCAACCGCCACCCGCCTGGCCGGGCGGCCCCGCCCCGGCACGGGCCACGGTCGGGGCGTACCCGGGAACGGGCCGGTGGAGCGCGGCCGGCCGGGACCGGACCACCCGGCGGACCCGGCGGCCACGGCGCTGCTGCCGGTGGTGCCGGCCCGACCGAACAACCCGGCGCTGGACTCCACCGCCCTGATGGGGGCGGTGCCGCCCGCCCCCGAACACCCCGGCTCCGGCGAGCCCGCCCCGCCACCACCCCCGCCCCGGCGGGGTGAGCGGGTCGTGCAGCTGCGCCCGGAACAGACCGGGGAGGGCTACAAGAGCGTCTACTCGGAGCTGACCCGGCCCAGCTTCGGCTCACGGCTGCGCACCGGGGTACGGGTCAGCGGCGAAGTGCTGATCACCTTCGGACTGGTGGTGCTCCTGTTCGCCGGGTACGAGATCTGGGGCAAGTCCGCCCTCGTCGACGCCCACCAGAGCAAACTCAACAAGCAACTGGAACAGGCGTGGGGCCCGACCGGCGACCCGACGGTCAGCCCGAGCACCCCGGCCAAGCAGGTCGCCCCCGCCGAGGGCAAGCCCATCGCCGGGCTCTACATCCCCAGCCTCGACAAGAACTGGGTGGTCGTCGAGGGCGTCACCCAGGAGGACATCCGGTACGCCCCCGGCCACTACCCGAAGAGCGCGCTCCCCGGCGAGGTGGGCAACTTCTCCGTGGCCGGGCACCGCAACCGGGCCACCTTCTGGCGGCTGGACGAGCTGAAGACCGGAGACGCGATCCTGCTGGAGGGCAAGCAGGACTGGTACGTCTACAAGGTCTACCAGACCCGGATCGTCCGCCCCGACCAGGTAGAGGTCGTCGCTCCGGTGCCGGGCGAGCCGAACGCGAAGGCCACCCGCAAACTGCTCACCCTGACCACCTGCAACCCCAAATTCGACAACTACCAGCGGCTGATCGTCCACGCCGAGCTCGACCGCGCGCAGCCCAAGTCCGAGGGCCCACCGCCGGAACTGCGAGGCTGACCACGGTGTACTCGTTCATCTGGCGCAAGCTGCCCTTCGGGCTGCCCGGCAAGCTCATCGGATCGGTGCTGCTCGCCACCGCGACGGTGGCGCTGCTCTGGTATGTGATCTTCCCCTGGGCCGAGCCGCTGCTGCCCTTCGACGACGTCCAGGTGACCCAGGACTCCGGCAACCCGGGCGGCGACTCCGCCGTCGATCCCGACGCGCCGGCCGGCGACGGGCACGACCTGCCGTACGACACCGACCGCAACAACACCCCACCCGCCCCCTCTCCGGACCAGTGAGCCCATGCGTGTCCTCGTGATCGACAACTACGACTCCTTCGTGTTCAACCTCGTGCAGTACCTGGGCCAGCTCGGGGTGGAGTGCGAGGTCCGACGCAACGACGAGATCGACGTCGCCGAGGTCGGCCGGGTCGGCGCGGCGGGCGTCCTGCTCTCGCCGGGGCCGGGCAGCCCGGACCGCGCCGGCATCTGCCTCGACGTCATCCGCCGGTACGCCGGGGAGCTGCCGATCTTCGGCGTCTGCCTCGGCCACCAGGCGATCGGTGAGGCGTTCGGCGGGACCGTCACCCGGGCACCGGAGCTGCTGCACGGCAAGACCTCCGAGGTGCGGCACCACTCCGTCGGGGTGCTGGCCGGCCTGCCGGACCCGTTCACCGCCACCCGCTACCACTCGCTGGCGGTGCTCCCCGAGACGCTCCCCGACGAGCTGGAGGTCACCGGCTGGACGGAGTCCGGTGTGGTGATGGCGATGCGGCACCGGACCCTGCCGATCGAGGGGGTGCAGTTCCACCCGGAGTCGGTGCTCACCGAGGGCGGCCACCTGATGCTGGCGAACTGGGTCGCCGCCTGCGGCCACCCGGAGGCCCTGGAACGCGCCCCGGAGCTGGCCGCCGAGGTCGACGCCCGCCGCCGGGCCGCCTTCGCCACCAACTGACACGGCCGACGCCGCCCGAGCGCCGGGGCACGCGCCGACCGGTGCCGGTCGGTCACCGCCGAAAGAGCCAGGCCCGGTCCAACCGGACCGGGCCTGAACGTCATCGCAGGGTACGGGTCACTGGTCCTCGACCCGGAACGGCGGGGTGGGCGGCAGCGGGAACCCGCCCCCGGTGCCGTCACCGGGCGGTGTGGTGGTCGGCACCGGCGTGGTCGGGGTCGGCGGGGTCGGCGGCTCGGTCACCTCCGGCACGCTCACCACGATGGTGACCGTGCTCCCCTTCGTCTTCTTGGTGCCGGCCTTCGGGTTCTGGCTCTGCACCTTGCCGGCCTCGTCCGCCGGCACCTCCGAGCCGAGTTCGGGGTTGGCCTTGAAACCGGCGTTCTCGATGGCCCGGATGGCTTCCGCCTGGCTGAGGTCCTTGACGTTCGGCACCTCACGGACGTTGCCCCGGGAGACGGTCAGGGTGACCTTGGTGCCCTCCGGCACCTTCTCCCCCTCGGGCGGGGACACGTCGAGGACGATGTCCTCGTTCTCCTCGCTGTCCTTGTCCACGACGGTGACGACGAACTTCGCGTCCTTCAGGCGAGCCTGCGCGCTGTCGACCTTGCTGCCCTTGAGGCCGGTCGGGATGCTTACCTCGGGCTTGCCGCCGCAGATGTTCACCGTCACCTGACGGTTCTCGGCCAGCGGGGTGCCGGCCGGCGGGTCCTGCCGGGCGACCGTACCCACCTTGCAGGTGCTGTCGAAGACCTGGTCACCGGTCGCCGGCACCAGGCCGGCGTTGCGGATCTCGGTGAAGGCGGCGTCCTGCGTCTTGCCCGCCAGGTTGGGCACCGGGCTCGTCTTGGGCTCGTCGCCGTTCATCAGCAGGGCCGCGACCAGGGCGATCACCGCCAGCACCCCGACCGCCGCGAACGCCGCGATCACCCAGGCGGAACTCTTGCGCCGCTGCGGGTCACCGACCCGGGCCGGGATGTGCCGGGTCTGCTGACCGACCATCTGCGTCGGGTAACCGGCCGCAGCCGCCGCCATCGGGGTGGTCTCGTCCTGGCTCATCACCGGGGTCGCCATCACCGGCCGGCCGGCGGCGGCACGGAGCAGGTCGGCCCGCATCTCACCGGCGCTCTGGTAGCGGTTGAGCGGGTTCTTGGACAGCGCCTTCAGCACGATCGCGTCGATCGCCGGGGTCACGTCCGGGTTGATGTCGCTGGGCGTCGGCGGGGCCTCCCGCACGTGCTGGTACGCCACGCTGACCGGGCTGTCGCCGACGAACGGCGGATGACCGCAGACCAGTTCGAACAGCACGCAGCCGGCGGCGTACACGTCGGAGCGGGCGTCGACGGCCTCGCCGCGCGCCTGCTCCGGGGAGAGGTACTGGGCCGTGCCGATCACCGCGCTGGTCTGGGTCATCGTGGTGGCACCGCTGGCCAGGGCACGGGCGATGCCGAAGTCCATCACCTTGACCTGACCGGTCTGGGTCAGCATCACGTTGCCGGGCTTGATGTCCCGGTGGATGATCCCGTGCCGGTGGCTGAACTCCAGGGCCGCGCACATGTCGGCGCAGATCTCCAACGCCCGGCGCGGCTGGAGCCGCCCCTCGACGCCGAGGACCTCCTTGAGGGTCCGCCCGTTCACGAACTCCATCACGATGAACGGGAGGGTCTCGCCGGTCGGGGCGGTCTCCTCGCCGGTGTCGTAGACGGCGACGATCGCCGGGTGGTTCAGCGAGGCGGCGTTCTGCGCCTCGCGGCGGAACCGCATCTGGAAGGTGGCGTCCCTGGCCAGGTCTGTCCGGAGCATCTTGATCGCGACGTCCCGACCGAGCCGGAGGTCCCGGCCGCGGTGCACCTCGGCCATGCCACCGTAACCGAGCAGCTCGCCGACCTGGTACCTGCCACCGAGCAGGCGGGCCTGGGCTGTCATCGCGTTCGTCGTCCTTCGCTCGTCGTCGTCTCGCCGGCACCCGGTTCGAGCCGTACCACCCGACGGTACGACGTCCCGGCCGGATCGTCGCGTCCGAAGGCACTCAGCGCGCCGGACGTCATCTGGGGCGCGCTGGGATCACCGGCGCTGGTCCGCTGTCGCGCCGCGTAGGCGAGCACCCCGGAACAGACCAGCACCAGTACCGCCAGCAGAATCGCCAGGGTCACCATGCCGGACCGGGAACGCTGTGGCGGGGCCGGGGGTGGGAGCGGCTGCCGGGCGTACCCCATGGGTCGGTCGACACGCAGCGGGGCCGACGGGACTGCCGCCGCGCCCCGGGGCTGCTGCGGATAGGGCCGGGTCATCGGGGTGGCCTGGACCGGCGGGCGCTGCTGCGCCACCGGTGGCTGCGGGTGCCGGGCTGCTACCGGCGGCCTGGCCTGACCGCTGACGGGTGGCCGGGACTGCCCACCGACCGGCGGACGGGCCTGCCCGCTGACCGGCGGACGGTGCTGGTGGGCCAGCGCCGCCGGCTGCTGCCGGGGTACGGCGGGCACCTGGGCCCGGGCCATCGGGCCGGCGGGGGAGGCCGGCGCCGCCCCGGAGACCGGGCCACCCGAGACCGGACCACCGGACACCGGACCACCGGACACCGGGCCGGGATGTCCGCCCCCCGCTCGGGCCTGCTGGGAAAGGACCTGCTTGGCCTGCCGGGCAACGGCGGCCAGGGCGGCGGCGCTCGGCCAGCGGTGGCCGGGCTCCTTGGCCATGGCCCGCTCCACGATCGCCTTGACCTGCGGCGGGATGTCCCCGGGCAGGGCCCGGGGAGTGTCCCGGACGTGCCGCATGGCGATTTCGAGGGGGTTGTCGCCTTCGAAGGGTCGCCGACCGGCCAGGCACTGGTAGGCCACGACACCGAGGGCGTACACGTCGGAGGCGGGGGTGGCCACCGCGCCGGTGGCCTGCTCGGGGGAGATGTACGAGGCGGTGCCGAGCACCGATCCGGCGGCGGTGAGCTGACCGACCAGCTCGGACCGGGCGATGCCGAAGTCGGTCAGCACCAGCGTCCCGTTGGGCCGGACGAGCAGGTTGCCCGGCTTGACGTCCCGGTGCACGATGCCCTTCTCGTGGGCGGCGTGCAACGCGTCGGCGGCCTGGGCGAGCAGCGCCATCGTCCGGGCCGGGGTGAGCCGGCCGACCCGGCTGAGCGTCGCCGACAGGGCGTCGCCCTCGACGTACTCCATCACCAGGAAGGCGATCTCCTGGTCGCTGCCGAAGTCGTAGACGTCGACCACGCCGGGGTGGTTGATGGTGGCCATGGTGCGCGCCTCGCCCCGGAACCGTTCGGCGAAGCCGGGCTCGTCGAGCAGCGCCGGGAGCAGGCTCTTCACCGCGACCGTACGGCCCAGCACCTGGTCGGTGCCGCGCCACACGTCGCCCATGCCGCCGCTGGCGATCCGCTCGTCGAGACGGTAACGGTTGCCGAGCTGCACCCCGGGGCTGAGCATGTCAGCGGCCCCCCGCATCGGCGATGGCCGCCTGCATGATCTTGCCGCCGATCCGGGCCGCCTCGGCGCTGCCGCCGCTGCCGGCCTGCTCCAGCTCCACGCAGACCGCGGAGACGGCGTTGCCGTTCTTGTCCAGCGCGAAGCCGATGAACCAGCCGTGGTCGGGCCGGTCCGGGGCGGACTGGGCGGTGCCGGTCTTGCCGCCGACGGTGTAGCCGTCGATGTCCGCCGAGCTGCCGGTGCCGTTCTTGACCACGCTGACCATCATGTCCCGCAGGTCGTCGGCGACCTGACCGCTGACCGGCTGGCGCAGCTCCCGGGGCTGGGCGTTGTAGTAGCTGGTGGTGCGGTCCGGCCCGAGGAGCTGCTTGACCAGGTAGGGACGCATCTGCCGGCCCTTGTTGGCGACCGAACCGGCGATCAGCGCCCCCTGGAGCGGGGTCATCCGGACGTTGTTCTGGCCGATCGAGGACTGCGCCAGCGCGGCGGGGTCGGTGCCGCCGTCGGGGTTCTGCATGTCGCCGGTCCGGCTGGCCGCCACCGGCAGGCCCCCCTCGCCGAGCTGCCCGACGGTGAGGTCGTCCTGCTCGAAGCCGAACTGCCGGGCCTTCTCCTTCACCGTGTCCGCGCCGAGCTTCACGCCGAGCTGGGCGAAGCCGGTGTTGCACGACTCGGTGACCGCGTCCATCAGGGTGACCTGCGCCTCCGGGCAGATCGACGGGGCGGCGTTGCGGATCGGCGTGCCCGAGGTCGGCGGGGTCCAGCTGGGACCGGCCGGGATCTCGGTGTCCTTGCCGACCCCGTTCTCCAGGGCGGCGGCGGCTATCACGATCTTGAAGGTGGAGCCGGGCGGCAGCACCTCCGACAGCGCCCGGTTCTTCAGCGGGCCGTCCGGGTCCTGCTCGTACTTGTTGTAGGCCGCGGAGGCCACGTTGGTGTCGTGGTCGACCAGCGGGTTCGGGTCGAAGCTGGGCATCGAGACCAGCGCCTGCACCGCACCGGTACGCGGGTCGATGGCGATGGCCGCGCCCTTCTTCACCCCGTTGCGGTTGTTGCGCAACTGTTCGTAGGCGGTGTCCTGGGCCCGCTTCGAGATGCTCAGCAGCACGTTGCCGCCGCCGCTCTCGTCGCCGGTGAACATGTCCTTGATCCGGTTGCCGAGCAGGGCGTCGCTGGTGCCGGCGAGGAAGTCGTTCTCCAGCCGTTCGATGCCGGTGTCACCCAGGTTGACCGGCTTGTAGCCGAGCACGTGGGCGTACTTCGTCCCCGACGGGTAGCTGCGCTGGAACTTCAGCTTGCCGCCGGTCTCCTTGCTGGTGGCCACGGCGGTGCCGCCGGCCTCGATGTTGCCCCGCCGGCGCTCGTACTCGGCCACCTGGACCCGGCCGTTGTAGTCGCTGTTGCGGTATTCGTCCGCCTTGTAGGCCTGGATCCAGTTCAGGTTGGCGAAGAGCAGACCGAACAGGACCATGACGACGACGCCGACGCGGCGCAGGGGCGCGTTCACGGGCGGATCACCTCCGTGGGAGCACCGTGCAGCTGTTCCGGCGGGCCGCCACCCGGCCGGGCCGCCGGGCCGCCACCCTGGGCCACCGGCCGCCGGGCGGCGTCGGAGATACGCAGCAGCACCGCGATGAGCAGCCAGTTCGCCATCAGCGACGAGCCACCTGCGGACAGGAACGGGGTGGTCTGACCGGTCAGCGGAATGAGCTTGCTGATCCCGCCGACGATCACGAAGACCTGGAGCCCCAGGGTGAAGGCGAGACCACCGGCGACCAGCTTGCCGAACGAGTCCCGCACCGCCAGCCCGGCCCGCAGCCCCCGCTCGACGACGAGCAGGTAGACCACCAGCAGCGCGGTCAACCCGAACAGGCCGATCTCCTCACCGATGCCGGCGAAGATGAAGTCGTTCTGCACCTCGGGGATCTCCAGCGGCTCCCCGGCACCCGGCCCGGACCCGAACAGGCCACCGCTGCCCAGGCCGAGCAGCCCCTGCACCAGCTGGTAACCCCGGTCGTACGGCTCGGCGAACGGGTCGAGCCAGATCTCCGCGCGGGTGTAGAAGTTGGCGAACGGCCCACCCACAGTGCCACCGAGCACGTACGCGAGGTAGGCGCCGCCGAAGAAGAGGACGAGACCGATCAGCAGCCAACTGACCCGTTCGGTGGCGATGTAGAGCGTCACCACGAACATGCCGAAGTAGAGCAGCGACGTGCCGAGGTCCTTCTCGAAGACCAGGACCAGCAGGCTGATCAGCCAGACCCCGACCACCGGGCCGAGATCCCGGCCACGCGGGAAGTCGATGCCGAGGACGCGGCGGCTGGCCAGCGACAGCACCTCACGCTTGCGGACCAGGTAGTAGGCGAAGAAGACAAGCAGTGCGAGCTTGGCGAACTCACCGGGCTGGATGCTGAACCCACCGACCCGGATCCACAGCTTCGCGCCGTTGATCTCGGAGAACCGGCCGGGCAGCACCGCCGGGATCATCACCAGCACGATGCCGGCCAACCCCAGCGTGTACGCGTACCGGGAGACCGCCCGGTGGTCGCGCATCACCACCAGCAGCCCGGCGGCCAGGATCACCGCGGCCAGCGTCCAGGCCAGCTGGCGGCCACCGGTGCCGGCGAAGATGGCCAGCGTCTCCCGGTCGGCGGGAGCGGCCTTGCCCAGGTCGAGGCGACGCAGGAAGCCCACCCCGATGCCGTTGAGCAGGGCCACCGCCGGTAGCAGGGCAGGATCGGCGAACGGTGCCAACCACCTGATCACCAGGTGCATACCGAAGAAGACCAGCCCCAGCGCGGCGGCCGGCATCCAGAAGTCGCGGGTGACGGTGTCGAGCAGGTTCGCCTCGACGATCGCCCCGTACGCGGCCACCAGCACCATCGCCAGCGCCAGCAGGGACAGTTCGGCGTTACGCCGGGACCGCGCCATACGTACGCCGGGCCGCTCGCCCGTCGTGGCGGGCGAGACTACCGGCTGGGCCGCTGCGGTCAAGAAGGTGTCCCTCGGATCTCAGCCGGCGGTCACTCGGGCGACCGGCAGCCCGCCGGGTCTCCGGCCGGCGGAACCGCGTCGGAGGCCGAGGCGTCGGGTGTGGTGGGCGGCGTGGGGGTGCCGGTGACGATCGGCACGCCGGTCGCGCCGGGGCTAGTCGCCCCGGGGCTCGGCGGCACCGTTGAGTTCGCCGGCACCGGGGAGCCGGTGACGAGGGAGGGAACCGGCGGGCAGACCGGCTTCAGGTTCGGGTTGCCCGGGTCCTCGCTGGTCAGCTCGGCCAACCGGCGCAGCGCGTCCGGCCGGCTCTTGGCCTGGATGCCCTGCTTGACCTGCTCCTGGGCGGCCAGGGTCAGGTCGTCGAGCTTGGCCTGGCTGGTCGAGTTCACGCTGGACAGGTCGAGGCCGGCGACCTGGCCGGGGACCCCCCGGAAGACCGCGAGCTGCCCGTTGTCGGTCGCCCCGACGTAATACTGCCGCTGGGTGTAGCTCCAGCCGGCGAAGAGGCCACCACCGAGGATGACCAGCAGGGCCGCCAGCATCGCCACGGTACGCAGCGGCCGGCGGGGGCGCTCCGGGTCGTCGTCCCGGTTGGCGGCGGGTTCCTCCGGGGCGGGCGGTCGCGGGGCGGCCAGCGCCGACGCGCGGGCCGCCGGGGTGGAGTCGTCGGCCGCGGTGGCCATCCCCCGGTCCCGGGCGGCGGCCCCGCCGACGATCGGGCTCGCCTCGACGATGTCCTGGTCGGTGGCGTCCGCGATGATCACGGTGATGTTGTCCGGGCCGCCGCCGCGCAGGGCCAGCTGCACCAGCCGCTCGACGCACTGCTGCGGGTCGGTGTACTCCCGGAGGCTGTCGCCGATGGTCTCCGCGCTCACCACACCGGAGAGGCCGTCGCTGCAGATCAGGTAGCGGTCCCCGGGCAGCACCTGCCGGACGCTGTATTCCGGGTCGATGTCCCGGCCGTCGAGGGCGCGGGTGAGCAGCGAGCGCTGGGGGTGGCTGCTCGCCTCCTCCGCGCTGATCCGTCCCTCGTCGACGAGCATCTGGACGTAGGTGTCGTCCTTGGTGATCTGGGCGAACTCGCCGTTGCGCAGGAGGTAGGCACGCGAGTCGCCGATGTGGACCATGCCGAGCTTGCTGCCCGAGAAGAGGGTCGCGGTGAGCGTGGTGCCCATCCCCTCCAGCTGCGGGTTGGCGTCCACGGTGTCGCGGAGCTGCTGGTTGGCGGTGCCCACGGCCGATCGCAGCGCGTCGACGAGCGCGTCCCCCGGGACGTCCTCGTCGAGCGGCGCCATGGCACCGATGACGATGTTGCTGGCGACGTCACCGGCGGCCATGCCGCCCATGCCGTCGGCGACGGCGAGGAGCCGCGGCCCGGCGTAGACGGAGTCCTGGTTTCCGTCTCGGATCAGACCGCGGTCGCTGTGGGCCGCATAGCGCAGGGTCAGAGTCATGGCCGTAATTCGAGAGAGGTGCGGCCGATACGGATCGGCACGCCGAGGGGGACGGGGGTTGGTCCGGTGACCTTAGCGCGATCGAGGTACGTGCCGTTAGTCGAGCCGAGATCCTCGACGAACCACTGACCGCCCCGGGGCACCAGCCGGGCGTGCCGGGCGGAGGCGTAGTCGTCGGTGATGACGAGGGTGGAGTCCTCGGCCCGACCGATGGTGATCTGCGCTTCGCCGAGGGTGATCCGGGTGCCGGCGAGCTGGCCGGCGGTGACCACCAACTGGTGGGCCGCCCGGCCCCGCTTCGCCTTCGCCGGTTTCGCCGCCTGCTGCTGGGTCGAGGCGCCGACCCCCCGCGGCGCGGCCACCAGCCGGCCCGACCGGGCACCGGCGAACAGATCCCGACGGATGACACCCACCACCGTGAACACGAAGATCCACAGCAGGATGAGGAACCCGAACCGGGCGACGGTGATGACGAGTTCCGGCAAGGCGGGTCAGCCGTCCACGCGGAAGGTCAGCGTCGTGGTGCCGAGCTGGATCATGTCGCCCGGGTTGAGGGCGACCGCCGAGACCCGCTGGCCGTTGACCATGGTCCCGTTGGTGGACCCGAGGTCGGTCAGCACCACCTGGCCGCCGTCGAAGTCCAGCCGGGCGTGCCGTCGGGAGATCCCGACGTCGGGCAGGCGCAGGTTGGCCTGGTCGCCCCGGCCGATCACGGTCGAGCCCATCTGCAACGGATAGGTGCGGCCGTCGCCCGAGACCAGCCGGACGTTGCGCGCGCCGCCACCGCCGTGGCCGGGCGGCGGGCCGTAGCCGCCGCCCTGGTCGTACGCCGGGTAGGCCGGCGGGCCGGGGTCGTAGCCGCCCGGGGAGGACACCGGGGCGACCTCGCCGCCGGTGTAGACCTCAGCGGTGACCCGGAACATGCCGGTGTCCAGCCCCTCGCCCCGCTCGACCTCGACGATCACGTCGCCGTAGACCGTCCACGCCTGCTCACCGATGAACTCCGCCTGAGACTGGGCCAGCTCCTGGGCCAACGCAGCGGCGTACGGCGCCAACCGACTGTGGTCGTACGGGGAGAGATCGATCACGTAGCGGTTGGGCACCAGGGTGCGGCCACCAGCGAGGATGGCCTTGTGCGCCTCGGCCTCCCGCTGCATGGCGTTGAGGATCTCCACGGGGTGGACCACCCCTTTGAAGACCTTGGCGAAGGCCCCTTCGACCAGGCCTTCCAGACGCTTCTCGAAGCGTTGCAGCACGCTCACCGGCTCCTCCTCGGGTCCCGAGGACATGATGGTATCTGGACGGCGCGCGCGCAGCTCGCGCGCCGCTCGGCCACCGCGCGGCGGCCCGTTCGGAGCGGCCCCCAGGCCCGTGCTACTCTTTCGTCCGCCACGAAGGGTGACCGCTCGCAGGAACGGTAACCGGTCGAGGCGAGACCGCAGGACCGGGTAGCATGTTGCCGGCCCGCCGGAGACGGCGGAGTCGACGCGCACTACCGCGTTCGACGGTCGTGCCACGGGGATGTGGCGGAATGGCAGACGCGCACGGTTCAGGTCCGTGTGTCCGAAAGGACGTGGGGGTTCAACTCCCCCCATCCCCACCACCAGACGAGGGCTCCGCAGTCGCGGGGCCCTCACTTCGTATCGGGGCGTACCGGACGTCAGGCTATGCTCCGGTGGTTTTTCCAGCCTCCTACCTTTGACCAGGGGTGTCGTGTGAGTGTCGCGTTGGTGACCGGGTCGGGCGGTCTGATCGGTTCCGAGGCGGTCCGGCACTTCGCCGGGCTCGGTCTGGACGTGGTCGGCATCGACAACGACATGCGGCAGGAGTTCTTCGGCGCCGAGGCCTCGACCGCGTGGAACGTCCGGCGGCTGACCGACGAGCTGGGGTCGGCGTACGCGCACCACAGCATCGACATCCGCGACCGGGACACCCTCGGCAAGCTCTTCGCCCGGTACGGCCGGGACATCGCCGTGGTGATCCACACCGCCGCCCAGCCGTCGCACGACTGGGCGGTACGGGACCCGTTCACCGACTTCGACGTCAACGCCGGTGGCACCCTCAACGTCCTGCAGAACGTGCGGGAGCACTGCATCGAGGCGCCGGTGATCCACTGCTCGACCAACAAGGTCTACGGGGACCGCCCCAACAGCCTGCCGCTGGTGGAGCAGGAGACCCGCTGGGAGATCGAGTCGGGCCACCCGTACGAGCAGGGCATCCGCGAGGACATGTCGATCGACGCCTGCCTGCACTCGGTCTTCGGGGCCTCCAAGGTCGCCGCGGACGTGATGGTGCAGGAGTACGGCCGCTACTTCGACATGCGCACGGCCTGCTTCCGGGGTGGCACGCTGACCGGCCCGGCGCACTCCGCGACCGAGCTGCACGGCTTCCTCGGGTACGTGATGCGGGCCAACATGGAGCGCCGCACCTACAAGATCTTCGGCTATCAGGGCAAGCAGGTGCGCGACGCCATCCACAGCTCCGACGTGGTGTCGGCGTTCGAGGCGTTCTTCCGGGCGCCCCGCTCGGCGGCGGTCTACAACCTCGGTGGCGGCCGGCACTCCAACACCTCCAACCGGGAGGCGTTCGCCCTGGCCGAGCAGATCACCGGCCAGGAGATGATCACCGAGTACGTCGATGCGAACCGGATCGGCGACCACAAGTGGTGGATCGGCTCGAACGAGGCGTTCCAGGCCGACTACCCGGGCTGGAAGCAGGTCTACGACGTACCCATGATCATGCGGGAGATCTACCAGGCCAACGTCGACAAGTGGGTGCCGGGAGCATGACCGCACAGGGCAAGCGCAACGTCCTCGGCGTCCTGGTCGACGCCACCGACTACGCCTCGGCCACCGAGCAGGTCGTCGCGGCGGCCCGGGACCGCCGGCCGTTGGCGCTGACCGCGCTGGCCGTGCACGGGGTGATGACCGGGGTGCTCGACCCGGCGCACAACGCCCGGCTCAACTCCTTCGACGTGGTCACCCCGGACGGCCAGCCGGTGCGCTGGGCGCTCAACCTGCTGCACCACGCCGGCCTGGCCGACCGGGTCTACGGCCCGACGCTGACCCTGCACGTGCTGCGCCGCTTCGCCGACGAGGGCCTGCCGGTCTACCTGTACGGCTCGACCGAGGAGACCCTGGCGAAGCTGATCCCGGCGCTGGAGCGGATGTTCCCGGCCCTCAAGATCGCCGGGGTGGAGCCGTCGAAGTTCCGCGCGGTGCAGCCCGGCGAGGACGTCGAGATCGCCGACCGGATCCGGGCCAGCGGTGCCCGGTTGGTCCTGGTCGGCCTGGGCTGCCCCCGCCAGGAGGTCTTCACGTACGCGATGCGACCCCTGCTGGACATGCCGCTGATGGCCGTCGGCGCGGCCTTCGACTACCACGCCGGCCTGCTCCGGCAGCCGCCGCCGTGGATGCAGCGGGCCGGCCTGGAGTGGTTCTGGCGGCTCGGCCTGGAGCCGAAGCGGCTCTGGCGGCGGTACGTCATCCTCAACCCCGCCTACCTGACCCGCCTCGCCGGCCAGAAGACCGGCCTGTGGAAGGCCCGTCCGCCGGCCCCGGCCACCGAACGGCCGGCGACCTTCGCGGTCTGATCCGTCCACTGCGGACGACCGGCCGGGACGACGACCCGGTCGGTTCCGTGCCGCTGGGCCGACCGGCCGGGACACGGCCACCCCTACGGGATGCTCCGGGGTGGGAACAGGGGCTCGTCCCGGATTCGCCGCCCGCCGTTGTGGGCAAGGCTGTGTCCATGGATGGGCATCTCATCGTGTTGCTGTCGATCGCCGCCGTCTGGCTCGCCGCCGGCGTCGTGGCGGACGGCCTCCCCCGGCTGGATCGGGCCCGCGCGCTGCGACGGCGTACCGGATGGCTGCTCGCCCTCTCCGTGGCCGGGCTCGCACTGACCGCGACGGTGCTGGTCGCCGGCACGGTCAGCGGTGGGGACACCCCGGTCGACCGGGCCGCCGGGCAGCTCCCACTGGTGGCGGTGCCGGCGCTCGCGGTGGCGGTCTGCACGGTGCGCCGGGTCCGCCGGTTGCGGGCGGGCGCGGGCGCGTTCGCCGCCGCGCCGGAGACGCCCGCGCCGTACGGTCTGCGGGCCGCCGCCGGGCACCCGCTGGTCGGTCTACCGGTGCAGGTGACCGCGCTGGCCACCGTGCCGGGGCTGCTCACCGCCGCCGGGCTGGACCTGGGTGCCGGCAACGGGGTCACCGGGGTCGCGCTCACCTTCGGCGGGTTGGCCGTCCTCGCCATCGGGGTACGCCACGGCCTGCGGCACAACCGGCTCACGGAGCGGACGCTGCCGGGCACCGGACCCGCGCTGGTCGGCCTGCCCGCCTCACCGGCTGCGGCCGGCTCCCTGCACGTATAGCAGTTCCAAGATCGCCCGGGTCGCCTCGAACCACCGGTCCAGCCAGCCGGGCGGCGGTACGCTCCCCTTGGGCGGCAACTCCAGCAGCAGGCCACGCAGCAGCGGGTGGTCGATCATCGACTCGGGTGCCGTCGTTTCCCAGGTGTCCCTGGGAAACGACGGCTCGGCGAGCGGGTTCGGGTCGAGCGACGTCATCGGTGGCCCGGCCTGCTCGGGTGCGAGGACACCGTCGTCATCGAAGTCGGTGTCGCCGGCGCCCACCTCGGTGAGCATCGTGTCGCGGCGGGCGCTGCGGTACTTGCCGCCGAAGCGCTCGACCCGGCCCGGGCCGTGGGTGAGGTTTTCTGAACCGATCGTCGTCATGTGCTCTCGCCTGCCTCGCTTGGTTGCCGCCGCGTGTGGCGGGTCATCGACCAGCGCCGTACCGAGGGGTTCAACGATGCGGGGGCGCAAGTGGCGACGGGCCGGCCGGGGAGTGTCCCCCGACCGACCCGCGGTCAACGCCACGCTGCGTTGGTCAGTGTTGGCCGAACGCGCCGTTCCGAGCGTCGGCGACGAAGGCGTTCCATTCCCCGGGGGCGAATACGAGGGCGGGACCTGTCTTGTCCTTCGAGTCCCGCACCCCGACCGCCCCGATCACGTAAGCTACCTCGACGCAGTTGTCACAGTTCGGCCCACTTTTTGAGCTCTTGAACCAGGTCGCCTGCGTCAGGTCCTCGGGGAACCTCTTGGTCGCCATTTCCACAACGGCTCCTCTGCCAGTTCTGCGATGTGTGCGATGGACTCCTCCGGTCGCCTGGCCGCTGCCTGAATCTGATCGAAGATGAAGTTGTACTTCTGTAGCTCGTCGCTCTTCTCCAGGAAGAGCCCACCCGTGGCGTTCTCCGCGTACACGACATCCGGATCAACCGAGTCGGGGAAACCGAGAATCGTGAAGGTCCCGTCCATGCCGGCGTGCGCTCCCACCTCGAAGGGCAGGATCTGCAGCGTCACGTTCGGCAGTTCGGCCACCTCCACCAGCCGTCTGAGCTGACCACGCATCACCGCGTCGCCGCCCACCGGCCGACTCAACACCGCCTCATCGAGCACCACCCACAGATCGACCGGATCGTCCTGGGTCAACAACGACTGACGGCCCAATCGGACACGCACCCGTTGTTGCACCTGATCGGGAGAGATGTCCGGACGGGCCGCCTGGATCATCGCACTGGCGTACTCCTCGGTCTCCAGCAGACCGGGCACGACCTGCTGTTCGTACGCCCGGATGGAACCGGCCGCCGCCTCCAGGCCGACGTACGCCCCGACGAGCACCGTGCTGTAGGGGTGCCACCAGCCCTTCTGCCGCGCCTCGCGGGCGATCTGCACCAGCTCTTCGCTCTCCGCGCCCACCACCCCGTAGATGCGGAGCATGTCCCGGACGTCACGCGGGGTCGCCGAGGTGTGACCGGTCTCGATCCGGGAGACCTTGGAGGCGGAGCACTCCAACTGCTCGGCGACCGCCTCTATGGTGATCCCGGCACCGTCGCGCAGCCGGCGCAGCTCGGCCCCGAGCCGGCGACGCCGGATGGTCGGGCTCCGCCGTTCGCTCATCGGGGCGCCCCGGGTCCTGTTGACGGGGAAAGCTGGTGCCTCGGGCCCACCCGGTTACCTCCGGTCGATCGCGCCCGCGTCCATTACCGCCAAGGGCGCGACCGTGGGCGGCGGGCATCGTTCGCGGCAGGGGTGGAGCCCGGTCGCCGACCGGCCGCGGCGGGCGGAACCGGCGTCCAGTGTGCCGCCCCGGAGTCGGCGTGATCAAGCGCCCGGTTCACGTGTCGCACTCACGTATCGGCAAAAGTCGACGTGCAACTTGCATCTAGCACGACGCTGATGCAGTCTGTCCGTATGGTTCGAGTAACTCACCGCTTTCGACCGATCTCACCGAGTGATCATTACCGGGGGAGCGGACGGGCCGGCGGGCGCCCCGGACCAGTTGTGTCATCGAGACCTGCCTCGGGTTGATGACCCCACCGCTGCACGCCCGGAGGCTGCGGCGGTGGGAGCGGTAACACCCGTGAGCAGCCGGGTGATGGTCGGGTGGCGATCCACCACCAGCGGGTACGGCCCGACCAGCACCACATCGAGCACCGGCCCGCGAGGCACAACCCCGTCGCCGGACCCGCACCTCGTCCCCGTTCCGCACCGGCCGGCCCGCGACGCCGGCCATACCCTCCCAGGAGCCCATGTGCTTCCCCGCTCCGGTGACGTTCTGCACGTGACGCGTGCCGCCAGCGTGCAGTTCCTCAGGCCGATCACCTTCCGGGTGATCCGGGTGCTCGACTGGCCGACGTACGACGGTTGGCTCTGGCTTGACGGCTACCAGCTGAACGCGTCGGGAGACGCCGTCAGCCGCCGGTCGATCTTCGTCCAGCAGGCCGGACTGACCCAGCTCCGGGCGGCGACCGTGCCCCGTCAGCACCCCGCCCGTTCGCGCCGGCCGGTCAACCGCGCACCGATCGCGGTGGGCTGACTCCCCGATTACCAGGTCGGAGGGCGTACCGCCGCCATAGACTCGGTACGCCCACCCCGGCGAACGTCTCCACCCCGCGCGTTCCGGCCCCTGAACCTGGGATGGCCATGGTCAATCTGCCCGCCGCGCGGCGGCACCACAGGTCCCGTATCCGATACGCCTTCGGACTGCTCGCCCTGATCGGCGCGGTCATCACCGTCGCGGTGGTGACCCACTACCCGGCCACATCGGCCACCCGGCTCGCCGAGCCGGTACCGGCGCCCGAGATCACCGTGGTCGGGCAGGGCGACCTCCCGGCCGGCGACACCGCCGCGCCCACCGACCCCGGCTCCGCCGCACCGGCCGACACAGGTTCGGGCGCACCGGCCGACGCCGCCGCCCGCGAACCGGCCGACCCTGGCCCTGACGGACCGGCCGACGCCGCCGCCCGCGAACCGGCCGCCCCTGGCCCCGGCGGACCGGCCGACGCCGCCGCCGGACCGATGGCCGACCCGAACGGCGCGCAGTCGGGGGTGGGCGGCGGCACGTCCACGCTCACCGAGCCCCGACGTCCCTCGGACGACCCGCAGACCGTCGCCCAGTCGCTCTTCTACTCCGGTCTGCTCGGGCTGGCCATCTCCCTGGCCGGTCTGGGTCTGGTGGGCACCCGACGCCGGATGTGGTGAGCCCCCGACGGGCCCGGTAGGCACCAGACGGCAGGGTGGCGCGGCGACGGACGTCGACCCGGGCCGGCGGCGGAACCGTCACCCGGTGGGGCTGGCCGTCGGCGTGGCGGTGCCGGCCCCGGTCGGCGACGCCGTCGGCTCGGCGGCCACCACCAGGGTCACCTCGTCCCCCGGCGACACCAGTTCACCCTGCCCCGGGTCGGTGGACAGGACGGTGCCGGCCGGCCGGTCCGACTCCCGCGTCTGCACCCGGGAGGACAGGCCGAGTCGACCCAGCAGGTTCTCCGCGGTCTCCTGGGAGAGCCCGACCAGGGGTGGCACCGCGATGGCGGCGGGGCCGGTCGTCGGCGGGGTGGTCGGCGGAGTCGTCGGCGCTGCGGTGGTCGGCGCGCTCGTCGTCGGGGCACGGGTCGGGGCGGTCGTGGTCGGGGCGGTCGGCGGTGGGGTCGGTGTCTCGTCCGACGGGGAATCCACCGCCCGCAGGGCCAGCCAGATCCCTGCTCCGACGAGCCCGAGCAGCAGCAACCCGAGGACGCCCAGCAGGATCGGCGTCCACCAGCGCCGGCCGCGCTGATCCTCGCCGTACCACTCGGCCGGCTCCCGGGGCTCGTCCGGACGCGGCGGTGGCACCCCGGCCCGCCCGGACCACACCGGCGAACCGGCCGGCCCGCCACCGACCGGCGGCAACGGACGGGTCGCGTCCACCGGCTCCTGCCGGGCGGTGGCGTCGGGCGGCCCACCGGCCCCCGGTCGTGCCGGTGGCAGCGGGCGGGTCGCGTCGTCGGCGGGTGGCTCCTGGCGGTCGTCGCTCATCGCACGTCCTCTCGCCACCTGGCGGGCGGTAGGCCCCGGACCCGGAGTCGGTGTCCCCGGCCGGCCAGACGGTCGTGGCCCTCGGCCCCCAACGTAACGGTCGGAGGCACCATCCACCGGGATGGACGCGACGACCCGCCCCCTACCCCGTCGGCGTCGCCTCGGCCGTCGGCGTCGGACCGTCACCGCAGGAGATCGCCACCGCGTCGTTCCAGTGCGCGGTCGCGTCGGCCGCCGGCACCTGGGCGGTGACCTCGCCCCGGTTCCCGGTCGGATACCGGGGGAACAGGCCGACGTCACCCAGCTCGTCGGCCGCGTCCGAACAGTCCTCGCCGACCAGGTCCGGCACCTCGACCTCGGGGGCCGGCCCGCTGACCTCGACCCGCACCGTGGTGCCCGGCCGGACCGAGGTGTCCTGGGCGGGCACGGTACGGACCACCGTCCGCCCGGAGCCGGTGCCGAAGACCAGCCGCCAGCCGAGCTTGCGGTCGTGCAGTTCGTCGCGCGCCTTCTCGAAATCGAGACCGACCAGCCGGGGCACGGTCAGGCCACCCTTGGTCGCGGCGGGCGGCGGCGGGGGCGTCGTGGCCCGCGCGGTGGTCGGCGGGGCGGTGGTCGGCGCGGCGGACGGGCTCGCCGGTCCGGGGCCCGCCGCCGCCGGGGTGGCCCCCGTGTCGGGGGTACCGGGGTCGGCCAGCACCCACCCGACGGTGCCACCGACGGCGGCCAGCAGCACCGTCGCCAGGGTGCCGCCGAGCAGCAGCCTGCCCCGGCCGGGCCGGTCGCGTTCCGCAGTGTCCTGTTCGGTGTACTCGTCGTCCATGCCGCTCCCGCCTCGTCCCCGAGACGGTACCGGCCGCTGCCCACCGGTCACCGGCCGTGCTCCGCCGCTCGTCCGACTCGCCGCCCCGACCAGGGGACGCTACAGTCCCGGCATGGCGGGACGGAGCTGGGGAGGATCGGTGCTCACGGCGGTGGGCGTCGCCGCCGGCGTGGGTGCCGCGCAACTGGGCTTCGGCTACGGCCTGGGCATCATCAACTGGGCACCGGTCGACGTCGGGGCCACCGAGCCGTCCTGGTTCGCCAGTCTCGCCTGGGCGACCTGGATCGCCGCCGTCTCCACCGTCGGCGGGGCGGTCTGCGCCCAGCGGCTGCACGAACGCGGTACGGACGTCGAGACCGGCGGTGCCCTGCACCGGGTCACCCTCGCGGTGGCGGGCGCGGTCGGCGCGTTGATCACCGTGCTGCTGGTCGCGGTGCCGTCCCGGGCCGCCTCCGTGCCGGACACCTTCTCGCCGCAGACCGTCGCGGCCGGATACGCCGGGGTCGGCGTACTCATCGGGCTGGTGGTGGCGGTGTGGACGCTGCACTCCCGGGCCGCGGCGACGAACGTGACCGCCACCGTCGGCTGGCTCTGGTTGCTGGCCGTGGTCTCCGTCGTCGACGGGGTGCTCGCCGGACGGGGGCTGACCAGCGCCCAACTCGGCATCTGGCAGATCGCCCAGGACAGCCCCCGCTTCTGGTTGCGGGACCACCTCTACTGGCCAGGAGCGTTGCTCGCCCTCGGCTCGGCGCTGCTGATCGGCGCGTTGGCCGCCCGGCGGGCCGCCCGTAGGGCGGAGCTGCGACTCGGTGCGGTGGTCTCCGGTGCCGCCGGCCCGCTGCTCGTCGCCGTCGCCTACTTCCTCGCCGTCCCCCGGCTGGCCACGATCTCGCCGGCCCAGGTCTCGGCCCACCTCGTCGCGCCGTACGCGGTCATCGTCGGGGCGGCCGGGTCGGTGCTGGTGGCCTCGCTCGCCCAGCGGGCCGAGCGGCGTGCCGCCGCGCGGACGGCATCCGTACCGCACCCCCGCACCGGCGAGCTGGACGACCGGCCGGCCGACACCCATCCGGTCCCACCGTCCGATTCGGACACCCGCGCCGACGTGGACGCCCCTGCGGACCTGGACGCCCCTGCGGACCAGCACGCGCGGGCCAACCAGGACGCCCGCGCCGACGTGGGTGCCCGCACCGACGTGGGCGCTCAGGCCAACCCGGACGCCCGTGTCGACCCGGACACACGTGCCGATCCCACGGCCGCCCCGGCGGACCCCCCGGCCACCCCGACCGACACCCCGGTCGGGGAGCCGACGCCCTCGGCGGTGGGACGGGCCCGGCCGGTCCGCCGGGGTCGGGCCGCCCCGACGGCTCCGCCGGCCGGTGGGCTGCCAGCCGGTGGGTCTCCGACCGGCGGGTTGCCGGCCAGTGGGTCTCCGGAGCAGGACACCGGGTCGCCGGCCAGCCTGCCGGCGGACCCGCCCGGCGTGCCCAGGCCCCGCCCCGGACGCCGCACCCCCTGACCTTCCCGGATGCCGGCCCTCTCCCGGCTCGCGTCTCTCCCGGCCCTCTCCGACCCGCGTCTCTCCCGGCCCTCCGACTCGTCGGGGCACCGGAAGGGGTGGGGCGGGGCGGAAAAGGGCAGGCGGGAAAAGGGGATCAGCCGACCGGCCAGGTGTGCACCGGCTCGTTACTGCGTTGCAGCTCGGCGTACCGGTTGGCCATGTGGTGCAGCGCGGCGTCGCGGTCCAGGTTGCGGTGCCGTTGCGCGGCCCACACCGTCTCGGTCTGCCAGACCGCGCCGTTGCGGCCGGTACGGCAGCGCTGCTCGATGATGCCGAGCAGGCGGTCCCGCTCGGTGGGGGCGACACCGAACCGGTCCAACCCGACGGCCGCCTTCGGCAGCAGGGTGTCGAGGACCAGCTTGGTGACCGGCACCTCGCCGAGCCGGGGCCAGTGCAGCACCGCGTCCATGCCCCGTCGGGCGGCGGCGTGGAAGTTCTCCTCGGCGGAGCTGAAGGTGAGCTGGCTCCAGATCGGCCGGTCCGACTCGGCCAGCCCGCGCGCCAACCCGAAGTAGAAGGCGGCGTTGGCCAGCATGTCGACCACGGTCGGGCCGGCCGGCAGGACCCGGTTCTCCACCCGCAGGTGCGGACGGCCGTTCATGATGTCGTACACCGGGCGGTTCCAGCGGTAGACGGTGCCGTTGTGCAACCGCAGCTCGGACAGCTGCGGGACGCCGCCACCGTGCAGCACCTCGACCGGGTCCTCGTCGGCGCAGATCGGCAGCAGTGGCGGGAAGTACCTGACGTTCTCCTCGAACAGGTCGAAGATCGAGGTGATCCAGCGTTCACCGAACCACACCCGGGGGCGTACCCCCTGGGCCTTCAGCTCGTCCGGGCGGGTGTCGGTGGCCTGCTGGAACAGCGCGATCCGGGTCTCGGCCCACAGTTGGCGGCCGTAGAGGAACGGCGAGTTCGCGCCCACCGCGACCTGGACACCGGCGATGGCCTGGGAGGCGTTCCAATAGTCGGCGAAGCTGTCCGGGGCCACCTGGAGGTGGAACTGGAGGCTGGTGCAGGCGGCCTCGGGGACGATCGAGTCGGTGTGCGTACGGAGCTGCTCCACCCCCCGGATGTCCAGCTCGATGTCCTCGCCCCGGGCACCGACGATCTGGTCGTTGAGCACCCGGTAGCGCTCGTTGGTGGAGAGGTTGTCGGCCACCAGGTGCTGCTCGGTCAGGGTGGGCAGGATGCCGACCATGACGATCCGGGCGTCCGACTTGGCCGCCCGCTCGTCGGCCCGGTCCAGGCTGCTGCGCAGGTCGGTCTCGTAGTTGGCGAACCCGGCCCCCTCGATCAGCCGGGGTGCCGCGTTCAGCTCCAGGTTGAACTGTCCCAGCTCGGTCTGGAAGAGCGGGTCGGCGATCGCGGCGAGGATCTCGTCGTTGCGCATCGCCGGTTCGGCGTCCGGGTCCATCAGGTTGAGTTCGATCTCCAGGCCGGTCATCGGCCGGTCGGCGTCGAAGCCGAAGTCGTCGAGCATCAACGCGAAGACGTCCAGGCACCGCCGTACCTTCTGCCGGTAGCGGATCCGGTCCTCCCGGGAGAAGGCGCCCTGCTCGACGTCCCTACCCATTGTTTCCTCCCGGCGTGAGACGCCCGGGACGGTGAGCGTCCCGGTGCGCAGTGTGAACCACAACGGTAAGAGCGCCCACGCGCCGGGGCCAGTGCCCACCGGGTATGCGCTTGCCGCCTTCTCTACCCCGCCGCCGTCGCCCCGGCACCGGGAGCGCCGTCGCCGGTCAGTGACAATCCACACCCGTACGCGTCGCGCCCCCGCTCGTGGAGAGCGGGGGCGCGAGGACGGGGTGGCTCAGGCCTGCCGGATGGCCTCGCCCTCGATCTCGATCTTGATCTTCTTGCCGACCAGCACGCCACCGGTCTCCAGGGCGACGTTCCAGGTCAGGCCGAATTCCTCACGGTCGATCTCGGTGCTGGCGGTGAAGCCGAACACGTCGGTGCCGAACGGGGTGCGGCCGACGCCCTCGAACTCGACCTCCAGCTCGACCTGACGGGTGACACCCTTGATGGTCAGGTCACCGAGCAGGACGAACTCGTTGCCGTCGTGGGACTTCACGGCGGTGCTGCGGTACTCCAGCGTCGGGAACTGCTCGACGTCGAGGAACTCGGGGCTGCGCAGGTGGCCGTCCCGGTCCGCCTGGGCGGTGTTGATGCTGGCCGCCTGGATGGTGGCGGTGACCGCGGACTGCAACGGGTCCTCGGCGACGGTGATGGTGGCGGTCGCGTCGGCGAACTCGCCGCGTACCTTGCTGACCATCATGTGCCGGGCGACGAAGCCCACCCGCTTGTGCGCGGCGTCCAGCAGGTAGGTGCCGGCGGCGGGAATGGTCAGGCCGTCCCAGTCGCGGGTAACCGACTCGGTGCTGGTCATGTAACTGCCCTCCGGGGAAGATTGTTTAGTAGCCCAACGACTGCCTGAGCAACTATAGCCGCAACAATATTCCCCGTGTCAAGCACTGTTAGGATGGCCTGGTGAACGAAAACGTGTTCGACGACCCCCGGATCACCGCCGTCGGCCTCCTGGTCGAGGCGCACGCCGGGCTCACCGCCCGGTTCACCGCGCAGTACGAGGAACACGACGTCTCCGCAGTCGAGTTCGAGGTGCTGATGCGCCTGGCCCGCTCCCCGGGCAACCAGCTGCGGATGACCGACCTCGCCGCCCAGACCTCCCTGTCCACCAGCGGCGTCACCCGGGTGGTGGACCGGATGGAACGCGACGGGCTGCTGCGCCGTCGCGCCTGCCCGTCCGACCGGCGCAGCTCGTACGCGGTGGTCACGCCGGCCGGCATGCAGCGGCTGGACGAGACCCTGCCGGGTCACCTGCGGATCATCGAGCAGTGGTTCACCGGCCAGCTCGAACCCGAGACCCTGGCCGCGATGCTGGACGGGCTGCGCCGGGTACGCGACGCCGTCCACCCGGGGGCGACCGCCGGCAGCACCGACCAGGCACCCACCGACGAGCCGACGTCCGCCTGCTGACCCGCCGGCAGGGGCCCGGCCGACCCACCGGCAGAAAAAGCGGCAGAACCCGTTCGACCCACCGGACGCACACTCGCCGATCCCCACAAATCGGATGTCCCGGCTGGCTAGCCTTCATCACGCGGGGGGAGCACCGGGGGGTGCCGGCGCGAGCGATTGAGCGAGGGGTTTGACCAGGGGGCTTGTTCGCTCGCGCCACCCCCGCGCCTCGACCGACGGGCGTTCCCGCGCCTCGACCGACGGGCTTTCCCGCACCTAGGCCAGCAGGTTCTCCTCCTCCGGCAGCAGCCGGATGCCGCTGCGCCGGCACACCTGCGCCAACCGCTGCCGCACCTCGGCGGAACCGGTGCTCGCGGCCAGCCCGACCAGCGCCTCGATCACGTCCCGTCGGTCCTGACCGAGCTCCCCGGCGGCGACCGCCACCGCGAACCACTCCGCAGCCAGCTCCCGGTCCCCCCGGTGCAGCGCCACCGTGCCCTCGATCAACGCGCACACCCCCTCCTCCGCCCGGACCGGCCCACCCCCGGCCGGACGACCCACCACCGTCCCCGCTTCCGCCGCCGTCCGGGTCCCGGACGGCCCCGGACGACCGTCGCAGCGCAGCTCGGCCAGGACCTCGGCCGCCTCGTCCACCCGGCCAGACCGGGCCAGCGCCAGGCCCACCGTGCCGAGCACCCGCCGTCGGTGCCCCGGGTCCCCCACCCCGACCAACGCGGCGACCACCCGCCGACCCTGCTCCACCGCGTCGCCGTGCCGGCCCTCCAACCGGGCCACCTCGGCCAGGTCGGCGCGGGCCAGCAGGCGCAGCCGGGGCTCCCCGCACTGGGCCGCCAGCCGGTCCACCGCGGCAAGTCGACGTCGGGCGGCCGGCAGGTCACCGAGGCGGATCTCGTGCCAGGTCAGATGGTGCTGGGCGACGGCCATGTCCCGGGTCCGGCCGTGCCGGGTGGCCAGGGTCAGCACCGCGTGCGCCTGTTCGGCCGCCTCGTCGTAGCCCCCGGTGGCGACCAGCAGGGTGCCGAGCACGATCCGTGCCGTCAGTTCACCGGCCACGTCGGCCCGGCCGGCGAGCACCACGAGCGCGGCGCGGGCGGCGGGCAGTTCCTGTGCCGCAGCGCCGTGCTCGGCGGCGAGCCGGGCCACCCCGAGCAGCGCCCACGCCCGCAGGACCGGATCGGCATCGGCGGTACGCGGGTCCGCGAGCAGCCGCCGCAGCCACTGCCGACCGCTGACGTCCCGCCCCCGCATCCGCCACCAGCGGGTCAGTCGGGCCGCCAACCGCAGCGCGGTGACCGGGTCGTCCCCGGCGGCGTGGGCCAGTGCCGCGCCGATGTCCCCGGTCGCCTCGTCGAGCCGGCGGGCGGCTGTGGGCTGTCGCGCGCCGACCAGATCCGGCGCGGTACGGGTCACCAGCCGGGTGATCACCACCGCGTGCCGGCGTCGTACGGCGGTCAACTCCCCCCGGCCAGCGGCCTGCTCGACGGCGTACTCGCGGACCGCGTCGAGCAGGCGGAACCGCAGCGACCCGGCACCCCGGACGCTGAGCAGGCCCAACTCGACCAGCCGGTCGAGCAGGGGCACCGGATCGACCACCGTCGCCGGATCCGGGTCGACGTCGTCGGCGAGCAGTTCCTCGGCCAGCTCCACCGACCACCGGTTGGCGAAGACCGAGAGTCGACGCAGGGCGGCCTGTTCCCCGTCGTCGAGCAGCCGGTAGCTGGTGGCCACCGCCTCCCGCAGGGTCACCGCCACCGTCGTGCGGGCCGGTTCGCCGGCCCGACCCGACGGCGCGGCCTCCCAACCCCGCCCGCCGAGTTCCGGGCCGGCCAGGTCGAGCACCCGGTCGCCGTACCGGTCGAGCAGTTCGGGCAGGTCGAGGATCCGCCCACGGGCCGCCATCAGCTCGATCGCCAACGGCAGGCCGTCGAGCCGACGCACCAGCGCGGTGAGGGCGGGCAGCTCGTCGGGGCCGGGCGGTTCGGGGCGGACCCGGGTCAGTCGGGTGGTGAACAGGGCCGCCGCCGGCCAGCGGGCCAGCTCGTCCGGGTCGACCACGTCGGCCGGGGGCACCTCCAGCGGGGCCACCGGGCGGACGAGTTCACCGGGGAGGCCGACCGGGTGTCGTCCGGTCACCACCACCCGCAGGGTGGGTACCGCCGCGACGAGCAGGTGCAGCACCTCGGCCACCGGGTCGGGGGCCCGCTCGACCGCGTCGACCAGCAGCAGCGCCGGGCGGCCCCGGAGCCGGGCGGCCAACTCGGCGAGCCGGGCCGCGCCGAGCACCGCGCAGGCCGCGGAGAGCACGTCGTTGCCGTCGGAGCCGGTGCCGACCAGCACGCCGGCCACCCCGCCGGGGTGGGCGTGCGCCACCGCGTGCGCCACGGCCAGGGCGAGCGCGGTCTTGCCCACCCCGGCCAGGCCGACCAGGCTCAGCACCGGGGGCCAGCCGTCGCCGGTGAGCAGCCCGGTCAGCTCGGTCAGCTCCCGTTCCCGGCCGATCAGCTCGACCGCCGGGGGGAGCGCCATCGGCGTACCCGGCAGGTCGAGGTCCCGCAGGACGGTGCCGACGACCGGTCGGTGCGGCGGGCCGCCGCCACCCGGGGCGGTCGGGGCGGGGAGGGCCTGGCCACGGGCGCTGGCCAGGAAGCCGGCCCGCGCCTGGCCGGTCAGGCCGAGCGCCCCGGCGATCAGCTCGGTGGTGGTGCGTTGCGGCCGGTGCGACCGGCCGCGTTCCAGGTCACGGACCGTCCGCACGCCGACCCCGGCCCGCTGCGCCAGGTCGACCTGGGTGAGACCGGCGGCCAGGCGGTGGGACCGCACCAGCTCCCCGATCGGGGTACGACCACCCACGCCGGGCGAGTGATCATGATCCGGGGTCATGGGCAGGAAGGGTACGGTCGGGATACGACGCCGGGCAGCCCTTCGTCGGCCTACTGACGAAGGGCTGCGGATACCCGACAAACCGCTGTCGCCGCGCGGTGCCCCACCCGCCCGGGCGGTACGGTCACATGCCCAGGTCGCGGGCGATGATCATCCGCTGCACCTCGGAGGTGCCCTCCCCGATCTCCAGGATCTTGGAGTCCCGCCAGAACCGGGCCACCGGGTACTCGTTCATGAAGCCGTAGCCGCCGTGGATCTGGGTGGCCTCCCGGGCGTTGTCCACCGCGACGGTGCTGGCGTGCAGCTTGGCGATCGCCGCCTGCCGCTTGAACGGCTCACCGGCGAGCATCCGCGCGGCGGCGTCGTAGTAGGCCAGCCGGGCGGTGTGCGCCTTCAGCTCCATGTCGGCGATCTTGAACTGGATGGCCTGGTAGTTGCCGATCGGCTGGCCGAACGCCTGGCGCTCCTTCGCGTACTTCACCGACTCGTCGACGCAGCCCTGGGCGAGGCCGACGGCCAGGGCTGCGATGGCGATCCGCCCCTCGTCGAGGATCCGCAGGAACTGGGCGAAGCCCCGACCCCGCGCGCCGAGCAGGTTCCCGGCCGGCACCCGGCAGTCGTCGAAGGTCAGCTCGTGGGTGTCCGAGGCGTTCCACCCCACCTTCGAGTACCCGGGCGCGACGGTGAAGCCGGGGGTCCCCGACGGCACGATGATGGTGGACAGCTCCTTCGAGCCGTCCGGGTTGGTGCCGGTGACCGCGGTGACGGTGACCAGGGCGGTGATGTCGGTGCCCGAGTTGGTGATGAACGCCTTCGACCCGTTGATCACCCACTCGTCGCCGTCCAGGACGGCCCGCGTCTGGGTGCCGCCCGCGTCCGAGCCGGTGCCCGGCTCGGTGAGCCCGAACCCCGCGAGTGCCTCGCCGCTGAGCAGCCTCGGCAGCCACCGGGCCTTCTGTTCGTCGGTGCCGAACCGGTGGATCGGCATCGCGCCGAGGGAGACCGCCGCCTCCAGGGTGATCGCCACGCTGGAGTCGACCCGGGCCAGCTCCTCCAGGGCCAGGCAGAGCGCGAAGTAGTCGCCGCCCATGCCGCCGTGCTCCTCGGGGAAGGGCAGACCGAACAGCCCCATCTTGCCCATCTGCCGGACGATCTCGTACGGGAAGGTGTGCCGCTCGTAGTGTTCGGCGATCACCGGGGCGACGGCGTCGCGGGCGAAGTCCCGCACGCTCTCCCGCAGCGCCTCGTGCTCCTCGCTGAGCCGGAAGTCCATCGGTTCCTCCTGTGCGGCTGCCTCCCCCGGACGCTCGTGACGCCGGGGACGGCGGATCGGCTGGACGACCGGTCGGTCCCGGTCGACGGTGGTGGCGGTGGCCCGGCGGGCAGTGACCGGGCGGCGGTCCGGCGCCGACCGGTCAGGCGGGTCACCGGCGGCGGTCGGTCAGACCGGGGTGACACCGTGCCGGCGGCGGGAGAAGTGCCGGTCCTTGCTGCGGGCGGCGGTGAACCGGCGGACCAGTTCGGCGCGCAGCTCGTGCGGTTCGACGATCGTGTCGATCACCAGCTCACTGGCGAGCCGTACCACGTCGATGTCCCGCTCGTACTCGGCCCGCCTGGCGGCGACGAACGCGGCCCGCTCGGCCTCGTCGGGGATCGCGGCGATCTTGTTGGCGTAGACGGCGTTGACGGCCGCCTCGGCACCCATCACCGCGATCTTCGCGGTGGGCAGGGCGATCGTCGCGTCCGGCTCGAAGCCGGGGCCGGCCATCGCGTACAGGCCCGCGCCGTACGCCTTGCGCACCACCACACAGATCTTGGGTACGGTCGCCTCGGAGATCGCGGTGATCATCTTGGCCCCGTGCCGGATGATGCCCTGCTTCTCCACCACGCTGCCGACCATGAACCCGGGCACGTCGCTCAGGAACAGCAGCGGCACGTTGAACGCGTCGCAGAGCTGCACGAACCGGGTCGCCTTGTCGGCCGAGTCGACGAAGAGCACCCCGCCCTTGAACATCGAGTTGTTGCCGACCACGCCGACGACCTCGCCGTTCAGCCGGCCGAACCCGATGGTCAGCTCCCTGGCCCAGAGTGCCTGGATCTCGAAGAACGAGCCGTCGTCGAGCAGGCCCTTGACGTACCGACGCATGTCGAACGCCTGCCGCTCGCTGGCCGGCACCAGCGCGGCCAGGTCGGCCTTGGCGGGCGCGGCGACGGCCGGCGCGGCCGGCGGTTGCTGCTGCCAGTTCGACGGCAGGTAGGACAGGTAGTCCCGCACCACGTCGAGCGCGTCGGCCTCGGTCTTGCACAGGAAGTGCCCGACGCCGGACTCGGCGCAGTGCACCCGGGCCCCACCCATCGCTTCCAGGGTGGTCTTCTCCCCGGTGACCATCTCGACCATCCGGTCGGAGCCGAGGTACATGCTGGCGTTGCCCTCGACCATGGCCACCACGTCGCAGAACGCCGGGATGTACGCCCCACCGGCGGCGCTCGGCCCGAACAACGCGCAGACCTGCGGGATCGCCCCGGAGGCGCGGACCTGGTTCCAGAAGATCTTGCCGGCGCCGCGGGGGCCGGGGAAGAGGTCGACCTGGTCGGTGATCCGGGCGCCGGCCGAGTCGACCAGGTAGACCATCGGCACGCCTGTCGAGTAGGCCCGCTCGATGATCCGGATGATCTTCTCGACGGTGCGCGCGCCCCAGCTGCCGGCCTTGACCGTGGAGTCGTTGGCCATCAGGCAGACCGGCCGGCCGTCGATGGTGGCGGTGCCGGTGACCACGCCGTCGGCGGGCAGCCCCTCGGCCAGCGCGTTGGCATAGAGGCCGTCCTCGACGAACGAGCCCTCGTCGACCAGGATGGCGACCCGCTCCCGGGCGAAGAGCTTGCCCTTGCCGGCGTTCGCCGCATGGTATTTGTCGGCCCCGCCGGAGCGGGCGCGCTTGCGCAGCTGCTCCAGTGCCGCACCGTCGAGCGTCACGCCGACCCCCTCGCCCGCGCCCCGTGGACGCGCCCGACCGCCACACGCGCCGTCGGCGTCGTGGACGCGCCGACCAGCCTGAACGATCGTTAGGCTAGCGCATCCGGCCCCCGCCCGACCACCCGACCGACTTCCGCTCTGGATATTGATACTCAACTATCGATGTGACTACGCTCCAGACACCCCCTCCGGATTGGAGTGAGTCATGAACTCACGCATCAAGCGCCTCGCCGTCGCCGCCCTGGCGACGGCGACGGCGACCCTCGGCCTCACGGTCGCCAACCCCGCGCCCGCCTCCGCCGCGATGACCATCTGCTACAACACCAGCCAGGCGCCCAGCTACGCGGGCATCGCCAACCAGGCCGCCTCGATCTGGAACAACGCCACCACCAACCTGACGCTCACCGCGAACTGCGGCACCAACCTGCGGATCTACCAGATCACCGGCGGCGGCTCGTACGCCCAGCGCACCAGCCTCGGCAACGGGCGGGTCTACATCGACACCCAGCAGGCCGCCCAGTACAGCCCGCTGCGCATCATGACCCACGAGATCGGGCACATCCTCGGCCTGCCCGACAACTACAACGGCAACTGCTCGATCCTGATGTCGGGCGGCAGCGCCGGCACCAGCTGCACCAACCCGTACCCGAGCACCACCGAGGCGAACCGGGTCAGCAGCCTGTTCGCCGGCACCCTCAGCGCCAACGACCGCCGCAGCAGCACCGGCAGCCAGGTCTTCAAGGACAGCTGGCCGGGCCTGCTCAGCGTGGGCTGACCCGCGAAGCGACCCGACGGAGGGGCCGGCACCACGCCGGCCCCTCCCGCGTCGTCGGGCCGATCCGTCCCGGCCGACCCGGTCAGGGCCGGGCGGTCAACCGGGTACGCGGGCCGGCCCGCAGCACCCCCGACGGCAACCGCTTGCCGAGCAGCTCCTCGGCCAACTCCGCCACCCCGATCAGGGCGTCCAGGTCGATGCCGGTGTCGATGCCCATGTCGTGCAGCATGTGCACCGCCTCCTCGGTGGCCAGGTTCCCGCTCGCCCCCGGCGCGTACGGGCAGCCACCGAGGCCGCCGACGCTGGCGTCGAACTCGGTGATCCCCAACTCCAGGGCGGTCAGCAGGTTCGCCAGCGCGGTACCCCGGGTGTTGTGGAAGTGCAGCAGCACCGGCACGTCAGGCTCCCGGTCGCGGACGGCGGTGACCAGCTCGCGGACCCGCCGGGGCGTACCCATGCCGGTGGTGTCGCCGAACGCGACCCGGTCGGCGCCGTCGCGGACCACCCGCTCGACGATCCCCGCGACCCGCCCCGGATCGACGTCCCCCTCGTACGGGCAGCCGAAGCTGGTCGCCACGATCACCTCGGCCCGCGCGCCCGCCCCGTGCAGCAGGTCGATCAGCTCGGCGATGTCGTCGAGCGACTCGTCGGTGGAGCGGTTGACGTTGCGCCGGTTGTGCGTGTCGCTGGCCGAGACCACCACCTCGATCTCGGTGAAACCGGCGGCCAGGGCCCGCTCGGCACCCCGGGTGTTGGGCACCAGCGCCGAGTAGCGCACCCCGTCGACCTTCCCGGCCTGCCGCCACACCTCGTCGGCGTCGGCCATCTGCGGGATCGCCCTGGGGTGCACGAACGACACCGCCTCGATCCGGCGGACCCCGGTGCCGGAGAGCGCGTCGAGCAGCCGCACCTTGGCCCCGGTGGGGATCGGCTCCTCGTTCTGGAGCCCGTCGCGCGGCCCGACCTCCCGGATCGACACCGCCGCTGGCATCTGACTCATGGTCACCTCGCTGTGACATCGGGTCGCCGGGGGGTCGTCCCGGGCCGCCGCCCCTCGTGGGAACGACGACCGGCGACGCCGGACGACCGGTGGTCCCTCCAGGGAACCACCACGCCGCCCACCGCCGCCACGCCACCCCGGCTGTCGGGCCGAGATCACCGGCCCGACGACCCCTCCACCACCTCGGCGGCGCTGCGCAACACCGCCGCGACCGCGCCCGCCGAGGCCGCCGCGTCATCCCGGCCCAGGACCAGGGCCATCGCCACCGCGCCCTCGACGAACAGTGACATCGACCGCAGGCTCCGGCCCAGCCGACGACGGTCGGGGCGCGGGCGCGCGCCGTCGGTCAGTCTTCCGCTTCCCATGTTCTCCGCTCCCAGGCCACCTGACCGGCGATGGCGTCTCCACCGCCGGGTGACGTGTCCGGCTCCACCGTGCGTGTGCCGGCCGACTGCCGGCGAGCGTGTGACGGCGGAGCCGGTCGCACGACGGGCCCAACGACGGGCCGGGCCACGCCCGTACGCCGTTCTGGCCGGGCAGTCCCGGGGTGGGCGGCCAAAGTGGACCGTACGACGACGGTTACGGGACACCGACCGCCGGCTCGGGACCGGGACCGTCCAACCCGGACGGCGTCCGGTGCTACCCGGACAACCACCCGGCCAGAAACTGACCACGGACACAGGCCGGGACGCTCACGATTTGCGGATGGAGGGTACGAATACCTTCCCGCGTCAGACAGCCCCGCACGAAAGGTCCGCCCATGGCCACCCACACCAGCACGCCGTCCCCGGCCCGGGGCCGGCACCAGCGGCACTGGCTCGTCCCACGCGAGCACCTGGCCGCCGGCTACACGGCCCGGTACGGGTCGCCGGCGGTGGCCGAGTACGCCCTGGCGGTCCGTGACCTGGTCGAACGGGCCCCGGAGATCGGGACGGTCGACACCTGGAGCAGGCTGGCCGAACGGATCTGCCGGAACCGGCCGGGCCGGGACCGGGACACCTGGCGCAAGCGGCTGTCCCGGCACTTCACCACCGAGACGAAGGGCCCGCCGTGGCAGACCGTGGTGATGGTGGTCGAGTGCACCGTCCCGGCTGCCGACCGGGCGGCCACCCTGAGCCGTTTCGAGCGGCTCTACGAGGCGGCCCGGGGTGAGCCGCCGACGGATCGCCGACCGACCGACGCCCGGACCGAACCGTACCGCCCCGGGCACCAGGCGACCACCCCCGACGGGGCGGCCGTCACGGGCGACGCCGGCCGGATCATCGCCCAGCTCCGCTCGGAGAACGCCGTGCTGCGGCGCACGCTGGCCGCCCGGGAAGCCGAGAACGACCTGCTCCGCGCCACCCTCAAGGCCGCGAACCGGACCGCCCCGAAGGGTCACCCGCACCGGCTGCCCGATCGGGGCAACCACCCGGCGGACCCGCCGGGACGGGAGGCGGCCCTGCTCGACGGGCTGGCCCGCAAGGACCGCAACCCGGGGCACTTCCCCGCCGGCCCGGCCCCGACCAACGACGCCCCGGCCGGCCGGCACCGCGCACCCCGGATCGACCCGGTGACGCCCCGCCTCGACGTCGTCGGCACCCCGACGCACCGGCCGACGCCCCTGCCGTACCCGCCGGGCGGCATCCGGCGGGCCTGACCTGACCGGGCCGGACAGGTCAGGCCCGCCGCCGGTCAGCGCATCCGGCCGACGATGCCCGTGTCGTAGTCGCCGGAGACGAACTCCTCGTTGGTCAACAGCTCGGTGAAGAAGGGCAGGTTGTTCTTCGGGCCGGCCAGCGCGAAGTCGGCCACCGCCGTCCGGGCCCGCTCGATCGCCTCGGCCCGGTCCGCCCCGCTGACGACGAGCTTGGCCAGCAGGCTGTCGTAGAACGGGGTGACCGTGTTGCCGGCGACGTAGCCGGAGTCGACGCGTACCCCCGCACCGGTCGGCTCCACCCAGGTGCGGATGACGCCGGGACCGGGCAGGAAACGCAACGGGTCCTCCGCGTTGATCCGCAGCTCGATCGCGTGCCCGCGCGGGGCCAGCGCGTCCGGGTCGAAGGTCGGCGGCAGGCCGGCCGCCACCCGCAGCTGTTCCTCGACCAGGTCGAGGCCGTAGACCAGCTCGGTCACCGGGTGCTCCACCTGGAGCCGGGTGTTCATCTCCAGGAAGAAGAACTCCTGCGTGGCGGGGTCGAGCAGGCACTCGACGGTGCCCGCGTTGCGGTAGCCGACCGCCTCGCCGGCCCGCACGGCGGCGGCCAGGAACCGGGCCCGCAGCTCCGGTGACACCGCCGGGGAGGGGGACTCCTCGACCAGCTTCTGGTTGCGCCGCTGCACCGAGCATTCCCGCTCGCCGAGTGCCACCACCCGGCCGTCGGCCAGGCCGAAGATCTGCACCTCGACGTGACGCACCCGGGGAAAGTAGCGTTCGATCAGCACCGAGCCGTCGCCGAACATCCGCTCGGCGAACGCGCGGACCTTGTCGTACCCGGTGCGCAGCTCGGCCTCGTCGGCGGCCACCTGCATGCCCATCCCGCCACCACCGGCGGCGGCCTTGACCATCACCGGGTAGCCGATCTCCGTGCCGGCGGCGACCGCCGCTGCCAGGTCGGCGGCCGGTTCGGTGGTGCCGGGCGCGACCGGCACCCCGGCGGCCGCCATCAGGTTCCGCGCGTTGATCTTGTCACCCATCGCGGTGATCGCGTCCGCGCCGGGCCCGACCCAGATCAACCCACGGGCCTGCACGGTACGGGCGAAGTCGGCGTTCTCCGACAGGAAGCCGTAACCGGGGTGGATCGCCTGCGCACCGGTGGTCTCGGCGGCGGCGAGGATCGCCTCGACGTTGCGGTAGCTCTGGGCCGGGTTCGCCGGTCCCACGCACACCGCCTCGTCGGCCTCGACCACGAACGGCAGGTCGGCGTCGACCTCCGAGTGCACCGCGATCGCACGGATGCCGAGCCGCTTCGCGGTACGGATGATCCGGCGGGCGATCTCGCCCCGGTTGGCGACCAACAGCGACTCGATCATGTTTCCTCCAGCGTCCAGGGGTGGGGACGGTTGCTCGACGTCCAGGGGTGGGGACGGATGCCAGGAAACCACGATCGGGTCGTCGGTCACGACTCGGGCGGGAGTGTCGGGAGGTGGCCCGGGGCGGGGCAGGTGCTCCGGTCAGGAGTCGGTCTCGGCCAGCAGGGCGGCCAGCGCGGCGGCCCGCAGCAGTGCCGCCCGACGCCGCCGGTCGACCTCGCCGCCGAGGAACGGGGTGGAGTTCATCAGGCCGAACGCGGCGTGCGCCAGCACCCGCGCCTCACCGTCGGGCAGCCCGGGGTGCAGGGCGGTCAGCACGGTCACCCACTCCTCGACGTACAGCCGCTGGAGCTTGCGGATGCGGCGGCGCGGCTCCTCCGGGAGACGGTCCAGCTCGTGCAGGTGCAGGGCGATCACGGCCGGGTTGGCCAACGCGAAGTCGACGTGGAAGTCGATCAGCGACTCCAGCGCGCCACGGGGGTCGCCGGGGCGGCCGGCGGCCCGGTCCCGGCCGCCGTCGAGCAGGCCCTCGCTGACCGGGATCAGCGCGGCGGCCAGCATCGCCTCCTTGCCGGCGAAGTGGTGGTAGAGGGCCGGGCCGGTCACCCCGGCCGCCGCACCGATGTCGTCCATGGAGACCCCGTGGTAGCCCCGGGCGGCGAAGAGCCCGACCGCGATCTCCAGGATCTCGTCGCGCCTCGACCGGCGCCGGCCCGCGCTGCCTGCGCTGCCTCTTGCCTGCTGCCCCACAGTCACCAGGCAAGCGTAGACCTCGGGGCGGACACCGGGTGCCCTCGGTTACCCGCCGGTTCACCAGGCGGACAGTGCCCGGTCGCGCGCACCGACGTTGATCGCCGGACGGCACGGCCCACCGCCCCTAGCCTGGAAGGGAAGACATGCCGGAGGGAGGGCGCGATGACGGTACGGCTGCCGGACCGGTCGCTGCTGCTCGCCGGGGGCCTGCTGGTCGGTGCCGGGATCTTCGACCTGCTGGCCGGGATCGGCGACGCCGGCAGCGGCGACGTGTACGCCTCGCTGCACGCCGACGGGCTGGTCTTCTACGACCTGACCGGTTGGGCCTGGCTGCACGTGGCGAGCGGGGTGCTGCTGGTGCTGACCGGCCTGGTCATCGCGCTCAGTCGGGGCCGGTGGATCACGGCCGCCCTGGTGGTCGGGGTGGCGGTCGTCGTCGTCCACCTGCTGTTCGCGCCGTACCACCCGATCGAGGCGTTGATCGTGGTGGGGCTGACCCTGGCGGCCGTGCGGCTGGCCGTCCGGCACCGCCGTGGCACCCGGGTCAGGCCGGCTGACAGACCCTCCCGGTGAAGGACGGGTCCGGCTGACGTCTGTCGTTCCAGGCCGGATTGATCCGGATCGCCAGCGGGGGCGCCTGCCAGCCCGCTCCGAGCTGCTGGAGCAGCGGATACTCCTGACGTTTCCGGCTCTCCGGCACCCCGGCGAGGAAGTGGATCAGACGGTCCTGGACCAGCGACCGACCCAGCAGCCCGCCGTGCACCCCGGGCGTCTGGAAGACCGGGATGCCGGTGTAGTCGCCGGGTGGGGCCTCGGTGGCCGTGGTGGTCGGCAGGAAGGCCATCATCCGGACGCCCGGCACCGGACACATCAACTGGTTGCGGTAGAACGGCGCGTTGTCCAGCAGGGACCGGATGAACGGTTCGTCCGGGCCGGTGCCGGTCCCGCCGAACACGTCGACCACCCCGAACAGGGCACGCAGTTGCCAGCCGGTGACCAGCCCCCAGCCGTGGGGCGTCCCGGGCGGCGGATAGTAGGCCCGCCCCGCGTTGATCAACGGGCTGAACATGACCAGGATGTCCACCGCCGCGTGCGGTCGCTGCGCGAGGTAGGTGCGGGCCAGCATCGCCCCCTCGCTCTCCCCGATCAGGGCGACCGGCCGACCGGTACGCCGGTGCAGCCGGTCCACCTGGGTCTCCAACAGCGCGGCCCCGCTCTCCAGCGACCGGACGGTGTCCCCCGGCCGGTAGGGCAACGGCCGGCCGTCCCCGGCCAGCCCCCGGTAGGAAAACCGTTCCACGTTCGCATCGACGGGCGGGGTGCCGTCATAGGCGGAGCTGTGCCCGGCGAGGACGATCACCGCGTGCCGGACGTCCGCCGGCAGCCGCTGACCGAGCACCACCTGCTCGATCGTCACTCCGGTCGGGACGATCTGCACCAGCAGGGGAATCGCCAGCGGGACGGCGAGGGCCAGCAGGACGGCGATCGGGGTGGCCGGCACCCGGGCCCAGCGCACCCGGGGGGTCAACACGGCGACGTGCACGGTGCGTTCCCAGAGCAGCCCGTTGGCGATCCCGGCGAGCGCCGCGACCGGCACCGTCCACCAGCCGGGGACGCTCCAGCAGAGCGCGCCGGCCACGGTGATCACCACGAAGTTCAGCAGCGACCAGCCGACCAGGGCGATCGACGGCAACCCGCGCCACCAGGGCTCGACCACGGCAGCCCGTTGCAGGAACGGGGCGAGCAGGAACATCGGCAGCAGTGAGGCCAGCAGCACCCAGGAGAGCGCGACCACCGAGGCCGCCACCGAGATCAGCGCCCACGGCGAGACCAGCACGGTGACCACCGCGGACAGCGCGAGGTTGCGCCCGAGCAGCCAGCGCAGGCCGGGTCGGGCCGCCTCGGCGGGCCAGGCGAGCGCGACCAGCCCGGTGGTGAGCAGCCCACGGAACACGATCAGCAGCAGCAGCCCGACCAGGAACCCGGGCCACGAGTCGTGATAGACGTACAGCCAGCGCAGATCGTGATAGCTGTCGTACGGCCAGACGGCGGTGACCTGGGAGGACAGCCCTTCGGCAGCGACGAAGCCGAAGTGGACCAGCAGCACCGCCTCGATCGCCGGTGGCACGGCGGCCAGGGCGCACAGCGCCAGCAGGCGGGGTCGCGGTCTACGCACGCCCTCTCCTCACCAGGTAACCGGGGCTCCCCTAGCAGGTTCCCCTGCCCGACGACCGCGTGTCGGGTTTACCGCCGAACTACCGCCGACCGGCTCACCGCTCGTCCCTCTGCCGGAGGGTCGTCGCGCGCTGCTGGAGGCCGGCGAGCCGCAGCGCGATCCGGCGGCGCACCGGCGGCACCCCGGACACCGCGCGCAACGCCAGGTCCCGCAGCGGACGGCCGGCGGGCGGCAGGGTGGCGAGCCGGGTCAGCCGGGCGGCGAAGCCGACGACCTCCTCGGCGAGCGGCCGACGGGTGGCGGCGTAGTCGTCCAGCACAGTGTCGGGGTGGCCGGCGAGGACGTCGCCGAGGGCGGCACCGAGGACGACCGCGTCGCAGATGCCGAGGTTCATCCCCTGCCCGCCGGCCGGGCTGTGCACGTGCGCGGCGTCGCCGGCGAGCAGCACCCGGCCGCGCCGGTAGTGGTCGGCGATCCGGTGGTGGACGCGGAACCGGGAACTCCAGAGCACGTCGGTCAGCCGGTCCGGCCGCCGGGTCGGGCCGCGTTCGTCGAGGAGCGCCTGGAGTCGGGCGGCGTCCGGGTCGCGGGGCGCGTCGGCGACGGCGGCGACCAGCCGGACCACGCCGTCCGGCAAGGGTGCCCAGACCAGCGGACCCGGCCGGGCGAGGAAGAGCGCGACCTCGTCGCGGGGGAGCACGCTGCTCACCCGGACATCGGCGAGCAGGAACGACTCGCCCGCGTCGGCCGGCCCACCGAAGCCGATGCCGGCCAGTTCACGCACGGTGCTGTGCATGCCGTCCGCGCCGACCACCCAGCGGGCCCGCACGCTCGTCCCGTCGGCGAAGCCGGCGACCACCCCCTCACCGTCGTGGTCCAGGCCGGTGAGCTGGTACGGCCGGAGCACCTGCCCGCCGAGGGCGGCCAGCCGGTCGGTGAGCACCGCCTCGGTCACCGACTGGGAGACCAGCAGCGCGTACGGGTACCTCGACGGCAGGTCCCCGAAGCCGAGGGTGAGCAGCACCCGGTCGCGGTCCCGCACGGTGAAGCGCGCCGCCCGCAGCCCTCGGGCCACCAGCGGCACGGTGACGCCGATCCGGTCCAACACCTCCAGCGTGTACGCGTGCACGACGGCGGCCCGGGAGGTTACCGGCGGCGCGGACGCCCGGTCGACCACGGTCACCTCGACGCCCTGTCGGGCGAGGGTGGCCGCGACGGTCAGTCCGGTCGGGCCGGCTCCCACCACCAGGACGTCGGTCTGCGCGGGCAGCATCTCCCACCTCCGTTGCCAACGAACGTTTGCCAACACTTGTTGGCAAAAGGTAGGCCGGGTGAGCCCCGGAGGTCAACGCCTGTTGGCATAGAGTCGGGGACATGACCGCCCGCCGATCGGACGCCACCCGGGCCGCGATCCTGACCGCAGCCCGGCAGCGGTTCGCCGCCGACGGGTACGAGCGGGCCACCATCCGGGCCATCGCCGCCGACGCCAGGATCGACCCGTCCATGGTGATGCGCTACTACGGCAGCAAGGAGGGGTTGTTCGCGGCGGCTGCCGAGTTCGACCTGCGGCTGCCGGACCTCACCGACCAGCCCACCGACCAGCTCGGTGAGGTACTGGTCCGGCACTTCCTCGACCGCTGGGAGGGCGACGGGACGCTGGTCGCGCTGCTGCGTACCGCCGCCACCAACCAGGGTGCGGCCGACCGGATGCGGGCGGTCTTCACCGACCAGCTCGGCGCGGCGGTGGCCGCCGTCGTACCCGATCCGGCGCAGGCGCCCCGGCGGGCCGGTCTGGTCGCCAGCCAGATGCTCGGCCTGGCGCTGACCCGGTACGTGCTGCGCCTGCCCCCGGTCGTCGACATGCCGTCGGCCGACCTGGTCACCTGGCTGGCCCCCACCGTCCACCGCTACCTCCGCGCCCCCACCTGACCCCCGGCCCGCCGACGGGCGTGACGCAACGGGGCGGATGTCGCGGTGTCCCGGGACCGGAATACCGCACCATCCACCCCGTTGCGGCCGAAGCCGGCGCGACCGAAGCCGGCGGGTGGGCTGGTCAGCCGGCCAGGCCGCCGGGCTGGTCGCCCCGGACCACGGGGGCCCGGACCAGGTTGCCCCACTCGGTCCACGAGCCGTCGTAGTTGCGCACCTGCGGGAAGCCCAACAGGTGGTGCAGGACGAACCAGGTGTGGCTGGACCGTTCACCGATCCGGCAGTACGCCACCACGTCGTCGGCCGGGCTCAACCCGAGCTGGTCGGTGTAGATGGCCCGCAGCTCGTCGGCCGACTTGAAGGTGCCGTCGTCGTTCGCGGCGGACTTCCACGGCTTGCTCACCGCACCCGGGATGTGCCCGCCGCGCAGCGCACCCTCCTGCGGGTAGTCCGGCATGTGCAGCATCTCGCCGGTGTACTCGCCCGGCGAACGGACGTCGACCAGCGGCCGGCCCGCCGCCACGTGCGCCATCACCTGCTCCCGGTACGCCCGGACCGGCGCGTCGTTGCGCTGCGGCACCGGATAGTCGGCACGCGGCCGGGCCACCTTGTCCCGGGTCAGCTCGCGCCCCTCGGCGATCCACTTCTGCCGGCCACCGTCGAGCAGCCGGACGTCGGCATGACCGAACAGGGTGAACACCCACAGCGCGTACGCGGCCCACCAGTTGAAGTTGTCGCCGTAGAAGACGATCGTGTCGCCCCGGCCGATGCCCTTGGCCGCGCACAGCTCGGCGAAGCTCTCCGCGTCCAGGTAGTCCCGGGTGACCTGGTCGTTCAGCTCGGTGTGCCAGTCGACCTTGACGGCACCAGGGAGGTGACCGGTGTCATAGAGCAGCACGTCCTCGTCGGATTCGACCACGACGAGACCCTCGTCGCCGAGGTGCTCGGCCAACCACTCGGTGGTGACCAGCCGCTGCGGGTCGGCGTACGACTGGAGGCGGGGATTCGGATCGCTCGGCACAGACATGAGCCCCAAGTTACGCCGGAATCCGGGGCGTCGACCGCCCAACGGGACCGGACCGGCGTCGGCCGACCCGCCCGGACGCGACCGTGCCCCACCGGCCGACGCACCCGTCGAGCGGGCCGGGCAGACGATCCCCGAGGAGCCGGTCAGGATCGCGTCGCGCTCCACCGACCCGCCCGGTCAGGCGCGGCGGTGGACCAGGCGGCCGGCGACGACGGTGGCGAGGCAGCGGCCGTCGTCGGCGAAGACGGCCAGATCGGCCCGGCCGCCGACAGCGAGGGCGGGGGGTCGTACCGCGTCGAGGACGGCGACGTCGTTGCGGGCCGCCGCCGCGCGTACCGCCGGGTCGGTGAGGTGCGCGGCGAGCAGCGCGCCGACGCCCGACTGCAGCAGCGCGTGCACCCGCTCGCGCGGGCTGGCCGCCGGTGGCAGCGGCCCGTCGTGCACCAGCGCCGGCCCGAGGGTCCCGGGCCACCGCCGCACCCGCACCATCGGGTACGCCTGCGTCAGCTCCCCGGTCGGGCCGACCGCCTCGATCCGGGCACCGTCGACCAGCACCGCCCAGCCCGACAGCGGCCCACCGTCGCCCGGGGCCGGCTGGGCCGGCAGCGGCCCGCCAGAGACCGGCACCGCCGGGCCCGACAGCACGTCGTCCCCCGACGCCGGCTGGTCCGACAGCGCGTCGTCGTCGCCCGGGGCCGGCTGGTCCGGCGGCGGCTCGTTGTCGTGGGTGAGGCGCAGCAGGGGGGCGGTGTGCAGGGTACGCACGGTCAGTCGGCCAGCGGGCCGAGAATCGGGCGCTTCGCGGTGACCGTGTCGCCGGAGGACCGGCCGGTGAGCCGACGGGTGATCCACGGGGCCAGGTGCCGGCCGACCCAGCTCAGGTCGGCGGCGCGGGCGGCGAGCCAGGGGGTGGCGGCCGGGTGCTCCGGCACCATCAGCCACTCCTCGTCGCAGCCCACCCCGAGCGCGGTCAGCACCTGGCCGGCGACCCGCCGGTGCCCGGCGGCGGACAGGTGCAACCGGTCGGGGCTCCAGAGCATCGGGTTGAGCCGGAACGTGTCGTCGGAGAACAGGTCGATCAGGATCGCGCCGTGCCGCTCGGCGATCTCGCCGATGATCCGGTTGACCAGCGCGATCCGGGGTGAGACGAGGCGCTGGCCGGGCAGCCGGGCCAGCACGTCGGCGAACCGGAAGAGGATCACGTCGGCACCCCCGGACCGCAGCCGGCCCACCACGGCGTCGAACCGGGTGGCCAGCGCGTCCGGGTCGAAGGTACGGCGCAGCACGTCGTTGCCGCCGGCCGCGAAGCTGACCAGGTCGGGCTTCATGGCGAGCGCGGCGGGCACCTGCTCGGCGACGACACTCGGGAAGAGCCGGCCCCGGATGGCCAGGTTGGCGTAGCCGAAGTCCGGCCCGGCCTCGGCAGCCAGCCGGGTCGCCACCAGGTCCGCCCAGCCCCGGTAGGTGCCGTCCGGGTAGGCGTCGTCCATGCCCTCGGTGAAGCTGTCCCCGACCGCCACGAAGCTCTGCCAGCGCACGCCGCCCCCTCATGCCCTCGTTGACTGCGGCGACCAGTCTGTCACCGGCCAGCCTTCGCCTGCCGCCGCCCACCGCCCCAACGTGGCGCAGGTCATCGACCGCAGCCCGCCCAGGCCGCCACCCGGTCCACCCCGGACCGCTCAGCCCGGCGGGGGCGGGGTGGCCGGTCGCCGGCGGTAGGGGGCCCAGGCGACGAAGCGCTCGAACAGGTCACGCGGTGTCGGCCCGTCCTGCGGGTTCAGCCGGAACAGGTCGTGGCTCGCCTCGTGATAGAGCCCGGACAGATAGACGGCCAGGTCGACGAGGTGTGCGTCGTACTCGATGCGGAGCAGTAGCCGGGCCTCGGCGCACGGCCACGGGCCGCCGCAGGCCCGGCACACCCACAGCGGTCGCAGCGGCAGGTGCGGCCGGCCGCCCGGCGGGTGGGCGCGCGGCCGGTCGGCATACGGGCCGAGGCGTGGCACTGGAAACGAACGGGAGTTCACCGGTCTCGACCTCCTGTGGTGGTGGGGATGGGGCCGCCCCTGCACGGGGGGTCACGGGCGGCCCCGCAGCGGGCCGGACGGAAGGCGACCCGCTGGCGACATTCTGGTGATGACACCACTACTCTCGGAAGGCATCGGCGCCGGCCTGGGCGAAGTCGGGTCGACGGCGAGGGCCGTCCGGTCAGACCGGGGAGGCGGCCGGGACAACCGTGGAGGACGTGTGGAAAGTGAACCGACCGCCGAGCTGATCCGGGCACAACTGCGCAGACTGCGGCTGCACGCGGAGCTGAGCCAGGAGGAGTTCGGCAAGCTGGTCCACTTCTCCGGCTCCCAGATCTCCGCCATCGAGCTTGGCCAACGCCCGTTCGACCGGCTGTTCCTGAAACGGGCGGACGAGGTCCTGACGACCGGCGGGCTGCTCACCTCACTGCTCAGGCTGGCCGAGCGCTACTCGCAACCGAACTGGTTCCGGCCCTGGCTGGAGGCCGAACGCCAGGCACAGCAGCTCTGGTGTTACCACCCGACGCTCGTCCCGGGTCTGTTGCAGACGGAGAACTACGCCCGTGCGGTGATCCGGGCCGACGACATGCTCAGTGACGACGAGGTGGAGCGGCGGCTCGCGGTCCGGCTGGACCGGCAGAGCGTGCTCAGTCGTTCGCAGCCGCCGAAGCTGATCGCGGTGGTCGAGGAGGCGGTGCTCCGGCGCGCAGACGAGAGCTTCCGGGGCCTGATGGTCCAGCAGATCGCCCACCTTCTGGAGTGCGTCGACCAGCCGAACGTCAGTGTCCACGTGATACCCGCCGAGGTCAGCACCCACGTGGGTCTCGCCGGCCCGTTCACGCTGGCGCTCGGCAACGACAGCGGTTGGGTCGGTCATCTGGAGAACCAGCTCAATGGCACCACGATCGACAAGGACGGGGAGCTGACTATCCTGATCTCGCGGTGGGAGAGCGTCCGCAGCGAGGCCCTGCCCCACAACCAGTCGGCACTGCTGATGAAGGAAGTGATGACGTCATGGAGCTGACCGGTGCCACCTGGCGCAAGTCCACCCGCAGCGGCAACGGCGAGTGCGTCGAGGTCGCCGACGACCTGCCCGGCGTCGTCGGGGTGCGCGACAGCAAGGACCCGACCGGTCCCGTCCTCACCTTCGACCGCCAGGCCTGGCGGTCGTTCGTCACCGCCACCGGCAACGGTGTCGGCACCCACTGACCCGTCCCGGCCCGACGAGGGCAGCCGGCTGCGTCGGAGGCCGGCGGCTAGGCCAGGCGGTAGACGGAGACGTGGGAGCGGGATTCGGCGGTGAACTCGCCGCCGGTCCAGTCCGCGTGCCGGCTCTCCAGGGCGAACCCGGCGAGCTGCGCCATCAGGTCCAGCTCGGCAGGCCAGATGTAGCGGTGCGGGGTACGGAACAGCTCCGCCTGCCGGCCGTCGGCGAACCTGAAGTGGTGCGACACCACGTGCTGCGCCAGCACGTCGTAGGTGTCCAGGCCGAGGTAGCCGGGTTCGGAGTGCCAGACGACGGCCTGCTGCCCGGGTGGGAGTTTGCGCAGCTCGGGCACCCACAGCTCGACGACGAACCGGCCACCGTCGCCGAGGTGGCGGGCGGCGTTGCGGAAGCACGCCACCTGCTCGGCCTGGCTGAGCAGGTTGGCGATCGTGTTGTAGACCAGATAGACCAGTGAGTATTCGCCGGGGGCGACGGCGGTGGCCATGTCTCCGGCGACCACCGGGATGGTCTGCGCGTCCACCTTGGTCCGGAGCTGCGCGATCATCGGGGCGGACAGCTCGATGCCGGTGACCGGTACCCCTCGGGCGGTGAGCGGGACGGCCACCCGGCCGGTGCCGATCGCGAACTCCAGCGCCGGCCCGTCACCCGCGAGCGCAGCGAGCCGGTCCACCGTGGGCCCCAGCACCTCAGGGGCGAACATCCCGCTGCCCGGCGTGTCGTACCGCCGGGCAGCCTCCCCGTCCCAGATCTCCTCCTGCCGCATACACCGACAATCACCACCCCCCACCCCCCCTGTCCACCGATTTCCCCCCGCCCCCACCCCGCCCGCCCCCGCCCGCCGGCTCCCATCGTTGGTGATCAAGAAGTTTGTGGGCCTACGAGCTGAAAATCTGACGCAAACCTCTTGATCAACGCGACAGGGGCGGGCGGTGCGAAACGGGTCGCCGGGAGGGTGGGCGGGTTCTAGGCTGCCCGGATGCTGCTTCGTACGTCGACCACCCTGCTGCGGACCCTGCGCGAGGACCCGGCGGACGCGGAGGTGCCGAGCCACCGGCTCCTGCTGCGCGCCGGTTACATCCGTCGCGTCGCCCCGGGCGGGTACGCCTGGCTGCCGCTGGGCAAACTGGTGCTGGACCGGGTCACCGAGATCGTCCGGTCGGAGTTGGCCGCGATCGGCGACCAGGAGGTGCACTTCCCGGCGCTGCTGCCGGCGGAGCCGTACCGGACCAGCGGCCGGTGGGCGGAGTACGGCGACGACATCTTCACCCTCGCCGACCGACGGGGCGCCGAGCACCTGCTCGCCCCGACGCACGAGGAGATGGCGACGCTGCTGGTCAAGGACCTGGTTTCGTCCTACCGGGACTTCCCGCTGACGATCTTCCAGATCCAGACGAAGTTCCGCGACGAGGCCCGACCCCGGGCCGGGCTGCTGCGCGGACGGGAGTTCCTGATGAAGGACGCCTACTCGTTCGACCTGGACGACGAGGGCCTGCGCGAGTCGTACGCCCGGCACCGGGCCGCGTACCGGCGGGTCTTCGACCGGTTGGGGCTGGACCACACGGTGGTGCAGGCGGTCTCCGGGGCGATGGGCGGGTCGGCCTCGGAGGAGTTCCTGGCCACCACACCGGTCGGTGAGGACACCTACGTCGGCTGCACGGCCTGCGACTACGCGGCGAACACCGAGGCGGTGACGACCCCCGCCCCGCCCGCCGGTGACCCGGATTCGCACCTACCCGCCGAGGTGCACGACACCCCGCAGACCCCGACCATCGCCGCCCTGGTGGCGCTCGCCAACGACCGGAAACTCGCCGGGCGGCACGACTGGACCGCCGCCGACACCCTGAAGAACGTGGTGCTGACCGTACGCCGGCCCGGCGCGGAAGCAGCCGAGGTGCTGGTGATCGGGCTGCCCGGCGACCGGGAGGTGGACCTCAAGCGGGTCGCGGCAGCGCTGCACCCGGCCGCCGTGACGGTCTTCGACGACTGGGCCGCCCACCCCGGGCTGGTCCGGGGCTACCTCGGGCCGCAGGTGCTGGCCGGGCTCGGCCTCCGCTACCTGGTCGACCCCCGGGTGGTCACCGGCACCGCCTGGCTGACCGGGGCCAACGAGCCGGGGCGGCACGCCACCGACGTGGTCTGCGGACGGGACTTCGCGCCCGACGGCACCATCGAGGCCGCCGAGGTGCGCCCGGGTGACCCCTGCCCCGCCTGCGGCACCACCGGGACCACCGGAGCCGGCGACGGCGGCAGCAACGGCGGCGGCAGCAGCGGCAGCAGCAACGGCGGCGGCGGCGGCGAGCTGACCATGCGGCGGGGCATCGAGATCGGGCACATCTTCCAGCTCGGCCGCCGGTTCACCGACGTGTTCGCCCTCGACGTGCTGGGCGCGGCGGGCAAACCGGTCCGGCCCACCATGGGCTGTTACGGCATCGGGGTGTCCCGGGCGGTCGCCGCGATCGCCGAACAGCACCACGACGAACGGGGGTTGGTCTGGCCGGCGGCGGTCGCGCCGTGCGACGTACACCTGGTGGTGGCCGGGAAGGGGCCGCAGCTCGACGCGGCGCTCGACCTCGGCGGTCGGCTGTCGGCCGCCGGCCTGCGGGTGCTCGTCGACGACCGGGCCAACGCCTCCGTCGGGGTGAAGTTCACCGACGCCGAGCTGATCGGCATCCCCCGCGCCGTCGTCGTCGGCCGCCGACTTCCCGAGGGGTACGTCGAGCTGCGTGAGCGGGCCACCGGCGTGCACGAGGAGGTCACCTGGGACGGCCTGGTCGACCAGCTTCTGCGTCGGGTTCGCGGCAACGGGGTGTAGCGGACGCGCCACAGGGTATCGAAGTGGGATCGTCCAAGGGTGTTTGTTGTGCGGAGGGCTCTCATGTACCGGGTCAGTGACGTGATGACGAAGCAGGTGGTCTACCTGTCGGCGGAGACCACCCTGGACGAAGCGGCCAGGGTGATGAAGGAGGCCGACATCGGGGACGTGGTCGTCACCGACGGCTCCACGCTGGCGGGCCTGCTGACCGACCGGGACATCGTGGTGCGGGCGGTCGCCGAGTGCAGCGACCCGGCCAGCACCTCGATCGGCTCGATCACCACCCGGGAGGTGGTGATGATCGAGCAGCACGCCACGGCCGGCGAGGCGGTGGCGTTGATGCGCGAGCGCAACATCCGACGCATCCTGGTCTGCGACAACGAACGCAAGCTCGTCGGCATCGTCTCCCTGGGCGACCTGGCGATGCAGCTCGACCCCAGCTCGGCGCTCGCCGACATCAGCGAGGGCGCACCGAACAACTGACCCGCCCGGGGTGGGCGACCCACGACCGGTGTGGTCGCCCGCCCGGCACTCCCTCGTCCCGGCTCTTTCCAGCCCGCACCCGGGCGGTACGGCAGTCTGGTGGCAGACCCGCGCCGGGTGCGGCGGTAGCCTGGCGGGATGTCCGAGATGCCGACGAGGCTGGCCGAGATCGTCGGGGAGTTCGCCGACGCCCCCCGCGACGTGGTGCTGGAGATGCTGCTGGAGTACGCCGACGTGATCCCGCCGCTGCCGGCCGGGGTGGATCGCGACGACCTGGAGCAGGTCCCCGAGTGTCAGACGGCGTTCTTCCTGCGTGCCGAGGTCAACCCGGACCGCACGGTGACCACCCTGTTCGACTGCCCGCCGGAGGCGCCCACCACCCGGGCCTTCGCCGGCATCCTCGCCGAAGGGCTGGCCGGGGCGAGCGCCACGCAGGTGCTGGACGTGCCGGACGACCTCTACCAGCGGATGGGCCTGGCCCAGGTGATCAGCCCGTTGCGGGTGCGCGGCGGCACCGCGATCCTGGCCCGACTCAAGCGGCAGGTGCGGGAACAAGCTGGCTGAGCTGGGGGTTGTCTCCGATCATGGAGATCGAGATCTACGCCGACGTGGTCTGCCCCTGGTGCTACATCGGCAAGCGCCGCTTCGAACAGGCCCTGGCGTCGTACGACGGCGAGGTGACCGTCCGGTACCGGCCGTTCCAGCTGGACCCGACGCCGGTGACCGCGCCGCAGCCGCTGCTGGACGCGCTGGCCGCGAAGTTCGGCGGCCAGGAGCGGGCCCAGTCGATGGCCGGGCAGGTGACCCAGGTGGCCGCCGAGGTGGGGCTGACGCTGAACTTCGACCGGGCGGTGAGCGCCAACACCTTCGACGCGCACCGGTTGGTCCGCTTCGCCGACGGGCACGGCCGGGCGGGTGACGTGGTCGAGGCGCTCTACCGGGCGCACTTCACCGACGGGGTCGATGTCGGCTCACCCGAGGCGCTGGTCGCGCTGGCGGTCTCCGTCGGGCTGGACGAGACGGAGACGCGCGAACACCTGGTTTCGCACGCGGGCCGACGCGAGGTGGCCGCCGACCTGGCCGCCGCCCACCAACTCGGGGTGAGCAGCGTGCCGACCTTCGTGCTCGCCGGCAAGTACGGCGTCACCGGAGCGCAGGAGCCGGAGACCCTGCTCGCCGCGCTGACCGAGGTCGCCCAGCGCGAATCGGCCGACTGACACCGCAAGACCGCACTCTCACCGAGGGCGAGCTGCTGACGCGGGCCGCGACCCGCTGACGCGTCCCCGCTCCCGGCCCGGCCCGGCGCACGCAGGGCGACCGGGCCGGGCCGGGTCGGCCGGGCTGGGTCGGCCGGGCTGGGTCGGCCGGGCTGGACGGGACCAGGCGGGGCGGGCTGGGCTGGCGCAGCGCGCAGCGACCCCCGTCAGACATCGACGATCATGATGTTTCACGTGCAACAACATCGATGATCGTGATTGGCTAGGCGGGTCGGGCCAGGCCCTCCACCACCCGCGCGCCCGGCAGTGCGCCGAGCGCCGGCCCGGGGAGGGCGATCTTGCTGTGCCGTACGCCGGAGCCGATGATCACGTGCGGGGTGGCGATCACCCGGGCGTCGACCAGGATCGGCCACGATTCCGGCAGCCCGATCGGGGTGATCCCGCCGTACTCCATCCCGGTCGCCTCGACCGCGTCGGCCATCGGGGCGAAGCTCGCCTTGCGGACGTCCAGCGCCCGGCGGACCACCCCGTTGACGTCGGCCCGGGTGGTGGCGAGCACCACGCACGCGGCGTACCGGATCTCGCCCTCCCGCTTGCCGGCGATCACCACACAGTTCGCCGACACGTCCAGCCCCACCTCGTACGCGGCACAGAAGGCCGCCGTGTCGGCCAGCGTGGCGTCGATCGGCGCGACCAGGACGTCGTCGACGTCGACGGGCGCGTCCGCCGACCACTGCGCCAGGGCGGCGGCCACCGGCGTGGCCAGCAGGTCGGGTCGGGTCCGGGCGGGCTCGGTCTGCAACGTTCCCATCACGGCAGCGATCCTCGCACCCCACCCCACAGGCCGCCCCACCAGGCCACGCATCGGGCCACGCCCACAGTGCGCGGGAGACGACGACGCGCGGCAGCCGGCGGGAGGGCGCGACGGGTCAGTTGCCACCCAGGAAGGAGTTCTCCCGCAGGAACGCCCGGTCGTCGGCCGTCGCCGACCGACCGGCCCGCAGCGCCTGTGGCCGGCGGGCCTCCAGATCCTCCATGCCGTGCCGCACGGCGAGGCGGATCACCCCGTACAGGAAGACCAGACCGAAGACGTAGAGCAGCACCGTGACGACGAAGACCAGCATGGCGTCACGGTAGGCAGGACGTGAACCCGTGTCCGGCTCATCTTCGGTCGGGTCGCCCGTACGTGTCGGCCAGGTGATCGGCCCAGGTCCGACGGCCGGTCGGGACGGCGCTCGTGGTCAGCCCACCCGCCCGCAACTCCCGACCCAGCCGCCCCGGCAGGCGCACCGGCAGCAGCGGACGACGGGACCCCCGGGCCACCCGCCAGGCCCGTACCGCGTCGTCGAAGCGGAGGACCTGTGGGCCGCCGTACTCCTGCACACCGGCGAGCGGGCCGGTGGCGAGCAGCTCCGCGAGCCGGGCGGCCACCTCGTGCTGGTCGACCGGCTGGGCCAGCACCGCCGGATCCCCCAGCACCGGCCCGAGCCGGCTCGCCGCCCGCAACAGCCGGTCCAGGAACACCGGGAACTGGGTGGCCCGCAGCACCGTCCACGGCACCGGCCCGGCCGCCACCACCTGCTCCGCCGCCAGCTTCTGCCGGTAGTACGGGATCGGCACCCGATCCACGCCGACGATCGAGACGTACAGCAGATGGGCCACGCCCGCGTGACCGGCGGCCAGGGCCAACCGGCGGGTGCCCAGCACGTCCACCCGGTGGGTCGGGGCGCCGCCACCCGGCCGGGACGCCAGGTGCAGCACCGCGTCCACCCCGGCGACCGCCTCGGCCAACCCGGCCCCGGTGGCCAGGTCGGCGACCACCCAGTCCGTCGTCGGATCGTGCCGGGGCCGCCGGCTCGTCGCCCGTACCGTGAAGCCGTCGCTACGCAACCGGGGCAGCACCGCCCGCCCCAACGTCCCGCCGGCACCCGTCACCAGCACCCGCATCCCGTCCCCCTCCACGACCACCGACGAACCGACCCGACGGGAAGAGCACCCGACGGCCGACCAGCTGACGGACCGACCACCCGGAACGTGACACCGCCCCGACCGGCCCGGCGCGTCCCGGCCCTCAGGTGAGCAGGTCGACCACGGTCAACGCGAGGAAGAACACCACCACCGCCTCGCTGATGATCCACGAGTGCTGGGCCGCCCAGTCGCGCATCCGGGGCAGCACCCGGTCCGCCCGGGCACCGAGCAGCAGCAACGCCAGCAGCGGCAGGGCGAGCAACAGCAGGGTCAGCAGCATGAACGGCACCAGGTGCCACCACGGCAGGCCGTGCCGGGCGGCGGTCGCCCCCACCGTCACCATCGTCAGGTCGTCGGAGGGCATCACCACGAAGAGCAGGAGGCCCAGCCGGAGCGCGTACCCGAATCCGGCGTGCTGGAGGTGACCCATCCACGTCGGCTCGCCGGAGGAGTGCCGCCGGACGAACACCACCACCGCCAACACCACCAGCAGCCCCAGCACCACCCAGTCGATGACCGTCTCGACCTGGCGGCGGCCACCCCCACCACCGCCGGCTGCGCCCTTGACGACCCGGAAGACCAGCCAGACGAGGGTCGTCCCGGCAACCACCACGATCGCCGCGCCGGCCAGGAACCCCAGCGAAGCCCGGCGGGGCCGGTCGCCGGAGGCGAGGAAGACCGCCGCCACCAACTGCGTACCGGCCACCATCACCACGGCCATCGGCAGGATCGTCAGGAAGTTCATCGCCCACCATCCTCCCGGTCACCCCGGTCGACCAGGCGGGATTCGAGGGATCAGGCGGCCCGCACCCGGCCCGGCACCACCCGGCCGGCGAGCACCGCGCCGAGCAGGGCACAGCCCACCGCCACGGCGAGCGTCCCCGCGTACCCGGCCGGGCCGGGCGTCGTCCCGGCGGCGAGCACCGCACCGGTCAACGCCAGCACCGTGGCGGTGAACAGCGAGTCGGCCAGTTGCAACGACGAACTGTTGCGCCCCTGCTCGTCGGGGGCCGACAGGGCCAGGGTCAACACCGACAGCGACGGGTACGCCAGACCCATCCCCAGGCCCGCCACCGCCCACCCGGCCACCCCGACCGCCACCGGCACGGCCGGCCACACGGCCAGGGTGACCGTGGCCGTGCCCGCCGCCACGCAGGCCAGGCCGAGCCGGGGCAGGGTCGCCGAGGAGCGCGGCGCCGGCAACCGACCCTGGAGCCAGGAACCCACCGACCAGGACAGCGCGCCGACGGTCAGCACCAGGCCGGCGGCGGTCGGCGAGAAACCCCGCTGCCGGGACAGCATCAGCGGGATGACCACCTCCGCACCGGCGAACGCCGCCGCCGCCAACCCGCGCAGCCCCACCACCGTGGGCAGGCCCCGGGCGGCCCGCAGGAACCCCGCCGGGAGCAGCCGGGGCGCGCAGACCCCCAGGCCGGTGAGGGCCACCACCACCAGGATCACGGCGGGCACGCCGCGCTGCTGCCCCCCGTGGTGCAGCAGCGCGGCGCTCACCCCCGCGCCGGCCGCCCAGCCGATCCGGGCCGCCGCGCCCGCCGGTGGCCCGGCCGGCGTCGGCCGGGCGAGCGTGCGCAGTCCCGACTCGACCAGCAGCACCGCCGGCAACGCCACCACCGGCACCGCGAGGAAGACCCACCGCCAGCCCAGGTGTTCCACGATCAACCCGGCCACCGCCGGCCCGACCAGCGAAGGGATGACCCACGCCGCCGCGAACGCCGCGAAGACCCGCCGCCGCAGCTGCTCCGGGTACGCCTGCCCGACCACCACGTACAGCGCGACGGAGAGCAGCCCGGACCCGAAGCCCTGCACCGCCCGACCGACCACCAGGGTGCCCATCGCGTCGGCGCTCCCGGCGACGAGTAACCCGACGACGAACAGTCCCACCCCGCCCCACATCGGGGCGCGTGGTCCCCGGACGTCGCACCAGATGCCGGAGAGCACCATGGCCAGCACCCCGGCGGCGAACGAACCGCCGAAGGCGAGCGCGTAGAGGCCCAGCCCGTCCAGCGCGCGGGCCACCGTGGGCATCGCGGTGCCCACCGCCAACGCCTCGAAGGCGAGCAGGGACACCAGGGCGACGCTGCCCACCGTCATGGCCCGCAGCCGGGGATCGTAGAGGCGGGCCGCCGGGGCGAGGGTGGCGGTCACCGAAGGACCCCGGCCCGGGGCGGTACGTCAGGCATGGACCCAGCCTGCGACCTGCACCCTGGTTCAGGTCAAGGGTGAGCCCGGTCTCGTCACGCCGACTCCAGGGCCTCCCCGAGCCCCTTGGCCAGTCCCGACAGGTGCTGGTCGGCGAGCAGGTGACCGGCGGTGATCACCAGGGCGAGCGGCCACTCGATGACCTGGAGCGCGGCGAGCACCCCCAACCCGGCGTAGTAGGCGATCTTGTCGGGCGGGGGCACCGCCACCTCGCCCAGCATCGGCACCTCCACCCGTCGGGTGTATGCGCGGACCATCTCGTGACTGCCACTGAGGTGACGCGTGATCGTGCTCATCCCGGCCTCCTGCCGACTCGTCGGATCGTCAGCCGGATTCCACCGGCACCGCCGTCCATGCCCCGCCACCGGCGGAAACTTCCCCCGCCCCGAGGGCATAACGGACGCCCTACCGGGAAGCCAGGCCGCCTGACGAACGCGGGAGGCGCGATGGCGTACGGCGGCAGTGGGCGGGGCCGACGCATCGGCCGTACGCCTCGATGACCACGCTGGGCCGGGTCGCCGGCCGGGTCCTCCCGTCGGTGCCGGTGCCCCCGCTGCTCGGCGGCGCGTCCCGTACCGTCGGACGGCTGGCCCGGGTGGCCGGGCTGACCCGCCGCCGGGTGTGGTCCCGCGACGGCCGGCACCACATCGAGGTGCACGGCGTCTGCCAGGACGGCGGCGACCGGCTGGCCCGGCAGGTCGAGGCGGCGCTGCAACGGCTCCCCGGGGTGGCCTGGGCCCGGGTGAACGCCCCGTCCGGCCGGGTGGTGGTGGCCGTCGGGGAACCGAAACCGAAACTGCGCGACCTGATCGACACGGTGGCCCGGGTCGAACGGATCTGCCCGCACGAGCCGGACCCGGAGATCCCGCCCCCGCATCCGCCGGAGGACGGGCCGCGTACCCCCCGGACCCTCGGTGCGCTCGCCTCCGACGCGCTGGGCCTGACCATCTCCGCCGCCACCCGGATCCTGCCGTTCACCCCGGTGCCGGGGGAGGTGGCCGGCCTGCTCACCGCCGTCGACCTGCACCCCAGGCTGCACGACCTCGCCGGCCGGGGGTTGCGTGCCGACCCACGCGCCGAGGTGCTCTTCCCGCTCGCCGAGGCGGTCGTGCAGGGCCTGACCGGTGGTTGGGCCGGCATCGTCCTCGACGGCGCGCAGCGGATCGTGCAGTGGGGTGAGGCGCGCGCCCAACTCGCCGCCTGGACCCGGGCCGAGCCGGGGCTGACCGGCGACCCGGAGCGTGCCGTGGCCCGCTCACCCGGGGTCCGGCGGCCCTGCCCCCGCCCCGACGGCCCCGTCGAACGGTACGTCTCGACGATGCTCGCCACCGGTGTCGCCGCCGGGGCCGCCGCGTGGCCCGTCGCCGGGCCGAAGCGGGCCGCCGCACTGGGGCTCGCCGCGCTACCCAAGGCCCCCGGCAGTGGCCGCGAAGGGTACGCCGCCCAGCTCGGCCGGGTGCTGGCCCGGCGTGGCGTGATCGCGATGGACCGCAGTGTGCTGCGGGAACTCGACCGGATCGACACGGTGGTGCTGGACGCGGCCGTGCTCGGATCGGACCGTGGTGTCCTCGCCGACCTGGCTCCGCTGCCCGGCACCGACACCGGGGAGGTGGCCGGTCGGGCGTTCGCCCTGTTCGACCCCGAGCAGCCCGACGCCGTCCACGAGGCGGACGGTTGGCGGCTCGGCCCCCTGGCCGACCTCGACGCCGTCGACCCGGGGGACACCCCCGACAGCGCACGGCTGCGCACGGCTGGCGGCCCGCTGCTCGGCCTCGTCCACCACGGCAGCCTCACCGCCGTCGTCCGGGTCGCACCCGAACCGGCTCCCGGCGTCGATGCGCTACCCACCGCCGCCCGGCACGCCGGCCTGCGGCTGGTGGTCGCCGGTGACGACCCGCAGCGGTACGGCTTCGCCGACGCGGTGCTGCCCGGTGGGGACCGGCTCGTCGAGTCCGTACGTGCCCTGCAACGCGACGGCGCGGTGGTGATGCTGGTCTCCGGCGACCGGACGGCGCTTGCCGCAGCCGACTGCGGGCTCGGGGTGGCCGCTGCCGAGGACCTGCCGCCGTGGGGCGCCCACCTGCTCGTCGGCACCGACCTGCGGATTCCGGCGCTGCTGATCGAGGCGGCCGGGGTGGCCCGGCGGATGACCGGGCAGAACATCCGCCTCGCCATGGCCGGCACCGGGCTCGGCGCGTTGGGGGCGTTCACCGCCGCGGTGCCGCAGCTGCCCGGCCGCAGCCTCGCCGCCGTCAACGGCGCGGCGGCGCTGGCCTTCGCCAACGGCGTGTGGCGGGCCCGCCGGCTGCCCGACCCGGCCGGGGCCCCGGAGTCGGCCACCACCGCCTGGCACCTGATGCCGGTGTCGGCCGTGCTGCGCCAGCTGGACACCACCCCGGACGGGCTGACCGACGCCGAGGCGCAGCACCGGCACCGCGCCGACCCGGACGCGGCGGCCGGCCCCGTCAGCCTGTTCCGGGCCTTCGTCGACGAGCTGGCCAACCCGCTCACACCGGTGCTGGCCGCCGGCGCGGTCCTCTCCGCGGCGTTCGGCTCACTGGTCGACGCGGCCCTGGTCGGCGGCGTGGTCGGCGGATCGGCGCTGGTCGGGGCGGTGCACCAGCGCAACACCGACCGGGCGCTCGCCGAGTTGCTGTCCCGCTCGGCGGTCACCGCACGGGTGCTGCGGGACGGGGCCGAACGGGTGGCCGCCGCCGAGGAACTGGTCCCCGGTGACGTGGTGACCCTCGGCCCGGGGGACGCGGTGCCGGCCGACTGCCGGGTGCTCACCGCCGACGGGTTGGAGGCCGACGAGTCGTCACTGACCGGCGAGTCGTTGCCGGTGACCAAGGGGGCTGCTCCGGTGGTCGCCACCGCCCTTGCCGACCGGGCCTCGATGCTCTACGAGGGCACCACCATCGCCGCCGGACACGGCACCGCCGTGGTGGTGGCGACCGGTGCGCGGACCGAGTCCGGGCGGAGTCTCGCGCTGGCCCGGCAGTCCCCGCCGGAGAGCGGTGTGGAGGCCCGGCTCGGCACCATCACCCGCTCGGCGATCCCGTTGGCCGCCGCGTCGGCGATCGCGGTGGCCGGGGCGGGACTGCTGCGGGGCGTACCGCTGCGGCAGACGGCGGCGACCGCCGCGAACCTGGCCGTGGCGTCGGTGCCGGAGGGGCTGCCGTTCCTGGTCAGCGCGGCGCAGCTGGCCGCCGCGCGACGACTGGCCGAGCACGGCGCGCTGGTCCGCAACCCGCGCACCATCGAGGCGCTGGGCCGGGTGGACGTGCTCTGCTTCGACAAGACCGGCACCCTCACCGAGGGCAGGCTGCTGCTCGCCGGGGTCGGCGACGACGGCCGGTTCGCCGATCTGCCCGGCCTCGACGACGGGTTGCGCCGGGTCCTCGCCGCCGGGCTACGCGCCACCCCGTACGCGGACGATCCGCAGGTGTTGCCGCAGCACACCGACCGGGCGGTCCGGTACGGCGCACGGCAGGCCGGGGTGACCGAGCAGACCGGCGCGTCCGGCTGGGCGGCGGTCGGCGGGTTGCCGTTCGAGCCGTCCCGGGGTTACCACGCCACCGTCGGCCGGACCACCGACGGGCTGCTGCTCAGCGTGAAGGGTGCCCCGGAGACGGTGCTGCCCCGCTGTGGTGCGTGGCGGCTGCCGGGCGGGCGGGACGAGCCGCTGGACGCCGCACGCCGGGATCGGCTGCACACCGCGCTCGCCGACCGGGCCGGGGCGGGTCACCGGATCCTCGCCGTGGCGGAGTGCCGGGCCGGTGCCGAGGCGGTCACCGACGACGAGGTGCGCGGGCTGGTCTTCGTCGGTTTCCTCGCCCTCGCCGACGGGGTACGCGAGAGCGCCGCCCCGGCGGTCCGCCGGATCCGGCAGGCCGGCGTGCACACCATCATGATCACCGGGGACCATCCGGCCACCGCCGAGGCGATCGCGTCGGCCATCAGCCCGGAAACCGACGGCCAACGGGTGGTCACCGCCACCGAGCTGGACGAGTTGGACGACGCGGCGCTGGGTGAGCGGCTGGGCCGTACCGACGTGGTGGCCCGGTGCACCCCGGCGCACAAGGTACGGATCATCCAGGCGTTGCAGAAGTGCGGGCGTACCGTGGCGATGACCGGTGACGGCGCCAACGACGCCCCGGCGATCCGGCTGGCCGACGTGGGCATCGCCCTCGGCCAACGGGGCACCCCGGCCGCCCGTGCCGCCGCCGACCTGGTGGTCACCGACGACCGGTTGGAGACCATCATCGCCACCCTGGTCGAGGGGCGGGCCATGTGGTCGTCGGTACGCCACGCGCTGAGCATCCTGGTCGGCGGCAACCTCGGCGAGATCGCGTTCAGCGTACTCAGCGCCGCCGTCACCGGCCGGTCGGCGCTCAACGGCCGGCAGTTGCTCCTGGTCAACCTGCTCACCGACCTGGCACCCGCACTGGCCATCGCGGTCCGGCCCCCCGACGCCGACCACGCCGACGGGTTGCTCCGCGAAGGACCGGACGCCTCCCTCGGCGGCACCATGACCCGCGAGATCGGGCTCCGCGCCGCCGCAACCACCCTCGGGGCGACCGCCGGCTGGACGGTGGCCCGGTGGACCGGCCGGGAACGGCGGGCCGGCACGGTGGCCCTGGTCTCGCTGGTCGGCACCCAACTGGGGCAGACCGTCCTCGCCGGGGGCACCAGCCCTACGGTGCTCGCGTCGACCGCCGCCTCGGTCGGGGTACTCGCGGCCGTGGTGCAGACCCCCGGGGTGAGCCAGTTCTTCGGCTGCACCCCGCTCGGCCCGGTGGGCTGGGGCATCGCCGCCGGTTCGGCGCTCGGCGCGACCTTCGCCAACGGCGCGCTGACCCGCCTGGTGGAGCGCCTGCCGGGCCCGCCCACCCGCTGAGCCCGCCGCCGCCACCGCCCGCCACCACCGCCGCCCGCCACCACCGCTGCCCGCCGCCCGCCGCCACCGCCCGCCGCCGCCGCAAGATCGTGCTCGAACCATGATGTAGTGGCATCCTGCGGCCGAATGACCACTACTTCCTTGTTGTTGCGCGGCTCGCCGCCAGCCGAATGACCACTACATGCTTGTTGTGCGCGGCTGGCCGTGGGGATGTGCCCGGGGTCAGGGTGCGGGTGGGGACCAGGTGGCGGCGGCGCGGCCCAACCGGTCGTTGATCGCCCGGCCGACCCCCTCGTCGGGGGCCGGTTCGGCGAGGATCTCGGTCACCCCGGCCGCGTCCAGCCGGTGCAGCGCGTCGAAGAGCCGGGCGGCCGCCTCGGTCACGTCACCGGCGGGTGACAGCACCTCAACCGCCGCGTAACCGGCCGCCGGGCCCTCCCGGAAGGCCAGGAAGCCCCGTCGAACCCCGTCGGCCGGTGCCGGCACCGCGCCCGCCACCACCCGCAACGGGGTACGCGGCGCATAGTGCGCGGCCAACGTACCCGGGGCGACCAGCTGCCCGGAGCTGCCCTGCCGGACGGTCACCGGGCCGACCGCCGCGACGAGTTCCTCGATGGCGAGCGCCCCGAGCCGCAGCACCACCGGGTGGGGGCCACGCGCGTCCACGATGGTCGACTCGATTCCGCACCGGGTGGGGCCGCCGTCGAGCACCACGTCGACCGCCGCACCGAGCCCTCGGACGACGTGTTCGGCGCGGGTGGGGCTGAGCTGCCCGAACCGGTTGGCGCTCGGCGCGGCCACGGGCACTCCGGCGGCCCGGATCAACGCGCGGGCGGACGCCTCGTCGGGCACCCGTACGGCCATCGTGTCGAGACCGGAGGTGACGATCGGCGGGATCACGGCCGGCCGGTCCACGATCAGGGTGAGCGGTCCCGGCCAGAACCGCTCGGCCAGCGCCGCGACGGTGGGGGGCAGCGCGCCGACGAGCGCCGGCAGGTCGGTGGCGTCAGCCAGGTGGGTGATCAGCGGATCGAAGCTGGGCCGGGCCTTCGCTTCGAAGATCCGCGCTGCGGCCCGGGCGTCCAGCGCGTTCGCGCCGAGCCCGTAGACCGTTTCGGTGGGGAAGGCCACCAGGCCGCCGGCCCGCAGCACCTCGGCGGCCTCGGCGATGCCGTGCGCGGCGGGCAGGACACGGGGAGCGCCAGTGGTCACACCCCGACGCTAGCCTGCCGCCCCGGCCTGGCCCGGTGCGGGTGGCGGTCGTCCCCGCGAGGGTCGTCCCGGGTGACGTCCGCGACGGCAGGCGAGCGCCAGGGTGGGGTCACCGCGCAGCTCCGCGCCGGCGGACAGCAGGTCGTCTCCTCCTACGCCCAGCCGATGTCGGCGGCGCGTAGCTCGGCGACCGCGTGGTCGGTCACGACTGCCCCCGTTGCCGCGCCGCCAGAGGTCGGGTGCCGATCGGTCCGTTCCGCGCCTTCGGTCTCGTCGGGGGAGAATTGCGGGCATGCTCCGCTCGCCGCGCGCCCTCCTGCTGGACTTCGGTGGCGTCCTGGCCGACGCGCCTCCGCAGCCACCCGCCCCACCGGAACTTGTCCGGCGGCTGTCCCAGCTCGTCGGTGGCGCGGTGGCGGACCAGCAGATCGCCGCCGACCTGACCGAAGGCGCACGACGCTACTCGGCCTGGCGTGACGGCGCGGGCCGGACAGCCGACCCGGTGGAGCTGTCCCACTCCCGGGTCTGGGCGGAGTTCGTCACCGGCTCGTGGCCCGGACCGGCCCGCGACGCCGTCGACCGTGAGGCGACCCCCCTGTCGTACGCCTGGACGTGGCGGGCGGACTGGGCGGTGCGCCCGGGGATCCCCGAGGCGCTCCGGGCGGCCACCGCGGCGGGCCTTCCGCTGGCCGTGGTGAGCAACACCCTCTGCGGTGCCGCGCACCGGGACTTCCTCGCCGCTGTCGGGCTCGCCGGTTCGTTCGCCGCCCAGTTCTACAGCGACGAGGCTGGCCCCCGGAAGCCCAACCCGCGACTGGCGCTGCTGGCGGCAGACGCCGTCGGGGTGCCGATCGACCGCTGCTGGTTCGTCGGCGACACTCTCGGCCGGGACGTCGAGGGTGCCCGCCGGGCCGGCGCGGGAGCGGCGATCCTGATGCGTTCCCCGCGCACCGACCGGGAACCCCCGCACCCCGCCGTCGTCCCTGACGCCCGGATCGAGGACGGCCACGGTCTGCTCGCGCTGTTGCGTCAGGCCCGGAGCTCCGTCGACTGAGGACGTCGGCCCGCATCATGGAGGTGCCGGGTGGCCGGGAGCACCACCCGTTCTGGCGGGGTCAGCCGTCGCCATCGACTGGTGTCGCCATCGAACGGTGGCAGGAGCTTCACCACCGGGTCGCCGTCGGTCCACCTCGGCCCGTCGGGCAGTGTTGCGGCGCAGGGTGCAACGGTGGTCGACCGGGTTGGCTGCCGATCCTGCCCGGAGCCACGCTCCGGTGGCCCGATCACCAAGCTAGGCCTGCGGTATCGCGTCGTCCACCGACGACGCCCCCGCCACCTGGTGGACGGTGACCACGGCGTCGATCGGCAGTGCCGCGTAGACGTGCGGGAAGGGCCCACCGTCGGGGGCGTCCTCCCAGCGCACCGCCGCACCGAGCAGTCGGGTGTCGAGAGCGGCGATCACGAGCGTCGGCTCCTGCGCGAAGAACCGCAGCGCGGTCGCGGCCACCTGCTCACGCGAGGAGCAGTGGATGAAACCGCTGCTGTGGTCGAGCGGCGAGCCGTCGAAGCGGCCGGCGGCCTCGAATCCGGCCCACTCGGCGGGCAGCAGGATCTTGTAAATCAGCACAGCTCAGGGTGGCAGACGTCGGAGTGATCCGCAGCCACCGCTCCCGGCAGCCCACCCCGGGGTTGACAGCCCGCCTTGGCTCATGCAAATAATAGTTGGCATGAGCCAAGATGAACTATGGGAAACTTGACCGGCGATCGGCTGGTCGAGATTCTCGCCACGTTGGCCAGTCCGCACCGACTCCGCGTGCTCGCCGCGTTGACCGGCGGCCGTTCCTACGTCTCACAGCTCGCCCGCGACCTGGGCATCAGCCGTGCGCTGCTCCAGGTGCACCTCAAGAAATTGGAGCGGGCCGGCCTGGTCACCGCCCACCTGGAGTTGTCCGATGACGGCAAGGCGCTCAAGTACTACGAGGTCACACCGTTCTCGCTCCAGCTCACGCCCGACGTGGTGGCGGCTGCCGCCGCGACCCTGAGCAACGCCGGAGACGGCGACTCCCCACCGAAGGGAACCAGTTAGATGGACGCCGCCTCGGTCTTCCTGATCGTCGTCGCCGCCGTGCTCATCTCCGTCGTCTGGTATGCGGGCGTCCGCAAGCGGACCGAGGTGTCGAGCGAACTGCAGCGGCAGTACGCCGAGCAGGCCGCCGAAACGTCTCGGCTGCTCGCCGAGATGAGCACGCAACTGGCCGATCTGCACCGCCGGACCGTCGACCTGCAACGCATCCTCAAAGACGCCGAATGACGGCGCTCGGGCTCGCACCGCCGGTCACTCTGGTCAACGTCCCCAACGCCGTCACCGCCGTACGCACGGCCGGCTCCTTCGGGCTCGCGGTGGCGGCGCTGACCCACCGCGACGCCCACCTGCTCGTCGCCGCGTACCTGGTCTACTGGATCGGTGACATCCTCGACGGTGTCGCCGCCCGCGCCCTGGGGCAGGAGACCCGCGCCGGCGCGGTCTTCGACATAGTCGCCGACCGGGCCTGCACGTCGGCCTGCGCTGCGGCACTCGTCGTGCTGCGGCCCGACACCGCGCTGCCGATCGCGGTGTTCCTCGTCCAGTTCATGGTCGTCGATCAGCTGCTGAGCCTGATGTTCCTGCGCTGGCCCCTGCTGAGCCCGAACTACTTCGGCTGCGTCGACCGGCGCATCTACCGGTGGAACTGGTCTCCGCCGGCGAAGGCGCTGAACACCGCCGCGGTGGTGCTGCTGGCGATCTTCGCGCCGGCCGCCGTCGCCGTCACCTTCGCCCTCGGCGTCGCCGTGGTGAAGGTCGTCTCGCTGGTGTCCGCCGCCAATCTGCCGGTCGGCCCACCGTCCACCCAGCCATGATCGCCGTTCTGGCGGCTGCGGCCGTCGGGCTGCTGTCGGCGTTCCTGCCGTTCACCCCGGCCGAGCCCTATCTGATGGCGGCGGTGGCCACGACCGGCACGCCGCCCGTGGCGCTCGGCGTCGCCGCCGCAGCCGGTCAGACCACCGGAAAATTACTGATCTTTCTCGGTACGCGCGGCGCGATCCACTCACCCTGGCTGCGACGCCGACTCACCAGGCACACGCCCGGCACACCGAGACCGCCGGGCCGGTGGGGGACGATGCTCGCGCGCCCGAAGGCGGCCGGCGCACGACTCGTCGAGGTGATGGAGCGTCCCCGCCAGGCCACCGGCATGCTGTTGGTCAGCGCGGTCACCGGGTTTCCGCCGTTACTGGCCACCAGCGTCTACCTGGGACGCACGCCCCTGCGTCCGGTCGCGTTCGCGGCGACGTGCCTGCTGGGCCGCACGATCCGCTTCGTGGCGATCGCGCTGATGCCGCGGCTCGCCGGTTACTGAGCACGCGGACCGGCCCACCACGGTCGTCTCCGCCGTGGACTGGCGGCTCGGCCGCCGGTCGGGCAGCGGTGCACCGGTGACGAAGCGGGAACGTCCGAAGGGCGTGGTCGGCGCCGCCGGAAACCGGGTGGCAGGTTCCAGAACGACTCAAGATCAATCCTGATCTGTGCCCACCAGGTGCCCGTTGATCTCCACGGGACGAGAAGCCCGGTCAAGGGTGGTGCTGGTGGAGCCCAGGGGACTCGAACCCCTAACCCCTGCCTTGCAAAGGCAGTGCTCTGCCAGTTGAGCTAGGGCCCCCGGGCGGGCCGGGCCGCCGGGTGCTGGCCGGAGCCGGGCCGGTCAGCGCAGGTCGGGCGAGGTGGTCGCCTCGTGCCAGAGGGCGCGCTCGTCGTTGGAAGCCTTGACCTTCTTGGCCACCACGGCGGCGACACCGATGATGCCGACCAGGAACAGCAGCTTCTTGAACATGGGGCGACCCCTCGCGCTCGACTCGACTGCTCGCCGGAACTGTGTGCGGTGGGGCTAGCTGGAATCGAACCAGCGACCTCAGAGTTATCAGCTCTGCGCTCTAACCGACTGAGCTATAGCCCCGCGTAGCGACGAGCAAGGTTAACCCATCGCATCGTCCGCTCCCAAATCGGGGTGGCCGACGCTCCCGCGCCTTCCCGACCGTACCGGCCACCCCTGATCGGGGCGAGCCGTTTACCCCGGTCGGGCGATCGGAGCTCCACTCCAACCCCGCCACAGCGGTAGCGGAGCGGCTCCCACACCGCCGCATCCCCAGGAGCGAGGGCGGGGACGGCTGGTGGTGGGCGGGTGGGTGGGAAAGCACGACGCCGGGGTGACCGCGGTAGGCGGCACCCCGGCGTCGGGTCGAATCAGTCGCGTTCGGCGAGCGTCAACTCGATCCCGCCGACCAGGTCGGCACAGACGTTGTAGACGAACGCGCCGAGGGTGGCCAGCGCGGTGAACAGCACCACGTTGACCAGCCCGATCAGGGCGGAGGTGAGGATGACGCCCTTGGCGGTGATCTGGAAGCCACCGTCGGCGCCCTGCCCACCGCTCGCGCTGACCAGGTCGGTCAAGCTGTCGTTGACGCTCTGGAAGACACCCATCGCGTCCAGCGCGAGATAGAGCACCGAGGTCGCCACGACCACCACGATGAACAGGACGACGGAGACCGCGAAGGCGAACTTCATCACGGACCACGGGTCGATCCGCTTGAGGTTCAGCCGGGCGCGGCGCGGCCCCCGGGAGGCAGCGGAACTGACCGAGGTACGCGCGGCGCGTACCGCGTCACCCACCCGGGCGGCTCCGACGGCCGCCGGGCCACCGAGGCCCGGTGGCAGCCCACCGCCGTTGGCCGGCCGGGTGTTACCCGCGCCCCCGCCCGCGCCGGTACGCCCGGTGTCCGGGGACGGCCGGAACCCGCCGCCGATCTTCGGCTGGGTGCCGGTCGTGGACGGGGAGGCGGCTGCCCCCAGTGAGATCGGCTGTGTCGTGTTGCTCGACCTGGCCGTGGTGGCCACCGGCTGGGTGGCGGAGGACGGCGCGTCGGTGCCCGTCGGCTGGGGTTGCTCGGTCGTCCCCGAGTCCTCACCCGGCTTGTCCGGCGGCGGTGCCATGCCGGGTGCCCGGGTGAACTTCGGGGCAGGCGCGTCGGCGGGGACGGTCGCCCGGCCCACCGCGGCGCGGCCGGCAGGGGTTGTGCCGCTCTTGGCGGCCTCCTCGTCGACCGGGGTGGCCGAGGTCCCCTTGTTCCCCGACTTCGCCTGTGTCTCCGTCATTCAACTAGTCCTGTTCGTCAGGCTCGTCGGCATTGCGAGCAATCGCCACGATAGTCACGCCGTCCGGGAGGTCCATCAGCTTGACCCCCATTGTGTTCCGGTCACGGGTACGGCGTACAGGCTTCACCGGAGTCCGGATGACGCCGCCGTTGCTGGTGATCGCGAACAGCTCGTCGTCCGGGTCGATCACGACCGCGCCGACCAGACCACCGCGGCGCTCGGTGATCTTCGCAGTCAACACGCCCTTACCTCCCCGACCCTGGACGGGGTATTCCTCGATGGGGGTACGTTTCGCGTATCCCCCGTTCGTGGCCACCAGGACGTCCAGGCCCTCCCGGACGACCTCCATGGCCAGCAGGACGTCGTCGTCGGTGAAGCGCATGCCGATCACACCCGAGGTGGCCCGGCCCATCGGGCGCAACGCCTCGTCGGAGGCGTTGAACCGGATCGCCTGAGCCTTCTTGGAAACGAGCAGCAGGTCCTGCTCCGGCGCCGCGAGGACGGCACCGACCAGCTCGTCCTCATCGCGCAGGTTGATCGCGATGACGCCGCCGGACCGGTTGGAGTCGAACTCCTCGAGTCGGGTCTTCTTCACCAGGCCGTTTCTCGTGGCCAGTACCAGGTAGGGGGCCACCTGGTAGTTCGGGATTTCGATGATCTGCGCGATCTGCTCGTCCGGCTGGAAGGCGAGCAGGTTGGCCACGTGTTGGCCCTTGGCCACCCTACTGGCCTCGGGCAACTCGTACGCCTTGGCCCGGTACACGCGGCCCTTGTTGGTGAAGAACAAAATCCAGTCGTGCGTGGAGCATACGAAGAAGTGGCTGACAATGTCGTCCTGCCGCAGGGTCGCGCCGCTCACGCCCTTGCCGCCGCGCCGCTGGGAGCGGTAGAGGTCGACCTTGGTGCGCTTGGCGTACCCGGTGCGGGTGATGGTCACCACCACGTCCTCACGGGCGATCAGGTCCTCCATCGAGACCTCGCCGTCGAACGGGATGATCTTCGTACGCCGCTCGTCGCCCCACTTCGCGACGATCTCGCTCAGCTCCTCGGAGACGATCTTCCGCTGCCGCTCCGGCTTGGCGAGGATGTCCTTGAGGTCGGCGATCTCGATTTCCAGCTTGGCCAGGTCGTCCAGGATCCGCTGCCGTTCCAGGGCGGCCAGCCGGCGCAGCTGCATGTCCAGGATCGCGGTCGCCTGGATCTCGTCGATCTCCAGCAGCCGGATCAGGCCCTGCCGGGCGTCGTCGACGGTGGGCGAGCGCCGGATCAGGGCGATCACCTCGTCCAGCGCGTCCAGCGCCTTGGACAGACCGCGCAGGATGTGCGCCCGCTCCTCAGCCTTGCGCAGCCGGAACGCGGTCCGCCGCCGGATCACCTCGATCTGGTGCTCGACGTAGTAGCGGAGGAACTGGGCCAGGTTGAGCGTGCGCGGCACCCCGTCGACCAGGGCCAGCATGTTGGCGCCGAAGGTCTCCTGGAGCTGGGTGTGCTTGTAGAGGTTGTTCAGCACCACCTTGGCGACCGCGTCGCGCTTGAGCACCAGCACGATCCGCATGCCGGTACGCCCGGAGGACTCGTCCCGGATGTCGGCGATGCCGGCGAGCTTGCCCTCCTTGATCAGCTCGGCGATCCGCTCGGCGAGGTTGTCCGGGTTGACCTGGTAGGGCAGCTCGCTGACGACGAGCGCCGGCCGGCCCCGCTTGTCCTCCTCGACCTCCACCACCGCGCGCATCCGGATGGACCCGCGACCGGTCCGGTACGCGTCCTGGATGGCGGACTGACCGACGATCAACCCGTGGGTGGGGAAGTCCGGACCCTTGACGATCTCCAGCAGCGCTTCGAGCGTGGTCGCCTCGTCGGCCTCCGGGTTCTCCAGGCACCACTGCACCGCCGCGCCGATCTCGCGCAGGTTGTGCGGCGGGATCTTGGTGGCCATCCCGACCGCGATGCCCTCGGAGCCGTTGACCAGCAGGTTGGGGATGCGCGACGGCAGGATGGTGGGCTCCTTGGCCCGGCCGTCGTAGTTGTCCTGGAGGTCGACGGTGTCCTCGTCGATGTCCCGCAGCATCTCCATCGCCAGCGGGTCGAGCTTGCATTCGGTGTTGTGGCTGACGAAACCGTCGGAGACGAAGGAGTGGTCCTCGGTGTCCACCCGGACGCTGTAGACCGGCTGCACACCCGCATCGGCGACCTCGGCCACCTCGGCGTAGTAGAACCGCCCGTCGACCAACGGCTCGACCACGTCGAGCACCTCGGTGTTGGTGATCCGGGCGGCGATCTCGTCGCGGTCCCGCTCCCAACGCTCGATCCGGTCGACGTTGTGCCGGCGCAGCCAGTCCCGCTCGGTCCAGCGGGTCGCGCCGTACTCCCGGATGAAGTCGCCCACCAGCGGCACGTGGTCGCTGGACAACGCCGTGCTGCTCGCCGGCACCGAGGCCAGCTCGGACTCCAGCTTGGCCTGCTTGCGGCCGAGGAAGCCGACGTGGGCGGCGAAGATCCGGGCGTCGCGGCGGTTGGTCACCACCACCTTGATCTCGCCGTCGTCGTACCGGCACTGGCGGCTGACGACGCCGAACTCCAGCAGCAGCTGCTGGACCTCGCGGGCCAACCGCTCGCTGCGGGTCGAGTACGAGACCTGGATGGTGTTGCGGGGCAGCAGCGAGGACGACCCGTCGCCCTCGAAGAGCGCCTGGAGGAACGCCCGCTTGATCGCGGCCGGCCCCTGCCAGACGAACTCGGGCACGAACTTCGCGGCGCTACGCGCACCGACCAGCTCGCCGAGGATGCTGGCGCGCAACGCCGACAGGTCCTGGACGTCCAGCTCGTGCAGGGTGCTGCCCGAGGCGATCACCCGCTCGCTGACGTACCGGGGGCCACCGACGGCCAGGTCGTAGGCGGCAACGACGCGCAGGAAGAAGTCCCGGTCCACGTTGTTGAAGCCCGCGCGGGCCGGCGAGACCCAGCCTTCCGACACGAAGGCACCGGCCAGAACGGCCGCCTCGACGTGCTCCAGCATCGGGTAGCCGATCTCGTCCGGCACCGTCCGTTGGAGCACCACCCGGTCGCCCGGGGAGATCTCGGCGAGCAGCTTCCAGAGCAGGGTCGGCACCCCGGCCACGTCCACCAGGCAGAGCACCGGGTGGTTGTGGGTGCCGGTCAGCTCGTACCCCTCGCGGGTGCGCAGCCGCAGCGTCGGGTGCTCGCCGGAGTGGAAGAATTTCGACGCACCTACCAGGTCGCCGTTGCGGTCGCGGACCTTCAGGTCGACGTCGGTCTCGCTGCTCGGCGCGGCGTCCGGCACCACATCGCCGATCCGGACGCTGCCGCCGGTGGTACGAATCCGGACATCTGCGGTCAGACAATATCTCATGGCCGCAGCCGGATCATTTCCGGGCGAGCCGAAGTTGCCGTTGCCGTCGACCAGGGGGTAGCGCAGCGCCCAGGGCTGGGCCATCCGGACCAGCGCGTCATAGATGGCCGAGTCGCCGTGCGGGTGGAACTGCCCCATCACGTCGCCGACGACCCGGGAGCACTTCACGTAGCCCCGGTCCGGCCGGTAACCCGAGTCGTACATGGCGTAGAGGATCTTGCGGTGGACCGGCTTGAGCCCGTCCCGGACGTCCGGCAGTGCCCGCCCGACGATCACGCTCATCGCGTAGTCGAGGTACGAGCGCTGCATCTCGACCTCGAGCCCGACCGGCTCGATCCGGTCGTGCTGGACGACCGCCGCGAGTGGTGTCTCGGGGGTCTCCGGCTCGTTCGGGGTGGACTCGGGAGTATCGGTCACTGTTAACCCTTATCAGACTCAGAGTCGTGTTCGTGCTGTGGATAACGCTGTGGAAACCGGCCAGGCTGTGGATAACCCGGTGGACGGCGGCCGGCCGGTGCGGCACCGGCCGGCCGGCCCGTCAGATGTCGAGGAACCGCACGTCCTTGGCGTTGCGCTGGATGAACGAGCGGCGGGCCTCGACGTCCTCACCCATCAGCACGCTGAACAGCTCGTCGGCGGTGGCGGCGTCGTCGAGGGTGACCTGACGCAGGGTCCGGGTGGCCGGGTTCATCGTGGTCTCCCACAGCTCGGGATAGTTCATCTCGCCGAGACCCTTGAACCGCTGGATGTCGTCCGGCTTGGCGTTGGGCTTCTTCTGCTGGCGCAGCGCGATCAGCCCGTCGCGTTCCCGGTCGGAGTACGCGTACTGGGCGTCGTCGCCCTTCTTGTTCCACTTGATCTTGTAGAGCGGCGGGGCGGCCAGGTAGACGTGACCCAGCTCGACCAGCGGACGCATGAAGCGGAACAGCAGGGTGAGCAGGAGGGTCTGGATGTGCTGGCCGTCGACGTCGGCGTCGGCCATCAGCACCACCTTGTGGTACCGCAGCTTCTCCATGTCGAAGTCGTCGTGGATGCCGGTGCCCAGCGCGGTGATCAGCGCCTGGACCTCGTTGTTCTTGAGCACCCGGTCGATCCGGGCCTTCTCCACGTTGAGGATCTTGCCGCGGATCGGCAGGATCGCCTGGGTACGCGGGTCGCGCCCCTGCTTGGCCGAGCCGCCGGCCGAGTCGCCCTCGACGATGAACACCTCGGACTCGCGCGGGTCGGTGGACTGGCAGTCGGCCAGCTTGCCCGGCATCGAGCCCGACTCCAGCAGCGACTTGCGCCGGGCCAGCTTGCGCGCCTGCTGGGCGGCGATCCGGGCCCGGGCCGCCTGGGACGCCTTCTGGATGATCGTCTTGGCCTCCGCCGGGTTCCGGTCGAACCAGTCGACCAGCCGGTCGTTGCAGACCCGCTGCACGAAGCTCTTGACCGGGGTGTTGCCCAGCTTGGTCTTGGTCTGGCCCTCGAACTGCGGGTTGGCCAGCTTGACCGAGATGATCGCGGCAAGGCCCTCGCGGATGTCCTCGCCGGAGAGCTTCTCGTCGCCCTTGAGCAGCTTCTTGTCCGCGCCGTAGCGGTTGACCACGCTGGTCAGCGCGGCCCGGAAGCCCTCCTCGTGGGTGCCACCCTCGTGCGTGTTGATCGTGTTGGCGAAGGTGTAGACCGACTCGCCGTACGACTCGTTCCACTGCATGGCGATCTCGACCGACATGCCTTCTTCTTCGGCGGCGAACTCGACCACCGTCTTGTGCATCGGGTTCTTGGAGGCGTTGAGGTGCCGGACGAAGTCCGCGATGCCGCCCTCGTAGTAGAAGGTGACCTCGCGGGGCTTGCCCTCCTCGCCCTCGGCGACCCGCTCGTCGAGCAGGTGGATGGAGAGGGCCCGGTTGAGGAAGGCCATCTCCTGGAGCCGGCGGTAGATGGTCTGGAAGTCGAAGTCGGTCGTCTCGAAGACGTCCGGGTCCGGCCAGAAGGAGACCGCCGAGCCGGTGCGGTCGGTGGTCTCGCCCTTCTCCAGCGCGTCGGGCTTGGAGTTGTGGTATTTCTGCCGCCAGACGAAGCCGGACTTGTGGATCTCGACGGCCATCCGGGTGGAGAGGGCGTTCACCACGGAGACGCCGACGCCGTGCAGACCACCGGAGACCGCGTACGCCTTGCCGTCGAACTTGCCGCCCGCGTGCAGCACGGTCAGCGCGACCTCGACACCCGGCTTCTTGAGCTTGGGGTGCAGGTCGACCGGGAAGCCACGGCCGTTGTCGGTGACCCGGACCCCGCCGTCGGCGAGCAGCACCACGTCGATGGTGTCGCAGTGACCGGCGAGCGCCTCGTCGACCGCGTTGTCCACGACCTCCCACACCAGGTGGTGCAGGCCACGCTCGCCGGTGGACCCGATGTACATGCCGGGCCGCTTGCGGACCGCCTCCAGCCCTTCGAGGACGGTGATCGACTCTGCGCCGTACTCCTGCTTGTCCTGCGCTGCCACCCTCGGCCACTTTCTCGCACCGCCCGCGCCGGGGCGCGGGTGCGCGGGTTCGGCGGACAGGACACGACGTCGGCGCACACGGGCGGCGGCCCCGCAGGGCGGTCGCGGATCGTGCGCGCCGGTCGCCGCGGTTGCCCGCGGATCGCGATCGGCCAGACCCGACCCGGGACGTTGATCAAGGGCCGGTGAGGGCCCCTGTCCGTCGCACCGCGTCAGGTCGTCGTCTCACCGTCAATCTTACTGTGCGCACACGACAGAACCGCCACTCGGCACCCCTGGAAGGCGGCTGAGACCCTCGTAGCCGGCCGAATCTCGCTGTCCGCGACTCCCCCTACACGCCCCGGCCCCACCTCCGTGGCCGCCGCCACGGAATCGGCCGCCCTGCCGGGCGGGGCGGGGGTCGCGTCCGACGGTGGCCGTACCGTAGCTTTGCGGCGCGCGGCAAAGTTGCCCGTCTTGATCTTTTCCACCCGCAACCGGGACGATGGACCCGATCGACCCGACCCGTGCTCTCGAAAGGTGACACCAGATGGGGCTGGACAATGTCGCGGTGCACTGGCCGCGGACCGGCCGCTTCTACGACCCGGTCGCGCCGGCCGAGTTCGTCGACTTCGGCGAGGTCGTGGACATCCCCCGGATCTCCGCGCCGACCGCCGCGCTCGCCGAGCACATCGCCAAGACCGGCACGGTCCGGGCCACCGCCTACACCGAGCTGGTCGACCTGATCCTCGGGCTGGAGAATGTGCTCTACGCCACCGACGCCGCCGCCGAGGACGAGGACCCGGTGATCGATCCGGACGGTTGCTCCTGGATCGCCGGCGGGGTGGAGAAGTTCGTCGTCCAGCACCGGCCGCACGGCGAGACGGTGACCTTCGAGTCGGTCAGCGACGTGCTCCGCGCGCTGCTCGGTGACGGGCGTCTCGCCGAGCAGCAGCTGCGCTGGCTGGGCAGCCGGCTCGACCGGCTGCGCGACGAGAACGGTGACCCGCCGCAGTGGGACTTCACCTGTGCCGAGCTGGGCGTCCTGGCCGCCTTCTACCGGCGCTGCGCCGACCGGGGCTTCGCGGTCTACGCCGACGCCGAGCCCGGTCGCCGGCCCGGCCCGCAGCCCTGACCGCACCCGCACGGTGGCGGCTGACCCCGGCTGGCCGGGCGGTGCGCGGCGGCTAGCTGTCCGGCGTCGCCGGCCCGGCAGGTGGTGGCCCGGCCGTCACCGCGCCGTTGGCGGCGGCGATCACCCGGGTCAGCGCGCCGTGCAGGTCGCGTAGTTCGGCCAGCGGCAACCCGAGCCGGGCGACGACGGCCGGGGGGATCTGCTCGGCACGGGCCCGCAGCGCCCGCCCGCTCCCGGTGAGCGAGACCGCGAGGCTGCGTTCGTCGGCGGGGTCCCGCTCACGGCGGAGATAGCCGGCCGCCTCCAGGCGCTTGAGCAGTGGCGACAGGGTGCCGGGGTCGAGCTGGAGCAGCCGGCTCAGCTCGCGTACCGACAGCGGCGCGTGCTGCCAGAGCGCCAGCATGACCAGATATTGCGGGTGGGTCAGCCCCATCGGTTCCAGGAGCGGCCGGTAGACCGCGACGACGCCGCGCGCGGCGACGGAGAGCGCGAAGCAGACCTGCTCCTCCAACGCCAGCGGATCCCCGTCGGGTGGGCCGTCCACCACGTGCACCTCCTCGTCGCCGTTGCGATGCTACCAACGATTGGTGTACCAATGGTTTGCACACCAATCGTCAGCAGGGGGGTCGGTGCCGATGAGCGAGGACAAGCCGGTGACGAAGGCCCCGGGCGAGGGCGGTCGACTCCTCGCCTGGGCCTTCAAGAACCTGGCCGGCCCGCCGGAGGTGGCCGGCGCGGTGCAGGGCGGCTCCCGCCAGGCCCGCGACGCCTGGAAAGCCGACCTGGAACGACGCAAGCAGTGGAGCCGCGAGCAGCGGGAACGCAAACGCGCCGAGCGGGAGGCCCGTCGCGCCGAGCGGTGAGCAGTGAGCCCCGAGCGGTGAGGGGTGAGCCTCAGCCGTAGGTGTCGCGCGGCCCCCGACCGCGTACCCGACGCGGCCCCCGTGACCAGGACGGTGCCGCCGGCCCGTGGATGTGCAGCTTGCGCACCACGTTGTGGCCGACCTCCCCGGCGATCCGCTTGAGCAGCGACCCGGCCAGCAAGCGCAGCTGGGTGGCCCACGCCGTCGACCGGGCCTCCACGGTCAACTCGCCGTCCTCCAGCTTGACCGGGCGGCTGTGCTGGGCGATCTCCGCCCCGACGACCTTCTCCCAGGCACCGAAGACGGTCGCCTCGGCGGCCGGTTGCTGCCAGCCGCGCGCCTTCATCAGCCGCTCCAGCACCGCACCAAGCGGTTGCGGGTCACGCGGGTCCGGTCCCGGCCCCGAATAGCCGCGCAGCCGCCGGCCGGCCCCGTCGGCAGCACCGGTGACCCCCGGGCGGCGGTTACGGGCCGCCGACTCCCGCCGGGCCTTCGCCGCGTCCAGCACCGCCCGCGCCAGCTCCGGCCCGGTCGCCTGCGCCGCACCCGCCTCCGCCACCCCGGCACCACCGCCCGCCCCGGCGTCGGACGAGCCGGTACCCGACGGTCCAGCGGTGCCCGCACCACCACCGGCCCGTCCACCACCACCGGCCCCGGCGCCGCCCCGGGAGGCGGTGTCCGCACCCCACCGGCACCGGCGTCCGCGCCGGTTCCGGCCGAGCGGGCCCGCGCGCCGTCCGCACCCCCACCGGTCCCCCCGGCGGTACGCGCACCGCGTGCCCCGCCCGGGGCGGTGCGCCCCTGGCCGCCGGTCGCCTTCCGGGGCCCGGCGGGTTGCTCCGGCTCAGTCGACACGGCGGACCGTCCCGTCGCCCACCGCGTACCGGGCGCCGCGCAGGGCCACCGGGACGTCGTCGTCCACCGCACAGGTCACCAGCAGCTGACCGGCCCCACCGACCAGTTCGGCCAGCCGTTCCCGGCGACCCGCGTCCAGCTCGGCGAAGACGTCGTCGAGCACCAGCACCGGTTCGATCCCGTCGGCGCGCAGCAGGTCGTACCCGGCCAGCCGCAGGGCCAGCGCGTACGACCAGGACTCGCCGTGGCTGGCGTACCCCTTGGCGGGCAGCGGGCCGAGGGTGAGCACGAGGTCGTCGCGGTGCGGCCCGACCAGGGTGGTGCCCCGTTCGATCTCGGCCGACCGGGACTCCGCCAGCGCGGCGGTCAACGCCTCGGCCAGCACCTGCCGGTCGGTGCCCACCCCGGTCAGCTCCACCGACGGCCGGTACGCGATCCCCGCCGCCCCCGCCCCCGCCGCCACCGCGTCGTACGCCTTCGCCACGTGCGGGGTGAGCGCGGCGACCAGTTCCAGCCGGCCGGCGAGCAACTCGGCCCCGTGCTGCGCCAGGTGGGCGTCCCAGACCGCCAGGGTCGACAGGTCACCGCCGCGCGACCCGCCCGTCTTACGGGCCAGGTACGCCGTGCGGAGCAGGGCGTTGCGCTGCTTGACCACCCGTTCGTAGTCGGCGCGCACCCCCGCGTACCGGGGCTGCCGGAGCACCAGCAGGTCGTCGAGGTAGCGGCGGCGTTCCGCCGGGTCACCCCGGACGAGTTCCAGGTCCTCCGGGGCGAACAGCACCAGCCGCAACGCGCCGATCACGTCCCGGGCCCGCCGGGCCGGGGAGCGCCCCAGCCGGGCCCGGTTGGCCTTACCGGGGACGATCTCCAGCTCGATCAGGAGTTCCCGGCCGTCGTGCACCACCGCGCAGCGGATCACCGCCGAGGTGGCGCCCAGCCGGACCAGCGGGGCGTCGGTGGCGACCCGGTGCGAGTCCAGGGTCGCCACGTAGCCCAGCGCCTCCGCCAGGTTGGTCTTGCCGACGCCGTTCGCCCCGGTCAGGACGTTCGGCCCCGGCTCCAGGTCGACGCCGACCCGCTCGTACGAGCGGAAGTCGACCAGTTCGAGCCGGCGGACGTACACAGCCTGTGGATGCCGCTCAGCGCTTGTGCACGGCGTGCCCGCCGAACTGCTGGCGCAGCGCGGCGACCGCCTTCATCGCGGGCGAGTCGTCCTGCCGGGAGGAGAACCGGGCGAACAGGGCGGCGGTGATGACGTTCAGCGGGACGGCCAACCGGATCGCCTCGTCGACCGTCCAGCGACCCTCACCGGTGTCGTCGGTGTAGCCGGTCAGGGTGGCCAGGTCCGGGTCCTCGTCCAACGCCCGGTCCAGCAGGTCGAGCAGCCAGGACTGCACGACGGTCCCCTCCCGCCACGACTTGATGATGCCCGGCACGTTCGTCACCATCTCGGCGGCGGACAGCAGCTCGAAACCCTCGGCGTAGGCGTGCATCAGGCCGTACTCGATGCCGTTGTGCACCATCTTGGCGTAGTGGCCGGCACCGACCGGACCGGCGTGCACGAAGCCGTGGTCGCCGGCCGGCTTCAACGCCTCGAAGATCGGCATCAGGTGGTCGACGTGCTCCTGCGCGCCGCCGACCATCAGGGCGTAGCCGTTCACGTTGCCCCAGACACCGCCGGAGACGCCGACGTCGACGTAGCCGATGCCGCGGGCGGCCAGCCGTTCGGCCCGGGGGGCGTCGTCGCTGAACCGCGAGTTGCCGCCGTCGATGATGATGTCGCCGTCGCCCAGCACCTCGGCGAGCGCGTCGATCGTGGCGTCGGTGACGGCGGCGGGGACCATCACCCAGACCGCGCGGGGCGACTCCAGCTTGTCGGCCAGCTCGGCGAGGCTCGCGACGTCACTGCGGTCGGCGTTGCGGTCGTAGCCGACGACCTCCTGACCGGCGGCGCGCAACCGCTCGCGCATGTTGCCGCCCATCCGGCCGAGTCCTACCAGGCCGAGCTGCATCTGCCCCTACCTCCGTGCGTCTGGGTGGTGCCGGTGCGCGGTCAGCGGGACACGCGGATCGGCATGATGAGGTACCGGTACCCAGGGATGACCTCGCCATCCTCGCCTGCGGGCGAAATCACCGCCGGCTTGAACGCGTCGACGAACCGCAGCAGGGCGTACTGGGCCCCCAGGTTGGCCAGGCCGTCGATCAGGTACTGCGGGTTGAAGCCGATGGTCAACGGCTCGCCGGTGAAGGTGGCCTCCATCGCCTCACTGGCCCGCGCCTCCTCGGTGCCGCCGGCCTCGACCACCAGGCCGTCGCTGCTGAAGCTGAGCAGCACCGGGGTGGTCCGCTCGGCGACCAGGGCGACCCGCTTGACCACCTCGATCAGGGTGCTGACCGGGACCCGTGCCTCGGCGTTGCTGGTGGCCGGGAAGAGCGAGCGGACCGGCGGGTAGTTGGCCCCGTCGAGCAGCCGGCTGGTGGTCCGGCGGGTGCCGCCGGAGAAGCCGATCATGCCCTCGCCGGCGGCGCCCTGGGACAGCGCCATGGTCACCGGGCCGCCGAGCGGGCCGAGCGCCTTCGCGGTGTCGTTCAGGGTGCGGGCGGGCACCAGGGCGTTGATGCTGATCTCCGGGTCGTCCGGGTTCCACTCCATCTCGCGCAGGGCGAGCCGGTAGCGGTCGGTGGCGAGCATCGCCAGGGTGCCACCGGACAGTTCCAGCCGGACGCCGGTCATCATCGGCAGCGTCTCGTCCCGGCCGGCCGCGATGGCCACCTGGGCGACGGCGGCGGCGAACGCGGCGGCCTCGACGGTGCCCGCGCTCTCCGGCATCTCCGGCAGGGCGGGGTAGTCCTCCACCGGCATGGTCGGCAGGGTGAACCGGGCGCTGCCACAGACCAGCTCCAGGTGGGCACCGACGGCGGCGATGTCGACCGGCTTGGCCGGGAGCGCCTTGGTGATCTCGGCGAGCAGCCGGCCGGAGACCAGGGCGGCGCCGTCGGCGTCCCCCTGCACCTCGACGGTCACCTGGCTGGAGACCTCGTAGTCGAAGCCGGAGACCTGGAGGTTGCCGTCGGTGACCCGCAGCATCACCCCGGCGAGCACCGGTACGGACGGCCGGCTGGGCAGGCTCTTCGCGGTCCACGCCACCGCTTCGGCGAGCGCGTCGCGCTCCACTCGGAACTTCATCAATGCCTCCGCGTCGACGTCAGCGACAACTCTCTCATGCCGACCGCTGCCCACCGCCCCGCCCGACCGTGCGGGTACCCATCGCACCTTAGGGCGCGTGGGCATCGGCTGTGCGCCCGACCCCGTGCTTCCGGTGCCGGGGCGACTGCCGACGGCAGTGCTGCGGCCCGATCCACAGGAAGTCCAACGGTGATGATTGGTTTTTGATTCTTTAGAAGAGATAACTCATCGTCTTCATCGCACCTGTGCAAACTGTGGGTAACTCGCGTCGTCGCAGGTCAGACCCGTTATCCACCGGTGGGTTCGCTGTGGAGAACCGGGGGGAAAACCCGGTCGGTCGTCCACAGGCACCGGATGTCCCCACCGTTGTCCACCGTCGTCCACCGGTTGTCCACCGGTTATCCACCGGGTTTACCCCCAGTGCTGTGGACGACGGCGTCGGCCCGGAGCCGGCCCGTCCCCAGAACCTTCAACAGGTTGCCCACAGGCCCACCGTCGGCTGTGGAGGACGACCCGGTTGTCCCCAGCCGTCCACAGCACCGTCCCCAGGGTTTATCCACAGTCTGTGGGTAACCGGCTCGGGACGGAGCGTGGTTATCCACCGGTTGTGGAACAGGGGGTGTGGACAACCGGGCCGTCCTGTGGACGAAGGTGACGACTCATCCACAGGACGCGCCCCGGCGACCCGGGGCGGACGGGACCACCGGGGCCGTGCGCCGACACGAAGACGCCCGGCCGAGATGCTCGGCCGGGCGTCGACGACGGGTGGAAAGTGGCGTACGTCTCAGGTGTTCTGCTTGATCCGGTTGGTCAGCTCGGCGATCTGGTTGTAGAGCGAGCGCCGCTCCGCCATCTGCTGGCGGATCTTCCGGTCGGCGTGCATGACGGTGGTGTGGTCCCGGCCGCCGAACGCCTGCCCGATCCGGGGCAGTGAGAGGTCGGTCAGCTCCCGACACAGGTACATGGCCACCTGACGGGCGTTGACCAGCACCCGGGAGCGTGAATGCCCGCGCAGGTCCTCCAGGCTCACCCCGAAGTACTCCGAGGTGGAAACCATGATCTGGTCGGCGGTGATCTCCGGGCCGGCGCCGTCGGGGATGAAGTCCCGCAGCACCTCCTCGGCCAACGACAGCTCGACGGTGGACCGGGTGAGGCTGGCGAACGCGGTGACCCGGATCAGCGCCCCCTCCAGTTCCCGGATCGAGTTCGACACCCGGGAGGCGATGAACTCCAGCACGTCCGGCGGGGCGTACAGCCGCTCCTGGGCGGCCTTCTTCTGCAGGATCGCGATCCGGGTCTCCAGGTCGGGCGGCTGGATGTCGGCGAGCAGCCCCCACTCGAACCGGGTCCGCAGCCGGTCCTCCAACGTCGCCAGCTGCTTCGGCGAACGGTCGGAGGTGATCACGATCTGCTTGTTGGCGTTGTGCAGGGTGTTGAAGGTGTGGAAGAACTCCTCCTGGGTCCGCTCACGGTTCTCCAGGAACTGGATGTCGTCGATCAGCAGGATGTCGACGTCGCGGTAGCGGCGCTGGAACGCACTGGTCTTGTCGTCCCGCAGGGAGTTGATGAAGTCGTTGGTGAACTCCTCGGTCGAGACGTACCGGACCGAGCGGGCGTTGCCGAGCGTCTGGGCGTAGTGCCCGATCGCGTGCAGCAGGTGCGTCTTGCCCAGCCCCGAGCTGCCGTAGATGAACAGCGGGTTGTACGCCTTGGCCGGTGACTCGGCCACCGCGACGCTCGCCGCGTGGGCGAACCGGTTGGACGAGCCGATGACGAACGTCTCGAACATGTACTTCGGGTTGAGCCGGTTGCCGCTGCCCTCCGTACCGCCGGGGCGTCGGTCACCGCCACCGGGTCGGTGGTCGGTGCCGGCCCGACCGGGCCCGCTGTCGGTGACGCCGTCGCGGGCCGGGCCGCGCGGACCCTGCTGGTCACGCGGCGGCCGCCCCTGGTCCCGGTAGGCGGGCTCGTAGCCGCGCGGGTCGGTGTCGGGCTCGGCGCGGTGACGTTCCTCGAAACCGCGCCGCTCGGGGGCGGGGCGGTCCATCCGCGCCGGTTCGGCGAAGCCGACGCCGAACAGCGTGTCCTGACCACCGTCGCGGCTGGCCGGAACCCGGGCCGGGCGGTGGCCGTCCGGCTCCGGTTGCCCGGCGGGCGACCGGACCCCGGGCTGCTCCGGCGGTGGCCCGGCCTCCCGGGGGTACGACGGTTCGGGTTCGTCGTAGGCCGACGGCCGGAACCCCGGATAGTCGTCCACGGCCGGACCGGGCTCCGCCACGACGGCGGCCTCCGGTCCGCTGCGGTAGACGGTGCCGGCGGGCCGTCCGGCGGCGTCCTCGGCGATCCGCACGGTCACCGCGACCTGTATCGGCCGGCCCAGCCGTCGGGTGAGCGCCTCGGTGATGGCCGGTCGCAGCCGCGACTCGATGACGTCCCGGGTGAAGGCGTCCGGCACGGAGAGCAGCGCGGTGTCCTCGACGATCGCCCGCAACCGGGTCAGCCTGAGGTAGGCCCGCTGCTGGGCGGAGATGATCTCGTCGGCGAGTTCGTCCGTCGCCGCGGTCCACACCGCGGCAAGGTCGATCGTTCCGGCCAC